>CAWFVV010000006.1:0-3328828 GCA_963819385.1 uncultured Alphaproteobacteria bacterium | reverse complement strand
CGGCTCGACCGCATGCGGTTGCGGCTTGTGCTGTGGTTCGTCGGTGCGTTGCTGGCGGCCGGCTTCCTGGCTTGCCTCACGCGGCCGCACACGTGGCCGCTGCCGACCGGGCTCGGCGGCGTGATCGGCGATACGCTGCTGCGGCTGCCGGCATGGTTCGCGGGCGGGGTTCTGAGCGGCATGCCGCGCCTCATCATCGCGCTCGCGCTCGGCTGCGCGGCTTTCGTCCTGGTCGTCACCGCCTGCGGGGTCGGGCTCCATGCGCCGGCCGATGCCGACGACGTCGCCGATGAGGAGGACGAGGACGACGCGGGCGAGAGCCCGATCGAGATTGCGCTCGGCTGGGTCGGGCACGGCGTCCTGAGCCTGCGCGCCGCGATCACACGCGGCATCGCGAGCCTGTTCGCGCGCCGGAGCGCCACGGCGCAGGCCCGCAAGGCGCCGAAGCCGCGGGTCGAGCCGCGCATCTTGCCGCCCACGAATGCGGCGCCGACCCCTGACGATCAGGAAGGCGACGAAGAGGGTGGCGAAAACGAAGCGCCGCGCGGATCGCTGCGGGTGACGCCGCCCAAGCCCGTGCGCACCGCCGCCAAGGCGCCGGCGCGCAAGTCGTCGAGCGGCTACGAGCTGCCGTCCCTCAACCTGCTGGGGGCGCCCAAGGCGCAGGAGCGGTTTGCGCCCAGCATGGAGGCGCTGCAGGAGAACGCGACGTCGCTCGAGAACGTGCTCGGCGATTTCGGCGTGCGCGGCGAGATCATCAATGCGCGGCCCGGCCCGGTCGTCACGCTCTACGAGCTCGAGCCCGCGCCCGGCATCAAATCGTCGCGCGTGATCGGGCTGGCCGACGACATCGCGCGCTCGATGAGCGCGGTCTCGGCGCGCGTCGCCGTCGTCTCGGGCCGCAACGCCATCGGCATCGAGCTGCCCAACCCGACGCGCGAGAACGTCTACCTGCGCGAGCTGCTGGCCACGGAGGACTACGAGAACTCGAACGCCAAGCTGCCGCTCTGCCTCGGCAAGACCATCGGCGGCGAGCCCGTGATCGTCGACCTCGCCCGCATGCCGCATCTCCTGATCGCCGGCACCACCGGCTCGGGCAAGTCGGTCGCGATCAACACCATGATCCTGAGCCTGGTCTACCGGCTCGGCCCCAATCAGTGCCGGCTGATCATGGTCGACCCGAAGATGCTGGAGCTCTCCGCCTACGACGGCATCCCGCATCTGCTCACCCCGGTCGTCACCGATCCGAAGAAGGCCGTGGTCGCGCTCAAATGGGCGGTGCGCGAGATGGAGGACCGCTATCGCAAGATGTCGAAGCTCGGCGTGCGCAACATCGACGGCTACAATGCGCGCGTCGCCGACGCCAAGACCAAGGGCGAGGTCCTGTCGCGCACCGTGCACACCGGCTACGACCGCGAGACCGGCGAGGCGATCTACGAGAAGGAGGAGTTCGATCTCGAGCCCCTGCCCTACCTGGTCGTGATCGTCGACGAGATGGCGGACCTCATGATGGTCGCCGGCAAGGACATCGAGGGCGCGATCCAGCGGCTCGCCCAGATGGCACGCGCCGCCGGCATCCACGTGATTCTGGCGACGCAGCGTCCCTCGGTCGACGTCATCACCGGCACCATCAAGGCGAATTTCCCGACCCGCATCTCGTTCCAGGTCACCTCGAAGATCGACAGCCGCACGATCCTCGGCGAGCAGGGCGCCGAGCAGCTGCTCGGCCAGGGCGACATGCTCTACATGGCGGGCGGCGGCCGCATCAGCCGCGTGCACGGCCCGTTCGTCTCCGACGACGAGGTCGAGAAGATCGTGCGCCATCTCAAGACGCAGGGCGCGCCGCAGTATCTCGAGGCGGTCACGGCCGACGAGGAGGGCGAGGACGGCGAGGACGGCGCCGTGTTCGACGCGACCGGCATGGGCCAGCCGGAGGGCGGCGACCTTTACGCCCAGGCCGTGCAGGTGGTCACGCGCGACCGCAAGGCCTCGACCAGCTATATCCAGCGCCGATTGCAGATCGGCTACAACCGCGCCGCCTCGTTGATGGAGCGGATGGAGAAGGAAGGCATCGTCGGGCAGGCCAATCACGCGGGGAAACGCGAGATCCTGGTCGAAGAGGAAGAGAAGCCCTTCTAGCCGCTAGCCTGCGTTCCAAGCCAAATCGGAACATGCGCCAACACGGCAAGGCGCTATAGTTGATCAACGAATCGGGTCGCGAAATCGCCACAGGGCGCGACTAGCGAAAAGCTGCTAAAACGAGTCTCGGGGCGCAGCGGAGATGGACATGCGGAAGGCGGGTTTAGGCGCGCTCATCGCGGCGCTGTGGATCGGCGCGACGTTCGCGGCCACGGCCGAGAATGTTCCGCTGCCGCCGTCGCCGCCGAAGAAACAACCCGCGCAAGGTGCCCCGCGACCGCCGGTTCCGATCACACCCAATGCCGCCACGATTGCGACGCCGCCGCAGCCGGGCCAGTCGACCGCGTTCGACGACAAGCAGCGGGCGCTGGTCACGAAAATCAGCTCGTACCTGTCGGGCATGCAGACGCTGGTCGGCGATTTCGTGCAGGTCGGCCCCGACGGCAAGCGCACCGAAGGCCAGTTCTACATCCAGAAGCCCGGCAAGGTGCGGTTCGCATACAATCCGCCGAGCCCGGTCGACGTGGTGGCGGACGGCCAGTCGGTCGTCGTGCGCGATCGCAATCTCGACACGCAGGATCTCTACCCGCTGTCGCAGACGCCGCTGCGCTTCCTGCTGTCGGACCACCTCGATCTGATGCGTGACACCAACCTGATCTCGGTGTCGGCCGATGATACCTTCATCACGGTCGTGATCGAGGAGCGTCAGGTGATCGCCGGCACCAGCCGGCTGATGCTGATGTTCGGCGCCAAGGACCTCCAGCTCCGCCAATGGACCGTCACCGACCCGCAGGGCTACGACACCACCGTCGCGGTCTATAATCTCGACACCACCAAGAAGCCCGATCCGGACCTCTTCGCCATCACGTATCCGGACCGCCACCAGTAGGCGGCGAATTTCCTGGGATTGATCTCCGTATTTCGTCATGGCCGGGCTTGTCCCGGCCATCCACGTCGTTATCTGTCGATGTCACGCGAAAGACATGGATGCCCGCGACAAGCGCAGGCATGACGGTCTCTCTGTCCACATAGACCCGAAATGCAGCTCACCGTCTCGACCTGGAACATCAATTCGGTGCGGCTGCGCATCGATCTGGTGGCGAAGTTCATCAAGGCGGAGCGGCCGGACGTGCTCTGCCTGCAGGAGACGAAGTGCCCGGACGACAAGTTTCCGCGCAAGCGCTTCGCCCGGCTCGGCTACACCCACATCGCGCTCAACGGCCAGAAGGGCTACCACGGCGTCGCGATCGTCTCGCGCGTGCCGTTCGATTCCGTCGACGCGCGCGACTTCTGCAGCAAGACCGACTGCCGGCACATCGCGGTCACGTTCGGCGAGAAGGCCGGCCTGCGCGATCCCGCGACCGTGCATAACTTCTACGTGCCGGCGGGCGGCGACGAGCCGGATCCCGCGATCAACGTGAAATTCGCCCACAAGCTCGCCTTCCTCGACGAGATGAAGGGCGAGGCCTCGCTGCGCCCGGCCGACAAGGCGCGCGCCATCCTGGTTGGCGACCTCAACGTCGCGCCGCTCGAGCACGACGTCTGGAGCCACAAGCAGATGCTCCGGGTGGTCTCGCACACGCCGATCGAGTGCGAGAAGCTCACCGCCACGCAGAATTCCGGCCGCTGGTTCGACGCGATGCGCGCCTTCGTCCCTGAGCCCACCAAGCTCTACACGTGGTGGAGCTACCGCGCGGCCGACTGGGCCGCCGCCGACCGCGGCCGCCGGCTCGACCACATCTGGGTGAGCCAGGAGCTCGGCGACCGTGTCTCGTCGCTCAAGATCCGCCGCGAGGCACGCGGCTGGACGCGACCGTCGGACCACGTGCCGGTGACGGCCAGGGTGGAGCTGTAGGTGGGCAAAATTGCCGGGCGCGACCTATCCGCGTGGGCAACCGCGTGAGAGGCAATTTTGCCCACGCGGCACACGGGCGCGGTCGCCCACTACGGACTATCCCCGCCGCGGCGCGCGCGGGTCGAGCGTGCTGCGCACGTTGATCATGTCCTGCGCGGCCTCGTTGGTGCGCACCGCGATGTGGTCGCGCATGCGCCGCGCGGCGTCGGGATAACCTTCCAGCATCTTGAGGAAGAGGCTGCGCGGCACGCGGATCACGGTCGAGGGCTCGGCCGCGGTCGCGGTGACGGGGCGCGTCGTCTCGGTCATCAGCGCGAGCTCGCCCAGGAGCGCGCCGCGCGTCACCGTGATGACGGTGGCGTCGGAATCGAGCGCGTCGATCGTCAGCCGGAACGAGCCGTCCTGCACGACGTAGCCGGCGTCAGCCGGATCGCCGAGCGCAAACAGCACCTCGCCGCTGTGCACGTAGCGGCTCTCGGCGCCGATTGCGAGAATTCGCAACGCATCGCGGCCGAGGATCGAGAAGCTCGGCACTCTCTCCAAAAACGCGATGTCGTCCTCGATCGTCATCCGGGTCGGGCATTTTTGCGCATGATCTGTTCCGAAAACCGGTTTCCACTTTTCGGGATCATGCGCTAGGGCACCAGCTTGTAGCCGCCGGCTTCGGTGACCAGGATCGCCGGCATGGCGGCGTCCTTCTCGACCTTCTGGCGCAACCGGTAGATGTGCGTTTCCAGCGTATGCGTGGTCACGCCGGAATTGTAGCCCCACACTTCTTGCAATAGCACCTCGCGCGACACCGGCCGCTGTCCGGCGCGGTAGAGATAGCGCAGGATCGCGGTCTCCTTCTCGGTGAGCCGCACCTTGTTGCCTTTGGGGCTGAGCAGCAGCTTGGAACTCGGCCGGAACGTGTACGGCCCGATGGTGAACACCGCGTCCTCGCTCGCCTCGTGCTGGCGCAATTGCGCGCGGATGCGGGCGAGCAGCACCGCGAAACGGAACGGCTTGGTCACATAATCGTTCGCGCCCGATTCGAGCCCGAGAATCGTGTCCGAGTCGGTGTCGTGGCCGGTCAGCATGATGATCGGCGCCTTGAAGCCGTTCTTGCGCAGCAGCCGCACCGCCTCGCGGCCGTCGATGTCGGGCAGGCCCACGTCCATGATGACGAGATCGATCTGCCCGGCGCGCGCCGCCTGCACGCCCTTGGTGCCGGTGTCGGCCGCGATCGCCTCGAACTCCTCGTGCAACGACAGCTGCTCGACCAGCGCATCGCGCAGCTCGGCATCGTCGTCGACGATCAGGATCTTGCGGACGTTGGACATCAATCGAGCCTGACGGAATCGCCGCCCCACCGGCGTGTCCGGCGCAATAGAGCATGCGGGCGGAAAAGAGCAAGTGGTTGATGCCATTGAGCTTGCGACGGTTCAACGGGATTTCGGCTATAACGGACTGATGGATCAAGGCTCTTTCAAACGGCTCCGCGTCCGGCCGCGCGCCGGCAACCGAACCCAGGGCTGGCTCGCGGCCGGACCGCTCGCCATCGCGGTCGCGTTGGGCCGCGGCGGCATCCGCGCCAACAAGCGCGAGGGCGACGGCGGCACACCGCGCGGCGACTTCCGCCTGGTGCGGCTCTGGTATCGCGCGGACCGGCATTCGCCGCCGCGCACGCGGCTGCCGGTGCGGCGCATCACGCGCGATGTCGCGTGGTGCGAAGACCCGTGCGACCGGCGCTACAACCGGCCGTTCCGCCGCGCCGCCGACGAGCCGGGCGACCGGCTGTGGCGCACGGACGCGCTCTACGATTTCATCGTCGAGATCGACCACAACGCGCGGCCTCGGGTGGCGGGCCGCGGTAGCGCGGTATTCATCCATGTGGCGCGGCCGGGATTCCGGCCGACCGCGGGCTGTGTCGCGCTCGCGCTGCCGCGACTGCGCTGGTTGCTCGCCCGCGTCGGGCCGCAGACGCGGATTACCATAACATGATTACATCGTAATTTCAGATACTTACCGCGCAGCATAGAGTTGCGCCGGAGCGCTCAGTGCCGGGCTCCGAAAATGGCGCTGCCGACCCGCACATGGGTCGCGCCGAAGCGGATGGCGAGCTCGTAGTCGGCGCTCATGCCCATGGAGAGAAGGTTGAGCCCATTGCGCGCCGCGATCTTGGCCGTCAGCGCGAAATGCGGCGCCGGCGGCTCGTTGGCGGGCGGGATGCACATGAGGCCCGCGACCGCGAGGCCGTAGCCCTCGCGGCAGTCGCGCAGGAAGGCGTCGGCGGCTTGCGGCAGGATGCCGGCCTTTTGCGGCTCGGCGCCCGTGTTGATCTCGACGAACAGCAGCGGCCGGCGGCCCTGCCGGTCGATCTCCTTGGCGAGCGCCGCGCACAGGCTCGCCCGGTCGACCGAGTGGATGGCGTCGAACAGCGCCACCGCCTCCTTGGCCTTGTTGGACTGCAGCGGTCCGATCAGGTGCAGCGCGATACCGGCGTGCGGGTCCTGCTGCGCCCCTTGCAGCGCCGGCCATTTCGCCTTCGCCTCCTGCACGCGGTTCTCGCCGAAGACGCGCTGGCCGGCCGCGATGACGGGCGCGATCGCATCCGCCGCAAACGTCTTCGACACCGCGACCAGCGTCACGGCGGCCGGATCGCGGCCCGCCTCGGCGCAGGCCTGCGCGATCCTGCGGCCGACCTCGGCGAGCCGCGCCGCCGCGCCGCCGGATGGTGAATCATTCATGACCGCCTCGTCGATAGCGCGCCCAAATACCGCGCCGAGTTCCAGAAATCGCGATTACGTTTCAAATTTTATCTTTCCCGCCAAACCGGCCTTCACGAGCGCTTCGGTACACTGCGCGGTGGGTTGGGACAATCGATGTACCGCGACAAGATGCCAGCCGCCGGCACTCGAAAGCGCGCAGGTCCGCGTATGAGCATCCGTGCGCGGCTCATGCTGCTCGCGCTGCTCGCCGTGGTGCCGCTCACGCTCGACCGCGTGCGCCTGCTCGAATCAAGCCGCACCGAGCGGATCGACATGGCGGCCGCGGAGGCGCTCGACCTCGCCAAGCGCGGCGCCACCGCCCAGGTCGAGATGATCAATTCGACCCGCGCGGTGCTCGAGGTGGTGGCGCGCGCCTACATCACGATGGCGCGTAGCGGCCAGGATTGCACCAGTTTCCTCTCCGGCTTCGCGGTCGATGTCCCGTGGATCCGCGGCCTGTCGGTGGTCGGGCCGAACGACCGCATTCTCTGCTCGACCCGCAGCCTGTCAGTCGGCCTCAACGTGTCGGACCGCAAGTACATCCAGGATGCGCGCAACAGCTGGGGCTTCGTGCTCAGCGACTACCTGATCGAGCGCACCACCAACCAGCCGGCCGTGATGGCGGCCTATCCGACGCTCGGCAAGGACGACAGCGTCAACGCAATCATCGTGGCGTCGGTCGACCTGCGATGGGTCGGCCAGTTCGCCGGCCTGGTCGAGGCCCATCCGGCCGCGAGCGTCACCATGCTCGACCGCAACGGAACGATGCTGGCGCAATTCCCCGAGCAGCGCGAGGGCGGCAAGAACTATCGCGACCATCCGCTCTTCCGCGATGCGTTTTCCCGCCTCGACGGCACCGTGACGACCGCCGGCTTCGACGGCGTGCGGCGCATCTTCGCGTTCGTCCCGCTCGCCGGCACCGACGCCCGGCTGCTGGTCGGGCTCAACGAAGCCGAGGTGCTCCGCCGTGTCGACCGCGAGATCGGCATTGCCTACCTCCAGCTCGGGCTGTTCGGGATTCTCACGCTGCTGGCGGCGTGGTTCGGCGGCGAGCAGCTCATCGTCGAGCCGATCCGCGCGCTCGCGCGCACGGCCGGACGCATCGGCCGCGGCGATCTCGACGCACGGCCCAATGTCGACAAGCTCGCGGCCGAGTTCGCGCCGCTCGCCAGCGCGCTGACCGACATGGCGGTCAAGCTCGGCGAGCGCGACCGCGAGCTGCGCACCGTCAACCGCCATCTCGAGACGCTCGCCTCGATCGACAGCCTGTCCGGGCTCGCCAACCGGCGCAGCTTCGACGCGCGGCTCGAAGCCGAGTGGCAGCGCGCGGCCAATCTCAAGCGCCCGATCGCCCTGATGATGATCGACGTCGATCACTTCAAGCTGTTCAACGACAATTACGGCCACGTCGAGGGCGATCGGTGCCTGCGTGTGATCGGCGACGCGCTGGCGACGGCGAGCAGCCACAAGGCCGACTTCGCGGCGCGCTACGGCGGCGAGGAATTCGTGCTGCTGCTGCCGGACACGGACCTTGCGACCGCGATCGAGTTCGCCAATCGCCTGCGCGCCGCAGTGGCGGGGCTCGCGATCGACCATCCCTTTGCGCCGCGCGGCCACGTCACGGTCAGCATCGGCGTCGCATGCCTGACCCCGGGCGGCGAGGAAGGCCCACGGGCGCTGATCGAGACGGCCGATACGAGCCTCTACGCCGCCAAGCGCCACGGCCGCGACATGGTGTGGACCGACCAGGACGCGGCCACGCCGGCGGCCGGTCCGGGCGCTGCCGGAACGGTCCAACCCGTTGACCGGACGCGCGCTTTCGTGTCCTAGTCGGCCGCTTTTAGCGCATTTCCCGGCGAAAGCCTGCCCCGGACTCGATCCGGGGTGGACACCGGTTCGCCGACGTGGATCTGCGCCAAAGCTTTTGGTGGCCCCGGATACGAAGCCCTCATGACTGCCGACCGCTACAACGCCCGCGACGCCGAGCCGCGCTGGCAAAAATTCTGGGACGCACGCGAGACCTTCGCGACGCCGAACGACGACCCGCGCCCGAAATACTACGTGCTGGAGATGTTCCCCTACCCGTCCGGGCGCATCCACATGGGGCACGTGCGCAACTACACGATGGGCGACGTGGTGGCCCGCTACAAGCGCGCCAAGGGGTTCAACGTGCTGCACCCCATGGGCTGGGACGCGTTCGGCCTGCCGGCCGAGAACGCCGCCATGGAGCGCAAGATCAGCCCCGGCGCGTGGACGCACCAGAACATCGCGGCCATGAAGGCGCAGCTCAAGTCGATGGGCCTCTCGCTCGACTGGCGGCGCGAGATCGCGACCTGCGATCCCGAATACTACAAGCACCAGCAGCGCATGTTCCTCGATTTCCTCAAGGCGGGGCTGGTCGAGCGCAAGCAATCGAAAGTGAACTGGGACCCGGTCGACCAGACCGTGCTTGCCAACGAGCAGGTGATCGACGGCCGCGGCTGGCGCTCGGGCGCGGTGGTCGAGCAGCGCGAGCTCACCCAGTGGTTCTTCAAGATCACGGCCTACGCGCAGGATCTGCTCGACGCGCTCGACCGGCTCGACCGCTGGCCGGAAAAAGTTCGCACGATGCAGAAGAACTGGATCGGCCGCTCCGAGGGCCTGCTGGTCCGCTTCGCGCTCGATGCCAAGACCACGCCGGCCGGCGAGGACGAGCTGCAGATCTACACGACGCGGCCCGACACGCTGTTCGGCGCGAAATTCATGGCGCTGTCACCCGACCATCCGCTCGCGGCCGCCGCCGCGCAAAAGAATCCCGCGCTTGCCACCTTCATCGCCGACTGCAAGCGCATGGGCGTCGCGCAGGAGGTCATCGACAAGGCCGACAAGCTCGGCTTCGACACCGGCATCAAGGCGATCCACCCGTTCGACCCGGGCTGGAAGCTGCCGGTCTACGTCGCGAACTTCATCCTGATGGACTACGGCACCGGCGCGATCTTCGGCTGCCCGGCGCACGACCAGCGCGACCTCGATTTCGTCAACAAGTACGGCCTCGGCAACACGCCCGTGGTGTGCCCGCCGGAGATCGACCCGAAGACCTTCATCATCACCGACACCGCGTATGATGGCGACGGACGGATGATCAATTCGCGCTTCCTCGACGGCATGACGATCGTGCAGGCGAAGGAAGAGGTGGCGCGCCGGCTCGAGGCCGAGACGCGGATCGGCAACCCGGTCGCCCAACGCCAGGTGAACTTCCGCCTGCGCGACTGGGGCATCTCGCGTCAGCGCTACTGGGGCTGCCCGATCCCGATCATCCACTGCGCCACGTGCGGCGTCGTGCCGGTGCCGATCAAGGATTTGCCGGTCAAGCTGCCGGTCGACGTCGTGTTCGACCGCCCCGGCAATCCGCTCGACCGCCATCCGACGTGGAAGCATGTCGCCTGCCCGCAATGCGACGGACCGGCGACGCGCGAGACCGACACGATGGACACGTTCGTCGACTCGTCGTGGTATTTCGCGCGTTTCACGGATCCGTGGGATGAGGATGCACCGACCGACCGCAAGGTGGTCGATGGCTGGCTGCCGGTCGACCAGTACATCGGCGGCATCGAGCACGCGATCCTGCACCTGCTCTACAGCCGCTTCTTCACCCGCGCCATGAAGGCGACCGGCCACGCCGGTATCGACGAGCCGTTCGCGGGCCTGTTCACCCAGGGCATGGTGGTGCACGAGACCTATCGGGCGGCGGACGGCGCTTGGGTGGCGCCCAACGAGATCAAGATCGAGGGCAGCGACGACGACCGCCGCGCGACGCTGATCACCACCGGCGCGCCGGTCGAGATCGGGCCCATCGAGAAGATGTCGAAGTCGAAGCGCAACACGGTCGACCCCGACGACATCATCGCGGCCTACGGGGCCGACACGGCGCGCTGGTTCATGCTGTCGGATTCACCGCCCGACCGCGACGTCAACTGGACCGAGCGCGGCGTGCAGGGCGCCTGGCGCTTCACGCAGCGCCTGTGGCGCGCGGTGAGCGAGGCCGCCGAGGTTAAGGCACCGGCATCACGGCCGTCCGAGTTCGGCCCGCCGGCGCTGGCGCTGCGCAAGGCGGCGCACCGAACCCTCGCCAAGGTATCGGACGCCATCGAGAAGCTGCACTTCAACGTGGCGGTCGCCAACATCTATGAGTTTTGCGGCGCCCTGCAGGGCGCGCTCACGGAGGCGGAGGGCGCCAAAGGCGAGATTGCACCTGACCTCGCACCTGACCTCGCTTGGGCAATCCGCGAGGCGGCCGACATCCTGGTGCAGGTCTTCAACCCGATGATGCCGCACCTCGGTGAGGAATGCTGGGCGGTGCTGGGTCACCAGACACCGGTCGCCGAGGCGACCTGGCCGGAGGTCGAGCCGGCGCTGCTGGTGGAGGATTCCGTAACTTTACCCGTGCAGGTTAATGGCAAGAAGCGGGCCGAGGTGACGGTTGCGCGCGATGCCTCAAACGGAGATATTGAGGCGGCCGTTCTGAGGCTCGAAGCCGTGCAGAAGGCGCTGGACGGGAAGGCCCCCAAAAAGGTCATCATTGTCCCGCACAGGATCGTGAATGTGGTGGCCTGAGATGCGCATGGGGATCTCGCGCCTGCTCCGTCTGGCCGTGCCGTTCGCGGCGGCCGGGCTGTTGGCGGGCTGCTTCCAGCCGCTCTATGGCGAGCATTCGGTCGGCGCCGGCCCCAATGTCCGCGCCGAGCTCAGCAGCGTCGACGTG
Organism: uncultured Alphaproteobacteria bacterium; assembly: GCA_963819385.1. Classification (GTDB taxonomy): domain Bacteria; phylum Pseudomonadota; class Alphaproteobacteria; order Rhizobiales; family Xanthobacteraceae; genus JAVDCA01. The sequence continues at coordinate 3,317,343 of CAWFVV010000006.1, read as the reverse complement.
GCCCAGATCCCGGCCGCCAACGGCTCGCCGGAATCGCGGCTCGCCGTGAATGTGCGCGAAGCCCTCCTGTTCGGCATGGGCGTCGACAACAAGCCGGTCAAGCCGCGCTACCGCCTCAACGTCACCATGACGTCGACCCGGCTGACCGTCGTGGTCGACCTGACGAGCGCCCGCCCCGAGGTCGAGAACTACGGCATCAATGCCAACTTCCAGCTGATCGACCTGCAGACCAACAAGGTCGTGCTCTCCGACCGGACCTTCTCGCGCGTCTCTTACGACATCCCGGGCGAGGAACAGCGCTTCGCCCAGCTGCGCGGCCTGCGCGATGCGGAAAACCGCGCCGCCGAGGTCATCGCCGAATTCGATCAAGAACCGGCTCGCCTCGTATTTTGTTGCGGGGACGTAGAGCGCACTCCACGTCATGCCCGCGAATGCGGGCATCCACGCCTTTCTTCGCCCATGATAAGACGCGGATGGCCGGGATAAGCCTGGCCATGACGAATTAACAGACATGGTCGCACTCAAATCCTCGGAAATCGACGCCTTCATCGCCCGGCCCGACGCCAAGCGCCCGATCGTGCTGGTGTTCGGCCCAGACGCCGGCCTCGTGCGCGAGCGGGTCGAGGCGCTGGTCAAGTCGGCGGTCGACGATGTGGCCGATCCGTTCGCGCTGGCGCGCCTCGACGGCGACGTGCTCGCCGACGAGCCGAGCCGCCTGGTCGAGGAAGCGCATACGATACCGCTGTTCGGCGGGCGGCGCGCCGTGTGGGTGAGGGCCGGCGGGCGCAGTTTCGTCGAGGCGGTCGAGACGCTGCTCGCCGCGCCGCCGGCGGCCGACTGCCGGATCGTGATCGAGGCGGGCGATCTCAAGCGCAACGCACCGCTGCGCACGCTCGTCGAAAAGTCTCCGGTGGCGGCTGCGCTGCCGTGCTACGCGGACGGCGATCGCGACCTGATGCGGCTGATCGACGAGGAGATGCGCGCGGCCGGCCTCACGATCACGCCGGATGCGCGCACGCAGCTCGCCGCGTTGATCGGCGGCGATCGCGGCGCCTCGCGCAGCGAGATCCGCAAGCTCGCGCTGTACGGACGCGGCCAATCCGCGATCGAGCTCGACGACGTGCTGGCCGTGGTCGCCGACGCGTCCTCGCTGGCGCTCGATGCGGCCGTGGACGCGGCGTTTGCGGGCCGCGCCGGCGAGGCCGAGACGCAATTCGCCAAGGCGCGCGCGGCCGGCACCTATCCGGGCGTGATCGTGAGCGCCGCGCTGCGCCAGGTCGCGCAGCTCCATCGCGCGCGGCTTGCCGTCGAGGGCGGCGCGAGTGTCGACGAAGCGGTCAGGAGCGCGATCCCGGGACTGCATTTCCGCCGCAAGCCACTGGTCGAGGCAGCCGTATCGGCGTGGACCGCGGCGCGGCTCGAACGCATCATGGCGCGACTCGCCGAGGCGTCGCTCGACACGCGCCAACGGCCAGCGCTTGCCGAGGCAGTCGCGCAACGCGCCCTGATGGCGACGGCTGAGATGGCGAAGCGGCGCTAGCGTTAGGCGTCATTGCGAGGAGCGCGCAGCGCGACGAAGCAAGCTCGACCCACACACGCATGAGCAAGTAAAGCGAGATCGCTTCGCGGAGTTTATCCTTGGGCTCGCCGAAGGCGAGACCCGAGGGCTCGCGATGACGAAGTAGGGATCAGTCGCGCTCTAACCTGCGGATGACCTCGTCGAGCTGATCGAGATCGCGGTACTTGATCTGCAGCGTGCCGGCTTCGCCGCGTCCATCGATGGTCACGTTAAGGCCGAGCGCGTCTGACAACCGCTTCTCGAGCGCGAGCGTGTCGACGTCCTTGGCGGCGCGCTTGTGCTGCTTCTTCGGCTTGCCGGCTTCCTGCGCGCGCTGCTGCGCCAGGCTCTCGACGTCGCGCACATTGAGGCCGCGCTCGACGATCTCGCGCGCGATCGCCTCCGGATCCGGCAGGCCGATCAGCGCGCGCGCGTGGCCGGCCGAGAGCTTGCCGGCATTGATGTAGACCTTCACGCTCTCGGGCAACTTCAGGAGGCGCAGCGTGTTGGCGACGTGGCTGCGGCTCTTGCCGACAATCTTGGCAATCTCTTCCTGGCTGTAGGTGTACTCGTCGGCGAGCGCCTGATAGCCGCTCGCTTCCTCGAGCGGGTTGAGGTCGGCGCGCTGCACGTTCTCGATGATCGCAAGCTCGAGCGCCTCGGCGTCGGTCGCCTCGTGCAGGATGATCGGCACCTCGTGCAGGCCGGCGCGTTGCGCGGCGCGCCAGCGCCGCTCGCCTGCGATGATCTCGAACTGCTCGGTCGCGCCGCGCACGGTGCGCACCACGATCGGCTGGATGATGCCGCGCTCGCGGATCGAGTTGGCCAGTTCGATGATCTCGGCGTCGGAAAACACCTTGCGGGGGTTGCGCGGATTGGGCCGCAGGAACGCGATCGGCACACGGCGATGGCCGCGCCCGCGATCGCCCGTCGTAGGCTCGGCGCCGGCGTCGCCGATGAGGGATGCGAGGCCGCGCCCGAGCCGCGACCGATGGGTTTCTTCCGCCGCCATCGACATGTCTCCCGCACCTCGCTCGCGCATGAGTGACCTGGATAGGTTGGTTATGCTGCACTCATGCTGCGCACAAATTGCTGCAGCGCAGCAAACGCATGTTGCGCACAATCGCACAAAATGAGCTGAATGCGGACAAGCTCAGCCCGCCCGCAGCCCCTTGAACTGCTTCTCGCGCTGGATGATCTCGGTCGCGAGCCGCAGATAGGCTTCGCTGCCGACGCATTTGAGGTCATACACCAGGACGGGCTTGCCGTAGGACGGCGCTTCGGACACCCGCACGTTGCGCGGGATGATGGTGTCGTAGACCTTCGGCCCCATGAACTCGCGCACGTCGGCGACCACCTGCCCCGAGAGATTGTTGCGCGCATCGAACATGGTGAGCACGACGCCATGGATGGTGAGCTCCGGATTGAGCGTCTCCTTGACCTGCTCGACCGTCTTGAGCAGCTGGGACAGCCCTTCCAGCGCGAAGAACTCGCACTGCAGCGGCACCAGGATCGCGTTCGCGGCCGCCATCGCGTTGATGGTCAGCAGGTTGAGCGACGGCGGGCAATCGATCAGCACGTAGCTGTAGGCGGCGGGCCCGATCGCCGCCTCATTGAGCTGGCCGAGCGCGTTGCGCAGCCGAAATGCGCGGTCGCGCGAATGGCCGACCTCGAGCTCGAAGCCGGACAAATCCATGGTGGAGGGCGCGATGTGCAGATGCGGCACCGCGGTCGCCAGGATCGCCTCGCGCAGCGGCTTCTCGCCGGTGATCACGTCGTAGGTCGAAATCTGCCGGCTCTTCTGGTCGATGCCGAGTCCGGTTGAGGCGTTGCCCTGCGGATCGAGATCGACGATCAGCACGCGCTCGCCGATCGCGGCCAGCGCGGTGCCGAGATTGATCGCTGTCGTCGTCTTGCCGACGCCGCCCTTCTGGTTGGCGATCGCCAGCACGCGCGCCGGCAGCGCGGCGCCGGGCTGCGGCTCGCTCGGAAACGGTACGATCTCGCCCGTGGTGCTGTTGTCCGACATGCGTCCATCCGCGGCCGGATTCGGCCTGTTTACTTAAGTCCCGCGGCGCCGCAATGCGCGCACGATCAGAATGCGGCTCGCCGGATTGGTCCGGCTGGGCGCCAGCTCGGCCTCGATATTCCAATATTTAGCGGCCTCGGTCAATTCGGCCTCTACATCTTGGCCTTTGGGCAGCAGCGCTTTTGCACCTGATTTTACGAACGGTGCCACGTAGCCGAGCAGCCGGCGCAGTGGCGCGACCGCGCGTGCCGTGACGGCATCGGGCGCGACGTCGAGCGCAGCGTCCTCGACGCGCCGATGATGCACCGTGGCGGGCAGGCGGAGTTCGTCGACGACCTGGCGCAGGAACGTCGCTTTCTTCCCGTGGCTCTCGACCAGATGCACCGCGGCACTTGGGCGATCCGCGAACGCACAAGCAAGAACGAGCCCGGGAAATCCGCCGCCCGAGCCGATGTCGAGCCACGTCTGGGCGGCCGGCGCGAGCTCGATGAGCTGCAGCGAGTCCGCGATATGGCGGGTCCAGAGTTCGCCGACGGTGGCGGGGCCGATCAGGTTGGTGTGACTCTGGGTGGCGAGCAGGAGCCCGACGAAGCGGTCGAGCAGGGCCGCTGTTTCACGTGAAACAGGTGTGAGCGCCAGCGCGCGCTCGCGGTCGGCCGCGAGGTCGATTTCGCCGCTCACGCGCCGCGCGCGGGGCGTCGCCGCTGGCCACGCCGTACATGCGCGGCCAGCAGGGTGAGCGCCGCCGGCGTCACGCCGTCGAGTCGGCCGGCCTGGCCGACCGTGCGCGGCCGGTGGGTCGCGAATTTCTGCTTCATCTCGTTCGAGAGGCCGGACACCTCGGCAAAGTCGAGATCGTCCGCCAGCACCAGGCTCTCGTCACGCCGATATGCCGCCACGTCCTGCGCCTGGCGGTCGAGATAGACCGCGTATTTGGCGTCGATCTCGAGCTGCGCCGCGATCGCGGGCGCGAGCGTGCCGAAGGCCGGCCAGATGCGCGCGAGGTCGGGCAGGCCGAGGTTCGGGTAGGCCAGGAGGTCGAACGCCGTCCGCCGCTGGCCGTCGCGATTAAGGGTGAGGCCGTGCCGCTGCGCCTCGGTCGGCGTGAGCGACACCGAGCGCGCCAGCTCCCGCGCCGCCGCGAGCGCCGCCATCTTCTCCTGATGCCGCGCCGCGCGCTGCGAACCGACGCAACCGATCGCGATGCCCTGCCCGGTCAGCCGCTGATCGGCGTTGTCGGCCCGTAGCGTGAGCCGATATTCGGCCCGCGACGTGAACATGCGGTACGGCTCGCTGACGCCGCGGGTCGTGAGGTCGTCGATCATCACGCCCAGATAGGCCTGCGAACGATCGAGCAGGATGTCGCCTCCGCCTCCCGCCCGGGCCGCCGCATTGAGCCCCGCCACCAGCCCCTGCCCGGCCGCCTCCTCGTAGCCGGTCGTACCGTTGATCTGGCCCGCCAGATAAAGGCCGCGCAGACGCTTGGTCTCCAGCGTCGGCTTGAGCTCGCGCGGATCCACATGGTCGTACTCGATCGCATAGCCGGGTCGGACGACCCGGGCCTTCTCGAGTCCCGGAATGCTCGCCACCACGGCCAGCTGCACGTCTTCGGGCAGCGAGGTCGAGATCCCGTTCGGATAGACGGTCGTGTCGTCGAGCCCCTCGGGCTCGAGGAAAATCTGGTGCCCATCGCGCTCGCCGAAGCGCACGATCTTATCCTCGATCGATGGGCAGTAGCGCGGGCCCCGGCTCTGGATCTGGCCCGAATACATCGGCGAACGATGGACGTTCGCCCGGATGATCTCGTGCGTCGCCTCGGTCGTGCGGGTGATCGCACACTGGATCTGCGGGTTCTCGATCCGCTCGGTGAGCACCGAGAACGGCTCCGGCGGCTCGTCGCCGGGCTGCATCTCGAGGCGGCCCCAGTCGATGGTCGTGCCGTCGAGGCGCGGCGGCGTCCCGGTCTTGAGGCGGCCGAGCTCAAAGCCGAGCCCTTCCAGGGTGGCCGAAAGGCCGAGCGCCGGCGCCTCCCCGACCCGCCCGGCTGGCGTCTGCCGCTCACCGATGTGGATCAGCCCGCGCAGGAACGTTCCGGTCGTCAGGACCACGGCGCCAGCCGCAAAAGTCCGCCCGTCGACCAGCCGGATGCCGGTGACGCGCCCGTCCACCACTGTGACGTCGTCCGCTTCGCCCTCGATCACGGTCAAATTCGGGATCGCCCGGATCGCCCGCTGCATGGCGGCCGCATAAAGCTTGCGGTCCGCCTGGGCGCGCGGCCCGCGCACCGCCGGCCCTTTGCGGCGGTTGAGCACCCGAAACTGGATGCCGCCCTGGTCGGCGACCTGCCCCATCAACCCGTCGAGCGCATCGATCTCGCGCACCAGGTGCCCCTTGCCGAGGCCCCCGATGGCGGGATTGCACGACATCGCCCCGATGGTCGCAAACCGATGGGTCACCAGCGCGGTCTGCGCGCCCAGGCGCGCCGCCGCAGCCGCGGCTTCGCAGCCGGCATGACCGCCGCCGATCACGATGACGTCGAGGCGCGGGTCCATCGAGGCAATGATCCTGAATTGCCGGCGTTCTACCTAAGGAATCGGACCGGGTCAAAAACCGCTGTTTCACGTGAAACATCGGTCCGGCTCCCCCCGGTCGTCCATCACTTGCCGATGCAGAAATCCCGAAAGATCACGTCGAGGATGTCCTCCACGTCGACGCGGCCGGTCAGGCGCCCAAGCGCTCGTGCCGCCAGCCGCAGTTCCTCGGCCAGCACATCTTCCCGCGCCGGCGTGGCTTCTTGCAGCGCCCGATCCAATGCCGCAACGGTGTCTTCCAGGGTTCGACGATGCCGTTCGCGCGTGACCAGCGCCGGCTCGGTCGAACCGAGGTATTGGCGCGAATGCTCGGCCAGCCCAGCCAGAAACTCAGTGAATCCCGATCCGCTTAATGCTGAAATAAAGTAAATTGGATAATCTAGCTTATGGACTACTGACCTTAGTGTTTTGATTCGCAATACCGATACGAGGTCGACTTTGTTCCATACTATCCATTTGGCTCGACTAGGGAATTCCCCCGCGACCATATCCACATCAATTTCCCCACCAGACGAGGCATCCAGCACCCAAAGGACAAGATCTGCGCTTGCGACCCGCTCGCGCGCGCGCCGCACGCCTTCTTGCTCGACCGGATCGTTGCTGTCGCGAATGCCCGCCGTATCGAGCAGGGTCACCGGAAAGCCTTCGAGGTCGAGATGCACCTCGATCACGTCGCGCGTCGTCCCCGCCGTCGGCGACACGATCGCGGCGTCCCGCCGCGCAATCCGGTTGAGCAGGCTCGATTTGCCCGCATTGGGTGGCCCCGCGATGGCGACCACCAAGCCCTCGCGCAGCCGCTCCCCTCGCCGCTGATCGGCCAGCGCTTGGCCGATCTCGCCGCGCAGTCCACGCGCGCGCGCCAGCGCCGCCGCCACCAGATCCTCCGGCACGTCGCCCTCGTCCGGAAAGTCGATCCGCGCTTCCACCAGCGCGAGCGCCTCGATCAATTGCGTGCGCCACGCCTCGGCGCGATCGCCCAGCATGCCGCGCATCTGCCGAAACGCCTGGCGTCGCTGCGCTTCGGTGTCGGCGCTCACCAGATCCGCAAGCCCCTCGACCCGCGTGAGATCGATGCGCCCGTTCTCGAACGCGCGGCGCGTGAACTCGCCGGCTTCAGCGGGCCGGCATCCCGCGATGCGCCCGAGCGCCACCAGCACGGCCGCGATCACGGCGCGACCGCCATGCAGCTGCAGCTCCGCCGTATCCTCGCCGGTCTCGCTGTTCGGCCCCGGAAACCACAACGCCAGCGCCTCGTCGATCGTCTCGCCGCTCGCCGGATCGCGCACGCGCGCAAGCGCTGCCTGGCGCGGCGCCGGAATCCTTCCGATCAACGCCTGCAGCGCCGCACCGGCATGCGGGCCCGACACGCGCACCACCGCGATCGCGGCCGGTGGCCGCCCCGACGACAGTGCGAAGATCGTATCGGCGTCTTGCATTTGCGGGCTGGGCGTTGATTGCACTCGGTGCCGAAAGCGCCCACGTTATGCCGATGCATCCATCGCCGCGCAACGCGGCGCGCTTTCTCGTTTCGAGGTCAGTGCCGATGTCCGCCGAGACGCCGTCTCATTCCACCCATCCGCCGCACGAGAATCGCCTCGCGCGCGAGACGAGCCCCTATCTGCTGCAGCACAAGCACAACCCGGTCGACTGGTGGCCGTGGGGGCCCGCGGCGCTGGCCGAAGCGCAGCGCACCAGCCGGCCGATCCTGCTCTCGGTCGGCTATGCGGCCTGCCACTGGTGCCACGTGATGGCGCACGAAAGCTTCGAGGACGACGCGACCGCGCGCGTGATGAACGAGCTGTTCGTCAACATCAAGGTCGACCGCGAGGAGCGCCCCGACATCGACCACATCTACATGTCGGCGCTGCATCATCTCGGCGAGCACGGCGGCTGGCCGCTCACCATGTTCCTCACGCCCGCCGGCGAGCCCGTGTGGGGCGGCACGTATTTTCCCAACACCGCGCGCTTCGGCCGGCCGTCCTTCGTCGACGTCATGCGCGAGGTCTCGCGCATCTTCCGCGACGAGCCCGCCAACGTCGATCACAACCGCCGCGCCTTGATGGAAAAGCTCGCCGCCGTGGCGCGGCCCGCCGACAAAGTCACCATCGGCCCGCGCGAGCTCGACTCGGCCGCCGCCGCGGTCGGCCGCGCATTTGATCCGGTCAACGGCGGCTTTCGCGGCGCGCCGAAATTTCCCCAGTGCCCGATGCTCGAGATGCTGTGGCGCGCCGGCGCCCGCCGCAACGACAACCGCTTCCATGAGCTGGTCGAGCTCAGCCTGGAGCGCATGTCCGACGGCGGCATCTACGATCACCTCGGCGGCGGCTTCTCGCGCTACTCGGTCGATGAAAGGTGGCTGGTGCCGCATTTCGAGAAGATGCTCTACGACAACGCCCAGCTCCTCGAGCTCCTGGCGCTCGCGTCCGTTCGCACCGGCAAGCCGATCTTCGCGACACGCGCGCGCGAGACCGTCGCGTGGCTCGCGCGCGAAATGACGACCCCCGAGGGGGCGTTCTCGGCATCGCTCGACGCCGACTCGGAAGGCGAGGAGGGCAAGTTCTACGTCTGGTCACTTGCCGAAGTTCAAGCCGTGCTCGGCGCCGACGCCGCCGCTTTCTTTGCGCACCACTATGACGTGACCGACGGCGGCAATTTCGAAGGGCACAACATCCTCAACCGTCTGCACCGCGAGCCGACCGACGACGCGGCCGAGACCCGTCTTGCAGCCATGCGCGCCGCGCTGCTCGCGGTGCGCGATCGCCGCGTGCGCCCCGGCCTCGACGACAAGGTCCTGGCCGATTGGAACGGGCTGATGATCGCGGCCCTCGTCAACGCGGGCCTCATGCTCGACGAGCCGACATGGATCGACATGGCCAAGCGCGCCTTCGCATTCATCGCCGACACGATGACCCGCGGCGACCGTCTCGGCCATTCATGGCGCGACGGCAAGCTTCTGTTTCCGGGCCTCGCATCCGATTTCGCCGCCATGATCCGCGCCGCGCTGGCGCTGCACGAGGCGACCGGCGAGGGCGCTTTTCTCGACCGCGCGGTGGCGTGGCAGGGCGCGTTCGACCGTCACTATGCGGATGCCGCCGGCGGTGGCTATTTCATCACGGCCGACGACGCCGAAGGCTTGGTCGTGCGCCCGAAATCGACCACCGACGATGCGCTGCCCAACCCGCACGGGCTCACCGCACAGAACCTCATTCGCCTCGCGGCCTCCACGGGAGATGACGCGTGGCGACGGAAGGCCGATGCGATGTTCGATGCGCTGCTGCCGGCCGCCGCCGAGAACCTCTACAGCCATCTCTCGCTGCTCAATGCCCTCGACCTGCGCCTGCGCGCCGCCGAGCTCGTCGCCATCGGCCCGTCGGCCGCATCCTATGCGGCGGCCGCGCTCAAGCTGCCGTTCATCGACCGCATGGTGCTGCGTGCGCGATGCGCGGACGACCTGCCGCCCGCCCATCCGGCGCGCGCCGCATTCGCAAGCCTGCCGGAAAGCGCGATGTTGGTGTGCGTCGGCGAGCGCTGCTCGTTGCCGGTGACGGACCCAGGCGAAATCGGCGAAGCGGTGCGCGTATGCGCGCGTAGGACGTTGAGCCCTCGGTCTTGCCTTCGGCAAGCCCAGGCATCATGTCTCCTTGCGAAACGCCATCGCTGTACCGGCGCGGCTGCATAGCACGATGGGTTTCGGGCTTCGCCCTCGTACCCATCCTCGCAGCTCACGGCCACAGCACCGCGGTCCACGCGCTCACGAACGCCGCAGCCTCGCGCTCGGAGCCTGCGCGCTCGCCGGTGGTGAGGCGGAATTTCACGAAGCGGCCGTTCCAGCTCGTGAGGCAGAGGAAGCTGTCGACGTTCCCCATGCGGTTGCGCACGAACGTGTAGTCGGCGCACAGGAACCGCGGCCGTCCGCTCGCGTCGCGCAGCACATAGGAGCGCTTGAGCGATACGTTCGCGTAGCTGCCGCTCCGTTGCAGCTCGAAAATATCGCCTTGCGCCTGCTTGAGCTGGCTCTGCACCACGTCTGAATTGAGATTGGTCGGAATGGGCCCGAGCCGGTCGTCGTAGATATAAATATCAATGACCCAGCCCGGCTTGTCGTAGCGCACGCCGTAGCCGAGCCCCGGATCGGTCTTCTCGAAATCGGTCGTCGGCCCGATGCGCGCGCCCGCGATCGTGTCCGGAAACGTCAGCCCGAAATAGTTGACTGCTGCTCGTGCGGCGCCGACCGCCAGTGTAAGGCTCACGGCCAGAACCGCTGTGCCCAACCACGCCCGAAGGCTCGAAGCGCGCCGCATCATCCGCCCCCACGGCGGTCGAAACGCCGGCATCCAGCCCTCGCGGCACGCCAGCGATTCGATTTACGTGTTCATCGACTCGAAGAACTCGCCGTTGCTCTTGGTGTTGCGCAGCTTGTCGAGCAGGAAGTCGATCGCATCCATGGTGCCCATCGGGTTGAGGATGCGGCGCAGCACGTACATCTTCTTGAGCTGATCGGGCGGCGTGAGCAGCTCTTCCTTGCGGGTGCCGGAGCGCGTGATGTCCATCGCCGGGAACGTGCGCTTGTCGGCCACCTTGCGGTCGAGGATGAGCTCGGAATTGCCGGTGCCCTTGAACTCTTCGAAGATCACCTCGTCCATGCGGCTGCCGGTGTCGATAAGCGCGGTCGCGATGATGGTGAGCGAGCCGCCTTCCTCGATGTTACGCGCGGCGCCGAAGAAGCGCTTGGGCCGCTGCAACGCATTGGCGTCGACGCCGCCGGTGAGCACCTTGCCGGAGGAGGGGACGACCGTGTTGTAGGCGCGGCCGAGGCGGGTGATCGAGTCGAGCAGGATCACGACGTCGCGCTGATGCTCGACCAGGCGCTTCGCCTTCTCGATCACCATCTCGGCCACCGCAACGTGGCGCGAGGCCGGCTCGTCGAAGGTCGAGGAGATCACCTCGCCCTTCACGGAGCGCTGCATGTCGGTGACTTCCTCGGGCCGCTCGTCGATCAGCAGCACGATCAGGTAGGTCTCGGGGTGGTTGGCGGTGATCGAGTGCGCGATGTTCTGCAGCAGCACGGTCTTGCCGGTGCGCGGCGGCGACACGATCAGCGCGCGCTGGCCTTTGCCGATCGGCGCCACGATGTCGATCACGCGCGGCGAGAGGTCCTTCCGGGTCGGATCCTCGATTTCCATCTTGAGGCGCTGCTCCGGATAGAGCGGCGTCAAGTTGTCGAAATTGATCTTGTGGCGCGCCTTCTCGGGGTCCTCGAAATTGATCGTGTTGACCTTGAGCAGCGCGAAGTAGCGCTCGCCTTCCTTGGGGCTGCGAATCTGGCCCTCGATCGTGTCGCCGGTGCGCAGGCCGAAGCGGCGGATCTGCGAGGGCGAGACGTAGATGTCGTCGGGGCCGGGCAGGTAGTTGGCTTCCGGCGAACGCAGGAAGCCGAATCCATCCTGCAGCACCTCGACGACGCCTTCGCCGATGATCTCGATCTCTTTCGAGGCAAGCTGCTTGAGGATCGCAAACATCAATTCCTGTTTGCGCATGGTCGAGGCGTTCTCGACCGCGTGCTCTTCCGCAAAGGCGAGCAATTCGGTCGGAGATTTGGACTTGAGGTCCTGGAGTTTCATTTCCCGCATGCGGGTGGTCCTGTTGAGGCTCGACTGGCGGAGGAATCGGGGCCGGCCGATGGAGTTGAAGGGAAGGGAATCGCAGGTCTTTGAGGAGGGACGGGGGATCTAGCCCCTGAACCTGATGTGACCGCCAGTCTTCGGACCGGTACGCGCCGCCATCTGCCTGCGTTCGGGGAGGTACCCCAAAAATATGAAATGTCTCGTGAATACGCAAGGGCCCAGGTCGGGATATGGGCCGGGATGTGGATGGCGCCAGTTCGGTTCAGAACGGCTTGAGCACCACCAGCAGCACGATGCCGATCAATAGCAGCGTCGGCACCTCATTGATAATCCGATAGAATTTCTGCGAATGGCGATTCCGGTCGGCCGCAAAGTCGCGCACATAGCGTGCCAGCATTCCGTGCATGCCGGACATCACGATGACGAGAACGAGCTTGAGCTGGAACCAGGTCGCCCACATCCAGCCGCCCATCCAGACCAGCGACACGCCCAACACCCAGGCCGCGATCATCGCCGGATTGACGATGCCTTTGAGCAGCCGGCGCTCCATCGTCTTGAAGGTTTCGGACTGGACCGAGCCGATCTCGGCACCGCAGTGATAGACGAACAGCCGCGGCAGATAGAGCATGCCGGCCATCCAGGCCATCACGGCGATGATGTGGAACGCCTTGATCCAGTCGTAGAGGTGATTCACGCCGCACTCCCGTCGTCATCGCCGCACACGCGCGAGCATCTGCTCGACGTGCGCGATCGGCGTCTCCGGCAAGATGCCGTGCCCGAGGTTGAAGATGAAAGGCCGCGCCGCGAAAGCCTCGAGCACCGCATCGACCGCCCGGTCGAGGGCGCTGCCGCCGGCGAGCAGCACCAACGGATCGAGGTTGCCCTGCACGGGCACTCGGCCCTGAATCTGATCGCGCGCGAATGTTCGATCGATCATCCAATCCAGCCCGACCGCGTCGACCGGCACTTGCTCGACATACCGCCGCAGCGACGCGCCGGCTCCACGTGGAAATCCGATGATCCGGGCGCCTGGCACGTGCTCACGTACATTGGCAATGATCCGTCGCGTCGGCTCAATGCACCAACGATCGAAATCCTCGCCTGCCAGCACGCCCGCCCAGGTATCGAAGATCTGCACCGCATCGACGCCGGCCGTGAATTGCCCGATCAGATACTTGCTCGACGCTTCGACCAGGATGTCGATCAGGGCCGCGAACGTCTCCCTCTCTCGATAGGCCAGCAGCCGCGCCGGCGCCTGATCGCTGGTTCCGCGTCCCGCCACCATGTAGGTCGCGACCGTCCATGGCGCACCGCAGAAGCCCAGCAGGGCCACCTTCGGGGCGAGCGATCCGCGTACGAGCTTGATTGTTTCGAACACCGGCGCGAGGGCCGCGAGATCGATCGTCTGCTTGAGCGCACCGATCTCGGCTGCATTCATGACGGGCGCCAGCAGCGGACCCTCGCCGGCTGCGAATGTCACGCTTTGACCGAGAGCATGCGGAACGACGAGGATATCGGAGAACAGGATGGCTGCATCGAAGCCAAATCGCCTGATCGGCTGCAGCGTGACCTCGGTGGCGAGCTCCGGATTGAAGCAGAGGTCGAGGAAGTTCGGTACCTTGGCCCGGATCGCGCGATATTCCGGCAGATAGCGGCCGGCCTGCCGCATCATCCAGATCGGAGGAACCTCTTGTCGCTTGCCCGCCAAGACCGCGAGAAGTGCCGATTCTGGTACGACGGGCATTGGTCACACGCTTCCTTAAAAATCAAATCTAGATTCTATTTGTTGAAGTTACTGGACGCTGGAAAGACTTATGAATCGTTGTCCACCGGGTCGCAAGTTGATTTCCATTCTCAGACCCGCTTGAGCGCCGTAAGCGTCGCCGCCGATGGAGTAGAATCAGATCGTGTTTTCAATGGCATACGATCCTGACTGCTTTATGCTCCACGCTATCCACACTCTTCTCCCAAGCGATCAATTCGACGGTCCGAATTTTCCCCGCCTGTGATTATGTTGGCAGCCGTGACAACCTGGCGGCCGATGGCTTGCACTCACCCGCGCGGCGTGGCCTTCTCCACAGCGGTCCCCAGGTTTTCACAGCCCAAGATTTTCACCGCTCAACCCGATGCCCGCGAAGAACGCAAGCTTCTTTCACCTGCACCTCGTCTCGGACTCGACCGGCGAGACGCTGATCACGGTCGCGCGCGCGGCCGCCGCCCAGTATGCCACGGTTCATCCGGTCGAGCATGTCTATCCGGCGGTGCGCACCAACAAGCAGCTCGATCGCGTGCTCAACGAGATCGAGTCGGAACCCGGTGTCGTGCTCTACACCTTGCTGGAGCAAGACTTGATCGCACGGCTCGAGGAGAAATGCCGCGAGCTCGGGCTGCCATGCCTGTCGATTCTCGGACCGGTGCTGCGGCTGTTCCAATCCTACCTCGGCGCCGAATCGACCCATCGGGTCGGCGCCCAGCACATGCTCAACGCCGAGTACTTCAAGCGCATCGATGCGCTCAACTACACGATGCTGCATGACGACGGCCAGCTGCCCGACGATCTCGACGGCGCCGACGTGGTGCTGGTCGGCGTGTCGCGCACGTCGAAGACCCCGACCTCGATCTATCTCGCCAACCGGGGCGTCAAAACCGCAAACATTCCGGTCGTGCCCGGCATGTCGGTACCGCCTCAGCTCGAGCGGCTGAAGCAGGCGCTGGTGGTCGGGCTCACCGCCAGTCCGGAGCGTATCGTGCAAATCCGCCAGAACCGCCTGCTCGGCCTCAAAGTGCATCGCGAGGACGATCAGTACATCGATCGCCAGGCAGTGGCCGAGGAGGTCGCCTTCGCGCGCCGCCTCTGCGCCAAGCACAACTGGCCGATCATCGACGTAACGCGACGCTCCATCGAGGAGACTGCCGCCGCCGTCATCGCCTATCTGGCGGAGCGACGCCGGCAGCCGATCGCATGAGCGGCGCGTTGTGGCTGGCCGCCGAGCCGCTCGTGCTCGCGTCGAAAAGCGCCGTGCGCCGCGCCATGATCGAGGCGGCCGGCATTCCGCTGGAGATCGCGCCCGCCGACATCGACGAGCGCGCCGTCGAGGCGCGCATCGGCACCGGCACGGCGGCGGACGCCGCGTCTCTGCTGGCACGCGAGAAGGCGCGCGTCGGCGCCTCGCGCATGCGCGGGCGCCTCGTGGTCGGCGCCGACCAGACGCTCGCGCTCGGCCGCACCCGGTTCACCAAGCCGGTCGATCGCGCGACCGCGCGCGAGCAGTTGCGGACCCTGTCCGGCCAGACCCATGAGCTCCACTCGGCGGTGGCGCTCGCGCGCAACGGACGGGTGATGTTCAGCAAGGTCGAGACCGCGCAGCTCACCATGCGCGAGCTCTCCGACGCCTTTCTCGACGCCTATCTGGATACGGCTGGCGATGCCGTGGTGACCAGCGTCGGCGGATATCAGCTCGAGGGGCTGGGCAGCCATCTGTTCGACCGCATCGAAGGCGACTACTTCACGATTCTCGGCCTGCCGTTGTTCGCGTTGCTCGATTTCCTGCGGCGCGACGGCCGCCTTGCGGGCTAGAGTATGATCCCGAAAAGTGGGCACCAATTTTCGGAAAAGATCGTGCTCAAAAACAGGCCGCGATCATGATTGTCCTCGGGCTCACGGGTTCGATCGGCATGGGCAAATCGACGGCCGCGAGCTTCTTCGCCGAATTGGGCGTGCCGGTGCATGATGCGGATGCGGTGGTGCACCGGCTCTATGCGGGCGAGGCCGCGCCGGCCGTCGAGGCGGCCTTTCCGGGCACGACGCGCGACGGGGCGGTCGACCGCGCCCGACTTGCCGAGCGCGTGCTGGCCGACCCCTTGGCCCTCAAGCGCCTCGAGGCGATCGTCCATCCGCTGGTCCGGCGCGACGAGGAGCGGTTCCTCGCCGAGGCCGAGGCCGCCGGCGCCGAGGTCGTGGTGCTCAACATCCCGCTGCTGTTCGAATTGGGCGGCGAGCGCCGCTGCGACGCCATCGTGGTCGTCTCGGCGTCGGCCGAGTTGCAGCGCGATCGGGTCATGAGCCGGCCCGGCATGACGCAGGAAAAGTTTTCGCGCCTGCTGGCGCAACAGGTGCCGGATGCCGAGAAGCGCCGCCGCGCCGATTTTGTAGTGGACAGCTCGCAGGATTTCGATTCTACCCGCGCCCAGGTTCGTGCGATTCTGCTCGCCGCAAAGCGGCTTCCACGGCGGCGGCCATAGGCATTTCCCGTCATGGCCGGGCTTGTCCCGGCCATCCACGCCTTTGTGGGCAACTCAGGCAGGAAGACGTGGATGCCCGAGACATAGGCGAGCGAAGCGACGCCGTTCTTTGAACGGCTACGCCCGGGCATGACGGACGAGAGACAAGGACGAATGCGCGAGATCGTGCTCGATACCGAAACAACCGGCCTCGATCCGCTGCGCGGCGATCGGCTGGTCGAGATCGGCTGCATCGAGCTGCTCAACTCGATCCCGTCCGGGCAGACGTTCCATCGCTACATCAATCCGCAGCGCGACATGCCGGAGGAAGCCTTCAAGGTGCACGGCCTCTCGGCCGAGTTCCTCTCCGACAAGCCGCTGTTCGCCGACATCGTCGACGACCTGCTCGCCTTCATCGCCGATGCGCCGCTCGTCATCCACAATGCGAGCTTCGATACCGGCTTCATCAATGCCGAGCTCGATCGCTGCGGTCGCGCCGCGATCGCGCGCGAGCGCCTGGTCGACACGCTGATGCTCGCGCGGCGCAAATATGTCGGCGTGCGCAACAGTCTCGACGACCTATGCGCGCGCTTTGGCATCGACACGTCGCGCCGCGTCAAGCACGGCGCGCTGCTCGACGCCGAGCTTCTGGCCGAGGTCTATCTCGAGCTGATCGAGGCGCGCCAGGCGCAGCTCGGCCTTTCGGCCGCTGCTGCCGAGCCGCGGCCCGTCGCGGGCGCCGAGGTTGTCTTGCGCGTGCGTCCGATCCCGTTGCTGCCGCGCATTTCCGACGACGAGCGCGCCGCCCACCGCGCCTTCGTGGCGACGCTCGGCGAGAAGGCGATCTGGAACGAGTACCTGCCCGTCGCCGAGCCGGCGCCCGCCGCCAATCAGGCCTGAGCCGGCGGCTGCTGCTGCGTCTGCGCGAGGCGTTGCTGATAGAGCCCGACGAAATCGACCGGATCGAGCAGCAGCGGCGGGAAGCCGCCGCTCACCACGGCGGCCGCGATGATCTCGCGCGCGAACGGAAAGAGGATGCGCGGGCACTCGATCATGACCAGCGCTCCGAGGTTCTCCTGCGGGATGCCCTGCAGGTGGAAGAGGCCCGCGTAATTGAGCTCGAAAGCGAACAGGGTCGAGCCGTTGTGCTCGGCCTTGCCCTCGAGCTTGAGCTCGACCTCGAAATCGGTGTTCGACAGCTGCTTCGGATTGACGTTGATCTGGATGCTCAGCGAAGGCTGCTGCGGCTGGCCCGAGATCGAGTTCGGCGCGTTCGGGTTCTCGAACGAGAAGTCCTTGGTGTACTGCGCCAGCACGCGGAACTGGGCCTGCCCTTGGGTGGGCGGTGCCGCGGTGGGCGTCTGGCCGCCATTGGTCGGGGTCGTCGCCATGGATTCTTGTCTCCGGCCGCGGAAGGGAACGAGGTGCTGATTTGACGCGGCTTTGCCGCAGATCGGACCTTTCGCCGAAGTGATTAGGGCGCGCACGCCGCTCGCCTCGGACGGCGGTGTGGCTAACATAGGCACCGGCGCGCCACAAGGATCGCGGGTGTTCCCGGAACAAGCGCGTGCGCTCCAGATCAGCGCTGCCGCGGCTGCCGCGGCTTGCGGTCGGGGAGCGCCCGCCATTCGGTCGGCGCGAGGTCGATCACGGGGGGCCCGCTCGGGCGCGCCCGGCGCTCGAGCGCGCGGCCGAGTGTCGCGCCGAACCGGCGGCGGATCGGCGGAACGAGCAGCCCGGCGCCCAGAAGATCGGTAATAAACCCCGGTAGTAGCAGGAGAATCCCGCCGAGCGCGACGATCGGGCCACGCCCCTGCAGGGCCGCCTCGGTCACCTCCCGCTCGCGCAGCACACGGCGGAATTGGCCGAATTGCCCGCCGTTCACGCGGCGCAGCACCAAGCCTCCGGCGAGCGAGGTCAGCAGCATCAGGCCGATGGCCGGAAAGAAGCCGATGGCCCACGCGACCAGCCAAAACGCCAAAAGCTCGGCCGCCGGCAGCACCAGAAGGATAATCGCGATCCGCACGGCCAGTCGCATGGGTCTCGTCCCGTCGCGTGGTTGGCGGCGCACCCGTGATGGTCTAAGGTCGCTTTAACGCTACGGTATTCGCCCGCCGCCGCCACGCAAGCCTGATCCGGACGGACATGTCCAAACAGCCATGGCGCGCGACGGCGGCTCCTGGTATCGCGTGCAAGGCTTGCGTTGAGCCGTAGCGCTGACCCCGTATGGGTTCGGGCAGCGGCCTGCGACGATCCGGGGCTAGCCTCTGGATCGACAAAGTTGCGTGCTTACATGATCGTGCAAGGACCGGTGCGCCGCCGCTGACCGGCGTGGGTTGCCGACCCCCGTTAACGGCTGCCGAAAGCATGCAGGACGTGTTCGACCTTTACACCATCATTTTCCTGGCGCTCGCGGTGTTCATCTTCCTGCGGCTGCGCAGCGTGCTGGGGCAGCGGACCGGCCGCGAGCGGCCGCCCTATGATCCCTATTCGGCGCGCGATGCGGTGCGCGGCTCGACCGGCGACAAGGTCGTGACCCTGCCGCCGCGCACGATCGAGCAGCAGGCCGCAAAGCCGTCCGAGCCGGCCGAGCCGGTCGACCGCTGGAAGGGGATCGCGCCCATGGGCTCGGCGATCGCCGGCGGCCTCGATGCGATCGTGGCGGCGGACAAGACCTTCGATCCGCGGCACTTCCTCACCGGCGCGCGCGCCGCCTACGAGATGATCGTGGTCGCCTTCGCGCAGGGCGACCGGCGCACGCTGCGCGAATGGCTGTCGAAGGACGTCTACGACAGCTTCGACGCCGTCATCCGCGAGCGCGAGGGCCGCGGCGATACGGTGGAAACGCGTTTCGTGTCGATCGACGCGACCGAGGTTGCGGGCGCCGAGTTGCGGGCCCGCACCGCGCAGCTCACCGTGCGTTTCGTCTCGCAACTCCTCACGGTCACGCGCGACAAGTCCGGCAACGTGACCGACGGCAATGCCGAGAAGGTCGTCGATGTCACCGACGTCTGGACCTTTGCGCGCGACGTGACCTCGCGCGATCCCAACTGGAAGCTCGTGGCGACCGAAGCGGGTCACTAGCGCATGTTCCGGCGAAGTGGATACCGGTTCGCCGACCGGAACATGCGCCAAACAAAGACCAGAGACGGGCGCGCGCGGACGCCACGTTTGGGTCTGATCCCGCGCTGGTCTGCTGCGCTCATCGTTGCTCTCATCGCGGTCTTGATTGCGGGCGAGCCTGCGCTGGCGGCGCAGCATCGCCACAGCGTCGTTGCGCGGTCGCGGCACGCCGAGAAACCGCACAGGGCGGAAAAATTCGAGCCGACCGGTCCGGCGGTGCCCGACGTGCCGAGCCCGCTCAAGATCCACGATGCCGGGCTCGAGCCGATCGAGTGGGAGCATATGGACGGCTGGGCGGCCGACGATCACGCCGCCGCCTTCTCGACCTTTTTGGTGAGCTGCCATCCGATCGCCATTACGGCGCATCCGGTGGGCGAGAGCCGCCCGATGTACGCGGCGCTGCATGCGGTGTGCCAACGCGCCCTCAAGGCCGGCACGCTCGCCGAGGACGCGGCGCGCAAGTTCTTCGAGGATAATTTCCGTCCGGCGCGGATCGCGAAGCTCGGCGATGCCGCCGGGTTTCTGACCGGCTACTACGAGCCGATCGTCGACGGCTCGCGCTTTCCGACCCCGATCTATCACGTGCCGATGTACCGGCGGCCGTCCGATCTGCTGCCGCCGTCCGGCTCGTCGAGCGGCGCAGGCTTTCCCAACACGGGCCAATCGCTGCGGCGCGACAGCTCCGGCAAGCTGGTGCCGTACTACGATCGCGCCCAGATCGAGGACGGCGCGCTCGACGGCCAGCATCTGGAGCTGTGCTGGATCAAGGACGCGACCGACGCGCTGTTCATCCAGATCCAGGGCTCGGCGCGCATCCGGCTCGAGGACGGCCTCATCCTGCGCATCAACTACGACAGCCACAACGGATTTCCCTACACGCCGATCGGCCGCATCCTGATCGACCGCAAGATGGTGCCGCGCGACCAGATGTCGATGGATCGCATCCGCCAGTGGATCCGCGACAATCCGGACGGCGCCCAGGAGCTGCGGCGGCAGAACCGCTCGTTCGTGTTCTTCCGCATCGTCGGGCTGGGCGACGACCAGGAGCCGCTCGGCGCGCAGGGCCTGCCGCTCACGCCCGGACGCTCGATCGCGGTCGACAAGGCGATGCACGTCTACGGCACGCCGTTCTTCATCCAGGCCGACTTGCCGATCGATTCGCCCACCACGAAGAACCCGTTTCGCCGCCTGATGATCGCCCAGGACACCGGCTCCGCCATCGTGGGCCCGGCGCGCGCCGACATCTACTGGGGCGCCGGCAAGCAGGCCGGCCTCGTCGCGGGCCGGCTCAAGGATCACGGGCAGTTCACCATGCTGATCCCGCGCGAGATCGATCCCGCCGAGGCCGGCGCCAAGATGCCGTTGCCGCTGCCGCGCCCGGTCGACCTGATCGCGCGCCAGGCGCAGCCGAAGCTCCCGCCGCCTGGACGCACGGCCGAGCGCGGGCAATCGCCCAAGCCCAAACACAAGCCGTGAGCCGGCGCGAGCTGAGCGAGGAGGAGCGGGCGCTGTGGCGCGGCATCGCGCGCTCGCTCAAGCCGCTGCGCAAGCGCGCCGCGCGTGCCTCCGATGATGGCGAGCCGGCCGCGAAGGCCATCCCGCCGGCCAAGGCAGCCAAAGCGGCAAAGCCCATCAAGCCCACGAAAATCGTAAAGCCCGTATCGCCGCCGTTGCGACCTGCCCCATTACCTGTCGCCCCGCCATCTTTCGCCCCCATCGCACGGCGCGAGAAGCAGCAGCTCGCCCGCGGCCGCACCGCGATCGACGCGCGCATCGACCTGCACGGCATGACGCAGGCGCAGGCGCATGCGGCGCTCGCGCATTTTCTCCGCCGCGCCCAGCACGGCGGCGCCAAGTTCGCGCTCGTGGTCACCGGCAAGGGCACCCGCTCGGCGGACGGCGAACGCGGCGTCTTGCGCCGCCAGGTCCCGCACTGGCTGCGCCTGCCCGACCTGCGCGACATCGTCCTCGGCTTCGAGGAAGCGCACGCCACCCACGGCGGCGAGGGCGCGCTGTATGTGCGATTGCGAAGGATGCGCTGAAAAAATCTCGGCAACGTAGGATGGGTTGAGCGCAGCGAAACCCATCAATGTCATGCACTCGAGACGATGGGTTTCGCTGCGCTCAACCCATCCTACGCGCCCGCCTTCGCGGGCAATGACGCCGAGTCCTTGAATACTACAAAATAAACCGGCTCAAATCCGCGTTCTTCGCCAGGTCCGCGACGCGGCTCTTCACGTAGTCGCCGTCGACCGTCACGGTCTCGCCCGAGCGGTCGCCGGCCGTGAACGAGATGTCGTCGAGCACGCGCTCCATCACGGTCTGCAGGCGGCGCGCGCCGATGTTCTCGACGGTCGAGTTGACCGACACCGCGACGTCCGCAATGGCGTCGATCGCGTCCTCCGTGAAGGCGAGCGTCACGCCCTCGGTCGCCATCAGCGCGACGTACTGCTTGATCAGCGAGCCCTCGGGCTCGGTGAGGATGCGGCGCATGTCCTCGCCGGTGAGCGGCTTGAGCTCGACCCGGATCGGCAGCCGGCCTTGCAGCTCGGGCAGGAGGTCCGAGGGCTTGGCGAGGTGGAACGCGCCCGACGCGATGAACAGGATATGGTCGGTCTTGACGGTGCCGTGCTTGGTCGAGACCGACGTGCCCTCGATCAGCGGCAGCAGGTCGCGCTGCACGCCCTCGCGCGACACGTCGGCGCCCATGCGGCCCTCGCGCGCCGTGATCTTGTCGATCTCGTCGAGAAACACGATGCCGGCGTTCTCGGCGGTGTGGATCGCCTCCTGCACCAGCGCGTCCTGGTCGAGCAACTTGTCGGATTCCTCGTTGACCAGGATCTCGTAGGATTCCTTCACGGTGACGCGCCGCGTCTTGGTGCGGTTTCCGAGCTTGCCGAAGATGTCGCCGATCGAGATCGCGCCCATCTGCGCGCCCGGCATGCCGGGAATCTCGAACATCGGCATGCCGCCGCCCGAGGCCTGCACCTCGATCTCGATTTCCTTGTCGTCCATCTCGCCGGCGCGCAGCTTCTTGCGGAACGTCTCCTTGGTCGACGCGCTCGCGTTCGGGCCCGTGAGCGCGTCGACTACGCGGCTCTCGGCGGCGTCGTAGGCACGCGCCTGTACGTCCTTGCGCTTCTTATCGCGCGTGAGCGCGATCGCGATCTCGACCAGGTCGCGCACGATCTGGTCGACGTCGCGGCCCACATAGCCGACCTCGGTGAACTTGGTCGCCTCCACCTTGAGGAACGGCGCGCCCGCGAGCCGCGCCAGCCGGCGCGAGATCTCGGTCTTGCCGACGCCGGTCGGGCCGATCATCAGGATGTTCTTCGGCATCACCTCTTCGCGCAGCTTGTCGTCGAGCTGCAGGCGGCGCCAGCGGTTGCGCAGCGCGATCGCGACCGCGCGCTTGGCGTCGCCCTGACCGATGATGAAGCGGTCGAGCTCGGAAACGATCTCACGCGGCGAGAAGTCGGTCATGCGGAAACCACGGGCAGGCGGCGCGCGAGGCGGGACGGCACCAGGATCATCAGGCCGCGGCGCAGCGGCTGCCAGCCGACGCCGAGGGTGAGCACCATGACGCCGAGCACGACCAGCGTCGCGAAGAAGATCTTGGTCTGGTCGACCGACGCCGCCTTGAGCGCATACGCGATGACGATGCCGAGATAGGTCAGCGTCGACACGAGCAGCGCGCGCCGGTCGATCACGACCGCGATCACCGTGAGGACGACGACGATGCCGATGATGGTCGCGGCCACCTGGCCGGTCATCGCCTGGAGCGCGTCGCCGGCCGCGAGCCGGATGAGCGAATGCACGATCAGCGGCGCCGCCAGCAGATGCAGCCAGAAGGCGCAGTCGGCCCGGCGCGTGGCGCGCTCGCGGTCGGTCACGTCGAACGCCATGGCGGCCGCGAACACGAGCAGGCCGCACAGCAGGAGGGTCGCCATCGCGCCGACCGACGGCAGGTAGACGCGCGCGCCCGCCGTCGCGGCGACGACGAGGCCGCCCGCGACCGGCAGCAGCGCGAACGGGAAGCCGAAACGTACAAAGAACACGAGGCCCGCGACCGCGACCAGCAGCGCGCGCGTGATCTCGACCGCCGGATTGCCGAAGCCCGTCATCATGTCCATAAACGCGCCTCGCGGCACGAAGCTCGCGTGCGCGAGGCCGCCGACCCAGGTTTCGATCGGGACCGCGAGCGAGGCGAAATAGGCGAAGAAGACAACGAGCAGCAGCCCCGGCAGCACCAGCCGCATGCGGCCGATCAAGAGCTCGGCGAGCAGCCAGACCACCACGGCGGCCGCGATATTGGCGAGCGTCGCGGTGCCGGTGAAGAACGCGGTGCCGAAGCCGAACAGGAGCACGCCGCTCGCGAAGAAGAAGTCGTTGAAGCCACGCATGAAGCGGAAGCGCTCCTCGTGGCTGAGCGTCGCGGCCCGCGCCTTGGCGCGCTCCGTTGCGAGCGCGCGCAAGGCGGCGGCCTGCGCGTCCGTGATGATTCCTTGCGCGACGCCGGCGTCGAGATCGGCGTCGAAATCGTTTTGGGCGATCATCTACAGCTTCTCGATGGTGACGTTGCGGTTGGTGTAGACGCAGATGTCGGCCGCGATCGCCATGGCCTTGCGCACGATCGCCTCGGCTTCCATGTCGGTGTCGATGAGCGCGCGTGCGGCCGAGAGCGCGTAGTTGCCGCCCGAGCCGATGCCCATCACGCCGCCTTCCGGCTCGAGCACGTCGCCGGTGCCGGTGAGCACCAGCGACACGTCCTTGTCGGCGACGATCATCATCGCCTCGAGCCGGCGCAGGTAGCGGTCGGTGCGCCAGTCCTTGGCGAGCTCGACCGCGGCGCGCATGAGCTGGCCCGGATACTGCTCGAGCTTTGCCTCCAGCCGCTCGAACAGCGTGAACGCGTCGGCGGTCGCGCCCGCAAAGCCGCCGATCACGTCGCCCTTGGTCAGGCGCCGCACCTTGCGGGCATTGGCCTTGACGATGGTCTGCCCGATCGACACCTGCCCATCGCCGCCGATGACGACCGAGCCGCCCTTGCGGACGGTGAGAATGGTGGTGCCGTGCCAGGTGTCGGGGGAGGTGGGATTTTGCATCGCTTTGGGTGCCGTGTGGCCTGCGCTGATTTATGTACTTAAAGGCTCTAATGCAAACGCCTGCTGCTCCCTCCCCGCTTGCACCCGAAATCGGGCCTGCCCGATTTCGGCACTTTTAGATTGGCCGAAGTCGGATAAATCCGACTTCGGCTGGAGGGCGGCGAGGGGGAAGCCGCTTGCTCATGCGCCCGTAGACTTGCCCCCTCCCCCGCAAGCGGGGGAGGGGAAGAACCGCCGCAGTGGCGAACCCCGCCAACCCCTGATACAACGCGCGCAAATTCACCCGGCAGGCTCCCCATGCGCACAGGCTCGGTCAAGCGCGCCACCAAGGAAACCGACGTCGAGGTCGCGGTCGACCTCGACGGCACCGGCGCGTCCTCGATCGCGACCGGCATCGGCTTTCTCGATCACATGCTCGACCTGCTCGCCCGCCATTCGCGCATCGACATCACCGCGAAGGCGAAGGGCGACCTGCACATCGACCACCATCACACCACCGAGGATGTCGGCATCGCGCTCGGGGCGGCCGTCAAGCAGGCGCTCGGCGACATGCGCGGCATCACGCGCTATGCCGACGTGCACGTGCCCATGGACGAGGCATTGACCCGCGTCGCGATCGACATCTCGGGCCGCCCGTTCCTGGTGTTCAAGGCGTCGTTCACGCGGCCGAAGGTCGGCACCTTCGACACCGAGCTGGTCAACGAGTGGTTCCAGGCGTTTGCGATGAATGCCGGCGTGACGCTGCACGTCGAGACCCTGTACGGCTCGAACGACCATCATATCGCCGAATCGTGCTTCAAAGGTCTCGCCCGCGCGCTGCGCGCCGCCGTCGCGATCGACGAACGCGCCAAGGGCGAGGTGCCGTCGACCAAGGGCACGCTCGGCGGGTAGGGCGGCGGTTTCGCCACCAAACACCCGTCATGGCCGGGCTTGTCCCGGCCATCCACGTCTTGCTTGCTGGGTCGCAGGAAGGCGTGGATGCCCGCGACAAGCGCGGGCATGACGAACACGAAGAGAGGTCCGGCCATGACGGTCTACATGGTGTTCGAGCCGCAGGCCGCGCGCGGCGACTCGCTGCGGCGGGCCGAGCGTGTCGAGTTCGTGCCCGACCGCTTCACGTGGAGCGCCTTCGTGTTCGGGCCGCTGTGGATGCTGTGGCATCGGCTGTGGATCGTGCTCGGCGGCTATATCGGCCTGAGCGTCGCGCTCTCGCTCGCGTTGCGCTACGCGGGCGTCGAGGAGGACGCGCGCGGTTTTGCGCTGACGCTGCTCTCGCTGCTGGTCGGTTTCGAGGCCGCGAGCCTGCGGCGCTGGACGCTGCTGCTCAAGGGCTGGCGCGACGTCGGCGCCGTGGTGGGCGACACCCGCGAAACGGCCGAGCGCCGTTTCTTCGACCGCTACGTCGCGCGCGAGACGACCCGCGAGATGGAAGCCGCGCTTGCGGCGCCGCCGCCGCCCCCACCGCAACCGCCGGCCGCGCCGCGGGATGCGCCCGACGTGGTCGGGCTCTTTCCCCAGCCGGGAGGCGGCGGGTGAGCGTCGCGATCGTCGATTACGATTCGGGCAACTTGCACTCGGCCGCCAAGGCGTTCGAGCGGGCGGCGCGCGAGACCGGCCACGACCAGCCGATCCTGGTGACGCGCGATCCCGACGCCGTGGCGCGCGCCGATCGCGTGGTGCTGCCCGGCGTCGGCGCCTTCGCGGACTGCCGGCGTGGGCTCGACGCGGTCTCCGGCATGGTCGAGGCGCTCGACGTCGCGGTGCGCCAGAAGGGCCGGCCGTTCTTCGGCATCTGCGTCGGCATGCAGCTCATGGCCGAGCGCGGCCGCGAATACGAGGTGACGCCGGGCCTCGGCTGGATCGCCGGCGAGGTCGACCGCATCGCGCCGTCCGATCCGGACTTGAAGATCCCGCACATGGGCTGGAATACGCTCAACGAGCTGCGCCACCATCCGCTGCTCGACGGCATCGCAACCGGCGCGAGCGGCCTACACGCCTATTTCGTGCATTCCTATGAGCTCAAGGTCGCGGACCGCGCCGATCTCGTGGCGCAGGCCGACTACGGCGGTCCCGTCACCGCGATCGTCGCGCGCGACACCATGCTGGGCACCCAATTCCATCCCGAAAAGAGCCAGCGTCTCGGCCTCGCGCTGATCGCCAATTTTTTGAAGTGGTCGCCGTGATCCTCTTCCCCGCCATCGACCTCAAGGAAGGCGTGTGCGTGCGGCTCGAGCAGGGCGACATGGGCCGCGCCACCGTGTTCAACCGCGACCCGGCCGCGCAGGCGCATCTCTTCGAGGCGCAGGGCTTCCGCCACCTGCACGTGGTCGATCTCGACGGCGCCTTCGCGGGCAAGCCGATGAACGCCGCCGCGGTCGAGCGCATCCTCGAGACGGTCGGGCTGTGCGTGCAGCTCGGCGGCGGCATCCGCGACATGGCGACTGTCGCGGGCTGGCTCGGCAAGGGCGTCGACCGCGTGATCATCGGCACCGCCGCGGTGCGTGACCCGGCCTTCGTGAAGGCGGCGGCGCGCGAATTTCCCAAGCGCGTCGCGGTCGGCCTCGACGCCCGCGACGGCAAGGTCGCGACGCAAGGCTGGGCCGAGACCTCGGAGCTCACCGCGCTCGATCTCGCCAAGCGCTTCGAGGACGCCGGCGTCGCGGCGATCATCTACACCGACATCGCCCGCGACGGCCTGCTCAAGGGCCTCAACCTCGACGCCACCATCGCGCTCGCCGACGCGATCTCGATCCCGGTGATCGCCTCGGGCGGGCTCGCCTCGATCGAGGACGTGAAGGCGCTGCTCGCGCCGCGCGCCGCCAAGCTGCAGGGCACGATCGCGGGCCGCGCGCTCTACGACGGCCGGCTCGACGCGGCCGAGGCACTGAAATTGATCCGCGCCGCACGCGCGGCGTGATCGGCCAACCTCGTCACGGATTGAGCTTGATGCCTGTGCGGTCGATGAACACCTTCCATTTGGCGTTCTCCGCCTGCAGGAATTGAGCGAACGTCGGCGCATCGCTGCCGACCGGCTCGATGCCGGCGCCGCGGATGCGCTCCTGCAGCTCGGGAATCTTTCCGACCTTCACCAGCGCGGTCGCGAGCTTCTCGCGGATGTCGTCCGGCAGGCGCGCCGGACCGAAGATTCCCATCCAGCTCGATAGCTGGAAATCGGGAAAGCCGGCCTCGATCATGGTCGGCGTATCCGGCAATTCCTTCAGGCGGTGCTCGCTGAGCACGGCCAGCATCTTGATCTGCGGACTGCCGATATAGGAGCGCACCGCCGGCATGCTCTGGATGTTGACGTCGAGATTGCCGGCGAGAAGATCGTTCAACGCCGCCGGCGAGCTGCGGTACGGCACATGGACCATGTGCGACTGCGTCAACAGGCTCAGATATTCGCCCGCGATGTGTGCCTGGGTGCCGACGCCGGACGAGCCGAACGAGAGCTTGCCGGGATGGGCGCGCAGATAAGCGATCAGCTCTTGCACGGTGTTGACCGGAAGCTCCTTCTTGACGATCAGCGTGTGCTGGAATTGGCCTGAGAGCGACACCGGCACGAAGTCCTTGGCGACGTCGAGCGGAAACGATTTGTCGAGCATGGGCAGTAGGATGTGATTGCTCTCGCTCGACAGGATGATCGTGTAACCGTCCGGCGGCGCCCCGGCGACGAGCCGCATAGCGATGAGCCCGCTCGCGCCAGGCTTGTTGTCGACGATCACCGGCTGCCCGAGCTCGCGACGCAGTCCATCGGCGAGCACGCGCGCGATCAGATCGAGCGCGCCGCCGGCGCCGAACGGCACCACCATCGTGATGGGGCGTGACGGATATGCGCTGTCGGCGAAAGCGGAAGTTGCAGCGAGCCAGAGAACGCCGATCAATGCGGCGAGCGTGCGGGACAGCCTCATGTGTCGTCACCGATTCATTGCAACGGCCGGCGCTTGCGTTCCGCGCGCGATCCGGCGAATGATAGCACTCTCCGCACATCGAACAGGAACGAGTCAATGCCGCTGATGCACAAGGTCGCACTCTCGCCCGACATGGTCGCTCGCGTGATGAAGCGGCGCGGCGGCAAGATGCATGCGATCACGCACATCGATCCCGCGAAGACTGCGCTGATCGTGATCGACATGCAGAACGTGTGGGTGAAGCAAGGCATGCCGGCCTACACGCCCTATTGCGAGGCGATCGTGCCGAACATCAACCGTCTCGCCGCGACGATGCGGGAGGCCGGTGGCGCGGTGTGGTGGGTGCGTGCGATCTATGGCGATGATGCGCCGCAGACCTGGTCGGCCTACATGGAGTTCATGTCGCCCGAGTTTCTCGGCGACATGCTCGGCGCGCTGACCGAGGGTGCGGAAGGCGCCGAGCTCTGGCATGAGCTCGACGTGCGGCCCGGCGACCGGCACGTCATCAAGCGCCGCTTTAGCGCGTTGATCCAGGGCTCGAGCGCACTCGGCGAGCAGCTCAGGGCAGCGGGCATCGACACCGTGATCATCACCGGTACCGCCACCAACATCTGCTGCAAGTCGACGGCGCGTGACGCGTTCATGCTCAATTATCGCACGCTCGTCGTGTCGGACGCCAACGCGACGGTGTCCGACGAAGCGCACAATGCATCGCTCAATGCGTTGTTCGCGCGCTTCGCCGACGTGTTCACGACCGAGGAAATGCTCGGCCTGCTCGCGGCCGCCAAGAAGGCGCGCGTGCCCGAGAGGGTCTGATCGGACCGTCGAGCACGACGCGCCCTCGGCTATCGCTACGCCGCCTGCGTCAGCTCGCGCAGCACCGGCCGCGTCTCGCCGCCGATCGTGAGACGCCTGCACGCATGGCCGTGGCCGAGCGCATACTTGAGCGTCGGGAAGAGGCGTGCCGACGTGATCGCGAATGACAGCGAGATCAAGCCGCGCCGGCCCCACAGGCGCAGCACCTCCTCGCGCAGGTCGTCGGCCTCGGGCGCATGGCGCAGGGTCTTCTCGGTGAAGCGCACCGCGAGCGCGACCTCGTACGGCATGGCCTCGAAATCACGCGCCACCACGGCGCGCAGGATCGCGGGATCGATCCCCTGGCGCTGCGCCATGTCGATCGAGAGCTGCGTGCACGGGCCGCAGTCCTCGGCCATGACGGCGACGATCCCGGCCGCGCAATGCGGCGCCGCCGGTATGTCCTTGCGGTATTGGGCCATGCCCATCACCTTGCTGAACGCGATGGCGGCGCGCGGATCGGTGTCGATCAGCTCGTGGATGTAGCTCGCGTCGTAGTTCCACATGCGCTCGAACGCGGCGATCTGCCGCCGCAGGAACCATTTGATCATCTCGAATCTCCGTCTTGATCTGTCCTGGCGACGCGGGCGGCTGGAACCGCCGTTGCGGTCGCGTCTGCTTTCAAGACGAGCCAGCCACGCGCGCCGTGACATGGATCCGAAAAAAATTTCGATCGAAAAAGGTTCTCGGAGGCACGCGCGTGCGCCCGGCCGCGGCCGGCCGGGCGAACCTGATGTATGAGCCGCCGGAAGTCCGCGCTAGCGATCCTCCCGGAACCACGGCAGCAGCACGGCCGGGAAATCCGCCGCGTAGCGCGGAGCCTTGGGCTGCGGGAGATATTCCGGGTGCGGGTTCGGATCGGGCTCGACCGCCTTGCGATAGAGGTGCCAGGTCGCATGTCCGAGCACCGGCAGGACCACGGCGAGGCCGACGAACAGCGGCAATGAGCCGACGACCAGCAGCGCCGCGACGATCAGCCCCCACAGCGCCATCGTCATCGGGTTGGCGGCCACCACGCGCAGCGAGGTCAGGAGCGCGACCGATGCGCCGACGTCGCGGTCGAGCAGCAGCGGAAACGATACGACGCTGATCGCCAGCGCCACCACGGCGAACAGGAAGCCCATGGCGTTGCCGGCGATGATCAGGTTCCAGCCGGCGCGCGTCGTGAGGACATCATGCATGAAGGCGCCGACCGAGGCGGGCGCCGCATAGCCGAAGTTGTCGATGTAGATTGCGCGCGCAACCCCGATCCACAGCACGAAGATGATGAGCAGCAGCACGCCCAGCGCCACGATGGCGCCGATCGAGGGCGAGCGCAGCACGTCGAGCGCGTGGCCCGCCGACGAGTCGACGCCCGCCTCGCGGCGCCGGCTGAGCTCGTAGAGGCCGACGGCGGCGAGCGGGCCGATCAGCGCGAAGCCGGCCGCGAGCGGGAAGAGCAGCGGGATGATCGCGAAGCCGAGCGTGAGCCCCGCAAGCCCAATGCCGACCAGCGGATAGATCGCACACAGGAAGACCGCGTGCGTCGGCATGGCGGTGAAATCGCGCCAGCCGAGCCGCAGCGCCTCGAGCAGGTCGGCCGGTCCGATCCGGCGGATCACGGGCGCGGTCGGTTCGGCGCCGGCGCCAACGAGGATATGAGCGTGTGCCAGTTCTCGGGCCGTGTCCTGGGCCGTGTTCTGGGCCATGAGCGTGCCTCCTTGATCCTTGTTGGTCGGATCAAGCGGGCGCGATCGGCCCGGAGGCGCCGCCCAACGAGCGGGCGGGGACGCCTCGCACTTGATCGACGTGACGTGAGCCTAGCACCGCCCGGTCCGCAGCCGTCTTCACAGTCTCGGGAGTTCGCACCCGCAAAAATCCGGAGATCGCGGTCGGGATCGTTTTGGCAGAACGAAGCTAGGCCGAAAACCATAAGGATTTCAAAGAAAGGTCCCCGCGACCGGTACTGCTTGGTCGACAGGAACCGATCGGCACGGTATTTCCCGACCCGGCGGGCCCGCACCCGCGTTCAGGTACCCGACATGTTCAAGGTCCGCGTCATTCCCTGCCTCGACGTGAAGGACGGCCGCGTCGTCAAGGGCGTCAATTTCGTCGACCTGCGCGACGCCGGCGATCCGGTCGAGGCGGCGATCGCCTATGACGCGGCGGGCGCCGACGAGCTCACCTTTCTCGACATTACGGCGAGCCACGAGAACCGCGGCATCATGCTCGACGTGGTGCGGCGAACGGCCGAGGCCTGCTTCATGCCCGTGACGGTCGGCGGCGGCGTGCGCACCATCGAGGACATCCGCGGGCTCTTGCGCGCCGGCGCCGACAAGGTGTCGATCAACACGGCGGCGGTGAGCAACCGGCAGTTCGTCAAGGACGCGGCGGAGAAATTCGGCGACCAGTGCATCGTGGTGGCGATCGACGCCAAGAAGGTCTCGGGCCCCGACGAGCCGGCACGCTGGGAGATCTTCACCCACGGCGGCCGCAAACCGACCGGCATGGACGCCATCGCGTATGCCCGCGAGGTGGTCGCGCTCGGCGCCGGCGAGATCCTGCTCACCTCGATGGACCGCGACGGCACCCGCCAGGGCTTCGACATCGCGCTCACCCGCGCGATCGCCGATGCCGTCACGGTGCCGGTGATCGCGTCGGGCGGCGTCGGCAATCTCGATCACATGGTCGCCGGCATCCGCGACGGGCACGCGACCGCGGTGCTCGCCGCCTCGATCTTCCATTTCGGCGAGTACTCGGTGCGGCAGGCCAAGCAGCACATGGCGACCGCTGGCCTGCCGATGCGGCTCGATCCCTGAAGCATGACGACTTTTCCTCGAATCGCCGCCGCGTCGGCCTCGCGGCACCGCGCGCGAAATGTTAAGAGAGCCGGATGACGACTTTCACGCTGCACGATCTCGAAAAGCGCGTCGCCGAGCGCGCGAGCGCGAGCGCCGAGGTGTCCTATACGCGAAAGCTGCTCGATCGCGGCGTCGCGCAATGCGCCAAGAAGCTCGGCGAGGAGGCGGTCGAGACCGTGCTGGCGGCGGTCGGCGAGGATCGCGAGCGGCTGATCGGCGAGGCGGCTGACCTGCTCTATCATCTGCTGGTCGTCCTGCACGCGCGCGGCGTTACGCTGGTCGAGGTCGAGGCGACGCTCGCCGAACGCACCCGGCAATCGGGCCTCGACGAGAAGGCGTCGCGCAAAGGCGGCTGAGGCGCGCGATCGCGCGCACAAGGTTGATCATCATGGAACAGCGCGTCGACGACGGGCTTTCGCCCTACCACACGTTCTCCCGCGCCGCCTGGGCGGCGCTGCGCGAGGACACGCCGATGACGCTCACCCCCGAGGAGGTGACGCGGCTGCGCTCGATGCACGACCGTCTCGACATGAACGAGGTCGAGGAGATCTACCTGCCGCTGTCGCGCCTGCTCTCCATGTATGTCGCGACGACCCAGCGGCTCTTCCGTGCCCAGCAGCGCTTCCTCGGCACCGAAGACGCCAAGATGCCCTACATCATCGGCATCGGCGGGTCGGTCGCGGTCGGCAAGTCGACCACCGCGCGCGTGCTGCAGGCGCTGCTCGCGCGCTGGCCCAACGTGCCGAAGGTCGACCTCGTCACCACCGACGGCTTCCTCTATCCGAACGCGATCCTCGAGCGCGAAGGCCTGATGGACCGCAAGGGCTTTCCGGAAAGCTACGACCTGCCGGCGCTGCTGCGCTTCCTCACCGACGTGAAGGCGGGACGGCGGCCGACGCGCGCGCCGATCTACTCGCACCTCATCTACGACGTGATGAGCAATCACTGGGTCGAGGTCGATCGCCCCGACATCCTGATCGTCGAGGGCCTCAACGTGCTGCAGGCCGGCCGCCTGCCGAAGGACGGCGAGGCGATCCCGTTCGTCTCCGACTTCTTCGATTTCTCGGTCTATCTCGACGCCGACGAGGACGTGCTCAAGCGCTGGTACGTGAACCGCTTCCTCACCTTGCGCGGCACCGCGTTCAGCGATCCGAAATCCTACTTCCACCGCTACTCGAAGCTGACCGACGCCGAGGCGACCGCGACCGCGACCGACATCTGGACGCGGATCAATCTCGTCAATCTGCACGAGAACATCCTGCCGACCCGGCTGCGCGCCGACCTCATCCTCAAGAAGGGCGAGAGCCACGGCGTTGACGAGGTCGCGCTGCGCAAGCTGTAGCGCCTGGCCCCGCGAAAGCCTGCCCCGACTTGATCAGAGCAATCTCATGTGAGGTGAGCACTGCGCGCGCGCTCCCTCTCCCCGCAAAGAGCGGGGAGAGGGAGCGCGCGCGCAGTGCCAAGCCCTATGCGATCGCTCTACCGACTTGATGGGGTGGGCGCCGGTTCGCCGATAAGGCACGCGCCAAGCGTAGTTGCCTTCACGCCGCAATCGTCGCGCGCTCGGCGGCGAGCAGCTCGGCGAGCCGCTCGCGGTCGAGCGGCTTGGTCAGGAACGCATCCATGCCGGCCGCGAGGCAGGCCTCGCGATCATCGTTGTAGGCGTTCGCGGTCAGCGCCACCATCGGCGTGCGCGCGCCGCCCGCGGCCGCCTCGATCTCGCGGATGCGGCGCGCCGCCGCGATGCCGTCGAGCTCGGGCATGTGCACGTCCATCAGGACGAAGTCGTAAGGCTCGCCGGCGGCGCGCGCCGCGAGCCAGGAATTGATCGCCTGGGTGCCGGTCGTCGCGATCGTGGGGCGATGCCCGAGCCGTGCCAGCAGCGCGCGGGCGAGCAGCGCGTTGATCTCGTTGTCCTCGGCGACGAGGATCGTGAGGCCTGCATTCATATGACGGGCTGCGCCGCCGCTCGCGACGGCATGGTGCCCGGCGTCGCTCTCCTCGAAGGCGGGCGGCTCGCTGGCGAACCGCGCCGCGAGCGACGCGGCGCGCACGGGCTTCACGAGATAGCCGGTAAATCCCGCGGCGCGCAGGACGCCGAGCTCGTCGCGGTTGTCGGGGGTCACCAGCACGATGCGGCGCGCCGCGCCGCGGGTGGATGCGCGTGCGATCGCCTCGGCCTCTTGCGCGCCCAGCGCGCGGTCGACCACGATCGTGTTCCAATGGCGCTCCGGCAGCAACGCGAGCGCGACCGCCGCGTCCGCCACCACGCAGGTGCGGCTGCCCCAGGCGCCGAGCTGGCGCGCCAGCAACGTGGCGGCAACGCTCGCCTCCGGCGCCACGATCATCACGGCTTCATCGAGTTGCGGCCGCGCGGGTGCGGGCGCGGCGGGCCGATCGACAGCCGGCAACGCGACCGTGAACGCGAAAGTCGAGCCCGATCCGAGGGTGCTCTCGACGCAGATGCGTGCACCCATGCGCTCGACGATGCGCTGCGAGATGGCGAGCCCGAGCCCGGTGCCGCCGTGCCGCCGCGTCGAGCCGCCGTCGGCCTGCTCGAATTCCTCGAAGATGCGCGCCTGCGCGTCGGCCGCGATGCCGATGCCGGTGTCGCGCACCGCGAACGTGATCTCGCCCGGGTGCATACCGGGCTCGGCGACGACCGCGACGCCGCCGCGCCCTGTGAACTTCACCGCATTGCCGGCGAGGTTGAGCAGCACCTGGCGCAGCCGCGGCCCGTCGCCGACCACGTCGGCCGGCAGCCGGTCGTCGACGAACGACGCGATCTCGATGCCCTTCGCCTGCGCGCGCGGCCCGAGCAGCTCGACCATTTCCTCGATCAGGGGCGCGAGTGCGAACGGGCGCGCATCGAGGTCGAGTTCGACCGGCTTCGATCTTGGAGAAGTCGAGGATCTCGCCGATCAGCGACAGCAGCGTATCGCCCGACGTCTTCACGGCCTTGGCGTAGGCGATCTGCTCGGGCACGAGCGGGGTGTCGAGCAGCAGGTCCGCCATGCCGAGGATGCCGTTGAGCGGCGTGCGGATCTCATGGCTGACCATGGCGAGGAAACGGCTCTTGGCGCGGTTGGCCGCATCGGCCTGGTCGCGCGCCTCGGCGAGGGCGTGCTCGGCGCGAACCCGGTCGGTGACGTCGCGGCCGACGCTCTGCGTCTCGGTCTGCCCGTCGCGATCGGCGCGCACCGGCGCCTCGCGCCACGCGATCCAGCGCGGCCCGTCCGCCGACGCGATCTTCTGGTCGTGCACGCGCGTGCCGTCGGGGCGCACCGCGACGTCGCCTTGCTCCAGCACCGGCAAATTGAAGCGCGCGCCGACCAGGTCATGGCGCGACTGTCCCGCGATCGCGCAATAGGCGTCGTTGACATAGGTGATGTGGCCGTCGGCGGCGCGCCGCACGATCACGTCGCCCTGCGCCTCGAGGAAGCTCTTGGCGCGTTCCTCGGCTTCCTTGATCTCCCAGGCGCGGTCGGAGAAATCCTCGATTCGCAGCTCAAGCCGCTCGTTCTCGTCGGTCAGCGTGCGGTTGCGGCCGATCAGCAGCGCGAGCGCGCCGCACGCCGCGATGGTGGCGCCGGTGAGCAGCGCCATGTCGGAATGGAAATAGAGGTTGGCGACGCGCACGCCGTGGTCGCTGACGAGACCGTAGAGCTTGAGAACCGTGACGGCCGAGCCCGCGATGGCGAGCCCCGCAAGGGCGCCCGGCAGGATGCTCTGCAGCATCGGGTGCAGGTTCGCTTGCGCCCGCTTGCGCGGGCGCGCGTCATCGCCGTGGTCGAGATCGACCCGCATGTCCGCCGTCCCGTGTGCCGAGGCTCGCGTTCTGCGGCTGCGGGACCCCGTCCCGTTGCCCGTTCGGCAGAGTATCGGCGTAGCGCAGGAACCTTGCGAAACCCTATGCGGACATTTCGCCGCGACGTCGGTGCGCCAACACGGTTGATGCCGGCTTAACGGTTTGACGGCGTCAATTTGACTTCGCGAGATGGCGCGGATGCGCGGCCTGCCACATCACACCGAACAACGCCGCGGCCTCTTCGTGCGAGAAGCGCGCCGAGTGGACGTAGAGCTTGAAATCCGGCGCGGCATCGCCGCCCGCGAGGCTGATGGTGAGATCCGGATGCGCGGTCGCGTCATCGACCCGGATGGTCCTGAGCGGCATCGAGGTGCGGCACGCGTTGCTCGCGGCGGCGTCGAAGTCGTCGACCAGGACGAAGTCGGCGGCGGCGGGCTCGTCGACCAGTTGCATGCGCAAGCCCGGGTGCACCGCATGATTGTCGATCTTAACCTGATAGTCCGGCGTGCGGGCGGTGGCGGAGACCCGATAGGTCGCGGTTCCGGCCGCAAAGCACGGCTGCGGATTTCGGCATGAAGGTCTGGAATCCCTGAGCGCCGGCCGGCAGCGCAATCGCCAAGCCAAACAAGGCGGCCTTGTGCAGGCGTTTCATGAAGGCTCATCCCCGGTACGCGGCGCGACCAACATCGTTGCGCCATCCAAGAGCGGCTCGCGTGCGTGCCATGTTGCGCGGCCGCGGCCTCGATTAACGTTAACGCTGGAGCGGTTAACATTGCGTTTGCTCGGCGCTACGCGGTTGTCCTTAGGTCACTGGTTCCATTGGGTTTTAGCGATTTGGACACCCATTGGCGTAACGGCAAAATAACACTCCGTGAGTTATTTTTTTCGCGTTCGGCGCAAAGGGCTTTCGATGTTCCGCGTGATGACGTGCCTGACGTCCGACCATGATTGGCGGCTTGTCGTGCTCGCCGGTCTGGTCTGTTTTCTGGCGAGCTGCGCTGCCGTGAGCCTCATGCATCGCGCGGTCGCGGCGCGCGGTCGCGCGCGCACGGCCTGGATCACCACCGCGGGTGCTGCGACCGGATGCGGAATCTGGGCGACGCACTTCATAGCCATGCTGGCCTACGATCCAGGCATCGTCCTCGGCTACAGCGTCGTGCTGACCGTGATGTCGCTCGTCGTCGCGATCGCGATCACGTCGTGCGGTCTCGCGCTCGCGATCAACGGCCGGCCGAAGTGGAGCGCGCCGCTCGGCGGCGGCATCGTCGGCGGCGGCGTTGCGTGCATGCACTATCTCGGCATGTCCGCGGTCGAGCTGCCCGGCTACATCACGTGGTCGGCCGATCTCGTCGTCGTGTCGATCCTTCTTGGTATCGTGTTCGGCGTCGGCGCCATCGCGGCCGCGCGCCTGAACACGCGGCCGGCCTGGTCCGCCGCGGCCGCCGTGCTGCTCACGCTCGCGATCGTGTCCCACCACTTCACCGCCATGGGCGCCGTCGTGATCGTGCCGGATCCGACGCAGCCGATCAACGATCTCATCATGTCGTCCACCGCGCTAGCGCTCACGATCGCGGGCGCCGCCGTGGCGCTGCTCGGAATGTCGATCGTGGCGAGCCTGAGCGATCGCCGTGCCAAGTCGATGCTGAGCGACCGCAACCGCCTGCTCGACGCGGCGCTCAACAACATGGTGCAGGGCGTCAACATGTTCGACGCGCAGGCGCGCCTCGTGCTGTTCAACGCGCGTTACCTGCAGATGTACCGCCTGTCGCCCGGCGTCGTGAAGCCGGGCTGCACCATTCGCCAGCTTGTCGAAAGCCGCATCAGCAGCGGGACGTTCTTCACGACGGACCCGGAGCGCTACATCGCGGATCTGACCGACGCGCTTCTGCACGACCGCACGCCGAGCCAGAAGACGCTCGAGCTCGACGACGGCCGCGTCATCGCGGTGGCGAGCCAGCCGATGGCGGCCGGCGGCTGGGTGGTGACGCACGAGGACATCACCGAGCGGTCGCGCGCCGTCAAGGAGCTGGAGCGGACGCGCAACTTCTTCGACACGATCCTCGAGAACGTTCCGGCGCCCATCATCGTGAAAGATGCGCAGGACCTGAGCTATATCCTGGTCAATCGCGCCAGCGAGGAATTTTACGGCATTCCGCGCGAGCGCATGGTCGGCAAGCGAGCGGTCGATGTCTTCGCTCAACCGGTCGGGCAGGGGGTGGAAGAGCGCGATCGCCGCCTGCTCGCGGAGGGCACCCGCCAGGTCTACGACGCGCGTCCGGTCGAGACGCCCGGCAACGGCCGTCGCCTCGTGAACTCGACGCGGCTCGTGATCAGGGGCGAGGACCAGGAGCCGCGATATCTGGTCAACGTCCTGCAGGACGTGACCGAGCGCAAGCGCGCCGAGGCACGCATCGCCCATTTGGCGCATTACGACGGGCTCACCGACCTGCCCAACCGCGCGGCATTCAACGAATGCCTCGCCAGCACGCTTGAGCGCGCCGCAGCGGAGAACGAGAAGTTCGCGCTGCTGTCGATCGACGTCGACCGCTTCAAGGAGATCAACGACGTATTCGGCCACGCGGCCGGCGACCAGCTGCTGCGCGCGTTGGGCCAGCGCTTCGGCCAAGCGTCCGAAGGCGCATTGCTGGCACGGCTTGGCGGCGACGAGTTTGCCGTGATCGCGAGCGGCGGCGCCCAGCCCGCCGGCGCCTCGGCCCTTGCCGAGCGGCTGATGGCGGCGGTCGCGGACGATGTCGAGGTCGACGGTGAGCGGCTGCGAGTTGGGCTGAGCATCGGCGTCGCGATCTATCCGGCCGACGGCACCGATTTGTCCGAGCTGATCGCCAACGCGGATGCGGCGCTCTACCGGGCAAAGACCGGCGGCCGCGGCGCGATCAGCTTCTTCTCGGCCGATACCGACCAGCGCCTGCGCGAGCGGCGCGCGCTGGTGCACGACCTGCGCACCGCGATCGAGCGCCACGAGCTCACCCTCTACTACCAGCCGCAGGCGCGGCTCGACGGCGAGGTCACGGGCTTCGAGGCGCTGATACGCTGGAAGCATCCGACCCGCGGCCTCATTCCGCCCGACGTGTTCATCCCGGCCGCGGAAGAAAGCGGCCTGATCGTGGCGATCGGCGAATGGGTGCTGCGCGAAGCCTGCCGCGAGGCGGCCGGATGGCCGAAGCCGCTGAACATCGGCATCAACCTGTCGGCGATCCAGTTCCGCCACGGCGACCTGCCAGGCCTCGTGCACGCGGTGCTGCTGGAAACCGGGCTGGCGCCCGGCCGTGTGGAATTGGAGATCACCGAAAGCGTGCTGATCGACGATTTCGCCCGCGGCATCTCCATCCTGCGGCGTCTCAAGCTGCTCGGCGTCCACATCGCGATGGACGATTTCGGCACCGGCTACTCGTCCCTGTCCAACCTGCAGGCGTTTCCGTTCGACCGCATCAAGATCGATCGCTCGTTCATCGCGAGCCTGCAGAGCAACCGGCAGTCAGCCACGATCGTGCGCGCCGTCATCGGGCTGGGCCGCGGTCTCGGCCTCCCGGTGATAGCCGAAGGGGTCGAGACGCGCGAGCAGCTCGCGTTCCTCACGTCGGAGTCCTGCGCCGAGGTGCAGGGCTATCTGGTCGGCAAGCCGCTGCCGATCGAGGCCTATTCGGGCGCGGTCGGCCGCGCGGCGGCCCGCGACGAGCAGGTTGCTTAGCGCATATTCCGGCGAAATCCGCGCGATCAGCGCAGGCGCGTCGACGCGAGCCGCAAGGCGTTGCCGACCACGCTGACCGACGACAGCGCCATCGCGGCGGCGCCGACCACCGGCGACAGCAGGATGCCGAACAGCGGATAGAGCACGCCGGCCGCGACCGGAACGCCGACCGCGTTGTAGACGAACGCGAGAAAGAGGTTCTGGCGGATGTTGCGCATGACGGCGCGTGACAGCGCCCGCGCCCGCGCGATGCCATTGAGGTCGCCGCGGAGCAGCGTGATGCCGGCGCTTTCCATCGCGACATCGGTCCCGGTGCTCATCGCGATGCCGACGTCGGCGGCCGCGAGCGCGGGCGCGTCGTTGGTGCCGTCGCCCGCCATGGCGACCACCTCACCGGCGCGCCGCAGCCGCTCGATCACCGCGAGCTTCTGATCCGGGAGGACTTCGGCCTCGACCTCGGTGATGCCGAGCGCGCGTGCGACCGCCTGCGCGGTGGTGCGGGCATCGCCCGTGAGCATCACGACGCGGATGCCTTGCTGGCGCAGCGCCGCGAGCGCCGCCGGCGTCGTCGCCTTGATCGGATCGGCGATCGCGATCAGGCCGGCAACGCGCCGGTCGATCGCGACATGGACCACCGACGCGCCGTCCTGGCGCAGCCGTTCGGCGTCGGCGGCAAGCGAATTGGTCGCGATGCCGAGCTCCGCCAGGAAGCGCGCATTGCCGAGCGCGACATGGCGCTCGCCGATCGTCGCCGACACGCCCCTGCCGCTCGGCGCTGCGAAATCGGCCGCGGGCGTGAGCGTCAACTTGCGTTCGGCCGCGGCCTCGACGATCGCGCGGGCAAGCGGATGCTCGCTCGCGCGCTCGACGCTGGCGGCGAGACGCAGGAGATCGTCTTCGGAATGCGCGGCCGCCGGCACGATCGCGACCACCCTGGGCCGGCCTTCGGTCAGCGTACCGGTCTTGTCCACCACCAGCGTGGTGACCTTCTGCATCCGTTCGAGCGCCTCGGCGTTCCGCACCAGCACGCCGGCGCGCGCGCCACGGCCGACGCCGACCATGATCGACATCGGCGTCGCGAGGCCGAGTGCGCACGGGCATGCGATGATCAGCACCGTGACGGCCGCGACCATGCCGTAGGCGAGCCGCGGCTCGGGACCGACCAGCGCCCAGGCCGCGAAGGCCGCGAGCGCGACCGCGATCACGGCCGGCACGAACCAGCCGGCCACCTGATCGGCGAGGCGCTGGACCGGCGCGCGCGAGCGCTGGGCGCTCGCCACCATCTCGACGATGCGGGCCAGCATGGTGTCGCGGCCGATCTTGTCGGCGCGCATCACGAAGCTGCCGGCCTGGTTGAGCGTGCCGCCGATGACGCGGTCGCCGGCGCGCCGCGTGACCGGCATCGATTCGCCGGTCACCATCGACTTCGTCGAGGGTCGAGCCGCCCTCGACGATCTCGCCGTCGACCGGGACCTTATCGCCCGGCCGCACCCGCAAGCGGTCGTCGACCGCGACCGCGTCGAGCGCGACGTCCTCGTCGTGCCCGTCGGGCGTCACCCGGCGCGCGGACGTCGGCGCCAGCCCGAGCAGCGCCCGAATGGCGCCGGCCGTGCGCTCGCGCGCCCGCAATTCCAGCACCTGCCCGAGCAGCACCAGCACGGTGATCACGGCCGCCGCCTCGAAGTAGACCGCGACCGCGCCGTCATGCCCGCGAAACGCGGCCGGAAAGACGCCCGGCGCGAAGGCGGCGACCAGGCTGTAGACGTAGGCGACGCCGGTGCCGAGCGCGATCAGCGTGAACATGTTGAGATGGCGGGTGACGAGCGAGCGGGCGCCGCGCGCGAAGAACGGCCAGCCTGCCCACAGCACGACCGGCGTCGCCAGGACGAATTGCTCGAAGTTCGACACCGCGGGGCTGAGGAACCCGTGGCCGCCGCTGAGGTGCCCGCTCATGTCGAGCGCGACGACGGGCGCCGCGAGCAGGAGCCCGATCCAGAACCGCCGCGTCATGTCGGCAAGCTCCGGATTGGGCGCGGTCTCCGCCGTCGCCACCTCGGGCTCGAGCGCCATGCCGCAGATCGGGCAGGCGCCCGGACCGGCTTGGCGCACCTCGGGATGCATCGGGCAGGTGTAGATCGCGTCGCTCGCGACCGGCGTCGTGACGGCAGGCGCGGGCGTCGGCGCCGGTTTGAGATATTTCGCCGGGTCAGTCACGAACTTGGTGAGGCAGCCGGCGCAGCAGAAATAATACGCTTGGCCGTCGTGCTCGGTGCGATGCCGCGCCGTCGCCGGGTCGACCGTCATGCCGCAGACCGGATCCTTGGCGGTGTCGGCCCCGGCACCATACGAGCAATGGGCGCCATGCGACGCGGCGGGATGATGCGAATGTTCCATGGAACTGCGGGGTCCAGCGGGCCTGGCTTGACAACTCATACGGGGTAGGGGTATATAGCACGCATGCAGACGGAAGCCAAGGCCTCCTGCCTCAAGCGTCTCGGCCGCATCGAGGGTCAGGTGCGCGGCCTCGCCCGCATGGTTGAGGACGATCGCTATTGCATCGACGTCGTGACGCAGATCTCCGCGGTGCGCGCTGCGCTGCGCCGGCTCGAGGAGGAGATCCTGCGCGACCACGTCGGCCACTGCGTCGAGCACGCGATCGCGGCCGGCAACAAGGCGGATCAGCGCCGCAAGGTCGCCGAGCTGATGGATGTGATCGGCCGCGCGGACCGATAGGCGTCGGATTTCAGATCAATCAGCCGGTTGACCGCGCTTGTGCGCCTTGAGCGCCGCGAGCCGGCCATCGCGCCAGCGCATGCGTGACGCGATCTCGGCCGTGCTCGGCGTGCGTCCCCACAACGCGAGCAGGCGGGCGAGCGGCTCGCCCTGGTAGATCGCCGGATCCGCGCCACTCAGCCGCGCGAGACTCGGGCCGTAACGCGCGCAGTAATCGGGCGTGCCGCCCGGCGCGTTGAGCTCGATGGTCTCGAACGGGCCCATGAACGACCAGCGCATGCCGAGGCCGTCCTTGATGGTTTTGTCGAGATCCTGCGGCGTCACGTAGCCGTCCTCGACGAGACGAAACGCCTCCGACAGCAGCACGGCTTGCAGGCGGTTGAGGATGAAGCCGTCGATCTCCTTGCGCACCACGATCGGAACCTGGCCGGCGGCCTCGTAGGTCGCCGTGGCGGTCGCGATCGTCTGCGGCGCCGTCCACGGCGCGCCGGCGAGCTCGACCACCGGCACGAGATGCGGCGGATTGACCGGATGCGCCACGAGGCAGCGGTGGCGCCCTTTCAGCGGCTCGGTGAACAGGCTCGCCACGATGGTCGAGGTCGAGGAGGCGAGGATCGCGTCCGGCGCCGCGAGCCGGTCGAGCTCGGCGAAGATCGCGCGCTTCGTCTCGACGGTTTCGGGCGTGTTCTCCTGCACGTGGCCGGCGCCCTCGAGTGCATCGGCGAGGTCACGCGCGGCGCGCACGCGCCGCGCGGCGGCGTCCGGATCGGCGACGAGGTCCTGCGCGGCCAACTCGTGCAATCCATCGGCCACGAGGCCGCGCGCCGTCTCGGCAACGCCCGGCACCGCGTCGAACAGTGCCACCTCGTACCCGCCGCCCGCGAAGACGATCGCCCACGCGCGCCCGATCAGGCCCGATCCGACGATTGCGACGCGTTTTCGGTCTGACGCCACGGTGGTTTCCTCCCGGATGCACGATGGCCGCAAGCATCCATGAGGCACAACGCGAAGTCACGCGGCAATCAGCATGATTGCGGGCGACGTCCTTGCTGCGGTTGGTCTCGCTTGTTCGCGATGCGCCAAAAAAACTGATGATATTTTACTGGGAATGGCCCGAAGTCCTGAATATCCTCTGGTGAGGATTTGTGGGTCTCAAGCCGGGTCAAGTGGTCATGAATCCAACCTTCGTGGCGGCGTCTCGCTTTCCAACTGGCGCACTGCCCATCGTCGTCGCCGCCGCGCTGGCTTTGACAGGGTTGGCGCGTCCGGCTCTTTCCGCACCGCTCACCGCGGAGACCCGCCAATTCATCGAGGACAAGATGCTCAATGCGGCGGTCCTGAGCAACGCCAGGCGGGCGCTGGAGATTTGCCGCGAGGCCGACCAGGAGGCCTCGAAATACGACCGCGACCCGTTTTACGATGGCGCCATCGCCCGATGCCTGGGTTATGCGGAAATGCATCTGAATAATCAGCCAGCCGCCTGCAATCACTTTGCCCGCGCGCTCGCAGGACTCCGGGCCGTGGGTGTCGACCATCGTCGACACGCCGAAGTGACCGAATGGCTGGACTGGCTCCGCCGGGACCGGGCCGTGCTTGGCTGCTGATGCGTCTAACGCTTCAGGCGCCGCCGCGGCTCACGCCGCCCGCCGCACATCATCCGTGAGCGCCCGATAGGACAGCGCCTCGGCGAGATGCAGGCGCCCG
The DNA here is from genome assembly GCA_963819385.1 of uncultured Alphaproteobacteria bacterium. Lineage (GTDB taxonomy): Bacteria > Pseudomonadota > Alphaproteobacteria > Rhizobiales > Xanthobacteraceae > JAVDCA01. Next base: position 3,273,535 of record CAWFVV010000006.1, on the reverse strand, counting down.
ACCTTGTCGCTGCCGTCGAGGTCCGCGAGCGTGCGCGCGACGCGCAGCACGCGATGATAGCCGCGCGCCGTGAGCCGCATCGCGTCGGCGGCGTCGTGAATGAGCGCGAGCGAGGCCTGGTCGAGCTTGGCGACCTCGTCGAGCACGGCGCCTTGCGCGGCCGCATTGGTGCGCACGTTTGACTGGCCGAGCGCCGCATAGCGCTCGGCCTGAAGCTGGCGGGCGCGTGCGACGCGGGCCGCGACCTCGCGGCTGCCCTCCGCGGGCGGCGGCAGGATGAGGTCGGCGGCCATGACGGCCGGCACCTCGATATGCAGGTCGATGCGGTCGAGCAGCGGGCCGGACAGGCGCGCCTGGTAGTCGGCGGTGCAGCGCGCGTTCGGCGCGCGCCGGCACGTGAAGCCGGGCTCGGTCGCGCGCCCGCAGCGGCACGGGTTCATGGCGGCGATCAGCATAAAGCGCGCCGGATAGGTGACGCGGTGGTTGGCGCGCGCGATCGCGACCTCGCCGGTTTCGACCGGCTGGCGCAATGAGTCGAGCACGCGCGGGTCGAACTCGGGAAACTCGTCGAGAAACAGCACGCCGCCGTGCGCGAGCGAGATCTCGCCGGGCTTTGCGCGCAGGCCGCCGCCGACCAGCGCCGGCATGCTGGCCGAATGATGCGGCGCGCGGAACGGCCGCCGATTGGTGAGCGCGCTGCCGTCGAGCTGACCCGCGATCGACGCGATCATCGAGACCTCGAGCAGTTCGGCGGGCGCGAGCGGCGGCAGGATCGAGGGCAGGCGCGCCGCCAGCATGGACTTGCCGGCGCCCGGCGGCCCGACCATCAGCAAATTATGCCCGCCCGCGGCCGCGACCTCGAGCGCGCGCTTGGCGCTCTCCTGGCCGCGAATGTCCTTGAGGTCGAGCCGTCGGATCGGCGCTCGCGCGGATCTTCGGCTGCGGCCGCAGCAGCACCTGCGTTCCCTTGATGTGGTTCGCGAGCTGGATCAGCGAGCTCGGCGCGATGATCTCCATGTCGGGGCTCGCCCAGGCGGCCTCCGGGCCGCACGCGGCCGGGCAGATCAGTCCCTTCTCGGCGGCGTTCGCGCCGATCGCGGCCGGCAGCACGCCGGCGACCGGCGCAATCGCGCCGTCGAGCGCGAGCTCGCCGAGCACCACATGGTTGTTGAGCGCGTCGGGCGGGATGGCGCCGATCGCCGCCATCAGGCCGAGCGCGATCGGCAGATCGTAATGGCTGCCTTCCTTGGGCAGATCGGCCGGCGCCAGATTGACCGTGATGCGTCGTGACGGCAGCGCGAGGCCGGACGCCGTGAGCGCCGCGCGCACCCGATCGCGTGCCTCGGAAACGGCCTTGTCGCCGAGGCCGACGACATTGAAGGCCGGCAAGCCCGGCGCCACCTGCACCTGGACTGTCACGTTGCGCGCCTCGATGCCCTCGAACGCGACAGTGGCGACCCGCTGGACCATGCCCCAATCCGCTGCAAATCCATCTCAAGACTAGCGCAAATTGTTGGACGCGCCAAGAACATTTGCAGAACGAAGCGAATCGGTTAGAATGCCGGGTAATGCAAAAACCAGCGCAGGGAGCGTCAAGTGACTGATATCGAACGACTTCACACGGGCGTCCTGGGGGTTCCGCAGGACGCCGCGCCGCAAACGACCCGCGGGACCTTGGCGGCCGCCCGGCAGGCCCGCATCGATGCCGAGCTCGCGGGCTGCGAGATCGAGGAGCTAACGGCGGCGCTTCATCGCAAGCCGCCGGTCGGACGCTGGCCTCGGCTCACTCAGGCGAGCTTCGGGCCGAGCGTTGCGCTGATGTCGGGCTGAGCGCGTAGGGCGAGTAGCGAATCGAGCTTGCTTCTATTCGCAACTCGCCCTGGCTTACTGCCGCTTCGCCTCGATCTTGTCCCAGATCATCGCCGCGATATCGGGTCCGCCGAGCTTGCGGATCGCGCGGATGCCGGTGGGCGAGGTGACGTTGATCTCCGTCAGATAATCGCCGATCACGTCGATGCCGGTGAACAGGAGCCCGCGTTCGCGCAACGGCGGGCCGAGCCGAGCGCAGATTTCGCGTTCGCGCGGCGTCAATTCGGCCGCCTGCGCGGCGCCGCCGCGCACCATGTTGGAGCGCAGGTCGTCCGCCTGCGGCACGCGGTTGACGGCGCCGGCGAATTCGCCGTCGACCAGGATAATGCGCTTGTCGCCGAGCTTCACGGCCGGGAGGAAGCGCTGCACCACCCAGGGCTCGCGGAAGGTCGTCGCGAACATGTCATAGAGCGAGCCGAAATTGAGATCGTCGGCCGTGATGCGGAAGACCGCGCCGCCGCCATGGCCGTAGAGCGGCTTCATCACGATGTCGCCGTGCTCGGCGCGGAACGCCTTGATCTCGGCAAGGTCCCGCGTGACGAGCGTCGGCGGCATCAGGTCCGGGAATTCGGTGACGAAGACCTTCTCGGGCGCGTTGCGCACATGGCCCGGGTCGTTGACGACCAGCGTTTGGGGCGCCAGGCGCTCGAGCAGGTGGGTCGCCGTGATATAGGCGAGGTCGAACGGGGGGTCCTGGCGCATCAGGATCACGTCAAACGCCTTGAGCGCGACCCGCTTTTCCTCGCCGAGCCCGAAATGGCTGCCCTCGGTGTCGCGCACCGTCAGCGGCCGCACGGTCGCGAACACCTCGTTGCCGCGCAGCGCCAGGCGGTCGGGGGTATAGTAAGACAGTGTATGCGCTCGGGCCTGCGCCTCGAGCAGCAGTGCGAAAGTCGAATCCCCGCGAATATTGATCCGCTCGATCGGATCCATCTGGACGGCAACATTTAGAGGCATTCAGCTCAGTCCCCGGCGCATGGCTGCCATGTCTGACAACCGATAGTTAAGGTTTTACAGGCATTTTCGGCAAACGGTACCTCCGAGTTCTCTTACCGGGCGGCCCCTAATGCCGAAGCTTCCAAAGCTGTCGATTGCCGCCAAGCTCTATTCGATCTTCGGCATGCTCGCCATCGTCACGGCGTTGATCGCCGTCGTGTCGAACATCAACAATCGGCAGAACGCGGAACTGTCCACCGAGGTCGCGGTCGCCGCGCAGGCGGCCGAGAACATCGAGCGGGTCAACGCGCTGGTCTATGCGGTGGTCATGGAATCGCGCGGCATCTACATGTCGAGCGACGTGCCGACCGTGAAGAAATACGCGGTCGGCCTGCTCAAGTTCAACGACCAGATCGGCGCCGTGGTCGACGAATGGCACAAGCTCGTGCGCGCCGACGACGCCGAGCAATTCGAGGCGTTCGCCAAGCGGGTTGCCCAGTTCCGCGACTTCCGCAAGGAGCTGGTGCGCCGCGCGATCGAGATCGCGCCGGCGGCCGGTCGCGAATGGGGCGACAACGATGCCAACCGCAATGTGCGCACGGCCCTCAACAAGGACCTCACGGCCTTTGCGAAAATCTATGCCGAGCGCTCGCGTCGGCTCGGCCAGCTCGCGGCCGACACGCGCAAGACGGCGTGGTTCGTGACCGGGCTCGCGGCCGTGGACTTCGTGCTCGTCGCCTTGGGCGTGCTGATGATCTGGCGCGCCATCGAGCGCCCCCTGTCGGCCATCACGGTGGCCACCGGCAAGGTCGCGGCCGGCGACGCGGATCTCGCGGTCCCGCACACCGGCCGGCGCGACGAGGTGGGCGCGCTCGCGCGCGCCATCGAGGTCTTCCAGGGCGCCATGCGGCGCAACCAGGAGCTCAGCCGCGCCGCCGCCGATCAGGCAGCGGTGCGCGAAGCGCAGGCGCGGCACATCGAGGCGACCGTCGAGGCTTTCCGCGCCTCGGTCGATCAGGTGCTCAAGTCGCTCGGCGACAATTCGTCCTCGATGCGCAACGTCGCGCAGTCGATCTCCGGCACTGCGGCGGACGCCGCCGGGCAGGCGGACGCGGCCGCCAACGCGTCGCAGCGCGCCGCCGCCAACGTCACCGCGGTGGCGGGAGCCGCCGAGGAGCTTGCGGCAGCGCTCGCCGAGACCGGCCGGCAGGTGCAGCAGGCCGCCAACGTCGTGAAGGACGCCGACGAGAAAACCGAGCGCTCGGTCACCGAGATCGACGGCCTTGCGGCGGCGAGCGAACGCATCGGCCAGGTGATCAATCTTATCCAGGCAATCGCCGAGCAGACCAATCTCCTGGCGCTCAACGCCACGATCGAGGCCGCGCGCGCCGGCGACGCCGGCCGCGGCTTCGCGGTGGTGGCGCAGGAGGTCAAGACGCTCGCCGGACAGACCGCCAAGGCGACGAACGAGATCGCCGAGCAGATCGCCGCGATCCAGGGCTCGACCAAGAGTGCCGTCGAGGCGGTGCGCCAGATCGGCACCTCGATGCGCGGCATCAACGAGGTTACGTCGGCGATTGCCGGCGCGGTCGAGCAGCAGGGCGTCGCGACCCGGGAAATTTCCGCGAACGCGCAGATGGCCGCGCAAGTCAACGAGACGCTCGCGGTCAACATTTCCTCGGTCAATCAGGCGATCGCGGTGACCAAGGATTCGTCCGGCACGGTGCTGTCCGCGTCGGAGCAGCTCGCCGCCGAAGCCGATCGTCTCGCGCGCGCCGTCACCCAGTTCTTCGACGATTTGCACGCTGACGATGCGCGCGACGAGGCGTCCCGCGCCGCCTAGCTAAGAAGACGCGTCGAACGCGGCCGTAATGTGCTGCGTGCGGCCGGTGCGCGCCACCAGGATCACGTCGAAACGGATGTCGCGCGCGCCGTCGTCGGGGTGATCGGCGAGCCACGCCTCGGCGGCCGCCACGATGCGCCTCTGCTGGCGCGGTGTGATCGACCATGCGGCGTCATCGAGCCGACGGCGCGCCTTGACCTCGACGAAGATCAGCTCGGCGCCGCGCCGCGCCACGATATCGACCTCGCCGACCGGGCTCTTGAACCGCCGCGCCGCGATCGTATAGCCGCGGCCCGCGAGGTAGGCGGCGGCACGGCTTTCCGCCGTGACGCCGACCCGGAAAGCCGCCTGCCGGGCGACGCGGGCGGACCGCGCGGCAAGCTCGTCGGGGCCGCCCTCGGTCATCGCGTATCTTTGGCCAGTGCGAGCGCGCGGCGATAGACCTCGCTGCGCGGCTCGCCGGTCGCGGCCGCAACGGCGTCGACCGCATCCCGCAGCGTCTGGCTGCGCAGCGCGCCGCGCAGCAGCTCGTCGATCTCGGCGGGCGTCGCGGCGGCCGCTTGCGGCGGTGCGATCACGAGCACGAACTCGCCGCGCGTCTCGGCGCCTTGCGCGTAGCCGTGCGCCAGCGCCGCCAGCCCGTCACGCCGGACCTCCTCGTGCAGCTTGGTCAGCTCACGGCAAACCGCGGCGGGCCGGTCGCCCAGCCCGTCGGCCAGCGCCGCGAGCGCCGGCGCGATGCGCGGGCCGGTCTCGAACAGCACGAGCGTTGCGGGAATGCGGGCGAGCTCGGCAATGCGCGCGCGTCGCGCCGCGTCCTTTGCGGGCAGGAAGCCTTCGAAGAAGAAGCGATCGGTCGGCAGCCCCGCGACCGCCAGCGCCGTGAGCACCGCCGATGCGCCCGGCATCGCGGTCACGGCCACGCCCGCCTCCTGCGCGGCTTGCACCAGCCGATAGCCCGGATCGGACACCAGCGGCGTCCCGGCATCGCTCACCAGCGCGACCGCGGCGCCGTCGTGGATGCGCGCGAGGATTTTCGGCCGGGCCGCCGCCGCGTTGTGATCGTGATAGGGCGTCAGCGGCGTCGTGATGCCGTAGCGCTCCAGGAGGCGCGCCGTCACGCGGGTGTCTTCACACGCGATGAGATCGGCCGCCGCCAGCGTCTCCAGCGCCCGCAACGTCACGTCGCCGAGATTGCCGATCGGGGTCGCGACCAGATAGAGGCCGGCCCGCAAGGGGCGCGCCGCCATCGCGCGGCCCTCGAGCTGGTAGCTCGCGGCGCCGCGAGGCGCTTGATCTGCCTTGGTCTTTTCGCCTGATCGTGTGCCCGCACCCATGTGCACAACTCTAGCCCGTGGGCGGCGCGGCGTCATGCCGGATACCCGGCCCCCTCAGATTATGTTAGGGTTTCCAGCACGTTAACCATTTGCCGACAATATGCCAGATTGGCGCTGTGTAGGTAGGCGCCGGCGGCCGCGCCGTCGAGGAGACCGGTCGATGTTTTGCTTACCGCAGGCCTTGGCGCCGGCGCGTCGTCGCCGCGGCTGGCGTGGCGTGTTTGTCGCCGGCCTTGCGACGCTGCTGTCGGCGTGCTCGGGCCTGCCCAGCCTCGACTCATTCAGCTCGAGCTCGCCGCCGCCGGCGCCGCCGCCGACCGCCCAGGCGCCGCAAACCTCCATCGGCACCGGCCAGATCAAGGTCGGCCTGCTGTTGCCGCTGTCGGCGCCCGGTAATGCGGGACTTGCGGGCCAGTCGATGCGCAATGCGGCCGAGCTCGCGCTCAGCGAGTTCAACAATCCGAACATCCAGCTGTTGGTGAAGGACGACGCCGGCACCGCCCAGGGCGCGCAGCAGGCGACGCAAGAGGCGCTCGACCAGGGCGCCGAGATCATCCTCGGCCCGCTGTTCGCGCATTCCGTCACCCAGGCGGCCCAGGTCGCGCGGACGCGCAATGTTCCGGTGCTGGCGTTCTCGACCGACTCCAACGTCGCGGGGCGCGGCGTCTATCTGCTGAGCTTCCTGCCCGAGACCGACGTCGACCGCATCGTCGAATACGCGATCGCCCAGGGCCGCAAGTCGTTCGTCGCCCTGGTGCCCGACAATGCCTACGGGTCGGTGGTCGAAGCCGAGTTCAAGCAGGTCGTCGCCCGCAAGGGCGGCCGTGTGGTGGCGCTGGAGCGATATCCCGCGAACGGCGGCGACATGGGAGGCGCCGCGAAGCTGATCGCCCAGGCCGCCGCCAATGCAGATGTACTGTTCCTGCCCGATGCCGGGGACGGCGTCGTCTCCGCCGTGCGTGCCCTCAGCGCGGCCGGCCTCAATCTCAAGCGCCTGCAGGTGATCGGCACGGGCTTGTGGGACGATCCGCGTATCTTCGCCGAGCCGGGGGTCGCGGGCGGCTGGTACCCGGCGCCGGACTCGGCGGGCTTCCGCGCGTTCGCGACGCGCTATCGCGCGCGTTACAATCAGGATCCGGTGCGCACCGCGACGCTCGCGTATGACGCGGTCGCGCTGGTGGCGGCCCTGGTGAAGACGCAAGGCGCGCGGCGCTTCGCGCCCGAGACGCTGACCAATGCGTCCGGCTTCGCCGGCATCGACGGCGTCTTCCGCTTCCGCGCCGACGGCAGCAATCAGCGTGGGCTCGCGGTGCTGCGCGTAACGCCGTCGGGCGGCCAGGTCGTCTCGCCGGCGCCGCACTCGTTCGGGTCGGGGACGTAAGTTTTAGGCAGCTAAAGTTCAGGCCGCCAAATCCGCCACCACTGCGTCGAGCACCGGAAAACCGGAGCGCGTGACCCGCAGCCGGCCATCCGTCGTTGTCTCGACAAAGCCGTGGCCCATGAGAGCCGCGATCCGCTCGCGATCGAGCGGCCGCCCGGCGAGCGCCGCGTAGCGCGCGGGATCGATTCCCTCGGCCAGCCGCAGGCCCATCAGCAGGAACTCGTCCGCCTGCTCGTCGCGGGTGAGCGCGTCGTCGGTCGTAACGCCGTGGCCGGTCGCTTCGACCCGCATCAGCCATGCTTCCGGGCGCTTCTCGGTCGCGGTGGCGTGCCGCGCGCCGTCGACCAGGAGCCGGCCATGCGCGCCCGGGCCGATGCCGGCGTACTCGCCGTAATGCCAGTACACGAGATTGTGCCTGCATTCCGCGCCCGGCCGCGCGTGGTTCGAGACCTCGTAGGCCGGCAGGCCCGCGGCCGCGCATTGATCGAGCGTGAGGTCGTAGAGATCGCGGCCGAGATCGTCGCCCGGCAGCACGAGCTTGCCGCCGGCATGCAGCGCCGCGAACGGCGTGTCGGGCTCGATGGTGAGCTGATAGAGCGAGAGATGCTCGCCCGCCTCGCCGAGCGCACGCGTGAGCTCGGCGCGCCAGGCCACGATCGTCTGCTCGGGGCGCGCATAGATGAGATCGAACGAATAGCGCGCGAAGATCGTGCGCGCGACCGCGACTGCAGCGAGCGCTTCTTGCGCCGTGTGCAGCCGCCCAAGCTGTTTCAAGATCGCGTCATCGAGCGACTGCACGCCGAGCGACACGCGGTTGACGCCGGCCGCGCGATAGCCGCGGAAGCGCGCCGCCTCGACGCTGGTCGGATTGGCCTCGAGCGTGACCTCGACGTCGGGCGCCACCGTCCAGTGCTGGCCGACCGCGTCGAGGATGGCGCCGACCGTGTTCGCCTCCATCAGCGATGGCGTGCCGCCGCCGAAGAAGATCGTCGAGACGGTGCGGCCCGGCGTGCGCGCGGCAGTCGCGGCGATCTCGGCCGCGAATGCGTTGACGTAGCGCGTCTGGTCGATCGTGGCCTGCCGCACGTGGCTGTTGAAGTCGCAATAGGGGCATTTCGACAGGCAGAACGGCCAGTGGATATAGACGCCGAACGGGACCGAGCGCTCATCGTTGCTCAAGGCACGCCTCCGCGAGCTTGAGGAACGCGCGGGCGCGGTGCGACAGGCCCTGGCCTTGCGGCGGCAAACCGTGCTTCTCGTCGCTCGTCATCTCGCCGAAGGTACGCGCAAAACCGTCCGGCAGGAACATCGGGTCGTAACCGAAGCCCTTGGTGCCGCGCGGCGGCCACACCAGCGTGCCGTCGACCTTGGCCTCGAACTCCTCGACGTGCCCACCCGGCCACGCCACGCAGAGCGCCGAGACGAAATGCGCCTTGCGCCGGTCCGGCGTCGTCGCGCCGCGCTCGCGCAGCAGCGCGTCGATGCGTGCCATGGCGCCGGCGAAATCCTTGGACGGTCCCGCCCAGCGCGCCGAATGGATGCCGGGCTCACCATTGAGCGCATCGACCGCGAGCCCCGAGTTGTCCGCAAAGGCCGGCATTTTGGCCCCCTGCGCGGCAGCCTCCGCCTTGATGCGCGCATTGGCGCGGAAGGTCGTCCCGGTTTCCTCCGGCTCGGGCAGGCCGAGGTCGCCGGCCGAGATCGCCGCGACGCCGTAGAGCGCCAGCAGTTCGCGCATCTCGACCAGCTTGCCGGGATTATGCGTCGCGATCACGAGGCGGCCGCTGATCCGGCGGTGCGCGGCCGCGCCATTCGGCATCGGTGAGGTTGCGCGCCCGCTCACGTCACCGCCATCTTCTGCAGGTCGACGAGCTTGCCCACGCCCTTGCGGGCGAGTGCCAGCAGCGCGAGCAGCTGCTCCTCGCTGAACGGCGTCTTCTCGGCGGTGCCCTGCACCTCGACGATGTTGCCCGAGCCCGTCATGACGAAATTGGCATCGGTCTCGGCCTCGGAATCTTCCGCATAGTCGAGGTCGAGCACCGGGCTGCCGTTGCAGATCCCGCACGAGATCGCCGCGATGTGGTCGCGCAATGGGTCGCCGTTGAGCATCTTGCGCGTCTTCATCCACTGAATGCAGTCGTACAGCGCGACCCAGCCGCCCGTGATCGCGGCGGTGCGCGTGCCGCCGTCGGCCTGGATCACGTCGCAGTCGATGGTGATCTGGCGCTCGCCGAGCACCGCGAGATCGACCACGGCGCGCAGGCTGCGGCCGATCAGGCGCTGGATCTCGATGGTGCGGCCGCCCTGCTTGCCGGCGGACGCCTCGCGCCGGGTGCGCTCCGAGGTGGCGCGCGGCAGCATGCCGTATTCGGCCGTGACCCAGCCCCGCGCCTGGCCCTTGAGCCAGGGCGGCAGGCGGTCTTCCAGGGTCGCGGTGACCAGCACGTGGGTGTCGCCGAATTTCACGAAGCACGAGCCTTCGGCATATTTGACCACCCCGCGCTCGAGCGTGACGGCACGCAGCTCGTCGGGCTGGCGGCGGCTCGGGCGCATCGGCGACGTCTCCAAAGGGTCAATGGTGGCCGCATCGGCAGCCCGGTCCGGCCAGCTTTTAGATGATTTTCGCCGAATGTGGATACCGGATCGCGCGCAAAAATCGCAAATCGCTCAAGAAACCACCGCCAAGCTTGAACTCGGGCCTCCGGATGGACAATTCTGGGGGCCGGGAACAACCAGAGTACCGTAGTGCCGCAGGACGTACCGATCGGATCAGGCCCACCGGGCCTCGTTGCCCTCAACGAGCGCTCGCGCGAGATCTTTCGCCAGATCGTCGACAGCTACCTCGCGACCGGCGAGCCGGTCGGCTCGCGCAACCTCGCCCGGCTCATCTCCATGCCGTTGTCGCCCGCCTCGGTGCGCAACGTGATGCAGGATCTCGAGGAGCTCGGCCTCATCTACGCGCCGCACACGTCGGCCGGGCGACTGCCCACCGAGCGGGGCCTGCGCTTCTTCGTGGATGCGCTGATGCAGGTCGGCGATCTCACCGAGCGGGACCGCGCCGTCATCGAGGGGCAGGTGGCGGCCGCCGGCAAGTCGGTCGAGAACGTGCTCAACGAGGTGAGCGGTCTGTTGTCGGGCCTCACCCACGCGGCCGGTGTCGTGCTCACCGCCAAAAGCAACGTCCGGCTCAAGCACATCGAGTTCGTGCGCCTCGAGCCCGAGCGCGCGCTGGTCGTGCTGGTCGCCGAGGACGGGCAGGTCGAGAACCGCATCGTCAACCTGCCGCTCGGCCTGCCGATCTCGGCGCTGACCGAGGCCTCGAACTTCCTCAATGCGCGCATTCGCGGCCGCACGCTCGCGGAGGCCAAGGCCGAGATCGAGAAGGCGCTCGAGGCGAGCCGCGCCGAGCTCGACGCGCTCACCCAGCGCATCGTGGCGGCGGGGCTGGCGAGCTGGTCGGGCGGCGAGACCGCCGAACGCAAGCTGATCGTGCGCGGCCACGCCAATCTGCTCGACGACCTCAAGGCGCTCGAGGACCTCGAGCGCGTCCGCCTGCTGTTCGACGATCTCGAGACCAAGCGCGACGTCGCCGACCTGCTCGGCCGCGCCGAGCAGGCCGAGGGCGTGCGCATCTACATCGGCTCGGAGAACAAGCTGTTCTCGCTCTCCGGCTCCTCGACCGTGATCTCGCCCTACCATGACGCCGCCGGCCGCATCGTCGGCGTGATCGGCGTGATCGGGCCGACCCGGCTCAACTATGCGCGCGTCATCCCGATGGTCGACTACACGGCGCGGGTGGTGAGCAAGCTGCTGGGCGGCTGATTTTGGCCAAGTGTTGGGCAAGTGTTGGCCGAGTGTTTGCCAAGTGTCTTGAGCCCGCTTGATTTTCCTCGCGTAAATCTCGATATGCGGGGGCGAAATCGACCATTCTGAGGATCGCGAACCGAGGACGACGACGGAAATGACCGCCAATTCGCCCGACCCACAAGCCGTGCCCGAGCAGACCGCGCCGGCGGAACCGGCCGCCGATGCGACGGCGGCGCTCGCCAAGGAGGCGGCCGACCTCAAGGACCGCCTGCTGCGCACGCTCGCCGAGATGGAGAACATGCGGCGGCGGACCGATCGCGAGATCGCCGACAGCCGCCAGTATGCGGTCGCGAACTTCGCGCGCGACCTGCTCGGCGTCGCCGACAACATGCAACGCGCGCTCGGCACGTTGAGCGCCGATCTGCGCGATCAGGCCGACCCGGCCATCAAGTCGCACATCGAGGGCGTCGAGCTGACCGAGCGCGAGCTGATCAAGGTCATGGAGAACCACGGCATCCGCAAGTTCGACCCGCAGGGGCAGAAATTCGATCCCAACCTGCATCAGGCGATGTTCGAGGTGCCCGACCCGAGCGTGCCGTCCGGCACCGTCGTGCAGGTGATGCAGCCGGGCTACATGATCGCCGACCGCGTGCTGCGGCCGGCGCTCGTCGGCATCGCCAAAGGCGGGCCGAAGGCCGCGCCCGCCGCCAACGAGAACGCGACGTCGGTCGACACGCAGGCTTGAGCTAAAGCATATCTAGCTCTTATTGAATCGCGGCAACTGACGCGTCATGGCCGGGCTTGTCCCGTCCATCCACGTCTTTCTCCTGAATTGCCGTAACGCCTTAGCTCTTCGGCTCGACCCCGTCCCGCACGGCGCGGAATTTCGGGAACGCCTGCAGCCAGACGTCGGCGCGCGCGGCGCCGATGAAGCGGATGAAGGCGCGGTTGCCGAAGCGCACCCATTGCACGATCTTCATCGGCGCGTCGGTCTTGGCGTCCTTCGCCTCGGCCTGGATCTCATGCGTCTGCTTGTTGTCGAGCAGGAGCATGTCGGTGCTGACGATCCGCACGTCCTTGAATTCGGACAGGCCCGTGAACAGGCTGCGCGCGAAACTTGCCCGGTTGGCCTGATCCTCGGGGCTTCCGGCGGCGACCGAGACGATGAAGATCGGCTGCGTGGCCGCGTCGAGCGTGTCCTTGGCGCCGTCGGTGAGAAAGACCGAGGCGTTTCCGAGCACGCGGAAGGGGCGCAGGCCCGCGAGATTGTCGAACTTGACCGGCAGCAGGCCGAGCAGCTCATCCGCCGGCACGGTCGGGCGCACCACCATCGACAGGAGCGCCGCGCGGACGTTGTCGTCGGAGTACGTGGTCCTGGCGTCGTCGGGAACCTGCACCGCCACGAGGGCGCCGATGTCGCCGTCGGACGCCAGCATGATCCATCGGCGAACCGTCTTGCCGCCCGCCGCCTGCTCGCCGACGACCAGCAGGGCCTTGCCGGTCTTGAGCGTGACGGTCTCGCGCTTCTCCTCGGTCAGGCCTTGTCGCTTGATCGCGTCGTCCGTCATTTCGCTCTCGATCTTGGCCGCGGCCTCCGGCGGAAGCTCGACGATCAGGATCGAGGCTCCGGCCGCGGGATCGATGAATTCCGCGAAAGGCCGGGCTCGGCTTCATGGCGCCGGGCGCCGCCAGCCCGATATGCGAGGCGAGCGGAAAGACCGGATCGGCCGCGTGCGCCGGGCATGCCAGAAGGGCGGCGGCCGCAAGCGCCACGGCGGCGCGGGCGAGCAACGGTCGCAACAACATGGGTTCACCTCGTTCTCGGCGGGCTGAGCTCAGCGCTTGGTTAGCCTTTGGGCTTTACCCCATCGCGCACGGCGCGGAACCTGGGGAACGCCTCGGCCCATACTTCGGCGCGCGCAATTCCGAGCAAGCGCACGAAAGCGCCGTGGCCGAAGCGCACCCACTGCACAAGCTTGATCGCCGCATCGGTCTTGGGATCCTTGGCTTCCGCCTGGATCTCGTAGGTCTGCGTACTGTCGAGCCGGATGATGTCGGTGCCGACGATGTGCAGATCCTTGAAATCGCCCATGCCGAACAGCAGCTGGCGCGCGAAGTTGGCGCGGTCCGAATCCTGCTCCGGCCCGCGCGGCGCGATCGAGACGATGAGCAGCGGTTGCGCCGCCACGTCCTTGGGATCGGTTGTGCCTTCGGTGAGGAAGACGGAGTTGTTGCCGAGCACCCGGAACGGACGCAGGCCGGAGAGATCGCCGAACTCGATCGGCACCAGACGCAGTTGCTCGTCGATCGGCACGCTCGCGCGTGTCACGAGAGACATCAGTGTCGCGCGGATGTCGGCGTCCGGATATTTGGCTCTCGCCTCCTCCGGTATCTGCACCGCGATCAAGGCGCCGACGTCCGTGCCGGGTGCGAGCAGGATCCACTTTCGCAGCTTCTTGTCGCCGTCGAGCTGCTCGCCGACGATCATCAGGCCTTTGCCGGTCTTGAGCGTGACGTTCTCGCGCGTCTCCTCGGTCACGCCCTGTCGCTTGATCGCGTCGGGCGTCATCTCGCTTTCGATCTTCGTAACGGCCTCTGGCGGAAGCTCGACGATCAGGATCGAGGTTGCGGCGGCGGGATCGACGAATCCGCGAAAATTCGGGCTCGGCTTCATGGCGCCGGGCGCCGCCAGCCCGATATGCGAGCCGAGCGGAAAGACCGGATCGGCCGCGTGCGCCGGGCATGCCAGAAGGGCGGCGGCCGCAAGCGCCACGGCGACGCGGCCAAGCAACGGTCGCAACAACATGGGTTCACCTCGTTCTCGGCGGGCCAAGCCCGGCGCCGGCGGTCTCGTCATACCGGCTCGTTCACACGGCGCAATGTCAGGTTAATGCGGCTGCCATCGGGCAGCAGGGTGGATGTATCACGAATTATGCGGTCGACCCCGTGAAATGCGAGCCGCGCGGGGCCGCCGAGCACCAGCGCATCGCCGGACGCGAGCCGGAACGAGCGGGTCGGATCGTTGCGATGGGTGCCGCCTAGGCGAAAAAGGCAGCTTTGCCCGAGCGACAGCGAGACCACGGGCGCCGCGAAATCGAGCTCGTCGCGATCCTGATGCAGCCCCATGCGGGCGGTCGGCGCATAGACGTTGATGAGGCAGGCCTCGGGCGGGTGCGGATACCCGCCGAGATCGCGCCATGCCGCGAGCACGCTTGCGGGCATTGGTGGCCACGGCGCGCCGGTCTCGGGGTGCTGCGGTTGATAGCGGTAGCCGCGCTCGTCCGAGACCCAGCCGAGCGGGCCGCAATTGGTCATGCGCACGCTGAACGGCTTGCCGCTCTTCGGCATGCGCGGCGTGAACAGCGGTGCTATCGCGATGATGTCGAAGATTGCTTGCGTCAGCGCTTCTTGCCCGGCGCGATCGAAATAACCCGGCCGTAGTTTCAGGCCGCGCGCGAACCCGCCCGGCGCGGCACCAGCCGTTCGCTCGCCAGCGCCTCCCGGGTGCCCGCTGCTCCCGCCTCGTGATATTCGGCGTCCTCGTTGACCTGCCATATGTCGTAGATGCGCTCGCCGGCCAGGATATTCCGCGCCGTCAGCATCGCGGTCATCATGGCATGGTCCTGGTTGTTGTACTTGTGCATGCCGTTGCGGCCGACCAGATGCAGGCTCGGATAGCTGCTCTCGAGATCGCGCCGGACCGTCGCCACGTGGTCGCGATAATCCTCGTCATAGACCGGATAGGCCTTGGGCTGGCGCACCACGCAGCCGTCGACCACGTCGCTTCGCCCGATCGAGGCCGATCTGCGCGATCTCGCGCTTGGCGAGCGCGATCAGGTCCGCGTCCGGCGCGGTCCACAGGCCGTCGCCCTCGAAGCAGAAGTACTCGAGGCCGAGGCAGGTCATGCCCGTCCGGCACCATCTCCGGCGACCAGGATCTGAAATTCTGGACGCGGCCGACCTTGACCGACGGGTCGTGGATGTAGATCCAGTTGTCGGGAAAGAGATCGGGCTTGTCGACGATCAGCACGACGGTGAGGAAGTCGCGGTAGCGCAGCGCGCGCGCTTGCAACAGCGAGATCGGCGCCGGCGCGATCTTCGCCGATCAGCTCGCGCATCGGCGCCGAGGTCACGACGTGCCGCGCCGTATAGGTCTCGGCCGCGCCATCGCGGTCGCGACCTCGATCGTCCAGAGGCCGCGGCCCGCGTCGTAGCTCAGGCGCTCGAGCTCGCGTCCCATCATGATGCGACCGCCGCGCGCCTTGATCTTCGCTGCCGCCGCCTCCCACATCATGCCGGGGCCGCGGCGCGGATAGTGGAAGGTCTCGATCAGCGTCTTGACCACGTCCTCGCCGGGCGCCGCGCGCTTGCGGTCGAGCCCGAGCGAGCGCTTGAGCGCATGGGTCACGGCGACCCGCAGGTCGAGGCCCTTGATGCGCTGCGCGGCCCAGTCGGCGGAGATCTCGTCGCACGTCATGCCCCACACCTTCTCGGTGTAGGTCTTGAAGAAGATCTGAAACAGCCGCTCGCCGAACTGGTTGCGCACCCAGTCGTGGAAGCTCTTCGGTTCCGCGATCGGCGTCGCCTTGGCGTAGGCGTAGGAGAGCATGCAGGCCGCGCTGGTGACGAGGCCGAGGTTGCGCAGCGCCTCGAAGGCGCTCAGCGGATAGGAATAGTATTTGCCGCCGTAGTAGATGCGCGAGAGCCGCGGCCGCTCGATGAAATCGTCCGGCAGGATCTCGCGCCACAGGTCGACGACCTCCTTCGACTTCGAGAAGAAGCGGTGGCCGCCGATGTCGAACAGGAAATCCTTGTAGTGCACCGTGCGGCTGATGCCGCCGACATAGGTCGGGTCCTTCTCGATCACCAGGACGGACGGCGTCTCCTTGGTCAGGCAATAGGCCGCCGTCAGCCCGGCCGGCCCGGCGCCGATGACGAAAACGTCGACGGTCTCGCTCATGCGCGATGCGCTCCTTGCGGCGCGGAATCCGGGGCCGTCGCGCGGGGCGCGAATGCGAACAGGCGATGGCCGTTGTAGGAGACGAACGCGCCGACGAGGGCGCCGCTCATCAGCGCGGCCTGCGGCAGCCACGCCAAGACCGTGAGCACGAGCGCCGCGAACACCAGGTAGCTCGCGCCCTGCGCCAGCGCCGTAACGGCGGCGTAGCGGATCGCTTCGTCATGCTGCGGCCGGTGGCTGCGCGCGAACGTGAAGGCGCGGTTGAGCCGCCAGGTGACGAGCGTCGCAATCGTCAGCGTGATCAGCCGGACGACCAGCGGGTGATGCACGTAGGCCACGATGGCGGTGAACGCAGAAAGGTCGACCGCGAGGCCGGTGCCGCCCACGAGGATGAATCGGACCGGTTGCGGCAGGCGCTCGGCGAGCCGCCGCACGGCGCGCCAACGCGCAACACGCCAAGGCACCTGGCCGGCGCGGGCCGTGAAGTCGACATTGTGGGCAGTCATGCGATGCGCCAGTCCCGCTCCCACCGGCGCCGCAGCGCCGTGGTTGCGCGCGCCCCGCGGACGTTGCCGGTCCGCGGCCATCCTTGGCAGAGCTTCGTTAACGCTGGGCTTAATGACCCCCGCCAGGGGCGAGGGCTGGCCGCAACGTTAATAGACCCTCAATGGTATCGGGCCAACACTCCGGCCCTCCAACTGGATGCGGGACGTCTATGACCGCCGGGGCCATCCGTGGGCCGAATTTCGCGCTTTTGCTCGGCCTGGCCTGGCTGGTGATCGCCGTTGATCTCGTCCTCAAGCATTGGGCCGGGACCGCGTTAACCCTCGCGGATACCGACGACGCCATGCGGCTCGCCGAGGTGCACGATTTCCTGCACGGCCAGGGCTGGTTCGACATGCACCAGGCGCGGCTCGACCCGCCGGCCGGTTATGATTCGCACTGGTCGCGATTGATCGATGGCGGGCTCGCCGGCTTCTACGTGCTGTTTCGCCAGTTCGTCGACGGCGCGCTGGCCGAGCGGTTGATGCGCGTGGTCTGGCCGGTGCTGTGGCTCATCCCAGCGATGATCGGCGCGGCGGCCGCCGCCTGGCGCCTCGCGGGCCGCGATGCCGCCGTGGTGACGCTGCTCTTGTCGGTCGTTGGCCTGCCCGCCTTCCAGCAATTCCTGCCGGGCCGCATCGATCATCACAACGTGCAGATCGCGCTCGCGGCCGCGACCCTGGCCGCGACCGTCTGGTCGGATCGCTCGCGCGCCGCCGCCTGGGCGGCCGGCGCGCTCACGGGTTTCGCGCTCGCGATCGGCCTCGAGAATCTCGTCTTCGTCGCGCTGTGCGGCGTCGCCATCGTGGTGCGCTACGTCGTCGATCGCGCCGCCGCGCCCGCGCTCGCGCGCTACGGCTGGGCGCTGGCGGCGAGCGCCGCGGTCGCCTTCTTCGTCATCGTCGGGCCCGATCGTTGGGGACAGACGGAATGCGACGCCATCGCGATCAACTGGGCGGCGCCGGTCGTCATCGCCGGCATACTGATGGGGATGGTCGGCGCCGGCGTCGCGAGCGAGCACATTTTGCGCCGCGTGGCGGCGGCAGCCGCGATCGCGGCGGCGGCCGGCCTCGCCTTCGTGCTGATCGAGCCGCGCTGCCTCGCCGGTCCCTACGCGATGGTCGATCCGCAGCTGCGCGCCATCTGGCTCTCGCACATCGCCGAGATGCAACCGCTGACCGAGATCGCGCGCAATGCGCCCGACGTCGTGGCCGCGCTGGTGACGTTCCCGACCGCCGCCGCCATCGCGGCGCTCGCGCTCGCTTGCGTGCCCGCGATGCGGCGCGACTTCGCATTCCTGGTCACCGCCGCGGTGCTGCTCGTCGCCTGCGTGCTGACCGTGTCGGTCGCCAAGATGTCGATGTACGCGATGTGGCTCGGCATGCCGCTCGTGGCCGCGCTGGCGCTGCGCCTGTTTGCGCTGCTGCGGCTCACGAATTTGGTGGCGCGGGCGTTTGCCGCGATGCTGCTGACGCCGACGGTGCTCTCGGCCTTCACGATCGCGACCGTGCAGGCCGCCGGCCATCCGCCCACCGGCGAGACCGACAGCCGCGTGATCGCGGGCTGCTTCAATACCGCGAGCTACGCGCAGCTCGCGCGCCTGCCGCAGGGCCTCATCGCGACCGATATCGACTTCGGCTCGTTCGTGCTGGCGCTGACGCCGCAGTCGGTGATCGCCGCGCCTTACCATCGGCTCGCCGACGGCATCATGGCGGCGCACAACATCTTCGCGTCGCCGCCCGCCGCGGCGCGCGGCATCCTGGGGCGCCTGCGCGCGACCTACGTGGTCACCTGCGGCAATCGCATGCCGCCCGGCCTGACCGCGCAGGAGCGCGCCGCGAGCCTCGCGGGCCAGCTCGCGACCGGCGCGGTGCCGGACTGGTTGACGCCGGTGCCGGCGCAGCCCGGTGACGTCTTCCGCGCCTATCGCATCAAGTCGTAGCTCCCATGAGCGGCGCCGGCGATCTGCATCAGCAATACGGCGAGGCCATGCGGCCGGGTGCGCTCGCGCCGCGGCTGCGCGATCATGCAGGCGACCACGCGCGCGTCGCCGGGCTCTGGCTGACCCATCGGCACGTCGTCATTCTGGCGTCGTGCTTCTTTCTCCTGCCCAACGCGCTGATCGCCACGAGCTTCACGCCGGTCGCCGCCTCGGTCGTGCTCCTCGGCTGTGCCGGCTCGCTCTACATCCTGATCCAAGCAACGGCATCGCGCGCCGGATGGCTCGCGACGCGCGTCGATCCGATGACCTTCGCGCTCTGCGCCGTTGTCGCGATCGCGCTCTGTTTGCTCGGCGGCGAGGGGCATTTCTTCTACGCCAACTTTGACTGGCTCACGCGCGACGCCTTGCTGGCGGACCTCGTCCGGCGTCCGTTCCCGGTGCTCTACGATTATCAGGGCAGCGAGTTCATGCTGCGCGCACCGCTCGGCATGTACATGGCGCCCGCGCTGATCGGAAAGCTCCTCGGGCTGCGCGCCGCGCATCTGGCGCTGCTGGCGCAGAATGCCGCGATCCTGACGCTGACGCTCACGGTCTTCGCATCGCAGGCGCCGGCGCGGAAAGGCGTTTTCCTGTTCATCTTCGTCGCGTTCAGCGGGGTCGAGATCGTCGTGCGGCTGATGGATGTGGCGGCGACCTACGCGTCGTCCGGCACGCTGCCCTGGCCCGTGCGCGCGCACGAGCATCTCGCGTGGTGGAATCCGTTCTTCCAGTACACCGCCAATCTCACGCAGATCTTCTGGGTGCCCAATCACGCGTTCCCGGGCTGGTGGCTGGCCGCGCTCGGCCTGCTCCACGCGCGACGCGAGATCGACAGCGCGATCCTCATCGTCGCTTTCGCGTTCCTGTTCTTCTGGTCGCCGCTCGCCGCCGCGGGCGCGATGCCGATCGTCGGCTACCTGGTGCTGCGGCGCGATTTTGCCCATGTGCTCGGCGCGCGTGTCATCGTGCCGTGCCTTGTGGCGCTCTGCTTCCTGCCGCTCGTCGCCTATCTCGGCGCCGACGCCGGGACGGTGCCGCAGCGCTGGCTTTTTCTGATGAGCGGCTTCTGGATGGTCTATGTCGCCTTCATCGTCATCCAGATTCCGCAGGCGGCCGTCGTCTGGGCTCTGCGGCGGGAGCTCGATCCGGCGGTGCGGACGCTCGTCGCGCTCGCGGTCGCGCTGCTGTTGCTCATCCCGTTCTACCGGCTGGGCGGGAACAACGACTTTGCGATGCGCGCGTCGATCACGCCGTTGGCGCTGCTCGCCTTCGCGTTCGCGTCGATCGCCGCCGATTTGAAGCCGCGCGACGGCGTCGGCCGTGTCGTGGCCGTCGTGACGATCGTGATCTTGAGCGCCGTCACGCCCGCGCTCGAGGTCCAGCGTGCCCTGATGGTCAGCACGTTTGCGATCAGCGACTGCAATCTCCTGACGACCTGGCGCTATCTCGAGGCAAGCACCTGGCTCTCCAACTATCTCGCCCGCGCCGACCGGATGCCGGCGTGGTTGCTGCGCCGTGATGGCGCCGCGCCGCCCGCCACCATCGAGGCGCGGCAGTGCTGGCCGGATCATCCCTACATGCCGGTTCCGATGGACCAGTGGCGGGAGCCGGCGCAATGGTGACGCTCGCGGTCCACGAGGCGCCCGCGGCTGACGCCAAGCTGGCGCGCCGGCGCTGGATTTACGCAATGGTCGGCGTCGCGCTGATGGCGCCGTGGATGATCTGGATCTACTGGCCGGCCGGGCAGGGGCTCGACGTCACCGGCCATCCGATCGGGCGGGATTTCATCAACATCTGGGTCGGGCCGCAGCTCGCCTTCGGCGGCAAGCTGCAAACCCTGTTCGATTTCCCGGCCTATCAGCGCGCCATCGGCGAGCTGTTCGGGCACCCGCTGCCGTTCCACAGCTGGGTCTATCCGCTCTACACGCTGCCGGCCTTCTGGCCGCTCGCGAAGCTTCCCTATTTCGTGGCGCTCGCCGTGTGGACCTTCGGCTTGTTTGCGGCCTTCGCGGGCGTGACGCTGCGCGAGATCGCGCCCGACAAGCGCCTGGCCGCGCTCGCTCGTGCTCGCGCTCGCGCCCGCAAGCCTGATCAATACGGTCGGCGGCCAGAACGGCTTTCTCACCGCCGCGCTCTTCCTCGGCGGCATTCTCGCGATCGACCGGCGGCCGATCCTCGCCGGCGTGCTGTTCGGCCTGCTGACGTTCAAGCCGCATCTCGGGCTGGTGTTGCCGCTCGCGCTGATCACGCTCGGCGCCTGGCGCGTGATCGCGAGCGCGACCATCGTGGCGGCGGCGCTGGTCGCCATGTCGCTCGCGATGTTCGGCATCGAGCCGTGGCTCGCCTACCTGCATTCCAGCAGCTCGCTGCAGGTCTTCGCGTTCGAGCACTTCGTCGGCTTCTTCAAGTTCATGATGGCATCGGTGCTGGCCGGCGGGCGCACCTTCGGCCTGTCCGTGCCGGTCGCGCTGGCGATTCAGGCGGCGGTCTCGCTGGTCGTGGCCGTCACCGCCTGCTGGGCGGTGCGCCGCACGCAGGACCCCTGTCGGCGCGCCTTCGTGCTGGCCGCCGCCGCCCCGCTCGTGACCCCTTATGCGTTCAACTACGATCTCACGGCGCTCGCCGCCGTGCAGGTGTGGATGCTGTGCGGGCGGCTGCCCTGGCGGGCCGAATGGTCGGCGCTCGGCCTCCTCGGCTGGAGTGCGCCGCTTCTCCTGATGTACGCCAACGTGGTCGGCCTCGGCATCGGGCCCGTGATCCTCATCCTGATGTTCTGGGCGAGCGTCCAGGAAGCCGCGCGGGCGCCGGCCGAGCAGGGCGTGGCCGTGGGCTCCGCGGTCGCGTACGAGCGCATGGCGTCCCGTCCCCGCTTGGCCGAGACCTGAGCTCGCGTTCGATCACCGCGGCTCGAGCAGGGCCGTCTCCAGTCGTGCCGCACCGGCGTCGCCGTCCTGGGCGCACGGATTGACGAATTCGCAGGCTCGATCCGCGGCCCCGCCGCCATTCCATCAACAGACCTGTCGCCAGCACGGCAGCCACCACGACATTGATGATCGGCGAGTGGCTGATGCCAAACGGAATCGCGAGGGGCGGCGCGAGCCACAACAGGCTGGCCGGGACGAGGGGCAGGAGCGGCGGCCGATCGCGTTGCTCGCCGCCGAACAGCGCGACCGACAATGCCGGGGCGACCATGGCGAGATCGTAGAGCTGGAAATAGGCGAGCGACGCGATCCCGGCCAGCAGCAGCAGCGTAAGCGTGCGCGCCGTGAGCCCGTCGCGCCACGTCAGCAGGACAGCACCCGCAATGACCAGCAGGCCGAAGCCGAATTGCACCGCCTGGGCGGCGGCGAACGACAGCCCGCCGAGGCGTGCGGCGCCGTAGAGCGACAGCATGGTGCGCAAATGATCGAGGATGAAATCGTGGAGGAGCCAGACCTGGAACGGCACCGTGACGTCGATGAAGTTCTTCCACGGCGCAAGCCCGAACAGCAGCGCCGACAGGGCCGCGACGGCGGCGGCACCGGGGATCGACCAGGCGACCGCGCGCCACTGGCCGATCAGGAGCATGAGCAGGCCGACGACCGCGGCAAGCTGCGGCTTGACGCTCGCAAGCGCGAGACAAAGACCGGCCAGCGCCGGCCGCCGCGCCCCGCGCGTGATCGCCACAATGGCCAGGGCCGCCATGGCGCCGCTGAATTGGCCGTACACCACCATGGTCAATGTCGCGGGCGACAGGACCGTTGCGATCTGCGCCCGGCGGTCGGCACCGAGCAGACGGGCCGACCAGACGAGCAACGCGAGGTTGATCGCGGTCCAGATGACGAGCGCCGGGAGATATGGCAGCGCGCCGAACGGGGCCAGGAAGGGCAGCAGGCTGGGCGGGTACGAGAAGACGAAGAAGTCGTCCGCCGTATGACTGAATCGTTCGGCGATCAGGGCATTGTAGGCGTGGAAATCGGTCAGGCGTTCGAGATGTCCGTCGAGCGCCAGCCGCCCGCCCATCCAGTAGTTGACGAAGTCGCGGCCGAAGGGTGCGCCGACCATGAAACGGTCGGTGAGGTCCCAGGGCCGGCAGATCGCAATCACCACCGCGAGCGAGAACGCGAAGCCGCCATAGACGAGGAGACGGTGATCGCGGTGCGTCGGGGCGCTCATCGATGGGCATCCAGATGCGGGGTTGCGGGCCCCGCGTGGACAGGGGTTGGTCAGACCGGGCGCATAGGGCGGCCTCCAGCGACCGACCCGGGTCGTAGCCGGCCGGCGTTAAGGAAGCTTGAACCAGCCGCGATCCCACTGAACTGGCGTCCGGATTCCTTGTCCGCCTGACTTGCGGCGCAATGCGGCCCTCCTATATGAGCGTGTGAACCCGCCGAGGGCGGCGGGAGTGTATTGTCCTGAAGGGGTCGGCGGGGCGATCTGCCCGGGTTCATCAATCCGGCGGACGTCCTGTGCGGGTGCTGCAAAGGCCCGTCCGATCTGCTGAAAAGAGAGGGAAGACAATGGGCAAGGTCATCGGCATCGACCTCGGCACCACCAATTCGTGCGTCGCCGTGATGGAAGGCAAGACGCCGAAAGTCATCGAAAACGCTGAAGGCATGCGGACCACGCCGTCGATTGTGGCGTTCAGCGACGACAGCGAACGTCTCGTCGGCCAGCCGGCCAAGCGCCAGGCGGTCACCAATCCGGAAAAGACCTTCTTTGCGGTCAAGCGCCTGATCGGCCGGCGCTACGACGACCCGATGGTCGAGAAGGACAAGAAGCTCGTCCCCTACAAGATCGCCCGCGCCTCGAACGGCGACGCCTGGGTCGAGGCGGACGGCAAGAGCTATTCGCCCTCGCAGATTTCCGCCTTCATCCTGCAGAAGATGAAGGAGACGGCCGAGAGCCTATCTCGGCAGCAAGGTCGAGCAGGCCGTGATCACGGTGCCGGCCTATTTCAACGACGCCCAGCGCCAGGCCACCAAGGACGCCGGCAAGATCGCCGGCCTCGAGGTGCTGCGCATCATCAACGAGCCGACCGCGGCCGCGCTCGCCTACGGCCTCGACAAGCAGAAGACCGGCACCATCGCGGTCTATGACCTCGGCGGCGGCACCTTCGACATCTCGATCCTCGAGATCGGCGACGGCGTGTTCGAGGTGAAGTCGACCAACGGCGACACGTTCCTGGGCGGCGAAGACTTCGACATGCGCCTGGTGAACTACCTGGCCGACGAATTCCAGAAGGAGCAGGGCATCGACCTGCGCCGCGACAAGCTCGCGCTGCAGCGCCTCAAGGAAGCCGCCGAGAAGGCGAAGATCGAGCTCTCCTCGACCACCCAGACCGAGATCAACCTGCCGTTCATCACCGCCGACGCGAGCGGGCCGAAGCATCTGACGCTCAAGCTCACCCGCGCCAAGTTCGAGGCGCTGGTCGACGACCTGGTGCAGAAGACGATCGAGCCGTGCCGCCAGGCGCTCAAGGACGCCGGGCTCACGGCCGGTCAGATCAACGAGGTCGTCCTGGTCGGCGGCATGACGCGCATGCCGAAGGTCCAGGAGGTCGTGAAGCAGCTGTTCGGCAAGGAGCCGCACAAGGGTGTCAACCCGGACGAGGTCGTCGCGATCGGCGCCGCCATCCAGGCCGGCGTGCTGCAGGGCGACGTGAAGGACGTGCTGCTGCTCGACGTGACCCCGCTGTCGCTCGGCATCGAGACGCTCGGCGGCGTGTTCACCCGGCTGATCGACCGCAACACCACGATCCCGACCAAGAAGTCGCAGACCTTCTCGACCGCCGAGGACAACCAGAACGCGGTGACGATCCGCGTCTTCCAGGGCGAGCGCGAGATGGCGGCGGACAACAAGTTGCTCGGCCAGTTCGATCTCGTCGGCATTCCGCCGGCGCCGCGCGGCATGCCGCAGATCGAGGTCGCGTTCGACATCGACGCGAACGGCATCGTCAACGTGCACGCCCGCGACAAGGGCACCGGCAAGGAGCAGCAGATCCGCATCCAGGCATCCGGCGGTCTCTCCGAGGCCGACATCCAGAAGATGGTCAAGGACGCCGAGGCGCACGCCGACGAGGACAAGAAGCGCAAGGCCGCGGTCGAAGCCAAGAACCACGCCGAGGCGCTGGTCCATTCGACCGAGAAGGCGCTCACCGAGCATGGCTCGAAGGTCGGCGAGGGCGACCGGCGCGCGATCGAGAATGCCATGGCGGACCTCAAGGAAGCGCTCAAGGGCGACGACCCGGAGGCCATCACGACGAAGGCCAATGCGCTGGCGCAGGTATCGATGAAGCTCGGCGAAGCGATGTACAAGCAGCCCGAGGGTGGCGCGGGCGCGGCGCCGGGTGGCGAGCCCGGCGGGCCGAAGAAGGACGACGTGGTCGACGCGGAGTTCACCGAGGTCGACGACGACAAGAAGAACAAGCGGTCGGCGTAAGCCGACGGCCTTCCTTTGATGCGGGCCGCGAACTATGACACATGACCGGAGCCCGGCGCCGTGCGGCGTCGGGCTCGGCATGTTCGGGCCAAGAGGGCGCTGAGGTGGCGAAGCGCGATTTTTACGAGATCCTCGGCATAGCGCGCACGGCGGGCGACGCGGACATCAAGACCGCGTTCCGCAAGCTCGCGATGAAGCATCATCCCGACCGCAATCCGGGCGACAAGGATTGCGAGCACAAGTTCAAGGAACTCAACGAAGCCTACGAGATCCTTAAGGACCCGAACAAGCGCGCGGCCTACGATCGCTACGGCCACGCGGCGTTCGAGCAAGGCGCGGGCGGCCGCGCCCGGCTTCGGGGCCGACTTCGCCTCGACGTTCGCGGACATCTTCGACGACTTCTTCGGCATGGGCGGCCGGCGCGGGCGCGGCGGCGGCCGCGAGCGCGGCAACGATGTCCGCTACACCATGGAGATCACGCTCGAGGAGGCCTATGCCGGCAAGGCCGCGCAGGTGCGCCTCCCGACGTCGGTCACCTGCGAGGTCTGCTCCGGCAGCGGCGCCAAGGGCGGCGCCAAGCCGAAGACCTGCGCGACCTGCGCGGGCCACGGCAAGATCCGCCAGACCCAGGGCTTCTTCACGCTCGAACGCACTTGTCCGGCCTGCCACGGCCGCGGCCAGGTGATCGACGATCCCTGCCCGTCCTGTGCCGGCTCCGGCCGGGTGCAGCGCGACCGCAACCTGTCGGTCAACATTCCGGCCGGCGTCGAGGACGGCACCCGCATCCGGCTTGCCGGCGAGGGCGACGCCGGCGCGCGCGGCGGGCCGGCCGGCGACCTCTACATCTTCCTCTCGGTCGGCGGCCACGACTTCTTCCAGCGCGACGGCGCCGACCTGCACTGCCGCGTGCCGATCTCGATGGTGGCGGCAGCGCTGGGCGGCGAGTTCGAGGTGCCGACCATCGACGGCAAACAGACCAAGGTGAAGATCCCGGAAGGCACCCAGTCGGGCCGCCGCTTCCGGCTGCAGTCGCGTGGCATGCCGGTGCTGCGCACCAAGCAGGTTGGCGACATGTATGTGCAAGTCATGGTCGAGACGCCGCAAAATCTGACCAAGCGCCAGCGTGAGTTGTTGTCAGAATTCGAACGTCTATCGTCGAAGGATACGCAGCCGGAGGCCGCTGGATTCTTCGGTAAAGTCAAGGAATTTTTCGGAAACCGGCCGAGCCCGTCCTGACCTTTCGATCCTCTTGAGCGTGGACTTGCGGGCTCCTCTTGACCCTGGACTTACGGGCCGATACCCGTGACAATATGGTGACCAAATCGTGACCACGGGGTCTCATCATCAGCCGTCAAAGGCCTCCATGCCGCTTCAGACTACGCTGAGCATCGCCAAGAAGACCCTGCGGATCGACGACGAGGTCCAGTTTCTCCGCTCGTGGATCGAAAAGCCGCTGTCGACCGGCGCCGTCATGCCGTCCGGCAAGCTGCTGGCGCGCGCGATGGCGCGGCTGGTCGACACGAATGTATCCGGGCCGATCGTCGAGCTCGGACCCGGCACCGGGCCGGTGACCGAGGCGCTGGTCGAGCACGGCGTCGATCCGGCGCGCCTCGTGCTGGTCGAGTTCAATCCGGTGTTCTGCCGCATGCTGCGCTCGCGCTATCCCGCCGCGACCGTGGTGCAGGGCGACGCCTACCGGCTCAAGCATCTGCTCGGCACGCTGCTGCGCGAGCCTGCGGCCGCGGTGGTGTCGGGCCTTCCGCTCTTCACCAAGCCGGTGCGCACCCGCCTGCGGCTGATCTCCGATGCGTTCGGGCTGCTGCTGCCGAGCGCGCCCTTCATCCAGTTCACCTATGCGGTGGTGTCGCCGATCCCGCGCAATCTGCCGGGCGTGCATGCGCGCTCGACCGAGCGCATCTGGCGCAACCTGCCGCCGGCGCAGGTCTGGGTCTATCGCAAGGGCTGACGCTCTTTAGTCTCGCCCACTGTCTCCGGAGCTGCCGGTGACGCGTCCCAAAATCCTCGTCTTCGCCGGCTCGATCCGCACCGGCTCGCACAATGCGCGGCTCGCGGCCCTCGCGACCAAGCTCTTGGCGCTCGCCGAAGCCGAGCCCACGCACATCTCGCTGCAGGATTTCCGCTGCCGCTTTACGACGGCGATCTCGAAGCGAAGTCGGGACCGCCCGAGCATGCCGTCAAGCTCAAGCGGATGATGATGCAGCACGCCGGCGTGTTCATCGCGACGGGCGAGTACAACGCGTCGGTGACGCCGCTCCTCAAGAACACGATCGACTGGATATCGCGCGTGCGCGAGGGAACCGATGCGCCGCTTGCGGCTTTTCGCAATCGCGTCTTTGCGCTCGCGGCCGCCTCGCCGGGCACGCTCGGCGGCTATCGCGGATTGATGGCGGTGCGCCAGGTGCTCGAGCTCGGCTGCGGCGCGACGGTGTTGCCCGAGCAGGTGGCGGTGCGCGACGCCGCCAACGCATTCGACACGGACGACAGCCTGCACGATCCACGCACCGCCGAGGCGCTGCGCGCCCTGCTGCGGCGGCTGGTCGACGCGACGCGCTACTTGGCGTAGAGCATGACGAAAAGTGGACGCCGGTTTTCGGAAAAGATCATGCTCGATGAAGCAAGAACGAGAAGGAGAAGCCCGCGATGGAGCCCCGCGACCGCCTGATCGTCGCTCTCGACCTGCCCTCGGTCGAGGCCGCGGACGCGCTGGTGACGCGGCTCGGCGACGCGGTCTCGTTCTACAAGATCGGCTATCAGCTCGCCTTTGCGGGCGGCCTGCCGTTCGCCGAGCGGCTGGCGGGCGCCGGCAAGCAGGTGTTTCTCGATCTCAAGCTGCACGACATCGGCAACACGGTCGCGCGCGGCGTCGAAAGCGTCGCGCGCCTCGGCGCGTCCTTCCTCACGGTGCACGCCTATCCGCAGACCATGAAGGCCGCCATCGAGGCGCGCGGACAATCGAGCCTGCGCATCCTCGCCGTCACGGTGCTCACGTCCTACGACGACGCCGATCTCGCGGCCGCGGGCTACGATTTCACCGTGGCCGAGCTCGTCGCCGAGCGCGCCGCCCAGGCCCGCGACATGGGGATCGATGGCCTCGTCTGCTCGGCGGCGGAAGCCACTCAGTTGCGCGCTGCCCTTGGTCACAGCGTGGTTCTGGTGACGCCGGGCATCCGCCCGGCCGGCGCCGACAGCGGCGACCAGAAGCGCATCATGACGCCGGCAGCCGCGATTGCGGCCGGCGCCGACTATCTCGTGGTCGGCCGCCCGATCGTCGCGGCAGCGGACCCGAAGGCGGCCGCGCAGGCGATCGTGGCCGAGATCAGCGAAGCGCTGGTGAGTACCTGAAGGGAGCGGTCGGCATGCCGAAGGGTTATTGGATTCCGCAGATCGATGTGCGCGATCCCGAGGGCTACAAGGCCTATACGGCCGCGACGCCGCCCGCCCATCACAAGTACAGCGGCGTCGCGCTGGTGCGCGGCGGCAAGGCCGAGGTGGTCGAAGGGCGTTTCCGCGCCCGCGTCGTGCTGCGCGCGTTTCCCGACTACGCGGCCGCGCTCGCCTGCTATCGCTCGCCCGAGTATCAATCGGCGCGGCCGCTGCGCCTCGCCAACTCGACCGGCGATTTCGTCATCGTCGAGGGTTACGACGGTCCGCAGCCGCCACCATCGGCCGCGCCACCGGCGCCCGCGGCGCGCAAGGGCTACTGGGTTGGCCACGTCGATATCACCGACCCCGAGGGCTACAAGGCCTACCAAGCCGCCAACGGCGCGGCCTTCAGCAAATTTGGTGGCCATTTCCTGGTCCGCGGCGGCACCCGCGAGGTGCCGGAAGGCCAGGTGCGCGGCCGCACCGTGGTGCTGGAATTCCCGAGCTACGACGCGGCCCTCGCGTGCTATCACTCGCCCGAGTACCAGGCGGCGAAGCGGCTGCGGGACGGCAAGGGCGAGCTCGATCTCGTCGTCGTCGAGGGTTATGACGGCCCGGTGCACTGAGAGACGTCATGGCCGGGCTTGTCCCGGCCATCCACGTCTTCCATGCTGAGGGATGAATTAAGACGTGGATGCCCGCGACAAGCGCGGGCATGACGTGTGCAGTTCATGCCGAGGTGATTCCATGTCCGACATGCGGCTGATCGTGGCCGGCGCCGGCGGGCGCATGGGCCGCACGCTGGTCAAGGCGATCGCTGAGACCGACGGCGTCACGCTCGTCGGTGCCGTCGACGCGCCGGCATCGGCAGTGATGGCTCGTGATGCCGGCGAGCTCGCCGGCGTCGGTACGAACGGCGTGATCGTCGCCGCCGATCCGGCGCCGCTGCTCGACAAGGCCGACGGCGTGATCGACTTCACGATCCCGGCCGCCACCCTCGCGCTCGCCGAGATCGTCGCCAAGCGCGGCCTCGTGCACGTCATCGGCACCACCGGGCTCTCGCCCGAGAACGAGAAGCTGATCGCGACCGCGGCGCAGCGCTCTGCCATCGTCAAGTCTGGCAACATGAGCCTCGGCGTCAACCTCGTGGCCGCCCTGGTGCGGCGCGTCGCTAAGGCGCTCGACGACGACTTCGACATCGAGATCGTCGAGATGCACCACAACAAGAAGATCGACGCGCCCTCCGGCACCGCGCTGATGTTCGGCCGCGCCGCCGCCGAGGGGCGCGGCGTCAATCTCGAGCAGCACTCGGAGCGCGGCCGCGACGGCCACACCGGCGCGCGCGAGCGCGGCGCCATCGGCTTTGCGTCGCTACGCGGCGGCACGGTTGTCGGCGATCACACCGTGACGTTCGCGGGCCCGGCCGAGCGCATCGAGCTCGTCCACAAGGCCGAGGACCGCATGATCTTCGCGCGCGGCGCCGTCAAGGCGGCGCTGTGGGCGCGCGGCAGGAAGCCGGGGCTCTATTCGATGGCGGACGTGCTGGGCTTGAGCGATTTCTAAATCGACAATCCTGGCGGCCGCCTCACGCCGCCGCCAGCTCGCCCGCCTTGAGATGGTCGGCGAGAACGGCCGGCAGCTCGGACGGCGGCAGGCGGCCGAAGCCGCAATAGGCGCCGAGGCCGAACTCCGGCAGATATTTGCGCGCGGCCGCGAGGCGCTGCGCGAAGGTGCCCATGTTGTGGATGGCGCCGAGATAGACGCGGGCGCCCTGCGGCGCGAGGCGCGCGAGCGGCGCGAAGAACGCGTCGTCGCTGCGGTCGAGCACCGGCAGGTGGATCCAGTCGACCCGGCGTCCGGACGCGGCGACGAACGCGTTGGCGAGCGCGACCGCCTGGCCGAGATCATCGGGCACGAAGCGCGGCCAGCCGCCGAGCGTGCCGAAGCAGAAGTGATAGCCGAGCGCGACCTCGCTCGGGATCGCCGGCGAGAGCGCGCGCACCTCGTCGAGATTGCGCTCGATCGCGCCCTCGCGCGGATGGCCCGGAATGCCGCCATAGGCGTCCTGCAGCTCGGTCGAGCAGTCCCATTGCAGCGCCAGCTCGTCGTTGGGGATTTTTGCGACGATGGTCGCGATCTCGGCGCGGGTCGCGGCGGCGTAGCCGGGCCGCACCTTCGCGAGGTCGGCCGGTTCGGGAAAAATGCGCGGCGGCAGCACGCTGTTGACCATCGGGATCGACACCTGGAAACGCAGGTGTTTCGGCAGCACGCCGCGCTCCTTCATGACGCGGAAGACGAAATACGAGTTGAGCGCGTCACGCGCATAGCCGAGCCGCCAGCCGGGATCGCCGAAGCGCACTTGCCTGACGCCGGCCTTGACCCGGAAGTGCCACGCATCGGCGGCGTTGCGAGGAAACTGCCGCTCGACGCCGTCGGCATCGGGCGCCGGGCGCTGCACGATCTCGAGCTCGGGATGCGCGGCGAGCACCTGGTAGTGCACGCGGCTGATCCAGTGGCGGCGCGGCCCGACTTCGCCGTCCGGCATGGCGACGAGATATTGGCCGAGCGGCGCGCCGAAGGTCTCGAACACCTCCTGCGGCGTATCGAGCGGAATGCTGCCGACGAGATGAAGCTGACCCGGCACGGGATGTCCTTTGCGCGAACGAGGTGCGGTCATAGAGTAGGCGAATAAACCGAGCCGCGAAACACAAGGGAGGATTCATGGGACGAGTGCTGGGGTTGGTCTTGGCGTTTGTCGCCGCGGCGCTTTCGTCCGTTGTTCAGGCACAGACCAGTCCCGCCTGGCCGACACGGCCGATCCGGATGATCGTACCGACCGGCGCCGGCACCGCGACCGATATCATGGCGCGGCTCGTCGCCAACGGCATCGGCGCGCGGCTCGGCCAGCCGGTCGTCGTCGAGAACATGCCGGGCGCCTCCGGGCTCTTGGCGCATCAGGCCGCGGCGCGCGCGACGCCGGACGGCTACACCTTGCTGTTCACGGCGACGTCCGGGATCAGCGTCAACCCGATCCAGTTCAAGACGCTGCCGTACGATCCGGCGCGCGACTTCGTCGCCGTCGCCATGGTCTGCAATCTCGGGCCGCAGATGCTGTCGGTCAACGCCGAGCTGCCCGCGAAGTCGGTGCCGGAGTTCTTCGCCTACGCCAAGGCCAACCGCGGCAAGCTCTCGATCGCGTTCGACAACACGGCCGGCGCGGCGCCGTTCGCCGCCAAGCTGCTCAACCGCCGCGCCGACCTCGGCCTCGTCGAGGTGCCCTATCGCTCCACCGCCCAGATGACGCAGGACGCGGCGAGCGGCGTCGTCCAGGTGCTGATGAGCTCGATCGCGGCGGCGCGCGCCATGGTCGAGGCCGGCAAGCTGCGCCGGCTGGCCGTGACCTCGCCGGCGCGCTTCCCGGCGCTTCCCGATCTGCCGGCGGTAGCTGAGTTCGCGCCCGGCGTGGCGCTCAACGGCTGGTTCGCCGTGATGGCGCCGACCGGCACGCCGCCCGAGATCGTGACGCGGGTCAACCGCGAGATCGATGTGGTCCTCAAGGGGCCGGGCATCCAGGAAAGGCTCTACACGTTCGGCGTTGCCACCGAAGGTGCCGGCACGCCGGAAAGCACCGCGGCGTTCATCCGCACGGATCAGGCGCGGTGGCGGGAGCTCGCGAAGGAGATCGGCGTGGTGCCGCAGTGAGGAACGCGGCCGCCCGTCACGCGGCCTTGATGCCCGCCTCCTTGATCACCTTCGCCCATTTCGCGGTTTCGCGTTCGACCAATTGCCC
Source organism: uncultured Alphaproteobacteria bacterium (assembly GCA_963819385.1). Taxonomy (GTDB): domain Bacteria; phylum Pseudomonadota; class Alphaproteobacteria; order Rhizobiales; family Xanthobacteraceae; genus JAVDCA01. The sequence goes on along the minus strand of CAWFVV010000006.1, from coordinate 3,241,284 downwards.
GAACTCGGCCGGCGTCATCGGCATGGGCTTGCCGCCGAGCTGGGCGAGGCGCGCTTGCAGCTTCGGATCGGCGAGAACCGTGTTCACGGCGCGGTTGAGCTTGTCGACGATCGCGGCCGGCACGCCCTTGGGCGCCGAAATGCCGTACCACACGCTCGCCTCGTAGCCCGGCACGACCTCGCCGATCGCCGGCACGTCCGGCAGCTCGGGCACGCGCTGCGCTGCGGTCACGCCCAGCGCGCGCAGCTTTCCGGATTTGATGTGGCCGAACGGGCCCGGAAGGTTGTCGAACAGGACCTGCACCTGGCCGGCGAGCACGTCGATGATCGCGGGCGCGTCGCCGCGGTAGGGCACGTGCAGCATGTTGGTGCCGGTCATCGCCTTGAACAGCTCGCCGGAGAGGTGCGGCGACGTGCCGACGCCGCCCGACGCGAAGTTGATCTTGCCCGGATTGGCTTTCACGTAGGCGATGAATTCGGTGAGGTTCTGGACTGGGACGCTGGGGTTGACCACCAGGACGTTCGTCAGCTGCATGGTGCCGGCGATCGGCGCGCTGTCGCGGATGAAATTGAACGGCAGCTTTTCGTACAGCGTGGCCGCGATCGCATTGTTCGGCGTGACGAACGCGATCGTGTAGCCGTCAGGCGTCGCGCGCAGGGCTGCCTCCATGCCGACATTGCCGCCGGCGCCCGTATGGTTCTCGACGAAGAACTGCTGCGCGAAATAATCCGACAGGGACTGCGCGATGATGCGCGCGGTGGTGTCGTTGGCGCCGCCGGCCGCGAACGACACGATCCAGCGCACCGGACGCGCCGGCCAGATACTTGCCGGAGCCTGCGCGCGGGCGATGCGTGGGAGGGCCGGGAGCGCAGCGGCGCCGCCGGCGAGCTGCAAAAAGCGTCTGCGGGGAAGCCTCATCACGTCCTCCTTCGCCGGAACAAGCGCAAGGCGCCCTCCGCGGCGCGGAAGGCGGTCGAGAACCGATGTCGATTTCCAAAAAGGCCCGGCCCGCCGAGGGCATCGTCGCCGCCTTTGAACTCGCGGCGCGTCGGCAGGCGCCGCTGGCGGCTCTGTGCGCGACGCTATCGCAATTCTCGTCCGACGGGTAGTCCAGGAATGGCGCGGGCCGCGTGATGCGCGAACGTCAGCCGCGCGCCGGTGCGATTTTCCGCAGCAACGATCCGCCCGTCATCTCTTTCGGCTTCGGCAAACCCATCAGCTCGAGCAGCGTCGGCGCGATGTCGGCGAGGCGGCCGTCATGCAGCGTCGCGCTGTCGCCGCCGCCCGTCGCCAGGATCGGCACCGGGCCTGTCGTGTGCGACGTATGCGGCCCGCCCGTGACCGGATCGCGCATCATTTCGCAATTGCCGTGATCGGCCGTGACGAGCAGCGCGCCGCCCGCCTTGGCGATCGCGTCGGCGATGCGGCCGAGGCCGGTGTCGACCGTTTCGACCGCCTTGATGGCGGCCGGCAGGCTGCCGGTGTGGCCGACCATGTCGGGATTGGCGTAGTTGAGCACGATCAGGTCGTACTTGCCCGAACCGATCGCCGCGACCGCCTTGTCGGTCAGCTCCGGCGCCGACATCTCGGGCTGCAGATCGTAAGTCGCCACCTTCGGCGACGGCACCATGATGCGATCCTCGCCCCGATAGGGCTCCTCGCGGCCGCCGTTGAGGAAATACGTGACGTGCGGATATTTCTCGGTCTCGGCCATGCGCAGCTGCGTGCGGCCCGCATCGGCGACGACCTCGCCCAGGACATGCGCCAGGTCCTCGTGCGCGAAAATTGCCTGCATCAGCGCCTCGAGCTCTTCGCTGTAGGGTGTCATGCCGATCGCGGCCGCGATCTTGACGGTGCGCGCGCGCGCGAAGCCCGCGAACTTCGGATCGAGCAGCGCCAGCAGGATCTCGCGCACCCGGTCGGCGCGGAAGTTGAAGCACAGCACGCCGTCGCCGTCGCGCATGCCCTGATAGTCGCCGACCGCGGCCGGCACGACGAACTCGTCGCTCTTGTCCTTCGCGTAGGAATCCGCGACCACGGCCTCCGCGGTCGCGAAGCGCGGCGCATCGGCCGCGACGATCGCCTGATAGGCCTTGCCGACGCGCTCCCAGCGCTTGTCGCGGTCCATCGCATAGTAGCGGCCGCTCACGGTCGCGATCTTCACCGCCGGCGGCAGCGCGGCCGCGAGCCGCTTGATGTCGTCGCCGGCCGAGCGCGGCGGCGTATCGCGGCCGTCCGTGAAGGCATGCACGAGTGTCGGGATATTGGCGTCGCTAAGGAGACGCGCGAGCGCCGCCGCGTGGTCCTGGTGCGAGTGCACGCCGCCGGGCGAGACGAGGCCCATCAGGTGGCAGGTGCCGCGGCTCTTCCGCAGGCGCTCGATGAAGTCCCGGAAGGCCGGCGCCTGATCGATCTCATGGTCCGCGATCGCGTCGGTGATGCGCTGCAGCGTCTGCTTGACGACGCGGCCGGCGCCGATGTTGAGGTGCCCGACCTCGGAATTGCCCATCTGGCCGTGCGGCAGCCCGACGTCCTCGCCCGAGGTGCGCAGCAAAGCATGCGGGCAGCTCGACCACAGGCGATTGAACGTCGGCGTGCGGGCAAGCCGCACCGCGTTGTCGGCCTCCTCGTCGCGCCAGCCGAAGCCGTCGAGCACCACCAGCATCACGGGACGACGCTGCTGCATGTGGACCTTCCTGACTTTCCCTCGCTGCGATTAACCGTCTTGTGGTGGATCGGTGCCGCAGCGTCAATCCGGGCTCGCGCCGACCGGACTGCCGCGTTAGGCTCGCGATAGGGACAAGCGCGGAGCTTGGGGAACTATGAGGTTACGGGGACTCTTTGCTGTGCTCGGCGCCGGCATGGCGCTGTCGGCCGTGCAGGTTCAGGGCGCCGAGATGGCGCGGCCGCCGCAGTTCGTGATGCTGGCGTTCGACAACTGCACCGAGTTGATGCGCTGGCAGGACCTGACCGATTTCTCCGCCGAGATGGACCGCGCCGGCAAGCGCGTGCGGTTCACGTTCTTCGTCAGCGGCATCAATTACATCGAGGACGCCGACCGCGCCGTCTACCAGGGTCCGGGCCAGCGGCGCGGCTATTCGCCGATCAATTTCGGCGGCTCCGCCGAGGACGTGCACAGGCGTGTCGACTATATCAACGCGCTCTACGCCAAGGGCCATGAGATCGCGTCGCACGCGGTCGGCCATTTCAACGGCGGGCGCTGGTCGGCGGCGCAGTGGGGGCAGGAGTTCGCGTCCTATCGCGACATCTTCGCCAACGCCGACGCCAAGGCGCGTGCCGCCGCGAGCAAGCTCGACGTGCCGTTCGCCAAGGTCGTCGGCTTTCGCGCGCCCTATCTGGCGGTGGGATCAGGCCTCTACGAGGCGCTGCGGCGCGATGGCTTCCGCTACGACACCAGCGGCATCAGCTATCCGGACCAGTGGCCGCAGAAGCGCGACGGGCTGTGGCGCTTCAACCTGGTGACGCTCAAGATCCACGGCCTCGGCCGCAACACGCTGTCGATGGACTACAATTTCATCGTCGCCCAGTCGCACGGCGTTGCCGATCCGCGCCGCGCCGCGCTCTTCAAGGAGCAGATGCTCGCGACCTATCTGGATTACTTCCGCACGAATTACACCGGCAACCGCGCGCCGCTCAACATCGGCCATCACTTCGAGGCCTACCAGGGCGGCGTCTACAACGAGGCGCTCAAGGAGTTCGCCCGCCGCGTCTGCGGCCTGCCGGAGGTCAAGTGCGCGACCTACAGCGAGCTCGCCGATTTCATGGACCAGCAGACGCCCGAGACGCTCTCGGCCTTTCAGCGCGGCGATTTTCCGCATGCGCCCGAGCCGACGATGGCGGCGCAACTGGTGCCTTGATTACGAATGACGCCGGAAGCGGCCGGCGGCGCGGACCAGCACGGGCTCCTCGAGATAGACGCTCGGGAACAGGCGCTTGAGGTTTTCGACCTTGGGCGTGTCGTTGTAATAGATGTACGGATTGTCCGGGTGCAGCGTCGCGTAGTCCTGGTGATAGGCCTCGGCCGGGTAGAACGCGTCGAGCTTCGTGAGCTTGGTCACGATCGGCTTCTTGAACGTGCCCGCCTTGTCGAGCTGAGCGATATAAGCCTGCGCGACCTTCTGCTGCGCCTCGTCCGCGAAGAAGATCGCCGAGCGATACTGCGTGCCGACGTCCGGACCCTGCCGGTTGAGCTCGGTCGGGTCGTGCGCCACCGAGAAATAGATCTGCAGGATGCGGCCGTACGAGATCTGCTGCGGATCGAACTTGATCTGCACCGATTCGGCATGGCCCGTGGTGCCGGAGCTCACGACCTCGTATTGGGCCGTGTCCTTGGCGCCGCCCGAGTAGCCGGACAGGACCTGGGTCACGCCCTTCACGTGCTGGAACACCGCCTGCACGCCCCAGAAGCAGCCGCCGGCCAGCACCGCGGTCTCGGATGTCGCGGTCGCCGGCGGATCAAGCGTTGCGGCCGGCACTGCCGTGGCGTTTTCGGCGGTGCGTGCCGGCCACGACAGGGTCCCCGCAAGGCCGAGCAGCAGCAGCAGGGCGGCCGAGGCGATCGGCCAGCGCATCCTGTTGGTGTGCGGCGACGACGGCATGGAGGTCTCCCTTGGTGCGATAGTGGGGCCACGAACGTGGCGTCGTCTTTACACCAGCGCCAGAACGGCGCCTGCACAACTCTTCGCACATATGCGTGAGGGTGTCGCCATACCGTCAGAACACGGTCCGGGTCGGCCCGCGCTTGGCCTCGCCGATGGCGGCACCGAGCGCTGCCGCGAAGCTCTCCTTCTCGGGCGGGCTCAGGCACCCGGCGATCGGCAGCTTGCGGCCGCGCGACACCAGGAACAGCCGCTCGATACCGAATTCCTCGTGGCTATCGCGGTCGAGCCGCACCCACAAGGGATTGAGCGACCACTCGGCCACTTTGCCGCGGTGGCTGACCTTGCGCACCCGCAGCTCGGAGGGCGTGACCATCACCTCCTCGTAGGCGCGCGCGGCGCGATAGTTCAGGCGGAACGCCCAGTAGATCAGCAGCACGTCGAGCCCGAAGAAGCCGAACACCGGCCAGGCGCCGAGCAGCAGGAACACCATGCCGGCCGCGAAGCTCACCAGGCCTAGCGCGGCCATGAGAATCAGGAAGCCCGTCCCGCTCAGGGAGCGATGCGGGGTGATGATCGCGGAAAATAGCGTGGGTTCCGGCGCGGCTTCCCGATTTTGGCCATTGCCTGAAATCATGCTGTCTCACTATACGGGTTCCATGGCCCGCAGGACCACCCCGAAGAAGCCAACGCCCCAGCCGGCAAAAACCGCCAAGCGCGCGGCGATACCCAAGCCGGTATCGAAGCCAATGCCGAAGCCGGCATCAAAACTGAAATCGAAGACCGAGCCGAAACCATGGACCCCGGCCCAGATCACCGAGGTCTTTCGCCGCTTCCACAAGGCCGATCCGGAGCCGCGCGGCGAGCTGCAGCACATCAACCCCTACACGCTGCTGGTCGCGGTCGTGCTCTCCGCCCAGGCGACCGACGCCGGCGTCAACAAGGCGACGCCTGCGCTGTTCGCGGCCGCCGACACGCCCGAGAAGATGGTCGCGCTCGGCGAGGCGAAGGTGCGCGACCTCATCAAGACCATCGGCCTCTTCCGCACCAAGGCGCGCAACGTCATCGCGCTCTCCGAGAAGCTGATCGCCGAGCATGGCGGCATGGTGCCGCCGCTGCGCGAGGCGCTCGAAGAGCTCCCCGGCGTCGGCCGCAAGACCGCGAACGTCGTGCTCAACATCGCGTTCGGCCAGCCGACCATCGCGGTCGACACCCACATCTTCCGCGTCGGCAACCGCACCGGCATCGCGCCCGGCAAGAATCCGTTCGAGGTGGAGACGAATCTCGAGCGCGTGGTGCCGGATGCGTACAAGCTGCACGCCCACCACTGGCTCATCCTGCACGGCCGCTACACCTGCGTCGCGCGCAAGCCGCAGTGCGAGAAGTGCATCATCAACGATCTCTGCCGCTGGCCCGAGAAGACGGTGCAAGCCTAGCTCGCATATCCGGCCCGAACGCCTCACGCCTTCATGCCACACACTCTGCGCCTGCCCCCTCCCCCGCTTGCGGGGGAGGGTAGGGAGGGGGAAGCCGCTTGCTCATGCGCGCGCGGCTTCCCCCTCTTCCCCTCTCCCCCGCAAGCGGGGGAGAGGGCCGCATCAGTTCTGGCGAGCTCAGCGCATCGAAATCAGCTCTTGTGGGCCCACTCCCAACCTGCGGCGAAACGCGAAGTGGCCGTCGGGTTTCGCACCCTGGCGGCGCATGACATACTCGCGCGCAAATCAGGGGAGGAGCCGATGCAGCGTGGCCAATGGGGCCTTTCGATCGTATTCGCCGCACTGGCGCTGTGCTGCTCCCACGCCGCCTCCGCGGCCGACATGGCGGTCAGCCAGTACGGGCGCGTGACCGCGACGCTGCCTTGGGCGGTCGCGATGGAGAAGGGCTACTTCGCGGCCGAAGGCGTCAACGTCGACCACATCATCTCGGGCGAGGGCGGCGGCACCACGCTGCGCAACATGATGGCGAGCGATCTGCCCTATGGCGAGGTCGCGACCTCGGCGGCACTCGCGGCCCAGCGCGCGGGACTCGACATCGTGATCGTCAACACCGCGAGCGACCACATCGGCGAAATCGCGCTCGTCGCCAATCCGAAGGGCAACGTCCGCACCGTCGCGGACCTGAAAGGCCGCAAGGCCGGCTTCACCGGCCCGAAGTCGACAAGCGAGCTGCTGCTGCGCCTCGCCCTCAAGCAGGCCGGCATGCTCGACCAGGTCGAGCCGGTCGCGACCGGCGGCTTCGGCGGCGGGCTCACGCTGCTCGACACCGGCGGCATCGATGCGGCGCCGCTGATCGATCCGATCCTCACGCTCAAGCCCGACAAGTATCGCGTGATCTTCCACTTCGCCGATCTCATCCCGCGCATGACCTGGCTCGTCGGCGTGACGACGCGCAAGTTCGCCACCGAGCATCCCGACACGGTGCGCAAGCTGATCGCGATCCACCGCAAGGGCGTCGACTACATCTACGCGCACCACGACGAGGCGATCGCGATCTACGCCAAGGTGTGGCAGCAGAAGCCCGAGGAGGTCGCGACCTATTTCCCGAAATACTTTGGCTACAAGGGCGAATGGTCGCACGGCGGGTTCGACCAGGAGGCACTGGCGAAGATGTCCGAGGGCCTGCAGCTGATCGGCGATGCGCAGGGACCGGTCGACTGGAAGGCCGCGATCGATCAGCAATATCTGCCCAAGGATCTGCAGAAGCCTTTCTAGACATGACGTTATAGGACGACGTATGGCGGGCAACGCATCTGCGTCCTCCCCCGGGCGTAGGGTTGGGTGGGGGGTGGTTCGATCGGGCACCGCGGTGCCATATCGCACGACGCACCGCAACCGCCTCCCCGGATGGCCGGGAGCAAGCCCGGTCATGATCGCGCTGAGGTCGCACTGTGATCGAAAGTCGGTATTGTCCGCACGTTGCTGGTTGTCGCGGTATTCGCTGCACTGGAGCTCCTCTGCCGCCTCGGCATCATCAACCGCGCCACCATGATCCCGCCGAGCGAGATGATCGCGTCCCTGTGGGGTATCCTCCAAAGCGGCCGCCACAACGCGGATATCTTCTTTACCCTCTATAACGTCGCCGCCGCGGCGCTGCTCGCCGTCGTCGCGGGCTTCTTCATCGGCGCCGGCCTGCACGCGCTGCCGCGGCTGCGTCGGCCGCTCGAGCCGCTGCTCTCCGCCTGGTACGCCATCCCGACCTTCGTGTTCTATCCGCTGCTCATCGTCGCGTTCGGCGTCGGGCGCACGGCGCTGATCGTCATGGGCGCGATGTTCGGTGTCGTCGCCATGATCGTGAACACCACGCTCGGGCTCGATCACGTGCCGCCCGCGGTCGCCAAGACCGGCGCGATCCTGCGGCTCGGCGGCCTGCGTCAGCTCATGCTCATCCGCCTCCCCTCCGCGGCGCCGCACCTCGTCACCGGCATCAAGCTCGCGGTCGCCTATTCGGTGATCGGCATCGTCGCCGGCGAGTTCATCCTGGCAACGGCGGGCATCGGCAAGCGCATCGCCTATGCGTACGACAATTTCGACAACAGGACGATGTACGGCATGCTGCTCCTCCTCTTGGTCGGCGTCATGCTGGTCAATGGCGCGCTGTCGACCTGGGAGAAACGCTCGCACCGGCGCTTCGGCCAGCCATGAAATCGTCCGTGAGATCGTCCCGTCTCGACTATCTGTTCCTTCTCGCCGGCTTGCTGGCGCTCTGGCAGCTTGTGCATTGGGCCGTCGGGCCCGACGTGCTCTCCTCGCCCTGGGCGACGATCAGGCGGGCCGGCGAGCTCATCGCGACCCGCGCGTTCTGGGTCCACGCCGCCGCGACCGCGAGCGCGTTCGGCATCGCGAGCGTCATCTCGATCGTCGGCGGCATCGCGGTCGGCTTGTGGCTTGGCCTGCGCCGCTTCGCCGGCGACGTCGCCGATCCGATCCTCGGCACGCTCTATTCGATCCCGAAGATCACGCTCTACCCGATCATCCTTCTGCTGTTCGGCCTCGGCGTCTCCGCCAAGATCGCGTTCGGCGTCCTCCACGGCATCTTTCCGATCGCGATCTTCACCATGAACGCGGTGCGCAACGTCGCGCCGGTCTATCACCGCACCGCCCGCGTGCTGCGGCTCTCGCCGCCCGTCACCGCCATCACCATCATGGCGCCGGCGGCGCTGCCCGAGATGCTCGCCGGCATTCGCATCGGCGTCGCGCTGACCCTGCTCGGCGTGCTGATCGGCGAGCTGTTCGCCTCGACGTCGGGCCTCGGCTTCGCGCTGATCCGCGCCATGGACACGCATGCGGTCGTCGACATCATGGCGATCACGCTGGTGCTGTTCTGTTTCGCGGCCGGCGTCAACGCGCTGCTGCGCTTCGTCGAACGCCGGATCCGCCATGGCGGATAATCCCGGTGGCCAGATCAGCCTGCGCGGCGTGACCAAGGTCTTTCCGGGTCACGACGGCCATCCGGCCGTGCACGCGCTCGGGCCGATCGATCTCGGCATCGCGGCCGGCGAATTCTTCACGGTGGTCGGCCCGTCCGGTTGCGGAAAGTCGACGCTGCTCGATGTGCTGGCGGGACTTTCGACCGTCACGGCCGGCAGCGCGACCTTCGAGGACAAGCGGCTCGACGGCCAGGTGCCGGACGGCATCGGCGCCGTCTTCCAGCAGGACGCAAGCTTTTTCTGGCTCAACGTCTGGGACAACGTCGCGTTCGGCCTGCGCCGCCGCGGCGTGGCCAAGGCCGAGATCGTCCGCCGCGTCGATCAGGCGCTCGCCTTCATGGGGCTGGCGGGCTTCGCCAGGGCCTATCCGGCGCAGCTCTCCGGCGGCATGCGCCAGCGCGTCTGCATCGCGCGCACGCTGGTGCTCGAGCCGAAGGTGCTGCTGCTCGACGAGCCGTTCGGCGCGCTCGATCAGCAGACGCGCCTCCTCATGGGCGACGAGCTGCTGCGCATCTGGCGCGAGACCGGCGCGACCGTCGTGCTCATCACCCATGCGCTCGACGAGGCCGCCATGCTGTCCGACCGCGTCGCCGTGATGTCGGCGCGGCCCGGGCGCTTCATCGATATCGTCACCACCGGCTGGCCGCGCGACGCGCGATAGCCGCGTCGTCTCCGACGAACGCTTCGGCGCCATCACGGCCCGCTTGTGGGATAAGTTGCGCGAAAAGTCCTTGCGTGCGATGCGCACGCCCGAGACCAGTTAAACTTGCGCATGATCTTTTTCCGAAAACCGGTTCCCACTTTTCGGGATCATGCTCTTAGGAGGATCGCTTGAAGACCAGCCAGGACCGCATTCTGACCACCCATGTCGGCAGCCTTCCGCGCAGTGCCGCGGTCGTCGACATGCTGCAGCGGCGCGAGAACGAGATCGCGACCGACCCAGCGGAATTCGACGGCGTAATGCGCACAGCCGTCGCCGATACGGTCAAGCGGCAGGTCGACCTCGGCATCGACGTGGTCAGCGACGGCGAGACGAGCAAGATCAGCTACTCGACCTATGTGCGCGACCGACTGACCGGCTTCTCGACCGAAGGCCCGACCGAGACGGCGCGGCCGCATCTCGACCTCGCGCCGTTTCCCGAGCTTCGCCGCAAGATGGCGCTGCTCACCGGCCCGCGCCCGTTCAAGCGGGTATCATGCGTCGGCCCCGTGCAGGTGAAGGACCGCACCGCGCTGGAGCACGACCTCGACAACATGCGGCGCGCCGTAACGGCGGCCGGGCCGACCGATGCGTTCCTCAACGCGGCCTCGCCCGGCGTGGTCGCGACCTTCCTGCCGAACGCGTATTACCCGACCCACGAGGCCTATATCGAAGCCGTGGCCGATGCCATGCGCGACGAATACGAGGCGATCGCGCGTGCCGGCTTCGTGCTGCAGGTCGACTGCCCCGATCTCGCGATGGCGCGTCACACGACGTTCCAGACGCTCTCCGAAGCCGAGTTCCTCAAGCGCGCCCAATTCCACGTCGAGGCGCTCAACCATGCGCTCGCCAAGGTGCCGGCGAGCCAAGTGCGCATCCACGTCTGCTGGGGCAACTACGAGGGCCCGCACCACCACGACCTCGACCTCGCCAAGGTCGCGACCATCATCCTCGGCGTGAACGCGACGGCCATCTCGGTCGAGGCCGCCAACCCGCGCCACGATCACGAATGGGCCGTGTGGAAGGACATCAAGCTGCCGCCCGACAAGGTCCTGCTGCCGGGCGTCGTCGACACCTCCACCAACTATGTCGAGCACCCCGACCTGGTGGCGCAGCGCATCGGCCGTTTCGCCGAGGTGGTGGGGCGCGAGCGCGTGATCGCGAGCTCAGACTGCGGCTTCGGCACCTTCGCGGGCTACGGCAAGATCGATCCCGAGGTGTCGTGGCTCAAGCTCGGCGCCCTGGTCGAAGGTGCCGAGCGGGCGAGCCAGCAGTTGTGGGCGTAGCCGTCATTGCGAGCGAAGCGAAGCAATCTCGATCCGCGACCTCATCCCTCGCCGGATTGCTTCGGCGCTCACGCGCCTCGCAATGACACGTCGCGAAACCCATCTCGCCGGGCTCGGTGTCATCGGCTTTCCGTCTTTGGCCATGCCGAATAGGCCACGACCCAGACCATCACCACGACCCCCAAAAACGGGATCAAGTTGAGGGCGGCCAGAGCGGGATGCATGCCGGTTCGCCGCAGGAGTTTGACCGATGGAATGACCGCGATCACGATCCAAAACGCGAATGGCAACAATGATGCCAATGCATCCGACATCTTTCTCTCCCCGGGGTGCCACGGTGCGTAGGATGGGTTGAGCCCCGGATCTTGCCTTCGGCAAGCCCGAGGACAGGCTCCGCGAAACCCATCGCTTTGCGATGCATCATAGATGATGGGTTTCGCTGCGCTCAACCCATCCTACAAAGCACTTGACCCTAAGCGAGGCGCCCGCGACATGGGGCAAGGCATGACGGGGAGAAGCACGAGAATGTGCTTCCCCTCATCTGCCTTCGGCGTTATTGGCCAAGCCGGACAATGCGAATTGCGCGTCGCACGCGGCATCCACCGGCAATATACGCAATCTTGTCCATCCTCGTTCCGGAAGCTCAGCTAGACTGTGCCGTCCTCAGAGGAGCCATCCATGAATCTGAAGCTTTCGGTCGTCGCGATCCCGGTACTGGCGGCCGCGCTGGTGACGACGGCTGTCGTGCCCGCCCGGGCCAGGCTTTGCGACTGCGATCTTCTTTGCGAGTTGGGCGAGATGACCCGCGCCATGAAGGAAAAGTTCGAGCGAGGCGCCGCGCCCAGCGCGACGGAATCCAAGGAAAGAGTGGACCGATGCCTGCGCACGCGGTGCGGCCGCGCTGACGGTCGCGCGCGGCAATTCGAGCTGGAATGGGATATGAGCCGCAGAGCCCAAGCATGCAAATAGAGCGGATTCCGAGCGTCGGCCGAGAAGATCGAAACGCAAATCGGCAAAACAAACCCATGCAAGGAAATGCGAACAATTTCAACGCATCTTCCGTACGCGACGAAGCAATCTCGATCGGCAAATACCTGCGGCGCGAGATTGCTTCGGCGCTACGCGCCCCGCAATGACGGGCGGGTCGAGCCGGCCGCGCAAAACAAAGCTAGAAAATTGAATGATTTCAGCAAATGCGTAGGGCGTAGGATGGGTTGAGCCCCCGGGTCTTGCCTTCGGCAAGCCCGAGGATAGGCTCCGCGAAACCCATCGTCTTACGGCGCCGCATAGATGATGGGTTTCGCTGCGCTCAACCCATCCTACTCGCTCGCTGCAAAACCGCCCGAACGAAGCCATTCGAGGAAATGCCAACGATATCAATATCGGTCCGGACGCGGCGCTCCCTGTCCAATTTTGGCAGCGTAACCCAACTGGGATAACAGCAGCATTTTCAATGGGCGCCGATCAGCGCGGGCGTCGCGCTCGAACGAGCAGATCGGAGATCACCACAGCCGCTGGCTCGCAAGCCGCGCGCCCTCGACCAGCGCCCCGAGCTTCGCCCACGCGACCTCGGGATGCACCTCGTCGCCGGCGCCCGAGGTGCCGAAGCCGCAATCGGTGCCCGCGATGACCCGCTCGCGCCCGACCACCTCGGCGAAGCGCACGATGCGCTGCGCCACCAGCTCGGGATGCTCCACCAGGTGGACGCAGTGCGACACGACGCCCGGCACCAGGACCTTGTCGTCCGGCAGCTTCACGTCCCGCCACACCGCCCATTCGTGCTCGTGGCGCGGATTGGCGGCCTCGATCAGAAAGGCTGCGGCGTTCACCCGCAGCATCAGGTCGGCGAAATGCTTGAGCTCGAAATCGTGCACGCGCGGCGCGACGTTGACGCTGTAGCAGGTGTGGAAGCGTACCCGCTCGGGCGGGATGCCGCGCAGCGCATGGTTCACGGCCTCGACGCGCAGCGCGATGAACTTGCGGCAGTCATCGATCGAGGCGTCGACCGCGCGGTTGTAATGCGTTGCCATGCGTGGATCGTCGATCTGCAGCAGAAAGCCCGCATCGACGATCGCCTTGTACTCGACCCGCATCGCCTCGGCGAGCGCCGCGAGATATTCCTCGCCGGACGCGTAGTAGCGGTTCTCGTAGTAGAGCTCGAGATTGGACGGCGAGATCGCGGTCATGAACGCATCTTCGGCGTTGACGCCCTTCAGCGCGCTCTTGAGATTCTCGATGTCGGTCTTGAGCTCCTCTTGCCCCACATAGGCGATCGGACCGGTGCAGACCTGCGCGCGCGGCCGCACTGTGCGCTTGGCGACGATCGCGCCCGACCGGCCCGCCAGCATCACGCGCATGTCCTCATAGGCCTGCGGGAAGGCGCGCGAGTCACGCGTGGCCCCGCGAAACTTCGGCGGGCTGTCGATCTCATCGAGCCCGCTCAGCCGCGCCCGCGCATAGGCCATCCAGTTGATCTTGCTGTGCTCGCCGTCGTCGACGACGTCGATGCCGACGTCCGCCTGCTGCCGCACGATCGCGTCGATGCCCTGGCGGATGCGGTCGCGATAGGCCGCGCCGTCATAGGCCTCGCCCAGCTCCTTGCGGTTGAGCAGCGCCACCAAATCCGGCGGGCGCGGCAGGCTGCCCGTATGCGTCGTCAGGATGCGGGTCGCGCTGGTCTTCATCGCGGGCTGCCTCGCGCAGGCTCGATCAATTCGGCCTGCCGCGTCCGCGTCAGCCGCTTGTGCATGTGCACCATGAAGGCGGTGCCGAACAGCGGCGTCGCCAGGTTGACGATCGGGATCATCACGAAGCCGGCGATGAACAGACCGGCGAGGAAGACCGTTCCGCCGTGGAGGCGCCGCAGCATCTTTGCCTCCGCCACGGTATGAAACCGCATGGCCGCAAGGTCGAAATAGACGCGGCCGAGCAGCCAGGCGTTGGCGACAAAGAGCATCAGCGCGCCGAAGCCCGCGAAGATCACGAATGGCGCGCAGAAGATATAGACGACGATTGCGAGCGCCGCCGCCTTGAGGCCCTCGAGGATCGCGCGCGGCAGCGGCACGATGACGCCGGGCGGGTCGAGCGGATAATGGCTGTGCTCGACTTTCTCGGCGATCTCGTCGGTGAAGAAGCTCGCGACCAGCGCGGTCACGGCCGGCATCAGCACGATTGCGCCGGCCACCAGGCTGGAGCCGAGCGCAAACGCCACCAGCCAGCCCGCCAGCCTGAGCGGCTCGTGCGCGACCGCACCCAGCGTGCCTTCGGCCCAATGCTCGCCCGCGCTGGTGAGCCAGGCGACCAGCCGGGAGAGCGCGATCACCAGCACGGCCAGCAGCGCCAGCGCGAGGCCAACCGATTTGAGCAGCACGCTGCGGAACGGCGCCGTGAACATCTGCGCTAGCGCCTTGCAGGCGGCGTCGAACATCGTGGGTTCGCTCCGGAGAACTGGCCAATCGTGTAAAGGCAGCTTTTGGCTCTTACAAGGCGTGGTTACGAAGAGCCAAAGCGGAGCCGCTTGCGACCTCACGGCGAATTGCGCAGGCCGAAGGGTTCATGCTAGCTCCACACACTCACCCCCAGAATTGCCGGCCATGTCGAGGGCTATGTCGAGCTTGAGCCGCCGTTCGTTCCTTGCCGCTTCCGCCGCCGTGGCGGCGGGTCCGTCGTTCGGCGCAACCGGCGCGCTCGGCGACGTCGACGTCGCGATCGTCGGCGCCGGCGCGGCCGGCATCGCGGCGGCGCGCAAGATCGCGGCGGCGGGCCGGCGCTTCGCGTTGATCGAGGCGGCCGACCGGATCGGCGGGCGCTGCATCACGGATACCCAGACGTTCGGCGTGCCGTTCGATCGCGGCGCCCATTGGATCCACATGCCGGACATCAATCCGGTCGCGAAGCTCGCGGCGCAGACCGGCCTCGATCTCTATCCGGCGCCGCCCGGGCAGAAGATGCGCATCGTGCGGCGCTATGCGCGCGAAGGCGAGATGGAGGATTTCCTCGCCGCGCAGGTGCGCGCGAACCGCGCCATCGCGGAGGCGGGGCGCGGCAAGACGGACGTGTCCTGCGCCAGCGCGCTGCCGAAGGACCTGGGCGACTGGCGCTCGACTGTCGAGTTCGTGCTCGGCCCCTTCGGGTGCGGCAAGGACCTGGGCGCGGTGTCCGCCATCGATTTTGCCCGCTCGGCCGAGCGCGACATGGATGCGTTCTGCCGGCAGGGGTTCGGCGCGCTGCTGGCCAAGCTCGGAGCGGGGCTGTCGGTCGAGCTGTCGTCGCCGGTGACGCGCGTCGATCTTGCGGGCCGCGGCGGCGGCGTCGACATCGAGACCGCACGCGGGCGCATTGCGGCGCGCGGCGTCATCGTCACGGTGTCGACCGGTGTGCTGGCGGCGAACAAGATCAAGTTCGTGCCCGATCTGCCCCGCCGCCAGCTCGATGCGGTGAACAGCCTGAGCCTCGGCAGCTATGACCGCGTCGTGCTCGAGCTCCCCGGCAATCCGCTCGGGCTCGATCGCGACGACCTCGTGTTCGAGAAGTCGGACGGCGTGCGCACCGCAGCCGTGCTCGCCAATGTGTCGGGCTCCTCGCTCGTGATGGTCGAGATGGGCGGCAAGTTCGGCCGCGACCTCGCGGCGCAAGGCGTCGACGCGATGAAGGCCTTTGCGCTCGAGTGGCTCACCGGCCTCTACGGCGCCGACCTGCGCAAATTGGTGAAACGCACGGCCGCGACGCGGTGGAACGACGAGCCATGGGTGCTCGGCGCCTTTTCGGCCGCGGCGCCGGGCGGCCAGCCAGCGCGCCGCATCCTGATGGACCCGGTGCACGACCGGCTGTGGTTTGCGGGCGAAGCCGTGCACGAGAGGCTGTGGGGCACGGTCGGAGGCGCCTGGGAATCGGGCGAGCGGGCCGCCGATGCGGCGCTCAAGCACCTTCGTCTCGTCACGGAACCGCGGGCGCCGACGCCCGCGCGTGCAGCGCCGCAGCGACGGCGATGAAGCGCCGGGGAGGCGTTCTCACCCCGGCTTGACGCCGGCCGCGCGGATCACGTTCGCCCATTTTTCCGTATCGGTGACGAAGCGCTTCTCGAATTCCGCCGGGCTGCCGGTGAGCGCTTCGCCGCCGACCTCGCTCAGCCGCTTGCTCAGCACCGGATCGCGCAGGCCGGCGTTGATTGCCTCGTTGAGCCGCATGACGATCTCGGCCGGCGTCCGCTTCGACGCCGCGATGCCGAACCACACGTTGGCCTTGTAGCCCGGAACGGTTTCGGCGACGGTCGGAAGATCGGGAAACACCGGCGAGCGGCTCGCCTGGCTCACCGCCAGCGCGCGCAGCTTGCCGCTGTTGATGTAGCCGACCAGCGTCGGCATCGCCTCGAACATCACGTCGGCGCGCCCGCCCAGGAGATCGGTGAGCGCCGGCGCCGCGCCACGGTATGGCACGTGCAGCAGGTCGACCTTTGCCATCAGCTTGAACAGCTCGCCGCTGAGATGCGGCGTCGTGCCGTTGCCGACCGAGGCCATCAGGATCTTGCCCGGATTGGCCTTGGCGTAGGCGATGAACTCCGGCACCGTTTTCGCCGGCACCGCCGGGTTGACCACCATGACGATCGGCTCGAGCGAGATCCCGCACACCGGCGCGACGTCGCGGATGATGTCGTACTTGAGATGCGGATAGTAGGAGCTGCTGATCACCGCCGAGGTGCTGACCAGCAGCAGCGTGTAGCCGTCCGCCGGCGCCGCGACGACGAACTCGATCGCGATCGTGCTGCCGGCGCCCGGCCGGTTGTCGACGATGAACGGCTGGTGCCAGTGGTCCGACAGCCACTGCGCGATCAGGCGGGCGAAGATGTCGGTCGGTCCGCCGGGCGGAAAGCCGACGACGATGCGCACCGCATGCGTCGGATAGTCGAGCGCGACGGCGGGCCGCGCCAAAGCCGCGGCCGCGAGCGCGCCGCCGGTGAGCCGCAATAGGTGACGACGCGAGTGTTGCATGGCTTGCCGGTCCCGGGTGGCAAGTCTGATCGCGCCGACTATACGCGAGCCGTAGGTTGGGTCGAGCCCTTGCGAGACCCAACGCTTTGCTTGCGTTCGATGTTGGGTCTCGCGAAGGCGCTCGACCCAACCTACGACGTTGGTTTCAGTTTGTAGGGTGGGCAAAGGCGGCCCTGATTTTTCGTTGGGTGCACAAATGCCCGCTCCGCCGTGCCCACGCGTCCGATGCCGTGGGCACGGCGGAACGCAGGTCTTGCCCCATCGGAGCACCTCGGCCGCCTTTGCCCACCCTACGTGGGGGAGAGGGTGAGAAGTATCAGCCGCGCAGCGTGCCGCCGGTACGCTTGCCGACCTCGGCCACGATCTTCGCCGCGACCGCGTCGATCTCCTGGTCCGTCATGGTCTTCTCGCGCGGCTGCAGCGTCACCGCGATGGCGATCGACTTCTTGCCCGGCTCGATGCCGGTGCCCTCGTAGACGTCGAACACGTTGACCAGCGTGATCAGCTTGCGGTCGGCGCCCTGGGCGGCGCGCACGAGATCGCCCGCCTTCACGGCCCGGTCGACCACGAAGGCGAAATCGCGCTCGACCGGCTGGAACGGCGCGAGCTCGAGCAGCGGCTTCGCGCGCGTCGGCTTGGCGCGCGCTTCCGGGATGCGATCGAGGATCACCTCGAACGCGACCAGCGGGCCTTCGGCGTCGAGCGCTTCGAGCGCACGCGGATGCAGCTCGCCGAATGACCCGAGCACATTTTGCGGACCGATCTGGATCACGCCCGAACGCCCCGGATGGAACCAGGCCGGGCCGCCCGGCACCACTTGCAGCGCCGAAGCGGGCGCGCCGGCTGCAATCAGCACCGCGAGCGCGTCGGCCTTGGCGTCGAACGCATCGACCGTGCCGGACCCGGACCAATGGCGGCCGATGCCGGACGGCTTTGCCAGCGCGCGGCGCACGCCGCTCGCGGCGATGAGCTGATCCTGCGGTTGGTCGCCGCCGAACACCTGACCGACCTCGAACAGTGCCGTGTTGGGGAAGCCGCGGTCGGTGTTCTTCTGCGCGGTCGCGACGAGCCCCGGAATGAGGCTCGGCCGCATGTCGGAAAGGTCCGCCGCGATCGGATTGGCGAGCGCCAGCTCGCGCTTGCCGCCGCCGAACAGCTCGGCCTGCGCCTTCGATACGAACGACCACGTCACCGCCTCGGTGAGGCCGCGCGCCGCCAGCGCGCGTTTGGCGCGGCGGGTGCGATTCTGGATCGATGTCAGCACCGGCTTGCGCGCGAACTCGCCGCGCGGGAACGGTGTCGACGGCACGCGGTCGACGCCGACGATGCGGACCAGCTCCTCGACGATATCGGCCTCGCCGTGCACGTCCGGGCGCCAGCTCGGCACCGCGACCTTGACCTTCGGACCCGCGCCCGCGACGAAGAACCCGAGATGGCCGAGCACGCGCTTGACCTCGGTCACGCTGAGATCGATGCCGGCGAGCCGCTTCGGCTCGGTGAGCGGAAAGTCGACGACCTTGTCGGAAATCGGCACCTCGCCCGCGACCGTGATCTCGGACGGCGTGCCGCCGCAAAGCTCCATGACCATGCGGGTCGCGAGCTCGAGGCCCGGCAGCATGAAGACCGGGTCGACGCCGCGCTCGAACCGGTAGCGCGCATCCGAATTGATGCCGAGCTGGCGGCCGGTCTGCGCGATGTTGGTCTCGTCCCACAGCGCCGACTCGATGAGCACGTCGGTCGTTTGCTCCGAACAGCCGCTCGCCTCGCCGCCCATGATGCCGGACAGCGACTCGACGCCCTGGTCGTCGGCGATCACGCACATGGCGGCGTCGAGCTCGTAGGTCTTGCCGTCGAGCGCGGTGAGCTTCTCGCCGTTGTGCGCGCGGCGCACGACCAGATTGCCCTTCACCTTGGCGGCGTCGAACACGTGCAGCGGGCGCGCGCGGTCGAACGTGATGTAGTTGGTGATGTCGACCAGCGCGTTGATCGGGCGCAGCCCGATCGCGGTCAGCCGGCGCTGCAGCCAGGCCGGGGAGGGGCCGTTCTTGACGCCGCGCACGAGGCGCAGCCCGAACGCCGGGCAGAGCGATGCCGTCGCGCCGAAGTCGAGCTTCACCGCCACCGGGCAGGGGAATTCGCCCTTCACGGGCCTCGGGGTGTTCTCCTTGAACCGCCCCATGTCGGCCGCCGCGAGATCGCGCGCGATGCCGTGCACGCCGGTGCAGTCCGGCCGGTTGGGCGTGAGATTGATCTCGATCACGGCGTCGTCGAGCCCGGCCCATTGCGCATAGGGCTCGCCGACCGGCGCATCGGCCGGCAGGTCGATGATGCCGTCATGGTCGTCGGAAATCTGCAGCTCGGCTTCGGACACCAGCATGCCGCGGCTCTCGACGCCGCGGATGGTGCCGACCTGCAGCGTGATGTTCTTGCCGGGGACGAATGCGCCCGGCGGCACGAACACGCCCGTCATGCCGGTGCGCGCATTCGGCGCCCCGCACACCACCTGGATCGGCTTGCCGTCGCCGGTGTCGACCATGCACACGCGCAGCCGGTCCGCGTTCGGGTGCTGCTTCGCCTCGACGACGCGCGCGATCACGTAAGGCGCGAGTAGCGTCGCCTTGTCCTCGAGGTGCTCGACCTCGAGCCCGATCATGGTGAGCTTGTCGGCGAGCTCACCAAGCGAGTGCGTCGTGTCGAGGTGCTCGCGCAGCCAGGAAAGGGTGAACTTCATCGAGCTCAGACTCTCTGAGTCTCGTCCCCCTCCCCCGCTTGCGGGGGAGGGCGGGGAGGGGGAAGCCCCAGCACTGCATCTGCAATCGCTTCGAACACACCACGTCGATTGCTCATCACGTCAGATTGCTGAATCGCAGCGCGCGATAGCCCTTTTCGCCAAGAAAGCGATCACGCCGCGCGTCGCGCTTCTCGTGCGCATCCTCAAAATGCTGCCCGCCGTCGATCTCCACGACCAGCTCGCGCGTCATGGCAGACGAAATCGACGATGAAAGGACCGATCGGCGCTTGCCGGCGAAAGCTTGCGCCATTGAGCCGTGCGCACGGACTCCGTACCAGACAATTCGCTCGGCATCCGTCATATCCTGGCGCAGCGCACGCGACCGGACATGCAGCTTGGTCGGCACTTGCCACGTCGGCTCTTTTGATGAGTCAGACATGGCGAGGCCCGTCGTGGGGCTTCCCCCTCCCTACCCTCCCCCGCAAGCGGGGGAGGGGGAGAGGCTGCGGCAAGGAGCCTGATCGCTGGCGCCGGGTCACGTGCTCAGCCCCCCGGCGAGCGTCGGGAAGTCCAGCGGGCGGAAGCCGTAATGCGCGAGCCAGCGCACGTCCGCCTCGAAGAAGGCGCGCAGGTCGCTCATGCCGTATTTCAGCATCGCGATGCGATCGATGCCCATGCCCCAGGCGAAGCCCTGGTACTCGGTCGGATCGATCCCGCAATTCTTCAGCACGTTCGGATGCACCATCCCGCAGCCGAGGATCTCCAGCCAGTCGTTGCCTTCGCCGAAGCGCACCTCGCCCTTGTCGCGGCGGCACTGGATGTCGACCTCGAGCGAGGGCTCGGTGAACGGGAAGAACGACGGGCGGAAGCGCATCTTCACCTGGTCGACCTCGAAGAACGCCTTGCAGAATTCCTCGAGGATCCATTTCAGGTGGCCGAGATGCGAGCCCTTGTCGACGACGAGTCCCTCGACCTGGTGGAACATCGGCGTGTGGGTCTGGTCGCTATCGCAGCGATAGGTGCGGCCCGGGCAGATGACGCGGATCGGCGGCTTCTGGCTCAGCATGGTGCGCACCTGCACGGGCGACGTGTGGGTGCGCAGCAAGAGCCGCGAGCCGTCCGGCTTGCGATTGAAGAAGAACGTGTCGTGCATTTCCCGCGCCGGATGGTCTTCGGGAAAATTGAGCTTGGTGAAGTTGTAGTCGTCGGTCTCGATGTCCGGACCTTCGGCCACCGCGAAGCCCATGTCGGCGAAGATCGCGGTGAGCTCGTCGATCACCTGGCTTATCGGATGGATACGGCCGGTCTCGGCCGGGCTCTCGCGGACCGGAAGCGTGACGTCGACCGCCTCGGTATTGAGGCGCGCATCGAGCGCCTGGTCCTTCAGCGCCTCGCGGCGCGCCGTCAGCGCCGCCGTGACGCGGTCCTTGAGGCCGTTGATGAGCGGGCCCTGCTGCTTGCGCTCGTCCGGCGACATGGCGCCGAGCGTCTTGAGCAGCGCCGACACCGCGCCGCTCTTGCCGAGCGCCGCGACGCGCACGGCTTCGAGCGCGGCTTCATCAGTGGCCGCGCTGATCTTCCCAACGATGTCTTGTTCGAGCGTCGCAATGTCGGACATGGGGTCCACCCGTCCTCAAACGTCATTGCGAGCGAAGCGAAGCAATCCCTCTGCACTTGCACATGCATGTGCGGATCGAGATTGCTTCGTCGGGCTGCCGCCCTCCTCGCAATGACCCGTCGCCGAATGTCAGGCCGGCAGCGCGGCCTTGGCCTTCTCGACGATCGCCTCGAACGCGGCCGGCTCGTGGATCGCGAGGTCGGACAGGACCTTGCGGTCGACCGTGACCCCGGCTCGGCCGAGGCCGTCGATAAACCGGCTGTAGGTCAGCCCGAAGCCGCGCACCGCCGCGTTGAGGCGCTGGATCCACAGCGCCCGGAAGGTGCGCTTGCGCCGCTTGCGGTCGCGGAACGCGTACTGGTTTGCCTTCTCGACTGCCTGCTTGGCGATGCGGATCGTGTTCTTGCGCCGGCCGTAATAGCCTTTGGCGGCTTTCAGGACCTTCTTGTGCTTGGCATGCGCGGTGACGCCGCGTTTGACTCGGGCCATGACGAACTCCTTGATTTGTCAGGTAAAATTGCCGGAGGCCGTCAGCCGTTGGGCAAGAAGTACTTCTTGATGTTGTCGCCGTCGGTCTTGAACAGCACGTTGGTGCCGCGCAACTGACGGATCTGCTTCTTGGTGCGCTTGATCATGCCGTGGCGCTTGCCGCGCTGGGCATACAGCACCTTGCCGGTGCCGGTCACCTTGAAGCGCTTCTTGGCGCCTGATTTGGT
Source organism: uncultured Alphaproteobacteria bacterium (assembly GCA_963819385.1). Classification (GTDB taxonomy): domain Bacteria; phylum Pseudomonadota; class Alphaproteobacteria; order Rhizobiales; family Xanthobacteraceae; genus JAVDCA01. Next base: position 3,219,201 of record CAWFVV010000006.1, on the reverse strand, counting down.
CTTGAGCTTGGGCATTTCGGCTCTCCTTATGCCGGCTTAGGGACCATGGGCTTGCGCCCGGTCTGCCGGTGATCTGCTCGATATGAGCGTGCTGATGAGCACTTCGCCGCTGCCACGGCAGCCCTGGTGAGCCGGGCGGCGGGAGGGCGCCCTTATGGCAGAGGAGGCCTCCGAACGCAACCGCGCGCCCCTGAAACGCAAACGCCCGCGGCAGGGCCGCGGGCGTCGCAATCGTAGTGTTAACGGGCTGTGGGCTTCAGCGCGGCGCCAGGATCATCACCATCTGCCGGCCTTCGAACCGGGCATCGGATTCGACCTTGGCGAACTGGGAGGTGTCGACCTTGACCCGGTCGAGGAGCCGCGTACCGAGCTCCTGGTGCGCCATCTCGCGTCCGCGGAAGCGCAGCGTGACCTTGACCTTGTCGCCCTCTTCGAAGAAACGCACCATCGAGCGCATCTTCACGTCGTAGTCATGGTCGTCGATCATCGGCCGGAACTTGATTTCCTTGACCTCGACGACCTTCTGTTTCTTGCGGGCTTCGGCCGCCTTCTTCTGCTCGGCATACTTGTACTTGCCGAAATCGAGCAGCTTGACGATGGGCGGTGTGACGTTGGGCGAGATCTCGACAAGGTCGAGTCCGGCCTCCTGGGCCAGTCGCAGCGCCTCTGCGATCGCAACGGTGCCGCGGTTGGCGCCGTCTTTGTCGATCAGGTGTACCTCGCGGGCACGGATCTCATCATTGATGCGCGGACCGTCTTTCTGGACGGGCGGCGCGGCTCTCATCGGACGACGAATGGTCTCTGTCTCCTCTTGCTGTTGACCCGAACCGGTGCGCCGCGATGCCAAATCAACGCGCGCGAAACACCGGTAGCTCCAATATATACGAGAATCGGGGGAAAGCGGACCCGAGTCAACGGCGGTTTTGGGTAACCGCCGCGTAAACGGCAAGCAGCTCCTGCGCGACCGTCCCGGGGGCGCAATGGGCCGCGACCCATTCGCGTCCACGCCGGCCGATGGCCCGCCGGACCGGATCCGGCATGGACATGAGCCGGACCACGGCGGTGGCCAGCGCCCCGGCATCGCCGGAGGCAAAGCGCAGGCCGGTCATGCGTTCCTCCGGAACCGCGGGCGGCGCCAGCACGATATCGCGGCCGGCTGCGAGGTCGGACACCGCCACAGGCCGCGCCATGGCGAGCGCCTCCAGGATCGTGCGCTGCAGCCCTTCCGGCTGGACCGAGGCCGACAGCACGGCCGTCGCGGCCCCGTAGGCGGCGGGCGCGTCGGCCGGCGACGGCGCCATGCGGACGATATCGGCGGTCTCGGTCGCGAGCACGAGATCCCAGAGCTCGCCCGAATAGCGGCTGCGTCCCTCGTCCTCGCCCGCGAACACGAACAGGACGTCGACGACGCCCATGTCCTTGAGCCGGCGCGCCGCCTGCACCACCACGTGGTGGCCTTTCCGGCGCAGCATGCGGCCGGCGATCAGGATCACCTTGGTGTCGCCCTTGACGCCCCAGCTCCGCCGCACCGCGTTGACGCGATCGAGCGTGAGCGCGGTCGGATCGAAGCGGCCGAGATCGACCGCCGGCGGAATGACCGCAATCCGCTCCCACGGCACGCGGTGGCGCGCGACGATCAATTCGGCGATCTGGTCGCTCGGCGTGATCACGCGCGCCCCGCGCGCCATCACGCCGTTGTAGACATGCTTGAGCGTGTTCTGGTCGCGAAAGCCCTTGTACCAGCTGGTGAGGAACGGAACGCGCGCCATGCGGGCGGCCGGCAGTGCGCTCCAGGCGGCAGTGCGGCCATGCGCATGCACGACGTCGCATCGCCGCTCGCGCAGCAAGCGAAACAGCGCGGCCGCATTGCGCGCGATCACGCCCGGATTGCGGCTCGCCAGGTCGAGACGGATGAGCTCGGCGCCCATCTCGGCGAGGCGACCCTCGAGCCGGCCGCCGCTCGAGGCGACGATCGGGTGATGACCGGCACGCGCCAGGGTTTCCGCAAGGGCGACCACGCCCTCGTCGGCCGCGCCGATCTCGACGGTCGGGACGGCGATCAGCGCCGTCAGCGCGCGCGCCGGCGCCTGCGGCGCATCCGCGGCGCCCGGGAGGCTGATGTCGTTGGAACGCGTCGCCGTCGATCCAAGTGTCACCCGCAACTCCAGACCCAAACCGACACCGTGCGATGCTTCCCGCGGCGACGATGCCGATGGCGCCGCAACCACGAGCCGCGTGCGGCGACGTTTTCGCTATGATGCGTCACCATAGACCCCGCACCGGGGCGGAGCAACGCGGACCGGGAGATAATGTCGTCGATGGCGACCACGATCTTGCCGCACTGTCGGAAAATCCCTAGCCGAAACCTCAAGGCTGAAATCGCATGTCTGAAGCGCTGAAGTTCATCGACGTCGGCAGCGGCGAGGAGGCGCGCGCGATCGCGGTGCGTGCCGCGCCGGGCGCGGCGCCCGGGCTGGTCTGGCTCGGCGGGTTCAAATCCGACATGCAGGGCACGAAGGCGGCGCAGCTTGCGCGCTTTGCGGCCGAGCGCGGGCGCGCCATCGTGCGGTTCGATTATTCGGGCCACGGCGAATCGAAGGGCGAGTTCGGCGACGGCACCATCGGACGCTGGCTCGAGGAAAGCGTCGCGGTGTTTCTGGACTGCTGCCGCGGCCCGCAGGTGCTGGTCGGCTCGTCGATGGGCGGCTGGATGGCGCTGCTGCTGGCGCGCGCGCTGCGCCGCGCCGGCGTGCAAACCGCAAGCCTCGCCGGCATGGTGCTGATCGCGCCGGCGGTCGACTTCACCGAAGCGCTGATGTGGCAGAAATTCGCCCCCGAATTCGTCACGAGATCGAGACCAAGGGGGCCTGGCTGCGGCCGTCGCAATACGACATCGCGCCCTATCCGATCACGCGGCGCCTGATCGAGGAGGGCCGCAGGCACCTGCTGCTCGGCGGCTTGATCGAGACCGGCTGCCCGGTGCGGATCCTGCAGGGGGTCGAGGATCCGGACGTGCCGTGGGGCCACGCGGTCGAGCTGGTGTCGCGGCTCGCCCAGGACGACGTCGTGCTCACTTTGGTGAAGGACGGCGACCATCGCCTGTCGCGCCCCGAGGACATCGAGCGCCTGCTCGCCGCCATCGAGGAATTCTGAGCACCAATTCGGGACGCCAGTCTGCCGCTTGCTTTCGAATTCGCGTGGCGACAATCTGTCCGCAAGAGCATGATCCCGAAAAAGCATGCCCCGGACTTGATCCGGGGTGGATACCGGTTTTTGGAAAAGATCATGCTCAAAAAATAGATCGTGATCGAAAGGCCGCGAACATGCCCGTCATCAAAGTCACCGATATCGCGTGGGGGCGGTTTCGCTCGCCCGATCTCGATACGCAGGAAGAGTTCCTCACGCGCTTCGGCCTGATCAGGGTCGAGCGCACCGCCAACGCGCTCTACATGCGCGGCACCGATCCGGCGCACCACATCCATGTCACCGAGAAGGGCGATCCGAAATTCGTCGGCTTCGCCTACTACGCGGCGAGCGAGGACGATCTTGCGCGCCTCGCCAAGGTGCCGGGCGCGTCCGGCGTCGAGATCGATCGACGAGCCGGGCGGCGGCAAGCGCGTGCGGCTGACCGAGCCGAACGGCTACCAGATCGAGGTTGTGCACGGCATCGAAAAGGTCGACCCGATCAGGGTCAAGCCGCGCCAGAAGCTCAACACCGGCGAGAGCCCGCTCTCGCGCGCCGGCGAGCTGATGCGGCTGCCCAAGGGGCCCTCGCACGTCAAACGCATGGGCCACGGCGTGCTGATGACGCCGAAGTTCGCCGAGACCGTCGACATGGTTCCGCGACACGCTGGGCTTCATCTGCTCGGACGACGTCTACGCGGGCGAGAAGGAGAACGTGATCGGCTCGTTCAACCGCTGCGACCGCGGCGACACCTATGTCGATCACCACGTCTTCTTCTGCCTCAATCACCCGAAGACCGGCCTCAACCATCTGTCGTTCGAGGTGCAGGACTTCGACGACGTGTGCATGGGCCATGACTGGCTGCACCAGGCCGGCAAGTACGAGCACATGTGGGGCATCGGCCGCCACGTGCTCGGCAGCCAGGTCTACGACTACTGGTCCGATCCGTGGGGCCGCGTGCACGAGCATTGGGCCGACAGCGACCGCCTCAACCTCGCCAACGGCTCGAACCTGGTCGCAGCCGAGGAGGCGCTGGTCTCGCAATGGGGCGAAGCGCCGCCGGAAAAATTCATCAACCACGCAAGCGCGTAGGACGACGTCATTGCGACGCCCGTAGGTTGGGTCGAGCGAATGCGAGACCCGACGCCCCGATCGCGTGCGCCGCCGTTGGGTCTCGCAAGGGCTCGACCCAACCTACGTGCCCGCGCAGCCACGCCCGCAATCCCTCGCGATAGGTCGGATACCGCAGCCGCACGCCAAGCGCGCGCTTGAGCTTGTCGTTCCGCACGCGCCGGTTCTCGGCATAGAAGCTCGCCGCCATCGGCGACATCGTCTTTACGGCTTCCACGAACGGGATCGCGGGCGGCGCCGGCCGGCCGAGAAGCTGCGCCGCAAACGCGATCGGATCGCCCGGCGGGCTTGGTTCATCGTCGACGACGTTGAAGGCGCCGTCGGCACGGTGCGCGAACGCCGCGTCGATCGCCTGCGCGATGTCGGCGACATGGATGCGGTTGAACACCTGGCCGGGCTTGTCGACATTGCGCGCGCGGCCGCTGCGCACGTTGACGAGCGCGTTCTGCCCGGGCCCATAGATGCCGCCGAGCCGCAGCACCGCGACCGGTATGCGGCGTCGCCGTCCGAACGCCTGCCATGCCTCTTCGGCCGCGAGGCGCGGGCGTGCGCGTTCATTGGCAGGATCGAGCACCGCCGTCTCGTCGACCCATTCGCCGCCACGGTCGCCATAGACCCCGATGGTCGAGAGCAGCACGATGGAACTGAGCCGTGGCGCCGCCGCCAGCGCCTCGTGCAGCGCGCCGAGCACGGGATCGCCGCCTTCGTCTGGCGCGGCCGAGATCAGCAGCGCATTGGCGTGCTCGATCAGGGCGAGCAGCGTTCGCGATGCCGTGTCCCCGTCGAACACCAGCATCTCGATCCTGCGGCCGCCGTAGTCGCGGGCCGCGAGCGCTGCGGCGCGCTCGTCCGTGCGGCTGGTGCCGATGATGTGGGTGAAGCGGCCGCCGAAGTCGCTGACGTAATGCGTAGCGCAATAGCCGAGCCCGCAGCACGCGAGCATCGCCATCAGGCGGCGCTCCCCCGCAGCGCCGCCGCCCATTCGTCGGCGACGACCGCGTCAGCTTCGCGCGCCTGGTGCGTCGCCGCGAGCGCGGCGAGCTCGTCGTGCGGCAGCAGCCGACTGAGCGCCCACACGGCGGCGCCGCGCACGAGCGGCGCGGCATCGTCGAGCCGCCCTTGCGCCGCGCCCGCGAGCGCCGGATCGCCGCTGTTGCCGATCGCGATCAGCACGTTGCGCACGAAGCGGTCGCGGCCGGTGCGCTTGACCGGTGTCTTGGCAAACAGCGCGCGGAATGCCGCGTCGTCGAGCCGCGCCAGATCCGCGAGTGGTGGTGCCATGAGCGCCTCGCGCGCCGCAAGCTTGGCGTTGCGGCCCTCTTGCGCGAACTTGTTCCACGGGCACACCGCGAGGCAGTCGTCGCACCCGTAGATGCGATTGCCCATCGGGGCGCGCAGCTCGCGCGGGATCGGACCCTTGTGCTCGATCGTGAGATACGAGATGCAGCGCCGCGCATCGAGCCGATAGGGCGCCGGAAAGGCCGCGGTCGGGCAGACGTCGAGGCAGGCGCGGCACTGGCCGCAATAGTCGCTCTCGGCCGCGTCGGGCGGCAGATCGAGCGTCGTGAAGATCGCGCCGAGGAAAAGCCACGAGCCGAAACGGCGCGACACCAGGTTGGTGTGCTTGCCCTGCCAGCCGAGCCCAGCACTCGCGGCAAGCGGCTTCTCCATCACGGCCGCGGTATCGACGAACACCTTCACGTCGCCGCCGGCCTTGGCGACCAGCCAGCGCGCCAGCGCCTTGAGCCGCGGCTTGATCACATCGTGGTAGTCGTCGCCCTGCGCATAGACCGAGATCGCGCCGCGCGCGCGCTCCCGGAGGATCGCCAACGGATCACGCGCCGGTCCGTAGTTGACGCCGAGCATCACGATCGCGCGCACGTCGCGCCACAGCGCGCGCGGGTCGCCGCGGCGCTCGGCGTTGGCGGCGAGCCAGTCCATGTCGCCGTGCAGGCCATCGGCGACGAAGCGCGTCAGCGCATCCTTGGCCTGCGGGATCGCGTCGGGCCGCGTCACCGCGACCGCATCGAAGCCGAGCGCGCGCGCCTCGTCGGCCAGCGCGCGCTTGAGCTCCGCCGGTTCGTTCAGAAGTCGAGGTCCGCGTAGGTCTTCGACGGCGGGATGCCGGCGTGCGTGTCGGTGAGCAGCGGACGGAACGACGGGCGCGATTTCACCCGCGCGTACCAGTTCTTTGCCGCCTCGTTTTCGCTCCACGGCACGTCACCCAGATAGTCGATCGACGACAGGTGCGCGGCGGCGGCGAGATCCGCATAGGAGAGCCGATCGCCCGCGAGCCAGTCGCGCGTCTGCACCAGCCAGCCGATATAGGCAAGATGATAGCGGATGTTGGCGAGCGCCGCACGGATCGCATCGGTGTCAGGGGCGCCGCCGCCCTGCGCGCGGCTCATCTGCCGCTTGAGCACGCGTTCGGAGGTGAGCGGTCCGCTCACCTCGGCGAAGAACTTCTCGCCGAACCACCCCATGAGCCGCCGCACCTCGACCCGCGCATGCAGCTCGCGCGGCAGCAGCCGATGGTCGCCGAGTTCCGCGCCGCGCGTCTCGTCGAGATATTCGGCGATCGTGCGCGCCTCCGGGATCGGCGGGAAGCCTTCCTCGACCAGCACCGGCGGTGTTCCGGCCGGATTCATCGCCAGGAATTCGTCGCGGCGCTCCCACGGCCGTTCTTCCACCAGCCGGTGCGCAAGTCCGTATTCGCCGAGCGCGAGCCGCACGAAGCGCGAGTGCGGACAAAGACCGTGATGAAACAGCGTCAGCATGAGCTTTGCGAAAAACGCGCCCGGCCATCGCCCCGGGCCGCGTTACAATCGGGGGGCAAGCGTATAGAAATCCTTAATGTGGTCGTCATCGGGGCGGCAAGAGTTGTGCGGGATCAGGCATTTACCGTTGCTCTGGCGGTATGTATCGGCCACAAGACCGCAAGAAGTGACATAAGCCACGATTCGAGATCGTCGGAGCCGCAAGCGCCATGCTCGACATCATCAAGGCCGTCATCCTCGGCGTCGTCGAAGGATTCACCGAATATCTTCCGGTGTCGTCGACCGGCCATTTGCTGCTGATGGAGCATTTCTTCGGCTTCGGCGACGAAGGCTTCGGCAACACCTTCGCGATCCTGATCCAGTTCGGCGCGATCCTGGCGCTGCTGTCGATCTATTTCATGCGGATTGTCGGGCTCTCGGTCGGCTTCTTCATCGACGCCACCGCGCGCCGCTTTGTCATCGGTGTCCTGCTCGCGTTCCTGCCCGCCGCCGTGCTCGGCGCGCTGCTGCACAACTTCATCAAGACGGTGCTGTTCAACCCGTGGATCGTGTGCGTCGCGCTCATCGTCGGCGGCGTCGTGCTCATGTGGGTCGAGAGCCTCGAGCTCAAGCCGCGCCACCGCGACGTGATCACGTTTCCGATGCCGATGTATTTCGCGATCGGCGTCTGCCAGTGCTTCGCCATGATCCCGGGCGTGTCGCGCTCGGGCGCGACCATCGTGTCCGCCATGCTGCTCGGCTCCGACCGGCGCGCCGCGGCCGAATTCTCGTTCTGGCTCGCGATGCCGACCATGGCGGGCGCCTTCGCGTTCGACCTATGGAAGAGCCGCCACGACCTGTCGTCGAACGGCGCGCTGCTGATCGCCATCGGCTTTGCGGTCTCGTTCGTCTTCGGCTGGATCGTGGTGAAGACGTTCCTCGGCTACGTCTCGCGCCACGGCTTCATGGTGTTCGCCTGGTGGCGCCTGATCGTCGGCGCGCTCGGCCTCATCGCGCTGACGGTGGGATTGGGCTGGAAGTAGGAGGTGCGTAGGATGGGTTGAGCGACAGCGAAACCCATCGCTTCGAGCACAAAGGACGATGATGGGTTTCGCTGCGCTCAACCCATCCTACGATTAACTTCGGGAAAGAGAGCGCGCTTCCTCTACCCGTGGCGCAGCCGCTTGAACTGGCCGGCGCGGCGGAAGCGCCAGAGATACGACGGCACGATCGCCTGGACCGAGGTCGGCTCGATGCCGAGGCCGGCGAGCGTGCGCTTTCCTGCGCCGCCGCGTCCGACACGACGCTGTCGCGCCGGAGCATCTCCACCTGGTCGCGGGTGAGCGGCGGGTTGGGCATGAGCTGCATGAAGGTCGCCTGCAGCTTCGCGAGCCCGAACGGGATCGGCACCAGCAGCCGGCGGCGTTCGATGGTGTCCAGCACGTAACGCATCAGCTCGCGGAACGTCAGCACCTCGGGCCCGCCAAGCTCGTAAGCTGCGCCCGGCTTGGTCTCGCCCGCGACCGCGGCCGCGACCGCGGCCGCGACATCGCCGGCGAACACCGGCTGGAAGCGCGTCTTGCCGCCGCCGATCAGCGGCAGCGCCGGCAGGAAACGGGCGAGCGACGCGAACTTGTTGAAGAAGTCGTCCTCCGGACCGAACACGATCGAGGGGCGGATGATCGTGGCATGCGGCACCGCCGCGAGCACCGCCTGCTCGCCCGCCGCCTTCGAGCGCGCATAAGCGGACGTCGCGGTCGCGTCGACGCCGAGCGCCGACATGTGCACGAGGCGCGCGCCGTGCATCGCCGCCGCCCGCGCGACCGCCTCGGCGCCCTCGCGCTGTATGGTCTCGAAGCGCTGGCGGCCCTGCTCGCGCAGGATGCCGACGAGGTTGACGACCGCGTCGGCGTCGCGCACCGCGGTTGCGACCGAGCCCGGGTGGCGCACATTCGCCTGCACGGCGTGGATCTGCCCGACCCGGCCGAGCGGCTGGAGATAGTTCGCGAGCTCCGGCCGGCGCACCGCGACACGGATGCGGTAATGGCGCTTGGCGAGCGCCCGCACGACATGGCGGCCGACGAATCCGGAGCCGCCGAAGACGGTGACCAGCGTGTCGAAATCGGATTGGACGGTCATGCGGCCTCTCGCATCGGTGCGCGCACGGTGATTTGGGCGGAAGCTCGCGAGCGGGATACAGGATCGATTCGGGGCTGTATAGGGGGAGCGCAGCCTCGTGTCCCGGGCGCGGTGCAGCGCGTAGCGGTGCACCGCAGAACCGGGACCCAGCGGCTGCCTGAAGGCTGTCGATGAGCGTGCCGCCCCTCGTGTCCAGGCTCTCGTTTTGCTCGGCCGGGACACGAGGGAGACACAGGGGATTTGACAACCCAAATCCCCCGCCAGTATGTCTGCGCCGTTGCCCAGGTGGCGGAATTGGTAGACGCACTAGTTTCAGGTACTAGCGCCGCGAGGCGTGGAGGTTCGAGTCCTCTCCTGGGCACCACTCTTCCCTGACGCGCGCTACATCTTCGCCATGCACACGACGGCGTTGCCCTGCAGGCCGATCGCCTGGGCGGCGCCGCGGCTCAAGTCGAGTGTCACGCCGCGCGTGAACGGGCCGCGGTCGTTGATCGTGACGGTAACGGACTTGCCGTTGCGCGGGTTGATCACCAGAAGCTTGGTGCCGAACGGGAAGGTGCGGTGCGCCGCCGTCATGCCGTCGGGATTGAAGCGCGCGCCGGTCGCCGTGTATTTGCCCTCCCAGTAGTAAGCCGTGACGATCCGCTCGCCGGTGACGCATTGGCTGCGCCCGGGCGTCGGGCGTGTGGCGCTCGGGCGCGGCGCCATCACCGTGATGGTCGCGACCGGCCGCGGCATGGTCAGGTTCTCGGGCGCCGGGGACGGAGCGGGCGGGGCGGTGGGGGCGACCGAGGCGGTCATGGCGACTGGCGCCGTGGTGGCGCCAACTGGGGTGCTCGGCGCGGCGCTCGCGGCGGGCGTCGGCGTTTCGGCCGGCGGTGTCTCGACGGGCGCAACCGGCATCGCGGAAGCCAGCGTGGGAGCTGTGGGAACTGTGGTCGGCGCGATGGTCGCGGTTCTCGGCGCAGCGGTTTCGGGCACCCGGTAGTGGTGCACGCGATAGCGGCGATGCGGGCGGGCCTCGGCGGCGACGCGCGGGGCCGGCGTCTTGACGGCGGTCTTCTTGTCGGCCGTCTTCTCGGCGATCCAATTGCGCAACGCCGTCACCAGTGACGGGTTGTCGTGGCTTGGATGGGGGACGCGCTCATCCGTGGTTTGCGCCTGCGCGGCCGCCGCGGCCACGGCAAGGCCCAACGCAACCACGAGCCGTTTTATCGCAACGCCCACCCCACCCTCACCCCATCTTGGCGCATCTCGCAGCGAAAGCCGCCTGGCCGGCCGGAACCTGCGCCAATACCATGACTCGCAAGGGCATCCCGGGTTCCCCGGCAACCGGATGCGGTCAAGGAAAATTTTCGCACGTCGCGGAGGCACCCCGCAACCCTTCGATTTGACGACCCACAGCAGTGTGATAAATGTCCTGGGTCGCGTCGGAAAACCTGTGTAGATTCAAAAGATTGCTTGGCCCCAAAGATTTCTTGGCGGCCGGGGCGCAGCGGAGATCCTGCCTGATGACCATCCGCCTGCATCGCGGAGACCTGCCTGACCTTGCCCGCTACCCGGGGGCGGTGGCGATCGACACCGAGACCATGGGGCTCGATCCGCGCCGTGACCGGCTGTGCGTCGTCCAGCTTTCGCCCGGCGACGGCAGCGCCGACGTGGTGCAAATTCCGCCCGGCGCGCACGATGCGCCCAACATCAAGGCGCTGCTCGCCGATCCGGCGCGCCTCAAGATCTTCCATTTCGCCCGTTTCGACATCGGCATGCTGTTCAACGCCTTCGGCGTGATGGCGCAGCCGGTTTACTGCACCAAGATCGCCTCCCGCCTCTCCCGCACCTACACGGACAAGCACGGCCTCAAGGACCTCAGCCGCGAGGTGCTGGGCGTGGACATTTCCAAGCAGCAGCAGTCGTCCGATTGGGGTGCGCCGGAGCTGACCGATGCCCAGGTCGCCTATGCGGCCTCCGACGTGCTGCATCTGCATGCGCTGAAGGACAAGCTCGACGTCATGCTGGCGCGCGAGGGGCGCACCGCGCTTGCGGCAGCCTGTTTCGGTTTCCTGCCCGACCGGGTGCGGCTCGACCTCGCGGGCTGGGCCGCCGAGGACATTTTTTCCCATTCCTGAACACTTCCGGCCGGGCGCAGGCCGCCGTGCCGCAGCCATAATTGCAGGGTGATTAGGTCCGTGACGGGATGGGCGCTCGTTGGGCACCCACGAGTATCCATGAGCATCCCGGTGGATGTCGGGAACCGGTGTCCGTCCCGGATCGGTCCGGGGGCAGCTTTCGCCGGCATATGGGCGGGCGTTAAGGTGTGCGGGGGGCGTGATTCTGGCCCGCGCCCGAGAACGCCCGAGGACATTGAGGGGGATAGCACTGAGCCCTGCAGCGACCATGCGCGATCCAGGCGGCGTCTCGTTCGCGGGAGGAAACGATCGCGAGCGCGCCTTTCGCACCGCGGCACATCATAGCCGCGTGGTGCGGCTGTTCCGCCGCGCGATCCCGGCCGCGCTTCTGGTCGCTCTGGTCGTCGTGGTCGCGAACACCTACTTCAAGCCGCTGCAAATTCTGGCCAAGCTTCCGATCGACCGTTTCGTGCTGACCGGATCCAAGATCAACATGGAGGCGCCGCACATCGCCGGGTTCACGCGCGACAACCGGCCCTACGATCTCACCGCCCGCACGGCCGCCCAGGACCTCACCAACCCGGGCGTCCTTGAGCTCTCCGACGTGCTCGCCCACGTCACGCTGCAGGACCGTTCGTTGATGGAGCTGCGCGCCAAGAACGGCGTCTACGACACCAAGGCCGACACAATGGTGCTCAAGACCAAGATCGTGCTCACCACGTCGACCGGTTACACGGTGCACCTCGACGAAGCCAAGCTCGACAACAAGGCGGGACGCATCATCTCCAGCAAGCCGGTCGCGGTGACGATGACGAACGGCACCATTGATGCCAAAGGGCTTGAAGTGCTCGAGAGCGGCGATCTCATTCGATTCACCAACGGGGTCGAGACCCATCTGGTGCCGCAGCAGGCTGCCGGCACCGCGAATGCTGCGCCCGCCGCCAAGCCCGAACCGATCGCGAGGCAATGACGATGCGCATGACGCTTGGCAACCTGTTGTCGTCCCTGGCCGCGCTCGCGCTGACGGTCGGCATCGCGCACGCGCAGCCGCAGCCGCAATCGCAGCAGCCCAACGCGCTGCAGGGCTTTTCGCAGAACCGCAGTGAGCCCGTGCAGATCAACGCGCAGACGCTCGAAGTGCGCGACAAGAAGAAGATCGCGACCTATTCGGGCAACGTCGTTCTGGTGCAAGGCGACACGACGCTGCGCTGCAAGACCCTGGTCGTCTTCTACGATGCCGGCGAGGCGGGCGGCCCGGCCGTCAAGGCCACGACGCCGGCGCCGGCCGGCAGCCAGCAGATCAGGCGCATCGAGGCGACCGGCAGCGTCGTCGTGACCCAGAAGGGCCAGACCGCGACCGGCGAGAAGGCGATCTACGACATCGCGGACGATACGGTCCGCCTCTTCCCGGCGCCCGGCGGCGTCGTTGCGGTCACGCAGGGACCCAACGTCGTGCGCGGCCCGCGTCTCGTCGTCCACCTCGATACGGGCGTGTCGCACTTCGAAGGCGAGGGCGGCGTCTACAGCCTGATCGTGCCGAACTCCACCAACAAGGGCGACAATCGCGCCGCACCGCCCGCGGCTCCGCATCCGCCGCCGCCGCACGCGGCGCCGAAAGCCCGTTCGACCAATCCTAATCCTTCAGGCTTGTACTGACGCCCGCGTTTGCGCGGCGGTTGCCGGCAACGCGGTTGAAAGGAACCGGGTGAGCGATTATCACGAGCCGGGGCAAGCCGCATTGCGGCGCGAGGCGCGAATCAGCCGCCGAGCGGGGCGCTTTCGGCATTCTTCGGCCTTGAGGCACGTGTGCTCGACCTACTCGCTTGGTTTCGGCGCAAGGGCGGGAAACCGGGCGGCGCGCCCGGCGGCGGCCGGCGCAGCATTGCGCGGCCGGTCAGCGGTCCGATGTTCACGGGCCGCGTCGAGCCGATGAGCCAGCAGCGCGGCCAGCCGCAGAATCGAGCCCATCCGCCCGCCCGTCAGGACGCGTATCAGGAGCCGCGCCAGGAGTTGCGGCCAGAACCCCGCCACGAGCCGGATCAAGAGCCGTACCAGGACCCGCGTCACGATCCGTATCAGGACCCGCGGCAGGACGCGCGCTACGATCCGCAGCCCGATCAGGAGTGGCGCGACGAGCCTGCCCAACCCGCCCAGCCGTCGCGAGACGCGGGCCGGCGCCGGCAGGTACAGCGGCAAGACGACGGCGCATCCCCGCAGGCGAACGTGCAAGGGTATCTTGCGGCGCACGGCGTCGAGCGCAGCTTCGTCGGCCGCAAGGTGGTCAAGGGCGTGAGCCTCTATGTCCGCCGCGGCGAGGCGGTGGGCCTGCTCGGGCCGAACGGCGCCGGCAAGACCACCGTGTTCTACATGATCACCGGGCTGATCACGGCCGACAAAGGCCGCATCGAGCTCGACGGTCACGACGTGACGTCGCTGCCGATGTATCAGCGCGCCCGCCTCGGCATCGGCTATCTGCCGCAGGAAGCCTCGATCTTCCGCGGCCTCAATGTCGAGCAGAACATCCGCGCCGTGCTCGAGCTGATCGAGCCGAGCCGCAAGCGGCGCGAATACGATCTCGACGCGCTGCTTGAGGAGTTCAACATCGCGCGCCTGCGCAAGACGCCGACGATCGCGCTGTCGGGCGGCGAGCGCCGCCGTGTCGAGATCGCGCGCGCGCTGGCGACGCGGCCGAACTACATGCTGCTCGACGAGCCCTTCGCCGGCATCGACCCGATCGCGGTCGGCGACATCCAGGCGCTGGTGCGCCATCTCACCCAGCGCGGCATCGGCGTGCTGATCACCGACCACAACGTGCGCGAGACGCTCGGCCTCACCGACCGCGCCTACATCATCTACTCGGGCGAGGTCCTGATGGAAGGCCGGGCCGACGATATCGTCAATAACCCGGACGTCCGCCGGCTCTATCTCGGCGAAGAGTTCCGGATGTAGGGCGCCCGATCAACGCCGCCGCCAGCCCGCGCCGGTCAGGCGTTCGCGGATAGCACGAGTGCCCGACCATTCGGGCACTCGTGAAGAGAGAGAGGGTTAGCGCGCGATCGAAGCGACCGCCTGGATCGGCCCGCCGTCGCTCTGGGCCGAGATGGATGCCGATCCCTGGGCCGAGAATCCATGGCTTGGAACGGTCCAGATTTTCGTCGACTGGCCGAGCGCGTATCCGGCCAGCCCGGCGCCGAGCGAAATTTTGCGGCCACTGGCGTCCCGAAGGGTGAGGGCCGAGATCCGCAGCCGGCGATCGCCGGTGTTATGCGCCGAGAGCGTGACCTTGTCGCCCTTGACGGCGACCGACCATGCGAGCGTCGGGCTCTTCTTGTTGGCGGCGCCGAAGAAGACCGGGATCGAATAGCGCACCAGCAGGTTGACGCCGCCGTTCTTCTGCTGCGACAGATCGGGCAATTGATCGATCAGCAGACGATAGCTCTCCTCGCCGACGACCGGTTGCTTCGACTGGCGAATGATCCGAACGATGTTTTTCGCATTCGGCCCGAGGGTGAGCACGGGCGGGCTCGCCGCGACGTCGTCGGTCGGCTCGAGCTTTTCCTGCCCGTTCGTCTGCGACCAGCGAAACACGCGGACTTGCGCGTTGATCGGGGTCGTGCCGGCATTGTGCAACGTCAACGTCGAGGCGGCGGCGCCTGCCGTCGTTGCGTCGATCAGCACCGGCTCCACCTGAAGGGAGCCGGCTTTCGCGGGCAAATACGTGCCGGCCAGGAGAGCCACGGCGACCGCAGTTTTGGCGAGCATTGAGCGCATGGAGAGCCTCGAGTGAAATGTCGACGTGTTCAGCTCAATACGTCACGGTGACCGTGATCGTATCCGTGTAGGTGCCCGGCGCGGGTGTCGTCTGCGTCGGAATCCGGCCATAAACCGTGTAGTTCTGGCCGGTGCCGTTTCCGGTCCCCGTAACCGTGTCGGTGCCGACCGTATTGCCCCACACGGTGGCGCGGCCGCTGTCGCTGTAGAGCGAGTAGTTCACGGTGGCGCCGCCGCTCGTCAGCTTGCGCGTCGCGACGGAGGCGCCGGCGCCGGCGCCGGCGTCGAGGCCGATGTTGTAGGGCGTCGTGTTGGTGCAGGTGACCTGGACCGTCGAGGTCTGATCGACGTTGGTGGCGAGAATGCCCTGGTTGCCGAAGTTCAGCGCCGAGGCGCTGTTGATCGTGCAAGTCGCCGCCAGCGTGACCGACACCGAGAAGGTGGTTGTGGCCGTCGCCGCGAGCGGACGCTCTACGGACTGCAGCAGGCAGGCGGTCGCCAGAATGCCGACCAAGCCGAGCCGGTGCCGTCGCATCAAACTAACATGCATGATGTTTCCCCCACGTAATTATACGTAAGGATATACCGAATGTGTTAATTGGCTATTAATCATGGAACGCTTAGTAATTCTGCGTTCCATCAACGTAATTCGACACTACTAATGCGGGAATTTCGGATCGATTGCTTCCGGCTCGCCAGGCGGACCCTCGTCAGTTCGCTTGGCTTGTTGGCAATGCTGGTTGCCACGCAGGCAGATGCGCAATCCTGCTCGGTCAGCATGACCAGCGTGGCATTCGGCACCGTCAATGTCCTTCCGGGGGCAGCCGTCGATACGACCGCCACGGTCACGGTGACGTGCTCGGGCGGCGGCGCAACGGTGCGCGCGTGCGTGAGCATCGCCTGCGGGTCGGCCTGCGATTCGACGAGCCGGCAAATGACCGGGCCGAGCAGCCACACCGCCCGCTATGACCTCTATTCCGACTCGGCGCGCACGACCCTGTGGGGGTCATGGCAGACCGGAT
Organism: uncultured Alphaproteobacteria bacterium; assembly: GCA_963819385.1. Classification (GTDB taxonomy): domain Bacteria; phylum Pseudomonadota; class Alphaproteobacteria; order Rhizobiales; family Xanthobacteraceae; genus JAVDCA01. Next base: position 3,203,072 of record CAWFVV010000006.1, on the reverse strand, counting down.
ATGACACTGCCGGCGTGCAGGTGAGCGTGCCCAAGAACGGCACCGTCAACCAGACGGTCTACGCGCGTTTCCTGGCGTCGCAGCCGACGGATGCCGCCGGCAGCTACACGTCGACGGTCTCGGCCTCCATCACCTATATTCAACAAGGCTCGGTAAATTGCCCGGTCGGCACGCTGACCAACAGCAAGACCGCAACCGTGACCGCGACGGTGTCGAGCAATTGCACCATCGGGGCGACCGGTATCAGCTTCGGCAGCCAAGGCATCCTGAGCAGCAACAAGGATGCCCAAGGCACGCTCAGCGTTCAGTGCACCCTCGGCCTGCCATACGCCGTGAGCCTTGACGGGGGGCTTTCGGGCGCCACGAACCCGGCACAACGCAAGATGACGTTCAGCAGTGCCAACGTGGTGTATGGCCTGTACCAGGATTCCGCGCGGTCCGTGCCCTGGGGATCGACCTCCGGGGTGAACACCGCCTCCAGCACCGGAACGGGGCTCGCGCAGCCCCTGAATGTGTATGGCCGCGTGGCGCCGCAGACGACGCCCGCACCGGGCACCTACACCGACACGATCGTCGCCACCATCACGTACTAGAGCATTTTCAGGAAAAGTGGCCACCGGCTTTCTGTGGAAAATGCGACCAATATCGAATCTCGACCGAATTCCGATCACGCGTGATCGGAATTCGGTCGAGCGCGCGCCGCGCTTCCCCGTTCATTTGCAGACGACCGGCGAAATGATCACCTGCTCGTTCGGGTGAGGCTCGTACGCGAAGGTGGCGTGGCATTCGCCGTTCATCAACGTCACGGTCGCGTTGTTGGTGGCTGCCAGGTTCTTGACGTAGGCACGGCCGTCGTAGCCGACCACAAAGCTCTCGCCGCCTTCGATCTGCCCCTGCGCGCCGGCAGCGAGCGCCTGGCCGTCGGCTCCCTGGAACACGACGATGGCGGGACGGGTGTCGGTCTTGACCGTGAAGTCGACCTTCACGCCCGAGCGGTCGGCCGGCGCGACCACGACTTCGCTCGTCGTGACCTCGGCGTCGACCGGCAGATTCGCCGCATCGATGGCGATCTTGTTGGGCTGATACGAGCGAAGGCCGGTGATGAGCGCGAGCCCCGACGCGTTCGTCACGCCGGCCGGTCGATTTTCGTAGAACACCGGGATTCCCGGGACCCCGGTCTGGACCACCGCGAAGGCGTCGTCGATCCGGTTGGTGAAAAAGACGCCTCCGCCCAACGTGGCTACCGCCCCTTCGACCTCGGCGGTGGCCTGCACGCCGGTCTTGTCCTGGTAGACCGAGGCCTCGGTGCGCGCGAAGGAGGAGCGATAAGAGACCGCCGCCGCCCGCTGGGTCGCGCCGAATTCGCCGTCGTGGATGCGCCAGCCGACGCTGCCGACCTTCGTGTCGAGCGGCTTGACGGCGTCGACGTTCACGCTGCTGCCGCCGGCGCCTCCGGACACGGACGTCGATATCGTGGCCGTGTCGCCCAGCGGCATGGAGACCCCGACGATGAATCCGGTGTTCTTCACGCCCGACAGGGCCGTGAACGCCGTCGCGAAGACCGATACGTCGCGCCATCCGCCCGAGAGGGTGGCGGAGAGGATGTCCGAGCGTACGCCGGCCGCGTCGATGCTCTCGACAAAGCTTCCGGTCAGGTTCGCGCGCGCGAACGGCAGCGGTGCGCTGACGGAGATGCGGTTGAAGGCCTTCGGCGGACGCGCGCTGGTGAACACCGACGCGTTGATCGCCTGCGTCACCGACGCGGAAAGATCGACGGCCGAGCTCACGTCGAACGGATTGGCCAGCACGGCCTGTTGCTGCAGTCGGGCCGTGACGGACGCAAGGTCGTCATAGGAGCCGAATGTCATCTGCGAGCTTGCGTTGATGCTCAACCCCAGCAGCTTCGTCTCGTACGAGACGTAGCTCTGGAAGCCCGTGCGCGACGCGTAATAGCTCGCCGCGACCGCAGCCGAGGTGACCCCGAACGACCCCGTGCGCGCCGCGAGGCCGGCGCTCGCGTTGCCGAGGCCGGCGCCACCCTCGGCATGACCCTCGAGGGTCAGCCAGTCGTACATGCCGAAGCGAGCGCTCGCCGAGGTAACCGGCCGGGTGAGATACGTATCGCCGACCGTGCCGTAGGAGAGACGCGGCAACCCCGCCTCGAACGAGTAATCGAACAGGCCGGGCGCGAGCAGCATGGCGGAGGTGTAGAACGGCAGCGTCGCCTCGGTCGTCCTTCCGGAGGAATCATGGAGGACCACGCGCGCCGTGCCGTTGCTGGCGATGGCGGGAAGATTGCTCAGCACGTAGGGGCCGGCAGCGACGTCCTGCGAGTAGGTCTTGATGTTGTTGATGTAGATGTCGGCCGTCGACGGCACCGCCGCGGTGCCGCGTGCGGCCGGCAACGGCAGCGTCACGAGATCGGAGCGCAGGCCGAAATTGCGCTGCACCTGCAGCCCGCCGATGCGGATCGGCCGGGTCCACGCCAGGCCGCCGTTGATCGTATCCCCCAGGCGATACGTCCGCATCGTCTCGTAGTCGGAATAGGTATAGGTCGAGTTGAGGCGCAGCGCCGCGAAGGGCTCGGTCACGGAGTTCTGCAAGATCAGGGATTGGGACAATGTGCCGTAGGGCGTGAAGAATCGCGCATCGAACGTGCCGGATGCGCCGCTGAACGCGAGCCATTGCCTCTGCTGGCCGCCGGCGGCCGACGAAAACAGGTCGTAGTTGAGAACAGCGCCGTAGGCGGACTGTATCGGCAGGTCCGTCCTGGTCCGGTTCGAGAGATCGTACTCCTTGGAGATGCGCATATCGTCGGGTGCGGTGATGTGGATGCGTTGCGTCGACTCGTCGTATCGGTAGGACACTCCGGCAAGGTCATCGAGCGTGACGAGCTTGTCGGGCTCCCCGCGGCCCTTGGGATTGAGTCCGATGTCTTCCAGCTCGTGCTGGCGCGATGCGATGCGCTTGTCGTCGAGCAGCACGAAGGCGCCGATGAGCTGCGTCGGGACCTCGTTGATGAAGACCTCGAGCTGCAGGGATTCCTCGGCGCGCGCCGTGCCGGCCATGCCGCCGACGGCGAGCATGAGCGCAAGCGCGGCGAGAAGCCGCGCAGCGCACAGCGCTGACCGAGATCGGGACACGACCGGATCCGCCTGCAATCGATGATGGGCGGAGCGGCTAGTACGTGACCGTCACCGTGACCGTGTCGGAGTAGGTGCCCGGCGCGGGCGTGGTCTGCGGCGGCACGCGGCCATAAACCGTATAGCCCTGGCCGGTGCCGTTGCCGGTGGCCGCAACCGTATCGGTGCCGACCGTGGTGCCCCACACCGTCGTATGGGCGCTGTCGCTGTAGAGCGAATAGTTCACGGTGGCGCCGCCGCTCGTCATCTTGCGCGCCGCGACCGTCGCGCCCGCGCCCGTGCCGGCATCGAGACCGACGTTGTAGGGCGTCGTGTTCGTGCACGTCACCTGGAGCGTCGAGCTCTGATCGACGTTTGCGGCGAGAATGCCCTGATTGCCGAAGTTCAGCGTCGAGGCGCTGTTGATCACGCACGTCGCGGCGAGCGTGATCTGCGACGTGAACGTGGTCGTGGCGCTGGCGGCGTGCGCGGCCTTGGCACCGAGAAGTCCAATCATGGCGGCCACGCAAGCGATCGTTCGATGCGCCGGCCAATACTTGCCATTCGTCGAGTTCAACATGTGACGTCCCCCCTGGAGCGCGCGTTTGTGCGCGTTCGAAGACGCCCAGTATCTGCGTAGGGGGGGAACCCGCGGCTTAAGTTTTAGAATAAACAAGGTGTGTAGGTAGCGTATACTGAATAATCGATTAGATTAAAGATATACTCAGAATGGTTTCGTCTGCTTAATCCCTTTTCTTCACCTCGGCTTTACTCCCTCTCGTCACTTTTGATTTACGCTCTTCTGTGCACGTTCCATTTACGCAAATTCTTTTCTCGCAATTCACAGAACAACGTTACGAAGCATTGACGCTGCTTCCTCAGACTTCGTTCACTGTGGCCGCCGTGGCCGCGGTCGCGCCTGCACGGAACGTTTCAGCGCTGCGGCCCTTGCGCCCGCCACCGCTTGCCCGCTGCTGCTGCCGGACGCCCTGGCCTTTGCGGGGGTCTGGGCGGCGCTGCCCGTGATGGTGAGACCCACCTGGATGACGGCGCTCGCCTGTCCGGCAAACGCGGGTGAACTGGCGGATGAACCGGCCAGCAATAGGATGATGAATGCCGAACGCCACATGGCACACTCCTCGCGCGTGCGCGGGCGTCCCGATCCGCGACGGCGCCGTCGCGAAATGGGACGTTTGCGCGGTCTTTCGAGCCGCGGATCCCGCTGAGCGTCGGAAGGAGCAAAGATCGGGCCTCGGCACGGCGCACTGATCAATCGCAAATGGGCGTTTTGGTTGCGCTGCGGTTTCCAGCAACCTTAACGTCTGGTGGCATTCGCGAGAGTCCCGAGCCAGGCGGCGCATCGAGCCGGGCCCACATGGCAGCGCGCAGCCGAATGTCGTGCTCTTCGTGGAGCGCCGCAGAGCCGGCCATCAAACGTCGGGGTCTCGAGCAGGAATGTCGGGCCCGCCAGTCACGGCGTTCTGCGGATCGGCGACGTTAGCGGCGGCCTGCGGCTTGGCGTCGTCGGCTTTCGCCTCCGCCTCGCCCGAGATTGGCGGTCCGGCCGGGACACCCCGGCGATTCGCGGCCTGGAGCGGATCATTAACCGGCCGGCCGAAAGATTGAGTGTACACCGCACTGCAAAAACGATAAGCAAGAAACGGACCAAGTTTACCGAGCTCAATGGCCCTCTCCCAAAAACTTCTGATCCGGCAGAGCCAGGCGCTCGTGATGACGCCGCAGCTCATGCAGGCGATCAAGCTGCTGCAGCTGTCGAATCTCGACTTGGCCGCCTACGTCGAAAACGAGCTGGAGCAAAATCCGCTGCTGGAGCGCAGCCGCGAAGGCGACGACGGGCCGGCGGCCGAGCACGACGCCGCGCAGGATGGCGGCCCTCCCGCCGAGGCGCCCTCGGGCGATGCCCAGTCCGGCGATTGGCTCGGCCAGGAATTGGAAACGAGCCGCACCACCATCGAGGATCGGCTCGATACCAACCTCGAGAACGTATTTCCCGACGATGCGGGCGCGCCCGCCGAGCCGACGCCGCGCGCCGCCGACCCGGCCGGCTATTCGGAATGGTCTGGCGTCGGCGCCGGCGGACGCGAGGCCGGCGAATACAATCTCGAAGCCTTCGTTTCAGCCGAGACCACGCTCGCGAGTCATCTCGGCGACCAGCTCGTGCTTGCGATCGCCGATCCGGTGCGGCGGATCATCGGCCAGCATCTGATCGACCTCGTCGACGAGGCCGGCTATCTCGTGGGCGATCTCGCGGCGGTGGCCGAGAAGCTCGGCGCGCCGCTCGCCGACGTCGAGGCCGTGCTCGCGATCGTGCAGACGTTCGAGCCGTCCGGCGTCGCGGCGCGCAATCTCGCCGAATGCCTCGCCATCCAGCTCAAGGAGCGCGACCGCTTCGACCCCGCCATGCAGGCGCTGGTCGCGCACCTCGATCTCCTGGCGCGGCGCGACCTTGCGGCGCTGCGCAAGGCGTGCGGCGTCGACGATGCGGATCTGGCCGACATGATCGGCGAAATCCGCGCCCTCAATCCCAAGCCCGGCCTCGCCTTCGGCTCGACCCTGGTGCAGCCGATGGTGCCCGACGTGTTCGTGCGCGAGGCCGCCGACGGCACCTACGCGGTCGAGCTCAACGGCGACACGCTGCCGAAGGTGCTGGTCGACCAGACCTACTACGCCGTGGTGTCGAAGACCGCGAAGAACGCGGGCGAGAAGTCCTATCTCAACGAGTGCCTGCAGACCGCGACCTGGCTGGTGCGCGCGCTCGACCAGCGCGCCAAGACCATCCTCAAGGTCTCGACCGAGATCGTGCGCCAGCAGGACGGCTTCTTCGCCCGCGGCGTCCAGCATCTGCGGCCGCTCAACCTCAAGACCGTCGCGGACGCGATCAGCATGCACGAGTCGACCGTCTCGCGCGTGACCGCCAACAAGTACATGGCGACCAGCCGCGGCATCTTCGAGCTCAAGTATTTCTTCACCTCGTCGATCGCGTCGGCGGACGGCGGCGAGGCGCATTCGGCCGAGGCCGTGCGTCACCGCATCCGCCAGCTCATCGACGGCGAGACCGCCGACGGCGTGCTGTCCGACGACACCATCGTCGAGATGCTGCGAACGGCCGGCATCGACATCGCGCGCCGCACTGTCGCGAAATACCGCGAGGCGATGAAGATTCCGTCCTCGGTGCAACGTCGGCGCGAGAAGCAGGTTGTTGCGGGCTGAAACTCCGTGCCCAAGGCCGCGTTGACAGCGAACGGGTGCGAACATACGTGCAATAATAAGGTGCTCCCGGCGGCCACGGAGGTGATCATGCCGTTTCGTGTCTCGGGCAAGAATCTCGACATCGGCGAGGCCCTGCGGGGCCGCATCGGCGAGCGTGTCGCCGAGGCCTTGGTGAAGTACTTCGACGGCGGCTATTCGGGGCATGTCACGATCGGCAAGGACGGCTTCGGCTTCCGCACCGAGTGCGCGATCCATCTCGATTCGGGCGTGACGCTGCATACCGACGGCATGGCGGCGGATGCCTATTCGAGCGCCGACCAGGCGGCGCTGCGCGTCGAGAAGCGCCTGCGCCGCTACAAGCGCCGGCTCAAAGGCCGCTCGGCGCCCGGCCCCAACGGCGCGGCGGGCGATGGCGATGCGCAGAGCTACATCATCGCGGCGCCCGACCACGAGTCCGACGACGAGATCACCGATTTCAATCCGGTGATCATCCAGGGAATCGACCACGACGCTGGAGCAGCTCTCGGTCAGCGACGCCGTGATGGAGCTCGACATGACCGGCGCGCCGGCGGTCGTCTTCCGCCACGCCGTCAACGGCCGCGTGAACATGGTCTACCGCCGCGCCGACGGCAACATCGGCTGGGTCGACCCGCCGGAAACGAAGCGCTGATTTTCTTTCTTCTCTTTGCTCTCCCGCACTGCTGCCTCTCGTCCCCCTCCCCCGCTTGCGCTATTGGATTCACACATCTCGAAAGAGACTCCGGATCAATAGGTTACGTGAACCCACCCCTTGAGCCATGCGATGTTTGCGAAAACGGGCGAAATGATTTGATGACTTACGTTTTTCGCTTTGCAGGCGACCTCGCACGAATCAGATGTGTGCACACGACAGCCCGCTTGCGGGGAGGGCGGGGAGGGGGTGCCGCTTGCTCATACGGTTGCCGACTTGCCCCCTCCCGCGCGCACCGATCCCGGGTTTACCCGAGATCGGCAGAATAATTATGCGCAAGCCGGGCAGGCCCGACTTGCGTGCGCGTATCCCTCCCCCGCAAGCGCAGGGCTATTGCATTTGCCTATCTTGCGCGGCGCCGGCGCTGCCTCTCCCCGCGTGCGGGGTGAGGGGGCGCCTCCGCGAATCCTTACGACCGAAGTGTTTTGCGGCGCCTCAGCGCCCCTCACCCCGCTGAAGAAGCGGGGAGAGGGAGCGCAGACACCGTGCAAGGATCATCTGCGATAGCCCTCCCCCGCAAGCGGGGGAGCGGAAGACCTCACACCACCGGCGCGACGCCCAGCTCCTTCGCCAGCTCATCGAGGCTCTTCTTCAGCGACGGCGGCAGCGGGATTCCATTCTTCACCCGGTCGAGCCGCTTCTCATGGCTTTGCTCGCCCGGCAGCCAGATGCGCTCGACGCCGGGCAGGCGCTCGGATTCGCGCAGCGAGCGGACCATCGCATCGACGCCGCGCTTGAACTCAGGCAGCGGCGCGAACGCCTCGACCGACAGCGCGACGATCGACTGCCCCGTATTGGTGGCGCGGCCGAGCTCCTTGTTGAAGTCGAAGATGTCGCGGCCGATGGCGGCGCGGTTGAGCGCGCCGGCGAGCAGTGCGATCATCAGCGAGAGCGCGTAGCCCTTGTAGTCGCCGATCGGCAGCAAATGCCCCTCGTCGGCGCGCTTCGGGTCGGTCAGCGGCTTGCCCTGCTTGTCGATCATCCAGCCGACCGGCATCTCCTCGCCGCGCGAGGCCTTCAGCCGCACCTTGCCGTAGGCCGTGACGGTCGGCGCCATATCCATCACCACCGGCGGCTCGTCCTGCGCCGGCACCGCAATCGCGACCGGATTGGTGCCGAGCAGCGATTCCAGTCCGCCCCACGGCGGCAGATGGTTGTTGCTGCCGACCGCAAAGTAGAGCCCGATCATGTCGTGGGCGAGCGGCATCATGGCGTAGAGCGCGGCCGGCCCGGCGTGATTGCTCATGCGCGCGCCGACCCAGCCGATGCCGCCCTGCTTCGCCTTGGCGATTGCGGTCTCGGCGGCGAATTTCATCACCAGGTGGCCCATCGCGTTGTCGCCGTCGACGAGGGCCGTCGCGGCGCGCTCCTCGACGATGCGGATATTCGGGCGCGCCGTGACGCCGCCCGCCTTGATCCGCCGGCAGTAACCCGGCATGCGGAAGACGCCGTGGGTGTCCGAGCCGCGCAAATCGGCCTCGGCGATGAGGTCGCCCAGCGTCCTGGCGTCGTCCTCCGGCAGCCCGGCGGCCCGAAAGGCGCGCGCGATGAAGGCACTCAAGGCGGGTGCCGGCACGCGCGCCGGCTCGGTGTTCGTGGTAGCCATCTGGGTTGTTTCCTTAAGCGCCAGTAAGCCGGGTCTTGTCGCGATGACATCCGGTGCCGGGCGTCGTCAAGCCGCCTTCGCGTGCCCGGCCCGGTTGAACCCGGCGCGAGTCTGCAACATATATCCGGCGCTAATTCCAATCCTCCGCGCATGAGCCGAGCAATCCTGATGACCACCGAAACCGACACCACTGCCCAGACCCACCCGTTCCAGGCCGAAGTGGCCGAGCTGCTGCGCCTGATGGTGCACTCGGTCTATTCCGAGACCGAGATCTTCCTGCGCGAGCTGATCTCCAACGCCTCCGATGCCTGCGACCGCCTGCGCTACGAAGCGATCGCCAAGCCCGACCTGCTCGCCACGGACCCGCGGCTCGCGATCCGCATCACGCCCGACGCCGCGGCCGGCACGCTCACGATCGCGGACAACGGCATCGGGATGGATCGCCAGGAGCTGATCGACAACCTCGGCACGGTGGCGCGATCCGGCACCCGCGCCTTCATCGGCAAGCTCGCCAAGGCGGAGGACGGCAACGCGCTGATCGGCCAGTTCGGCGTCGGCTTCTACTCCGCCTTCATGGTGGCGGACCGCATCGAGGTGACGAGCCGCCGCGCCGGTACGGACGAGACCTGGGTGTGGCGCTCCCAGGGCGGCGCCGGCTTCGAGATCGCGCCCGCCACGCCCGAGCAGGCTGCGCGCGTGCCGCGCGGTACCGAGATCGTGCTGCACATCAAGGACGATGCGAAGAAGTACCTCGAGCCTTACGAGATCGAGCGCATCGTGCACACGTATTCGGATCACATCCTGTTTCCGATCGAGCTCGTCGCCCAAAGCGCCGAAGACGCTCAAAAGAAAGACGACCAGGAGGCCGCGGCCGAAGACGCCAAGAAGGCCGAGCCGCGCCAGATCAACAAGGCCAGCGCGATCTGGCAGCGCTCGAAGTCCGAGCTCAAGCCCGAGGACTACACCCAGGCCTATCATTCGATCGCCAGCGCGTACGACGAGCCCGCGATGACGATCCACTACCGCGCCGAGGGCCGCTTGTCCTACGCGGTGCTGCTGTTCGCGCCGTCGCGCCCGCCATACGACCTGTTCGATCCGTCGCGCAAGGGGCACGTCAAGCTCTACGTACGGCGCGTCTACATCACGGACGATGCGGCGCTGTTGCCGTCCTATCTTCGCTTCATCCGCGGCGTCGTCGACTCCGAGGACCTGCCGCTCAACATCTCGCGCGAGATGCTGCAGAATAATCCGCAGGTCGTGCAGATGCGCAAGGCGCTGACCGGCCGCGTCATCACGGAGCTGGAAACCCTCGCCAAGGAGGAGAAGCCCGAGACTTACGGCAAGCTCTGGGAGGCCTTCGGCGCCGTCATCAAGGAGGGGCTGTACGAGGACTTCGAGCGGCGCGAGCCGCTGCTCGCGCTCACCCGCTTCACCACGACGACCGGCACGCTGCGCTCGCTCAAGCAGTACGTCACTGATTTCAAGCCCAACCAGACCGAGATCTACTACCTCGCGGGCGAGAGCCTCGATCGCCTCAAATCGAACCCGAAGCTCGAGGCGGCGCGGGCGCGCGGCATCGAGGTGCTGCTGCTGACCGATCCGGTCGATTCGTTCTGGACCACGATGCCGATCGACTTCGAGGGCAAGCCGCTCAAGTCGCTGAGCCAGGGCGAGGTGAACTTCGACCTGGTCCCGCTGCTCGAGCAGCCCGCGCCGGCCGACGACAAGCCGGCCTCCGCCGCGGTCGACGACGCGATCGTGATCGCGGCGGTGAAGACCGCGCTCGGCGACAAGGTCACCGACGTGCGCGCCTCGCAGCGGCTCACCGACAGCGCCGCCTGCCTGGTCGCGGGCGGCAAGGGGCCCGACCGCGAGCTCGAGCGTCTGCTTGCACGCCAGTCGCGCGGCGTCGGCGCGAAGCCGATCCTCGAGCTCAACATGCGCCACCCGATCGTGCGCGCGCTCGCGGGCGCCAAGACGGCGGCACGCGAGGACGACGTGAACGATCTCGCCGCGATCCTGTTCGATCAGGCGCAGATCCTCGATGGCGAGGTGCCGCCCGATCCGGCGGCGTTTGCGGCGCGGCTCAATCGGCTTGTCGTGCGCGGGTTGCCGGCGCAGTAGCGTCGTAGTCCGCATGGAGCCCTCGGGTCTTGCCTTCGGCAAGCCCAAGGGTGAACTCCGTGTAATGCGGGGGAAGCGTCTCCGCCCGATAGGGTGTTCCCGGATTGCGCTTCGCTCCATCCGGGCTACGCTGCCGCGATGAGCGCCACCAACCCGCTTTCTCACCTTTCCCCCTACGGCAACGGCACGCTGCCGCCGGATATCCGCTCGCGCATGATCGCGGGCGTCAACGGCATGACGGTGCACATCCTGGAGGCCGGCTTCGAGACGCCGGGCCGGCCTGCCGCGCTGCTGCTGCACGGTTTTCCGGAGCTCGCCTATAGCTGGCGCAAGGTGATGCGGCCGCTCGCCGCGGCGGGCTACCACGTGATCGCGCCCGACCAGCGCGGCTACGGGCGCACCATCGGCTGGGACGGCGCCTACGATGCCGACCCCGATCCCTTCCGCATCCTCAACATGGTGCGCGATGCCGTCGGGCTCGTGTTCGCGCTCGGTTATCGCGAGGTCGCCATGGTGGCGGGGCACGACGCCGGCTCGCCGGTCGCGGCCTGGAGCGCGCTGATCCGCCCCGATGTCTTCCGCTCTGTCGTGCTGATGAGCTCGCCGTTCGACGGCGTGCCGGCCCTGCCGTTCAATACGGCGAACGGCGCCGCGCCGCCGCGGCGTCCGTTGACCGACGAGGAGCTCGACGTCGAGCTCGCCAAGCTCGATCCGCCGCGCAAATACTATCAGCATCACCAGCGCACGCCCGGCGCCAACGACGACATGCTGCACGCGCCGCAGGGCCTGCACGCGTTCTTCCGCGCCTACTATCACTACAAGAGTGCCGACTGGCGGGCGAACAAGCCGCATCCGCTCAAGGCGCGCACGGCCGCCGAGATGGCGCAGCATGCCGACCTACTACGTCATGGAGCGCGACAAGGGCATGGCCGCGAACGTCGCCCCGTTCATGCCGACGGCCGCCGAGGTCGCGAACTGCAAGTGGCTCACCGACGCCGAGGTCGATGTCTACGTGACCGAATATGCCCGCACGCAATTCACGGGCGCGCTGCAAGGCTATCGGGTGCGGCGCGGCAGCGATCCAAAGAGCATGGCCGAGATGCATACGTTCGCGGGGCGCACCATCGACGTGCCGTCGATGTATGTGGCGGGCAAGAGCGATTGGGGCACCTATCAGACGCCCGGCGCGGCGGAGAGGATGCAGAGCAAGGCCTGCACCCGCATGGTCGGCTTCCATCTGGTCGAGGGCGCCGGCCATTGGGTGCAGCAGGAGCAGCCCGAGGCGGTGAGCGCGCTGCTGTTCAGGTTTTTGCGGGAGAATGTGAAGTAGTGTAGCCCGGATGGAGCGAAGCGTAATCCGGGAACACCCTATCGGCGGAGACGTTTTCCCCGCATTTCGCTTCGCTCCATGCGGGCTACGCTCACCTCATTTTCGCTCGTGCCCGGCCATCACCAAATTCAGCTCCGGCATGTCGCTTTGCGAGATGCCGTGCAACTCGACCGGCGCGGTCTTGCCGTGCCGGACCAGCCGGTCATGCATCACGTCGAACACCCGCACGCCGACGTCGCGCATGATCGGCGCAAGCCAGGGCGATTCCTGCAAGGTGATGCACGCGTCGTTCAGTCCTGCTTGCCAGCGCGCCAGCATGGTCGAGCGGCTGAACTCGAAGTCCTTCGCGCCGCCCTGCGGCTCGGCCGGGCGGTAGATCAGCGTCGCGATGTCCATCTCGGTGACGCAGCCGTGCTCGTAGAGGTGCTTCGCCTGCGCCGTCGCGGCGATCTCGGGCGGTAGCAGCTTGTGCAGCTCGTTGATCGCGTGGCGCACATTGTGCCGCTCGCGCAGCGCCTCGGTGACGATCCGCGTGCGGCTCGAATAGCGGATGTCCTTATCGCGTTCGTTGACCTGGTCGAGGTTGGCCGGCACGAAGCCGTGCGCCTGGAAGACGTCGACCTGGAAGATCAGCCGGCTGCGGCGCGGGGAGTAGTCGACCATGTATTGCAGCGGCGTGTTGGAGAAGAGCCCGCCGTCCCAGTAGAGCTCGCCGTCGATCTCGACCGGCGGGAAGCCGGGCGGCAGCGCGGCACTTGCCATCACGTGCTCGGGGCGCAGCTTCATCTTGTCGCTGTCGAAATAGGCGAAGTAGCCGGTCCGCACGTTCACGGCGCCGACGCTCAGCCGCATGCCGCCGCGATGATTGATCCGGTCGAAATCGACCAGCCGCTCCAGCGTGCCGCGCAACGCGCTGGTGTCGTAATAGCTCAGGAACTTGCCGGGCGAAAAAAGCTCTTGCGGTCCGCGCGGCGCGAAGAACCCGGGCTGGCCGAACAGCACCGAGGCGAGCGCGCTCGCGCTCTGCTGCCAGGTCGCCAGCGGCCCGTCGGGCGGCGCCGGCCAGAGCTGGGTCGGTGCCGTGATCTCGTCCCAGAAGGCGCGTAGATGCTCGACGCACCGCTCCGGCGGATTGCCGGCGATGATCGCGCCGTTGACGGCGCCGATCGAGATGCCGGCAATCCAGTCGGGCAGATATTCCGATCTCACCAGCGCCTCGTAGACGCCCGCCTGATAGCTGCCGAGCGCGCCGCCGCCCTGCAGCACGAGGCCGATCTTCTTGTCGTAGGAGGAGGGGCGGGGCGGCGGGGTGGTGGCGGCGTCGTTCATGGGGCATCTCCGCGGGCGGGCGGCGTCTTCCGTGCCTGGATGATATGGCATTTAGTGGACCGCGGCCCTTCTTCCCCCTCCCCCGCTTGCGGGGGAGGAATACGCGCGAAGCGCGCCGGAGGGGGCAAGTCGGCAGCCTCCGAATTCGCGGCTTCCCCCTCTCCCGCTCTCCCCCGCAAGCGGGGGAGAGGGCCCGCTGAGCTTGTCGCGGCGCCCTGGCCGGATCCCCGATTTCTATCCTACTCTAATCGCGGCAAGCCGGTTGCTGCGGGGGCGGTCATTGTCGACGACGAATGCGGCATCGTTCGATGGCGGTGCGGACGACGTATTTGGCCGGATCGCGGGCCGCTACGACGTGCTGTGCGATCTCTTCAGCCTCGGCATCCATCGCTATTGGAAACACCGGGTCGCGGCGCTGATCGCCGCCGAGCCATGGGACAGCATGCTCGACGCGGCCGCCGGCACCGGCGACGTGGCGTTGCGGGTGCTGCGCGATCCGCGGCTCGCGCGGCGCGCCATCACGGTCTCGGACATCAGCCCCGCGATGCTGGCGATCGCGCGGCGGCGGATCGCCCCGGCGGAGCCCACGTTTGCGGTGATGGACGCGCACGACCTGCGCGCGGTCGGCGACGCGAGCCTCGATCTCTTCTCGATCTCGCTCGGCCTCAAGATCTGCGATCGCGGCCGCGTCATGCGCGAGGCCTTCCGGGTGCTGCGGCCGGGCGGGCGGTTCGTCGCGCTCGAGGCGTCCGCGATCGTGCTGCCGTGGCTGCATCGCCTGTATCTCGGCTACATGGACATCTGCCTGCCGCTGATCGGCTGGTTGGCGACCGGCGGCGATGCGTCGGCCTACCGCTACCTGCTCAAGGGCGTGCACGAATTCCCCGACGCCGAGCGCCTCGCCATCGAGCTGCGCGCCATCGGCTTTGCGGACATCGCCTTCGAGCGTCTCACGCTCGGCATCGTGGCGATCCACACGGCGCGCAAGCCGGCCTGACCCTCCTGATTCGCGGGCCTTTTTACTGGCCTTTTTCCGGGCATTTCGCTATCCGTCGCGGACCCGATCCGGGCCTCGCTGCGGCCCCCGTAAGACCCCCGCCTGGGAGACGTCCCACATGCCTAGCCCCAGGGCCTCGAAGGCCCTTTCGCGTTTCACGGTGCTCGATCTCACGCGCGTGCGGTCAGGGCCGACCTGTGTCCGTCAGCTCGCCGACTGGGGCGCCAACGTCATCAAGATCGAGATGCCGCCGCAGATCGAATTGGGCGAAGGGCTCGGTGGTCCGCGCGACGGTTCCGACTTCCAGAACCTGCACCGCAACAAGCGCAGCATGACGCTGAACCTCAAGTCGCCCGAAGGCGTCGCGGTGCTCAAGAAGATGGTCAAGAAGGCCGACGTGGTGGTCGAGAATTTCCGGCCCGACGTGAAGCGCCGGCTCGGCATCGACTACAAGGACCTCAAGAAGATCAACCCGAAGATCGTCTACGGCAGCATCTCGGGCTTCGGCCAGGACGGGCCCTACGAGAACCGGCCGGGCTTCGACCAGATCGCGCAGGGCATGGGCGGGCTGATGTCGATCACGGGCCTGCCGGGGCAGGGGCCGGTGCGGGTCGGCATCCCGATCGCGGACCTCACGGCCGGCCTTTTGTGCGCGACCGGCATCATGGTCGCGCTGCTCGAGCGCGACCAATCCGGCAAGGGCCAGCACGTTACGACCTCGCTGCTGCAGGCGCAGATCTTCATGCTCGACTTCCAGGCCTCGCGTTACCTGATGAAGGGCGAGGTCGCCAAGCAGGCCGGCAACAACCACCCGACCAGCATCCCGACCGGCGTGTTCAGGACCACCGATGGCCACATCAACATCGCGGCCGCGGGCGGCAAGATCTGGGAGCGCACCTGCGAGGCGCTTGAGGCGCCCGAGCTCATCAAGCGGCCCGAATACGCGAGCGGTGCGCTGCGCTCGCAGAACCGCGATGCGCTCAATGCCGAGATCGAGGCGATCACCGCCAAGCGCTCGAGCGCCGAGTGGATCGACCGTTTCAACAAGACGGGCGTGCCGTGCGGGCCGATCTACTCGATCGACCAGGTCTTCGCCGATCCGCAGGTCAAGCACCTCGGCATGGCGCAGCCCGTGAAGGGCACCAAGATGAAGCTGGTCAGCCAGGGCATGATGCTGTCACGCACGCCGAGCAAGCTCGTCGCGGCGCCGCCCGCGCTCGGCCAGCACACCGTCGCGGTGCTCAAGGAGTTCGGCTACACGCCCAAGCAGATCGCGGCGCTGCGCCAGGCGAACGCGATTTGATACGAGACGCAACATACACCCGCGTCATTGCGAGGCGTGCGAAGCACGCCGAAGCAATCTCGTTCAATGGATCGAGATTGCTTCGTCGGCCTTCGGCCTCCTCGCAATGACCGATGAGGTTTGACGGAGTAGACCAATGACCCAGACCGACAAGATGCTGTCCCGCACCGAGGGGCGCGTCGGCTACATGACCTTCAACAATCCGGAGCGCCACAACGCCGTCTCGCTCGACATGTGGGACGCGGCGAGCCGGATCATGGACGGCTTCGCCAAGGACGACGACGTGCGCGTCGTGGTGATCACAGGTGCGGGCGGCAAGGCCTTCGTGTCGGGCGCCGATATCTCCAAGTTCGAGAGCGAGCGCGCCAACGAGGAGGCGGTCGCGCGCTACAACGAGATCGTCGCCAAGGCAAACGACGCGCTCTATCACTTTCCCAAGCCGACCATCGCGATGATCCGCGGCTACTGCATCGGCGGCGGCCTCGGGCTTGCGGTGTGCTGCGACCTGCGCATTGCGTCCGACAATTCGCGCTTCGCGATTCCGGCCGCCAAGCTCGGCCTGGGCTACGGCTTCCCGGGCATCAAGCGCCTGAGCGACCTCGTCGGCCCGTCATTCGCCAAGGAGATCTTCTTCACGGCGCGCCAGTTCGACGCCGCCGAAGCCTACGCCATGGGCCTGATCAACCGCGTGGTGACGGCCGATGAGCTCGAGGGCTACGTGCGCAACTACGCCGACACGATCGGCGGCAACGCGCCGCTCACCGTCAACGCCGTGAAGTTCATCGCTAACCAGACCGTGGCGGATGAAGGCAAGCGCGACCTCAAGGGCTGCGCCGATATGGTCAAACGTTGCTTCGAGAGCAAGGACTACATCGAGGGCCGCCGCGCCTTCATGGAGAAGCGCAAGCCGGCCTTCACGGGCGCCTGATCCTCGCAGCACGGTCAACGCAAAAAATGCCTGCTCACGTTCCCGACGTCTCGGTCGCCGAGAAGCTCGTCGATCGCATTCTTCCGCTGTCGCCCGAGCGCCTGCCGGCGAGCCTGCGCGCGCGTTGCGAGGACCTCCTGGTCGACGTGCTCGGCCTCTGCGTCACGGCGCGCAATGAGGACTACGTCAAGGCGACGCTCGCGGCCTGCGACGACGATGGGCCGTGCACGGCGTTCGGCCATACGCGCACCTTGAGCGCCGCCGGCGCCGCGCTGGTCAACGGCACCGCGGCGCATGGCGAGGATTTCGACGATACCTTCGAGGGCGGGCCCGTGCACGCGGGCGCCGTGATCGTGCCGGCCGTGCTCGCGGCATGCGAGCGGCATAATCCGGACGGCGGCGCGGCGCTGCTCGGCATCGCGGTCGGCGTCGAGACCATGTGCCGGCTCGGCCTCGTGACGCCGAAGCTCGTGCACAAGGCGGGCTTCCATCCGACCGCGGTGTTCGGCGCCATGGCGGCCGCCGCCGGCGTCGGCGCGGCGCTGCGGCTCGACCGAAAGCAGATGATCGACGCGCTCGGCATCGCGGGCAGCATGGCGGCCGGCATCATCGAGTATCTCGCCGAAGGCGCCTGGACCAAGCGCATGCACGCCGGATGGGCGGCGCAGTCCGGCATCCGCGCCGCGCTGATGGCGAAGCACGGGTTCAGCGGCCCGCGCACGGTGTTCGAGGGCACGCACGGTTTCTTCCACGGCTTCGCGCATACGACCGATGGAAAGTACGACCTGCTGATCGGCGATTTCGGCACGCGCTGGGTCACCGAGCAGCTCGCCTTCAAGCTCTATCCGTGCGGGACGATGACGCATCCCTACATCGACTGCGCGCGGCGGCTGGCAGCGCGCGGCATCAAGGCGGCCGACATCAAGGAGATGATCTGCGAGGTCGGCGAGGGGACCGTGCACCGCCTGTGGGAGCCGCTTGCCGACAAGCAGCGGCCGCCCAACGGCTATAGCGCCAAGTTCTCGACGCCCTACTGCGTCGCCGCGGGCTTCGTGCGCGGCAATGTCGGGCTCGATGCTTTCACGGATGCGGCCGTGAAGGAGCCGGCGGTCGTCGCGGTCGCCGGCAAGGTGCGCTACGTGATCGATCCGAACAATCCCTATCCGAACAACTTCACGGGCCACATCCGCGCCGTGCTCAACGACGGCCGCGAGATCGAGGAGCGCCAGCCGCATATCCGCGGCGGCGCGCACGAGCCGCTGTCGAGGAAGGATATCGAGGACAAGTTCGCGCTCTGCGCCCGCCACGGCGGCTGGAGTCAGGCACGCATCGATGCGGTGCTCAAGCTCGCGCGCGGGCTTTATGCAGGAAAGATCGATTTGACCGCATTGCGTGGGTGAAAGCGCTGGCGGCCCTAGCGTCTCTCCCCCGCTTGCGGGGGAGAGACAGAGAGGGGGAAGCGGCATACTCATGCGCAAGCGGCGCCCCCTCCCCACCCTCCCCCGCAAGCGGGGGAGGGAGTGCGCGCTCAGAATGGATGGTAAATGACCTCTTCCGCTAAACCCCTCGCCAATCGCGTCGCCATCGTCACGGGCGCGGGCCGCAACATCGGGCGCGCGACTGCGCTGATGCTCGCCGAGGACGGCGCCGCGGTCGTCGTCAATGCGCGGTCGAACCAGGCGGAGGCCGATGCGGTCGTCGCCGAGATCACGCGCAACGGCGGGCACGCCATCGCGGTGCTCGCCGATATCGCCGATGCGGGCGCGGTCGAGCGCATGATCGCGGCCACTGTCTCGCGCTTCGGCCGCATCGACCTCCTCGTCAACAATGCGGCGCTGCGGCGCGAGAAGCCGCTCGACCAGATGACGCTCGCGGAGTGGCGCGACGTGATGGCCGTCACGCTCGACGGCCCATTTATGTGTGTGAAGGCTTGCCTGCCGCACCTCAAGGCGAGCGGCGCCGGTGCGATCGTCAATCTCGGCGGCATGAGCGGCCACACCGGCGCGCGCGATCGCCTGCATGTGATTACCGCAAAGTCCGGCCTCGTCGGTTTTACGCGCGGCCTCGCGCAGGATCTCAGCGACCACAAGATCACCGTGAACCTGGTGGTGCCCGGCCTCGTCGGCACGCCGCGCGCGGGTCCCGAACCGCAGCATCATTCGACGCACCACACGCTCACGGGCGATCGCGTGCCGCCCGCCGAGGTTGCCGCGACGGTACGATTCTTGTGCGGCCCGGGCGCGCGCCACATCACGGGCCAGACCATCCACGTCAACGGCGGGGCCTACCTCGGCTGAGCCGCGACTGATATCGTCCGCGGCAAACACAGGGAGGAAGCTGCCGCGATGACGACCCGCCGAGGATTTCTCAGAGGAGCCGGCGCCGCCGGCATGGCCTTCTGCAGCTGCGGCTTGCTCGACGCCGCACGGGCGCAGCAGCCTGCCGCGCCGCATGCGCTGCCCGTGATGGTCAACGGCAAGCGCGTCAAGACGATCGACGTGCATGCGCACTGCCTCTTCCATGAGGCGGTCGCCCTGATGGGCGACCAGGCGAACCGCGTGCGGCCGGTGACCAAGGGCGCCGACCAGATGTACGTCGCGGTCGAGGAACGCCTCAAGGCGATGGACACGATGGCGATCGACATGGAGGTGCTGTCGGTCAATCCGTTCTGGTATCGCAAGGACCGCGATACGGCGGCCGAGATCGTGCGCATCAACAACGAGAAGCTCGCCGAGCTGTGCGCGTCGAAGCCCGATCGGTTCGCCGCCTTCGCGTCGCTCACGCTGCAATATCCCGACCTGGCGGTGGCGCAGCTCGAGACCGCCGTGAAGAAGCAGGGCCTGCGCGGCGCCGCGGTCGGCGCGAGCGTCGCCGGCGACAGCTTTGCGCAGCCGAAATATCATCCCGTGTGGGCCAAGGCCGAGGAGCTCGGCGCCACGCTGTTCATCCACCCGCAGAGCACGCCCGAGCTTGCCGCCCGCTTCAAGGGCAACGGCTGGCTCGCCAATACGGTGGGCAATCCGCTCGATACCACGCTCGCGCTCCAGCATCTCATCTTCGAGGGCACGCTCGACAAATTCCCCGGCCTGAAGATCATCGCGGCGCACGGCGGCGGCTATCTGCCGTCCTACGCGGATCGCGACGATCATGCGTGCTTCGTCTCGCCGCAGAGCTGCAATCCCGACATCCATCTCAAGAAGAAGCCGTCGGAATATCTCAACCAGCTCTACTACGATTGCCTCGTGTTCACGCCGGAGGCGCTGCGCCATCTCGCGGCGCAGGTCGGCACGAGCCAGCTCATGCTCGGCTCCGATCATCCGATCCCGTGGGAGCAGCATCCGGTCGACCACATCTTCGCCACCACGACGCTGAGCGACGACGAACGGGTCGCGATTCTCGGCGGCAACGCCGCGCGTCTTCTCGGAATCAACGCATAAGAGGAAAGTCGCCGCCGGCGTTTTCGTAAACGCCGTCGTTTCGCTGATTCTTAATTCAGCAGGGACGTTCTGTGATTGACGTCTTTTGGTTGTACCTCCAGCTGGCGGGGCGGCTTGCCCCTACCTACATAGGCTCCGCCGGCCGGGTGGACGGAGGCAAAGCGCAGCACGCGCAGGGAGCGACCATGGATACCCTCATAGACCACGGCATCGTCATCGGACTTTGGCTTTTAGCCGCGATCGTGATTCTCATCCTGATCCGGATGGCCAACGTCTTCCGCTATATTCCCAACAACCAGGTCGGCATCGTCGAGAAAATGTGGGCGCCGAAAGGCTCGATCAAATCGGGCTTCATCGCGCTGCATGGCGAAGCCGGATTCGAGCCGGAGATCCTGCGCGGCGGCATCCACGTCTTCATGCCGTTCACCTATCGCATCCACAAATCCGATCTCGTCACCGTCGGACAAGGCCGCATCGCCTACGTATTTGCGCGCGATGGCGCGCCGCTCGGGTCCTCGCAGGTGCTCGCCGCGAACGATACCGAAGACAAGTCCGATTTCCAGGATGCGCGCCGCTTCCTGCTGGGCGGCGGCCAGAAGGGGCCGCAGCGCAAGGTCCTGCGCGAAGGCACCTATGCGATCAACACCACGCAGTTCGCCGTCATCACGGACGAGCGCGTCTATGGCCATGCGCTGAGCGCGCAGGAGCAGGACGTGCTCAACGCGATGCAGCAGACGATCACCGATCGCGACGGTTTCGTGCCGATCATGCTTGCGGCCGACAAGGATCTCGTCGGCATCGTCACGGTGCATGACGGGCCGTCGCTGCCGTCGGGCGAGATCATCGCGCCCGAGGTCGGCACCGACCTGCATCAGGCGGACGCGTTCCACAACAATTTCCAGGAGCCCGAGAAATTTCTCCATGCGGGCGGCTACCGCGGCCGCCAGCTGCAGGTCCTGCTCGAAGGCACCTGGTACATCAACCGGTTGTTCGCCACCGTCGAGGCGGTGCCGAAGATCATCATCCCGGTCGGCAATGTCGGCGTCGTCGTCTTCTACACCGGTCCGCAGACCGAGGATGTCTCCGGCGAGCAATATCGCCACGGCGAGCTGGTGATGAACGGCAGCCGCGGCGTCTGGCGCGATCCGTTGCTGCCCGGCAAGTACGCGTTCAATACCTACGCCGGCAAGATCGAGATCATTCCGACCGTCAACTTCATCCTCAAGTGGGTGCGTGGCGAGACCAGCCAGATGAAGCTCGACGAGAACCTGTCCGAGATCTCGCTCATCACCAAGGATGCGTTCGAGCCGACCCTGCCGCTCTCCGTCGTGATGCACATCGACTACAAGAAGGCGCCGATGATCATCCAACGCTTCGGCGACGTGAAGAAGCTGGTCGAGCAGACGCTCGACCCGATGGTCAGCGCGTTCTTCAAGAACATCGCGCAGAAGATGACGCTGATCGAGCTGTTGCAGAACCGCGCCGCCATCCAGGAGGAATCGGCCGAGCAGATGAAGACCAAGTTCGAGGCCTATTCGCTCGAGTTGCAGGAAGTGCTGATCGGCACGCCGCGCGCCTCGGCCGGCGACCAGACGATCGAGAACATCCTGATCCAGCTCCGCTCCCGCCAGGTCGCGCGCGAGCAGGTCACGACCTTCCAGGAGCAGGAGAAGGCCGCCGTGCAGGAGCGCACCTTGAACGAAGCGAAGGCGACCGCCGCGGCGCAAACCGCGCTCACCCAGTCGCTGATCCAGATCAAGGTGCACGAGAACGAGGGCGCGGCCGCGCTCGCGCGTGCCCAGAAGGACGCCGAGACCGTCAAGGTCACCGCCGCCGCGAGTGGCGAGAAATCGCGGCTCGAAGGCCAAGGCGAGGCGGATCGCACGCTCTCGATCGGCACCGCCACGGCGCAGTCGACCAAGCTCGCGGTCGACGCCTATGGCGGCCCCGAGTATCGGCTGGCGGAGCAGAACTTCGCCCGCTTCGCCGACGCGTTGACCAAGATCAACCAGCCGCTGGTGCCGCAATTCCTGATGTCGGGCACGCAGGGCCAGGACGGCGCAAACAGTGGTGGCGGCCTGATCCCGACCGCGCTGCTCAGCTCCCTGTTCGGCCGCATGATGCCGGACGCGCTGGAGAAGCTGAAGCAGGAGGCGCCGAAGTCGAACGGGAGATAAGCGCTGCGAAGACTCGAGGCGCTTGCTCGCCGCTTGCGCCTCGCGCGCATACCCTCCCCCGCTTGCGGGGGATTGGATTCACACATCTCGAACAGAGACTCCGGATCAATAGGTTACGTGAACCCACCCCTTGAGCCATGCGATGTTTGCGAAAACGGGCGAAATGACTCTGATGACTCACGTTTTTCGCTTCGCAGGCGACCTCGCACGAATCAGATGTGTGCACACGACAGCGCTTGCGGGGGAGGGTAGGGAGGGGGCGCCGCTTGCTCATGCGCTTGTGGCTTCCCCCTCCCCGTAAGAACGGGGAGGGAGCCCCACCTCAGTGCATGCCCCGTGCAAACCGCACCACCTTGCCCCACTTCTCGGTCTCGTCTGCCAGCAGCTTGCCGAATTCCGCCGGCGTTCCCGGCAGCACCATCCCGCCCGTGTCGAGCAGCTTCGCGCGCATCGCCTCATCCGCAAACGCCGCGTTGATCTCGGCGTTCAGCCGCGCGACGATCGCGTCCGGCGTACCGTGCGGCACGCCGATGCCGGTTGCGGCGCTCGCCTCGAAGCCCGGCACCGTGTCGGCGACGGGCGGGACATCCGGCAGCGCCGGGCTGCGCATCGTGGTGGTGACCGCAAGCGCGCGCAGCTTGCCTGCGCGCACCAAACCGATCGCGGCCGACATCGGCTCGAACATCATCTGCGCGTCGCCGGCCGACAGCGCCTTGAGCGCCGGGCCGCCGCCGCCGTATTGCGTGATCTCCACCGCGATGCCGGTGAGCATGCGAAACAGCTCGCCCGTCACGTGCGGCGAGCTCCACGTGCCGGTCGATGCCAGGCGCACCTTGCCGGGATTGGCCTTGACGTAAGCGATCAGCTCCGCCGTCGTCTTGGCCGGCACGGCCGGATGCGTCAGCAGCACCAGCGGCTCGCGCGTGATGCCGGCGACCGGCGCGATATCGCGTAGGAAGACGAAGTCGAGCTTCTCGGGCGTCGACGCGCTGATCGCGTTCGCGGGCCCGACCAGCAGCAGCGTGTGGCCGTCCGGCGCCGCCCGCACGACCGCGGCGGTCGCGATATTGCCGGCATTGCCCGGCTGGTTCTCGACGCCGACCGGCTGTCCGAGCCGGCGCGACAGCCATTCGGCGATCAGCCGCGCCAACGTGTCGTTCGGGCCGCCGGGCGGGAAGCCGACGACGAGGCGTAGGGGACGCGCCGGAAAACCCTGCGCGCGTGCGGTTCGCATGAGAATCGGCAGGGCAGCGGCCATCGCGGCAAACCCCAGCAATCGGCGTCGACGAAGCGTCATGGCGGCTCCCGCTATCGTTCCCGGCCTACGAGCAGCCGCACGCGTGATCGAGACACATCAGGCCCGCCAACGTGCCGCCCAGCACCTTCTCGTGATGCTCGGACGCGATCGCTGCCTTCACGGTCCCGACCGGATCGGGGTCGCCCATCTCGAAGGGAAAATCGCTGCCGAGCAGGAGCCGGTCGGCGCCGACGAGATCGGCCAGATAGCGCAGCGTCGTCGGGCTGAATGTGACCGTGTCGTAGTAGAGCCGCTTGAGCACGTCGAGCGGATCGCCCTTGAAGCCGCGCGAGCGCGGCTCGGGGCGAAAATCGGCGGCGTGATGGAAGCGCTCGATCTGGTAGGGCAGGAAGCCGCCGGCGTGCGGCAGCCGCATGTGCAGGTTCGGGAAGCGCGTGAACACGCCCGAAAACATCATGCGCACCGCCGCGATCGTGGTCTGCAGCGGATAGCCGATGCAATTGTGCAGGAAGTAGTCGCTCAGGCTGGCGGCCGGCTGCTCGTCGTAGGGGTGGAAGAGGATCAGCGTTCCCATTTCCTGCGCGGCCGCCCAGAACGGATCGAGCGCCGGATCGTCGAGGAATTTCTTGCCGCCGAAATAGGGCGCGACCTGCACGGCGCGGAAGTCGTAGTCGCGCCGCGCGCGCTCCATCACCTTGATCGCCGTCGCGGCGTCCTGCAGCGGTACGTTGGCGGCGCCGAGGTAGCGCGTCGGGTTGGCGGCGACGACCGCCGCGATCGTCTCGTTCTGCAATTCGGCGAAGCGCGTGCCGAGGTCGAGCGGCATCGTGTAGCCGGAGAAATCGATGTAGCCGGAGAGCACCTGCCGGTCGACCCTCTGGCGGTCCATGGTGGCGATGCGCTCGTCGGTCGCGGTGAGCGGCATGTACATCGGCCGCACGTAGCTCGAGCCGGCGAGCCGGATCATCCGGCGCTGGCCGTCGTCCCAGGTTTCGACGCCGTAGCGCGCGCCGTCGCGCTGCATCGTGCGCCACATCTCGGGCGGCACGATATGAGCATGGCAGTCGATGATGGGGGGCATGCGCGACAAACACTCCGTCGTCATGCCCCGCGAAAGCGGGGCATCCAGTACGCCGTGAGGGTGCGATTGATGCAACGCGATGTCACGGGCGCAGGGGCTACTGGATTGCCCGCTTTCGCGGGCAATGACAACCGCGGAGCTACGGCCGCACGCCGGGCGTTTCCATCTTCAACCCCGCCGCGCGCTGCATCAGGAACGTCTCCAGCGCCACATACTCGGCCGAGCCGTACTCGTACGGCTCGGCCCGCATGCCGACGATGCAGTTGCGCAACCGCCGCTGCAGCGAGCCGAGGCTCTGCCATTCCAGGCGGTAGACCGGGTAGCCGGTCGGCTGCCCCTGCGGCACGACGTTGCCGGCGAGCTTCTTGCCCCAGTTGTCGTCGTGGCACTGCGCGCACGACATGTTGATCTGGCCTTGGCGTGCCTCGAACAGCGCGCGCCCGCGCGCGATGAAAGGCTTGAGCCGCGGGTCGTCCGGCGGCGCGATCGGCATGCCGCGCGACTGGTTGCCGATATAGGCCGTGAGTGCGAGCAGGTCGTGGCTCTCGAATTTCAGCGGCGGCGCTTTCTGCCTGTCGCGGCGCTCCAGGTTGATGCGCTCCTCGAGATCGACCGGCATGCTCTCCTTGGCGTCGAATGCCGGATAGCGCGCGGCGACGCCCTTCATGCTTTGCGCCGCATCGCCGTGGCAATCGGCGCACGACTTGTTGGCGCTGCCCGCCTTGGCGTTCCACAGCGCCTCGCCGTCGAGCACCCAGAGCATCGCCGGGTTGGCCGTGTCGTCGTCCTCCATTGCCTTGGTCTCGGGCCCGAGGTCCGCATAGCCCGAGCGGCGCTGGTCGGGCGGGATGTCGGCGGCTGAGAATGCCAGTAGCGCAAAAAGCCCAACACAAACTCGCATCGTCATGGCCCGCGACAGCGGGCCATCCAGTAACCACCGGAGCGACATGTGTGGCACGGCGACGCCAGTACGAACCGTCACGGGTTACTGGATCGCCCGCTTTCGCGGGCGATGACGGCCGTGGTTTGGATAAGCGTTATCATTCGACGGTGATCTTCGCCGAGGCGGTCTCGTGGAAGCCGTTGTCGCCGGTCCATTCGAACGCGATGGTGCCGGTCTCGGTCGCGACCGTGAAGAAGCTGATGAACGGGTTGGCGGCGATCGCCGGATAGAGATCGACGCTGAAGATCTCCTGGCCGTTATAGGTGCAGGTGAACTGCGTGATGATGTTGCGCGGGATCGGCTTGCCGACGTTGTCGCGGCGGAAACCGGTCTCCATGATGTGGGAGATCAGCGTCTTGATCTCGATGACCTGGCCGCGCGTGGCTTTCGGCGGCACGTTGATGAGAGCGCGCGCCATCAGTCGAGGTTCTCCAGGCAGGCCGCCAGCGTGACGATCACGTCGGCCGAGGCCGACCAGAAGGTGCCGTCGCTCAATTCCGCGATCGCCACGATCGTCTGCGTGTCGGCGAGGCGGAAGCGGGTCGTCATCTTGGCGCGGCCGGCGCGCGGCCCGAGATGGGCGCTCACCACGTTGGGCAGCGGGTTCTTCTCGTTGAACACGTGGATCGCCTTGACGTGGTCCTTGGCGGTCATCGGGCTTGCGACCTCGATCGTGAGCGCGACAGAATTGCCGTTCTCGACCAGCGTCGGCACGTCGAGCGTGACCTTGCCCTTGCGGACCGGCGCCTCGCCGACCACCTGGCGGATCGCCCGCTGCATGGTGTCCGGCGTCGCGGCGGCGGGCTCGATCTTGATCAGCATGGCGCCGATGCCGGCGGCACCGGCGAGCAGGAGCTCGCGGCGGGTTGCGCCTGTGCGGTCAGGGCTCATGGCGGTGCTCATGCCGATGCTCATGGCGATCTCCGCATGATTTTCAGTCCTTCAGCGTGGCCAGGAACGCGACCACGTCCTCGATCTGTTCCGCGCTCAATATAGGCTTGCCGCGCAGCGACGGCACCACCCGGTTCATGCCGTCGACCACGTAGTAGGGCGGCATGATGGTCGTCGGATTGAGCCGGCGGGCATCGACGATACGCATCCGCAGCTCGCCTTCCGACCAACGCGCGCCGGCCCCTTTGAGGTCCGGCGCCATATTTCCCTGGAACCGCTCGTCCGGAAAGGGACCCGAATGACACAGCAGGCACAATCCGACGCTCCGGTTGATCACGATCGCGCGCCCGCGCGCCGCATCGCCCTTGGCGCCGGTCAGCGATGCCGGAATCGCATCGCCGACGATCGTGTAGGGACGCAGCGCATCGGCACGGCCGTGCGCGCCGGCCGCAAGCGCGGCGTAGATGAGCGCGGCGAACGCCGGCCGCACCCTCATCCGAACACCGCGGCCGTGATCGCGGCGAACCACGCGTCCGCCTCCTTCGCCTCGCCGCTGCGCACCGATGGCGCCGCATTGCGCGGGCTCACCACGATGCCGGGCGGCGATTCCTCGTACTGGCCGTTGGCGGGGCGGAAGGTGCTTCGCTGCGAGATCGCATAGTCCGGTGCAATCAGGCTGAAACACGAGCTTTTCAGCGTCGGCGCCGCCGCGATCTTGCCGGCGAGCAGCGCCGCGATCGCGCCGGCGCAGATATCCGCTTGCGACTGCGCCGCCGAGGCCGAGCGCGGCATCGCGCCCGCGATCGCGGCGTCGCCGATGACGTGCACGTTCGGCTGCAGCTTCGATTCGAATGTCATCGGGTCGACCGGGCACCAGCCGGTGCGATCCGCGACGCCGGCGAGCTCGGCCGCGCGGCCCGCCTTCTGCGGCGGGATCACGTTGGCGACCGCCGCCTTGTACTTGTCGAAGTCGGTCGTGAGCGTGCGTGTCTTCGGGTCGACCTCGGTGACGAGCCCGCTCGATCCCACCGGGATCCATTCGATCAGGCCCGGATAGAGCGACTTCCAGGCCTCCTCGAACAGCTCGCGCATCGGGAAATTGTCCTTGGCGTCGAGGATGACGATCTTGGAGCGCGGCTTGTTGCGCTTGAGATAATACGCGATCAGGCTCGCGCGCTCGTAGGGCGCCGGCGGACAGCGTGCCGGGTTGACCGGCGACGCGATCGCGACGAGGCCGCCGTCCTCCATCGAGTTCGAGCTGCCGGCGCAGCCGCGCGATCTGGTCGGCGTCCCGGTAGGCATGCGGCATGACGGCGGAGGCCGCCTCGTCATAGCCCGCGATCGCGTCCCAGCGGAAATCGATGCCGGGCGAGACCACCAGCCGGTCGTAGGCGAGCTTCGTGCCGTCCGCGAGCGTCACGCTGCGCCCATGCGGGTCGATCGCGGTCGCGGCCGACAGCGCCAGCGTGACGCCGTCGCGCGCAAGCTTGTCGTAGCCGAATTGCTGCGCCGAGAGATCGCGCAAGCCGGCGATCACCGCATTGCTCATCGGGCTCGCCGTGTAGGTGCGGTTCTGCTCGACCAGCGTGACGGCGAAACGCGAGTCATTCTTGCGCAGCGACCGCGCAGCGGCCGCGCCGCCAAAGCCGCCGCCGACCACGACGACGCGCGGCCCAGCGCTTTGCGCGCGGACATGCGGAGACGCAATGGCGGCCGCTGCGGCCGCCATCGTTGTCCTCAGCAACCGACGCCTATCGATCGGGGTGCGCATCATCGCTTCCCCATTTCGTAGGGTGGGCAAAGGCGCGAAGCGCCGTGCCCACGCGGCGGTGGGCACGCTTCGCTTTGCCCACCCTACCGCTTCATCACGCCAGCGTCAGTCCGTGATCGCGCAGCGGGAACGTGCGGTAGCGCGTCCCGGTCGCGGCCGTGATGGCGTTGAGCACCGCCGGCGGCGCGACGCAGATGGTCGGCTCGCCGACGCCACCCCACACGCCGCTGTGCGACGGCATCACGATCGACTCGACCTTCGGCATCTGCGCGAGCCGCATCACGTCGTAGGTGTCGAAGTTCTCCTGCGTGACGCGGCCGTCCTTGACCTCGATGCCGCCAAGGAAGAGGCCCGTGAGCCCGAAGGCGAACGAGCCCGCGATCTGCCGCTCGATCTGCGCCGGATTGACGGCGTAGCCCGGATCGGTCGCGCCGACGATGCGGTGGATCTTCACCTTCTTGCCGTCGACCGAGACCTCGGCGGCGGCCGCGATATAGCTGCCGAAGCCCATGTGCTGGGCGAGGCCGCGGTGGATGCCGGGCGGCGGCGGCGTGCCCCAGCCGATCTTCTCGGCAACCGCATTGAGCACCGCCAGGTGCCGCGGATGCTTCGCCATGTTCTTGCGCCGGAACTCGAGCGGATCGACGCCCATTTCCTTCGCGAGCTCATCCATGAAGCATTCGAGATAGATGGCGTTGTGGTTGATGTTCACGCCGCGCCAGAAGCCCGGATGGATGTGCGGGTTGCGCATGGAGTGATCGACCAGCACGTTCGGCACGTCGTAGCCGAACGCCGCCTCGGCGCCGCCCGGATAGAAGCCCGAGAAGGTCGCGGGGTCGCGGCCCTCCTGCATGCGCGCCGGCATGACGGTCGCGAGGATCGACTGGCCCGAGATGCGAATGTGCATCGCGGTCAAGTTCTTGTCCGCGTCGAAGCCGGCCGTGAGCTTGCACTGGGTGACCGGGTGGTACCAGCCGTGGATCATGTCCTCTTCGCGCGACCACAAGAGCTTGATCGGCGTGCCCGGCATCTGCTTGGAGATCAGCACCGCCTGCTTGACGTAGTCGTGCGATGTCGAGCGCCGGCCGAAGCCGCCGCCCAGGAAGGTCTTGTAGACCTCGCATTTGGCGATCGGCAGGCCGCTCGTCTCCGACACCAGCGCGAGTGCCGCTTCCGCGTTCTGCGTCGAGGTCCATACCTCGCACTTGTCGTCCGTGTAGCGCGCGGTCGCGTTCTGCGGCTCCATGGTGGCGTGGTGCTGGTACGGATAGGCGTACGTCGCCTCGACCTTCTTGGCCGCCTTCGCCAGCGCATCCTTGGCGTCGCCGGTCTTGTTGCCGACGAGCCCGTCGGGAACGTCGAGGC
Source organism: uncultured Alphaproteobacteria bacterium (assembly GCA_963819385.1). Lineage (GTDB taxonomy): Bacteria > Pseudomonadota > Alphaproteobacteria > Rhizobiales > Xanthobacteraceae > JAVDCA01. The sequence goes on along the minus strand of CAWFVV010000006.1, from coordinate 3,173,449 downwards.
CTTCCTTGAGCCAGGCCGCGATCGACGCGCTCGATACCTTGGCGTTCGGGCCCTCGTCCCAGGTGATCGGCATCGCCTCGAGCGCGGTCTTGGCGCGCCACCAGCTGTCGGCGATCACCGCGACCGCGTTGTCCTCGACCTTGACGACCTTCTTGAAGCCCTTGCGGCTCCTTGATCTTGGCTTCGTCATAGCTCTTGAGCGTGCCGCCGTTCACCGGGCAGGCCTTGATCGCGGCGTACAGCATGTCGGGGAGCCGGATGTCGATGCCGTAGATCGCGGCGCCGTTGACCTTGAGCGGCGTGTCGAGCCGCTTCTTCGGCTGGCCGATGACCGTCCAGTCCTTCGGGTCCTTGAGCTTGATGTCGGCGTCGGCGGGCGGCGTCAGCTTTCCGGCCGCGGCCGCGACCTTGCCGAACGTGACCGTCTTGCCCGACCCCTTGTGCGAGATCACGCCATTGGCGACCGTGAGCTCGGCGGCCGGCACCTTCAACTCATCCGCGGCCGCCGACACCAGCATCATGCGCGCGGCGGCGCCGCCCTTGCGCACGATCTGGTTGGACGAGCGGATGCCCTGGCTGCCGGCGGTGAAGAAGTCGCCCCACACGCGCTTGCGCTTCACGTTCTCGCCGGGGGTCGGAAACTCGTAGGTGACCTTCGACCAGTCGCATCCGAGCTCCTCGGCCACCATCTGGGCAAGGCCCGTGAGCGTGCCCTGGCCCATCTCGGAGCGGGCGATGCGGATGACGACCGTTTCGTCCGGCCGTATCACAGCCCAGGCGTTGACTTCCGATCCGTTCGTGTCCGCTTGCGCGGCGTCGAACGGGATCGCAAAACCGAGTGCAAGCCCGCCGCCCGCGGCGGCGCTGCTGAGCACAAAGGAACGGCGGTTGATTTTCGGCATGTAATTCATGGCATCCTCCCCGCTCAAGCGTTCGCAATAGCGTCGTGGATGCCGGCCCGCACCTGCTGGTACGTGCCGCAGCGACAGATATTGGTGATCGCGTCGTCGATCTCGGCGTCGGTCGGCTTCGGATTCTTTTTGAGCAGGGCTGCGACCGCCATGATCATGCCGCTCTGGCAATAGCCGCATTGCGGCACGTCATTGTCGATCCACGCCTGCTGCACCTTGTGCAGCTTGCCGTTCTGGGCGAGCCCCTCGATGGTGGTGATCTGCTTGCCGGCCGCGTCGCTCACCGCGAGACCGCAGGAGCGCACCGCCTCGCCGTCGAGATGCACCGTGCAGGCGCCGCATTGCGCGATGCCGCAGCCGTATTTGGTGCCGGTCATCCCGATCGTGTCGCGAACGACCCACAGGAGCGGCGTATCGGGTTCGACATCGACCTCGTGCGTCTTGCCGTTGATGGTGAGTTTTATCATCCATTCCTCCTGGTCACCGAATACGGGTCACGCCTGACCGGCTCAGCGGGTGGGCACTCGCCGCCACATGCGGCGCAGGGCGCGGATCATAGCTTGATTTGAGCGGCTCAAAAAAGGCCCTTGCGTCACATTCGTGCGTGACCATGGATGGGTGGCGAATAGGGAGTGGCGAGTAGCGAATAGTCGACCGAGGGTGCCCAGCCGCTATTCGCTACTCCCTATTCGCTATTCGCTCCGTCAAATCTTCCGTAAATCGTGGTGCATCAGCGGCAGCGAGCGGATGCGCTTACCCGTCGCCGCGAAGATGGCGTTGCACAGCGCCGGCGCGACGATCGCCGAGGGCGGCTCGCCCACTCCGCCCCAGAAGTCGCCCGACGGGACCAGCACGGTCTCGACCTTCGGCATCTCGGCCATGCGCAGCATGCCGTAATCGTGGAAATTGCTCTGCGCGACCCGCCCGCCCGCGATGGTGATCTCGCCGTAGAGCGCCGCCGTCAGGCCGAACGCGACGCCGCTCGCGATCTGCATCTCGACGGTCATCGGGTTCACGATCTGGCCCGGGTCGATGGCGCAGACGAAGCGATGGACCTTGAGCGCGCCGTCTGCGCCGATCGCGATTTCCGCCACCGCCGCGATGAACGCATCGTCGACCTGCTCGACCGCGATCCCGCGAAAGGTGTCTGCCGGCGCCGGCTCGCCCCAGTTCGCCGCCTGTGCGGCCGCGTCGAGCACGCCGAGGAATTTCTGCGCGCGCGGATGCCGCCCCATCAGGCGACGGCGAAAGAGATACGGGTCCTGGTCCGCCGCGTGGGCCATCTCGTCGATGAAGCTCTCCTTGAAGAAGCAGTTCTGCGTGTGGCTCACGCCGCGCCAGAAGCCGACCGGCACGTGGGCGTTGCGCTCGACGAAGTCGACCCGATAGTTCGGCACGTCATACGGCATGTCCTCCGTGAAGCCTTCCTGCGCCTGCCGGTCGATCCCGCCGCCGAAGGAGCCGCCGGCGAACAGCGTGTGGATGATGGAGTTGCCGGCGAGCCGCACGTGCCAGGCCTGCGGGTGGCCGGCCGCGTCGAGGCCCGCGGTCATGCGCGCCATCATGGTGGGCCGGTAGAAATCGTGCCGCATGTCCTCTTCGCGCGACCAGATGGTCTGCACCGGCGCGCCGACCGCCTTCGCGATCTTCACCGCATGCGGGATGAAGTCCTGCACGATGCCGCGCCGGCCGAATCCTCCGCCCAGCATCATCTTGTGCACCCGGACATTGGCGGGCGGCACGCCGGCCGCCTGCGCGGCGACCGAGAGCGCCGATTCGCCGTGCTGGGTCGGCACCCAGATCGCGACCTGGTCGCCGACCACATGGGCGGTGCAGTTCTGTGGCTCGAGCGTCGCATGGGCCAGATAGGGCAGGTGGTAGTCGGCCGTGATCCGCGTAGAGCTGTGGGCGAGGCCGCCGGCGACGTCGCCCTCCTCGCGGCCGACGCCGGCTTCGGCGTCCGCGGCATCGAGTGCCGCGCGCAGCATCGCGGCGATCGTGCCGCTCGTGACCGCGCGGTTCGCGCCCGCGTCCCACGTGACCGGCATGGCGTCGAGCGCGGTCTTCGCCCGCCACCAACTCTCCGCCACCACCGCGACGGCGCCGTCGAACGTCACCACCTGCCGCACGCCTTTACGGCCCGTGACCTTCGCCGTATCCGCGGAGGCGAGCTTGCCGCCGAACACCGGGCATTGGGCGAGCGCGGCGTAGAGCATGCCGGGCAGCCGCACGTCGATCGCGTAGATCGGCTTGCCGGTGACCTTGTCGGCGACCTCGAGCCGCTTGCGCCGCGTGCCGATCAACGTCCAGTCGCGCGGCTCCTTGAGCCGCACGGACGTGGGCGGCGCGAGCGCGGCGGCGGCCGCCGCGACCTCGCCGAAGCGCAGTGTGCGGCCGCTCGGCCGGTGGGTGATGACGCCGTTTTGGGCAGTGCATTCCGTCGCCGGCACGCCCCAGCGCGCGGCCGCGGCGGCGATCAGCATCTCGCGCGCGGTCGCGCCGGCCTTGCGCAGGAACTGTTGCGAGGAGCGGATCGAGCGGCTTCCGCCGGTCGACATGTCGCCCCAGATGCGCTTGCGGCGCAAATTCTCTTCGGGCGCCACGAAGGCGGCGGCGACCTTACCCCAGTCGCAGGCGAGTTCCTCGGCGACCAGCATGGGCAGCGCCGTGAAGATGCCCTGGCCCATTTCGGAGCGCGCGACGCGGACGGTCACGCGGTCGTCGGGCGCGATCACGATCCAGCAGGTGATCTCGGGCGCGCCCTCGTCGGCGCGGGCCGCGGAGCCAAACGGAATGTCGAAGCCGAGCGACAGTGTGCCGCCAGCCGCGGCGACGCTCACCAGAAAAGCGCGTCGATCGACCTTCGGCACCGAATTCCTCATACCCCGACAGGCGCCCGCAGGACTTGCCGTCATGATAACGCGAATCGGGGCGAATCGTCAGGCCGAATGCGCGGCAGTCTGCCCAAACACGGCGGCCGCGAACTGCGGGTAGACCTCGGCGAGTTCCGGCGCCACCACGTCGCGCATGAGCCGCAGCGATTCGGCCGACGGCGGTTCGGTCTGCGGAACCGATGCGGGCCGGTCGAAGTCGAAGCCCGTATGCTCGACGACCTCCTCGACCGTGTGGCCCGCATGCACGCTGTCGAGCCGGAACCGGCGGCGCGCCTTGTCGAAGCCGAAGACGCACCGGTTGGTGACGAGCCCGATCGGCCCACCCGGCCGATAGACGTTGTCGGGGCTCGCGCCCGGCGCGCTGATGAAGCCGACCCGCGGCACCAGCGTGCGGCGCGAATGCTCGGTGCGAAAGAGGATCACCTTGGGCACCACGTAGTAGAGATGCGCCGAGCCGAACGAGCCCGGAAAGCGCACCTTCGGATGGTCGTGCTCGCCGATGCTCACCAGGTTGATATTGCCTTCGCCGTCGATCTCGCCGCCCGAGAGGAAGAACACGTCGACGCGCCCCTGGCCCGCGCAGTCGAACAGCTCGCGCCCGCCGTCGGTGAAGAAATTGTGCTTGCGGCTCTGCAGCAGCGACACATAGGGCCGCCCGTGGCCGCGCGCGCGGCAGAGCAGCGCCGCGGTCGCCGGAATCGGCGACGCATTGCCGACCGCGACATGCCGCACGTCGCCGATCATCCGCGCGATGACGTCGGCGAGCAGCTCTTCGGGACGATACGAACTCATCGCTCCGAGCCGCTTGCCGCAGCGCCTGCACCCCCTCCCCCGCTTGCGGGGGAGGGTGGGGAGGGGGAAGCCGCGAATGCTGAGCAAGCGGCTTCCCCCTCTCTGGCTCTCCAGTCGAAGTCGGATGTATCCGACTTCGACCAACAAATAGTGCCGAAATCGGGCAAGCCCGATTTCGGATGCAAGCGGGGGAGAGGGCGCAGGCGCCGTGCGTGTGGCAAGAAACTACGCCGCTCTGCGCGCATACACATGCTCATCCAGATACGTCGCGAACCCCTCCGCGCTCGCCGCCAGCTTCGCGTAAGCCGCGAGATGCGCGAGATCCGCCGCATAGTGGTCCGGCAGCCCGAGCGGCCAGCAGCCGTTCTCGGCGACCGCGATCCGCTCCACATAGAAGCCCGGCAGCACGCCGGCGGCGAGCACCGGGTCGGCCAGGAGGTCGCCGTCGTGGATCTTCTCCACCGTCACGATGGTCTTCGCCGCCGCATGCGCCATGGTGGCGAGCTCGCGCTGGCGGCCGATCCATACGTTGCCGGCGCGATCGGCCATCGGCGCGTGGATAAGCGCAACGTCGGGCTTGATCGCCGGCAGCAGCACGATCGGGTCCGCATTGCCGAACGGATTGTCGATCACGCGCCAGTCGGGGCGGAATTTCAGCACGTCGGAGCCGAGGATGCCGCGCAGCGGCATGAACGGCACGCCCTTCTCGCCGGCCTGGAACGCCGCATGCAGCGCCGGGCAGGTCGCGTCGAGCATGCGGATGCGCCCGTTGAGCACGGCGTCGGTGAAGCGCGGCGCCGCGCCGAACTCGCCGAGGCTCACGGCCGAGGTCTCCAGCGTCTCGATCGCGCCGGCGCCGATCAGGAGATCGGCCTGCAGCGTCGAGGTCGGCAGCGCGACGAGATGCAGGCGCTTGACGCCGCGCCGGATCAGCGCGCGCGTCGCCTCCATCGGCACGCCCGCGACCTCGCGCGGCACCGCCAGCAGGCAGCCGTCCGTGATGGCGTCGAGCGCCTCGTCGAGGGATGATGCGATGACGCTCATGCGGTCTTCCACGGGATGATAAGTCGCTCCAGCTCGTTGAGCGCGACCGTGAGCGTGAAGCCGATGAGCGCGATCACGAACAGGCCGACATACATCTGCTCGACATCGAACGTCTCCCATGCGCTCCAGATGAGGTACCCGAGCCCGCTCTTGGCACCGATCATCTCGGCGATGGCGATCAAGATGAGCCCAATGCCGATGCCGAGCTTGAACCCGGTCATGATCACCGGCAGCGCGCCCGGCAGCGCGATGGTCCAGAACATGTTCCAGCGGTCGGCTTTGTAGTTGCGGCCGACGTCGAGATAAATCTTGTTGATCTCGCGCACGCCCGTGGTGGCGTTGATCGCGACCGGGAAGAACACGCCGATCGCCACCATGAAGATCTTCGACGACTCGCCGAGCCCGAAGATCAGCAGCGCCAGCGGCAGGATCGAGCTCTTCGGGATCGGATAGGTCGCCGCGATGATCGGATCGACCAGCGCGCGGATCGTGCGGTTGAGCCCCATCACGATGCCGAGCACCAGCGCCGGGATGCCGCCCAGGATGATGCCCCAGAACAGGCGCTGCAGGCTTGCCCAGGTATGCACCCACAGCTCGCCCGACTTCACCATCTCGAAGAGCAGCGCCAGGATGCTCGACGGCGCCGGAAAGAAGCGCGTGTCGATGGCGCCGAGGCGCGCCGCGATCTCCCAGATCAGCAGCAGTCCGATCGGCGACACGATGCTGAGGATGCGGTCGCGGTCGCGCAGCGACAGCGCGCGTGATGGGCGCGGCGGCGCCGCGGCGATCTGCACGGTCATTTCCTGGCCTCGATCTTGTTCTCGAGCTCGCGCGCCCGTTGCACCTCGTCGCGCAGGCTTGCCCAGATGCGGTGCACCAGTTCGCCATATTCGGGCGCGCCCTGCAGCTCCATGATGTTGCGCGGGCGCTCGAGCCCGACGGGCACGAACTGCTTGATCCGGCCCGGCTGCGCCGTCATCACCATCACGCGGTCGCCGAGCAGCACAGCTTCGTCGACGCTGTGGGTGATGAACACCACGGTCTTCTTGTGCTCCTCCCAGATGTGGAGGAGCTCCTCCTGCAGCAGCAGCTTGTTCTGCGCGTCGAGCGCGCTGAACGGCTCGTCCATCAGCAGGATGTGCGGGTCGTTCGCGAACGCGCGCGCGATGGCGACGCGCTGGCGCATGCCGCCCGAGAGCTGGTGCGGATAGTAGCTCGCGAAGCGCGCGAGCCCGGTGCGGTCGAGATAGTAGCCGACGGTCTCGCGGACCTGCGCCGCCGGAACCTTGCGCATGCGCAGCCCGTAGGACGCGTTCTGCCACACGGTCATCCACGGGAAGATCGAGTCGCCCTGGAACACCATGGCGTTGTCCGGCCGCGCGGAGCCCGCCGGCACGTCGATCTCGATCGTGCCCGAGGTCGCGGTTTCGAGCCCCGCGAGGATGCGCAGCAGCGTCGTCTTGCCGCACCCGGACGGGCCGACGATCATGAAGAACTCGCCCGGCGCGATGTCGAGCGAGACGCGATCGACCGCCGTCAGCTCGCCGAACGTCTTGCTGAGATCGTGAATGCGGATGGCCGGCCGCGCCGCCGCGACGGCGCTCTCGATCGGACGAAGAGGTGCGGCCCCTGGCGACATGCCGGCGGATATTGCCGGGAAATGTCCGCCGTCACAACATTTCCCGGTGGGGCACTATCCAGCAGCGCCGTAGGGTGGGCGAAATCGCGCCAGATTGCTCTCAACCAGCACGGTCCTCGCGTGGCGATTTCGCCCACGCGCATGACCGGTGCGATCAGACCGCGTGGGCAACCGCGAAGACGCGGTTACCCACCCTACGTCTCCTGGCTACTCGCCCTGGCACGCCTTCCACACCTTCTCGGCCGTCGCCGGCATGTCGAGATGCGCGGCGGCCGGCACTGCGTCGGCGATCGCATTCATGATGGCGGCGAGCGAGCCGGTGGTGCCGGCTTCGCCCGCGCCCTTGACGCCGAGCGGGTTGGTGGTCGCCGGCACGATCACGTCGGCGATGCGGAAGGCCGGCATGTCGGTCGCGCGCGGCATGCAGTAGTCCATGAACGAGCCGCTCACGAGCTGGCCGTTGTCGGGGTCGTAGACCGCGTGCTCGAACAGCGCCTGGCCGAGGCCTTGCGCGACGGCGCCGTGCACCTGCCCTTCGATCAGCGTGTGATCCATGATGTTGCCGGCGTCGTCGACCGCCGTGTAGCTCAGGACCTGCGTCGCGCCGGTCGCCGGATCGACCTCGACCTCGGCGATATGGCAGCCGTTGGGAAAAGTCTGCGGGGTGTCGGCGGTCTGCCGGGTGTCGAGGCTTTCCTCGATCTCGCCGCGTTTCTTGCGCGCGGCCGCCTCGTGCGCGAGCTCGAACAGGCCGACGCGCCGGTCGGTACCGGTCACGACGAACGCGCCGTCGCGATAGACGATGTCCTGCTCGCCCGCCTCGAGCACATTGGCGGCGATCTTGCGGCCCTTCTCGATCAGCGTCTCGGCCGTGCGCACCAGCGCGGTACCGGCCGTCATGGTCGAGCGCGAGCCGACCGAGGCGCCGTTGCCGACGCCGAGCGCCGAATCGCCCTGGCGCACGAACACGCGCTCCGCCGGAATGCCGAGCCGCTCGGCGGCGAGCCGCTTGTAGACGGTCGCGTGCCCTTGGCCGGTCGAATGCACGCCGAGCACCACCATCAAGGCGCCGTCGTCCGTGAAGTTGAGCGCCGCGCTCTCGGTCGGTGTGCCGCCCGAGTGCTCGAGCAGGCACGAAATGCCGAAGCCGAGCCGCTTGCCGCGCTTTGCCGCCTCGCGCCGGCGCTTGGCGAAGCCGGCGTAATCGGCGAGCGTCATCGCCTTGTCGAACACGGTGGGAAAATCGCCGCTGTCGTAGGTCGTTCCGACCGCGGTCTTGAACGGGATCTCCTTCGGCGCGATCAGGTTCCGTCGGCGGATCTTGTCGCGGTCGATGCCGGTGAGGCGCGCCGCCTCGTCGACCAGGCGCTCGAGAATGTAATTCGCCTCCGGCCGGCCGGCGCCGCGGAACGGCGCGGTCGGGATCGTGTTGGTGAAGGCGCAGCGCACCTGGATGTCGAGCGCCGTGATCCGGTACATGGCCGGAAAGCAGCGGGTGAAATTGTTGGTCGCGAGATGCGCGCCCACCGGGCCCAGGAAGGCGCCGAGATTGACCAGGTTGCGCACGCGCAACGCCAGGAACTTGCCCTTCTCGTCGAGCGCGAGCTCGCCTTCGGTCAGCATGTCGCGCGCCTGGTTGTCCGAGAGGCACGCTTCGGCGCGCGTCGACATCCAGTGCACCGGCCGGCCGACGTGCTTGGCGGCGGCCAGCAGCGCCGGATATTCCGGATAGGGCCCGGTCTTGAGCCCGAACGCGCCGCCCACGTCCTCGGTGATGACGCGCAGCTGCTCGCGCTTGAGGCCCATGATCGGCGCGACGCCGTCGCGCATCACCTGGGCGCTCTGCGAGCAGCAGCGCAGCGTGTAGCTGTCGCTCGCCTTGTCGTAGTGCGCGGTCGCGCCGCGCGTCTCCATGGTGGCCGGGAAGATACGCTGGTTGAACTGGGTGAGCCGCGCCACATGCGCGGCCGATTTGATGATGGCGTCGACCTCGCGCGCGTTGGCGTCCGGGTCCTTGGCGAGGCCGACCCAGTCGATCGCGATGTTGCCGGCCGCCTCCGGCCAGAGCTGCGTCGCGCCCGGCTTCACGGCCGCCGCCGCCTCCACGATCGGCTCCATCTCCTCGTAGTCGATCGCGATCTTCTCGGCGGCGTCCTGCGCGGCCGCCGGCGTGCTCGCGACCACCAGCGCGACCGCCTGTCCGACATGCATCGCGCGCTCCTCGGCGAGCGCCGGACGGAACGGCACCACGAGCTTGGCGCCGCCGCGTCCCGGCAGCGGCGGATGCGCCGATACGTTGCCGACGCCCGCCGCCTTCATGTCGGCGGCGGTGAGCACCGCCAGCACGCCCGGCGCCTCGCGCGCCTCGCTCGTATCGATCCGCGTGATGCGCGCGAAGGCGTGCGGCGAGCGCAGGAAGAATCCGTAGGCGTGGTTCGCGGAATTGTCGTCATCGACGAACCGCCCGTGGCCACGCACCAAGGTGTCGTCCTCGACCCGGATGGTCGGGCCATGGTGATGGTCGGTGGTGTGCGCGTCCATGAGGGATGTCCGTGAGGGTTGAGTGCTTGATGCATGTCATTGCGAGGAGGCCGAAGGCCGACGAAGCAATCTGGCCATGCGGAACGCGATTGCTTCGGCGTGCTGCGCACGCCTCGCAATGACATTCGGTGCAGCGGTTTACCGGATCATCCCCGACCGCCGCAATGAGGAAATCATCGCCGAATTGAGCAGGTACTGGTAGCTGCGCTCGGGGTCCGCGGCGGTCTTGCGGATGTCGTCGAGGTTGCGTGCCCGCACCAGCGGATCGCGCTCCTCCAGCAGCTTCTTGTTGCGCGCCGTGATCGCGTGGATGGCGTTGATCGCCTCGGGCCGGCGCTGCGGCTCGTAGCCGTCGAGGATCGTCTCGTCGGCGCGGCCGTGCCACCACGCGATCAGCCGGTCGGTCAGGCTGATCACGTCGTGCAGCCCGCCGTTGAGCCCCATGCCGCCGAGCGGATTGTTGACGTGCGCGGCATCACCCGCGAGGAAGACGCGGCCGCGCCGATAGGTGTCGGCGACGCGCTGATGCACCCGATAGATCGCCCGCACCACGATCTCGTAATCGTCGCGCCGCGGGCAGATGTTCTGCAGGCTCGACTGCAGGCTCTCGTCCGACACGGCGTCGTCGGCGGAGATCTCCGGCGCCACCGGCACGAGGATGCGCCACATGTCGGGGATCTGCAGCAGCATGAACCAGCGCACCGGATCGGCCGTGTAGTTCACCGACGCGATGTCCGGCATGCGGGAGCGGAAATCGAAGCGCGTGCCCGCGATCAAAAAATGCTCCGGATAGGTCAGCCCCGGAAACGGAATCTCCATCAGCTTGCGCACCGTGCTGCGCCCGCCGTCGCAGCCGATCACGATATCGCCGTGCACCGCGACCGGCGCGCCGTCATGCTCGGCCGTGACCGTGACGCCGTCGTCGTCCTGCGTGATCGCCGCCACCTCGTGGCCGAGGCGCAGGTCGATGCCTGGGATCTTCGCCAGCTCCCGATAGACGAAGCCCACCAGCTTGAACTGCTCGCATTGCAGCCGATAGGGATGCGCCGTCTCGTTCTTGAGCCGCGTCATGTCGAACTCCGCGACTTTGCCGGTCTCGCGGTCGCGGATCTGCACGGTCGGGCACGCGAGCCCCATCGCGACCAGGGCGGCCGTGATGCCGGACTCCTCCAAAAGATCGAGCGTCGGCGGATGAAACGTCGAGGCGCGATAGTCGCGCACCACATCCTGCGCGCGCTCGATCACGGTCACCGGAATGCCGGCGCGGGCAAGCAGCAGCGCCGCGACCGATCCGACCGGCCCGCCGCCCGCCACGATCACCCGGTTATGTTTGCGCCGCATAGCCCTGTTGGCCCTGTCGCCGATTCACCCATAACGTCATTGCGAGGAGCCGAAGGCGACGAAGCAATCGCTGGCAGGCAAATCTGAATTCGCCGATCGGGTTTGCTGCGGCGGCCTGTGGCCACCTCGCAATGACGGGGGCGGGACCATCGCACGCCCCGCGCGGCGCGCCAAACGCCGCGTCACCGCGCCTGGTGGCCTCGCGCAGGCATTCTGCTAATCTGCGCCGCAACGACAGAAACTGCCGTAGGGGAGGATCGTCAAGATGTCCGCCAATGCCGCCGCCGCATCGCCGTCCGCGCCGTGGTACCGCTCGCTCGGCCGCAACCAGTGGAACACGCTGCTCGCCAGCAACCTGGGCTGGCTGTTCGATGGCTACGAGGTCTACGCGGTCATCCTTACGCTCGACACCGCGCTGCACCAGCTGCTCGACCCGAGCCTCCACCCGCAGATCAGGTCCTATTTCGGCATCGTCATCGCGACCACGCTGCTCGGCTGGGGCGTCGGCGGCCTGATCGGCGGCGTGCTGGCCGACTACATCGGCCGCAAGCGCACCATGATGCTCGCGATCCTTGCCTACGCGCTGATGACGGGCTTGAGCGCCTTCGCGTGGAGCTGGATGTCGTTCGCGGTGCTGCGCTTCCTGGTCGGCGTCGCGATCGGCTCCGAATGGGCGACCGGCGCCTCGATCACGGCCGAGCTGTGGCCCGACAAGGCGCGCGGGCGCGGCGCCGGCCTGATGCAATGCGGGCTCGGCATCGGTTTCTTCACCGCGTCGCTCGTCTGGTATTTCGTCGGCTCGCACGGGCCCGACGCTTGGCGCTACATGTTCATGATCGGCGTCCTTCCGGCGTTCTTCACGCTCTGGATCCGGCGCGGCATTCCTGAATCGCCGGTCTGGGAAGAGACGCAACAAGCGCCGCCAGGCCGCGACTGCGCGCAAGCGCAGCGGCCAGACGCTCGACGCCGCCGATCACGCGCTGACCCGCTTCACCATGCACGAGCTCTTCGCCGATCCGAAGGTGCGCGTGCGCCTGATGATCACGTTCCTGATGTCGCTCACCACCACGCTGGCGTGGTGGGGCATTTCGACCTTCGTGCCGATCTATATCGGCATCGTCGCCGCCAAGGCGAGCCTGCCGGCACAGTCCTGGCAGGCTTACGCGGGCATGACCTACAATGTCGGCGCCATCATCGGCTACATCGGCCTCGGCTTCCTGGCCGACATCTACGGCCGCAAGCCGGTCGCGCTGATATTCTTTGCCGTATCGCTGGTGATGACGCCCGTCCTGTTCCTGTGGACGCACGACCTCACGCTGCTGCTCGTCGTCGCCGGCCTGAACGGCCTCTTCACGCTCGGGCAGTATTCCTGGATGCCGGTCTGGCTGCCCGAGCTCTTCCCGACGCGCGTGCGCGCGACCGCGCTGGCCTTCACGTTCAACATGCCGCGCTTCATCGCGTTCCTGGGTCCGCTGTTCGCGCCGGTGCTGATCGCCAAGTTCGGCGGCATCGGTCCCGCGGCCGTGTGGATCAGCGTGATCTACGTGGTCGGCTTCCTCGCGACGCTGGCGTTGCCGGAGACGCGCGGCAAGCCGCTGCCGGAGAACATCTAGAGCATGATCCCGAAACAGCTTGCCCCGGACGTGATCCGGGGTGGATGCCGGTTTTCGGAAAAGATCATGCTCAAAAAACAAGCCAAAGCGCGATGACGATTCGAAGAATGGTCATCGCGCTTTAGCCGGTCGCAACGGAGATCTCCGGATCGATGCCAGAGAGTCGCGGTCATCGGCGCGAGCCATATATCGGCCGGCCGATGCCGCGGCTGGAAGACTTCCGCCTGGTCACCGGGCAGGGGCGCTACACCGACGATGTCGCGTTTCCCGGGCAGGCGCATGCCGCCTTCGTGCGCTCGCCGCATCCGCACGCGCGCATCCTCGGCGTCGATGTGGCGCCGGCGCGCGCGCTCGCGGGCGTGCTCGCGGTCTATGTGGCCGCCGACTATGCGGCCGCCGGCGGGCGCGGCATCAAGCACTTTGCGCTGCCGGCCGACGCCCATGACGTAAAGAAGCCGTCGTTCCACGACTGGCGCGGGCCGCCCGCCTTCGAGATGCCGCAGCCGATGCTCGCGACCGATCGCGCCCGCTATGTCGGCGAGCCGGTCGCCATGGTGGTGGCCGAGACCGCGGCGCTTGCGCGCGAGGCGGCCGAGCGCGTCGCCGTGCGCTACGCGCCGCTGCCCGCCGTCACCGACGTGCGCGACGCGATCGCGTCCGGCGCGCCCCTCCTGCACGATGAAGCGCCGCACAATGTCGCGATGGACAAGGAGCTGGGCGATCCGGCGGCGCTCGCGGCCGCCTTCGCGGCGGCGCATCTTGTCGTCGAGCATGATTTCCGCTCGCAGCGCATCGTCAACGCGCAGATGGAGCCGCGCGCCGCGATCGGCACCTATGATGAGGCGAGCGGCACCGTCACGGCGCTCGCCTGCAGCCAGGGCGCGAATCGGCTCAAGACCAATGTCGCCGACTCGCTCGGGCTTGCGCCCGAAAACGTCCGCGCCGTCACGTCCGATGTCGGCGGCGGCTTCGGCTTGCGCAACAACCCGCAGTGCGAGGCGATCCTCGTCGCATTTGCGGCGCGCGCCTTGCGGCGCCCGGTCAAATGGCTCGGCGACCGCGCCGAGTGCTTTCTCAGCGATTTCCAGGGCCGCGATCTCGTCACCCATGCGCGCCTTGCGCTCGATCGCGAGGGCCGGATCCTGGCGATGAGTGTCGACCACATCGGCGGGCTAGGCGCCTATCCGGTCTCCTATGTGTGGCTCTCCAACGCCTATCGCGTCATGCCGACCGTCTACGACGTGCCGCTCGCCCATCTGCGCGTGCGCGGTATCCTCACCAATACGGTGCCGACCGCGCCGTTCCGCGGCGCCGGGCGCCCGGAGGCGCATTTCGTGATCGAGCGGCTGCTCGATATCGCGGCGCGGCGGCTCGGCATCGACCGCGCCGAGCTGCGCCGGCGCAACCTGATCCGCCGCAAGCAGCTTCCCTATCGCTCGGTGACCGGGCTCACCTATGACAGTGGCGACTTCCGCCGCAACATGACGCGCGCGCTCGAGCTTGCTGACTGGAAAGGCTTCGCGGCGCGCCGGCGCGACGCGAAGAAGCGCGGCTTGCTCGCGGGCATCGGCCTCTCGAACTATGTCGAGTTGCCGGTCGGCATCCCGGTCGAATACGTGCGCGTCACCGTCCAGCCGGAGGGCGTGGTCGAGGCGGCCGCCGGCACCCAGTCGACCGGGCAGGGGCACGAGACGACGTTTGCGCAAGTGCTCGCCGATCAGCTCGGCATCACGCCCGAGCAGGTGCGGCTCGTCACCGGCGACACCGCGATCGTGCCGACCGGCGGCGGCAGCCATTCGGACCGCTCCATGCGGCTCGCCGGCACGCTGCTGGTGCGCACGTCGGAGCGGATCCTCGCGCAGGCGCGCGCCGTGACGGCAGCGCTCATCGGCGTGACGGCGGACGACGTCGCCTTCGACGACGGCTTTTTCCATGCGTCGCAGTCAAATCGCCGCCTCGACATCTTCGATGTCGCGCGCGCGATCGCGAGCGAGCCGTTGCCGCCCGACCTCAAGCGCCCGCTGACAAGCGACGAGACGTTCCACGGCCGCATCCCGGCCTATCCGACCGGCTGCGCCGTTGCCGAGGTCGAGGTCGATCCCGCAACCGGCGCCGTGGCGCTCACCCGCTACGCCTCGGTCGACGATGCGGGCCGCGCCATCAATCCACTGGTGCTGCACGGGCAGGTGCATGGCGGCATCGTGCAGGGCGCCGGCCAGGCCCTGATGGAGACGACCGCGCATGACGACGCCGGCCACGTGCTCGCCGGCAGTTTCATGGACTACGCCATCCCGCGCGCCGACATGGTGCCGCGCCTCGCGGTCGAGCTCGCCGAGGACCCGACCGCCGGCAACCCGCTCAAGGTCAAGGGCGGCGGCGAAGCCGGCATCACGCCGGCGCTCGCCGTCATCGGCAACGCCATCGTCGATGCGCTATCGGTCTACGGCATCGAGCACATCGAGATGCCGGCGACGCCCGCCAATGTCTGGGCCGCGATCCGCGCGGCCGAAAGGAAGCAATCATGACCCAGCGCCCGCTCGCCCTCGGCGTCATCGGCCTCGGCATGGCGGGCGCCGTGATGGTGCGGGCCGCCGCGCGCCATCCGGGCGTGGTGCTCACCGCCGCCGCCGATCCGCACGCGGCGCCGCGCGAGGCGTTCGGGCGCGACTTCAATGCACGCACCTACGCGGACGCGCGCGCGCTCTGCGAGGATGCGGCCGTCGAGGCGGTCTATATCGCGACGCCGCACCAGTTCCATGCCGAGCACGCCATCGCGGCGGCCGAGGGCGGCAAGCACGTGATCCTGGAAAAGCCGATGGCGCTGACCCTCGCCGACTGCGACCGCATCATCGTGGCGGCCGAGCGCGCCAAGGTGCATCTGATCGTCGGCCACACCCACGCGTTCGATCCGGCGGTGCGCGAGATGCGCCGCATCATCGCGTCGGGCGAGATGGGCGCGCTCGGCATGATCGCGTCGTGGAATTACACCAACTATCTCTATCGTCCGCGCCGACCCGAGGAGCTCGATACGAGCAAGGGCGGCGGCATCCTGTTCAACCAGGTGCCGCATCAGATCGAGACAGTGCGGCTCATCGGCGGCGGGCTGGTCAAGAGCGTGCGCGCGCAAGTCGGCGTCCTCGATCCGGCGCGGCCGACCGAGGCGAACTGCACGGCGTTCCTCGAGTTCGCCAACGGGGTCGCGGCATCGCTGGTCTACAGCGGTTACGATTTCTTCGATTCGGACGAGCTGCACTTCTGGGTGTCCGAACGCGGCTCGATGAAGCAGGCGGCCCACGGCGCCTCACGTCGCGCGTTGCGCGCGCACCAGGGTCCCGAGGCCGCGCTGCGCACCTCGAGCGTCGGCTACGGCGCGCCGGACCAGGGCGAGCCGCCGCATCAGCCGCATTTCGGCGTGACGATCGCGACCTGCGCGCGCGGCGACCTGCGCGCCTCCGCGGACGGCGTCTTCGTCTATTCGGAGGAGGGCAAGCGCGAGGTCGCGCTGCCCGACGGCGGCCGGTATTCGGGCCGGCTCAACGTGCTCGACGACATGCGCGCCGCGATCGCGACCGGACGCTCGCCCGTGCACGACGGCCGCTGGGGCAAGGCGACGCTCGAGGTCGCCCTTGCGATCCAGCAGTCGGCGCGCGAGCGGCGGGAGATCGCTCTCGCGCATCAGGTCGGCATATTGGATTCCAAGTGAGCGTTGGAGCGGGAAATGATGATATCCAAGATACGTATGTTTGCGGCGTGTGTTGCGTTGCTCGCATTCACGGCGGGCGCCGTGGCCCAGAACGCGGATCTCATTCTGCTCAACGGGAAGATCGTCACCGTCGACGACCGCTTTTCGATCACCCAGGCGCTGGCGATCCGCGGGCAGCGCATCGTCGCGGTCGGCAGCAACGCGGCTGTCGAAAAACTCAAGGGGCCGGCCACGCGGGTCATGGACCTCGCGGGCCGCACCGTCATTCCCGGGCTCATCGACAATCATGCACACTGGATCCGCGCCGCCGAGCACGACGAATTGCGGTTCGACGGCGTCACGTCGCGCGCGCAGGCGCTGAAGCTCCTCGCCGATCGGGTGCAGGCGACGCCGGCCGGCCAGTGGATCGCGGTGCTCGGCGGTTGGTCGGAGCAGCAGTTCACCGACGATCCGCGCGGCTTTCCGCGCGACGAGCTCGATCGCATCGCCCCGAACAATCCGGTCGTGATACAGGCGATCTACGATCATTCCTATCTCAACAGCGCTGCGCAGGCCGCCCTGAAGATCGATGCGGCCACGCCGAATCCGCCCGACGGAACGATCGAGAAGGACGCGGCGGGCCGGCCGACCGGCGTGGTGCGCGGCGGGGGCGGCGTCGCGTTCGTGGCGGCAGGCGTTCCCCTGTTCGACCAGGATGCCTGGCTTGCCAACACGCGCAAGCTCGTCACCTACCTCAATTCGCTGGGCGTGACGGCATGGCTGGACGCCGGCGGCCGCGGAATGGGAGCGAAGCACTACGAGCCGTTCCGGTATCTCGACCAGCACGGCGAGCTGAATATTCGTGCGTTCTGGACCACGATCCGCCAGCCGGGGACGCCGGCCCAGGCCGATGCCGTCATCAAGGAGATCGCCGAGCAAAGGCCGTTTCAGGGTGACGACTATTTCGACAATGTCGGCTGGGGCGAGAGTATCTACGGGCCGGTTACGACGCAGTTGTTGCGGACCACCAGCAACACTCGGCCAGAGGATATGGCGCAATATCGCCGGATTGCGGATGCGCTCGCCGCCAAGGGGCTCTACGTCAATTCGCACGTGGAGATGGAAGCGGCCATCGATGCCTTCCTCGACCAGTACGAGGCGATCAACAAGACGCATCCGATCAAGGGACTGCGCTGGACATTCTCGCATCTGGACCAGGTCACGGCGGCGCAGCTCGAGCGCATGAAACGGCTCGGCATGGGTGCGCAGATCCACAGTCGCCCCCTGATCCAGGGCGCCCTCATGCATGAAGTCCATGGCGACAAGGCCTGGGACATGCCGCCGTTCCGGCGCGTCCAGGACAGCGGGATCCACTGGGGCCTCGGCTCCGACGCCACCGCGGTCACGACATCGAACCCGTTCTACACGCTGAGTCTTGCCGTCACCGGCGAGATGATCGGTGGCCGCAAGGTGAACCGGCAGACCATCTCGCGGGAGGAAGCGCTGATCGCACACACGCGATCGAACGCGTGGTTCGTGTTCCAGGAGGGCAACATCGGCTCGCTGACGGTCGGCCGATACGCCGATCTGCTCGTCCTCGACCGCGATTATCTGACGGTCCCGGAAGGCGAGATCAAGGAGATCAAGCCTCTCCTCACGATGGTCGGTGGCAAGGTCGTCTACGAAGCGCCTGTGAAGTAAAGCCCCACGCACGGCGCCAGCGTCCCCCTCCCCCGCTTGCGGGGGAGGGCGGGGAGGGGGAAGCCCCACGGGGATCCTCTCCGCCGCATGACGATACAGAATCAAAAATCTCGATGAGTTGAAAAGCAACCTGCGTCGCTAGCTCCGAGCAAGCGGCTTCCCCCTCCCCACCCTCCCCCGCAAGCGGGGGAGGGAGTCCGTAGGCCGTGCCATTCTTACTTCGCGTTCTTCTTTTTATAGGGCCCCAACTGCTCCGCTGCCCACTTCGCGAAGCTCGTATCGACCACCTGATCGACCGTGACCGAACCATCGGTCAGCTTGGCGTCCTTGAAATACTGCCAGGCGTCCTTGAGCGCCGCGACGTTGAGCTCGCCGTTCGGATCGACGTAGTGCGACCGCATCGCGCGATAGACGTCGGGATTCTTGATGAACGAATATTCGTTGAGGATCGGGATCACCTGATCCGCCGCCGGCGCCGTGAGCCGGTCGCCGTTGAGCGCGTCGAGATAGTCGCGCGCGCCGCGCAGGTAGGCGCGCATGAACTTCTTGGCGTCCTCCGGCCGCTCCTTGATGAACTTCTCGCTGTAGAACACCACCGCGGTCTCGAAGTTCGGATAGAACTCGTCGACGCCGAGGAAGCGCACCGCCTTGCCGGACTTCTCGATCGACGAGATGCTCGGCTCGACCGACAGGCTCAGGTCGATGCCGCCGTTGGTGAACGCCGCGATGTGCTGCGGGAAGCCGAGATAGATTGGGTCGACGTCCTTGATCGTCATCCCGGTCTTGCGCATCGCATAGTCGACGAGGAAATCCTCGCTGTTGCCGGCGGCCGAGATCGCGATCTTGCGGCCCTTGAAATCGGCGAGCGTCTTGATCTTGCCGCCGTCGCGCAGGTCCTTGCGCACGAGCAGCGCCTCGAAGCCGTAGCCCGGCGGGTTCTTCGCCTTGTCGGCGACGATGCGCAGCGTGACGCCGCGCCTGACCGCGTTGTAGAGCGCCGCCGAGGTCGCGCCGCTCGCGACCGAAAGCTCACCGGTGCCGAGCGGCGCCATCGCCTTCGCGGCCGAGTTGAAGCGGATGAACTTGACGGTGAGGCCTTCGTCCTTGAAGTAGCCGCGCTTGTCCGCGATGAAGAACGGCGAGTTGCTCGATGCCCCGATGGTGCCGACCGCCAGCTCCTGCGCGCCGGCGCGCCCAACGAGCGCGAGGCCGGCGACGAGCGCAACGGTTGCGAGCGATTTCCAGACCTGCGGCATGCGGCGTCTCCCTTTGGTTTTCCCCGTCATGCCCGGGCTTGTCCCGGGCATCCACGCTTTTGCCGCGCTGCAAGGCGTGGATGGCGGGGACAAGCCCGGCCATGACGACGTTTATCTCAAAACCCTACCACAGTGCACCGCGCGGTCTCCTGCGGTATAAATGCGCAAACGGAGCAGCCCGCATGGACGACCGTACCGACCCGTACCGCAACGGCCGCAACCATCCGTTGGTGGTCGAGAACCGCACCGCCATGTCGTTCCAGGTGCGGCGCGAGGTGTTCGTATCGCGCGAGGTGCTGGAGCGCGAGCAGCGCGCGCTGTTCGACCGCTGCTGGATCTACGTGGGTCACGCCTCCGAGCTCAAGAGCCCGGGCGATTTCCGCACCCGCTGGGCGGCCGGCCGGCCGCTCATCTTCTGCCGCGACCGGGCGGGCGAGATCCGCTGCCTGATCAATTCCTGCCGTCACCGCGGCGCCACCGTCTGCCGCGAGCGCGAGGGCAACGCGCGCAACTTCTACTGCATGTATCACGGCTGGACCTACAACGTGGACGGAAGCCTGCGCAACGTGCCGGGCGAGGAGGCTTATCCGCCGAGTTTCGACAAGACGAAAATGGGCCTTGTCGCGGTGCCGCGGCTCGAGACCTACCGCGACTTCTGGTTCCTCAATTTCGATCGCGACGCGCCCGACCTCGTCACCTATCTGGCGGGCGCCAAGGACTACATCGACCTCGTCGTCGACCAGTCGCCATCCGGCCGCATGGAGATCATCGGGGGCGTGCAGGAATACGACATCAAGGCGAACTGGAAGCTGCTGGTCGAGAACAGCGTCGACGACTACCACCTGGTCGCGACGCACGCGACCTGGCTCAACTACATGCGCAATTCCGGCGTCAACATCGCGCCGCCCAAGGGCTCGGGCCTGCTGCTGCCGACCAAAGGGCTCGGCAAGGATCTCGGCAACGGACATCTGACCACCGACAATCCGAACTATCGCGGCCGGCCCGTCGCGCGCTGGATCTCGGTCTACGGCGAGGACGCGAAGGCCGACATCGACGCGATCCGCGCCGAGCTGGTGGGGCGGCTCGGCGAGGCGCGCGCCGCCCGCGTCGCCGACACCAATCGCAACCTCGTGGTCTTCCCCAATCTCGTCATCAACGACGGCTCGTCCGTCACGGTGCGCAACTTCTATCCCGTGGCGGCCGACCGGATGCACGTCACCGCCTGGGCGCTCGGCCCGGTCGAGGAGACCGAGGCGCAGCGCGCACGCCGCCTGCATGCGTTCCTGACTTTTTACGGCCCGGGCGGCTTCGCGACGCCCGACGACGTGGCGGCGCTGGAGAACGTGCAGCAGGGCTTTGCGGCCTGGCGCGACGTCGAGTGGAACGATCTCTCGCGCGGCATGGCGCGCAACGACGACCAGCTCGACACCGACGAGGGCCACCTGCGCGTCTTCTGGCGGCGCTGGAACGAGCTGATGGAGGAAGCCGCGTGAACACGCCTTTCACCGACGCGGTCTCGCGCGCCGAGGTCGAGGACCTGTTCTATTACGAGGCCGCGCTGCTCGACGACTGGCAGCTCGACATGTGGCTCAAGCTGCTCACCGACGACGCGACCTATTACGTGCCGCCCAATGACAAGCCCGACGCCGACCACCGCTATACGCTGTTCACCATTGCGGACGACATCGTGCGCCTGCGCGAGCGCATCATCCGCCTCAAGGACCCGAACTGCCACGCCGAGTATCCTCCCTCGCGCACGCGCCGGATGATCACCAACGTGCGCATCACCGCGATCGAGGGCGACACCATCGAGGCCTCGGCCAATTTCGCCATCCACCGCTTCCGCCGCGGCGGCGCGCACCAGGAGTTCGTCGGCCAGTACCGCTACACGCTCAAGCGCCAGCACGGCATGCTGAAGATCGCCGAGCGCCGCGCGATCCTGGATGCGGAGGAGCTCGGCGCGCTGGGGTCGGTGAGTTTCATTTTGTGATTTCGTAGGGTGGGCAAAGGCGCGCTATGCGCGCCGTGCCCACGCGGTCGCATGCGTCACGGCGGGCACGCTTCGCTTTGCCCACCCTACGACTCATTCCGGCGAATTGCGGCGGTGATAACGTGAGCGCGTGCTTGCGTTTCGGCGCCAAGTCGGCGATGGCTGAAATCCTAGTCTCGGATTTGTGTGCCAGGCTCGCCGGCCTCGGCTCGTCGGCGGGTCTTTTGTATCTCACCTATGGTTGAGTCACGTCCGCTTTTTTCATTGCATCCATTGTTTTTCGCATTGTTTTTGTCATTGTTTTCCATTGTTCTTGCGCTCGCCGGGTTTTCCTCGGCCTTTCAATGCCTTCCATTGTAAATGTCGTCGCATTCCCATTGCAGATCGATTGTATTTTTTTCGGGGGGTGGCCTGCCCCAATTCTTCGGACCACGGTTAGCTTGAGACGGCGTCCCTGACCTGCTGCCTGTGCCCCTTGCGGAGCGGGTGATGCAACGGGCCAGGGCGCGGAGGCCCACCTACCGCAGCGCCCTGGCCCGTTGCATGGCAGGTCGCTGCGTTTTTCAGTCGAGCCACGAACTCGTTCGGCGTGAGATAGCCGAGGCTCGAATGCGGTCGCACTTCGTTGTAATGCCGACGCCACGCCTCGATGATGACCTTCGCTTCGGCGCGCGAACGAAACCATTCGAGGTTCAGGCACTCGTCGCGAAATTTGCCGTTGAAGCTCTCCACGACGCCATTCTGCCAAGGCTTGCCGGGCTCGATCAATGCCGTCCCAATGCCTTGTGCGACGATCCAGGACAACAGGGCCTTGGATACGAACTCTGGGCCGTTGTCGCTGCGCAGGAATGCCGGCGCGCCGCGTGCACTCACGAGGCGCGACAGCACATCGATGACACGCGGCGAGCGGATGCGGCCATCGACCTCGATCGCCAGCCCCTCCTTGGTGAACTCGTCCGTCACCGTGAGACACTTGAGCTGCTGGCCGTTCGCGCAATGATCGAACACGAAGTCGTAGGACCACACCTGGTTCGCCCCGCACGGTGCTTGCGGCCGCGGCCGCGGGAGCGCAACGCGCTTCCTCGGCCTCCGGCGCGGCAGCTGCAGGTTGGCCGCTCGCCACAGCCGGTAGGCGCGCCCCACGCCCATCCGATGCCCGTCGCGGCCGAGATAGATGCGGATGCGGCGGTAGCCGCAGCGCGGATATTGCGCCGACAGCTCCTTCATCCGCGCGATCACGGCCGCGTCCTTGGCCGCCTTGCGGCTTCGGTAGCGCAACGCCGAGCGCCCCACCGAAAACAGCGTGCAGGCCCGTCGCGCCGAGAGACCTCGCTCCCGGCCATACGCAACTTGACGCCGACGAGCCGGCACGCTCACCAATTTTTTAACGCTACTTCCTTCATCACCTCGATCTCGAGGTCGCGTTCGGCAACCAGCTTCTTGAGCCGCTCATTCTCGACCTCAAGCTGCTTCAGCCGCCGCACCTCGTTCCCCTCGAAGCCGCCGAACCGCTGGCGCCATATGTAGATCGCCTGGCCACTGATCCCGTGCCGCTTGGCCACCTCCGCCACCGGCTCGCGATCCGCCTCACGGATGATCGCCACCCTCTGCTCTTCTGTAAATCGGCCTTTGCGCATCGCTCCCTCCGAAATCGGGAGCCAGTCTCTCAACTTATCGCTGGTCCGAAAATCCGGGGGCAGGTCAGGGTGCCCATGCCTACGCTCTGAGTGTGTGTGACTGTCGTCCATCGACCATCAGCGTTGCGAAATACACCAGGCCGCTCAGCGCCGTGATCCAGAAGCTTGTCGGCCAGTCCGTGTAGAACGCGAGCGTCAATCCGCCCCACGCATCGATCAGCGCGAGCAGCACCGACAGCGCCACGCCGGACCATAATCCGCGGGTGAGCCGCTGTGCCGCCGCGGCCGGGCCCACCATCAGCGTGAACACCAGCAGCACGCCGACGATCTGCGAGCTCTCCGCCACCGCGATCGCGACGATGGCGAGGAAGAGCACCGCGATCAGCCGCGGCGATACGCCCTTGGCCTCGGCGACCTCCGGCTGCAGGCTCGCGAAGATCAGCGGGCGGCTGATCGCCGCGAGACCTGCGAGGCAGACGGCGCCGAGTCCGGCGAGTATCCACAGCGTGTCGCGGCCGACCGCCAGCACATTGCCGAACAGCACGGCGGTCGCCTGGGTCGCGAACGACGTGTAGAAATGCAGAAACAGCAGGCCGAAGCCGAGCGACAGCGACAGCACCATGCCGATCGCGACGTCGCGGCCCGACAGGCGATCGCCCAGGAGCCCGATGCCGATGCCGGCCGCGAGCGTGAACCCCGTGAGGCCGGCGAGCGGCGGCAGGCCGAGCAGCACCGCGCCGGTTGCGCCCGCAAAGCCGACATGAGACAGCGCGTGCCCCGCGAAGGTCTGCCCGCGCAGCACCAGGAAGAACCCGACCGCGCCCGCCACGACGGCCACGATGCCGCTCGCCGCGAACGCGTCGATCATGAAATCGTAGGCGAAGATCATCTTGGTCGCCCGCACTGCGCCAGCTCTCCCTCTCCCCCTTCAGGGGGAGAGGGTCGGGGTGAGGGGGCGCGCTCCGCGAGTCGTTACCGACGATGTGTTTGCGGAGACCTCAGCGCCCCTCACCCCGACCCTCTCCCCGTAAGAACGGGGAGAGGGAGCGCTGGCGCCGTGCCAACCCGTGCCGCGCGCTCAATGCCCATGCCCATCCCCGTGCTCGTGCTGGTGTGCGTCATGCTCGACGTCATGGCCGTGCGACATCACGAAGATGCGGCCGTGCAGGCGGATCACGTCGATCTCGGCGCCGTAGAGATCGCTGAGCACCGGCCCCGTGATGACGTCGTCGACGGTGCCGAGCGCCGCCTGGGTGTTGCCGAGATAGAGCACGCGGTCGAGCGCGCCGAGCAGCGGATTGATCTCGTGCGCGCTGAACAGGACCGTGAGCTCGAGCCGGCCCGCGATGTCGCGCACCATGTCGATCACGGCCTGCTGGTGGTGCGGGTCGAGGCTGATCAGCGGCTCGTCGAGCAGCAGGAGCTTCGGCATGCCGACCAGCGCCTGGGCGATCAGCAGGCGCTGCCGCTCGCCGCCGGACAGCTCGGCGATCGGCCGATCCGCGAGATGCGCGGCGTCGACGAGATACAGCGCGCGCTCGATGTCGTTGCGCTCGGCCGGCCCGTGCCACGGCACGCCCCAGCGATGGCCGCCCACCACGCTGGCGACGAAATCCCAGCCGCGCAGGCGCGTATGGTCGAGCGGCGAGCGCATCTGCGGCGCATAGCCGATCGCCGGATTGCCGCGCCGAACCGGCGCATCGAGCACACGGATGCTGCCGTCGGCGATCGGGATCACGCCGAGGATCGCCCGCATCAGCGTGGTCTTTCCCGATCCGTTCGGCCCGAGCACGCCGATGAACTCGCCTTCCCGGATCGTCAGGCTGACGTCGGCGAGAATCGTCTTCCCGCCGAGCGTGATGGTGAGGCGGTCGCACGCGATCGCGCTCATGGCCCGCCTCCGGCCAGCGCCTTGTCGACGGCGTCGAGCGCGTCGGCGATCCACTGCTGATAGGACTTGCCGGGCGGCTCGATCTCGCTGATGCCGACGGTCGGAATCTTGGCGGTCTGCGCGAGCGCGCGCAGGCGGTCCGTCAGGCCGGCGCTGACCTGACTGTTGTAGAAGAGAAGCTTCACGCGGTGGCCGGCCAGGTCGTCGTGCATGGCGGCGAGATCATGCGCGCCGGGCTCGGTGCCGTTCATCACGGCGAGCTGGAAGCGCGTGTTGCGCATGTCGAGGCCGATGGCGCGCGCCATGTCGCCGAAGACCGGCTCCGTCGCGGTGACCGGCGTGCCCGCATGCTTTGTCCGCAGCGCATCGATGCGATCCGTGATCGGCTTGAGCGAATTGTAGAACGCCTTGAGGCGCACGCGATAGAGCTCGGCGTGGGCGGGATTGCGCGCCGTCAGGTCGTCCGCGATCTTGGCGGCCACCACCGGCATGGTCTTGGGGTCGTACCACAGATGCGGGTTGTCGCCCGGCTGGCGGTGCATCAGGTCGGCGACCACGATGACGCTGCGGTGCGGCGCCGCGGTGCCGGCGAGCAACCGCTCGATCCACGAATTGTAGCCGGCGCCGTTGCGGATCACGATGTCGGCGCCGGCCAGCGCCCGCGCGGTCGCGGCGCTCGCTTCGAAGGCGTGCGGGTCCTGCCGCGGCGTCGAGATGATGCTGGTCACCTTGACGTCGGGCCCACCGATCTGCGCCGCCACGTCGCCATAGACGTTTTCGGCCGCGACGATCGCGACCGGGGCCGCGCGGGTTGGCGTTGCCCATCCCGAAGCGGCCGCGACGACAAGCCATCCGGCGCTCGCGAGCGAAAATCTCATACCTACGTTATAGTATAACATGCGCGCGTCACAAGCGACGTGCGCGGCCGCTCGCGGCCTCACACCGGCGTGCGAAACCGCTTGTAGAGGTCCTGCACGCCCGAGAGCGCCTGGTTGTTCATCGGCAGGTCGATCGGCTCGCCGAGCTCGCACGAAAGATCGGCCGCCAGATACGTCTCCATCACGCGGCGGGCGGCTTCGGGCGCGACCATCGGCGGCCGGTCGAGGATCACCGACTCGAGGAAGTGCAGCGTCTCGGGGCCCATCTGGCCCGCGAACACATGGTCGACCTGCTCGCCCGGCATGGTCGACATCGGAAAGCGCGTGCCCTCCGAGACCGTGGTGAGCCAGTTGTCGCGCTGGCTGTCGTCGAGGAAGAGCGCGCCCTCGGTGCCGGTGATCTCGATCCAGGTTGCGCAGTAGTTCGGGTAGCTCGGCGGCAGGTTCCAGCCGCCGCCGATCGCGACCAGGACGCCGTTGTCCATCGTCACGGTCGACCACATGATGTCGTAGGAGCCGTTGACCGACTGCATGTAGCCGTAGGCGCCCGCCGAATAGATGCGCACGGGCTTCGCGGGCTCCAGCAGCCAGAACACGACGTCGAGGTCGTGGGTCGATTCCATCGCGGCGGGCGAGAGCCGCGTGCGGCTCGCGATCTTCTTG
The DNA here is from genome assembly GCA_963819385.1 of uncultured Alphaproteobacteria bacterium. GTDB lineage: Bacteria > Pseudomonadota > Alphaproteobacteria > Rhizobiales > Xanthobacteraceae > JAVDCA01. The sequence goes on along the minus strand of CAWFVV010000006.1, from coordinate 3,146,976 downwards.
CCGAGGCTGCGCGACAGATGGCGGCTGACCATCACGGAGACCGGCTTGCCGAGCGTGCCGTCGGTGAGCTTCTTCTTGGCGTAGGCGAGCTTGGTGTTGAAGCGCTGCGAGTAGCCGATGGTGAACTTCACGCCGTTGCGCTTGGCGATCTCGATCAGCTCGTCGGCCTCGAACAGCTCCATGGCGATCGGCTTTTCCAGCAGCACGTGCTTGCCGGCGCGCAGGCAGTCGCGTGCGATCGGGTAGTGCGTGCTCTCCGGCGTCGTGCAGATGTAGACGACCTTGATGTTGTCGTTACGCACGATCTCCTGGTAGTCGGCCGTCGCGGTCGCCGGATTGGTGAGGGCCTTGATCTCGGCGAGACGGTCCGGCCGGATTTCCGCGATGTGCAGTTTCTTGCACAGCGCCGACCGCGCCAGCGTCTCGGCGCGGATGCCGCCGCACCAGCCCGGCCCGATCACGGCGCATTCGAGTGCTTCCACGATGTCGACTCCCTGCTTCCCACTCGGCGTCATTGCGAGCCCTCGGGTCTCGCCTTGGGCGAGCCCAAGGATAAACTCCGCGAAGCAATCCCGATGTGATTGCACGAGATTGCTTCGGCGCGCGTGGCGCGCCTCGCAATGACGATTTTGGGGATGCCCGGGACAAGCCCGGGCATGACGGATGATGACGTGCCAGCGATATAACCGACCATCCGCCCATAAGAAAGGGCCGGACGCGAGCGTCCGGCCCCATCGCTGAAGCTCATCCGGCGTCAGGACGAACGACGCCTTCACGTTCTCGGGCGAGAACGGCACGCGGCGGATGCGCACGCCGGTCGCATCGAAGATCGCGTTGGCGATCGCGGCCGCGATCGGGCGGGTCGAGGGTTCGCCGGCGCCCGACGGCGCGATCTCGGGATAGTTGAGCAGCACGGATTCGATCGTCTCCGGCGTCTCGGTGATGTCGAGGATCGGGTAGGTCATCCAGTCGATGCTGGTGACCGTCTTCTGGTCGAACTTGACCTCTTCCCACAGCGTGCGGCTCACGCCCTGCACGATGTTGCCCTCGATGCACTTCTCCAGACCGTCCGGGTTGATGATCTGGCCGCAATCATGCGCGACCGTGAACTTGCGGGCCCAGATCTTGCCGCTCGCGCGATCGACCTCGACCTCCGCGATCACGGCGACGCGCGTGCTGTTGCGCTGCGCATACGCGATGCCGCGGCCATTCACCTTGCTGCCGGTCTGGCCGCGCCGCGGCGACGGCCGCGTCTGCCAGTTGGCCTTCTGCGCCGCCGCCTTGATCAGCGCGATGTCGCGCGCGTCCTTGATGTGGCGCAGCCGGAACTCGATCGGATCGACGTTGAGCGCGGCCGCGACCTCGTCGATGAACGACTTGCTCGCGAAGTGGATCTGCGGGCCCACCGGGTCGCGCAGGTGCGAGGAGCGCAGCGGCGAGGCGCGGTCGAGCAGGGGCGGGATCGTCTCCCAGGCGAGCCGCTTGTTCGGGAACGCGTAGGATTCGGCCGGCACGCCGAAGCCGTCGCCCGATTTGAGCGTGACGCCGAGCGTCTGGCCCGCGAGCGTGTCGAACGGCTTGCTGCCATTGGTGTCGACGTCGACCCGCGAGAACCCCTTGCTGACGAAGTCGTAGGCGATGACCTGCGCCGGACGCGTCGAGGGCCGCGCGGGCGCGGTGGATCGAGGCCGGGCCCTTCGGATCCCAGCCGGTGCCCTGGTTGCGCATGTACTGCACGCGCACCGGGGCGCCGACCGCCTTGGCGAGCACGGCCGCGTCCATGGCGGCATCGTCGGCGTCGTTGCGTCCGTACGAGCCCGGGCCCGTGACCCAGATCACGTGCACGTTCGCGACCGGCATCTCGAGGATCGAGGCGAGGCCCTGCTGCACGAAGTGCGACTTCTGCGTGCCGCTCCAGCACGTCGCCTTGCCGTCCTTGATCTCCACCAGCGCGCAAGCCGGGCCCATGCTGGCATGCGACTGGAACGGCCACTCGTACTCGGCCTCGATCACCTTCGCGGCGGTCTTGAACGCCGCGTCGACGTCGCCGTTCTGCTTCTCGACGTCGCGCTTGCGCACCGGTGCCTTGCGGATGTGGTCGTAGAGCGCGGCCTGGGTCGGGAACGGCGGCGCCGCCTGCGACCATTCGACCTTGAGCTTCTCCATTGCCTGGATCGCGTCCCACTCGCGCGGCGCGAGCACGGCGAGGAAGCCTTCCTTCCACACCACCTTGGCGCCCGGAATCTCCTTGATCGACGCCTCGTCGACTTTCACGGGCACCGCGCCCGCGACCGCGGGCCGGATCATGCGCGCGTGCAGCATGCCCGGCACCTTGATGTCGGTGCAGAAGTCCTGCTGCGCGAACACCTTCGGCGCCACGTCCTCGCGCTTGATGCGCTGGCCGACGATCTTGTGGTCCTTGGGATCCTTCGGCTTCGCCTTGCCGGGCGCGTAGAGCGGATTGCCGTATTTCTTGTTCCAGGCGAGCTCGACGTTGAAGTATTGCCCGCCGATCAGGTCGGCATAGCTCGCCTTCTTGGCGGCATCGTCCTTCGCGTGCACGACGCCGTCCGTGACGGTGAGCTGGTCGGCTGCAACGCCGAGCTTCGCCGCCGCCATCTCGACCAGCACGCGGCGCGCTTCCGCGGCGGCGACGCGCATCTGCTTGCCGCCATCCTGGATGCCGGTCGAGCCCGAGGCGCCGCCCTGGTTGACGCTTGTTCCCGTGTCGGCGAGGTCGACCTTGACGGCCCGGAACGGCACGTCGAGCTCTTCCGCCACGATCTGGCCGACCGCGGCCGTGAGGCCGTGGCCCATGTCCATCTTGCCGAAATAGGCGATGACGCGGCCGTCGGCCTGCACCGCGACGTAGGACGAGAGCTGGTCCGGCATGAGCGGCGGCTTGATGTTCTGCGCGAGCGCGGCCTGGTGGTCGAGCAGCGCCTCGAGGCCGATGCCGGCACCGACCGATACGACGAGCGCGCCGCCGGCCTTGAGCAGGGCGCGGCGCGAGAACGCGGAGGGCTTGTCCATCTTGGTCATGATCGTCTCCCTCAACCGGCCATCGCGGCGGCCGCGCGCTTGACGGCGCGCAGGATGCCCATGTGGGTGCCGCAACGGCACTTGAGGCCTTCGAGTGCCTGCCGGATCTCGGCGTCGGTCGGCTTCTTCTTGTCGCGCAGGAACGCCGCGGCCGTCATGATCCAGCCGTTGATGCAGTAGCCGCATTGCGGCACCTGCTCCTCGACATAGGCGGTCTGCAGCGGATGCGGCTTCTCCGGCGTGCCGAGGCCCGCCAGCGTCACGACCTTGCCGTCGCCGACGACCGACAGCGGCGTGACGCACGAGCGGATCGCCTGGCCGTCGAGGTGCACGGTGCAGGCGCCGCATTGCGCGAGCCCGCAGCCGAAATGCGGATTGTTGAGGCCGATGTCGTCCCGCAGCGCGTAGAGCAGCGGCATGTCCGGATCGGCATCGACCGTATGATCGTGTCCGTTGACGTTGAGCTTGAATTTCTGCGTCGCCATGATTCGCGTTCCTCCCGAGAACGATGATCGGGGCGCAGACTATGCCAGTCGATGCACGATGTGAACGGGTGCCGTGCCAGGCTTGCGCAGGCGGCCCTCTCCCCCGCTTGCGGGGGAGAGTGGGAGAGGGGGAAGCCACACCCGCATGAGCAGCGCCTCGTCCCCGAGCGGCTATTGATCACACATCTCGAAAAGAACTCCGATCACAGGTTACGTGAACCCGCCCTCCGCCATGGCAAGTCGCGGTGGCAGGGACGCACGATCGAGTGCGCACAGCATCGCGTGGCGGGACGCGTGCGCCGACCGCACCACCGCCGCACCGCCCTCAGCAATTCCCGCACCTCGCGCTCGCCGATATCGCGCGTGATGAACACCATGCGGCTTTTGCGATCCCCATCGGGCCACGCGGCGAGCTCGACCGGCGGATGCGCGATGTGCTGCACGAACTGCACCACCACGGGCCCCTTGCAGCCCGTAACATGCAGGATGCCTTTCGCGCGCAGCAGATCGGCGCCGCGCAGCGCAATCAGCGTCTCCATCGCGCGCGCGAACGGTTCCCACGCGATCGGCTCGTCCTCGATGATCGTGAAGCTCTTCACCTTGTCGGTGTGCGAGACCTCGGCGGCTTCGGCGAGAAAGATCGCGCCGTCGCGCGCCGAGGCGGCCTCGGTGATCCACGCCGGCTCGAGCCGCCCGTAGTCCGCCGCGATGATGCGGGCGCGCGGGTTGAGCTCGCGCAGCCGCGCGGTCGTGATATCGACCGCGTCTTCGTCCGCAATATCGCCCTTGGAGATGACGATACGGTCCGCCAGCATGATCTGCCGGCGCGCCTCGGCATATTTGCCGACGGTCTTGAGGCCGCTACCGGCCGCGATCACGGTGATCACCGCCTCGATGTAGAACTCGGCCCCGAGCGCGCGGTCGGTCGCAAACGTCGTGAGGATCGGGCTCGGGTCGGCGAGCCCGCTGGTCTCGATCACGACGCGCACGAACGGCGGGACGACGCCGCGCTCGCGATCGACGACCATGCGATGCAGCGCGTTCTGCAAATCGGAGCGGAAGTTGCAGCACAGGCAGCCATTGCCGAGCAGCACCGTCTTCTCGGTCGAGTTGCGCAACAGCGCGTCGTCGATGCCTTCCCGCCCGAACTCATTGACCAGCACCGCGGTGCCGTGCCCCTCCGGCGTCTCCAGGAAGTGCTTCACCAGCGTGGTCTTGCCGGCGCCGAGAAAGCCGGTGACCACCGTCACCGGAATGCGCGCGCCGCGCTCGCGCTTCTGCCGCCGCCCAAAGCGGCCGGCAGACGGGGAGGGGAAGAGTTCTTGCATGGCTTACTTCGCAGTTGGCTTGCTCGGCGCGCGCGCTCCCTCTCCCCGCTTGCGGGGAGAGGGTCGGGGTGAGGGGGCCTCTCCGCGAGTTCCTACCAGCGATGTGTTTCGCGGTGACTCAGCGCCCCTCACCCCAACCCTCTCCCCGTAAGAACGGGGAGAGGGAGGGCAGGCGCCGTGCTCAACTCAGAAATCCATCTCCAGGATGTAGAGCCCGCCGGTGAAGCGATCGACCGTGTAGACGATCTCGCGCTCGTCGACGAATACGTCGTTGAGCTGGATGGCGCCCACCGGCGAGAGCGCCGGCGCCGGCGGCACGAAGGCGGCGACTTCCTTCGGCTGGTACGCGTTGGAGATGTCGTAGGCGCGCAAGCCGCCATTGAAGAACGTGCCGAGGATGATCTGGTCCGAGTGCCAGCAATGCGGCGACGGCGTGTTCTCGTGGAGATTATGCGCGCCGAAGCGACCGCCGCGGCTTGAGAAGGCTTCCACCGGCGGCAGCGGGCAGGTCGAGATCGGCACCGGGTGCTTCTCGTCGCGCATGTCGAGCAGCCAGACGAGCTTCGGCCAGTCGGCCGCGTCGTTGTTGGTCGATTCGTCCGACACGACGAGGAGATTGCGCTCGAACAGCGGCAGCACCGTGTGGGTGAAGCCGGTGTAGGGCGGCGAGTTGTCCCACCGGCAGATCGGCTTCGGGTGCGCCTTGTCGGAGATGTCCATCACGAACATGCCGGCGTCGAGGTAGCCGAGGTAGCAGCGGTCCGGCCGCTCCGGATAGACGTTGGTGTTGTGGGCGCGGAAGCCCTTGTCGAGCGCCGGCTTCTTGTGGCGCTCCGGCGGCGCCTCGTTGTCGCCCTCGCGCGTGCCGGGCAGCCACCAGCGGCCCACCTCGTGCGGCTTGGACGGGTTCTTCACGTCGAAGATGCGGTAGCACTGGTCGTCGAGCTCGTGCGTCGCCTTGAAGTCGGGCGCGCCCGCGGCCATGTGCACGTACTGGCCGTCGCAGAACCACAGCTGATGCACGCCGCGCGAATGCGTGCCCGAGCAATCCGTGAAGCTGATCGACTTCGGGTTGTTCGGATTGGAAATGTCGAACAGCTCGAAGCCGGCCGGCACCTGTCCGGTCTTCTGCGTCTGATAGGCGACCGCCATGATGTCGCCGGTGATCTCGAGCGAATTCGAGCGCATGTGGCTCTGCGGCAGGTCGGTCTGCACCACCACCTTGGGCTTGCGCGGATCCGAGACGTCGACCGCGGTGAAATTCTTCGGCGCGCTCTCGTGCGCGAGCCAGAGGATGCGCCGGCCGTCCTTGGCGACCTGCACCGCCATGCCTTCGCCCATGCCGCCGAAGCCCGCGAGCGTGTCGTGCGCGATGAGCTTGAAATTCCAGCTCAGGTCCGAGCCGCCTGAGCGCCGCGGCGCGGCCCCCGCGCGGGCGGGTTTCGCCTTCTTGGCGATGGTCTTGATCGGCTTCTTGGCCGGTTTCCTGGCCGTCATCTTCGCGGTCTTCTTGATGGTCTTCTTGGCAGCCTTCTTGGCGGGCTTCTTTGCGGGCTTCCTGGACATTCCACTCTCCGTCTCGGTTCGGGAGCCGGGAAACTAGCCCATGTCCTGGCGGAGTGGCCACCCGGGTCGCCGGCAAGTCGCCCATAACGTGGCGGAACGGCATTTGTCACCCGGGCCAAATCAAATTTTGGCCATTACGTGGGATAGGCGCCATACGGCTGTGTTCTGTACGTCGCCGTCCCTACATCGCTAACCAGTGGCCGGCGTCGGAGCTGCGAACTCAGATGGTTGATCCCGATCGCAATCAATGGACCTGCCTCGTCGCCGACGATGATCCGGCGATCCGCATGCTGGAGCTCGCCGCCGCGCGTTGCGGGCTCGAGCTCAAGGGGGTCGGCACCGCGCGCGAGGTCTTGGAGGCCTGCCGCCCTCGCCGGCAAGGAGGCAAGGATATGCGCAAATCGAAGATGATGCTGCGTCAGCCCGCGGCGCGCGCCTTTGCCATGAATTCGGGCCGCAGCGCCTTGCTCCAGTCGGGGATCGTCCGAATGAGCTTGGACTTGAGCAGGATTTCGGCCTGCGCCTGCAGATAGGGCGTGAGATCGGACGGGAAGCCCGGATCGACCTCGACGCGCGACATCGCCTTCTGGAAGGTCTCGGGCGACATCTTGTAGCCCTTGCTGGTGTAGAACTCGTAGATGACGTCGTCGACCTTCTTCGGGTTCTGCTTGAAGTCCTTGCCGGCGTCGAGCCAGGCCTTGAGGTAGGCGACGACGGTGTCGGGGTTCTTGTCGACGAATTCCGGCGTCGCCGCCATGAACACCGGCATGCGGTCGACACCGGAGTAATCGATCAGGTCGACGCCGATGCCGTCCGCCTCCGCGATCACGTTGTAGGGCTCGACGTTGACCATGGCGTCGACGGTCTTGGCGGCGAGCGCCGACACCATGTTGTTCACGTCCATGCGGACTTCCTGGTAGTCGCCCTTGTTGAGCCCGTGCTGCGGGCCGATCGTGTCGACGAACACGTTGCCGACCGAGGAGCCGGTCTGGTTGGCGATCTTCTTGCCCTTGAGCTGCTCGAGCTTGGTGATGCCGAGGTCCTTGCGCGCCATGACGCGCGCGGTCTTGCCGACATATTCGATGAGCGCGATCGCGACGAGGCCGCCCTTGGCGTTGCCGATCGTGAAGGACTGCCCCGCATAGGTGCCGACATCGACCTGGCGCGCCACCATCTGCTGCATGGTCTGGTTGCCCGACGGCACCGCGAACTCCTCGAACGTGATGCCGTGCTTCTCCAGGAGGCCCGATCGCATCAGATAGTAGGTCGGCATGCCCCAGATGTTGGTCTGGTAGCCTTGGCGGATCGGCGCGGCCGCGAACGCGGGCCGCGAGAGGCTCAAGGTCAGCGCCGCAGCGCCGCCGGCGGCGAGATATTGCCGGCGTGTCAGTCCGACGGACTCGGTCGTCATCGATTTTCCTCCCGGTTCTTCACTCGGCGCCATGGCCAGCGACTTGGCCGGCGACTTGGCCAAGCTCGCCGAGCAGCCGCATCTGGTAGCTGAGAAAATCGACGCTCAGCGGGTTGCGCGGCCGCGGCAGCGCAATGCTTATCTCGGATTTGAGCCGGCCGGGATGCGGCGTCATGACCACCACCCGGTCGGCGAGGTAGACCGCCTCGGCGACGTTGTGGGTCACGTAGATCACGGTCTTGCTGGTCTCCCGCCATACGTCCGCGAGCAGGCGCTGCATGTCGTCGCGCGTGAGCGCGTCGAGCGCCGCGAACGGCTCGTCCATCAGCAGCACCGCCGGGTTGTAGGCGAGCGCGCGCGCGATCGCGACCCGCTGTTGCATGCCGCCCGAGAGGTGATGCGGGTAGGAACGGGCGAACTTCTCGAGCTTCACCAGCGCGAGCTGGCGCATCGCGACGGCCTCGCGCTCGGCCTTCGCCATGCCCTTCATCTCGAGCCCGAACGCCACATTGCCGATCGCGGTGCGCCAGGGAAACAGCTGGGCGAAATCCTGAAACACCACGCCGCGGTCCATGCCGTGGCCGGTGACCGCCTTGCCGCCGATGCGGATCTCGCCCGCGGTCGGCGAAATGAAGCCCGCGATGATGTTGAGGAGGGTCGACTTGCCGCAACCGCTCGGGCCGACGATGCAGAGGAATTCGGATGGCGCGATATCGAGGCTCACCGTGTCGACGGCGTGCACCCGCCCGGCGGGCGTATCGTAGAAGAGCGAGACGTCGCTGATTTCAATGTGGGACATCGCCGATTTATAGAGCGGGAACGCGCTTGGACGCAAAGCAGAGCTTGCCGCGTGCGTTTGCGATCGCGCGGCCCGCGACAGCGCATCTCATTGACATGTCGCAAAGCTGCGATGCGGTGGTCCGCCGCTCGCGCATTTCCCGGCGAAAACCTGCCCCCGACTGATCGGGGGGTGGCCACCGGCTGCCGACGAGGATATGCGCGTTCCGATTCCGCAGGAACGGGACATGCTCCAAGGCGTCGCCAGCGAAAACGTAGAGAGCCCCGGGCGAAACCCCCGAGACGCCCGGAGCTCCCCTTCACCCCGGAACGAGGCGACTCGCACGGGACCACAAAGTGTCTCTCACGACCGGCGGGAATTGCAGCCTTCGATTTTGCCAATACGTGTCGCCACCTTGACGTTGCGTCAAGGTCGCGGCCGGGGCGGTCAGCTTTTCGCCGAGCGCACCATGCCCCAGCGCAGCACGGTCGTGCGCTCGAGCGAGCCGAACACCAGCCGCTCGAAGACGAGGCCGATGGCGCCGATCACCGCGAGCGAGGCCAGCATCACGTCGGTGTTGAGGAATTCCTTGGCGTCGAAGATCACCCAGCCGAGGCCCCAGTTGGACGCCGCGAGCATCTCGGCGCCGACCACCGCGATCCAGGCGCGCAGGAACGCCTGCCGCATGCCCGTGATGATGAACGGCGAGGCGCCCGGGATCATCACCTTCCAGAACAGCGCCCGCTCGTTCGCGCCCATCGCGCCCGCGGCGCGCAGCCACAGCGGATTGACCGAGCGCACGCCGGTCCAGGTGTTGAGCAGCATCGGAAACGTGGCGGCGTAGAACACGATCGCGATCGTGACCGTATCGCCGAGGCCGAACCACAGGATGAACACCGGCACCCAGGCGAGCGAGGGGATCGGCATCAGGGCGCTCACCAGCGGCATGACGAACTGCTCGATCGGCCGGAAGCGGGCCATCAGGATGCCGAGCGGCAGCCCGACCGCGACCGCAAGGGAGCCGCCGATCAGCACGCGCTGCAAGGTATAGAGCGCGTGCAGCGGCATGCTGCCGTCGACGAAGGAGGCGTAGAGCGTGCCGGCGATCACCGACAGCGGCGGCAGCAGCGCCGGCGGAAAATAGCCGGCGCGCGCGACCGCTTCGTAGATTGCGGCAAGCACGACGAGGCTCAGGGTGCCACGCAGCACGCGGCGCATGAGGTCGGGCGACAGCGTCATGTCATCATGCCCCAGCGCATCACCGTGAAGGCCTCGATCCGCTGGAAGACCAGCTTCTCGAGCGCGAGCCCGATCACGGCGATCACCACGATGCCGGCGAGCATTACGTCGGTCGCGAGGAATTCGCGCGCGCCGAAGATGAGCCAGCCGAGCCCCCACGGCACCGCCGCCAGCATCTCGACGCCGACCAGGATGCGCCATGCCTGCGCAAGGCCGAGGCGCAGGCCGGTCAGGATATAGGGGAGCGCGCCCGGCAGGATCACCTTGGCAAACAGCCGCCGGCGGTCGGCGCCCATCGCCTGCGCGGAGCGCACCCAGATTTCCTTGACCGCCTTGACGCCCGTCCAGGTGTTGAAGATCACCGGAAAGGCCGCCACGAAGCCCACCAGCAGCACCGCCGACACATTGCCGAGGCCAAACCACAGGAGAAACAGCGGCGCATACGCGATACCCGGGATCGGCGCGATGAAGCTCACCGGCGCCAGCAGGATGTCCTCGATCAGGCGCGAGCGTCCCATCAGGAGGCCGACCGCGACGCCGATGACGCCGGCGAACGCGAACCCGATGAGCAGGCGGACGATCGTGTCGAACGCGTGGTGCGGCAGGATGCCGGTAACCATGAGATGTACGAAGGTCGCGGCCACCTGCTCGAGCGTCGGAAACAGTCGCGGCGGAAAGATGCCGAGATGGGCGACCACGTCCCACGCGCCGCCCACCACGATGAAGGGGAATAGCGTGCGCGCGATGATGCGCCAGCGCGCCTCGCCGTCTGCGCGGGCGGGCGCTTTGTGCGGCAGCGCATCCGTGGCGGCCGTGAGCGTGTCATACATGAGCCGCACCGACCTCAGGCCGTGACGGCCCGGCATCGCCGGCTTGTCGCATCGCATCCTCCCTGTGGCCGCCGCGCCATGGTGTTCGCCCCGGCGGCGCATGCAAGATATGCCGAGATTGCGCGTTGATGCGCCCGACGTGCGAGGATAATTGTCGCAGCCACCCCTCGACAAGCGCATGTCTGCTTCGGATCCCATTCCCACTACGCCCACTCAGGTCATTCGTGCCGCCGCGCCGCATCAGCGCGGCTTCGATGCGTTGTTCGGCGTGGCAGGCGAGGGCCCTGCGCGCACGCTCGCGCGTCTCGCGTTCGTCTGCGCCCTCGGCGGGCTCGTCGGCGCGGCCGCCAAGATCGTGCACATGCCGCTGCCCTTCGTGCTTGGCCCGCTCGTCTCTACCGCGGCGCTGGGCCTCGCGGGCTCGCCGGTCGTCGGCGTGCGCCGGCTGCGGCCGGGTGCGCAGTTCGTCGTCGGCTCGGCGATCGGCGTGCAATTCACCTTGGCGATCGTGCGCAAGCTCGTGCTGCTGCTGCCGCTGATCATCGGTTCTGCGCTCACCGCGATCGTGGTCTGCGCCGCCGCCTCCGCCTTTTTGATCATCGCGGTCGGGCTCGACCGCAGGACCGCCTTCTTCGCCACCGCACCCGCGGGCGCGTCCGAGATGGCCAATATCGCGGCGCGCTACGGCGGCGAGCCCGAGCCCATCATGGTGGCGCAGACCATCCGGGTCGTGATGACCGTCCTGGCGGCGCCGTTCCTGGTGGTCCATTTCGCCAACGAGGGGCCGCTCCATCAGGCGAGCCAGGCGGCCGTGATGGCCTGGTGGTCGCTGGTGCTGCTCGCGCCGGTCGCCGGCATCGGCGGGTTTCTCTTGTCGCGCACCACGTTTCCGAATGCCTGGTTCATGGGGCCGCTGCTCGCCGGTGCGATCATCGGCATCGCCGGCCTGATCGAGGGCCGTATGCCCGATATCCTGGTGAACATCGCGCAGGTCGTGATCGGCTGCTCGCTCGGCGCGCAATTCCGCCGCGAGTTCGTCACCCGGCTGCTCCGCATGGCGCTCGCATCGGTCGCCTCGATCGTCATGGTGCTCGCCGTCATGGCGGGCGCCGCCATCGCGTGCGCCCTCGCGCTCGGGCTGCCGGTCGCGACGCTGGCGCTGTCCTTCGCGCCCGCCGGCACCGCCGAGATGACGCTGACCGGCAAGGTGCTGGGACTCGATGCGGCGCTGATCAGCGGCTTCCACACCGTACGCATCATCATGGTGATGGCGCTGGTGGTGCCGGTGTTCAAGCTGTTCGATCGCCTGATGGACCATTTCGGCGTGGCTTGATGTAGGGCGCCCGAGGCTCTAGACCTCCGCGCGTTCACACAGAAGCGTCATGCCAGGGCTTATCCCGGCCATGACGGATCGGGGAGAAGATTATGGCGCAGGGCAATCATAAGATCGGCTGGATCGGCATGGGCCGCATGGGCTTTTCCATGGCGGAGCGGCTGGTCAAGGCCGGCTACGACCTGTCGGTGTGGAATCGGACCAAGTCGAAGGCCGAGCCGCTGGCGAAGAGCGGCGCCAAGATCGTCGACAAGCTCGCGGACCTCGCCGGCGTCGACGTGCTGTTCTCGATCGTCTCCGCCGGCCCGGATCTCGACGAGGTCTATTTCGGCAAATCCGGCGTCGTGACGACCGGCGGCAACAAGCTGCCGAAGATCTTCGTCGATTGCTCCACCATCGCGGTCGAGGAGTCGGTTGCGGTGCGCCAGCGCCTGAGCGAGCGCGGCTGCGACTACGTCTGCGCGCCGGTGAGCGGCAACGCCAAGGTGATCAAGGCCGGCAAGCTGTCCTCGGTCGCCTCCGGCCCGGAGGCGGCCTTCCGTACGGTCGAGCCGATGATCAAGGCGTTCGCGCCGCGCGGCGTCTCCTACGTGGGCGAGGGCGAGCTCGCGCGCGTGTGCAAGATCGCGCACAACGTGATGCTCGGCGTCGTGATCGAGAACCTGATCGAGATCACGCTCCTGGTGAACAAGATGGGCGTGCCGCGCCACGCCTTCCTGTCGTTCCTCAACAACGGCGTGATGGGCTCGATGTTCACCGCCTACAAGTCGCCGGCGCTGGTCAATCTCGATTGGACGACCACTTTCACGCCCGAGCTGCTGCGCAAGGACCTCGACCTCGGCCTCGAGATGGGCCGCGAAAAGGACGTGCCGATGCCGGTGACGGCGGCGGCGCGCGAGATGCTGCAGGCGCATTTCGGCGCCGCGCAGCTGCAGAAGAATCCCGAGGAATATCTCCAAAAGGATTTCGCGGCGCTCTTGGAGACCATGGCGCTCGCCGCCGGCATGAAGCTCACGAGTGAGAACCAGAACGTGCCGACCGGGTTGGAGAATTGAAGCTCGCACCGGCGTCCGCGTCCGTTCGCGCGGGCCAACTCTATCAACGTCCGTACGTGCGCCCGGTTCCTCGGCGCGCGCGATTATTTCGTGCTGTCGCGCCGAGGTGACGCAATTGCGTGCGCGCGTGGGCGTACGTAGATTCATTGTCCACGGTTCACCCGCGGCGATGCGGCAGGCCGCTTCGAGGCTGGCTTTGCGGCCGCTTGGCAGGAAAGGTGTTCGGGTCCGACGGTGCCCAATTCCTCGGCGATCGAGCCGCCTTCATCCGAGCGGCGCGCACGGCCCTTCTGGCGCAAGCCATGGCCGTTGCGCACGGCGCTCGGCCTGTTCGCGCTCAGTCTCGCGCTGCCGGCGGTACTGTTTTTCGGGCTGCAGTACCGCACTGCGCTGGCCGAGAAGCAGGCGGAAGTCGAGCGCGAAGGCCTGACCTTCGCGCGCGAGGCGGCCGACGACGTGATCCGCGAGCTGCAGGGCGAGCGCAAGCGCCTCAAGACGCTGGCGACGTCGCCCTCGCTGCGCGATGGCGACTATGCGGCGTTCCACGCGCAGGCGACCGCGTCGCTCAAGGGCGAGCGCGGCTGGATCGCGCTGGTGCGCCGCGACGGCACCCAGCTCATCAACACGCTCGCGCCACCCGGAACGCTGCTCGATCCGGTGCGCAACACCGACACGCTCGCCCGCGTGCTGCAGAGCGGCGAGCCCGCGGACTCCGACCTGTTCGTGAGCCGGCTGAGCAACCACGACGTGATCACCGTGTTCTATCCGGTCGGCCACGACGACCTCGTGCTGAGCGGCGCACTGCCGGTCGATTACCTGAGCGATGTGCTGCGCGCGAACCTTCCGCCCGAGCGGATCGCCGCCCTCTACGACCGCGAAGGTCGCATGATCGCGCGCAGCCGCAATCCCGCCGAAACGGTCGGCAAGCTCGCGAGCCCCGAGCTGCGGGCCCACATCGCGGGCGCGCGCGAAGGGTCGGTGACGCTGCAGACGCCTGCCGATGCGGAAAGCGCCGCGGGAAGCGTCGTGGCGTTCACGCATCTGGCGAACGGCTGGACGAGCGCAGTCGAAACGTCGCCCGAGATCATCGCCGGGCAGATGCGTGCGTGGGAACGCCAGATGCTGTTCAATCTGCTCGGCTTTGCGGTGCTGGCGGTGATCGGCGCGGTCGCGGCCGGCGAATGGATCGCGCGCTCGATCGCCCAGCTCGCCAAGGCGGCGCGGCGGATCGGCAGCGGCGAGACCACTCCGCCGGTCTCGACCAGCCTGCGCGAGGTCAACGATCTCGGCGAGGCGCTGAGCCTCGCCTCGCACGACCGCCAGCGTGCCGAAGCCGCGATGCGCGAGAGCGACATGCGCTTCCGCGCCATCGTCGACCAGAGCACGGCCGGCATCTCGATCGTCGATCTCGATGGCCGCTTCCGCTTCGCCAACCGGCGGCATTGCGAGATCACCGGCTTTTCGGTCGACGAGATTCGCCGAAGGACGATCATCGACATCACGCATCCGGACGACCAGCCGAAGAATCGCGACCTGCTCGCCGCCATGATGGCGGCCGGCACCGCCTACACGATCGAGAAGCGCTTCGTCCGCAAGGACGGCCGTCCGGTCTGGGTCCAGGTCAGCAGCGTCGCGGTGCGTGATACGGGCGGCATGCCGCAATACGCCATCGGCCTCGTGCTCGACATCGATCAGCGCAAGCAGGCCGAGATCGCCAACGCTCATCTCGCCGCCGTGGTGGAGTCCTCGGCCGACGCGATCGAGAGCCTGTCGCTCGACGGCACCATCCTGACCTGGAATCAGGCCGCCGACGAGCTCTACGGCTACACGGCCGAGGAAGCGATCGGCAAGCCGGTCGACCTGATCGTGCCCGAGGAACGGCGCGACGAGGTCGCGCGCACCATCGCGGCGGTGCGCGCCGGCGAGAACATGTGGTTCGAGACCATCCGCCGGCGCAAGGACGGCACCCTGGTCGAGGTCGCGGTCGACACGGCGCCGATCCGCACCGTCGACGGCGGCGTCATCGGCATTTCCAAGGTCACCCGCGATATCTCCGAGCGGCGGCGCGCCGAGGTGACGTTGCAGGAGCGCGAGGAGCAGTTCCGCTCCCTCGCCAATTCGATGCCGCAGCTCGTGTGGATGGCCGATCCCGACGGCGAGATCGTCTGGTACAACGACCGCTGGTACGCGTACACGGGCACCACGCTCGAGCAGGCGGAAGGCGACGGCTGGCAGCGCGTGCACGATCCGGCGGTGCTGCCCGACGTGGTGGCGGGCTGGAACGAGTTGGTGCGCACCGGCAAGCCGTTCGACATGACGTTCCCGTTGCGCGGCGCCGACGGCGCGTTCCGCCCCTTCCTCACCCGCGTCCTGCCGCTGCGCGACAGCCACGGCCGCGTCGCGCGCTGGGTCGGCACCGCCACCGACATCGCGGCGCAGGTCGAGAACGAGAAGCACCTCAAGTTCGTCATGCGCGAGCTGTCGCATCGCTCGAAGAACCTGCTCGCGGTCGTGCAGGCGATGGCGCGCCAGACCATGCAGCACAGCTCGGGCTTCGAGGATTTCGAGGGCCGCTTCATGGGTCGGCTGCACGGGCTTGCGCGTTCGCACGACGTGCTGGTGCGTCAGGACTGGACCGGGGCGACCATCCGCGACCTCGTCTCGGCCCAGCTCATGCCGTTCGTACGCGAGGACGGCGCGAGCCTCGAGATGAGCGGCGAGAGCCTGATCCTCAAGCCTGACGCGGTGCAGAACCTCGGCTTCGCGTTGTTCGAGCTCGGCACCAATGCGGTGAAGTACGGCGCGCTGACGGCGCCGGCCGGCAAGATCGCGGTGCATTGGGAGCTGATGGAGAACGGCTCGGGCCGGTGCGTGCGCTTCGTCTGGCAGGAGAAGGGCGGCCCGCCGGTCACCCAGCCGCAGCGCAAGGGCTTCGGCGCCATGGTGATCGAGCGCTTCGTCGCAGTGACGTTCGGCGGCCGGGTCGAAAGCATGTTTCTGCCCGAGGGCTTCTGCTGGACGCTGGAGATTCCCGCCGAGCACCTCCTGAGCGAGCGGCCGCCCCCGCCGCCGCCGTCGCGCGCGACCATGCATTAGGGAGGCTTCTGTTCTCTGCGAAGAATTTCCCGTCATGCCCGCGCTTGTCGCGGGCATCCACGCCTTCTTTTTTCCGCAAGCAAGACGTGGATGCCCGGCACAAGGCGGGCATGACGCCGTAAAGCGTATCTTGCGGCCGCGGTGGCCGCGTTGTTGGATGCGCCCGATCATAATGGCGAGGCAGGAGAAGACATGAGCGAACCCCGTTTCAAGCCGATCGCGCCGGAGCAGATGACGGCCGAGCAGAAGCGCGTC
Source organism: uncultured Alphaproteobacteria bacterium (assembly GCA_963819385.1). Lineage (GTDB taxonomy): Bacteria > Pseudomonadota > Alphaproteobacteria > Rhizobiales > Xanthobacteraceae > JAVDCA01. Next base: position 3,130,558 of record CAWFVV010000006.1, on the reverse strand, counting down.
GTGCAGGCGCTGACCGATGGGCAGCGCGGTGGCGTGCGCGGACCGTTTCCGGCGCTGCTGCGCCTTCCGGCGCTCGCCGACCGCGTGCGCGTGCTCGGCGATTTCGTGCGGTTCGAGGGCTCGCTGCCGGCACCGCTGCGCGAGCTCGCCATCCTGGTGGTGGCGCGGTTCTGGTCGGCGCAGTACGAGTGGTACGCGCATTCCAAGCACGCCGTGAAGGCGGGGCTCGATCCGAGCGTGCCCGAGGCGATTGCGCAGGGCCGGCGCCCGCCGCGGCTCTCGGCCGACGAGACGCTGGTCTACGATGTCTGCAGCGAGCTTCTGTACAAGTGCGACGTGAGCGACCGGACGTTCGACGCGGCGGTCAAGCGGTTCGGCGAGACGACGGTGCTCGAGCTGGTGAGCCTTGCGGCCTATTATGGCTTCGTGTCGCTCATCCTCAACGTCAACCGCATGCCAATTCCGGACGATGCGACGCCGCTGCCGCCGCTCGCGCGCTGATGGAGCCCGCAGAGCTGTTGCGGCGCCAGCGGGCGCCGCAACGATGTCTCACCGACGACGGCTTACTTGTGCTTGCGGGTGTGACGGTAGGCGCGCGTGCGCACATGCGTGCGGCCGCGCCCGGTGTAGTGCCGGCCGCCGCCGACCACGAAGGTGCGGCAATCGGGGCTGAGGCTGCGCGCCTGGCGCCGCAGGCAGGCGCCGACCTTGGCGCGATCGGGAATGAAGTCGTTGCACAGGCGGAAGGCGTCGCCGCTGCACGCCTGCTCGGGGCTCATCTGGGCGGCCGCCGGGACGGGCGCCAGCGCCGTCAGGGCGAGGCCGAGCAGCAGGCCGGCCGCCGCAAGCGATTTCGGAGCCAAGCGGTTCAATCCAAGCGATGTCATGTCGTCCCTCGTTGTTGGTTGGCGCATATCCCGGCGAAAGCTTGCCCCGGCCCTTGATCCGGGGTGGATACCGGTTCGCCGATAAGGACCTGCGCCAAGGCGTGAATTCAGGGCATTGCCACCTGGTTCGTTTAAAAAATGGCAGAAGTAGGCTATGGCCGCCGCAATCCGGTATGGGCGTCGTTAAGGGAAACAACGGATAGGCAGCCGGCGAGTTGCACCGATAGGGGCAAAATCGGGCTTTTTGCGGCGCCAGCGTGGCGGCGGCGGCACGGCCATCATTTGGCCGTTGCGGCCTTCTTGGGCTTTTTCGCCGGCGGCTTCTTCGTCGCCTTCGGCGCGGGCGCCTCGGCCGCCGCGACGGCCTGCGCGCAATCGGCGTGCAGATTTCCGGCGTCCAGCTCCCGCTTGAGACACGCGCCCACGCTCGGGATTGTCACGAGGTATTCCTTGCACAGGCTCTGCACGTCCGCCTTGCAGTCCTGGGGCACGGCGAACACCTCGGCGCAAGCGGGGCTGAGGCTCGCCTGTGCGAGCTTCAGGCAGGCGACGATCTTGTCCACGTCCGGCACATAGTCGTTGCACAGGCGCTGCACGTCGGGCGTACAGGCCCTGCGCTCCTTGACGTCGACGCCGTTGGCGAAACGGTCGTCATTCTGCGCCGATGCCGCAAACGAGCACAACGACAGACCCACCGCGAGGAAAAGCGCGGTCGCAAGATTCGATGGCATGCGAATGGCATTCCCCCATGGTCTCGCGCGACCGTCTCGCCGGTTCGCGCGGGGCCAAGCCCGGACAGGATCGTATTCTACGCTGGATCGCGGCGCGTCGCTACGAGGAATTGCAATGCCAATTGTGGCAATGCCGATGGTGGCAGGGTTCCGGCCACACGGCGCGCTGAGCCGGATCAATACCGGTTGGCGATCGGCAGCTCCTCGGCCGGGAACAGGGTGATCACGCGGCAGCCCTTGTCAGTGACCACGACCTCTTCCTCGATGCGTGCCGCCGAGAAGCCGTCGGTCGCCGGGCAGTAGGTCTCGATCGCGAACACCATGCCTTCCTTGATCTCGGTCGGATGATCCATCGAGACGACGCGCGAGATGATCGGCCGCTCGTGCAGCGCCAAGCCGAGGCCGTGCGCGAACTGCAGGCCGAACGCCGACATCTCGTCCGGGAAGCCGAACTCGCCCGCCTTGGGGAAGGCGCTGCAGATCTTGTCGGTCGAGGTGCCGGGCTTGATCAGCGCCATCGCGTTGTCGAGCCACTCGCGCGCCTTCTTGTAGGCGTCGTGCTGCACCGGCGTCGCGCGCCCGACATTGAACGTGCGGTAGTAGCACGTGCGATAGCCCATGAAGCTCTGCAGGATGTCGAAGAACGCCTGGTCGCCGGGCCGCAGCATGCGGTCGGTGAAGTTGTGCGGATGCGGATTGCAGCGCTCGCCCGAGATGGCGTTGATCGCTTCCACGTCGTCGGAGCCGTGCTGGTAGAGGAACTGGTTGACGTTGGCGACGATGTCGTTCTCGCGCACGCCCGGCTTGAGCTGCTCGTAGACCAGCTGGTACGCGCCGTCGACCATCGCGGCGGCGCGGTTGAGCAGCGCGATCTCGTCGGCGCATTTGATCTCGCGCGCCTCCAGCATGGTCTGCTGGCCGTCCTGGACCTTGAGGCCGGCTTTCTCCAGCTCGAACATCATCGGCGGCTCGATGATGTCGACGCCGATCGGCATGTCGGCGACACCGGCCTCCTTGAGCAGCGACGCGATCTCCTCGGCGTGGCGCTTCATCAGCCCGAATGCCGGGTTGACGGTGCCGCGCAGGCCGATCAGGCCGGCCTTGCAGTTCTCCGGCGCGAGCCACGGCGTGTAGAGCTTGTGGTGCACCGCCGCCGAGCCGAAGTCCCACAGGATCGGCTCGCCCGTGCGGGTGAGCAGCGCCCAGCGCGAGAGCTTGTCGCGCTCCCACTCGCCGATCTTGGTCGACGTGATGTAGCGGATGTTGTTGACGTCGAAGACCAGCAGCGCGCCGAGCTCGGATTTCTCCAGCGCCTGCTTCACGCGCGAGAGGCGATAGCGATGGAGCCGGCGGTAATCGACCCGCTCCTCGAAATCGACCCCCATGATGCCGAGCGCCGGCAGCGCACGGCCCCAGTTGAAGCGCGGATTGATGTCCTCGGCGCGGATTTCCTGAGCACGGGTGTCCATGGGGAGATCTCCTGCAACAAGCTCGGCCTCTCGTCCCCCTCCCCCGCTTGCGGGGGAGGGCGGGGAGGGGGAAGCCCCGAGCAGTGAGTTTGCCGACTGGCCCCCTCCTGCGCGCTTACGCGCGTATTCCTCCCCCGCAAGCGGGGGAGGGGAAGAAAGAGTTTACTCCGCCGCGGCGCGCGCCGGCACGGCGGCCGACACCAGATAATCCATCGCGGCCTGCACGCCGCCCTTCTTGTGCGGCACGTGGGCGAGCGCCAGCCCCATCTCGGTGCCGGCGAGCGCGCCCATCAGCATGAGCTCGTTGATGTCGCCGAGATGGCCGATGCGGAACATCTTGCCGGCGAACGGTCCGAAGCTCGCGCCGTACGAGATGTTGAAGTGCTCGAGCGCGAGCGCGCGGAACGCGTCGCCGTCATGGCCCTCCGGCATCAGCACCGCCGTGATGGTCGGCGAATAGTACTTCGGGTCGCGGCACACCGTCTCGAGGCCCCACGCCTTGATGGCGCGGCGCGTCGCCTCGGCGAAGCGATGGTGCCGCGCGAACACGTTGTCGAGGCCTTCCTCGTGCAACATGTCGACCGCGACCGCGAGGCCCTGCAGCATCTGCGTCGCCGGCGTATAGGGGAAGAAGCCCTGCTTGTTCATGGTGATCATGTCGTCCCACGCCCAGAACGACTTCGGTAGATTCGAGGTCTTCGATGCCGCCAGCGCCTTGTCGCTGACCGCGTTGAACGACATGCCGGGCGGCAGCATCAGGCCCTTCTGCGCGCCGCCGACCGTCACGTCGACACCCCACTCGTCGTGGCGATAGTCGGTCGAGGCGAGCGACGAGATGGTGTCGACCAGGAACAGGGCCGGGTGGCCGGCCCGGTCGATCGCCTTGCGGATCTCGGCGATGGGCGAGAGGCAGCCCGTCGCGGTCTCGTTGTGCAGCACGCACACCGCCTTGATCTCGTGCTTCTTGTCCTCTTTCAGGCGCGCCTCGATCGCGGCCGGATCGGCGCCGATGCGCCAGTCGCTCTTGATGAACTCCGGCACCAGGCCGAGCTTCTGCGCCATGTTCTTCCACTGGGTGGCGAACTGGCCGGTCTCGAACATCAGCACCTTGTCGCCGGCCGACAGCGTGTTGACGAGCGCTGCTTCCCAGGCGCCGGTGCCGGTCGCCGTGTAGATGATGACCGGCTTGGTGGTCTTGAAGATGGTCTTGATGCCGTCGAGGCAGCGGCGCGCGAGCTTGGCGAATTCCGGACCGCGATGATCGATGATCGGCGTGTCCATGGCGCGCAGAATGCGGTCGGGCAGCGGCGACGGACCCGGGATATGCAGGAAATGGCGGCCGGGGATGCGCGATGAGTTTTTCGACATGCTTTTCCTTCGATTTTCTTAAACGGGGCGGCCGGAAGGGGCGGCTGAAACAGGGGAATCGGCCCGCGGCCCGGCGGCTTGCCGCCATGAATGACGAATGCGAATGTCAGTCAAGTCCGTTGGCGCATATCCCGGCAAAGTGCCATTCCGGTTTGCCGACAAGGATATGCGCCCATTAAGACTTAGGGCTCCGGCCCATCGTATGTCCTGGTGAATATCCGGGTGAAAGCCTGCCCCGAGCGGGGCTCGGGGTGGTTTCGGCTTCGCCGATCAGGGCGCGCGAGAGAAGATGTATTCGCCGAAGGGACAGTAACGTTATGGCCGATACGGTGGTGCCGGGGCTGGAACGCCGGCTCAAGGCCGAAATTTCAGGCGACATCGGCTTCGACCGCTTTACCCGCGGCCGCTATGCGACCGACGCCTCGCACTATCAGATCATGCCCCTCGGGGTGGTTCGGCCGCGCACCGTCGCGGATGCCGAGCGGGCGATCGCGCTCGCCCGCGAGGAGCACGTCACCGTGCTGGCGCGCGGCGGCGGCACGTCGCAGTCCGGGCAGACCGTCAACCGCTCGCTGGTGATCGACTGCTCGAAATATCTCAACCGCGTGCTCGACCTCGACGTGGCGGGCCGGCGCTGCGTCGTCGAGCCCGGCATCGTGCTCGACGACCTCAATCGTCAGCTCAAATCGCACGGCCTCTGGTTCCCGGTCGACGTCTCGACCGCCTCGCGCGCGACCATCGGCGGCATGACGGCGAACAATTCCTGCGGCGCCCGCTCGCTGCGCTACGGCAATACGCGCGAGAACGTGCTGGCGATCGACGCGATCCTCGCCGACGGCAGCAAGGCGCATTTCGGCCCGGCCGCGCGCGACCTCTCGGACGTGGCGCCGGGCTTGAGGCCGCTCGCCGCCGATCTCCTGGCGCTGGGCGCGCGCGAGGCGGACGAGGTCGAAGCGCGGTTCCCGAAAGTGCAGCGTCGCGTCGGCGGCTACAATCTCGATGCGCTGCTGCCCGGCCGCAACGATCTCAACCTTGCGCACATCCTGGTCGGCTCGGAAGGAACGCTCGGCTTCTCGACGCGGATCGAGCTCAAGCTCTCGCCGTTGCTCGGCCGCCGCGCGGTCGGCGCCTGCCACTTCGGCAGCTTCCATGATGCGATGGATGCCGCACAGCACATCGTCAAGCTCGCGCCGATCGCGGTCGAGCTCGTCGACCGGACGATGATTTCGCTCGCCCGCGACATCGCGATCTTCCGCCCGACGCTCGAGGCCTTCGTGCGCGGCGAGCCCGAAGCGCTGCTGCTGGTCGAGTTCGCCGAGGAAGACTGGGACGAGAACCTGCGGCGGCTCAAGCAGCTCGGCGCCCTGATGGGCGATCTCGGCTTCGCCTGGGACAAGGGCGGCACCAAGCAGGGCGGCGTCGTCGAGGTGCTGGATCCCAAGCTGCAGGCCGCCATCACCGAGCTGCGCACCGCCGGCCTCAACATCATGATGTCGATGAAGGAGGCCGGAAAGCCCGTCTCCTTCGTCGAGGATTGCGCGGTGCCGCTGCCGCATCTCGCCGACTACACGGCGCGGCTCACGCAGGTGTTCGATAAGCACGGCACCCGCGGCACTTGGTACGCGCACGCCTCGGTCGGCTGCCTGCACGTGCGGCCGGTGCTCAACTTGCGCCTCGACAAGGACAAGGCCGCGATGCGCGCGATTGCGGAAGAAGCCTTCGCGATGGTGCGCGCGTACAAAGGCTCGCACTCGGGCGAGCACGGTGACGGCCTCGTGCGCTCCGAATTCCACGAGTTCATGTTCGGCCCACGCCTCGTGCGCGCCTTCGAGCAGGTGAAGGACCGCTTCGATCCGGCGGGCCTCTACAATCCCGGCAAGATCGTGCGCGCGCCCAAGTTCGATGATCGCACGAACTTCCGCTACGGCCCGGGCTATCACGGCGAGCCGATGACCGCGGTTCTCGACTGGTCTGCCTATCCGGGGCAGGGCGGCGGTTTCCAGGGCGCGGTCGAGATGTGCAACAACAACGGCGCCTGCCGCGCGCTCGCCGGCGGCGTCATGTGCCCGTCCTATCGCGTCACCCGCGAGGAGCGCGACGTGACCCGCGGCCGCGCCAATGCGCTGCGCCTCGCCATCACGGGCCAGCTCGGGCCGGATGCCTTCACGTCCGACGCGATGGCCGAGACGCTCAAGCTCTGCGTTTCCTGCAAGGCCTGCCGCCGCGAGTGCCCGACCGGCGTCGACATGGCCCGCATGAAGATCGAGGTGCAGGCCGCGCGCGCGAAGAAATTCGGCCTCGGCCTGCACGAGCGCCTGGTCGGCTGGCTGCCGCGCTATGCGCCCTATGCGGCGAAGGTGCCGTGGCTGCTGAACCTGCGCGATATGGTGCCGGGTGCAGCAAAGTTGTCGGAGGCGATCGCGGGCTTTAGCGCGCAAAGGACGTTACCGAAGTGGCGGAGTGATTGGTTCAAGGATTTTGACTCTCGTCCCCCTCCCCCGCTTGCGGGGGAGGGCGGGGAGGGGGAAGCCCCAAGCACTGAGTCCGCCGACTTGCCCCCTCCCGCGCGCTCACGCGCGTATCCCTCCCCCGCAAGCGGGGGAGGGGAAGGCCGCGCCGTCATCCTCTTCGCCGATACCTTCAATCGCTATTTCGAGCGCGAGAACATTGATGCCGCGCTCGCGGTCCTGCGCGCCGCCGGCTACAGCGTCACCATCGCAACCCCGACCGACGGCTCGTCGCGCCCGCTATGCTGCGGCCGCACGTTCCTTTCGGTCGGTGCCGTCGACGCGGCAAAACACGAAGCCGAGCGCACCCTCGCGGCGCTGGCGCCCGATGCGGCGCGCGGCGTGCCGGTGATCGGCCTCGAGCCGAGCTGCATCCTCGGCTTCCGCGACGAGATCCCGGCGATCATCAAGGACGAGCGTGCGCACGCGCTCTCCAGGCAGGCGCTCACGTTCGAGGAATTCCTGATGCGCGAACAGAAGGCCGGCCGCCTCGACCTCCCGCTCGCGCCGATCGCGGCGCGCGCGCTGGTGCACGGCCACTGTCACCAGAAATCCTTCGACGCCTTCGCGCCGGTCGAAGCCGTGCTTCGGCTCGTGCCCGGCCTCGCGGTCGAGACCATCGAGTTCGAGCTGCTGCGGCATGGCGGGTGCGTTCGGCTATGCGGCCGATACCATCGACACCTCGCGCGCCATGGGCGAGCTGTCGCTTTTGCCCGCCGTGCGCAAGGCGCCGGACGACGCCATCATCGTCGCCGACGGCACGTCATGCCGGCATCAGATCCACGACGGCAGCGGGCGAGACGCGATACACGTCGCCCGCGTGCTGCAACAGAGCCTCGCGAACGCAATAACCCTCGGGAGGACGTGATGCCCCTGCCGCTGCTGCCGACGTCGCTGGTCGGCTCCTATGCCCAGCCCGAGTGGCTGATCGACCGCAACAAGCTCGCCGGACGCTTTCCGCCGCGCGTACGCGCGCGCGAGCTGTGGCGTGTCGCCCCCGAATTCCTCGACCTGGCGCAGGACGATGCGACGCGGCTCGCGATTCGCGATCAGGAGCGCGCCGGCCTCGACATCATTACGGACGGCGAGATGCGGCGCGAGAGCTATTCCAATCGCTTCGCGACCGCGCTCGACGGCGTCGACATCGATAACCCCGGCACCGCACTCGATCGCTCCGGCCATCCCAACCCGGTACCGCGTGTTGCCGGCAAGGTGCGGCGGCGCCATTCGGTCGAGGTGAATGACGTCAAATTCCTGCGACAGAATACCGACCGCACCATCAAGATCACGGTGCCGGGTCCGTTCACCATGTCGCAGCAGGCGCAGAACGACTTCTATCGGGACGAAGAGGAGATGGCGCTCGACTACGCGGCCGCCGTCAACGCCGAGATCAAGGACCTGTTTGCGGCCGGCGCCGACGTCGTGCAGATCGACGAGCCCTATATGCAGGCGCGACCCGAGAAGGCGCGCCAATACGGCCTCAAGGCGCTCATCCGCGCGCTCGATGGTGTGACCGGCACGACCGCCGTGCACATCTGCTTCGGCTACGCAGCGATCATCCACGTGCGACCGTCGGGCTATTCGTTCCTGCCGGAGCTCGAAGCCGCACCGGTGCGGCAGGTGTCGGTCGAGACCGCGCAATCCGGCCTCGATTGCGCCGTGCTCGAGAAGCTGCCGAGCAAGACGATCATCCTCGGCGTGCTCGACCTGTCGGACATGAATGTGGAATTGCCGCACACCGTGGCGGCCCGCATCCGTCGCGCATTGCCGCACGTGCCGGCCGAGCGGATCGTCGTAGCGCCGGATTGCGGGCTGAAATATCTGCCGCGCGACGTTGCGTACGGGAAAATATGCGCCATGGTCGAGGGCGCTCGGATCGTGCGGCGCGAGATTGGCGCTGGTTAGAGACGCCTTGCCTGCTGCACAGGTGCTCGGCGTCGAATTTAACTTGCGACAGGCGCGCGGGTCGCCATAAGACAGCGCAGAACATGTAAGAAGCGCGACGGGGAGGATGTTGCGATGCAGGAAGCACAGTCGACGCGAGCCAGCCATGGCCGCTGGTACACGCTGGGCCTGATCTCGCTCCTTTATCTCATCACCTATCTGGATCGCGTGAACATCTCGAGCGCGATGCCGGTGATCGCCAAGGAGTTCAACTTCGACAAGGCCACCACCGGCATCATCTTCAGCGCCTTCGTGTGGGCCTACGCGATCTTCCAGGTTCCGGGCGGCTGGCTGGCCGACAAGTTCGGCGCCCGCGCGGTGCTCATGGGCATCGTCGCCTACTGGTCGCTCATGACGGGCGCGACCGCGCTCGCGGTCGGCGCAGTCTCGTTCGTCGCCATCCGCTTCCTGTTCGGCATCGGCGAGGCCGGCGCGTTTCCGAGCGCGACGCGCGCCATGCAGCTCTGGTATCCGCGCCGCGAGCGCGGCTTCGTGCAGGGCATCACCCACAGCGCGAGCCGGCTCGGCGCCGCGATCGCGCCGCCGATCGTCATCTTCATCATGAGCTATCTGGGCTGGCGCTCCGTCTTCTACATTTGCGGCGCCGCCGGCGTGCTGTGGGCGATCCTCTGGTACTTCACCTACCGCAACACGCCCGAGGAGCACCCGATGGTGAACCGGGCCGAGCTTGCGCACATCCGCGGCACCGACGAGCAGGGCAACATCAAGTCGGCCGTGATGGAGACCAAGACGGCCGACGTGCCGTGGCGCACGCTGCTGACCTCGCCCAACATGTGGGCGATCATGTGCGCCTACTTCACCTACGTGTACTGCCTGTGGATCTTCCTGAGCTGGCTGCCGTCCTACCTGGTCGACTTCCGCCATTTCACCTTGCTCAAGGTCGGCATCTTCGCGTCGCTGCCGCTGTTCGCCGGCGTCATCGGCGACACTGCCGGCGGGCTCGCGACCGACTGGATCCTCAAGAAGACGCGCAACACCAGGCTGGCGCGCCGCTCGGTCGCGATCGTCGGCCTGCTCGGCTGCGCGGTGTTCATCGTCCCGGCCGCCCTCACGGCGGATGCCTACGTCGCCGTCGCCTGCCTGACCGGCGCCATGTTCTTCCTCGAGTTCACCATCGGCCCGGCGTGGGCGGTGCCGATGGACACGGGCGGCAAGTACTCCGGCACGGTGTCCGGCATGATGAACATGGCCGGCAATATCGGCGGCGCGCTGTCGCCTTTGGTGTTCGGTTTCCTGGCGCAATACGGCAACTGGCAGGCGCCGTTCATCGTTGCCGCCGTGCTGCTGGTGATCGGCGCCGGCATCTGGGCCTTCTGGCTCGATCCCGAGCGTTCGGTGGTCGGCGAGATGCCGACTCCCTGACATCCGCGCCTATCGCGGGGCAAAACATATCTCGCCGGCGCGGTGCCCTCCCTTGGATGGCGCCCCGCCCGGTGCTATCCCGGCGCCCATGGCGTCCGTCCCGATTCAAAACATTCGCAACTTCTCGATCGTGGCGCATATCGACCACGGTAAATCGACCTTGGCCGACCGCCTGATCCAGACCACGGGCGGGCTCGCCGAGCGCGAGATGGTCGAGCAGGTGCTCGATTCCATGGATATCGAGCGCGAGCGCGGCATCACCATCAAGGCGCAGACCGTCCGGCTGAACTACAAGGCGCGCGACGGCAAGGATTATGTTCTCAACCTGATCGACACGCCCGGGCACGTCGATTTCGCCTACGAGGTCAATAGATCACTTGCCGCCTGCGAGGGCTCGCTGCTGGTCGTCGACGCCAGCCAGGGTGTCGAGGCGCAGACGCTCGCCAATGTCTACCAGGCGCTCGAAAACAACCACGAGGTCGTGCCGGTCCTCAACAAGATCGACCTGCCGGCCGCCGAGCCCGCCAAGGTCAAGCAGCAGATCGAGGACGTGATCGGGCTCGACGCCTCGAACGCGATCGAGATCTCCGCCAAGACCGGGCTCAACATCGACGGGGTGCTGGAGGCGATCGTCACCCGCCTGCCGCCGCCCAAGGGCGACCGCGAGGCGCCGTTGAAGGCGCTGCTGGTCGACAGCTGGTACGACGTCTACCTCGGCGTGGTGGTGCTGGTGCGCATCGTTGACGGGGTCCTGAAGAAGGGCCAGCGCATCCGCACGATGCGCACCGATGTGGTCTATGACGTCGACCGCACCGGCGTATACACGCCCAAGCTGGTTCAGGTCGACGAGCTCGGGCCCGGCGAGATCGGGATGCTCACGGCCTCGATCAAGGACGTCGCCGACACCCGCGTCGGCGACACCATCACGGACGACCGCCGTCCGACCGCGGAGCCGCTGCCCGGCTTTCGCCCGTCGATCCCGGTGGTGTTCTGCGGTCTCTTCCCGGTCGATGCCGCCCAGTTCGAGGACCTGCGCGCCGCCATGGGCAAGCTGCGTCTCAACGACGCGAGCTTCTCGTTCGAGATGGAGACCAGCGCGGCGCTCGGCTTCGGCTTCCGCTGCGGCTTCCTCGGGCTGCTGCATCTCGAGATCATCCAGGAGCGGCTGTCGCGCGAGTTCAATCTCGACCTGATCGCGACCGCGCCCTCGGTGATCTACAAGATCAAGACCACCGACGGCCGCGAGCTCGAGATCCACAATCCGGTCGACATGCCGGACCCCAACCATATCGTCGAGATGCAGGAGCCGTGGATCGAGGCGACGATCCTGACGCCGGACGAATATCTCGGCGCGGTGCTCAAGCTGTGCCAGGACCGCCGCGGCTCACAGAAGGAGCTCACCTACGTCGGCAGCCGCGCCATGGTGAAGTACGACCTGCCGCTCAACGAGGTGGTGTTCGATTTCTACGATCGCCTGAAATCTGTGTCGCGCGGCTACGCATCGTTCGACTATCACCTGACCGACTACAAGGTGGCCGATCTCGTCAAGCTGCAGATGCTGGTCAACGGCGATCCGGTCGACGCGCTTGCCATGCTGGTGCACCGCACCCGCGCCGAGACCCGCGGCCGCGCCATGGCCGAGAAGCTCAAGGAGCTGATCCCGCCGCACATGTTCCAGGTGCCGATCCAGGCCGCGATCGGCGGCAAGATCATCGCCCGCGAGACCGTGCGCGCCTTCCGCAAGGACGTGACCGCCAAGTGCTACGGCGGCGACGCCACCCGCAAGCGCAAGCTGCTCGACAAGCAGAAGGAAGGCAAGAAGCGCATGCGCCAGTTCGGCAAGGTGGATATTCCGCAGGAGGCGTTCATCGCGGCCCTGAAGGTGGATGTGTAGCCCGCGTCATTGCGAGCCCTCGGGTCTCGCCTTCGGCGAGCCCAAGGGTAAACTCCGCGAAGCAATCTCGACCCGCGGACGCATGCGCAAGCGAAGCGGGATTGCTTCGCTTCGCTCGCAATGACTGGGTCCAATCCACCTCATGGTGAAGCGGCGCCGCGCAGCGGCGCGTCATTGCTTCGGTCCGACCATCACATGGATCGCGACGGCGTTCTGGTCGTAGATGATGCCCGCGGTCGCCGTGACGCCTTCCGCGCTCAGCGCCTCCGCGAGGGCGAATGCTGATTTGCTATACGTTTGAAAATTGCGCTGCGGAATTCCGATCGATACGTTCCAGACCGAAACGTCGGTCCCGATGGTCGTCAGTCCGGCCGCCCGAGGTCGGCCCGCCGATACGTGCCAGTCGATTTCCTTCCATCCTGCCATGTGCAGCGCGATCTCGATGTCGCGAAGGCAGGATTTAAATTCGGGATTGCCTGGGTTTCGCGCGCCGGCGAATTGGGCGCCGGTATACTGTTTGATCTTGCCGGCAATGCGCTCGGTCTGCTCGCGGTTCAGGGTTCGCGGCGCCCTGAACTTCGCCAGCTCCAGCACAACCTCTTGCGCCTTCAGGGTCGCTTCGGCACCCCGGGCTTCGGCCTCGGCGACGATGGCGTCTCCCGCCTCTCTGGCACGATGTGAGAATTTGAGCTCTCCCCACACGCCAATGGCGATCAGCGCGGCGGATATGATCGTGACCGCACCTTCCATGGCCGGCTTTTGGAGGACGAAGACCCCGACGATCTCGACAGCCAGCCCCAGGATTATGAATTTTGCCAGCCAATCGGCACGCGCGGAGTTGCGTTGGTATCTGGACTTCAAATCACCGTAGCTCTTGCCGTCTTCTGCCATCGGATGAGTTCGCCCGAGAGGAAAGCGATCAAGGCGGACCATACAGTTGGCTGGCGTCGTCGCAATAGCGCCGCCCATCCTACGGACTAACCTTCGTCATTGCGAGCGAAGCGAAGCAATCTCGCCCCGCGGACGCATGCGCAAGTGAAGCGAGATTGCTTCGCTTCGCTCGCAATGACGGTTCAATTCACGTTCCAAACAGCTTCATCGCCTCATCGGCCAGCACGCCGCCCGTGATCGAGATCGGCGCGAACGACGCCTTGGCGGCGAGGTCGGCGCTCGGGATCATGATCTGGTCGATCCTGCTCGCGAGCTGCTGCAAGGATGCCGCGAACACTAGCCGGCCGAGGCCGCACCACAGGATCGCGCCCATGCACATCGCGCACGGTTCGCCCGACGTGTAGAGCGTCGCGCCCTTGAGCGTCTTGCCGCTGTGGCGTGCCGCGATCGCGCGGCGGATCGCGACCATCTCGCCGTGCGCGGTCGGGTCGCCGGTCGTGCGGCCGAGGTTGCGCCCGCGCGCGATCTCGTGGCCGTCGCGCACGATGACGGCGCCGAACGGGAAGTCGGCGCGGCGCGCTTCGTCGATCGCGATGCGCATGAAGCGCTCGTCGTCCGGCGCCGGCGCCGCCGACGCCAGCGGTGCCGCCATGACGGCCGCGGCCGCGAATCCTGTGACGACGGCGCGTCGGCTCGGACGGAGTGGGCTGCAGTGCGGGCAGGTCTGGATCAGGCTCATGGTGCGGTTCCCGAGTGCCGAGGGTGCTCGGTGAGCCTGGGCGACCAGATGCGGGAACGCAAGACTCAACCCGCCTCATGGTGAGGAGCGCGCGCATCGCGCGTCTCGAACCATGGGGCGGCCTCCGAGTATGCTGCCATCCTTCGAGGCGCACTCGCTTCGCGAGTGCCCCTCAGGATGAGGACGGAGTGAGGGACACTGCAAGACGGCGCAAGATCACGCCGCCTCCCGTCCCTTCCGCTTGCCCAGCATCTCCGAGATCTCCGTCTGCGGGCGTGCCTGGCTGAACAAGTACCCCTGGGCCTCGTTGCAGCCTTCCGCCTTGAGCCGCGCGAGGTCGCGTTCGTTCTCGACGCCCTCGGCCGTGATCGTAATGCCGAGGCTGGTCCCGAGGCTCACGATCGCCCGCACGATCGCCTGCGAGTCGGCGTTGGCGTCGAGCTCGCGCACGAAGGAGCGGTCGATCTTGATCTTGTCGAACGGGAAGCTGCGCAGGTAGCTCAAGCTCGAATAGCCGGTGCCGAAATCGTCCATCGAGATGCGCACGCCGAGCGCGCGCAGCGCGTGCAGCGTCGCCAGCACGTGGTCGCTCTTTTCCAGGAGCAGCGTCTCGGTGATCTCGAGCTCGAGGCGGCGTGGCGCGAGGCCGGACTGCGCGAGCGCCTCCTGCACGGTCGCGAACAGGTTGCCGGTGCGGAACTGCAGCGGCGACAGGTTCACGGCGATCTTGATGCGCTCCGGCCAGGCGGCCGCGGCCGTGCAGGCGCGGCGCAGCACGAAGGCGCCGAGCGGGCCGATCAGGCCGGTCTCCTCGGCGACCGGGATGAACTCGGCCGGCGGGATCATGCCGCGCTCCGCATGCGGCCAGCGCAGCAGCGCCTCGACGCCGCTGATCTCGCCGGTCGGCAGGTCGATCAGCGGCTGGTAATGGACGTCGAGCGCGCCTGCCGTGAGCGCGGTGCGCAGGTCGAGCTCGAGCCGGCGGCGCGCCTGCACGCGCGCGTCCATCTCGGCCTCGAAGAAGCGGAACGCGTTCTTGCCGTCCGCCTTGGCGCGGTAGAGCGCCATGTCGGCATTCTTCAGGAGCCGGTCCGGATCGGCGCCGTCACACGGCGCGAGCGCGATGCCGATGCTGGCGCCGACCGTGACCAGGTGGCCGTCGAGCCGATAGGGCTCGCTCACGACCGCCAGCAGCCGCTCCGCCAGCGCGCTCGCCTCCTCGGGCTGCGCCACGTCGGCAAGCAGGATCGCGAACTCGTCGCCGCCGAGCCGCGCCACCGTGTCCTGCTCGCGCAGCGCGCCGCGCAGGCGGTCGGCGACGTGCCGAAGCAGCAGGTCGCCGAGCGAATGGCCGAGCGTATCGTTGACCGACTTGAAATTGTCGAGGTCGATGCACAGCGCCGCGAACGTCCCCCCGCTGCGCTGGAGGCGCGCGAGCATCTCCTCCATGCGCAGGCGCAGCAGCACGCGGTTGGGCAGGGCGGTGAGCGCGTCGTGATGCGCCATGAAGGCGATGCGCGCCTCGGCGCGCTTGCGCTCCGTGATGTCGATCGCGGCGATCAGCACCGCGGGCTGGCCCTCGTAGGTCAGGAGGCTCGCGAACACAGCGACGTCGATCGCGCTGCCGTCGGCCTTGCGGTGCTTCCAGGTGCGGCCGGCCTGCTCGTCCGCCGAGGTCGCATCGACGTGCGGCGCGCCGCCGGTCTCGGTCGGATCGTTGATGTCCTCGAGCCGCAGCCCGAGGATCTTGTCACGCGCATAGCCGTAGTGCTCGACCGCCGCCGTATTGACGGCGAGAAAGCGGTGGCCGTCGAGCGCGTAGACGAACATCGGCACCGGATTGCCGTCGAACAGCAGACGGAACGAGGCCTCGCGCTGCTTCATCTCGGTGATGTCGACGCGCAGGCCGATGACGCCGCCGTCGCTGGTGCGCCGCTCCTCGATCAGGATGTAGCGGCCATCGGCGAGGCGCTGCTCGTGCCGGCCGCCCGGGTTGTGGAGCCGATGGAGGCGCTCGGCGAGCCACTCGTCCTCGCGGCCGACGGCCTCCGGATAGTCGCCGCGCGCGACGCCGACGCGCAGCGTGTCCTCGAGCCGCGCACCCGACGCGAACAGGTCGGCGCTGCGGCGGTAGATGTCGGCATATTGCTGGTTCCACAGGACGTAGCGTCCGCGCGCGTCGAGGAACACGATGCCCTGGGGCAGGATGTCGATCGCGTCGCGCAGCCGTGCATGGGCACGGCGCGCTTCCGCGACCGCGCGGTCCGTATGGGCGTGCGCGCGCCGCAGCGCCGCGGCCTCGTGCATCGTCTTCGATTTGGCGAAGGGATTGCGGCGCCGGCTCTGCTTGCGGGCCAGACGTTTGCGAGATGCGGGCATGGAAACCTTCCGTCCAAGGTCCGCCGTTATGCGGGCGCGTTTCCTAAAAAAGCGGTGTGAAGCACGATCCGCGTGTGTCGCGGCGCGACGCGAATGCGCGGCAGGAATTACCGGAATGTGACTGCGCACACGCGCGCGTCGCCCAATCGGTGAGCGGGAACCGCGAAAGCGCGAGCAGCGGCGCGATTTAGGCGTGTGCGAGGCCGCGTCGGGACAACCGCCGCGAAGCCCCGGCGACCCGGTTGCCCGCGAAAGCGGCAGGCTGCGCGAAGAGTCGACAATCGCCGAGATGGTTAAGGATTCTTCGCCAAAACGGGCGATGTTGGCGCTTTTGCGCGCTCAGCCCCCGATCACCGCCACGCCCTGGATTTCGATCAGCATGCCGGGCCGCGCGAAGTGCGACACGGTGATCAGCGCGCTCGCCGGGAACTTTCCGTCGGCGAAGATCCCTTGCCGCAACTCGACGAAGCGGTCGCCGTAGCGCGGCTCGTTGATGAAGACCGTCATGGTCACCATGTCGTCGAGGCTGCCGCCGACCCGGCGCAGCGTCGCGTCGATCAACCTGAAGATCGTCTTCGCCTGGGCGTCGAAATCGCCCGAGATGTCGCGGCCCTCCGCGTCGCGCGTCGCGGTCTGGCCCGCGAGCCACACGGTGCGGCCGCCCTGCGTGATGACGGCGGGCGAAAAGGCGCGCGACTTCTGGAAATCGCTCGCCTCGAGATATTCGGTCATGCGCGGGTTCCTTGCCGGGGAAATCTCCGCCGGCGGGACACGCGTTTCGCGCCCGTCAGCGGATCACGATCCGAGTATGGGCCGCGCCTTCCTGTTTCACCAGATCGAACAGGGTCGTGGCATTGTCGGGATGCAGGCGTACGCAGCCGTGCGAAGCCGGGTGGCCGAGGCGCGAGACCACGGTGGTGCCGTGGATCGCGAAGGGGCCGCGGAAGAAGATCGAATGCGGCATCGGCGCCATGCCGAAGGCGTGCGAGTACCACATGCGCTCCATCCGCTGCGGGTGGAATGTGCCGGTGGGCGGCCCGCCATGCAGCCCGGTCGACACCGCCCAGGCGTAGCGCTGGTCGCCGTCGACCGCGACGGTCATCTGCTGCGTCGACCTGTCGACCGTGATGAGCACGTCGGCGGCGGCCGGCGCCACGCCGGCGCCAAGCGCGATACTGATGACGACGCCGACGGCGGCGTGCGCGCCGCACGCCCGTCGGAAATCTCTGCCGAACATTCGGACCCCCGTCCCCGCGCCGCCGTCACGATGCCGAACCTGGCAGGGCTGCAAGGAGCGCAGCCGCGGTCGTCGCCAGCGTCATTCAATTCTTGCGCGAGATCGGTTAAAAGAGAGTCGATGTCAGCCAGGATGTCAGTCAAGTCGACTGCCGTGACGTTGCTCGCCGGCGCGCTGGCGGTCCTCGCCATGGCGGTCGCGCCCGCGGCCGCGCAGGATCTCGGCACGCTCGATCCGAAGCCGCTGCCGGCGCTCGCCCATCCGGACGATCCGAAGACGCCCGCCAAGGAGCTGTTCGCGCGCCGCACCAAGCCGACCGAGACGTCGGCGCCGCATTCGATCGGCTTCTACGCCCATGGCTGCCTCGATGGCGGTGTGGCGCTGCCGATCGACGGGCCGACCTGGCAGGTAATGCGGCTCTCGCGCAACCGCAACTGGGGCCATCCCCGGCTGATCAAATTCCTCGAGCGCCTGTCCGCCAAGGCCGCCAAGGTCGGCTGGCGCGGCCTGCTGGTCGGCGACATGTCGCAGCCGCGCGGCGGCCCGATGATCACCGGTCACGCGAGCCATCAGGTCGGCCTCGACGCCGACATCTGGCTCACCCCGATGCCCGACCACACGCTGACGCGCCAGGAGCGTGAGGAGACCTCCGCCACCATGGTGGTGGCGCCGAGCCGGCTCGACGTCGACCCGAAGGTGTGGACGCCGGCGCATTTCGCCGTGATCAAGACGGCCGCCGAGGATCCGGACGTGGAGCGCATCTTCGTCAACGCGGCGATCAAGAAGGCGCTGTGCCGCGAAGCCGGCAGCGATCGCGCCTGGCTGCACAAGGTGCGGCCGTGGTGGGGGCACGACTACCATTTCCATGTCCGCCTCTCCTGCACGCCCGGCGACGCCGGGTGCACGACGCAGCCGCCACCTGGCCTGGAGGACGGCTGCGGCAAGGAGCTCGACTACTGGTTCAAGGACTCGATCATCCACCCCAAGCCGCCGCCGCCCAACGCGCCGCCGGCCAAGCCGCGCCCGCCGATGACCATGGCGGCCCTGCCCACCGCCTGCAAAGCCGTGTTGAAGGCGCCGTAGCCGCTGCTTCGTGTCCCGGGCGCAGCGCAGCACGTAGCGCGTAGCGCGAAGTGATGCGCTGCAGAACCGGGACCCAACCCCGCGCCACAAAACCCTCCACTTCGTCGTGTCAAAGCGCACTGTCGAGGACAGCCATGCACATCGATATCTCCAGCCAGGACTACTTCCGCAATCCTGCCGCCGCGATGGCGGCGCTGCGAGCCGCCGGACCGGTGGTCGAGGTGCGCTTTCCGATCATCGGCAACGTATGGACCACGACGACCCAGGAGCTCGCCGATCGCGTGCTCAAGGACAGCGACACCTTCACGGTGCGCCGCGCCGACGGCGAGCTGGCCGGCATGCGCTGGTGGATGCCGCGCATCGTGCGCTTGCTCTCCGAGCACATGCTGTCGATGGACGAGCCGGACCACCGCCGGCTGCGCGACATCGTCGACGAAGCGTTCCGGCGCCGCGCCATCCTCGACATGGAGCCGCGCATCGGCGCGCTCGCCGACGAGCTTGCCGGTCAATTGTTCGCCGCGGGCAGCCCGGCCGATCTGATCGAACGCTATGCCCGCCAGCTGCCGCTCTCCGTCATCTGCGAGCTGCTCGGCCTGCCGCGTGCCGATCGGCCGATGTTCTCCGCCTGGGCGCACAAATTCACCCGGTTCACCGGCGCGATCGGCGTCTTCTCGCTGGTGCCCACCGTCCTGTCGTTGAAACGATATCTCGAGCGCCGGCTCGACGCCGCGCGCCAGCATGGCGGCGAGGGGCTCATCGCCGAGCTCGTCCGCGTCGAGCAGGAGGGCGGCCGCATCACCCGCAACGAGATGGTCGCGATGGTCTTTCTTCTGCTGATCGCCGGCCACGAGACCACCACCCATCTGATCAGCGGGTCGACGTACGAGCTGCTGCGGAATCCGGGACTGCGCGACTGGCTCGCGGAGGATTGGAGCCGGGTCAACATGGCGGTCGAGGAGTTGCTGCGTTTCGTCACGCCGGTGCAGTTCACCAAGCCGCGCTACGTGCGCCGGGACGTCGAGCTCGGCGGCGTCCGGCTGAAGAAGGGCGACAAGATCATGCCCATGCTGACGGCCGCCAACGCCGACCCGCACGCGAATCCCAACCCTGAGCGCCTCGAACTCGATCGTCGCCCGAACCGCCATCTCGCGTTCGGCACCGGCATTCATTTCTGCCTCGGCCATCAGCTCGCGCGCATCGAGGGCGCATGTGCCTTGAAAGCCCTGTTCCGACGCTGGCCGAAGCTCACGCTCGCGGTTGATGACTCCCAACTGAAATGGCGCACGCGGCCCGGATTGCGCGCGCTCGAAAGCTTGCCGGTCGCTTCTCCGTAGCCCGCATGGAGCGAAGCGCAATGCGGGAAAGACGTCTCCACGGATAGGGTGTTCCCGGATTACGCTTCGCTCCATCCGGGCTACAAGGCTTCACACCACCGGCAGCACGTTGGTGTACTTCACCTGCTCCAGCGCGAAACTCAACTCGATCGAGGCCACGCCTTCGAGCCGCGTGAGCTTCTGCTTGAGGAAGCGCTCATACGCCGCGAGGTCCGGCACCACCACGCGCAGCCAGTAGTCGCGCGGGCCGGTCATCAGGTAGCACTCCAGCACCTCGGGCCAGCGCGCGATCGTCTTGGCGAAGCGTTCCAGCGCCTGCTCGCGCTGGCGCTCGAGCTTGACCGAGACGAACACGCTGACCGGCAGGCCCACGGCCTGCTGGTCGAGCACCGCGACGTAGCGCGCGATCACGCCGGCGCGTTCCAGCATGCGCACCCGCCGCAGGCAGGGCGAAGGCGAGAGCCCGACTTGTGCCGCGAGGTCGGCGAGGCTCATGCGGCCGTCCTCCTGCAGCAGGGCGAGAATCTTGCGGTCAAGGGCATCCAGCGCGTGCGGCATGAAAACCGATCCTTTGGTATAGGTTTTGGCAGATCATGCCAAAATCCAGATATATTGTGATCGAAATTGATGGCCGTTGCCAAGCCGGCAGTGCGAGGATGACGCCATGGCCAAGGCCCGCACACCCACCTCGTCCGCATCCGGCGATCTCGCGCGGCTGGCCGCGCTCGAGCGCAAGGTGCTGTGGCTCGCGAGCTGGACGATCCACCACGCCAACCACCTGCGCGAGAGCACGGACGGCCTCAAAGTGGGCGGCCACCAGGCCTCGTCGGCTTCCCTCGCCACCATCATGACGGCGCTCTACTTCGCGGTGCTCAAGCCGCAGGACCGCGTGGCCGTCAAGCCGCATGCGAGCCCGATCTTCCACGCCATCCAGTATCTGCTCGGCCGGCAGACGCGCGACAAGCTCGAGCATTTCCGCGGCTATAAGGGCGCGCAGAGCTATCCGTCGCGCACCAAGGACGTGGACGACGTCGATTTCTCCACCGGCTCGGTCGGCCTCGGCGTTGCGCAGACATTGTTTGCCTCGCTCACGCAGGATTACGTGCGGGCGCATGGCTGGGGGCTCGATCGCCCGGAAGGCCGCATGGTGGCGCTGGTCGGCGATGCCGAGCTCGACGAGGGTAATATCTTCGAGTCGATTCTCGACGGCTGGAAGCAGGGCCTGCGCAATTGCTGGTGGATCATCGACTACAATCGCCAGAGCCTCGACGCCGTCGTGCGCGAGGGCCTGTGGGAGCGCTACGAGGCGCTGTTCCGCAATTTCGGCTGGCGCGTCGTGATCCTGAAATACGGCTCGCTGCTGCGCGAAGCCTTCAAACAGCCCGGCGGCGAGCGGCTCGAGCGGTGGATCGACACGTGTCCGAACCAGCTCTACTCGGCGCTCGTCTTCCAGGGCGGCGCCGCCTGGCGCAGGCGACTGATCGAAGATCTCGGCGACGATGCTGCGCCGCTGCTCGCGACCCGCGACGACGACGCGCTCGCGCGCCTGATGACCAATCTCGCGGGTCACGACCTGCCGACGCTGCTCACCGCCTTCGCGGACGACGAGCCGGACAAGCCGACCTGCTTCATCTGCTACACCGTCAAGGGCTACGGGCTGCCGTTTGCGGGCCACAAGGACAATCACGCCGGCCTGATGACGCCGGCGCAGATGGAAACGCTGCGCGGCGCCATGAGCGTGCGTCCCGGGCATGAATGGGACAGGTTCGAAGGAACTCGATATCGCGGCGGCCGATTTGGAGGCCTTTCTCGACCGCGTGCCGTTCGCGGCGCGTCCGGCCGAGCGCGCGCGGGCGCGCCAGTTCGCGGTGCCGGCGGAGCTCACGGTCACCATCCAGCCCGAGATGTCGACGCAGACCGGCTTCGGCCTGCTGCTCAACGAGCTCGGCCGCACGACGTCGGAGCTCGCCTCGCGCATCGTCACGACATCGCCGGACGTGACCGTCTCGACCAATCTCGGCCCTTGGGTCAACCGCCGCGGCCTGTTCGCGCGCGAGAAGATGGCCGACACGTTCAAAAGCGAGCGCATCCCGTCGACCTTCAACTGGGATTTCTCGCCGACTGGCCAGCACATTGAATTGGGCATCGCCGAGAATAACCTGTTCATCCTGTTGTCCGCGCTCGGCCTCTCGCACGCCATCAACGGCGAGCGCCTGCTGCCGATCGGCACGCTGTACGATCCGTTCATCCAGCGCGGCCTCGATGCGCTCAACTATGCCTGCTACCAGGATGCGCGCTTCATCCTCGCCGCGACGCCGTCCGGCATCACGCTCGCGCCGGAAGGCGGCGCGCATCAATCGATCGCGACGCCGCTGATCGGCATGGCGCAGGATGGGCTTGCGGCCTTCGAGCCCGCCTTCGTCGACGAGCTCTCCGTGATCCTCGCCTTCGCGCTCGACTACATCCAGAAGCACGGCGACGGCGACGCGACCGAGCGTAACTGGCTGCGCGACGAGACCGGCGGCTCGGTCTACCTGCGCCTCTCGACGCGGCCGATCGAGCAGATCAAGCGGACGATGACGCCGGAGCTGCGCCAGCAGATCGTCGATGGCGCCTATTGGCTGCGCGAGCCGGGCCCGAATTGCGAGGTCGTGATCGCCTATACGGGCGCGGTCGCGCCAGAGGCCAACGAGGCGGTCTGGCGCATCGCCGAGGATCGCCGCGACGTTGGCCTGCTCGCCGTGACGTCGGCCGACCGGCTCAATGCCGGCTGGAGCGCCGCGCAGCGTGCGCGCGAGCGCGGCCTCGTGCATGCGCGCTCGCATATCGAGCGGCTGCTCGCGGGCGTGCCGCATCATTGCGGCATCGTCACGGTGCTCGACGGCCATCCCGCGACGCTCGCCTGGCTCGGCGCCGTGCACGGCCACCGCGTGCGCCCGCTCGGCGTCGAGCACTTCGGCCAGACCGGCACGCTCGCCGATCTCTACCGCCACTACGGCATCAATGCCGATGCGATCGCGGCCGCCGCCGCGGCGCTCACGCCGGGGCGGCCGATCCGGTACCTGAAGGCGCTGCCCTGAACCGTCCTGGCCGGCTTGTCCCGGCCATCCACGGCTTTGTCGTGGCATGACGTCAGAATAGATGACTACGCGAGGAACGCGGTCTCGAGCAGCGTGACCGCGACCACGATCACGATCGCGCATCCGACCGAGATCGCGGCGTAGATCGCCGCCTGGTCGGCCTTCGGCCGCATCAGCCGCCGCAGGCCGAGCCACGCGAGATAGACGCCGAAGAACGCCACCACGTAGGCGACGAAGCGCAGCCCTGCGGCCAGCTGGAGGATTCCGGCCATCCAAAAGGGCGTGAGCGAATAGACCGTCACCTTGAGCGCGTTCGGAAAGTCCTTTGCGCCGCCGAAGCGCGGTGCGAGCCGGTCGATGATGATCGCGATCAGGTAGACGACGACGAAGCTCAGCATATAGCCGATGACGGCGCCGAGCAGGCCGGTGAACAGCGGCACCCGGTAGACGCCGGCTGCGGTCGAAATGCCGATGATCGAGGTGCCGATGAAGCGCGCGATCGGCGGGATCGCGGCGAGGTAGACCATGTACTGGGGAAACAGATAGCCGGGCGTTCCCGGCTCCTGGTCGATCACCGGCCATTCGGCTTCCGGCGCGAGCAGGAGGCCTTTCACCCGCTGGACCAGATCCATGCCCGCCCCCCACCAGCCTCGATTTTGGCAAAACGAACCTAGAAAATGCAGGAATTTCAATAGCCACTCATCATCGCTGGATGTTGACCCATCCGGCGGCCGGCTTCAACGGCCTTCCAGCACCATCGCGGCACCCTTTTCGGCAATCATGATCGTCGGCGAATTGGTATTGCCCGACGTGATCGTCGGCATCACCGAGGCGTCGATCACGCGCAGGCCCTCAAGACCCATGACGCGCAGCCGTTCGTCCACCACGGCGAGCGGGTCGGACGGCAGTCCCATCTTGGCGGTGCCGATCGGATGGAAAATCGTCGTGCCGACCTCGCCCGCGGCCTTCACGAGGCTCGCCTCGTCGTCGCCGACCGACGGCCCCGGCAGATATTCGGCCGGGTGATATTTGGCGAGCGCGGGCTGCGCCACGATGCGCCGCGCCACGCGCAGCGAGGCGGCGGCCACGTGGCGGTCCTCGTCCGTCGTGAGATAGCGCGGCGCGATCGCGGGTGGATCGGCCGGATTGCGCGTCTTGAGGCGGATGTGGCCGCGGCTCGTCGGCTGCACGTTGCAGACGCTCGTGGTGAACGCCGGAAACTTGTGCAGCGGCTCGCCGAAGCGGTCGAGCGACAGGGGTTGCACGTGAAACTGGATGTTGGCGCGCTCACGTGACGGGTCCGAGCGGGTGAACAGGCCGAGCTGCGAGGGCGCCATGGTGAGCGGTCCGCGCCGGCGCAGCGCATAGTCGAGCGCCATGCCGATCTTGCCGAAGCGCGAGTAGTAGATGTCGTTGAGCGTCTTCGCGCCCGTGACCTTGTGGATGAGGCGAAGCTGCAGGTGATCCTGCAGGTTCTCGCCGACGCCCGGCTTGTCGAGCGCCACCGGGATGCCGAGCGCCTGCAGCTGCGCGGCCGGGCCAACGCCCGAGAGCAGCAAGATCTGCGTCGAGCCGACCGAGCCGGCCGCAAGGATCACCTCGCGCGTGGCGCGGGCGCGCCGCGTCTCGCCCGCCTGCCGCCAGCGTACGCCGGTTGCGCGCCGGCCGTCGAACTCGACGCCCTCGACCAGGCATCCGGTCTCGAGCCGCAAATTGGTGCGCTCGAGCGCGGGCTTGAGGAAGCCGCGCGCCGCCGACCAGCGCCGGCCGCGCTTCTGGTTGACGTGGAAATAGCACGAGCCCTCGTTGTCGCCCGTGTTGAAGTCGTCGATGCGCGCGATGCCGGCCTGCTCGGCCGCCTCGCGAAAGGTCTCCAGCAGGTCCCAGCGCAGGCGCGCGGCTTCGATCCGCCACTCGCCGCCGGTCGCATGCGCGGCGCTCTCGCCGAGGAAATGATGCTCGTGCTTCTTGAAATACGGCAGCACGTCATCCCAGCCCCAGCCCGTGAGGCCGAGCTGGCGCCAATGATCGTAGTCGCGCGCCTGGCCGCGCATGTAGATCATGGCGTTGATCGCCGAGCAGCCGCCGACCACCTTGCCGCGCGGATAGTTGAGCACGCGGCCGTTGAGGCCGGGCTCGGGCTCGGTCTTGTACATCCAGTCGGAGCGCGGATTGCCGATCGCGAACAGGTAGCCGACCGGAATGTGAAACCAGATCCAGTTGTCGAGCCCGCCCGCCTCGAGGATCAGAACGCGTGTCTTCGGGTCGGCCGAGAGCCGGTTCGCGAGCACGCAGCCGGCCGAGCCCGCGCCCACCACGATGTAGTCGTACTCGCCGTCGATCGCGTTCGCCTGCGGCTTGGCGGCCTTTCCCATTGATACGACCTTCATGCTGGATCGCCCGACCGGCAGCCATTCTATCACCGAACGCCGGCAGGGTGGCCCATGCGACAATCCCGCCGGGCCGAGCGATTGGCGCTCGCCGGTGCGGCTTGCTAGTATGCGGCCACGATCCACCGCGCGCCGTAAGCGCGCGCTGAGGTCCGGGACGGCGCTCCTGGCACGATCGGTTCAATCATGATTGGCCTTTTCGCGAGGGCGCGTCGTGGCGCGCCTTGCGCCGCTTGGAGCGTGCCCATGTTCGGACCCATGTGCAGATTCCTTCCCGCGTTCTTCCTGTCGCTGCTCCTCGGTGCCGCCGGCGTGCCGGGCACGCCCGCGCAGGCGCAGGAGAAGTCGTTGACCGTCTTCGCCGCCGCCTCGATGAAGAACGCGCTCGACGATGTCGACGCGGCCTACACCAGGAAGACCGGCGTCAAGATTGTCGTGAGCTACGCCGCGAGCTCCACGCTCATGAAGCAGATCGAGCAGGGCGCGCCGGCCGACGTGTTCGTCTCGGCCGATCTCGACTGGATGGACTACGGCAGCAAGAAAAAGGTCATCAAGGACGACACCCGCGTCAACCTGCTCGGCAACAAGATCGTACTGGTCGCGCCGCAGGATTCCAAGATCGATCACGTGACCATCGGGCCGGGCTTCGATCTCGCCAAGCTCGCCGGCGATGGCCGCGTCACGACCGGCGACGTGAAATCCGTGCCGGTCGGCAAATACGCCAAGGCGGCGCTCGAGAAGCTCGGCGCCTGGAAGGCGGTCGAGCCGAAGATGGCCATGGCCGAGAGCGTGCGCGCGGCGCTCGCGCTGGTCGCGCGCGGCGAGGCCGTGCTCGGCATCGTCTATGAGACCGACGCCAAGGTCGAGCCGGGCGTCAAGATCGTCGGCGCCTTCCCGGACGATTCGCATCCGCCGATCATCTATCCGGTCGCCGCGACCGTGACGGCGAAGCCGGATGCCATCGGCTACATCGCCTTCCTGCGCGGCGCGGACGCCAAGGCGATCTTCGAGAAGTACGGCTTCACCGTACCGGTCGAGTAGTGATGATCACCGGACCGGCGGCATCGCGAACTCCCTCTCCCCCTTTAGGGGGAGAGGGTCGGGGTGAGGGAGGCTCTCCGCGAGTCGTTACCGGCAATGTGTTTCGCTGCACGTCAGCGCCCCTCACCCCAACCCTCTCCCCGCAAGAGCGGGGAGAGGGAGCGCACGCGCCGTGCCGAGCAGTCCCCGCTCTGCAGCGCAATGCTTCACATTACACTGTACCCGGGGTACGAGCTTAGCCTTCAATGTTCTCCCTCACCCCCGACGAATGGACCGCGATCGAGCTGTCGCTGCGCATCGCGGTGGTCGCGACGATCGCGGCGCTGCCGTTCGGGCTCGCGGTCGCGTGGGTGCTGGCGCGCAAGGATTTCTGGGGCAAATCGATCGTCGACGGCATCGTGCACCTGCCGCTGGTGCTGCCGCCGGTGGTGACCGGCTATCTCCTGCTCATCTGGTTCGGCCGCAAGGGCCCGATCGGCGCGTTCCTCGATCATACGTTCGGCATTGTGTTGTCGTTCCGCTGGA
The DNA here is from genome assembly GCA_963819385.1 of uncultured Alphaproteobacteria bacterium. GTDB lineage: Bacteria > Pseudomonadota > Alphaproteobacteria > Rhizobiales > Xanthobacteraceae > JAVDCA01. The sequence goes on along the minus strand of CAWFVV010000006.1, from coordinate 3,103,676 downwards.
CCGGCGCGGCGCTGTCCTGCGGCGTGATGGGCTTCCCGCTGCTGGTGCGCGCGGTGCGGCTCTCGATCGAGGCGATCGACCGCCGCCTCGAGGATGCGGCCTCGACCCTCGGCGCGAGCGGGCCGTGGGTCTTCGCCACCGTCACGCTACCGTTGGCGCTGCCGGGCGTCATCGCCGGCATGGTGCTGTGCTTCGCCAAGGCGCTCGGCGAGTTCGGCGCCACCATCACGTTCGTCTCCAACATCCCAGGCGAAACCCAGACGATCTCGGCCGCGATCTACACCTACACCAACGTGCCGGGCGGCGATGCGGCCGCCGGGCGCCTCGTGCTGATCTCGATCATGATCGCGCTCGCCGCGCTGATCGCGTCCGAATGGTTCGCACGCCGCGCCGGCTTGCGCTTCCACGGAGAATGACCGTGCTGGCGCTCGACGTGGAAAAGCGCCTGGGCGACTTCCAGCTTGCCGCCAAGGTCGAGGTGGCGGGCGGCGCGACCGCGCTGTTCGGGCCGTCGGGCTCCGGCAAGACCTCCATCGCCAACCTGATCGCCGGGCTGCTCAAGCCCGACCGTGGCCGTATCGAGCTCGACGGCACCGTGCTGTTCGACGCGGCGGCGCGCATCAACGTGCCGCCGCATCGCCGCCGCATCGGATACGTGTTTCAGGAGGGGCGGCTGCTTCCGCACATGTCGGTGCGCCGCAATCTCGATTACGGACGCTGGATGAGCGGCCACGCGCGCGACGACGCGGAAGCGGGCCGCATCGTCGCGATGCTCGATATCGGCCATCTGCTCGATCGCCGTCCCGGCAAGCTGTCGGGAGGCGAGCGCCAGCGCGTCGCCATCGGCCGTGCGCTGCTGGTGAAGCCGCGGTTGCTGCTGCTCGACGAGCCGCTTGCCTCGCTCGACTCCGGCCGCAAGCACGAGATCCTGCCGTACCTGCTGCGCCTGCGCGACGACGCCAAGGTGCCGATGCTCTACGTCAGTCACAATGCGGCGGAGCTCGCACGCATCGCGACCGCGGTGGTGCGGATCGAGGGCGGGCACGTCGTGGCGCAGGGCGGATTGGAGCTTTTAGCCGCAAGTGACTCCGCGTAGGGTGGGCAAAATCGCCTGGCACGTCCTCCGCGTGGGCAAAGGCGCATCGGCGATTTTGCCCACGCGTCGAGCCCATGCGACGCGCCTTTGCCCACCCTACGCACTGATGCGCGTGAGAACGCGATTTTGCCCATCCTGCGCACTACGGCGTATGATGGCCCCATGTTTCCGCCGCAGCGCATTGTCTGCCTCACCGAGGAGACCGTCGAGACGCTCTACCTGCTCGGCGAGGAGGTGCGCATCGTCGGCGTCTCCGGCTACGCGGTGCGGCCCGCGCGGGTGCGGCGCGAGAAGCCGCGCGTGTCCGCCTTCATCTCGGCCGACATCGACAAGATCCTGGCGCTTGCGCCCGATCTGGTGCTCACGTTCTCGGACCTGCAGGCCGATATCGTCGCGACGCTGATCCGTCGCGGCGTCGCGGTGCATGCCTTCAACCAGCGCGACATTGCCGGCATTCTGGCGATGATCCGCACGCTCGGCGCGCTGGTCGGGGCGTCCGCCAAGGGTGAGGCGCTGGCCGAGTCGCTCGAGCGGCGTCTCGCCGACACGCGGGTGCGCGCCGCGCAGCTTGGGCGCCATCCGCGCGTCTATTTCGAGGAGTGGGACGACCCGATGATCTCCGGCATCGGCTGGGTGTCGGAGCTCGTCGCGGCCGCGGGCGGAATCGACGTGTTCGCCGAAATCGCGGCGCAGCAGAGCGCAAAGGATCGCGTCGTCTCGCCGGATGCCGTCATTGCGGCCGCGCCCGACATCATCGTCGGCTCGTGGTGCGGCAAGAAATTCGTGCCGGCGCGGGTCGCGTCGCGGCCGGGCTTTGCCGACATTCCGGCGGTGCGGCGCGGCTGGCTGCGCGAGGTCAAGTCGCCGCTGATCCTGCAGCCCGGGCCGGCGGCGCTGACCGACGGACTCGATGCGTTGGAGAAAATCCTTAGGGAGTGGTCGGCGACGGCTCCGTAGGGTGGGCAAAATCGATTCACCGCGCCATCCGCGTGGGCAACCGCGCATGGCGATTTTGCCCACGCGGCGGCGCCGGAGCACGCGCGGTTGCCCACCCTACGGGCTGAAGCGACGCATCGCGTTGCGCGCGCGGCGCTTGAGACCTGACAGCAACGTCTCCGGCACCACCGGATCGGGCTCGTCGAGCTGCAGGCCGATGCTCGTGGCGCGTCCGTCCACGACTTTCTGCACCACCAGCCTGATCGGCCCGATCGCGAGCACGTCGTTCGGCCGCGGCGGGTGATGGAGCTCCTCGGCGATGTGGTCGGCGAGCGTCATCCCGGCATGGTCGGGCGCGATCGTGAGGCCGTAGATCTCGGCAAGCGCGCCCAGCGTCGCGTCGCCGCCGACGAAGAAGTCGCCGAGCAGGCGCGGGTCGGGCGCGGCCGGCGGCGGCATGTCGACGAAGAAGCGGTCGAGCGCCTGCGCCCTCTCGGGCGGGGCGAGGAAATAGACGTGGTCGCCCGCGCGGATGTCCTCCGCCTCGCTCGCGGTCAGCACCTGCTCGCGCCGCACGACCAGCATCAGCTTCGCCCAGGACGGCGCGATGCGCCGGCGCAGATAGGGATTGCTGGCGTGCACCGCGTAGCCGACCAGCTCCTGGCTGAGCTGGCCCGGCAGATCGAGCTCGACCCGGCGCGGCGTCGGATCGGTGCGCGGCAGCGCGATGTGCAGGCGATGCGCGGCCGTCGCGATGGTCCAGCCCTGTACCAGCAGCGACGCGATCACGACCACGAAGCCGATGTTGAAATAGAGCTGCGCATCCGGCAGCCCGACCAGCAGTGGGATCGACGCAAGGAAGATGCCGACCGCGCCGCGCAACCCGACCCACGACATGAACAGCTTTTCGCGCCACGAGAAGCGGAACGGCACGAGGCAGATCAGCACCGCGAGCGGGCGCGCCACCAGCATCAGGACGGCCGCGATCGCGAGCGCCGCCAGCGCATGCTGCGGCAGCCGCTGCGGCCAGGCGAGCAGGCCGAGCAGCAGGAACATGCCGATCTGCGCGAGCCAGGTGGCGGCGTCGAGAAACGCGATCACGGTGTTGTGCGCGCGTGTCGGCCGGTTGCCGACCACGAGTTCCGCCACATAGACGGCGAGAAAGCCGGACGAGTGGATCGCCTCGGCGAGGCCGAAGACGACGAGCGCGCCGGTCGTCACGAACGGCGCATGCAGGCCCTGCGGCAGCGACAGCCGGTTGAGCACCAGCACCACGGCGCGGCCGCCGACGATGCCGATGAGCGCGCCGCCGAAGGCTTCCGCGGCGAGCTTGCCCGCGATGACCGACCACGATTGCTGTCCGTGCAGCAGGATCTCGACCAGCAGCAGCGTGAGGAAGATCGCGAACGGGTCATTGGTGCCCGACTCGATCTCGAGCGTCGCGCCGACGCGCGGGCGCAGCCGCAGGCCGCGCGCATGGATGAGGAAGAACACCGCCGCCGCGTCGGTCGAGGCGACGACCGAGCCGACCAGCAGCGACTGCGTCCAGTCGAGCCCGAGCGCGTAGCGGGCGGCCGGCGCGGTCAGCGCGGCCGTGATCATCACGCCGACGGTGGCAAGCGTCAGCGAGGGCGCCAGCACGCTGCGGAAGGTCGAGAAGCGGGTGCGTAGCCCGCCGTCGAACAGGATGAGCGCGAGCGCGATCGAGCCCACCAGATAGGCGGTGCGCACGTCGTCGAACCGGATGCCGCCCGGCCCTTCCTCGCCGGCCAGCATGCCGACGAAGAGGAAGACGAGGAGCAGCGGGGCGCCGAAACGAAGCGCCACCAGGCTCGACAGGATGCCGGCCAGCACGAGGAGCGCGCCGAACAGGATGCCGAGGCTGACCGTGTCGAGCGAAGCCATGGATGTCCCAAGAATCCTCTCGGCTGCAGGGTGAACGGCGCGAGACGGCAAGGCAAATCGCAAAATGCCAGCGATTTCAAACCGCCGTGGCAGGTAACCATTCCGGCCGCGAAGCATGGAACTCGGCGCGATCGGACCTGCGCCATGTTGACGCGGGGGGGCCGAACGGTGTCATACTGCATCTGAATTCGCCGCGATCCGGCGAGGCGAGGATACCCCTTCCTCGCGCCGACAGCATGACGGGGCGGCGACCATGAGGGTGACACCCTTGCTGCGAATAGGCGTGCCGGCGGTCGCGCTGGCGATCGTCTGTGCGTTGGCGCGGGCCGAGACAACCGGGGTCGCGAGTCCGCCCCCGGCGATCGATTTCCGCACCCAGTTCAAGGATTCGCTGACCGACCTGCCGGATCCGGGCGATCTATCCGCGCGCGGCACCATCTACGTGCCGGCTTATTCGCGCGTCTATGGCGCGGCCTCCGGCACCAACAAGCTGATCGAATTCTCGACCACGTTGCGTATCGACAATACGTCCGCCACCAAGCCGCTGGTGATCGAGCGGATCGAATATTACAACACCGGCGGCAGGCTGGTGCAGAGCTATCTCAAGGACCCGATCGCGGTGCGGCCGTTCGGCACGATCGAGGTGGTCGTTCCGGCCGAGGACATGCGCGGCGGCGCGGCCTCGAATTTCATCGTGAGCTGGGCCGGGGCCGGACCGATGGCCGAGCCGATGGTCGAAGCCGTGATGATCGGATCGCAGGAGAACACCAGCTATTCGTTCGTCAGCGCGGGCCGTCCGATCCGTCACATCGGCCACAGCGCGTGGCCGCAATTCCGATTCAGGTTCTAGAATCCGTCATTGCTCGTAGGATGGGTTGAGCGCAGCGAAACCCATCAACCGTGCCAATTTTAGCGGCTCAGCCGGCGGGTTTCGCTCCGCTCAACCCACCCTACGGGCTCGCAATCACGATCAGAAATTCACCCTGTCCGGGCCCTTGAGCCCGAGGATCTCGCGCGCGTCGTCGGGCGTCGCGATCTCCAGGCCGAGGCCCTCGACGATCTGCCGCACCTTGGTGACCTGCTCGGCGTTCGAGGTTGCGAGCTTGCCGGGCCCGATCCACAGCGAGTTCTTCGAGGCCGACGCGCACGTTGCCGCCCATCGCGGCCGCCATGGCGGCGATCGGCATCTGATTGCGCCCGGCGCCGAGCACCGACCAGCGATAGTTCTCGCGGCCGAGCAGGCGGTCGGCGGTGCGCCGCATGTGCATCACGTCCTCGGGGTGCGTGCCGATGCCGCCCAGGATGCCGAACACCGTCTGCACGAACAGCGGCGGCTTGACGAGCTTGCGCTCGAAGAAGTGGGCGAGGTTGTAGAGGTGGCCGACGTCGTAGCACTCGAACTCGAAGCGCGTCTCGTTATCCTGGCAGGTGCGCAGCACGTACTCGATATCCTTGAACGTGTTGCGGAAGATCAGGTCGCGCGTCGCCTCGAGATAGGGCTGCTCCCAGTCGTGCTTGAAGTCCTTGAAGCGGTTGAGCATCGGGAAGAGCGCGAAATTCATCGAGCCCATGTTCAGGCTCGCGACCTCGGGCTTGAGCGTCGAGGCCGGCATCGCGCGCTCTTCCACCCGCATGGTCGGCGCGCCGCCCGACGTGAGGTTGATCACCGCGTTGGTGCGCTGCTTGATGCGCGGCACAAAGCGCATGAAGGCTTCCGGCGACTGGTCGGGCCGGCCGGTTTCCGGGTTGCGCGCGTGCAGATGCACGATCGCGGCGCCGGCCTCGGCGGCGCCGATCGCCGCGTCGGCGATCTGCTCGGGCGTGACCGGCAGATATGGCGACATGCTGGGCGTATGGATCGAGCCCGTGATCGCGCAGGTGATGATGACCCTGTTGTTCGCCATTTTCCGTCAGTCCCTTTGAGCAGCCCTTTGTCCTGAGGCGGTCATCCTAGCGCATGTTTTGGCGAAAACCTGCCCCCGACTTGCTCGGGTGGCCGCCGCGTCGGCACCCGTGTTGGGGACATGGTTGACCCCGTTCGGGGGCATCACCGACACCGTGTCCGGCGGGGCAACCGGCGGCTGCCGCATAAATTGCCGTGGGCACCGTTGAACCGATCGGCGGTCTCGACCGACCAACGTTTGTCCCGGTCCTCACGGCCGCACCCGAAATCGCATGCAAGGAGCCCCTGCGAAGTCCTCCTACTGACCCCCCAAGCTACTGAGGTCGCACCAACCTCAGCCCAGTCGAGCGGCGCGTGCGCCCCCATCCACCCCGCGCCGTTTCGATCGACCCGCCCGCGCGGCTTCCGCCGCCGGGCGGGTCGTATATTTTTGCGCGGCGCTTTGACCGTTGACAGACGTGGACTACTGACCAAGCTATAACCTCCTCCGTCATCGCCCGCGCAAGCGGGCGATCCAGTACACACCAGCGATGATCGCGGTTACTGGATCGTCCGCTTGCGCGGACGATGACGCTGAACTTGTCGCGGGGTCTCTCCATGAAACGCGGTCTGCGGTCACGTCTGGCGCAATATGGCGACGAGGAATTCGCGCTCTTCCTGCGCCGCGGATTCCTCAAGGGCGCGGGCTTCACCGACGACGCGCTCGATCGGCCGATCGTCGGCGTGCTGTCGACCGCCTCCGATTTCAATCCCTGCCATCGCACCGCGCCGCAGCTTGCCGACGCGATCGCGCGCGGCGTGCGGCTCGCCGGCGGGCTGCCGTTCGTGTTCCCGACCATCTCGCTGCACGAGGCGTTCTCGTACCCGACCTCGATGCTGCTGCGAAACCTGATGTCGATGGACGTCGAGGAGATGGTGCAGGCGCTGCCGCTCGACTCGGTGGTGCTGATCGGCGGCTGCGACAAGACCATTCCGGCCGAACTGATGGGCGCGGTCTGCGCCGACATGCCCGCGATCGTGCTGCCGGTCGGCTCGATGCTCGCCGGCCGCCACGAGGGCACGCGGCTCGGCGCCTGCACGGATTGCCGGCGCCTGTGGGCCGCCTACCGGGCCGGTACGCTGACCGGCGACGCGCTCGGGCGCGCGCACGACCAGCTCATGCCGACGGCCGGCACCTGCATGGTGATGGGCACCGCCTCGACCATGGCGACGCTTGCCGAGACGCTCGGCTTCACGCTGCCGGGCGCCGCGACCGCACCGGCGGTCTCGTCCGACCGCATCCGCCTTGCGGAAGCGACCGGCAAACGCGCCGTCGAGATGGCGAAGGCGGGCGGCCCGACGCCGCGCCAGATCATGACCAAGACGGCGCTGCGCAATGCCGCCGTGGTGCTGCAGGCGACCTCGGGCTCGACCAACGCCATCGTCCATCTCGCCGCCATGGCGGGCCGCGCCGGGCTCGCGTTCGACCTGCAGGAATTCGACCGCGTCGGGCGCGACGTGCCGGTGCTGCTCAATCTCAAGCCGGCCGGCAACTTCTTCATGGAGGATTTCCATGCCGGCGGCGGCCTGCCGGCGCTGTGGCGGCGGCTGCGCGACCATCTCGATCTCTCGGCGCCGACGGTCGGCGGCGAGACGCTCGGCGACATCGTGGCACGCTGGCCCGCCTACACGGACGACGAGGTGATCCGTCCGCTCGATCGCCCGGTGTGGCCCAAGGAGGCGATCGCGATCCTCACCGGCAGCCTCGCGCCGCAGGGCGCCGCCATCAAGCTTGCGGCCGCGACGCCGGAATTGTTCAAGTTCGAAGGGCCCGCCGTGGTGTTCGACTCGCTCGCCGACCTGGAGAAGCGCATCGACGATCCGGCGCTCGACGTCACGCCGAACCACTGCATGGTGCTGCGCAATGCCGGTCCGATCGGCGCGCCGGGCATGCCGGAAGCCGGCGCCCTGCCGATCCCGAAGAAGCTCGGCGCGAAGGGCATCACGGACATGGTGCGCATCTCCGACGCGCGCATGAGCGGCACCGCGTTCGGCACCGTCGTGCTGCACGTGACGCCGGAGGCTTCCGCCGGCGGCCCGCTCGCGCTGGTGCGCGACGGCGACCGTATCCGCCTCGATGCTGTCGCCCGCAAGATCGATCTCCTGGTCGACGAAGCCGAGCTCGCGCGCCGCCGCGCCACCTGGCAGGCGCCGCCGAAGCCCGCGCGCGGCTACGGCCGGCTCTATGTCGAGCGCGTCACCCAGGCCGATCGCGGCTGCGACTTCGATTTCCTCGCCGGAACCTGACCCGTGCCGACGGCGGACCTGTCGCTCAATCTTGCCACCGTGCGCAAGCAGTGGAATCTGCGCGACGCGGTGGCGGCGGCGGCGCGACACGGCTTTGCGGGCGTCGCACCTTGGCGCGAGATGGTCGCCGAGATCGGCACCGCCGAGGCCGCGCGGCTCTTTCGCGACAGCGGGTTGCGCGTCACCGGCTATTGCCGCGCCGGGCTGTTTCCGGCCGCCGATGCGGCCGGCCGCCAGGCCGCGATCGACGACAACAAGCGCGCGATCGACGAGGCGGCCGCGATCGGCGCCGAATGCATCGTGATGATCGGCGGCGGCCTGCCGCAAGGCTCGCGTGATCTTCCAGGCGCGCGCCAGATGTTCGCGGACGGGCTAGCGGCCGTGCTGCCGCATGCGCGTGCCGCGAAAGTGCCGCTCGCGCTCGAGCCCATGCACCCGATGTATGCGGCCGACCGCGGTGTCGTCTCGACGCTCGCCGAGATGAGCGACTTGTGCGACCAACTGGGCGAGGGGCTCGGCATCGCGGTCGACACCTATCACGTCTGGTGGGATCCGCACCTCGCGTGCGAGATCGCGCGCGCCGGCAAACGGATCATCAGCCACCACATCTGCGACTGGCTTGTGCCGACCCGCCACATGCTCACCGACCGCGGCATGATGGGCGACGGCGTGATCGATTTCCCCGCCATCCGCCGCATGATCGAGGCTGCCGGCTATCGCGGCATCCAGGAGGTCGAGATCTTTTCCGAAGACTGGTGGTCGCGCCCGGGCGACGAGGTGCTCACGGTCATCATGGAGCGCTTCCGGACGGCGTGCCAAGCCTAGTGGCCGCGACGTCATTGCGAGGAGCCGTAGGCGACGAAGCAATCGCGATCGGCATATGCGGCGCCAGATTGCTTCGCCGCGCTTCGCGCGCCTCGCAATGACCGAGACCGATTACTCCGCCGCGATCCGCATCGCGGGATCGATCGGCGAGATCTCGACCGGCTCGCCGGCGCGCGCGATCACCATGTGATCGGGCGGCACCGGGATCCAGCTCTCGCGATCCTTGTCGAGCGGCTCGGAGACGAGCAGCAGGTTGCCGTTCGACGTGCGGTAGTAGAGCGTGTTGGCGTCGTCGTTGGCGGAAAAGCGGAACGCATAGATATTGCGCCCGTCGGTCAGCGCCGACGTGAACCGCAGCGTGTCCTTGTAGGTGCGGCCGATCTCGGTCAGGGACGCGAGCGTGCGCAGCGTCGCGCCCACGGGATCGCGGTCGGCGCCGGCGCCGAGGATCGCGAGAAAGACCGCTTCCAAATCGGTCGTGCCGATACGTGAAGGGTAGAGCGCATCCGGGATCAGGCTTTCGACCTTGCGGCGCACCCGCGCCCAGTTCCCGACCGAGCCGTTGTGCATGAACATCCAGCGCCCGGAGACGAACGGATGGCAGTTCGGCCGCGTGGTCGGCGTCGCGGTCGCGGCGCGGACATGCGCGAAGAACAAGTGCGAGCGGATGTGGCGGCAGAGATAGCGCAGGTTCTCGTCCGACCAGGCGGGACGGACCTCGCGGTAGAGCCCGGGCTCGGGATGCTCGCCGTACCAGCCGAGCCCGAAGCCGTCGCCGTTGGTGGCGGCAGTCGATTCGAGCGCCCGGATGCTTTGCTCGACGAGCGAGTGGGCCGGGGAGGTGACGTAGTGCTCCAGCGGGATCGTTTCCCCGCGATAGGCAATCCATCGGCACATGGGCGTCTTCTGGGCGGCTAAATGAGCGTCTTATAGGCGTCTTTTGGCGCGTCTGCCGGGCGCGTGCGGCGCAAAACGGCGTTCGCACGATGCTCGGGCCGAATCGCTAAGGCCAAGTTACCCGCAGGCGGCTCGCTTAGAAACCTTGTTGATGCCGAATCGTGTTGGTTTTCGGGCGCCGATTACCGCGCTCGCCACACGAATGCGGCGCTCACCACATAGTTCCAAACAGCGCCCATCACGGCGCCGCCGAGGCCGGCGACCCACCAGCGCGGGTCGTAGTCGTAGATCCAGGTCGCCACCCCGACGTTGGAGAGGGCGCCCACCGCGCAGATCACCTCGAACCGCATGAGGCCCGTCACGAACGACCAGCCGGCAAGTCGCTGATCGCGATAGGTCAGGCCGTTGTTGAGCGCGAAGTTCCAGGCGATCGCGCCGACCGTCGCGGCCGCCTGCGCGGTGCCGAAGGCGAGGCCGCCGAGGTCGAACATGACGGCGAGCGACGCCATGTGGATGAACACGCCGGTCAGCCCGACGAAGCAGAACATCAGGAAGCGGAACGAGACCGCGTCGTCGGTGAGCTTGGCGAGGACGAGCGCGAAGAAGTCGAGCACGATGCGGGCGTCGAGCTTGCTCTCGCCGTGCTGGCGCTCGCGGAAGACGTAAGGCAGCTCGGCGATGCGCAGCGCGCCGCCCGCCGTCGCCACGATGTCGAGCAGGATCTTGAAACCCTGGCTCGAGAGCTTCGGCGCCAGCTCCTCGACCGCGGTGCGGCGAATCATGAAGAAGCCGCTCATCGGATCGGTGAGGTTGACCCGCAGCAGCCTGCGGGCGAGGTCGGTGGACCAGCGGCTGTAATTCGCGCGGCGGCCCGCGAGGCCCTGGGCGGAGCCGTTGCCGACATAGCGGCTGGCCACCGCGAGATCGACGTCGCCTGGCCGCAGCCGCGTCAGCATTCCGGCGAGCAGCGTCTCGTCGTGCTGCAGGTCGGCATCCATCACGGCGACGAAATGCGCTTGGCTCGCCAGCATGCCCTCGAGGCACGCGCCCGCGAGCCCGCGGCGCCCGATGCGGCGGATGCAGCGCACGCGCGCGTCGGTTTCGCCCAGCGCGCGCACCGCGGCGGCGGTTCCGTCGGACGAGTTGTCGTCGACGAAGATGACTTCCCAGTCGATGCCGTCGAGCGTGCGCTGCAGGCGGGCGACCAGGAGCGGCACGTTGGCCCGCTCGTTGAAGGTCGGAACCACGACCGTGAGCTCGGGGGCCGGACGGCCGGGCGCACGCGTGATCGGCGTCGTCTTGCTCTCGACCAGAACGCTCATCCCCGCCCGCTATCCTCGTCCCGGTCGTTACGGTGAACCTATCGCGGCCGCCCCGATAGGTGATATCCCGGCCCCGCGCGACATTCAATGCGCGGGGATTGGGACCAGGACTCGGAACTTGACGGCCCTGACGGCTCCCATCGGCGTCAAAACGGCACTCGACCGCCTGATCGCGGCACTGACCGATCCGGCGCGCCGGGAGCGCGCGGCCGTCGCGGTGCTCGCGGCCTATTGCGGGCTGTGGGCGCTCTACGGGGCGATCGCCAAGGGCAGCCAGGACGTGCACTTCGACATGGGCGAGATGGTCGCCTGGTCGCGCGAGGTCACTTGGGGCACGCCCAAGCACCCGCCGCTCGGCGCCTGGCTGGTGCGCGCCTGGTTCAGCGTCTTTCCGCTCGCCGACTGGTCCTACTACCTGTTCGCGATGGTGGTCGCGACCGTCGCGCTGTGGATCGCGTGGCGGATCGCGGGCCGCTATCTCGACGCCGAGAAGCGGGTCGTGGGCCTCGCGTTGCTCACCCTCGTCCCGTTCTTCAATTTCCACGCGCTCAAGTACAACGCCAACACCGTGATGCTGCCGCTGTGGGCGGCGACGACGGCGCTGTTCCTGCGCTCCTACGAGACCCGCAGCCGCGGGCTGGCGGCGCTCGCCGGCCTCGCGGCCGCAGCCGCGATGCTCGGCAAGTATTGGTCGGTCGTCCTGCTGCTCGGCCTCGGTCTCGCGGCGATCATTGACCGGCGCCGGGCGGCATATTTCCGTTCATCCGCGCCGTGGATCACCATTGCGGCCGGGCTCGCCGGACTCGCGCCCCACATCGCTTGGCTCTACGCGCACGATTTCACGCCGTTTGCCTACGCCATGGATACGCATCCGGGCACGCTGCTCGAATGCCTGTGGTCGGGCGCCAACTACGTGATCGGCGCCGCCGCTTACGTCGCGGCTCCGGTGGTGCTGGCCGGGCTCGCCGCGTGGCCGGCGCCGGCCACGCTGCGCGACGTGGTCTGGCCCGTGGCGCCCGATCGAAGGCTGGCCGTGCTCGCCTTCGCGCTGCCGCTCGCCCTGCCGACGGTCTTCGCGCTCGCGGCGCATGAGGTCGTGACCTCGCTGTGGGCGATCGCCGGCATGACGCTGCTGCCGGTGGTGCTGCTGTCGTCGCCGCCGATCGTGATGCCGCGGATCGCGGTGCGCCGCATCGTCGGCGTCGCGATTGCGCTGCCGCTGATCGCGCTCGCGCTGTCGCCGCTGATCGCCTGGGTGATCCATCGCCAGGGCGTGCCGAACTACGCAACCCACTACAGCGGCCTCGCGCGGGCGGTCGAGAAGGCCTGGCGTGATACGACCGATCGTCCGCTGCGCTTCGTCGGCAGCTACAACAACGTGCTCTACGGCGTGCTGTTCTATCTGCCCGCCGACGTCGCGCCGCTCGAGATCGTCAATCCTCCGATCACGCCCTGGATCAACGACGCGCAGGTCGCGCGCGACGGCATCGCGCTCGCGTGTCCGGTAGCCGAAACCATGTGCGTGCAGGCGCTCGAGGCGCGTGCCGCGCGCGGCCCGGTCGGCCGCCGGACGGAGGTCGAGATCACGCGCCGTTATTTCTGCACGGACGACAAGCCGGATCGGTTCGTGATCGTGACGATCCGGCCGCGGGACTCCCCGTAACCGTCATTGCGAGGCGTGCGCAGCACGCGGAAGCAATCTCGATCGGCAATTCGTGACGCGAGATTGCTTCGTCGCTGCGCTCCTCGCAATGACGGGCGCGATCAATACCGATACTGGTCCGTCTTGAACGGGCCGTCGGCCGGGATGCCGATGTAGCTCGCCTGCTTGTCGGTCAGCTTGGTCAGCTTCACGCCGATCTTGGCGAGGTGCAGGCGCGCGACCTTCTCGTCGAGGTGCTTGGGCAGCGTGTAGACCTTCTTCTCGTACTTGCCCGGATTGGTCCACAGCTCGATCTGCGCCAGCGTCTGGTTGGTGAAGGACGACGACATCACGAAGCTCGGATGGCCCATGGCGTTGCCGAGGTTCACGAGGCGGCCTTCCGACAGCAGGATGATGCGCTTGCCGTCCGGGAACTCGACCTCGTCGACCTGCGGCTTGACGTTGTGCCACTTCAGGTTCTTCAGCGCGCCGACCTGGATCTCGGAGTCGAAGTGGCCGATGTTGCAGACGATGGCGCGGTCCTTCATGGCGCGCATGTGCTCGATCGTGATCACGTCCACGTTGCCGGTGGCGGTCACGAAGATGTCGGCGCGCGGCGCCGCATCCTCCATGGTGGTGACCTCGTAGCCCTCCATCGCGGCCTGCAGCGCGCAGATCGGGTCGATCTCGGAGACCATCACGCGGCAGCCGGCCTGGCGCAGCGAGGCGGCCGAGCCCTTGCCGACGTCGCCGATAGCCCGCGACCATCGCGACCTTGCCGGCCATCATCACGTCGGTGCCGCGGCGGATGCCGTCGACCAGCCACTCGCGGCAGCCATAGAGATTGTCGAACTTCGACTTGGTGACCGAGTCGTTGACGTTGATCGCCGGGAACAGCAGCTTGCCCTCCTTCTCCATCTGGTAGAGCCGGTGCACGCCGGTGGTCGTCTCCTCGGAGACGCCCTTGATGTTCTTGGCGAGCTCGGTGTACCAGCCGGGCTTGCTCCTTGAGCCGCTTCTTGATCGCGGCGAACAGCACCTCCTCCTCCTCGTTGGTCGGCCTTGTCGAGGAAGCCGGTGTCGCCCTTCTCGGCGCGCAGGCCGAGATGCACCAGCAGCGTCGCGTCGCCGCCGTCGTCGAGGATCATGTTCGGCGTGCCGCCGTCCGCCCACTCGAAGATGCGGTGGGTGTAGTCCCAGTAATCCTGCAGGCTCTCGCCCTTGACGGCGAAGACCGGCGTGCCGGTCGCGGCGATCGCGGCCGCGGCATGGTCCTGGGTCGAGTAGATGTTGCACGAGGCCCAGCGCACGTCGGCGCCCAGCGCCTTGAGCGTCTCGATCAGCACCGCGGTCTGGATGGTCATGTGCAGCGAGCCGGCGATGCGCGCGCCCTTCAGCGGCTGCTTCGCGCCGAACTCCTCGCGCATCGCCATCAGGCCGGGCATCTCGGTCTCGGCGATGGCGATTTCCTTGCGGCCCCATTCGGCGAGGCCGATGTCCTTGACGACGTAATCCTGCGCGGGGGCTTTCGAAGACGCTTTCGGCGCTGCGGTCATGAGCGGTCCTTGCCTGGGGAGCCATTGTGGCGCGCCGATCCTCGGCGCCGGTGTTGGGCGTGCCTATAGCAGGGCCCTGGAGGACCCACAATCAACATATAAGGATTTCTTTATGTCGCTGATAAGGCCCCCGGAGCCGGGCCTTACTCGTCCTCGCCGAAACGGCCGGAGACCAGGGCATCGAGCGCCGCGATGACGGCTTCCGCGTCCTTGCCGCAGGCATCGACCGTGATGTCGGTGCCGGGCCCGGCACCGAGGGTCATGAGGCCCAGGATCGACTTGCCGCCGACGTTTTCGCCGCAGCGCATGACGCGGACATCGGCATCGAATTTTTCGACCGTCTGCACGAATTTCGCCGACGCGCGGGCGTGCAGCCCCTTCTCGTTGCAGATGTGCATGACCCGGACGATGGCGCCATCCCGTGACGCGGGGGCGTCGGTGTAGTCGTCGCTGAGGGCGCGCGACTCGGTCATTTTCCGGCGAGCACCCGGCTTGCGATGGTGATGTATTTGCGGCCCGATTCCTGGGCCGCGGCGACCGCCTCGGCGAGCGGGCATTCGCCGCGCACCCGGGCGAGCTTGACCAGCATCGGCAGATTGATGCCGGCGAGCACCTCGACCTTCGGCCGGCTCATGACCGAGATCGCGAGGTTCGACGGCGTGCCGCCGAACATGTCGGTCAGGATCGCGACGCCGTCGCCGCTGTCGACCCGCTTCACCGCTTCGATAATGTCCCGGCGGCATTGCTCGCCGTTGTCGTCCGGTCCGATGCTGATCGCCTCGATCTGCGACTGCGGGCCGACCACGTGCTCCAGGGCAGAACGGAACTCGACGGCGAGCCGCCCATGCGTAACGATCACAAGGCCGATCATCGAAACTCCCCGCGGGCGCGAAAGATTTGGGGCGCCGCACGAAAGGGCCACATTCATGACCACGCGAAGCCAGAAGTGCAAGGGCCTCGCGACGTATCTAGGCACGATGCCGCATTGCAGCAACACCGTCCCAGAATCTGGCCCGGAAAGGCCGATTGACGGCCCGCGAGCCTAGCCGCGATATGGTTAATTTTCCTGCGCTCTGGGCCAATCACGATATGGATACCGATCGTCGGTAGGGGCGGTCGCGATCCTGGCCAAGATCAGGGCCAATGGGTCGGCGTCGGCCACGACGGGAAGGCGCGGCAATCGAATACCCTCAACGACGACCTCGGCGCTCACCGCGGCCGGAAGCCGCTCGCCATCGGGAGCCGCCAGGTCGACGACCCATCCGACCACGGCCGCCGGCTCGTGGGCGAGCCGGCGGACGCCGAGGCCGCGCACCTCGATCAGCCCCGCGATCTCCGGCATCGGCCGCACCACCAGCCGGCCGTGATAGGGCGCAATCAGGCTGCGGTCGTCGGAGACGAGCCTCACGAAGGCGGGCGTGCCGGTCTCGGCTTGCCGCAACAGCGCGAGCGCCAGCCGCGATTTGCCGGCGCCCGATGGCCCGCGGATCAGCAGCGCGCGGGCGCCGACGAGAACTGCGGAAGCATGGATCGAGGGCATGGGCCGGCTGCCTCGAGCGCGTCAGTTGGCCGGCATGCGGCGCATCACATCGCCGGCAGGCGCACGACGAACCGTGCGCCCAGCACGGTCGGCGGTTCGTCCGGCGCGGTGGGCGCGATCCGGTTTTCGGCCCACAGCCGGCCGCCATGCGCTTCGACGATCTGCAGCGAGATCGACAGGCCGAGGCCGGAATTCTGGCCAAAACCCTGATGCGGCCGGTCGGTGTAGAAGCGCTCGAAAATCTTCTCCATCGCGTCCGGATTGATGCCGGGCCCGTCATCGTCGACCATGACCTCGACCTCGCTGCGCAGGCGCCGGCACGTCACCCGCACGGTGCCGCCCGGCGGCGAGAACGAGCGGGCATTGTCGATCAGGTTGTTGATGACCTGCCCGAGCCGCGAGTCGTGGCCCGGCACCTTGAAAGCGCCGCCACCTTCGAACGCGAGCGCAACCGTGACGGCGTTGCCCTGCCTGACCTCGTTCGCCACCGTCGTGACCATCCGCAGCAGCTTGGCAAGGTCGATCGGCGCCACGACCTGCCGCTGCATCTCGGCATCGAGCCGGCTCGCGTCCGAGATGTCGGAGATCAGCCGGTCGAGCCGCCGCACGTCGTGGCCGATCACGCCGAGCAGGCGCGCGCGGCTCTCCTCGGTCTTGGCGAGCGGCAGCGTTTCGACCGCCGAACGCAGCGACGTCAGCGGATTCTTCAGCTCATGCGCGACGTCGGCCGCGAAGCTCTCGATCGCCGCGATGCGGCTGTAGAGCGCGTTCGTCATGTCGCGCAGCGCGCCCGAAAGATGCCCGATCTCGTCGCGCCGCCGGGTGAAATCGGGAATGTCCACGCGCCCGGTGGTGCGCCGGCGCACCAGCTCGGCGGCTTCCGACAGGCGGCGCACCGGCCGCGCGATGCTGCCGGCGAGCAGGATCGACAGCCCCACCATGATGACGGCCGCGATCGCGCCGGTCTTGATCACCTTGCGCCGCTCGGCCTCGATGCGCTGATCGATGTCGTTGCCTTGCGTCGACAGCAGCAGCACCCCGCGCACCGCGCGGAAGCGCTGCACCGGCACCGCGACCGAGACGATCACGCGGCCGCGGTCATCGACCCGCACCATGCTGGCAGGCTGTCCGGAGGACATCGCCTGCGCGACCTCCGGGTAGGCCCGCCCGTTGCCGGTGATCTCCTGATAACGCGGCAGGTCGTCCCGCCGAAACCAGGCGCGGACCGCGATGAAGGTGCGATCGACCCAGCCGGGCTTTTCGGCGGACGGCGAGGGCAGGTCGGTGCCGAGAACGTCGCGTCCGCTGACGCTGCGGCTGTCGAGGATGAGCGAGCCGTCGGAGCCGTAGACGCGCGCGCGCGTGTTGGTCGGCGACACCAGGCGGCGCAGCAGCGGGCCGACTCGCTCGGGATTGATCGAGAAGTCGAGCCCGTAATCATCCTGGGGCCCATAGGTCTCGCCGGTCTGCAGGTCGGGCAGGCGGTTAGGGTCGACCGTGATGGTCGAGCCGTTCTCCACCGTCGCGGCGCCCGCGATGGCGCCGGCGATCATCTCGCCCTGCACCAGCAGGCTACGCACGCTGGCCTCGATCAGGCCCGCGCGCGCCTGGGTGAGCGGGACGATGACGACGACCAGCGCGACCAAGCCGAAGACGTTGAGAAAGACGATGCGCCGCGTGAGGCTCGAGAAGCCCTGGGTGACGAAGAACTGCCAGGCATGCCGCACGACGCCGAGCGGCCCTTCGGTGCGCAGCACCCGCCATGTGGCGCGGACGAGATCGATGGTGCGGCCGGCCGCCACGATCGTGACGGCAGCCAGCCGTTGGCGCCAGACATCGAGAATCCTGGCTGCGCGTCGCGCACGCCGCAGCACACCACCGGGACGCACCGTCTCGGCGGCAGCCTGCAAGGCTTGCGTGGTTCGATCCAGCACCCGTAGCTTCCCGGTCTCGCAACTGTGCCCGCCGAGAAAGGCACCAGCGGGCAACTTTATGCCGGCAGGCTACATTTCCTTGAAACGGTAGCCGACCCCGTAGAGCGTCTCGATCATATCGAAATCGTCGTCGCTCTGCTTGAATTTCTTGCGTAACCGCTTGATGTGGCTATCGATCGTCCGATCGTCGACATACACTTGGTCGTCGTAGGCCGCGTCCATCAGGGCGTTGCGGCTTTTGACCACGCCCGGGCGGGTCGCGAGCGCCTGCAGGATCAGGAACTCGGTCACCGTCAAGGTGACGGGCTCGGCTTTCCACGTGCAGGTGTGCCGCTCCGGATCCATGCGCAGCAGGCCGCGCTCGAGCACCTTGGCCGAGTCGGTCTCCTTCGGCGCGGTCGCGTCCTTCGGGATGCCCCGGCGCAGCACCGCCTTGACGCGCTCGACCAGAAGGCGCTGCGAGAACGGTTTGCGGATGAAGTCGTCGGCGCCCATTTTGAGGCCGAACAGCTCGTCGATCTCCTCGTCTTTCGAGGTGAGGAAGATCACCGGCGTGTCGGACTTCTGGCGCATCCGGCGCAGCGTCTCCATACCGTCCATACGCGGCATCTTGATGTCGAGGATGGCAAGGTCGGGCGGCGACGTCTTGAAGCCTTCGAGGGCGGAGGCGCCGTCCGTGTAGGTCATGATCCGATAGCCCTCCGCCTCGAGCGCGATCGAGACCGAGGTGAGAATGTTGCGGTCGTCATCCACCAAAGCGATTGTTGGCATTAGCCCTGTCCCGTGAC
Organism: uncultured Alphaproteobacteria bacterium; assembly: GCA_963819385.1. Classification (GTDB taxonomy): domain Bacteria; phylum Pseudomonadota; class Alphaproteobacteria; order Rhizobiales; family Xanthobacteraceae; genus JAVDCA01. The sequence goes on along the minus strand of CAWFVV010000006.1, from coordinate 3,085,046 downwards.
GGTTCCGATGGTCGTCTAAGCCCTTCAAGCGAGGCCGAAATGTGACACCGGGCTGCCTTCGGGCGCGCGTTACGACATGGGCGCAAATCACTAATTATGGCCGAATCTAGTACTTGGAAGGCCCCAGCGCCATAAAAACCGGCAGCGACCTGCTAAAATGACTGGTTAACGCGGAACCCGCGGATTTGAGGGACTTGCGCAGCACATGAGCACGGCCGACCGCCCTTTGCCCGGCATCATGCCGGACCGCCTGCCCGAGACTGCCGTGCCGCCGGCCGATTTCGCGCCGCAGGTGCTCGCCAAAAGCCTGCTGCGGAACATCCGCGCCGGCACGCTCGCGACCCTCGACCGCAACACCGGTCATCCGTTTGCGTCGCTCGTCAATGTCGCGACCGACGCCGACGGCTCGCCCGTGATCCTGGTGTCGCGGCTCTCGACCCACACGGCCAATATCGAGATCGACGGCCGTGCCTCGATCCTCTTGGCCGAGACCGGCAAGGGCGATCCGCTCGCGCATCCGCGCCTCACGGTCCTCGGCCGGATGGCGCAGGTGGCGCGCGCGAGCGACGACCAGGCGCGCGTGCGCCGACGCTTCCTCGCGCGCCATCCGAAGTCGGAGCTCTACGCGGGCTTCGGCGACTTCGCGTTCTGGCGCATGGCGGTCGCGTCGGCGCATCTCAACGGCGGCTTCGCGCGCGCCGCCGACCTCAAGGCCGCCGATGTCCTGACCGATATCGCGGACGCGGCCGATCTCGTCGCCGCCGAGGCGGACGCCGTCGCGCATATGAACTCGGATCACGCCGAGGCGTGTCGCCTTTATGCGACCAAGCTGCTCGGCGAGCCGGATGGCGCCTGGCGGATGACCGGCATCGATCCCGATGGCGCCGACCTTGCGCTCAATGACCGCACCGCGCGGCTCGTCTTCCCGCAGCGCGTCACCGAGCCCGGGCAGTTGCGCCAGGTGCTGGTCGCGCTCGCCGGGCAGGCGCGCGCGGCCTGAGCCGCCATGCGGGCGCCCTACAGCTATCGCGACGATCCCGCGGTCCCCCGCTTCGCCGACGATCGGCCGGTCATCATCTTCGACGGCGAGTGCGTGCTGTGCTCGGGCAGCGCGCAATTCGTCATGCGCCACGACAAGCGCAAGATCTATCGTCTGTTGGCCGCGCAGACGCCGCTCGGCCGCGCGCTCTATGCCCACTTCGGTCTCGAGGCGCAGGACTACGAGACCATGATCCTGATCGCGGACGGCGTCGCGCTATTGAAGTCGGAAGCCGTCATCCGCATTGCGGAGGGGCTTGGCTTTCCGTGGTCGCTCGCCGCCGGCTTCCGCATCGTCCCGCGGTCATGGCGCGATCGTCTCTACGGCGTGCTGGCCCGCCACCGCCTGCGCATTCTCGGTCGGCGCGAGACCTGCTTCATGCCGGCTCCGGCCGACGCGGACCGGTTTCTCGCATGAGCGCGACGCGCGTCCTCATCGTCGGCGGCTACGGGACCTTCGGCGGCCGGCTCGCGCGGCTTCTGGTCGACGAGCCGCGGCTGACGCTGATCATCGCGGGCCGCACGCGCGAGCGCGCCGAAGCGTTCTGCAAGAGCCTGCACGGCGCCGCGACGCTCGAAACGCTGGCGTTCGATCGCGAAGGCGATCTCGACGCCGAGCTCGCGGCCGCGAGGCCCGACGTCGTGGTCGATGCGTCCGGCCCGTTTCAGGCGTACGGCGGCGATCCTTACCGGCTGGTGCGGGCGTGCATCGCGCGCGGCATCGACTACCTCGACCTCGCCGACGGCTCCGATTTCGTCGACGGCATCGCTCAATTCGACGCGGCCGCGCAGGCGCGCGGCGTTTGCGTCCTGTCGGGAGTGAGCAGCTTTCCGGTGCTCACGGCCGCGGTCGTGCGGCGGCTGTCGCGGGACATGACACGCCTCGACGAGGTGACCGGCGGAATCGCACCGTCGCCTTATGCGGGCGTCGGTCCGAATGTGGTCCGCGCGATCGCGAGCTATGCGGGACGCCCCGTGCGGCTCGTGCGTGACGGCCACGCCGCGGTCGGCCTCGGCCTGGTCGAGACGCGCCGCTTCACGATCGCGCCGCCGGGGCGGCTGCCGCTGCGGCCGGTGCTGTTCTCGCTGGTCGATGTGCCGGATCTGCAAGCGCTGCCGACGTTGTGGCCGGAGCTCAAATCGGTCTGGATGGGCGCGGGCCCGGTTCCGGAAATTCTGCATCGATCGCTAATCGTGCTGGCCCGCGGCGTGCGGCTCAAGCTGCTGCCGACGCTCGTGCCGCTCGCCCCGCTGATGCATGCGGCGATCAACATGCTGCGCTGGGGCGAGCATCGCGGCGGCATGTTCGTGGCGGTCGAGGGCGCCGATCGCGACGGCCGCAAGGTCGAATCCTCCTGGCACATGATTGCCGAAGGCGACGATGGGCCGCTCATCCCGTCGATGGCGGCCGAGGCGATCATCCGCGGGCGGCTCGACGGACGGCGGAGCGCTCCAGGCGCGCGCGCCGCATTGCGCGAGCTCGAATTATCCGACTACGAGGCGCTGTTCGCGCGGCGCAAGATCTTCTGCGGCGTGCGAGAGCAGATGAGCGCGCAAACGCCGCTCTACCGCCGGCTGCTGGGCGACGCCTATACGTCGATGCCGGCGCCGATCCAGGCGATGCATGACCTCACGGGCCCTCTCACGGCCGAGGGCCGCGCGACCGTCGAGCGGGGCTCAGGGATCCTGGCGCGGGCGATCGGCGCCATCTTCGGCTTTCCAACTGCCGCGCGCGATATCCCCGTCAAGGTGGACTTTGCCCTGCGCGATGGGCGCGAAGTCTGGCGGCGCGATTTTGCGGGCCGCGGCTTCACGAGCACGCAGGAGGAGGGGCGGGGGCGTTTCGACCGGCTGCTGTGCGAGCGGTTCGGGCCGTTTGCGTTCGGCATTGCGCTGGTTCGCGAGGCCGATCGCCTCAATCTGCTGGCGCGCGGCTGGAGCTTTTTCGGCATTCCGCTCCCGCGCGCGCTTGTGCCGCACGTGACCGCCTACGAAAGCGTCGAGGACGATCGTTTCCGCTTCTATGTCGAGATCAAGCTGCCGCTGGTCGGGCTGGTGGTGCGTTATCGGGGCTGGCTGGTGCCGCGCTCCTAGCGCATGTTTCGGCGACAACCTGCCCCGACCTAATCGGGGGTGGACGCCGGCTCGTCGACAAGAACATGCAAAAAAGGACACGGAGGGTAACCGTACCCGTAAACCCTCCTTGGCATCGGTTCCGGTGCCGACTATAGGTCGCGCGCCCGCCCGGCGGGCGTTATACTAACGTCGGACTGCCGTCGGTGGTCTGGAGGGGATTCCGGCCGGATCAGGCGGCGGCCGGGAGGTGCTTGGAGGTCATCGTGCAAGAGACAGGTCTGCGGAACACCGCGCATGGCGCTGACAAATTCGGCCTTACGGGGCTCGAGGCGGTTCACTGGAATTTGACCGACACGCGGCTCTACGAGCACGCGGTTGCAAACCACGAGGGCGCGATCGTCCAAGGCGGCGCCTTCTGCGCCGAGACCGGCGTGCACACCGGCCGCAGCCCCAAGGACAAGTTCATCGTCTGCGACGAGGCGACCGAGAAGACCATCTGGTGGGCGAAGAACGGCAAGCTTACGCCGGCCCAGTTCGACCTCCTCTACCAGGACTTCCTCGCCCACGCGAAAGACAAGCAGCTCTACGCCCAGGACCTCTACGGCGGCGCCGATCCGAAATATCGCATCAAGGCGCGGGTCTTCACCGAGCTTGCCTGGCACTCCCTGTTCATCCGCACGTTGCTGATCCGCCCCGAGCGCTCCGAGCTCGCGCACTACGTGCCGGATTTCACCATCCTGAGCCTGCCCTCGTTCAAGGCCGATCCGAAGCGCCACGGCGTGCGCTCCGAGACCATCATCGCGGTCAACTTCAGCAAGCGCATCATCCTGATCGGCGGCAGCTACTACGCCGGCGAGATGAAGAAGTCGGTCTTCACCACGCTCAACTACTACCTCCCGGCCGAAAGCGTGATGCCGATGCACTGCTCGGCGAACGTCGGCAAGGACGGCGACGTCGCGCTGTTCTTCGGTCTCTCCGGCACCGGCAAGACCACGTTGTCGGCCGATCCCAACCGCACGCTCATCGGCGATGACGAGCATGGCTGGGGCCCGCAGGGCGTGTTCAACTTCGAGGGCGGCTGCTACGCCAAGTGCATCAAGCTCTCGCGCGAGGCCGAGCCCGAGATCTACGACGCGACGCTGCGCTTCGGCGCGATCCTCGAGAACGTCGTGTTCGATCCGGAGACGCGCATCTGCGACTTCGACGACGACTCCAAGACCGAGAACACCCGCTCGGCCTACCCGCTCGACTTCATCCCGAACGCGTCGCGCACCGGCCGCGCCGGCGTGCCGAAGAACGTCGTGCTGCTCACCGCCGACGCCTACGGCGTGATGCCGCCGATCGCCAAGCTCACGCCCGCGCAGGCGATGTACCACTTCCTGTCCGGCTACACCGCCAAGGTCGCCGGCACCGAGAAGGGCCTCGTCGGCGTCGAGCCTGAGTTTTCTACATGCTTCGGCGCGCCGTTCCTGCCGCGCCATCCGTCGGTCTACGGCAACCTGCTGCGCGAGCTGATCGGCGTGCACGGCACCGATTGCTGGCTGGTCAACACCGGCTGGACGGGCGGCATCTATGGCGTCGGCCGGCGCATGCCGATCAAGGTGACGCGCACCTTGCTCACCGCGGCGCTCGACGGCTCGCTGCGTAACGCCAAGTTCCGCACCGATCCGTATTTCGGCTTCTCGGTGCCGACCCAGCTTCCCGGCGTCGAGCCGCACCTGCTCTATCCGCAGAAGACCTGGCAGAACAAGCTCGAGTTCGACCAGACGGCGCGCAAGCTGGTCACCATGTTCCAGAAGAACTTCGTGCAGTTCGAGGAGCACGTCGACGCCGACGTGCGCGCGGCCGCGCCGGAAGTACGCATCGCGGCGGAATAAGATCCGTCATTGCGAGGCGGGCGCAGCCCGCCGAAGCAATCTCGATCCACGAGTTGTCGCGTCGAGATTGCTTCGTCGCTTCGCTCCTCGCAATGACAGTCGAGATAAGCGACGGCCCTGCGGCCGTCGTTTTTTATTCGGATTGTGCCGGCGTGGCGCTTGGCTTCACCAGCAGTGCCGCCCAGTAGATGAACAGCGGCGCTACCAGGATGTCCGACGTATCGATGTATCGGATGCTCGGCGCGCTCATCAGGATGGTCAGCACGCCGGCACCGATGAACCACATGATCGCCAGCATGGCCATCACCGGGACATCGAGACGCGTGCGCGGCGCCGCGCCGACCTGGCCCCGTACGAACAGACGCCACGGCCACAACAGCATGACCGCCACGACCGCGAGCGCGACCGGAAGGTTGGTCACGATCGAGCGGCCGGCCACCCGCGTGGCCGCGCCCACGATCCACGCGGCGTAGCGACCCGGTGATGCGCGCACGACCGCGACCGAAAAGCGGGTCAGGCGCCGGTTGAAATCGATCCAGCTTTCGTTCGCCTGCCGGGTCGGCGCGATGATCTGGTAGATGCCCTCGTCGTGTGTGCGCGCCAGCACGTCGAAATAGCCGAGCGCCGCCGAGTAGAACGAGCGCTCACCGCTCGCGTTGCGCGGAATGCCGATCAGGCGTCCACTCTCCTCGCCGGCACGGCGGGCCGCCAGGACCTGCGCCGCAAAAGGTCTGACGTCGGGCGGCACCCGCGCGACCGTGTCGTCCGAAACGATCAGCGTCGCCAGCCCGGACATCGCAAAGCCGCCGAACGAGACGATGTTGGCATCGCCGACCGTCGCGGCGCGCAGCGATGCGATGCCGACGAAAGGAGCGATCGAGACGGCGAGTATCGCGGTCGCTCGCGTCAGGCGGAGCGGATCGCCGCGGATCGCGCGCAACACTGCGTAGAGCGCCGGCAGCGCGACCACCAGCAGCAGGAAGCTCGGCCGCAGCACGTAGGCGACGCCGGCGCTCACGCACACCAGCCACCAGGCCCAGCGGCGTGGCTGCGGATCGACGAGCTCGATCGTTGCGCCCACGGCGACCAGTCCGCAGGTGATCGACGGGAGCTCGGGATGCACCCAATTGGCGTCGATCAGGAGTGCGTTGGCGATGAGCAACGCGGCGCCCACGCTCAGCGCGGCGGCCGCCGAGAGGCCGAACCGGCGCAGCTGCGCGACCAGGAACCACACCGCCGCGAGATACGTCGCAATCTGAAATGCCGGCACCGCAAGATGACTGCTGCCGCCGAGATCGAGCGCCGTGACGAGCCAGCCATAGAGCGGCGTGCGCGGCTCGGCCAGGAACGCCGGATAGCCGACGAGGTGCAGATAGCCGGGGGTGTCCGGCATCACTTGCGGCACGAAGCGGCCCGCCACGATCAGGATCGCGACGCTCGTCGCCATCATCATCGAAAGGATCTTGATCTCGTTGCGCGACACGGTTCACCGCTTGTTGGCGGAGTAGAGCATGTTCCGTTCCTGCGGAATCGGAACATGCTCTAGGTTCTTTGATTCGCGCATATCCTTATCGGCGAACCGGTGTCCACTTCGCCGGGATATGCGCAAGATCACGCGGCTCGAACGGGCGTAAGCCGTCAACCCGCGACCGCGATCGCCGCGGGGGCGTGCGTGCGCTTTTCCCGGACCACCTGATGGGCGGCCAGCGACGGCTTGGCCGTGTTGAAGTCGTGGCGCGGCCAGCGGTCCGGCGCGTAGTAGTGCGACGCGAGGGCGTCGCTCACCGTCGGCCGGGCGAAATATTGCAGCGCGTAGTAGACGTCCCAGAAGAATTCGCCGGTGCGGATGCCCCGCAGGATGCGCCGCATCCAGAAATGCGGATTTTGGAAGATCGCCTTGCGATGCGCGAGCTTCACGTAATCCTGAATCTGGTCGTAGGTGAGCGTCTTGTGCGCGAACAGCGGCTTGGTCGTGTAGATGAAATACTCGTCCCAGTCGAAGCTGCGGATCAGCCCGTTCTTGACGTAGTCGTTGAACATCGAGGTGCCGGGAAACGCGATCGTGATCCCGAACTTCATCATGTCGACCGGCAGGGTCCGCGCAAATTCGATGGTGTCGGTCATCGACTCTTCGGTGTCGGGCGAGAGCCCGAGCATGAAGAAGCCTGTCACCTCGATGCCGGCCTTGCGGGCGCGCTCGACCGCGATCTTGCCGCCCTCGATCGTCGCCTTGCCGCTCTTGCCGAACTGCTTGAGGACCTTGTCGTTGCCGCTCTCGAAGCCGAACGACACACGATAGCAGCCGGCGCGGCGCATCAGGCGGAAGAGCTCGTCGTCGGCGCTCTCGACCCGGATGCCGTTCGAGCAGGTCCAGGCGATGTCGACCTCCGTGCGGATGATCGCCTCGCAGACCTCCATCGCCCAATCCTTGTCGGACGTGAAGATGTCGTCGGCCAGCATGAACTCGCGGAAGCCGAGCCGATGCATCAGGCGCACTTCCTCGGCGCAGCGCTCCGGCGACTTCTTGCGATAGCCGCGCGCCATCGTGATCTTGCTGGCGCAGAAGTCGCACATGAACACGCAGCCGCGCGAGAACTCCGCCATGGTGATCGGCGGCCGCTTGCACAGGAGCCGCGAGATCTGGCGGTAGTCCTCGATCGGATAGAGGTCCCACGCCGGCATCGGCAGGTCGTCGAGATCGGCAATGGGCGTCGCGAAGCCGCTGAAGCACGGCTTGCCGTCCTGCCGGTGCCATACGTTCTTCACGGTGGCCGGGTCGGCGCCGTCGCAGATCTGCGGGAATGAGAAATCCGCTTCCGCGACGAAGACGAGGTCGAGCATCGACTCGTTCAGCGTCTCCTGCGGAAGCGCGGAGGGATGCGCGCCGCCGCCCGTGATGACGATGTCCTTGGAGATGTCCTTGATCAGCACCGACATGTCGCGCAGCTGGTTCATCAGCGGCGTCGTCGCCGTGATGCCGACCACGTCGGGCTTCTTGTCGAGGACGGTCTTGCGGATCAGGTCGATATCGTAGGGCCGCCACGACATGTCGAGGATATCGACGCGATGGCCATGCTGGCGGGCCGACGCCGCAATGGTGGCGAGGCCGAGCGTCGGGTGGATCGGGTTGACGATGCCGCCCCGCGCCCCGCCGTAGCTCGGCTGGTATGATGGATTGATCAGAAGGACGTTGCCCACCGGAACCCCGCTACCCGCACGCAAGTATAGCGGCACGGTGGCGGCCGGGCCAATAGCGCGGGGCGCCGTTTCTTATTGCTACGCGAGATAAGTCAGCGATTGGCTGAGCAGGCAAAATGACGCGCCCCCGCCATCGCGGGTTCCGTTACGCCGCCGCCTGCCGCTTGGGCCCGAACCGGCCGTAGAAGCTTTCGCCCTTGCCGGCCATCTCGACCAGCAGCTTGCTGGGCGCGAAGCGTGCCCCATGTTTCTTCGCCAGCTTCTCGCACAGCCCGACAAAGGCTTTCGTCCCCATCATATCGATATAGGACAGGGTTCCACCCGAGAACGGCGCGAAGCCGAAGCCGAGGATCGACCCGACATCGGCCTCGCGCACGTCGGTCAGCACCTTCTCCTCGAAGCAGCGCGAGGTCTCCAGCGCCTGGATCGCGAGCAGGCGCCGCTTGATCTCGTCGACGTCGATCGTGTCCGGATCGAGCTTCCTCACCTGCAACTCGACCAGCCCGGGCCACAGCTTTTTCGGGCCCTTCTCGGGATAGTCGTAGAAGCCCTTGCCGTTCTTGCGGCCGAGGCGGCCGCGCCGGTCGACCATCTCGGCGAGCAGCACCTTCTGGCGCGGATCGATCGCACTCGCGCCGAGATCGGCCTCGGTCGCCTTCAGGATCTTCCACGCGAGGTCGACCGCGACCTCGTCGTTGAGCGCGAGCGGACCGACCGGCATGCCGGCCATGCGCCCGACATTCTCGATCATCGCGGCCGGGACGCCCTCGGCGAGCATCAGGTGCCCCTCGCGCAAGTAAGTGCCGACCACCCGCGACGTGTAGAACCCGCGCGAGTTGTTGACCACGATCGGTGTCTTGCGGATCGCCCGCACGTAGTCGAGCGCGGCCGCGAGCGCCGCGTCGCCGGTCTTCTTGCCCAGGATGACCTCGACCAGCATCATCTTCTCGACCGGCGAGAAGAAATGGATGCCGATGAAACGGCCCGGGTCGGTGAAATTCTCGGCGAGCGACGTGATCGGCAGCGTCGAGGTGTTCGAGCCGAAGACCACGCCGGCGCCGATCGCGGCCTGCGCCTTCTTGATCGTCTCGGCCTTGACGGTGCGCTCCTCGAACACGGCCTCGATCACGAGATCGCAGTCCTTGAGCGCCGCGTAGTCGGCGCTGGCCGAAATGCGCCGCAACAGCGCATCGCGATCGGCCGCGCTCGCGCGCCCCTTGCTGACCAGGTCGCCGACGAGCTTCTCCGACAGCGCCTTGCCCTTGTCGGCGGCCGCCTGGTCGCGGTCGATCAGCACGACTTCGAGCCCGGCGGCGGCCGTGACGTAGCCGATGCTCGCGCCCATGAACCCGGCGCCGATGACGCCGATGCGCTTGAGCTTGGTCGCCGGCACCGCGGCGGGGCGGCGCAGGCCCTTGTTGATGTCCTGCATGGAGGCGAACAGCGTGCGCATCATCGCGGCCGCTTCGGGCGAGCGCAGGATCTTGACGAAGTAGCGCGACTCGACCCGCAGCGCGACGTCGATCGGCAGCTGCAGCCCCTCGTAGACCACCTGCATGATCGCGCGCGCCGCCGGATAGTTGTCGTAGGTCTCGCGCCGATAGAGCGCGTTCGCGGCCGGGAACGTCATCATTCCGGCCTTCGAGTAGACCGGGCCGCCCGGCAGGCGGAAGCCTTCGGTGTCCCACGGCGCTTTCGCGTTGGGGTTTGCCTTGACCCACGCTTTCGCGCTCGTGACGAGGTCGGCAGGCGGCACGACCGCATCGACGAGCTTCATCGCCTTGGCGCGGTCGACGCCGATCTGATCGCCTTTGAGCAGGAATTGCAGCGCGTCAGCGGGCGGCAGCATGCGCGAGACGCGCGAGGTGCCCCCCGCGCCCGGAAACAGGCCGACCTTGACCTCGGGCAGGCCGACCCGCATCCGCGGGTTCTGCGCCGCCACCCGCTGGTGGCAGGCCAGCGCGAGCTCGAATCCGCCGCCGACCGCGGTGCCGTTGAGCGCGGCCGCCCACGGCTTGCCGCAGGTCTCGAGCCGCCGATAGAGCAGCGACAGCTTGCGACTCTCATCGAACAGCGCCGTCACGGCCGCCTGCGGGCCCTTGCTCTTGGCGGACTCCGCGAAGGTGCGGCCGAGGCTTTCCAAGAGCGCGAGATCGGCGCCGGCCGAGAACGTCTCCTTGCCCGACGTGATGACGGCCCCCTTGATCGCGGCGTCGCTCGCGACCTGCTCGACGACGGCCGACAGCTCCTCCATCACCTTGGGATCGATCACGTTCATCGTCCGCCCGGGCGAGTCCCAGGTAACCAGCGCAATGCCGTCGCCGTCGATGTCGAGCTTGAAGTGCTGGAGAGTCATGTCGGGCTCCGAATTTCAATACGATCGGCCGTCATTGCCCGCGCAAGCGGGCAATCCAGTAACCACAGGTCCGTCGGTGGATACTGGACGCCCCGCTTGCGCGGGCTGACGGCGTCGTTTGTGGAAATGGCTCACCGCTTCGTCTCCGGATAGGGCGTGCCGTCCTTGTGGGCATAGCGCTGGCTCTTGCCGTCGCGCTCCGCCCGCATGTCGATGTCCGGGTAGTCCACGATCTCGCGCGGCGCGCGGGTGCCGATCTCGAGGAACACGGCGTCGCGGCTGGTGCGGTTGATGAGCCGATGCCCGTTGGCGACGCCGGCCTTCCAGCCGGCGGCATCGCCGGGCCGCAGGATCGTTTCGCCGCCGTCTTCGGCCAGCACGGCCTCGCCTTCCAGCATGTAGACGAACTCGTCCTCGTACTGGTGCCAATGGCGTTGCGACGACGCGGCGCCGGGCTTGAGCCGGCACAGGTTCACGCCGTACTGGTCGAGCCCGGCGGCGTTGCCGAGCCGCTTGCGCTCGCGGCCGACGATATCGCGGCGGAATTCTTCCGGATAGGCGGAGGAGGTGTCGACCGGAAGCTTGTCGATGTCGATCTTCGGCATGGCGGTCACACCCTCTCGATGATGGTCGCGGTCCCCATGCCGACGCCGATGCAGAGCGTGATCAGCGCGGTCGAGAGATTGCGCCGCTCCATTTCGTCGATGGCGGTGCCGAGGATCATGGCGCCGGTCGCGCCGAGCGGGTGGCCCATCGCGATGGCGCCGCCGTTGACGTTGACCTTGTTGGCGTCGAGCTCAAATGCCTGCAGGTAGCGCAGCACGACCGACGCGAAGGCCTCGTTGACCTCGAACAGGTCGATGTCGCCGATCTTCATTCCGGACTTCTTGAGCACCTTCTTGGTCACGTCGACCGGGCCGGTGAGCATGATCGCGGGCTCCGAGCCGATGTTGGCGAAGGCCTTGATGCGCGCGCGGGCTTTCAGGCCCGCACGCTTGCCGGCTTCCTCGCTGCCGATCAGCACCGCGGCGGCGCCGTCGACGATGCCGGACGAGTTGCCGGCGTGATGCACGTGATTGATCGCCTCGATCTCGGGATGCGCCTGTACGGCGACCGCATCGAAACCCGCGAGCGCGCCCATCTGCGCGAATGACGGCTGCAGCGACGCGAGCGATTGCATCGTGGTGGTCGGCCGCATGTGCTCGTCCTTGGCGAGCAGCGTGATGCCGTTCACGTCGCGCACCGGCAGCACCGACTTCTTGAAGCGCTCCTCGTCCCACGCGGCCGCGGCGCGTTTCTGGCTCTCGACCGCGTAGCCGTCGACGTCGTCGCGCGAGAAGCCGTATTTGGTCGCGATCAGGTCCGCCGAGATGCCCTGCGGCAGGAAATAGGACTTGAGCGCGATCATCGGGTCGACCGGCCAGGCGCCGCCCGCCGCGCCGATGCCGACCCGGCTCATCGACTCGACGCCGCCGCCGACGGTCATGTCGTGCTGGCCCGACATGATCTCGGCCGCCGCGAAGTTCACCGCGTCGAGGCCGGAGGCGCAGAAGCGGTTGATCTGCACGCCCGGCACGCCGTTGCCGTAGTCGGCGCAGATCGCCGCGACGCGCGCGATGTCGCCGCCCGCTTCGCCGACCGGATCGACGCAGCCCATGACCACGTCGTCGACCTGCGACGTATCGAGCTTGTTGCGCGCCTTGAGCGCCGCGAGCGCCTGCGTCGCGAGGTTGAGCGCCGTCACCTCGTGCAGCGCGCCATCCTGCTTGCCGCGCCCGCGCGGCGTGCGCACGTGATCGTAGATGAAGGCGTCAGGCATGGCAGTCTCTCCACTATCTCCCCCGTCATGCCCGGGCTTGTCCCGGGCATCCACGTCTTTACTTTGCTGCGGCGAAGACGTGGATGGCCGGGACATAGGTGTCGCGAAGCGACGCCGTTCTTCGAACGGCTATGCCCGGCCATGACGGATGCCGGTCGCAGTGTATTACAAACCTCTCGCGATCAAGAGCTTCATGATCTCGTTCGTCCCCGCATAGATGCGCATCACGCGCGCGTCGCGATAGAGGCGCGAGATCGGGTATTCGTCCATGTAGCCGTAGCCGCCGAACAGTTGCAGGCAGCGGTCGACCACCGTGCCGAGCAGGTCGGTGAGGCGGTATTTCGCCATCGAGGCGGTCGCGGTGTCGAGCTCGCCCGTGAGGTGGAGGCCGATGCAGTGGTCGAGAAAGACCTTGGCGATCGTCGCTTCGGTCTTGCATTCGGCGAGCACGAACTGGGTGTTCTGGAACTCGATGATCTTCTTGCCGAACGCCTGGCGCTCCTTGACGTACGCGATGGTGAGCTCGAGCGCCCGCTCCATCATCGCCATCGCGTGGGTCGCGACGATCAGCCGCTCCTGCGGCAGCTCGCTCATGAGCTGGGCAAAACCCTGGCCCTCCTCGCTGCCGAGCAGGCTCGCGGCCGGCAGCGCCACGTCGTCGAAGAACAGCTCGGACGTGTCGGCCGCGTCGAGGCCAAGTTTTTTGAGCTTTCGGCCGCGCCGGAACCCCTGCGCGTCGTCGGTCTCGACCACCATGAGCGAGACGCCCTTGGCGCGCTCGCCCGGATCTGTCTTGGCGACCACGACGATCAGGTTGGCGTGCTGGCCGTTGGTGATAAAGGTCTTGGCGCCGTTGAGCACGTAGCCGTTGCCGCTTTTCTTCGCGCTGGTGCGCACGGCCTGGAGATCTGAGCCGGTGCCGGGCTCGGTCATCGCGATCGCGCCGACGAGCTCGCCGGTCGCAAGCCCGGGTAGCCAGCGCTTCTTCTGCTCCTCGGTGCCGTAGTGCAGGATGTAGGGCGCGACGATCCCCGAGTGCAGCGGTGCCCCGAAGGCGTCGAAGCCGGACAAGCTGATCTCGCGGATGATCACGGCTTCGTGCGCGAAGCTGCCGCCCGCCCCGCCGTATTCCTCCGGCATCGCGGCGCACAGGAGCCCGGCCGCGCCTGCCTTGGTCCACGCTTCGCGGTCGTAGACGCCGTCCTCGTGCCAGCGGTCGACGTGCGGCGAGAACTCCGCCCGCATGAAGCGGCGCGCCTGCTCCTCCAGGAGCACGAGATCCTCGCTCATCCAGGCGGGGCGGGGGACGTTGAGGACGGTCATGGTGTCTCGGAATCAATCCGTCGGCGACAGTGTGATAGCATATTTGCCGGGAGCATTCGCCCAGCCGAGGTGTTGTCGGTTGAGTGGCCTGCTCCGGGCGGCGAGGCTAGCCGCGATTTTGCCACGCGGAATTGCTTCCGCTCTCATTTGATGATGGAAAAACAGCCATGAAGCCACTCAGCATTTGCGTCGCCTTGTTCGGCCTGCTCGCATTGGTGCAGCCGGCGATCCACGGGAATGTCGCGGGCCTGCTGCTCGGCGTGGTCGCGCTCCTGTGCGCGGCCGCGACCTTCTGGTCGAGCGCGATTTCGAGCTTCCTCAGGATCTTCGTCGGCATCTTCGCGATCGAGACCATCGTGTTCGGGCTCGCGGTGCTGGCCGGCCGGAGCGGGCTGTGGCCTGCCGCCTATGCCGAATATCTGCCGCCCGAGTTGCTGCCGCTGACGGTCGCGATCTTCGCGATCCTGGTGCGCGTGGCGGCGCACCTCCCCACGGTCCGGCAGATCATGCGGATCGCCGATCGCTATTTCGACGCCGACGAGATGGGCGAGGCGCGCCTGTGGCCGTTCCGCGGATTTGCCGCGCGCGAGCGGCGCATCGCGATCGCGATGGTCGTCCTGCTCGTGCTGCTGAACCAGGCCGAGGTCGGCGCGCTGCTGCGCCTGAGCTTCTTCAATCGCGACTGGTTCAACGCGATCCAGGCGCGCGACGCGGCCGCATTCTGGCGGCAGCTCCTGTTCGTCTTCACGCCGTGGGCCTTCATCTACGTGGGGATGACCGTCGTCGAGTTCTTCGGACAGGCGATGCTCGTGATCCGCTGGCGGCGCTGGTTGACCGACCATTTCGTGTCGCGCTGGCTCACGAACCACAATCATTACCGGATCAGCCTCGCCGCCGGTCAGACCGACAACCCGGATCAGCGCATCGCCGAAGACGTCTACCGGTTCATCAACGGCGGCTCGGACGGCTCCACCACGGCCTACGGCGTCTACGATTTCTCGATCCTGCTGATCTATCAGATCTCGAATCCTGGTCTCCTTCGCGATCCTGCTGTGGTCGCTGTCGCGGTCGTTCACCATACCGGGCACCAGCTTCGTGCTGCCGGGCTTCCTGTTCTGGGTCGCTTTGCTGTACGCGGGGATCGGAACGTTGGTCACACATTTCATCGGGCGATCGTTGATCGCGCTGTTCTTCCAGCGCCAGCACATGGAAGCCGACTTCCGCTTCTCGCTCGCTCGCCTGCGCGAATATACCGAGCAGGTCGCACTTCTCGGCGGCGAGCGCGCCGAACAGGACATGATCGGCGGCCGCTTCCGGGCGCTGGTCGCGAACTACATCGACCTCGTGTATCGGCGCCTGAAGGTGTACGGGTTCACGCAGATCTTCGGCCAAGTCTCGCCGATCATCCCTTACGTCTTCACGGCGCCGTTCTATTTCGCCGGCAAGATCGAGCTCGGCATCATGACGCAGACTGCCAGCGCATTCGGTCGCGTGGCGGATGCGATGACGTTCTTCGTCAACTATTACACCTACCTCGCCGGCTTCAAATCGGTGGTCGATCGTCTGAACTCGTTCGACGACGCGATCGAGCAGGCGCAGGCGTTGCGCGGCGCCGGACCGGCGCGTGTCGCGGGCGCGGCCGGCGCCTCCGACATCGATCTCGCCGACATCGATCTCGCGCTGCCGGACGGACGCCACGTGCTCGAGAACAAGCACCTCGCCTTGACGGCGCGCGAGAGCGTCGTGCTGACGGGCCCGTCCGGCTCCGGCAAGTCGACGCTGTTCCGCGCGGTCGGTGGCATCTGGCCGTTCGGCGACGGCCGCATCGCCGCGCCCGCGGGGGCCCGCGCCATGGTGGTGCCGCCGAAGCCCTATATCCCGATCAGCACGTTACGCGCTGCCGTCACCTATCCGGCGGTGCCCGGCACCTATTCGGACGACCAGATTCGCGATGCGCTCACGGCGGCGCATCTCGGCGCCCTCGTCGGCGAACTCGATCGCGAGGAGGTGTGGTCGCAGCGCCTCTCCAGCGGCGAGCAGCAGCGCCTCGCGCTCGCCCGCGCGGTCTTGTTCCGGCCCGATTGGCTGTTCCTCGACGAGGCGACCTCCGCGGTCGACGAGAAGCTCGAGGCCGAGCTCTACGCCATGCTGGCGCAGCGCCTGCCGGACACGACGCTGGTGTCGATCGGCCACCGCTCGGCCGTGGCGACGCTGCACCGGCGGCACATCGAGATGGCGCCGGACGGCGACCATTTCACGCTGCGCGAGGTGCCGAAGGCCGCGGCCGCGGAGTAGGCCACAATCGCTGAGGCTGGTAGCCCGGATGAGCGAAGCGAAATCCGGGGAGGCCGTCCCGCATGTCGCTGCGCTCATGCGGGCTACGATGGCCAAGATCGCCGGGAGCTGGGCTAACCCGAGGCGATCTTCTTCCTTACCCGCTCGTCGAAGCGCGCCACGTTCACGACCACGCGCTCGTGCGTGCCACCGCCGATTGGCTCCTTCTCGTCGCGCGCCTCGACCTCGAACTTCAGCCGCCGCCCCTCGACGCCGACGAGCCGCGCGATCGCGACGACGCGCATGCCGACCGGCGTCGCCGCATTGTGCGTGACGTCGAGGCGGATGCCGAGGCTCTGGTGGCCATCCGGCAGCAGCGCCTCGACGCAATCGAGCGCCGCCGCCTCCATCAGGTTGATCATCACCGGAGTTGCCAGCACGCGTATCCGCCCGCTGCCGACGCGCGGCGCCGTGTGTGCGTCGCTCACGACGATCTCGGAGCGGCCCTCGCGCCCGATCGGCAGGTGGGAGAAATCGACCATGCGCGACCTTAAAACGCCGCGGCCGGCAAATCCATCGTGCTGGCGGCGCCCGCCTGGATGCGGGCGAGGTGCGCCGCGGTCTCGGGCAGCATGCGCTCGACGAAGAAGCGGCCGGTGACGAGCTTCGCCTGCATGCGCTCGCTCGCGCCGGTCGCGAGCTTCTCCTGCGCCGCCTGCGCCATGCGCGCCCACATGTAGCCGAGCGCGACCAGGCCGAAGAGATGCATGTAATCGGTCGCGCCCGCGCCGGCGTTGTCGGGCTTTGCCACCGCATTCTGCGCGAGCCACATCGTGGCCTGCTGCAGGTGGCCGAGCGCGCGCCCGAGTGGTTCGACATAGACTTTCATGCCCGTGTCCGCCGAGCGCTCCTTCACGTAGCCCTGCACCTCGGTGAAGAATGCCGTCAGCGCCCGCCCACCGTCCTTGGCGAGCTTGCGGCCGACGAGATCGAGCGCCTGGATGCCGTTCGCGCCCTCGTAGATCATCGGGATGCGGGCGTCGCGCACGAACTGCTCCATGCCCCATTCCTTGATGTAGCCGTGGCCGCCAAACACCTGTTGCGCCGCGACCGTGTTGGCGAATCCGGTGTCGGTGAGCACGCCTTTGATCACGGGCGTCAGCAGGCCCATGTGGTCGTCGGCGACCTGCCGCGCCGTCGCGTCGTCCGAGCGGTGCGCCACGTCGCTCGTGATCGCGGTCCACATCACGAGGGCGCGCGCCGCTTCATTGAAGGCGCGGATCGCCATGAGGGTGCGCCGGATGTCCGGGTGCACGATGATCGGATCGGCCGGCTTGTCCTTGGTCTTGGCACCCGTGAGCGCGCGGCCCTGCAGGCGCTCCTTCGCGTAGGCCGCCGCGTTCTGATACGCGACCTCGGAGAGCGCGAGGCCCTGCACGCCGACGACGAGCCGCGCCTCGTTCATCATCGTGAACATGGCGGCGAGGCCATGGTTCTCCTGCGCGATCAGCCAGCCGGTCGCGCCGTCGTAGTTCATCACGCAGGTTGTGTTGCCGTGAATGCCCATCTTCTCTTCGATCGAGCCGCACGTCACCGCGTTGCGGGCGCCGAGCGAGCCGTCGTCTTTGGGCAGGATTTTCGGCACCACGAACAGCGAGAGGCCGCGCGTGCCGTCGGGCGCGCCCTCGATGCGCGCGAGCACGAGATGCACGATGTTCGCCGCAAGGTCGTGCTCGCCGGCCGAGATGAAGATCTTGGTGCCGGTGATCCGATAGCTGCCGTCCGCCTGCTTGACGGCCTTGGTGCGGATGAGGCCGAGATCGGTGCCGCACTGCGGCTCGGTCAGGTTCATGGTGCCGGCCCATTCGCCGCTGACCATCTTCGGCAAATAGAGTGCCTTCTGGTCGGGCGTGCCGTGCACATAAAGCGCCGCGATCGCGCCCTGCGTCAGTCCCGGATACATCGCGAACGCCATGTTGGCGGAGGCGAGGAACTCGTTGACGCCCTGCGTCAGCGCGATCGGCAGTCCCTGGCCGCCGACGTCATCCGGCACCGAGATACCGATCCAGCCGCCGTCGACCAGCTTGCGATAGGCGTCGGCGAATCCGTCCGGCGTGGTCACGCGGCCGTCGTCGTGACGCCGGCAGCCCTGCGTGTCGCCGATCCGGTTGAGCGGCGCCAGCACGTCCTCGCAGAACTTGCCGGCCTCGCCGAAGATCGCCTCGATCATGTCGGGCGAGGCGTCCGCAAAACCCGGCAGGTTGGCGTAACGCTCGATGTGGAACACGTCGTTGAGCAAGAACAGCATCTCATCGACGGGGGCCTTGTAGACCGGCATGGTCGCGCGTCCTCGGTTTGCCGAGAGATCGCAGGCTCAGGATGGGCGTTTGCCCCACGTCCGCCCGCGAATCTCGCGGCATCCTGGAATACAGCGACACCTTTAAGGGCCGATTGCGGCTCGTGAGCGGCATTCGCGGTGCGACTTGGCCGCCACACTTGCTGCCTGCCGAAGGCCGGCGCGGCGCGGTCTTAACCGCATCTTTACCCTAACTCTGAAAAATCGGCAGCGGAGGCAGCCCGTCGGCGTGCCTCCGCGGCCTATTAACGGAGACTGGCTCCCGGGACCAGGGAGCTGGCTGTCCGCGGCCGGAAATGCGGATGGACGGATGCGATCGGTGCCGTGGCAAGTCAGGGGTATCCACCCGAGAGCGCGGGAGACCGCGGTCGTGGCGGCCCAGCGCGCCGGCATGTCGCTCGGCCAGTGGCTCAATTCCGTCATTCGCGACCGGGCGGCCGAGCAGGGCGTCGCCTCTACCGATGAGCTGTCGGACGCGCGCGCCGACGACGGTCTCGCGGCGATCACCGAGCGCCTCGACGATCTGAGCCGCCAGATCAGCCGCCTGGAAGGCCATCGTCCGGCCCCGCCGCGCCCTGACGGCGACGCGCCGTCGAACCGAATCGCCGATGCGATCCTGCAGGTCAACGGCCGCCTCGATCAGGTCATCACCGAGAATTGCAAGACCTCGAGCGCGCTCGAGGAGCGGGTCGACAGCGTCGATCGCGCGCTCGCGAGCCTGCGTCGGGAGCGCCAGAGCACCGCTTACTTCGGCGGCGAGCCGACCGGCGTCGACCAGGCGTTTGCCGAGATCTCGGCGCGCCAGCGCGCCCTCGACGGCGAGTTCGCAGCGCCGCCGCCGGCCGTTTTGCAGCGGCCGCCATTGGGGCCCATCAACTGCCGGGCCGACGAAGCGGTCGAAGGCCTGCGCAAGGATCTGGCCGAGATCGGCCGCACCATCGCGGATGCGATGCCGCGCCGTGCCGTCGAGGCGCTCGAGGGCGAGGTGCGCGCGCTCGCGAGCCGGCTCGACTACGCGCCGAAGGCCGGCGTGGACGCACCGGCGCTCGCGAGCGTCGAGCAGGGATTGCACGAGGTACGCGACGCACTGCGCGGGCTCGCGCCGGCGGAAAGCCTCGTCGGGTTCGATGCGGCCGTGCGCGGCCTCTCCGCCAAGATCGACCAGATCGAGACCGGCGGCCACGGTCCGGCCGTGCTGCACCAAGTGGAGGGCGCGCTCGACTTGTTGCGCGGCGCGATCGGCCAGGTGGCGTCGAGCGACGCGCTGGCCGCGCTCGCGCAGGAGGTCCGCGAGCTTTCCGACCGCATGGAGCGGCGCACGCCCGTATCGGCCGGCGGTGATCTGCTGGGTATGCTCGACCAGCGCATCGGGCTGATCGCCGACGCCATCGAGGCCGTGCGCGAGCAAGGCGCGCAGACCGCGCAAGCCGCCCAGGCCGCGCAAGCCGCTCAGGCGGCGCAAGTCGCGCACGCCGCCGAGGCAACGCAAGCCGCGCAGGCCGCCCAGGCGGCGCTGACCGCCCATGCGGCGCAGGCCGCGCAGGCGGCGGAAGCCGCGCAGGCAGCACTTGCCGCGCAGGCTCAGGCCGCCCAGGCGGACCCGGGCGCGCGCGGCGTGTCGCGCGAGCTCGACGAGCTGGTCAAATCGCTCAACGCCAAGCTCGAGCATATGCAGTCGGTGCGCGTCGACCAGCTCTCGCGCGGCGAGCAACTCGCGGTCGGCGGCCTCGAGGATCGGATCGCCAAGCTGGTCGAGAAGCTCGACGCCTCGGAAGGCCGGCTCGGCCATCTCGAGGCGATCGAGCGCGGCATGGCGGAGCTGCTCGTCCATCTCGAAAGCCTGCGCGCCAACGCCGCAACGGCGGCCTTGCGGCCCGCGCCCGCCGAGCCGCGGCTCGGGGCGCCGCCGGTCGCGGCGCTCAGCCAGGACGTCGCGGCGCTGCGCCAGGCACAGGCCCACGTCGAGCAGCGCACGCAGGATTTGCTCGAAGTCGTGCACGGCACGATCGAGACCGTGGTCGACCGCATCGCGACCATCGAGAGCAATATCCGCAAGGACCAGCCGGGCGGCGGGCCGTTGCTGCCGGGGGCGCCGCCCGCGCCGCCGACGGCGTCTGCATCCGCGCCAGTGCCGCCGCCGGTCCCGGCTGCGGCCCCGGCTCCCGTTCCGCGCGCGCGCGCGACGCCGCCGCCGGTGCCGCCGGCACCGCCCGTCCCGCCGCCGCCGCCCGCGCCCACCGCGAGGGCGGTGAGCGCCGCGCGGCCGCCGGTCGATTCCCAGCTACCGCACGATTATCCGCTCGAGCCCGGCTCCGGGCCTCCGCGCGTGCGCCCGAATGCCACCGGCGTGGCCGCCGCGCTGGCGGCGGCCGAGCGCGTCGCCGCCTCGGAAGCGCCGCTGCGTGCCGCCAGAGGCGCCGCCGACAGGGGCACCACGAGTGAAGCGGATCCGAAGTCGAACTACCTGCAGGCCGCGCGCCGCGCCGCGCAATACGCCGCGCAGAACGCGCAGCGCGGCGAGACGGCGTCCGCCGGCGATCCCGACAAGCCTCCGAGCAAGCTCGGGCAGCGCATCAAGGCGATCTTCGTCGGCATCAGCGTCGCGATCCTCATCGTCGCGGCTTTGCGCTTCGCCGCCTCTTATCTGCAGTCGGCCGAGTTGGTGCTTCCCGGCGGGTCGATGCTGGCCCAGCATCCGGCGCCGGCACCGACGGTCATGGCGAGCGCCAACCCCGCGCCATCAGCCGATGCGCCGCCGCTCGTGATCGTGCCGCCGACCGAGACGCTGCCGCCCGCCAATGCGGTCGTGCCTGCCGCGACGGCGCCGCAGCCGCACCTGCCGCAAGAGCTTACGGCCGGCTTGCTCGGCGGCGATCAGCCGGCGCAATTGCCGTCGCAACCGTCTCCGCCGCCCGCTGCCGCGGTGGCGAGTGCCGACAAGCAGGATGTCACCGGATCGATCGCGGCGCAGATCCAGCAGGCCGCGCCTGTTGCACCGGTGGCCCCGGTCATGCCGGCGCTCGCCATTCCGCTCGCGACGCCCATTGCGCCTGCCGAGCGGCTTCCGGCGGGCATCGGCGGCAAGGTGCTGATCACGGCGGCCCTGTCCGGAGAGCCCGCCGCCGCCTACGAGGTCGCGACGCGCTTTGCCGAAGGACGCGGCGTGCCGCAGGATTACCAGCAGGCCGCCATCTGGTACGCGCGCGCCGCCAAGGGCGGACTTGCGCCCGCCATGTTCCGCCTCGGTGCGCTCTACGAGAAAGGCACCGGCGTCACGAAGGACCTCAAGGAGGCGCGGCGCTACTACGTCGCGGCGGCCGAGCGCGGCAACGCCAACGCGATGCACAATGTCGGCGTGCTCTACGCCGAAGGCTTCGAGGGCAAGCCCGACTTCAAGAGCGCCGCCGAATGGTTCAACAAATCGGCCGCGATGGGCATCGCGGACAGCCAGTACAATCTCGCGATCCTCTATGCGCGCGGCATCGGGGTCGAGCGCGACATGACCCTCGCCTACGGGTGGTTCGCGCTCGCGGCCAAGCGCGGCGACGTCGACGCCGCCAAGAAGCGCGACGAGATCGCGAGTCACATCGACGAGAAGACGCTGGCGATCCTTCGCCAGAAAGTGGACGCTTGGTTCCCGCAGGCGGCGCAGGCGAACGCCGCGACCGTGCCGGTCCCGCCGGGCGGTTGGGATCAGGCGGAGTCGGCGGCCGCGCCCAAGCCGAAGCCGTCCAAGCGCACGCACGCGCGCGCCGCGACAACTCCGATCTGAGGTTTGATCAGCGCATATCCCGGCGCAATGGTCGCCGCCTCGCCGACAAGGATATGCGCAAAGAGGCTAGCCGAGGCAGCGCGCGGCCGCGAAGACGTAGAGCCGCCGCTCGCCAATCAGATGCGTCGTGAACGCGAGCGCGTCGAACACTTTCGCGAAGGCGCGGTCGCGGATGTTGAGCCCACCCGCATAGGCGCCGAACGCCGGCATGACCAGGCGGTGTCCGTCCGCCGCGAAGCACTTGCGCGTGACGGCGCGGCCGCGCTGCGTCACCCGCGCCGACGGATGCAGGTGGCCAGCGATCTCGCCGTCGGCGCTCCCTTCGGTCGGCTCGTGGCGGAACGTAAGCGGTCCGACTGAGAGGCTTTGCGCAAACACGCCGCCAATGCCTTGCGCCGGCTCCGGATCGTGGTTGCCGGCGATCCACACCCAGTCGCGGCCGCGCTGCAGGCCGGCCAGCGCTGCGCGGTCCTGCGGCATCACGCGCGCCGGCCCGCCGCCGTCGTGGAAACTGTCGCCCAGCGCGATGACGAGGCGCGGCGCGTGATGCGCGATGACCTGCCCGAGCCGCGCCAGCGTCGCGCCCGTGTCGTAGGGCGGCAGCAGCATGCCGCGCCGCGCGAAGCTCGAGCCTTTCTCCAGATGCAGATCCGCGACGACGAGGACGCGTTCCTCGGGCCAATAGATCGCGCCGGATAAGTCGAGCAGCAGATCGACGCCGCAAATGCCGAGGCTGTGCTCCCCTTGCGGGGAGAGATCGGGCGCGGAGATCGCGCCGGCAACCCGAAGCGCCGCATTCGCCGTCACTGCATGGACTCCCTGGCCACCGCCGCGCGGAACCGATGGTGCCCGCGAGTTATGCACGATTCGATCGGACCGCGCGACCCGATGGGCGCCGCCGGCAATTCGAGAATTATGTCATCGCGCCCCCTCCGCATCGACCTGCGGTCGCAGACGTATTGAAGCGCCGTCGCCCTCGAGGACGAGTTCTCCTCGCTCGCGCCGCCAGCGCGTCACTCTCCCGAGGGCAGCTTCAAACGCGTGCTCGTTTTCCATGGCGGCAGGCGGGCATATCGATGCGGTGTGATAGCTGGGTCCCAAGGCAAAATGCCCCGACCGCAGCGATTGGACGCGGCTGCTCCAGGAATTGCATCCGCTCCAACCGACCGCTCGCGTATCGCCGAACGGCGTCCAGACGACATGGAGAGTTGGCCGATATTTGGTGACGAGGCGGCGGTTCGCGGTGATGAATTGCGGGAGGAGGCGGCCGTTGATCGCGACGACCTCGTATGGCTGATTGATGGGGAAAGCCCAGACCCACAGCCAGATGACGGCCGCGCAGGCGCCGAACACGAGCACGATTCCGCCTCGCGGCACCGCGAAGTGGCGGCAAAACTGCCGTGCGCGCACCGCCCACTCACGCGACATCGTCACGCCTCAGCGGGTTTCAGGACCCATCCATGTTTGTCGCAACAGCGGTCGCGCCGGTTCAAATGAGGCGCCTCAGCGCATCGCCTCTTTCACCAGCTCCGCCTCCGCCTCGGCGAGCAGCGCGTCGGAGGCCTCGCCGTAAACCTGCTCGCGGCCGATCTCCAGCATCACCGGAACCGCGAGCGGCGAGACGTGGTCGAGCGGCTGATGCACGATGTGGCCGCGCACGCGCGCCAGCATCTCGCCGAGTCGGCGGATGTCGAGGAGTCCGGTCGCAGCGTCGGCGCGCGCGGCGCGCAGCAGCACATGATCGGGCTGGTGCTTGCGCAGCACGTCGTAGACGAGGTCGGTCGAGATGGTCATCTGCCGCCGCGTCTTCTCCTTGTCGGGAAAGCGCCGCTCGATCAGCCCCGCGATGATCGCGCAGGTGCGGAACGTGCGCTTCATCAGCGCCGATTCGGCGAGCCACGCCTCGAGGTCGTCGCCCAGCATGTCTTCGTCGAACAGGGCAGCGAGCGTCAGCTCGCCGTGCGCGAGCGCCCACGCGACGTCGCCCAGGCCCCACACGGCGAGCGCATATTCGTTGGCGACGAAGCCGAGCGGCCGCATGCGCGCGCGCTCGAGCCGCCGGGTGAGCAGCATGCCGAGCGTCTGGTGCGCGAGCCTGCCCTCGAACGGGTAGCAGACGAGGTAATTCTTGTCGGCGCGCGGAAAGGTCTCGACCAGGAGCTCGCCGGCGTTCGGCACGCGCGAGCGCCACTGCTGCAGGCCCAGCCATTCGCGCACCTGGTCGGGCAGGGCGCTCCAGGCGGGCGGCGTCGCCAGAAGGTTGCGCACGCGGTCGGCCAGATAAGTCGAGAGCGGGAACTTGCCGCCCTCGTAGGACGGGATCTGTGGGTCCGGGTCGGAGGTGCGCGAGACGTAGACCTCGTCGTTGACCAGCGCCTCGTAGCGCAACACCTCGCCGGCGAACACGAACGTGTTGCCGGGCGTGAGCGTCTCGATGAAATACTCCTCGACCTCGCCGAGCACGCGCCCTCCGCGCCCGATCGGCCCCGACTGCCCGCTGCCGCCCGCGCGCGAGCGCACCAGGCGGACCCGGAGCATGTCGGCCTCGACGATCGTGCCGACATTGAGCCGGTACTGCTGCGCGATGCGCGGATGCGTGACGCGGTAGCGGCCGTCGGCGCCCATGCGGATCTTGGCGAAGCGTTCGTAGGCGTGCAGCGCGTAGCCGCCGGTCGCGACGAAATCGACGACGGCGTCGAAGTCGGTGCGCGTGAGGCCCGCATAGGGCGCGGCCGAGCTCACCTCGGCGTAGAGCTCGTCCGGCCGGAACGGCGCGCCGACCGCGCTGCCGAGCACGTGCTGCGCCAGCACGTCGAGCGCGCCGGTGCGCAGCGGCGGCGTGTCCTGCGCGTATTCGGCGATCGCCTCGATGCGCGGCGCGGCATTCGAGCACCTCGAAGCGATTGGCCGGCACCAGCACAGCTTCCGAGGGCTCGTCGAGCCGGTGATTGGCGCGGCCGATACGCTGCAGCATCCGGCTCGAGCCTTTCGGAGCGCCGACATTGATCACGAGATCGATGTCGCCCCAGTCGATGCCGAGATCGAGCGAGGAGGTGCAGACCACGGCGCGCAGACGCCCCGCCGCCATGGCGTCCTCGACCTTGCGCCGTTGCGCCACGTCGAGCGAGCCGTGATGCAGCGCGATCGCGAGCCCGTCCTCGTTGATGCGCCACAGCTCCTGGAAGACCATCTCGGCCTGCATGCGCGTGTTGACGAAGACGAGCGTGGTCTTGTGGCGCCGGATCAGCGCGTAGATCTCGTCGAGCGCGTGGCGCGCCGAGTGCCCGGCCCATGGCACCTGCGCGGCCGAGTCGAGCATGTGCACGATCGGCGCCGCGCCGCCGTCGGCGACCACGAGATCGGCGCGCGCCGTGCCGCCGTCCGGCTGCGGCACCAGATAGCGGCACAGCGCCTCGGGCTCTGCGACCGTCGCCGACAGCCCGACTGTCACGGCGCGAGGCGCGAGGCGCAAGAGGCGCGCGAGCCCGAGCGAGAGCAGATCGCCGCGCTTGGAGGTCACCAGCGCGTGCAATTCGTCGAGCACGATGCGGCGCAGGTTCTTGAACAGCAGCGGCGCGTCGGCCGAGGCGATCAGCAGCGCGACCTGCTCGGGCGTGGTGAGCAGGATGTCGGGCGGATGGCGGCGCTGCCGCGTGCGCTTCGACACCGGCGTGTCGCCGGTGCGGGTCTCGACCCGCACGTTGAGGCCCATCTCGGCCACCGGCCGCTCGAGGTTGCGCGCGACGTCGACCGCGAGCGCCTTGAGCGGCGAGATGTAGAGCGTGTGCAGGTCGCGCCCGAGGTTCGGCCGCGCATCGGCGAGCTCCACCAGCGACGGCAGGAAGCCCGCAAGCGTCTTGCCGGCGCCGGTCGGCGCGATCAGCAGCGTCGAGCGCCCGGCCCGCGCGCGGGCGAGCAACTCGAGCTGATGCGCGCGCGGCGCCCAGCCGCGGGCCGTGAACCAGCGAGAGAAGATATCGGGCAGCGCCGTGTCGGCAATGGGTTCAGCGAGGGACACGCAAGTACAATCTAGTTGCTCCGAGTGCGGCCCGGCGGTAGGGTGGGCAACAGTAGCGCGGCATCGCGCCTGCCCACGCGGTCGGGCGCACGGATGCTCCGCTTTGCGCACCCTACGATCGCGCGACGACGACCAACCCGGGCACCGCAACGCCGGCCTCGCTCCGGGTCGACGCTTGATCGAGCGACGCCAGCGTCAATCCGGCGCCCGTCACCGCCGCGCGCACATGCGCGGCGCCGTGCTGGTAGCGCAGCTTCTCGCCGAGAACGACGTCGTCGCCCGCATGCGTCTCGACCGTGAACGCCAAGAGCCCGCCCCGCAAGAGCGCACGGGCGGCTGCCGCAACGACGGTCGGCAGCCACGCCAGATACGCAAACACGTCGGCCGCGACGATCAGCTCGTAGCGCCGGCCGTCGCGTACTTCGGCTTGCAGGAATTGCAGCAGATCGCCGCGTCTCGAGCCGGTCGTAGATGTCCTTGGCCCGCGCCGTCGCGACCATCCGCTCCGACAGGTCGACGCCAACAGAGCCGGCGCACCATCGGCCGGAACGCCGCGCCGGCAAGGCCGGTGCCGCAGCCGAGATCGAGCATGCTGTCGAAGCGCGCCGGCCGCCCCTTGGCAGCGCAAGCGGCCTCGACCGCTGACAGGAGGACTTGCGGCCCGCGATAGCCGAGCCCTTCGGTCAGCGCCGCATCGAAGCGCGGCGCGTATTGATCGAACAGCGTGCGCACATAGGCGGCCGGCATGTCGCCGGGCGGAATCGCGCCGAGCCGCACCAGATGCAGGCCGGCGCCGAGCCGATCCTCCGCGTCGAGCGCGCAGACCTGCTGGAACGCCGCGATCGCGCCGTCGCGCTCGCCCAGCTTCGCGCGCGCCTCGCCGAGCGCGTACCACGCGGAGACGAAGCGCGGCGCGACCTCGATCGCCTGCGTCAGCAGGTCGGCGCCGCCCGCGAGATCGCCGCGCGCGCAAAGGTCCTGCGCGATCGCGAAACGGCGGTCGGCAACGAGGTCGCCGGAGGATTGCAGTAGCGGTGCGGTCATCGGGGCTCGCAATGCGTCTCCTATGGCATATTTGAAGCCGATGCGTCCGCACGACCTCCTCGTTCCCACCCCTGCGGGATTGTGCTGCCCGCCCGGCGGCTTCCATGTCGATCCGCTGCGTCCGGTCGACAAGGCGCTGATCACCCACGGCCATTCGGATCATGCGCGCCCCGGCCACGGGGCCGTGCTGGCGACCCAGGAGACGCTCGACCTGATGCGGCTGCGCTACGGCGACGGCTTCGCCGGAACGACCCAGGCGGTGCGCTACGGCGAAGAACTCACCGTCGGCGGCGTCGCGGTGCGCTTTCATCCGGCCGGCCACGTGCTCGGCTCGGCGCAGATCAGCGTCGCGCACAACGGCCTGCGGATGGTCGCGTCGGGCGACTACAAGGACGTGGCCGATCCGACCTGCGCGCCGTTCGAGCTCGTCCCGTGCGACGTGTTCATCACCGAGGCGACCTTCGGGTTGCCGGTGTTTCGCCACGGCGATCCGCAAGGCGAGACGGCCAAGCTTCTGCGCTCGGTCGCGCTGTTTCCCGAGCGCGCCCACTTGGTCGGTGCCTATTCGCTCGGCAAGGCGCAACGCGTGATCGCGTTGATCCGTGAGGCCGGCTACGACAAGCCGATCTACATGCACGGCGCGCTCGAGACGATCACGCGCTATTACGCGGCGCGCATGGACCTCGGCGAGCTGCGCCTCGTGCGCGGCGCCGACAAGTCGGCGCTGGCGGGCGCCATCGTGCTCTGTCCGCCCTCGGCGCTGAAGGACCTGTGGGCGCGCCGCTTTCCCGAGCCTGTCACGGCGTTCGCGTCGGGCTGGATGCGGGTGCGTGCCCGCGCGCGCCAGGGCGGCGTCGAGCTGCCGCTGGTGATCTCCGACCACGCCGATTGGGACGGGCTCTGCGCCACCATCGCGGCGACCGGCGCCGGCGAGATCTGGGTCACGCACGGCGCCGAGGACGCCCTGGTGCATTGGTGCGGCACGCGCGGGCTCACGGCGCGGCCGCTGCGCATCGTCGGCTACGGCGAGGAGGACGAGGCCGGCGAGGAGGGTGCCGCGCAAGCGCAAGACGGCGATGGAGCGTCATGAACCGCTTCGCCGCACTGCTCGATCGCCTCGCCTACGAGCCCGGCCGTAACGCCAAGCTGCGGCTGCTCACCGACTATTTCGCGACGACACCCGATCCCGACCGCGGCTACGCGCTCGCCGCGATCACGGGCGCGCTCACGTTCCGCCACGCCAAGCCGGGCGTGATCCGCGCGCTGATCGCCGAGCGCGCCGACCCGGTGCTGTTCGACATGTCCTACGACTATGTGGGCGATCTGTCCGAGACCGTCGCGCTGATGTGGCCTGGCCCACGGCACGGCGGTCAGTCCCCCTCCCCCGCTTGCGGGGGAGGGAGGGGAGGGGGAAGCCCCACGCACATGAGTCTGCCGACTATCCCCCTCCCTGCGCGCTTCGCGCGCGTCCCTCCCCCGCAAGCGGGGGAGGGGAAAGAAAGCGCACTCACCCTCACCACCGTCGTCACCACACTCTCCTCCCTCGGCAAATCCGAGCTGCCGCAGCAGATCGCGCGCTGGCTCGACGCGCTCGACGAGACCGGCCGCTGGGCGCTGCTCAAGCTCGTCACCGGCGCTCTGCGCATCGGCGTGTCGGCGCGGCTCGCCAAGACCGCGGTGGCGGCGATCGGCGACAAGACCGCCGACGAGATCGAGCTGATCTGGCCCGCGCTCACGCCGCCTTATGGCGAGCTGTTCGCCTGGATCGAGGGCCGCGCCGACAAGCCGGCCGCGACCCATCCGACGCCGTTCCATCCCGTGATGCTGTCGCACGCGATCGAGGAGGCCGATTTCGCGGCGCTCGATCCGCAGGATTTCACGGCCGAATGGAAATGGGACGGCATCCGCGTGCAGGCGGTCGCGGCGCCGCATGCGGACGGGCATTTTGTGGCGCGGCTCTATTCGCGCACCGGCGAGGACATCTCGGCGAGCTTTCCGGATCTCGCGGACGCGCTGCGCTTCGATGCGGCGATCGACGGCGAGCTCTTGATCATGCGCGAAGGCCGCGTGCAGTCGTTCAACGTGTTGCAGCAGCGCCTCAACCGCAAGACCGTGACGGCGAAGCTGCTCGCCGATTTCCCCGCGCATCTGCGCGCCTACGATCTCCTGGTCGAGGGCGACGAGGACCTGCGCACGCAGCCTTTTGCGGTCCGCCGCGCGCGGCTCGAAACCTTGCTCGTCCGTCTCGCCAGCCCGCGCATCGATCTCTCGCCGCAGATCGGCTTCGCGACCTGGGACGAGCTCAAGGCGGCGCGCGCCGATCCGGCGGCCGCCGGCGCCGGGCCGGATGCCGAGGCGGTCGAAGGCGTCATGCTCAAGCGCCGCGACGCGGCTTATGTGCCGGGGCGGCCGCGCGGCCTGTGGTGGAAGTGGAAGCGCGATCCCTTCGTGGTCGATGCCGTGCTGATGTACGCCCAGCGCGGCCACGGCAAGCGCTCGTCGTTCTATTCCGACTATACGTTCGGCGTCTGGGCCGGCCCGCCGGGCGACGACGCGAACGCCGAGCTGGTGCCGGTCGGCAAGGCCTATTTCGGCTTCACCGACGCGGAGCTGGCCGAGATCGACCGCTTCGTGCGCCGCAATACCGTCAACCGCTTCGGCCCGGTCCGCGAGGTCGTGCATGAGCGCGACCGCGGTCTCGTCTTCGAGGTGGCATTCGAGGGTCTCGCGCGCTCGACCCGGCACAAATCCGGCCTCGCCATGCGGTTTCCCCGCATCAGCCGCCTGCGCTGGGACAAGAATCCGGCCGATGCCGACCGCATCGAGACGCTGGAAGGTTTGCTTGCCGCCAGCATGGCGCGCGAGCCCTGATGTTTGTTACTATCCTGGCACGGGAGCGGAGATCACCATGGCCAATGACGTCGTGAATCGG
This sequence comes from uncultured Alphaproteobacteria bacterium, assembly GCA_963819385.1. Lineage (GTDB taxonomy): Bacteria > Pseudomonadota > Alphaproteobacteria > Rhizobiales > Xanthobacteraceae > JAVDCA01. The sequence continues at coordinate 3,054,963 of CAWFVV010000006.1, read as the reverse complement.
TTTTTTGGCGGTCCGCCGCTATCGGTGCTGCTGCGCATCGTCCTGTTGTCGGTTCTGGTCGGCGTCATCCTGTCGGCGCTCGGCCTCGATCCGCGCGACATCTGGCACAGCATCGTCGACCTGATCATGCGTATCTGGAACATGGGCTGGGACGCGATCTTGTGGGCGTGGCGCTACTTCCTGCTTGGCGCCGTCATCGTGGTGCCGATCTGGCTGGTGATCCGCCTCTCCAAGAGCCGCGGGCCCTGAGCGCATGCACCTGCAATTCGTCGGCTGCGGCGACGCGTTCGGCTCGGGCGGCCGGCTCAATACCTGCTTCCACGTGGTGGGCGAGCAGGCGAACTTCCTGATCGACTGCGGCGCGTCCTCGCTCATCGGGATCGAACGGCTGCGGATCGCGCGCGACGCGATCGATGCCATCCTGATCACCCATTTCCACGGCGATCATTTCGGCGGCATCCCGTACCTCATCCTGGCGTCGCATTTCGGCAAGCGCACCCGGCCGCTCACGCTCGCGGGCCCGCCCGGGATCGAGGCCTGGTACGTGCGCGCGCTCGACGCCGCGTTCGAGCACTTCTCCAAGATCAAGCTCGGGTTCGATCTGCGCATCGTCACGTTGCCGGAGCGCGTCGCGACCGCCGTTGGGCCGCTGCAGGTGACGCCGTTTCCGGTGGTGCACGGCAATTCGGGCGGGCCGTTCTACGGCTACCGCATCGCGGTCGAGAACCGCCTCATCGCCTTCAGCGGCGATACCGAATGGACCGAGACGCTGGTCGACATCGCGCGCAACGCCGATCTCTTCGTCACCGAGTGCTACGCCTACGACAAGCCGATCCGCTATCACCTCAATTTCAAGACGCTCGTCGAGAACATGCCGCGCCTCACGGCGAAGAAGATGATCCTCTCGCACATGAGCGACGAGATGCTGGCGCAAATCGGCAAGGTCCCCTACGAGACGGCCAGCGACGGGATGTTGGTCGAGCTGTGAGGCGTGAGCCCGTAGGATGGGTTGAGCCCTCGGGTCTTGCCTTCGGCAAGCCCAAGGACAGGCTCCGCGAAACCCATCATCTATGAGGCGCCGTAAAGTGATGGGTTCCGCTGCGCTCAACCCATCCTACGCCATCCTATGACCTACCCCGGCCAGCTCTGCGCCGTGATATCGGCCGCGTCGACGCCGACCAGGTCGGCGAGCGAGCGCGCCTCGTGGCGCTCGATCGCGGCGAGCAGCGCGTCCTTGATCTCGCCCACGAGACCGAGCCCGCGGAAGACGAGCGCCGAGTAGACCTGCAGGAGGTTCGCGCCGGCGCGCACCTTGGCGAGCGCGGTGGCGCCCGAGTCGATGCCGCCCACGCCGATCAGCGGGAACTGGCCTTCGACGCGCACGAAGGTTTCGGCCAGCATGCGGGTCGCGAGCGCGAACAGCGGCTTGCCCGAAAGGCCGCCCGCCTCCTGCGCGGCCTTCGCGTCGCGCAAGGTGGGAGGGCGAACGATCGTGGTGTTGCCGACGATCATGCCGTCGACGCTGCGCCGGCGCGCCACCGCGACCACGTCGTCGAGCTCGGACAGCGTGAGGTCCGGCGCGATCTTGACCAGCACCGGCGTGTCGCCGGCGCGCAGCGAGACGCGGTCGCGCGCCGCGACCACGCGCACCAGCAGGTCGTCGAGCGCCGCCGCCTGCTGCAGGTCGCGCAGGCCCGGCGTGTTGGGCGAGGAGATGTTGACCGTGAAATAGCTCGCGACCGGCGCGAAGGCCTCGATCAGCTGCACATAGTCGGCGCCGCGGTCCTCCGTGGTCTTGTTCGCGCCGACGTTCACGCCGACGATGCCGCCGCGCGACGCGCGCGCCGCGAGCCGCGCCAGCACCGCCTTCTCGCCCTCGCTGTTGAAGCCGAACCGGTTGATCACCCCCTGGTCGGCGTTGAGCCGAAACAGGCGCGGGCGCGGATTGCCGGGCTGCGGACGCGGCGTCACGGTGCCGACCTCGGCGAAGCCGAAGCCGACCCGCAGCAGCGCATCCGGCACCTCGGCGTGCTTGTCGAAGCCGGCCGCAAGCCCGAGCGGATTGGGGAACGTGAGCCCGAAGGCGCGCACCGCGAGCCGCGCGTCGTCCTGCACGGCCTTGGGCAGCGGCGCGAGCTTGAGCGCGCGCAGCGCCAGTCCGTGGGCGTCCTCCGGGTCCATGACCCGCAGCAGGGGGCGGGCGAAGCGCTCGAACAGGCCGATCACGGCAAATCCTTCAAAGGGCTTGGCAGGCTAGCCACGCGGCCAGGCTTGTTCAAGAACCGCCCGAGTTGGTGGCTTTGCTGTCGTCGAGAGGTTATAATTCCTAACTACACGGGGAGATCGTCGGACTTTGGCCGTCGCGCAGCCAGGTCCGGGTTGGGGTTCCGTTTGGGTTCCGTATCCAGGTCGGTGCAATGTCGACGCCTCCGTCCTCATCTCTCTTGACCCACGCCCAGATCTGGGCGGCGATCGATGCGCTGGCCACGCTCGCCGGCACCTCGCCGTCCGGCCTGGCCAAGCGCGCCGGGCTCGATCCGACCACGTTCAACAAATCGAAGCGCATTACGTCCGACCAGCGCCAGCGCTGGCCGTCGACCGAGTTGGTCGCGAAGTGCCTTGCCGCGACCGACGTCGGGCTCGAGCAGTTCGTCGGCCTGATCGCGCCGGCGCCACGCGGCGTGCGGACGATGCCGCTGATCGGCCTCGCCGAGGCCGGCGAAGGCCGGCATTTCGACGAGCGCGGCTTTCCCGCCGGCAACGGCTGGGACGAGCTCGGCTTCCCGGCGGTCGAGGACCGCAACGCCTATGCGCTGGAGATCGCCGGCGACGCGCTGCGTCCGGTCTATCGCGACGGGACCCTGATCGTCGTGTCGCCCGCCGCCGCGATCCGGCGCGGCGACCGGGTGGTGGTCAAGCTCTCCGGCGGCGAGGTGATCGTGCGCGAGTTCGTGCGCAAGACCGCCAAGGGGATCGAGCTGCGCCCGCTCGGCGCGGGTCCATCCGACCGCGCGCTCGCGAGCGAGGACCATCTGTGGATCGCCCGCATCGTCTGGGCGAGCCAGTGAGTCAGCGAGTGGTGAGTAGCGAGTAGGGGGAACGCTTGGCTATTCGCCATTCGCTACTCGCCATTCGCTGCCACTCACGCGTGCCAGAAGAGCAGCGCGCCGCGCAGCAGGTAGATGCCGCTCACCGACAGGATGATGGCGCGCGTCCACTGGCGGAAGCCGTGATCGGTCATGCGCTCGATGATTACCGGCGTGAGCGAGGTGCCCATGATCGCGACCCCGATGGCGGCGGCATAGAGCCACCACGGCTGCTCGAACGTCTGCAGCGAGCCGAACGAGCCGAAATAGGCGCCGCGCAGCACGTGGCTGAAGGTCTGCACCACCGCCTTCGAGGCAAGCGTCGTCTTGCGGTCGAGCTTGCTCTTCTGGAAGAACACGTCGAGGAACGGCCCGCCGACGCCCGCCAGGAACTGCACCACCGTGGTGAGGAGCCCGGTCACGAACGGCATGCCGCGCCACTGGATGTTCGGCCGCGCCGCCGCCGGCAGGATCTCGACCGCGAACGGCATGGCGCCGAGCAGCACATAAACGGTCGCCTTGTCGGGCACGTAGGCGATCGTCCGCATGACCACGAAGGCGAGGATCCCGCCCACCGCGTACCAGATGAAGATCGGCCACAGCACGAAGCGCCACCACAGCGCCGCCCGCCACGCATTGGCGACGAACTGGATGATTGAAAACAGCACCATCGCGGTGGGGACCGGGAAATAGATCAGCAGCACGCCGAGCAGCACCATGCCGCCCGCCATCCCGAAGGTGCCGGAGATGAAGGACGACACCAGGATGGTGACGCCGATGACCGCGAGGGTGGTGAGGGGCATTTATTATCTGCGGGCGAATTCCATCACGCCGAGCGTGCCAGCGCCCCGTCGATCATGTCGATCGTGTTGTTGACGCCGTAGACCGCGACGAACGAGCCGAAGCGCGGGCCTTTCTCCTGGCCGAGCAGCACCTGGTAGAGCATGTTGAACCAGTCGAGCGAGACCCCCGGCCTGCCGTCCTTGCCCTTCTTCTTGGCGTCGAGGAACGGCTCGCGCCGGCCGATCTCGTAGACGACCTCCTGGATCTGCTCAGGCGTCGCGTCGGCGGAGAGCTGCGCCAGCGCGTCGCGCAGGTCGATCAGCGCGGCGCGTTCGGACGCGCCCGGCTCGCGGAACCTCTTCGCCGGCCGCACGAAATCGCGGAAATAGTGGATCGCGTAGTCGACCATGCTGCGCAGCCGGGGATGCGACTGCGGGGTGACGCCCGGCCAGTAGCGGCCGATGAAGCCCCACAGCGTCTCGGCGTTTTCGGCGTTCGAGGCGGAGACGAGGTTGAGCAGCATGGTGAACGAGATCGGCACGTCCGGCGTGGGCGGCGTGCCCGCGTGGATGTGCCAGACCGGGTTGGTCAGGCGCTGCTTCTCGTCCTGGCGCTGATAGCCGTCGAGGAACTGCTGATACTCGTCGACGTGGCGCGGGATCACGTCGAAATAGAGCCGCTTCGCCGACTTCGGCTCGCGGTACATGAACAGCGACAGGCTCTCGGGCGACGCATAGCGCAGCCATTCCTCGATGGTGAGGCCGTTGCCCTTCGACTTGGAGATCTTCTGCCCCTGCTCGTCGAGGAAGAGCTCGTAGTTGAACCCCTCGGGCGGCGTGCCGCCGAGGGCGCGGCAGATCTCGCCCGAGAGCTTCACCGAGTTCGATCAGATCCTTGCCGGCCATCTCGTAGCCGACGCCGAGCGCGTACCAGCGCATCGCCCAGTCGGGCTTCCATTGCAGCTTGCAGCGCCCGCCGGTGACCGGCGTGACCACATGCTCGCCGGTGCCGGGCTCCTCGTACGTGATCGTGCCGGCCTTGGCGTCGTGCGCCAGCACCGGCACCTGCAGCACCTCGCCGGTGCGCTCGGAGATCGGCAGGAACGGCGAATAGGTCTGGGCACGCTCCTCGCGCAGCGACGGCAGCATGATCGCCATCACGGCGTCGAAGCGCTCGAGCACGCGCAGCAGCGCCTGGTCGAAGCGGCCCGACATGTAGCAGGCGGTCGACGACAGGAACTCGTACTCGAAGTCGAAGGCGTCCAGGAAGGCGCGCAGCCGCGCATTGTTGTGCTCGCCGAAGCTCGGATGGGTGCCGAACGGGTCGGGCACGCGGGTCAGCGGCTTGTTGAGGTTCTGCGCCAGCAGGTCCTTGTTCGGCACGTTGTCCGGCACCTTGCGCAGGCCATCCATGTCGTCCGAGAAGGCGATCAACCGCGTCTTCACCTTGTCGTCGGTGAGCACCCGGAACGCGTGCCGCACCATGGTGGTGCGCGCGACCTCGCCGAACGTGCCGATATGCGGCAGCCCGGACGGTCCGTAGCCGGTCTCGAAGATCACCTCGTCCTGCGGCGTGCGCTTGAGCCGCGCGACGATCTTCTTCGCCTCCTCGAACGGCCAGGCGTTGGATTGTTCGGCAAGCTCGCGCAATGGGGACATGGGACCTGTTTATCGCGGGCGGCGTCCGCGAAAAAGTGGGAAAGCGGCCTCAATACGGATTGATCGGAAAATACCGCAGCCACAGGTCCGTGAAGCGGCCCTTCTCCCACAGCCGGAAGAGCGCCCAGTTGATGGCGAGCCGTAGCGTTTCGTTGCCGTGCTTGACCGCGACGCCGATGCCCTCGCCGAAGTAGCGGCTCTCCATGAACGGGCCGCCGACGAATGCGCAGCAGTTTCCCGAATCGGTGCCGTTAAGCCAGAACGAGAGCGCGAAGCCGTCACCGAACAGGAGGTTGACCTCGCCGCGCTGCAGCGCCCCGCGCGCCGCCTCCGCGGTCCGGAAGGGCTTCACCTCGGCCTCGGTGAACAGGGTGCGCAGATATTGCTCGTGCGCGGTGCCGGCGACGACCGCGATGGTCTTGCCCTCGATCGCCTCCGGCCGCACGTCGCCGATCCTGGCGTCGCGGCGGGCCGCGAAGCGCGCGACCGGCCGGTAGTAGGGATCGCTGAAGTCGGCGCGCGCGCGCGCCTCGGGCGTGACCGAGATCGAGGCGATCGCGGCGTCGCCCCGGTTGTCGTTGAGCGCGTCGAACAGGGTGTCGAAGCGGCGCATCTGCACCGTGCAGGTGACGTGCAGCTCCTCGCACATCGCGCGCGCGAGATCGACGTTGAAGCCGGTCGGGTTGCCGTCCTGGCCCGCGTAGTCGAACGGCGGGTAGTCGACCTCGGTCATGAAGCGGATGAGCGTGAGGCGGCCGAGGTCGGGCCGTTCCGGCCGCCGGCGCGGGTCCCAGAACCCGGGGGCGGCGCCGGCCGCGGTCGGGGGCGCTGCGGCGTGCGCCGGAGCCTGCGCGGGCGCGGCAGACGTTACGGCAAGCGCAACCGCTGCCGCGAGCAGGGCCAGCCGGCCGAGCGGCGATTGTGCGCGGCTGGCGATCGGCGGGAACAGCGCGTTCTTTGGTCGCATCCAGAGGTCTCGGGAAAGTGACAAGCGCCCGCTTATAGCGGAAAGAGTCAGGCGAATCAGTGCGGCTGCGCAACCAATAGCAGATGTGACTTTTCGCACAGCGTGGAGTCGCCGACGGTGCTATGGACAGCGAGATTCGGTCAACCCAGGATAGGGGCTAGGGCCCGAACGAATCTGATGGTGGGCGAGCCATGAGCTTTACGGGGGACAAGTACAGCGAACGTACGCTCGACTTCGTTCAGCGCCTGCAAGGGCTCACGCAATACGACGATATCTGTCGCGAGATCATGGCAGAGCTCAAGTGGTTCGGGTTCTCGTGCGTGACGAGCTTCACGATCCCGGGGCCGGGGTGTCAGCTTAAAGACAGCATTTGGCTCAACAACCGCCCGGCCGAGTACGTCGAGCGCTACGCCGAAAAGAATTACGTCATTCATGATCCCGTCGTCAAAGAGCTGCGCCGGACCATGCGGCCCTATTCCTGGGGCGATGTCCGCGAAGGGCGTGATCTCAAGAAAGCCGAGCGGACGATCATCGACGAGGGACGGGAGTTCGACGCGCACGACGGATTGATCATTCCGATCGTCAGCCTGTCGGGCTCGCGGGCCTTGTTCAGCCCGTGCGGCCGCGATCCTGATCTCACGCCGCGCGCCCGCGCCGCCCTGGAGATCATCGGGATCTACAGCCATCAGGCGCTGACGCGCGCCATCCTCCAGCGGCAGCGCGAGGAGGCCCCCCATACGCCGCTGACCCCGCGCGAGCGCGAGATCCTGCAGTGGGTGGCGGTGGGCAAGACCGACGAGGAGATCGCCGACATCCTGGCTATCAGCACCACCACCGTGACCAGCCACGTCGAGAACGCCAAGCAGAAGCTCGATGCCTTCCGGCGGACCTACGCGGTGGTGCAGGCAATCCGGTTGGGTGAAATCTCTTTATAGCTCTTAGGGGGCGGTCGTCTCTCCTAAGTTCCTAGGATACCGCCAGCGGCGGCGATCCTATCTCATCCCTCGCGTCACGGCTCAGACGCGAGGCATCCATGGTCATCGTGCTGAATGGCAGTGAGCGGCGAAAGTGTCCGGACCATTTCGATCGCCTCTTTCGTCTCCGATACCGGGTCTTCGTCAAGCAGCGCGGCTGGTCCTTGCCGGTCGTGAACGACCGCGAGATCGACCAATACGACGACAACGACGCGGTCTACTTCCTCGATCTCGACGACGACGAGAACATCCAGGGCACCGTCCGGATGACGCCGACGGTCAAGTCGTCGCTGCTCGCCGACTATTTCCCCCATTTGGTCGAGAACGGACAGTCGCCACGCTCCGGGCACGTCTACGAGGCAACGCGTTACATCGTCCTGCCGTCGCAGAAGACCAAGGAAGCGCTCCGGCTCGCCAAGGGGCGGCTGCTCACGGTGCTGCTCGAATGGTGTCTCGACAAGCGGCTGTCGCATTTGCAGACCGTCATCGACGCCGGGACGCTTTCGAGCTTCGTCGAGATCACGCCGCAGACCATGCCGCTCGGCTTGCCGCATCCCTATGGCGGCGGCCGCGGCACGCCGGGCGGCGGCGAGTGCATGGCGTTTCGCTGGCCGATCTCGCAGCAGGTGCTCGGCGACATCCGCACCTATGCGGGCCTCGCCGGATCGATGTCGCGGTTCGACGAATTTGGCCGTTCGTATCTCGGTCCGCCGCCGGGTGTTCCGCTCCACTAGAGCATGATCTCGAAAAGTGGATGCCGGTTCTCGGAAAAGTTCATGCTCGAAAACGAAAGCACGATCCCGACATGTTCGAAGGAAACCAACCGTGAGAATGTTTGGAGAGAGGGGAAAGAAACATGGGCAAGCTCGCAAGACCGATCACGAAAGATGAAATTGCCGCTTACAAGGTCGCCGGCGTCGTCCTGTTGCGCGGCATTCTCGATCTCAGCAGCGTGAATTCGCTGCGGCGCTGCATCGACCAGGCCGTGACGTCGCTCGGGCAGAGCCCGAGCGGCTACGATCTCAGCGCCATTACGAAGGCGTTCGAGGAAGGCGACTGGCAGAAGTTGCGCAATGAAAGCGGCGGCCAGCATGACGTCGTCGGCATCATGGAGTATCTCAAGGCGAGCGGAAAGCCGCTGCTGATCGACCAGCGTGAAACCGGTAAGGGCAGCTTCCTGCTCGACACCGGGATCGCGGCGAAGCTGCGCGATTTTCGCCGCTTCTGCATCGGCGGCGCGGTGCCGGAGATCGCCGGCGCGCTGCTCGAGTCCGAGAAGGTCAGCTTCTTCGGCGACCAGATCTTCGTCAAGGAGCCGCAGACGCGCGAGCGCACCGCGTTCCACCAGGACGCCACCTATTTCGAGATCGACGGCGACCAGTGCTGCGTGATGTGGATCCCGGTCGATCCGGTCACGCTCGAGGGCGGCGTGATGCAGTATGTGCGCGGCTCGCACCGCGACGGCAAGCTCTATGCGCCCAACGTCTTCGTCTCGCAGACGCCGCTGCCGGGGGCCGAGGGCGAGCTGCTGCCCGACGTCGAGGGGCACATGTCGGACCACGACATCGTCCACTTCGACGTCGAGCCCGGCGACGTGATCGTGCACCACTACCGCACGATCCACGGCGCCGGCGGCAACCACACGCGCTACCAGGTGCGTCGCGCCGCCTCGCTGCGCTATTGCGGCGACGACATCCGCTTCTGCACCCGGCCGTGGGCGCCCAAGCAGCTCCACCACACCCAGCGCCTCAAGGACGGCGATCCACTCAGCGGTCCCGACTTCCCGGTGGTGTGGACGCGCCGCCGCGAGAAGGAGGCCGCCTGACCCGCCGCCTTCATCGCCTGCAACCGAGGCGCCGGCCAATCCGGCCGGCGCCGTCAGCCTAACGGACCCGTGCATGAGAAAACGACCTGAGATGTCCACCGCCGCGGACATTCGTACGCTTGAGATGATGCTCGACTACGCCATCGTCGAAGGCGCCGCGCTGCGGCTGCCGATGTTCGTCCTGCTGCTCCGCGCCGCGCGGCTCGAATTGGTGAGCCACGTCGGCGATACGGCGGTCGGCGACCTGGCCGCCGGACTGAACGAAATCGGCTCGCTCGTCATGCTCGGCGAGAAGCCGGACCGCCACACATCGTCACTCGAGGATCGGTGATCGCCATGGAAAATATGCAAAATCTCGCCAACATCCACGAAGAGCCGGAGCTCATTCCCGAGCGCGACGTGCTCGCCATGATGGCAATGCTCGACTACCTGATCGCCGAAGTCGGCCGGATCGACGCCATGGCGGCCCAGTGCCTGATGGTGGCGCGCAAGTCGCTCTCCGAGACGGTCGCGCACGCGTTCGTCAAGGCGAACTGAACTCGCGAATGGCGAATAGGGAGTAGCGAGTAGGGTTGCCCTATTCGCTCCTCGCCATTCGCCATTCGCCTCACTTGGCGAACTTCTCCGCGAGCTGCACGAGCGAGCGCCTCACCGCGGCGTCCCTGATCTTCGAAAAGGCGCGGATGAGGCGTACCGATTGCGGCTCGGCCAGCAAGTCGAGCAGCCCGGAGCCGTTCGCCTTCTCGGCGCGCTCGCCGCCCGTGAACAGCGTGTTCACATGCACGCTGAGGATCGCGGCGATCTGGTAGAGTCGGCCGCTGCCCACCCGGTTGGTGCCGTTCTCGTATTTCTGCACCTGCTGGAAGCTCACCCCGAGATGGTCGCCCAGCCGGGTCTGCGACATCTTCTTGGCAAGGCGGTGGATGCGAATATTGCGACCGATCACGCGATCGATCTTCTGCGCCCGCTTCTGCAGCATGCCCCTGGTCCCCTGCCGCGCCCCACGTGCGATGGCCCTCGGCGTCTCGCTCTCGGTGTCAAAGATATTTGCGCAGCTCCGCGGCCGATGCCTCCGGTTTCCGCTTGAGGCTGAACGGCGAGACGAAATGGCCATCCTTGTCCATCAGGTAGACGATGGCGGTGTGGTCCATGGTGTAGTCGCCGCCGTCGAGCGGGACTTTCTTGTAATAGACGCGATATTCCTTGGCGACCGCCGCAAGCGCGGCGGCGTCGCCGGTGAGCCCCTCCACGTGCGGGTCGAAGTTCGACAGGTAGTCCTTGAGCGAGGCCGTCGTGTCGCGTTGCGGATCGACGGTGATGAACACCGCGCCGACGCGGGCGGCGTCGGGCCCGAGGCTCTTCATCACCTCGGATATGTCGAACAGGGTGGTCGGGCAGACGTCCGGGCAATGGGTAAAGCCGAAGAAGACGAGGAACGGCTTGCCCTTGAAATCCTGGTCCGTGACCGGCTTGCCGTTCTGGTCGATCAAGCGGAACGGGCCGCCGATCTGCGCGGTCCGCAACGCGGCGCCGGAAAAGCTAAATCCGCCGCTGATCATCGTAATCGCGCCGAAGCAGAGCACCAGCCCGGCCGCGAAGGCGCCGAGCACCATGAGCAGGCGGGAATGCTGCGGCGTCATCCGCGAAATCCTTTGCGCCTCAAAAATTCGCGCCTCAGAAACATGCGTTCAGTCCCGCCAGGATGGTCTCGTAGAACACGGCAGTGCCATAATGGAACCAGAGGGCCGCGGTGGCGGCGACGAGCAGCCCGCCCGCGATCGCAAGCCCCACCGTGACGGGACGCGCGGTCAGCCGCCCGTCAGCCGAAACGTCCTGTGGAATCGTCCGCGTCATGACTTTGCTCCTTTCTCAAATAGGCCCGAACGCGCGCGGCGGCAACCCTCGGCTGAGCGCGTCCGCATGGTGTGGCCTTTCCGAGCCGGCGCCTCGCGCCGCGGCTCATGGTTGCCGCGGATTGCGGCAGCGACCATTCATGAACGGCGCGCCGCCGCGATAAAGCCCCGCAATCTCACATAAAACGTCACGCTTTCGCCTGTCGGCCGGGATCGTCTCGGGCTCCACGGTGGGTGGGGAGTTGGCGATGCGCTGGCGTGCGGAGTTTCGGGCGTCGCGTTGGCGGCCGGCGATCGGTGCCGTTCTGGGCGCCGTCCTAGCCGTCGGCGTCTGCTATCTCGCGATGCCGCCGCGTGCGGCGGCCGGCGAGCCCGCCGCAAGCGCGATCGAGGTCAAGGGCAACCGGCGGATCGAGGCTGCGACCATCCGCTCGTATTTCGCGCCGCGCGGCGGCGGGCAGGGCGCAAGCGGCCAGCCGCTCGACGCCAAGATGGATGCGGAGACCATCGATGCCGGCCTGAAGGCGCTCTACGCCAGCGGCCTTTTCACCGATGCGAAAATCGCGCACGAGGGCGATCACCTGGTCGTCACCGTGGTCGAGGCGTCGGTGATCGACCGCATTTCGTTCGAGGGCAACCATGCGCTCGAGGACAAGCAGCTCACGCCGGAGCTGCAGTCGAAGGTGCGCGGCGGGCTCATCCACGCCACCGTGCACGACGACGTGGCCCGCCTCGCCGAGCTCTATCGGCGCAACGGCCGCTTCGACGTGCGCATCGTGCCGAAGACCGTGGCGCACGGGCCCGACCGCGTCGATCTCGTGTTCGAGATCGACGAAGGCGCCAAGACCACGGTCAAGCGCATCGACTTCGTCGGCAACCGCGCGTTCGCGGCGTGGCGCCTCAAGGGCGTCGTCAAGACCGGCCAGTCGAACATCCTGAGCTTCCTCACGCACGGCGACCTCTACGACCCGGACAAGCTCGACGCCGATCGCGATCTCCTGCGCACCTTCTATCTCAACCACGGCTATGTCGACGTGCGCATCGCTCCGGTGCGGGCCGCGCTCGATCCGGCGCTCAAGGGCATCGCGGTCACCTATGCGATCGACGAGGGCGCGCCGTACCGCGTCGGCAAGGTCGACGTCGACTCGCACATCCCGCAGCTCGACGGGCATACGCTCACGGCCGTCCTCAAGATGCGGCCGGGCGATACCTACGACGCCGCGCTGGTCGACAAGACCGTCGACGATCTCGCCATCACGCTCGCGGGCCGCGGCTTTCCGTTCGCGGCCGTGCGCGCGCGCGGCGAGCCGAACCCGCAGACGCACACGCTCGACATGGTCTATGTGGTCGAGCCGGGCCCGCGCAGATACGTCGAGCGCATCAACATCCGCGGCAACACCAAGACCCGCGACTACGTGATCCGCCGCGAGTTCGATATCGCGGAGGGCGACGCCTACAACCGCGTGCTGGTCGACCGCGCCGAGCGCCGCCTCAAGGCGCTCGACTATTTCAAGAGCGTGAAGATCGCGGCCGCGCCCGGCTCGGAGCCCGACCGTGTCGTCGTCAATGTCGACGTGGTCGAGCAGGAGACCGGCGACTTCAACTTCGGCATCGGCTATTCGACCGTCGACGGCGTGGTCGGCAACGTCACGCTCGGCGAGCGCAACTTTCTCGGCACCGGCCAGTTCGTGAAGCTCGCGCTGACGCTCGGCCAGTACACGCGCTCGATCGATATCGGCTTCGTCCAGCCTTATCTGCTCGGCAGCCGCGTCTCGCTCGGCGTCGACATCTTCGGCAAGCAGACCTCGGAGAGCACCTACCAGTCCTACGGCAGCGCGACCTACGGCACGAGCGTGCGCTTCGGCCTGCCGATCAGCGACGACGTGAGCGCGCAGGTGCGCTACTCGATCTTCAACCAGAGCGTCTCGCTCGACCCGAGCCTCGTCACCGGCACCTTCTCGCTCCCCGTCCAGCAGGCGGCGGCCGCCGGGCCCGCCTGGGTCTCGATGGTCGGCTACACGCTCGCCTACGACACGCGCGACAACAAGCGCAGCCCGACCGACGGCATCTACGCCGAGTTCAAGCAGGATGTCGCCGGCCTCGGCGGCGACGTGAATTTCATCAAGACCAGCGAGGATGCGCGCTACTATCACGCGATCACCAGCGACGTCACCGGCATGGTGCGCGCGCAGAGCGGCCTGCTCACGCCGTGGGGCGGGCAGGATGTGCCGCTGCTCAACCGCTTCTTCGGCGGCCCGCAGCTCGTGCGCGGTTTCGCGCCGAACGGCATCGGCCCGCGCGACCTCACGCCGGGCAGCACCATGGACAATATCGGCGGCACCGCGTTCTGGGGCACCAGCGCGGAGGCGCAGGCCGCGGTCCCGTATCTGCCGTCCGACTTCAACCTCAAGGTCGCGGCCTTCGCCGACGCCGGCATCGTGAGGGCGTCGGGCAGCATCGGCAACCTGCCGGCGCTGTCGCAGTCCTTCGCGCTCGGCAACTCGAACGTGATCCGCTCCTCCTTCGGCGCCGGCCTGATCTGGGGCTCGCCCTTCGGCCCGATCCGCGTCGACTACGCCTACCCGGTCACCAAGGCGCCCTACGACGTGACCCAGCGCATGAGCTTCAGCGCCGGCGGGTTCTGAGCAAGCCAAAAACTCTTCCTCATGGTGAGGAGCGCCGCGCAGCGGCGCGTCTCGAACCATGGGCAGCGAAGTCTGGCGCGAGCCACGCCACGTATGTGATGGACGCAAGGCGCGTGCGCGCGCTCCGCGCTGGCGCGCTATGGACCTACCGACGTCACGCCGCCATAAGACCGCCGGGCGAGACGCGGCAAATCAGAATATTAGAATTGAAACCTTTCCAATGAACGACACGAGCTCCGGCCGCGGCGCGCCGCCTCCGCGACGGTCCTTCGCGGCGCTTCGCCATCGCGGCTTCCAGGCTCAGTTCGGCACCTACGTGCTCGCCATGATGGCCGACAACATCGAGCACGTCATCAGCTACTGGGTGCTCTTCCAGAAATTCCATTCGCCGGCGCTCGCCGGCTTCGCGGTGCTGTCGCACTGGCTGCCGTTCCTGCTGTTCTCGGTGGCGAGCGGCGCGCTCGCCGATCGCTTCGATCCGCGCCGGCTCATCCAGTGCGGCATGGGCCTCTTCATCATTGCGTCGCTCGGCTGGGGCTATTTCTTCATCACCGATACGCTGCAGATGTGGCACGCCATGGTGCTGCTGGTGATCCACGGCTGCGCCGGGGTGTTGTGGCAGACCCCGAACCAGCTCCTGCTCTACGATATCGTCGGACCGGCCGACCTGATGAGCGGCGTGCGCCTCAACGCGACCGCGCGCTATGTCGGCGTGCTGATCGGCCCGGCGGTGGGCGGCGCCATTCTGCTGGCGCTCGGGCCGGCGCACGGCATCCTGCTCAACACGGTGTTCTATCTTCCGCTCGTTCTGTGGCTCGTGAACGCGCCGTACGGCCCGCGCTTCCGTAAAGGCGCGCCGCCGCTGCCGCGCGCAGTGCGCGGCCTCGCCGACATCGTGCAGACCGCGCGGGACATCGCGGCGTATCCCGTCATCGTCGCGATGACGCTGCTCGCCGGCTGCTCGTCGTTCTTCGTCGGCAATTCCTATGGCGCGCAGATGCCCAATTTCGCAAACGATCTCGGCCACGGCGATCCCGGCGTGTCGTACAGCGCGCTGCTCGCCGCCGACGCGGCCGGCGCCATGGTGGCGGGCGTCCTGCTCGAGGGCCGCGGCCTGCTGCCGCCGAAGGCGCGCACCGCGATCGTGCTGGCGATCCTGTGGTGCGGCGCCCTGACGGGCTTCGCGCTCGCCTCGGTCTACCCGGTCGCGCTGGCGCTGCTGTTCGCCGCCGGCTTCTTCGAGCTGTCGTTCAACTCCATGGCGCAGACGCTGGTGCAGGTCCACGCGCCGGCCGACAAGCGCGGCCGCGTCATCGGCCTCTACAACATGGCGAGCCTCGGGCTGCGCGCGTTCAGCGGCGTCTCGGTCGGGCTGATCGGCAGCCTGATCGGCGTGCACTGGTCGCTCGGGATCTCCGCCATGACGATGCTCGCGATCGCGTGCGGGCTGTTGATGCTGTCGCGATCGACCACGGACCGGCCGGCGCGGTGATCGGCGTCGTGGCATCGACGTACCCCGGACGGCGCGACGAAACAGGTTGCCGCACGCCGCGTGAATCCCGGGAACCACGCCGAAGCTTTCGTCGTTAAATCTGAACACCTGAATTCACAGGAGACGCCAGATGACGCAGCGAATGAATTTCCGCGCCGTCGTGCCAGACGGCTATGCGGCCCTGCTCAACGTCGAGAAATATCTCGAGAAATGCGGGCTCGACCGCAGGCTCGTCGTGCTGGTCCAGATGCGCGCGTCGCAGATCAACGGCTGCGCCTTTTGCCTGCACATGCACTCCGAAGAGGCGCGCAAGCTGGGCGAATCCGACATGCGGCTCTACCTGCTCGACGCCTGGCACGAATCCAAGCTTTATTCGGCGCGCGAGCGGGCGGCGCTGGCCTGGACCGAGTCGCTCACCAACATCGCGCAGACCCATGCGCCCGACGAGGTCTACGCCGAGGCGCGGGGCCAGTTCTCCGAGAAGGAACTGGCGGACCTGTCGATCATCATCGCGATGATCAATGCGTGGAACCGGCTGAGTATCGGCTCGCGCGCGGTCCATACATCGGACGCCAAGAAGGCGGCGGCCTGAGTTGCGTCGGCGGCACGCCATGCGCCATCGGCCGTAGGCGCGCGAACGCTTGTTTGCAGCCGTCGCGCGCCACTACTCTCGGCTCTGCGTTTGCGAGCCGAGAGCCATGCCGTGATCATTCGCCCGGTCGAGCGCGCGGATTTTCCGCGCTGGCTGCCGCTGTGGGATGCCTACAACGCGTTTTACGGCCGCTGTGGCCCGACCGCGCTCGCGCCCGAGATCACGCAGACCACGTGGGCGCGCGTCTTCGACCCGGCCGAGCCGGTGCATGCGCTGGTGGCGGAAAGCGGCGCCGATCTGATCGGGCTCGTCCATTATCTCTTCCACCGCAGCACCACGCTGCTCGGGCCGATCTGCTACCTGCAGGACCTCTTCACGGCGCCGACGGCACGCGGCCAAGGCGTTGGCCGCAAGCTGATCGAGGCGGTCTACGAGCGCGCCCGCAGCGCCGGCTCGGCGCGCGTGTACTGGCAGACGCACGAGACCAACACGGCCGCGCAGCGGCTCTACGACCAAGTCGCGGAGCGCTCGGGGTTCATCGTGTATCGCAAGCAGATGTGATGCGGGTGCCCGGCAAAAGAGTTTACACTCGGGCCGGCCGAAGGCCGGGCCTGGGTGCCGGGCATGACGATCTGACGGTGCCTCGAACGAGCTTCGCCTATTTCTCGCCCTCGGAATCCAAATCCTCATCAGTGTCATACACGAATGGCCGATTGAAGATTTCAAGGATTTTTTCGACGCTCCCGACCAGCTCCGGACTGAACTGGCGAAGTTCGTCCTCGCTGAGGAGGCCGTGCGAGCGAAATGAACAAATCTGTCGGACGGCAGTCGATCGGCGCAGAGTATCGAAGATCGGTTCGATTTCCCTGTCACGCTTCCGCATCAGCCGATAGATCGCAATGTAGCGTTCGTGCTTGGTCTTGGTCTGATCCGAACCGATCCGCGCCACCTCGTCGAGGACGCGTTCGCAGAAGCGCTCGAGAGCGGTCTCGCGCAACGGCTTGAATATCTTCCAGTCAGCCGGCGATATATCGTGCATCGGGCGCGTCGCGCTTGCGGAAGCCACGCTTGAATTTTGGAGCGGGCGATGGGAATCGAACCCACGACATACAGCTTGGGAAGCTGTCGTTCTACCACTGAACTACGCCCGCAAATCAATGACTTGCGTTTGTCGGGGCAAGTTGGGTACCCGTTTGTGCCCCGCCTGTTCTCTATATCGGACACGGCCGCGGGATGGAAGCGCGAGTTGCGCGCGGAGCCTACTGCCGCAGATGCAGCCCAATGACCCGAATAAGCCCATCGGGATACGGCACGAATCCATCGAGCTTGGCAGAGACTCCCCAATACCACTTGAGGTGATAGAGAAAGATGTACGGCCGCGCCGACAGGTAGATGGCCGCGGCCTGCGCATAAAGCTTGGCGCGCTCGGTCACGTCTGCTGCCGCGCGCGCATGCTTGAGGATATCGTCGAGCTTTGCATTGCAGAACGCGCCCCAATTGATGAAGCCGTCGCAGGCGACCCACATCGCAATGTTGGCGTCGGGGTCGGGCCGCCCGCTCCAGATCAGCAGCGCCATCTCGTAGTTGCCGCTCTTCAGTCGCGCGAGCAGGCTCGTGCCCTCGGTCACCTCGATCTTCACATCGAATCCGGCTTCGCCGGCCATGGCCTGGATGATCTGGGCGACGCGGCCGTCGAGCGGGTCGGTGCTGACCAGCAGGGTGACCGGAACTTTGTTCTTTCCGCTCGCCGCGACGATCGCCTTGGCGCGGGCAAGGTCACGCGGCGGGACAGGCAGCGCGTTGTCGTAGAACGTCGAGCCCGGCGGCTCGGGCTGGTTGCTCGGCACGAAGGCGCCGTCGAAGGCGACCTGATTGATTGCCTCGCGGTCGAGCGACAGCTCGAAGGCCTCGCGCAGCTTCGCGTCGGCGCCGAGCGGCGTTTTGGCCGCCGGGCCCTTGTTGGTGTTGATCGACAGCACGCGATAGCCGACCGACGGCGCCGCACTCAGGCGAACGCGCGCATCGCCGCGCACCGTCGCGACGTCGGTCGGCGCCACGCGCTCGATGATCTGCAAGCCGCCGGCGCGCAGATTGGCGAGCCGCACCGTGTCGTCCGGAAGCGGCAGATAGACGACCCGATCGATGCCGACGGCGGCCTTGTTCCAGTACTGATCGAACTTGTCGAAGACGATGCGGTCCTGCGCGACCCACTCGACGAACCGGTACGGGCCGGCACAGACCGGATGGGTCGCGAGCTTCTCGCCGAGCTCGCGTGCCGCCTTCGGCGACACCATCATGCCGGCGCGATCGGCGAGCTGGGCGAGCAGCGGGACATAGGGCTCGGAGAGATCGAGCCGCACCGTGTGGCTGTCGACCACCGTGATGGTGCGCACCGGCTTGAGCTCCGTCTTCCGGCGCGAATAGGGGGCGGTCTTGTCGCGCTCGAGATTGAAGCGCACCGCCTCCGCGTCGAACGGCGTGCCGTCGTGGAAGACGACACCGTCGCGCAGCTTCAGCGTGAGCGAGAGCCCATCGGCGCCCCACGTCCACGCGGTGGCGAGCTGCGGCACGTAGTGAAGCTTGTCGTCGAGATCGATGAGCTTGTCGCAGAAGGCTGCAAAGGCGACACGATCGGTGACGCTCGAACTCTGCGCCGGATCGAGCGTGGCCGGATCGCCCAGCATGCCGATACGCAGCGTATCGGCATGAGCGGAAGGCGTTACGCAGGCGAGCGCAGCGGCTAGAATGAATGTGACA
Organism: uncultured Alphaproteobacteria bacterium; assembly: GCA_963819385.1. Classification (GTDB taxonomy): domain Bacteria; phylum Pseudomonadota; class Alphaproteobacteria; order Rhizobiales; family Xanthobacteraceae; genus JAVDCA01. The sequence goes on along the minus strand of CAWFVV010000006.1, from coordinate 3,036,331 downwards.
GCGAGGCGCATGACCACTCTCTATATTGCCCTTCCTGCTCAGTTCCGGGACCGGATGGCATCGATCGTACCCGAATCCATCTGGCTCGTCCGCCCAGGCTCTGCGAAGATGCACACCGCGCCTGGGGCTTCTGATCCTGATCGAGATGGTGCTCGTGGACTTGATAGATGACAGCGGTCCGGTTCGTGATGCGGGCACGCTTCCCGTCGCCCGGCTGGGTCTGCTCGTGCGCGACCTGCGTCGTCCGCGTCCGTGGATCTACTGGCTCGACCTGCTCGGCTGCGTCATCGCGGCCGATGTCGGCATCTTCCTGGCGAGTCCTTTTCCGGACGCGCTCACGCGTCCCGCGGGATGCGCCGGTTTTGTCCTGACGGTCGTGTGCCTCTACCGCGCGTCCTACTTCAATCACGAGCTCGCCCACCAGTCGCGTCGCTTGCCCGGTTTCGCGGTCGCCTGGAATCTCCTGGTCGGCATTCCGCTGCTGATCCCATCCTTCCTGTACTCGGATCACCGCACGCATCACTCCACCCAGCATTTCGGATCGGACGCCGACGCCGAGTACCTTGCGGCCGATCTGCGCGGCCCCAAGGGAGCGCTTGCCTTGTTAGGACTCGCGTTCGTGCTGCCGTTCGTCTACGGCGCGCGGTTCGCGATCCTGGCGCCGGCTGCCTGGGTCAGCCCTGCGGTACGGCAATGGGTGGATACGCGCGTATCGAGCCTCGGCCTGCTGGGGCTCTGCCGCCGCGCGGCTCCAGCTGCCGATGAGCGCATCGTCTGGCGCGCGCAGGAAGCGGCATGCTTCGTCTATCTGGTGTGCGCCGGCGTCGGCGTTGCGCTCGGCCTGATACCGATCCGGCTGATTGCCCAGATGTATTGCGTGACAGTCACGATCCTGCTTCTGCACGGCGTGCGGATCATGGTCGGCCACCGCTATGCGTCCGACGGCGATCATGCCGATCTCACCCGGCAGGTGCGCGATTCCTACAATTTCGCCGGCCCGCGCTGGCTCCTGCAGGTGCTCACCCCGCTGGGCTTTCACCTGCACGCCTTGCACCATCTTTTTCCCAGCATCCCGTATCACAACATGCCGGAAGCGCATCGGCGCATTCTGGCGGCGCTGCCGCGGGAGTCCGTGTACCACGACGTCTCCGGCCGCAGCTTCCTGGCCGAGCTCGCCGGCTTTCTCCGCGGGCCGCGCCGGCTCGTGCAACAAAAATGAGAAGCGGCGAGGTTATCGCTGAGGCCTGGGCGTGACACATTTGGCGGGCGGCGCAGCCGGACGGTTCCACGTCACGGTGCGGCCGAGGAACGTTCCCTGCAAGGTGCCGTGCACGCTCAGCTGCTGATCCTGCAGGGTGATGTCGAGGTCATAGGTCTTGCCCGCCTTGGGATCGTAGATCCAGCCGCCGCTCCATTGTCCCGGCGCGCCGGCGTGCAGGCCGCCGAGCACCTGCAGGCCACACAACGGGCGGCCGCGCAGCGCCGCATTGGTGTTGCGGTCGTCGAGGGCAGGGCGCTCGGGATGCGGCAGCCGCAGGATCGAATGGATGTAGCCGCACAGCCCGGTCCCGCACGGGCGGATATCGACAGCGCCGTCGCCGTCGTCGGTCATCCAGATCCCCGCAACGTCGGAGGTCCTCGCGGCGGATCGCGCGTCAGCGCTCCAGACGCTCGCCACTGTCAGGATCGCGGTCGCCAGCCGTGATGGTCGCATGGAAACTCCTCCGTAGCGTCGGCGCATCACTTGGCTCCCAGCATCTCGGTCGGCGCTTCTTGCTGGGATTGCGCCGCGAGGAAGCGCGCGAGATCGGCAGGCGTCGCCGTCCACGTGCCGCAGTGCAGGGGCGCGGCCGCGACCTTGAGCTGCTTCATGCCGTCCCAATAGCGCAGGCAGTCCGCCGCCGTCACCGGCCCGACGGTCGGGGAGAGCTCGGCGATCGTCGGGAGCAGGGCCGACAGCATGCAGCCCGTGATCATGTTGTTGCGCGGCAGCATAGATCGCACGAGCTCGTCGCGGCGCAGGCTTTGCAGCCGCGGCGGCAGCGCGAAGGACCAGTCGACGCCGGCGTCGACGCTGACGGACCCCGCCGAGAGACAGAGGATGTCGCCGCGGGCCTTGATGCGCTCGCGCGCCTTCTGAAGGTCGAAGCAGAGCGGAAACGAGTTGTCGATCACGATCGACCCGGGCCGTAGCCGTGCGATGTCGAGAACGCCGGTCATGTTGGTGGCACAGACGAAGAAGCGGCACTGATAGGCCTCGTCCGGCAGGCTCGCTCGGGTCATCACGTCGACGGCGCCGCGGAAGTGATGCGCGCTGCGTATCTCCTGGGCGAGATGCTCCAGATGGTTGCGTTTGGCCGGAACGTCGCACAGCACCAGTCGCGCCGGATGGGCGCCGCGGCCGAGCAGCGCAAACAGCGACGCCGTCCCGATCGCACCGAGCCCGACGAACGCCACCGACTCGTGCCGGAGATCGCGGCCCGTCGCCCGGCAGGCCGCCTGCGCCGTGAGCGCGACGGCGGTAGCCGTGGCGGCGTGGCCGGTCGTGATCGCGCAGCCGTTGGCCGGCGCAAGCGTGCGGCCGAAATCGGTGGCGCTCGGAATGAGGCCGGTCAACGCGACGCAACGGGCGCCGAGCCGATCCGCATATGCGATCGCCGCGTTGGCCGCGTCGCGGCTGCGCGGCTCATTGGTCAAAAGGTCCTGTTCGGAAACCGGCAGGACGATCAGCGCGAGGTTGCGGTCGAGGACGCGGCACAGCCCGAGCCAGTATGGCTCGCTCGCATCGACGGCCACGCCGCGGAGATTTGTTGCGCGCGCGGCGCGCACGAGCGCGTCGGGAAGGCACGCGATCGCGGCCGCATCGACGGCCGCGAATGCCCCCTCGGCCCGCGCCAGCGCGAGAGGCCGCCATTGCGGCGCTGCCGTGCCGGCGATCTCGCGGGGCACCGGATCGGGCGAGGGCGCTTTGCCGATCAACTCGGCCATCGCCGCAATGGTCGGCGCGCGCAGCAGCTCCGCCGGGCCGAGCTCGACGCCAAACACCTCGCTCACCCGCGCGAGATAGCGCAAGCCCAGCAAGGACGTGCCGCCGATCGCGAAGAAGTCATCATGAATGCCGACAGCCTCGGCTCGCAATACGTCGCGCAGCAGTTCCACAAGCGTCTTTTCCAGCGGGGTGCGCGCCACGGCTGTCGCGTGGCCCGACGGCTCCGCGGCCGCCATCCGTCCGAGGCTCGCGCGGTCGACCTTGCCGTTCGGCAGCCGGGGCAGCGCCGGCAGGCGCTCGATCCGCGCCGGCACCATGTAGCCCGGAAGCACGCGTTCGAGCTCGCCGCGAAGGACGGTGACGTCCAACGCGTTGTCCGGTTTCGCTGCGACGAACGCAACGATGCGCGTCGACGCCAGATCGCTGCCCGCCGTGACCGCCGCCGCCTCGCGCACGCCCGCGCACGCGACGAGCGCGCTGTCGATCTCGCCGAGCTCGACCCGATAGCCGCGAATCTTCACCTGCTGATCGCGGCGACCGAGGTAGACGAGTTCTCCCGCGACGAGGCGGACCATGTCGCCGGTGCGAAACCAGCGTGCCGCGGGGTCGCCCGCCAGCGCCACGAACCGGGCCTTCGTCAGCTCATCGGCCTGCGCATAGCCGCGCGCCAGGCCGGCGCCGCTGATCAGCAGCTCGCCCGCGTCGCCCGGCGCGACCGGATCGAGGTTCGCATCGACCACGCGGCAGATCGTGTTCGCGATCGGTCGGCCGATCGAGATCGGTTCGGCCGCCGCAACGATCCGCGCGCAGGTCGACCAGATCGTCGTCTCGGTCGGCCCATACAGGTTCCAGACGCCGCCGCACTGCTCGACCAGCGCGGCCGCAAGCGGCTGCGGCAGCCGTTCGCCACCGACCAATACCTTCAGGCGTTCGTCGCCGGACCAGCCGGCATCGAGAAGCATCTGCCAGGTGGCGGGCGTTGCCTGCATCGCCGTGATGCCGCGCGTCCGCAAGCTCTGCGCCAGCCGGCGACCGTCCGCGACCGTCGCCTCGTCGGCGATGACGACGGTCGCGCCGAGCACGAGCGGCAGCAGCAGCTCGAGCGCCGCGATATCGAACGCAACGGTCGTGACCGCGAGCAGCGTGTCTCTCTCGGTGATCGGCACCTCGCGCGGGATCGCGGCCAGCACGTTCGACAGCGACGCGCGGCGGACCTCGACGCCCAGCGGCCCGCCCGTCGAGCCGGAGGTGTGGATGATGTAGGCGAGCTCGGACGCTGCGGGCGGCGCATCGGTTTTGAGACCGGCCGCGTCGCGTGCCGCCGTCGCGAGCACCGTGTCGAGGTCCAACACGCAGCAAGGCGCAAATCCCGCGATGGTCTCTTTGTTCGCCGTGTCGCTGATCAGCAGCGTGGGACGGGCATCGCGCAGCACGCGGGTGAGCCGGCCGGCCGGGTGCGAAGGGTCGAGCGGGGCATAGGCCGCGCCGATCTCCAGCGTCGCGAGCAGCGCCGCGACGAGATGGCCCGTGCGCGCCATGCAGATGCCGACCAGTGAGCCCGGGCCCATGCCCTGCGCGCGCAACGCCCGGGCGGTCAGGCCGACGACATCGCCAAGCTCGCGATAAGTCCAGGTGCGTTCGCCGAACGCCACGGCGACCTTCTCGGGAAAGACCGCCACGCTGCGGTGGAACGACGCCATCACGTCGGGAACGTCCGGCAGGGCCTTGCCGACGAGCACGCAGTCGCGGCTGGTCCGGCTTGCGGGCTCGGCGATCGGCTGCTCGACCGCCCGAGCCATCGTGCCGAGGATCGACGCATACAGGTCGGCGAAACCGTCAATCGTCTCGGGCTTCCACAGGTCGCCGTCGTAGTCGATGACGCCGATCACCTCGCCGGCGTGCTCCTCGACCACGAATGTCAGATCGAACTGCGCGCGGTTGCGATCGAGCGCCAGCGACTCGATGTGGAATTCGCGGATGTCGATCGCGGCGCCGTCGACATTGAGCAGGGTGGCGGCGATGCCGTGCGAATCGATCTCCGCCGGCCGCTCCATCGCGAACATGACCTGGAAGACCGGATTGACGCCCGGATCGCGTGCCGCCTTGAGCTCGTGGACGAGGCTCGCAAACGGAAAGTCCTGGTGCTCGAGGGCTGCGCGCACCGCGGTGCCGGTTCGCGCCAGCGCCGCCGCGAAAGTCACGTGGGCGTCCATCCGGGTGCGGATCGGCACCGTGTTCACGAGATAGCCGACCGCATCGGCGAATTGCGGATGCGAGCGGCCGAGCGTCGGCGTCCCGACCACGATGTCGGACCCGCCGCCGAGGCGATGCAGCAGCACGTTGAACGCGGCGAGCAGGGCGACATAGAGCGTCTCGCCCTCGCGGCGGGCCAGGCGCTTGATGTCGTCGGTCAGCGCCGGCGGCAGGATGAACGTGCGGGCGCGTCCGCGCGATCGGCGTTGCGCCGGCCGCGGGTGATCGGTCGGCAGTGACATGACCGCCGGCGCGCCGTCGAGCGCGCGGCGCCAGAATGCGACGTGCGGCTGCGCCGCCGCTCCGCTGACGAGCTCGCGCTGGTAGCGCGCGAACGCGGCGGCCGGCACGACGGCGCGCGACCAGGCCGGGTCCGCGCCGGCGCGCAGCGCGAAATACGCCTCGAACATGTCCTCGACCGCGATGGCGATCGAGGCCGCGTCGGCGACGATGTGATGGATGTGCAGCAGCAGCACGTCCCGGTCGGCACGCCGGTAGATATGCAGCCGTACCAGCGGGCCGCGCGCAAGATCGAACGGCCGGTTGCCCTCGCGGTCGAGCTCGGCGCGGAACGCGGCTTCGTCGCGCGCGACCGCATCGTGCCGCATCAGCGTGAAGGCGGCGGGGTCGAGCAGGCCGGTGATCGGTCCGGCGTTGTCGGCGGCGAACACCATGCGCAGGCTATCGTGCCGCTCGATCACGCGCCGGAACGCCGTATCGAGAATGTCCATGTCGAGCCGCGGACGCACGCCGATGCACATCGCCAGCCCGTAGGCCGGGCTGCCGGGGTCGAGACGATCGATGAACCAGAGCGCTTCCTGGTTGATCGACATCACCGGAATAAGATCCTCGGGCCTCGCGGCGGCAGGACCGAGCGCGGTCTCGGCCGGCTGGTCGAGTTTTTCGGCGATCACGGCCACGAGCTGCGTCACGGTCGGCTTTTGCAGAAACTTGGTAATCGGCAGCGAGGCGTCGATCGCCGACTCGATGCGGTTCTTGAGCTCGAACGAGGTCAGCGAATTGAGGCCGAGCTCGGCGAGCGGCCGCGCGGGCTCGATCGCGGCGGGCGCCGTCTTGAGCACCGCGCCGATCTGCTGGCGCAGGAAGTCGGTGATGAAGGCGGGCCGCTCGGCGGCGGGCAGCTGCAGCCAGCGCGCGCGCAGCGATTCGGGCGCCGCATGGCGGCGCGCGTCGGTCGACACGAGCTCCGTCAGGTATCCCGACTGCGCGGTCGCCGGAAGGGCCCGCGCGAGGACGGGCGCCGCGATATCGGCAACCGCGATCGCGTCGCAGCGGCGCAGCAGGAGCGCGCCGAGGGTATCGAGCGCCGCCTGGACCGGCATCGGCCGCATGCCGCTCTGCTCGATATGGCGGGCGATGTCGGGCCGGCGGGTGAGAAAGCCTGCATCCGCGATCGGGCCCCAGGCGATCGACAGCCCGGGCATCTGCCGGGCCTGCCGCATGGCCGCGAGCGCGTCGAGGAAGCGGTTGGCGGCCGCATAGTGCGCCTGCCCGATCGAGCCGACGAGACCTGCGACCGACGAGCAGCAGACGAAGAAGTCGAGCGGTAGGCCGGCCGTGAGCGTGTGCAGGCGCCATGCCCCGATCGCCTTCGGCGCAAACACGCGCCGCACCCGCTCCGCCGCGAGATCGCAGAGCAAGGCATCGTCGATCATCCCGGCCGCATGAATGATGCCGCGCAACGGCCGTCCGGTCGCCGCGATCCTGTCGAGCGCCGCCGCGACCTGTGCGGCGTCGCTCACATCCGCCGCGATCGCCATGACGTCGACGCCGGCCGCGCGCATGTCCGCCACGGCTGCTTGCGCTTCGGCACGCGCGGCGCCCGAGCGCCCGATGAGGGCGAGCGAGCGGGCGCCTTGCGTGGCGAGCCACTGCGCGATCGCAAGGCCGAAGCCGCCGAGCCCGCCGGTCACCAGATACGTCGCATCGGGCCGGATCGCCCGCGACGCCGCGGGATCGAGCTCGACCTGCGCGGGCTGCTCGTGGGTGATCACGATCTTGCCGATGTGATCGGCGCTCGCCATGTGGCGGAACGCGCCGGCGATCTCGTCCGAGGAGAACAGCTCGACCGGCAGGAGATCGAGCGCGCCGGCCGCGAGATCTCTGATGACCGACTTCGAGCTCGGTGCGGATCGCCTGCGGCCGCTCGCGCGCGATGCCGGCGAGGTCGATCGCGAAAAACGCCGCATTCTGGCGAAGGCTGCGCAGGCCGATCAGGCGGTCGCCGTAGATGTCGCGCTTGCCGATCTCGAGAAAGCGCCCGCCGGGCGTGAGCAGGGCGAGGCTCTTCTCGAGGAACGGCCCCGGCAGCGAATTCAGCACCACGTCGACGCCGCGTCCTTGTGTTGCCGCGAGCACGTCGTCGGCGAAGCCGAGCGAGCGCGAGTTGAACACGTCGGTGATGCCGCGCGCCCGCAGGTAATCGCGCTTTTCGGCGCGGCCTGCGGTCGCAATGATGCGCGCCCCGCAGCGGCGCGCGACCGCGATCGCCGCAAGCCCGACGCCGCCGGTCGCCGCATGGATCAGCACGGTCTCGCCCGCCTGCAGGCGCGCGAGCGAGCACAGCGCATACTGGGCGGTCGCATAGGCGGTCGGGAGCGCCGCGGCCGCCGCAAACGTAAGCTCCTCGGGAATCGGAATGATGAGTGCGGCTGGCGCCACAACATGCGAGGCGAGCGCGCCGCGGGTCATCGCGATCACCCGGCGTCCGGCGAGGTGTTGATCGCAGCCTTCGCCGGCCTCGACGACCACGCCGGCGCATTCGAGGCCGAGATGCTGCCAGGCGGGCGCATCCTCGGCATCGGCCGGCAGCAGCCCGGTCGCCGCCATGACGTCGCGGAAATTCAATCCGACCGCGCGGACCTCGACCAGGACCTCGCCGGGTCCCGGATGCAGCGGCCGCATCTCGCGCAGCCGCAGCCGATCGAGCGCTCCCGGGCTCGACATCGTGACGCGGAAGGGCGGCGTCCGCGTCTTGGGCTGCCATGCCGTGGTGGCGAGCGGCAGGCTCTCCTCGCCGACCGCGCCGAGACGGCACGCCAGGCGCTTGTCCCCGCGCAACGCGATCAGCGGCTCGACATCGTTGCGCAGCACCTCGTCGGCGAGGCGCTCGATCGCCATCCCCTGCGGATCGACACCGATCACCCGCGTCTGCATGTCGGTCATCTCATTTCGCGCCGTGCGCACGAGGCCGACGATCGGCGCGAAGAAAGGTGAGCATGGCGGATCGCCCGGACACTGGGCGACGCCGTCGGCAAGGATCGTGATCGCCGGATGCGGCTCGATGCGTGTGCACTGCTGGAGCAACGCGACGAGCCCCTCGATCACGCCCGGATCGGGCGCCGGCTCCTGTGAGGGCTTCTCGTCTAGCGTCGCCACGACGACGATCTCGTCCAGGGGTCCGCTCGCGGCGAGCAATTTCTCGACGGTCGTGGCGGAGTCGGCGCTCGCGGATCCGGAGACGGTCACGCGCGCGCCGCGACCGCGCAATTCCCCGGCGAGCTCATGCGCAACGCGCAAGCCGGGACCGAGCACGAGATAGCTGCGCCGGTCCGCCCTTGGTTTCGATACCTCGTTCTCGGAACCGCGCGCGAGCTCGATCCAGTGCTCGCGATAAAGCCCGGGCGCCGGACCAGTGGCGGCGCTCCCGCCGGCACGGATGCGCCGGCAGCGCATCCCTTGGATCGCCGCCACCGGGTGACCGAGCTCGTCGACGATGTCGATGTCGCAGACGATCTCCGACGCCGTCTGCTTGATCGCACTTGCGCGGCTCAACACGTTCGTTTCGAGCCGGCGAAAGACGCGCAGCCGGTCGATCGACACCGGCAGCGTGAGCAGATCGTCGCGCGGCCCGTCGTCGGAAATGTCCGCAAACCCGCGGATGACCTGCAAGCAGGCATCGAGCAGCGCCGGGTGAAGCACATAGCTGCCGTCGTCCGCGGCCTCGGCCGGCAGTGTGATCAACCCGAGAGCTTCGCCGCGCTCGCGCCAGAGCATTTTCACGCCGCGGAAGCTCGGCCCGAAATCGTGCCCCTCTTGCTGCAGCAGCTGATAGAAGCGGGAATGCTCGACGTGGCTCGGCGGCTCCGTCGCGGGCTGCCAGCGGGCAACGCGATGGTCGGGGCCGTTCCACGCTCGCACCCGGCCGGAGGCGCGCGTCGTCCAAGCCGCATCGCCGCTGGACCGGCTGGCGATCTCGATCGCGTCGCGCCCGGCCGTGAAGCTCGTCTCGACCTGCACGAGGCCCTCTTCGGGAAAGACCAGGGCGTCGTGGAAGACGATGCCCTCGAGCTCCCAGGGCGGCTCGCCCAGGGCTTCGCGCGCCGTCGCGAGCATCTGCTCGACGTAGGCGGCGGCCGGAAACACGATCGCGCCGTCGATGCGGTGGTCGCCGAGGAAGCGCGGCATCCGCGCCCCGAGATGCGCCTGCCAGCGCGGGCTCGCCGTGCCCAGGCGCTTGCCGAGCAGAGGGTGAACCGGACGATCGAGGCGCGCAGCGCGCGATTCCTCCGACTCCGCCCATAGCCGCTGCGCCTCGAACGGCTGTCCGGGAAGCCGCACGAAGCGCCAGCCGGGCGGCGCAACCGCGCGCCAATCCGGCGTCACGCCGCTGACGTAGAGCTTGCCCAGCGCGCGGCCGAGGCACACCTCGTCGGCGACCTCGCGTTGCAGCGATGCGACCACCGTGCCGGTGCGGCCCAGGGCCGCGAGGCAAGCGCGCACCGGACCGCTCAAGACTGGATGCGCGCCGATCTCGACGAACGTGTTGATGCCGTCCTGAATCGCCACCTCGACGGCAGTCTGGAAAAGGACCGGCTCGCGCATGTTGCGCCACCAGTACTCCGCGTCGAGCGAATGCGCGCCGGCCGGCGTTCCCGTGACCGTCGAGTACATCGCGATCTCGCCGGCACGAGGCTTGATGCCGATAAGGCTCGCGCGCAGCTCCGCCGCGAATGGATCCATCTGGCGCGTGTGGAACGCGTAGTCGACATGCAGCCGGCGCCCGAATGGCCGCGCCGGATCGGTGCGCAGGAGATCCAGCAGGCGGTCGATCTCGCCCGGCGCGCCGCCGATGGTGACCAGCTCGGGCCCGTTGATCGCGGCAATCTCCAACGCGAGCCCGGCCTTGCCGATCAGGCGCTGTGCGGCCTCGGGAGCAAGCCCCACGGCTGCCATTGTGCCTTGATGCCGCGTCGTCTCTTGCAATCGGCTGCGATGATGGACGACCGCGATCGCATCGGTGAGCGACAGCGCACCCGACACATAGGCCGCCGCCATCTCGCCGATGCTGTGCCCGATCACCGCCGCCGGGCGAATCCCCCAGGCCTGCCAGCGCGCCGCGAGGCCGACCTGCAGCGCAAAGGTGGCCGGCTGTGCAATCTGGGTGCTGTCGATGCGTGAGCTCGCCTCGTCGCGTCGCAGCTCGTCGATGACCGACCATCCGGACAGCGCCTTGAAGCCCGCATCGCAGGCCTCGACGGTTGCGCGGAAGATCGGATCAGCATCAAGCAGGCGGCGTCCCATCGCCCACCATTGCGCGCCTTGTCCGGTGAAGACGAAGGCGACCTTCGGCGTCTCGCCGATACGGCCGATTTCTATTTCGGCGACGTCCTGTCCGGCGGCGAATGTCCGCAGCAGTTCGGGGGCGCGCGCATCTGCGTCGATGACCGCCACGGCGCGATGGGCGAGGTGATCGCGCCGCTCGGACAACGTGCCGGCCACGTCCGCAAGGGAGACCGTGTTGGCGGAAAGGACATCCGCCAATGTGGCGGCATTGGCGCGCAGCGACGCCGGCGTTGCAGCGCTCAGCGGAAGCAGGACCGGGAAGGTGTGCTTCGCGCGGCCCGCGCTCGCGGCTCGCGCGCGGCCGGGCCGCGGCGGTTCTTGCAGGATCGCCGACGCGTTGGTCCCGCCGAAGCCGAACGAGTTGACGGCCGCGAGCCGCGGCGCCGCCGAGCGCGGAAATTCCGCGAGCTCGGTGCAGACCGCGAGCTTGTGCGCCTCCATGTCGATGTTCGGATTGGCGGCGTTGAAATGCAGGCTCGGCGGAATCTGGCCATGCTCGACGCAGAGCGCGGCCTTGATCAGCCCGGCGATGCCGGCCGCCGGCTCGAGGTGCCCGATGTTGGTCTTGATCGAGCCGATGAGGCAGCGCTCGCCGTCGGCGCGCGGCGAACCGAACACGGTCCCGATCGCCCGCGCCTCGATCGGATCGCCGACCGCGGTGCCGGTGCCGTGCGCCTCGACATAAGGAACCTGCGCGGGATCGACCTCGGCGCGGCCGCACACCTCGCGCAGCATCGCGACCTGCGCCTCGAGACTCGGCACCGTCAGCGTGCTGGTCTGGCCGTCCTGGTTCACGGCCGTCGCGCGGATGACGGCGCGCACGCGATCGCCGTCCGCTTGCGCGCGGGCCAACGGCTTGAGGATGACGATGCCGGCGCCTTCGCCGCGCACATAGCCGTTCGCCCGCGCATCGAAGGCCTTGCAGCGCCCGTCCGGCGAGAGCATCGCGGCGCGGCTGAACGTGATCGTGACGTCCGGCGTGAGCATGAGGTTCACGCCGCCGACGAGCGCCATGCCGCACTCGCCGCGCTCGAGCGCGCGACACGCGAGATCGAGCGCGACCAGCGAGGAGGAGCACGCGGTGTCGACCGCGAGACTTGGTCCGCGCAGGTCGAGCCGATGCGAGAGCCGGTTGGCCGCGATGCTCAATGCGCCGCCCGTGCTGGTATGCACGTCGATCTCGTATCGTCCGAATTTCTGGATGCCGTGATAGTCGCTGTGCGAGATGCCGACATAGACGCCGGTGCGCGAGCCGGCGATCCGCGCGGCGGGAATTCCCGCATCCTCCAGCGCCCGCCAGGCGGTCTGCAGCAGCAGGCGCTGCTGCGGGTCCATGAGGGCGGCCTCGCGCGGCGAGATGCCGAAGAACGCCGGGTCGAACAGATCGACGCCGTCGATGAATCCGCCCCAGCGCGTGACGGCGCGTCCCGGCGCCCGCGGATCCGCGTCGTAGACGCCATCGAGGGTCCACCGGTCGGTGGGAACCTCGACGATCGCATCGCGTCCCTCGCAGAGCAGCGTCCAGAGCGATTCGGGCGAGACGACGCCGCCGGGAAGGATGCAGGCCATGCCGACGATCGCGATGTCGGCCGCGCGCGGCTCGATCTCATCGGCGGACTTTGGTGTGGGAGGCATGGTCGACAAGCGGAACTCGTGGACGTGCTAACGGTCGAAGGACGGCATTCGGGCGCGATCGAGAGTTGCGAGACAGCAGACGTAGCCCGCCGGCGCATCGATAAAAGCCAGCCGCCACGCCTCCCGCTCGGCGAAATCCGGACGGAACGCGACCTGCGTACCATTGGCCCCGATGCAGATCGGGATACGTTGGCGGTGGAGTGCAAGTCCGGTGCCGGTCGCCTTCACGTAAGCCTCGCCCGCCGTCCACAATCGCAGGAAGCCGCGGTCTTGCTCGGATAGCGGAAGCCCTGCGATCGCGGCCGCTGCCTCGTCGCCGAACATTTCCGCCGCGATCTTCAGCTTTTCCGGCACCGGGCGGCATCGCTCGATGTCGGCGCCGACCGAGGCATCGCGCGTCAGCGCGACCACCGACATACCGTCGGTGTGCGAGACGCTAAAGTCGATTTCGACCCGGGCGTGACTTGGGCAAAGCCGTGGCTTGCCGAGCTTGGGCTCGGCCAGACGCACGGCGCCGGCCTCGATATCGAGCTCGCGCGCGAGGATTCGCCGCAGCGTCGCGCGCGTGACCGTGAACGCGGCCCGATCGGCGGCACGCGTCAATCGTTGGCTGCGCGCGACTTCCGCGGGCGTCAGCGCTGGCACGTCCAGCGGCAATTGCGGGGCGCCGTGATCGCACGCGAAAAGCCATGCCTGCACTTTGGGCAGGTCAGTCGAGCGCCCGTGCGGCAGGATCTCGTCCAGATGCGGCGCGAACCCCGGCGGGTCGGACTTGCCACTCACAACGCCAAGCATTTCGCCGATTTTCCTGAATTCCCCGATGGCTCACGCATTCGCAGGCGAGCGCGTGGTTGCCGAGACCCTATACTATCCGTCGCTTCCCCAAGGAGTCGTCCGGTGTGTCGAATTCGGTGGGAATGTGGCGACGGTGCAACAGACACGATGAGTGCGGCTTGTTACACCAAGCGGGGTTCGGAATTCGGAAGGGAAATCGACATGAGGCGGATGATTCTGGCGGCGGTTGGCCTGATGGCGGCGACCTCGTTCGCAGCGGCCGCAGATATGCCCTTGAAGGCGCCCCCCATGCCGGTCGACCCGCACAATTGGACCGCATACTACATCGGTGGCTTCGTCGGCGGGTCGTGGGCAGATGGTAACTTCTGCCCCGGTGGCGGCGGGACGCTCACGCAGGGCTGCCATGACTTCAAGGTCAACGGCGTCGTGGGCGGCGGATATATCGGCGCCGATTACGAGCTGCCGAACCGTATCGTCCTCGGGGCGCGGCTGACGGTGCCGTTCGGCGCGCTCAGCGACACGCAGGCCTCCCCGCTGGGCTTTGGGCCGCCCGGAACGACGATCTCGGCCAAGTTCAAATGGGCGCTCATGGGCACCGGGACGGTCGGATATGACATGGGGTGGTGGATGCCGTTCATTGGCGCCGGCGTCGCCCTCGCGAACGTGGACGCCACCGTCACCACGCCTTTCGTCTCGAGCACGGTCAGCGGGCGGGACCAGACCGGCTTGAACCTGCTCACCGGCTTGAAGTTCGCCTATACGCGCAACTGGGCCTTCGGCATCCAGTATAATCACATCGAATTTGAGCGCGTGAACTACGTCTTCCCGGGCCTGGGCGTCTCCACGTTCCCGGTGAGGCTCCACGAAGATTCGGTCGTAGGGACCATCGACTATCGCTTCGGACCGTAGCGCGGCGGCGCCTCGGTACGCGCGGGTGTCATGCCCCGCATGACGGCAGCAGGTGATAACCTGCGCCGATGCCTCTGACGCGTCCGCTCCTCCACCCGTTGGCCGCAAGCCTCCCGGCGGATCTCGTGCGCACGCTGGCGGCGCACGGTGGCATGAGCGTCGGCCATGCCGCGCAAACGGGCCTGATCGGGCTGTGCTCCGTGCTCAACGCGCCGTTTGCATGGCTCGAAATGGCGAGGACGCGCGCGGCCGCCGCCGCGCCGCTCGACCGGCCGCCGCTCTTCATCGTCGGCCATTGGCGCAGCGGCACGACGCTCTTGCACAATCTGCTCAGCCGGGATCCGCGCTTCTGCTTTCCCACCATCACGGACGCGCTGCGACCGCATTCGTTCTATCCATCGCCGGTCGAGTGGATCTCGCGCGTGTTGTTGCTGCGAACCATGCCGCAGGCACGGCCGATGGACGGCCTTCCGGTGCGGGCGGACCTCCCGCAGGAGGACGAGCTCGCGCTCGCCGTCATGGCGGCGCCCTCGTTCATGAATTGCTTCTACTTCCCGCGTCGGATGGAGCGGATCTTCACCGAGGAGGTGCTGTTCGAAGGCGCGCCGCCGCACATGCTGGCGGCATGGCGCGCGCGCCTGACCTACTACTTCGGCAAGCTGACACGGTTGGCGCCCGGCCGCCGCTTGTTGGCGAAGAACCCGGCGCACAGCGCGCGCATCGACGAGCTCCGCCGCCTGTTTCCCGGCGCCCAGTTCATTCACATTCATCGCGAGCCGATCGAGGTGCTGGCGTCGACCCGAAAGCTCTATCGCACCATGCTGCCGATGTTTGCGCTTCAGCCGTATGACATGATGAGCGCGGAGAGCCACATCGCCGATGCCTACGGCCGCCTGCTCGACGCGCTGCAGGCCGGATTCGATCGCGTCGCCCCGGCGGACCGGATCGAGCTTGCCTATGCCGATCTCGTTGCGGATCCAGGCGGCACGGTTGCGCGAATCTACAGTCATTTCGGCCTGACGGGATTAGACCCGGTCCGCCCCACGATGCTGCGGATGTTCGACGAAGACCGCCCGACGGGCGGCATCACGGACGCAGCCGACCGGGAATTTGCGTGCCGGCAGGCGGATCGGGTCGCCATCTTTCGCCGTCGTCTCGGTTACCCGACGTAGGGCTTTCGCCGCACCTTTCCGCGCTGGTCCGGGTGGGGCAAGATGGCGGAGCAGCGCGCCCGGGAAAAACCACATGCCATCTCCGTTCCGCCTCGACGACAAGGTCGCCATCATCACCGGCTCGAGCCGCGGCATCGGGCTCGCGATCGCGCACGCGATGGCGGAGCAGGGCGCCAAGGTGGTGATCTCGAGCCGCAAGGCAGATGTCTGCGAGGAGGCGGCGGCCGGCATCCGCGCGGCCGGCGGCACCGTCGCGGTGATCCCGTGCAACGTCTCGCGCCGCGACGAGGTTGAGGCGCTGGTCGCCGGGACCCGCAAGGCGTTCGGCCGCATCGACATCGTCGTCGGCAATGCGGCGTCCAATCCGGCCTATGGCCCGCTCGGCAAGCTCAGCGACGAAGCCTTCGACAAGATCATCGGCACCAACGTGAAGAGCAACCTCTGGCTCTGCAATCTCACCATCCCGGAGATGGCCGAGCGCGGCGACGGCGCCGTGATCATCGTCTCGTCGATCGGCGGCCTGCGCGGCACCGACGTGATCGGCGCCTACGGCATCTCCAAGGCGGCGGATTTCGCCCTGGCCCGCAACCTCGCGGTCGAATGGGGTCCGAAGAACGTGCGCGTCAACTGCATCGCGCCGGGCCTTGTGAAGACCGATTTCGCCAAGGCGCTGTGGGAGAACCCGGAAGCCCTCAAGCGCCGCACCGATCGCACCCCGCTGCGCCGCATCGGCCTGCCCGAGGAGATCGGCCCGATCGCCGCATTCCTCGCCTCGCCCGCCGCGAGCTTCATCACGGGGCAGATCATTGTGGCGGACGGCGGTGTGACGATCGCGTGAGGAACGCACGGCGCTAGCTCTCCCTCTCCCCACGCGCGGCTGTCGTGTGCACACATCTGATTCGTGCGAGGTCGCCTGCAAAGCGAAAAACGTGAGTCATCAAAATCATTTCGCCCGTTTTCGCAAACATCGCATGGCTCAAGGGGTGGGTTCACGTAACCTATTGATCCGGAGTTCTTTCGAGATGTGTGAATCCAATAGCCACGCGCGGGGAGAGGGTCGGGGTGAGGGGGCGTCTCCGCGAGTCCTGACCACCGACGTGTTTCTCGGCAACTCAGCGCCCCTCACCCCAACCTTCTCCCCGTAAGAACGGGGAGAGGGAGCGCGGACTCAGTGCCTCGCCGACTTACCCCGCATTCCCGCCCTGCGCCGCATACTTCCGCAGCTCCACCTTCGCGACCGCCTCGCGGTGCACCTCATCCGGGCCGTCAGCAAGCCGGATGGCGCGGGCCCGCGCATACGCATACGCGAGGTGGAATTCCTGCGACACGCCGCCGCCGCCGCACACTTGGATCGCGCGGTCGATCACCTTCTGCGCGACGTTCGGCGCCACCACCTTGATCATCGCGATCTCGGCGCGCGCCGCCTTGTTGCCGACCGTGTCCATCATGTGGGCGGCATGCATGGTGAGGAGCCGCGCCTGGTCGATCTCCATGCGCGACTCGGCGATCCAGTGCCGCGTCACGCCGTGTTCCGCGATGGTGCGGCCGAAGGTGGTGCGCGAGACCGCGCGCCGGCACAGCGTCTCCAGCGCGCGCTCCGCCATGCCGATCATGCGCATGCAGTGATGGATGCGTCCTGGTCCGAGCCGCCCCTGCGCGATCTCGAAGCCGCGCCCCTCGCCGAGCAGGATGTTGCTCGCCGGCACGCGCACGTTCTCGAAGGTCACCTCGGCATGGCCGTGCGGCGCATCGTCATAGCCGAATACGGTGAGCGGCCGCACGATCTTGATGCCGGGCGCGTCCATCGGCACCAGGATCATCGACTGCCGCTTGTGCGCGGGCGCCTCCGGATTCGTCTGCCCCATGAAGATGATGAGCTTGCAGCGCTTGTCCATCGCGCCCGACGTCCACCACTTGCGCCCATTGATCACGTAACTGTCGCCGTCGCGGCGGATCTCCGAGCGGATGTTGGTCGCGTCCGACGAGGCGACCGCAGGCTCGGTCATCGCGAAGCAGGAGCGGATCTCGCCCGCCATCAGCGGCGCGAGCCAGCGGCGCTTGTGCTCGTCGCTGCCGTAGAGCATCAGCGTTTCCATGTTGCCGGTGTCGGGCGCCGAGCAGTTGAACGGCTCCGCGCCGATCGGCGAGCGGCCCATGATCTCGCATAGCGGCGCATATTCGATGACCGAGAGCCCGTCCGGATCGTGCTTCTGCGGCACGAACAAGTTCCATAAGCTCGCGGCGTGCGCCTTGCGCTTGAGCTCGCCCATCACGGGCGGCTCGTCCCAGCGGTCGCCCGCGCGCATCTCGCGCTCGAACACCGGTTCCGCCGGATAGATGTGCTCCTCCATGAACGCATTGATGCGCCGGGCAAGCTCGGCGCTACGCGGGGAGGGCGGGGGCAGCATGACGAAACTCCTTCTGAGTTGTCATGCGCGGGCTTGTCCCGCGCATCCACGTCTTCGTTCGCGGCAAAGACGTGGATGGCCGGGACAAGCCCGGCCATGACGCAAAAAATTATGCAGCCACCATCCCGCCCATGCGCGCGAGCGCAACGAGATGATGGTCCGCGTCGCCGAATAGGGTATCGATCATGGTGACGCGCTTGAAGTAGTGGCCGACCTTGTTCTCCATGGTCATGCCGATGCCGCCGTGCAGCTGGATCGCGCCCTGGCCGACGATGCGCCCCGAGCGTCCGATCTGCACCTTGGCGGCCGCAATCGCCTTGCGCCGTTCGGCCGCGTCCGGCTCGTCGACCATCATGGTGGCGAGCAGCGCCATGCTGCGCGCCTCCTCGAGCGCGACCAGCATGTCGGCGGCGCGATGCTGCAGCACCTGGAAATTGCCGATCGGCACGCCGAATTGCTTGCGGACCTTCAGGTAGTCGACCGTGATCTCATGCATTGCCGTCATGGCGCCGAGCGCTTCGGCGGCCAGCGCCGCGATCGCGCCGTCAACCACGCGCTCGATCAGCGCAAACGCCTCGCCCGGCTCGCCGATCGCCGCATCGGCCGCGATCCGCACGCCCGCGAGCGTCACCTCGGCGGCACGCAGCCCATCGACGGTCGGATAGCCGCGCCGCGTCACGCCGGCGGCATCCGCATCGACGAGAAACAGCGCCAGCCCGTCGCGGTCGCGCGGCCCGCCCGAAAGACGCGCCGACACGACGAACTTGTCCGCGGCGTCGCCATGCAGCACGAGGCTCTTGGCCCCATCGAGCACGAACCCCGCGCCATCTTTCCGCGCGGTCGTCGTCACGTCGGCGAGATCGTAGCGCGCCTGCCGCTCCGCATGCGCGAACGCGAGCTTGAGCGCGCCGCTCGCGATCTGCGGCGCGATAGCGCCCCGCATCGCGGCGCTGCCGCCGAGCCGCAGGAAGCCGCCGCCGAGCACGACCGTCGCGAGATACGGCTCGAGCGCGAGCGCGCGTCCGAACGCCTCCATCACGATCATGGTCTCGACCGGCCCGCCGCCCAACCCGCCGTCGTCCTCGGCAAAAGGCAGCCCGAGCAAGCCGAGCTCGGCATGTTGCCGCCAAGCCTCGGCACTGAATCCGCCGGGCTCCTGCGCGAAGCGCTTGCGCGCCGCGAAGTCGTAGCGGTCGGTCATGAGCCGCTCGACGCTGTCGCGCAGCAGGCGCTGCTCTTCGGTGAGCTCGAAGTCCATGCTACGGTTCCCAATAATCGCCTTCGTTCTCAAGGCAGGGCGCCAGCGCTCCCTCTCCCCGCAGGGGAGAGGGTCGGGGTGAGGGGCCCTCTCACCCGGCTCGCTTCGCTCGCCACCCTCTCCCCTGCGGGGAGAGGGGAAGATGCATCCGTCATCGCTGCGCTCACAATCCAAGAATCGCCTTCGCGATGATGTTCTTCTGGATCTCGTTCGAGCCGCCGTAGATCGAGACCTTGCGCCAGTTGAAGTAATGCGGCGCCTGCGGGCCGGCCCAGTCGGGCCCGATCGGCGGCTCGTTCCAGCGCTCGCTTTCGTCGTGCGGCACCTGGTCGGGGAGCGCGTAGGGGCCGACCGCCTCGAGCAGCAGCTCGCTGATGGTCTGCTGGATTTCCGATCCGCGGATCTTGAGGATCGACGAGGCCGGGTCGGGCTTGCCGTTGCGGTTGCGCGCGGACGCGACGACACGCAGCTGCGTCATCTCCAGCGCCCGGAGCTGCACCTCGACCGCGGCGATCTTCAGGGCGAAGCGCTCGTCCGCGATCAGCGGCTTGTCGCCGATGCGCTCCAGCGCGGCGATCTCCTTGAGCCGCCGGATGCGCGCCTTCGAGATGCCGACGCGCGCGATGCCGGTGCGCTCGTTGCCGAGCAGGAACTTGGCGTAGTCCCACCCCTTGTTCTCGTCGCCGACAAGGTTCGCGTACGGCACCCGCACGTCGTCGAAGAAGACCTCGTTGACCTCGTGCCCGCCGTCGATGGTCTGGATCGGCCGCACCGTGATGCCCGGCGACTTCATGTCGATCAGCAGGAAGCTGATGCCCTCCTGCTTCTTCGCCGTAGCATCTGTGCGCACCAGGCAGAAGATCCAGTCGGCATATTGCGCCATCGTGGTCCACGTCTTCTGCCCGTTGACCACGTAGTTGTCGCCGTCGAGCTTTGCCGACGTGCGCAGCGACGCGAGGTCGGAGCCGGCGCCCGGCTCCGAGAAGCCCTGGCACCACCAGTCGTCGATGTTGGCGATGCGCGGCAGGAAGCGGTGCTTCTGCGCCTCGCTGCCGAAATGCGCGATGACGGGTCCGACCATCGTAGTGCCGAACTGCAGCGGCTCCGGCGCCGGCGCCTGCTGCAGCTCGTCGCGGAAGATGTACTGCTGCACCGGCGTCCACCCGGTGCCGCCCCATTCGACCGGCCAATGCGGCACCGCCCAGCCCTTCGCGTTGAGGATGCGCTGCCAGGTGACGATATCGTCCTTCACGAGGCGCCGCCCCTCGATCATCTTGCGCCGGATCGTCTCGGGAAGCGCGTCGCGCATGAACGCGCGCACCTCGTCGCGAAACGCGATCTCCTCGCATGTGAAGCGCAGGTCCATGACGTCACTCGCTTGGTAGGCGTGACGGATGCGCGAAGCAGCCGTTCGGCAGGGCCTGATGGCGCGGCAGTTTGCCCCGCCATCATGTGACTTTCAATCGGCGTCAGACCTGGACTCTGGCATCCTTCGCAGTCCATCCGGCTAGCTCGAACGCGGCGCCCATGCAGGCCTCGCGCAGCTCGTCGGCCAGTGCGCGATCCTCCATCGCGCGGGCAACGACCATCGCGCCGATACAGAGCGCAGCGATCGCCTGTGCCGTATTCGGTCCCCGCGTGTCCCGGTTTTGCAGATCGCGTTGTAAGTGGTCTGCCATGGCGCGAAACACGGTCTCAAAGGCGCGCTTCGCCTTGGGTCCCGCACGCGCCACATCGCTCGGAAGGGCGATCATGGGACACGATTCGTCTATGTTCTCCGCGTGCTGCCGGGACAAGTAAGCGCGCACGATTTGAGGCCCGACGTGTGCGGCGTTCAGATCGATGTCTATGCCTTCCCACGTGTTCCCCCAGCTCGGGTCTGTGAAGAAGCACGACAGCACCTCGATATACAGATCACTCTTGCTTGCGAAATATTTGTAGAAGCCGCCACGGGTGAGCCCGGC
The DNA here is from genome assembly GCA_963819385.1 of uncultured Alphaproteobacteria bacterium. Taxonomy (GTDB): domain Bacteria; phylum Pseudomonadota; class Alphaproteobacteria; order Rhizobiales; family Xanthobacteraceae; genus JAVDCA01. The sequence goes on along the minus strand of CAWFVV010000006.1, from coordinate 3,015,362 downwards.
GGCCGACATGATCTGATTCACGGATACGTTCTCGAACCCGTGCCGGTTGAACAGTGTTCGTGCCGATCGGATGATTTTCTTCCGCACGGTTTCTCGATGATTTACCGGATAGGGCACGAGATCTCCTCGGCGTAGTTCTTTGCGTCAATGGGGTGACAGGATTTATCGCTGCCGGAAAAGATGATGTTGATCATCTTTTTTTCATCCTGTTTTCTCCCGCGATCAGAGCGCCGACGTTCAATCGGCATTTCGGGGAGAGCTCATGTCCGATCCCATCCGCAAAGAAGTTGATTTCAGCACTGATCCCCAGCGCATTTACGATGCCTTGGTCGATGCGAAACAATTCAGCGCGTTTACCGGCGCGCCAGCCGAAATCGAGCGCGAGCCGGGCGGCGCGTTTTCTTGCTTTGGCGGGGTCATCACCGGGCGTAACATAGAACTGGTGCCGAACAAGCGGATCGTGCAGGCTTGGCGCGTCAAGATGTGGCCGGAGGGCGTGTATTCGATCGTGTCGTTCGAGTTGCAGCCCGGCAAGTCGGGGACCCGCCTCCTGATGACCCACGACGCATTTCCCGAGGGCATGCGAGAGCATCTCAACGGCGAGATGCCCGACGGCGGGTGGGACAGACAGTATCTGGAGCCGCTGCGCAAATATTTGGGCTGACGCGCCGACATCAGTTGATCTCGAACAGCCCCGCGGCACCCATGCCGCCGCCGATGCACATCGTCACCACCGCATGCTTCGCCTTGCGGCGGCGGCCCTCGATCAGCGCGTGGCCGGTCATGCGCGAGCCGCTCATGCCGTACGGATGCCCGATCGAGATCGAGCCGCCGTCGACGTTGAGCCGCTCCTGCGGAATGCCGAGCCGGTCGCGGCAGTAGAGCACCTGGCTCGCGAACGCCTCGTTGAGCTCCCACAGGTCGATGTCGTCCATCTTCACGCCGTGCCGCGCCAGCAGTTTCGGCACCGCGAACACCGGCCCGATGCCCATCTCGTCCGGCTCGCAGCCCGCGACCGCGAAGCCGCGGAAGGTGCCGAGCGGCGTGAGGCCGCGCTTCTCGGCGAGCGTCGCGCTCATCAGCAGGCACGCGGATGCGCCGTCGGAGAGCTGGCTCGCATTGCCGGCCGTGATGTAGCCGCCGCTCGCGCACCGGCTTGAGTGTCGCGAGACCTTCGAGCGTCGTATCTGGCCGGTTGCATTCGTCGCTCTTGAGCGTGACCGGCTCGAGACTCTCGGCCTTGGTATTCTTGTCGACCACCTTCTTGGTCGTCGGCAGCGGCACGATCTCGTCCGCAAAGCGGCCGGCCTGCTGCCCGGCCGCGGTGCGGCGCTGGCTTTCCAGCGCATAGGCGTCCTGCGCGTCGCGGCTCACGCCGTAGCGCTGCGCCACGATGTCGGCGGTCTCGATCATCGGCATCCACACTTCCGGCTTGTGCGCCATCAGCCAGTCCTCGCGCACCGAACTCGCGGCCGTCCTGCACCAGGCTGATGCTCTCGAGGCCGCCCGCGACGATCACGTCCGCCTCGCCCGCGATGATGCGTTGCGCCGCGACCGCGATCGTCTGCAGCCCCGACGAGCAGAACCGGTTGATCGTCATGCCGCCGACGCTCGCCGGCAGGCCGGCGCGGATCGCCGAGAGCCTCGCGATGTTGTGTCCGGTCGCGCGTTCCGGCATGGCGCAGCCCATCACGACGTCGTCGACCTCGGCCGGGTCGATGCCGGCGCGCTTGACCGCGTGCGCGACCACGTGGCCGCCCAAGGTCGCGCCGTGGGTCATGTTGAAGGCGCCGCGATAGGCCTTGCCGATCGGCGTGCGCGCGGTCGAGACGATGACGGCGTCGGGCATCAGGTTCTCCCGGAGGTCAGGGCAGGTTGACGGTCGGCGGAGGCTTTCCGCCGCTCTTCATCGATCAGCTCGCGCCGCGCGAACTTGCCGACGCTGGTGCGCGGCAGGCTGCCGCGCACCTCGAGCGCGCTCGGCAGCTCGTGACGGCCGAGCTTGTCGGCGAGAAAATCGCGCAGGGCGTCGAGCGTCAGCGTCGGCGCGCCGGCGCGCAGCTTGACGAAGGCCTTGGCGGCCTCGCCCCGGTAGGCGTCGGGCACGCCGATCACCAGCGCTTCCTCGACATGCGGATGCTCGTAGATCGCGTACTCGATTGCGATCGGGTAGACGTTGAAGCCGCCCGAGATGATCACGTCGTTCTTGCGCTCGACCAGGAAGAAGTAGCCGTCCTCGTCCATGTATCCGATGTCGCCGGTGAGGAACCAGCCGTCGACCATGACGGCGGCCGTCTCCTGCGGCCGCTTCCAGTAGCCCTGCATGACGTTGGCGCCCTTGATGCGCAGCTCGCCGGTCTCGCCGATGCCGAGCACGCTGCGCGGGTCGTCGAGCGCCACCACCTCGACGGTGATGCCGGGCAGCGGAATGCCGATGGTGCCGGGCTTGGGCAGGCCGTTCGCGGGCGGTGAGATGCCGGCCGGCGAGGTCTCGGTCATGCCCCAGCCGCTCGGCAGCTTGAGGCCGACGATGCGCTGGACGCGTTCCGCCACCTCGATCGGCAGCGGCGCACCGCCCGAGCCGACGACGCGCAGCGAGGAGAAGTCGCGCGTCTCGATCCCGGGATGATTGATCAGCGCGATCCACATGGTCGGCACGCCCGGAAACGAGGTCGCGCGCTCGGCCTCGATGTCGCGCAGCACCGCCTCGACATCGAAGCGCGGCCGCAGCATCAATTCATTGCCGCACGCGAGATGCCGCAGCATGACGCTGCACAGCCCGTAGATATGAAAGAGCGGCAGCACCAGGATGACACGATCGGGCGCCGCGCCTGGCCGTGTGTGGGCGCGGATCCATTCCAAGTAGCTCGCAACCGCCGCCGTGAGGTTGGCATGCGTGAGCATCGCGGCCTTCGGCAGGCCGGTGGTCGCGCCGGTGTATTGCAGCAGCGCCACGTCGTCAGGCGAAACGTGCGGCCAGCGCACCGGCGGCGCGTCGAGCAGGCGCGCGAACGCAATGACATGTTCGCTCTCCGCGAACAGAATCCGGCGGTGTCGGCGCCGCGCCCCAGACGGCGTCGTCGCCGACGATCACGCGATCGACATGCCCGGCGGCCAGCAGCCTTTCGGCCTTGGCCGCAAGGTCGAACAGGTTCGTCGTCACCAGCGTGCGCGCGCCCGAGTCCTCGAGCTTGTGAATAAGCTCACGCTCCACGTCGAGCGCGCTCAGGTGCACGACACGGGCGCCGGCACGCAGCGTCGCAAAGAAGCTGATCGGATGATAGGGCGTGTTCGGCAGCAGCAGTGCCACGCCGTCGTCGCGGCCGATGCCGAGACGCATGAGGCCGGCCGCCGCCCGCGCCGCCAGATCCGCGAAGGCCCAGTAGGTCAGCGCTTGGCTGCGATACGTGAAAGCAGTGCGTTCGCCATGGGCCGCGGCGGCGGTGTCGAGCAATTCCTGCAGCGTCGAGGTTTTGATCGGCGCGTCCCAGCGCACCCCGGGCGGGTAGGACTTCTCCCAGGCATAGGGGCGCCGATCCATCGTCAGGCCTTGCTGCCGATGAGCGACGCGAAGGTCGCGCCCTCGTTCGCCAGCCGCTCGAGCAGCGGCGCCGGCGCGTGCCGCTTGTCGCCCGAGCTTTTCGCGAGCGCCGCGAGCCGGTCGCGCACGGCGCCGAGGCCGACCGTGTCGGCATAGAACATCGGCCCGCCACGCCACACCGGGAAGCCGTAGCCGTAGATCCAGATCACGTCGATGTCGCCCGGCCGCTGCGCGATGCCTTCCTCGAGGATGCGGGCGCCCTCGTTGATCATCGGGTAGACCAGCCGTTCGACGATCTCCTGCTTGTCGATCGGGCGGCGCGCGATGCCGAGCCGGCGCGACGCGTCGACGATCAGCGCCTCGACCTCCGGATTGGGGCGGCCGGCGCGCGCGCCCGTCTCGTAGACGTACCAGCCCTTGCCGGTCTTCTGCCCGTAGTCGCCCTTCTCGCAGATCGCGTCCGCGATCACGGCCTTGACGCCGAGCGATTTGCGGTTGCGCCAGCCGACATCCATGCCGGCGAGATCGCTCATCGCGAACGGCCCCATCGGGAAGCCGAATTCGGTGAGCGCGCCGTCGACCTCGTGCGGCAGCGCGCCTTCGAGCAGCAGCCGCTCGGATTCGATGCCGCGCGCGCTGAGCATGCGGTTGCCGACGAAGCCGTGGCACACGCCGACCACCACCGGCACCTTGCCGAGCTTGCGCCCGACCGCGATCGCGGTCGCGAGCACGTCCGGCGCCGTCTCCGTGCCGCGCACGATCTCGAGCAGCTTCATCACATTCGCCGGGCTGAAGAAGTGTGTGCCAAGCACCGACGCTGGCCGCTTGGTGATCTGCGCGATCGCGTTGACGTCGAGATAGGACGTGTTGGTGGCGAGCACGGCGTCCGCCTTGGCGAGCCGGTCGAGATTGCCGAACACCTGCTTCTTGATGTCCATCTCCTCGAACACCGCCTCGATGACGATGTCCGCGTCTGCGATCGCCCCGATGTCGGTCGAGCCGGTGAAGCGCGCCAGTCGGCGCTCCATCTCGTCCGCGCTGATGCTGCCGCGCGACACCGAGGTCTTGTAGTTGCGCGCGATCGTGTCTTGCCCGCGCTTGAGCGCGTCGGCGGCGGTCTCGATCACGGTCACCGGAATCCCGGCATTGGCGAAGCACATCGCGATGCCGCCGCCCATGGTGCCGGCGCCGATCACCGCGGCGCGCTTGATCTCGCGCGGCGCGACGTCCTTCGACACGCCCGCGACCTTGGCGGCCTCGCGCTCGGCGAAGAAGATATGCCGCTGCGCCTTCGATTGATCGCCGGCGACGAGCCGCAGGAACGCCTCGCGCTCGCGCTGCTGCGCCTCGTCGAACGGCACGTCGAGCGTCCAGCGCACCGCCTCGATGGCGGCGGCCGCCGCCGCGAGGCCGCGCGAGCGCTTGGTATGCGCCGCGACGATCTCGCCGAACTTGTTGGGATCGCGCCGCACATCAGCGAGCTTGTCGTCGATATCGCGCACCCGCCGCAGCGGCTGCTTCTCGGCAATGACCCTTTGCGCGAACGCGATCGCGCCCGCGACCAGGTCGCCCTCGATGATCGCGTCGATCAGGCCGGTCGCGAGCGCGTCCTTGGCGGGGATCGGATCGCCCGACAGGATCATCGCCATCGCCTTGTCGATGCCGACGAGGCGCGGCAGGCGCTGCGTTCCGCCGGCGCCCGGGATGAGCCCGAGCTTGATCTCCGGCAGGCCGAGCCGCGTGCCCGGCGCCGCGACGCGGAAATGGCACGCGAGCGTGATCTCGAGCCCGCCGCCGAGCGGCGTGCCGTGCACCGCCGCAATCGTCGGCTTGGCGATCGCGTCGATCTCCTTGATCACGTCGATCAGGCTCGGCGCCTGCGGTGGCTTGCCGAACTCGGTGATGTCGGCGCCCGCGATGAAGGTGCGGCCCGCGCCGGTCAGGATGATCGCCTCGACGGCCGCGTCGTCGCGCGCCGCAATGAACGCGTCGCGGATGCCGGCGCGCACGTCGCGCTTGAGCGCATTGACCGGCGGATTGTCGACCGTGATCACCGCGATGCCGCCGTCGCGACGCGTGCTGACAAGTTGGCTCACGACACCATCCCCTTGGCTTGCGACGCAGAGCGTAGGTTGGGTCGAGCCGTGGCGAGACCCAACATTCTCTCTCGGCGACGCGTTGGGTCTCGCGAAGAAGTCGACCCAACCTACCCGACTGCGACACGGCGGCGCAGGAAGCCTGCGGCCGCGCGGCTTTTCCTCCGAACGTTCCGCATCATTGCGAATTCGCTTGGCCCCACAAGCCTCGCGGATCAGTTTCGCACTGCGGAACTCAATTCTGCGACGTTGACCGAAACGCTAGGCTGTGGTGATCATGCGTGTCAACCGCCACGCCTCACACGCCGAGTTGCGTCGATGACCCTGCAGAGCGGGCACGACATGCGCGAGATGCCGACGCCCGCGAGCCGCGCGGGCGATGCCGGCAATGATCGCAAATTCGTGTCGGCGCTGGCGCGCGGCCTCGAGGTCCTGCGCGCGTTCTCGCCGACCGAGGGCCTGCTCGGCAACGGCGAGCTGGTGGCGCGCACCGGTCTGCCCAAGCCGACCGTGACGCGGCTCACCTACACGCTCACCAAGCTCGGCTACCTCACGTATGTCGAGCGGCTCGGCAAATATCAGCTCGCGCCCGCCGCGCTCGCGCTCGGCTATTCGGCGCTCGCCAACATGCGCATCCGCCAGATCGCGCGCGGCTCCATGCAGGCGCTCGCCGACTACGCGGACGCGTCCGTCGCGCTCGGCACGCGCGACCGGCTCGACATAATTTATGTCGAGCACTGCCGCAGCCGGCGCGGCGTCATGCTGCGCCTCGGCCTCGGCTCGCGCATTCCGATCGCCAACACCGCCATGGGACGCGCGCTGATTGCCGGCCTGCCCGAGGCCGAGCGCGACTGGCTGCTCGGCTACCTGCGGCGCGAGGCCGGCAAGGCGTGGCCGAAGCTGCGCGCCGGCATCGAGCGCGCGATCGACGACGTGGCGACGCGCGGCTTCACGCTCGCGCTCGGCGAATGGGAGCGCGACATCAACGCGGTCGGCGTGCCGCTGATGGCGCCCGATGGCTCGGGCGTCTTCGCGTTCAATTGCGGCGCCCCCGCCTTCCAGTTCACCCGCGAGCGGCTCGAGAGCGACATCGGCCCGCGGCTCGTCAACATGGTGCGCAACGTCGAGGTGGATCTCAGCGGCCGCTGAGCAAGAAGAACAAGACACAAACATAATAACAGCAGAGGGAACGCAGGATGCAGGCGAGTGTGGGGACTTGCATGGCCGAACGCGGCGGCTCGCGCCGGCGCGTCGCGACGCCGATCCGGTCCTGAAGGCCGCAATTCGTGTCCGCCGTGTCGGGTGCAGTCGGGTTCGAGCCGCGGCGCGGCCACGCGGTCGTGTCGGTGACGGCGGCGCCGCTCGTCGCGGTGCGCGACGTCAGCGTGCGGTTCGGCGGTGTCGTCGCGCTCGATCGCGTCTCGTTCACGATCCGGACGGGCGAGCTGCTCGGCCTGATCGGGCCGAACGGCGCCGGCAAGACCACGCTGTTCAACTGCATGAGCCGGCTCTACACGCCGAAGGAAGGCGACATCGTCTTCGACGGGCACAGCATCCTCTCGCTGCCGCCGCACCGCATGGCGGCGATCGGCATCGGCCGCACGTTCCAGAACCTCGCGCTGTTTCGCACCATGTCGGTGCTCGACAATATCCGGGTCGGCAGCCATCGGCTCGGCGGCAGCGATTTTTTCAGCGACGCGCTGCATCTGCCGTGGACCGGTCGCGAGGAGCGCCGGCTGCGCGATGTCGCGGCCGAGCTCGTCGACTTCCTCGATCTCGGCGAGGTCGCGCAGCGCTGCGTGGCCGACCTGCCGTTCGGCGTGCAGAAGCGCGTCGAGCTCGCCCGCGCGCTCGCGGGGCAGCCGAAGCTCCTGTTGCTCGACGAGCCGGCCGGCGGCCTCAATCATGACGAAGTCGCGGAGCTCGGCCGCCTGATCCGCCGCATCCGTGACGCGCGCCGCGTCACCGTGCTGCTGGTCGAGCATCACATGAACCTCGTGATGTCGATCTGCGACCGGGTGGTGGCGCTCGACTTCGGCCGCAAGATCGCCGAGGGCACGCCCGCCGAGGTCCAGCGCAACGACGACGTGATCCGCGCCTATCTGGGGACCACGAAGGCATGACCGCGCTGATCGAAACCCGCGGGCTCTGCGCCTTCTACGGCGACGTGCAGGTGCTGTTCGGGCTCGATCTCGCGGTCGAGGAGGGCGGCATCACGGCGCTGCTCGGCGCCAACGGGGCCGGCAAGACCACGACGCTGCGCGCGCTGTGCGGCATGGTGCGCACGCGCGGCGAGATCCATTTCGCGGGTCAGTCGATCGCCGGGCTCGCGACCGAGACGATCGTGCGCCGCGGCATCGCGCACGTGCCGGAGGGCCGCGGCACCTTCTCGCGCCAGACCGTCGAGGAAAACCTGCAGATCGGCGCCATCACGCGGCGCGACCGCGCCGGCATCGCGGCCGACATCGAGCGCGTCTACGGCTATTTCCCGCGGCTCAAGGAACGGCGCGGCCAGCAGGCCGGCACGCTGTCGGGCGGCGAGCAGCAGATGCTCGCGGTCGGGCGCGCCATGATGCTGCGGCCGCGCCTGATGCTGCTCGACGAGCCGTCCTTCGGGCTTGCGCCGATGGTCGTCGAGGAGATGTTCGCGATCTTCGGCACGCTCAACCGGCGCGAACGCATGAGCATGCTGATCGTCGAGCAGAACGCCGCGCTCGCGCTCGCGCTCGCCGACCAGGCCTACCTGATCGAAACCGGCTCCCTCGTGATGGCGGGCTCGGCTGCCCAGGTCGGCGGCGACGAGAACATCCGCCGGTCCTATCTGGGCTACTGAGGCGAGGGGATATGGCACTTTTCCTGCACCAGGTCCTCGCCGGCATCGCGACGGGCGGCATCTATGCCTGCATGGGCCTTGCGGTCGTCATGATCTATCAGGCGATCGACCATCTCAATTTCGCGCAAGGCGAGATGGCGATGTTCTCGACCTTCGTGGCCTGGCAGCTCATCCAATGGGGCGCGCCCTATTGGGTCGCGTTCGTCGCGACCGTCGCGATTTCCTTCGCGGCCGGCGTCGCGATCGACCGCATCGTGTTCAAGCCGATCCACGGCGCGCCGGTGCTCAGCCACGTCGTGGTGTTCATCGCGATGCTGGCGATCCTCAACAGCGGCGCCGGCTACATCTGGGATTACCAGATCAAGACGTTTCCGAGCCCGTTCGGCACCGGCGATCTCTTCGGCCAGAACCTGGTGAGCCGCCACGACGCCGGCATGATCGCGGTGACGCTGCTGATGCTGGTGCTGCTCTATCTTTTCTTCCGCCACACCCGCATCGGGCTGGCCATGCGGGCCGCCGCCGCGAGCCCGCAATCGGCGCGGCTCGCCGGCATCCGGGTCGGCTGGATGGTCGCGCTCGGCTGGGGCATGGCGGCCGCGGTCGGCGCGGTTGCCGGCATGATGATTGCGCCCGTCGTCTTTCTCGAGCCGAACATGATGGTGAGCATCCTGCTCTACGGTTTCGCGGGCGCGGTGCTGGGCGGCCTCACCAGTCCGGGCGGCGCCGTGCTCGGCGGGTTCGCGGTCGGCGTCATCGAGAACCTCGCCGCCACCTACATTCCGGGCGCCGGCCGCGAGCTCAAGCTCACCATCGCGCTGTTCTTGATCGTCGCGGTGCTCACCTTCCGGCCGAGCGGTCTGTTCGGCCGCCGCGTGGTCAGCCGGGTCTAGCCATGCAGCACGGGCCCGACATGATGCACACAAGCCCGAGCGCCGATGCGCGCTCGCCGTCGCCGCTCCCGCCGACGGCCTGGCGCGCGCTCGCGCTCGTCGGCGGCCTCGTGCTCGCCGCGGCGCTGCCATTCGTCGTGAAGAACTTCCTCATCTTCCAGATCACGCTCGCCGTGATCTACGCCATCGCGATCCTCGGCCTCAATCTGCTGACCGGCCTCAACGGGCAGTTCTCGCTCGGGCACAGCGCGTTCTACGCGATCGGCGCCTACACCGCCGCGATCATGATGAATGCCGACGTCTCCTATGTGTGGACGCTGCCGGCCGCGGGGCTCGTGTGCTTCGTCAGCGGCTTCCTGTTCGGCCTGCCGGCGCTGCGGCTCGAGGGCATCTATCTCGCGCTTGCGACCTTCGCGCTCGCGGTCGCGACGCCGCAGCTGCTCAAGGTCAACTTTCTCGAGGACTGGACCGGCGGCGTGCAGGGCATCAGCATCATCAAGCCGGATGCGCCGTTCGGGCTGCCGCTCAACGCCGACCAGTGGCTCTATTTCTTCACCCTCGCGGCGGCGGCGCTGCTCTATCTCGGCGCCGCCAACCTGGTGAAGAGCCGCACCGGCCGCGCGCTGGTGGCGATCCGCGACCATCCGGTCGCGGCGAGCGCCATGGGCATCAACGTTCCGCTCTACAAGTCGCTGATCTTCGGTGTGAGTGCGCTCTACACCGGCGTTGCGGGCGCGCTCGGGGCGATCGTCATCGCATACGTCGCCCCCGACAGCTTCACGTTCGCACTCGCGATCGCGCTGTTCGTCGGCCTCGTGGTCGGCGGCGTCAACTCGATCCCGGGCACGCTGTTCGGCGGCGCTTTCGTGCTGTTCGTGCCGAACATCGCCGAGAAGGTCTCGAAAGGCCTCGCAGGCGCGGTCTACGGCGTCATCCTGATCCTGCTGATCTACCTGATGCCGTCCGGGGTCGCCGGCCTCGTGCGCTGGGTGACGGGCAGGTTGGTGCGGCGACCCGCGGCGGCGCGCGATGTGAAACCCAATTCCGAACTCTTACGGCTCGAAGGAGATAAGTCCGGCGTGCAGGCCCGGTGAGGTGCCGGGGCGGTCGGATCACAACGCCGCAGATCGCGGCCAATTGCGAAGGAGGAAGCGATGAAGAGACGCATCGACAGACGTACGGTCCTGGTCTCGTCGGCCGCTGCCGCGGCGACGCTCGCAACCCGGGCCTGGGCAAAAGGGACCTACGATCCCGGCGCGAGCGACAGCGAGATCAAGATCGGCAACATCAATCCGTACAGCGGCCCGGCGTCCGCCTACGGCCAGATCGGCAAGGCGATCGCGGCCTATTACAAGAAGGTGAATGCCGAGGGCGGCGTCAACGGCCGCAAGATCAACTTCATCTCGTATGACGACGGCTACAGCCCGCCCAAGGCGGTCGAGCAGGCGCGCAAGCTCGTCGAGAGCGACGAGGTGCTGCTGATCTTCCAGAGCCTCGGCACGCCGTCCAACTCGGCGATCCACAAGTACATGAACGCCAAGAAGGTGCCGCAGCTCTTCGTCGCGACCGGCGCCACCAAGTGGGGCGATCCCAAGCACTTCCCATGGACCATGGGCTGGCAGCCGAGCTACCAGTCCGAGGGACACATCTACGCGAAGTACCTGATCGAGAAGCATCCCGACGCCAAGATCGGCATCCTCTACCAGAACGACGATTACGGTAAGGACTACGTGAAGGGGCTCAAGGACGGTCTCGGCGGCAAGCTCAAGATCATCTCCGAGCAGCCCTACGAGACGAGCGACGCGACGGTCGACTCGCAGATGATCACGCTGAAGGAATCGGGTGCCAACGTCTTCTTCAACGTGACGACGCCGAAGTTCGCCGCCCAGGCGATCAAGAAGGCGGGCGAGATCGGCTGGAAGCCGGTGCACCTCCTCAACAACGTGTCGCAGTCGGTCGGCGCGGTGCTCAAGCCCGCCGGCCTCGAATATTCGAAGGGTGTGCTTTCGACCTACTACCTCAAGGACGGGAATGACCCGCAGTGGAAGGACGACGCCGGCATGAAGGACTGGGTCGCTTTCATGGACAAATACCATCCGGACGGCGACAAGACCTCGAGCTTCCCGGTCTACGGCTACACGGTGGCGCAGACGCTCGTGCAGGTGCTCAAGCAGTGCGGCGACGACCTCACGCGCGCCAACGTGATGAAGCAGGCCGCGAGCCTGCACGAGCTCACGCTCGGCATGCTGCTGCCCGGCATCACGATCAATACCGGGGCGGACGACTTCTATCCGATCAAGCAGATGCAGATGCAGCGTTTCGACGGCGAGCGCTGGATCGCGGTCGGCCCCGTGATGAGCGGCGCACTGGGGTGAGGTGAGGCAAGGCAGGGATGGACGGGCCAAAAAGCGTTCAGCCCAACCCGTCATCCTGAGGTGCGAGCGAAGCGAGCCTCGAAGGATGATCGGCCAAGGCGGTGCAGCAACGATGGCACTGCATCGGCCGTCGCCCTTCGAGGGCCGCGCTTCGAGCAGCCGCCTCACGGTGACGGATTCCACCTGAATTCATTTCGGTGCGCGCCACAATCCGCAGCGTGACGCCCGCCGGCCTCTCATGTAAACATCCTTCACATGAGCTGGTCGAGAGATCCTCGCGGGCCGCGCGCCTATCACCACGGCAATCTGAAAGAGGCGCTGATCCAGGCGGCGCTCGATCTGATTGCGCAGAAGGGGCCGGGCGGGTTCACGTTCGCGGAAGCGGCGCGCTCGGCGGGCGTCAGTCCGGCGGCGCCGTACCGGCATTTCCGCGATCGCGACGATCTCCTGATCGACGTGGCGCGGCGTGGCTTCGATCTGTTCACCCAGGCGCTCGCGCGCGCCTGGGACGACGGCCAGCCCGAGCCGTTCGCGGCGTTCGAGCGCGTCGGCCGCGCCTATCTCGATTTCGCCCGCACCGAGCCGGCCTATTATTCGGCGATGTTCGAGGCCGGCATTCCGCTCGATGCCAGCCCCGAGCTGCGCGAGGCGGGCGATGCCGCCTTTGCGGTGCTGCGTTCCGCGGCCGAGAAGCTGATCGCGCGGCTGCCCGCCGGGCGGCGGCCGCCCGCCCTGATGATGGCGCTGCACGTCTGGTCGCTGGCGCACGGCATCGCGTCGCTGTTCGGCCGTGCCGATGCCGGCCGCCGCACCCTGCCGATGTCGCCCGAGGAGCTGCTCGAGGCCGGGGTGCTGGTCTATCTGCGCGGCCTCGGCCTGCCCGAGGGGGGCTGACCCGGGCCAATTATTTTAAGCCCTCCCGTTGACAGAGGCTGGGTGACGATGTAAATGTGATTAACATTCACGTTAACCCCATGTCGGAGGACTCCGATGACCTATGCGGCACAAGACGACTCGGCCTATCGCAACTACGGGCCGTCGCCGAGAACCTGCGGGACCACATGGTTCTGGCACCCGGGCTGGATCATCGCGACGATCCTCGGCTTCATTTTCTGGTGGCCCGTCGGGCTCGTCCTTCTCGGTGTCGCCATCGCCAACCGCAAGATGGGGTGCTCGACCGGGTGGCAGGACCGCATGCAGGAGAAGATGGACCGCGTGCGCGCCAAGATGGACAGCTTCGGCGGCAACTGGGGCGGCGGCGGGTCGAGCGGCAATCGGGCGTTCGACGACTACCGCGCCGAGACGCTGCGCCGCCTCGAGGAGGAACAGCGCGAGTTTCGCGAATTCCTCCAGCGCCTGCGCGCCGCCAAGGACAAGGCGGAGTTCGACCAGTTCATGGCCGAGCGGCGCAACCGCCCCGAGCCGCCGCCGGCGCCGCAGCAGGGCTGATACGAGAGCGCAGCTAGTCAGCGCAATCTGAGCAATCCAAGCGGCCGGCCGTCACTCGACGCCGGCCGCTTTGCTGTCATTCCGCCGGTTTCTCGAACGATACGCCGAGCCGGTCGTCGGCGCGCCAGCGCACCCGGCACGGCCGCAGCGATCGTCCGTGGTCGAGCGTGAGCTCGAACGTGTCCGGCACCTGATGGGGGCTCGCAAGCGCGATGCACGCGCCCGCGTTGGTGAGATCCCGTAGCGTGCATTGAACCCGTTCGACCGCCTGTCGGTCGATCACCAGCTCGGCGTTTCGCCGCACGCGCGTGCGCACAATAGCTCTGCGCTCTTCCATCGCCCGTCCCCCTGTGCAACTCTTGTTCGATCGCGCCGGCATATAGGGCCTCGATCGTTACCGATCGCTCAAGCGCAACGCGGCGTGCGGGTTAAATCGGCCGGCGCACTCGTGGCGGCATTTTGGCGAACGGTGATGGGATAACGCCAATGGTCCCGACGCACCGGTGGCCTGCTCAGGCGCGGAAATGCTTCGACAGCTTGAGCGTCTGCGCCTGGTAATTGGAGCCGATGCCCTGCCCGTAGAGCTGGTCGGGCCGCGCCAGCATCTTCTCGTAGACCAGGCGGCCGACCGTCTGGCCGTGCTCCAGGATGAACGGCACCTCGCGTGAGCGCACCTCCAGCACGGCGCGCGCGCCGTGCCCGCCGGCGCCCGCATAGCCGAAGCCCGGATCGAAGAAGCCCGCATAGTGCACGCGAAACTCGCCCACCAGCGGATCGAACGGCACCATCTCGGCCGCGTAATCGGGCGGCACCTGCACGGCTTCCTTCGACGCCAGGATGTAGAACTCGTCCGGGTCGAGCACGAGGTTCTGGTCGCGCCGCGTCGCGATCGTCTCCCAGAAATCCACCACGTCGTAGCCGCCGCGGCGGTCGACGTCGATCAGCCCGGTGTGCCGCTTGGCGCGGTAGCCGATGCGGCCGTCGAAGCCCTTGAGGTCGACGCCGACGCTCACGCCCTCGCGCACGTCGGCCTCCTCGTCGTCGACCAGGTTCTCGGCGGCGTGCAGCTCCGCGAGCGCCTCGCCACCGAGGATCGCGTGGCCGCGGCGGAAACGGATCTGCGAGAGGCGCGAGCCTTCGCGCACCAGCACCGGAAACGTCCGCGGGCTGATCTCGGCATAGAGCGGCCCGTGATAGCCCGCCTCGATGCGGTCGAAGCCGCGCGTCTGGTCGGCGATCACGCGGGTGAAGACGTCGAGCCGCCCGGTCGAGCTCTTCGGGTTGGCGGCGGCCGCGATATCGGCGGGCAGCGCCATGCTCTCCTGCAGCGGCACGATGTAGACGCAGCCGGTCTCCAGCACGGCGCCGTCGCCGAGCGTGATCTCGTGCAGCTTGAGGTCGTCGATGCGCTCCGCGACGGTCGCGCCCGGGCCGGGCAGGAAGCTCGCGCGCACCCGATAGGCCACCTCGCCGAGCCGCAGGTCGAGGCTCGCGGGCTGGATCTGGTCGTCGGCGAATTCCGCCGCCGCGATGATGCCGCCCGCGTCCGCAAGCGCTGCGATCATGCGGTCGGGAAGGATGCCCTTGTCGTCGGTGCGGAACGCGAGAGCCACCTTAAGATTCCCCCGCAGCAAAGCTGCGGCGACGTGTATCGCAAGGCCACCTTGACGAAAAGCCTGCGCCCGCTTAAACGTCGGCGTTATCCCGTGGTCATTTGAGCCGGCCGGCTTGCAGCCACGTAAAACAAATTGCTAAAAGGCCGGGGACGCTTGGACCCGGCTTGGGATATTTCCCTCGGCCGGTTTTTTGTTGGCCGCATGGAGGTCCATGCGGCCGAAAAGGAGTCCAAGGATGTCCGCGCCTGCCCGCCAATACCGCCCCGAAACCCGCCTCGTCCAATCCGGCACCCTGCGCTCGCAGTTCGGCGAGACCTCCGAGGCGCTCTTCCTCACCCAAGGCTTCGTCTACGACAGCGCCGAGCAGTGCGAAGCCCGCTTCACCAATGCGGAGCCGGGCTACATCTACGCGCGCTACTCCAATCCGACCGTGACGATGTTCGAGCGCCGCATCGCGGAGTTCGAAGGTGCGCAAGCCGCGCGCGCGACCGCGAGCGGCATGGCGGCCGTGACGACGGCGCTGGTCGGCCAGGTGCGCGCCGGCGACCACGTGGTCGCCGCCAAGGCGCTGTTCGGCTCGTGCCGCTGGGTGGTCGAGGACTTCCTGCCGCGCTTCGGCGTCGCCTCGACGCTGGTCGACGGCGCTCGATCTCGATCAATGGAAGAAAGCCGTGCGGCCCAACACCAAGGCCTTCTTCCTCGAGAGCCCGACCAACCCGACCCTCGACGTGCTCGACATTGCGGCGATCGCCGAGATCGCGCACGCCGCCGGCGCGACGCTCATGGTCGACAACGTGTTCGCGACGCCGATCTGGCAGAGCCCGCTCGCGCTCGGCGCCGACTGCGTGGTCTATT
Source organism: uncultured Alphaproteobacteria bacterium (assembly GCA_963819385.1). Taxonomy (GTDB): domain Bacteria; phylum Pseudomonadota; class Alphaproteobacteria; order Rhizobiales; family Xanthobacteraceae; genus JAVDCA01. Next base: position 2,999,707 of record CAWFVV010000006.1, on the reverse strand, counting down.
CGGCCACCAAGCATATCGACGGCCAGGGCCGCTGCCTCGGCGGCGTCATCCTGGCGGCGGAGAAATTCATCCAGGACAATTTCCACATGCTGCTGCGCCAGACCGGCCCGGCCATGTCGCCGTTCAATGCCTGGGTGCTGCTCAAGGGCCTGGAGACGCTGCATCTGCGCGTGCGGCGGCAGAGCGAGACCGCCGGCATCGTGGCCGACGCGCTCGCCAGGCATGCGAAGATCACCCGCGTGGTCTATCCGGGCCGCGCCGACCATCCGCAGGCCGCGACCGTGAAGAAGCAGATGCGCGGCGGCTCGACCCTCGTGGCCTTCGATGTCGGCGGCGACAAGAAGGCGGCGTTCCGCTTCCTCAATGCGCTCAGGCTCATCCGCATCACCAACAATCTCGGCGACTCGAAAAGCCTCGTCACCCATCCGGCGACCACGACGCATCAGCGCCTCACGCCGGAGGCGCGCGCCGAGCTCGGCATCACCGACGGCGTGGTGCGCTTCTCGGCCGGGCTCGAGCACCCGGACGACCTGATCGAGGACGTGCTGGCCGCGCTGGAGAAGGCGTGAGGCTGACGTAGCGGCCGTAGGGTGGGCAAAGGCGGCCGAGACGCATGCGTTGTCGCATGGCGTTAGACCCGCCGTGCCCACGCGGACGCGCACCCCGCGTGGGCACGGCGGGTCGAACATCACGTCATATGCGAGGGATCTCGGCCGTCTTTGCCCACCCTACGGGCCCTTCGCTAACTTACGGCGTCACCGCGCGCGTGGCCGCGTGCGTCTGCGCCTGCGCGGACGCGATCTTGCGCTGCGCGGCCTCGCTGATCGAGCCGCCGATCAGCTTCGCCAGGCACGCGTAGCTCCAGTCGTTCATGTGGAGCTTGTCCGGCGAGATGAAGTCGGCGAACGTCAGGTGGTCGTGCTCATACCAGTAGTGCATGATCGCGAAGCGCTGGACCAGATCGACGTCGGCCTGCTTCGCGGCCGTTGAGATCAGTTGGACCATCTGCTGGGCGTCCGGCTTCGCCAGCACCTTCGGCGCGTATTGCGGATCGATGATCACGACGTCGATCCCGAGCGCCTTGAGTTGCCGCACGCCTTCGAGGATGAGCGGCATCGTCGGCGTGATGTCGCGGTCGCGCAGCACCGAGTTGGTGCCGACCTGCCATAGCACGAGATCGGGGTGCTGCTTGAACACGCTGTCGCCGAAACGCGCCAGCATCTCGCGCGCCTCCTCGCCGTTGACGCCGCGGTTGATCACCGTGATCTGGGTGTCCGGGAAGCGCTTCTGCAGATCGGCCTGCAGCTGGCTCGGATAGGATTTGTCGCGCGAGCTCGCGCCGGCCCCAAAGGTCGACGAGGATCCGATCGCGACGATCGTCAACGGCTGATGCCGGGCGAGCCGCTCGGCGGTGCGCGGCAGCGGCTGGGCGAGGAGCGTGAGCTCCTTGGGAGCACTGCAGGCATGCTGCTGTTCCTGCGCGCCGGCCAGCGCCGGGGCGAGCACGCACGCGAACAGGCCCGCGGCCAACCTCATCAGCTGTCCGGACGGCGCCATGGCTAGCGGATTTCCCTGTTCGGACGGTCCATGTTTCCAGCCCCTGTATTGCTCGCCTGCCCGAACTTTGCCCCGTCGACGATGAGACGGCTCAGCAGGCGTCCGATGCAGTCATGTACCCGTTCGGCCACGTCGTTCTTCTTGGTCGCCGACGAGAGATCGAAGACGTTCATCTCGTTCCAAGAATTCATCACCGCGAGGCGATCGAACAAGAGAATTTCGCGCTGCAGTGCAATAAATCGCATCGCCTCGATATAGGCGCCCATCGCGACCATCGAGTTGGTGCGCGGGCTGTACTGCATGTTCATGAAGACCCCGTCGGCCTTCGCGTCGCGCATTGCGTCGAGTTCCTTCGCCGAGCGCCGACTGGAATTGGTCGGGGTCCACACCCAACATGGCGTCGACGGTCCCGGTTTGCCAGACGACCACGTCCGGCTTCTCATCCTTGAGCACCTGCCGCAGCATCTTCACCATGTCGGCCGCGGTCTCGCGCGTCTTGGTATGGGCGACGACCTTGACGGTGACGCCCGGCAGGCGGCGCGTGAGCGACTCTTCCAGCCGCGTCGGATAGGCCTTGGCGGCGCCGCCGGCTCCGGGCAGCGTCGAGGACGCCGACCCAATCACCACGACGTTGAGGCGCTTCTGCGCGATCGCCGCCGCTGCGTGCGGCAAGGCGAAATCCGCCTGCACCAGGCTCGAGGCGACGAAGCAGGCTCCCTCGTCGGCCGCGAGGCCGGGCGTCGTCAACGTCGTCGCGAGCGTTGCCGCCACAGCGGCTGTCATCAGCACTTTCATGCCTCGCCCCCAGCGAGGTCCGCATTGGCAGGTGTCTGCCGCGGGCCGTGCTTCTTTCCTTCAACGTTTTTATACCATGTTATCAGCACCGCAACGGCCACCATCGCGACGATACCCACCGCGCTAACCAGAATCTGCATGCCCAGTCCGTCGGACAGCTCGACCATCGCGAAGTGCCCCGCAAACGCCAAGAATACGCCTGAACAGAAAATTTCGAGTGAATGTTGGCCGCAAACGATGGCCGGACGCATCCACGGGGATGTCAGAAGCGGCCAGTCGCGCGGGATATAACGCAGCGTCAGGGTGGCAAGTGCGACAAAATGCGCAAAGCGCAGCACGTCGAGATTGGTCTTGTCGATCGGATACATCCAGTCGGTCAGCCAGTGCGGCACGTAGCCCGCCGTGCGCGGCAGGTACCAGGTCAGCGTGATCGCGAACGCGAAGACGAGGTAGGCGACCGCGAGCCAGAACACCGGCCGTGAGCGCGCAAACGGCGCGATCCGCTCCGCGCCGCCGAGCGCGCACCAGGCGCCGAACACGAACAGGAGCTGCCACGCCAGCGGGTTGAAGAACCATGTCCCCTTCGGATAGGCGGGCAGGTTCCAGCCGAAGATCCAGGTCGCCGCATAGAGCGCGGCGGAGACCGCAAGAGCGAGCGTCGGCGCGCGCTTGATGAGCCACAGCATCGGCGGAAAGCCGCCCAGCAGCACGATGTAGAGCGGCAGCACGTCCATGTTGGCGGGCTTGAACTTGAGCAGCATCGCCTGGACCATCGTGACGTCGGGCTGCTTGAGGAAATTCAAAATGCCCATTTCCTCGCTGTAGAGCGGGTTGTCGAAGCTCGACGCCACGTAGGCGATCTCCGCCATGTAGACGACGAACAGGAAGATGTGCGCGACGTAGATCTGCCACACCCGCTTGAGGATGCGTGCGCTCGCCACCAGGACGCCGCGGGTGTCCATCTCGCGGCCGTACACGAAGGCCGCCGTGTAGCCGGAGATGAAGACGAAGATCTCGGTCGCGTCGCTGAAGCCGTAATTGCGGATGGTGAGCCAGCTCACCATGTTCGACGGGATGTGGTCGAGGAAGATCAGCCACAACGCGAGCCCGCGAAACAGGTCGAGGCGGAGGTCGCGGCCGGGTGGCGTGACGGGGGGCATCGCGCGAGGCGTCCTTGACCGGAAGAGGCTGGCGGGGAGGCCGGGCAATGCCTCAAGATCCGCGTCGAGCCGGAGAACTAGCGCTTTTTGCACTGCGGGGAAATCCGTTCCGCATCAACACCGCGTCAAATCGCGTAGCCGCCATCAGGCTTCGTGTCAGGGCGCGGTTACCGCCAAGCCGCTGAAATAACGGAGTTTCTGCTTGGGCGGTTGCGTGCTACGCCAAGACGCGATTCAATACGGAACAGGACGCAAATCAATCCGGGAAAATACGCAGCGCCCGATTGCGCGGAGAGTAGCCATGTATCAGACGATGACCCGCAATATCGAGGTCAGCGTGACGCCCAAGTTCCTGCCCGAGCGCTCCTCCCAGGAGAAGAGCTACTTCTTCTGGGCCTACACGATCGAGATCAGCCAACCGCAGCGAAGAGACCGTGCAGCTCAAGACCCGCCACTGGCGCATCACCGATGCGTTCGGCCGCGTGCAGGAAGTGCGCGGCGCCGGCGTCGTCGGCGAGGAGCCGGTGCTCGAGCCGGGCGCATCCTACGAGTACACGAGCGGCGTGCCGCTGCCGACGCCGTCGGGCTTCATGGTCGGCACCTACGGCATGGTGTCGGCGCGCGGCGAGAGCTTCGACATCCAGATTCCCGCCTTCTCGCTCGACGGCCCCGAGAGCAAACGCACGCTGAATTGACGCGGGCGGTCCCATTCGGGACCGCGCGCGTCATTGCGAGCGAAGCGAAGCAATCTCGATCCGCATACGCATGCCTCCCGCGATTGCTTCGTCGCTTCGCTCCTCGCAATGACCGCCGTGTAGGTTGGGTCGAGCCCTTGCGAGACCCAACGCCGCGGGTGCCGACATCGTGTTGTTGGGTCTCGCGAGAGCTCGACCCACCCTACGCTCCTACGAATCCTGCCCCGCCACGTCGCCCGGCTCGAACACGTAATGCGAGCTGCAGAACTCGCACGTGACCGAGATCACGCCGTTCTCGACCATGTGGTCGCGGTCGTCCTGGGAAAAGCTCTTGAGCATGTTCGCGACGTTCTCGCGCGAGCACGAGCACTTGGCCTCGACGGCGGTCGAGCGGAAGACCCGCACGCCGTGCTCGTGAAAGAGCCGAAAGAGCAGCTGCTCGCTCGACAGGTCCGGATCGATCAGCTCGATGTCCTCGACCGTCTCGATCAAGGCGCGGCCCTCGCGCCAGGCGTCGTCCTCGGCCACCACGTGCGGCGCAGTGCCGGCCGGCGCGTCGCCCGGATCGAGATCGGGCACGCGCATGCGCTCGGCCGACTTCGGCAGGAACTGCAGCAGCATGCCGCCGGCGCGCCAGCGATGGCGCGGGCCGGGCGCCGTTTCGGTGCCGGATGCGGCCGGCGCGCTTTCCGGCTTGCCGTCGGTCTTGGGGTCGGTCTTGGCGGCGCTGAACTCCTCGGCGACCGCGAGGCGCACGCGCGTCGGGATCTGCTCGGAGCGCAGGAAATACTCGTGCGCCGCGTCCTCGAGCCCGCCGCCGGTCAGCGCCACCAGCCCCTGATAGCGGCTCATGTCGCTGCCCTGGTCGATCGTCATGGCGAGATGGCCCTGGCCGAGCAGTTCGCCGGCCGACGCCGCGCGCGCCGCGATCGCCGCCTCGACGCGCGCGCGGTCGAAGCGGGCGCAGGCGCGCACGCGGCCGGCATCTGTAAAGTCGCTCGTGAAGTCGACCACCAGCATGCGCACCGGCCCGTCGGTCTGGGTCTGCAGGATGAAGCGGCCCTCGAACTTGAGCGAGGAACCGAGCAGCACCGTGAGCGCGATCGCCTCGCCGAGCAGCTTGGCGACCGGCGGCGGATAGTCGTGGCCGCCCAGGATGCGATCGAGCGCCGGCCCGAGCCGCACCACGCGGCCGCGCAGATCGAGGCTCGCCACCTCGAACGGAAGGATGGCGTCCTCGACTGGCGCGGATGCCGGCAAACGGGAAGGGATCGCGAACTCGGTCATGCGGACTTTCGGGAAGGCGCCTCCAGGCGATGCCGCGGCCTGCGGCGGCCCCGGCGCATTTCGTCTCGCGCATATCCCGGCGAAGCGGATACGGGTTCGCCGACGAGCATATGCGCCAATGCGTGAATCGAGAGCACGTTCCGGTTCCGCCGGAACGTGCTCTAGATAATCACTCGCCGCCCGCGTGGAAGCACCAGGCGAGGATGCCTTTCTGGGCGTGGAGGCGGTTCTCGGCCTCGTCGAACACTACGGATTGCGGCCCGTCGATCACCTCGTCGGTGACCTCCTCGCCGCGATGGGCCGGCAGGCAGTGCATGAACAGCGCGTCCGGCCGCGCGTGCGCCATCAGGCGCGCATCGACCTGGTAGGGCTTGAGCAGATTGTGCCGCTTGGTTCCGTCGCGATCGCCCATCGACACCCAGGTGTCGGTGACGACGCAATCGGCGCCTTTTGCGGCCTGCTCGGCATCGTGTCCGAGATGGATGTCGCGCCGAGGACGACTTGATCCAGTCGGCGAGCCACTTCTTCGGCCCGAGCTCCGCCGGGGTCGCGACCTTGAGCGCGAAATCAAACTGCTGTGCCGCATGCATCCACGAGGCGAGACGTTGTTGCCGTCGCCCGTCCAGGCCACGGTCTTGCCCTTGATCGGGCCGCGATGCTCCTCGAAGGTCATCAGGTCCGCCATGATCTGGCAGGGATGGAGCGCCGGGTCAGGCCGTTGATCACCGGCACGGTCGCGTGCCGCGCGAGCTCGAGCAGCGTCGCGTGATCGAGCGTGCGGATCATGATCGCGTCGACCTAGCGCGACAGCACCTTGGCGGTGTCCTCGATGGTCTCGCCGCGGCCGAGCTGCATCTCCTGTCCGGTCAGCAAAACGACGTCGCCGCCGAGCTGGCGCATCGCCGCGTCGAACGAGAAGCGCGTGCGCGTCGAGTGCTTCTCGAAGATCATCGCCAGCGTGCGGCCCTCGAGGGGCAAGGGGGAAGACCTGCCGGCGCGCGCGCGGCCGCGTTGCTTCATCGCGCGGCTCGCCGCGATGATCCCGCGCAGCTCCTGCGGCGGGATGTCGACCAGGTCGAGGAAATGGCGGACCGCGGGATCGCTCACGTCGCCGGCTCCTTGACGGCCTTGGCGGCGGCTGCCCGCTCGATCGCGCTCGCGGCGCGGTCGAGCCGGGCGATGCCTTCGCGATGTCGCCTCGTCGGCGATGAGCGGGGGCAGCAGCCGCACGCACGTTGTCGCCGGCCGCGACCGCGAGCAGCTTTTCGGCGCGAGCGCATCGACAGCTCGCCGTTCGGCACCAGGCGCGCAGGCCGATGAGATAGCCTTCGCCGCGGATCTCGGCGATCACGTCGGGATGCCGGTCCTTGATCCCGGCGAGCCGCTGCTTGAGCAGCAGCACGTTGTGCTTGAGCTTCTCGAAGAAGCCCGGCGCCAGCATCACGTCGAGCACCGCATTGCCGGCCGCCATCGCGAGCGGATTGCCGCCGAAGGTCGAGCCGTGCGTGCCGGCCGTCATGCCCTTGCCGGCCGCCGCGGTGGCGAGGCATGCGCCGATCGGAAAGCCGCCGCCGAGCGCCTTGGCGAGCGCCATGATGTCGGGCGTCACGCCGGTGCGCTCATAGGCGAAGAGCTTGCCGGTGCGGCCCATGCCGCACTGCATCTCGTCGAAGATCAGCAGCAGGCCATTCTTGTCGCACAGCTCGCGCAGCTCGCGCAGGAACTGGTTGGAGACGACGCGCACCCCGCCTTCGCCCTGCATCGGCTCGACCAGGATCGCGGCGGTGGTCGGACCGATGGCTTTCTTGACCGCCTCGATGTCGCCGAACGGCACCTGGTCGAAGCCCTCCACGACCGGGCCGAAGCCTTCGAGATATTTCTTCTGTCCGCCCGCCGCCAAGGTCGCGAGCGTGCGGCCGTGGAAGGCGCCCTCGAAGGTCACGATGCGCACGCGCTCCGGCGCGCCGTTGACGGCCTGGTACTTGCGCGCGCACTTGATCGCGCCTTCCATCGCCTCGGCGCCCGAATTGGAGAAGAACACGTAGTCCGCGAAGCTCGCGGCGCACAGCCGCTCGGCGAGCCGCTCACCCTCGGGAATGCGAAAGAGGTTGGAGACGTGCATCAGCTTGCCGGCCTGCTCGGCGACCGCGGCGGCGACGCGCGGATGGGCGTGGCCGAGCGCGTTCACGGCGACGCCCGACGTGAAGTCGAGATAGCGCTCGCCGTTGGTGGCGATGAGCCAGGCGCCTTCGCCCCGCTCGAAGGCGAGGTCGACGCGCGCGAAGGTCGGCATCAGGTGCGACGTCACGATGTGGCCCGCTTTGACGGCTTGGTGCACGTGACGGCGAAGGCGAGCCCCGGACCAGGACAGCGGGACCGTCGCCGAACATGCGCCAGTTGAAGGTGCGGCGAAATGAAATGTGCCGCCTTCCAGGGCGGCACATTGGGCATTTTAGGTCGGCGCCGTGGGGTGTCAACACGACGATCTTGATGGCCCGCATGAGCGGCCGTGATCAATCGGTGGCGCCGAATTGGTGCAGTGCAAGAAATAATACCAGAGGAACATGTGGAAGCGAGTTGCGCCAACTCTTGCGTGCGAGTCGCGCCATATAGTAGGTTTTGAAGACTGGACTACGACATATCGTGCGGCGGACGGCTTCCTGAGTTTTTATCTGTGTCCTGCGTACCCGACGGCAATTTCCCATTGCCGGAGGCTGGAGATGGATTCTGTCGAAATCCGTCGGGCTGTCCGCCCCTCGGCACGGTCACAACAGGGCAAAAAGAGACAAGATGATGTGGACTGACGAGCGGGTGGAGCTTCTAAAGAAATTATGGACCGAGGGTCTGTCCGCGAGCCAGATCGCGGCCGAGCTCGGCGGCATCACCCGCAACGCCGTGATCGGCAAGGTGCATCGGCTCGGGCTGTCCGGCCGCGCCAAGAGCCCGTCGTCGACCGCGCCGCGGCCGCGCAAGCCACGCGCGCCCGGCCACATGATGCGGCTGGCCCGGCCGGCGATGCGCGGCAACACGGCGCTCGCCCAGATGTACGAGACGGACGTCGAGCCCGAGCCGGAGCTGATCGAGAACATCATTCCGCTCGGCCAGCGCTGCACGCTGCTCGAGCTGAACGAGAGCAAATGCCGCTGGCCGATCGGCGATCCCGGCACGGCCGAGTTCTTCTTTTGCGGCGGCGCGCCCCTCGATGGCCTGCCCTACTGCAACTATCACTCGCGCGTCGCCTACCAGCCCGCGGCAGCGCGGCGCGATCGGCGCATCGGCCGCTGAGGCGCGGGGCCGCATCGCAAGACTATCGCATTTTGTTGGCACGGCGCCCGCGCTCCCTCTCCCCCTTTCAGGGCTCTCAGATTCACACATTTTGGAGCCTCAGGGCGGTGCCGTATTTGATGCGCTGGAAGTCATCGAGACCTCGGCGCATCACCCGTGGACCTGGCTTGCCATAGTAGCCGGTCCAGCCGCCGAGACGGGCGATGACCCAGGCCGCGAAGGCAAGGGAGCCTTTTGGGTGGGGGTTCTTTTGCGGCGCGGTCTTGCCTTCGAGCTGTGCCGATACGGCTTCGAGGATTGGCTGGTCGGCCGGTTCGAACGCGTCAGCGAGGCTCTGGCTGGTGGTTCCGTCGCGGGCTTTGACCAGTTGCATCACGGTCACGGCCGCCACCGTGACGGCGGTGACGAACTTGATCATGACTTGCGGGGCACCGATCTCGGCCGCCTCGATGTCGAAGCCTGCCGTCTTGAGCGTGGCGAAGAACTCCTCGATGGTCCAGCGCATTCGATAGAGATCGACAATTCTGCGTGCCTCGGCGAGCGTCGTGACCGCGTGCGTCGTTAGCAGGCGCCAATGGATGGGCTTGCCGTCATCGGGCGTCGACGTCTCGCGGACGTCGACCATGGTCAGGGCGATCGTGTCGGGCAGATCGGGTGCCGCCCCATGTCGCGGCTTGCACAACGTGACACGCGAGAAGCGTACCGCGAGCTGCGTCATGCGCTCCTTGCGCCCCGGCGCGGCCGGGATCTTGACCGTCAACGGGCCTTGTTCCGGCAGCCGGTCGACATGGGCGAACAGCAGATCGATCTGCGCCGCATCGTCTGTCGCGATCTTGCGGTTCTGGCAGGCCCGCACGATCAGCTCAACGTTGCCCGGCCGCCGTGCGAAGTGCTCGTAGATATCACTCTCCCGGTCCGATACGCCGGTGATGCTCGCAGCCTGCGCCAAGACTTCGCCAGCGCGCGTCGTGCCATCAAGCCAGCGCTGCGATTCCTTCTCCGTGGTCGGGCGCGAGCGACGCGCCGTGACCTTGCCGGTATCGCGATTCCACACCTTGGCGTCGACCAGCCCGAGCAGCCCGCGGGTCGTGGCATCCATCGCCAAAACCGCATGCAACAGAAGGCCACGCAACGCGCCGCCCTTGCCGACCGGTCCATAGCCGCGCGCCTTCCCCCGCTGCCCTCCCAAGGTCAGTTCACTCGTATCCTGGATCACCACGACATCACGCCTCGCTGCCCGCGCGGCTGTACGCTCCGCAGCATGCGATGCCATCTCGGCCGCCGTCACAAACCTGTTGCGCAGGAACCGGGTAAAGCGAATCTCCCGCGCCCGCGTTCCAGCCAGCCGAAGGATGCACGAACACGGTCGCTCGACCAGCGCCGCATGCAACAAGGCCCCCCTTTTTGCCGGCGCACGTCGCCAAACCGCCCCAGTCCATATTCGGCCCAAAACATCGGATGCTCCCGCGAATCATGGAATGCTCCACGGAATCAGCCATCAAAGGCCCCGGCAAGATGTGTGAATATGACAGCCCTTTCAGGGGGAGAGGGTCGGGGTGAGGGGGCGTCTCCGCGAGTCGTTGCGAACGACCTATTTCGCGGAAACTCAGCGCCCCTCACCCCAACCCTCTCCCCGTAAGAACGGGGAGAGGGAGTGCAGGCGCCGTGCCATCTAACCCAACGTCACTGTTCCTGATCGCATGAACGGCTGAGGGACAGGCCGGGAACGGCCGTAGACCGCGTGTGCTTGACGCACTACGCGGTTCTACGAAGCGTCTTGCGAAGGCCTCCCCTCATTTTGCTTACTCATCCGCCGTTCACGCCTCGAGGAGAGGCCCGCGAACCCGGCTGACGCGGCTCATCGCCCTGCGGACGCCGGGCGGACCGGCGCTGCTCCCGCCGGTCGCGAACATCACGTTCACGGTCGGGGCGGGAGCGCAGAATGCGACGATGCGCTAGTTCTGCTGCGCCCGTGCGAATGGCGAGTAGCGAATAGCGAGTGGCTCGACCTGCGCGATGCCGTCTATTTGCCACTCGCTATTCGCCACTCTTCATCGGCTCACGCCGTCTTGCCGAACCGGGCGCTGGCAGCTTTACGCAGCGTCGGGACTGCGGCCTAATGCGGCGCGGCGGAGGAGCGTCCTCCGCCCGAGCCCTCGGGAGGTCGGCATGACCGCGATGTGCGCCGCCGGCGATCGTCCATTCGCGTGCGATAATGGGCAATCGAACCACGCCGGTGCTTGCTGCAGCCGGCGCGCGTTTCTCGGCGGCGTGGCGGCGTCCGCCGCTGGGCTCCTCGGCGCCGCGCCGGCGCGCGCGCAAGCGGCGGCGAGCGACACGCCGTTCCGCATCGACACGCATCATCACCTGTCGTCCCCCGGCTTCATCGCCGAGATCGCCGGGCGCCGCACCGGCCAGGTGCCGCTGATGAAGTGGACGGTTGCCCAGTCGCTCGACGACATGGACAAGGGCGGCGTCGCGACCTCCATCCTGTCGATCAGCGAGCCCGGCGTCTTCTTCGGCAACTACGACGCGGCGCGTGCGCTCGCGCGCGAGACCAATGAGTTCGGTGCCAGGCTGATCGCCGATCATCCCGGCCGTTTCGGGATGTTCGCCACAGTGCCGTTGCCCGACGTCGAGGGCGCGCTGCGCGAGATCGCCTACGCGCTCGATACGCTCAAGATGGACGGCATCTGCATGATGACCGACTATCAGGGAAAATTCCTCGGCGATCCGGCATTCGCGCCCGTCATGGAGGAGCTCAACCGGCGCAAGGCGATCGTCTACACGCATCCGTTCCGCAACGACTGCTGCCGCAACCTGGTGCCGGACGTGTTCGATCCGCTGATCGAGCTCGGCACCGACACGACGCGCACCATCGCGAGCCTCCTGTTCAGCGGCACGGCGGAGCGCTTCCCCGAGATCAGATGGATCTTCTCGCACGCGGGCGGCACGGCGCCGTTCCTGATGCAGCGCTTCACGTACTACTTCGCGGCGCGCAAGGACCTGCAGCAGCGGCTTCCGCGGGGGCCGGCCTACTACATGGAGCGGTTCTATTACGACACCGCCAACGCCATGACGATCCATCCGCTCGCGGCGCTCACCAAGCTGGTGACGCCGGGGCAGATCGTGTTCGGGACCGATTTTCCGTTCCTGACCGCCAAGGACACGGCAGCCGGCTTGCGCGCGGTCGGCCTGTTCGGCCCGGCGGATCTCGCCGCGATCGAGCGTGGCAATGCGGTATCGCTGATGCCGCGCTACAAGGCGTAGCGCGCGCAAGGCGCCGATGGAGGCTGCCGACGGACGGCGGGCACTTCGTTCAGGCCGCCGTCTTGCCGAAGCGGTCGTTGAGCGCATACCCGGCGCCGCGCACGGTGCGGATCGGGTCCGGCATGCGGCCGCGGTTGAGCGCCTTGCGCAGACGCCCGACATGCACATCGACGGTGCGCTCGTCGATGTAGACGTCGCGGCCCCACACCTGGTCGAGCAATTGCTCGCGCGAGAAGACGCGGCCGGGGTTCTCCAGCAGGAATTCGAGCAGGCGGAATTCGGTCGGCCCGAGCGGCACCTCGCGGCCGGAGCGCGAGACGCGCTTGGTGTCGCGGTCGAGCTCGATGTCGCCGGCCGAGAGCAGCGACGCGACCCGCTCGGGCTTGGAGCGGCGCAGCAGCGCGCGGATGCGGGCGAGCAGCTCGGGGACCGAGAACGGCTTGACGATGTAGTCGTCGGCGCCGGTCGCGAGCCCGCGCACGCGCTCGCCCTCCTCGCCGCGCGCGGTGAGCATGATGATGGGCAGGCGGCGCGTCTCGGGCTTGGCGCGCAGGCGCCGGATCAGCTCGATGCCCGAGAGGCCGGGCAGCATCCAGTCGATCACGGCGAGGTCGGGCGGAGTTTCCTTGAGGCGCAGCTCGGCCTCGTCGCCGCGCCCCGAGGCGTCGACCGCGTAGCCCTCGGATTCGAGGTTGTAGCGCAGGATCATCGTGAGCGGTTCTTCGTCCTCGACGATCAGGATGCGGGCCGTCATGCGATGCGACCTCCCGGTTGGATCATTGTGCGCCTGTCCTTGTCGGCTAAACCGTGTCGACCCTCGAATGCGCTAGCTCTTGAACGGAACATGCGTCACGGCAGTGGTGTCGCCCTTCGGGCGCTCCTCGGCGAGCGCGTGTCCCTCGACCATGTAGTAGACGGTCTCGGCGATGTTGGTGGCGTGGTCGCCCATGCGCTCGATGTTCTTGGCGCAGAACAGGAGATGGATGCAGTAGCTGATGTTGCGCGGGTCTTCCATCATGTAGGTGAGGAGCTCGCGAAACAGCGAGTTGTTGACCGCGTCGATCTCCTCGTCGCCGCGCCAGACCGCCAGCGCCTTGGCGGCATCGCGGTGCGCGAAGCTGTCGAGCACTTCCTTGATCTGCGCGAGCACGAGATCGGCCATGTGCTCGACCCCGCGCATCACCTGCTGCGGCTGGAAGTCGCCGTCGAGCGCGCCGACGCGCTTGGCGATGTTCTTGGCGAGGTCGCCGATGCGCTCGAGGTCGTTGGAGAGGCGCAGCGCGCCGACCACCTCGCGCAGGTCGACCGCCATCGGCTGGCGCCGCGCGATGGTGAGGATCGATTTCTCCTCGATCTCGCGCTGCAGCGCGTCGATCTTGGCGTCGTCGGCGACGACCCGTTGCGCCAGCGCGAGGTCGCGCTTGTCGAGCGCCTCGATCGAGTTGACGACCAGCCGCTCGGCAAGGCCGCCCATCTCGGCGACGACGCGGGTGAGATCCTGCAGGTCCGCGTCGAAGGCCTTGATCGTGTGTTCCGACATCGTCATTTGCGTCCTCGCATTCTCGCGCCGGCGTTGAGCCGCGCCATCGGTGCCGCGTCAGCCGAAGCGGCCCGTGATGTAGTCCTGCGTGCGCCGCTCGGCCGGCGTGGTGAACATCTTGCTGGTGGTGTCGAACTCGACCAGCTCGCCCAGGTACATGAAGGCGGTGTAGTCGGAGCAGCGCGCCGCCTGCTGCATGTTGTGGGTGACGATCGCGATCGTGTAGTCGTCCTTGAGCTCGTCGATCAGCTCCTCGATCTTGGCGGTCGAGATCGGATCGAGCGCCGAGCACGGCTCGTCGAGCAGGATCACCTCGGGCTTCACCGCGACGGTGCGCGCGATGCACAGGCGCTGCTGCTGTCCGCCCGAGAGGCTCAAGCCGTTGGCGTTGAGCTTGTCCTTGACCTCGTCCCATAGCGCGGCGCGGCGCAGCGCCTGCTCGACGCGCGAGTTCGAGCTCGGCCTTGTTGGGGCGCTCGTACAGCCTGATGCCGAAGGCGATGTTCTCGTAGATCGACATCGGGAACGGGGTCGGCTTCTGGAACACCATGCCGACGCGCGAGCGCAGCAGGTTGAGGTCCTGCCCGGGCGCCAGGATGTTCTTGCCGTCGAGCATCACCTCGCCCTCGGCGCGCTGGTTCGGATAGAGATCATAGACGCGGTTGAGGACGCGCAGCAGCGTCGATTTTCCGCAGCCCGAGGGGCCGATGAAGGCGGTGACCCGCTTGGTGTAGAGCGAGACGTTGATGTCCCTGAGCGCGCGGTTCGAGCCATAGAAGAAGTTGAGATTGCGCACCGCCACCTTCTCTTCCAGGGCCCCCGTCTCGGGCGCGTGGCTGGCGACCGGAACCGGGGTTAAACTGTGGGCGGAGGCCATGCTCATGACGCTTTCCTCGGTGACGCGAGCGCACGGGCGGTGATGCTCAGGGCGAGCACCGCCAGGGTGACGATCAGGGCGCCGGTCCAGGCGAGGGCTTTCCATTCCTCGTACGGACTGAGCGCGAAGAAGAAGATGACGGCTGGCAGGCTCGCCATCGGCCGCAATAGGTTGGCGCTGAAGAACTGGTTGTTGAAGGCGGTGAACAGGAGCGGCGCGGTTTCGCCGCTGATGCGCGCGACCGCGAGCAGGACGCCGGTGACGATGCCGGCGCGCGCCGCGCGGTAGGACACCTTGCCGATGACGTAGGCGATCGGCATGCCGAGGGCGCTCGCGGCCTCGCGCAGCTCGCGCGGGACCAGCGACAGCATGTCCTCGGTGGTGCGCACCACCACCGGGATCACCAGCACGGCGAGCGCGATCGCACCCGCGATCCCCGAGAAGCCGTGCATCGGTGGGACCATGATGTCGTAGATGAACAGGCCGACCACGATCGAGGGCGCGCTCAGCAGGATGTCGTTGATGAAGCGGACGAAGGGCGTGAGCCGCGAAAATCGTCCGTACTCGGCCATGAAGGTTCCCGCCAGGATGCCGACCGGCGTGCCGATCGCGACCGCGATCGTCGTCATGATGAGGCTGCCGACGATCGCATTGAGCAGGCCGCCGCCCTGTGCGGCCGGCGGCGGCGTGTTCTGGGTGAACACCGCCAGCGATAGCCCGGCGGCGCCGTTGTAGACGAGGGTGCCGAGGATGACGGCGAGCCAACCCAGGCCGATCGCGGTCGCGAGCAGCGCGAAGAAGATGACGATGCCGTTCTTCAGCTTGCGGCGTTCGTAGAGGGTCATGGCGCTCATCCCACCCGGCGTTCGATGCGCATCAGCATGTAGCGCGCGATGGCGAGGACGATGAAGGTGATCACGAACAGGATCAGGCCGAGCTCGATCAGCGAGGCGGTGTAGAGATCGCCGACGGCTTCAGTGAACTCGTTGGCGATGGTCGCCGATATGGTGGTGCCGGGCGCGAGCAGCGAGGCCGAGACCCGGTGCGCGTTGCCGATCACGAAGGTGACCGCCATGGTCTCGCCCAGCGCGCGGCCGAGTGCCAGCATGACGCCGCCGATCACGCCGACGCGCGTGTAGGGCAGCACCACATGGCGCACCACCTCGGTGGTGGTGCAGCCGAGCCCGTAGGCCGCCTCCTTGAGCACCGGCGGCACCGCCTCGAACACGTCGCGCGACACCGACGTGATGAAGGGCAGCACCATGATGGCGAGGATCAGGCCGGCCGTGAACATGCCGATGCCGAACGGCGGCCCCTCGAAGAGATTGCCGACGAACGGGATCCACCCAAGGCCCTTGATCAGCCCCGGCTGCACCCACGCTTGCAGGAACGGCGCCAACACGAACAGTCCCCAGATGCCGTAGATGATGCTGGGAATGCCGGCGAGCAGCTCGATCGCGATGGCGATCGGCCGCCGCAGCCACAGCGGGCACAGCTCGGTGAGGAACAGCGTGATCAAGAGCCCGAGCGGGACCGCGATCAGCATGGCGATGAGCGACGTCACGATGGTGCCGTAGATCGGCGCCAGCGCGCCGTATTTGTCGGCGACCGGGTCCCACTGCTCGGTCGTCAGGAACCCGAATCCGTATTCCTTGATGGCCGGCCAGGCGCCGATGAGGAGCGAGAGGATGACGCCGCCGAGGATCACCAGCACGCTGACGGCGGCGGCCCGGGTCAGTTGACGGAATCCGCCGTCGACGATGCGGAATTTGCCCAGCGTCTTGGCGCGGTTCACGGAAACCGGCTCTGCCAGTGCGCCGCCTTGCAACGCGACGTCGACCACGGATTGCCTCCTGGCTGATGGCATCAGGCGCTCCGTTTCTCGGTAAATCGATCTCTCGATGAAACGATGTCGGAGCGCCACTAGACCGGCCCTGCGGCCGCAGAACAAGTTGTCACCGGCGAAAGCCAATGCGCGCGCGCTGCCGAACGCGCTGTCGCGTTGTCGACTTCCGCGTTGCCGATATCGTGTTGTGGGATTGAGTTTCGGCGACCGGGGCACCCGCGACAGCCGACCGCGATGCTTTGTGCTGCCGCCAGGTTGATGTCAGTGGTACGCCGGCCATGCCGCGGTTTTATGTTAGTTCGATGACAGTTGGATGACAGAGTATGTATATGTGAATATTGGACTATTTGCGAGTTCCGTCGTGGCCGGGCTCATCCGGCCATCCCCGCCTTAATCTTCTCTACACCACGTCCGTGGCCGCAGCAGCACCTGCTCGCTCACGATGGCGGTGCGGTTCTCGGCGATCGCGTAGCCGCCCCGCTCGGCGAGCGGCGCGAAGCCTTCCAGGCCGCGTGGAAAAATCCGGAATCTCGTCTGCGCGAGCATCCGCTTGCGCGCCTCGCTCGAGCTCGTGACCGAGCCCGCGACGATCGGCACGCCAGCCCGCGCGAGCACGGTGAGGTTGGCGACGACAGCGTCGTCGGTGCCGTACTCGAACAGGCCGCCCTCCGTCGAGGCCGCGATGATGGCGCCACGCGCCGCGAGGCCGTCAAGCAGGCGCGCGAGCGGCGCGGTGTCGTTCCAGTTGTAGGCATGGTGCTGGAATTGGACCTCGAACTCGTGCAGCGGCGCTCCGGGCGCGGTGAGCGCGAGAAGCGCTCGCGCGCCGAAGGTCGGGCCGTCCTGCTGCGCATCGACGACGTGGATCGTGATCGGACGGTGGATCAGCGTTGCGTGTGGGCGCGCGAGGATGATCAGCGCGTTGATGCTGTCGAGCGCCGGCCCGCCCGCGATGTTGACGAGATGCAGCGGCGCGGCAGGTGCCGCGGCGAGCGGTGCGACGAGCGCCTCCGCCAGGAGGCGGGCGATCTGCTGCATGCGCAGCCGGACCAGCGTCACGTGCGGCGCCGCCGCGAGCTTGCGGTCCACCGGGCTGTCGAAGCCGGGCGGCAGATGGTCCGCGCCGAGCTTGAGAATGTAGGTCGAGATGCTGTCGAGATAGTCGTTGTCCGACGCCAGGATCTTCCGGAGCAGCAGCGAGCGCCGCGCCGCCAGCCGCATGAGCAGCCGCGTGACGATCCTGGGTATGCGGCGGTTGCGACGGTCCCAGGCCAGGAACGCATCGCGCCTCGCCGCGAAGCTCGCGGGATCGTCCGCAATGGCGAACGTCGGATGCGTAACGTCGATGACCGGCAATCTGAGGCCGTCGGCCGTGGTCGCGAATACGAGGGCGCCGCTGTCTCCAACCGGGAGATGGGACTGCATGACAGATTCCAGAGATGCCGGCGGCGATTCTACACGCCTGCGAGCTTCGGGCTCGCGGCACTTTTCTTTACCAGAGACGGAAGGGCTTTGCGCGTTTGAATCCGCCCATCAATCGGCTGAGTGACGCCTCCGTCCGCCTTGCAGGTCGTTCGCGGCACTAGCGGCTGTGCGCCAAATGCAGCACGAACATGCCGAGCGGGACGAGGTCCATCAGCATCGCCGCCGCCAGGAGCGCGCGCGCAACGCGTCCGCGGACGAGGAGGAACGTCACGCCCTCGATCACCACCAGGACCGGGCCCGCAACGATGCGCGGGATGGCGCCGAAGGCGATGAGCAGGCCGAACAGTTGCCCGGCGGTCGTAGGCGGGTCCGGCACGCGGTCGCCGCCCGCCATGTGGACAAGCGTCAGCCAGCTGGCCGGTCCGGCCGCGGCCATCAGGAGCTCGATGGCCACCACGGCGCGCGGCGCCTTTTCGACGCCGAGCTTCAGCAGCAACCAGGTCGGCGCGAGGCTGAGGAAGCCCGTGGCCAGCACGAAAAGGATCATGTCGCCGAAGGCGACCATGCCGGGCGAGGTCTCGGCGATGTCGGCCGGCATGCGCAACTCATTGACGGCGACAGCCGCGAGGCCGCCGACGACCGCGAGCGCGTAACCCGCGGCGATCACAGCCAGCCTCTTCGCCGTGCTCATGCGTCCACCCGGCTTTGACCAGACTTTCGATCAGCCGTTGGGCGCCGAGCCGGTCGCACGCGCGCAAAATCGATCGCGCGCACTCGATTCATTCGTCAACGCCACCCGAACAAAGGTTCAAGCCGGGGTCGGTGGCCGGCGTGGTCGACCCTTCGGCTGTCCTGTGACGGATCGCACAGATCAACCTGACGCGCGGCGACGCGGCGTGCTGCTCCTTTAGGGGGCGCGCGCGATATCGAGGATATCCAGCACCGGGTAATCGGGCGCCATCCTGCCCGAGCACTTGGCGACGGTTTTCGCCAGCAGGCGCTCCAATTTCTTCAGGTCCGCGAGCTTGGCGCGAATGTCTTCGAGATGATGCGCCGCGATGGTACGGACTTCGCGGCATGAGGCTTTTTCCGGGCCGCCGAGGCGAAGCAGGGCGCGGATCTCGCCGAGCGAGAAGCCAAGTTCCCGTGACCGCCGTATGAAGGCGACAATTCGCAGGTCGTTCACGCCGTAGACGCGGCGACCGCTGGCCGAGCGCGGCGGCGGGGCCAGCATCTTGATCCGCTCGTAATAGCGGATGGTCTCGATGTTGACGCCACTGCGCGTGGACAGCTCGCCGATCGGCAAACCGGCGGCTCGCGAAGACGTGACGTCATCCATGCAATAGTCCTTGATCCTGTAGTCGCTACAGGATGCATCCTGTCGATATGACGATCAACCATGAACAACAGACGGTCCCCGCGCCCGGCCAAACATGGCTGGCGGCCTGTGGACTGATCGGCGCGCTCGCGGCCACGTCGTGCTGCATCCTGCCGCTTGCGCTGTTCGGCCTGGGCATCAGCGGCGCCTGGATCAGCAACTTCACGCGGCTGGCGCCCTACCAACCCTATTTCATCGCCGCGACCATCGCTTGCCTCGGCGCCGGCTATTGGCTGGCCTACCGGCCCTCCAAGCTCGCCTGTGCTGACGGCGCGGCGTGCGGCCGCCCGCTGCCGAGCCGTCTCGTCAAGGCCGGGCTCATCGTAGCCACCATGCTTATCGTTGCGGCGCTTGGCTTCGACTTCATCGCACCCTGGTTCCTCAACTCGTGACAGGAGAAATCCATGAAAACGCCGCTCGCCGTTGCCGTCCTCACTGTCGGCCTGCTGGCCTCATCCGCCGCGTCGGCGGCGGAGAGGATCGTCACCCTGGCAGTGCAGAACATGTACTGCGCGGACTGCCCCTTCATCGTCAAAAAGAGCCTGGAGCGCGTCCCGGGCGTTGCTACGGCCGTCGTGTCCTTCAAGGACAAGACGGCGACCGTGACGTATGACGACAGCCACGTCGACGTGACCGCGCTCACCGACGCCACCACCAAGGCGGGCTACCCGTCCGCGCCGAAGGGCTGACCCGCCATGCGCGACCGCGCCCTCATTTGCAACGGGATCCGTCGGCGCGGTGCTGGCTGCCATCTGTTGCGCCACGCCGCTGCTTCCGGTCGCCTTCGGAGCCATCGGGCTTACAGGCTGGCTTGCCCACGCCGATTATGTGGTGATGCCGGCGCTTGTCATCTGCCTCGGCTTGGTCGGTTTTGCGCTTTATCGGCGGCAAGCGCGGCAGTGATCGAGTTGGACGTTTATGGCCATCCTTGTCGACCGGAGCCTCGGACGTCCGATAACGGAGAACCCATGACCCTTGAGTCCGTGATCACCTGTCCGCACTGCGCTACCGCGAAGGCCGAGGCGATGCCGACCGATGCCTGCCGGTTTTTCTATTTATTTATGCACGGGCTGCGGCGCGACGCTGCGGCCGAAGCCGGGCGATTGCTGCGTGTTCTGTTCCTACGGTTCGGTGCCGTGCCCGCCGATCCAGGCCGAGCGTTCCGGCCAAAGTGCTGCGGCGTCTTGTTGCGTGAGGTGAAGTGACGTGACAATGGGTACGGCGCAAAGCTCACGCGATTGGGTGCGCAAACCCTTCATCTCCTATAGGCCAGCTTGAATTCAACCTGGACTACACGACGTGCGCGGGCGCGAGATGGCACTCGGCTTCTCCGGCTTCGACCTGGATCGTCGCGTGGCGGATGCCGAAGCGCCGGTCGAGCTCGTGCGCCGCGTCGGCCAGGAGCCGGTCGTCGAGGCCGGCATTCGGCCGCACCAGATGCGCCGTCAGCGCGGTCTCGGTCGTGCTCATCGCCCAGATGTGCAGGTCGTGCACCTCGGTCACGCCCGGCAGGCCCGCCAGATACGCCTCGACCGCATGGCGGTCGATGCCGGCCGGCACCGCGTCGAGCGCGAGGTTGAGCGCGTCGCGGGTCAGCCCCCAGGTCGCGATCAGGATGACGACCGCGATGACGACGCTCACGGCCGGATCGAGCCACAGCCAGCCGGTCCAGCGGATCAGCAGCGCCGCGATCACGACGCCGAGCGAGACCACCGCATCGCCCACCATGTGCAGGAACGCGCCCTTGACGTTGAGGTCGTGCGCGTGGCCCCGCATGAACATGAGCGCCGTCGCCGTGTTGATGACGATGCCGAGCGCCGCCACCCACAGCACGACGCCGGTCGAGATCGGCTCAGGCGCGAGCAGCCGGCGCCCGGCCTCGGTCAGAATGGCGCCGGTCGCGGCGACCAGCAGCGCCGCATTGCCGAGCGCGGCGAGGATCGAGGCGCGCCGGTATCCGTAGGTGCGTGATGCCGTCGGCTGCCGCGTCGCGAGCCAGGCCGCGCCCCACGCCAGCAGCAGGCAGATCACGTCGGAGAAATTGTGCAGGGCGTCGGAGATCAGCGCAAGCGAGTTGGCATAGAAGCCGACACCCAACTCGACGAGCGTGAAGCCGAGATTGAGCGCAGCGCCGGTCGCGAAGGCCGTGCCGAAGCTCGCCGGCGACGAGCCTTGGGGGCCATGGTGGGAATGCCCATGCCTACGATGGGAGTGGTGATGATCGTGGTGGTGGTGATCATGGTGATCCATCGATCCGCTCCCGCGACTCTCAGCAGAGATAACATGCTCGCGGCCACAATCGCGAATACGGCCGCCGGGAATCTTTCAAAGTATTTAATTACCGTTACGTTCAGCGCGGGGTCAAAACAGGCGCGGTATGGCCCCCCACTTCGCCATGGCAATCGGCGGCGCATGAGCATGGTGCAGGCAGCGGAACGCAGCAATCTCGTCCGGCAAGCCTTCTGGCTGGAATGGATCACGATCACCTGGATGGTCATCGAGGCCACTGTGGCGCTCTGGAGCGCCTGCGCGGCCCACAGCATCGCGTTGTTGGTCTTTGGGCTCGACAGCATGATCGAGCTGACCTCGGCGGCGGTCCTGCTCTGGCGGCTGAGGATCGAGTTGCGGTGCGGGCAGCATTTCTCGGAGCAGGCAGAACAACGCGCGAGTTGGGTCGGCGGCGCGCTGCTGTTTGCCCTCGCGACCTACATCGTGCTCAGCGCCGGCTGGAGCTTGTGGATCCGCCATACCCAAGAATTCTCGACCACCGGCCTGATGGTCGCGTTGGCGGCGATTCCTATCATGTATCTGCTGGCCAAGCGCAAGATCGCAATCGCCGAGCAGATCGGCAGCCGAGCGTTGCGCGCCGATGCGGTGGAGTCCATCACGTGCGGGTGGCTCTCCATGATGGTGGTGCTTGGCTTGGCGGCTCAGTACCTAATCGGCTCGTGGTGGATCGACTCCGTCACATCGCTGGCGATTGTCTGGTTCCTCATCAAGGAGGGACGGGAGGCCTGGAGCGCGGACGCTTGCTGCGATTCATGTGGCGGCTGTGCATCGGGCTGATCGCGGGAACGTTAACCCCCGAAAATGTGAACGGGCCTCCTCTTCTCTCGCGCCGCAACATGTGGGATAGTCGGAGGGTGAACACGTCTCTGTTCCATCGTCTGCTTTCGATCCTTGCGGTCGTTGGCCTTTTGATAGCCCCAGTCGTGGCATCATCGGCTGAAGCCGCGATGATTTACGTGCCCATGGGCGACATGCAGCCCGTGTCGATGTCGGCGGACATGCCCTGCTGTCCCCACCAGGGGCCGGCGGCGCCGGATGACCAAAAATCATGTCCGTTCGCTATCGCGTGCATGGCGGGCAGTGTCACGATTGCCCCGACAGCCGTGGCTTCCGTGCTCTCGCCGACGAAGGGCCAGACGATCGCTCCGCATAGTGACATGGAGCGCGATGTCCTCGCCCAGTCCCCGCCGCTTCGTCCTCCCCGAGCTTAAGTTCATCGCCGGCTCTTTTTGAGCCGACTTGGCGCCGCGCGGTTGATCGCCGGGCGGCGTGAGCGCGTGGCGCCATCGCCACGAGACCGCCGCACGTCGGTGCGGTCAACGATGAACCGTGAGCTAGGAACATGAACCTTCTGAAGATGAAACACGCCGCAGCCGCGGCGCTGATCGGGCTTGCTTGGGCGGGAGCAGCTTCGCCGGCCCGCGCCGAAATCGGCGATTACGAATTCAAGCTTGTCCAGGTTGAGATCAAGAAGGGCGACAGCGCCATCGTGGCGGTCCGCCTCGTCGACAAGCGATCCGCCAAGGCGGTGCCGGACGCGGTGATCATCGCCAAACGTGTCGATATGGCGCCGGACAGCATGCCCGACATGACCGAGCCGATCGAGCAACTGCCGTCGACGGAGCCTGGCGTCTACCGTTTCAAAGCCGCTCTGGTGATGGCGGGCGGCTGGCGGCTCTCGCTCGCCGCGAAGGTGCAAGGCGAGACTGGCACGCTTGAGAACAAGCTCGAGTTCAAGGTCGTACCGTGACGCGCATCGGCCGCACAGGTCTCACCCTCGCCGCCGTCCTGGCGGCGGGGGCTGGAGGCTTTTGGGCCGGGCATCGCGACTTGGCGCTGCCGCCCGTAAACTCAACGCTGACCTCCTGGCTCGACGTCATCCCTTGGATCGAGCACGCCGCAACGCCTCCTGCGAGCGTCAGGCCGGCGCCTTCGGGACCCGTGATCTATTACCGCGACCCGGACGGCCGGCCGGCTTATGCCGCCGCTCCGAAGGCCACCGCGGATGGACGGGAATTCCTGCCGGTCCATGCGAGCGAGGACATCAGCTTCGATGATAGGCCGGCCACCGTCGCAGCTGTTCCGGCGGCCAGCGAACCGAAGAAGATTCTCTATTATCGTAATCCCATGGGGCTGCCCGACACCTCGCCGGTGCCGAAGAAGGACTTCATGGGGATGGACTACCTTCCCGTCTATGCCGGCGAAGATGAGGACGCCTCCATTGTCAGGGTTGCGCCCGGAAAGTTGCAGCGGACCGGCGTTCGATCGGAAATCGTGGCCAATCACGTGATCGTCCGGCAAGTGCGCGTGCCCGGCACGGTGCAACTCGACGAGCGTCGCATCTCTGTCGTCGCAACCCGATCCGACGCTTTCATCGACAAGGTGGAAAACATCACCACCGGCGACCTGGTGCGTAAAGGCCAGCCGCTCCTGCAACTCTATTCGCCGGATATCAATTCGGCGGCGGCGCAACTCATTGCAAATCCCGGCTTCGATGGCAGTCGCCGCCGTCTCAAGAACCTCAACGTAGGGGACGAGGCCATCGCCGAGATGGAGCGCACACACAAGGTGCCGCTCGCCATCACATGGTATGCGCCACGCGATGGTTTCGTGCTGGAGCGAAACGCCATCGACGGCATGAAAGCGGCGGCTGGCGACGTGCTCTTCCGGATCGCCGACATCTCCACGATGTGGGTGCTCGCCGACGTGCCCGAATACGACCTCGGGACGATCAAGCCAGGACAAAACGTGACGATCCGGGTGCGGAGTTTCCCGGGGCGGACTTTTACGGGCCATGTCAACCTCATCTATCCGCAGGTCGATAAGCAAGCTCGCACGACCAAGGTTCGCATCGAAATCCCCAACCCTGATGGCGTGTTGCGGCCGGACATGTACGCCGATGTCGAGATCGCGACCGGCATCGGTAATCCCGTCTTGGCTGTTCCCGACAGTGCGGTGATCGACACCGGTACGCGGCAGATCGTCATCCTCGACATGGGTGAAGGCAGGTTCAAGCCGAAGGAGGTCGCGACCGGAACACAAGGGGGCGGCTTCACCGAAATACGAGCGGGGATCGCATCCGGCGACCGCGTCGTCGTGGCGGCGAACTTCTTGATCGATGCAGAGAGCAACCTGAAAGCTGCGTTGAGCGGCATGGCTGCGGCGGAGCCCGCCCAATGATCACACGGCTCATCGCCTGGTCGGCGCGCAACCTCGTCCTGATCCTCGTCGGCACAGTCTTTGCTGTCGGGGCTGGCGTCTACGCGCTCAAGACTTTGCCTCTCGACGCCATTCCGGACCTCTCGGACGTTCAGGTCATCGTCTACACCGAATATCCCGGTCAGGCGCCGCAGGTGGTCGAAGATCAGGTCACCTATCCGTTGACGACGGCCATGCTGACCGTTCCGAAGTCGAAGGTGGTGCGCGGCTTCTCCTTTTTCGGCGTCTCCTATGTCTATGTAATTTTTGAGGATGGCACCGACCCCTATTGGGCCAGGAGCCGCGTTCTCGAATACCTCAATGCCGCGACGCAGCGTCTGCCAGCCGGTGTCACTCCTGTCCTTGGACCGGACGCGACGGGGGTGGGTTGGGTCTACGAATATGCCGTCGTTGCCAAAAACATGACGCTCGCTGAGCTGCGCTCGTTGCAGGATTGGGTGGTGCGCTTTGCCGTTTCCAAGGCGCCGGGTGTGGCAGAGGTCGCCAGCGTAGGCGGCTTCGTCAAGCAATATAATATCGTCGTCGATCCGCTGCGGCTGCGCGCTCAGGGAATCTCACTGTCTACGGTGCGCAATGCCGTGCGCGCCAGCAACAGCGATGTTGGCGGGCGAACACTCGAGCTTTCCGAGTTCGAGTTCATGGTGCGCGGCCGCGGCTACATCAAATCGCCGGCCGATCTCGAAAACATCGTGCTCAGGACCGACAGCGGCGTCCCCCTGCGCCTCAAGGACGTTGCGCGCGTCGAGATCGGCCCGGATGAGCGGCGCGGCATCACCGAGCTCAATGGTGAGGGCGAGGTTGCAAGCGGAATCGTGTTGCAGCGCTTCGGAGCGAATGCGTTGACGGTGATTGATAACGTCAAGCAACGGCTGGCGGATATCTTGCCGAGCCTGCCGAAGGGCGTCGAGATCGTGCCTGTCTACGACCGCTCGCGTCTGATCGAAGCGGCGATCGAGACCTTGAAGCATACGCTGGCTGAGGAAAGCGCCATCGTGGCGTTGGTCTGCATCGTCTTCTTGCTTCACATCCGAAGCGCGCTCGTCGCTATCCTGATGCTGCCGGTTGGCATTCTCATGGCGTTCGCAGCGATGAAGACGATCGGGCTCGGCTCGAACATCATGAGTCTTGGCGGTATCGCCATCGCGGTCGGCGCCATGATCGACGCCGCCATCGTCATGATCGAAAACGCGCACAAACATCTTGAGCGTGCGCCGCCGGGCAAGCCTCGTGTGCAAATCTTGATCGACGCAGCGAGCGAGGTCGGTCCGGCGCTGTTCTTCAGTTTGCTCGTCATCACCGTTTCGTTCCTGCCGATCTTCACGCTGGAGTCCCAGGAAGGCCGAATGTTCGGTCCGCTCGCTTTCACCAAGACCTTCTCGATGGCCGCGGCGGCTCTTCTGTCGGTGACGCTGGTGCCGGCGCTTATGGTGATTTTCGTCCGCGGCCGCATCATCCCGGAGCATAAGAACCCGCTCAACAGGTTCCTGATCTGGGTTTATCGGCCCATCATCAGCGGCGTGCTGAAGGCGAAGAGCTTCACGATCATCCTCGCCTTGGCTGCCCTCGCGATCAGCATCTGGCCGGCGCGTCAGCTCGGCTCCGAGTTCATGCCGACCCTCAACGAAGGAACGCTGATGTACATGCCGACGACGCTGCCGGGCATCTCGGTGACGAAGGCTGCCGAACTCCTGCAAATGCAAGACCGGATTATAAAGTCCTTCCCGGAGGTCGAGTCCGTCTATGGCAAGGCGGGGCACGCGGCAACCGCGACCGATCCGGCGCCCACGGAAATGTTCGAGACAATCATCAACCTCAAGCCGAAGTCGCAATGGCGGCCCGGTGTCACCATCGACAGCCTCAAGGCCGAGATGGACAAGGCGTTGCAGTTCCCCGGCGTGTCGAACGCCTGGACCATGCCAATTCGGGCTCGCATCGACATGCTGGCGACCGGCATCCGCACGCCGGTCGGCGTCAAGGTCTTCGGCACAGATCTCGGCGAGATGGAGAAGATCGCACGCCAGATCGAAGCCGTCCTGAGGACCGTGCCCGGCACGTCGAGCGCCTATGCGGAGCGTGTCATCGGCGGCTATTACCTCGATATCGTGCCGAATCGCGAAGCGCTCGGCCGCTACGGGCTCGCGATCGGCGATGTCCAGGATGTCATTGCAACGGCGCTCGGCGGTCAAACCGTCACCACCACAGTCGAAGGACGCGAACGCTACGGCGTGACGATCCGCTATCCACGCGACTTGCGCTCGAACCCGCAGGCGATCGCAACCGACGTCGAGGTGCCGCTCCCGGGCGGCGGCGCCATACCGTTAGGCGAGATCGCTACGGTGCAGCTTACGCGCGGCGCGACATCGATCCGCACGGAGAATGGTCAGCTCACAACTTACGTCTACGTTGACATCAACGGGCGCGACCTCGGTGGCTATGTCGCCGACGCTCAAAAGGCTGTTGCGGCGACGGTGAAGCTGCCGCCCGGCTATTCAATCGATTGGAGCGGGCAGTTCGAGTATCTGCAACGTGCCGAGGCGCGAATGAAGATCGTCGTGCCGGTGACGCTGCTCATCATCTTCCTCCTGCTCTTCCTCAACTTCCGCGCGCTCACCGAAACGCTCATCGTGATGCTTTCCTTGCCTTTCGCCCTTGTCGGCGGCGTGTGGCTGATGTGGTGGCTTGGCTTCAACATGTCGGTTGCGGTTGCGGTCGGCTTCATCGCCCTCGCTGGCGTTGCCGCGGAAACCGGCGTCGTCATGCTGATCTACCTCGAGCAGGCGATGGCGGAAGTGAAGGATAGGCGTGTCCGGGAAGGCTGGTCTTTTACGCGGGCCGACCTGCATCAGGCGATCATGGTGGGCGCGGTGGAGCGTGTACGGCCGAAGATGATGACGGTTGTGGCCATCATGGCAGGCTTGGTGCCGATCCTCTGGAGCACCGGTACCGGCTCGGAAGTGATGCAGCGTATTGCCGTTCCCATGATTGGCGGCATGATGTCGTCAACCGTTCTGACCTTAGTGGTCATTCCGGCCATCTACGGATTGATAAAGGGGTGGCGCCTGCCGGGCGAGTATGCCCGAATCTCGGAAGATACGACCGAACGCGGAGTTCTTTCAGAGGCGGCCGAATGAGGACGAGCGAATGATCATGACGATGGGCGGCGGGATGATGTGGGGTATGGGCATTGCAGTAGCCGTGGCTTTTGCGCGAGCGTATTGGCATAGAAGCCGACGCCCAGCTCGACGAGCGTCCGTCGCGAACCAGCGTGAAATGATGCGGGCGGATGCCGTCGACTTGCTGTGAGGTATTATAATACCTGGGCGAAAAGAGCGAGCAGCCAGCGGCGTCGGCAAAATTCCAGAACGCAGAAACAAAGCCACGACGGAAAACTGAACGATCTCAATGCCCGGCGGAAATGAGGCGTCCGTGTCCAATTTTGGCAGAGTAACCCAACTGGGATAACAGGAGGAATTTCAACGGCCGCCCGCCGACTTCCGCGCAATCCCGCTGGGCGAGCAAAAGCTAGAAAATGCAGCAATCTCAGTGGCCGCTATTTCCGCGGTTCGAGCGGCAGCCGCACCGTGAATGTCGCTCCCTTGCCGGGCGCGCTATCGACGGTGAGCCGGCCGCGGTGGCGGTGCAGGATGTGCTTGACCAGCGCGAGCCCGAGGCCGGTGCCGCCCTGCGCCCGGCTCTCGGCCACGTCGACCCGGTAGAACCGCTCGGTCAGCCGCGGCAGGTGCTCGGGCGCGATGCCCGGCCCATAATCGCGCACCGCGACGGCCGCCTCGCTGTCGCCGGTGTCGCGCGCGAGCGTGATCTCGACCCGTTTGCCGGCGGCGCCGTACTTGAGCGCGTTCTCGATCAGGTTCTCGAATACGCGGATCAGCTCGTCGCGGTCGCCGCGCACGAACAGCGCCTCGGGCGGCATCGCGATCTTGACCTCGACGCCGCGGTCGCGCGCGAGCGTCTGCAGCCCGTCCGCCACCTGGCGCACGATCGGCGCGAGGTCGACCTGGTGCGCGGGCTGGACATGCGCCTTGAGCTCGATGCGCGAGAGCGAGAGCAGGTCGTCGATCAGCCGCGCCATGCGGTTCGCCTGCGCCTTCATGATGTCGAGGAACCGCTCGCGCGCCTGCGTGTCGTTGCGCGCCGGGCCCTGCAGCGTCTCGATGAAGCCGGAGAGCGAGGCGAGCGGCGTGCGCAGCTCGTGGCTCGCATTGGCGACGAAGTCGGCGCGCATTTCCTCGACTTGCTTGATCGGCGTGAGATCGTGCAGCGTGACGAACACGAGCTCGCGCCGGCCCGCGACCGCGGCCGAGAGCGCGACCGGCACGATGAAGGCCTCCGACCAGCGGTGGGTCGGGACCTTCTCGAAGAACTCGACGCGCTGGGTCTCGCCGCTCTCCATCGCGCGCCGGACCGCTTCGTTGATTTCGGGGATGCGCAGCGCGAGCAGCAGCGGCGTGCCACGCGTGAGCGCCGGCGCGATCTGGCGCGCGGCCGCATTCGACCCGACCACGTTGCTGCGGCGGTCGAGCGCGATCACGGGATCGGGAAGGCCGGACAGCACCGCCTCGACCAGCCAGTCGGTGGCGAGCGGCGTGCCCTCGAGCGTGACTCCCAGGGGGGCTTGCGCCCCGGCGCCGCCGAAATCGATCAGCGCCGCCCCGGCCACGATCACGAAGCCGATCGCCGCCTGCAGCGTCGTGAGCACGCCCATGCCGTCGAGCGCCAGGAACACCAGCGCGCCCGCGATGAGAACGAGCCGCGCGCGCTTGAGCCGGCCGAACCAGGAGGCCGGCTCGTCGTACGTCCGCCGCTGGTCGTCGAGCGCCATGGCGGATACTTAGAGCATGATCCCGAAAAGTGGAAACCGGTTTTCGGATAAGATCATGCACAAATAGCCAGCTCATGCGGCGAAGCGGCTATGGCGTGGCGGTCAGCGTCCGGGCGGAGGCGTCGGGCCGCGCTCCTCCGCGGCGATCGTGCTGGGCGGCCGCGACCGCAGGCTCAACCACAGCTCGCGGCCGCCCAGGATCGCGAGCGCGATGGCGAACGGCGTGATGTAGTAGAGCAGGCGGAACAGCAGGAGACCCGCCAGCAGCTGCTCCTTGTCGTATTGCCACAGCGCGATCAGCATCGCGGCGTCGAACACGCCGAGGCCGCCGGGCGAGTGGCTGGCGAAGCCGAGCAGCGTCGCGGCGACGAAGATCACCGCCAGCACGACGAAGCCGATATAGGGCTCATCGGGCAGCAGCATGTACATGGCGGCTGTGCAGCAGCCGAGGTCGACGATGCCGATCGCGATCTGCACCAGCGTGAGCGGCCCGTTGGGCAGCGCCACTTCCCAGTTGTGGCGGCCGATGACGCGCGGCGTGCGCCAGACCCACGCCACGTACATGAGCAGGATCGCCAAGGTGACGAGCGCGAGCGTGCGGTTGATCCAGGGCGGGAGCTGGTCGATCGCGGTGGCGGCGGACGGCGTGATGGAGATGCCGAGGCCGAGCACCGCGGCGTTGCCGAGCCAGAACGTGAGCCCGGCGACGAAGCAGATCTTCGCCACGTCGATCGCCGAGAGGCCGTAGGTCGAATAGATCCGGTAGCGCACCGCGCCGCCCGTGAAGACGCTCGCGCCCACATTGTGGCCGACCGCATAGCTCGTGAAGCCGGCGAGCGCCGCGACGAGGTAGGAGAGGTCGCGGCGTCCGATCGTGCGCAGCGCGAACAGGTCGTAGAAGGTCAGCGTGAAATAGGCGCCGGCCACCCAGCCGGCCGCGATCGCGACGTCGCGCGGCCGGGTCGACTGCACGGCGTCGAGCACCTTGCCGACGTCGATGCCGCGCAGGTTGCGGTAGAGCACGACGGCAGCCGCCGCGATGATCGCGACGCTCAGGCAGGCGCCGAGCCAGCTCCAGCCGAACTTGTCGTCGAACCGCCGCAGCGCGGCGGCCACACGGGCTCCCATCACCTGCTCCAGCGCACCATGTTCGCGGCGGCCTCTCGCCCCGACCGCCGGGCGCGGCGACGCGCCCGCTCGTGCAGTAACAGAACTTGCCGCCGAGCGCGAGGCAACGACTGTCGCGCCATCGGCGGTCTGGTAGATTGCGCCGATCGCGGCGGGGTTGCGCCGCCGCCGGGCGCCATGCCGGGAGGGAGCGCATGACCGATCGGGACCATTCGGCCGCCCGGCGCGGCGTCATCAGGGCGGCCGGGCTCGGCCTCGGGGCCGGCTTGGCGACGGGCTCGGCGGGCTTGCTGCCCACGGCCGGCCATGCCGAGGGCGCGCCCGCACGGGGCAACGCCACGCGGAGCTTCCTCACGTTGCCGGATTGGCCGAAAGCTAGGCGGCGCCATGTCGGAGGCCACCATGTCGGACGCCGCGGCGCCCCAGCTCGAATTCCTCATGGCGATCTCGGCCGAGGTCGGCGAGCTCGTGAACATGGGCGCGGCGCCGCTCGGGGAGCGCCGCGTCGTCAGCATCACGGGCGGGACATTCGCGGGGCCGCGGCTGTGCGGCGAGGTGCTGGGCGGCGCCGACTGGCAGATCCGGCGGCACGACGGCGCGATCGAGCTCGATGCACGCTATGCGCTCAAGGATGAGCGCGGCGGCATCGTCCAGGTGGTGAGCCAGGGCCTGCGCCATGGGCCGCCCGAGGTGCTGGCGCGCCTTGCGCGCGGCGAGGAGGTCGATCCGGCGAGCTACTTCTTCCGCACCTTCATGCGGTTCGAGACCGGCGCGGTGGAGCTTGCGTTCCTCAACACCACGCTTGCGCTCGCGACCGCGGAGCGCAAAGCGCACCGCGTCGAGCTGCGGTGCTTTTGCGTGCTGTGAGCCGTCCGGCGCCGCGCATCACGCCGGCAGCGCTTCCATCTCCTCGCCCACCTTGATCGGGTGCGCCATGGTCTCGTGCAGCGCCTTGGCGTCGAGCTCGCCTTCCCAGCGGCTGATCACGATGGTGGCGACGCCGTTGCCGATCAGGTTGGTGAGCGCGCGGCACTCGCTCATGAACTTGTCGATCCCGACGAGCAGCGCCAGCGCGGCGATCGGAATGGTGGGCACGACCGCAAGCGTCGCCGCGAGCGTGACGAAGCCCGCCCCGGCGACCCCCGAGGCGCCCTTCGACGTGAGCATCGCGATCCCCAGGATGCCGAGTTCCTGCCACAGCGTGAGGGGCGTGTTGGTGGCCTGGGCGAGGAACAGGACCGCGAGCGTCATGTAGATGTTGGTGCCGTCGAGGTTGAAGCTGTAGCCGGTCGGGATCACCAGGCCGACCACCGACTTCGACGCGCCGAGGTGCTCCATCTTGGCGATCATGTGCGGCAGCACGGTCTCGGACGAGCTGGTGCCGAGCACGATGAGCAGCTCGTCCTTGATGTAGCCGATGAAGCGGAAGATCGAGAAGCCCGCGAAAAACGCGATCGTGCCGAGCACCCCGATGACGAATATTCCCGACGTGAGATAGAAGACGAGAATGAGCTCGACCAGCTTCTTCAGCGCCTCGATGCCCTGCGAGCCGATCGTGTAGGC
Organism: uncultured Alphaproteobacteria bacterium; assembly: GCA_963819385.1. Classification (GTDB taxonomy): domain Bacteria; phylum Pseudomonadota; class Alphaproteobacteria; order Rhizobiales; family Xanthobacteraceae; genus JAVDCA01. Next base: position 2,967,553 of record CAWFVV010000006.1, on the reverse strand, counting down.
CATGGCGCCGAAGGCGCCGATCGGCGCCGCCCGCACGATGATGCGGATGATGCCGAAGAAGACGCGCGCCGCGACGTCGATGCCGCGCGCGACCGGCACGCCGACTTTTCCCATGAACGAGATCGAGAAGCCGGTGAGGATCGAGACCAGCAGGACTTGCAGCAGGTCTCCGTTCGCGAAAGCGCCGACGAAGCTGTTCGGAATGATGCCGAGCAGGTGCGCGACAACGCCTTCCTCCTTGGCGCGCGTGATGTAGGTCGCGACGGACTTCGTATCGAGCGTCGCGAGATCGATGTTCATGCCGCTGCCGGGCCGGATCACCTCGGCGACGATCAGGCCGATCACCAGCGCAATTGTCGAGACGGCCTCGAAGTAGAACAGGGTCTTGATGCCGACCCGGCCGACCCGCTTGAGGTCGCCCATCGAGGCGATACCGTGCACGATCGTGCAGAAGATCACCGGCGCGATCATCATGCGGATGAGCGCGATGAAGCCGTCGCCGAGTGGCCGCAGCTGTATGCCGAGCTTGGGATCGAAGTAGCCGATCGCGACGCCGACCGCGATCGCGATCAGCACCTGCACGTAGAGGATCGTGTACCAGGGGCGCCGGCGTGGGGGCGCCGCCGCGGCCTGCACAGCACTGCCTTCCATCGTCCCCTCCCGTGTGCCGACTGAGTGGGGCTCAGTCTAGCCACGCGCCGCGAAGAAGTCGCGCAGTTCGCGATAGGTCTCTTCGGGCGCTTCTTCCGAGAGGTAATGCCCGCACGGCAGCGCCTTGGCGGCGCGGATGTCGGCGGCGTAGCGCTTCCAGATCTCGGCCGCCTGGTGGTTGCGGCCGACGCCGCCGGTCGCGCCCCACAGCAGGAGCAGCGGGGTGGTGATCTTGCGGCCGGCCTCGAAATCCTTGGTGTCCATGGCGAGGTCGATCCCGAAGGTCGCCCGATAGTCCTCGCACATGGCGTGGATGGTTTCCGGATTGCGGAAGCAGCGCATGTATTCGGCGAGCGCCTCCTTGCCGAAGAAGCTCAGGCCTTGCGGCGTCTTGGCGAGCTTCTTCGAGATGAAGTAGTCCGGGTCGGCGCCCATCAGCCGCTCGGGAAAATCGTAGGGCTGGATCATGAACAGCCAGTGCCACGAGAACCGGCCCCAGTCGCGCGTCAGGTTGTTGAGCAGGTGGTGCTGCGGAATGATGTCGAGGATCGCGGCGCGCTCGACCTTGTCGGCGTGGTCGAGGAGCATGCGATGCAGCACGCGCGCGCCGCGGTCGTGGCCGGCCGCCATGAAGCGGGGGAAGCCGAGCGCCGCCATCACCTCGACCTGGTCCTGCGCCATGGCGCGGAACGAGTAGCCCGCGTGGTCGTCGCCGCCGGGCGGCTTTTCCGAGTCGCCATAGCCGCGCAGGTCGGTCGCGACCACGGTGAACTCCTGCGCGAGGCGCGGCGCGAACTTGTGCCAGGAGAGGTGCGTGAACGGATTGCCGTGCATCAACAGCAGCGGCGGGCCCTTGCCGCCATGCAGTGTGACGATGCGCGCGCCCGACGTCTTGATCTCGGTGCGGGTGAAGCCTTCCATCATGCCTGATCTCCACGCAGAAAAGGTCACGCGCGGCAGTCGCGCGCGGCAAGCGGCCAACGCGCCGCTCCGATCGATCTTAGGTGGCTCTTGGGTCGCTTGCGAATGGCTTACGCCACCGCGGTGGGCGCCGCAATGCCGGGCGCGCCCATCGGCGAGCCGGGTCGCGTGCACGCGCTTGCGGTCTTGCGGCGCCTTTTTCAAGCGCCGCGAGACCGATGCGGCGCGTCAGGGCCCGATGGCGTTCAACGGAATGGCCCAGACGAAGTCGGCCTGCATCGCAGTCATCGACTGGGTGGGCTTGCCGGGGTTTTTCCAGAACCAGCTCGCCAGCGGCGCGCCGTTGGGGCTCGCATTGCCGATGAATCCGGCGCCGTAGACGTCCTTGCCCTGCGCATTGAAGGCGGCGCGCGAGTGGCACGTCATGCAGGAGGACGAGTTCGACGAAGCCGTTTTCGGTGACCGAGTTGCCCAGGTGGGTCACGAGGCCCGTCGAGGTGATGAAGTCGGTCTGGCTGCCCTTGAGGCAATAGTTGTCGAACACCGCGTCCAGCTTGCCGTCCGTGAACATCTTCTTCAGGGCGGCGGTCTTGGCGCAGGCCGGATATTGCCCGCCCAGCGGCCGCTTGGGGGCGACGAACGGGACGACGGCGCCGAATTTGTCGCTGCATCCCATGTAGTCGCAACGCCCGGCATTATCCTTGTGCTCGAACGTGGCCCACGTCCAGTTGGGCACCACCTTCGAGATGATGTGCATCGAGACGAGGGCATATTTCTTGCCGTCGCTTGCGGTGTTGACGTGATAGGTCGAGGTGTCCATTCCCGCGGTGACGGGCTTCCAGTTGGCTTTCACTTCGATCGAATTGATCGGGAAGGAGATCGGCGTGCCGGATTTGAACGCGGCCACGAGGCCGCTGGTCAGGTAAAGCTTGTTCGTCACGATGAAATCGAAAGTGGTCTTGTTGCGCCGGACCTCCTCGCTGCCGCCGGGCAGGACGCTGGGCTGAAGCCCCGGCTGGCGCGGCGCGCGCGCAATGAGCGCCGGGACTTTGAGCACCTTGGGGCTCGGCGTCGTGCCGGGCCATTTCGGGTCTTGCGTGAACGTGTCGCCGTCGGCCGCCCAGGTCTCGAACATCACATTGTTGTTGCCCTGGCTCGCGGCCGGTGCGTTCGCTTTCACGAACAGCTCCCAGGAAAACTGATCGGGATTGCTCATGGCCGGATCCGGATCGGCCGCCCAGGTCGGCGCGGCCGGCAGCAGCAAGGCCAACGTCAGCAATGTCGCTTGCGTCGTTCGTTTCATTGTCGCCCTCCGTGTTAGGCGCCCGGCGTCGAGGCTCAGGCCTGGAAGCCGCCCGCCATCCATTGTCCGTACAGGTCGAGTTGAGCCTGCGTCCAAAGCGGCCCGCCCATCGGCATTCGCGGCGGCCTGTCGCCGTTCAAATGCGCCAGCACGTTGCGCGCATTGGCGTGATCGGGAAATTGGTCGTCGCCGGCGGCTGCCGACATGTAGCCGTGGTCGTCAAGCGCGACCCGGAAGCGCGCCATGCACGAGATGTCGCGCGCGGTGAACAACGGACGAATATCTGCGGCGAACGAAGCCGGCACGGTCGCGCACTCCGACCCGTCGAGAATTCAAACCGCCATTCCGGGACGCTACTTTCGATTGTAGTTCCGCGAATGTCAATCTCTGAATTGGGACCCGCTTAAGCGAACGGCTCGCCCGGATCAGCATCCCGGCGAGCCGTTTGGTTCGATGCCCGCGTCGGTCGCGGGCCTGTCGATGCGGGTCGTGTCGAACGAAGTTACTCGACGCTCGTGCCGCTCGCCTTGATCGGCGCCGCCCACTTCTCGATCTCGCTCTTGACGAAGCCGCCGAGATATTGCGGCGTCGCGCGGTCGTCCGACACGATCGTCGCGCCCAGCCCCTGCAGGCGATCCTTGACGGCCGGCGTGTGCATGGCGGCGAGCGCGGCGTCATTGAGCTTTTTGACGATCGCGTCGGGCGCGCCCTTGGGCAGGAAGATCGCGTTCCACGTATAGGCCTCGACCTGGAGCCCCTGCTCGATCGCAGTGGGCACGTTCGGCAGCGCGGGCGAGCGCTGCTTGGTCAGCATGGCGACCGCCTTGACGGTGCCCCCGTCGATCTGCGGCTTGGCGGTGCTCACGACCTCGCACAGGAAATCGATGCGCCCGCCCTGTAGATCCTGCATCGCGGGTCCAGTCCCACGATACGGCACGTGCGTGATCTTGGTGCCCATCGCGGTGTTGAGCACGACGCAGCCGAGATGCGTCGCCGAGCCGGCGCCGGCCGAGCCGAACGACATCTTGTCCTGGTTCTGCTTCGCGTAGGCGACGAATTCCTTGAGGTTGCTCACCGGCAGATCCTTGCGCGCGATCAGCACGATCGGCACCTCGGCGATCAGCGCGACGGGTGTGAAGTCGGTCGACGCGTTGTAGAGCGGCCGCTTGTACAGCGTCTGGCCCTGCGCATGCGTGCCGACGGTGCCGAGCACCATGGTGTAGCCGTCCGCCTTCGACTGGGCGACGCGGGCCGATCCCGTCATGCCGCCGGCGCCGCCGACATTCTCGATGATCACGTTCTGCCCGAGCACCTCGCCCATGCGCGCCGCGATGACGCGGCCGAGCACGTCGGTCGGTCCGCCGGCGGCGAACGGGATGATCATGGTCAGGGGCCGCGTGGGAAACTCCTGCGCCGACGCCGTTCCGATGAGACTTCAGCAAGGTCACGGCGACGCCGAGCATTAACTTACGCATTCCGGACTCCGTGCATGTTGGGAAATGTGCCGAGACCTTTGGGGTATGGGGCAAGTGGCGTCAAGCTGCGCGCTTGCCGCGCCCATGCGGGCCGCGTATGAGCGGGATGTTCCCGCAGGAGACCTCATGTCGGACATACGCATTGCCATCGCCGGTCTCGGCGCCATCGGCCGGGCGCTGGCGCGGCGTCTCGCCCAAGGTGTGCCGGGCGTGACGCTCGCCTGCGCGGCGACGCGCGATCGAGCCAAGGCGCAGGCCTGGCTCGACGAGCAGAAGATCTATTGCCCTTTGGTCAACCTGGATGAGCTGCCGCAGCACGCTGATCTCGCGATCGAGTGCGCGCCCGCGGCCGTCTTTGAGGCGATCTGCCGGCCGATGCTGGCGGCCGGCAAGCGCGTCATGGTGCTTAGCTGCGGCGCCCTGCTGCCGCGCCCCGAGCTGATCGAGCTCGCCAAGGCGAACGGCGGCCAGATCATCGTCCCGACCGGCGCCTTGCTCGGCCTCGATGCCGTATCCGCCGCGGCCGAGGGCACCATCAATTCGGTGCGCATGATCACGCGCAAGCCGCCCGCCGGGCTCGCCGGCGCGCCGTATCTGGTGAAGAACAACATCTCGGTCGAGGGCTTGAACACGGCGAAGCGCGTGTTCGCCGGCACGGCGCGCGAGGCCGCGGCGGGCTTCCCCGAGAACGTCAACGTGGTCGCGGCGCTCTCGCTCGCCGGCATGGGCCCGGATCGCACCACGATCGAGATCTGGGCGGATCCCGCGGTGACCCGCAACCATCACAACATCGAGGTCGAGGCGGATTCGGCGCGCTTCTCGCTCGCCATCGAGAACGTGCCGTCGTTGGAAAATCCGAAAACTGGCCGGATCACGGCGCTGTCGGTGCTCGCCGCGCTGCGCAAGCTCAACACGCCACTGCGCGTCGGTACCTAAGCCGCGACCGTCGCGCGGAACGAGTTGGCGTCGGCCATCTCCCACGCGGTTCGGAAGCGCGGATCGGTCGTGCCGCCGAGAAGCTCGCCGCGCCGCAGCGTCGGGTAGAGCTCCGCGAAAGTCACGATCTCGCGTGCCGAAACGCGCCGGGAGAAATGCGCCGGCACGAACTCGTTGGGATGATCGAGGCCGGCAGCCGCGACGAACTCGGCGAGCGCCTGCAGCGTCGCGGCGTGGAAATGAAAGACGCGCTCGGCCTTGTCGGGAACGACGAGGGCGCGCTGGCGCGTCGGATCTTGTGACGTCACGCCGACCGGGCAGCGATCGGTGTGGCAGCTCTGCGACTGGATGCAGCCGAGCGCGAACATGAAGCCGCGCGCCGCGTTGCACCAGTCCGCCCCCAGCGCCATCGTGCGCGCGATGTCGAAGGCCGAGATGATCTTGCCGCTCGCGCCGAGCTTGATGCGATCGCGCGCATCGATGCCGATCAGCGCATTGTGGACGAAGCTCAGGCCGTCGCGCAGCGGCATGCCGAGATGGTCGATGAACTCGAGCGGCGCCGCGCCGGTGCCGCCCTCCTTGCCGTCGACCACGATGAAGTCGGGATAGACCCCGGTCTCCACCATCGCCTTGCAGACGGCGAGGAATTCCCACGGGTGCCCGACGCACAGCTTGAATCCGGCCGGCTTGCCGCCGGACAGCCGGCGCATCTCGGCGATGAACTGCATCATTGCGATCGGGGTCGAGAACGCCGAATGCGAGGAGGGCGAGATGCAGTCCTGGCCGATCGGAACGCCGCGCGTGTAGGAGATCTCTTTGCTCACCTTGGCGGCGGGCAGCACGCCGCCGTGCCCGGGCTTGGCGCCCTGGCTCATCTTGAGCTCGACCATCTTGACCTGCGGCAGGCTCGCCCCCTCGGCGAACTTGTCGCGGCAGAACGTGCCGTCCGCGTTGCGGCAGCCGAAATAGCCGGAGCCCACCTCCCAGATGATGTCGCCGCCGTTCTCGCGGTGATACGGGCTGTAGCCGCCTTCGCCGGTGTCGTGCGCGAAGCCGCCTTTGGCGGCGCCTTTGTTGAGCGCGCGGATCGCGTTGGGGCTGAGCGCGCCGAAGCTCATCGCCGAGATGTTGAACACCGAGGCGCTGTACGGATGTGCGCATTCCGGTCCGCCGATGTTGATGCGGAACGGCGCGGTCGCGAGCGGCCGCGGCGCCATCGAGTGGCGCACCCACTCGTAGCCTTCCTCGTAGACATTGTACTGGGTGCCGAACGGGCGCTTGTCCAAGGCGCGCTTGGCGCGCTGGTAGACGATCGCGCGCTTGTCGCGGCTGAACGGCGCGCCGTCCTTCTCGCCTTCGAAGAAGTACTGGCGCAGCTCCGGCCGGATGTCCTCCAGCAGGAAGCGCAGATGCGCGGCGATCGGATAGTTGCGCAGGATCGCGTGGCGCGTCTGGAACAGGTCGACCACGCCGAGCACCGAGAGGCCGCCGACCACCGCGAACGGAATGGCCACCACATAGAGCGTTGACGGATTGAGATAGAGCGTGCCGGCGAAGACGGCCGTCATGGCGACGCAGAACGTGAGAACCATGAAACGCGGAGTGAACGGCAAGGTCAGAACGCGCATCCCACATCCTCCCGAATTGCTCGCCTTTGAGACTAGCGCATATCCTTACCGGCGAACCGAGGTCCACCCGGGTCAGGTCCGGGGCACGCTTTCGGGTACGCAGCATGCGCGCAGGGCAGCGCGCCCGTCTATCACCCGTTCGAGAAGGTTTGGTGAAGGGCGCGCGGCTGCGTCGCGCCGCCACGGGCACGCGCCAACGCGCGGCGGCCCGACCGCAGCGGCGGATCAGATGAAGCTTTTGGGCTCGCGCGGCCGGCCGTCAGTCCTTCGCGCGCTCGACGTAGGAGCCGTCCTCGGTCGAGATCACGATCCGCGTGCCGGTGACGATGTGGGTCGGCACCGCGGTGCGCACGCCGTTCGCCAGGACCGCCGGCTTGAACGATCCGGACGCGGTCTGGCCCTTCATCGCCGGCTCGGTCTCGACGACCTCGAGGGTGACGCGCTGCGGCAGCTCGATCGACACGGGGTTGCCGTCGTGCACCTGCAGCTTCACGTTCATCTCGGGCTGCAGGAATTTGGCAGCGTCTCCGACCACGTCCTCGTGCGCCGTGAGCTGCTCGTAGTTCTCCATGTTCATGAAGTGGAAGCCCTCGCCGTCGCCGTAGAGGAACTGATAGGAGCGCTCCTCGACATGCGCGCGCTCGACCTGGTCGGTCGTCTTGTAGCGTTGCGAGAGCTTCACGCCGTCGCTCAGCCGGCGCATGTCGATCTGGGTCACGGACACGCCCTTGCCGGGATGGATGTTTTCGTGCGTCAGGATGACGTAGAGCTTCTCGTCGATTTCGACGATGGCCCCTTTGCGAAGTGAGCTGGCGATGACTTTCACGGGATCTTCCTCGATTGGCGTACGGCCGCGGGCCCCGCACGGCGGCGCAGGGAACAGGCGGCCCTCATTCGTGGGCCGGAACATACTGATTGCGCGCGCTTTTGCCAGCCTTTTCCGTGGTGGCGGCGATGCCGGCGACCGCGCCCGCAAAGACGCCTGAAATGTCGCCTGCTTCCCCCTGGTGGGCATCCCACGTCCATGCCGACCGCCGCCCGCTGCTGCTGGCGCGCAACCGCATCAAGGCGGCGCTGCGCTCCTTCTTCGCGGCGCGCGATTTCGTCGAGGTGGAGGCCGGCATTTTGCAGACCTCGCCCGGCAACGAGGCGCACCTGCACGCCTTTGCGACCGAGCTCGTGACCCCCGCGGCCGAACGCGCGCGCCTCTATCTGCATACGTCGCCCGAATTCGCCGCCAAGAAGCTGCTCGCCGCCGGCGAGCGGCGCATCTTCGAGTTCGCCCGCGCCTTCCGCAACCGCGAGCGCGGCGCCCTGCATCACCCCGAGTTCACGCTGCTCGAATGGTACCGCGCCGACGAGCCCTACGAGGCCACGATGGCGGATTGCGCCGCGATCCTGGGCATTGCGGCGCGCGCCGTCGGCGTCAGCCAAGTCAGCTTTCGCGGGCGCACCGCCGATCCGTTCGCGCCGCCCGAGCGCCTCACGGTCGCGGCGGCCTTCGCGCGCTTCGCCGGGATCGATCTGCTCGCGACGCTCGATGGCCGCACCGGCGACCGCGACGCCTTTGCGCGGCAGGCCGCCGCCGCCGGCATACGCTGCGCTGCCGACGATGACTGGAGCGACATCTTCAGCCGCGTCCTGGTCGAGCGCATCGAGCCCAATCTCGGCAATGGCCGCGCCACGCTGCTCGACGAGTATCCGATCATCGAGGCCGCGTTGGCCCGGCCGACCCGGGCCGACCCGCGCGTTGCCGAGCGCTTCGAGCTTTTTGTCTGCGGCGTCGAGGTCGCCAATGCGTTCGGCGAATTGACCGACGCGGCCGAGCAGCGCCGCCGCTTCGAGAGCGAGATGGCCGAGATGCAGCGCCGCTACGGCGAGCGCTACCCGATCGACGAGGACTTCCTGGCCGCGCTCGCCACGATGCCGCAAGCCTGCGGCTGCGCGCTCGGCTTCGATCGCCTCGTCATGCTGGTCACCGGCGCGAGCCGCATCGATCAGGTGATCTGGACGCCGCTCCCGCCGCACGAGTGAGCCGGGCCACACGCGTCAGCGTCTGACGATGGCGCTCTCCGGCGGCCGGCGCTTTTCCCAGCCGGCACGCTCGAGCTCCGGCTCGGGATGCTCGGCTTCCGGATAGCCGAGGCAGAAATAGCCGATGAAGCGCCAATGCGTCGGCACATCGAGGATCGCCTTGATGCGGGCCGGATCGAGGATCGAGACCCAGCCCATGCCGATGCCCTCGGCGCGCGCCGCGAGCCACATGGCGGTCACCGCCGCCACCACCGAATACTCGGCCATCTCGGGCATCGTGTGCCGCCCGAGCCCGTGCCCGACCTCGGTCGCGCGGTCGGCGAATACCGCGAGCTGGCTCGGTGCTTCCGCGAGGCCCGCAAGCTTGAGCGCGGCGTAGCGCGTGGCCTGCTCGCCGTCCTGCGACGCGAGCGCCGCCGCGTTGCAAGCCGTGAAGTCGTCGAGCACCGCGCGCCGGCGCTCCGCGCTCTCGACGATCACGAACCGCCACGGCTGGCTCAGGCCGACCGACGGCGCGAGACACGCGACCGCGATCAGCCGGTCGAGCGCGCCGGCCGGCAGCGGGTCGGTGCGAAAGCGGCGCACGTCGCGCCGCCAGACCATGAGGTCGTGCAGGCGCGCGCGGAATTCGTCGTCGAAGTCCATCAGCCACTCATAGCGCCGCGCCACGATCCCGCAACGCCGGTTGCGCGTCCGCGCAAAGTGGCGTTTGGTCCCGCGATCCTCGATCCGATAGGCCAACCTGAAAGGCCAACCCGAAAGGCCATGCCATGCGCGCTGCCGCAAGGACCCTGCGTCGTCCGACCGATCTTGCCGAAGCCGGGCTCGTCGCGCCCGAGCGCCTCGCCGATCTCGAGCGCGTCGCCGCCCAATATGCGGTCGCGATCAGCCCGGCCATGGCGGCGCTGATCGACCCCGCCGATCCGCACGATCCGATCGCGCGCCAGTTCGTGCCCGATCCGGCCGAGCTGCAGGTCGCGGCCGAGGAGCGCGGCGATCCGATCGGCGACGATGCCAGGAGCCCGGTCGCCGGCATCGTGCACCGCTATCCGGACCGCGCGCTGCTGAAGCTCGTGCATGTCTGCCCGGTCTATTGCCGTTTCTGCTTCCGGCGCGAGCAGGTCGGCCCGCGCGGCCGCCCGTCGCTGTCCGCCGATGAGCTCGCGGCCGCGCTCGACTATATCCGGGCGCGGCCGGAGATCTGGGAAGTCATCCTGACCGGCGGCGATCCGCTGATCCTGTCGGTGCGTCGGCTGCGCGCGGTGGTGCGCGAGCTCGCCGCGATCGAGCACGTGAAGATCATCCGTGTGCACACGCGCGTGCCGGTCGCGACGCCCGAGCGGGTCACGCGCGAGACGGTGCGCGCCCTCAAGGCGCCCGGCAAGGCAAGCTACGTGGTCGTGCACGTCAACCATGCGCGCGAGCTCACGCCGGCCGCGCGCGCCGCCTGCGCGCGATTTATCGACGCCGGCGTGCCGATGCTGAGCCAATCCGTGCTGCTGCGCGGCGTCAACGACCATGCGGCGACGCTCGGCGCGCTGATGCGCGCCTTGGTGGAGAGCCGCATCAAGCCGTACTACCTGCACCAGGGCGATCTCGCGCGCGGCACCGGGCATCTGCGCACCAGCATCGAGGCGGGCCAGGACCTGATGCGCGCGCTGCGCGGCCGCTACTCGGGCCTGTGTCAGCCGACCTATGTGCTCGATATCCCGGGCGGATTCGGCAAGGTGCCGATCGGGGCGAACTATCTCGCGGCGCCCGACGACACGGCGTCGACCTACGAGGTGCGCGACCCGCAAGGGCGGGCCCACGCGTACCCTCCGGCGAATGGCGTAAATTCGGAATAACTCGCGGATAAATTGCACGTAAGGCAGAGAGCCGGGCGACACACACTTGGCCGGTTCTCGCCGTGTCGACGTGAATCCGTCCGAAATAGCTATTAATATAGATATAACAGTAAGTTAACTGTCACGGCGCGGCTTGATGGGTCGTCGCAAATGCGTGATCTTTGTGCAACACTAGCTCATAAATGCGCCGAGGAAGCCCGAGGACAAGACGGTTCGTCGTTGACGGTGCCGAATGTAGTTTATACCAAATTTATGCGAACATCTTCTTCCTTGATCGGAAGTTTATGGTCGCGCCCGGTGGGGGGCACCAACCAACACACCGATCCCTCCCGGAAATGCAAATGGAGGGTTCATTAATGAGAATGGTCAAAAGCCTTCTCCTCGGCTCGGCGGCGGGTATCGTCGCGGTGGCGGGGGCGCAGGCCGCCGATCTTCCCGTAAAGGCCAAGCCGGTCGAATACGTGAGGGTCTGCAGCCTGTATGGAGCTGGCTTCTGGTACGTGCCGGGGACGGACACGTGCTTGAAGATCGGCTCGTACGTGCGCGAACAGGTCGAGTACAACGCCGGCAACGGCGGCGTGCCGATCGGCATCGGCGCGACCGATGCGGCGGCGGCAGGCCGCTTCGACCGTACCGACACGAGCCAGCTCTCGATGCGCACGCGCGTCGGCCTCTCGGTCGACCTGCGGACGCAGACCGAATACGGCACGCTTCGGTCCTACTTCGAAGGTGGCTTCCAGACGAGCGCGAACAACGGCTCGGCACCGGGCAACGATGCGGTCTATTTCGACCGCGGCTTCATCCAGTTCGCCGGTCTCACGGCGGGCCGTATCCGGTCGTACTTCGACATCAACTCGATGGCTCCGTATGCGTACCTCAACACCCGCGTCTCCGGCGATACCGGCGCGTTGGGCACGTGGGGCATCGCGTATACGGCGCAGCTCGGCAACGGGCTGTCGGCCACGTTGTCGTTCGAAGATGGCGGTTCGTCCTCGCAGGGCAACAACGGCGGCCAGAGCTCGTCGCGCGGTCATTTCGTGACCAATATGTCGATGGGGAGCCAGTGGGGCCTCGGCACCACCTCGTACGACAACGAGGGCTGGAAGTTCCCGGACGTCGTCGGTGCGTTGCGCATCGACCAGGCCTGGGGCTATGCGCAGATCGCGGCGGCCTTGCATGACGCGAGCGGTGGCTACTATCAGGGTGTCGGCACGACACTCGCGACTGGCATCCAGAACAACGGCCATCCGGGCGATGCGTACGGCTGGGCGGTCACTGGCGGCTTCACGTTGAACAACGTGCTCGGCCTGAAGGGCGATTCGTTCGGCATGCAGGCCGTCTACTCGGTTGGCGCCGCCGGCTATGCGACCCGCGCCACCGCGGCGTCGCAGATCTACGGTGGCAACCAGTCCGCAGGCTTCGGCTGGGTCACGGACGGTGTGTTCACCACCGGCGCGGGCGTCCAGCTGACCTCGGTGTGGGGCATCAATGGGTTCTATCAGCACTTCTGGAACCCGAAGTGGCGCTCCTCGATCCATGGCGGCTACGAGGAAGTCGACTATGGCGGCACCGCCACCGCGATGATCTGCGCAGCTCCGGCGACGCCGAGCGGCGTGGCTCTGACCGGCGTCTCGAACTGCAGCCCGAACTCGAGCTGGTGGGAACTCGGGTCGCGGACGCAGTGGAATCCGCATCCTGATCTCGACATCGGTGTCGACGTCGTGTGGGAGCATCTGAACACGGCGTTCGCCGGAACCGCGACTCTTGCGGCGAACGGCGCGCGTCCGGCTGGCACCTACGCCATCCAGGACCAGGACTCGGTCAGCGTCTACTTCCGCATCCAGAGAAACTTCCTGCCTTGAGCGCCTGATCAGGCAGGAAGCGGCCCCCGGCGGGAAGGCTTAATCACCATCTTCAGCTTCCCCCCGGGGGCACCAAAACGCAGGGCCGGCAGCGATGCCGGTCCTGCTCGTTTTTGGCGCATGTTCCGGCGAAAGCCTGCCCCGGACTCGATCCGGGGTGGAGACCGGTTCGCCGACAAGAACATGCGCAGCATGATGCCGCGATGCTCAGTCCGCTTGTCCCTCGGCGGGTTCGTTGGGGGGAGCGAGGCGATATCCGACGCCGAGCTCGGTCAGCAGGATGCGCGGCTGATTGGGATTGGATTCGATCTTCTGGCGCAGCTTGCGGACCACGATGCGCAGGTAGTGCGTGTCGTTGATGTGCGGCAGGCCCCAGATTTCCTTCAGCAGCTCCTGGTGGGTGACCACGTTGCCGGGGTACTGCGCGAGGATCTGCAGCAGGCGGTACTCCTTCGGCGTGAGGGTCAGGCGCTCCTCCTCGACGAAGACGTTGCGCGCCGCAAGGTCGATCTTGAGGTGATCGATGCGGATGACGCTGTCGCCGGTGGTGGCGCGCGCCTTGCGCCGCAGCACCACCTTCGACCGCGCGAGCAACTCGGCCATGCCGAACGGCTTGGTGACGTAATCGTCGGCGCCGAGCTCGAACAGGCGCACCTTCTCCATCTCGCTCGACTTCACCGACAGGATGATGATGGGAACGTTCGACCACGAGCGGATCCGTTCCAGCACCTGCGATCCGTCGAGATCGGGCAGCGCGAGATCGAGAATGATGAGGTCGGTCGGCCGCAGCGTCGCGGCGCGGATCGCCTCGCGGCCGTTCTCCGCTTCGCTGACCGAATAGCCGTCGAGCTCGAATCCGCTGCGCAGGAAGCGGCGGATCTGCACCTCGTCGTCGACGACAAGCACGTTTGGAGCTGCGGCGGCGTCACTCACTCGGGATGCTCTCCAGCTGTTCGACGTTCGCCGGGATCGGCAAACGCAGCGTCATCGTCGTCCCCTTGCCCTCGCCCGCGCTCGTCGCCTCGATCGTGCCGCCGTTCGCGGCGACGAATGCGTTGGCGATCCAGAATCCGAGGCCCGAGCCCGGCGTCGTCTGCACGTGGCGCGGGCCGCGGAAAAACCGCTCGCCGAGATGCGCGCTGTCCTCCGCCGACAGGCCCGCGCCCTGGTCGCTGACCGCGAGTGCGAGCGTGCCGCCGTCCCGCCATCCGCGAATCCCGATCCGCGATCCGGGCGGCGAGTATTTTGCGGCGTTGGCGATGATCTGCCCGAGCGCCTTCTCGATCAGGACGGCGTCGACGTGGAGGAGGGGCATCTCGCTCGGCAGGTCCACTTCGACGACATGCGATCCGAGACGGATGCGGCGGCGCTCCACCGCGACGTTGACGATGTCGGCGACCTCGGCCCATTCGAGCTTGGGCTGCAGCGCCTCGCCGGTGATGCGGGTGGCGTCGAGCAGATTCTGAATCTCGTTGTTGAGGCGCTCCGATTCGTCGCGCACCACGTTGGCGAGCGAGGCGAGCCGAGCCTCGCCGGCGACCGCGGGTGCATCGCACAGCACCGTCGCGGCGCCGAGGATTGACGCGAGCGGTGTGCGCAGCTCGTGCGAGACCGAGCCGATCAGGGCGTCACGGAACCGCTCCAACTCGGCGCGCATGCGCACTTCGGAGATCGCGTGCGCGAGCCCGATCTTCTCGATCGTCGACGCCGCGTCGAACAGCACCGCCTCGATGCGGGCGCGGATCTCCTGTTCCAACTCCGGCGTCTGGTGGCCGAGATCGATGGCGACGACGCCCAGATCGGGCGTCTTCGGCGAGACCGCGCGCACCAGCCAATGATTGCCGTGCTCGTCCGCGACCGCCGTGCTGGCGGTTCCGCCCGCGATCACCGCCGCGGCGGTCTCGCGCACCTTCTGCGGCACGTCGTTTTCGCCGACCGGCTCCGATCGTCGCGATGGACCGCCCGGCTCGAACAGCGCGACCCGCCGCCCGACGACCGTTGCGAGGTGCTTCTCGATCGCGTCGAAGATGTCCGCCGTCGAATGGCCGCCGGCGAGCCGGCGCGAGAACGCGTAGAGGTCGCTGATCTCCTTCTCGCGCCGTCGCACGATCTCCGACTCGCGCCGCATGCGCACCGCAAGATACGCCGCGACGACGGCGACGACCGCAAAGAGAAGCAGCCCGAGCCGGCGCGCCGGGTCTTCGACGTAGAATGTGTGCGTCGGCCTGTAGAAGAAATATGCCGCGCTCGCCGCGCCCGCGATCGTGGCCGACATGGCGGCGACGAAGCCCCAGCGGATTGCGGCGAACAGCACCGGAATCAGATAGGTGATGATGATCGGCGGGAGATCGAGGAAGCTCTTCGCTATTTCGAGACAAAGCGTTACCGCGGTGACGAGGCACAGGGCGCCCACGACGCCGACGGTGCCGCCGGGCTGCGCGGCAGCGCGGAGCCCCTGGATCGTCCTTTGCGGCAACAGTCGAATTCGCGACATCGATGCGATGATCTCGGCGGTGCTCTAAGACCGGGAAGGTTGATTACAACGCCGCCTCGGCGGCCTGCAATTGGTTACAATGCATTGCAGCTTATTGATCGGCGATTGGCGTCGCTGATCACGAAATCGTGTTCATCGGCAAATCAGGCCTCTGGGGCTGGACCACAACGTCGCCCGCCTTCAGCTGGACGGTGGAGCCGTCGAGATCCACATCGATCGCGTCGGTGATCGTCTCGTGGTGCTGCATGCGCTCGCTGTTGCGGGGTGGGAAGTCGATCGCCGCGCGTGCGTGCCGTGCGCGGGCGCCGCGGTGCCGAGGACGCCGGCGCCGCGATCCTCGATCGCCGCGCCGACCGTGATGTCGGCCGGCGTCGCGTCGGTCGACCACATCAGCGTCGACACGGTGCCGGGCGCCGACGATTTCCAGTTGCCCGTCGCGGCATCGATCAGCGCCTTGGCGGCGCCGCTTGCGTCGCTTCCGGTGACGATGCGGCGGATGGGCGGATAGTCCGGTTGGTCGCGCATTCACTCGGCCTGTTGCGTCAGCGCGCGCCGGCCCGCGATGTCGTGCAGCGCGATCAAGCCATGCTCCGCGCCGAAGGCGATGCGATCCTCGACACGCATTGATTGACCATCGTGATGATGGCGCACGTCATGCCCGCTGCCCAAGCTTCCGAAACTGGCGATTTCGCCCGGCGAAACCGGCGGTCTGGCGGGCATTCCAGCAGCCGATAGGGGGGGCGTCCGGCGCGGCCGTGCAAGTCGGCCCGGCCCAGGTGAGTTGCGTCAAGGCGGCGGAAGCGCGGGGCGCCGCAGTAGCAGCCACACACCTCACGCCTCGTATAGTTGTTGATCATTGCTATGCGATAACGATCTCTACGGTTGTGTAACCAGCGCGTCCTATGCTTTCACCACAGCATGGCCCGTCGAATCAGACTGCGATGGAACAGCGCAACTTCCTGTTAACCACGGCGGCGCGCCCGTTCGACCGTCGGGTCGCCCTCGCGGCGGCCGCGGCATTCGCGGTGTCGTGCGTGATCTTCCTCGCAGTGGCTCCGTTCGCGAGCGTCCAGCTTCCTGCCGTGTGGGCCTTCGTGCCCAGCTATCAGTCGGCGCTCGCGATCAATGATCTGATCACGGCCGTGCTGCTCTACGCCCAGTTTCCCACCGTCCGTTCCCGCGCGCTCCTCCTGCTGGCGGGCGGATATCTGTTCACGGCGCTGATGGCCGTCGTGCACGCGCTGACATTTCCCGGCCTGTTCGCGCCGGCCGGGCTGCTCGGCGCCGGGCCGCAGACCACGGCGTGGCTCTACATGTTCTGGCACGGCGGCTTCCCGCTGGCCGTGATCGGCTACGCACTGACCAAAGGCGATGGTGGCGCGGCCGAGCCCGCCGGGCGATCGGCCCGGGTGCTGATTGCCGCGAGCGTCGTTGCCGTGATGACGGTGGCGGCGGGCGCGACGCTGCTCGCGACGGTCGGGCACGATGCCTTGCCGGCCATCATGCGGGGCAACGGCCATACGCCGGTGTACATGGTCGTCGTGTCATTGACATGGATCGTGAGCCCCGTGGCGCTCGTCGTCCTGTGGTGGCGGCGGCCGCATTCGGTGCTCGATCTCTGGCTCATGGTGGTCTTGGTCGCGTGGCTGTTCAATGTCGCGCTGGCGGCGGTGTTCAGCGCCGGGCGGTTCGATCTCGGCTTCTATGTCGGACGGGTCTACGACCTGGTGGCCGCGAGCGTCGTCCTGATGGCGCTGCTGATCGAGACGGGCGCGCTCTATGCCCGGCTCGCCAGGGTCTACGAGGCGGACCGCCGGCGTGCGGCCGAGCAGATTTCCAGCATCAATGCCCGGCTCGAGACGCTGCTCGATTCCTCGCCGCTGCCGATATTCAGCCTCGATGCGGCCGGCCGCGTCGCGACCTGGAACACCGCGGCCGAGCGTATCTTCGGCCGGCCGGCGGCCGAGATGGTCGGGGAGGATTTCGCCGCGCGGCCGGAGAATGCCGGCAACGATTTCGCGCAAGTGCACCGTCGTGTCATGGCCGGCGAGCGGCTGCAGGATGTGCAGATGCGCTGGACGCGCCGGGAGGGCCGGGTGCTCGACCTCACGCACAGCGGCGCACCGGTGCGCCTGACCGGCGAACGCATCGCCGGAGCCGTCTACATTTCCGAGGACGTGACCAACAAGCACAAGCTCGAGCGTCAGCTCGCGCAGTCGCAGAAGATGGAAGCCGTCGGCCAGCTCACCGGCGGCGTCGCGCATGACTTCAACAACATCCTGACCGTGATCACCGGCACGATCGAGATCCTCGCCGACGGCGTGGCCGACCGGCCGGCGCTCGCCGACATCGCCAAGCTCATCGACGAAGCGGCGACGCGCGGCGCCGGTTTGACGCGCCAGCTCCTCGCCTTCGCGCGCAAGCAGCCGCTGCAACCGCAAAGGACCGACGTCAACGCGCTCATGGTCGAGTCCGCGAGCCTGCTGCGCCCGACGCTCGGCGAGCATGTCGAGATCGAGTCGATGTTCGAGGAAGACGCCTGGCCGGTGTCGATCGACCGCGATCAGCTGGTGACCGCGGTCATCAACCTGGCGATCAACGCCCGTGATGCCATGTCGGGCGGCGGCAAGCTCACGCTCGAGACCGGCAACGTCGTGCTCGACGAGGCCTATGCGAGCGTCAATGCCGACGTTCACCCCGGACCCTACGTGATGGTCGCGGTGAGCGACACCGGCTCCGGCATTCCGGCGGCGCTGCGCGACAAGGTGTTCGAGCCGTTCTTCACCACCAAGGAAGTCGGCAAGGGCACCGGGCTCGGGTTGAGCATGGTGTACGGCTTCGTCAAGCAGTCCGGCGGCCACATCAAGATCTACAGCGAGGAAGGACACGGGACGACCATCAAGCTCTATCTGCCGCGCGCCTCGGGCGAGGCGATGCCGCTCGTCGAATCGTCGTCCTCGCCGCAGGAGAACGGAAACGAGTCCATCCTCGTCGTCGAGGACGACCGCATGGTGCGCGAATACGTGGTGGCGCAGCTCAAGAGCCTCGGCTATTCGACGCTCCCGGCCGCGGACGCCGCCGAGGCGCTGGCGATGCTCAATTCCGGCACCGTGCCGGACCTGCTGTTCACCGACGTGATCATGCCGGGCGGCATCAACGGCCGCAGTCTCGCCGAGCAGGCGCGCCGGCGCCTGCCCGAACTCAAGATCCTGTTCACCTCGGGCTACACCGAGACCGCGATCGTGCATCACGGCCGCCTCGATCCCGGCGTGCTGCTTCTCCCCAAGCCCTACCGCAAGGTCGACCTCGCGCGCATGATCCGCAAGGCGCTCGAAGCGCCGCCGGTGTCCGTGCCGGTCGGTCAGGTCGCCTGATCGCCAACGCGTATTCGACCGTGCCGCGGTGACGGCGGCACGTCGACGCACATGCGATTTCTTCCATTGGTAATGCAGATTTGTAGAGCCGTGGGATAGCCGGCGAAACGCCAGCATTCACCGCGTGATGGCTCACAGCACCCGGCGGCCGGCGTGGGACGAGTCCCGCCACGGCACGCAACGTCCACTTGAACCATGGTGGCGATGTGCCAAGCTGATATGCCAGCGGAGCCATCCGAAAGCTCCGCGCAACCGGGAGGTTTCGTCATGCGCAGACAATTCGTTGCAGCGCTGTCGACCGCGGCGCTGCTGACCACCACGGCGGCGTTTGCCCAGGCGCCGATGACCAATCTGGAGCGGCTCGGCGCGTTCAGGACGACGGGCGCGTCGCCCAACATTCCGACCATCCCGCAGACCGGCCCGAAGGCCGATGCGATCAAGAAGCATTTGCAAGGCATCAAGCTGCCGCCCGGCTTCCACATCGGCCTCTATGCGCTGGTGCCGGACGCGCGTCACATGGCGGTCGGGCCGCAAGGTATCGTGACCTTCGTCGGCACCCGCAAGGCGCAGGTCTACGCGGTGACCGATCGCGCCAAGTCGGGCGTCGCCGAGGAGGTGAAGCGCTTCGCCTCGACCCTCGACCTGGTGCTGCCCAACGGCCCGTGCTTCTCCAAGGACGGCTTCCTGTTCATCGTCGAGCAGAACCGCGTGCTGATGTATCCGGCCGCCGAGTTCTTCTACGAGAGCCCGGATGTCGTCGCGGTGCCGATCGTGCCGCAGGGCGAGCTCATCCCGAAGGACGAGGAGAGCTACAATCACACGGCGCGCGTCTGCCGCGTCGGCCCGGACAACAAGCTCTATATCGCGCTCGGCGAGCCCTTCAACGTGCCGGCGGCCGACAAGCTCGATCTCTACCACAAGTGGGGCATCGGCGGGATCATCCGCATGGATCGCGAAGGCAAGAACCGCGAGGTCTATGCCTACGGCGTCCGCAATTCGGTGGGGATGGATTTCAGTCCGAAGGACAAGACCCTGTGGTTCACCGACAACCAGGTGGACGGCATGGGCGACGACCAGCCGCCGGGCGAGATCAACCGCGCCATCAAGGCCGGGGAGAATTTCGGCTTCCCGTGGTACGGCGGCGGGCACACGCGCACCGACGAATACAAGAACGACAAGCCGCCCGCCGATGTCGTCTTCCCGCAGGTCGAGGAGGCGGCGCACGCGGCCGATCTCGGCATGACCTTCTACTCCGGGCGCATGTTCCCGAAGAAGTATCAGGGCGCCATCTTCTCGGCGCAGCACGGGTCGTGGAATCGCACCGTGCCGGTGGGCGCGCGCGTGATGGTGACGTACCTCAAGGAGGACGGAACCGCCGCCAAGTCCGAGCCGTTTGCCGAAGGATGGCTGAATTCGGACGGCGAATATCTCGGTCGCCCGGTCGACGTCGCCCAGCTCAGGGACGGCTCGCTGCTGGTGTCGGATGATTTCGCCGGCGCGCTCTATCGCATCTGGTACGACGGCAAGTAACGGCCGCGATTGGATCGTTCACCGAAACGACGTCGCGCCCGCGGGCGCGGCATGCCTGATTGTCATTGCGAGGAGCGAAGCGACGAAGCAATCCCGCTCGACGAATTGCGGCGCGAGATGCTTCGGCGTACTTCGTACGCCTCGCAATGACGGCCCAGCATTAAGGAGTGGCGAACGAGATGCGCGGCTTTCGTATCGCGGCCTCGATCCTCGGTGCCTGCGCGGCGGTCGCGATCGGCGCGGGCCCGGCCGCGGCGGCCGGCGACGCCAAGGCCGGCCGGCAGAAGGCGCTGCAGTGCCAGACCTGCCATGGTCTCGACGGGCAGGCGAAATTGCCCGAGGCCCCCAATCTGGCGGGGCAGACCGAGGTTTATGTCGTCAAGGCACTGAAGGACTACCGCAGCGGCGCGCGCCGCAACGACATGATGTCGGTGATTGCGCATGCCCTCACCGACCAGGACATCGACAATCTCGCCGCCTACTACGCGGCGATCCCCGTCACGGTCGGCGCGCCGCCGAAATAAGGAGAGTGCTCATGAGGTTCCTGTCCACGTCCGCCGTCGTGTTGCTCGGCGCCGCTCTCGGCGCGCCGACCTGCTTTGCCGACGCGCTGCAGACCCATCGCATTCCGGCCATGCTCGCGGTCGAGGCGGCGAGCGAGGCGGTCGCGGCCTGCGCCAAGCAGAACTATCGCGAGACCGCCGTGGTGCTCGACGCCGACGGCGCGATCATCGCGGTGATGCGCGGCGACGGCGCCGGCATCCACACCATCGATAGCGCGCACGACAAGGCCTATACGGCCGCCTCGTTCGGACGCGATACGATTGCGCTTGCCGAACGCAAGGGCGAGATCGGCGATCTCATGAAGCTGCCGCACTTGATGTTTTTCGGTGGCGGCGTCACGATCAAGATCGGCGACGAGGTGGTCGGCGGGATCGGCGCCAGCGGCGCGCCCGGCGCCAAGCTCGACGATAGCTGCGCGCACGCGGGGTTGGCGAAGATTCAGGATCGGTTGAAGTAGCAAAGCCGCCATTCATCCCGGCGCCGCCGCGTCTTTCTTCGATGCTTCACCACACGATCACCTGATCCCGAGGAGCCCGCCGAAGGCGGGCGTCTCGAAGGATGGGCGGTTTGTTCAGCGCTACACCGCACGGGTGGAGTGGCTGTCATTGGAGGAGCACATATTCGAATGCAACGCGCCGGGTGGCGCCGCGCCGCCGGCCGTGGCATCATCCCGGTTTCCCCGACGCAGGTGGCACATCATGGACAACAGCGAGCAGATTTGGCGTTTGGTCGACGGCAAGAAGGATCCGTTCGAGGCCTTGAGCGACCGCGTCTGGGGCATGCCCGAGCTGCAATATGCCGAGCATCGCTCGGTCGCGGAGCACCTCAAGGAGATGGAGCGCGAGGGCTTCCGCATCACCAAGAATGTCGCCGACATTCCGACCGCGGTGATCGGCGAGGCCGGCGAGGGCGGCCCCGTGATCGCGATCCTCGGCGAATATGACGCGCTGCCCGGTCTCAGCCAGGAAGCCGGCGTCGCCGAGCCGCGTCCGGTCACGCCGAACGGCCACGGCCACGGCTGCGGCCACAACCTGCTCGGCTCGGCCGCGCTGCTGGCGGCGAGCGCCGTGAAGGACTGGCTCGCCGTCAACAAGATCGCGGGCCGCGTGCGCTACTACGGCTGCCCGGCCGAGGAGGGCGGCGCCGCCAAGGCCTTCATGGTGCGCGCCGGCGCGTTCGACGACGTCGACATCGCGATCACCTGGCATCCGTCCGCGTTCTGCGAGGTCGCCGACGCGGTCTCGCTTGCCAACATCCGCATCGACTTCACGTTCACGGGGCGCGCCTCGCATGCGGCCGCCGCGCCGCATCTCGGCCGCAGCGCGCTCGACGCCGTCGAGCTGATGAACGTCGGCGTCAACTACATGCGCGAGCACATGCCGAGCGACGCGCGCATCCACTATGCGCTGATCGACACCGGCGGCATCGCGCCCAACGTCGTGCAGGCACACGCCAAGGTGCGCTACCTGATCCGCGCGCGCGAGCTCGGCGATCTCACCGGCCTGATCGCGCGGGTCAAGAAGATCGCGGAGGGCGCCGCGCTGATGACCGAGACGTCGGTCGCCGTGAAGGTGCTCAGCGGCGTCGCCAACCTGCTCGGCAACCGGCCGCTCGAGGAGGCGATGCAGGGCTGCTGGGACCGGCTCGGCCTGCCGCCGTTCGACGACATGGACCGCGCCTTCGCGCGCAAGATCCAGGGCACGCTCACTCCTGAGGACATCTCGACCGCCTACCGTCGCGTCGGCCTCAAGCGCGGCGACGCCACCCTGTGCGACGAGGTCGTGCCGCTCGATTCCAAGCGCAATCCCATGGTCGGCTCGACCGACGTCGGCGACGTGAGCTGGGTGGTGCCGACCGTGCAGGCCCACTGCTCGACCTACGCGATCGGCACGCCCGGCCATTCCTGGCAGCTCACCGCCCAGGGCAAGACGCCGGCCGCCAAGAAGGGCATGGTCCACGTCGCCAAGATCATGGCGGCGACCGCCGTCGAGGCGATCAAGGACCCGGCGTTGATCGCACGTGCCAAGGCCGATCTCGCCGAGCGCACCCGGGAGCAGCCCTACGCGTCGCCGATCCCGGCCGACGCCAAGCCGCCGCTCGATATGGCGGCGGACGCGGCGTGAGGCGGCGAAGGTCACGAATGTGCGGGACGCCGGTGTGACTTGAGCCGCCGAGGCTGCATCTCATCGGGGACCTGCCGTGCCGCATTTCGATTACAGGAAGAAAAAGCCGTGGCGGCCCGGGCGGCCGCCCGACAAGCCGCGACACGAGGGCGGTCGTGCCGACAAGCCGCGGCACGAGGGCGGTCGTGCCGACAAGCCGCGGCACGGCGGCGGCCGGCCCGAGCGCCCGCACGAGCGCGACGTCCACGGCGATCCGAACCTCGAGAAGGTGTTCGGCAAGCACTCCGTCGAGGCGGTGCTGCTGCGGCGGCCGACGGCAATTCGCCGGCTCGTGATCGCGGGCCGCCTGTCCTACTACGAGGCGGTCGTCGCCGAATGCGAGCGGCGCAGCGTGCCGATCGAGGAGGTGACGTGGCCGGATTTCATGCGGCTCGGTGACTTCACCGACGCGGACAAGCATCAGGGCATCCTGGCGCTGGTGACGCCGCTGCCGCTGTACGGCGACGGCGACCTCGACCGCCTCGCGCAGGCCACGTGCGTGCTCGCGCTCGACCAGGTGTCCAATCCGCAGAACCTCGCGACCATCCTGCGCAGTGCGGCATTCTTCCATGCCGACGCCGTCATCCTGATGAAGCACCGCTCCGCTGAGCTCACCCCGAACGTCCTGCGCTTCGCGGTCGGCGGCGCCGAGTTCGTCGACATCTACCGCATCACCAACCTGTCGCAGACGATCGACCGGTTGAAGGACATGAACTTCCGCGTGTTCGGCCTCGACGAGCGTGGCGAGCGCACGCTGGCGCAGACGCAGTTCGGGGAAAAGACAGTGTTCGTGATCGGCGCCGAAGGCGAGGGGCTGCGGCAGAAGACGCGCGAGCACTGCGATGAGCTGGTGCGTATTCCGGGCGGGCTGAAGGCGGTGGAGAGTTTGAATGCGTCAGTGGCGGCTACCATCGCGCTCTATGAGTTTGCTCGGATACGGGGCTGAGGAAACCCGCAAAATGGCGCGACCGAAAGGATAAGAAGGCGGCTCGCGCGGCGGTGGGGTTTCGCGATGGGGCCGAAATCGCGCAATCGCTGCACTTGTTCGCGGTGCTATGCCGGCCCATGCGCGCGCGTCTGTAAGATGACGTACTGTTTGCGCTGTTCGAGCCCAATTGGCGGCCAAGTGTCGGCATAAGCGATCAGGGCCTGCTGACCAGGCTCCCAATCTCCTCCATTGACGCGGCAATCTGCCCGCGCCTTGCCGTTTTCGTCGCGCGCCGCAAACATGCGGATTGCGTAGAACACATCAACCTCCAGGAGCGGGGCGAATGTCTGGAGCGTATTGGTGAAAAAGCAGCATGAGCAGAAGGGATGCTCTGCGTCGCCCTCGCCCTCCTCCCGGAGGAGTGCCGCCAAGGACTTGTATCCAACCGGGCCGAGCAGAGCGCGACGATGCAGTCCCGGTCCATCGGCTTGCTGGAAAGTGAGGTCGAATGCCTGGCATTGTCGGGACTTCTCCCGCAGGGAATCCAGGAACACGACAAAATCGAGCTGCGCCCATTCATCGAAGCCGTTGGATAAAGCGTCGTCGAGCGTGTCGCCGGATGAATGCTGATATTCAAACACACCCTTCGGGACGAGCTGTGGATGGCTCGTCGTTATTGCCGACATCGACCGGACACGTCCTTCAGATGACCGCGATTTGCACAGCTCAGGCTTGATGACGAAGCCGCTATCGAGGTCTTCCAGCCATAGGTCGTGACGGGTCACCTCGTAGCCGCGCTTTTCCATTACGCGTGCGGCCAGCTCAACGATATCGGTCATCGTCGATCATTCCACTTTTCGATCGCCGCGGTTGACGAGGCGAATTTCGGTAACGATTTGGGGGACGAGAGACGCGTGCACTTGGGTCGGAGAAGCCTGGGTTGCAGCGAGATAATTATACGACCGTCTCGCGAAGGCGGAAAAGTAGGATGACCTTGGAGTCGCGTCTTACAGACCGAGACAGTTGCTGCTCGATGACTCTCTCGACTCTAAGAGAAGTAGCCTCGGTAAGCGACAAGGCGGGCAAGTCGAAATAGGACGCGATTTCCTTGGATCGAATGTCCCCGCATATCACCACCGCGGACGGCCGATCTGAAGCGCGACGACGGTGCTGGCCGCTCGGTCAACGCAACCGCTCCCGGGCGATTACTGTATCGCCTTGATCCCGGCCTTCTCGATCACGCCGTGCCAGCGCTCGATCTCAGCCTTCATCTTGTCGCGGAACTGCTCGGGCGAGATGAATTCGGTGGCGACGCCCTGCTGACGCAGCCTGTCTTGCGTGTCGGGCGCATGCAGCGCCTGCGCAAACAGCCGGTTGAGCCGCGCCACCAGCGCGGGCGGCGTCGTGCCCGGTGCGAACACGCCGAACCATGCGACGTATTCGTAGCCGGGCAGGCCGGTCTCCGCGATGGTCGGCACGTCGGGCATTTCGGGCGAGCGCGTGAGGCTTGAGATGCCCAGCGCGCGCAGCGTGCCGCCGCGCACCTGACCGATCGCGCCCGGCATGGTAGCGACGGTGAAATCGATGTGCCCGGCCACGACGTCGGCGATAGCCGGTCCCGCGCCCTTGTAGGGCACGTGGTTGAAGCTCGCGCCCGACAGATTGCCGAACAGCGCGACCGCGAGATGGGACGAGCTGCCGTAGCCGCCGGTCGCATACGTGATGGTGTTGGGCTTGCGGCGTGCCATCGCGATCAGGTCGGCGGCGGAACGCGCGGGCGAGGACGGATTGACCACCAGCAGGTTGGGCGTCGAGCCGATCATCGCAACCGGCGCAAGGTCCTTCATCGTGTCGTAGGGCAAATGATCGTGCAGCGACGGGTCGTAGGTTATGCCCGCGCTGTGCAACAGGAGCGTATAGCCGTCGCCTGGCGAATGCGCGACGTACTCCGTGCCGATGACGCCGCCGGCGCCGCCCTTGTTGTCGACCACCACGGTCGCGTGCGCGATCTCGGCGAGCTTGGCGCTCACGATGCGGGCGACGATGTCGACCGTACCGCCCGCCGCAAACGGCACGATGATGCGGATCGGTCGCGACGGATAATCCTGCGCGTGCGCGCTCGTAACGGCGCCGACAAGGACGCCCACGCACGCGAGGATGCGAAGAGATTCCAGGAACCGCACGGACAGCTTCATCGGCCGCTTTCCGGCGTCACCGACCGCGGCCGCCGGGCAGGCGGCGATCAGATCGGCACCGTGCCATTGACCGTGACGCGATGCATCAGGCGTCGCAAAGGCAGCTTGTAGTCGCTGATGGCGAGATGCTGCGTCATGCTGTTGTCCCACATCAGGAGGTCGCCGACCCGCCACGTATGGCGATAGCAGAACTCCTCGCGCGGGACCATCTCGGAGAGTTCCTTGATCAGCGGCAAACTCTCCGACGTCCGCCATGCCGCTGATGCCGACGCACTCGCCGTCGCGCACATAGATCGCCTTGCGCCCGGTCGCCGGATGGGTGCGCACCACCGGATGCTCGACGTCCGGCAAGCCCTTCACGGCATCGGCGAGCTTGCTGCCGGGTGCGTACTTCTTGGCGCCGGCGCGGTGGGTCGCCCGCAGGCCGCTCAGCGCGGCCTGGCGCTCTTTCGGGAGTGAATCGAACGCCGCGGCGGCGCTCGCGAACACGGTGTCGCCGAGCGCGCGACCGTTCTCGATCGGGATCTCGCGGGCGTAGAGCAGCGAGCCGCGCGGCGGCCTGGCGGTGTAGGACATGTCGGTGTGCCAGGTGCGGCCGGCCTCGGCGTTGCCGATGGGCTTGCCGTTCTCGATGATGTTGGAGAGCACGAGGATTTCGGGATAGCCCGGTAGGGCGAAGTCGGTGCGCGGGCTGATCTCGAGGTCGCCGAAGCGTCGCGCGAACGCGATCTGCTGCTCGGGCGTGAGCTTCTGGTCGCGGAAGACCAATACGGAATAGCGATCGTAGGCGTCCTCGATCTTGCGGAAGGCGTCGTCGGACAACGGCGTGGCGAGGTCGACGTCTGTGATCTCGGCGCCGACGTGCGTGCTGAGGGGCTTGATCTCCACGAGCGTTCTCCTCGTTCTGTATCCGCAAGCGATTGCTTCGTCAGGCTCTTGTGCGCGTCGCAACCGGCCTTTGCGGAAAACTTATCCGGATAAGTTGGCGCGGTCAACCAAACCTGTCCGGATCAGTCGGATCTACGCGCGGCGATCGAGATGAAGCTCGCTGCTGTAGCGGAAACGCCCGGCCGGATAGACGCTCTTGGTCACCTCGAACACGCGCCCGCTCTCGCCGACGTATTGGCGCTCGACCAGCAGGCCGGGCGAGCCACTGTCGACCGCGAGGATCGCTGCGATCGGCGGCGCGATGGCGGTCGCGGCGACCTCCTGGCGCACCGTGACGAGCTTCTCGCCGTAGAGGCGCTCGACCAGCCGGTAGATCGGTGTGTTGCTGGCGCCGACCTTGAGCGCCGCCTTGGCGTAGCGCGCATCGATATAGACCTGCTTCCACACCAGCGGATGCGATGGCGTCGAGCGCACCGCCTCGATCAGGTACCAGGCGTCGCTGCCGGGCGGCAGCGCGCTTTCGGCATCGCCGCGGCGGACGCGGGTGCGGCGCAGCACCTTGATGCGGGTTTCGCGCGTGACCTCGCCCAGATCGGGAATTGCCTCGAGCGTGTGAACGTAGCGCGGCGCCGTGACCGAGCGCGCCAGCACGCGGGTGCCGCGGCCGCGCTCGGGCGCGACCAGCCGGAGATCCTGCAGCACCCGCATCGCCTCGCGCACCGTGTGGTGGCTGACGTCATAATGCGCGCGCAGCTCTGCCTCGCTGGGCAACAGTGTGCCGACCGGATGCTGCCCGCCGCCGATGGCGTCGGCGATCTCGTCGGCGATGACGGCGTAGCGCGGCTTTCGGGGTGATGCCATGCGGAGGATGATGGTGCGGGGGAGCTGCGGCGCAGCGCCTACGGCGTCGAATATACCGCGACCTTAGCGGATTTGTCGGAATCTCGCGATCGATGGCGCGTTAGGGCCACCGCTGCGGCTCGCAGTTGACGTTCTTCAGGCCACCGCCGGCCGAGCCGAGACTGCTTGACCGGTGATTCCCGGGGCCGTACCAAAGGCGGCGCAAGTGCCGCAATTTCCGAAATCGCCCTTCCCATCACTCTGATTGACGGAATCCCGCGATGAAGATCGTTTGCTTCGACGACTATCGACTGGGCGTGCTCAAGGATGCGACCACGCTGGTCGACATCACGCCCGTGGTGCGCGATGCCGGGCAGGGCGATCCGCGTCTGTTGATCAACGGGGTGATCGAGAAGTTTGCGCAGTATCGCGGCGCCATCGAAAAGGCCGTCGCGGATGGCAAAGCCGTCCCGCTCGCGTCCGTGAAGCTGCGGCCGCCCGTTCCGCGCCCCGGCAATATCGATTGCATGGCCGTGAACTACGTCGAGGAGATGTTCCCGGTGCCGCCGCCGATCAACGGCTTCCACAAATCGCCGAACGCGATCATCGGGCCCGGCGACACGATGGTCCTTCCCGACGTGCCCGCGACGATCTTCGAAGGCGAGGCCGAGCTCGCGGTCGTGATCGGCAAGCGCGCCGACAAGGTCAGCGCGGCCGATGCGATGAGCTATGTGTTCGGCTACGTCAATTTCATCGATGGCTCGGCACGCGAGCTGCCGCCGCCCGGCAACACCTTCTATCAGGTGAAGTCCCGCGAGACCTTCGCGCCGATCGGCCCCTACCTCGTGACCGCGGACGAGATTGCCGATCCGCATAAGCTGCAGGTCAAGTTGTGGGTGAACGGCGTCGTGAAGCAGGATTTCTCGACCGCCGACATGGCCAACAAGATCCCGCGCTGCATCGAGTGGGTTTCCTCGATCCACCACCTCGACCCCGGCGACATCATCCCGACCGGCACCAACCACGGCGGACTCAATCCGTTCATGGACGGCGATGTGGTGGAGCTGGAGATCCAAGGCCTGGGACGGCTCAAGATAACGGTCCGCGACGATCTCAAGCGGACCTGGGCCCGTGAGACGCGCGTCGAGCGTCACCGCAAGAAGCTGCCGACGATCACGCCGCAATTGAGCGGAAAATACGCGCCGTCGACACCGGCGCAATAACTCGCCGTCACCTGCACGGACTTGCGACGTAGCCTGTGCGGGGCCGAGCGGCCCCGCACGTGAACCTGCCTTGCTAGGATGCTGCGCTGGCCTGTGCCGGCTTCCAGATGCTTATCTTACGAGTCTCCGGCATCAGGAACAGTGCGAGCACGAAGCACACCGCGGGAACCGCGATCGGATAGATCAGCGAGTAGCCAAGGCTGCCCGTGGCCTGATAGGCCGCCGAGGTGACAAACGGCACCAGCCCGCCACCCCAGCCGTTGCCGATGTGATACGGGACGGACACCGACGTGTAGCGGATCCTGCCGGGGAAGTATTCCGCCAGGAATGCTCCGATCGGTCCATAGGTCATCCCTACGTAGGACACGAGGATGCAGATGATGAAGACCGCGACGGGATAGTTGATATTGCCCGGCTGGGTGACCGTTCCCAGCCATGAATACAGGGGATAGTAGGTGAGCGACGCGAGCAGCATGCCTCCCAAGATCACCGGCTTGCGGCCGATCAGGTCGGACAACCAGCCAAAGAAGATCAAGGTCGGCGTTGCGATGAGCAGCGCGATTCCCACGATGTAGCTCGACGTCACAACGTCCACCTTGGACACTTGCTGCAGGAAGTACAACGCCCAGAACTGCCCGCTGTACCAGACCACTCCCTGCCCGATCACCACGATGCTGGCGATCAGCACGAACTTGATGTTGGAGCTGAGGAACGCCTCCTTCCACGGGTTCCTGGTCATCTGGCCCTTGGCCTTGATCTCCTCGAAGATCGGCGTCTCCTGCAGTTGCAGGCGGATGTAGATCGCGATCGCCACCAGCAGGAAAGAAACCAGGAACGGGATGCGCCACCCCCAGTCGTTGAACACCGCGGTGCCGAGGTAGGCGCGCGTACCGACGATCACGATCATCGACACCACGATCCCAAGCGTCGGAGAGGTTTGCAGCCAACCGGTATAGTAGCCACGGCGTTGGTCCGACACGTGTTCGGCGACGTAGGTGATGGCGCCTCCATATTCGCCGCCAAGGCACAGGCCCTGGATCATCCGCAGGCCGAAGAGGAGGATCGCGGCGGTGACACCGATCGACTCGAAGCTGGGGATCAACCCGATCACCCCGGTGCCTAGCCCCATTCCGGTCAGGGTAATGAGGAACGTGTACTTGCGACCCACCCGGTCGCCCAGCCATCCAAAGAGAAATGCCCCCAACGGACGGATCAAGAATCCGGCAGTGAACAGCGCAATCGTGCTCAGCAGGGCCGCGACCGGATGGGTCTGTTCGAAGAACTTGACCGACAAGATCGCAGCCAAGCTCCCGAAAATATAGAAGTCATACCATTCGATCACGTTTCCCACTGACGCGGCGACGATCACGCGCCGGAAGTCGTGCGGGATTTGAGCCATGTCGACCTCCTGTTTCAAGGCTTCGCCGTTTCGCGGCGCGAAGCCGTGCTGGACCGCCCCGCAGCGCCCCCTCATCACTGAATTCGCAAAGCATTTCTTGAACTGAGTCGGCCTTGCTCGACCCGTCCCTGGACCTCGCCCCTCCGTGTATGGGGTCACTGAGATCCTGTTCCGGTTCAATCAGCTAACAATCAGCGAGCCCGCCATGCCGATGAAGGAAGCCGGCATGACCAAGAACACGCTCTCCCCATTGACGTGCCGCCAGCTGGCGCAACCTCCGCCTATTTGTCCGGCTGCGGAGTTGCCGCACGGGAGATCTCGGCGGCGCAGGATGTCCTGCTGAAATCCCGATCGGGCTCGATGTAAAGGCGGCAATAGAATATTAACATACCCCTTTGTTGGCACTGATCATACTTTGGTTTGGCTAAGCCGCCTCCTCGTCCGATCAATCTGACAAGCGATGTCGTCTGCAACGCCGCGTTCCAGGGTCGGAATTCGGACGCTCGCCTTGTAGTTCCCGCCGATGGTGTCGCACGGACCGCGGCGAAACCTGCGGGCATCTAATTTGGATGGCCTATCAAGCGGCATCCATTTTCGATTTCCCCAGTTCGCCTGGGCGGCGTCGCGCCTGACCGCACGCACCGACGCCAGGTGCGTCGTCATCGAGGGCCGATTTCTCGCAAGCTTCCTCGACTGCGCCAGCGACAGCCAGATCGCTATTGAATGGCCGTGACCGACTTTGGCAGATTCATGCGGATGCGGCCTCGAGTTTGTCCCATCGCGCCGGAACACTGCGATTTCCTGCTGGTTGGGACAAGACGGGAGCGCCCGGTCATGCAGGCGTTCCTTGAGGCGTTGCGCGCGCCCGGCATGCGCGGGTCGCGGCGCCCAGCATGGTTCCGGCTGATGACCAGGACGCTGTGCATTGCATTCATAGTGCTCGCCGCGCTCGGTCCGGCGCAGGCGCAGCTGCGGGCCACGGCGGCCCGGTGCGCGCACTTGCGATCACGGCGGATGGGCAGACGGCGGTATCCGGCAGCTTCGACGAGACCGTGATCCGCTGGTCGCTTGCACGCGACGCGGCGCTGCAAGTCATGCGCTTTCACAACGGCTCGGTAAATGCGGTCGCGATCCTCGGTGACGGCCGCATCGCCACGGCTGGCCAGGATCGGCGCGTGGCGCTGTGGAAGCCCGGCGCCGAGCAGCCCGCCACGATGCTCGGCGGCCACGAGGCGCCGGTGGTTGCGCTCGCAGCCTCGCCCGACGGCCAGTGGCTCGCCTCCGCTGCGTGGGACCATACGGTACGGCTGTGGCCGCTCTCCGGCGGCGCGCCGCGCTTGCTCGCGGGGCACATGCAAAATGTCAACGGCGTTGCCTTCACGTCCGATGGCCGCGCCGTGGTCAGTGCCGGTTATGACCAGACGCTGCGAATTTGGCGAGTCGCCGGCGGCGCTCCGCTCATCGTCACCTTGCCGAGCCCGCTCAACGCCGTTGCGGTCGCCGCGGACGGCGAGATCGTCACCGGCGGCGCCGATGGAAAGATCTATTTCGTCTCGCCCGCCGGCGTGCCGCGCGGCGCGCTCGCGGTCTCCGACACGCCGATCATCGCGATTGCGCTCTCGCATGACGGCGCGCACATCGCAGCGGCGGGCGTCCGCGGAGCAGTCGCAATCATCGACCGGGCTGCCCGACGTGTCACGCGCACGCTGGTCGGCCCCGGCTTGCCGGTTTGGTCGGCCGTCTTCCTGCCCGACAATCGCACACTCCTGACCGGCGGCACCGACCGCATGATCCGGCGCTGGGACGTGACGACCGGCGAGTCGATCGGGGGCATTGCGGTTGACGAGACCGAGGACACGCTGGCGCGATACGCCGGCGATCGCGGCGCCGAGGTGTTTCGCGCCTGCATCGCCTGCCATACGCTAGGAGCGGACGCGACCAACCGCGCGGGCCCGACGCTCGCCGGTGTCTTCGGGCGCCGCATCGCCAGCGTGCCGGGCTATCGCTATTCGGACGCGCTCAAGAAGCTTGACATCGTGTGGACGGCGAAAACCATCGCCGCGCTGTTCGAGGTCGGCCCCGCGACCTACACGCCGGGAACCAAAATGCCTGAGCAGACGATCGGCTCGCCGGAGGACCGGGAAGCGCTGGTGAAGTTTTTGCAGAAGGCGACGAAAACGCACTGACGCGTGTCCCGGACAAGCGGAGGCGCAGCCGAAGCGCAGATCCGGGACCCAGGGGCCGATAAACAGGCGATCATTCGTGTCGCGCTTCGCGCATCTTGCGCTGTGTCCCGGGCTCTCCTTCCGCGCACGCAAGGGCGCGCGCTCCAGTCGCCCGGGACACGAGCCATCAAGTCTTGCCCTTCTCGTCGCGCTCGCGCAGATAATCCTCCGTCGTGCGCACCGCCGGCCGGGGCGGCGCGTACGGATCGACTTCCTGCTCGGTCGCCGCCGCGACCCGGCAATCGTCGCACATCTTGAGCATGTCGAGCCGCGCCGAAGTCCTTGAACATCCAGTGCTTGCCCTCGAGCTTGGCAATGACGCGGTCGATCGTGCTCTTGACGCCGAACGGCTTGCCGCAGCGGATGCAACAGAACGGCTCCTCCTCGTTGAGTATGCGCGCCGCCGCCGTGACGGCGCGAAAGTCGAGCTGCGGCTTGAGCGTGATTACCTTCTCGGGACAGGTCGCCCGACACAGCCCGCACTGCACGCAGGCGTCCTCGGCAAAGCGCAGCATCGGCCGGTCTGGATTGTCCATCAGCGCGCCGGTCGGGCAGGCGGAGACGCAGGCGAGACAGAGCGTGCAGCCCTGCCTATCGACCTCGATCGCGCCGAACGGCGCGCCTGTCGGCAGGGCAACCACGTCGACCGGCTTCGGCGCCACCCGCTGCAGCTCCCGCAATGCGACGCGCATCATGTCGCGCTTGGCGCCCACTGCTGCAAAGCTCGCCGGGCGCGGGCAGGGTGGAGCGGGTACGATCGCGTCGAGCGCCTCGCCGAGCGCGTCCGGATCGTCCGTCTCGATGGTCGTGACCCGGCCATCGCCGAAACCGAGCCCGGCAAGGATCGGCTCTGCCAGCGCGACCGTGCGCCGCAGTCCCGCGACGTCATGGCGCGGGCGTCCGCGCAGCAGGAAACGCAGCGCGCTCGCGCCGTATGCGAAGGCGGCCGCCACCGTTTCGATGCCGACCTGCGTGACCTCGTTGACGGCGAGCGGCAGCACATTGGCCGGCAGCCCGTCTCCGTGGCGCGCGAGCGCATCGATCAGCGCGCCGCCATGCTGGAGGTCGTGCATGAGCACGACGGGATCGGCGCCGCCCGCCTCGCGATAGGTGATCAGCAAGGTCCGCAGCTTGCGCATCAGCGCATCGGCCGGCGGCAGTGCGTAGCTCGCGGCGCCGGTCGGGCACACCGCGGCGCACTGGCCGCAGCCGGCGCAGATGCGCGGATCGATGGCGACATGATCGCCCGCCGGCACAATCGCCCCGGCCGGACAAAGGTCGAGACAGCGGGTGCAACCGACGATGCGCGAGCGCGAATGCACGCAGAGATGCTCGGAGAACGTGATGTAGCGCGGCTTGTCGAACGAGCCGATGAGGTCGCGCGCCTTCATCA
Organism: uncultured Alphaproteobacteria bacterium; assembly: GCA_963819385.1. Lineage (GTDB taxonomy): Bacteria > Pseudomonadota > Alphaproteobacteria > Rhizobiales > Xanthobacteraceae > JAVDCA01. Next base: position 2,933,681 of record CAWFVV010000006.1, on the reverse strand, counting down.
CCGCGCGCAGCACCGCGGCGGGATCGCCCGGGTCGGCGCGCAGGTAGCCTTCGCGCAGGTCGGGCGACGGAACGAGCGGCGCGTCTCCGGCAAGGTCGAGCACGATGTCGCAGCGCGACGTGGCGTTGTCGCGCGCGGGCCCGAACGCGAGTGCGCCGCGCGAGGCGGGCGAAGGCGTCGCGAAATCGTCGACCGTGAGCTCGAATGCTCCGAGATGCCCGCGCGCCACGCGGATCGTGCCCTTGGCGATCGGAAACGCCGTGACGCGCGGCGGAACCACGTCCTTTGGCCGCGTCAGCAGCACCGTCAGGTCGAGATGCGGCTCGAGCAAGTTTGCCGCCTCGATCGCGCGCTCATCGCGCCCATAGATCAGGATCACGCCCTTGCTGTCGAGGGCAACGAACGGCGTTTCCGGCATCGGCTCGGCGGCCGCCGCGATCAGCGCCGCCATCTTCGGCCCGGCCGCGTTGGCGTCGCGCGACCAGCCCGCGGTTTCGCGGATATTGACGAACTGCATCTCGGCCGCCGCCTCGCCCGCGGTCTCGCCGAACAGCGGCGCTTCCTGCGTGCAGGCCATTGTGACGGGGTGGCCGCTGGCCGCGGCCTGGCGGAAGCGTTCCAGCTCGGCCCGGCAGAGCTGGCGGCCGGTCTTCACCTCGGCGCCGCGACAGGCCTTGCGCACGGTGGCCGCATCGAGCGGCATCGTGTCTTCGCACGAGCACAACAGGATGATGCGATCGTCGGCCATCTGGCTCCTGGGTGTCGGCACGCTGGCTGGCGCGTGCGCAACGCAGTATCTATTTATAGGCAGACCTAATAGTCGCGGCGACAAAATGCCAATCACCGCCGCCCGCGCGGCGCTCGACCTGCCGCCTGCCTATCGCCTCGTGACCTTGCGCGAGGTCGGTGATGCATTTGCGCATGCGCAGGCGATCGCGCCGCATGAGGGCGCCGGCACGCTGGTCTATGTCGGCCGCTTCGATCTCGCCGAGTTCGCCGTGGTTCTGGAACCGGACGAGCCGCTGCGCGGCGCCCGGCGCGCCTTCTACGCCGGCTGCGCTGCGCTGGCCGATGCGCTCGCCGTGTACGCGCCGCCCGAAAAGCCGATCGAGTTTGCCTGGCCCGATGCCATCCACGTCGACAAGGGCCTGGTCGGCGGCGCCCGTCTCGCCTGGCCGGCTGGTGCCGATGAGGAGGCGCCCGCCGATTGGCTCGTCTTCGGCGCCATGATCCGCACGGTCGCGATGGGTGAGGAGGGGGCCGGTCTGCATCCGCTCTCCGCCGCCCTCAGCGAGGAGGGTTTTGCCGATGCCGGTTCAGGCCGGCTGGTCGAGAGCTTCGCGCGCCATCTCATGGTTGCGCTCGACGCCTGGCAGGAAAGCGGGTTCGACGCGGTCGCGAAGACCTATCTGCCGCGGCTTGCGGCCGAGCCGGGTGTGCGCCGCGCGATCGATAGCAATGGCGATCTGCTGGTACGACGCACGGGAAACCGTAGCGTCGAGCGCCGCGCCCTGGTGCGGGCACTGGCCAATCCCTCCTGGCTCGATTCCGCAACCGGAGGGCCGCGCCGATGAAACTGCTGCGCACCATTCGGTTCGATCCATCCGACACGTTCGTGTTCGACCGTGCGGCCGAGCCGGGCGAATGGGCGGTGTCCGGCGCTTTCATGTTCGCCGAGCCGGCCGCGCTCGCCGGCAAGGCGCGGGTGGCCTTCCGTGCGGGCCTCCTCGGCATCGGCTCGTTCGGCTGGTCGACGCTCGCCCAGATCGTCGAGGCGAGCGAGCAGGATCGCGCCGTTGTCACGGAGTTGCTGGCGCAGCAACTCGTCACTCATTGCAGCGCCCCGAGCGTCGCGCAGGCGCGCGCCGCCGCCGGGGAGGAAATCGCCTTCGCATCCTCGCTTTGCACCCATCCGGCCGACACGCTGATCGCGGTCCATCGTACCGACCACAATGGCGAGATCCGCGAAGCCTTCCGCGCCCTGCGCCCGCGCAACGGTCCGAAACCGCTGCGCGCCTTCTCGTTTCTCGAGGTCGAAGGCGACGAGGCGCCTGGCGAGACGATCGATCTCGCGGCATTGGCGCGGGAAAAGAAGTAGAGCGCAAGGCCTCATGCACGAGCACGCGCAGCACCTGAACGATTTCTGGCTCTCCTGCGGCCATCATCTGCTCGACCGCGACGCCGGCGGCGGGCTCGTCGTGACCGACGATTTCCTCAAGGCCTATCTGGCACGGTCCGAGCTCACGCCGCCGCCCGAGGCCTGCGTGGTCGAGCGGACGCTGCAGGCGGCGCTGCTTGCCGATCCGCGCAAGCCGGTCGCGGCCGCCGACATCGCGGCCATTGCGGACCCCGACGCGCGCCAGAACTGGGAGCTGATGATCGCGTTTCGCGACCTGCTGCTGGCGCAGCCGACGCTCGAAGCCGCGTATCTGTCGCTGATGCGCGCCGGTACCGGGCGCACGCCGCCGCTGTTCGTCAATCAGCTCGTGCACGTCGTCCTGCGCAACATGCTCGACGGGTGCGACGACGCCTACGTGCTGCGTGCCGCCGAACTGTTCTTCCGTCCGCAGCGCATCATGCTGCACGAGGGCGCGCTGCTCGCCGCCGACGAGGAGCGCATCGCGAGCGTCCAGCCGTCGCCGAATTCGCCGCTCGTGTCGCTGCTCGGTCTGGAAAGGTCCGTCGCCATCGACGTCCTGTCCGATCGCAACGCGCCGGATTACGTCGGGCGCAGCGATGCCTACGATATGGCCCTCGATCTCACCGCCGGGCGGCGCGGCCTTGCGGCGCTCGCCGAGGTGATCGCGCGCTGGGTGCGCCATCTGCTCGCCATCGATGTGGCGGTCGAGCCGCTCACCGAGCTGCGCAACGCGCGCCTTACCTGGTATGTTGGCCTCGACGCCGAAGGCACCCGGATCGGCGACCGCCTGTGGGGGTCGGAGCCGCTCGACGACGCGACCCGAGCCCAGGTGGTCGGGCTGTTTCGCCTGACGTTCGCCGACCGCGCCATCGCGACCAGTGCGCTGGCGGGAGAGCCGGTCTATCTGATCCTGGCGATGACGGCAGAGAAGAGCTTGCGCATGAAGCCTCAGAATCTCCTGACCGGCCTGCCGGTGCGCCAGCGGGAGCCGGTGACATGAGCCGGCCCGCGCCGCTCGCGCGCACCACCGTCGGCGTCGTGGTTGAACGGCGCAAGGCGAAGAGCCCGTGGGTCGACTACATCTGGCGGCCGGTTGCGGCGCTGCCCGGTGTGCCCGTGACGCCGCCCTGGACCGAGCTCGAGGGCGACGACGAGGCGCGGCAGTTCTACATCGGTGCCGCCGAGGTGGGCCTCTATCGGCCGGATACGGCGCAGTATCGCGACAATCTCGCCTCCGGCAGCCCGGGCCTGTGGGTGGTCTTAAGGCCGACCGAAGGCGGCCCGCCGTTCGAGGTCGCGATGGTCACGGCCAACCCGAGCGAGGGCGAGTCCTTTACGGAAAGCGGCGCCGATCTCGTCGAGCCCGTGCCGATGCCCGAGTCCGTGCGCGAGCTGCTCGAAGCCTTCATCGCCGAGCACCACGTCGAGCACGCCTTCAGCAAGCGCAAACAGAAACGCGCCGACCCCGACGCGCTGGCGCGCCGCCCCCCGGCTGCACCGGACCGTCCCGGCAAGGACGGCAAGTCATGAGCGGTCCAGAGGACTTTCTGACGCGCTGGGCGCGGCGCAAGCAGGAGGCGGCGCAAGCTCCGCGGCCGCCCGCCGAAACCGGCGCCGAGGCGCCTGCGCCCGAGCGCGCGCCGGCGGCGCCGATCGAAGAACCAATCCTCGATCTCTCCACGCTGCCGCCGATCGAAGAGATCACCGCGACAACCGATATCCGCGCCTACATGGCGCCGGGCGTTCCGGTCGAGCTCACCCGTGCGGCGCTTCGTCGCGCGTGGGTCACCGACCCGACGATCCGCGACTTCATCGGCATCGCCGAGAACCAATGGGACTTCAATGATCCGCACGGTGTTCCGGGATTCGGTCCACTCAAGGACGCCGGCCGCCTTGTCGCGCAGTTCCTGGGAGAGGAAGAAAGGCGCGCGGCGCGGTTGGCGAATTCACCGGCACCCGAGGCGCCTCGCGTGTCGGCCGCCGGCCCGAACGTGGCCTCTCTCCCGGATGTGACTGCAGGCAGAGGTGAATCGGCTCCGGTGACGGACGGCCAGCCTCAGTCGCCTGCGCAAGGCGGGACAAACATTTCAGCGGCCACGAAAATTGTTGCGTCGCAGCAGCCCGATCCGAGGCAATCGGTGCACGCGCCAATTCCGCGCGGCCATGGCGGCGCTTTGCCGAAGTGAGCCACGTTGGTCAGCACCGCCGGCACATCTGCGCAACATGTCCGGCAAATCTGCGGAACATCGGGCTGCGTCAATTTGTACTTTTAATGCATCCATAGCCTAAACCTATTGACCGGCGCGCGCACGAGCCTACCTTTTAATGCGTCCAATATAGATAGAGTTGGCCATGCGCGATGCGGGCCTAGAGGAAGCGATCCGCGCCGCCGGCGGCGTGGGCGCGCTGGCGCAAAAAATCGGCATCTCGCAACCGTCGGTCTCCAACTGGTCGTGCGTCCCGGCTGACCGCGCCGTCGCCGTCGAAGCCGTGACCGGCGTGACGCGCGCCATCCTGCGCCCCGATCTGTATGGCGATCCATCGGCAGCGGCGATCGACGACGTCGATGCCGCGCGCGCCGCCGAATACGCGCTGCTCGCGGCGTTGCTCGCGCGCGCCCCCGATGCCGATATGCTCCGGCGGCTAGCGCGGCTGCGCGGTGACGCAACGCCGCTCGGCCTTGCCCATGCGGCGCTCGCCGAGGCCGCGGCAGCGACGAGCGTCGAGCGCGCCTCGCGCGAGTTCTTCGATCTCTTCATCGGCATCGGCCGCGGCGAGCTGCTGCCCTACGGCTCCTACTATCTCACCGGCTTCCTGCACGAGCGTCCGCTCGCGCGCCTGCGCGACGACCTGGCGCGGCTCGGCATCGAGCGCGTCGATGGCCATTACGAGCCCGAGGACCACGCCGCGATCCTGTGCGAGATCATGGCGGGAATCGTCGGAGGCAGTCTTCCGGCGCCGGCCGGCAGCGACAAGGCGCTGTTCGGTGCGCATCTCGCGCCGTGGATCGGGCGGTTCTTCATCGATCTGGAGCGTGCCGAGGCGGCCGATCTCTATCGGCGGGTCGGCGCGTTCGGCAGCCGGTTCATCGCCATCGAGAGCGAAGCTTTCGCGCTGCCGTCGTGATGCGCAGTGCACCCGACACCTTCAAGGAGGACGCGGCTATGCAGCAGAACGATAAAGCGAAACTCGGCCGTCGCGACGTCCTGCGCGCGCTCGGCGTCGGCGTCGGCGCCGCCGCCATGGCGCCCACGCTCGCGAGCGAGGCGCGCGCCGACACCGAGAACAACGATGAGAAGCGCAAGGCCCGCTACAAGGAAACCGACCACGTGAAGGCCTATTACCGCGTCAACCGCTATCCGAGTTGAAGTAAGGAGGCGCGCCGTGCTGATCAGACGAGCCGAACGCCAGACCCAGTCGCGCCGCGGCATGCTGGCCGCTGCGCTGACGGAGCAATTCGACGCGGCAGCCTCGACCGCCGCGCCTTCCTGCGCCGCTCCGGCCTCGCGGCCGGCGGTCTCGCGGCGCTCGGCGCGCTGCCGCTCACCGGCGTGCGCCAGGCCGAGGCCGGGCCGCCGCCGGCCGCCGGCGCCGCAGTGACGGTGCGCAAGAGCGTCTGCACCCATTGCGCGGTCGGCTGCACGGTGACTCGCCGAGGTCGCCGAACGGCGTCTGGATCGGCCAGGAGCCGAGCTGGGATTCGCCCGATCAACCGCGGCTCGCATTGCGCCAAGGGCGCCTCGGTGCGCGAGCTCGTGCACAGCGAGCGCCGCCTGCGAATATCCGATGAAGCTCGCCGGCGGCCAGTGGACCCGCGTCGCGTGGGAGCAGGCGATCAACGAGATCGGCGACAAGCTGATGGAGATCCGCGGCAAGTCGGGACCGGACTCGGTCTACTGGCTTGGCTCCGCCAAGATGACCAACGAGGGCTCCTACCTCTTCCGCAAGCTCGGCGCTTACTGGGGCACCAACAACACCGACCATCAGGCGCGCATCTGCCATTCGACCACCGTCACCGGCGTGGCCAATACCTGGGGCTACGGCGCGATGACCAACAGCTACAACGACATCCGCAACTCGCAAGACCATGATCATCATGGGCGGCAATCCGGCCGAGGCGCATCCGGTGTCGCTGCAGCACGTGCTCGAAGGCCAGGAGCTGCAACCGGTCGAACCTGATCGTCATCGACCCGCGCATGACCCGCACCGCCGCGCACGCGACCGAATATGTGCGGCTGCGCCCCGGCACCGACATCCCGGTGCTCTACGGGATGATGTGGCACATCCTCAAGAACGGCTGGGAGGACAAGGAATTCATCAAGCAGCGCGTCTACGGCTTCGAGGACGCGCGCAAGGAGATCGAGAAGTGGACGCCCGAGGAGGTCGAGCGCGTCAGCGGCGTGCCGGGCGAGCAGCTCAAGCGCGTCGCCAAGATGTTCGCGACGGAGAAGCCTGCGACCCTGATCTGGTGCATGGGCCAGACCCAGCACACGGTCGGCACCGCCAACGTGCGCGCGAGCTGCATCGCGCTCCTGCTCACCGGCAATGTCGGCGGTCCGGGCACCGGCGCCAACATCTTCCGCGGCCATGACAATGTGCAGGGCGCGACCGACGTCGGCCTCGATATCGTGACGCTGCCGTTCTACTACGGCCTCGCCGAAGGCGCCTGGAAGCATTGGGGCCGCGTCTGGGAGACCGACTACGACTGGTTCGTGTCGCGCTTCGATTCCAAGCAGATCATGGAGACGCCCGGCATTCCGCTGACGCGCTGGTTCGATGCGGCGCTCGCTGCCGAAGGAGCAGGTCGCGCAGAAGGACAACGTGCGGGCCATGTTCGTGCAGGGCCATGCCAGCAACAGCATCACCCGCATCCCGGAATCGCTGAAGGGCGCTGGCGAAGCTCGATCTGCTGGTCGTCGCCGATCCGCATCCGACCACCTGGGCCTCGCTGGCGGTCGAGGCCGGCCGCAAGGACAACATGTATCTGCTGCCGGTCGCACCCAGTTCGAATGCAAGGGCTCGCGCGTCGCGTCGAACCGCTCGCTGCAGTGGGGCGAGCAGATCGTCAAGCCGATCTTCGAGTTCGAAGGACGATCTCGAGGTCATGTACCTGCTGGCCAAGAAGCTCGGCTTCGCCGACAAGATGTTCAAGAACATCAAGGTCGAGAACAACCTGCCGGTCGCCGAGGACATCCTGCGCGAGATGAACCGCGGCAGCTGGTCGACCGGCTATTGCGGCCAGTCGCCGGAGCGCCTCAAGCTGCACATGGCGAACCAGAAGGACTTCGACATGCGTCACGATGCGGGCGACGACGGGGCCGGCCAAGGGCGACTACTACGGACTGCCCTGGCCGTGCTGGGGCACGCCCGAGGTCAAGCATCCGGGCACGCCGCTGCTCTACAACACGCATCTCGCACGTCATGGACGGCGGCGGCACGTTCCGCGCGCGCTTCGGCGTCGAGCGCAACGGCGTGAACGCTGCTCGCCGAAGGCTCCTACTCGCTGGGCTCGGAAATCAAGGACGGCTATCCCGAGTTCACCATGGCGGTGCTCAAGAAGCTCGGCTGGGACCACGACCTCACCGACGACGAGCTGGCGACGATCGAGAAGATCGGCGGCGCCACAATGCCGACGCGGTGTCGTGGTCGACTCGATCTCTCCGGCGGCATCCAGCGCGTCGCGCTCAAGCACGGCTGCGTGCCCTACGGCAACGGCAAGGCGCGCATGAACGCGTTCGGCCTGCCCGATCCGATCCCGGTGCACCGCGAGCCGATCTACACGCCGCGCGTCGACCTCGTCGCGAAATATCCGACGCTGCCCGACGCCAAGCAGTTCCGCCTGCCGAACGTCGGCTTCTCGGTGCAGAAGGCGGCGGTCGACAAGGGCATCGCCAAGGACTTCCCGCTCATCCTCAGCTCCGGCCGGCTGGTCGAGTACGAAGGCGGCGGCGAGGAGACGCGCACCAACCGTGGCTCGCCGAGCTGCAGCAGGACATGTTCATCGAGATCAACCCGGCCGATGCCGCCGAGCGCGGCATCAAGGACGGCGCCTGGGTCTGGGTGACGGGCGCCGAGAACGCGCTCGAAGGCCAAGGTGAAGGCGCTGGTGACCGAGCGCGTCGGCAAGGGCGTCGCCTGGATGCCGTTCCACTTCGGCGGCTGGTTCGGCGGCAAGGACCTGCGCGCCAACTATCCGCAAGGCACCGACCCGTTCGTGCTCGGCGAAAGCGCCAACACGATCACGACCTACGGCTACGACCCGGCGACCGGGATGCAGGAACCGAAGGTCACCCTCTGCCAGATCAGAGCGGCGTAGAGGAGGCGGACCATGGCTCGGATGAAATTCCTCTGCGACGCCGACCGCTGCATCGAGTGCAACGCCTGCGTCACCGCCTGCAAGAACGAGAACGAGGTGCCGTGGGGCATCAACCGCCGCCGCGTCGTCACGCTCAATGACGGCAAGCCGGGCGAGCGCTCGGTATCGATGGCCTGCATGCATTGCACCGACGCGCCGTGCACGGCGGTGTGCCCGGTGCAGCGCTTCTACACTACCGCCGACGCGGTGGTGCTGCATTCGAAGGACATCTGCATCGGCTGCGGCTACTGCTTCTACGCCTGCCCGTTCGGCGCGCCGCAATATCCGAAGGTCGGCAACTTCGGCTCGCGCGGCAAGATGGACAAGTGCACCTTCTGCGCCGGCGGCCCCGAGCTCGACGGCTCGAGGGAGGAGTACGAGAAATACGGCGCCAACCGCCTGGCCGAAGGCAAGCTGCCGCTGTGCGCCGAGATGTGCTCGACCAAGTCGCTGCTCGCCGGCGACGGCGAGATCATCGCCCAGATCTACAAGGAGCGCGTGCTCAAGCGCGGCTACGGCTCCGGAGCCTGGGGCTGGAAGACCGCCTATCGCGAAACCATCGCGTCGTGACGCCGGATCGGAGGACGCAATCATGAACGCCCTTCTCAAGGTTTGCCGCCTCGCGCTTGCGGGCTTCGCGCTGGTGGCGCTCGTGCTCGTCGTCACGCCGGCCTCGGCGCAGCAGCCGAACTCGGTCAACCCGACCGCGAGATGCCGTCAAGGAAGACCAGCTGCTGCAGCAGATGCAGCATCATCAACGGGCGCGGCACGATCCCCGACGTGACGTCGTACAACATCGAGCAGCCGGCCGGGCGCGACTGGCGGCATTTCCAGGAGGTCACGCTGCGCTGGATCGGCGCCATCGCGATCCTCGGCATGCTGGTGTTGCTGGTGCTGTTCTATCTGATGCGCGGCATGGTGCGGATCGAGGGCGGCCGCTCCGGCCGCACCATCGTGCGGTTCAACGCCTTCGAGCGCTTCGTGCACTGGATGACGGCGACCTGCTTCGTCATCCTCGGCATCACCGGGCTCAACATCACCTTCGGCAAGCCGCTGCTGCTCCCGCTGATGAGCCCGCAGGCCTTCACCGCCTGGTCGCAATGGGCGAAGTACGCCCATGATTTCCTCGAGCTTCCCGTTCACGCATCGGCGTCGTGCTGATCTTCATCATGTGGATCGCCGGGAACCTGCCGGCGCGCGGCGATCTCGACTGGCTCAAGGAAGGCGGCGGCATGGTCGGGCACGAAGCATCCGCCGGCCGGCCGCTTCAACGCCGGTCAGAAGATGATCTACTGGATCGTGGTGCTCGGCGGCGGCGCCATGGCGGTGACCGGCTATCTGCTGATGTTCCCGTTCTACGTCACCGACATCGCCGGCATGCAGACCGTCGACCATGGTCCACGGCATCGTCGCGGTGGTGTTCGTCGCCGTCATGATCGCGCACATCTACATCGGCACGATCGGCATGGAAGGCGCCTTCGAGGCCATGGGCACCGGCACCGTCGACCTCAACTGGGCGAAGGAGCACCACGACCGCTGGGCCGAGCAGGAGCTCGCCAAGGGCCGCGCTGCGACGCCGCCCGCCGGCGCCAGCGCGACACCGGCGGAGTAATCGACTTCCTGATCGCAGGGCGGCAGGCGGCGCGAATAGATCCGTATCGCGCCGCGGACCGCCGCCGACAGGATCGTCGAGGCCGCGATGCATGCGCAGGAAGGCGCCGGCGAAATACGCTCTCGCAGACTGATCAGATGCGCACCGCGCCGGTCGAGAACGCGACAGCGGCGGATTCCTGAAAAATGTCGAGTACTGCCGCGGCCACGACCGCGATGACGATGGCGGCGATGCAGGCGGCGAAGAAAACGCGCATGCTCGATCCCCATTCAAAGGCCTATGACCTTTGACGATATTAGCACCGGAAGACACGAAAATCATCGCCAACCAGCGTCGCGCTCAGGCATTGGCATATTGCAGCGCAATGTGCCCTGATTGATCGGGGATGGCCTTCCCTATCCCGGCTGAACCCCTTCATTTACTGCGATTCCCAATGTGTTCCGCCGGGGCGGGCCGCGTCGCCTCCCCTTAAGCAAACCTCCTTATGGTATCCGCATCACAAAGGTCGCGGTCGGCGGGATGCTCGGTCATTGGCTGGCGGACAAACGCTTGGTCTCGCGCGGCGGACCCATCAAGGCGGGCTGGAACAGCACCGCGGCTGCCATCGTGCAAAGCAGGGCGAGTGCCATCAGCTTGCCCATGCTCGATGTACCGGGATGGCTCGACATCCATAGACTGCCAAACGCGACCGCCGTCGTCATGGCGCTGTAGATCACGGCGCGGGTGAGCACCGATTGCAGCAGCGCGGTTTTTCCCGCGCGCCACGCCATGATGTAATAGATCTTGAACGCGACGCCGACGCCCAGTAGCAGCGGCAACGCGATGATGTTGGCGAAATTGAGCGGCAGATCGATGACGACGCAGAGCTCCAGCGTGACGGCGCCTGCGATCACCAGCGGCACGAGCGTGAGCAGCACGTCGCCGATCCGCCGCAGCGCGATCCACAGCAGCAGCGCGATGGCCGACAGGGCGAAGGTCCCCGCCTCGATGAACGCCCGCACGACGGTCCTGCCCGACTCGTAGAGCGCCACCGCCTCGCCTGTCGCATTGGGCTCGATCGCCAGCACTCCCGTCACGAAGGCGCGCAGGACGGCGGTGTCATCCTGGTCGCCCTTAGGGAGCACGCGGACCCGTGCGCGCCCGTCGTCGGTGATCCAGTCGCGCGCGAGATCGCGCGGAACAGTCTCGATGCTGATCTTCTGCGGCTGGAGCTGCTGCCTGAGTTGATCGAGCGAGATCCGCAGCGGCTCGACGATGGTCGCCGCGGCGCGCGCACGAACCGCAGGGTTACCATTTGCCAGCCGCGCGAGGGCGCGCGACAGGCGCCGCGCAGCGTCCGCCCCTGGACCCTGCTCGGCGGCCGCGGCCCGGGACAGCGAACCCACGGTCGCGCTCAAGGCCTCGATCGTCTCCTGGTCGGTCGGTGGCGGAACCGCATCGGTCGGGTTGAGCGAAGGCCCGATCGCCGCGGCGGCGTCGCGGATGAGGCGGAGCTTTTCATCCTGATCGTCGGGGATCAGGCTGCTCAGCGTCGTCGCTTGCGAGACCTGAGGAAGGCCTGCAAGCCGCCGCGCGAGTGCGTCTGCCGCGGCGAGATCCGGCTCGATGATTTCGATCGAATTCACTCCCGTCTGCGGATCCTTGCGCAGCTCGAGGAAGGTCGCGACCGATTCGACCGTCGGACTGCGCAGATGGAGAGGGTTGAAATCGAACGGCAGGAACAGCAGGAGCGGCGAGGCTGCCAGCACGCCAACGACGGTCAACGCCACCACGGCGACGCGGTGGCGCTGTAGCAGCAGATCGAGCGGAGCGAGCGCCGCAAAGCCCACGGGTCGCGGCTCGGCAGGCGGCCTGAGGAGCGCCAGTACCGCCGGCACCACGGTGATCGTGGTCAGAAACGCGATGATCATCCCCGAGCCGGCGATCTGCCCCAGCTCCGACAAGCCGTGATAATCGGTGGGCAGGAACGACCCGAACCCGACCGCGGTGGCGCCGGCGGCGAGCGCCAAGGGACCGCCGGCCTTGACCGCCGCGCGGTGCAAGGCCGCATGCAGATCGTCGCATTCGTGGCGCTCGGCGCGGTAACGGACGCTGAGCTGAATTCCGAAATCGACGCCCAGCCCGACAAACAGCACGAAGAAGCCGACGGAGATCGGGTTCAGCGCGCCGACCAGAATGAGACCCCACGCCACGGAAATCGCCAATCCGATCGCGATGCTGACGGCGACCGCGACGATGATCCGCGCCGAACGCAGCGCCAGCCACAGGATGGCGAGCAACGCCAGAAGCGTCACGGCGGCGTTGAGACCGGCGTTCTGCTTGACGCTCGCGAACTCGGCGTCGTTCATCGGAATGAGCCCGGTCACGCGCACGCGCGCCTGATCGTCCGCTGCGAGCTCAAGGCGATCCGCCGCTTGGCGGATCGCGTCGGTCGCGGCGCGGCCCGGTTCGAGTGCGGCGTAATCGAGCTTCGGCTGCACTTCGATGAAGCGCCGCAGATCGCCCGGCTCCGCCGGCCTGTTGTTCGCCAGCAGGCGCCAGGAGAACGTCGCCGGGCGGCCGCCGAGAACGGCTTCGATCGTCTCGGCGGCCATGGTCAGCGTCTGCGCCGTGTCGTCGAGCCGAATCTCCTTGCGCTGCACGCCGATGATGCCGAGCGACAGCGCATCGAGCGCGCCGCGAAGGCTCGGGTCGGAGGCAAGCGTGTCGATCAGATCGTCGGCTCGCGTCAGCCAGGCCGTAGCCCGGCTGACCTCGTCGACGGGCAGATACAGCAATCCATTGCGCGCAAAGAACGGATCGCCTTGTGGTTGGCGAACCGCAGGAAAAAGTTTGCGGTCGGCCTCGAGTGCCAGCTGGAGCCGGTTGGCCGCCCGCGCGACGAGTTCCGGCGTCGGGGCCTCGACCACCACGAGGATTTCCCGTTGCGGAAACGCTTTCAGGTATTCTCGCACGCGCCGAGACCAGGGCAGATCGGGCGAGATGAGCTCGTTGATATCGGTCTTGATGGCGAAATGCCGCTCGGCATAGAACGCCGACAAGGCCGATAGAGCCAGCGCCAGCGCAACGACCCACCAGGGATGCTTGGCGCTCCCATCGACAATGCGAATGATGGCCGGTCTCAGCATAGGATGCGGGTCGCGTGCCAGAATTTCACGCGGAGATCCCTCGCGCCATCAGCGAGGCCGGACGATGTGCGCGGCGATCATCTTTCCTCCGTCTCCGCCCCAACCGACTATCCGCTGGCGCGCATGGCTTGGCCTGCCAGGGTTTTGCCGAGCGACCACATGGCGCCCGGAACCCGGTGGCCTCCCGCGATGACGACATCGAATGCGTTCAGGATCCAATCGCAGTCCGCCCTGGAGATGACGAGTGGCGGAAGAAGCTTGATCGTGTGACTCCCATGGCCCGCGACCTGGCTCAGAATCTTGTGGTCGCGGAACAGCGGGATCGTGATCAACTGGCAGAACAGCCCCTTGCTGGCGGCCTCGAGAAGGTTCCAGGATGCCCGCAGCTTCAGCGACGATTTGGGGCTTCCAAACTCAACGCCGATCATCAGGCCTTTGCCGCGCACGTCGTTCAACAGCTCGTAGCGGGCGCGCATGGCGGCGAGGCCGCGTGACAGGTATTCTCCGCTCCGCGCCGCATTCTCGATCAGGCCTTCGGATGCCAGAACATCGAGGGTTGCGATGCCGGCCGCCATCGCAAGATCGTTCTTGCCGAACGTCGAGCCATGGACGACGGCGCGCTCCATTCGATCGAAAATCCGCTCGAAGATGCATCTACGCGTCAGCACGGCGCCCACCGGAACATGGCCGCCGGACAATGCCTTGGCGAGCAGCACCATGTCCGGCTCTACGTTCCAATGCTCGATGGCGAGAAAGCGACCGGTGCGCCCCAGCCCGGTCTGAATCTCGTCCGCCACGAACAATGTCCCATGACGGCGACAGAGGTCGGCCGCATTCTCGAGGTAATCGTCGTCGGGAAGATTGACGCCTTTACCCTGGATGGGCTCGACGATGAAGGCGGCCATCGTGCGCCCATGCAGCGCCTTCTCGAGCGCGAAAAGATTGTTGAACGGAATGCGATGACAATCGGGCAGCAGCGGTCCGAAGCCGTCGCGGAATGTGTTGTCGCCATTGAGCGATAGCGCGCCATACGAGAGGCCATGAAACGCGTGGTCGCAGTAGACGATCCCTGAACGGCCGGTGGCCGCTCGCGCGAACTTGATTGCTGCCTCGACCGCCTCACCTCCGGAATTCGCAAAGAACACCTTGTCGAGACAAGGCACGCGCGCGAGCAGCCGTTCGGCCAAGATGCCGGCCAGCGTCGAGACGTCCATCTGCACGAGATTGGGGAGCGCGCCGTCGAGCACGCTCGTCAATGCCGCCCGCATGGCGGGATGGTTGCGGCCGATCGCAAAGACCCCGAAGCCGCTCAGGAGATCGAGGTATCGAATGCCCTCGCGATCATAGAGATACTGGCCCTCACCTCGGCAAAAGCCGACATCGTACCCGATCGTGCGGAGGACCCTGACCATCTGCTCGTCGAGATGACGACTGTGCAGCGCGTAGCGGTCGCGCTCGCGCTCGGCAAACAGCTCCGCGATGTTGCGACTCATGCGTGCTCCAGGGACTGTTGTTCAAACCCGGAGATCGTCGATTGGGGAATGTCCGTCCCACGCCCCGCGGCGGGCGCCGGATGTCGCTCCGCCTGCAAGCCGGGCAGCCCCAGGCCGGGACCAAGCAGCGACCGCCGGCGCACCAGCGCCGCAAATCCGACCACCGCGTCGACTGCGATGCGCAAGAGCATCGGGACCTCGTTCGGATCGCTCAGCAACTCACGGACGAGAACCGCAAGGTCGATCGTGCCGTCGGGCCGCATGGCGTCCACCGCGGATTTCGGCAGCTCGCGATTGGCCGGATCCAGGACGACGCGGACCGCTACCATCGGCAGGGCGCGATCCGCGGCGATGCGGGCCACCACGTGGGATTTGTTGTCGACTGCCAGCGCGCCGGTGCGCAGATGCAGCGCGCGCTTGGCGTCCGGATGCGCCACGACCGGAGGCGAAAGCCCCACGATCGCCCCGTGAACCGCGCCCGGGACGAGCCGCAGCAGATTGCGCGACCAATTCCAATCGGTCGTGAACGTTGCCGTCTCCGTGATGATCGTCGATCCGACGAGACACGTTCCCGGACGAAGACCGGGGGCAAGCCCTCCGGCGATGCCGAAACTGACGAGGCCGCGACAATCGCCGGCGATCGCGGATGCGACCGACGCTGCAAGTGTGCGGCCGTCGCCTCCGCTGATGGCACGCGTGTGTGTTCCAGACGCGATGCGCGCCTCGAATGCCAGTCCCGCGACTCCAATGACCGCTGCCAACCTCGACTCCCGGGCGGGTACAAGGGCTTGACGGCCGCGCAAACGCGCCGGTTCCAATCGCAGTCTCGTTCACGCGTCCGCCGGGCATCCCTCCTATGCGTGGGATCGTTCAGCGTCAGGACAATTCCAAATCAGCAGCCGGGTTCCTGCCCCCCGCGGGAACCCTGCGTGACTAATGCGACAGTCTCTGACAGATAATTCAGGTTCGACATTGCGACGTCGTGATAAAGTGTGGTGGTGCGCGTTCCGTCCGTCGAGAATCGAACTCGCGGGCGACGCGGCACTTCCGATCAAATCACAGAAGTCTGCGCCGCGAGGCCAGTAGTCATAATGCCGCGCTCCATCGAGCGAACAGGCGACATCCCACCTGCCACGCCGCTCGGGCGCCCGTTGCGTATCGAGGTCGTCGCGCGCGGTAACCTGCACTTGCTGCCGTCGTGGCGCCGCGCGCTCGCGCACGAGCGCAAGGATCATCGTTATTATGAACTGGTGGAGGACACGCTCCACCCCGAGTTCGACTACCGCTATTTCGTGATCAGAGACGCGCGCGGCGAGGTTCGCGCCGTGCAGCCCTTCTTCCTGCTCGATCAGGATCTCCT
The DNA here is from genome assembly GCA_963819385.1 of uncultured Alphaproteobacteria bacterium. Taxonomy (GTDB): domain Bacteria; phylum Pseudomonadota; class Alphaproteobacteria; order Rhizobiales; family Xanthobacteraceae; genus JAVDCA01. The sequence goes on along the minus strand of CAWFVV010000006.1, from coordinate 2,917,593 downwards.
GGTCGGCATGGCCCCGGGCTTTGGGAGGCTGATCCACGCCGTTCGCCGCCTATACCCGCGCTTCATGCTCGCGCGCACGCTGATGGTCGGATGCGCCGCCGGCGAGGGTCATCTCGACGGCGACGCGACCTGCCGCGCCGCGACCGCCGAGCTGCTCGCCGAACGGACGCGGCATCAGGCCCGCGCGCTCGGGGCGCGACTGGTCGTGCTCAAGGAGTTCCCGGCGCGCTATCGACCTGTGCTCGAATGTTTCGTCGACCATGGATTCGCCCGCATCCCGAGTATGCCGATGACGAAAGTCTCCATCGACTACCCGAGCTTCGAGGAGTACATGACGCGCGCCCTCAACAGCGCGACGCGCAAGAAGCTGCGCAAGAAGTTCCAAGCCGCAGAGCGCGCCGCTCCGATCGACATGAGCGTCGTCCACGACGTCACGCCGCACATCGCGCAAATCTATCCGCTCTACCTCCAGGTCTATCATCGCTCGAAGCTCCACTTCGAGAAGCTGACCGAGGCGTATTTTTGCGAGCTCGGGCGCCGCATGCCGGACAAGGCGCGATTCTTTCTCTGGCGGCAGAACAGCAGGATAGTCGCGTTTGCGGCATGCATGATCCAGGACGACGCGATCTATGCGGAGTATATCGGCCTCGACTACGACGTCGCGCTCGACCTGCACCTTTACCATTACATCTATCGCGACATGATCCGGTGGGCGATCGCCGACGGTTGCAAATGGTTCCGCAGCAGCGAACTCAACTACGATCCGAAACTGCACCTGCGGCACACGCTCGATCCGATCGACCTCTACGTGCGACATACCTCGGAGCCGGTCAACGCCGTGATGAAACGCCTGCTGCCGATCCTCGAGCCGACGCGCTACGACAAGACGCTTGCCAGGTTCAGCAACTATCACGAGCTCTGGGCGGCCTCTTGAGAGGACGGACGTAGTCGCCCTCGGCGATCAGATCCGCCGTGCCCCAGAAATTGAGATCGGGGAATGCGGCGCGGAAGTCGGTCATGAACGCCTTGATCCATCTGCGCGGGCGAGGTGCACGTCGTCTCGGCCGTGCTCGACGCGCCCACGCCGCTGCGCCTGCTGACCGACGCGCAGCGCGAGCGCCTGTGCGGCGACCGCGAGGACCGGCTGAGCCCGGACGTGGTGCGGCGAGACAGGGCTCGGTTGGACGTCACGCGCGCGGCGAGGGCCAAGCTGGCCAACGCGCGGGCGCTTTTCGAGCGCGAGGTGCGCGCCGCGATGCCAAAGCAGGGCATGACCCAAGAAGTGGATGCGGCGCTCGCCGCGCTCAGGGACGGCGCTTGACGGGCGAAGGATTCGCCTGCCACTCTGAGTTGACATTGATGGACCCTGTGAAATTCACAGAGATGCGAAAATGGAAGCTCGCGTTCCTACTGACGATGCTCGGAAGCACTGCTGCAGCGGAGAGCGCCCTTCAGCAATTTGAAAAGACTTTGCCGCAGGCCGCTAAATTTGACTTCGCCGCCTATCAATCTTGCGCACTGACCACGGGCATCGACCAAAAGCGCGAAGGCTCGAAATTTGATGAGGTCGAGCGTGCAATCGCTTCCGCGTGCAAAAAACATATCACCGCCGCTGTAGGTGCGATGCGGCGTGCCGGCGTGTCGGATGAGGAGCAGTCTCAACTCATCGCAACCTTTAGCCATCTAGCATTCGAAGAACGCCAACTTCGATTTGAGGGAAAAGCAATTCCCGGTCTAGAGCCAAGTCCAATGGCGAGGTGCCTTGACACCAAAAGCGCTCGGTCCGCAATCGAACGGTGCTTTGTTGATCAGACGAGACTCGTCCGCTCAAGCGATGAAGCGCCAGAGACAATAGCCACGGCAGTTGATGCGGCATGCCAGGCACCGAAGGCCGTGCTGTTTCGGCAACTAATGACTTGCACCGGAATGGAGGGGGCCGCAGATGTGGTCGACAAGTTCGCCGCCCATCTCCGAACCGAGGTGGTTTCCGCTATCGTGAAGGACCGCATTGCGCGCGGCGTTCAAACTCGCCCTGCCCGGTGAAGTCATGCGGTACCGGCGCCCGCCTCATAAGATTTCTTCCTCGTCATCCTCTGGCGGCGGCCCGGTTGGCCTGTCCTTCCATCCGACCACCGGAATTATCTCAGCGGCGAACTCGTCACGAAACATGCGCGCCCTGAACCATCTTTCGCTGCCATCATTGAGTTGTGCGACGAACGTTCGCTTGCCCCGCGCATGCTTTGTGGTCCTTACGGTGTTGGGGTCGTCGCTGATGGTCGCCTCGTCGATTGGCTCCAGCGCAGTGAGGCTGATTTCGACTCGCTTGCCGTCCAAGGTGGTGACGTGAAGCGTGCCATCCCGCAGTACGCACCGGTGGCGGGTGCTGAAATCGCCTTCCAGGATTTTCACATCTGTTGCCACGACGTATCTCCCGGCGTTCGCCGTACGAATGGCGTGCGAATGGCAATAATCCGCACGGCAGTCTTTTCGGTGGTTGCTAATCTGGTTGTGAAATCAAGAGCGTATCTGGCGCGCCACGGCCGATGAAGATGGGCAATATTCTTTCGCCGTGGCACTATGATGCCGCAACCCGCGATGCGATCCAATTAGCAATGCTGCGCCGCTCTACGATTTTGCACTACGCCTCGCGGGCGCCGCGCCTAGATACCGCGGGGTGGTTTGGTTACCCCTTCGATATCGGCCCTCTCGATCAATTCCGCGATGTACCAAGAGCTGTCGGTCCCCGACCTTGGCCCCGCAACAATCCTACCGCACAGTCGCCTTTTCAGGCACTTCGTGGCCGTACTGGACCGTCCGATAGCTCCGCACGCCGTTAGGCTCAACCGCTTCAACAACTATTGCGTCAAATGAACCAAAAATCTCTGGATAAGCATTTGTGAGATGTCCGATGAGGGCATGGCTCTGGGCTTCGATCACCTTGGCATCGTTCAGGCTAGGCAGTTCAACCCGAATTGTTAAATCGGTTTCTCCACCGGCGAAAAACGGCCGCACGTTCAGCACGCGAAACGAATCTTTTCCGAACTGCCAAAGATAGGGTGTTTGTCCCTCCAACAGGGGCGGGAAGCGCAAATTCTTTACATCCGCTTCAATTTCTCGCCCAATGCCGAGCTGGAAGTTATTGCCCCTGAATGCGAGACTGCTTGCTGCTAAATATAGCATTGCGGCATTAAACATATGGCCAACGTCCCGCTGTTCGCGAGCGCGCGTCAAATAATCTGTGGCGGATTTTCCAGAAAACGCGATTGGACCAAAGTGCAGACTTTGCATCCGCCAAACGCCTTCTTCGCGCATGAGCCAGAACACGAAATTCCAGGTGCCAGCGTTGCCGTCGCCTTCGACAATGACATGCGCTTGTTCGCCGCTGGATTTCATTGAGACGAATACCTTGTCCTCCGGTCTTGAAATGGTCCCGCTGACCACTGCCGGGCATAGAACCACGTGCTCGGCGCCGGTCCCCCATGACGATCGCAAGAAATACGAATGTGTAATCCTCAATGGGGCGAGCGCTGCCATGGGCTTGCTGTATGCCTGTAGCAACGCCGCCAGTTGATTCAGAGGTATCGTCCTTTTTGCGTCGGCAGTCGTCTGCGAATAAATTTCCTTCAGGTTTCCGCGGACCATGTCCTCTGCGAGATGCAGGGCTGTCTTCTCGTACGGCTCCCGCTCCGGTGCCGCAAGGTCGCCGTTTGTTAGGCAGATATCGATGTTTGTAGGCCAATACGACCACAATCCGATTGCCATTGCCGCAGCCACGATAATCAATGTCGCGATAGAAATCTTAGCTGCAAAGCGCATCAGAGAACTCACTTCTGAGAGAACGCAATCCGGGAGGCGTGATGATAACAAATCGATGTCATTAAGACCATCGTCGTGTCCGACCTGGATCCGTTTGCCCGCCGCGTTCTTGCGTTCGGCCTACAAACAGCAGGCGGGGCTTAGCGAAGAATTTCGTAGATCCGGCGAGGCGCGAGCCGTCGGCCGCTTGATGGCAGGATAAAAGGCGCAAGGTGCGCCGCGGTCGATTGTCAGACGGTGCAGAAACTTATCGCAATTTTTCTGGCATCTCCGCACATTGCAAGAATCCAAGTTCTGCTTTGCGCACAACAGCTCAGCGCAATGTGCCAACGAAACTGATCCTGGCTCGACGTTGCCGCGCCATCGGCATCTGGCAAGGCCGCTGCCGGACCAGCCGATGCCCGTCAAGGCTCGCGCCTTGCGCGCCCGGCTCCGCCGGCTGACGGCCTTGACAGGCCTCGCCTGCCCCGGCGTTTGACGGCCACGCGCTGATGGCTCAGCGCGAGCGATATGCCGCTCCTCGTCGGAATTAATCGGCGGACAAATTTGCGCCGTTCTCTCGATGGAGTCTGCTTCCGCAGAGGCGCCATGGCTCACCATCAAAAATCTCGATCACGACGAACGCGGTCACCGGGATTGTTGCCCGACGACCTCTACGACTATTTGCAGCCGGCAGCTCGACGAAGAGGCCGCCCGGCAAAGAAAGATCGATCCGGGTGGACCGTGACCGACGACTGGCCCGCCGAGGTCCCGATCACCGAGGCCGAGATCGAAGTGTTCGAGGCCCGGTTCGGCGATCTGTTCGACGAATTGTTTTCAACCCGCCACTAACCCTCTTGGTTTGGAGATCGCCATGACGACGCCGGTTCGTGCTGCCCTCTACTTGCGAGTCTCGACCGGCCGGCAGGCCGAGAGCGATCTTTCCATCCCGGACCAGCGCCGACAGGCCAAAGCCTATTGCCAATCGCGAGGCTGGGAGATCGCGGCCGATTATGTAGAGCCGGGCGCGTCGGCAACGGACGATCGGCGGCCGGAATTCCAGCGCATGATCGACGCGGCAAGCACCAAGCCGCCGGCGTTCGACGTGATCCTGGTCCACAGCTTCAGCCGCTTCTTCCGCGACCAGTTCCAGCTCGAGTTCTACGTCCGTCGCCTCGCCAAAGCCGGCGTCCGGCTGGTCTCGATCACCCAGGAGCTCGGCGACGATCCCATGAGCAACATGATCCGGCAGATCATGGCGCTGTTCGACGAGTACCAGTCCAAGGAGAACGCCAAGCACACGCTTAGGGCCATGAAGGAGAACGCGCGCCAAGGCTTCTGGAACGGAGCCCTTCCACCGATCGGCTATCGGATCGTGGAGGCCTCCGAGCAGCGCGGACACCGGACCAAGAAGACCTTGGAGATCGATCCGGTCCAGGCCGAGACCGTGCGTCTGATCTTCCGCCTCGCGCGCGAGGGCAGCGGAAGCTCGGGGCCGATGGGCGTCAAGTCCATCGCCACGCATCTCAACGCAGCAGGCATCCGCACCCGCGACGGCGGGCGATGGGGTGTCGATGCCGTCCACAAGGTGCTGACCCGGACAACCTACATCGGCCGACACCGCTTCAACACCAAGTTCTGGAAGACCCGCGAGCGTAAGGCAGAGAGTGAAATCGTCGAAATGGCGGTGCCAGCAATCGTCGACAAGAATGAATTTGAGGTCGTCCAGATGCTGCTCAAGAGCCGAAGTCCGGCGATGACTGCACCGAGGATCGTCAGTGGCCCGACGCTCCTTACCGGCATCTGCTTCTGCGCTGCTTGCGGCGGAGCGATGACGCTGCGCACCGGCAAGAGCGGCCGATACCGCTACTACACCTGCTGCACGAAAGCCCGCCAGGGCGCGACCGGTTGTCCGGGTCGCACCGTCCCCATGGAAAAACTCGACAGTCTGGTCGCGGAGTACATCGAGCAGCGCTTGTTACAGCCTAACCGTCTTGAGCGACTTTTGTCCCACGTGCTCGATCGCCGCACCGAGCGCGCCGAGCGAAGAAAGTCGCACATCGCCGAATTGCGCAAGCGGGCGACCGAGGCCGACGCAAAACTCAAGCGGCTCTACGACGCCATCGAGAATGGCATTGCTGATCTCTCGGACCCCATGCTGAAGGACCGGATTGCCGAGCTGAAAGCAACACGCGACCAGGCCCGCCTTGACGCAGAGCGGGCCGAGGATGCGATTGAACGTGGCGGGCCAACCATCACGCCACAGACCCTCAAGACCTTTGCCAGGACGGCTCGCAAGCGGATGCGGACCGACGGCGGCGGCTACCGCCGCGATCACCTTCGCGCACTCGCCCAGCGCGTCGAAGTCGATCAGAAAGAGCTGCGCATCATGGGATCGAAAAGCGCGCTCCTGCGCACGCTTGTCGCCGCTTCAAGTGCAAAAACGGCGGGTTTTGGCGTGCCCAGTTCTGTACCGAAGTGGCGCGCCCGAAAGGATTCGAACCTCTGACCCCCAGAATTCGTAGTCTGGTGCTCTATCCAGCTGAGCTACGGGCGCGTCGCCGGCAGGCCCTAATGGGCCCACGGGCAGGCCGCATAGCTATCGGCTCCGCGTCGCCTTGGCAAGGGACCCGGCATGGGAGCCAACACGCACCCAAGCCGGACGCAAGACCATGGTGCAACAGACATTTCTACGGCCTTCCGCGAGGCCCGGAGCGTCCGTATCAGGACGGTGACGGGTCACCGCGGCCCGGGCTCGCCCCGGGCTCTCGCGCATCCGCGCCCGCCGCGGCGACGCGCGGGAAATGCAGGCGGAATTGCAGGCCGGGCGCATTGTCGAGCATCTCGATGCGCGCCCCGTGCAGGCGCGCAACCGCGGCGACGAGGCTGAGGCCCAAGCCGTTGCCGGGCGTGCGGCGGCTGCGTTCGAGCCGATAAAAGCGCTTGAACACGTGGGGGAGTTCGTGCGCCGGGATGCCCGGCCCGTCGTCCGCGACCGCCATCGTGGCGCCGTCCTCGCGGCACGCGACGGCGACCCGCACGTGGCCGGCTTCGCGGCCGTGCTTGATGGCGTTGTCGACGAGATTCGAGACGGCGTCGAACAGGAGATCGCGGTCGCCGGTGACGAGCACGCATTCGTCGCCCTCGGCCGTGAGGCGCACGCCGGCGTCCTCGGCGGCGGCGTCGAACAGCTCGACCACCTCGCGCGCGATCTCGGCGAGGTTGACGGCGCGGAATGCGGCGATGCGGTCGCTGGTCTCGATCTGCGAGATGCGCGTCAGCGACGCGAACATGCGCAGCACCACGTCGAGCTCCGCCAGCGTGTCGTTGATCAGCGCCTGATCCTCCTCGGCGCCGCGCGGCCGTCCGGACGCCTTCTCGAGCCGGCCGCGGATGCGGCTGAGCGGCGTGCGCAGATCGTGCGCGACGTTGTCGGTCACCTGCTTGACCTCGCCCATCAAGAGCTCGATGCGGTCGAGCATCAGGTTGAGGTTGGCGGCAAGCTGGTCCCATTCGTCGCGCGTGCCGCGCAGCGGAATGCGCTCGCCGAGCCCGCGCTGCATGATGGCGCGGCTCGTCGCGTTGACGGATTCGATCCGCCCGACGGTGCGGCGCGTGACCGTGACGCTCGCGACGCCGGCCAGCACGAAGATCAGCGAGATGCCGAGCAGCAGCGCCGTGTCGATCTTGCCCGCGAAGGCCGCGAGGTCGCCGATATCGCGGCCGACCAGCAGGTGGCCGCCGTCCGGCAACGTCTCGATCATGGCGCGCAGCCGCGGCCGGTCGGACGTGCCCGGCTTCCAGTCGGGCGCCGTGAAGTCCGCCCATCCGGCCGCAGCCGTCAGCGCCGCCGGCCAGGCCTTGAGGTTGCCGGCGAGCGGCGCGAGCGATCGATCGGTCAGGAGATAGATCCCGCCGTCGAAGCCCTTGTCGGCCATGCGCTGCGCGATCGCGGTGACGAGGCCCGCCTGCCCGTCGCGGTCGTAGACGCCGCGCAATTTCGCGTGCTCCGCCGCGATCATGCCGTCGGCGCGGGCAAGCACGTACGAAGACGTCGACCAGTAGACGTAGCCGAACAGCGCGACGACGGCGGCGCCGAAGATGGCGATGCAGATCAGCGCCAGCTTGAGCGTCGACGAGCGAAGCGTCTTAGCCAGGAGCACGGACGCAAAACCCGACCCCGCGGACCGTGTGGATGAGGGGGTAGGCCTGCTGTCCGTCGACCTTGCGCCGGACGCGTCCGACGTAAACGTCGAGGATGTTGGTCGTGGGGTCAAAGTGCAGATCCCATACATGCTGCAGCAGCATCGCGCGCGGGACCACCTGGCCGGCATTGCGCACGAGATATTCAAGCACCTGGAATTCGCGCGGCAACAGCTCGATGTCGTGCTCGCCGCGCCGCACCGTGCGTGTCACGAGGTCGAGCTCGAGATCGCCGACCCGCAGCACGGTCTCCTTGACCACCGTGGCGCTGCGGCGCGCCAGCGCCTCGACCCGCGCCAGCAGCTCGGCGAACGCGAACGGCTTGACCAGATAGTCGTCGCCGCCCGCGCGCAGCCCGCGCACCCGCTCGTCGATCTCGCCGAGCGCGCTGATGATCAGCGCCGGCGTGACGACGCCCGCGTCCCGGATGTGCCGGATGACCGCGAGCCCGTCCATCTCGGGCAGCATGCGATCGATCGTCATCACGGCGTAATCGGCGGACCGGCCGCGCTCGAGGCCGTCCCGGCCGTTGACCGCGAGATCGACCTGATAGCCGTGGGTCGACAGCGAGTCGACGAGCTGATCGGCCGTTTCCGGATCGTCTTCGATCACCAGGATGCGTCGCCGTCCTCCCGCCATTCCATCAGGTCTCCGTCATCTCTCCCGACCGATCAAATCTCCCGACCGATCAAACGGCATCGATACACCGGCAATTAGCAATGTGTTGTGATGCCCACAGGCTTGCAAGACATCTTCCAAGATATCTTGGCACAAATTCAAGAATCGCAAACTGACATTTGAGTTAGAAACCTCACGCATTCGTAAGTTGTTCGGCGCGCGCTCGCTGTGCCAGCCTGCACGCGCTTTCGCTGCGGGGGCAGGGTTGCTGGTCGAGAGCAGACAGGATCGCACCGATGACCACTGCCCATATCAATCGCGTAGCCGTCGCGGTCCCCGAGCACGAGGTGCACGACACGTTCGTGCGCTTCGCCGCGCGGCTGCTGCGCGACCGTCGCTCGCGGCTGCTGTTCGAGCGCATGGTGTCGCGCTCGCAGATCCAGCGCCGCTGGTCGTGTCTCGCACCCGCCGGACCCGGCAACAACCAATCGGTCGATGCGGATGGCTTCTACACGCTTGGCCGCTTTCCCTCGACCGCGCAACGCATGGCGCGCTACGAGACCGAGGCGCCGATACTCGCCGCCGCGGCCGTCGACCGCCTCGGCCTCGGCGACGCCGCGCGCGAGGTCACACACCTGATCGTGACCTCGTGCACCGGGCTGTCGGCGCCCGGCGTCGATCTCGAGATCGTGCGGCGCTGCGGGCTCGACCCCTCCGTCGAGCGCACCGTCGTCGGCTTCATGGGCTGCTATGCGGCGATCACGGCGCTCAAGCTCGCCCGCCACATCGTGCGCTCGGAGCCGTCCGCCAAGGTCCTCGTCGTCAGCGTCGAGCTCTGCACCCTGCATCTGCAGGAAACCGAGAACCTCGACCGCCTGCTGACCTTCCTGCTGTTCGGCGACGGCGCGAGCGCCGCGCTGGTCAGCGCCGCGCCGGTCGGGCTCGCGCTCGACGGCTTCAATGCGGTGCTGGTGGCGGAGGCGGCCGAGCAGATCACCTGGACCATTCGCGATCTCGGCTTCGACATGGTCCTGTCGGGCCAGGTGCCGGGCACCATCAACGACGCGCTGCGCGCGGGTGCTGCGCGCGTGCTGCCCGGCCTCGCGGCCGGCGACATCGACCTGTGGGCCGTGCATCCGGGCGGCCGCACCGTGCTCGATGCGGTCGAGGGCGCATTCGGCCTCGACGCGTCGGCGCTCGCGGCCTCGCGTGCCGTGTTGCGCGACCACGGCAACATGTCGTCGCCGACCGTGATGTTCGTGCTCGAGCGCCTGCTCGGCGCCAAGGCGCCGGCCGGCGCGCGCGGCTGCGCGATGGCGTTCGGGCCCGGCCTCACGGCCGAGACCATGCTGTTTCGCGCGGCGGCCTAGCGCGTGTCCGGGCTCGCCGAGCAGGATATGACGGCGATCGACTTCTCGCGGCGCAATGCGCTGACGGAGCTGATGGACTCCGACGCGACCGATTTCGCGACGTTCCGCGATTGCCTGATCGATCTCGCCAAGGTCAACCGGCTCACGCTGGCGTATCGCCCGACCATGCGGTTCTTCGCCGATCTCGCCCGCGCCGGCCGGCTGCCGCGCGACCGCGCCGTCTCGGTCGTCGACGTCGGCAGCGGCTTCGGCGACATGCTGCGCAAGATCGACCGCTGGGCGGCGCGGCGCGGATGGCGGCTCGATCTCACCGGGGTCGACCTCAATCCCTGGTCGGCGCGCACCGCCGCCGAGGTGACGGCAACCGACCGGCCGATCCGCTACGTCACGGCCAATCTGTTCGATTATCGCCCGCCGCAGCCGATCGACATCGTCATCAGCTCGCTGTTCACCCACCATCTCGACGACGCGTCGCTCACCCGCTTCGTCGCCTGGATGGAGGCGAACAGCGCGATCGGCTGGTTCGTCAACGACCTGCGCCGCCACCCGTTGCCCTACCACGCGTTCCGCATCGCCTCGCGCGCGTTGCGCTTTCATCATTTCGTCCAGCACGACGGGCCGATCTCGATCGCGCGGGCGTTCGATGCGCACGACTGGCGCGATACGCTCGCCGCCGCCGGGCTCGCGCCCGGTGCGGCCGAGATCCGTCCGCAGTTTCCGTTCCGCCTGTGCGTCGCGCGGGTGAAGGCCTGATGGCGGCCGCTGTCCCCGCGCTGGTGATCGGCGGCGGCATCGCGGGTGCGGCGCTGGCGGCGCACCTCGCCCAGGCCGGGCGGCGCGTGCTGCTGGTCGAGCGCCGCGACGGACCGCACGACAAGGTGTGCGGCGAGTTCATCAGCGGCGAAGCCGCGCTCTATCTCGACGACCTCGGCGTCGATCTCGCGGCGCTCGGCGCGATCCGCATGCGTGTCGTGCGGCTCGCCGCCGGGCAGCGGGTCGCGACCGTGCCGTTGCCGTTTCCCGCCTTCAGTCTTTCGCGGCGCGCGCTCGACGAAGCCTTGCTGGATGCGGCGTCCGAGCGGGGCGCGCAGATCCGCCGCGGGTGCGGCGTGCGCGCGCTCGCGTGGCGTGATGGCGCATGGGCCGCGCATCTCGACGGCGGCGAGACCGTCGCGGCGGACGAGGTGTTTCTCGCGACCGGCAAGCACGACCTGCGCGGCTGGAAGCGGCCGCCCGGCACGCAGAACGATCTCGTTGCTTTCAAGCTGCATTGGCGACTGGCGCGCGAGGAGGCCGCGGGGCTCGGCGCCGGCGTCGAGCTCGTACTGTTTCCAGGCGGCTACGCGGGGCTCGAACCGGTCGAGGGTGGCGTCGCCAATCTGTGCCTCGTGGTGCGGCAGCGGCAATTTGCGGCGCTCGGCCGGCGCTGGGACGCATTGCTGGCGTCGCTACGCGCCGCCTCGCCGCATCTGCACGGGCGGCTGGCCGGCGCGCTGGCGTGCGCGCCGCGCCCGCTCGCCATCGCGTCGATTCCCTATGGCCATGTCGCAACCGTCGGCCGCGGGCCCTGGCTGCTCGGCGACCAGGCCGCCGTCATCCCATCCTTCTCGGGCGACGGCATCGCGATCGCGCTGCATTCGGCGCGGCTCGCGGCCGACATTCATCTGGCGGGCGGGACGGCCGACGAATTCCAGCGGCGGCTCGCCCATGATGTCGCGGGCCAAGTGCGGCGGGCCACCTTGATGTCGCGCCTGCTGGTGCGTCCGGCCGGCCAGGTGGCCGCGGCCGCGGCGGCGCGTCTGTTGCCCGGCATCGTCGCCGGCATCGCGCGGACCACGCGGATCCCGGGCGACTGCATTCGCAGCGCCCGCGATGTTTCGCTGCTGCCGATGATGGCGTCGCCGCCGCTTACGCCCGCGCTCGCTCGTGACGCCGCGCTTCCAGCTCGACGGCGCGATCCGGAATGACGATGTGGAAGGCCGCCCCGATGGTGCCTTCCGCGAGGCGGATCTCGCCGCCATGTGCGCGCACGAGTTCCGCCGCGATCACGAGCCCGAGGCCGGTGCCGCCCGTGCGGGTCGAGCCCTGGAATGCCTCGAACAGGTGCGCGCGCGCCTTCTCGGGAAAGCCCGGACCCGTATCGGCGACCTCGATCATCACCACGGCGCCCTGACGGCGGCCGGTGATGCGGATCTGATCGCGCGCCGGATCGTTCGGCGCCCGCGATTCCAGCGCCTGCATGGCGTTGCGTGCGAGGTTGACCAGCACGCGGAAGAGCTGATCGTGGTCGGCGTCGATCATCAGGCCGCGCTCGACCGCGCTGACCCAGCCGATCCGCGCATCGCCCTCGAGATCGAGCGTCTCGCGCACCTCGTCCACCAGCGCCTCGAACGGAATCATCTTGCGCTCGGGCGGTCGCTCCTGCGCGCGTCCGTAGGAGAGCGTCGACTGGCAGAAGTCGATCGCCCGCTCGAGCGCCCGCATCAGCTTGGGCGCGAACCGCTGCACCCGCGGGTCGGGCAGATGCGACAGCCGGTCGGAGATGAGCTGCGCCGAGGCGAGCAGGTTGCGCAGGTCGTGGTTGATCTTCGACACCGCGAGGCCTAGCGCCGCGAGGCGGCTCTTCTGCTGCAGCATCGAGGCGAGGTCGTGCTGCATCGTGGCGAGCTCGCGCTCGACGATGCCGATCTCGTCCCCCCGGCTCGACGCGGCGATGACGCGGGCCGGATTCTCGGGGTCCGTGCGGAACGCGATCATGTTGTCGGTGATGCGGTGCATCGGCCGCACGAAAAGGTAATGCAGCGCGAGGAACAACAGCACGGCCACGATCGTCGAGATGATGATCGAGATCAGCAGGATGTGGTACGAATAACGCAACATCGCGGCGCGCAGCGGTCCCTCGTCCATCAGGATTTCGAGCCTGCTGCTGCCCTTCGGCGCCGGTCCCACCACGCGGATGACGTCGCTGTCGTTGCAGAACAGCATCGTGTCGAACGCGCCGATGATCATCGGCAGCTTGGACATGTTGAGCGTGTCGACCTGCTGGCGAAACTCCGACGGCACGTCGCTCGCCACGAGCACCCGGTGCTTCTGGCCGACCTGCATGACCACCATGCGGGCGCCGATGCTGTCGAGCAGCTCGCGCTTCAGGCTCTCCGGCACCTTCATGCGGTCGCCGTCTTCCGACTTGAGCACCAGCGCGGCCGTGTGCGCCGAAGCGAGACGGTCCATCAGCCAGGAGATGCGGAAGGAAGCGATCGACGGCACGTAGAAGATCACTTCGGCCAGCATGGTGGCGATCACCGTGAACGCGAACAGCTTGCCGGACAAGCCGAGCCGTTCGGCCCAGCGCCCGCCGGCGCCGGCCGTCTGACCGTTCGCTGCTTTCGTCCTGCGAAACATGAGTTCCGTTGACCGCTTTTCTCAACCGAAGCGACGCAACCAGCCGATGATGCGCCGGACCGCCGGGCGCGTCAAACCGGCGGCGAGATGGGTGATCGCGGCCCGTTTACCAATCTCGGCGAGGGTCGGATATGGCACTACGGTACCGGCAATTGCGCGGATATTGAGGCGTTGGTTGACGGCGAGCGACCAGGTGGCGATCAACTCGCCGGCGTCGCGACCCACGATCGTGGCGCCGAGAATGCGCCCGCCCGGCGTCGCGATGACCTTGATGTGGCCCTCGGTCGCGCGCTCCGCCAGGGCGCGGTCGTTCTCGTGGTAGGGCCAGCGCAGCACCCGGAACCGGTATCCGCGCCGGCGCGCCTCGGCTTCGGTCAGCCCCACATGGGCAAGTTCCGGCTGCGTGAACGTGACCCGCGGGATGACGTCGTTGTCCGCGCTCACCGGCAGCCGAAACAGCGCGTGCCGGATCACGATCCCGGCATGGTAGTTCGCCGCATGGGTGAGCTGGACGCCGCCCGCGGCGTCGCCGATCGCGTAGACCCGCCGGTTGGTGGTGCGCAGCCGCTTGTCGACCGCGATGCCGCGCGGCCCGACGCTGATGCCCGCACGCTCGAGCCCGAGATCCGCGATGTTGGGCGTGCGCCCGGTCGCGATCAGCAGATGGCTCCCCGCGATCGTCTCCTCGCCGGTTGCGCCGCCGATCACGGCTTGCACCTGACCGTCCACCTGTCCGATGCGCCGGATCGCGGTGCCGGCGCGGATCGCGACGCCATCGCGCGCGAGTTCGTCGAGCACCACGGCGACGCATTCGGGATCGTCCTGCGCGAGCGGCGTCGCGGCCTCGATGATGGTCACGGCGGCGCCGAGCGCGCGGAACGCCTGCGCGAGCTCGAGCCCGGCCGGTCCGGCGCCGATCACGATCAGGTGGCCCGGACACTCGGCCAGGTCGAAGATGGTCTCGTTGGTGAGATACGGTGTCTCGGCGAGGCCGGGAATTGGCGGGATCGCGGGTGAGGAGCCGGTCGCGATCACGAAGCGCCGCGCCTTGATCGCGAACGCGTCGCCGACCGCGACCGTGTCAGCATCGACGAAGCGCGCCGTGCCCGCGATCACGCGCACGCCGAGGCCCGTGAAGCGCTCCTTCGAATTGTTCGGTGCAATCGCCGCGATCACGCCGCGCACGTGATCGCGCACCTTCGCGAAGTCGACCCGCGCGGCTCCGCCCGTCACGCCGAAGTCGGGAGCGCGCGCGAACGTCATGGCGTGCCGCGCGGCGGCGATGAGCGACTTCGACGGCACGCAGCCGTAGTTGAGGCAGTCGCCGCCCATCCGGCGCGCGCTCGACCAGGACCACCGGAACGCCGAACGCGGCCGCGGCGGCCGCGACCGACAGCCCGCCGGAACCGGCCCCGATCACGCAAATGTCGGGTTCGAGGATTTCGGCCATGCGGCTCGTACGGTCACGGGTGGGTGGAAAGCGTGCGCGGCGCGCGCGCGGCGCGCACGCGCCGGACGACGATCGGCACGAGCGCGAGCACGCCGAGCGCGACCAGCCCGGCGATCAGTTGCGGCGTTGCGGCGGCGCTCGGGTCGAAGCCGAGCTTGCAGTCGGCGCGGCCGGCCGCGAGGCAGGCCCGATAGGCGTCGAGCTGCGCCGTGACGGCGCTCCCGAGGCCGGCGCCGAAGAACGCGAACGCGAACGTGCCCGGGATGATGCCGAGCGCGGTCGCCAGCACGAAGGTGCGCAGCCGCACCCCGCACAACGCCGGCACGAGGTTTACGAGGCAGAACGGAAAGAGCGGGACGAGGCGCAGGAACAGGAGATAGTGGAACGCATCGGCGCAAAAGCCGGCCGCCACGGTTTCGACGCGCGGCCCGGCGCGGCGGACCAGCCAGCCTCCGAGCGCGCTTTTGGCGATCAGGAAGATCACGGTCGCCCCGGCCGTGGCGCCGACGAGTGCCGCAAGGCCCGCCTCGAGCCCGCCGAAGACGATGCCGCCGCAGATGGTGAGGAACGTGGCGCCCGGAACCGACAGCGCGACCACCACCGTATAGATGCCCATGAACGCGAGCAGCGCCGCGACCCGGTGCTCGCCGACGAACGCGCCGACGGCGGCGCGGCGTTCCAGGAGCGCGACGGCGGAGATGTTCGCGTACCATGCCACGCCGATCACGGCCGCGCCCGCGAGCACGACGATCGCGAGCGGCACCAGCCGGGCAGGCCGGACGCGGGCTGCCAGGAGGGGCGGAACGGGGCCGTCAGGAGACATGGTGCCGGGTGACATGGTGCCGGGAGCCCGTACGGGGCGCCTTCGCGGATCAGGTCGTTTCCCCACGCTATACCCGAGGTCTTGCGGCCGCGAAGCCCTTCTCACCGCCATTTGACGGACCGTGAACGGCCTGTCGCGGCGCGGCACCGTTGCATTGACGGCACCCTCGGGGGTCCCGTATAAGCCCGCCTGACTCAAAGCGCATGTTCCGGCGAAAGCCTGTCCGGGACGTGACCCGGGGTGGACACCGGTTCGCCGACTTGGACGTGGGCCAATCGGACATGCGCAAATCTAAAGACACGCGCCGGCCCGGAAAATTCGGCATTTCGTTGGAAATCCGAAGGTCGCGGCGCATCGGCGGACGACCGATCGGCGTGCCGCGCGGACAAGCGGAGAACACTGGTGAAGCGGACCTATCAACCGAGCAAGCTGGTGCGCAAGCGCCGCCACGGATTCCGCACCCGCATGGCGACCAAGGGCGGCCGCAGGGTGCTGAACGCCCGCCGCGCCCGCGGCCGGAATTGGCTCAGCGCCTGAGCCGAGCCGTCGCCCACTCTTCCGTGGAACGATTGCGGAAACGGGCGGACTTTTTGGGCGCCGCGGCAGGGCCGCGCGCCCCGGCGGAGGCCTTCGTGCTGCAGACCCGCGAGCGCTCCGACACAGGGCCGCCACGGGTCGGATTTACGGTATCGCGCAAGGTCGGCACTGCGGTCGAGCGCAACCGGGTGCGGCGCCGCTTGCGCGAAATCGTGCGGCTTTGCGACGCGGATCGCTTCAAGCCCGGGAGTGACTATGTGTTGATCGGCCGGCGCGCCGCACTCGAATTGCCGTTCGCCCGATTGGCCGAGGACTTCGCGCGCGCGCTCGCGCGCGTTAACCAACAACGGCGGGCGCCGCGCCCGCCCGCCGACCGTCGCGGGGGCGGACGGATCAAGATTTTGCCGGCCGGCAGTCAGACATCATCATGACCGATCAAAAAAACACCCTTCTGGCCATCGTGCTGTCGCTGATCGTGCTGGTCGGCTGGCAGTACTTCTTCGGGCTCGGCCAGATGCACCAGCCGCAGAACGGGGTGCAGACGCAGCAAACGCCAGGCGGTGGCGCGAACGTGCCGGCGGCCGGTGGTCCGAATGTGCCGGGGGCCCTGCCGGGCCAGGCCACCACCACGGCGGCGCCGAAAGTTCTCACGCGGGCCGAGGCGCTCAAGCAGAGCGAGCGGATCGCGATCGAGACGCCGAACATCAAGGGTTCGATCGCGCTCAAGGGCGCGCGCATCGATGATGTGTTGCTCGTGCGCTATCAGGAAACGGCTGACCGCAATTCGCCGCTGATCGAATTGCTGTCGCCCTCCGGAAGCCCGAGGCCCTTCTATGCGGAGTTCGGCTGGCTTCCCACGAGCGGTGCGAGCGCGAAACTCCCGGGCAGCGAAACCATGTGGCACCAGGAGGGCTCCGGCACGCTCACGCCGGGCCATGCCGTGGTGCTCGCCTACGACAACGGCGAGGGGTTGACGTTCCGCCGCACGATTTCGGTCGACGACAAGTACCTGTTCACGATCAAGGACGAGGTCGTCAACAAAGGCGCGCAGCCCGTCACGCTCTTTCCGTATGGGTTGGTCTCGCAGCACGGCACGCCGCCGGCCGCGGGGACCTTTGGGGTGTACGAGGGCGCGATTGGTTATTTCGGCGAGCAGGGCCTGCAGGATCAGGACTACACCTACAAGAAGCTCGCCGAGGTGAAGAAGAAGTCCTTCGCGAACGTCACCAATGCGTGGCTCGGCATCACCGACAAATATTGGGCCGCGGTGCTGATCCCCGAGTTCGACGGCGACTCTCCCGACGGCGAATTTTTCCGCGGGCGACGACGCCGGCACCCCGACTTACCAGGCCGACTACCTGCTGCCGCAGGAAGCGATCGCGCCGGGCGCGATGGTGAGCGCGACCGCGCACCTGTTCGCCGGCGCCAAGGAAGTGCACGTCCTCAATCTCTATAAGAACGATCTCGGGCTGAAGCTGTTCGATCGCCTGATCAATTGGGGCCGATTCTGGTTCCTGGCCGAGCCGATGTTCGAGTTCATCGATTGGATCTATCGATGGGTCGGCAATTTCGGCATCGCGATCCTGATCGTCACCGTCATCATCAAGCTGGTGTTCTTCCCGCTCGCCAACAAATCCTATGCCTCGATGGCGAAGATGAAGGCGGTGCAGCCGCTGGTGCAGAAGCTGCGCGAGCAGTACCCCGACGACAAGACCAAGCAGCAACAGGAGATGATGGCGATCTACAAGCGCGAGAAGATCAATCCGGTCGCCGGCTGCCTGCCGATCGCGATCCAGATTCCGGTCTTCTACGCGCTCTACGCCACGCTGGTCACCACGATCGAGATGCGGCACGCGCCGTTCTTCGGCTGGATCCACGATCTCTCGGCGCCCGATCCGACCAACGTGTTCACGTTGTTCGGCCTAGTCCCGTGGGATCCGACCGTCATGCCGTTCATCGGCTCGTTCCTTCATGTCGGCATCTGGCCGCTGATCATGGGCGCGACCATGTGGGCGCAGATGAAGGTCAATCCGCCGCCGCCCGATCCGGCGCAGCGCGTGATGTTCGCGTGGATGCCGGTGATCTTCACCTTCATGCTGGCGAGTTTTTCCGCCGGTCTCGTGATCTACTGGGCGTGGAACAACTCGCTGTCGGTGACGCAGCAGTCGATCATCATGAGGAAGCACGGCGCCAAGATCGAGCTGTGGGACAACGTCAAGGATCTGTGGCCCAAGAGCAGTTCCGTGAAGGGCTTGTGGGAAAAGCTCAAGGCGCTGCTGCGGAACAACAGAACTAAGCTGTGAACGCTTCGGCCTGACCGCCGTCGCGGTCGCATCCAATCGGTCGGTCATGTCCGCCACCTCATTCACGCCCGCGGAGACCGAGACCGGACGCAAGCTGTTCGCGGCGGAATGGCGCTTTTCCACGGCGGCAGGCTCATTTGAGTTGCTCCCGCCCGCCGCCGGTGTCGAGATCGCGTTTGCGGGCCGCTCCAATGTCGGCAAGTCCAGCCTGATCAACGCGCTCACCAACCGCAGCGCGCTGGCGCGCACCTCGAACACCCCGGGCCGCACCCAGGAGCTGATCTTCTTCACTGGCGACGGCCCGCTCACGCTGGTCGACATGCCGGGCTATGGCTATGCGGCGGCGCCCAAGGCGAAGATCGCGGCATGGACCGGACTGATCCGCGCCTATCTGCGCGGCCGCACGACGCTTGCGCGCGTCTACGTGCTGGTCGATGGCCGGCATGGGCTCAAGTCCGCCGACGCCGAGGTGCTCGACCTGCTCGACGAGGCGGCGGTGAGCTACGAGATCGTGCTGACCAAGAGCGACGCCGTGAAGGCCGACGCGCTGGCCGCGACGGCCGCCGAGGTCGCTGCCGCCGTGCGCAAGCGGCCGGCCGCCTATCCGGACGTGCTGGCGACGTCGGCGCGCGGCGGCACCGGACTGGGCGAGCTGCGCGCCGCGATCGCGCGGCTGCTCGCCGAAAAGGCATGACGGGAGGACGGGCCGTGATCGGAACCGTGCCGCAACCATGACCGGAATGGCGACGCCGACGGTGCTGATCGCGCTTGCCGGCCTGATGGGCGCGGCCGGCGTGATCCTGCTCGCCGCCGGCGCGCATGCGGCCCCGGGCGCCGGCCTCGACGGCGCCGGCCAGATGCTGCTCTTCCACGCCGCGGCCGTGATCGCGCTCGCAGCCGTGCTGGCGCAGGGCCTGGCGTTCCGCCCGCTCGCGCTCGCCGCCGCGATCGGCCTCGTCGTCGGCGCGACGCTGTTTTCCGCCGACATTGCGACGCGCGCCTTCGCGGGCCATCGCCTGTTTCCGTTCGCGGCGCCGAGCGGCGGCTTCATTCTGATCGCGAGCTGGCTCGCGGTCGCCGCCGCCGCCGTGGTCGCGCTCGTGCGCGGCTGACCCTTTCGCGGCGGCGCCGCTAGCGCATATCCCGGCGAAAGCCTGCCCCCGACTTGATCGGGGGTGGACGCCGGTTCGCCGACAAGAATATGCGCAAATCAAAGAAGTTAGAGCATGTTCCGATTCCGCAGGATCTAAGGTAAAAAGCCGCACCTCCACGGGGGAGAAATCCAATGGCCGTCAGCCCCTACGACATCGCCCGCGTCCTGTCGGAAGCGCTGCCGCATATGCAGCAGTACGACGAGGAGATCGTCGTGGTGAAGTACGGCGGCCACGCCATGGGCGAGGAGGCGAGCGCGCGCAGCTTCGCGCGCGACATCGTCCTGCTCGAGCAGACCGCCGTGAACCCCGTCGTCGTGCACGGCGGCGGCCCGCAGATCGGCGAGATGCTGAAAAGGCTCGGCATCAAGTCGGAATTCGCCGCCGGGCTACGCGTCACCGACGCGGCGACGATCGACGTCGTCGAGATGGTGCTCGCCGGCTCGATCAACAAGCAGATCGTCGGCTACATCAACGAGGCCGGCGGCAAGGCGGTCGGGCTGTGCGGCAAGGACGGCAACATGGTGGTGGCCAGCAAGGTCAGCCGCACCGTGGTCGATCCCGATTCGCACATCGAGAAGGTGATCGATCTCGGCTTCGTCGGCGAGCCCAAGAAGGTCGACGTGATGGTGCTCAACCAGATCCTCGGCCGCGAGCTCATTCCGGTGCTCGCCCCGGTCGCGGCCTCGGCGGAGGGCGGCACCTACAACGTCAACGCCGACACCTTTGCGGGCGCGATCGCGGGCGCGCTCAAGGCGAAGCGCCTGCTGCTGCTCACCGACGTGCCGGGCGTGCTCGACAAGTCGAAGAGCCTGATCAAGGAACTGTCGATCGACGATGCGCGTCGCCTGATCGCCGACGGCACCATCTCGGGCGGCATGATCCCGAAGGTCGAGACCTGCATCTACGCGCTCGAGGCCGGCGTCGAGGGCGTCGTCATCCTCGACGGCAAGGTCGAGCACGCGGTGCTGCTCGAGCTGCTTACCGACCTCGGCGCCGGCACGCTCATTCACCGCTGATCGCGACCCCCGGCTTGTCCACCACCTCCCCACCGGCGGCGCCCACGATCGCCGGCAATCTCACCCCCGGCATCGTCGCGGCGGCGGCGTTCGCGTGCGCCGACGTGCTCGGCAAGGTCGTGTTCGCGGCGGGCGGCGATGTGCTCACCTTGGTGTCGTTTCGCGGCGTGGTCGGGCTGGCGTGCTTCGCGGCGTGGCTGCGCGTCGGCGAGCGGCGCGTGGCGTTCTCGCCGCGCGAGCGCTTCATCGCGCTCGGCCTCGGACTCCTGTTCGGCATCACGATCTACTGCCTGTTCGAGGCCATCGACCGGATGGACGTGCCCACCGCGATCCTTGCCTATTTCGTCTATCCGCTGATCACCGGCCTCGTCGCGGCGGTGACGGGCCTCGAGCGCCTGAGCTGGCGCGGCGCCGCCGCCGCGGTCGTCGCGTTCCTCGGCCTCGGCCTCACGATCGGCGCGCATCCGGGCGAGCTTGCGCTGATCGGCGTCGCGTTCTCGTTCGTGGCGGCGGCGAGCCGCGCCGCCATGCTGCTGCTCACGCGTGCGCTGCTCGCCAGGTCGGACGCGCGGTTCATCACCTGGTATTCGCTGCTGTCATCGACCACGGTGTTCGTCGCGATCTCGGCCGCGACCTGGACCTGGCATCCGCCGCACACCGCGGTCGGTTGGACCGCGCTCGGCGTCATCAGTCCGGTCACGATCGTGGCGCTGCTTGGCGTGTTCATATCTGCGAACCGGGTCGGGCCGTTCCGCACCGCCTTGGTGATGAACCTCGAGCCGCTGCTTGCGACGATCGCCAGCGCGCTGCTGCTCGGCGACGTGATTGCGCCCGTGCAGGCGCTCGGCGGCGCCATCATGCTGGCCGCGCTGGTGGCGTTCCAGCTGCGGCGCTAGCGCATGTTCCGGCGAAAGCCTGCCCCCGACTTGATCGGGGGTGGAGGCCGGTTCGCCGACAAGAACATGCGCTCTAAATGATTACTGCGCGGCTGCCGCGGCGCAGATCGCGACCAGCGGGCTGTTCGCCGAATTGGGGATGACGCCGCACGAGGCCGAGCGCTCGGTCAGGAACGTCGCTTGCGCGCGGCTTGGGCCGCAATAGGCCGTCACCAGCACCTCGTTCGACGCGCACTCGGCAACGCAGGTGTTGGCGATGCAATCCTTGCGCACGATGCGAATCGTGGAGGCCGGGCCGGGCGGGCCCGCGGGTCCCTGGGGTCCGGGTGGGCCGGGCGGCCCCGATTGACCAGGATCGCCTTTGGCGCCGGGCGGACCGGCGGCGCCGGCTTGCCCCGGCGGTCCGGGCGGCGCCGGCTCACAACCCGCGATAGCGGCGCACAACATCAGGGCGGTCAGCAGCCGGAAAATCGTCATGCAACTTCCGCTCGCAACGCGTGCCCGGCTAGGTCAACCGCCCCCCCGGAAAACGCGAAACCGTCGCCACCAACTGATCACCAAACGCGCTTGCGTTAGGGCCCAGCCGGAAACTATATCTACGTGGGGCGTACGACCGTCAAGGGCGCGTGCGCGGAACTATCCAGCGCGCGTTCCGGCAATAGCCGCGGCAGGTTTTGATGCGCTGGAAGCGAGCGTTCGTCGTCTCGGTCCCCCTTATCCTCATCGTCGGGGGACTATTTGTGTGGCGTGCCGGCGTGCCCGGCTTCGGCGCCAAGGCGGCCGTGAACGACAAAGGGCCGCCCCCCGTCCCGGTCACCGCGGTGGCGGCCTCGATCCGTAACATGCCTGTCTATGTGGAAGGCCTGGGCAGCGTTCAGGCGTTCAACACCGTGGCCGTGAAGACGCGCGTGGACGGCTATATCGTCCACGTCTTCTTCCGCGAGGGCCAGGAGGTGAAGGCCGGCGATTTGTTGTTCCAGATCGATCCCCGTCCCTTTGAAAACGTCATCCAGCAGGCCGAGGCGACGAAAGAAAAGGACGAGGCGCAGCTCCAATCCGCCCAGCTCGATCTCGACCGTGCCGCCAAGCTGCTGACTCCCGGCTTCCAGACCCGCCAGGGCTACGACCAGCAGAAGGCGACGGTCGGCCAGCTGCAAGCCGCCATCAAGGCCGACGAGGCGCAGATCTCGACGGCGCGGCTCAATCTCGACTATTCGCTCGTCAAATCGCCGATCGAGGGGCGCACCGGTCAGCGCCTGGTCGACATCGGCAACCTGGTGCAGGCCGCGCAGAACTCCAATCTGGTCATGATCACGCAGCTGCGGCCGATCTTCGTCAGTTTCACGGTTCCGGCTGAGCGCCTCGACGCGATCCGCAAGAACCAGGGGCAGCAACACCTGAAGGTGATCGCCTACGCGATGGACGACAAGACGCAGCTCGCCCAGGGCGAGCTGACGCTGATCGATAACCAGGTGGATCCCGCGACCGGAACGATTCATCTGAAGGCGCAGTTCGATAATGCGGGCGAGCCGCTGTGGCCGGGCCAGTTCGTCAACGCGCGCATCGTGCTCTCGACGCGCCAGAATGCCGTGACAGTGCCCGAGGAAGCCGTGATGGAAGGGCCGAACGGCGCTTACGTCTACGTGATCGGCGACAACGACACCGTCCAGCGTCGCCCGGTCGAGGTGGCCGCGACCCAGGAAGGCGTGTCGGTGCTCGGTCGCGGCCTGCAATCGGGAGAGCGCATCGTGATGGAAGGCCAATATCGGCTGACCGACGGCGCGAGGGTGAAGATAGGTGCGCCCACGCAGGTGCAGGCGGGCGGGCAAGCCGCGCAATGAATATTTCCGAAACCTTCATCCGCCGCCCGATCGGCACTTCGCTGCTGATGGCGGGCATCCTGGTGTTTGGCATTGCGAGCTACGAGCTGCTGCCGGTGTCGGCGCTGCCGACCGTCGATTTCCCGACCATCGTGGTTACGTCGCAGCTCCCGGGCGCGAGCCCCGACACCATGGCGTCGGCGGTCGCGACCCCGCTGGAGCAGCAGTTCTCGCAGATTCCCGGCCTCGCGCAGATGACCTCGACCAGCGGTCTCGGCATCACGACGATCACGCTGCAGTTCGATCTCAACCGCAACATCGACGGCGCCGCCGGCGACGTGCAGACCGCGGTCAATGCGGCGAGCGGCCTCCTGCCGAAGGATCTCCCGACGCCGCCGACCTACAAGAAGACCAACCCGGCCGAGCGCGCGATCCTCATCTATGCGGCGTCGTCCGATGCGCTGCCGATCTACCGGGTCGACGACTACGCCTACAACATCCTGGCGCAGAAGCTCTCCACCATTAACGGCGTGTCCGAGGTCGACATCGCGGGCCAGCAGCAATACGCCGTGCACGTCCAGGTCAATCCGCTGGCGCTCGCCTCGCGCGGCATCGGGCTCGAGGACGTGCACAATGCGCTCACCGCCGCGAGCCTCGACGAGCCGAAGGGGAACCTGGAAGGCCAGCGCCAGGTCTTCACCCTCGATACCAACGACCAGCTGTTCGACGCGAAGACCTTCAACAAGCTCATCGTCGCCTATCGCAACGGCGCCCCCGTCCGGGTCGAGGATGTCGGCCGCGCCGTCGATTCATCCAAGCTGCCGCTGACCGGCGCCTGGGTCGGTCGCAAGCAGATCGAGCTCGTGCTGATCAAGCGCCAGGCGGGCTCGAACACGCTCGCGGTGGTCGATCAGATCAAGGCGCAGATGCCGACGCTGCTCGCGTCGCTACCGCCATCGGTCCACGTCGAGCTCGTCTCCGATCGTTCGTTGAATATCCGCGAGTCGGTGCAGGACGTCGAGCTGACCCTGCTGCTGACGATCGGCCTCGTCGTGCTCGTGATCTTCCTGTTCCTGCACAATCTGTGGGCGACGATCATCCCGAGCATCGTGGTGCCGCTGTCGCTCGTCGGCACATTCGGCGTGATGTATGCGGCCGGCTATAGTCTCGATAACCTGTCGCTCATGGGCCTCACGATCGCGGTCGGCTTCGTGGTCGACGACGCGATCGTCATGATCGAAAACATCGTGCGCTACCTGGAGGAGGGCGAGCGGCCCTTCGAGGCCGCCATCAAGGGCGCCGGCCAGATCGGCTTCACGATCATCTCGATCACGGTCTCGCTCGTCGCGGTGTTCATCCCGCTGATCTTCATGGGCGGGATCGTCGGACGACTGTTCCGCGAGTTCGCCATGACGGTGACGACCGCGGTGCTCGTATCCGGCTTCGTCTCGTTGACGCTGACGCCGGTGATGTGCTCGCGCTTCCTCACGCGCGAAAGCGCCCACGGCACCAATTTCGTCAGCCGCTGGTCGGAACGCACCTTCGAGTGGCTGATCGGCGGCTACGACCGCGGCCTCAAATGGGTCTTCCGGCATCAGCGCCTGATGCTCGCCGTCACGATCGGGCTGATCGTCGTCACCGGCTACCTCTACGTGAAGATTCCCAAGGGCTTCTTCCCCGAGCAGGACACCGGCTTCGTGTTCGGCCAGGCGGAGGCGCGGCAGGACACCTCGTTTGCGGCGATCACCAGGATCGAGAACCAGTTCGCCGAGATCATCGCCAAGGATCCCGCGGTCGAGCACGTGGTCGGCTTCGCGGGCGCGACCGGCGGCAACTCCTCCGAGAACACCGCGCGCTTCTTCATCCAGCTCAAGCCGCTGAGCGAGCGCGGCGCGTCGGCGCAGGAGGTGATCCAGCGGCTGCGGCCGAAGGTCGCCCAGGTGATGGGCGCCAAGTTCTTCATGCAGGCCGGCCAGGACGTGACCGTCGGCGGTCGTCTCAGCCAGACCGAGTATCAGTACACGATCACCGACACCGACACCGAGGAGCTCAATCACTGGGCCCCGCTCTTGCAGGCCCGGATGGTCAAGGCGCCCGAGCTACAGGACGTCGCCTCCGACCAGCAGATCGCGTCGCCGCATGTCGCGATCACCATCGACCGCAACGCCGCCTATCGGCTCGGCCTCTCCCTCTCGCTGATCGACCAGACGCTCTACGATGCCTTCGGCCAGCGCCAAGTGGGGACGATCTACACGTCGAGCCAGCAGTACAAGGTCATCCTCGAGGTGCAGCCGCAGTTCCAGCAGGATCGCGATGCGCTCTCGCGCGTGTACGTCTCCACGCCGAGCGGGCAGCGCGTGCCGCTGAGCGCGATCGCCCACTTCAGCAGCAAGATCGAGCCGCTTACCGTCAATCACCAGGGCCAGTTTCCCTCGGTGACGCTCGCGTTCAACGTCACGCCGGGCTACTCGCTCGGTCAGGCGGTCGAGCGCATCAACCAGATCCAGTCCGAACTGCATACGCCGATCACGCTGCAGGGCACCTTCCAGGGCACCGCGGCGGAGTTCCAGCGATCGCTCAGCACCATGCCGCTCCTGGTCGTGGCCGCGATCCTGGTGGTCTATATCGTGCTCGGGCTGCTCTACGAGAGCTACATCCATCCGATCACGATTTTGTCCGCGCTGCCTTCGGCCGGCGTCGGCGCGCTCATCATGCTGATCCTGTTCCGTTTCGAGCTCACCGTGATCGCGATCGTCGGCATCATCCTGCTGATCGGCATCGTGAAGAAGAACGCCATCATGATGATCGACTTCGCGCTCGAGGCCGAGCGCAACCACGGCAAGAGCCCGCTCGACGCCATTCACGAGGCATGCCTGCTGCGCTTCCGCCCCATCATGATGACCACGATGGCGGCGCTGTTCGGCGGCTTGCCGCTCGCGATCGGCTTCGGCGCCGGTTCCGAGCTACGCCGCCCGATGGGCGTCGCGATCGTCGGCGGCCTCCTGGTGTCGCAGGCGCTCACGCTCTACACGACGCCCGTGATCTATCTCTATCTCGAGCGCTTGAGCCGCTGGATGACGCGCCGCGTCGTGCATCACCGGGATGAGCCGCCGGCTGCGGAGCAGATCGCGGCGGAGTGACACCACGCGCGGGGGGTACCCCGCGAGGCACCACCATCTCGACCTAAATGAATTGGCAATAACTGGAGCGCTTCACTTCTCTTGCTTGCGCTTCCGGCGCCAATCGGCGATGGCTGAAATCCTGGTCTCGTATCAGTGCGAGTTGTTGCCCGCCGCTGCTCATCGCGGGTCTCTGGGCGCCGCGAGGGAGCGCTGTCCCAGGCCGGGCGTCTCACCTGTGGTTGCATCGCGTCCGCTCTTTTCATTGTTTCCATTGTTCTTCGCATTGTTTTTGCCATTGTTTTCCATTGCTCTTGTGTCCGCCGGTTTTTCTTAATCTTTTCAATGCTTTCCATTGTAAATGTCGTCCCATTCCCATTGCAGATCGATTGTTATTTTTTTGAAGGGGGGTGATCGGCTGGCCTGCCACCCTTGGTGTTGAGACAGGAAATCAGGGACCTGGATCGAGGGCGACGATATTCAGCCAACCTCTCGTCAACCAACGCGCCCCAGGGCTCTTGACAATCGTTCTTCAGCTTCAGATATTTCTGTTATGACAGAAAATACAGAAGCGACTAAAAGGCTGCCCGTGGCGGTGGAACGGTTCGTCCTGCACTGGGGCGATCTCGGCGGGCGCTGGGGCGTCAACCGTTCGGTCAGCCAGATCCACGCGCTGCTCTATGTATCCGACCGGCCGCGCACCGCCGAGGAGATCGCCGACCTGCTCGGGCTCGCGCGTTCCAACATATCGACCTCGATCAAGGAGCTCCTGGCCTGGGGCCTGATCCGGCGGGTGCCGGTGAAAGGCGATCGGCGTGAGCACTTCGAGGCCGAGGCCGACATCTGGGAAATGTTCCGGCGCATCTCGGCCGGGCGCAAGGAGCGCGAGCTCGACCCGGCGATCGCGGCGCTGCGCGCCTGCGTGGTCGAGGCGCAGGGCGACACGAGCGTGCATCCGGTCGCGACCGCGCGCCTCAAGGCGCTGCTCGAGTTCGTCGAGGCGCTCGATCGCTGGTACGCGCAAATGCTGGCCGTGCCGAAAGACAAGCTCGCCGCGCTGATCCGGCTCGGCGTCCGCATCGTCGGCTTTCTGCCGGGGACGAGGAAGAAGTAGCGCCGGGATTCGATGAGGTCGACGATGACGCCGGCAAGCATCGCATCGCAGAACTGGCGACCACCACCGCCGGCATCGTTCGCGGGTAACGCGTCCGAGGACGAGCTCGGCGACCTGCGCTTCCGCGCGTTGCTGTCGGACCGCGACTGGCACGCGCTGCCGCCGGAGGTCCGGCGGCGCTTTTCGCGACGCCTCGCGGATGGCGGCACGATCGTCTACGCCGGTCGCGTGGTCGAGACGCGCATGAGCCGTCTCGGCTGGTGCCTCGCGCAGGCGATGCGTCCGATCGGCGGACCGCTGCCGCTCGGGCGCGACCATGACGTCGCGGCGGTCGTCGCGGTCACCGAGGACATGGCCGGCGGCGGGCAGGTGTGGACGCGCGTCTACGCGCGGCGCAGCGGATTTCCGCAGATCGTCCATTCGGTCAAGCGTTTCGCCGGCCGCACCGGCCTCGAGGAACATGTCGGCTGCGGGATCGGCATGGCGCTCACCGTGCACGTCGTCGGCGCCGCATTGGTCTTCCGCAGCGCCGGCTATTTCGTCCGCCTGCTCGGCCGGGCGGTTGCGCTGCCGGCGTGGCTCTCCCCCGGCGCGCTCGCGGTCACGCACGGCGCGCTGGCCGACGGCTGGTTCAGCTTCACGCTCGATCTCCACCATCCGCGCTTCGGCGCATTGATTCGCCAGACCGCGGTCTTTCGGGAGGCAGGCACATGACCTCGCTCATCCTCTGGCTGCTCGTCGCCCTGCAGATCCTCATGGGCGCGTTCGATACGCTCTATCATCACGAGCTGACCGAGCGCCTCGCCTGGCGCCCATCGCAGCAGCGCGAGTTGCGGCTGCACGGCATCCGCAATTTCTTCTATGCGGCGCTGTTCCTCATCCTCGCGTGGCGCGAGCCGCACGGCGCCTGGGCCGTGCTGGTGATTGCGGTCCTCGTCGCCGAGGTGGCGATCACGTTGATGGACTTCGTCGAGGAGGACCTGAGCCGCAAGCTTCCGGCGAGCGAGCGCATCACTCACACGCTGCTCGCGCTCAACTACGGCGCCATCCTGGTGCTCCTCGTCCCGATCCTGATCGGCTGGGCGCGCGACGCGACCGCATTGGCGCTGGCCGCTTACGGCCCGTGGAGCGTGCTGCTATCGGCTGCGGCCGCCGGCGTCGCGCTGTTCGGCTTGCGCGATCTTGCGGCTTCGGGGCGCCTCGCGCGGCTCGTGCCCGCCAAGGCAGCCGACCTGATGGCGGGGTTGCCCGAGCGCCGGACCGTCCTCGTCACCGGCGCCACCGGGCTCATCGGCCGCCGTCTCGTCGAGGCGCTCGCCGCCGCCGGGCATCGCGCGATCGTGCTCGCGCGCGACCCGCGCAAGGCCGCGGGCCTGCCGCCGCCGTTCTGGCTGGTGACGCGGCTCGACCAGATTCCCGCCGACACGTCGATTG
Organism: uncultured Alphaproteobacteria bacterium; assembly: GCA_963819385.1. Taxonomy (GTDB): domain Bacteria; phylum Pseudomonadota; class Alphaproteobacteria; order Rhizobiales; family Xanthobacteraceae; genus JAVDCA01. The sequence continues at coordinate 2,888,539 of CAWFVV010000006.1, read as the reverse complement.
ATGCCATCGTCAACCTGGCGGGCGAGCCGATCGCCGGCGGCCTGTGGACGGCCGCGCGCCGCCGCCGCATCCTGACCTCGCGCCTGCGCATGACCCGCGACGTGGTGCGGCTGATCGCGCGGCTCGATCGCAAGCCCGATGTGCTGGTGAGCGCCTCCGCGGTCGGCTGGTACGGCTTGTGGCAGGACGAGGCGTTGACGGAGTTCGACGGCGGCAAGTCGTGCTTCACCCACCGCGTCTGCGCCGCCTGGGAGCGCGCCGCCGCGATGGCCGGGCGCCACGGCGTGCGCACCGCGCGGCTGCGTATCGGCCCGGTGCTGTCGCCTGACGGCGGCCTCCTCGCCGGCATGCTGACCCCGTTCGAGTTCGGGCTCGGCGGCCGGATCGGCGACGGCCGTCAGTGGATGTCGTGGATCGAGCGCGACGACCTGGTGCGCCTGATCGCCCACGTCATCGCGACGCCAGGGCTCGCCGGCCCCGTGAACGCGACCGCGCCGACGCCGGTCGACAACCGCACCTTCACGCGGGAGCTCGCGCGTGCGTTGCGCCGCCCGGCCTGGCTGCCGCTTCCGGCGGCGCTGCTGCATCTGGTCGCCGGCGATCTCGCCGACGAACTGCTCATCGGCGGCCAGCGCGTGCTGCCCGACAAGGCGGAGGCGAGCGGCTTCACGTTCCGCCATCCGACGCTGCGCCACGCGCTGTCGACGATGCTCGGCGCGCGCACGGCCCGCGCACGGCGGCGCCGCGCCGCGGACGGGCAAGAATTCGCTGGCCGCTGGCGCACCCGCGGCTTATCGTTGCGTTCGGACCTCGCGGTCTTGGCGGCGCGCCATCGCTTGTGTGACGACCGGCTGCTCCGCTGACGAGCCGACCTGGCTCACCTTGAGGAGATGCGGGCGACCGCAATGGCGGCATTCGCAACGCCACCGCACGCGCCGCGCCGTCAATTGCTGCGCGGCGCGGCCGCTTTCCTGCTCTCGGCCGCCGTTCCGGTCGCGGCGCGCGCCGCGCCGCAGGTCGATCTTGCCCTGGTGCTCGCCGTCGATGCCTCGGGCAGCGTCAGCCAGCAGCGCTTCGAGCTGCAGAAGCAGGGTTACGCCGCGGCCTTCCGTGATCCGCGCGTGCTGAACACCATCCGCGCCGGCGGCACGCAATCGATTGCCGTCACCATGTTTCAATGGACTGGGCCGCGCCTGCAGGTGCAGGTGGTGCCGTGGATGGTGATCAAGGACGAGGCGTCGGCCAACGCGTTCGCGGCCGCGATCGAGGAGGTGCCGCGCAAGCTCTTCGGCGGCGGCACGTCGATCAGCGGGGCGATCGATTATGCGCGCGTGCTGCTCGCGCAGATGCCCGCCGAGCCGGCGCGGCGCGTGATCGACGTGTCGGGCGACGGCTCGAACAATTCCGGGCGATCGGTGACGCTCGCGCGCGACGAAGCGGTGCGCGCCGGCATCGGCATCAACGGCCTGCCGATCCTCACGGTCGAGCCGGACCTCGACGGCTACTATCGCGACTATGTGATCGGCGGACCCGGCGCCTTCATGGTGCCGGCGACGAGCTACGAGACGTTCGCCGAGGCGATCATCAAGAAATTGATGACCGAGATTGCATGGAACGACGCGGGAATCTTACGCCGCTGAGCGGTGCCGCAGTCCCTCGACCAGCGCTTCGATCGCGGCGACCGAGCGGAAATTGGCCGGCGTGATCTCGGCTTCCGGGATGCTGACCGCGAGCTCGCACTCGACCGCCAACACCAGGTTCACCATGTCGAGCGAGGTGAGCCCGACGTCGCGCAGGTCGTCCTGCGCCGTGAAGGCGCGGGCGATCGAACGGTCCGCGAGAAGCCGGCGGACCACCGCGGCCACGCGCTCGGTGGATGAAAGCTCGACGATCGACATGTCCCTGTCCGCATTTATCGCTGTGGCCGACATGCGACCACGCGGGTTTTTGCCTCGACGATTTCATAACACCTGCATTTTCGTTTCGCATCCTTAGGATCAATTCAGCATTAACAAACATGTTGGCGCACATGCGAGTTAACCGCTGATTTCAGGCACTTCTTGCAGGTTCGGTCATATCTCACAGGTAACCATTGCAGCAGAAAGCGCGTCGCGTTTTCCATTAATTCGCGAAAACTTCTTGCGGATGGTGTGTGGTAATTCGACAACCCGCGCACGGTGTGATGTGGCGCGATGTGAGGAGGCCGATCATGACGCTCGTCGATACGAAGGACGAGATCCGGCGCGCGCCGGCGCGCAACGGCAAGTCGGCGCGCGGCACGACGAGCCAGGTCTATCCGCTCACGCGCGACCTCAAGCGGCGCGCGCAGGCAGTCGCCGCGATCGCGGCCGCGCATGCGTCCGCGGTCGATGCCGAGGCACGGTTTCCGGTCGAAGCGTTCTCCGCCGTGCGTGCGCAACGCCTGCTCGGCATTTTGGTTCCGGTCGAGCTCGGCGGCGAAGGGGCGAGCATCTCCGACGTGGTCGACGTCTGCTACGTGCTCGGCCGCGCCTGCGCGTCGACCGCGATGATCTACGCGATGCACCAGATCATGGTGGCGTGCCTGGTGCGCCACGCACGCGGCAGCGCCTGGCACGCGGAGCTGATGAGCCGGCTGTGCGACCGCCAGCTTCTGCTCGCGTCGTCGACGACCGACGGCCAGGGCGGCGGCGACCTGCGCAAGAGCGATTGCGCCGTGGTGGCCGACGGCGCGCGCTTCACGCTCGCCAAGGCTGCGACCGTGATGTCCTACGGCGCGCACGCGGACGGCATCGTCACCACGGCGCGCCGCTCGCCTGAGGCGCCGGCGACCGATCAGGTCCTGGTCGCGCTGCTCAAGGAGGACTACACGCTCGATCGGCTGTCCGGGTGGGACACGCTCGGCATGCGCGGCACCTGCAGCGCCGGATTCAAGCTCGAGGCGAACGGCAAGGACGCGCAGATCCTGCCCGAGCCTTACCAGAAGATTCACGCGCATACCGTGATGCCGGTCGCGCACCTGACCTGGAGCGCGGTGTGGACCGGGATCGCGGCGAGCGCGGTCGAGCGCGCCCGCCAGTTCGTGCGCAAGGCGATGCGCAGCAACGGCGCCCAGCTTCCGCCCGGCGCCGCCCACCTCACCCGCGCAAGCGCAAGCCTGCGCGTGCTGCAGGCGAGCGTGACGTCGGCGCTGCAGCGCTACGAAGAGCTGATTGCCGACGGCATCGAACCGGATGGGCTGGACTTCCAGACCACGCTCAACCTGCTGAAGGTGAATGCGTCGGAGATGTCGATCGCGATCGTGACCGGCTGCCTGCAGGCCTGCGGACTTTCGGGTTACCGCAACGACGGCGATTTCAGCGTCGCGCGCTTCCTGCGCGACGCACTCTCATCCTCGGTGATGATCAACAACGACCGTATCCTCGGCAACGTCGCGAGCGCGGTGCTGCTCGTCGAGGTGCCGGCGATGCTCACCGACTGACTTGTGACCCGAATGACCGCGGCTTGCCGGCGGGGCCGGGCGAGCGCGGAGCAAATGAGGAGGGATGACGACATGAACTATGTGGTGCGCGATCCGCTCAAGCCGACGACGGACACGTTGCTGCATCCGAGCGGCGTCGAGGGTGTGTTCGGCCGCTCCGGGACCTTCGAGCGTGTCGTCGACGGGCTCAACATCCTGATCTCGCGCCATCGCGCGCCCGAGATGGAGATCCTGCGCTTTCCGCCCGTGATGCCCCGCGCGCACATCCAGAAATCCGGCTATCTCGGCAGCTTCCCGAATCTGCTCGGCGCGGTCTGCTGCCTGCACGGTTCGGAGGCGGATATTCGCGGCGCCGTCGAGGGCGACAAGGCGAAAGGCGAGTGGGTCGGCGCGCTCAACGCGACCGACCTCGTGCTCACGCCGGCCGCCTGCTACCCGCTTTATCCGCTGGTCGCCAAGCGCGGCCCCGTGCCGGAGGCAGGCCTCCTGTTCGACGTGGCGAGCGACTGCTTCCGCCACGAGCCGTCGGCCCAGATCGATCGCTTCCAGACCTTCCGCATGCGCGAGTTCGTGCGCATCGGCACGCCCGCGCAGGTGGTGGCGTTCCGCGAGGAGTGGATGTCGCGCGCGCCCGAGATCGCCGACCTTCTCGGCCTCAGCTACAAGACCGAGACCGCGAGCGATCCGTTCTTCGGCCGCGCCGGCAAGCTGATGGCGATCAACCAGGTCGATCAGTCGCTCAAGTTCGAGCTGCTCATCCCGGTGCGCTCCGCGCAGCAGCCCACCGCCTGCATGAGCTTCAACTATCACCGCGACCATTTCGGCAAGACGTGGGACATGCAGGACGAGGCCGGTGCGCTGGCACACACCGGCTGCGTCGCCTTCGGCATCGATCGGCTGACGCTGGCGTTGTTCGCGGCGCACGGGCTTGATCTGCGCAACTGGCCCGCCGCGGCGCGCGAAGCGCTCGCGCTATAAGAGGGCGCCCCATGGCAGCCTCGAAGGCTGCCTTCGGCGCGCGCCGGAAGCCCGGAGACACCTATCGCATTCGTCATGGCCGGGCTCGTCCCGGCCATCCACGTCTTGCTTCCTGCGGTTGCGGAAGGAAGGCGTGGATGCCCGGCACAAGGCCGGGCATGACGATGTGTTTCAATGTGAACGAAAATGCCCTAATCGAGCGCGTGCACCGGCTCGCTGCTCGCCGCCGTCGGCCGTGGCATGCGCGACGAGCCGATGAAGAAGACCATCGGGATCGTCGCCAGCGTGAGGTACATCAGGAGCTTGAAGTCGTTCGCGTAGGCGATGATCGAGGCCTGCTCGGTCACCATCCGGTCCAGCATGGCGCGGCCCGTCATGGTCGTGGTGCTCAGGATCGAGGAGACAGCCGGCGCCTGCAGCGCATTGTTGAACGGCGTGACGTATTCGGAGAGATAGGCGTGCGCGCGGATCGTCTCGTTGGTGAGCTGCGCGATCACCATCGAGATGCCGACCGAGCTGCCGAGGTTGCGCACCAGCGTGAGGATCGCGCTGCCCTCGGTGCGCAGATGACCCGGCAGGGTCATGAACGCGACGGTGCTCAGCGGAACGAACACGAGGCCGAGGCCGAAGCCCTGCGCAATGCTCGTCTCGACGATGGTCAGCGACGAGGTCTGGTCGGTGAAGTCGACCATGCGGTTGAGCGTGAGGGTCGCGAGGGTGAGGCCCACGAGCACCAGGTAGCGCGCCTCGACCACCTTGAGCAGCCGCCCCACCATGATCATGGCGACCAGCGTGCCGACGCCGCGGCTCGCCAGCAGGAGGCCGGCCGTGAGGATCGGGTAGCCGACCACGTTCTGCATGAACGGCGTCACCAGCGCCATGGTGCCGAACAGCACCACGCCGATCACCACCATGAACACGCAGCCGAACACGAAGTTGCGGTCGCGGAAGAGCTCCAGGCGCACGAACGGGCTCGCGGCGGTGAGCGAATGTGCGACGAAGTAGTAGAATCCGGTCACCGCGACGATCGCCTCGCCGATGATCTCATTCGAGCCGAACCAGCCCAGCTCCTCGCCGCGGTCGAGCATGAGCTGGAACGATCCGATGCCGACGGCGAGCGCTGCGAAGCCGAACCAGTCGAAGCGCCGCTCCTGCTGGCGGTCGGTCTCCTGCATGAACACCATCAGCCCGAGCACCGTCAGGATGCCGACCGGCAGGTTGATGAAGAACACCCAGTGCCAGCTGTAATTGTCGGTGAGCCAGGCGCCGAGCGTCGGCCCCATGATCGGCCCGAGCATCACGCCGATGCCCCAGATCGCCATGGCCGAGCCGCGATCCTGCGCCGAGTAGGAATCGAGCATCACGGCCTGCGAGAGCGGCACGAGCGCCGCGCCGAACGCGCCTTGCAGCAGGCGGAACATCACCATCTGCTCGATCGTCTGCGCGAGCCCGCACAGCACCGATGCGAACGTGAACCCGGCCGCGCAGATGATGAACAGGCGCTTGCGGCCGTAGCGTTCCGCCACCCAGCCGATCGGCGACGTCATGATGGCGGAGGCGACGATGTAGGAGGTGAGCACCCAGTTGATCTGGTCGAGCGAGGCCGAGAGCGAGCCCTGCATGTAGGGCAGCGCCACGTTGGCGATCGTGGTGTCGAGCGCCTGCATGATGGTCGCGCTCATGGCGCAGATCGTCACCATGGCGCGGCGTGCCGTCGGGCTCATACCGGCCGCGACGCTCACTTCTGCGCGCCCTCCGCGAGGCTCGGGCCCGCGCCGAACAGGGTCGCGAGCGTGCGCTTGCGGCGAGTGTCGATGTCGGCCGTGACGCTCATGCCGGCGCGCAGGAGCGAGATGTCCTGGCCTGGGTCGAACACGATCCGCACCGGCACGCGCTGCACCACCTTCACCCAGTTTCCGTTGGCGTTCTGCGGCGGCAGGATCGAGAACTGCGCGCCGGTGCCGGGGCTGACCGACTGCACGGTGCCGTGGAAGACGCGATCGGGGAACGAGTCGACATACAGGTCGACCTTCTGGCCCGGCCGCAGCCAGGTGATCTCGGTTTCCTTCGGATTGGCGTCGACCCACGGCGCCGCGTCGTCCATCACGCTGAACACCGGCATGCCGGCCGTCACGTAGCGGCCGAGCTGGATGTTGTCGACCTGCGTCGCGATGCCGGCGATCGGCGCCTTGACGACCGTGTGGTCGAGGTCGCGCTGCGCCTGGTCGACCATGGCCTTCGCCTGCTGGTAGGCCGGAAAGTCCTCGAGCGCGAGGTTCGGGTTCTCCAGGAGCTGGTTGAGCACGCCGCTGAGCTGCTGGCGGCCAAGCTGCAGCTCGAGTTGCGCGGTGAGCAGCGCCGATTTCGCGGTGTCGAGGTCGATCTGCGAGCCGGCCCGACTTTCCGCCAGCGTCGTCTTGCGGTCGACGTCGCGCTGCTTGAGATCGACGCCCTGCTGACCGTACTCGACCAGCTTCTTGAGCGACTCGTAGTTGCTCTTGAGGTTGGCGAACTGCGTGCGCACCGTGTCGAGCTTGCTCTGCGCGCTTTGCAGCGCCAGCCGGTACGGGACCGGATCGATCTCGAACAGCGGCTCGCCCGCCGCGACGTGCTCGCCTTCGCGCACCATCACCTTGCTGAGCTTGCCGGCGATGTCGGTCGTGATGAGCACCTTTTGCGCGCCCACATAGGCGTTGTCGGTCGAGATGTAGCGGCCGCCCGACAGGTAGAACACGATGCCGCCGACGAGCGCGATCGCCGGCAGCGCCACCAGCAGGATCAGGCGCAGGCGCGCGCGCACGAAGCCCACCAGCGAACGGGTGCGCTTCGCCGCGGCGCCGTCGCGTTGCGGCGTGAATTTGAGGACGGTCTCAGCCATAGTGCTGCTCCGCGGCGGCTTGCTTGGCGGCCTGCTTGCGCTGAACGGCCTGGCGCAGGTTCTCCTTCACGGTCGCGAGGTGCGCGAGCAGCGCATTCACATCGGCCGGCTGCAGCCCGGCGAGCGCCGTCTCCATCAGGTCCTCGCCGAGCTCGCTCAGCCGCTCGAGCAGCGGCCGCGCGCCGGGCGTCAGGTAGAGCCGCTTGGCGCGGCGATCCTCGGGATCGGGCCGCCGCTCGATCAGGCCGTTCTCGGCGAGCCCGTCGAGCAGCCGCGTCAGGCTGATCGGCTGCAGGTCGAGCATCTCGGCGAGCTCGGTCTGCTTGAGGCCCTCGAAGCGGTCGAGCCGGGCGAGCACCGCCCATTTGGCTCGCGTCATCCCGAACTGCCCCGCGGCATGGTCCGCATAGGTCCGCAGCAATCGCGCTACATCATTGATTGAAAAGGCTAATTCTCGGTTGTTCCGGCGCGCTGACATGCGATCATCCACTATCGTGAAAGGCGCATTTTATAATAAGGTAGCTTATAATAAGCAACGATTGAAATGCAGGCCAGGGATGCGGATTCGGCCGGCCGCCAATTGCGGGGTCGCACTGAAGCGCGGGCACAGCCCAGGCGCCCTCAAGTTTTGGGCGGGAGGGTCTTCGTCCAGCCGAGACCGGCCACCGCCCGGTGGGCCGCGGATTGTATTTCGGGACCGCGTCGGTCAGTCGCCCTCAACACCGCTGCTTTATGACTTGGGAATGTAAGTCGAGAAACGACGCACGATCGATCGTGCGAGAACCCGATGATTGCGATGCTTCAGGGACGCGCGCGGCGCCTTCACATCCCGAACAGCGCGGTCTCGGTATCGGCGAGGTCGCCGAGGCGCGGGCGCACGGGGCCGCGGAAGAATTTCGGCATGGTCTCGTCGAAGTAGCGGCCCATGAGGCCGTCGATCGGTCCGTTCGCGTCGAGAACGACGAACGGCAGGCCGCGCAACGCCAGGAGACGTCCGATCGGCGCGGCAAAGCGCACGACATCGGCGACGTCGCCGCAATAGATGAGCTGCGCGCACGGGATGCAGCCCTTGACGATGCGCGGCCGGAAGACGAACGGGAAGGCGCGCGCCGGCGTCGCGCACCAGAAGCTCACGCAACCGTAACCGGCGTGTCGCTCGAGCAGCTCCCGCTCGAAGGGAGCGAACGGCGCGTCGGGCGTGCGATCGGCCACGACGAGCCGCGCGCCGGGCTCGCGCGTGCGCGCGAGCGCCGGCAGCGCGACGAAGATGCCGCTGCTGTAGCGTTCGTATCCTTGCGCGGGCAGGATCGGCCAGGTCTGCGGCGCCGCCGATACGTTGAGATACGTGACGGTCTTGAGCTTGAGCGCCTGCGACACGAGGAGCTGCGCGTAGCCGCGAAACGCTGCGTCGACGTACCAGCTCGACACGTTGGCGCGGATCGCGCCGTCCGGCCCCGCCGTGAAGATCAGAAGGATCGCGCCGACCGGCGCACCCTCGTTCTCCAGCAGATAGCCATAACGCGGCATGTCGGGCGGAACGGCGCGCGCCTGCAGGCACGCCAGCGCGCGACGCCAGAACGCGCGCGTCCGGCGCGCACCGAAGCCGCGCCTGAGCAGATCCGCAAGGCCGTCGAGATCGTCGTCCGCGATCTGCCGGCAACGGACTTTCAGGGACGCCGGCGGTCGATTTCCATTGACCATAATCGGCACGCGCGCTTGATCGGTTGTGTCGGTGGGTTATACCAGCGAGTGGCCAACTATAGGTGAGGCGGGATGACCACTAAATTAACGATATTGTCCGAGATGCGGAAAGTCGCCGATGAGCAGGCGAAGAAGCTCGCGCCGCTCACGGACGATCTCGTGCTCCTCGACTCCGGCCTCGACTCGCTCTGCTTCGCCGTGCTGGTTGCCCGCCTCGAGGACAAGCTCGGCGTCGATCCGTTCACGGCATCCGACGACGTCGCGTTTCCAGTGACGCTCGGCGATTTCGTCCAGGTTTACGACCGCGCGGCCTAGCGCACTCCCGGCGACCGGATGCCGGTTCGCCGACGCGAAAAGCGCAAAGCGCGATCCGAAGAATGGGGACCGGGTTTCGGGGCTAGACCCATGCTCGACAGGACTACGCAACGCGTCGAGTCGCTGCGCGACTGGCTCGTGGCGGCGCCGCCGATCGCCATCTGCATGGGCGCGAGACGAGCGTCGCGCTCGCCGACCTCGCCCGCGGCACCAGCCTCGGCGGCAGGCTGCCGGACCTCGCCGGCCGCTCGGTTCTGATCAAGACCGTCGACCAGCTCACCGCCGCCCTGGCGCTTGATCGAGCTCGACGGCGTCGCGAGCAGGCTCGTCCTGTGCCCGCCCGACGTCGCGGACGAGCACCTGCCGCGCGTGATCGCCGATGCGGAGGTCGACGCGATCGTGACCTCGGGCCAGATCGATGCCTCCGGCGAGCTCGGCATCCGTCTTCACGTCGTCTGCCATCCGGCAATTGCGCCAATCGCCGAGTTACCAGGCGACCAGCGCGACACCGAATGGGTCATGTTCACGTCCGGCACGAGCGGCGCGCCCAAGATGGTGGTGCATACGCTCGCCGGGCTCACCGGCGCCATCAAGCGCAACGCTGCTCACGACGCTCCGGTGGTCTGGGCCACGTTCTACGACATCCGCCGTTACGGCGGCCTGCAGATCTTCTTCCGCGCACTGATCGATGGCGCCTCGCTCGTGCTCTCGAGTGCCGACGAGCCGGTCGGCGATCATCTGGCTCGCCTGGGCGCGCGCGGCGTCACGCACATTTCGGGTACGCCGTCGCACTGGCGCCGCGTCCTGATGAGTCCGCAGGCGCGCGCGATGGCGCCGGGCTACGTGCGGCTGTCCGGCGAGATCGCCGACCAGGCCGTGCTCGACAATCTTGCCGCGATCTATCCGCGGGCGCGCGTCGGCCACGCCTATGCGTCGACCGAGGCGGGCGTCGGCTTCGACGTCAATGACGGCCGCGCCGGCTTTCCGGCGAGCCTGATCGGCCGCCTGCCGAGCGGCGTCGAGCTCAAGGTCGAGGACGGCACGCTGCGCATCCGATCGGGCCGCACCGCGCTGGGCTATGTCGGCACTAGCGCACCCGTCCTCGCCGACCGCGACGGCTTCGTCGACACCGGCGACATGGTCGAGCTGCGCGACGGACGCTATCACTTCGTCGGCCGTCGCAACGGCGTGATCAACGTGGGCGGCCTCAAGGTGAACCCCGAGGAGGTCGAGGCGGTGATCAACCGCCATCCGCTCGTGCGCATGTCGCTCGTGCGCGCGCGCAAGAGCCCGATCACCGGCGCGCTGGTCGTCGCCGACGTGGTGCTGCGCGAGGCGCGCGATGGCGGCGAAGCGGGCGTCGATGCGCTCAAGGGCGAGATCCTGCAGCTTTGCCGCGAGGGTCTCGCCAAGCATAAGGTCCCGGCCGCGATCAGCGTCGTACCCACGCTCGCGGTCGCGGCGAGCGGCAAGCTCGCGCGCCACCATGCCTGACCTCATGCGTAACGTCATCGTCACCGGCGGCAGCCGCGGCCTCGGCCTCGGCATCGCGCGCAAGCTCGCGGCGTCGGGGTACGCGGCGGTCGCGATCGCGCGCCGCAAGACCGAGCAGCTGTCCGCCGCGATCGAGGAGGCGAAGCGCGGCAAGGCCGGCGCGCTTCATTTCGTGCCGTTCGACCTCGCCGCAATCGACAAGATCCCCGACCTCGTCCGCGGCCTGCGCAAGGACTTCGGGCCGATCTATGCTCTCGTCAACAATGCGGCGCTCGGCACCGACGGCGTGCTCGCCACCATGCACAATTCCAAGATCGAGGCGCTCATCCGCGTCAACACCGTGTCGCCCATCGTGCTGACCAAGTACGTGGTGCGCACCATGATGGCGGCGGGCGGCGGCCGCATCGTCAACGTCTCGTCGATCATCGGCTTCACGGGCTACAGCGGCCTCTCGGTCTACGGCGCCACCAAGGCGTCGATGCTCGGCTTCACCCGCTCGCTCGCCCGCGAGGTCGGCCGCCTCGGCGTCAACGTGAACGCGGTCGCGCCCGGCTTCATGGAGACCGAGATGACCCAGGGCCTCGAAGGCGAGCAGCGCCAGAAGGTGGCGCGCCGCAGCGCGCTGCGCCGCCTGGCCGAGGTCGACGATGTCGCGAACGCGGTCGAGTTCCTGCTCGGCGAAGGCGGCAAGAGCATCACCGGCACCGTGCTGACGGTGGACGCGGGGAGTACGGCGTAGGTCGCGCGAAGCCTCGTAGGATGGGTTGAGCGAAGCGAAACCCATCATCCGGTCTCGCCGATATGCGATGGGTTTCGCTTTGCTCAACCCATCCTACTCGCTGATTGATGTGATCAGAGACGTATCTGCGCCGCCCGAACGCTCTCATGCAAGGCTTGATCCATACGCACATAAGTCTGTCGCCGCGTATCGTTTAGGTAGATCAAATCGTTCGTAACTGCGGGATCGTAGCCCTCACGCATCAGCTCCCCCTTCTGATGCTTGAACGTCGCGGTGGTCTCCAGCTCGGTGCGAAGGCGCAGGAAGACCGGGCGCGCGTAGTCGGGTACGCATTCGAGATGCCGATACAGCGTCGCGATGTCGAAGCCGTCGCCGATCACCAGCGCCGCCATGCCGGCGCGGCCGTCGGTGCCGGGGACCGCGACGCCGTAGACGGTCGCGTCCAGCACGCCCGGACAGCGCGCGACCGCGGCGGCGACCTCGGTGGTCGAGACGTTCTCGCCCTTCCAGCGGAATGTATCGCCGATGCGGTCGACGAAATAGAAATAGCCCTGCGCATCCTTGCGCATCAGGTCGCCGGTGCGGAACCAGGCGTCGCCCGGCTTGAACACGTCGCGCAGGATCTTCTTTTCCGATGCCTGCGCGTCGGTGTAGCCGTCGAAGCGCGCGCCCGGATTTTCCCGCTCGATCCGCCCGATCGCCTCGCCGGGCTCGTCGGCGGCGCAGCGTACGCACAGGCCTCGCGCGTCGCGCACCGGCTCGCCACGCTCCGCGTCGAGCCGGATGATCGCGGCCGGAAAGCGATGCGCCAGGAACGACGGCACCTTGCCGATCGCCCCAACTTTGCCGTCCGCGTTGTAGAGCGAGAGATTGCCCTCGGTCGCCGCATAGAATTCGAGGATGCGCGGAATGGCGAAGCGCTGCCGGAAGGTTTCCCACACATCCGCGCGCAGGCCGTTGCCGCAGGCGAGGCGCAGACGATGCGTCGCCTCAAGCGGATGCGGCGGCGCATTGACGAGATAGCGCGCGAGCTCGCCGATGTACTGCACCAGCGTGCAGTCGAACCGCGCCACGTCGTCCCAGAACTGCCGCGCCGAGAACTTCTCGCGGATCACCACCGAGCCGCCGCTGACCAGCAGCGCACCGGTTGCCACCACGCCGCCGACGCTGTGATACATCGGCAGGCAGTCGTACATGCGGTCGTCTGCCGTCGTTCCCATCATGCCCGCGAACCAGCAGCTCCACGTCAGCACGCGTGCGTGGCTCACATTGGCGGCCTTGGGCAGGCCGGTGGTGCCCGACGTGTAGATGTAGAGCGCCTTGTCGTCGATCGTGATGACACGTTGCTCGGCGTCGGTGAGCGGGCCGTCCGCATAGCGCGCCAGATCGCGATCGATCCGCCGGCCGTCGGCGGCGTCCGCGCCGTGGGTCCAGACGCCGGGACGCGCCGCGAGATGGGGCTGCGCGCCCGCGAAGGCCTCGAGCAGCTCCGCCGCCACGATCACGTGGCGCGGCGCCACGATGTCGATGCAATGCGCCAGCGCGCGCTCGGTCAGGTTGGTGTTGATCAGTGCTACCACGCCGCCGACCCGCGTGATGCCGAGCCACGCCGCCATATAGTCGGGCCGGTTGGGCATCATGAGGCAGACCGTGTCGCCGTGGGCGACGCCCCGCGCCAGCGCCCAGCGTGCGTAGCGGTTGGCGCGCGCCACGAGCGCCCGATACGTCAGGGTCTCGCGGTCGCCGAGCAGCGCCGGCACGTCGCCATGACGCTCGGCGATCTCATCGATGACGACAGGGAGAATTCGGGTCGGATTGGCGGCGATCTGCGCCGTCATCTCGAGCGCGCGCAGCCACGCCCTGGCGGGCGTATGACCCGCGCGGTCGCCGCTCGGCGCGCTGACATGCAGATTCATGGTTAACGCTCTTGCTCGCGTTTGCGCAGCATAGATCGCGTGCGATTAACGTCTGTTTTATGAGCCACAACGATGCTCGCAAGCACGCGGCGCGGACGTTCCGGATTGGAAGTTAATCGGTAAGGTTAGCGCATTGGATTCCCAGCGGATTTATTGAAACGCAAGCTGTCGCTCGTTACGACAGGGTTGCGCCAATCTCGCGGGCATGATCGCTAGAAGTGGGTGGCGGTTTCTTAGCGACAATTCATGCTCCACCGTAAAGCGCAGCGGCGTGCGGCCCGCTGCGCGGCACTTGAAGTTTCGGGGCCGACGTCAGGTGAAGTCATGAGACGCGAGACCATTGCGATTCACTCGGGCTACGAGACCGAGCCGACGACCAAGTCGGTGGCCGTGCCGATCTACCAGACCGCCGCCTACGAGTTCGACAGCGCCGAGCATGCGGCCGCGCTGTTCAACCTGGAACAAGACGGCTTCCGCTACAGCCGCATCAACAATCCGACCAATGCGGTGCTGGAACGCCGCGTGGCGGCGCTCGAAGGCGGCGTCGAGGCGCTGTGCGTCGCCAGCGGCCAGGCGGCGCTCAACTACGCGACGCTCAACGTCACCGAGCCTCGGCTGCAACCTCGTCTCGGTGCCGCAGCTCTACGGCACGACCTACACGCTGTTCGCCCACGTCTTCCCGGCGCAGGGCGTCGAGGTGCGCTTCGCCGAGTCCGACACGCCCGCCGCGATCGAGAAGCTGATCGACGACAAGACCCGCGCGGTGTTCTGCGAGAGCGTCGGCAATCCGGCCGGCAACATCTGCGACATCGAGGCGCTCGCCGAGGTCGCGCACCGGCACGGCGTGCCGCTGATCGTCGACAACACGGTCGCGACGCCGATCCTGCTGCGCCCGATCGAGTACGGCGCCGACATCGTGGTGCATTCGCTCACCAAGTTCATGGGCGGCCACGGCACCACGCTCGGCGGCATCATCGTCGACAGCGGCCGCTTCCCATGGAAAAAGCACGCCGACCGCTTCCCGATGTTCAACCAGCCTGACGCCTCCTACCACGGCCTCGTCTACGCCGATCACTTCGGCCCGGCCGCCTATATCGCGCGTGTCCGCAGCGTCTATCAGCGCACCACCGGCGCGGTGCTGTCCCCGTTCAGCGCCTTCCTGCTGCTGCAAGGCATCGAGACGGTCGCGCTGCGGGTCGAGCGCCACGTCGAGAATGCGCGCAAGGTCGCCGACTTCCTGCGCCGCGATCGGCGCGTCGACTGGGTCAACTACGCGGGCTTCGCCGACAGCCCCTACCACGCGCTGGCGCAGAAATACTCTCGGCGGCCGCGCCTGCTCGCTCTTGACCTTCGGCGTGAAGGGCGGCTTTGCGGCCGGCACCAAGTTCTACGACGCGCTCGGGCTGTTCAAGCGCCTCGTCAACATGGGCGATGCCAAGTCGCTCGCCTGCCATCCGGCCTCGACCACGCACCGGCAGATGTCGGCCGAGGAGCAGCGCAAGGCCGGGGTACGGCCCGAGATGATCCGGCTCAGCGTCGGCATCGAGCACATCGACGACATCCTGGCCGACCTCGATCAGGCGCTCGACGCCGCGCAGGGTCAGGACTGCCGGATGGCCGCGGCGGAGTAAAGGCAGCCGCGCATGCCGCTCACCGTCGTCCGCGAAACCGACCTGCGCAATGTCTGCACCAGCCCGGGCTGCATCGAGATCGGGCTCGTCAACAACATGCCGGATACGGCGCTCAAGTCGACGGAGGCGCAGTTTGCGGCGCTGCTCGCGGCGGCTGCGGGCGACTTGTCCGTCCGCCTGCGGCTTTTTTCGCTTCCGCTCGTGCCCCGCACCGAACGCGGCGCGCTGCATCTCGGTGCGTCCTATCTCGGCCTGCGCGACTTCTGGGACAGCCGGCTCGACGCGCTCATCGTCACCGGCACCGAGCCGCGCGCGGCCGCGCTTGCCGACGAGCCCTACTGGCCGGCGCTCGCCGAGCTGATCGAGTGGGCCGAGCAGCACACGGTCTCGACCGTCTGGTCCTGCCTTGCGGCGCATGCGGCGGTCTTTCACCTCGACGGCATCGCGCGTCGGCCGCTCGGCGAGAAGCGCTTCGGCGTATTCGATTGCGAGAGGGCGGCCGACCACCCGCTGACCAGCGGGCTCGGCGCCCGATTCCAGGTTCCCCATTCGCGCTGGAACGAGCTCGGCGAGGACGCGTTGCGCGCCGCTGGCTACGACATCCTGGCCCGCTCGCCGGAGGCCGGCGTCGACATGTTCGCGCGTGAGGGCCAGAGCCTGTTCGTCTTCTTCCAAGGCCATCCCGAGTACGACACCTTGAGCCTGCTCGGCGAATATCGTCGCGATCTCGGCCGTTTCCTGCGGGGAGAACGCGAGACCTGTCCGGTGCTGCCGCGCGGGTATTTCGACGATGCGGCGTCCGCCGGGCTCGAGGACTTCGCGGCCCGGGCGTGTGCCGACCGCCGCGAGGACCTGCTGGCGGATTTCCCGCTCGACATCGCAGAGCGCGGCATCCATCACGGCTGGCGCGACGGCGCCACCCGGATCTACGCCAATTGGCTCGCTTTCCTGGCGGCGCAGAAGGCGCTGCGCGCCGATGCCCGCCCCGATGGGCGCGGTTTGACGCCGCCGCGGGGGCGCGACCTCCGTCGCCCGGCCGACCCTCCGCGCGCGTCGTTCATCGACCGGCGCGGCACGCCCGATCCCGCCGGCCCGTTCAGCGGCCCCCGCGACCGGCGCCGCGCCACATTTCCGCGGGTTTCGTAAGCCCCGCCGCGGGGGCTGGTCGGGCATTTTTCTTGCGTATATCCATGTCGTTGCCCCGTGGTCCGGGGTCGCATCCGTGTAAACTGCGGCGCGGGAATCGTCCGTATTCTGCCGCGGACGGACACATCCGGAGGCCCCGATGCTTGGCTGGCTGCGCGCCCTCATGCCCAGGGAGGAGCGGTTTTTCGAGCTGTTCGCCCGCCATTCCCAGGCGGTGGTGGGCGGCGCCGAAGCGCTGCGCGCGATGCTCGACGGGGGTGATGCGGTCCCGCGCCACTATCGGACCATCATGGAGCGCGAGCAGGAGGCCGACGTCGTCACCCGCGATGTCCTCATCGCGGTGCGCCGCACCTTCATCACGCCGTTCGACCGCGGCGACATCAAGGACCTGATCACCTCGATGGACAATTCCATCGACCAGATGCAGAAGACCGCCAAGGCCGTCATCCTGTTCAACATCCGTTCCTTCACGCCGGAGATGAAGGAGATGGGGGACGCCATCGTCAAATGCGCGGTGCTGGTCGCGGAGGCCTTGCCCTTGCTGCGGTCGATCAGCAACGAGGCCGGACGCATCAGCACGCTGACCGAGCAGATCACCCAGATCGAGGGGCGCGCGGACGATCTGCACGACCTCGGCCTGAAGGACCTTTACGAGACGCAGGGGGCGACGAATCCGATGGCTTTCATCACCGGCAACGAAGTCTACGACCATCTCGAGAAGGTGGTCGACCGCTTCGACGATGTCGCCAACGAGCTGCAGAGCGTCGTGATCGATCACGTCTGACCGGATCGAAGCGCCGCCATGGAAACCGCCGCGCTCGGATTGCCGCTGCTGATTGCGCTCATCGTGATCGCGCTGGTGTTCGATTTCTTCAACGGGATGAACGACGCGGGCAACTCGATCGCCACGATCGTGTCCACCCGCGTGCTCAAGCCGCAATACGCGGTGATCTGGGCGTCGTTCTTCAACTTCATCGCCTTCGTGTTCTTCGGCCTGCATGTCGCGCAGACGATCGGAACCGGGATCATCGACGTCAACATCGTGACGCCGCGCGTCATCTTCGGCGCGCTCACCGGAGCGATCGCGTGGGACGTGATCACCTGGCTCGGCGGCATTCCGTCGAGCAGCTCGCACGCCCTGATCGGCGGATTGATCGGGGCCGGCGTCGCCAAGGAGGGCATCCGCGCGATCGTCTGGGGCGGCGTCGGCAAGACGAGCCTCGCGATCGTGCTGTCGCCGCTGCTCGGCTTCGCCTTCGCGATCTTGCTCATGCTCGCGGTGTCATGGCTGTTCGTGCGCACCACGCCGTTTGCGGTCGACCGCCGGTTTCGCATCCTGCAATTCGTGTCCGCCTCGCTCATCTCGCTCGGCCACGGCGGCAACGACGCCCAGAAGACGATGGGAATCGTCGCGGTCCTGATCTACTCGCAGGGATACATGAACGGCGACTTCCACATCCCGTTCTGGGTCGTGCTGGCGTGCCAGGCCGCGATCGGTCTCGGGACGCTGGCAGGCGGCTGGCGCATCGTGAAGACGATGGGCTCGCGCATCACGCGCCTCACGCCGGTGCAGGGGTTCTGCGCCGAGACCGGTGGGGCGATAACGCTGTTCCTCGCCACCGAGCTCGGGATTCCGGTGTCGACCACCCATACGATCACGAGCGCGATCATGGGGGTCGGCGCCGCCCGCCGGGTCGCGGCGGTGCGCTGGAACGTCGCCAACAGCATCGTGCTGGCGTGGATCATCACGATTCCGGCGGCCGGCCTGATCGGCGGCCTGACCTACGCGCTGGCGGGCCTGTTCGTCTGACGGCCGATTGCCTCTTGCGCGCGGACCGCAGACGCGCCATCCGTCGCGCATAACGCATATCGTGGTTCATGCGGGGATCGATGGCCGACAGCACTGCCGCAAGCGCCGATTTCGCCCGGGTCGAGACCTGGGTGTTCGATCTCGACAACACGCTCTACCCGCATCATCTCAACCTGTGGCACCAGGTCGACGAGCGCATCCGCGAATATGTCGCCGACTACCTCAAGGTCGCCCGCGAGGACGCGTTCCGCATCCAGAAGGACTACTACAAGCGCTACGGCACGACCATGCGCGGCATGATGGCCGAGCACGGCATGAGTCCCGACGCGTTTCTCGACTACGTCCACCGCATCGATCATTCGCCGCTCATGCCCAATCCGGGGCTCGGCGCGGCGCTCGAGCGGCTGCCGGGCCGCAAGCTCATCCTCACCAACGGCACGCGCAAGCATGCCGATGCGGTGATGCGGCGGCTCGAGATCCACCAGCACTTCGAGGACGTGTTCGACATCGTCGCGGCCGAGCTCGAGCCGAAGCCGCTGGCGCAGACCTACGACCGCTTCCTCGCCCTGCATGGCGTCGACCCGCGCAAGGCCGCGATGTTCGAGGACCTGGCGCGCAACCTCGCGGTGCCGCACGCGCTCGGCATGATCACGGTGCTGGTCGTGCCGGAAAAGACGCGCGAGGTGTTTCGCGAAGGCTGGGAGCTGGAGGGACGCGAAGCCGCGCACGTGGATCACGTGACGGACGATCTGGTGGGGTTTCTGGAAGGGGTCTTGGCGAACAGGTCCGAAGACAAATAATTTCGGGGTTATGCGAGCTTAGCGGCCGGGGCGTGTGGTCAAGATCACAGACGCGCGAGGTGGGTGCATCACACTCTCGACAAAGCTGACGAATGTCCGTGCCTTGGTGGTTGCCGTGCGGCCGGCCGGGAAGACGGCCCAGAGATCGAGCTGAGGCAGCTCCCAATCCTGGAGAACGGCCTTAACGGTTCCGTCTGCGATCTCGGGCGAGAACATCCATTCCGATGCGATCGCGATCCCAGCGTCCGCGAGCACAGCGGCCGGCCGCGCGGACTGCGGTTCGGGCCCGACGGCCACCTCTACTGCGTGGCCCGGGACGGGGTCGTCGCGTTCGATTTTACCAGCGGCCGATGCATCGGAGCCGTCGTGCGATGTCCTCGGCTGCACGGACAGGCGCTCGAATTCTTTCCATAGCAAAAGGGGTTCCAGGCATTGTGGTCCCGCGAAAAGCCTATTCCACCCCGGAATAAGCGATAATCCGGTGTGGCTGCTGCTCCACTGCGGGCGAAACCCATAGTTTGCAGACCGCAAGACAAGACGATCCAGTTGGCTGGTCGCACCATGGCCGAGTGTACGGCCGACATTGCGGGTGGCCGCCGCAGCCGCTCTGAACGCGACCGCAAACGAGAAGGAGAGAACCGATGCCTCGCCTTGAGACTTATCGCGAAAATTTTCGCAATGCGCGGCTGACGCGCTCGCCCACCGGCGTGCTCGAGGTGGCGCTGCACACCGATGGCGGCAAGCTGATCTTCAACGGACACACCCACGAGCAATTCGTCGATCTCTTTCACGCCATCGGCGCTGACCCGGAGAACCGCGTCGTCATCCTGACCGGCAGCGGCGACGCCTTCATGGACACGATCACTGGCGACGGCTTCGACTTCTTCACGCCGCTGGGCTACGACAAGATCTATCGCGAGGGCAAAAAGATCCTCATGAACATCCTCGATATCGAGGTGCCGCTGATCGCCGCCGTGAATGGCCCGGTGCGGCTGCACTCCGAGTATGTTCTGCTCGCCGACATCGTGCTGGCGACCCCCGCGACGGTGTTTCAGGACCAGCCGCATTTCGAGTTCGGCATCGTCCCGGGCGACGGAGTGAATCTTCTGTGGCCGGAGGTGATCGGCAGCGTCCGCGGCCGCTACTTCATCCTCACGCGCCAGGAGCTCGATGCCGCGACTGCGAAGGAATGGGGCGCCGTCAACGAGATCGTGCCGCACGACAAGCTGCTCGCCCGCGCCCACGAGATCGCCGACGGGCTCGTCAAGCTGCCGCCGCTCACGACGCGTTACACGCGCATCGCGCTCACGCAGAAGCTCCGCCGCATCGTCGACGAGGGCGCCGGTTACGGGCTCGCGCTCGAAGGCATCAGCGCGGCGGACGTCGCACGCGGGACGGCCAAATGAGCACACGAACGGGCGAGGCGGAGCGACACGTGTGCGGTAGCGCCGCGAGCGACAATCCGCCGGTCGGCGTGCTTCGCGAAGGCTGGGAGCCGGTGGGCCGCGAAGCCGCGCACGTTGACCACGTGACGGATGATTTGGTCGGATTTCTGGAGCGGATCGCGTCGGCGTGGTGAGTTGCAACCGCCGATCTCGTCATGGCCGGGCTTGTCCCGGCCATCCACGTCTTATCTGACTGACGCGCGTGCGCGAAAGGCGTGGATGCCCGGCGACAAGCGCGGGCATGACGGAGAGGCCTTCACTCACTGCGGCTGGATCCCGCTCTCCTTGATCGCCGCGGCCCAGGTCTTGATCTCGCTCGCGAGGAATCCGCGCAGATACTCGGACGAGCGCCGCTCCGGCGGCACCACGGTCGTGGCCGCCTCGCGCAGGCGCGCCTGCAGCTCCGGGCGATCGAGCGTCGCGCCGAGCGCCGCGTTGAGCTTGCCGACGATCGGGGCCGGCGTGCCCTTCGGGAAGAACAGGCCCATCCAGTAGTAGAAGTCGCCGAGGTCGAAGCCCTGCTCCTTGGCGGTGGGGATATCCGGCAGGACCGGCGAGCGGTCGCGCGTGAGCACCGCGATCGGCTTCAA
The DNA here is from genome assembly GCA_963819385.1 of uncultured Alphaproteobacteria bacterium. GTDB lineage: Bacteria > Pseudomonadota > Alphaproteobacteria > Rhizobiales > Xanthobacteraceae > JAVDCA01. Next base: position 2,867,636 of record CAWFVV010000006.1, on the reverse strand, counting down.
CGTGCCGGCCTTGATGAACGGCACCGCGCCGATCGCGAGGATGCAGTAGAAATCGAGATGCCCGGCGAGCATGTCGGTCATCGCCTCGGCCGAGCCGCGATACGCGACGTGGGTGACGTTGGCGCCGATCGCCCGCATGAGCTCGTAGCACACCAGGTGGTTCGCGGTGCCGACGCCCGCCGAGCCGAACTGCATGTGCGAGCCGTTCGCCTTCACGTAGGCGGCGAACTCGCGCATGTTCGAGACGGGAAGATCCTTGCGCACAATGAGGATGAGCGGCTGCACCACGGCGAGACCCGCCGGCTCGAAATCCTTGATCGAATCATAGGGCGGCTGCTTGCGCAGCGAGGGGCTCTGCGCGAACGTGTCGAGCGATCCCACCACCATCTCGTAGCCGTCCGGCGTCGCCTTGGCGACGCGCGAGACGCCGATCAGCCCGGCGGCGCCGCCCATGTTCTGCACCACGACGGGCTGGCCGAGCCGCTCGCCGAGCGGCGCCGCGAGGTTGCGCGCCACCAGATCGGTGCCGCTGCCCGCCCCGAACGGAACGACGAGCGTGACCGGCCGGGTCGGCCAGTTCTGCGCTTGCGCGGGCGCTACCATCATCGCGAGCCCGAGGCCAAGCGCCGCCTGGATCGTTCGAAATGCCCTCATGATCTCTTCCCCTGCTGATGCCCCGCCTCACGCCCGTCCCTGCTCGACATCGTCGAACAGCTTCGCCACCGCGGCGTTGAAGATCGCCGGCTTCTCGATGTTCGAGATGTGGCCGGCCTGCTCGATCTCCAAAAAGCGCGATCCCTTGATCATCGCGTGCATCTGTCGCGTGTTTTCCGGCGGCGCGCCATGGTCCTCGGTGCCGCACAGCACCAGGCTGGGCGTCGCGATCTCGCCCAGCCGGTGCCCATAGTTGAGCCGCGCCAGCGCCGCCGCGCAACCGCGATAGCCGGCCGCCGAGGTGTTGCGGATCATCCGCTCCATGCGGGCGACCGCGGCCGGATCGCGTACGCCGAGGCCGGCGCTCGACCAGCGCTCGACCGTCGAGGCGACGACCGCCGCGATGCCGCCCTGCCGCACGGCTTCCGCGCGATCGAGCCAGGCCTTGGTGAAGTCCGGCGTCGTGGTGTGGCGCGAGTTGGCGATCACGGCGCTCCTGATGCGCCGCCCGTGGTCGAGCATCAGCCCGAGCCCCACCATGCCGCCCATCGACAGACCCGCAAAGTGCGCCTGCGGCACGTCGAGCGCATCGAGAATGCCGGCCGCGTCGGCCACCAGCTGGTCGAGCGTGTAGTCGCCGTCGGGCGCCGCCGATCCGCCATGGCCGCGTGCGTCGTAGCGCAGGACGCGGTAGCGATCCTTCAGCGCATCGGCGAGCTCGTCCCACATGGTGAGGTCGGTCGCGAGCCCGTGGCTGAGCAGCACCCAGGGGCCGCGCTCGCCGTCGACACGGCAGTTGAAGGTCGACCCGTTGCTCTTGATCTGCATGCTCGACGCATCCCGGCGGTCAGTTGGCTTCGCTAAGCGCTGCTTTGTTTTTCTGCGTCATTGCCCGCAAAAGCGGGCAATCCAGTACTCACAGCCCGAGAATGAGACGTCATCGGTGCCCATCGCTCCACTGCGGCGTACTGGATCGCCCGCTTTCGCGGGCGATGACGGCGGAGATCAGGGCGATACCCAGTCATTTGCTCGCCCTCTCGCGCCCATCCTGGATCATCTGGAAAAGCCCGGGCGGCGACAGCGGAAACTCGGAGAGCCGCACGCCGAACGGCGCGAGCGCATTCTCGACGGCCGAGACGATCGCGGCCGGCACCGGGATGCAGGCGGTCTCGCCCGCGCCCTTCACGCCGAGCGGATTGGTCTTGCTTGGATATTCCACCAGGATCACGTCGATGTTCGGCAGCTCGGGGCTGGTCGGCAGCAGGTAGTCGGCGAACGTCGTCGTCTGCGGCTGCGCATCATCGTCGTAGACCATGCGCTCGAACAGCGTGTTGCCGAGCGTGTGCACCACGCTGCCGATGACTTGTCCGCGCACCAACGTCGGATTGATTGCGACGCCGGCGTCGTTGACCACCACGATCTTGTGCAGCTCGACGTGCCCGGTTTCCGCATCCACCTCCAGCTCGACCGCCATGAAGGCGCCCGCATAGGTCAGGCTGTTGCCGAGGTGGTTGTGCGCATGCTCGAGGCCGGGCGGCAGGTCGCCGGGCAGCTTGTAGCCCGGCACGCCAGCCATCGCGATCGCGAGCTCGCTGAAGCCGAGGCCGTGCTTGGGCACGCCCTTCACCTCGACCCGCCCGTCGCGCAGCTCGAGGTCGCCCTCGTCGACCTCCAGGATCTCGGCTGCCGCCTTGCGCACCTTGTCGCGCACCACGCAGGCCGCGACGTGCACGGCCGAGCCGCCCATCACGGTCTGGCGGCTCGCGAACGCGCCCATGCCGAGCGAGATCGCGCCGGTGTCGCCGGCGACCACGATGATGTCGCGCGGCGCGACGCCGAGCTGTTCGGCGCAGATCTGCGCGAACGCGGTCTTGAGGCCCTGGCCGATCGCGACCGCGCCGGTGAACACCGTCACCTTGCCGGCGCGGTCGATGCGCACGCGCGCCAACTCGAACGGCCCGCGCCCGGTGCCCTTGATGCCCATCGCCATGCCGAGGCCGATGTAGCGGCCGCGCTCGCGCGCCTCTTTCTGGCGCGCCGCGAAGCCCGCGTGATCGATCGCGTCGAGCACCATCGTCATCATTTTGGGGAAATCGCCGCTGTCGTAGGTGATCGACGAGCCGGAGCGCGCCTTGAGCCCGGTCGCGTACGGCATCTTCTCGGGCGTCACGAGATTGCGCCGCCGCACCTCGGCGAGGTCGAGCCCGAGCGTGTGCGCGATCTCGTCGAGGCAGCGCTCGATCGCGAACGTGCCCTCCGGATAGCCGGCGCCGCGGATCGGGATGGTGGCGACCTTGTTGGTCGCCGCGACGACCACGCGCAGGTCGAGGTTGGGCAGAACGTAGGTGCCCGGCACCGCGGTCGACGCATTGGTCGGCAGGTTGGTGCCGCGCGGCGTGTAGGCGCCCTGGTCATGCACCATGCGGCCGCGGACGCCGAGCAGCTTGCCGTCGCGGTCGAACGCCACTTCCAGGTCCCAGACCTGGTCGCGCTCCTGGATCGTCGCGACGAAGTTCTCGCGGCGGTCCTCGATCCACTTCACCGGCCGCTGCAGCATCAGGCTCGCGGCGACGACCACGGCCTCCTCGGGATAAAAGAGATGCTTGCAGCCGAAGCCGCCGCCGACGTCGGCGGTGATCACCCGCACCTGGTTCTCGTTGCGCCCGAACAGCGCCATCAGGTGGCCGCGCAGGTCGTGCGTCTCCTGGGTCGAGGCCCACACCGTGAGACGGTCCTCGAGCTCGTCGTAGCGCGCGAGCACGGCGCGTGCCTCGATCGGGTGCGCGCAGCCGCGGTGGGTCTTGAGCCGCAGCGCCGCGCGATGCGGCGCGATCGCGAACGCCGCCTCCGTGTTGCCGTAGCCCTGGCGGAAGTCCTTGATAATGTTCGACGGCTGTCGCGTATCGACGCGCGGCCCGCCGGGCTCGATCGCCGCAAGGCAATCCGCGACGGCCGGCAGCGGCTCGTAGTCGATCTGCACGAGCGCGGCCGCATCTTCTGCCGCGTAACGCGAATCCGCGATCACCGCCACGATCGCCTCGCCCACGAACACGACCTCGTCGGTGGCGAGCGGCATCGGCGTGACATTGGCCGGCAGCGCCTCGACCCGCAACTCGAGCGGCATGCGGTCCTGCGTGAGCAACGGCCGGATGTCCGCATAGGTGAGCACCGCGTGCACGCCCGGCGCCGCCCGCGCCGCGGTCACGTCGATCGACCTGATCCGCGCATGCGCAAACGCGCTGCGCACGAACGCCGCCTCGAGGGCGTCGCGCACCGGCACATCGTCGACGAACCGGCCCGCGCCCTTGAGCAGCGCCTCGTCCTCGATGCGGACGATCGGCTGTCCGATGAACTTCAACGCGGCCATGCCTGGCTCGCCCCCGTCTCGCTGATGCGCGGCCCAAAACGCCTCGGAAGCACCCTTGCGGCTGTCCGGCCGCAGGTCAATGCTACGCCATGCAGCCCCGGTAGGCATTTGCGGGGTGCGGTCAGCTGGCCCGCCGCTGCGGCGAAACCGCTCGTGTGGCGAACGAATCGCCGCCCTCGCGCGTTAGTTACAATTGGGCGGGCAGGTAGCCGATATGGATCAGGACGTCGCTAAAGGGCGCACCCCGGTGCAACCAGCCATTCGCGAGCGGGCCCAAGGGGCTTCCGGCCCAAAGAGCGCGTTCGGCCGGCAGCTTGCGCCCGCCACCATGACGATTTTCGGCGCTAGCGGCGATCTCACCAAGCGCCTCATCGTGCCGGCGCTGTGTCACCTGGTGCGCGCCCGCGAGCTTCCCGACGAATTCACCATCATCGGCATCGACCACAACGACCGGACCACCGAGCAGTGGCGTCAAATGATGGCCGACGCGATCGAGACAGCCTCGCAAGGCGAGACCGGCGAGAAGGACGTCTGCTCGTGGCTCGTCCAGCGCATGCACTATATGCGCGGCGATTTCACCGAGCCCGACACCTTCGACCGGCTCGGCAAGCTGCTGGCCGATCGGCAGAAGCCGCAGAACGGCGCCGGCAATGTGCTGTTCTACCTTGCGGTCGCCGACCGTTTCTTCGGTCCGATCGTCGATCAACTCGGCCGTGCCGGGCTCACGCGCCAGTCGGAGAATTGCTGGCGGCGCGTGATCATCGAAAAGCCCTTCGGCCACGACTTCGCTTCCGCCAAGGCGCTCAACGCGCGCATCCTCAAGGTGCTGTCCGAGGACCAGATCTATCGCATCGATCATTTCCTCGGCAAAGAGACGGTTCAGAACATCCTGGTGCTGCGCTTCGCCAACGGCATCTTCGAGCCGCTGTGGAATCGCGATCACATCGACCACGTGCAGATCACCGCCGCCGAGACCGTGGGCGTCGAGGGGCGCGGGCGCTTCTACGAGCAGACCGGCGCGCTGCGCGACATGGTGCCGAACCATCTCTTCCAGCTCCTCGCCATGATCGGCATGGAGCCGCCGATCTCGTTCGATGCCGATGCCGTGCGCGCCAAGAAGACCGAATTGATCCAGGCGATCCATCCCATTACGGCCGCCGACGCGGTGCGCGGCCAATACGGCGCCGGCACCGTGCTCGGCAAGAAGGTGCGCGACTATCGCGCCGAGCCCAACGTGGCAACGGATTCCGCCACCGAGACCTACGCGGCGATCAAGCTCGGCATCGACAATTGGCGCTGGGCGGGCGTGCCGTTCTATCTGCGCACCGGCAAGGCGCTTTCCGCCCGCACCACCGAGATCGCGGTGCAGTTCCGGCAGGCGCCGTATTCGCTGTTTCGCGACACGCCGATCGATGAGCTGCCGTCGAATATCCTGACGCTTCGCATCCAGCCGGACGAGGGGCTGTCGGTGAGCTTCAGTGCCAAGCGGCCGGGCGCCGAGATCGAGATCGACGGCGTCGAGATGGATTTTGCCTACCGCGATTATTTCGCGCCGATCGCGGCGGTCGGCTATGAGACGCTGATCTACGATTGCCTGATCGGCGACGCCACCTTGTTTCAACGCGCCGACACCGTTGAAGCCGCCTGGTGTGCGGTGCAGGGGCTGCTTGATGATTGGGCGCGCACGCCGCCCGACGATTTTCCCAACTATGCGGCCGGCGGCGTCGGCCCCGCGGCGGCGGATCGCCTGATCGCCCGCGACGGCCGCAAGTGGCGCCCGATCATCAGAAGCAATGGCCGGCTCGGGACCGTGCACGAGCGGCCCGCGAAAGATCAGCGAAAATGAACGAGGTCGAAACATGAAACCGACACAAGCCCTGCATGATCTCGGCCAGAGCATCTGGCTCGACAACATCACGCGCAATCTGCTGAACACCGGCGGCCTGCGCCGCTACATCGACGAGCTCTCGGTCACCGGGCTCACGTCCAATCCGACGATTTTCGATCAGGCGATCAAGAACGGCGACGCCTACGACGACGCGATCCGGACCAAGGTCGCGGCCGGCAAGTCGGGCGAGAAGCTGTTCTTCGAACTCGCGATCGAGGACCTCACGCAGGCTGCCGATCTTTTCCGGCCCGTCCACGATCGAACGTCCGGCCTCGATGGTTGGGTCTCGCTCGAGGTCTCGCCGTTGCTCGCTTACGACACCAAGGCGACGATCGCGGCCGCCAAGGAGCTGCACGCCCAGGTGCAGCGGCCCAACGTCATGATCAAGATCCCGGGCACGCCGCAAGGTCTGCCGGCGATCGAGGAGTCGATCTTCGCCGGGATACCGATCAACGTCACGCTGCTGTTCTCGAATGACCAATACGTCGCCGCCGCCGAGGCCTACATGCGCGGCATCGAGCGCCGCATCAAGGCGGGATTGCCGGCCGCGGTTCCCTCGGTGGCGTCGATCTTCATCAGCCGGTGGGACGTCGCGATCGCCGGTAAGGCCCCGGATGCGCTGAACGACAAGCTCGGCATCGCGGTCGCGCGGCAAGCTTATCGGAGCTATCTCGGCTTGCTCAGCTCGCCGCGCTGGATGCGCGCCTACAATGAGGGCGCGCGGCCGCAGCGGCTGCTGTGGGCCAGCACCGGGACCAAGAATCCGAAAGCGTCCGACGTCCTGTACGTCGAGGCTCTGGCGTCGCCGTTCACCGTGAACACCGTGCCCGAGAACACGCTGAAGGCCTTCGCGGATCACGGCAAGGTCGGCGCCATGATGCCGGCGGACGGCGGCGACGCCGATGCGGAGCTTGCCCGCTTCGCGGCCGCGAAGGTGGATGTCGCCGCGCTCGCGCAGCAGCTTCAGGACGACGGCGCCAAATCCTTCGTGAAGTCGTGGAAAGACCTCTTGGACATGATCAACTCCAAATCCGCCGTTCTCAAGCGCGCAAGCTAGCGCCGGATGAAAGCCAAGCGCAAAAAGCCGGCACGCGGCCGTGCTGGTGGTGCGCGCAGCGCCTCGGGCAAAGTGCTGGTGATCGATGTCGGCGGCACTTCGGTGAAGATTCTCGCCACCGGACAACAGGAGCACCGTTCATTCCCGTCCGGGCCCAAGATGACGCCCAAGCAGATGGTCGCCGGCGTCAAGAAGCTCGCCGACGGCTGGGACCATGACGCGGTGTCGATCGGCTATCCCGGGCCGGTGCTGCGCGGCCGGCCGGTCGCCGAACCCCACAACCTCGGCAAGCGGTTGGGTCGGCTTCGATTTCGCCGGCGCATTCGGTGCCCCCGTGAAGGTCATCAATGACGCGGCGATGCAGGCCTTGGGCAGCTATGAGGGCGGCAAGATGCTGTTTCTCGGCCTCGGCACCGGGCTCGGCACCGCGATGATCGTCGAGGGCATCGTCGAGCCGATGGAGCTCGGCCACTTGCCCTACAAGAAGCATACCTACGAGGATTATGTCGGCGAGGCCGGGCTCGAGCGCCATGGCAAGAAGAAGTGGCGGCGCCATGTTGCCGACGTCGTGAAACGCCTGATCGCCGCGCTCGAGCCCGACGACACGGTGATCGGCGGCGGCAACGTGAAGAAGCTCGACGAGCTGCCGCCGCATTGCCGCGAGGGCGACAACGCCAACGCGTTCCGCGGCGGCTTTCGTCTGTGGGAAGATACGGCCGATCGTTCCAAATGAGATCAAAGCGAGATGAACGTGAGACTTTCGCCCGCGGCGATTTTCGGGATGCGGTAACGTCCGCAAGCGTATTGGAATAAAGTGCATTGGAATTACGGAAGACTTGGCGAACGGAGAGGATGCCGCAAATGGCGAAGCGACGACCTGAGAGGCCAGGCGCACGATCGAAGGAGCGGCGCGCGGCGTGGCGAGCGCTCCGCGATCACTACGCGGCGATGCGCGGCGTGCACCTGCGCGATCTGTTTGCGGCGGATGACAAGCGCGGTGAGCGCCTGACCGCCGAAGCCGCAGGCGTCTTCCTCGACTATTCGAAAAACCGCGTCGACGACGAGACGCTGCGCCTGCTGGGTTCGCTTGCCGAGCAATCCGGGCTGCGCGAGCGGATCGATGCCATGTTCCGCGGCGACAAGATCAACGTCACCGAAGATCGCGCGGTCCTGCACGTGGCGCTGCGCGCGCCGAAAGGCGCCTCGATCATGGTCGACGGCCAGAACGTGGTGCCGGACGTGCATGCGGTGCTCGACAAGATGGCCGCATTCGCGGACCGCGTGCGCGGCGGCGAATGGAAGGGCCATACCGGCAAGCGCATCCGCAACGTCGTCAACATCGGCATCGGCGGCTCCGACCTCGGGCCCGTGATGGCCTACGAGGCGCTGCGGCACTACAGCGAGCGCGCCATGACGTTCCGCTTCGTGTCCAACGTCGACGGCACCGATTTCGTCGAGGCGACGCGCGATCTCGACCCGGCGGAGACGCTGTTCATCATCTCGTCGAAGACCTTCACGACGCTCGAGACGATGACCAACGCGCACAGCGCGCGCGACTGGCTGCTGCACGGCCTCGGCGGCGACGCCAAGGCGGTCGCCCGGCATTTCGTCGCCGTCTCGACCAATGCCGAGAAGGTGACGGAGTTCGGCATCGACACCGCCAACATGTTCGAGTTCTGGGACTGGGTCGGCGGCCGCTATTCGATGGATTCGGCGATCGGCCTCTCGACCATGCTGGCGATCGGCCCCGAGCACTTCCGCGCCATGCTCGACGGCTTTCACGCCATGGACGAGCATTTCCGCACCGCGCCGTTCGACCGGAACCTGCCGGTGCTCATGGCGCTCCTGAGCGTCTGGTACAACGATTTCTTCGCGGCGCAGACCGTCGCGGTGCTGCCCTACGATCAGTACCTCAAGCGCTTCCCGGCCTATCTCCAGCAGCTGACCATGGAGAGCAACGGCAAGCATGTGACGCTCGCCGGCGCGCCGGTGACCGAGCAGACCGGCCCGATCTACTGGGGCGAGCCCGGCACCAACGGCCAGCACTCGTTCTATCAATTGATCCACCAGGGCACGCGGCTCATTCCGTGCGACTTCATCGCCTTCGCGCAGCCGCTCAACCCGCTCGGCCGGCACCACGACATGCTGCTCGCGAACGTGTTCGCGCAGACGGAGGCGCTCGCGTTCGGCAAGACGCCCGAGCAGGTCGCGGCCGAGGGCACGCCCGACTGGCTCGTGCCGCATCGCGTGTTCGAAGGCAACCGGCCGTCCAACACCATCCTGCTGGATCGCCTGACGCCGGCGGCGCTGGGCAAGCTGGTGGCGCTCTACGAGCACAGCGTCTTCACCCAGGGCGTGATCTGGGACATCGATTCGTTCGATCAGTGGGGCGTCGAGCTCGGCAAGGTCCTGGCCCAGCGCATCATTCCCGAGCTCGAAAGCAAGGCCGAGCCCACGCTCGGCCACGACAGCTCGACCAACAACCTGATCCGCCGCTATCGCGGCCGCAAAGGTGCGACATGAGGCGCGCGGCCGACGTGCGCGCGACGACCAGCCGGTATTGACGGAGAACGATGTCATGCAGCTCGCGATGATCGGCTTGGGCAGGATGGGCGCCAACATGGTCAGGCGGCTCATCAAGGGCGGCCACCAGTGCGTCGTCTTCGACATGTCGTCGAAGGCGGTCGCCGATCTCGCGCGCGACAAGGCGGTGGGCGCATCCTCGCTCGCCGATCTCGTCGGCAAGCTGGAGAAGCCGCGCAAGGTGTGGCTGATGGTGCCGGCGGCGCGTCGTCGACAAGACCATCGCCGACCTCGCGCCGCACCTCGAGAAGGGCGACACCCTCATCGACGGCGGCAACTCGTATTACGTCGACGACATCCGCCGCGCCCGCGAGCTCGCGCCGAAGGGCATCAATTACGTCGATGTCGGCACCAGCGGCGGCGTGTGGGGCCTGGAGCGCGGCTACTGCATGATGATCGGCGGCCCGGACGCCGCCGTGCAGCAGCTCGATCCGATCTTCAAGACGCTGGCGCCCGGCGCCGGCGATATCCCGCGCACGCCTGGGCGCGAGGGCGCCAAGGGCACCGCCGAGCTCGGCTACCTGCACTGCGGCGCGAACGGCGCGGGCCATTTCGTCAAGATGGTCCACAACGGCATCGAGTACGGCATCATGGCGGCCTATGCGGAAGGCATGAACGTCCTGCGCCACGCCAATGTCGGCAAGCATCAGCACGAGACCGATGCCGAAACGACGCCGCTGCGCGATCCGGAGCTTTACCAATACGATCTCGATCTGCCGCGACATCGCCGAGGTGTGGCGGCGCGGCAGCGTCATCGCGTCATGGCTGCTGGATCTCACGGCCGCCGCGCTGGCCAAGGATCCGCAGCTCGAGAAGTTCGGCGGCCGGGTGTCGGATTCGGGCGAGGGACGCTGGACCATCAGGGCCGCGATCGACGAGGCCGTGCCGACGCCCGTGCTGTCGACCGCGCTCTATCAACGCTTCAGCTCGCGCGGCGAGGCGACGTTCGGCGACAAGCTGTTGTCGGCCATGCGCTACGAGTTCGGCGGCCATATCGAGAAGCCCGCGGAGAAATCCTGAGGCTGAGGTCTTGGGGAAAGCATCGGGTCGGCGCGGGTGCCGGCTTGGCTCTTTGCACGGGAGGGTGGAGAAAGACTGGACGAAAGGTTCGTCGCGTGCAGATCGAAGTCCATCCCGATGACGACACCGTCGCGCGCAAGGCGGCCGTGATCATCGCCGCCGACCTGCGGGCGGCCCTCGCGGCGCGGGGACGTTTCATCATGGCGGTCAGCGGCGGCCGCACGCCCTGGCAGATGCTGCGCGTCTTGGCCGACGAGGGGCTGCCCTGGGATCGCGTGCATGTCTTCCAGGTCGACGAGCGGGTCGCGCCGGCCGGCGATCCCGACCGCAATCTCACTCATCTGCGTCAGAGCCTGCTCGATCACGCGCCGCTGCCCGCCGACAACGTCCATGCGATGCCGGTCGAAGCCGCCGACCTCGACCGTGCGGCGGATCGCTATGCCACGACGTTACGCGACGTGGCGGGTACTCCGGCGGTGCTCGACCTCGTTCATCTCGGCCTCGGGCCCGACGGACACACCGCATCTTTGGTGCCGGGCGATCCGGCCCTCGATGTCTCCGATGCCGACGTAGCAACGTCCGGTCCCTATCAGGGGCGGCGCCGGATGACGTTGACGTTTCCGATCATCAACCGGTCGCGGCGAATCCTGTGGCTGGTGACGGGGGGCGACAAGGCCGAGACGCTGGTGCGTCTGCGCGATGGCGATCGATCGATTCCGGCATCTCGCGTGCGGCGGGATGGCGCCTTGATCCTCGCCGATCGCGCGGCCGCCGAGCGGTTAGGCGAGAAACTGGAGGCGTGAAATGAGTGCCATAGCCCGTCCCAAGAATGCGCCGCGGCCGATGACCGCCGCGCAGCTCGATCAGCTCGCGATCAACTGCATTCGCACCTTGTCGATCGACGCCGTGCAGCAGGCCAACTCCGGCCATCCCGGAACGCCGATGGCGCTGGCGCCGCTCGTCTACACGCTTGTGGAACCGGGTCATGCGCTTCGATCCGCAGGACCCGATCTGGCCGAACCGCGATCGCTTCGTGCTCTCCAACGGCCACGCCTCCATGCTGTTGTGGTCCGTGCTCCATCTCACCGGCACGCGCGCCGTGAATGCCGACTACGAGCGGCTCGGCCAGCCCGCGGTCTCGCTCGACGACATCCGCCATTTCCGCCAGCTCGGCAGCAAGGCCCCAGGCCATCCCGAGTATCATTGGGTGTCGGGCGTCGAGGCGACGACCGGCCCGCTCGGCCAGGGCATTGCGAACAGCGTCGGCATGGCGATCGCCGAGGCGTGGCTCGCCAGCCGCTATAATCGTCCGGGCTTCGAGATCTTCGGACTACGACATCTACGCGGTGTGCGGCGACGGCTGCATGATGGAAGGCGTGGGCTCGGAGGCCGCGTCGCTCGCCGGCCATCTGGCGCTCGATAACCTGTGCTGGATCTACGACAACAACCACATCTCGATCGACGGCAACACCCGCATCACGTTCAGCGAGGACATCGCGGCCCGGTTCCTGGGCTATGGCTGGAATGTCCTGCGGGTCGGCGACGCCAACGACATCGAGCGGATCGAGAGCGCGCTTGAGATCTTCCGCAAGACCAAGGGCCGCCCGACATTCATCATCCTCGACAGCCACATCGGCTACGGCGCGCCGCACAAGCACGATACCCCGGCGGCGCACGGCGAGCCGCTCGGCGAGGACGAGGTGCGCCTCGCCAAGCGCGCCTACGGCTGGCCCGAGGACGCCAAGTTCCTGGTGCCCGAACGAGGTGCGCGAGCACTTCGCCGCCGGCATCGGTGTGCGTGGCGGCGAGGCGCGTGGGCGCTGGAACGAGCTGTTCGCGGCGTACGCCAAGAAATATCCCGACCTCGCCGTCGAGATCGACCAGATGCAGCGGCGCGAGCTGCCGGCCGGATGGGATCGCGGCCTGCCGACCTTCCCGGCCGATCCGAAGGGAGTCGCGGGGCGCGAGGCGTCCGGCAAGGTGCTCAACATCCTGGCGCAGAACATCCCGTGGCTGGTCGGCGGATCGGCCGATCTCGCCTCGTCGACAAAAGTCGCGCTGAAATTCGAGGGCGCCGGCGATTGCGAGCCCGGCACGCCTGGCGGCCGCAATATTCACTATGGCGTGCGCGAGCACGCGATGGCGGCCGCGACCAATGGGCTCGCGCTGTCGAAGCTGCGCGCCTTCGCGGCGACGTTCTTCATCTTCAGCGATTATGCGCGGCCGGCCATCCGGCTGTCGGCCATGATGGAGCTGCCGACCCTCTTCATCTTCACCCACGACGCGATGGGCGACGGCGAGGACGGCCCGACCCACCAGCCGGTCGAGCAACTCGCATCGTTCCGCGCCGAGCCCGGCCTCGTGCTGCTGCGGCCGTGCGACGCCAACGAGGTCGTCGAGGCCTATCGCTACGTGATGCAGCTGCGCCACAAGCCGGCGCTGCTCGCGCTGTCGCGCCAGCCGCTGCCGACGCTCGACCGCACCAAATATGCGCCGGCCGCCGGCCTTGCCCACGGCGCTTATGTGCTCGCCGATCCGCCGGACGGCGCCAAGCCCGACGTGATCCTCATCGCGTCGGGCAGCGAGGTCAGCCTCTGCGTCGACGCGCACGAAGAGCTTTCGGCCGAGGGCATCCGCTCGCGCGTGGTGTCGATGCCTTCATGGGATATCTTCGAGGATCAGCCCCAGGCGTACCGCGACAGCGTGCTGCCGCCCGACATCACGGCGCGCGTCGCCGTGGAGCAGGCGTCGACCTTCGGCTGGGAGCGCTATGTCGGCTGGTCCGGCCGCATGATCGGCATGAAGACCTTCGGCGCGTCCGCGCCCCTCAAGGAGCTGCAACGGAAATTCGGCTTCGAGCCGGAGCGGGTGGCGGAAACCGCCCGCGAGCTCCTGGGAAAGGGCAAGGCGAAATGAAGCATGCGATCAATCGGGCACAGCGCCCGCGCTCCCTCTCCCCGCGTGCGGGGTGAGGGTCGGGGTGAGGGGGCGTCTCCGCGAGTCATGTCTAACAGTGTGTCCTGCGGAAATTCAGCGCCCCTCACCCCAACCCTCTCGCCGCAAGAGCGGGGGAGGGAGTGCACGCGCAGTGCGTTGACATAACAACATTGGATGTAAGACCGCAGCCCGATGACCAATCCCCCCGCCACCGTCTTCCTCTTCGACGTCGACAACACGCTCCTCGACAACGATCGCGTGCAGGCCGACCTGAGCGACCATCTGCAAAGGACCTACGGGCAAGCGACGCGCGACCGCTACTGGAAGATCTTCGAGGATCTGCGCAGCGAGCTCGGCTACGCCGACTATCTCGGCGCGCTCGAACGCTATCGGCTCGAGAATCTGCATCGCCCCGAGTTGCTGCAGATGTCGAACTGGCTGGTCGACTACCCGTTCGCCGATCGCCTCTATCCACGGGCGCTCGACGCCGTGCGGCACGTGCAGCCATGGGGCAGGGCGGTCATCCTCTCCGACGGCGACGCCGTCTTCCAGCCGCGCAAGGTCGAGCAGTCCGGTCTCTGGCGTGCATTCGACGGCCACGTGCTGATCTATGTCCACAAGGAGGAGGAGCTCGACGACGTCCGGCGTCTCTACCCGGCCGATCACTATGTGCTGATCGACGACAAGCTGCGCATCCTGTCCGCCGTCAAAACCGCCTGGGGCGACACCGTCACCACCGTGTTCCCCCGCCAGGGCCACTACGCGCTCGATCTCGCCGAGGTCGCGAAGTATCCGCGCGCGGATGTCGAGCTCGGCGAGATCGGCGAGCTGATTGAGCACGATCTGTCTTCATTGGTGGAGACGAGATAGTCGCTGGGCAGGCAGGCGGTGTGCCGATCCATGCGCATTTGCGCCGCCGCGCGCAGGCCGCGCTCGCGGGTCCGGCTTGTGCGGACGCCTACGGCGGGCTCGATCGCGTCAAGCTCATGAGCCCGCGTAGGTCGGTCTCGCGCTCCAGCGCCCATAGCCGTTCGATCAGCGGCCCGGCGTTGGCGGCGAGGTCGGCCTCGCGCATCAAGGCGGCTGTCTTCTCGGTGAGATCGTGATCAGCGAGGGGACTTTCCCGGCTGCCGCGCGCCGCCAGCACCGTGTGCGTGAGACGTCGCCCGTCGGCGAGGTCGAGTACCACGGCCGCGGCGCCGACCGGCATCTCGGCGGCGAGCGCGGCGGTCACCTTCCGTCGCACTTGCGCAACATCGGGATCGAGCGCCGCGGCTTGCGTGAATTCGCGGATACCGGCGCGGCCGTAGAGCAGCGCCACCGCGGCGCAATGCTGGATGCTGATCCTGGCGTCACGCTCGTTGTTCACGACGCGGTCGCCGCGGGCGAGCAGCAGCGCGTTGCCCTGCACGGTCACGGCGACGACCTGGTCCGCCACGACGCCATGCTGTTGCCGCAGGGCGAGGCACGCATCGATGACGGCGTGCATCACGATGCCGCACGGATAAGGCTTGTAGGTGTTGGCGAGCAGCTCCCAATGCGTGCCCAAGCCAGCCATGGCCTCGGCCCAGCCGTCGCCGCCGCCGGATGCCTGCGCCCAGCCGAGCCGCCCTTCCAGCGCGGCCGGCGCCGCCTCGTACCCGGCCTCGGCGAGCAGCGCCGCGAGGATGCCGTTGCGCGCCGCGCTGCCGATGCCGACATTCTTTGCGGCGGTCGCAAGGTTCTCGACCACGCCAGCCGACTGGCTCGCGGCGATTCCCAGCGCATGCCAGGTCTGGGCCGGCGAAAGCCGCAGCAGGCGCGACACCGCGGCGGCCGCACCAAAAACGCCGCAGGTCGCCGTGATGTGCCACCCGCGCGCGTAGTGTCCCGGCGAGACCGCACTGCCGATGCGGCATTCGACCTCCGCGCCGAGGACGAAGGCTTCCAGGACCGCGCGCCCGCCGAGGCCGCGCGCCTCCGCCACGGCCAGCAGCGGCGCGGCGACCGGCGCTGTCGGATGGATGACGGTCGGCAGGTGCGTGTCGTCGTAGTCGAGCAGATTGGAGCTGATCGCATTGACGAATGCGGCCTCGGGCGGCCCAAGCCGGTCCGGCCGGCCGAGCAGCGTGCTCTGGTCGCCAGCGCCGAAGGTGCGCAGCACGCGCACCAACGTGTCGCACGCCGCCGCGCGGCCGGCCCCGATCGCGCATCCGAAGAAATTCACCAAGGAACGCTTGCCCTCGTGCAGCACATGCGGCGGCAACGCCGCGCCGTCGGCGTCCGCGACGAAAGCGCCGAGCCTGGCGCCGATGAAGTCAGTTTCGTTCATGGGTGTGACCGCATGGATGAGGCGCGTATCGATGTGCATGGAATTTCCATGTCACATCTATGTCGCATCCTCCGATGGACCTCAATGCGCGGTCAGCCAAAGGCGAACGAGCCGCGCAGAACCTATTTTGGTCCGAACAGGTCCGACATCTTGCTGAGCCGCTCATCATCGTTCTTGAGCGTCTGCGCGAACGCCTCCGGTCTGCTGACGACGATCTCGGTTCCTGTCTTCGCCAGCACCTCGACCACATCCGGCCTGTGCAGCACGCGCTCGCTCGCCTGCCACAGCGCCTCGGTCACCGCCGTCGGCGTTCTCGCCGGCGCCACCATGCCGACCCAGGACACGGCTTCGAAGCCGGGCACCCCGGCTTCCGCGAACGTCGGCACCTCGGGCAGCACCGGCGAGCGCTGCGGCGACGCCACCGCGAGCGCCCGCAGCGCACCGCTGCGGACATAGGGGACAACGCCGGCCGTGAAGCCCCACATGGAGCCCACCTGGTTGGCGATCACCGCCTGGAGCGCGAGACCCGTGCCCGGATAGGGCACATGCGTGATCTTGAGGCCGGTCAACCGATTGAAGGTCTCGCCGGCGAGATGATTGGGGCCGCCGACGCCCGAGGAGGCAAAGAAAACCCCGCCCGGATGCGCGCGGGCGAGGTCGATGTATTCCTGCAGCGTCTTCGCCGGCACCGCGGGGTTGACGACCAGCATCACCGTGTTGCGCGTCAACAGCGAGACCGGCGCGAAATCGCGGAACGGATCATAGCTGATCGGCACGCCGATATGCGGCGCGATGACGAGGGAGGATTCCGTCGTCACCAGCAGCGTGTAGCCGTCGGGCGCCGACTTGGCGACCAGCGCGGTGCCGACGCGGCCGGCCGCCCCCGGCCGGTTCTCGACCACGGCCGGCTGCCCGAGCAGATCGGAATAATGCTGCGCCAGCAGGCGAGCCACCAGGTCGGCGCCGCCGCCGGGCGCGAACGGCACGATGAGGCGGATGGGCTGCGACGGATACGCGGCCTGCGCGGCCGCGCCGAACGGGCCCAAGACGGCGGCCGCGCTGCTCGCCACGGTGCCGCCGATGACGGCGCGTCGCGTCGTCGTCATGCGGGGTGGCTCCTCGCCGCGACATCGGAGATGAAGTCCAACGCATGTCGCGCGCAGAGATCGGGCTCGACCGCCGCGACGTGATAGCTGTCGCCCGGCAGCACCACGACGCGCGCGTCCGGCATGCGCCGGGCATAACGTTCGACCGCCTCGACCGACTGCAGCCCGCTCTCCTGCGTGGTCACGATCAGGGTCGGCGCGGCAATGCGGGACAGCTCGTGCTCGAGCTCCATGTCGATACGCGCCGACGATGCCGCGAAAGCCGCACGCGCTGACGTCCTGCCCATCAGCTCCTCGGCCCACCACGTCACCTGCGCCGGCGAGGCGCTGCTGCCGAGCCGCGCCCGCATGGTGCGCGCCGCCCATTCACGCGCGCCATGTGCGCGGATCAGGTCCGCATTGCCGCTGCCGCTGCCGCGCACCGGCGAGCCGAACAGGCATAGCGAGGCGATGCGTTCCGGCCGGTCCATCGCGAGCCGCATGCAGGCGGAGCCGCCGTATTTGGCCCCGATCAGATGGCACCTCGCGATCTTCAGGGCATCGAGAAAGCGCACGAGATCGCCGGCGAGCTCCGGCGCGCTCCAGCCATAGTCCACGGGCGCCGGCGAGGCACCGAAGCCCGGCAGGTCCGGCCGCACGACGCGAAATCTGCGCGCCAGATGCGGGACGAAGCAGGTCCAGGCGCGCGAGGATTCGGCATTGCCGTGCACCATCACGACGGTCTGCGGCTGGGTCCACGGCTCGCCGAACCAATCGTCCGCGTAGGCCATGGCCACGCCAGGTCGGATGTCCACCTTCTCCATTTCACCTAGCCTCCGCTAAGCGCTGCGCGCCGCGCCGCCGCGCATCATCTTGAGCCGGAGCTCGAGCGTGCGACGGCGATTGGCGCGGGCAATTCGCTCCGCCGCATCGGCATCGCGCTGCTCGATCGCGCGCATCAGGTCGCGGCAGAAGCCGACGACCTCCGCGTTCCGGCCCGGAAGGCTCACCGTGCTGGTGCGCTGATTGCGGATCTTCTCCTGGATCGAGCTGAGCAGTCCGTAGAGATAGTCGTTGCGCGCGGCGCGAAACACCGCGAGCTGGAATTCGCCGGTGAAACGCCGCAGCTCGTCGGCGTCGGTGCGCGCCAGCGCCGCCTCGACATCGTGCAGGATGCCGCGCAGACCGGCGAGATCGAGCGGGCCGGCATGTTCGGCGGCCAGGCGCGCCGCCATGCCTTCGAGCGCTTCCCGCGTATAGTAGATTTCGAGGAGCTGCTGCTCGGAGAGCACCTTGACGGTCAGCATATTGCCGGCGCTCACCACGAGATCCTCGGCTTCGAGCTTGCGCAACGCCTCGCGAACCGGCGTCTTGCTGACGCCGAGCTTCTTGGCGATCGCGTCGGCGCGCAGCCGTTCGCCGGGTGCGAGAATGTTGCTCAGCACCGCCTCGCGCAGAACCCCATAGGCCATTTCGGCCGCGGTGCCGCCCTTGGCGTGGCGACCGATCAGCTCGCCGAAATTGGCGGCTGGTTGGTGTCTCGCGCGGGGTCGCGATCGTGTGCGGGATGCCATGTGTCCGCCGATTTCAAGCCGACAGCAGACGGGTCAGTTCGCCCATCTGCCGCAATGACGCAAGCCGGCGCGAGATGTCGATGATCTCATCGCAGCGCGCCGCGCTCCACCGGCGCGCGAGCTCGCGCCGGAAGCGTGCCTCGTGGTCGGCGCGCGTGAACGGCCGCGATGGGCTCCCCTTCGGCGCCGCGACGAACCGCTCGTGCGTCGCTCCCGATGACAGTTTCAGCACGATGCGGGCCGGCACCGATTCCTCGGTGGTGGCCGCCTCGACGGCGGGATCGATCTCGCAGCGCACGCGTTGCTCGACCGCGCGCACGGCCGGGTTCTGCAGGCTGTCCTCGTAGTCGCGCACGCTGAGCGCAAAACCGTCGCCGGCTTTCTCCGCCAGCACCGCCGCGAGCGCGGCGCTGTGCGGCAGGCTCATCTGCGCCGCCTGCACATCGACTGGCCGCGGAATCGTGAGCCGGCCGAGGATGACGGAGGGAATGCCGATATAGAGGTCCTCGATGGCGTCGATGCCAAAGCGGTGTTCGCGGCACAGCGCGACCACGCCTTCGACAGCCGCCTGCACGCGGGCGCTGCAGGCGTGGCCCTTCACGGTCACGCCGTCCAGCAGGAACTTAGCGCCGAGCGTGCCGGTGATGATGCCGGGATCGAACGCATCCGCATACGCCCGCGCGAAACCATTGACGCCTTCGAGAATGTCGGTCGGCCCGGAGAAGCCCTTCTCGACCATGAGCGCAGCCGCAACGCCGTTCTCGGCGGCCCGCGCGGCGTGAATGCGCTTGACCGTCGATCCCGAGTGATAGAACTGCGTCAGCCCGCCGGAGAACGAGGCGACGAGGCCGATGCTCTCGGCAATGCGCCGGCCGGAATCTGGGTCATCGGCGAAGCGCAGCCGAGCCGCCGCGACGGCGGCGCCGAAGCCGCCGCAGGTCGCGGTGCTCTGGAAGCCGCGGCGAAAATGCGTCGGTTGGATCGACAGGCCGATGCGGATCATCGCCTCGTAGCCGGCCGCAACCGCCGCCAGGAAATTGCTCCCCGGCGCCTCGGCGCACACCGACAATGCGGCGGAAAACACGATCGAGCCGGGATGCAGCATCGAGCCGACATGGGTGTCGTCGGCATCGATGCTCCCCGCATAGGTTGCGTTGAGAAAGCCGGCGCTCACGGGATCGAGGCCGGTCGCGCCGAACAGTACCGGCGCGTTCCCGCGCCGGCCAAGTGAGGCCATGTAGTCGCGCGCCCAGCCGCTCCACGCCATGTCGGCGCCGATCGAGGCAACGCGCACATAGTCGAGCAGCAGGTCGCCCAGCGACGCGCTGACCTGCTCGGGCAGTTCGTCGCCGCGCAATCGCGCGGCGAAGTCGCCGAGGATCTGGGTTGGCCCGGGCGCGGCCGCGGCCATCTTCGCCGGCACGGCGGCCGTCATGCGCCGCGCTCGATCACCTTGCTGACGCTGAGACTCTGCGCGCCGGCCGTCGGGCACCACATGGACTTGCCGCCGGCGCCGCCCGCGACGATGACTACCAGATCCTTCGGATCGTTGACGATCGGCACCATCGCGTTGTTGTCGTTCTTGTTGACCCACACGGGGAAGAACGGACCCTTGGACTTGCCGTGGTCCTTGACGATGCCCCAGGGTTTGCGCGCCATCTGAAACAGCGCCATCTGCACGTCCCGCTTGCGCCAGCCGGCGGCGGCGATGTGCTGGGCGTGCTCCGGACCGAGCACGAGGACGGGGTGGCCCTGCGAATAGACGTTGTTGTTGCCGAAGGTCGCCATGCTGTCCGCGAAGGTGCGCATGATCTCGAACGGATCGGTCTGCACGTTCTCGGTCATGCTGTGCGGCGCCTCCGCATTGATCACCGTGACGACGCTCTCCTGCGCCTTGAAGCCGCGCTCGACATGCAGCGGCTCCCACGGATTGGCGTCCTGATGCTCGGCGATGCAGAAGGTGTATTTGCCCGGGTGCGCGTGCTGGCAGAAGTCGGTCTGCGCCGGAACCGCGCCGCCGATATTCATCAACGCGAGGCGCAACGCGCGGCCGATCGTGGCGTTGGCTCGCCAGCCCGGACCGAACACGCCGTTTCCGTAGTTGAGCCCGATCTCCTTGACGATCGGCCCGTTGACGATGAGCAGCGGCGCACCCGCATGCGTCGTCGTCTGCCGATGCGCGAGGCCGTATTGCGTCTCCAGTACGGCCTCGACGGCGGCGATGACGACAGGCAGATAGCGCGGCGCGCAGCCGGCCATCACGGCGTTGACCGCGATGGTGCGCAGGCTGGCGACTCCCATGCCCGGCGGCACCACGCCGACGATCGCGTCCGGCGCACGCCAGCTCATGCCCTCGAGCATGCCCTCGACGCGCTCCGGCGTCGGCGGAATGACCGGCAGGCCGTCGGTCCAGCCATGCTGGTAGAAATAGTCGTTCACCGCCTCCAGCGAATTCGGCAGCTCGGCGACATTCATCGGCGGCGTGGGTATTCGGTCGAGCATCGGATGTTCCTTGCGGCGCGTGAGGCTGTCAAAAAGCAGAGACAGAAAAGCGTCAGCTGCGCGCGACGGCGTGCTCGGGCAGCGGGAACGTCTTCGCGGCGTACTCGGCGCCCACGGCCGTTGCCTGCGCGGTGAGGAGGCGCACGCATTCCGCCGCGGCATCGCGGCCCTTCTGCGCGATGCGCGAATTGTCCGCCTCGCCGATCGGATGCGGCAGCATGATGATGGGCAGGCCTTGGTGGCCCATCCCGCGGCCGACGATCTGACCGAGCGGACAGAACGAGCGGCTGATCAGCGCCACCGTCGGCACGCCGGCCTTTTCCAGATTGACCGCGTCGATGACGCTCCACGGCGAGGAGGAGCCGCAGTGCCCGACGCCGGAGATCGCCACGTCCGATTGCGCCGCCATCTCGTCGATGAAGGGCGCCCCCTTGGCCGGGAAACCCTTGTGCCAGAATTTGATGCGCGTGACGCCGAACTCGCGTTCGAGCGCCTGGGCCAGCGCGTCGAGCACGACGTCGGAGAATTCCTTGCCGTTGTCGAGCAGCGCGACCCGTAAGTCCTTGAGCGAAGTCGGCCGCGGCGCGACCGGAACCGAGGCCATTTGCGCCGCGCCGGTCGGCAGCAGGACGGTCAGTGTGTCAGGCATGGCGCGCCTCCCGGAATACGAGTGTGATGATACGAGATTATACGATGGTATACCATCTCTCGCAAGCGGGTCCGGCGGGCCTTCGGCAGCACGCCGGCGGCGTCCCTTGGCGTTGATCCTGATGTGCGCGGTCGCGACGAGGTTCGCCGAAAATACACACCGGAATGCGGATTTGGAACGCGCGTTCAGGCGGCTTGGCCGGCGCACCAGCCCGACGACCACGCCCATTGGAAATTGTAGCCGCCGAGCCATCCGGTCACGTCCACGACCTCGCCGATGAAATAAAGTCCCGGTACGGCTTTCACCGCCATGGACTTGGAGTCGAGGCCTTTGGTGTTGACACCGCCCAGCGTGACCTCGGCGGTACGATAGCCTTCGCTGCCTGAGGGCCGCACGCTCCAGGAATTCACGCTGTCGTCGATTTGGCGCAGGGTTGCGTCGGAAAGATCGGCCAATGTGCCGGCAACCCCCTGTTCCTCAACAATCATGCGCGCCAACCGCTTGGGCAGAAATTCCGAAAGACACGTGGAAAGCATTTGCCGTCCGTTGACCTTGCGCCCCTCGCGCAGCACGTCGAAAATGTCGATGGAAGGCAGCATCGCGATGGCGATGTCCTCGCCTTCGCGCCAATAGGACGAAATCTGCAGGATGGCCGGTCCGCTCAAACCCCGATGGGTGAACAGAATCGCTTCATCGAACGACGCTTGGCCGCAACTCACGCGCGCTGCGACGCCGATGCCCGCCAGCGGCTTGAGCCGCGCCAGCACCCGATCCTCGAAGACGAGCGGCACGAGGGCCGGCCGTGTTTCGGTGACCGCAACACCGAAGCGCGTCGCGAGCCTGTAACCGAAATCGCTTGCGCCCATTTTGGGAACGGATTTTCCGCCTGTCGCCACGACGAGCGATTGACATTGAATCTGCTTCGAACCCGAGGACAGAGTCAGCACGAAGCCCGTTTCGGTCCTTTCGACGTTCGCGACCGCGGTTGCCAGTCGGAGCTCCGCGTTGCCCTGTTTCAGCTCGGCCAACAAGAGATCGATGATCTGTTGCGCCGAACCGTCGCAGAACAATTGGCCGAGCGTCTTTTCGTGATAGGCGATGCCGTAGCGCTCCACCAAGGCGATGAAATCGCCGGCGGTGTAGCGATGAAGCGCGGAAATGCAGAAATGCGGGTTCTGCGACAGAAAATTTTGAGGTGCGCAATGCAGATTGGTGAAATTGCATCGCCCGCCGCCCGAGATGCGGATTTTTTCTCCCGGAGCAGTGGCATGATCCAGCACGAGAACCGAGCGACCGCGCTTGCCGACTTGCGCCGCGCACATGAGTCCCGCCGCGCCCGCTCCGACAACAACGACGTCCCACCGATTCACCAGCGCTTCTCCCGTCAGCTTCATTAGCATTTCTAGGCAACGGCTGGCAGGCGGCGCTGCATGATCGCTCTGATTCCGGGGTCGGCGCACCGGTAGCGGTGCTCGTGCGCGTCAACACGGTCATGTCCGGGCGCATGCTGATTTGCGTGATGTACGGCGAGGTTTTTCCCGTCGGGCAAATCGCCCGACGCGATCTTGACGCCGCCGGATCACCGTCCCGGAAGGCGCAAGCCAACGAGCGATCAATGGGCGTTGGAGCCGTCAGTTCGAGTTGATCTTGATGTGTGCGGTCGCCACGATGTTGCGATACCAGGCGGCATCGTGGCGCGCATACGCCTCGAAATCCGCTGGCGAGCCACCGATCACGGCGATCTTCTGTTCCTGCAGCTTGGCGATCACCTGCGGATCCTGCAGGGCTTCGCCGATATAACGATTGAGCCGCGCGACGATGGCGGGCGAAGTCTTGGCCGGCGCCACCAGGCCGTACCAGATGCCCATGTCGACGTCGCGGAGCCCCTGCCGTTCGGCGAGTGCCGGGATATCGGGCGCGAAGGGCGAGCGCTTCGGCTCCGCGATGCCGAACGCCCGCAGCTTTTCCGACTTGATGTATGCGAGAGCGCTCGACAGCGTCACGATCGAGAGGTCGACATGCCCGCCCAGCACCTCGAGCACGCCGCCGGTGCCGCCGGAAAACGGCACGTGAACCATGTCGGCGCCGGTGCGCAATTTCAGGAGCTCGCCGAGCAGATGCTGGGGCGAGCCGACGCCGGAGGTCGCATAGGTCAATTGCCCAGGCCGCTTGCGGGCGAGCGCGATCAGGTCATCGAGCGTGCTGGCGTCCCGCACCGTGTCGCCGCCGACGATGACGATCGGTGAGCGCGCAACGAGCCCGATATGGGCGAGGTCGCGCTCGGCGTCGAACGTGACGTTCGGATTGATGAGCTTGATTGTGCTCAGCTCGCGCGGCGTGACCACCTCGAGCGTGTAGCCGTCCGGCGCCGCATTGATGAGGCGCATGGTCGCGATCGCCCCCGACCCGCCCGGCACGTTGATCACCACCACGGGCTGCTTGAGTCGCTCGGACAGTTTCGGGGCGAGCAGCCGCGCGACGAAGTCGACGCTGCCGCCCGGCGTGAAGGGCACGATGAGGTTGACGGGGCGGGAGGCGTATTCGTCGGCAGTGGCCGCGACGTGGATCAGGCAGCAGACGATCGCCGCGCACAGAATCCGCACGATCGTTCTCACGGCCATCGTTTCCCCGCGATACAGGCTCGCAACCTCGTCGTGGGCGAGCGTTCTTATTGCGTCAGATCAGCAGCTCCAACGATATAGCAAAACGGCGGCCGCGCCAGCGCAGCTCCACGTCAGGCCGCACAGCTTTTCCTACGCCCGGCCGCCGCGAGCCTGATGTTCCAGGTGGGGTACGGCCCGTTGTTACCTGCAGCCGGCTCACCGATGCAACGCCGGTGCCGCATTTGCGTCGGCGTCGTCCTCATGTAGCGTGATGCACCATCAAAAACCCCGGTCGCTCGAGGCCGTCTGACATCTTCCGAGGATATCCGCATGCCCCATCATCGCCGCCAATTTTTGCAACTCGCCGGCGCCGCGCTTGCGTCGCCGGCCTTGCCGAGGCTCGCCCGCGCCGAGACCTACCCGGCGCGTCCCGTGCACATGATCGTCGGCCAGGCCCCGGGCAGCTCGTCCGACATCACGGCGCGTCTGATCGGGCAGCGGCTCTCCGAGCGGCTTGGCCAGCAGTTCATCGTCGAGGACCGGCCGGGCGCGGGCGGCAACATCGCGACCGAGTTTGTCGAGCACGCGCCGCCCGACGGCTACACGATGCTGCTCGTGAACGCGCAGAACACGATCAATGCCGCGCTCTACAACAAGATGGATTTCGTAACCGCCATCGCGCCGGTCGCTGGCATCTTCCGCGTGCCGCTCGTCATGGAGGTGAACCCGTCGTTTCCGGCGAAGACCGTGCCGGAGTTTATCGCATACGCGAAGGCCAATCCCGGCAAGGTCAACATGGCGTCGGCCGGGCAGGGCGGTCCGCAGCATCTCGCGGGCGAGCTGTTCAAGGTGCTGACCGGCGTCGACATGGTGCACGTGCCCTACCGTGGCTCGACGCCGGCACTCGTCGATCTCCTCGCTGGACAGGTGCAGGTGATGTTCGACGTGACGCCCTCGTCGATCCCGCATATCCGCGCCGGCCGCCTGCGGCCGCTCGCGATCACGACCGCGACCCGCGCCGCCGTGCTGCCCGACCTCGCGCCCTTGAACGAGTTCGTGCCCGGCTACGAGGCCAGCGCCTGGATTGGCTTCGGCGTTCCGGCGCAGACGCCGCCCGCCGCGATCGACATCCTCAACCGCCAGATCAACAGCGCGATCAGCGATGAGACCATCAAGGGCCGGCTTGCCGATCTCGGCGGCATCGTGCTGCCGCCCGGGCCGCCATCCGACCTCGGCAAGCTGATCGCCGACGACATCGCCAAGTGGGTGAAGGTCGTGAAGGCGGCCGGCCTCAAGCCGACCTGACGTCAATCGACCGGGCCACCACTACGCCGCCCTCGGCCGCACGTCGCGCTCGATCGTTGCTCCGCGCTCCCGACGGGCCTTGGTCAAGTCGTGCGTTGCCTGCATGGACATCCAGAACTCGGGGCTCGTCCCAAAGAACCGCGCCAGCCGCAGGGCGGTGTCCCCCGTCACGGACCGTTCGCCCTTGACGATCGCGCCGATGCGTGTCGCCGGAACGCGCAGCGCCATCGCGAGCGCATTCACCGACATGCCGAGCGGCTTGAGAAACTCCTCGCTCAGCACTTCGCCCGGATGCGTCGTGACGCGCTTCCCGGTCGTCGTGTGGCGTGTTGCAGTCCGCGATTTCCGCACTGCTCAGACCCTCCGCGGCTCATAGGGAAGAGGTGCCATCGGCAAGCAGCCAATATACCCTTCCTCCGGTCCTATTTCAGCGAAGCCGCGCGGCTTAACTCGGCCGCGCCTTCCCCCGACAAACCGCCGCCGATCAAGGGGTTCCGACATGGCTGACGCCGGGCTTGCCAAGACCATCGATGCTGCATTCGAGCAGCGCAACGACGTCGGCCCTTCGACCAAGGGCCCGGTGCGCGAGGCCGTCGACACCGCGCTGGACCTGCTCGACCGTGGCGAGGCGCGCGTCGCCGAGCGCCAGGCCGACAACTCCTGGCACGTGAACCAGTGGCTCAAGAAGGCCGTGCTGCTGTCGTTCCGCCTCAACGACATGGACGTCATCGACGGCGGCCCCGGCAAGGCGGCGTGGTGGGACAAGGTGCCGTCGAAGTTCGACGGCTGGGGCGACAACCGTTTCCGCGCCGCCGGCTTCCGCGCGGTGCCGGGCTGCGTGGTGCGCCGCTCCGCGTACATCGCGCCCAACGTCGTGCTGATGCCCTCCTTCGTCAACCTCGGCGCCTATGTCGATTCCGGCACCATGGTCGACACCTGGGCGACCGTCGGCTCGTGCGCGCAGATCGGCAAGAACTGCCACATCTCGGGTGGCGCCGGCATCGGCGGCGTGCTCGAGCCGCTGCAGGCCGGGCCGGTGATCATCGAGGACAACTGCTTCATCGGCGCGCGCTCGGAAGTGGCCGAGGGCGTCGTGGTGCGCACCGGCTCGGTGCTATCCATGGGCGTGTTCATCGGCGCCTCCACCAAGATCGTCGACCGCGACACCGGGGAAATCTTCCAGGGCGAGGTGCCGGCCTATTCGGTGGTGGTGCCCGGCACGATGCCCGGCAAGCCGATGCGCGACGGCTCTCCCGGCCCCGGCCTTTACTGCGCCGTGATTGTCAAGCGGGTCGACGAGAAGACCCGTGCCAAGACCAGCATCAACGAACTCCTGCGGGATTGAGTGTTGCGGCCGGACGTGCTCAGATATCGGGCAGTGAAGCAGCTTGTTGGGGGGATAAAATGGACTACCGCAATCTCCTGTTCTCGTTCGACGGCCGCATCAATCGGGCCAAGTACTGGATCGCCGCGCTGATCTGGTTAGTCATCTGGCTCGTGGCGCTCGCGATCGGAGCCGCGCTGATATACGGCGTGAACTTATGGGTCGGCATCATCGTTTTCGTCGTCGTCGGCATTCCGGCGCTGATCTCGGGCCTTGCGATCGGCATCAAGCGGCTCCACGACCGTGACAAGAGCGGCTGGTGGATCTTGCTGTTCTACTTCGTACCGTCGATCCTCAGTCAGATCGGGCAGCAAATAGGCGGAGCGGGCGCGATCCTGGCGCTGGGTGGATTCGCCATCTCCATCTGGGGATTCGTCGAGATCGGCTGCCTGCGCGGCACCGTCGGCCCGAACCAGTATGGCCCCGATCCGCTCGGCGGCATGGCGCAGCAGCCGGCCTGACGTCGCCGCGTTGACGCGCACGAGGGCGGCTCGCTAAAGCCGGGTGCATGAAGCTCCCGGCCGACCCGCTTGCACTCGCCCGCGACCTGATCCGCTGCCCGTCGGTGACGCCGGCGGAGGGCGGGGCGCTCGGTGTGCTCGAAGGCGCCCTGAAACGCGCAGGCTTCGCGGTCGAGCGCGTCACCTTCCGCGAGCCGGGCGCCGACGACGTGGAAAACCTCTACGCCCACATCGGCGCGGCCGCCCCCCATCTCGTGTTTGCGGGCCACACCGACGTGGTGCCGCCCGGTGACGAGGGCACGTGGACGCATCCGCCGTTCGCGGCCGATGTCGCCGACGGCATGCTCTACGGCCGCGGCGCCGCCGACATGAAGGGCGCGATCGCCTGCAAGGTCGCGGCCGTGCTCGACTACGTGGCGGCGTGCGGCGGCGAGCCGAAGGGCTCGATCTCCTTCCTCATCACCGGCGACGAGGAGGGCATCGGCATCAACGGCACCGTCAAGCTGCTCGCCTGGGCGGCGGCGCGTGGCGAGAAATTCGATCACTGCATCCTGGGCGAGCCGACCAATCCGCAGGCGCTCGGCGACATGATCAAGATCGGCCGGCGCGGCTCGCAGAACGGCACGTTGATCGTCACGGGCACGCAAGGCCACGTCGCCTATCCGGCGCTCGCCGACAATCCGGTGCGCGGGCTCGTGACGCTGATGAGCGCGCTGATGGCCGAGCCGCTCGACCACGGCAACGCGCATTTCGATCCGTCCAATCTCGAGTTCACCTCGGTCGACGTCGGCAACAAGACCGTAAACGTCATTCCGGCCGAGGCGCGCGCGCGCTTCAACATCCGCTACAACGACTGCCACACCCGCGAGAGCCTGCGCGCGCTGATCGAGCGGCACCTCGCCGCTGCCGCGGCGGATCGTATCCGCTGGCGCATCGAGTGGGAGCGGGGAAACGGCGACGTCTTTCTTACGCAGCCCGGCCCGTTCGTCGATCTTGTCAGCACGACCATCCGGGACGTGACCGGGCGCACGCCCGAATTGTCGACCTCCGGCGGCACCTCGGACGCACGCTTCATCAAGGATTATTGCCCGGTGATCGAGTTCGGGCTCGCCAACCAGACCATGCACAAGGTCGACGAGCGGGTGCCGACCGCAGAGCTCGTCGCGCTGACCGCGATCTATCGGCGGATACTCGAGCGGTATTTCGCCGACCGGCATCCATAGCGGCCGTGACGGTGTTTGGGTCGGCTACGTGGGCGAATGGGATTTGTCGAGCTGCATCTGGCCGCGCCGCAGGCGCGGCAGCAGCACGAAACCCAGGGCCGTGGCCAGCCCCGCCACCGCGACTCCCGCCGCCATGATCTGCCAAGGCCCGCCGATGAGGCCGAATTTCGTGCCCAGCCGAATGACGATTTCCGAGCCGGTGGCTGCCAAGAGGCCGACATAGGACCACGCCATGAATTGATAATGGATCGACAGCCAGCCCGGCCGGCGGATCAGCGCCGCGACGACGCCGCCGGCGAGCAGGGCGAGGTTGAGAAGAGCCAGCACATGGAAAGCCTCGAAATGGCCGGTCAGCCGATAGATCGCGAGCGCGGACAGGTTGACGATCATCATTGCCGCCACATAGCCGGCGCCGATCATGCGGTGAAACGGCGTGCCCTTGGCGACGCCGATCACCACCGCGCCGAGCACGAGCGCCGCCATGGCGGCCGCGAGATGCGCTGCACCGATCGAGCTTGCAATCACGATATCCCTCCATCTTCCCGGCCGAGCGCGGCAGGTCCGTCGAGAATGGCGCGCAGGTAGTCGACGTGGTGCGCGAACGCGTTGCGTCCATTGCGCGTAAGCGCGACCCGCGTCCGCGGCCGTTTGCCGACGAAGTCCTTCGTCACCTGGATGTAGCCCGCGCCTTCGAGCGTCGCGATGTGCGCGCCCAGATTGCCGTCGGTCGCCTGCACGATCGCCTTGAGCCGGGTGAATTCGATCGATTCTCCCTCGCGCAGGGCCCGGAGCGTCGCCATGATCTGCAACCTGGTCTGCTGGTGAATGATGTCGTCGCCGCGGCTCATCTCAGACCCGCCTGAGCCACAGTCCCGCGAGGATCAGCGCTGCGCCGCCGACGCCGGCCATCCACAGGAAGAAGTGCTGCTTGAGCAGGAAGAATCCGGCGAGCGTCAGCGCCGCGACGACCAGCCCGGTGACGACGAAGCGCGGGCCGCGCGCGATGCCGACGAGAATGTAGGCGGCCGCCAGCGCAAGCGGAATGATTGCCGCGACCTGGCGCCCGTTCACCGGCGACAGCACCGCAAAAATGGCGCAGAAGAATCCGACCAGCGTTAGCGCGATCGCACCGTAGCGCCATCCGGCACTGCGACCGCCCAGGCGCATCGCGGTAAATCCCGCGACCACCCCGATCGCGACGATCACGGTCCAGATCGCCCGCCCATGCGGCGGGAGGAGGTCGGTGAGGCCGTAGCCGACGACCCAGAGGATTCCCCACAGCACAAGATGCGGCGAGCTCAGCGCATAGCGGCGCAACGTCTCGCTGCGCTTTTGCGCGGTCTCAATGTCGCGCAATGCGCTTGCAGCCTCATCGGGTGAAAGCTCCACGGCGGGTCTCCCATGTACTCCTATGTGCTCTAAATGGAAGAATACTCTGTAATACAGAGTTAATCAATAGGGCGTTGAAGGCGGTTGGCAGAATGGAGGCATTCAAAAAAGCGCAGTCATTTCAAAGGTGCGCGACGATCGACGCCTGAGGGGCGAGCCCGTCAGTAATCGACCTGCATCAGATAGAGCCCGTCCGGCGGCGCCACCGGGCCGCAGGCGGCGCGGTCGCGGGCCGCAAGCGCGTGGGCGAGATCGTCAGCCGACCAGCGGCCCTCGCCCACGAGCGCGAGCGAACCGACCATCGAGCGCACCTGCGTGTGCAGGAACGAGCGCGCCGACGCGTGCACGCGGATTTCGCCGCCCTCATGCGCGACGTCGAGGCGGTCGAGCGTCTTCACGGGCGATTTCGCCTGGCACTCGGCGGCGCGGAAGGTCGTGAAGTCGTGCTTGCCGACGAGCCGCTGCGCAGCACAATGCATGGCGGCGACGTCGAGCGGCCGGCCGATGCGCCAGGCGCGCTGGCGCTCGAGCGCGAGGTCGGCGCGGCGGTTGATGATGCGGTAGCGATAGTGGCGCTTGCGTGCCGAGAACCGCGCGTCGAAATCGTCCGCCGCGACCTCGGCCGTAAGCACCGCAACCGGATGTGGCCGCAGATGCGCGTTGACGGCATCGCGCACCGTGTCGGTATCCCAGCTCTTCGCCAGATCGATATGCGCCACCTGCCCGCGCGCATGCACGCCCGCATCGGTGCGTCCGGCGCCCTGCACCGCGACGTTCTCGCCGCAGAACGCCGCGATCG
Source organism: uncultured Alphaproteobacteria bacterium (assembly GCA_963819385.1). GTDB lineage: Bacteria > Pseudomonadota > Alphaproteobacteria > Rhizobiales > Xanthobacteraceae > JAVDCA01. The sequence goes on along the minus strand of CAWFVV010000006.1, from coordinate 2,836,845 downwards.
CGGTCGTGAGCACGCCCTGCACCGAGAGGCCGTTGTCCTGCATCTGCCAGCCGACGAACGGCGCGCCGTCGTATTCTAGCGTGAGCTTGTAGCGCGGCATGATCGTCCCGACCCCGCTCAGCGCAGCACACGACCGGGCGCGACCGGCGTTCCGCGCAAGAACTCGTCCGCCTGCATCGCCTGCTTGCCGGCCCGCTGTAATTGCACAATGCGGACCGCGCCGCCGCCGCACGCGACCGTGAGCTTGTCGTCGAGCACCGTGCCGGGTGCGCCCGATCCCTCGCCGCGTGTGGTGCGCAGCACCTTCGTGCGCGCGCCATCGATCTCGCACCAGGCGCCGGGAAACGGCGACAGGCCGCGGCAATGGTCGTGCACCTCGTTCCACGGCAGCGCCCAGTCGATGCGCGTCTCGGCCTTGGCGATCTTGGCCGCATAGCTCACGCCCACGGCGGCCTGCGGCGTCAGCACGAGCGCGTCCTTCGCCAGCGCCGCGAGCGCCCGCGCCATCAGGTCGGCGCCGAGGCGGGCGAGCTCATTGTGCAGGTCGCCGGCCGTCATGTCGGCGCCGATCGCGAGCCGCTCGCTCATCGCGACCGGTCCGGTGTCGAGGCCCTCGTCCATCCGCATCACCATCGCGGCCGTGGCGGCGTCGCCCGCCATGATGGCGCGGTTGATCGGCGCCGCGCCGCGCCAGCGCGGCAACGCGGAGGCGTGCAGGTTGAAGCAGCCGAGCCGCGGCGCATCGAGAATGGGCTTGGGTAGGATCAGCCCGTACGCGACGACAATTGCCGCATCGGCCGCGTGCGCGCGGAAGTGCGCCTCGGCCTCGGCGCTCTTGAGCGTCTGCGGCGTCAGCACCGGAATGCCGAAGCGGCGCGCCTCGCGCTCGACCGGGCTCGGTTGCAGCGCCATGCCGCGCCCCGCCGGCCGCGGCGCGCGGGTGTACACCGCCGCGACCTCGTGCCCGCGCGCGACGATTTCGAGAAGCGTCGGCACCGCAAAGTCGGGCGTGCCCATGAAGACGAGGCGCAACGGCATGCGATTGGCTTTCAGCGTAGGCGCTCGACGCGCGACGCGTCGTAACGGCTCACGCGTCCTCTTCGTCGGCCCGCTTCGCCGCCTTGGTGAACTTTTTCACGATGCGGTCGCGCTTGAGCTTGGAGATATGGTCGATGAACAGCTTGCCGTTGAGGTGGTCGACCTCGTGCTGGATGCAGGTCGCGAACAGCCCGTCCGCTTCCGCCTCGTGCGGTTTGCCGTCGAGATCGAGATACTTGAAACGCACTTTGGCGGGCCGCTCGACGTCCTCGTGCACTTCGGGAATCGACAGGCACCCTTCCTCATAGACCGACTTTTCGTCCGACGCCCAGGTGATCTCCGGATTGATGAAGACCTGCGGCGCCTTCTCGCCCTCCTTCTTGGAGAGGTCCATGGTCACGACCCGCTTGGGCACGCTGACCTGGATCGCCGCAAGCCCGATGCCCGGCGCCGCATACATGGCCTCGAACATGTCCTCGACGAGCTTCTTGATCTCGGCCGTGATCTTGCCGACCGGCTCGGATTTGAGCCGCAGCCGCTTGTCAGGGAGGAGGATGATCTCGCGCGCCGCCATGGCGGGCGATGTAATCGGTGTGTCTCGGACGGTCAACATGTTCGCACTTCGTTCGCCCCGCGTCCGCGAATCGGCTACAACGCCCGCATGATGCAGATCACCAGCCAGCTGACCGACGCCGCGCCACAAGCCGTGCTGATCGGCCTCGCCGTCGCGGCGGTCGTCGTGGTCGCGCTGCTCGTGGCCGTCGCCGTCATGGCCTTTCTGCTGCTGCGCCGGCCCTCCGAGCCGCCGCACGACCCGGCCGTCGACGAGCTGGCGCGCCTGCAGGCGGAGGCCGCCGGCCGCATGCAGGCCATGGGCGAGGCCCTGGCGGGCCGCCAAGCCGAGCTCGCCCGCGTGCTTTCGGAGCGGCTCGACTCGGTGTCGAGCCGGCTCGGCGCCTCGCTCGACAGCAACACCAAGAATACGGTCGACCGCCTGCAGAACCTGCACGAGCGCCTCGCCGTCATCGACCATGCGCAGAAGAACATCACCGAGCTCTCCTCGCAGGTGAACTCGCTGCGCGACGTGCTGTCGAACAAGCAGTCGCGTGGCGCCTTCGGCCAGGCCAACATGGAGGCGATCGTCCAGGACGGCTTGCCGAAGGGCTTCTATGCGTTCCAGTTCACGCTCACCAACAACACCCGGCCCGACTGCGTGGTGTTCCTGCCCGACCAGCGGCCGCTGGTGATCGACGCGAAATTTCCGCTCGAAGCGGTCTCGGCCATGCGGGGGGCCGCCTCCGAGGACGCGCGCAAGGCCGCCGCGCAGCGCGTGCGCCAGGACGTCGCCCGCCATGTGGCGGACATCGCCGGCAAGTATCTGATCGCCGGCGAGACCCAGGACATGGCGCTGATGTTCGTGCCGTCCGAATCGATCTACGCGGAGCTGCATGACGGTTTCGACGACGTGGTGCAGAAGGCCTACCGGGCGCGAGTCGTGATCGTGTCGCCGTCCCTGCTCATGCTGGCGATCCAGGTGATGCAGCAGATCCTGAAGGATGCGCGAATGCGCGAGGCCGCCGACCAGATCCGGACCGAGGTCGGCCGCCTGATGGAGGATCTCGGCCGCCTGCGCGAGCGCGTGCTCAAGCTGCAGCAGCATTTCGGCCAGACCAGCGAGGACTTGCGCCAGATCGTCATCTCGTCCGAGAAGATCGAGAAGCGCGCCACGCGGATCGAGGAGCTCGAGTTCGACGACGCGAGTACCCCGGCGGCCGACGTGATCGCGGCGCCCGTGCGGCGGCTCGAAGCGGGCGAATGACCGAGCAAGTGCAGCCGCGCCGCCGGTTCACCGAGGCCCTCGCGGTCTATCTGCGGCCGCGCGTGCTCATCGTGTTCTTCCTCGGCTTCTCGTCCGGCCTGCCGCTCGCGCTATCGGGTTCGACGCTGCAGGTCTGGCTGACCCAGAGCGGCGTCGACATCAAGACGATCGGCTTGTTCGCGGCGGTTGGCACGCCCTACACGATCAAGTTCCTGTGGGCGCCGCTCGTCGACGCGCTCGACGTGCCGCTGCTGGCGCGGCGGTTCGGCCGCCGGCGTGGCTGGCTGCTCTTTTCGCAAGTGCTGCTCATCGTCGCGATCATCCTGCTCGGCTTGTGCGATCCGGCCGCCGCGCCCGTCCTGGTCGCGCTCGCGGCGCTCTTCGTCGCCACGGCCTCGGCGACACAGGACATCGTGATCGACGCGTTTCGGGTCGAGAGCCTGCCCGAGAGCGAGCAGGCGGCCGGCATGGCGTCCTACGTCGCGGCCTATCGCGTCGGCATGCTGATCTCCACCGCGGGCGCGCTACGCCTCGTGACGCAATTCGAGCATGTCGGGTTCGGCAAGAATCCGGCCTGGACCGCCGGCTATATCGTGATGGCGGTCTGCGTCGTGATCGGCATCGTGACGACGTTCCTCGCCACCGAGCCGGAGAAATCCGCAGCAGCGAACGCCCAGCACGCGGCGCAAGCCGGCGACAACCCGGTGGTCCGGGTCGCGCGCGCCGCCTTCGCGGCATTCGCCGAGTTTCTCACCCGCGACTTCGCGATCTTGGCGCTGGTGTTCGTCGTGCTGTTCAAGTTCACCGATGCACTTTCCGGCGCGATGACGGCGCCGTTCGTCATCAAGCTCGGTTTCACGCGCGACCAGTACGGCGACATCGTCAAGTTCTACGGTTTCATCGCGACGCTGGCCGGCGGCTTTGCGGGCGGCTTCGTGGCGCGCGGGCTGCGGCTTGGGCCAAGCCTATGGGTCGGCGGCATCCTTCAGGCCGTCGCGAATTTCGGCTTCAGCTGGCTTGCGACCGTCGGCACCGACGCCACGGCGCTCACCATCGCGATCACCTTGGAAAATTTCACCAGTGCGATCGGTACCGTGATCTTCGTCGCCTACCTGTCGTCGCTCTGCAACAATCCGCTGCACACGGCGACGCAGTACGCGTTGCTGACCGCACTATCGGCGGTCGGCCGCACCTATCTGTCGCTTGGCGCCGGCTATATCGCGGCGGCGACCGGCTGGCCGTGGTTCTTCGCGATCTGCGCGTTCTCGGCAATCCCGAGCCTGTTGCTGCTCGCCTGGCTGCAGCAGTGCGGCCATTTCGCCGCGCTGGAGCACAAATCCGGTTGACTCCGTTTCAGCGTTTGCGCGGAACGCCCGGCCATTTGGCGTCGGCAACAACGAACGAGATGCGCACGCAAGCCCCCTTCGCGCGCCGCCGCCTCAGAACGGCGTGCGGCTCTTGATGGCCGTCGACAGCGTGCCCTCGTCGAGATAATCGAGCTCGCCGCCGACCGGCACACCGTGCGCGAGACGCGTGACCGAGACGTTGGCGTCCGTCAGGAGATCGGTGATGTAGTGCGCGGTGGTCTGCCCGTCGACCGTGGCGTTGAGGGCGAGGATCACCTCCTTCACGTCCGGCGCGTGCGCGCGCGTCACCAGGGCGTCGATCGTCAGATCCTGCGGGCCGACGCCATCGAGCGGCGAGAGCGTGCCGCCCAGCACGTGATAGCGCGCGTTGATCGCATGCGCGCGCTCGAGCGCCCACAGGTCGGCGACGTCGGCGACCACCACGATGATCGAGGAATCGCGGCGTGCATCGGTGCACACCGTGCAGGGGTTCTGCGTATCGATATTGCCGCAGGTGCCGCACACCTGGATCTTGTCGATCGCGGTCTGCAGCGCCGCGACGAGCGGGCTCATGAGCTGCTCGCGCTTCTTGATGAGATGCAGCGCGGCGCGGCGCGCCGAGCGCGGACCGAGATTGGGCAGGCGCGCGAGCAACTGGATCAGCCGCTCGATTTCGGGGCCGGCGACAGCAGCAGGCATCGGACGATTCGATCAGACGCCGAAGCCGGGCGGCAGCGCCAGGCCGCCGGTCAGCGATTTCATCTTCTCCTGCATCAGCGCCTCGGCCTTGCGGCGGGCATCGGCATGCGCCGCCACCAGCAGGTCCTCGACGATCTCCTTCTCGTCGGGCTTGATCAGCGACGGATCGATCTGCACGCCCTTCATCTCGCCCTTGGCGGTGAGCCGCACCGTGACCATCCCGCCGCCGGCCGTGCCTTCCACCTCGATGCGGTCGAGCTCGGCCTGCATCGCTTCCATCTTCGACTTGAGCTCGGCGGCCTGCTTCATCAGGCCCATGAAATCGGCCATGGTGCTTCCTTCCAATTCCTGTCGCGGCGCGCGGTCAGTCGTCGTCGCCGATGTCGTCCGGCTGGATATGCTCGGCGAACACGGACGAGTCGTCGTCGAACGGCGGCTCCGGCGGCATCACGTCGCCGTCGGGCGATGAAGCCGGCGCTATCTCCTGCAGCCCTTCGCGCACCGCTACGATCTGCGCGCCGGGAAAACGCGCCATCACGGCCTTGACCAGCGGGTCGGCCTGCACGCCGCGCTCGAGCTCGGCGCGGCGCGCTTCGTTCTGCGACCGGATCGTGGGCTGGCCCTGCTCGCCCGACACCACCACCATCCAGCGCCGCCCGGTCCATTGGCTGATCTTGCGCGCGAGATCGCCGACCATGCTCTTGGACGCGTTGGGCTCGAGCGCGACCTCGAGGCGGCCGGGCTCGAAACGCACGAGACGCACGTCGCGCTCCAGCGCCGCCTTGGTCTGCAGGTCGCGCCGCTCGGCCGCGAGCGCGATCAGGTCCTCGAAGCGCGCGAGCGTGACCGCGGCGACGTCGGGCGCCGCATCGGCCTGCCGCGCCACCGGCTCCTGGCGCTGCGGGGCCGCCGACCCGCGCGGCGCGGCAGCGCGAGGCGCCTCGATCGGCGCCGGCCGCGGCGCGTCGAGCCGCGCCGTCGGCCCGGCCGCGTCGCCATGGCCTTGCGGCCGTGCCGCCGGCGCATCGGCACTTGCGGTCAGCGAACGCACCAGCTCGTCCGGCGTCGGCAGGTCGGCCGCGTAGGCGATGCGCACCAGCACCATCTCGGCGGCGGCGATCGGCTTGGCGGCCGACTGCACTTCGGGCAAGCCTTTGAACAGCATCTGCCAGGTGCGCGCGAGCACCCGCATCGACAGCGCAGCCGCGAAGGCGCGCCCGCGCGTGCGCTCGATCTCGGCGAGCGAGCGATCATCCGCGACCGCCGGCACGACTTTCACCCGCGTGACGAAATGCGTGAACTCGGCGAGGTCGGTCAGCACCACGGCCGGATCGGCGCCGGCGTCGTACTGGTCACGCAGCTCCTTGAGCGCGGCCGCGATGTCGCCGCGCATCAGCGCGTCGAACAAATCGATGACGCGGCTGCGGTCCGCGAGGCCGAGCATCTGCCGCACGTCCTCGGCGCGCACCGAGCCGGCCGCGTGCGCGATCGCCTGGTCGAGCAGCGAGAGTGAATCGCGCACCGAGCCTTCGGCGGCGCGCGCGATCAGCGCGAGCGCCTCCGGCTCGGCCGTGAGGCCTTCCTTGGTCGTGATGCCGTCGAGATGCGCCACCAGGCGGTCCGCCTCGACGCGGCGCAGGTCGAAACGCTGGCAGCGCGACAGCACCGTCACGGGGACCTTGCGGATCTCGGTGGTGGCGAAGATGAACTTGGCGTGCGGCGGCGGCTCCTCGAGCGTCTTGAGCAGCGCATTGAACGCCGCGCCCGAGAGCATATGCACCTCGTCGAGGATGTAGACCTTGTAGCGCGCGCTCACCGGCGCGTAGCGCACCGCGTCGTTGATCTGGCGGATGTCGTCCACGCTGTTGTGCGAGGCCGCGTCCATCTCCAGCACGTCGACGTGCCGGCTCTCCATGATCGCCTGGTCCTCGATGCCGAGCACCGGCATCTTCACGGTTGGGCCCGGGATCGAGCCGTCGGGAAGCTGGTAGTTGAGCGCGCGCGCCAGGATGCGGGCGGTCGTGGTCTTGCCGACGCCGCGCACGCCGGTGAGGATCCAGGCCTGCGGAATGCGTCCGGTCTCGAATGCGTTCGAGATGGTGCGCACCATGGCGTCCTGGCCGATCAGGTCGTCGAAGCTTGCCGGCCGGTACTTGCGCGCCAGCACGCGGTAGGGCGTCGCGCCGTCCCGTGCCGTCAGGCCGAGGCCCGGCCCGCCGGGATCGTCGGGGGTGGTCGCGTCATTCATCGTGCGTGCGGCCCCGGGCGCATTCTGGTCGTCGCAGAGATAGCTGAGTGGGAGGCTGACGAGCGACCCGAACCGGAGCTCGTTAGGGCTGCTTCCTTCCGGACCTGACCCGGTTGGCGAGTGGCTCGTCCACCGCCAACCTCCCGCCTTCTATATCGGCGGAACGGAACGGGAATGCAAGCGCTCGCGGGATGTTCCGTGCTAGCCATGCGGGACCGTGCGTTCCGCGCCGCCTCTGTCCCCGAGTGCCTCCGTGTCTTCCACTGACTGGTCGCTGCACCCTCAGCTTGCGCACGATACGGTCCCGGTCGGCGACCTTGCGCTCTCGCGCGTGCTGGCGATGAACGATGCGAGCTATCCCTGGCTCGTGCTGGTGCCGCGCCGCGCCGGAACCGTCGAGATCATCGACCTCGACGAGCCTGCGCGGATGACGCTGATGGCCGAGATCGCGCAAGCGTCCGCGGCGCTCAAGAGCTTGACCCAGTGCGACAAGCTCAATGTCGCGGCGATCGGCAACATGGTGCCGCAACTGCATGTCCACGTGGTGGCGCGGCGCAAGGACGACCCGGCGTGGCCGCGCCCGGTTTGGGGAGCGGCGCCGCCGCGCCCCTATGCGGCGGCGGAACTGCAAGCTTTCGTCGTCGCCTTGCGCCGTGCGATCGGGCTTGGGTGAGGCCGCGCGGTTCCGCGGCACGTTGCGCCGAATTCCCCGCCATGCGATTTTCGCCCCGCCTACCGGAGACGCGCATGCCTTCCTGCCCCGATCTCGGGCCGAAACCGCACCTTGGATACACAGCGAGCCTCATCGATCGCGCCGCCCATCGGCGGGGCGAGGCGGCCGCGCTTGCGGCCGACCGGCGCGCCGGCGCCTATGTGATCGGCGGCGAGATGATCGTCACGCGCAAGCGTGCGGACGGCGGCGAGCCGCTGTTCGCGCTGGCGGAAGCGCAGGCGCTGGCAGCCGCAGCGGCGCGCGAATGCGTGCTGCTCGGCTTTCGCGACGGCGCGCCCCACTTCGGCCTCGGCATCGGCAAGGAGGCCGCCGAGAGCCTCAAGGCGCGCGACGACTTCCTCGTCACCGATCTGCGCTCGATCGCCGTGCAAGGCCTGGTCGCGCCCGAGCACCTGCCGCCGCTCGCCGAGGCGAAGGCGCTGCTCGCCTGGCACGCACGTCACCGCTTCTGCCCCAACTGCGGCGCGGCGACCGATCTCGCCGAGGCGGGCTGGAAGCGCGCCTGCCCGGTCTGCAAGACCGAGCATTTCCCCCGCACCGACCCGGTCGTCATCATGCTGGCGGTGCGCGGCGAGCAATGTCTGCTCGGCCGTTCCGCGCGCTTTGCATCCGCGATGTGGTCGTGCCTCGCCGGGTTCGTCGAGCCGGGCGAGAACATCGAGGAGGCGGTGCGCCGCGAGGTGCACGAGGAGGCCGGCATCTCGTGCGGGCGCGTCGCCTACTTCGCGTCGCAGCCGTGGCCGTTCCCGATGTCGCTGATGATCGGCTGCCATGCCGAGGCGCTCGATCGCGACATCAAGGTCGATGCGTCCGAGCTCGAAGGCGCCCGCTGGTTCGATCGCGACGAGGTCGCGCTGATGCTGCTGCGCCGGCATCCCGACGGGCTCGGCACGCCGCCGCCGGTCGCGATCGCGCATCACATCATCCGCGCCTGGGTCGAAGGTGACGTCGTTGCCTTCGACTAGTGCGGCCGGCACGGGCGCGGCTCCGCGCATCCTCTGCACCGGAATCGCGGTGCTCGACGAAATCTTCCGCCTCGACGAGTTTCCGCCCGCCGACGGCAAGGCGCAGGCGAGCGAGTTCGTCGCGGTCGGCGGCGGCTGCGCCGCCAATGCGGCGATCGCGATCGCGCGGCTGGGCGGGCAGGCGAGTTTCGCGGGTCCGCTCGGTGGCCCGGCCGGGCGGGAGCCGATCAGCGACCGCATCGTGGCCGGGCTCGCGCCCGAGGGCGTCGACTGCAGCGGGTGCGTCCGGCTCGACGGAGTCGCGTCGGCGATCTCGGCGATCTTCGTCAACGCGCGCGGCGAGCGCACCATCGCGACCTATCGCGACCATCGGCTCGATGCGGTGGCGCCGCGGGACGCGGATGCGCTCGCGGCCGCGACCGACGCCGTGCTCTCCGACAACCGCTTCCCCAATTTCACGCTGCCGATCTGCCGGTCGGCGCTGCGGCGCGGCGTCCCGGTCGTGCTCGACGCCGACAAGCCGGCGCAGCCGGATGATCCCTTGTTCGCGGCCTGCTCGCACATCGTGTTCTCCGCCGAGGGGCTGCGCGCGACCATGCGGACGGACGATCTCGCGGCCGCGCTGCGGCAATTCGGGGAGCGCACCAACGCGTTCATCGCCGTGACCAATGGCGCGAGCCCGGTGCTGTGGCGCGACGAGGCGGACGCGATCCGGCAGCTGCCGGTCTTTCGCGTGACCGCCGTCGACACGCTCGCGGCGGGCGACGTCTTCCACGGTGCCTTTGCGCTGGCGCTCATCGAGGGCCGCGACACCGAGGGAGCGCTGCGCTTTGCGGCTGCGGCGGCCTCCCTCAAGTGCGCGCGCTTCGGCGGCAGCGCGGCCGCGCCGATGCGGCACGAGGTGGACGCGATGCTCCGTTAAGTCCGGCATCGCGTAAAATATATTTCTATTCTCCCGCACAAATGACTTCCAGAAGGGAATAAATATCCCTATATTGGTGCTCGGCCGGTATCTTCATCCCATCGGCCGAGGGGCGCCAACATGGATGCCATCGACCGGAAAATTCTCGCCGTGCTTCAGGAGGATGCCTCGCTGTCGGTCGCCGAGATCGGCAACCGGGTCGGCCTCTCATCGACGCCGTGCTGGAAGCGCATCCAGCGGCTCGAAGGCGATGGCGTGATCCAGAAGCGCGTCGCGGTCATCGACCAGGACAAGCTCGGGCTCGGCGTCACGGTGTTCGTCTCGGTCGAGACCGAGGATCATTCGGAAGGGTGGTTGACGCGCTTCGCGCAAATCGTCGGGGCGATGCCGGAGGTGCTGGAATTCTACCGGATGGCCGGCGATGTCGACTACATGCTGCGCGTGGTCGTGCCGGACATCGCCGGCTATGACACGTTCTACAAGCGGCTGATCGCGGCGGTGCCGCTGAAGAACGTCACGTCGCGCTTCGCGATGGAGAAGATCAAGTCGACGACGGCGCTGCCGATCGCGTAGTCAAGCTCGTCGATCGCTCAGCAGCAGCCGTTCGCCGAGTTCAGCGTCACCGAGCAGCTCAGGCGCGGGCGCAGGAAGAACTGGTCTTTCAGGTTGAGCGTGCCGGTGATCGTCCAGCCGATGGTCGGCTTGTACGCGTAGGTTGCCTCGCCCCAGATGAGCGACGTATTGGCCACCATGAGCGCGGTCGGAATGGAGCTCGTGACCGTGCCGGTGCGCACCGACCCGTTGAGCGCCTGGCTCCAGCCGATCGTCGCCTTGGTGCCGGTCGAGTCGATGCACACGCTCGACAGCGTCACTTTGAAGTTGGTGGCCGGAAACGGGTAGGCGACGGCCGAGGCGGCGCTGAGGATGTTGGTGACGTCGCTCGACGCCACGTTAGACGCCTGCGCCGTGAGGTCGCCGACCGTATGCGCCACCAGCGTCGTCTTGCGGTCGGCGCTGACCGCCTGCGATATCTCGACGCCGCCGAGATAGAGCGTCAGCATCAGCGGCAGCAGGATCGCGAACTCGACCGCCGAAACGCCGTCCTGGTTGGTCGCGAAGCCGCGAAACCTTGCCAGCAAAGAGCGGCTTATGCCGTGATGGGTCATGGCGAAGCGCCTCAGTTATAGGGCTCGTTGCGGAACGCGGCGGTGGCGACGAGCAGCCGCTTGCCGCCCGCCATGTTGCTGAGCGAGCTGAAATCCATGAGGTTGAAGAAGATCGGCCACTGGTAATAGAGCTGGACGACGACGATGTCGCCCGGCCCGCCCGGATTGTAGCTGAAGCCGGACGCGTCCAGGTTGCCCTTGCTGTCGAGCGGCGGCGTATAGGTGATGTTGCCGAAGCTCGAATAGGTCTGCACGTTCACGTAGATGCCGCTCTGGCAGTTGAACAGCCCGTAGACGCGCGCGCACACCGCGTTCTTGAACGTGGTGGCGTTGAGGCCCTGGCTCTGCGCCTGGCCGGTGAGGATCAGCCGTGCCGAGTTCGGAGACCGCCGTCTGCAGCGTCTGATCGGCGAAGAAGACCAGCGCGGTCTGCATGATGCCGAACATGAGCGCGAGAAACGGCAGCAGGATCAGTCCGAACTCGACAGCGGACGAGCCGCCTTGATGGCGCGCGAAGCGGCGCGGCGAAGCGAGCCGCGCGAGCCGTCGCATCTTGCGCTTGATCTTGCTCCGCGTCGTCTCGATCATGGACGAAATATCCCGAATCCGAATTGCATCGGCGTTACGGATGCTTCGTCTTTTACTGAAAACTTATTGTCGAATTGTTTCGGTCGACGCCGGCCCTGCCGGCGCCCTGTTGAGATGCCGCTAACCAAGTTCGCGCGGTCGGCTGTGTCTCAAGTGCGCCAAAGCGCCATGGCGTCAGTGTTGCGCCGGAGTGGCGCCTTGCGCCCGCGAGGCGCGACTGGTCGCCTGGCCGATCGTCGCCTCGAAATATTCCGGCGCATCGCCAAGCGTGATGCGGCGCTCGCAATCCGGCGCGCAGCTGTAGGACTCGCGATTGACGCCGCGGTAGACGACCACGACGCTGCCGCGCGGGCCGAGAACCTCGATGTTGTGCTCGCTCAGCACGGCGCCGGAACGGTCGAGGGCGATCATGTTGGTCGTGCCGTAACCCTTGCCGGTGATCACCAGGAGGCCGCCGGGCTGAACGGTCACGTCCGCGATCAGCGGATTGCCGATCACGATGGTGGACACATGCGCCGGCAGCTTGGTGATCGTGGCGCGGTCGACCTCGACCTTGATGGTGTCGGCGGCATGCGCTGGTCCGGCCAGGACGGGCATCAAGACGGGCATGAAGACGATCGCCGCGCGCACCAGCACCCAGGCGAGCCGACGCCCGCGATACGCAGATTGTGCCGTCATCGGAACTCTCCGAACCATTACGCGGATCCGACGACCGCGATACGCACGGCCGCAACGGAAATACAGTTCTAGTTGACGATAAAATGGTGAACGAAGTCCAAAATTGCGTGCAGTCGGCGGCACTGCGGGGCGCGAAAGCCCGCGTCGGCGACATGCGTCCGCGGCAGGCATCTCGCCGTTCGGGCGTATCTTCGAGGGCCGCAAGCGCGCGTTAACCATGGGCAAAAGATCGATGGAACCACGGTGTTTACGTATGCCGATTAACCGAGAAGCAACAGCGCGCGGATAGCCTTGCGTCATGGTCCAGATCGGCCGGGAAACAAACGGTCGCGTGGGCCGAGCTCAGACAGCCACGTGGATCCAGGAGCAAGCCATGAAGACCCTCATGCAGTTCGCGAAGGACGAGTCCGGTGCGACCGCGATCGAATACGGCCTCATCGCCGCCGGCATTTCGGTTGCCATCATCGCCGTCGTCAACTCGCTCGGCGGCCAGCTGAAGAACACGTTCTCGAGCGTGTCGAGCCAGCTCGGCAACGCCGGCAAGTAAGTTCGCCAGCCAATTTGTGGAGGGCCCCGGCCGTGCCGGGGCCCTTTTGTTTTTGAGCGCATCCGAACGCAGCTACCATTCGTTCACGATAGCAAGCTTGCAGAAGCATTACTCGAAAATCCGGGGGTTGCCCTTTACTCATCCTTTTAACTTCTCGGGCATAACGCATGACAGTTTCGGCGGAACTCCGTCGATAACTTTGGGAGAGCAACATGTCTGTGTTCAAGCGTTTCCTGCGTGACGAGAGCGGCGCAACCGCCATCGAATACGGCCTCATCGCGGCCGGCATCTCCGTCGCGATCATCGCGACCGTCAATACCCTCGGCGGCCAGCTGAAGAACACGTTCTCGAGCGTGTCGAGCCAGCTCGGCAACGCCGGCAAGTAAGCGGCCGACGCACCAGCTTGAAGCGGCCCCGCCCTTGTGCGCGGGGCCTCTTTTTTTGCCCGCGCCCGCGGCGCCGGATCGCGCGGCCGCGCGGCATGCCGCCTCTTTACATTCCGTTGTGAGGTCTTGCGGTATCTTGGCCGCGGGTTCGGATCGTGCGGCTACCTCGGGAGGGTGGAATGTCCATCGTCATACGCTTCCGGCGCGACGATCGCGGCGCATATCGGGCGAGTTCGCCGGTCGGTGAGACGGCCGTCATGATGACGACGCCGCGCGTGACGCCGACGTCCCGCAGCTCATTCGCCTGAAGGATCGCGACCGTTCGCCCGATCACACCATCGCGTTGTCAAATTTCGCGAGACCGTTTCTCCTCACGAGTTGACCCATGATGAGCTTGATCATCGACGCGGCGCGGCTTCTGATCTTTCCGACCGTCATGGCGTTCGCGGCGTCGAGCGATTTCTTCACGATGACGATCTCGAACCGGATTTCCCTCATCCTGGTCGCCGGATTCGTGGCGCTGGCGGTCGGCACCGGCATGCCGTTCAACGACATGCTCAACCACGCGGGCGCCGCCGGCCTCGTGCTGGCCGTGACGTTCACGTTCTTCCTGTGCGGCTGGGTCGGCGGCGGCGACGCCAAGCTCGCGGCCGCGACGGCGCTGTGGCTCGGCTGGGCCCATCTCCTCGATTACCTGCTCTATGCCTCGATCTTCGGCGGCGTGCTCACCCTGGCGCTGATCGAATTCCGCAAATTCGCGATGCCATCGCTCCTGACCGGCCGGGAGTGGGCCGAGCGGCTGCACAAGCCGGGCGGCGGCGTGCCTTACGGCATCGCGCTCGCGGTTGCGGCGCTGGTGATCTATCCGTCGACGATCTGGATGCAGGCTCTGCACCGCTGAGCAGGACGCGAGCACCTGGGCGATCGGCGGAAACCGTCGATTAGCTTCATTTAGATACGCCTCATTAACCATGAATTGACCTTTGGCTGGTGAAATCCCGCCAAGGCAGCCGCTGGCTGCCGCGTTCTGCGGGAAGTGAAGCGTATGAAAGCCGCGCGTCTTGTCGTTCTGGGTATCGCGGTCGCTGCCGGCGGCCTTGCGGCCTTTTTGGCCGGCGGAATAGGCGGTTCGCCCCCACCCCCGCCTCCGCCGGTGCCGCAGATCGCCACCGCCGACGTGCTGGTGGCCGCCAAGGACGTTGGCATCGGCCAGGCGCTGACCGCCCAGGATGTGCAGTGGCAGACCTGGCCGGCCACGGCCGTGAATCCGGCCTTCATCCGCAAGAACGAGCACCCCGACGCGCTCGCGCAATTCACCGGCGCGATCGTTCGCGTTCCGATGGCGGCGGGCGAGCCCGTTCGCGAGAACAAGGTGATCCGCGCCAAGGGCTCCGGCTACATGGCGGCGATCCTGCCGTCGGGGATGCGCGCCTATTCGACGGAGATCTCGGCCGAGACCGGCGCGGGCGGCTTCATCCTGCCGAACGACCGTGTCGACGTGATCCTGTCGCGCCGAGATCGCGAGGCCGAAAAGGCGAGCGGCGTCGAATTGCACGTCAGCGAGACGATCCTCAGCGACGTGCGCGTGCTCGCCATCGACCAGCTGGTGCAGGAGAAGGAAGGCCAGCGTGTCGTGGTCGGCAAGACCGCGACCCTCGAGCTGACGCAGCGTCAGGCCGAATTGCTCGCGGCCGCGCGCCAGACCGGCACGCTGTCGCTCACGCTGCGCAGCCTCGTCGATGCCACGCAGAAGCAGGCCGCCGAGGAAGCTCCGCAGGCGCGCGGCAATCGCCTCAACACCATCCGGTTCGGGGTCTCGACCTCGATCATGTCGAGATGAAAATTCGGGAAAGGACGAGCCGCATGGCTAACAGGGCGCTGATCCGCATCGCGGCGCTGGCAGCGATCGTCGCAATGGCGCCGTCGTCGCTCGATCGCGTCCGTGCTGCCGAGCTTGCGGTCGATACCCGCGCGCCGGCCGTGCATGTCGGTACGCAACCGGGCGCGCGCGTCAGCGCGCCAGGCGTGCTCGTGGCCGCGAGCGATGCGGGCGCGAACTTCATTCCGCTCGGCGTCGGCAAGTCGGTGGTGATCGACCTGCCGGGCGACGTCAAGGACGTGCTGGTCGCCGACCCGAAGATCGCCAACGCGGTGGTGCGGTCGGCGCGCCGCGCCTATCTGATCGGCGTCGCGGTCGGGCAGACCAGCGTGTTCTTCTTCGACGCGCAGGGGCGCCAGCTTGCCGGCTTCGACATCGCGGTGACGCGCGACCTCAATGGCGTGCGCGCGGCGCTGCGGCAGATGTTTCCCAATGCGGACCTGCGGATCGAAGGCGTCGGCGATGGCGTGGTGCTGTCCGGCACGTTGTCGAGCCCGATCGAGGCGCAGCAGGCCTACGACGTCGCGACCCGCCTCGCCGGCGACGGCAAGGTCGTGAACGCCATCGTCGTGAAGGGGCGCGACCAGGTGATGCTCAAGGTGACCGTCGCCGAGGTTCAGCGCGACGTCGTCAAGCAGCTCGGCATCAACCTCAACGCCAATGTCGGGCAAGGCACGGCCGTGCTCAACTTCTCCAGCACCAATCCGTTCAGCGCATTCGGGCAGCCGCTCACCGCCAGCGCGGTCACCGGCACGTTCGGCGCGTCGGCCAACACCA
This sequence comes from uncultured Alphaproteobacteria bacterium, assembly GCA_963819385.1. Taxonomy (GTDB): domain Bacteria; phylum Pseudomonadota; class Alphaproteobacteria; order Rhizobiales; family Xanthobacteraceae; genus JAVDCA01. The sequence goes on along the minus strand of CAWFVV010000006.1, from coordinate 2,821,054 downwards.
CCGCGACGCTGCAGGCGATGGAGCGCGCCGGCGTGATCCGCACGCTCGCGGAGCCGACGCTCAGCGCCATCTCGGGCGAGAGCGCGACCTTCCTCGCCGGCGGCGAGTTTCCGATACCCGCCGGCCTGAGCTGCGACACCACCAAGTCGCCCCCGCTCTGCCAGGCGACGGTCGACTTCAAGAAATTCGGGGTCAGCATGAATTTCACGCCCGTGGTGCAGTCGGAAGGGCGCATCAGCCTCAAGGTCATGACCGAGGTCTCCGACCTGTCGACCGACAACGCGCTGGCGCTGACGGTGCCGGGCGCGACGCAGAACATCACCATCCCGTCGATCCGGGTTCGCCGCGCCGACACCACGGTGGAAATCCCGTCCGGCGGCTCGCTCGCCATGGCGGGCATGATCCAGGAGCAGACCAAGCAGGCGATCAACGGGATCCCCGGCTTGCAGCAGCTTCCGATCCTCGGCCCGCTCTTCCGCAGCCGCGACTATGTCAATAACCAGACCGAGCTGATGATCATCGTCACGCCCTACATTGTGCATCCGGTCGCGCAGAAGGACCTGTCGCGGCCCGACGACGGCTACGCGGACGTGAGCGATCCGGCGCAGATCCTGATGGGACGGCTCAATCGTATCTACGGGGTCGCCGGCGGCGTAGAGCCGAAGCACACCTACAACGGCCCATTCGGCTTCATCATGCAATGAGTGGCCGGGGAGACGCAGTGATGACATCCGTGATGGGCGCGATCATCGGGCGCGGCGCCAAGGCCGGCCGCCTCGCAGCGGCCGCGGCTTTGGCGGCCTCGCTCGCCGGCTGCTACACGACGCACGACACAGTCGACGCGGTGCCGAACGACTATCGCGAGCGTCATCCGATCACGCTGCAGGAAGGCACGCACACCGTCGACCTCTTCATCGGCTCCAGCCGGGGCGATCTCACGCCGGCGCAGCGCGCCGACGTGCTGGCGCTGGCGCAGCGCTGGAAGCGCGAGGCGACCGGCGGGATCGTCGTCGACGTGCCGGCCGGCACCGCGAACGCGCGCGCGGCCGCCGATTCGACCCATGAGATCACCTCGATCCTGACCTCGGCCGGGGTGCCGCCGCAGGGCCTGCTGGTGCGCACCTATCGGCCGCTCAATCCCGACCGGCTTGCGGCCGTCCGCCTCACCTACCCGCGCATCACCGCCAAGGCGGGCCCGTGCGGGCTGTGGCCGCATGATCTCGGCCCTGCCGACGTCGCGGAGTACGAGCAGAACAAGCCCTATTGGAATCTCGGCTGCGCCACCCAGCGCAACCTGGCCGCCCAGATCGACAATCCGGCCGACCTTGTGCAGCCGCGCGGCGAGACGCCGGCGTACGAGGCGCGCCGCGCCGTGGTGCTCGACAAGTACCGCAAGGGCGAGAGCACGGCCACGAACTATCCGAACGAGAACAAAGGCAAGATCAGCGACGTCGGGAATTGACATGAAGTCCAACCTGCAGCCCGCCGAGACGATGGATACCGCGCCCGGGGCGGCCGAGCGCGAGGACTACATCGCGCCCGCGCCGCGCGTCTCGATTCAGGCGTTTTGCACCAGCGTGGAGACGGCCGCGTCCGTGCAGGCGGCGTCCGAGGACCGCCGCATGGCCAAGGCACATCTGCGCGTGCAGATGGGCGGCATCACGGCCGCGGCCGAGGCCTATCGCAGCTCGCCGACCCCCAACGTCATCATGATCGAGACGGAGACGCGCACCGACGACATTCTCGCCGGGCTCGACGAGCTCTCGCAAGTCTGCGACGAGGGCACGCGCGTCATCGTGGTCGGGCGCTTCAATGACATTACCCTGTACCGCGAGCTGATTCGGCGCGGCGTGAGCGAGTATCTGATCGCGCCGGTGCGGACGCTCGATGTGGTGGCGGCGGTGTGCGGGCTGTATACGGCTGCGGACGCCAAGCCGGTTGGACGCATCATCGCGGTGGTCGGCGCCAAGGGCGGCGTCGGCGCTTCGACGGTCGCGCACAACGTCGCCTGGGCGATCGCGCGCGACGTGGGGCTCGACTCGGTGGTGGCGGACCTCGATCTCGCCTTCGGCACCGCCGGGCTCGACTACAATCAGGATCCGCCGCAGGGTGTCGCCGACGCGGTGTTCTCGCCCGATCGCATCGACACGGCCTTCATCGACCGGCTGCTGTCGAAATGCACGGACCACCTGAGCCTGCTTGCCGCGCCCGCGACGCTCGACCGCGTCTACGACTTCACGGCCGAGGCGTTCGAGCCGGTGTTCGACGCGTTGCGCGCGAGCGTGCCGTGCGTGGTCCTCGACGTGCCGCACATCTGGACGGGCTGGACCAAGCGTGTGCTGATCGGCGCCGACGACATCCTCATCGTCGCGGCGCCCGACCTCGCCAATCTGCGCAACGCCAAGAACTTGGTCGACCTGCTGCGTGCCGCCCGTCCCAACGACCGCCGCCCGCTCTACTGCCTCAATCAGGTTGGCGTGCCGAAGCGACCCGAGATCAAGCCGGCGGATTTCGCCAAGGCGCTCGAGGATGAGCCCGTCGCCGTCATTCCGTTCGAGCCGCCCGTGTTCGGCACGGCGGCGAACAACGGCCAGATGATCGCCGAGGTGGCGGCCGGCCACCGCACGGCCGAGATGTTCCGCGTGATCGCGCAGACGCTCACCGGCCGGGTCGCGACCAAGAAGGCGCGCGGCGGCCTGTTCGGGCCGCTGCTCGGAAAGTTGCTGAGCTGACGGGCGTCCCGGGGGACGTGCGCGGATGAGTTGGAACGGGGAGTAGGGTCGTGTTCGGTAAGCGTTCGGTTCCGGGAGCTGAAGTTGGCAGCGCACCCGCGGCGCCCGCGCAACTGACGCCTGCGCCGACGCCTGCGCCGACGCCGTCCGCTCCGTCCGAGCCGGACTCGACCGGGCGCACGGCCTTTCCGTCGGCCGGTCTCGCGGCGCCGCTCGTTCCGGCACCGGTGCCGCAGGCCGGGCGCGTCGCCGGCGCCAATCACAGCGCGGCGCCGCCGACCGGCGCGAACGACTCGCGCAAGTCGGACAGCTATTACGAGACCAAGGGCGCGGTCTTCGGCGCCCTGATCGAGGCGATCGACCTCGCCCAGCTCGCCAAGCTCGACGCCGACTCGGCACGCGAGGAAATTCGCGACATCGTCAACGAGATCATCGCGATCAAGAACATCGTGATGTCGATCTCGGAGCAGGAAGAGCTGCTCGACGACATCTGCAACGACGTCCTCGGCTACGGCCCGCTCGAGCCGTTGCTCGCGCGCGACGACATCGCCGACGTCATGGTGAACGGCTCCGGCACCGTCTACATCGAGGTCGCCGGCAAGATCCAGCGCACGCCGATCCGCTTCCGCGACAACCACCAGCTCCTCAACATCTGCCAGCGCATCGTCAGCCAGATCGGCCGCCGGGTCGATGAATCGTCCCCGATCTGCGACGCGCGTCTCCCCGACGGCTCGCGCGTCAACGTCATCGTGCCGCCGCTGGCGATCGACGGGCCCGCGCTCACCATCCGCAAGTTCAAGCGCGACAAGCTCACGCTCGAGCAGCTCGTGCGCTACGGCACGATCACGCCGGAGGGCGGCGAGATCCTCAAGATCATCGGCCGCTGCCGGGTCAACACGCTGGTGTCGGGCGGCACCGGCTCGGGCAAGACGACGCTGCTCAACTGCCTCACGCGCTATATCGACGACGACGAGCGCGTGATCACCTGCGAGGACGCGGCCGAGCTGCAGCTCCAGCAGCCGCACGTGGTGCGGCTGGAGACGCGCCCGCCCAACCTCGAGGGCGAGGGCCAGATCACCATGCGCGAGCTCGTGCGCAACTGCCTGCGTATGCGGCCCGAGCGCATCATCGTCGGCGAGGTGCGCGGACCCGAGGCATTCGACCTGCTGCAGGCCATGAACACCGGCCACGACGGCTCGATGGGGACGCTGCACGCCAACAACCCGCGCGAGGCGCTCTCGCGTCTCGAATCGATGATCACCATGGGTGGCTTCACGCTGCCGTCGCGCACCATCCGCGAGATGATCTGCGCCTCCGTCGACGTGGTGGTGCAGGCCGCGCGCCTGCGCGACGGCTCGCGCAAGATCACGCACATCACCGAGGTGATGGGCCTGGAAGGCGACGTTCTCATCACGCAGGATCTGTTCGTCTACGACCTGATCGGCGAGGACGCCGCCGGCAAGCTGATCGGCCGGCATCGTTCGACCGGCATCGGGCGGCCACGTTTCGCGGAGCGTGCGCGCTACTACGGCGAAGAGAAGCGTCTCGCTGCCGCGCTCGACGCGGCCGAGAAGGCCACCACGCAATGAGCGCGTGAGGTCCCGCCCACATGCCGATGCAGCACATCGCCCTGTTCTTCCTCGCCGCCGCGGCCGTCGGCGGGATCGCGTGGGTTTTCCTCTATCCGTTGCTCTCCGGCGAGCGCGAGGCCGAACGGCGCATGCAGAGCGTCGCCAAGCCCGAGCGGGTCGCCACCAAGGCGTCCGCGCGGGCGTCGCCGAAGCTGCGCCGCGATCAGCTCGAGGAGACGCTCAAGGAGCTCGAGGCGCGGCGCAAGAAGCAGAAGAGTCCCCCGCTCTCGGTGCAACTGGAGCAAGCCGGGCTGAGCTTCACCAAGCAGCAGTTCCTCATCGGCTCGGGCGTCCTTGGGCTTGCGACCTTCGTCGTGGTCGTCGTGATCGGCGGCGGGTTGCTGGCCGCCGCCGGGTTGGCGTTCGGCGCCGCCTTCGGCCTGCCGCGCTGGATCCTGTCGTTCCTCAGGAAGCGCCGTCACAACAAGTTTCTCGAGCATTTTCCCGACGCCGTCGACATCATCGTGCGCGGCATCAAGGCGGGCCTGCCGCTGTTCGACTCGATGAAGGTCATCGTCTCGGATGCGCCGGAGCCGATCAGGAGCGAGTTCCGGGCGATCGTGGAGACGCAGACGATCGGCATGCCGCTCGGCGAGGCGTGCGGCCGCCTCTATGAGCGCGTGCCGCTGCCCGAGGCGAACTTCTTCGGCATCGTGATCGGCATCCAGCAGAAATCCGGCGGCAACCTGTCGGAAGCGCTCGGCAACCTGTCGCGCGTGCTGCGCGACCGCAAGAAAATGAAGGCGAAGATTCGGGCGATGTCGATGGAAGCCAAGGCGTCCGCCAGCATCATCGGCAGCCTGCCGATCCTGGTGATGGGCATCGTCTACATCACCAGTCCCGACTACATCGAGCTGTTGTGGATCACGCCGCTCGGCCGAATGCTGATGGCGGGCTCTGCCTTCTGGATGTTCACCGGCATCATGGTGATGAAAAAAATGATCAACTTCGATTTTTGACCATGGTCGAATTCCTCATCGAGAAGCTGCACGACCCGCATTTCCTCGCGATGCTGCTCGCAGGCATTGCGGCGATCGCCACCGTCATGACGTTCGCGATGCCGCTGCTCGTCGGCGACTCGCTGGAAAAGCGGATGAAGGCGGTCGCACTCGAGCGCGAGAAGATGCGCCAGCGCGAGCGCGAGCGCATGGCGCGCAACGAGAAGGTCTCGTTGCGCACCTCGCCCAAGGCCTACATGACGACCGTGGTCGAGCAGTTCAACTTGACAAAATGGGTCGGCCAGGAGACGGCGCGCGCGAAGCTCATGCAGGCGGGCTATCGCGGGCAGGGGCCTTATGTCGCCTTCCTGTTCTTCCGCATGGTCGTGCCGCTGGTCATGCTGGTGGGCTCGCTGCTCTACATGTTCGTCATCGCGAAGTTCGAGTCGGGGACGAGCGTCAAGCTCGGCGTGTGCCTGCTCGCGACCTATCTCGGCATGCAGCTGCCGTTCCTCTTCCTCAAGAACAAGATCCAGAAGCGCAAGCTGTCGATCATGCGCGCGTTCCCGGATGCGCTCGACCTGCTGCTGATCTGCGTCGAGTCGGGCATGTCGATCGAGGCGGCGTTCCGGCGGGTGAGCGAGGAGATCGGGTCGCAGTCGATTCCGCTGTGCGAGGAGTTGACCCTGACCACCGCCGAGCTGTCCTATCTGCCAGACCGGAAGCAAGCCTACGAGAACCTCGCCAAGCGTACCGATCTCGACGGCGTCAAGGCGGTCTGCCTCGCGCTCCAGCAGGCCGAGCGCTACGGCACGCCGATGGCGCAGACCCTGCGTGTCATGTCGCAGGAAAACCGCGACATGCGCATGTCCGAAGCCGAGAAGAAGGCAGCCGCGCTGCCGCCCAAGCTCACGGTGCCGATGATCGTTTTCTTCCTGCCGGTCCTGTTCGTGGTGATTCTCGGACCGGCGGCCATCAAGGCGATGGCGGCGTTCAATTGATCACGTCGTCGCTGCGCTGCTGGGCGGTCCGTCGGGGCTTTGTCTTCTTGCTGGCCGGCCCCGGCGTCGACGCGATCTTCGCCCAGTCGTTGTGATCCGACATCATCTGCTTGAGATAGGCGACGTTGGCGGCCGCTTCGTCGGGCGGAAGATCCGCGCGCGCGATGCTCTCGGCCTCGGCGAAGCGGCCCTGCAGGCCGACCACGAGGGCGAGGTTCTGACGCACCCGCGGGTCGGCACCCGGCTGCGCGACCGCGCGCCGCAGCGTCGCCTCGGCCTTCGGCAGGTCCTTCGACAGCGCGTAGGACAGGCCGAGATTGGACAGCACCGCCGGCTCCTCGGGAACGATCTTGAGCGCGCTCGAATAGTAGCGCTGAGCGTCATCGTGACGCCCCATCTGATCGAGGACCGCGCCCTGCGCCGACAGGATGTGCCAGTCGGGCTGATCCGGCGAATGCGCATGGCTGAACACGTCGAGCGCCTGGGCATACTTGCCGACGTCGGCGAGGGCACGGCCGTAGGCGCCGAGCAATGCCCTGTTCTCCGGATGGTGCATCGAGGCCTGCTCGAGCACCGAGGCGGCCTGCGCGCGCTCGCCGAGCGCCGTGAGGGCCCGCGCATAGGCGAGCGCCACATCGGGATCGGTCGGATTGGAGCGGTAGCGCGCGGCCTGGGTGGCGGCTTCGCTGCGCCACTCGGCGTCGGTGCGCGGCGGCGGCGTGGTGGCCGCGATCGAGCCGGTCACGCCGTTGTTGCTGGCGGTGGTGACGCAGCCCGCCGTCGTGAGCGCGACGCAACCGAGCAGGGCGGCGCTGGCGAGAAGCCGGGTGGTGCGGCTGGAGGGTGGACGCATGGCCGTCATTTACTCCGCCGGGCCTTGCGCAGCCCCGGCGCTACCCAGCCGTCGCGAGTAGTAGAACGTTAACCCTAACGGTTCGTTAAGGCGGCAGGCTTGGCGCCGTGTCGCCAATCGTGGCGCGGCCGCCCCGCTTGTCTCCGACAGCCTGCCCGGCATGGCGGATTGTCGTTCGGCCGTCCGCCATGCAAAGGTCGCTCGTTCGGCGATGCTGTCGAATTGGTGCGTGGCAACCAGCGAGGCGAGTTCGAAATGATGTCTGCGCTCATCCGCGCGATTGCGGCAAAGGAAGCCGCGTGTGCAGCGTCGGCGCTGCCGCGCCATTGATCTCGGGGTCACGCCTCATGCACCCGATCTTCGCCACGCCGGGCGCTGCCGCGGTTCCCATCCGTTGCGTCACGGCCGCGACCTGGCCCGCGGTCCGCGTCGGCCTCGATGCGGCGGGGCGCGCCTTTGCGGACGCAGCCGGCTTCGAGCCGCGTGCCGGTCGGCATCTGCTGCTGCCGGCATCCGACGGCAGTCTGTCCGGCGTCCTGTTCGGCCTCGATGCGGACGACAAGCCGGCGCGCGATCCCTTCGCGACCGGACGGCTGCCGGGCCTGTTGCCCGACGGAACTTATCGGCTCGTCGACCCGCCGGGCGACGCGCGGCTCGCGGCGCTCGCGTTTGCGCTCGGCTCCTATCAGTTTGTCCGCTATCGCAAGCGCGACGCCAAGGACGCCCGCCTGGAAGTGCCGCAGAGCGTCGACGGCGAGGACCTGTCGCGCATCGTCGAGGCCGTCTTCCTGGCGCGCGATCTCATCAACACGCCGGCCAACGACATGGGCCCGGCCGAGCTCGAGACGGCGGCGCGGCAACTCGCGGAACGGCACGGCGCCGCGATCAGCGCGGTGACGGGCGACGGCCTGCTGGCGCAGAATTTTCCCCTCATCCACGCGGTCGGCCGCGCCGCCAAGGGGACGGCGCGCGCGCCCCGCCTGATCGACATGCGGTGGGGCGACGAAAGCGCGCCCAAGGTGACGCTGGTCGGCAAGGGTGTCTGCTTCGACACCGGCGGGCTCGACATCAAGCCCGACAGCGCCATGCTGCTGATGAAGAAGGACATGGGCGGCGCCGCGAGCGTGCTTGCGCTCGCCCACATGATCATGGCGCGCGGCCTCAAGCTGCGCCTGCGCGTGCTGGTCGCGGCGGTCGAGAACGCGATCGCCGGCGATGCGTTCCGGCCGCGCGATATCTATCGCTCGCGCAAGGGGCTGACCGTCGAGATCGGCAATACCGATGCGGAAGGCCGGCTCATCCTCGCCGACGCGCTCGCGCTCGCGGACGAGGAGGCGCCTGATCTGCTGGTCGACATGGGCACCCTGACGGGCGCCGCGCGCGTCGCGCTCGGGCCCGACGTGCCGCCGTTCTATACCCATGACGAGGAGCTCGCCCGCGCGGTCGCGCGCCGCGCCTGCGCCGAGAACGATCCGCTGTGGCGGCTGCCGCTGTGGCCCGCCTATGACGCGATGCTCGAGTCCAAGGTTGCCGACATGAGCAATATCGGCACCGGCGGCTTTGCGGGCTCGATCATCTGCGCGCTATTCCTCAATCGCTTCGTCGCCGCCGCCAAGGCGTGGCTGCACGTCGACATCTACGCCTGGGTGCCGTCCGCGAAGCCCGGTCGCCCGGAGGGCGGCGAATGCCAGGCCGCGCGTGCGGTCTATTCCTATCTGGCCGAGCGCTATGGCTAGCGCGGCCGACGCGACGCGCGGCATGAACGCGCTCGATCCGCGTCTCACCCCGGCGCGCCCGGATCTCGCGGCCGCGCATCTCAAGGGGCGGGTCGAGGCAGCGCGCTTCGTCGAGGGGATCGAGCGCGAGGTGCGCGACGAGAGCGCGCCGCTGCGCCGTGAGCCCGCGCCCGATGCGTCGCTCGACACCGAGGCGCTGCGCGGCGAGCGCGTCACGGTTTACGACAGCAACGAGGAAGGCTGGTGCTGGGGCCAGCTTGCGGCCGACGGCTACGTCGGCTGGCTGCCCGCCAATGCGCTCGCCGCCCCCGGACCGGCCGCGACCCACAAGGTCGCGGTGCTGCGCACGCTGGCGTTTCCCGGCCGCTCGATCAAGCTGCCGCCGGTCGCGGCCTTCTCGCTTGGTTGCCGGATGGCGGTGACGCGAACCGAGGAGCCGTTCGCCGTGACGCCATCGGGCTACGTGCCGGCGCGGCATCTCGCGCCGCTCGACGCGACCGAGCCCGACTTCGTTGCGGTCGCCGAGCGCTTCCTCGGCGTGCCCTATCTGTGGGGTGGCAAGACCAGCCTCGGGATCGACTGCTCGGGGCTCGTGCAGATCGCGCTGACCGCCGCCGGCATCGTGTGCCCGCGCGACAGCGACATGCAGGAGCGTGCGCTCGGCGAGGCGATCGCGGCCGAGCCTGCCGCCCTGCGGCGCGGCGATCTCGTGTTCTGGAAGGGCCATGTCGCGATCGTGCGCGATGCTGCGACGCTGCTGCACGCCAATGCGTTCCATATGGCGGTCGCGGCCGAGCCGATCGCGGAAGCGGTGGCGCGTATCGCGGCCGGCGGCAGCGAGATTATGGCGGTCAAGCGCCTGGCGAACCGCTGATCCGGCTGGATACCCGATCGCGGCGGGACTAGGATGGCGTCATTGCCGTCGATGCTCGATCGAGGTCGCCATGCGCATCCAGTTCGCAGTCGTGGTTGCGGTTATCGCTGCATCGGCCTTCTTCGCCGTGCCGGGCGACGCTGTCGCCCAGTCGGGCTGTCAGCCGACCATCACGCAACCCTGCACGGGCGTGCCGGCGCGGCCGAAGGCCAGCCCAACCAGAAGAATCCGGCGCGCAACACGGCCGACAAGGATGACGATCCGAAGGATCATTCGCCGCGCATTCAGGTCGACAAGGACACCGAGTTCAAGTTCGGCACTGGCGGCATCGGCCTCGGCCGGAAGTTCTAACCGGGCGCTCCACGCACCTGCTCAATATCCCTGCGCGCGCGCGATGACGTTTTCGAGCGGCCCACCCGCCTCGTAGCGCTCGATCTGGCGCACGATATAGGCGGCGATCTCCTCCGGCACCGAGGCGGCCGCGTTGTGCGGCGTGATCGTGACATTCGGATGGACCCAGAGCGGGCTCGCGGCCGGCAGCGGCTCGGTCGGGAAGACGTCGAGCGTCGCGCCCGCGATCGCGCCCTCGTCGAGCGCCGCGAGGATGTCGGAGTCGACCTGCAGCATGCCGCGCCCCGCATTGATCAGATAGGCGCCGCCGAGCGCGCCGTCGCGCTTGAGCTTGCGCAGCAGCGTGCGGTTGAGGATCCCCTCGGTCGCGGGCGTATGCGGCAGCAGGCAGACGAGGATTTCGGTGCGCGCCAGGAAGGCGTCGAGCCCGGCGGCGCCGTCGAAGCATTCGATGCCGGCCACCGCGCGCGGCGTGCGGCTCCAGGCGGCGACGCGGAAGCCGAGCCGCACCAGCACCTCGGCGGCGTCGCGGCCGAGCACGCCGAGGCCCATGATGCCCACATGCACCTCGTGCGCGGGCGGCTGCGCGTGCTCGTACCAGTGGCGCTCGCGCTGCTGCGCGTCGTAGAGCCGCTGGCGGCGGTGATGCATGAGCACGTGCAGCGTCACGTATTCGGTCATGCGCCGCGTGAGATCGGGATCGACCACGCGCACGACCGGCACCTGCGGCAGCGCGCGGTCCTTGAGCAGTGCGTCGACGCCCGCCCCCAGGCTGAAGATCGCGCGCAAATTCTTGAATTGCGAGAATATTCCCGCCGGCGGGAGCCACGCGGCCGCATACGCGATGCCGGCCGGGTCGCCGATACGGTCCGGCCACAGCCGGATATCGCGTCCGGGCGCTGCGGTGCGGAAGCGCCGTTCCCACGGCGCCGCGTCCCATCCCGTGATGACCAGGAGGAGGGCGCTCATCGGGCGGCCGCCGGTCCGGCGACGATCGCGTCGAGTTGGTCGCGATGGAGCGCCAGCCATTGCAGCGCGATGATGAGAAAGCCGTTGCGCATAAGCCCGCGCTCGAGCGCCGCGAGCGCGGTGTCGATCGGCACGCGCATCGGCCGTGTCGCCTCCTTTTCGTCGGCGGCGCCGGCGCGCTCCGGGATGCGCGTAGCGTCGACCAGCCCGAGAAACATGAACCCATGCTCGTCGCTCGACCCCGGCACCGGGATGAAGTCGAGCATCGGGTAGAGCGCCGACGGCCGCACGCCGATCTCCTCGACGCACTCGCGCATGCCGGCCTCGACCGGTGTCTCGCCGGCCTCGACGTGGCCGGCGACGATCTCGGTGAGCTCGCCCTGGCCGGTCGCGAGATGCGCCGGCAGGCGGAACTGGCGCAGCAGCACCAGCTCGCCGCGCGCAAGGTCGATCGGCAGCACCGCCGTCACCTTGCCGACGCGCAGGACGTCGCGCACGCTGTCGATCGGCTCGCGGTCGGGTATTCGCAAGGTGAGCGAGAAGCGATCCAGCCGGTGGTAGCTTTCGCCGATCACCTCGGGTCGCGACACGGTGGCATCGGCCGCACTGTCGGCCAGCGCGTCCGGCGTCCTGTCGTCGGTCATCGCGGCGCCCCCCGGTTCGTTTCTATTCGGCAACCACGTCGCCGGCCGCCGTTTCCAGGTTGAACGCCGCCGCGAACAGGGCACGCGTATAGTCGTTTTTCGGCGCCGCGAACACTTCGGCGGCCGGGCCTTCCTCGACGACCTTGCCGTGGCGCATCACCACGAGCCGGCTCGCCAGCGCCGACACCACCTTGAGGTCGTGCGAGATGAACATGTAGGTGAGGTCGCGTTCGCGCCGCAGCTTGCACAGCAGCGCGACGATCTGCGACTGGATCAGCATGTCGAGCGCGCTGGTCGGCTCGTCGAGCACCACGAAGGTCGGCTCGAGCGCGATCGCGCGCGCGACCGCGATGCGCTGGCGCTGGCCGCCGGAGAATTCGTGCGGATAGCGAAAGCGGGTCGACGGCTCGAGGCCGACGTCGGTGAGCGCGCGGATCACCCGCCGTTCACGCTCGTCCGCGGGCATCTCGCGATGGTGGACCCACAGCCCTTCCTCGATGACGTCGGAGACCGACATGCGCGGCGACAGCGATCCGTACGGGTCCTGGAACACGATCTGCATGTCGCGTCGGTACGGCCGCATTGCCTTGAACTTGAGCCCTTGCAGCTGATCGCCCATGAACACGATCGGCCCGTTCGACGAGATGAGCCGCAGGATCGCGAGGCCGAGCGTGGTCTTGCCCGAGCCGGACTCGCCGACCACGCCGAGGGTCTCGCCCTTGCGTAGCTCGATGCTCACGCCGTCGACCGCCTTGACGTGGCCGACCACCTTGCGCAGCACGCCGCGCTTGATCGGGAACCAGACCTTGAGGTCGTCGGTGCGCACCACGATCGGGCCGGACGGATTGAGCGGCGCCGGCTCCTTCTTCGGTTCGGCGGCGAGCAATTGCCGCGTGTAGGCGTGCTGCGGCGCCGAGTAGACGCGCTCGACCGGCCCGTGCTCGACGATCTTGCCCTGCGTCATCACGTGGACCCGGTCCGCGACCCGGCGCACGATCCCGAGGTCGTGGGTGATGAACAGCATCGCCATGCCGAGCCGCGCCTGGAGGTCCTTGAGCAGCTTGAGGATCTGCGCCTGCACGGTCACGTCGAGCGCGGTGGTCGGCTCGTCGGCAATGAGGAGGTCGGGCTCGTTGGCGAGCGAGAGCGCGATCATGACGCGCTGGCGCTGCCCGCCGGAAAGCTGATGCGGATAGCTCGCGAGCCGGCTCTCCGGGTCCGGAATGCCGACCTGGCCGAGCAGCTCGATCACCCGCGCGCGCGCCGCGGCGCCGACGATGCCTCGGTGCACGGCGAGGATCTCGGCGATCTGCTTCTCGATGGTGTGCAGCGGATTGAGCGACGTCATCGGCTCCTGGAAGATGATCGAGATATCGTCGCCGCGCACCTGCCGCATCTCGGCTTCCGACGCCGGGATCAGATCCTTGCCCTTGAAGACGATGCTGCCGGACGGATGGTACGCCTGCGGATAGGGCAGGAGCTTCATCACGGAGAGCGCCGTGATCGACTTGCCCGAGCCCGACTCGCCGACCAGCGCGACGGTCTCGCCCTTGCGGATGTCGAACGAGACGCGGTCGGCGCAGAGCGTCTCGCGGCCGCCTTGGCGGAACGCGACCGACAGGTCGCGGACGGAGAGGAGCGGGGCTGCGGGCTCGGCCATGGCGATCACCGGAACGTCTTGCGCGGGTCGAAGGCGTCGCGCACGCCCTCGCCGATGAAGATCAGCAGCGACAACATGATCGAGACCGTGAAGAAGCCGGAGAGCGCGAGCCACGGCGCGTTGACGTTGGCCTTGCCCTCGTTGAGCAATTCACCCAGCGAGGGTTCGCCCGGCGGGAGGCCGAGGCCGAGGAAATCGAGCGCCGTCAATGTCATGACCGAGTTCGACAGGATGAACGGCAGAAACGTCAGCGTGGCGACCATGGCGTTGGGCAGAAGATGACGGAACATGATCACCGCATTGGAGACGCCGAGCGCGCGGGCCGCCTGGATGTACTCGAAATTGCGGCCGCGCAGGAATTCGGCCCGCACCAAACCGACCAGGCGCACCCACGAGAACAGCAGCAGAATTCCGAGCAGGACGAAGAAGCCCTGCGGCAGCACGGCCGACAGGATCAGCAGCAGGTATAGCTCCGGGACCGATGTCCATATCTCGATGAAGCGCTGGAACAGCAGGTCGGTCCAGCCGCCGAAATAGCCCTGCACGGCACCCGCCGCGACGCCGATCACCGAGGACAGAATGGTGAGGACCAGTCCGAAGAGGACCGAGAGGCGGAAACCGTAGATCAGCCGCGCGACCACGTCGCGGCCATTGATGTCGGTGCCAAGCCAATTGGGCTCGAGCTTGTCGTCGCATTTCGCGAACTTGCCTTTGACGGCGTTTGTACAGTCCTCCGTGGTCAATGCCCAGGTCGGCTTGGAGGGAAACGGCATCGGCGGGTTGGCGACGCGGGTATCATAGTGGAAGCGGATCGGTGGCCAGAGAATCCAGCCTTTCTTTTGGATGCGTGCGATCAGGTCGGGGTCGTTGCGATAATCGGCTGCGGTACCGAGCGCGTCCGGGTCTCCCTTTTCGGCGAAATTCGTGTCCGGATAGCTGACGAAAATCGGGAAATAGGAGTTGCCTTCGTAGCGGATGTAGATCGGCTGGTCGTTGGCGATGAATTCCGCGAACAGCGACAGCACGAACAGCACCATGAAGATCCACAGCGAGACGTAGCCGCGCCGGTTGCGCTTGAAGTTCTCCCAGCGCCGGCGGTTCAGCGGGCTGAGCACGATGCGCGCGCGCGCCGGCGCCAGCACCGGACCGGTCGGCGTGGTCATCGGGGTCTCGGGAATGCCGTTGGGGAGGCGGGCGTCCACCTCACACCTCCCGCGTTTCGAAATCGATGCGCGGATCGACCAGCGTATAGGTGAAGTCGGAGATCAGGTTCACGACGAGGCCGATCAGCGCGAAGATGTAGAGATTGGCGAACACCACCGGATAGTCGCGGTTGAGCACGCTCTCGAAGCTCAGGAGGCCGAGGCCGTCGAGCGAGAAGATCGTCTCGATCAGCAGCGAGCCGCCGAAGAACGCGCCCACGAACGTGCCGGCGAAGCCCGCGATGACGATCAGCATGGCGTTGCGGAAGACGTGGCCGTACAGCACTCGGCGCTCGCTCAATCCCTTGGCGCGCGCCGTAAGCACGTACTGCTTGCGGATCTCGTCGAGGAACGAGTTGCGGGTGAGCAGCGTCATGGTGGCGAACGAGCCGACCATCATGGCGATGATCGGCAGCGTGATGTGCCAGAAGTAGTCGGTGATCTTGCCGTACCAGGGGAGCTGCGCCCAATTGTCGGAGGTGAGCCCGCGCAACGGAAAGAAATTCCAGAACGAGCCGCCGGCGAACAGGACGATGAGGAAGATCGCAAGCAGGAAGCCGGGCACCGCGTAGCCGATGACGATGACGCTCGAGGTGACGGTGTCGAAGCGGGTTCCGTCGCGCACCGCCTTGGCGATGCCGAGCGGAATCGAGACCAGGTAGGTGATCAGCGTCATCCACAGGCCGAGCGAGATCGAGACGGGCAGCTTCTCCTTGATGAGGTCGATAACGTTGATGTCGCGGAAGAAGCTCCGGCCGAAATCGAACATCAGGTAGTTCTTCACCATGATGAAGAAGCGGACATAGGCGGGCTTGTCGAAGCCGAACTGCTGCTCCAGCTTCTTGATCAAGTCGGGGTCGAGGCCCTGGGCGCCGCGGTATTTGGAATTGATGTCGCCTTGGCCGGCGCCCGGCAGGTTGCGGGCGCCGAAGTCGCCGCCCCCGCCGCCGATGCGCGAGCCTGCGCCGGTGTCCATGCCGGAGAGCTGCGCCAGTACGCGCTCGACCGGCCCGCCCGGCGCGAACTGCACCACCACGAACGACACCAGCAGGATGCCGAACAGCGTCGGGATCATCAGCAGCAGGCGGCGAACCAGATAAGCGGCCATCAGTTCTCTCTCATCTGCCTGTTCGTCAGCCCGCGCGCTCGAGCGCGGCGGCCTTGTCGCGGTCATACCACCAGGTGTCCGGGATGCCGCGGTCGTAGCGCGGCTGCGGCGCGCTCGGGTGGCCGAACACGTCCCAATAAGCGATCAGGTGCGTGGGACGATACCATTGCGGCACCCAATATCGGCCGGCGCGGATGACGCGATCGATCGCGCGGCAGGCGGTCGTGAGCGCCGGCCGGCTGTCCGCCGCAATCGCCTTCTCGATCAGGGCGTCGACCACCGGGTCGGCGATGCCGCCGACGTTGAACGAGGCGTTGATGCGCGCGGCCGCCGACGAGAGAAACGCGCGCAACTCGTCGCCCGGCGTGTTGAGGAAAGTCAGGCGTTCGACCGTCATGTCGAAGTCGCGGTCGTCCACCCGCGCCTTGTACTGCACCGCATCGACCTCGCGGATGTTCGCGTCGATGCCGAGCATGGAGAGATTCTTGATATAGGCCATGTGGTGCGGCTCGAAGGTCGGATCGTCCACCAGGAACTCGATGGTGAACGGATTGCCCTTCGGGTCGACGCGCTTGGCGTCCTTGAGCGTGAAGCCTGCCTGCGTGAGCAGCGCGCTCGCCTTGCGCAGCAGCGGACGGTCCTGGCCCGAGCCGTCCGACACCGGCGGAACATAGGGTTCGCCGAATACCTCGTCCGGCACCTGGCCGCGGAACGGCTCGAGCAGCGCCACTTCCTCAGGCGTCGGCTTGCCGGTCGCCATCAGCGGCGAGTTCTGGAACATCGACACCGTGCGCTGATAGGCGCCGTACATGACGTTCTTGTTGGTCCATTCGAAATCGAAGGCGTTGATGAGCGCCTCGCGCAGCCGGCGATCCTTGAACTTGTCGCGCCGCAGGTTGGGAAACCAGCCCTGCGCGCCCGACAGTGTGCCGTCCGGCAGCGTGTCGCGCTTGACGCGGCCGTCGCGCACCGCCGGGAAGTCGTAGCGGGTCGCCCAGACGCGCGAGGTGAATTCTTCGCGAAACAGGTAGTTCTTCGCCGTGAAGCCGATGAAGCCGACCTCGCGGTCGCGATAGAACTCGTAGCGCACGACGTCGAAGTTGCTCGTCCCGACCGCGATCGGAAGGGCGGCGCCCCAGAAATCCTTCACGCGCTCGTAGTCGATGTAGTGCCCCGCATCGAAACGGCCGACCCGGTAGGCACCCGAGCCGAGCGGGATGTCGAGCGTCGACTGGTCGAACGGGTGCGCCGTGTAGTAGGCGCGCGAGAAGATCGGCAGGCCCGCGACATAGAGCGGCACGGTGCGGCCGCGTCCCGGCTTGAAGCGCACCGCGAGCGTTGCGTCGTCCTCCGCCTCCGCGCCGGCGAAATCGTGCAGTTGCTGGACGATCAGCGGATGGCCCTTGTCCCGCAGGATCCCGAGCGAGAACGCCGCGTCCTGCGCCGTGAGTTTCGTGCCGTCGTGGAAGCGCGCCTCCGGCCGCATCAGGAAGCGGTAGGTGAGCCCGTCGGCCGAGACGCGCACGGCGCGCGCCGCATAGCCGTACATCGCGTCCGGCTCGTCGATCGCCCGCGACATCAGGGTCGCGAAGGTCATCTCCATGCCCTGGGCGGCATCGCCCTTGAGGATGTAGCTGTTGAGCGAGTTGAAGGTGAGGAAGTTCTGGTTGTTGAGCCGCGACGGGCCGATTTGCGAGAACATGCCGCCTTTCGGCGCGTTCGGGTCGACGTAGTCGAAATGCTTGAAGTCGGCCGGATATTTGAGGTCGCCGAAGGCCGACATGCCGTGGTGCTCGGCGTGCTCGACGTCCTCGGCGGCGCGCGCCGGCGCCGCCAGCCGCGCGCTTGCGAGCGCGCCCGCGGCAATCATCAACGCGTGGCGGCGCGTGATCGTCACTTGCCGGTTCCGGTCTTCGCCGCCCGCTCGGCATCCCACCACCAGATGGTGGGAAACGCCGCGTTGCCGTACTCGGGCATCTTGTCGGGATGACCGAAGCGGTCCCAGCGTGCCGAACGCACCTTGCGGTAGGTCCATTGCGGCACGACGTAGTGATTCCACAGCAGCACGCGGTCGAGCGCCTTAGTGGCGGCGACGAGCTCATCGCGGCTTTTCGCGAAGATGATGCGGTCGATCAACGCATCGATCGCCGGGTTCTTGATGCCGACGACATTATCCGAACCCGGCTGGTCGGCGGCTGCCGAGCTCCAATAGCTGCGCTGCTCGTTGCCGGGTGAGAGCGACTCGCCCCAATTGTACACGATGATGTCGAAATCCCGGTTCCGTACCCGATTCTCGTATTGCGTGTCGTCGACGGTGCGGACCGACACCGCAATGCCCATGCGCTCGAGCCCGGGCTTATAGAACAGATTGAGGCGCTCCATGCTCGGATCGTCCGCCAGCAGCTCGACGCTCAGCTGGGTGCCGGTCTTGCTGTCGATCATTTTCTGGTCGCGCAGCTCGTAGCCGGCCTCGCGCATCAGGCGCAGGCCGTCGCGCAGGTTGTTGCGCGCCGCCGCCGGATTGCCGCCGACCGGGTTGCTGTACGGTGTGGTGAACACCTCCGGCGGCACCTTGTCGCGCAGCGGCTCGAGTATTGCGAGCTCCTGCGGGCTTGGCAGCCCCGTGGCGGCGAGTTCGGTGCCGTAGAAATAGCTGCTGATGCGCTCGTACTGGCCGTAGAACAGCTGCCTGTTGATGTCCTCGAAGTCGAGCGCGAAATTGAAGGCGTGGCGCAGGCGCGCATCCTTGAATTTGTCGCGCCGTGTGTTGAGCGCGAAACCTTGCATCATGCCGCTGCTGCGGATCGGAAACTCCTCCTTGAGAACGCGCTTCGCGGCGGCCGCCGGAAAATTGTAGGCGGTGGCCCAGTTCTGCGCGCTGTTCTCGACACGCCAGTCGAGCTGGTCGGCCTTGAAGGCTTCGAGCGCGACCGTCGAGTCGCGGAAATAGACGTAGCGTGCCTCGTCGAAGTTGTCGGAGCCGACCCGGGCCGGCACGTCCTTGCCCCAGTAATCTTTCACGCGCTCGTAGACGACGGTGCGTCCCGCTTCGAACGACTTGATGCGGTAGGGGCCGCTGCCGAGCGGTGGTTCGAGCATGGTCGCCGTGATGTCGCGCGGCTTGCCGTTCTTGTCCTTGCCTTCCCACCAGTGCTTCGGCAGCACCGTGAGCTCGCCGACGATTTGCGGCAGCTCGCGATTGCCCGGACCGTCGAACGTGAAGGTGACGTCGCGTTCGCCGGTCTTCTCGGCCTTCGTGACATGGCGGTAGTAGCCGCCGTAGAACGGGCTGTTCGCCTTGAACGCGTTGAGCGAGAAGATCACGTCTTCCGGCGTCACCGGCTGCCCGTCGTTCCATTTCGCCGCGGCGCGCAGCCGATAGGTCGCCGAGGAGAAATCGTCCGCCCGGCTCACCGCCTCGGCGAGCAGCCCGTAGGAAGCCGCGACCTCGTCGAGCGCGCTGGCGGCGAGCTGGTCGTAGATCATGGAGATGCCGCCGGCGAGTTGCCCCTTGAAGTTGATGAGCACCACATTGAAGTTGTCGAAGGTGCCGACGCCGAGCAGGCGGACCGCGCCGCCCTTCGGCGCATCCGCGTTGACGTAGTCGAATCGCTTGAAGTCGGCCGGATATTTGAGGTCGCCGAACAGCGACATCCCGTGCCGCCAGGCCGGGGCGGGCGCGGGCGCCGCGGTCTGTGCGGCGGCAGGGCGCACGAGGTCGGACAGGCCGATCTTGGTCAGGGCGGGCGCCGCGAGCGCAAGCGCACTGCGGCGAAGGAGACGGCGGCGGGTCAGGGTCAAGCGATTCTCCGCAATCAATGGGTCGCAGGCTCAGCCGAGCCTATGTCTTTAACGGATTATGTCGCTTTTGGGATGCATCGGTTCCCATGGGCGCGGCTAACCCCCGCGTCTGCTTTCACTTTCCCGTGCCTACGGACGCACAAAAAAGCCACGGCCGGGGCCGGCCGTGGCTTCGTGTGTCGGTGCGGCTCACGCCGGCGGCGCTATTTTTGCGCCGTTGTCGGCAGATCGAGCGGCTTGTCGGCCAGGGTGTGCAGGTAGTTGATCACGTCGGCGCGCTGGCTTTCGCGCGAGAAGCCCGCGAACGTCATCGCAGTGCCCGGGATGTAGCCGCGCGGATTGGTCAGGAACTTGTTGAGCTCGTCCCAGGTCCAGGTGCCGCCCTTCGCCTTCATGGCGGCCGAATAATTGAACCCAGGCGCCGCGTCGCGCGCACGGCCGACGACGCCCCACAGATTGGGGCCGACCTTGTTCGGGCCGCCCTTCTCGAACGTATGGCAGGCAAGGCAGATCTTGGCGGACGACTGGCCGCGCTCGGCGTTCGACGTCTGCAGCGCCACCTCGATCGGCTGCTCCGCCGCCGGCGCGCCGCCCTTCTGCTCGGCCGGCGCCTCCTTCACGGCGATCTCGTAGCCGGGCTTGGCCGGCTTCTCCGGAGAGAAGATCGCGCCGGCCGCGATATTGACCGCCACCAGCACCAGGCAGGTGGCCAGCACGGCCATCAGGACTTTGTTCGAATTGTCGGAATCCATTGCCGATCTGCTCCGAATGTCTTCATCGGTTGGCGGAGAGCGCCCCATAGGCGAGCGAAGCGACGCCGTTCTTCGAACCGCTATGTGGCGGGGCACAAATAGCCGGTTTGCCTCGCCCCTGGCAACCCGTATAAGCGGGCCTCCACCCGTCTATTTCGGGCTGACGCGGGCAGAGCCGGGCAATCCGCAGCGATGGCGAGCGAGGTCATGATTCTCATCCCGGCGCGCCTCGCCGCGAGCCGGCTGCCCGGCAAGCCGCTCGCCGACATCGCCGGCAAGCCGATGATCGCCCACGTGCTGGCGCGCGCCCAGGCGGCGGGCATCGGCGAGGTGGTGGTGGCGACCGATTCGGAGGCGGTCTGCGTCGCGGCCGAGAAGGCCGGCGGCCGCGCCGTGATGACGTCCGCCGACCATCCGTCGGGCTCCGACCGCATCTTCGAGGCGCTCGCCCGCCTCGATCCGGAGCGGCGCATCCGCGTCGTGGTCAACGTGCAGGGCGACCTGCCGACCCTCGATCCGGCCGACCTGCGCGCCGCCGCCGCATTGCTCGACGATCCGGCGGTCGACATCGCGACGCTCGCGGCCGAGATCCGCGATCCGGCCGAGCG
This sequence comes from uncultured Alphaproteobacteria bacterium, assembly GCA_963819385.1. GTDB lineage: Bacteria > Pseudomonadota > Alphaproteobacteria > Rhizobiales > Xanthobacteraceae > JAVDCA01. The sequence goes on along the minus strand of CAWFVV010000006.1, from coordinate 2,800,194 downwards.
GACCAACCCGAACATCGTCAAGATGGTGGGCACGCCATGCGGCGCGCGTCGCATGCGCGCGCTCTATTTCAGCCGCGCGACCGCGCCCTATGGCGAGGGGCCGCTCTACCATCACATCGGCCTCTACGCGTACCGGCGCGAGGCGCTCGAGCGCTTCGTCAAGCTGCCGCCCTCGACCCTGGAGAAGCGCGAGCGGCTGGAGCAGCTGCGCGCGCTCGAAGCCGGAATGCGCATCGACGTCGCGCTTGTCGACTCGGTGCCGCTCGGCGTCGATACGCCCGAGGAGCTCGCGAAGGCGCGCGCATTGCTTTCACATTAGATGTTCGCCCCCAAACGTTGGCCCCAACCGTTGGCACCCATGAGCAAAACGTCGAAGAAGCGCAAGACCATCGTGTTCCAGGGCGAGCTCGGGGCGAACTCGCACATCGCCTGCAACGAGGCTTATCCCGGCTACGAACCGGTGCCGTGTCCGACCTTCGAGGACTGCTTCACGGCGCTCGCGAACGGTCGCGCCGATCTCGGCATGATCCCGATCGAGAATTCGGTCGCCGGGCGCGTCGCCGACATCCATCACCTGATGCCGACCGCGAAGCTGCACATCATTGCGGAGCACTTCCTGCCGATCCGCAACCAGCTGATGGCGCCCCATGGCGCGACGCTCAAGGGCCTCAAGACCGTCGAGAGCCACATCATGGCGCTCGGCCAGTGCCGCAATTACATCCGCAAGCTCGGCATCAAGGCGCTGGTCGCGGCCGACACCGCCGGCGCCGCCCGCGAGGTGGCGGAGCACGGCGATCCGACCCGCGCCGCGATCGCGTCGCGCCTCGCCGCCAAGATCTACGGGCTGAAGATCCTCGCCGAGAACGTCGAGGACGAATCGCATTCGACCACGCGCTTCGTCGTGCTCTCGCGCGAGAAAAAGGACGCGCGCCGCGGCAATGGCCCGGTGGTCACCACCTTCGTGTTCCAGGTGCGCAATATTCCGGCCGCGCTCTACAAGGCGCTCGGCGGCTTCGCCACCAACCAGGTCAACATGACCAAGCTCGAAAGCTACATGATCGAGGGCAATTTCTTCGCGACGCAGTTCTACGCAGACGTCGATGGCCACCCGGACGATCGCGACCTCAAGCTTGCGCTCGAGGAGCTCGCGTTCTTCTCCAAGGAGCTGACGATCCTCGGCGTCTACCCGGCGCATCCGTTCCGCGCGAAGCTCGGGAAGGGAAAATAATCCCGTCATTGCGAGGCGTGACGCGGCACGCCGAAGCAATCTCGCGCGGCAGGAAACGCGCTACCGCAACGACGCCCACAGGAAGATCGCCGTGGCCGCGGCGCCGAGCGCAGTGCGCACCGCGTGCAGCCGCGCCCATCGCTCGATGAGGGCGCGGCTCTCCCGCCCCGCATTGGCGGGATCGAGCGCCATCAGCCGGTTGTTCGTCGCCATCATGGCGAGCAGCGTGTAGGGCCAGTTGGCTATCAGCACGGCGGCGCCGACCAGCCACGGCCACGCGCCGGTTTGCCACCACGCCAGCACCCCGAGCAGGAAGCCGATCACGGCGAGGGGCGCCTGCATCGCGAAACCGCGCTTGTAGGCAGGCTTCCATTCGATCAGCAGCGCGCGATCGTCGAGCCGCAGGCGGGCGGGCTGCTCCGCAAAGCCGACATAGAACGCGGCACCCGCGAACGCGGCCGCGGTTACCAGGGCAAGCTGACCCGCCAGCATGCGCGCCTCCGTCATCTACTTCACGTTCTGCACCACCCACTCGTCGATCACGTGCGCGATGTCGAGATTGTTCTTCTCGATCATCACCATGTGGCCGTTGCCGCGAATACCCTTGTCCTGCAGGCGGATGTACTCGGTCTTGACGCCCGCCTGGTTGAGATACTTGGCGGTGCAGTGGTCGTAAGTCTGGTGATAGGACGCTTCCGCCGACATGATCATCACCGGGATGCTCTTGAGATTGACCAGCTGGCGCGCCGGCGCCTTCTGCATCCAGCACACGAAGAGGTCCGGCGCGTCGGCCTTGGCGTCGCGCTCGATCGCGATCTCGCCGGGGTCCTTCACGGGCGGATCGTAGGTGATAGGGATGTCGGTCGGCCCCCACGGGCGCGTGCGGCCGGTGCCGATGATCGTCGCCTCGAACGGCGGGCCCGACGGCTCGATCGCCACGATCGCCTTGACGAGCTTCGGCCGCGCGTCGGCGATGAGCCAGCCGAACGCGCCCGACTGCGAATGCGTAAGCACGATCGCGGGGCCGATCTTGTCGAGCAGGGCCGCGCCCGCATCCTGGTTGCGCTGCTCGGTCTCCTCCGCCGAGAGCACGGTCTCGACCTGCGTCGCGTAGAATGCGTCGAACACCGGGTCGCCCTTGCGTCCCTTGTTCGCGCCTTCGCCCGGCCACTGGGTGTGCTTCTTCGCCTGCGGCCAGGTGCCTTTGGTCTCGACGGCGGTGAACTGGAACTCCTCGCCTTCCGCCGTGAACATCCGGGTCTTGCCGTCGCCCGCATGATAGGCTGAGCGCCCGCGCATCGGCTGGTCGATCATGTAGACCACGTAGCCCTGCTCGACGAAGTACTCGGCCCAGCCCTTGCGGCCGTCCGGCGTGCCCATCCAGTTGGTCGCGGTCTGCGCCGCGCCGTGGATCAGCACCAGCGGATAGGGCCGCCGTACGTCCTTCGGCGCCAGCACCTCCACGTAGACCTGCCCCTGCATGATCTCCTGGCCGGGCGGCCCGACATATTTGCCGCCGACATAGAAATAGCCGCGCAGCGCGACCGCCGACTGATCGACCGCCGGCACCGGCAGCTTGGGCGGTTGGGCCTGTGCGGCCGCAAGGGCCATCAGCGAAAGTGAGACCGACAGCGCACTAAGGCCGCGCGCAAAAGAGCGAGACATGGCGTTCCTCCGTCGCCGCGACAGCGGCGTCTGTCATTGATTGCCGTCAGCGTCGCGCCGCGGTCGCGCGCTTGTCAATCGGGATGACGCGGCGTCCCACGCTTGCCCACGCGCAGATGGGCCGAGGTCAGCCGCCGATCTCCTCGCGCAGGATTTCGAGCTCCAGCCATTTATCTTCGGCCGCCGACAGCTCCGTCTGCGCCGCGACGAGGTCCGCCGAAATCCTGTCGAACGCGGCGCGGTCGCGCGCGTAGAGAGCGGGGTCGGCGAGCCTTTCCTGCGCGGCGCGAATCTTGTCCTGCAGCGCCGCGATCTCGCCCGGCAGCGTTTCGAGCGCGTATTTCTCGTTGAAGCTCAGCTTGCGCTTGGCGGCCTGTGGCGCGGGCGCGGCGGCCGCTTTCGTCGGTCGCGGCGCCGCCGGCTTTGCGACCGCCTCGCGCGCGATGTCCTCGCCGCGCTGCGCCAGCATGTCGGTGTAGCCGCCCGCATATTCGTTCCAGCGCCCGCCGCCGTCCGGCACGATCACGGCATTGACGACCCGGTCGAGGAAGTCGCGATCATGGCTGATGAGGAGGATCGTGCCCGCGTAATCGCCGAGCATCTCCTCCAGCACGTCGAGCGTCTCGAGGTCGAGGTCGTTGGTCGGCTCGTCGAGCACCAGCAGGTTCGATGGCTTGGCGAGCGCGCGCGCCAGCATCAGCCGGCCGCGCTCGCCGCCCGAGAGTGCCGCGAGCGGCGTGCGCGCCTGCTCGGGCGAGAACAAGAAGTCCTTCATGTAGCCGACCACGTGGCGCTTCTCGCCGCCGACCGCGACCGTGTCGCCGCGCCCGCCCGTCAGCGTCTCGACCACGGTTGCGTTCGGGTCGAGGCTGTCGCGGCTCTGCTCCAGCGTCGTCATCGCGATATTGGCGCCGAGCCGCACCGTGCCGGCGTCGGGCGCGAGCGCGCCGGTCAGGAGGTTGATCAACGTCGTCTTGCCGGTGCCGTTCGGGCCGACGATCCCGATGCGGTCGCCGCGCTGCACGCGGATGGTGAAATCCACGACGATCGGGCGTTCGCCGAACGCCTTGGCGATGCGGTCCGCCTCGATCACCAGCGCGCCCGATGCGTCCGTCTCGGCGGCCGTGAGCGTCGCCTTGCCGGCGCTCGCGCGGTAGTCGCGCCGCGTCTGACGCAGCGCATGCAGGGCGCCGAGCCGGCGCACGTTGCGCTTGCGCCGCGCCGTCACGCCGTAGCGCAGCCAATGCTCCTCGGCGACGATCTTGCGGTCGAGCTTGTGCTGCGCGCGTTTCCTCCTCGGCCAGCGCCTCGTCGCGCCAGGCTTCGAACGCCGCAAAGCCGCGCTCGATCCGCCGCGTCGCGCCGCGATCGAGCCACACGGTCGCGCGCGTGAGGTTGGCGAGGAAGCGCCGGTCGTGGCTGATGACCACGAGCGCGGTGCGCATCGCGGCAAGCGTGCGCTCCAGCCATTCGATGGTCGGCAGGTCGAGATGGTTGGTCGGCTCGTCGAGCAGCAGGATGTCCGGCGAGGGGGCCAGCACGCGCGCGAGCGCGGCACGCCGCGCCTCGCCGCCCGAGAGCCGTGCCGGGTCCTCGCTGCCGTCGAGCCCGAGCTCGCCGAGCAGCGAGCTCGCGCGATGATGATCGTCGCCCGGCCCGAGCCCGGCCTCCACGTAGTCGAGCACGCTCGTGGCGCCGGCAAAATCCGGCTCCTGCGGCAGGTAGCGCACGGTCGCGCCCGGCTGCACGAAGCGCGTGCCGCGGTCCGGCTCGACCAGCCCGGCCGCGATCTTGAGCAAGGTCGATTTGCCCGATCCGTTGCGGCCGACCAGGCAGACGCGTTCGCCGGTCGAGACGCTGAGCTCGACGCCTTCGAGCAGCGGCGGGCCGCCGAAGGTGAGCGCGATGTCCTTGAGCTGGATGAGGGGCGGCGCCATGGTCAGTTCCGCGCGGCGCGTTGCAGCCGCCGTATGGCCTGATCGAGCGTGGCGAGAAAAGCCGAGCGGTCGCGCGGTTCGAACGGCCGGGGGCCGCCCGTGACCTCGCCGGCCGAGCGCAGGTCATGCATGAGATTGCGCACCGCGAGCGTCATGCCGATCGAGTCCGCCGTGAACGGCTTGCCGTTCGGCGCGATCACCTGCGCGCCTGCTTTGACGCACCTATCCGCCAGCGGGATGTCTGCCGTGATCACGATGTCGTTCGCTCCCGCGCGTTCCGCGATCCAGTCGTCGGCCGCATCCGCCGCTGACCCGGCGGCGACGCGCTCGATCAGCGGATCCTGCGGCACCCGGATATAGCCGTTCGCCACCACGCTCACCGGCAGTCCGTACCGAGCCGCCACGCGATAGATCTCGTCCTTCACCGGGCACGCGTCGGCGTCGACGTAAATGCGGATGGTGGCGGGTTCCGTCATGCGGGGGTGCTGAGGCGTCACGATGTATCGATATAGCGTCAACTCTCGCCTTCAAGCAGCGGCGTGCCGCCGAAAGCAAGCGAGATATCCTTGAGTTGGATGAGGAGCGGCATGGCAGGCCTCGATAGCCACAGGTCGACACCTTCACAAGGGACAGCCTTTTTCAACGCTGATCCCGACGCTGCCACGTGGACGTTCAACTATTGCTTGTGTACGCTGCGTTGGTGCGGCGCAGCCATACGATGTCGGGTTCCGCAAGGGGGAAGATCATGGGCGCCTTGAGTTAAATCGAGCATGTCGTCGTGCTGATGCTCGAAAACCGGTCGTTCGACAATCTTCTCGGCAAGCTCTATCCGGCATCGGCGACCTTCGATGGATTGACCGGAAACGAGTTCCAATCCGAACGGGTCGTCGACCGTGGGGGTCTGGAATCGTCCCGGCACCGACGCGGCGACGATGACCATCCCGACGCCCGATCCGGGAGAACTGTGGACCGACATCAATAGCCAATTGTTCGATGTCCCGGATCCGGCATCTGGGACGATGCCGGACATGGGCGGCTTCGTCGCGAACTATCTGGCTCAGGCGACTCCCGGCCACGCCCATGCGCCGGAAAGCGTGATGCATCACTTCACGCCCGATCAGCTGCCGGTCATCAGCACACTGGCCAAGCAGTTTGCCGTGTGCGACCGCTGGTTCGCATCCGCACCATGCCAGACTTGGCCCAATCGTTTCTTCGTGCACACGGGCACGGCGAACGGTTACGAGAACAATTCGCCGCTGCGTTTCCCATTTCCCTATCCGATGACGACGATCTTCAACCGCTTCGAGGAGACCGAAAAGGATTGGCGAATCTATTTCCACGATATCGCGCAGACCAAGACGCTCGCAAACCTGCTGCTCCTCGCCAGCAAGTTCCGGTTCTTTGCGCAGTTTCGCGACGATGCGCGAACCGGCAACCTTCCGGCCTACTCCTTCATCGAGCCGCGCTATTTCACGCTGTTCACGCAGCTTCCGAACGATCAGCACCCGCCCCACAACGCGACGCTCGGCGAGCAACTGATCGCCGAGGTGTACAACAGCCTGCGATCAGGGCCGGCGTGGAAAAGCACCCTGTTGGTGGTCATCTATGACGAGCACGGCGGTTGTTACGACCATGTTGCGCCCCCGAGCGCGGTCCCGCCCAGCGCGACGGCGGCGTCACCGTTCAATTTCGACCGATACGGGGTTCGCGTTCCGGCCGTTATCGTGTCCCCGTTCATCAAGCCGGGCACCGTTTTGCGTGCGCCCGGCAGCGTTCCCTTCGACCACACCTCGGTGATCGCAACCTTGCGCAAGCGCTGGCCGGAGCTCGGGTCGCCGCTGACGGAGCGCGACGCCGTCGCGCCCGACCTCGACTGTGCGCTGACCCTGTCGACCCCGGACAATCTCGGACCTGACCACGTCGATGCCTTGCCCTATACGCCGAGTCCGGCCGAAGTCGCCGTCGCGCAGGCGATGCCGTTGAACGGCATGCAGCACGCATTGGTCAATCTCGCCGCCAACCTGCCGAGCACGGTCCAAGCCGATTTCGTGAGCGCCGTCACCGCCCATCTGGCGCGGTTGCAAGCGACCGGGCCGCAACAGGTCCCAGCCGGCGTAGACACATCGCACGTTTCCGCGGCTGCCGATTTCATCAAGAAGCAGATCGCGAATTTTTTCCGCGGCTCTTAGCCCGCCGCGGATTCCGCTGCGCGGAGCCCCGACCCGTCACGCCGCCGCGCACTGCGCGGTCAGGCGGTCGATGAAGCCGACGCACTTTGCGACCTCGCTCTCGGCGATGAATTCGTCGGCCTTGTGCGCCTGGTCGATCGAGCCCGGGCCGATGACCACGGAGGGAATGCCGGCCGCCGAGAAGCGTCCCGCTTCGGTGCCGAAGGCGACCTTGGCATAATCGGACGCGCCGGCAAGCTGCTTGGCAAGCGCGACGACGCCGTCATTGGGCGACGTGTTGAGCCCGGGAAAATTGGACCGGTCGATGAACTCGATGCCGGCCTCCGGCGCCACCGCCTTCATGGCGGGCTCGAGCACGTCGCGGCCATACGAGATGACCTCCTCGGTCAGCGCGTTGACGTCGTCGGCGCCGATCGCGCGAAACTCGAACTCGAACGTGCAGTTGTCCGGCACGATATTGAGTGCGCTGCCGCCGTTGACGGTGCCGGTGTGCCCGGTCGTGAAGGGAACGTCGTAGAGCGGGTCGCGCGTGCCCTCGCGCGCGAGCTGCTCCGAGATGTCGCGGATCTTGACGATCAGGCGCGCCGCGTATTCCACCGCATTGACGCCCTGCGGGGCCTGCGAGGAGTGGCAGGTGCGCCCATGCACGGTCACGCGCAGCGAGCGCTTGCTCTTGTGGCCGACAATGACCGCCATCAGCGACGGCTCGCCGACGAAACATCCCGCCGGCTTGACGGGCGAGCGCTCGATGCGGGTGATGATGTCGCGCACGCCGATGCACCCGACCTCCTCATCGTAGGAGATCGCAAGGTGGATCGGGCGCGCAAGCCGCCGCGCTTGCATGTCCGGAACCGCCGCGAGGCAGCAGGCCACGAATCCCTTCATGTCGGTCGCGCCGCGGCCATAGAGCCGGCCGTCGCGCCGGCTTAGCCGGAACGGATCGCTCGCCCATGATTGCCCGTCGACCGGCACCACGTCGGAATGGCCGGACAGGATATAGCCCGGCTTGTCGGCGGGGCCGATCGTCGCCCAGATATTGGCCTTCACGCCGGCCTGGTCCGGAATGCGTTCGTAGCTGACGCCGCAGCGGTCGAGGTAGCTCTCGACCCAGTCGATCAGCGGCAGGTTCGTGTTGCGGCTCGTGGTGTCGAACCCGACGAGGGAGTTGAGGATTTCGATCGAACGCTGGATGTCCGTCATGACGCGATGCTCCAGTGGCGATTAGGGGATATCCGATGCGCCATTGCAAGCGTGAGTTTTTCGCACGCAGGCGCACGGACCCGCACGGCGGCGTGACGACGTAATGCCGCGGGGCGCGCGATTGGATGGCACGCCCGCGGCCGGACAATGTGATACGTTTGTGTGCGGTTGGACTGTAGCCACGGACCGGGACGGAGGGGCTGCATGAGACGGCGCGACTTCCTCGCACTGACGGGCGGCGCGGCCGCCGCGGTTCGGCTCGCATGGCCGGGTGTCGCGCGCGCCGACGATTATCCGAGCCGGCCCGTCACGATCGTGGTTCCGTACACGCCGGGCGGCAGCACCGAGATCCTCGCGCGCATCATGGCGCAGCATCTCGGCCCGCGGCTCGGCCAGTCGGTCATCGTCGAGAACAAGCCCGGCGCCGGCACCGTGATCGGCACGACCGCCGTCGCCAAGGCGACGCCGGACGGCTACACGCTGCTGATGGCGACACCCACGCCCATGGCGATCAACGTCAAGGTGCACAAGCAGCTTCCCTACGATCCGGCCACCGATTTCGTTCCCCTCGCCATGGTCGCGAGCGCGCCCTTCGTGCTGATCGTGAACCCGGCGCTGCCGGTGCATTCCGTCAAGGAGCTGATCGCCTACGCGAAGGAGCACCCCGCGAAGCTGTCCTACGGTTCGGGCGGTGTCGGCGCGCCGCACCACCTCTATGCCGAATTGCTCAAGAGCATGACCGGCATCCGCATGACCCACGTGCCCTACAAGGGCAGCCTGCCGGCGCTCAACGACGTCGTCGCCGGACACATCGATCTGATGTTCTGCGACATCCCGCCGGCCATCGGCATGATCAAGACCGGGCGCGTGCGCGTGCTCGGCGTCTCCACCAAGGCGCGCGTCGACGCATTCCCGGACGTGCCGTCGATCGCCGAGGCGGGCGTTCCGGGCTTCGACGTCGCCGGCTGGTTCATGGTGGTCGGGCCGGCGCAGATGCCGCCCGCCATCGTGGCGAAGCTGCACGATGCGATGAAGGCGGTGCTCGCGACGCCGGAGGTCAAGGAGCAGATCGCCAAGCTCAGCCTGGTGCCGCTCGCGAGTCCTTCGGTCGAGGAGATGAAGGCCTTCGTCACATCCGAGATCGCGCGCTGGGGCAAGGTCGTGGAAGCCGCCGGGATTGCCGGCACGGAATGAATTCGTCGGCTAGATCCCGTGAGTAGCGCCAAAGCGGGCATCGCCGAAAGGTGACTGCACCTATTTTCCACGCAGCTTCCGGCCAAGGCGCACGGCGCTGCTGATCCCTTGCATGCCTCTCCAGAAAATGCGCGTGCTGAGCCAGATTCCGGTGGGTGTCCGGGGCACGATACGGGCGGCAATGAAACGCAGGTTTCTCTGCTTGGAGGCGACGAGCCTGCCGTGGACGGCTTGGTAGCGCGTAAAGGCATCTCGCGGGTGGCCCGAGCTTTCCGCCAGCGCCTTTGCAAGCTCGTACGCCCCTGCAATGGCAAGCGTGGACCCGTCGCCGAACAACGACACGCAGGATGAAGCGTCGCCCAGAAGTGCGATCCGGCCGCGCGCCCAGTCCGCGACATCCACGCGGGCGACGGAATCGAAGTACATATCGCTTGCTGCGCGCGCGGCGGCGAGAAATTCCGGCGCGCGCCAGCCGATGTCGGAGAATGTCCTCTCGAGGATATCTTTATGCTGATCTCAGGTTCGTATAGTCGAACTCGGCGATTTCCGTATGCCAGAAAATGAAATAGGCGAGCGGAACGCCCTCACACGGGTGGAGCCCCACCAATTTTCCGGGCGCGTTCAGCAGGAACATCTCGCGTTCGGGACCGCCGCCGCCGGGCAGCGAAACGGTCGCGGCATAAAGCCCCGCATGACTGACAAATTCGGAGTCGGCCCCGAACGCCAAGCGGCGGACGATCGAATGCAATCCATCGGCCCCGATGACGAGATCGAAGCGGCGCGGACGCGACTGCTCGAACGTCACATCCACGCCCATTTCATCCTGGCGCAGCGTCTTGATCGAGTCGCCGAAGACATAATCGGCGTCGTTTGCGCTCGCCTCATGAAGGATTCGTGCGAGGTCGCCACGTGCAATCTCGAAGTCTTTTGGCGCGATCGACGATCGCATCGCCTCGATATCGACTCGCGCGATCCGCCGCCCGGCCGGGTCCAAAAGCGTCATTCCCGTCAAACGGATTCTCGTTTCGCGCAGGCGCGTCCCAATGTTCATCCGCTCGGCCACATCGGCCGCGGGTCCACGCACGTCGACTGGGCTGCCGCTCGTGCGAAGCGCGCCGCCGCGTTCCATGACGGTCACGGAATGACCGTTGCGCGTCAACCAATAGGCAAGGGTGCAACCGGCGATGCCGGCGCCTGAGATCAGGATGTCGAGCCTTGCCATTGGAACTCCTATCGCGGGCAGGTCGGCGAGCAGTTTCGTCGCTGCCTCACGACGTGGAGACGGCCTAGCGCCCGCCCCGTTGCGCCGTTCTGAGCTCGCCTTCCAGTACCAGCCGGGCCGGCGCCTGATTGCGTACCAGCGCGATGATCTTGTCGGCGAAATCCGGGCCCATGAGATCGTCCGCCGAGACCATCGCCTTCTCCTCGGTGCCGAACAGGCTCTTGGCGAAGCCGAGGCGCAGCGACAGCTCGTGCGCGGTCTGCGGGTCGGGCTCGATGTAGCAGTGCGCCGCGCAATTCGCGATCATGCCGTCGGTCTTGGGATAGGTGGCGCGCATCTCGGCCGTGTTGGTGAAGAACATCCACGGCCGCACGCCGCAGGCCGGTCCGGTGTCGACCGCGCGCGCGACCGTGCCCATCGGCCCGAGCCGCGCCAGCTCGTCGAGGAAGAACGTGACCGTCGTGCCCGGCGATGCCACCGGGTCGCGCCCGAGCGTCGCCAGTATCTGGCCGACGATGACACGCAGCACCACGGCGTAGCGGTCGAGGTCGTGGCCGTCGACGCACAGATAGAGCGTGGCGCGCCGGCGCAGATCCGCCGGTGCCCAGTCGGAGCGGTCGATCAGGTCGGCGATCGGCGGCGCCTGCCACACCGCGAGCTCGCGCATGAGCCGCGCGGCGAGCGCCGCACGCTTCTTCGGTTCGAAGTCGCGCAGCACTTGGCCGTGCCGCACCAGCTCGGGATGCGGCGAGCAGGCAAGCGCCTCCGTCCAGTCCGCGAGCTGTCGCTCCGAGCAGGCGACACGCGCCAGCACGCGGCGCATGTGGCGGCGCTCGGGCTGGTCGCTCAGGGCCACGTCGTAGATCGCGGGCGCGATGTAGCCGCGGCCCTCCTCGTCGGGGCCGTGCTGTCCGGTGAGGAGATCGGCGAGCAGGCGCGCCTCGTTCCAGGCGTTGTCGGGATCGCGCGCGACCGCGTCGATCGGATTGTAGTGCATCGAATGGTCGGTGAGCGCCGGCGCGAAGGTGAATATCTTGCCCAACTCCTTCTGCCGTCGGCGGGCGCTCGCCTGGAAGGCCCTGCCGTCGACGTCGATCACCACGGCGCCGGTGAGCAGGCGCGCCAGGTTTTGCGCGATCTGTCCGTGGCGCTTCGCCGATTCGGGCGGCGCGAACGTGATCACGCCGTGGCTGTCGTCGTAGAGAAGCGGGCGGCTGGTGCCGGCGAACAGGCCCAGCGACAGCGTCGCGGGCGTCGCCGGATTTTCGTCGGACGCCGTCGGCGCGAGCCAGCCGCGTTCGACGAACTGGTAGGACTCGAGCACCTGATGCTCCTCCTCGCCCAGCGTCGCGTCGAGCGAGAGCGCATTGCGCCAGGCGTGCCGCAGCGCGTCGAACGAATTCGGGCGCCGGCTCGGCGAACTCGCCGAGCAGCACGTCGAGGCCGGCGCGCAGGAAGTTGCGGCGCGTCACGCTCTCGAAGCCGGGCGCGGTCGCGTGGCAGCGGCCCTCGTTCCACACGATCGGCAGGCGGATCCGCAGCGCCGCCGCGCGCTCGAACTCGCCGAGCTCGCACAGCAGGTCGGCGGCGCGCAGCGTCGCGCGCTCGCGGTCGGTGAGCTCGCCGAGCCGGCGCTTCATGATGGCCTTGCGCACCGCGTTCTCGGTGGCGACGAGCGTCGAGGCGCGCTCGCCCGAGGTGCGCACGATCAGCTCGGCAGCGTCATGGAACCGGTCGTGCGGCAGGAATGCGCAGTCGCCGACGGTGACCACGGCCTCGTGCGCGCCGTCGGCATAGAAGGCCGCGATCTGGCGCAGCCGCTTGGCGCGGATGCCGGAAATGCGGGTGGTGCGGTCGGCGGGCGCGTCGGGCGCCGCCTTGGCATTGGCGCGCGCCCGCACCGGACGGCCGCGCGGCTCGAGCATCCCGGTCTCGCGTCCGCCGGAGATTGCGGCACCACGCAAAGCCGCTAGCAGGCGGGTCAACACCGACGCCATATCACCCCCGTGAAGGCGACGCATTATGGCCGACTTGCCGCTGCCATTTCCAGGAGAACGTAGTGGAAATCCTCACCGCAGATGCGATCTATCGCCGCCGCGCGGTGCGCGGCCGTGCCGCAACGGGCTGCGTGGCCGAATTCGGCGCGCCGCCCTCTAAACTCCGCATCCGCAAGCAAATGCCGACGGAGTCCGAGGCGTGAACCTGACCAGACGATCGCTGCTCTATCTTGCGGGCGCCGCCGCGGCGCCGATGCCGGCGCTCGCGGCCGACTGGCCGGCACGCACGATCCGCATGCTGGTGGGCACCGCGCCGGGCGGCAGCCCCGACATCATCGCGCGTATCGTGGCCGAGAAGCTCGCGGATCGGCTCGGCGTGTCGGTCGTGGTCGAGAACATGACGCTCGGCGCCGGCGCGGTCGCGTACGAGACCATCGCGAGGTCGGCCCCGGACGGCTACACCACGGGCATTCTGACCGCCGGCTATCCGCCGCAGGCTGCGTTGCGCCGCAAAAGCCTCAACTACGACCCGGTGAAAGGCTTCGCGTTCGTGTCGATGCTGTGCGGCTACCCGATGGTCTACGCGGTCGCGCCCGGCTCGCCGATCAAGTCGTTCAAGGACCTGATCGATCGCGCCAAGGCGGCGCCCGGCCGCCTCACCTATACGATCAATGCGCCGGCCTCGATCTACGACGTGCTGACCAAATGGATCGGCCTCGAGACCGGCACCAGCATGACGGCGATCTCCTATCGCGGGACCGCGCAGGCCTTGACCGACGTGATCGGCGGCCGCGTCGACGTGATGGTCGATGCCGCGACCTCGGCATTTCCGCGCATCCATAGCGGCCAGCTGCGCGTGCTCGCGCTGTCCTCGCCGGGCCGGTATCCGCTGATGCCCGATGCGCCAGCTATCGCCGAGACGGTGCCGGGGGTTGCGTTCATGTCATGGCTCGGCCTCGCCATGGCGCCTGCGACGCCGGCGCCGATCGTGGGTCGGGTCAACCGGGAGATCCGCATGGCGCTGGCGCTGCCGGAGGTGCAGAAGCGGCTCGCCGAGAGCGGCAACGTCGCGGCGCCGTCGACGCCGGACGAGATGCGCGAGAAGGTCGAGGGCGACATCGCGCGCTGGAGCCGAGTGATGGCGCAGGCCGGAATCAAAACGGAGTAGGCGACGCTCGGCGGGACGCTCTGCTATAGAGGGCCCTCGCGTGCTGGGAGCGTTCGATGGCCGTGCAGGAAATCCGCCACAAGACCCGTGACACGAGCGTCCGCCTGCAGCGCGACGGCAAGGGCGAGCGGGTGCTCTTCCTGCATGGGGCCGGCGGATGGCCCGCGTGGGGGCCGTTCTTCGCGAGCCTCGCCGGCCACTACGATGTGCTTCTGCCTGAGCATCCCGGCTTCGGCCTGTCCGACCATCCGGACTGGATTCGCAACGTCGGCGACGTCGCGATGTACTACCTCGATTTCCTCGAGGCGCTCGACGGTCCGCCGGTTCATCTGATCGGCCATTCGCTCGGCGGCTGGACTGCGGCCGAGATCGCGGTGCGCAACAGCTCGCGCCTCAAGAGCCTGACGCTGTTCGCGCCGGCCGGCGTGCGCGTGAAGGGCCTCGTGTGCGGCGACAATTTCATCTGGTCGCGCGAGGAGTACTTCCGCAACCTGATCTACGACCAGAAGCTCGCCGAACAGGAGCTGGCGCGCGTGCCGACCGACGAGGAGGCCGACATCGAGCTGACCAATCGCTTCATGGCGACGAAGCTCGGCTGGGAGCCGCGCTGGCTCAATCCGTCCCTGGAGACCTGGCTGCACCGCATTCGCCTTCCGACGCTTGTCGTGTGGGGCCGCGACGACAAGCTCTTCCCGTGCGACTACGCGAAGGCGTGGGCGGCGCGGATTCCCGATAGCCGCGTCGAGATCATCCCCGAATGCGGCCATCGCCCGCAGATCGAGAAGGCCGGAGTGTCGGCCGAGAAGGTTCTCGCGTTTCTCGGGGGGCGCAAATGAAGTTCACGTTCTTCCACCTGATGCCCTATCGCCCGCTCGACATGGCGGAGCGCCGCAAGCATCGCGCCGCCTGGGTGGTGCTGCCGAATACGCTCTACGATCCGAAAAAGGGCGCCGACGAATATCAGTCCTACATCGACCAGCTCGTCTATGCCGAGGAGCTCGGCTTCGACGTTCTCGGCGTCAACGAGCATCACCAGACCGCCTACGGCATGATGCCGGCGCCGAACCTCATCGCCAGCGCCGTGATCGCGCGCACCAAGCGGGCGAAGGTCGCGGTGCTCGGCCGCGCGCTGCCGCTTGCCAGCAATCCGGTCTACATCGCGGAAGAGTTCGCCATGCTCGACAACCTGTCGCGCGGCCGGCTGATCGCCGGCTTCGTGCGCGGCATCGGCAACGAGTATCACGCGAGCGGCATCAACCCGTATTTCTCGCATGAGCGCTACCACGAGGCGCACGATCTCATCGTCTCGGCGTGGACGAAGCCTGGGCCGTTCAGCTTCGAGGGCACGCACTACAATCTGCGCTACGTCAACCTGTGGCCGCGCCCCTACCAGCAGCCGCATCCGCCGATCTGGATACCCTCCATGGGCTCGTCCGAGACGATCAAATGGGCGGCGGCGCCGGAGCGCAAATATCCGTTCCTCGTCACCTTCTCGGGGCGCGACCTCGTCGCGCGCTATCTCAACATGTATCGCGACCAGGCTAAACAGTACGGCTACGAGGCCTCGGGCGACCAGCTCGGCTGGGCGGTGCCGGCCTATGTCGCCGACACCGACGAGCGGGCGCGAGCGGAGGCGAAGGAAGGCCTCGAGACCCTGTTCAACGATTTCCTCGCCGTGCCGTGGGAGATGCTGCTGCCGCCCGGCTACATGTCGCTCACGTCGATGAAGAACACCATGAAGATGCGCAAGGCGCTCGGCACCCGCGCCCGCATGACCGCCGAGGAGCTGATCGAGAACGGCACCGCGGTCGTCGGCAGCCCGAAGACCGTGCGCGCGCAGATCGAGCGCCTGCGCGACGCGACCGGCGCCAACAACCTCGTCACCATGCTGCAGTTCGGAGTGCTCTCCGACGAGCTGACGAAGCGCAACATGGAGATGTTCGCCGCCGAGGTGATGCCGCACCTGAGGTGAGGCGCTTCGTCCGCGCAAGCAAACTCGTAGGATGGGTAGAGGCCGAAGGCCGAAACCCATCAACCGGAGCTGCGACGAAGTGATGGGTTTCGCTTGCGCTCAACCCATCCTACGCCCTGTGGTTACTGGATGGCCCGCTTTCGCGGGCCATGACGTCGAGTGTAGGTCGAGCGTAGAGGCGCGCAGCGCCTCACGGCATCGGGATTTCCTGCACCTTCTTCGGCACGTGGTAGCCCTTCTGCACGGCCGGGCGGTTGGCGATCGCGACGTACCAGCGCTTGACGTTGGGATACTTGTTGAGGTCGATCGTCTGCCACTCGTAGCGCGAGATCCACGGCCAGATCGAAATGTCGGCGACCGAGTAATCGCCCGCCACGTATTCGTTGTCCTTGAGCTGCTTGTCGAGCACGCCGTAGAGCCGGTGCGCCTCCTTGAGGTAGCGCTCCTCCGCGTAGGGCGCCTTGCCGGCGTTGTACTTCACGAAATGGTGGACCTGCCCGAGCATCGGGCCGATCCCGCCCATCTGCCACATCAGCCATTCGGTGACGCGGAAGCGCTTGAGCTTGTCGGTCGGCAGCAATTTACCGGTCTTCTCGCCGAGATAGAGCAGGATCGCGCCCGACTCCATCAGGCTGAAATCGTTGTCGCGGTCGACGATCGCGGGAATGCGGTTGTTCGGGCTGATCTTGAGGAACTCGGGCTTGAACTGCTCGTCCTTGCCGATGTCGACCGCATGCGTCTCGTACGGAATGCCGACCTCCTCCAGCATGATGGAAGCCTTGCGGCCGTTGGGGGTCGTCCAGGTATAAAGATCGATCACGGTCGTCACCTCTTGCTTGGCAATGTCCCTCGGGATGGCGGTAAGCTAGCGCATGTTCCGTCGAAGTGGCCACCGGTTCGTCGATAAGAACATGCGCAGAATCGAAGACCTGGAGCATGTTCCGATTCCGCAGGAACGGAATATGCTCTAGGGCAGGCGACGCGCGACGGGAAGGGCCGAGGAGGACCTAATGGCCGCAGGCGAATCCAAGGTGATCAGGACCTTGCATCTGAAATTCACGATGCCGGGGGCCGATCCGGGCCAGCTCAGTGCGATGATCAAGTCGGCCAAGCCGTTCTACGAGTTCTTCGGTACCACCCGGGTGCGCCTGCTGCAGAACGTCGACGATCCGGCCCGTTTCATCCAGGTGATCGACTACGAGGCCGACGAGGCGGTCGAGCTCAACCGCCAGCGCATCGCCAGCGACCCGCGCCTGCAGAGTTTCATCCAGGCGTGGCGCGCGATGCTCCCCGGCGCCGTCGAGGTGGATGTGTTTCAGGAGGTGTGAGACGCGGCCCGGCCCCGCATATGGCAGCAAGATTGGACAAAAGCCGGCTTGTTTGGCTCTTGCGTTGCTTGCGCGGCGAGACCAATTCAGTCGGCGGAGGGGCAGGAGCCTGAGCATGCGCACCCGCCTTCGCGTCATCACTCTTTCGGCAGCACTCGCCGCGGCAGCCCTCGGCGCGAGCGCCGCCATGGCGCAAGGCGCGCAGTCCTATCCGTATTGCGCGCTCGACTCATCGACCGGCGCGACGTCGTGCTACTACGCCTCGCGCGCGCAGTGCGGCGCCCGCTGCATCGACAATCCGTCCTACCAAGGTCCGCAAGGCGCGATGGCGAGCGCGCCCCACCGCCGACACGTTCCGCCGCGGCGTTAGAGCGTGTCATTGCGAGCGAAGCCGTAGGGTGGGCAAAGGCGGCCTGTGCGTTCATTGAATGCAGTGTGTCCATCCGCCGTGCCCACGCTTTGCACGCGCCGGGCCGCGTGGGCATGGCGGCAGGCACGCCCTGCCCGACGCCTGGCGTCTCGGCCGCCTTTGCCCACCCTACGCGATGATCGCTAGATTGTCTGATTGTACTCGCCCACCTCGGGGTGGGTGCGCAGCACGCCGTCGACCGCCTTGAACATGTCGCGCATGCGCGCTTCCGACACCGGGCTTTCCACCACGACCACCAGCTCGGGCTTGTTCGAGGAGGCGCGCACCAAGCCCCAGGTGCCGTCCTCGACCGTGACGCGCACGCCATTGACGGTCACGAGGTCGCGGATCGGCTGGCCTGCGACTTTGTCGCCCTTCTGTTGCGCCGCCTCGAAGTGCTTCACCACCTGATCGACGATTCCGTACTTGGTCTCGTCGGCGCAGTGCGGCGCCATGGTGGGCGACGCCCATGTCTTCGGCAATGCCTTGCGCAGGTCCGACATCGTCTTGGTCGGGTTACGGTCGAGCATGTCGCAGACCGCGAGCGCGAAGATCAGCCCGTCGTCGTAGCCGCGGCCGATCGGCTTGTTGAAGAAGAAGTGCCCCGACTTCTCGAAGCCCGCGAGCGCGCCGATCTCATTGACGCGGCGCTTCATGTAGGAGTGGCCGGTCTTCCAGTAATCCGTCTTGGCGCCGTTCTGCTTGAGCACCGGATCGGTCATGAACAGGCCGGTCGACTTCACGTCGGCGACGAAGGTCGCGCCCTTGTGCAGCGCCGACATGTCGCGCGCCAGCATGACGCCCACCTTGTCCGCGAAGATCTCCTCGCCCTCGTCGTCGACGACGCCGCAGCGGTCGCCGTCGCCGTCGAAGCCGAGCGCCACGTCCGCCTTCGTGCGCAGCACCTCGTCGCGCATCGCGTGCAGCATCTTCATGTCTTCGGTGTTCGGATTGTAGCGCGGGAAGGTGTGGTCGAGGTCGCAGTCGAGCCGCACCACCTCGCAGCCGATCGCCTCCAGCACGCCGGGCGAGAACGCGCCGGCCGTGCCGTTGCCGCAGGCGCAGACCACCTTGAGCTTGCGCTTGAGCTTCGGCCGGTCGGTGAGGTCCGCGATGTAGCGGGCCGGAAAATTCTCGACGAACGCATAAGCGCCGCCGCCCGCGAGGTCGAAGCGGGCGCCGAGCACGATCTCCTTGAGCCGCGTCATCTCGTCGGGCCCGAAGGTGAGCGGGCGGTCGGTGCCCATCTTCACGCCCGTCCAGCCGTTGTCGTTGTGCGAGGCCGTGACCATGGCGACGCACGGCACGTCGAGGGCGAACTGCGCGAAATAGGCCATCGGCGTGACCGCGAGCCCGATGTCATGCACCTTGCAGCCGGCCGCCATGAGGCCGGTGATGAGCGCATATTTGATCGAGGCCGAATAGCCGCGGAAGTCGTGGCCCGTGACGATCTCAGGTCTTACGCCCATCTGGCGGATCAGCGTGCCGAGCCCCATGCCCAGCGCCTGCACGCCCATCAGGTTGATTTCCTTCCCGAACAGCCAGCGCGCGTCGTATTCGCGAAAGCCGGTGGGTTTCACCATCGGCCCCGACTCGTAGGCGTAGGTGTTGGGCGACAGTTCGGGCTTGGGGATCGGGAACATCGGGCCTCTCGCGCCGCAGAAGATCGCGCGAGCACATAGCCTAAGCGCACCGGCGCGGAAAGGCCGCATCGGCCCGAGCCATGCGGCAAAAAATGCGCCGCGCTTGCCTCAGAGCGTCACGGCAGCGGCCCGCCGAACAAGCGTCCGGCGGGCCGCGCCTTGGTGAGCCCGAGATCGATGCCTAGTAGTACGGATAATAGCAGACGTTGATCCGCTGCAGGCGCGGGCCGACCGGCGTCCACACGCGACGCCAGCGCCAGCAGCCGGCATACGGGTAGTAGCCGTAATAATAGGGCGCCCCGAAGCCGAATCCGCGGTGGAAACCGAAGCCACCGCCGAAGTGACCGTGACCGCCAAACCCGTGACCGCCAAACCCGTGGCCGCCAAACCCGTGGCCTCCGCGTGCTGACGCTTCGGTTGCGAGCGTCAGGCTGCCCAGGGCCAGGATGGCCGCGAGGGCAAACATCTTAAAGCGCGACATGGAATTGATCCTCCGATCACGCCCCCATGACACGACCTCTATCACTTGCCGGATGAACTCAACCTGAACCGCCGATCACGATCGAGTGCGCGGCATCCTGTCATCCATGACAGTGTGTGCGACATTGCATCGGGCTTGCGAGGATGAGCAGCCGCTCGGCGGCGGCAGTTACTGCTCCAGCACCAGCCGTCCGTCGCGGTGCTCCCAGCGCACCCGTGAGAGAAACGACATGCCGAGCAGGTTCTGCCCGAGCACGTCGTCGGGCAGGACCATGGCGGCGACGTTGCGCACCGACAGCGAGCCCACCTCGACCACGCCGAGCTCGACCGGTGCCGCACGCACCATGCCGTTGGCGGTCGCGACTTTGACGGTGTACTCGCGCTGGGCCGGATGGATGCCGAGGCGGGCGGCGTCCTGCTCGCGCAGGGCGATCACCGAGGCGCCGGTGTCGATCATGAAATCCATGTGGCGCCCGTCGACCTCGGCCTCGACGCTGAAGTGCCCGTTCGGGCCGGGCTCGATCGTCATGTTGCGCCCATAGGCCGACGACCGCGTAGAGGCGGTGGACGCGACGGGCTCGGCCGTCGCGGCATTGGCGGCGGGCGCGGTCGGGGTGCTGCGGGCGAAATAGCGCGGTGCGGCGACGGCGACGACGATCGCCAGAAACGCGAAAATCATCACGTTGCGCATGGCTGCGGCCCTCCGGGGATTGCGCCGCATTCCAGCACGCAAAAATTTGACCGCGCCCTAACGGCGCGCCCGGTCGGTTGCCCCTTTCCGGGTCGATCCTGAACGTTTTGCTTCCGCGGTCGCTAAAATTGTCCGGATCGGCTCGCTCACGTGCCGCGCGGCTTGGCGCGCCGGGTCGCGGGCGCCGCCAGGGGATCGTCCGGCCAGGGATGGCGCGGATAGCGGCCGCGCATCTCGCTGCGCACCGCCGCGTAGCTGCCGCGCCAGAAGCCCGGCAGGTCGCGGGTGACCTGCACGGGACGGTGGGCGGGCGACAGCAGCTCGATCACCAGGGGAACGCGCCCGCCCGCGACGGTCGGGTGCCGCCCAAGGCCGAACAGCTCTTGCACCCGGATGGCGAGCTTCGGGCCTTCTTCGGCCGTGTAATCGATCGGCACGTGCGAGCCCGATGGCGCCGCGAAATGGGTCGGGGCTTCCGTGTCGAGCCGGCGCTTCAGATGATGTGGCAGCAGGATCGCAAGCGCCGCCGCGAGCTCGTCGCCGCCAAGTTGGCCGAGGGCGGTCTTTCCGACCAGCGCCGGCGTGAGCCAATCCTCGACGCGGGCCGCGAGCCCCTCATCGGAGAGATCCGGCCACTCGTCGCCTTCGGCATCTCGCAGGAAGCGCACGCGGTCGCGCCATTGCGTGAGCGCCTTGCTCCACGGCAGGCGGTCGAGGCCGAGCCGGACGATGCCGGCCGCAAGCGCATGCGCGGCCGTCTCGTCGGCCGTGACCGCGATCGGCTGCTCGGCAAGCGCGAGCGCGCCCAGCCGGCGCAGCCGCCGGCCGCGCAGGCTCAGGGATTGCGGATCGAACGTGACCTCTTCCTTGGCCTCGATGCGGTCGGCAAAGCGCGCCTCGATCTCGGCGAGCGCGATCGGCGCCGCCAGCACGATGCGGCCCTGCGCGGCGCTGCCGATGATCTCGGCGACCGCGAGATACGGCTCGCGCGCGAGCGCCGCGGCCGGATCGACATTGGCGCCGCGGCCGTTGGCGAGGAGGAAGGCGCCGTTGCCGCCGCCGCGGTTCTTGGCGACGCGGTCCGGATACGCGAGCGCGAGGATCGCGCCGGGCGAAAGCGATGTCGGCGATGCGGCATCCTTGGGGGCCGCCAGGTCGGCCCAGCGCTTCGCCATGGCGCGCGCCTCCTCGGCGCGGCGCGAGCGGTCGCGGCGCAGGCCGTCGAGGCGATGGCCGAGATCGATCGCGTCGCCGCCGAGCCCGCGCTCGGTGACGATCGCGGCGACCTCGGCCGCAAGACGCCCGGCGCCTTCGCGTGCCGCATCGACCACCATGCGGGCGAGGCGCGGCGGCAGCGGCAGGCGGTTGAGCGCCTTGCCCTCCGCCGTGATGCGGCCGTCGGCGTCGATCGCGCCGAGCTCGCGCAGCAGCGCCTTCGCCTCAGCCAGCGCCGGGCGCGGCGGCGGATCGAGAAACGCGAGCTGGTCCGGGTCGACGACGCCCCATTGGGCGAGGTCGAGCACCAGCGACGACAGGTCGGCGGACAGGATCTCCGGGCGCAGGAACGGCTCCAGCGATGCGGTCTGCCCTTCGTCCCACAGCCGATAGCAGACGCCCGGCTCGGTGCGGCCGGCGCGGCCGCGGCGCTGGTCGGCGGCGGCGCGCGACACCCGCACGGTCTCGAGCCGCGTGAGGCCGACGTCCGGCTCGAACACCGGCACGCGCGCGAGGCCGGAGTCGATCACGATGCGCACGCCCTCGATGGTGAGCGAGGTCTCGGCGATCGACGTCGCCAGCACCACCTTGCGCCGCCCGGCCGGCGCCGGCGTGATGGCGCGGTCCTGCGTTGCCGCATCGAGCGCGCCGTAGAGCGGCACGATGTCGACCGCCGGGTCGTCGACCCGCTCCTTGAGCCGCGTCTCGGTGCGGCGGATCTCCGCGGTGCCGGGCAGGAAGGCCAGGATCGAGCCGCCGTCGGCGCGCAGCGCCCGCACCGTGGCGTCCGCCACTTGCGCCTCGATCGGCACCTTGGTGTCACGGCCGACATAGCGCGTCTCGATCAGGAAAGCGCGGCCTTCGCTCGCGATCACCGGCGCGTCGCCGAGATGGCGCGCGATCCGCGCGCCGTCGATCGTCGCCGACATGACGAGCAGCTTGAGGTCCTCGCGCAAGCCGCCCTGGGCGTCGCGCGCGAGCGCGAGGCCGAGATCGGCGTCGAGCGAGCGCTCGTGGAATTCGTCGAACAGCACCGCCGCGACGCCGTCGAGCGCCGGATCGTCGATGATGAGACGCGTGAACACGCCTTCGGTGATGACCTCGATGCGCGTGCGTCGCGACACTTTCGAGCCGAACCGCACCCGGTAGCCGACGGTTTCGCCGACCGGCTCGCGCAGCGTCGCCGCCATGCGGGCGGCGGCGGCACGGGCCGCGATCCGGCGCGGCTCCAGCACCAGGATCTTGCGGCCCTTGGCCCACGGCTCCTCGGCCAGCACGAGCGGCACCCGCGTGGTCTTGCCGGCGCCCGGCGGCGCCACCAGCACGGCGGCGTCGCGCGCGCGCAAGGCGTCCGTCAGCGCCGGCAGCGCATCGTCGATCGGCAGCGGGGTATCAAACTTCATCGGCCTGGCGTTAACCCTGTCGCGCGAATCCGGCACGGCATTTGCGATTTATAGGCCAACCTGACCTCAACGTCCGGAAATGACACGCAAGTGCCTCGCAACGGATCGTCTGCGCCCATGACTGCCTCTTATGCCCCGCCGCGCGGCCGCGTCGACTGGGTCGATTACGCCAAGGGCTTCTGCATCATCATGGTGGTGATGATGCATTCGACGCTCGGCGTCGAGGCGCAGGCCGGCCGCGAAGGGTTCATGCACTACCTCGTGGCGTTCGCGACGCCCTTCCGCATGCCGGACTTTTTCCTGATCTCCGGTCTCTTTCTCTCGCGCGTCATCGACCGTGACTGGCGCACCTATCTCGACCGCAAGGTCGTGCATTTCGTCTACTTTTATCTCCTGTGGACCGCGATCCAGTTCGCCGTGAAGGCCCCGCACTTCGCCGCCGAGATGGGCTGGCTCGGCGTGGTCAAGGAATACGCGCTCTCCTTCATCGATCCGTTCGGCATCCTCTGGTTCATCTATCTGCTCGCGGCCTTTGCGTTCCTCACCAAGGCGCTGCGCATCGTTCCGCCGGCACTGATCTGGCTGGTCGGCGCCGCGCTCGAGATCGCGCACGTCTCGACCGGCTGGACCTTGGTCGACGAGTTCGCGGCCCGCTTCGTGTACTTTTACACCGGCTACCTGTTCGCGCGGCAGGTCTTCGCGCTCGCCGCCTTCGTCCAGGCGCGCCCGGCGCTCGCCGGTCTCGGGCTTGCGGCCTGGGCGCTGCTCGACGGTTTCGCGGTGTTCGCGGGCTATTCGCAGCTTCCGTTCGTTTCGCTCGGCCTCGGCCTGATCGGCGCCTGCGCGGTGGTGTCGTTCGCGGCGCTGCTCGCCGAGGTCTCGCTGTTCGACCCGCTGCGCTTCTGTGGCCGCAACTCGATCGTCATCTACCTCGCGTTCTTCCTGCCCATGGCGGCGACCCGCACGCTGCTGCTTCGCACCGACGTTATCCACGACATCGGTGTCGTCTCGCTCATCGTCACCGCGGCCGGCGTGTTCGGCGCGCTCGCGATCTGGTGGGCGGCGCGCGGCACGCGCTTCGACTTCCTGTTCGTGCGCCCGGCGCGGTTCTGGATCGCGCCGCGTCCGATGGCGCTGCAGCCGGCGGAATAACACCGGCCTACGCGCGGGCCCATACATCGATTCTTGGGTCCCGGTTCTGCGGCGCACCGTTCCGCTTCGCTCCACGCTGCGCCGCGCCCGGGGCGCGAAGGAGGTGGGTGGCGCCTTCCCCCCGAGGGTGATAATCCGGGAGCCGATCCCCACATGACGGCTACCCATGCCCGCCAAAGCGAAATCCCAACCGGCCAGCAAGGCCGAGCCCGGCCTCAAGAAGGGCGACCATGTCTTCCTGGTCGACGGGTCCGGCTATATTTTCCGCGCCTATCACGCCCTGCCGCCGCTCACCCGCAAGTCCGACGGGCTGCAGCTCAACGCGGTGCTGGGCTTCTGCAACATGCTGTGGAAGCTCCTGCGCGACATGAAGCCGGAGGAGCGGCCGACCCATCTCGCGGTCGTCTTCGACAAGTCGGAGAAGACGTTCCGCACCGAGATGTACCCGGACTACAAGGCACACCGGCCTGATCCGCCTGACGATCTCATTCCGCAGTTCGGCTTCATCCGCGAGGCGGTGCGCGCCTTCGACCTGCCGTGCCTGGAGCAGGCCGGCTTCGAGGCCGACGACCTGATCGCGACCTATGCGCGGATCGCCCGCGAGGGCGGCGCGACCGCGACCATCGTGTCGTCCGACAAGGACCTGATGCAGCTCGTGACCGACGGCGTCATCATGTACGACACCATGAAGGATCGCCGCATCGGCATCCCGGAGGTGATCGAGAAGTTCGGTGTGCCGCCCGAGAAGGTGATCGAGGTGCAGGCGCTGATCGGCGACTCGACCGACAACGTGCCGGGCGTTCCCGGCATCGGCGTCAAGACCGCGGCGCAGCTCATCGGCGAATACGGCGACCTCGAGACGCTGCTCGCCCGCGCCGGCGAGATCAAGCAGGAGAAGCGCCGCCAGTCGCTGATCGAGAATGCCGAGAAGGCGCGCATCTCGAAGAAGCTCGTCACGCTCGACGATCAGGTCGCGCTCGACGTGCCGATCGGCGACCTCGCGGTGCACGAGCCCGACCACAGGAAGCTGATCGCCTTTCTCAAGGCGATGGAATTCAACACCCTGACGCGCCGGGTCGCGGATTTCTCCGGAGCCGATGCGGCGGAGGTCGAGGCCGACGGATCGCTCGCCGGCGGCCGGGCGCCGTCGCGCGCCTCGGACGAAGCGCCCGATGCCGCGCAGCCGACGGCCGTGCGTGGCGGCGCGGCGCCGGAGCTTCCGCTCGGGCGCCCGGCGCAGCCGGGCGATTCCTCCCGTCGGCCCGAGGCGGCGGCCGCGCCGGCGCCGACGCCGCAGATGCTCGCGGCCGCGCGGGCCGAAGCCGCCCGCAGCGCCAAGTTCGACCGCAGCAAATACGAGATTGTCCGCGCCGCCGATCGGCTCAAGGCGTGGGTCGACCGCGCGCATGATATCGGCATTGCGGCCATCGACGTGCACGCGCTCGGCACCGATCCGATGCAGGCGGAGTTTTGCGGGTTCTCGCTCGCGGTCGCGCCGAACGAGGCGTGCTACGTTCCGCTGAGCCATCGGCAAGGCGGCGAAGGCGGGGCCGGCAGCCTGTTTCGCGGCGATCTCGCGCCCGACCAGCTTTCCGAGACTGCGGCGCTCGCGACGCTCAAGCCGCTGCTCGCCGACGCGGGCGTGCTCAAGATCGGCCACGGCCTCAAGTTCGCCTGGCAGATGTTCGCGCGGCGCGGCATCGAGATGGCGGCCTACGACGACACCTTGCTGATGTCCTATGCGCTCGACGCCGGACGGCAGAACCATCGGCTGGAGGCGCTCGCGGTCGGCACGTTCACGCATACGGCCGTCGAGATCGACACACTGCTCAAGCCCGGCAAGGCCAAGATCACCTTCGATGCGGTCGGGATCGAGCGCGCCGCCGAGTACGCGGCCGAGCGTGCCGACGTGGTGCTGCGGCTCTGGCATGTGCTCAAGCCGCGGCTCGCCGCCGAGCATGTGCGCACCGTGTACGAGACGCTGGAGCGGCCGCTGATCGCAGTGCTCGCCCGCATGGAGCGGCGCGGCATCGCGATCGATCGCGATGTGCTGTCGCGGCTCTCCGGCGAATTCGCCCAGGAGGCCGGCGGCCTCGAGGCCGAGATCAATGATCTCGCGGGCGAGAAGGTCAATCCGGGCAGTCCCAAGCAGCTCGGCGACGTTTTGTTCGGCAAGCTCGGCCTGCCGGGCGGCACCAAGACCAAGACCGGTCAATGGGCGACCGGCGCCCGCGCGCTGGAGGATCTGGCCGAGCAGGGCCATGCGCTGCCGCAGAAGATCCTCGACTGGCGGCAGGTGTCGAAGCTCAAGTCGACCTACACGGACGCGCTGCCGGGCTTCGTCAATCCGACGACGCACCGGGTGCACACCGACTATGCGCTGGCGGCGACGACGACCGGACGCCTCTCGTCGTCCGATCCCAACCTGCAGAACATTCCGGTGCGCACCGAGGAGGGCCGCAAGATCCGCCGCGCCTTCATTGCGGTGCCCGGGACCAAGCTCGTGTCCGCCGACTATTCGCAGATCGAGCTCCGCCTGCTCGCCGAGATCGCCGGCATCGAGGCGCTGCAGAAGGCGTTCCGCGAGGGCCTCGACATTCACGCCATGACGGCGTCAGAGATGTTCGGCGTTCCCGTCAAGGACATGCCCGGCGAGGTGCGGCGCCGCGCCAAGGCGATCAACTTCGGCATCATCTACGGCATCTCGGCGTTCGGCCTCGCCAACCAGCTCGGCATCGGCCGCGACGAATCCGGCGCCTACATCAAGAAATACTTCGAGCGGTTCCCCGGCATCCGCGACTACATGGAGGAATCGAAGGCCTACGCGAAGCAAAACGGCTATGTGCTGACGCTGTTCGGGCGCAAGTGCCACTACCCGGACATTCGCGCCTCCAATGCCTCGATCCGCGCCTTCAACGAGCGTGCCGCCATCAATGCGCGCCTGCAGGGCACCGCCGCCGACATCATCCGCCGCGCCATGATCCGCATGGACGACGCCTTCGCGAAGCACAAGCTGTCGGCCCGCATGCTGCTGCAGGTGCACGACGAGCTGGTCTTCGAGGTTCCGGACGGCGAGGTCGCCAAGACGATCCCGATCGTGCGCAAGATCATGGAGGAGGCGCCGCTGCCGGCCGTCTCGATCTCGGTCCCGCTGCAGGTCGACGCCCGCGCGGCGGACAACTGGGACGAGGCGCATTGAGCGCTTATCCTCAGCTTTTCGCCGGGGCCAAGTTCCGCGCCTCCCAGTTTGGTGCTAGCTAGGCGTTATGGCCATGACGTCCCGCGTGCCCCGCAGTTCCTCGCCGCTCGACCCGACGCGCGATATCGCAGCCGCTCGCGCGCGCCTGCGCGACGTCATCCATGTCCGCTCGTTCGGCTACGGCGAGATCAAGCTCGCCTCCGGCCGCACCAGCAATTTTTATTTCAATCTCAAGCCGACCATGCTCGATGCCGAGGGTGCCGCCTTGCTGGCGCAACTCGCGCTCGACGCCCTCGCCGACGAGCGGATCGACTACATCGGCGGCCTCGAGATGGGCGCGGTGCCGATCGCGGGCGCGGTCGCGCAATTGAGCTTCATCAATGGCGCCCCCGTGCAGGCTTTCTTCGTGCGCAAGAAGCCGAAGGAGCACGGCGCCAAGCTGTCGATCGAAGGCCTGACGGCAAGCGAGAGCCTGCGCGGCAAGCGGGTCGTCATCGTCGAAGACGTGACCACCACGGGCGGCTCCGCCATGAAGGCGATCGAGGCGGTGCGCGATGCCGGGGCCGAGATCGCGTTCGTCCTCACGATCGTCGATCGAGAGGAGGGCGCCACCGAGAACTTTGCCGCGGCGGGCCTCGATTTCCGCGCGCTCTACCGCGCCTCCGAATTCCTTAACCGCTGACGCACCTCGTAGGGTGGGCAAAGGCGGTCCCAACCTCGCGTTGAAGCACGATATTTGATCCGCCGTGCCCACGCGCAGCGGCTCGGGTCTGCGTGGGCACGGCGGTGCGAATTCGGTGCCCAACAACGAGCACCTCGGCCGCCTTTGCCCACCCTACGGCTTCTTTCGCGCCAGCACCCGACCGTAGAATTCCTCGATCTGGGCGATCGCGCGGCCTTGCGTGTAGGACGCGAGATCGTAACGCTCGCGCTCGCGCTCGCGCTCGCGCCCGTGCGCCGCTGCGGCCCTCAGCTGCGTCGTCAGCGTCGCGATGTCGCCCGTCTCGGCCCACAGCACGGACGGCTCGTTCAGGAATTCCTGCGGCCCGCGTGTGCGCGTGACCACGAGCGGGCAGCCGGCGGCCATCGCCTCGAGAATCGTCAGGCCGAACGGCTCGTAGCGCGCCGCGCTCACATAGGTGTCGAAAGCGCGATAGTAGAGTGCGATGTCGGGCGGCGGGCCGCTCAACGTGATGCGGGAGTCGCCGCTTGCGAGGTTTTGCACTAGCGCCGTCTGGTCGGTCGGCCCGCCGCCGACGATCACCAGCCGCGCCGGCTCGTCGCCCCGCGGAAACGCGGCCCGAAAGGCTTGCACCAGCACATCCATGCCCTTCTCGGGCATCAGGCGCCCGACGCTGCCGAGCACGATGGTGCGATCGTCGGCGCTCCACGTGCTGCGGAGCGCCGCAATATCCGCCGGCGTCGCGCGGGCGAGCGAGCATGGATCGTCGCCGCCACCCAGGCCGGCACGATCGCGGTCTCGCCATGGAATTCAGCGCCGATCTCGGATCGCTGCCACTGCGTGTAGCAGATCAGGCCATCGCAGGCCGCGTGCTCGCGCGTCTCGTAACGGATGTGGATGGTCGCGACGTGCGGAATGCCGAGCCGCTGCGCCACTTGGCCGATTCGACGCGCGGCCGGGTTGAGGTGCGTGTGAACGATGTCGGGCGCGAACGTGGACAGGACGCGGCGCGCGAAAACGCGATGCAGGAATGTCGGCAGCCGGCGCGGAATGGCGACGAGATCGATCGCGCCTGCCGTCTTCTCGCGCGTGATCGCGGCAGTGGCATACTCGATCTCGTGCCGAAAAGCACGCGCGCAATCCGAATTGCCGTTGCCGACCAGCACCTTGACCCGATGGCCGGCGCGCGCCTGCGCGGTCGCCACCTCGATGCAGTAGCGCTCGCTGCCGTAGAAGCCGTCGCTCAGAATTGCGTGGAGGATGTTCATTGCGGGGGAGCGCGCCGATCAGCGCTGGGTACGGCGCGTCGTGCTGACGCCATGGGCGATACATGTTATCTTGTGGGGGGCCGGATCGCCATACGATCGTGTCCAAGGGGGGCGAAGGATGTATCGCACGCTGCTGCAGGCCGCCGTCGCGGGCGTCGTTTTACTCACGCTCGCGGGTGCGGCCGACGCCGCCAAGCAGGGAGCGACCTGTGGTGGCTTGATGCCGATCCAGTGCGACGCCGGGCTGTTTTGTGAATTTGCGGCCGGGAGATGCGGTCAATTTGACATGACGGGCCGGTGCGCGAAGGCGCCAGAAGTTTGCGCCCAGATATTCCAGCCGGTCTGCGGTTGCGACGGCAAGACCTACGGCAACGATTGCGAGCGGCGGTTGTCCAAGGTGTCGAAAGCGCACGACGGCAAATGCTCATAGCGCCGTCTGCGCGCGATCATGACTTGCATCAGGACTTGGCGGGCTCGCGCGCGAGGCCGAGCATCCGCATCGCGTTGCCGCCGAGGATCGCGGCCTTGGCATCGTCGGCGATCGGCAGCCGCGTCACATGCTGGGTGTCCGCCCCGATGAAGGGATCGTCGGTGCCGAACAGGATCTGCGACGTCCCGACCGAGCCGACGGCAAGCATCAGCGCGGCCTCGCCGAACGAGCACGTGTCGTAATAGAGCCGCTTGCCGTACTCGCTCGGCAGCTTGTTGATGTACTTGCGGCAATCGGGAAACAGCCGATAGCCGTTGTCCAGCCGCTCGAACATCAGGATGGTGGCGCCGCCGGTGTGCGCCATGATGTAGGGGAAGTTCGGGTAGCGCTCGAACACGCCGGCGTAGATCAGCCGTGCCGCGACCAGCGTCGTGTCGAAGATCATGCCGACACGCAGCGGCAGCTCGAACTCGGCCATCTCCGAGGTGTCGCGCGGAAACATCGGATGCTCGAACACCGGTAGCCGCATGGCGTCGAGCTTCGCCCATAGCGGCTCGAAGCGCGCATCGTTGAGCGGCGGCCCGCCGATGTTGGAGCCGATCGCGACGCCCTTCATGCCGAGCTCAGCCGTAGCGCGGTCGATCTCGGCGAGCGAGGCCTCGATGTCGTGCAGCGGCAGGCTGGCGAAGCCGATGAATCTATCCGGATGGGCGCGACAGTCGCGCGCCAGCACGTCGTTCACATGGCGCGCCATGCGCACCTGCGCGTCGCCGCGCCACGGGTAGACGCTCGGCGTCGACACGGTGAGCACCCGCATGTCGATGCCCTTCTGGTCCATGTCACGGAGACGAAAGTCCATGTCGAACATGTCGGGCCGCGTCCACGCCAGCGTATAGCCGTTGTGGCGCATGAGCGTCTTGCCGTCCGAGGTCTTCTCGATGTCCAGCGTCATCACCCGCTGGAGGTCGTCGAGATAGTGCGGGTCGTTGAAATGCCCGTGGATGTCGATCTTCATGCGCTAACTCCGCGCGGGCGCGATGACGCCGCGGCACTCGCCGAAGCCGATCCGGGCGCGCCCCGCAGCCTCGCAATGGGCGTGGAAGATCACCTCGTCGCCGTCCTGCAGGAAGCCGCGCGTCTCGCCGTTCGGCAGCGTGATCGGATTGCGCCCGCGCGAGGTGAGCTCGAGCAGGCAGCCGCGGCTCTCATCCTGCGGGCCCGAGCAGGTGCCGCTGCCCATGAGGTCGCCGATCTCGAGGTTGCAGCCGTTGCTGGTGTGGTGCGCGACCATCTGGGCGACCGTCCAGTAGATCGTTGCGAACGAGCTCTTGCTCAGCCGCGCCGGCGCGGCGCCCGCCACCCGCATCTTTTCAGTCGCGAGCAGCACCTCGAAGGTGATGTCGAGTCCGCCGTTCGCCTGATCGCCGGCATCGTTCAGATGCGGCAGCGGCGCGGGATCGCCATCAGGCCGCGCGAACGCCGCGACCCGGTAGGGCGCGAGCGCCTCCGAGGTCACGATCCAGGGCGAGACCGTGGTGATGAAGCTCTTGCCCAGGAACGGCCCGAGCGGCTGCGATTCCCAGGCCTGGACGTCGCGCGCCGACCAGTCATTCAGCAGGCAGTAGCCGAACACGTGGTCGCCGGCCTTGCCGATCGCAATCGGCTCGCCAAGCGCGGACGGAGCGCCGATGTAGAAGCCGAACTCCAATTCGTAGTCGAGCGCGCGGCTGGCGCGATAGGACGGGGCGGGCTCGTCCGGCCCTTTGCTCTGGCCGTGCGGCCGCCGCACCGGCGTGCCGCTCACGCGCACCGACGAGGCACGGCTGTGGTAGGCGACCGGCACGTATTTGTAGTTCGGGTTGAGCGGATTGTCGGGGCGAAAGAGCTTGCCCGCGTTGGTCGCGTGGAAGATCGAGGCGAAGAAGTCGGTGTAGTTGCCGATGCGCGCCGGCACGAACAGCTCGGCCTGCGCCATCGGCGTGAGGAACCGTCCGACGCGCTCGCGCTCGCTCTCCTGGCTCAATAGTCGCGAAAGCGCACCGCGCAATGCCGACCAGGCCGGCGGCCCGAGCGCCATCAGCTCGTTCACGTTCGGCGCCGCGCAGGCGGCCGCAGCCGCCCGCGCGGGCTCGTCGGCGAACGGCGCGACTGCCGTCACGTCCAGGATCTGGTCACCGATCGCGACGCCGACCATGGGCTCCGCGCCGTCGCCGCGCGGGCGAAACACGCCGAACGGCAGGTTCTGGATCGGGAAGTCGCAATCGGGCGCATTGGCGCTCGCGACCCAGCTCTTGCGGGCGGGATCATGCGTCTCGTTGGGAGCGTTCATTGTGTCGAGTTTCAGTTGAGGAAGCGTCCGCCGTCGCAGACGATGATTGCGCCGGTCGTGACCTTGAGATGGGTGACGCAGGCGAGGATCGCGCGCGCGACGTCCTCGGGCTGGACGATCTTCTTGAGCGGGGTCCCCTGCGCGACCTTTTCCAGCTGCGCCGGTCCGCGGCCGGGGACGAAATCGGTATTCACCGCGCCGGGCGACACGCACAGCACGCGGATGTCCGGCCCGAGCGCGCGGCCGAGCGACATCGTCATGGTGTCGAGGGCGGCCTTGGCGGCGCAATAGGCGACGCTCGAGCCTGAGCCCGTGAAGCCCGAGATCGACGAGACGTTGATGACGGTGCCGTCGTGGCTTGCCTTCAAGAGCGGCGCGAACGCGCGGATCATCGCGAAGGGTCCGCGCACATTGGCGATCATCAGCCCGTCGATCAGGTCGTCGGTCAGCGCTTCGAGATCGCCGTGCGGCACCGGCTTGGTGAAGCCGGCCGAGTTGACCACGATGTCGACTTGGCTGTGCGCCGCGCCGACCGTCTTGGCCGCCTCGCGCATGCTGCCCGAGTCTTCCAGCACGATGCGGATCGGCTTGTGCCCGCTGCCCGGCAACTCGCCGATCAGCTTCTCGGCGCGCTCGCGGCCCTTATTATAGCCTACATAGACGGTCGCGCCTTCCGCCGCGAACATCCGCACCGCCGTCGCGCCGATGCCGCTCGAGCCGCCGGTGACGACCGCGATCTTTCCTTTGAGACTCTGCTGCTCCACGCTTCACTCCGATTATTTTGCCGTAGGGTGGGCAAAGCGAAGCGTGCCCACCACCGCGTGGGCACGGCGCTTCGCGCCTTTGCCCACCCTACGAGTCCATCATCACAACTTTTCACTTCCCCGGAAAACGCCGCTTCAGGCCCTGCCAGCCCTCGAAGTAGTCGTGCTGCAGCTCGGCCAACTCCATCGCGTAGCGGGTCAGCCGCATCGCGAAGCGGCTTTCGAACATGAACGCCATGGTGTCGGTGAGCTTGTGCGGCTTGAGTTCCGCATTGGTGGCGCGCTCGTGTGTCTCGGCGTCCGGGCCGTGTGCCGTCATGCAGTTGTGCAGGCTGGCGCCGCCGGGCAGGAAGCCCTCGGCCTTGGCGTCGTAGCGGCCGTAGAGAAGCCCCATGAACTCGGTCATGACGTTGCGGTGATACCAGGGCGGGCGGAACGTATCCTCGCCGACCAGCCAGCGCGGCGGGAAGATCACGAAGTCGATATTGGCGACGCCGTGCGTGTCGGACGGTGCCGTGAGTACGCTGTAGATCGACGGATCGGGATGGTCGAAGCTGATCGTGCCGATCACCATGAAGCGGGCGAGATCATACTTGTAGGGCGTGAAATTGCCGTGCCACGCCACCACGTTGAGCGGCGAGTGCTTCATGTCCGCCGCCCACAGGTTGCCCTGGAATTTGGCGACCAGCGTGCAGGCGCTCTCCTTGTCCTCGAAGGCGGCGACCGGCGCCAGGAAATCGCGCGGATTGGCGAGCCCGTTCGAGCCGAGCGGCCCGAGCTCGGGCAGCCGCAGCGCCGCGCCGTAGTTCTCGCAGATGTAGCCGCGCGAGGGCCCGTCCGGCAGCTCGACCCGGAAGCGCAGGCCGCGCGGCAGCATCACGGCCTCGCCGGGCGAGGCCTCGACCACGCCGAGCTCAGTCACGAAGCAGACGCGGCCCTGCTGCGGCAGCACCAGCATCTCGCCGTCGGCATTGTAGAAGTAGCGATCCGTCATCGACGCATTGGCCGCATAGATGTGCGCCGCCATGCCGGTTTGCGTCGCAACGTTGCCGTTGCCGCCGAGCGTGATGATGCCGTCGACGAAATCCGTCACCTTCTTGGGCACCGGGAACGGCGACCAGCGCAGCTGCGACGGCGTCGCCTCGACCTCGTCGAACGGCGCGCTGCAGATCAGGCCGTTCTTGATGCGCTTGTAGGGACGGTGCACCACTGAAGGACGGATACGATACGTCCAGGTGCGGCGGTTCTCGTGGCGCGGCGCCGTGAAGGCGGTGCCGGAGATCAGTTCGGCAAAAAGCCCGTGCGGCGGCTTCTGCGGACTGTTGCGGCCGACCGGCAGCGCGCCCGGCACGGCTTCGGTCACGAACTGATTGCCGAACCCCGGTTGATACTGGAACGTGGCATTGCGCTCCGCCTTGCCGCTGGTCTTCTGCGGCGTCGGCTGGGTCCTCGTCTCGCGCTTGTCCCGCCTGCTCTTGACCTTCGCGTCCATGGCCGATTCTCGCGGATGGTAGTTACGTCTGAAACCGACTTTACTCGCTTCGCGGCAGTCCTGCTACGTGCAATCCCAGGGCGCTCGGCGCGCTACATTGCAACGCGTGAACCGGCTACATCGTCGACGGAGAGGGACCGGATGTCCAAGAGTGCGAGCAACCCGACGGAAGCTCCTATGTGTGCGCCGCCCGATCCGGCGCCGCGCCCGCCGCAGGCCAAGTTTCCGCCGCTGGCCTGCGACTGCCACGCCCACATCTGCGGTCCGCAAGCGACGTACGGCTACATTCCGGAACGCATCTACACCCCGCCGGATGCGCTGCTGCCCGCCTATCGCCATCTGCTCGCGACGCTCGGCTGCGAGCGCGCCGTGCTGGTGCAGCCGAGCTTCCACGGCACCGACAACCGCGCGATGCTCGCCGCCATGCGGGAGGCCGGGGCAAGCTTCCGCGGCGTCGTAGTGCTCGCCGACGACGCGAGCGAGCGCGAGATCGCCGCGATGCATGAAGCCGGCGTGCGCGGCGCCCGTCTCAACATCGTCGACGTCAAGACCGGCAAGGGCGAGCTGCCGATGGCGTACATCGAGCGCCTCGCCGACCGCATCAAGGCGTTCGGCTGGCACGTCGAATTCCTGATGCACGTGGACGAGTTTCCCGATCTCGACCGCGTGCTGGCGCGCCTGCCCGTCGAGTGCGTGTTCGGGCATCTCGGCTACGTGCGCGCCGATAAGGGCACCGCTACGCCCGGCTTCCAGGCGCTGCTGCGCCTGCTGCGCGCCGGCCGCGCCTGGGTGAAGCTGACGGGGCCGTATCGCATCTCGACCGGGCCGCTGCCGCATGCGGACACGCATGCGTTCGCGCACGCGCTCGTCGAGGCGGCGCCCGACCGGCTGGTGTGGGGCTCGGACTGGCCGCACGTGAAGACCGAGTGGACCATCCCGATGCCCAACGACGGTGAACTGGCCGATCTGCTCGCGGCCTGGGTGCCGGATGCAGCGGTGCGCAAGCGTGTGCTGGTCGACAATCCGGCGCGGCTCTACGGTTTCGCGTAAGGAGCGGCGGTGCATTCCATCGACACGAGGCCGCCGAACGCGTGGACCGTAACCGAGATCGTCGCGGCGATCGCGACCGGACACACGACCTGCGCGGCCGTGATGCGCGCTTGCCTCGATCGCATTGCGGCTCGCGAGCCCGCGGTGCAGGCCTGGACCAATCTCGATCCCGAGCGCGCGCTGGCCGCCGCGCAGGCCTTCGACCGCGGCGAGGCCCGCGGTCCGCTCGCGGGCGTTCCGTTTGGCGCCAAGGACATCATCGACACCGCCGACTACCCGACCGAATGGGGCACGCCGATCCATCGCGGCCGCCAACCCTTGCGCGACGCCGCCTGCGTCGCCTTGACCCGCAAGGCGGGCGGCGTGCTGCTCGGCAAGACCGTCACGACCGAGTTCGCCAACCTGCATCCCGGTGCGACCCGCAATCCGCACGATCCCGCCCGCACGCCGGGCGGTTCGTCGAGCGGCTCTGCGGCCGCGGTCGCCGACCACATGGTGCCGATCGCGCTCGGCACCCAGACGACCGGCTCGACCATTCGGCCGGCCTCCTTCTGCGGCGTGTTCGGCTATCGCCCGACCCACGGCGAGCATCGCCTGCACGGCGTCATGGAGGCCTCCGGCTCGCTCGACACGCTCGGCATCCTCGCGCGCTCGCTCGAGGATGTCGCCCTCTATCGCGACGTGCTGCTCGGCATCGCGCCGGCCCCGATCGCCGAGGCCCCGCGGGCGCCGCGCGTCGGCATCTATCGGCCGCCGGTCTGGGACGAGGTCGAGCCCGCCACGCGTAGGCTGATCGAGGCGGCGGCCCGCGACCTCGCCAAGGCGGGTGCGGAGGTTCGTGATGTCAGCCTGCCGGCCGAGTTCGCCGGCCTCAATGAGGCGCATCGCTGGATCTCGAGCTTCGAGTTCGCACGGGCCTTCACGTGGGAGATCGAGCGTCACTGGAGCGCGATCAGCGAGACGCTGCGCAAGGGACGCCTCGCCGACGGTTTGTCATGCAGCTTCGCGCGCTATCTCGAGATGAAGCAGCTCGCCGAAACCTGCCGGCCGCGCTTCGATACGCTGTGGCAGGACTACGACGTGATGATCACGGCGGCGGCTTACGGTGAGGCGCCGGTCGGCTGGAACGCGTTCGCGGGCGCGCCGCTCTACATGATGTCGACCGTCCTGCACGTCCCGTCGCTCTCGCTCCCGGTTTTCACGGGGCCAAATAAGATGCCGATCGGTCTGCAGATTCTCGCGCGCCGCCATGACGATCGCGCGCTGTTCGGGTGGGCGCGCTGGGCTTATCGTGCGCTGACGAGATAAGCTGACCAGACCACAGGAAGGAAACGCGATGGGGGCGGAGGCGAAGTTTGCCGGCTGGGCGGTGCATTTCCCCGGCAATCTGCGCTGGAGCAACGCCATGCAGATCGTCAAAGGCATGGCGCCTTACGCCGCGATCGCGATGGAAGAGGTCGACCGCATCGGTGATCGGCTCAAGGCGCGCGAGAGCGAAAGCGATCTCGACCTCGTCTGGAAAGAGGAATGGTCCGCGATGGCGGATCGCGTCGCCAAGGTCGCCGACACGGCCGCGGCCGAAAGCCGGCAGATCACCGCCGGCAACCACTACATGCGCGCCGCCAACTATTACTACAGCGCCGAGCGCTTCATCACGCCAGGCGACGAGAAGCTGGCGATGTACCGCAAGGCGCTGCGCTGCTGGCATGCGGCGCTGGAGCGGCTCCATCCGCAGATCGAGCGCGTCGAGGTGCCCTACGAGGGCCAGAGCCTGCCCGCCTATTTCCTGCCGGCGCCGGGGCCGGGCCGCAAGCGCACGGTCGTGCTGTTCGACGGCATGGACAATGCGAAAGAGATGAGCGTGATCTTCGCGGGGCTCGATTTCGCCAAGCGCGGCATCAATACGCTGGCGATCGACGGGCCCGGCCAGTCCGAGGCGCTGCGGCTGCGCCAGATCCACAGCCGGCCCGACTACGAGGTCGCGGGCCGTGCCGCCTACGACTACGTCGCGGCGCGCCCGGAGGTCGACCCGACGCGGGTGAGCGTCATGGGCTACAGCTTCGGCGGCTACCATGCGCCGCGCGTCGCCGGCATGGACAAGCGCTATGCCGGCTGCATCGCGCTCGGCGCCATGTACTGGAACATGCCGGACTGGCTCACCCAACACGGCGCCAAGCTCGCCACCGACGCACGCAGGAGCTCGACGTCGATCTTCCAGTTCCGCTGGGTGGTCGGCGCCCCCGACGACGCGGCCGCGCTCGACGTGGCGAAGAAGTTCACGCTCGAGGGCATTGCGCAGCAGATCGAGTGCCCGGTGCTGATCACGCACGGCGAGGACGACCGCATCGTGCCGTTGGAGGATGCGAAGACGCTCTACGCCAAGGTCGGCGCGAAGAACAAGACGCTCAGGATCTTCACCGCGGAGGAGGGCGGCGCCGAGCACTGCCAGGTCGACAACCGCCAGCTCGGCATCGACTACATCGGCGATTGGATAATTGCAAACACGTAGCGCGGCGGCCCCTTCAAGAGGGCAGCGCGAGAAAAGCGGGAGGAAACCATGGGCGCGATCATGCGACGGGCTGCTCTGTTGTTCGCGCTGGCGGCCGTGCTTGCGGGCGCGCATGCGCAAAACTATCCCGATCGGCCGATCCACGTGATCGTCGCATTCGTGCCGGGCGGCGCCACCGACACGTTCACGCGGCAGATCCAGCAGGATTTGTCGGAGGCGCTCGGTCAGCCGGTCGTGGTCGAGAACCGGCCCGGCGGCAGCGGCTATATCGCCTGGAACTACGTCGCGAATGCAGCGCCCGACGGTTACACGCTGTTGATGGCCGAGAATGCGCTCGCCATCAGCCAGGGCCTGTTCAAGAAGGCCTCGTCCACATTCGATCCGATCAAGCAGTATGATCCGATCGCTTTCCTCGCGTCGTCGCCGCTCGTGCTCGTGGTTCCCAACCGGCTCAACGTCCATTCGGTCGCCGAGCTGGTCGCGCTCGCCCATTCGATGGCGCCGAAGAAGATGAACTACGCCTCGGCCGGCATCGGCTCGGTCGCGCATCTGACCTTCGAGGTGTTTCGCGACGGC
This sequence comes from uncultured Alphaproteobacteria bacterium, assembly GCA_963819385.1. GTDB lineage: Bacteria > Pseudomonadota > Alphaproteobacteria > Rhizobiales > Xanthobacteraceae > JAVDCA01. The sequence continues at coordinate 2,761,802 of CAWFVV010000006.1, read as the reverse complement.
GCCGGCATCGATGCGGTGCACATCCCCTACAAGGGCGGCGGCGCCGCCATCGCCGACATCCTCGGCGGGCAGGTCGAGATGCACATGGCGTCGATCCAGGTCGCGGCGCAGCTCGCCAAGGCCGGACGCCTGCGCGCGCTCGCGGTCACCAGCAAGACACGCTCGCCGGCGCTGCCGGACGTGCCGACGCTCGCCGAATTGGGCATCAAGACGGCCGACGTCGATTTGAACTTCTGGTACGCGTTGTTCGGACCGAAAGGCATGCCCGAGGCCGTGCGGACGAAGATGAGCAAGGCGGTGGAGCGCGTCATGAGCGACCCGAAGGTGCGTGAACGTCTCGCCAAGCTCGACATTGACCCGAGCTACGCGCCCGCCGACGCGCTCGAGGTCAAGCTCAAGAGCGAGATCGCGAACTGGACCCGGTTCATCGACGCGAAGGGCATCAAGGCGGAGTAGTAACACATCGTCATGGCCGGGCTTGTCCCGGCCATCCACGCCTTGTTTGATGCCGGAAAGACGTGGATGCCCGCATTCGCGGGCATGACAGCGAGTGATAGGAATGTCCATGAGAATGCTTTTGCGGTGCCTCGCGGCTGCGGCTTTCCTGCTCGGTGCCGCCCATGCGCAGGACTTCTCCAACAAACCCATCCGTATCATCGTCGGCCTCGTCGCGGGCGGCGCGACCGACGTGACGGCGCGGCTCGTCGCGCAGAAGCTCACCGACGCGCTGCATACCAACGTCTATGTCGACAATCGCCCGGGCGGCATCTTCATCCCGGCCACCCGCGAGCTCGCCAATGCGGAGCCGGACGGCCACACGCTGCTGATGATATCGACCAGCAACGTGGTGACGCAGCCGCTGCACCCCGATTATCCGTTCGACCTGCGCGCGCTCACGCCGGTCACTGAGGTCTCCGACGGCCCGCTGATCCTGGTCGCGCGCAAGGACCTGGCGATCAAGAGCATCGCAGACCTGATCGCCTATGCGAAACAGAATCCCGGCAAGCTCACCTTCGGCTCGGGCGGCGGCACCGGCAGCTCGCTCTACCTCGCGACCGAGCTGTTGCGGCTCAAGACCGGCATCAAGCTGCAGCACGTGCCCTATCGCGGCGCCGCGGCGGCGCTCAACGATCTGCTGGGCGCGCACATCGATCTCATGTTCGACGCCATGCCGGTGATGTCGCAGCAGGCCAAGGCCGGCAACGTGACGCCGCTGGCGGTGACGAGCGCCAAGCGCTCGCCGGTCCTGCCCGACGTGCCGACGATGATGGAGGCCGGCCTCAAGGACTTCGAGGTCGTGAACTATTTTGCCTTGTTCGCGCCGCCCAAGACGCCGCCCGCGATCGCGCAGCGTTTGCGCGACGAGATCGCCAAGGCGGTGACGACGCCCGACATGGTCGAGCAGTTCGCCAAGCAAGGCATGGCGCCGGTCGCGAACCAGCCGGGCGAGTTCGCCAAGTACCTGCAGGCCGAGCTCGATCGCTGGACGCAGGTGATCAAGGATGCCGGCATCAAGCCGGAGTAGTCGTCATTGCGAGCGCAGCGAAGCAATCTCGGCCCGAAACGCATGCTCGAGCTTGCGAGATTGCTTCGCTTCGCTCGCAATGACAGACAACAATATCGAAGGAAGGAATCGCATGTCCGCACGCCCGCCCTGGACCGATCATTTCGGCGACAACTTCCTCTGGTCCAACGCGACTCTCGTCATCAAGGGCATGACGCCCTATGGCGTGATCGCGCTCGAAGAGATGGACCGCGTATGCGAGCGGCTGCGCGTCCGCCAGCATGAGCCGCACGCCTGGTTCGAGGAATGGGGCGCCATGGGCGCCCTGGTCGAGCGCCGCGCGATCGAGGCCGAGAAGGCCGGGCACAAGCACACGGCGGGCGACTATTATCTGCGCGCCGGCAACTATCTCTACAATGCCGAGCGCTTCCTGCGGCCGGGGCCGGAGAAGCGCGCCGCGGGCGAGCGCGCCTTCCGCGCCTATCACGCCGGCATCCGGTTGCGTCATCCGAACATCGAGTTCGTCGAGGTCCCGTACGAGGGCACGACTTTGCCGGCGCTGTTCATGCAGGCACAGGTCTCGGGGCCGGCGCCGACCGTCGTCATCGTCAACGGCATGGATAACTGCAAGGAGATGAGCATCTTCTTCGCCGGGCTCGAGTTTGCGCGGCGCGGCATCCACACGCTCGCGATGGACGGCCCCGGCCAGGGCGAGACCTTGCGGGTGCGCGGCATCCACAGCCGCTACGACTACGAGGTACCGGGCGGCGCGGCTTTCGACTATCTGGCGGGGCGCGCGGATGTCGATGCCAAGCGCATCGCCATCATGGGGTACAGCTTCGGCGGCTACTACTCGGCCCGCATCGCGGCGTTCGAGAAGCGCTTTGCGGCTGGCATTTCGCTCTCGGCGCTGCACTGGGACCTCGCCGCCTGGCAGACGCGGATCAAGGAGAAGAACGCGAGCGATCCGAAGGCGGTGGCCCAGTCGAACTTCCAGTTCCAGTGGGTCGTCAATGCGCCGACCGTCGACGAGGCGATCGAGGTTGCCAAGAAATTCTCGCTCAAGGACGTGGCCAAGAACATCACGTGCCCGTATCTCGTGACCCACGGCGGCAACGACCGCGTCGTGCCGGTCGAGAACGCGCCCAAGCTGTTCGAGGCCATTGGATCGAAGGACAAGACGCTGAAGATCTTCACGGCCGAGGAGGGCGGCGCCGAGCACGCCCATGTCGACAACCGGCAGGTCGGCATCGACTACGCGGCCGATTGGCTGATGGCGAACATGTAAGGGCGGATATGCGCGACCGGGCTCGGAAGACATCGTGGTGCCTTGCCGCGCTCGCTGCGCTCCTGGTCTGCGTCGGCGTTCCCGCACGCGCCGCATATCCGGAGCGCGCGGTGCGGCTGGTGGTGCCGTTCCCGCCCGGCGGCGCCGTCGATCTCGTGGCGCGCCTCCTCGCGGCGCGTCTCTCGGCCGATCTCGGACGACCCTTCCTGGTGGACAGCAGGTCCGGGGCCGGCGGCATCTTCGCGACGGACGCCGTCGCCAAGGCTGCGCCTGACGGCTACACGCTGCTGCTGACGACGCCAAACCACACCATCAATGCGGCGCTCAATTCGCGGCTGCCCTATGACACCGAGCGCGACCTCGTTCCCGTCGCCATGGTGGCGGAAATCCCCGAGCTGCTGGTCAGTCACCCGTCCGTGCCGTTCGCGGACTTTGCCGGCTTCGTCGCGTACGCGCGCAGCCATCCCGGAAAGCTGAACTATGCGTCGGCCGGCATCGGCACGCTGCCGCATGTCAGCATGGAGCTGATGCTGCGGCGGCTCGGCCTCAAGGTGACGCATGTGCCCTATAAGGGCGCCGCGCCGGCCATGACGGATCTGCTCGCCGGCCAGGTGCAGCTCAAGATGGATACTTACGCGACATCGATCCAGCACCTCGGCGAGGGCAAGCTCCGCGCCTTGGTGATTGCGAGCGGCACCCGCTCCGGCCTGATGCCGGACGTGCCGACCATCGCCGAGCAGGGGTTGCCCGGCTATGAGGGCATCTTGTGGATCGGCATGATGGCGCCGGCCGGCACGCCGAAGAGCGTGATCGACAAGCTGGCCGCCGCGTCGGCGCGGGCCGTGCACTCGCCCGACATGGTCGAGCGGTTCCGGCACGACGGCGTCGACCCCGGCGGCGATACGCTCGACGCGTTCGGCGCGCGGATCGGGCGCGAGATCGCCCAATGGCGCGACCTGATCCGGTCGAGCAACATCAAGGCCGAGTAAGGCGTCGCATTCAATTCGCCGTGACCCGCGGCGGGTCGGTATTCGATGATGGCCGCGGATGGTACATACATGGCGGCCCGGCGCGCATCCCGGCGAAGCCGATGCCGGTTCGCCGACAAGGATGTGCGCCACGGGTGAGAGAAATAGAGCATGTTTCGCTTCGCAGGAACGACATATGCTCTGGCCGGCGGCCGCGAATGCGGCCGCCCAATTGGGGGACACGCATGAGCGAAGCGATCGATTCGAAGCGGTTGTTCATTCCCGCGCTGGGAGGCCTCTACAATCTGCTGTCACCATACGCCTACGCGATCATGCGCTTCGCGGCCGGCGCGATCTTGGCGCCGCACGGAATCCAGAAGGTGATGTATCTCACGATCGCGCAATACACCAAGACGATCGGCGGCAAGGGCCTGCCGCTTGCCGAGGTTCTCGCCTATCTGACGTTCTTCACCGAATCGGTTGCCGCCATCTGCCTCGCGATCGGGCTCTTCACCCGCGCGGCGGCCGTGATGATCTGGATCGAGATGGCGGTGATCATCACCGTGTTCCTGTGGGCGAATGGATATTTCTGGACCAACCGCGGCATCGAATTCCCGTTACTGTGGCTGCTGCTCTGCACCGCGATCTTCTTCCGCGGCGGTGGGCGTTACTCCGTCGACCATTTGATCGGCAAGGAGATCTGAGCCGAATCGGCGTGCTGCGGCGCCCCCGTCCGGCTGCGCCGCAGCAGTATGCCGCGCGCGGCTTTGCTCTAGTGACCCTGTCGTTCCTCGTCGGGAGGATCCGATGAAATTTGTCCGTAAGGTTCGTGCCGAACTCGAGGCGCCGCGCCACGAGCGCGTGTTCGGCTCCGGGTGGATATCGGGCTCGTTCGCGCTGCTGGCCGGGATCGTCGGATTGCTGATGGTCGTCGTGCTGCGCAATCCCTCGCTCACATCCGTTCCGCAGCTTGCCGTGGTTCACGAGAGCGTCCTGTTCAGGCTCGCGCTCTACCTCGTTCTCGCCTCCGGGTTCATCCTGGCGGCATTGAGCCTGGTGCTGCGTGAGGACAAGACGCTCGGGACCGCCGCCATGGTGGTGACGCTGCTTGGCACCATGATCGGCAGCCTGCCCGCCCATCGCGATCTGCAGATCGGCGGCGTCTTCTTCGGCATCGACTTCTTCATCCTCAACGTTCTGTTCACCGGCTTCCTGTTCATCCCGATCGAGCGCATTTTTCCGCAAAACCGGACGCAGGAGATATTTCGCGACGAATGGCGCGAGGACCTGTTCTACTATCTGGTGTCGTCGCTGTGCGTTCAGATCCTCTCCTATCTCACGCTTGCGCCGTCCAACTTCATCATCCACGCCAACGACCTCGGCGCGGTGCGCGCCTGGGCGCACGGACTGCCGTGGATCGTCCAGCTCGTGGCCATCATGCTGCTGACCGACCTCGCGCAGTATTGGCTACACCGTGCCTTTCACCGGGTGCCGTTCCTGTGGCGCTTTCATGCGGTGCATCATTCGGCGCGATCGATGGACTGGATGGCGGGCGCACGCATGCATTTCATCGAGATCATCGTGCTGCGCAGCGTGACCGCGACGCCGGCGCTGGTCATCGGCTTCGACGAGTTGGCGCTCCAGGCCTACATGCTCCTCGTCTATATGTCTTCGACCTTCATCCACTCGAACCTGCGGGGAAGCTTCGGCTTCCTGGAGAAGGTCCTCGTGGTCCCGCGCTTCCACCATTGGCACCACGGCATCGAGCAAGAGGCGGTCGACGTCAATTTCGCGATTTATTTTCCTTTCATCGACCGCCTGTTCGGGACGCACCATCTCCCCGCCGGACGATGGCCTTCCGCCTACGGCGTCGCCGGCCATCCGGTGCCACGCGGCTACTGGAAGCAGCTGCTCTATCCGTTCCGGCGTTAGAGCGGGATGAGCCCAGCCTGGCGCCTTGCCGCGCCGCTACGTCCCCATTCCGCCGACGGAAGGGGCTTCAAAAAAAATACAATCGATCTGCAATGGGGAATGGGACGTATTTGCAATGCAAGGCATTGAAAGACCGGGAAAAAACCGGCGGGCACAAGAACAATGGAAAACAATGACAAAAACAATGCGGAAACAATGAAAAGCGCGCACGCTATGCAACCATAGGGTGAGAGACGCAACCAGGGACGGCGCTCCCTCGCGGCACCAAAAAAACGACGATGAAGAGCGGGGGGCGATGACTCGCGCAAATCGGAGACTAGGATTTCAGCCATCGCCGATTTGGCGCGGAAGAACAAGCAAGGGATAAAAAAGTGCTCTCGTTATCCCCGCCTCGAATGGCCGGGTTGAGGCCAGGTCAGGAATCCGACGCGGCGGTGCCGCGGGGATGGGCGCTGCGCCGCGCCGCGATGATCTCGGCGAGGATCGAGACCGCGATCTCGTCCGGCGTGATGGCGCCGAGGTCCAGCCCGGCCGGCGCCTTGAGGCGCGCGAGGCGTTCGGGCGCGACGCCGCGCTCGGCCAGCAGCCGGCGCAACGCGTCCGCCTTCTTGCGGCTGCCGACGAACGCCACATAGGCGGCGTCGACCGCGAGCGCGGCCTGCAGCGCCGCCTCGTCGCCGCGTCCCTGGGTCGACACCACGATGAAGCGCGCGCCCTGCTCGTCGACCGGCAGCGCATAGCCTTCGATCCGCCGGTCCGCTTCCGCGAAGGCGGCCTGCTCCGCCGCCGGCACGCAGGCCGTGATCGCAAACCCGACGCGGCGTCCGAGATCGGCGATCGCCACCGCGACCGGGCTCGATCCGCAGACGACGATCTGCGGCTGCGGCAGCACGGGCTCGACGAACACGTCCATGGTGCCCTGGCTCGGGCACATGTTCTTGACGAAGCGAATGCCAGCCTGCTCGTCGCCGGCTGCGATCCCCTTCTCCTGCAGCACGTCGGGCGGCTGCACCGAGACGAGGCGCGAGCGCCCGTCGGCGATCGCCTCGCGCGCCGCCTTGAGCACCGCGGAGCGCGCGCAGCCGCCGCCGATCCATCCCTCCGAGACCGTCCCATCGGCGCGAATGATCGCTTTCGCGCCCGCCTTCGCGGCGGTCGCCGCGACCGTGCGCACCACGGTCGCGAGCGCAAACGCCTCGCCCTTCTGTTTCATGGTCGAGATCAGCTCGAGGATGTCGGTCGCGCGTTCCATGGCGTTCAGATCCTCGCCAGATAGGGCTCGAGCGCCGCAAGGCTCGCGAGATTGTGCGCGGGCGCGAACAGGTCGACATAGGGAAGGGCGGCCTGCATCCCGCGCGCGCTCGGGCTGTAGTCGCGCCAGCCGATCAGCGGGTTGAGCCAGATGATGCGCCGGCAGCGCCGGCGCAGGCGGCGCATTTCCTGGCCGAGCCGTTCGGGCTCGCCGGTGTCGTAGCCGTCCGACACGATCATCACGGCGGTGCGCGAATTGATCACGCGCCGCGCATGCCAGCGGTTGAAGGTGGCGAGGCTTTCGCCGATGCGCGTGCCGCCGCCGATGCCCTGCGCCATCAGGGCGAGCTTGTCGACCGCGCGTGTCACGTCGCGGTCGCGCAGTGACGGCGAGACGTGCGCGAGTTCGCGTGTGGAACACGAACGCTTCCGCCTCGCGGAAGGCGTCGACCACGCCGTGCAAAAAGCGCACGAAGAACGCCGTGTAGAGGCTCATCGAGCCCGAGGCGTCGAGCAGCATCACGAGGCGCAGCGGCTTGATCTTGCGCCGCCGCCACGCGAGGTCGAGCAGGGTGCCGCCGTGCGAGACGTTGCGGTGGATTGTGCGGCGCAGGTCGAGCCTGCGGCCGCGCCGACGCGCCTGCTCGCGGCGCACGAGGCGCGCACGCATCACGCGCGCGAGCCGCGCCGCGAGCGCATGGGTTTCGGCGACATCGTCCGGATCGACCACGTGGCGCAAGTCCGCGATTGTAAGCGCCTCGGCGCGCGAAGCGCCCTCGCGGCGGCCGCGGCCGTCGCCGGTCGCCGCGCCATCGTCGTCGTTGCGTCTTTGCACGTGATCGGGGAGGCCGGGTGCGTCCTGCGGGGCGTGGGCCTCGGCGAGCTTGCGGGGGCGCGCGCTGCTTTCGTGCGGCGAGCCCGAGAGCATCGTCCGCTGCCGCATGCCGCGGGCCAGCCAGAACGCATCGAAAATCTCGTCGAAGCGCGTCCAATCGGAATGGGTCGCGCAGAACAGCGCGCGCAGCGCCGGCTTGAGCGACGACGAGCGCACGGCCGCCGTGGACGCCAACACCGCGAGCGCATCGCGCGTCTCGGCAAGCCCGACCTTGAAGCCGTTGTCGCGCAGCGTGCGCGCGAAGCCGGCGAGCTTCACCCGCATCGCCTCGCCGACGCCCGCATTCGCCTGAATGGTCGCGGCGGCGCTCATCGGGCTCACGCCACCTTGCCGAGCAGGCGGTCGCTCACCTCGCGGGTGAGCCGGGCGCGATCCTCGTGCGTCTTCAGCAGGCAGATCATGGTGTCGTAGATGGTCTCCGGTTCCTCGCGGAGATCGTGCACGCCGAGGCCCGCGAGCGTCGCGGCCCAGTCGAGCGTCTCGGCGACGCCCGGTACCTTCCGCAGATCCTCCTTGCGCACCGCCGCCACCATGCGGGCGACCTGCAGCGCGAGCGACGTATCGATCCCGGGCGTGCGCGTGAGGATGATCTTTGCCTCGCGGTCGACGTCGGGAAAGTCGACGTAGTGGTAGAGGCAGCGCCGGCGCAGCGCGTCGGAGAGCTCGCGCGTACCGTTGGAGGTCAGCACCACCCGCGGGATCGCGGTCGCCTTGACGGTGCCGAGCTCCGGAATGCTGACCTGGAAGTCGGACAGGAGCTCGAGCAGGAAGGCCTCGAACTCCTCGTCGGCGCGGTCGACCTCGTCGATCAGCAGCACCGGCGGCTTCTCGCGCCGGATCGCGGCGAGCAGCGGGCGCTCGAGCAGATAGCGCTCCGAGAAGATGTGCTCCTCGATCGCGTCGGCGTTTTCGCCTGTGCCCTCGCGCGTCTTGATGGCGAGGAGCTGGCGCTGGTAGTTCCATTCGTATAGCGCGGCGTTCTGGTCGAGCCCCTCGTAGCATTGCAGGCGGATCAGCTCGGCGCCGTGCACGGCCGCGAGCGCCTTGGCGACCTCGGTCTTGCCGACGCCGGCCTCGCCTTCGAGCAGCAGCGGGCGCTTGAGGAATTCCATCAGCCACAGCGCCGTCGCGATGTCGCGGTCCGCGATATAGCCCACGGCGGCAAGGCGGTCGGAGATATTTTGGCGGTCGAGGGTCATGGCAGTGAGATAGCCGCTCTTCACCTCCCCCTGCAGGGGGGAGGTCGACTGCGCGAAGCGCAGTCGGGTGGGGGTGGCGGCGTCACCCCACCCCGATCGCCTTCGCTGCGCTCAGGCGGTCGACCCTCCCCCTGCAGGGGAGGGTGAAGGGCATTAAACATGCAGCCCGAGCTTCTCGGCCGCCGTCCATGTCCGCCACGCGTCGTGCGGCATCTGGATGTGCGTCGCGCCGAGGAACGCGAAGGCGTCGTTGACCGCATTGGAGAAGCACGGCACGCCGCCGACATTCGGGCTTTCGCCGATGCCCTTGGCGCCGATCGGGTGATGCGGCGAGGGCGTCGTCGTGAAGTCGGTCTCCCATTTCGGGGTCTCGACCGCGGTCGGCAGGAAGTAATCCATCAGCGATGCGGTGGTGACGTTGCCCTCCGCGTCGTAATGGATCTCCTGGCCCATCGCGATGCCGAACGCCTCGGTGAGCCCGCCGTGGACCTGGCCTTCGATGATCATCGGGTTGATGCGCGTGCCGCAGTCGTCGAGCGCGTAGAAGCGGCGCACCTTGCTCTCGCCGGTGTCGACGTCGATGTCGACCACGCAGATGTAGGCGCCGAACGGGAACGTGAAGTTCGGCGGATCGTAGTAGTTCACCGCCTCGAGGCCCGGTTCCATGCCGGGCGGCACCTCGTGATAGGCCGCCCAGGCGAGCTCCGTCATGGTCTTGTGGCGCTCCGGGTTGCCCTTCACGCGGAAGCGGTCGACATCCCATTCGAGGTCGTCGTCGTGCACTTCCAGCATGTAGGCGGCGATCATCTGCGCCTTGGCCTTGATCTTGCGGCACGCCATCGCGGTCGCGGCGCCCGAGACCGGCGTCGAGCGCGAGCCGTAGGTGCCGAGCCCGTAGGGCGCCGTATCGGTGTTGCCTTCCTCGACCGCGATGTTGTCGGCCGGCAGCCCGAGCTCGCTCGCGATGATCTGCGCGTAGGTCGTCTCGTGGCCCTGGCCCTGCGACTTGGTGCCGAGCCGGCAGATGCCGGTGCCGGTCGGATGGATGCGGATCTCCGCCGAGTCGAACATCGCGATGCCGAGGATGTCGCAGTTGCGCGACGGGCCGGCGCCGACGATCTCGGTGAAGAACGCGACGCCGATGCCCATCACGTCGCGCGTCTCGCCGCGCTTGAACGCGTCACGCTTCGCCTTCTGCTCCTCGCGCAGCTTCTTGTAGCCGACCGTCTCGATCGCCTTGTTGAGGGCCGTGTGGTAGTCGCCCGAATCGTATTGCCAACCGAACGCCGACGTATAGGGAAACTGCTCGCGCCGGATCAGGTTCTTCAGCCGGAACTCGGCCGGGTCCATGCCGAGCTTCTGCGCCATGATGTCCATGGCGCGTTCGATTGCGTAGGCGGCCTCGGTGACGCGGAACGAGCACCGATAAGCGACGCCGCCGGGCGCTTTGTTGGTGTAGACGCCGTCGACCAGGCAGTGCGCGACCGGGAAATCATACGAGCCGCTGATGATGCTGAAGAGGCCCGCCGGCCATTTGGTCGCGTTGGCGCAGGCGTCGAACGCGCCGTGGTCCGCGATCGTGTAGCAGCGCAGGCCGAGCACCTTGCCGTCGCGCGTAGCGGCGATCTCGGTCTCCATGTGGAAGTCGCGCGCGAACGCCGTGGTGGACAGGTTCTCGATGCGGTCCTCGACCCATTTCACCGGCCGTCCGGTCACGATCGAGGCGACGATCGCGCAGATGTAGCCCGAATAGGCGCCGACCTTGTTGCCGAAGCCGCCGCCGATGTCGGGCGCGATCACGTGGATCTTGTGCTCGGGGATCTTCGAGATCAGCGAGCCGACCGTGCGGATCACGTGCGGCGCCTGGAAGGTGCCCCACAGCGTGAGCTCACCCTTGATCTTGTCGAAACTCGCGACGCACTGGCAGGTCTCGAGCGGGCAGGGGTGCACGCGCGGATAGACGATCAGCTCCTTGATCGTCACGTCGGCCTTGGCGAACGCCGCGTCGGTTGCCGTCTTGTCGCCGGCCGCCCACGAGAACACGTGGTTGTAGTGCTTGCGCGGCCCGTGCGCGCCTTCCTTCTTGTCCTTGATGTCTTCGCGGATCACCGGCGCGCCGTCGGCCATCGCCTGGAGCGGGTCGACGTTGCATGGCAGCTGCTCGTACTCGACCTCGACCAGGTCGACCGCATCGGCCGCGGCCTCGCGGTTCTCCGCGATCACGAAGGCGACCTCCTGGTTCTGGAAGAGGACCTTGCTGTCGGCGAGCACCATCTGCACGTCGCCCGCAAGCGTCGGCATCCAGGCGAGGTTGACGGTCTTGAGCGTCTCGGCGGTGATCACCGCGACGACGCCGGGCACCGCGGAGGCCTTCGCGGTGTCGATTTTCTTGACGCGGGCGTGGGCGTGCGGCGAGCGCACCAGGTCGCCGTACAGCATCCCGGGCAGCTTGAGGTCGTCGACGTAGCTGCCCTTGCCCTGGACGAAGCGGACGTCCTCGACGCGCTTGCGCCGGCAGCCCATCCCTTGCAGCTTCTCGGCGCGCTCGGCCGAGGTGGGGGTCATGTCGTTCATTCTGCGGCCTCCCGGAACGGCACGCCGCTGATCTTGGCGGCGGCATATTGAATGGCTTTGACGATGTTCTGGTAGCCGGTGCAGCGGCAAAGGTTGCCCGAGATGCCCATGCGGATCTCGTCCTCGCTCGGGCTCGGATTCTCCTGCAGCAGCCGGTACGCGCGCGTGATCATGCCGGGCGTGCAGAAGCCGCATTGCAGGCCGTGCATCTCGCGGAAGGCCTCTTGCAGCACGTGCAGCGTGCCGTCCGGCGCCGCCATGCCTTCGATCGTGCGCAGGTCGGCGCCGTTCGCCTGCACGGCGAACACGGTGCACGACTTCACCGACTTGCCGTCGAGGTCGACCGTGCAGGCCCCGCAATGGCTGGTCTCGCAGCCGATATGCGGGCCCGTGAGGCTCATCTGCTCGCGCAGGAAGTGGATCAGCAGCGTGCGCGGCTCGACCAGCGCTTCGACCGCCTTGCCGTTCACCGTCAGGGTGATGTGGGACTTGGCCATCGCGTGTCTCCCGAAATCAGCCGCAAGTTTTTCAAGAACGCGCGCGCGACTTGGCGCGGGCGAGCGCGCGCGTGAGCATCACGCCCGCCATCTTGGTGCGGTATTGCGGCGTGCCGCGCCGGTCGGAGGCGGGCGACGTGATCGCCTCGGCGGCCGCGACCGCCTTCTTGATGTTCGCGGCATCGAGCGCCGAGCCATTGAGGATCCGGGCGGCTTCCTCGGCCCACAGCGGCGTCTCGGCCACATTGGTGAGCCCGATCGAGCAGGTCGCGACGCGTCCGCCGCTCATGGTCAACACCACGGCCGCCGCAGCAGTCGCGTAGTCGCCGACCTTGCGCTTGAGCTTCTCGTACGCATAGCCATGCCCGGCCGGCGGCGCCGGGATGCGGATCGCGGTGACGATCTCGCCCGGCTCGATCGCCGTGAAATAGGCGCCCTGGTAGAACTCGCGCGCCGCGATGCGCCGCTTTCCGGCCTTGCCCGCGATCTCGTAGGAGGCGCCGAGGCAGATCATCACGGCCGGCATGTCGTTGCCGGGATCGCCATTCGCCACGTTGCCGCCGAGCGTGCCGAGGTAGCGCACCTGCGGATCGGCAATCATCTGCGAGACCTCGCGCAGCAACGGCACCTTGCCGGTGAGCAGGTCGTCGCCGATCAGCTCGTGCTGGGTCGTCATGGCGCCGATGACCACGTCGTTGCCGTCGGTCGCGACACCCTTGAGGTCCTTGAGCCCGGCGAGGTCGACGAGGTGCGCGGGCGTCGCGAGCCGCAGCTTCATCATCGGAATGAGGCTGTGCCCGCCGGCGAGCGGGCGGGCATCCTCGCCGAGATCGGCGAGCAGGCCGACGGCCTCGGCGACCGAGGCTGGCCGGTGATACGTGAATGCACCCGGGATCACGGTCTGTCCTCCCATCGAGCGGCGTCAGGCGCTTGGAGCGCGCTTGTTCGCCGCGATCATTGTTGTGTTTTCGTTATCGAAATTTGCGATCGGTCAGCGCGGGAAGGCAATCGCTGGCGCACGAACCGGGCGATCCGTGCATGAATGACGAGCCCCGTGCACGAATTGCGTCAGTAGGCTTGACGTTTCCGCAGGCGCGCTGCGGTTATATTGTACGGCCAACGGGCGTCATGGCCCGCATTTCATTGATCGATTTCGCGTGTCGTGGGGGAGCGAGACATAAATCTGGTGTTCGCGAGCGGTTTCCTGGTCCCGCAGCAATTTCTCAAGGGCAACTACTTCCGCGGCGTCAAGGATCACGTCGAGCGCGCCGGGCATCGGGCCGTGATGCCGCCGGTGCCGCCGTTGGGCAGTTGCGACGAGCGCGCTCAGGCGCTCGCCGACGGTATCGCGCGGGGATTTCCGGAGGACCAGGTCCACATCATCGCCCATTCGATGGGAGGACTCGACAGCCGCACGCTGATCGGCCGCGACCTCGGCGGACTTGCCGGACGGATCGCATCGCTGACCACGCTGTCGACGCCGCACCGCGGCAGCCCGGTGGCGGACCTCTTGGCCGGTCCGCGGCCCGATGACGCGCGCCGTGTGTTCTACGACGGCATCAGCGATGCGTTGGCGCGGATCGGGGTGCCGGCCGGCGCGCTCGCGAACCTCACCACGGAAGCGGCGTCGCGGGTGCCGGATGCGGCGCGCATCCATCCGCAGACACGCTATCGCTCCTACGCGGCCACCGGCCGCCTCGGCCTGCTGTCCACGTCCTTCCTGCTGGCGCCGACGCACCACTACATCCGTTCCGTCACGGGCCAGGCCAATGACGGCCTCGTGGCGCAGGACTCGGCGAAGTACGGCGACTTCCAGGAGCCGACGTGGAATTGCGATCATGCCGACATCGTCGGCTACAACCTCGACACCGTGGGCCTGGGGCCGCCCCTGTTCGACCATCTCGCGCAGATCGACGCGATCATCGCCCAGTTGTGAGAGCGGCCGCATCGCGCGGCCGAGCCGTCACGTCACCGTTTCGCCGACGTTGCGGCTGAGCCGGGCCTTGAGCCAGCCGAGCCGGCTGCGGCTGACCGGGACCGTCGAGCGGTCCGGCAGCTCGATCGCGCCGCTGTCGCCGGCGCGCTTGAGGCCGATGACCCGGTCGAGGTTGACGATATGGCTGCGATGCACGCGGGCGAAGCGGCTGGTATCGAGCCTCGCTTCCACTTCGCCGATGGCGAGCGGGCAGAAGAGCTGGTCGCGTCCGTCGAAAATGTGGGTGTAGTGCGCGTTGGCGTGCACCGCGACGATGTTCTCGACCGCCACATACTGGGTCACGCCGTCGCGCTCGATCGGCAGATGGCGCGCCAGCCGGCGCGGCGGCCCGCCGGCGCCGCCGAGCGGACCGAACCCGCCCTGGCGCAGGTCGGCGCCATTCACCGATTTGGCCGTGGGGGCGGCTGGCTCCGGCACCGTCGTCGGCTGAGCCGCCGGCTCGGGCTGCGGTTGCGCCACCACAGCTACCGGGTCCGGCACTAACACGGTTAGCTGCTGCGCGCCGCGATCCGGCACCAGCGCGAGCAGGAAGATGCCCGACACCAGGAACGATACGACCGAGACCACGATGGCGAGCAGGTCCGTCGACAGCGCCGGCGCGCCTGAGCCCGGCATCGGGTGCGGGAAGATCGTGACGCCGGCCATCGCAGTGTAGTGCATGCCGGCGATCGCGGCGCCGAGTGCGGTCGCCGACAGCAAGAGCGGCGGCCGTCCGCCGCGGCCGTTGGCGAGCCACAGCGCGAGGCCCGAGGCCGCGATCGCGACCACGATGCTGCCGGCGACGAACGTCGGCGCGTGCATCATGTGGGCGCTCGCGTGCAGCGCCGTCATGCCGGTGTAGTGCATCGACACGATGCCGAGGCCCATGAACACGGCGGCGGCCGCAAGGCGCAGCGGCGTCAACGGCCCCGCATAGGCGGCGAACACGGCGGCGCCGACCACGATGACGCAGATCAGGAAGGACAGCAGCGTCGGAAAGACCAGGTAGTCGACCGGGAACGGCAACCGTTCCGCCAGCATGCCGATGAAATGCATGGTCCAGACCGCGAAGGCGAGCGAGATCGCGGCGGCCGCGATCAGCAGGCGGCGGCGCAAACCGATCGCATCGCCGACCTGGACCGCGAGGCTGAGCCCCACATAGGAGCCCTGAATCGCCAGGAACAGGGACAGCGCAACGAGCCAGGGCTCGTGCGTCACAGGCATCGCGTGCCCTCTTCTGATGGAACGGTTCTCCAACCGAACCAGCGTCACGGAACTATAAGGCAGGACGGGTCAAGCGGCCAGCGGGCCGACGGCCGGCCGCAGCGTGTCGCGGCCGCCGCAAAAGCGTGTTGGGCGGAGTTATCGCCGCCGCGCTGGATGCCCGCATCCGACGGTCTACATGCGCACGACCGCGGTCTGCGCAATCGCGTCGTAGACCGGGTCACGCTTGCGCGCGACCGCGATCACGATCCACACATAGATGACACCACCCAACAGCCCGGCTGCCATGAACCACGAGAAAAATCCGCCGCTCATCAGGCTCTCCAGGCCGGATCCGGCCAGCAAAGCGACCGACAGAACGGCGAGCATCGGATAAATGCCGATCCACAGAAGCAGGTTGCGCGCAACAGCCTTGCCCAGGGGTATTCCCCGTCGATCCATCTGCCGGATGTCGATGACGCGGAGACCGAGCCACTTCTTGCCGAGCGTGGCACCCAGGCGATGTTCAAGCGCAACGAGATAGAGGAACAGCACAAGGTACGCGATCCAATCAACGGCGTAGGCCTTTATCAGCTTGTCCTGTGGATCGAGCGCATATTTGCGCCACACCTTCTTCGTGACCGCACCTTCGCGGGTCTCGCGTCCCACCGTAAGCCACCGTGCCGTTTCCAAGCCGAAGAATGAGGCGCGGCAGACCACGGTATAGTTCGCGCCCTGGGGCGGCGGTGGATCCAACCCTGCCGGCAGCGTAGTGACATTGGTATTGCTGCGGCAGATGCTCATGGAGATCCCGCCATTGAACTGGATTGCGCCGTGGGTCATCGGATAGAGCGCCGCAACCACGATTTGGAGCGGAACCGTGATCACGAGCGCGTCGACCAAGAATGCCCCTACACGGCGCCAAAAGCCGCCGCGCTGGGCGGGTTCGGCAGGCTGATCGTGCGCGGGAATGTCGGACATGCGTCGCCCCAGGACCGCTGCGTCGAGCCGTCGAGATTACCAGGGACACGCTATGCGCGATACGCGTGCCGCCGGCACGTGCTTGATGTTCACAACTTTAACGGTCGTGATGGGGCGGACGCTGCTCGGCTCAGCGCTTCAAGTACTTCTTCTCCAGCATGCAGTGCACGCCCTTGTTGCCGTTGACGACCTGGGTGATGCGCAGGTCGGCCGCAAGGCTCGCCAGCATGTAGGCGTGCGAGCGCGAGAGGCCGATGCGCTTCTCCATCAGGTCGAGCATCAGGCGCAGCGCGACCACGACGCAGTCGTCGAGGTCGGGGTCGAACGCCATGGTGATGACGTGGGTCGGCGTCTCCGCATAGGGCCACTCGAGCTTCATGTCGTCGCGCACCGTGAGGCGGAAGCGGCCCACGAGGCCGGTCTCGATCGCGGTGACGCAGACCTCGCCGTCGCCCTGCACGCCGTGGCCGTCGCCGGCCGAGAACAGCGCGCCATCGACGAAGATCGGCAGGTAGAGCGTGGTGCCGGCGACGAGCTCCTTGTTGTCGAGGTTGCCGCCGTTCTGGCGCGGCGGCAGCGTCGAGACCGTGCCCCAGGCGGGCGGCGGCGCGACGCCCATCACGCCGAAGAACGGCTTGAGGTCGATGTCCATGCCCCAGGGCAGATGGCCGATCATGCGTTCGGCATCGAGCCGGCTGTGCACGAGCTTGGGCTCCGGAAAATCATGCGGCAGCCCGCCGGAGAGCGGACGATGCATCGTGTAGCCCCAGTCGTAGGCGAGATCGATCGCCTCGATGTCGACCTGCAGCACCTGGCCGGCGCGCGCGCCGCGCACGGCGACCGGCCCCGTCAGCATATGGCCCGGCACGATGCGCTTGATCTTCGACTGATGGATCGCCGGGAGGGCCGGCGGAATCTTGAACGACGGCGGCGGCATCTGCTCGGCGGTGCCCGACACGGTGCCGAGCGTCACCACGTCACCGCTGTCGATCGTCGCGACCGGCGCGAGTGATGCGTCGAAATATCCCCAGTGTAAGGTCTCGGGGCCGGCATCGACACGAGTGGGCATGCGTTCCTCCGCTCACGGCTCTGACGCTACGTTGTCATTGCGAGCGAAGCGAAGCAATCCCGATCCGCATATACCTGCCGATCGGGATTGCTTCGTCAGGCTGCGCCTTCCTCGCAATGACGCGTCAGCCCGCCGCCACGTCCGTCAGTGCAAACCCGGCGATCCGCTTGTAGTTCTCCGACAGCGATCGCAGCTCGTCCTGCGTGATGTAGTCGTCGAGATTCTCGAACGGCCGGTCGCCCACCAGTTCCTCGACCTTGATGTTGATGAAGTCCGGTGGATGCTCGCGGTTGGTGCGCACGATCTTCGCCGTCACGGGCACGCGCGCCGCCGCGTAGGCGGCGAGCGCTGCCGGCGCATCCTCGCGGTTCGCCTGCAGGCAGTCGGCGAGCACCCGCGCGTCGATCGCGCCTTGCGCGGCGCCGTTCGAGCCGCGCGGATACATCGGGTGCGCGGCGTCGCCCGCGAGCGTGACCCGGTCGAAGGTCCAGCGATCGATCGGATCCTTGTCGACCATCGGATATTCCAGGATCTGGTCGGCGGTGCGGATCAGCTCGGCCACGTCGAGCCAGTCGAACCGCCAGTCCTGGTAGATCGGCAGGAAGTCGCCGAGCTTGCCCGGCTTGTTCCAGTCGTTCGGATCGAACGTGTCGCGCTTGATCTCGGCCATCCAGTTGACGAGCTGGTTGCCGTCGTCGTCGACGCGGTCGATGATCGGATAGACCACGATCTTGCCGGTGAAGATCGAGCCGATCCGCATATAGGCGCGGCCGCCGAGGATCGGCTTGCGGCGCGTGACGCCGCGCCAGGTGTTGATGCCCGCGAAGGCGACGCGATCGTCGGGATAGAACTGCTTGCGAATGACCGAGTTGATGCCGTCGCAGCCGATGGCGACGCTCGCGCGCACCGGCTCGCGCGTCGCGCCGGTCGAGAACTGGCGGAACGAGATGGTGACGCCATCCGCATTCTGCGCGACGCCGACGCAGTCGTGGTCCGTGAGGATGCGATCGCGGCCGAGCCGCTCGCACGCCGCGCGGTACAGGATCATGTGCAGCCGGCCGCGGTGGAGGCTCACCTCGGGATACTCGTAGCCGCCGTGCTTTCCGCGCGGCTCCTTGTAGATGAGCTGGCCGAAGCGGTTGAAGAAGCAGCTATCGCCGATCTCGATCCCGGCCGCGAACAATTCCCGGTCGACGCCGAGCGCCGCGAACTCGCGCATCGCATGCGGCAGCAGCGTGATGCCGACGCCCAGCTCCTTCACCTCGGGGGCGCGTTCGTAGACGCGGCACGCGATGCCGTGCCGATGCAGATTGAGCGCGAGCGAGAGGCCGGCGACGCCTCCGCCGATGATCGCGATATCGTTGCCGTGCAATTCCATGGTCGTGTTATCAAGTCGCGCTGCGGCGCATTCCGTTCACCCTCCCCCTTCAGGGCAGGGTGAAGGCACTGCCCGTCGAGCATCAGCCGCGGCCCGGCTGCGTCACCACGTTGAGCAGCGCCGGCGTGCCGCCGCGCACGGCCGCGAGGCCGCGCTCGAGCGCCTTCTTCAGGTCGGACGTCTTCTCGACCCGCTCGCCGTGGCCGCCGCAGGTCTCGATCACCTTCTCGTAGTCGGGCGACGGCTTGAGCTCGGTCAGCGGCATCACGTTGGCCTTGGCGGCGCGCCCGTCCGGATAGACGTCGAGCGTCGCCCGCTTCACCGCGAACCAGGTCTGGTTGTTGGACACGATGGTGAGCGTCGCCAGGTCCTCGGAGCGGCCGACATAGTGGAACGGCAGCGGATTGCCGAACATGTATGACCCGTCGCCGACAATCGCAATCACCTCGCGCTCGGGCGCCGCCAGCTTGGCGCCGAGCGCCGCGCCGAGGCCGAAGCCGAGGCCGCCGGACAGGAGACCGCCCATATACGAGCGCGGCTGCGTCAGATGCAGCTGGTTCACCGGCAGGCCGAGCTCGTTGACGATGATGGAATTCTCAGCCTTCAGTTCATTGAGGCAGGCCGCGATGTAGGCCGGATGGATCGGGCTCGCATCGCGCACCGACTCGAGGAACTTGCGCCGCTTCGCCTCGATCTCGTCGTGCATCGGGGCGAGTGCCTTGCGGCGGCTGTCGACGCCGTTGCCCTTCTTGATGGCGGCCCGCAGCGCCGCGCGCAGCACCGGCAGCGTCGCGCTCGCCTCGCCGGTGATCAGGAGGTCGGTCTCGAACTCGCGGAACGGATACTTGCTCTCGAGCGGGTCGGACGCGATGTGGATGATCTTGGCGTCGCGCTTCGGCGTCACGTTGCGCGGGATCCACGGCACCGCCGATTCGAACACCAGCACGACGTCGGCCTTCGACAGCAGCGCGCTCACGTCGAAGCCGAAGTGCATCGGATGGTCGGTCGGGATGTTGATGTCGCGCGCCTCGCTCTGCACCACCGGCAGCGCGAACTCCTCGGCGAGCGCCGCGAGCTCCGCGAAGGCCGCGGGCTTGCGCCCGCCCGCCGACGTGACGATCAGCGGAAACTCCGCATGGGCGATGAGGTGTGCGGCTTCCTCGATCGCGCCGCGCGACGGCTCGGCCGGGATGGCGCCGAGCGGCCGCGTGCCGGCGCGGCGCGACGCGACCGCCGGCCCTGCCAGCACCTCACGCGGCAGCGTCATATACACGGGCCCGCGCGGCTCGCTCATCGCGACGTCGAGCGCGCGGTCGACCAGCGTCTCGACCGGCTGGCCGGCGCGCAGCTCGTAGTCCCATTTGACGAACTCGCGCACCATGCCGCCCTGGTCGAACGACTCCTGCCCCCAGTGGATCGAGCGGTTGCGCGAGCCGATATGGCCGGTCTCGGTGAGCGGCGTGCGGCCGGCCGCGAGCAGCAGCGGGATATTGTCGCGCGCCGCGTTCATCAGGCCGTTGATCGTGTTGCCGGTGCCGACCGTGACGTGCACCATGACGGCCGCCATCTTGCCGCTGGCGCGGTAGTAGCCGTGCGCCATCGCCATCGCGACGTTCTCGTGCGGCACCGTGATGAACCGCGGGATCTTCACGTCGCTGCCGGTGTTGCGCGAGATCGCCTCGATGATCGGCGCGAAATCGGTGCCCGCATTGGCGAAGACGTACTCGATGCCGCGGTCGGCGAGACGCCGGATGTAGGCTTCCGCCGTGATCTGCTGCTGGTCGCTCAAGGCTTGATTTCCATTGGTTTGAGGTCGTTCCGCGCGCACGTCTGGCCACGGCGGGTCGCGGGGTCGCGGCAGTCTATCGTCGAGCCGGGGGGTGTCAATCAGCGGAGCGCGTAGGTTGGGTCGAGCTGCAGGTTGGGTCGAGCTCTTGCGAGACCCAACAGCTTTAATGCATTGCGATCGTTGGGTCTCGCGAGAGCTCGACCCAACCTACGGCCTACGACCACAATTCCCTGCTCGCCAACCTTGCGCCTTGCGCCAGCGCCTCGAGCTTCGCCCACATGATCGAGGGATGGACCCGGCGGTAGAACGGGCCCTGCGCGAAGCCGCAGTCGGTGCCGGCGATCACGTTCTCGCGGCCGATCAGCTTGGCGAGACGCACGATGCGCTGCGCCACAAGCTCCGGATGCTCGACGATGTTGGTCGCGTGGCTGATCACACCCGGCACCAGCACGCGGCCGGCCGGCAGCTTCGCGTTGCTCCACACCTTCCACTCGTGCTCGTGGCGCGGGTTGGCGCCCTCGATGACATACGCGCCGACGCGCACCTGCAGGATCAGGTCGACGATGTCCTTCAGCGGCACGTCGGTCGTGTGCGGGCCGGGCCAGCTTCCCCAGCAGATGTGATAGCGCACGCGGTCTTCCGGGATGCCGTCGAGCGCGTGGTTCAAAAGGTCGACATGCATCGCGACCCACTTGCGATAGTCCGCGAACGTGCCGGGCGGCACCATGCGGTCGAAGGTGACGGCGGTGCGCGCGTCGTCGAGCTGCAGGATGAAGCCGGCGTCGACGATCATGCGGTATTCGGTGCGCATCGCGTCGGCGATCGCCTGCAGGCATTCCTCGTCCGACTTGTAGTATTCGTTCTTGCGGTCCGGGATCACGCTCGCCGGCGCCGCGACCGGCAGAAAACCTTCCTCCGCCGGCGCGCCCTTGAGGGCAGCCTTGAAGTTGTCGATGTCGCGCTGGAGCGCCGCCTGGCCCGTATACTTGACCGGGCCGACGCAGATCGATTCCGAGACCGTCGCCGGCGTCTCGCGCGCGTCGAGCTCGGCATAGAACTCGGCGAAGCGCGTGCGGTCGGCGCCGCGCGCGAACGGATTGGCGCCCGTCTTGATCGGCCGCCGCTCGAAGCCGGAGAGCCGCTCCAGCACGTATTGCGACCAGCTGATCGATTTGCCGAACTCGCCGTCGCTCACCACGTCGATGCCGGCATCGGCCTGCTGGCGCACCACGTCGGCGACCGACGAGGTCAGGCAGGCCTGATACGCCGCCTCGTCGAGCGGCTTGCCGCCCTGCTTGGCGCGCAGGAAGTCCTGCAAGGCGTCGGGCCGGATCAGGCTGCCGACATGGGTGGTGAGAATGCGCGAGGTGCTGCGTTTCATGGGCCGCTGTCTATCAGATCGCTACGGTCGCGGACAATCGCAGGCGCGCGGGCAGTCGCCCACGCGTGAGGTGAGCACGTGTGAGGTGAGCACGGCGCCCGCGCTCCCTCTCCCCCTTTAGGGGGAGAGGGTCGGGGTGAGGGGGTCTCTCCGCGAGTCGTGACGACTGAGTTTACGGAGGCGCCCCCTCATCCCGACCTTCTCCCCCTAAAGGGGGAGAAGGAGCGCTGGCACCGAGCAAGTGTCCTTACGGCGCTTTCAGCTTCTCGAGGCCGACCGCATCGACCTGTGCGGTCCAGCGCGCGATGTCTTGCCTGATGAAGTCGGCGAACGCCGTGGCCGACATCGGCGGCGGCGGCTCCATGCCGACGGCGAGCAGCTTCGCGGCGACCTTGGGGTCCTTCAGCGCGCGCTGCACGTCGGCATTGATCTTGTCGACGATCGGCTTCGGCGTGCCGGCCGGCGCCATCAGCCCGCCCCAGCCCGGCATCACGAAGGCCGGATAGCCCGACTCGGCGAGCGTCGGCAGCTCCGGCAGCAGCGCCGAGCGCTGCCCGGTCGTCACCGCCAGCCCGTGCACCGTGCCGGCCGCGACCTGCGCCTTGGCGACGGTCGAGACCGAGACGAACATCTGCACCTGGTTGCTCATCACGCCCAGCATCGCGGCGTTGACGTTGCTGAACGGCACATGCACGACATTGACGCCCGCGGCCTTGTTGAAGGTCTCGCAGGCGAGATGCGGCACCGTGCCGTAGCCGGCCGAGCCGCAGTTGATCTGGCCGGGCTTCGCCTTGGCGAGCGCGACGAGCTCGGCGACCGAATGCGCCGGCACGCTCGGATGCACCACCAGCGCATAGGCGATCAGGCCCATCAGCGCGGTCGGCTCGAAATCCTTGTTGAAGTCGTAGGTCGCGAGCCGCATCGCGGTCGCGAGCGTGAAGGTCGGGGTCGCGAACAGCAGCGTGTGGCCGTCCGGCCGCGCGCCCGTGACGGCCGCGACCGCGAGCTTGCCGCCGCCGCCCGGCCGCGGCTCGACGATGACCGGCTGCTTCCATTCCTCCTGCAGGTATTCGGCGATGATGCGGGCAAAGACGTCCGGGCTCGGTCCCGACGATGATGCGCACCGGCCGCGTCGGGAAATCCTGCGCCTGCGCGGCCGAGCCGAGCGCGAGGCTCGCGCCGACCGCGACGAGAGCCGCGGCCCGGGCAAAGCGTCGCACAAACATGCGCATGCGTTTTCTCCTTGGTGCGGGAGCCGCTCACGCTATATCTACGCGGCCTCGCCTCGACAAGGACAGCCATGCCCGATCCCATCAGACCGATCCGCCGCGTCGTCACCGGCAACGACGCGAATGGCCGCTCGCGCGTGCTGTTCGACAGCGCCGCGCCCAACGTCAATCCGGGTGCCGTCAGCAAGGGCACCTGCATGACCGACGTGTGGGTCTACAAGTCCTCGCCCGCCGTCATCTCGGGCGAGCGCGACGACGGCAACCTGCCGTTCCATTTCGAGCCGCCGGCTGCCGGCGGCCACCTGCGCATCGTGCAGTCGCCGAGCAAGCCCGCCGACTACGACCCCGCCAAGGATCCGGGCCACGTGCCGGTGCACGCGCCGCGCCGGCGCCCCGACGGCGTGATGGTGCGCGGCGGGCAGAACGCGTTCAGCGCGCCGATCCACAAGTCGGAGACGCTCGACTACGGCATCCTGCTCGATGGCGAGCGCGTGCTCGTTCTCGACTCGGGCGAGATCGTCATGCATCCGGGCGACGTGGTGGTGCAGCTCGGCAACTGGCATGGCTGGACCAACCCGCGCACCGGCAGCCTGATGGCCTTCGTCATGATGGGCGGCAAGTTCGAGGAATGAAACGGATGACTCGTGTCCCGGGCGAAGACCCGGGACCCAGGGCCACTCGCTCCTGGGCCCCGGATCAGCGCCGCACCAGCGCGCAAGGGCGCGCCGCTGCAGCGCATCCGGGGCACGAGGCTGAATACGTGAGGAAAGTATGAGTGAAGCCATCAAACCCGTCCGCCGCATCGTCTCCATCGACGACGCCAGCGGCGCCTCGCATGCCGTGCAGGACGCTCCCTCGCCCGACGTGCGCACCGATCCGGCGCGGCCCGGCTACGCCTCGACGCGCATCTGGGTGACGACTGCGTCGCCGCCGCGCCTCGAGAAGCAGTTCCGCGATGCGCTGCTCTTGCCGCACATGATGGAGCCGCCATCACACGGCTCGTTGTGCCGCATCGTCACCATCCCGCCGGACGCCGCATGGCGCGGCAAGGTCGGCGCATCCGACGTCGGCGCCTTCTTCCAGTCGATGGGCGCGCCGCGCGCCTCGACCTATTCGCCGGAAGCGCCCGATCCCTACATGCAAAAGACGCGCACGCTCGACTTCTGCCTCATCCTCGAAGGCGAGGTGACACTGGTGCTCGACACCGAGGAGGTCGCGCTACGCGCCGGCGACACCGTGGTCCAGCGCGGCACCAATCACGCCTGGAGCAACCGCGGCGACAAGCCCTGCCGCATCGCGATCTCGTCGCATGATGCCGCGTAGATGGGTGCGCGTAGGATGGGTTGAGCGCAGCGAAACCCATCATCCGGTCTCGCCGTCGTGTGATGGGTTTCGGCCTGCGGCCTCTACCCATCCTACGAGCTACGGCGCCTTCACGCCCAGCCCCACCGCGGCTGCGACCAGCCGCTTCCACGTTCCAGCCGCAACCGGAATCCCCTTCGCCTCGCGCTCGGCGAGGATCGCATCGCCGCGCTCGCCCGGCAGCAGGATGCGGTCGACGCCTTCCGCGCGCGGCAGGCCCGTGATCGCGTCGCCGAGACGATCCACTTCGCCGGTGAACTTGTCGAGGTCGCCGAGCGCCGCGAGGTCGACCGCGATGGCGACGCCGTTGAGGAACGGATCCTCGGCGAGGCCGCCCGACAGCGCGAGCGAGATCAGCGGGCTGCCGACGGTCAGGCTCGCAAGACACTCGATCATCAGCGACAGCCCCGAGCCCTTCGGCCCGCCGAGCGGCAGCAGCGTCGCGATCTTCTTCGGATCGGTGGTGTCGCGGCCGTCCGCATCGAGGCCCCAGCCGATTGGCACTGCCTCGCCACGATCGCGCGCGGCCAGCACCTTGCCGTTCGAGACCGTCGAGGTCGACATGTCGAGCACGTACGGGCGCCGACGCTTGCCCGGCACCGCGATCGCGATCGGATTGGTCGACACCCCGCTGACCCGCGCGCCATGATAGGCCATCAGCGGGCCCGACGCCGTCATCACGATGCCGGCCATGCCGGCATGCGCCGCCTGCAGCGCGAAATAGCCGACCGCGCCAGCGTGGGTGATGTTCTTCGCCGCGCACCAGCCGACATGCACCTGCTTGGCATGCGCAATCGCCTCGTCCATCGCGCGCGCCATGCCGATCGCGCCCGGCGCGCGGTCAGCGTCGAGCACCGCGATGGCGCCCGCCGAACGCTCGATCCGCATCGCGGGGCGCGGATTTATCGACTTCTTCTTGAGCAGATCGACGTAGCGCGGAATGCGGATCACGCCATGCGAATTGACGCCGCGCAGGTTCGCCCATACGACAGCCTCGGCCCAGCGTGCCGCCATCGTCGGCTCGACGCCCGCAGCCGCGAAGATCGCGGCCGCGAAGTCGGTGAGGTCGAATTTGCCGAGGAGAATGTCGTCGCTCATGAAGAGAGGGCACTACCAGAGAGCTGGTGTACGGTCGAGCACTGCGCTCGCGCTCCCTCTCCCCGCGTGCGGGGAGAGGGTCGGGGTGAGGGGGCGTCTCCGCGAGTTGTTTCCGGCGTCGTGTCTTGCTGAGAGTCAGCGCCCCTCACCCCAACCCTCTCCCCGTAAGAACGGGGAGAGGGAGCGCAGGCGCTGTGCCTCACGCTACCCGCTCGCTTCCCTCGCGCAGCGCCAGCTCCTCAGGCGCCACCGCCAGTGTGCGCCAATCAGTGGTCTTCGGCACAATGCCTTCGAACGAGCTGATCTTGGCGTGCGGGATATGCGGCGCCGTGCGGCCGAGCGCGACGCCGCTGTCGCGCATCTGGCGCGCCGCGTCGATCATCAGCCGGCGGAACTCGACCACCGCGATGTCGCTCGCGCCGAGCCGCTCCTTGGTGCGGTCCGAGATGCCGGTGCGCCCCATGGTCTCCCACATGGCGATGTCCTGGTTGGGAATGCCCGGGATGCCGGTGAAATTACCGAGCTTCATCGCCTGGCGGTCCTGCAGGAAGTTATTGTCGCGCGTGCGCTTGGGGCGGAAATTCTCGTCCAGGTCGATGCCCATCTGTGCGACGTTGAACTTGCGCCAGGTCTCCTGGTCGACGCCGGGCTTGTCGTTGCCGTTCCACGCAATGAAGTAGAAATCCGTGTTGGTGTCGTCGATCGGCACCAGCACGGTCGTGACGTTGTGGACGTTGTTGGGCGGGATCAGCGAGGTGAACGGCGCGACGAACACGGTGGTGCGCACGTAGTCGTGCGTGTTGGCGTTGACGATCGGGCGGCGGATCGCGGCGTAACGGAACCCGAAGCTCGTGCGCTGCACCTGGAAGCGCGGCGCGCGGTCGGTCGAGGGGCGCAGCCAGCTCTGCTCGGTCGCCTTGGCGCCGTCGACGCGCGCCGGCACCATGTCGGACGAGTGCAGGCTCGACGAATGCGCCGAGTCGATCTGCCCTTCGGTGATCTGCGCCCAGTTGGCCGCGACCCTGATCTTGATGACGCTCACCCGCTCGCTGCCGGTCGGCGCGAACGAGGGCGGCTCGAATTCCGGCATGGTCTCGGCCGGCCCCATGTAGGTCCACACCAGGCCGGCCGCCCTCGCGCGTCGGATAGGCCGTATGCTTGATCTTGCCCGCGAAGCCGCTTTCCGTCGGCTCCGACGTCATCTCCAGCACGTTGCCTTCCACGTCGAACTTCCAGCCGTGGTAGAGGCAGCGCAGGCCGCATTCCTCGTTGCGGCCGAGCACCAGCGAGGCGCGCCGGTGCGGGCAGTATTCGTCGAGCACGCCGAGGCTGCCATCGCTATCGCGGAAGACGACGAGGTCCTCGCCGAGCAGCCGCACGCGGATCGGCTTGCCGTCGCGCTCCGCCACTTCCTCGGACATGCAGGCCGGCATCCAGTGCCGGCGCATGAGTTGGCCCATCGGCGCGTCGCCCTCGACGCGGCACAGCAGGTCGTTTTCCTCGGCGGTCATCATGGGCGGCTCCCGAAAAGCTTAGCGATCTAAGATAACCGAGGACGCCGGCCGCTGTCGAGGTTCGGTCATGCTGCGCCGCACGATGCGGCGCGCTTGAACCGCGATGATTAGCCCTCTAAGTATTGCGCCCGGAAACGCCGCCGATGTCCGCCGCCCCGTCCGAGCCTGCCATGGTCCCGCGCCGCGTCACCCGCGCCGAGCGGATCGCGGAGGACATCCATTTGTTCGAGCTGCGCGACCCGGCGGGCGGCGAGTTGCCGGCGTTCTCCGCCGGCGCCCACCTGTCGGTGCGGGTTCCCAACGGCTTGTTGCGCAAATATTCGCTCTGCAACGATCCCGCCGAGCGCGACCGCTACGTGATCGCGGTCAAGCGCGAGGCCGGCGGGCGAGGGGGCTCGGACAGCCTGATCCGCGACGTGGCGCCCGGCCGCGACCTGCCGGTCTCGGCCCCGGTCAACAATTTCGCGCTGGCGAAGAGCACCGGCGGCCATCTGTTCGTCGCCGGCGGCATCGGCATCACGCCGATCATGGCGATGATCCGCGAGCTGCGGGCGGGCGGCGGCCGCTTCAAGCTCTACTACTGCACGCGCTCGCCGGCCGCGACGGCGTTTCGCGACGAGCTCACGGCGCCCGAGTTCCGCGGCAAGGTGACAATTCACCACGACGGCGGCGATCTCGCCAAGGCGCTCGACCTCTGGCCCGTCGTCGAGAAGCCGCAGGGCCAGCACATCTATTGCTGCGGCCCGCGCGGCCTGATGCAGGCGGTGCGCGACATGACCGGCCACTGGTCGCCCTCCGCCGTGCATTTCGAATCCTTCACCGACGCCGCGCCGCGTCCCGACGACAAGCCGTTCACGGTCCGCCTCGCGCGCAGCGGCCGCACCATCGAGGTGCCGGCCGGCGTGACGATCCTCGAGGCGCTGCGCGCCGCCGGCCTCGACGTGCCGAGCTCGTGCGAAAGCGGCACCTGCGGCACCTGCCGCACCGGCCTGATCGCCGGCGAGGCCGATCATCGCGACCTCGTGCTCGCCGACGACGAGCGCGCGAACAACATCATGGTGTGCGTCTCGCGCGCACGCGGCGATGAACTGACGATCGATCGGTAGGGAAATGATGCACAGCCGCGCCAAGAGCTCGGTCCTTCCCTCTCCCCTTCGGGGAGAGGGTGGCGAGCCCTCGGGTCTTGCCTTCGGCAAGCCCAAGGGTGAACTCCGCGAGCCGGGTGAGGGGCGCTCGGAATCTCTACTGAAACTCCGAGATCCCCTCACCCCGACCCTCTCCCCTTCGGGGAGAGGGAGCGCAGACGCAGTGCGCGCGGCTTAGACCCCCATGCCCATCCGCAAACCCAACGCCGCGAAACGCAACGGGGCCGATGCCGGCACCCAGGCGATCCTGCGCCATTGGCGCGAGGCGGTGCCGAACGACCGGCTCGCCCATCTCGTGAAGGACGCGACGCGCGGCCTGCTGCGCGCGCTGCAGATGCGGCTCGCCCGCCACGGCGTCGCGTTCGGTCACTGGACCTTTCTGCGCATCCTGTGGGAGGCAGACGGCCTCACCCAGCGCGCGCTCAGCGTCGAGGCCGGGCTGATGGAGCCGACCACCTCGGCGGCGCTCGCCGCGATGGAGAAGCTCGGCTACGTGCGGCGCGAGCGCATGCCCGGCAATCGCAAGAACGTGCATGTCTATCTCACGCCTGCCGGCAAGGCGCTGCGACGCAAGCTCGTGCCACTCGCCGTCGAGGTCAACGCGGCGGCGGTGCGCGGCGCGCGCGCGGCCGACGTCGCGGCCACGCGGCGCACGCTGCTGGTGATGATCGAGAACCTGGCGCGCGACGAAGGGCTGGCCGAAGGCACGCGCCGCCGCATGCCGTCGACCCGCGAGCTCGCCCGCCGCGTCGCCAGCGCAGGCGCGCCCGCTCGCCCGCGCGCCCGCAACGGCGCAACCCATCGTGGAGCCTGAGAGCGATGCACGAAACCGATCTCTTCCACGAGCACCTCACGATGTCGGACGAGGAGCGCGCCGAGATCGCGAAATACATCTGGGACCAGGAGCACGTCGACCTCACCACCATCGGCATCGACATCGGCAGCTCGACCTCGCATCTCCTGTTCGCGAAAGTGCTGCTGGAGCGGCAGACGCAGGGCCTCTCCAGCCGCTTCGTCGTGGTGCATCGCCAGGTGCTGTGGCGCTCGCCGATCATGCTCACGCCGTTCCTGCCCGACGGCACCATCGACGCGGCGGCGCTCGGCGCCTTCATCGAGAAATCCTACCGCGAGGCCGGCCTGACGCGCGACGACATCGACAGCGGCGCCGTGATCCTCACGGGCGAGGCGATCAAGAAGAAGAACGCCGCGGCGATCGATCACCTGTTCGCCGCCGAAGCCGGCAAGTTCGTGTGCGCCACCGCCGGCCACAAGCTCGAATGCACGCTCGCGGCGCATGGCGCCGGCGCCGTGCGGCTGTCCAAGGAGCGCGGCGAATGCATGCTGCATGTCGACATCGGCGGCGGCACCACCAAGCTCGCGCTGATCGACAAGGGCACGATCCTCGGTGTCGCTGCCTTCGCGGTCGGCGGCCGCCTGCTGGCGGCTGATGAGACCGGCGCCTGGACGCGGATCGACGATTCGGCGCGCCTCGTCGCCGAAGAGCTGGGTCTCGCGGTCGATCCGGCGACGTTCGCCGACCCCGCAGTGCGACAGCAGGTGGCGCATCGGCTGGCCGCCGTCGCGGCCGACTACATCCTCGATGCGCCGCGCGACCGGCTCGGCCACGCGCTGCTGCTGACCGAGGAATTGGCCCGTCCGCTGCGGCCCGCCGCGATCACGTTCTCGGGCGGCGTGTCGGAATACATCTTCAGCTACGAAACGCACGACTACGGCGATATCGCGCGCCTGCTCGCGACCGCGCTCGGCGAGGAGCTCGCGCGGCGCGGCGCGCCGGTCGTGATCGATCCCGGCCAGCGCATCCGCGCGACCGTGATCGGCGCCTCGCAGTTCACCGTGCAGGTGAGCGGCAAGACCATCTTCCTCCCCGATCCCGGCGTGCTGCCGCTGCACAACGTGCCGGTGGTGCATGCCGGCCTCGATCTCGCGGGCGACTTCGACCCGTCGGCGCTCACCGCATCGATCCGCACCAGCCTCGCCCGCATGGACCTCGCGCCCGACTCCCGCATGGCGATCGCCTTCGCGTGGCACGGCGATCCGGATTACGAACGCATCGCGGCGGCCGGGCGCGCGATCCTCGCCGCGGTCGCGCCGGATGGCGCGCGCCGAGCCCCGCTGCTGCTGATGATCGACGGCGACGTCGGCAAGACCTTCGGAGCGCTCCTGCGCAACGAGCTCGGCCTCGTCGGCGATCTCGTCTCGATCGACGGCGTGCAGCTCCAGGAACTCGATTTCGTCGACGTGGGCGAGCTGCTCTCGCCGCCAGGAGTGGTCCCCGTGGTGATCAAATCTCTGCTATTCTCGTGACGACTCTTCGTAGGATGGGTTGAGCGAAGCGAAACCCATCGGCCGAGTCTCCCTCGGCGAATCAGTTGATGGGTTTTGCTTCGCTCAACCCATCCTACGCCGCGACGCAGAAGAAAGTTGCAGGAGGAATGCAAATGGACGCAGCACAAAATCCCCGCTACGGCGTCGATGCCTATCTGGACTGGGTCGAACGTGAAGGCCTCCCCGTCACCGAGGACTTCGGCGTCGATCTCTACGCTGTGCCGACCAGACCCTGGCCGCGCTACGGCGTGAAGGGCGCGGCCGTGCACCTCAAGGGCCGCGGCGACTTCGCCAACATGTTCGTGCTCGACATCCCGCCCGGCGGCTCGACCTCGCCGCAGCGCCATCTCTACGAGGACGTCTACTACGTGCTCGAAGGCTCGGGCAGCACGCAGCTCGAGTTCGCCGACGGCAAGAAGCGCAGCTTCGAATGGGGCCCGCGCAGCCTGTTCGCGATCCCGCTCAACGCCAAGCACCGCCACTTCAACGCCAGCGGCCGCGAGCGCGCGCTGCTCGTCACCACGACCGACCTGCCGCTGGTGATGAACATGTTCCACAACGAGCGCTTCATCTTCGACACCGATTTCGAGTTCGACGACCGCATCGGCAAGAACGAGTACTTCGCCGGCGAGGGCGACCTCATCACGGTGCGCCCCGGCAACAACATCTGGGAGACGAACTTCGTCCCCGACCTCGCCTCGATCGAGCTCAAGTCGTGGGGCGACCGCGGCGCCGGCGGCACCAACATCATGTTCGTGCTCGCCGACGGCACCATGCACGCGCACATCTCCGAGATGCCGGTCGGCACCTACAAGAAGGCCCATCGCCACGGCCCCGGCTTCCACGTGATGTGCGTCACCGGCCACGGCTACTCGCTGCCTGGTACGACGGCGAGAAGGACTTCACCGCGATCGACTGGAAGCACGGCACCGTGTTCCCGCCCTGCGACCAGCAGTTCCACCAGCACTTCGACGCCAGCCAGCAGCCCGCGCGCTACCTCGCGACCGGCGTCGGCGGCCTGCGCTATCCGCTCACCCTGTCGCAGCGGCGCTCGCTGCTCGGCGTCAAGCCGGGCGACAAGGGCGCGGTCTCGGTCGACATCAAGGAGGGCGGCGACCAGATCGAGTACGAGGACCAGGACCTGCGCATCCACCGCATCTGGCTCGACGAGATGCGGAAAAACGGCGTCGAGCCGAAGATGGAGAAGTATTTCCCGAGCGCCGAGCGCATGCCTGTGATGGCGAAATAGAGCGCTTGTGCCGCAACACATGATATCGTCATCGTCCGCGCAAGCGGACGATCCAGTACTCACGGGAGACGTTGGTGGTTACTGGATGGCCCGCTTTCGCGGGCCATGACGTGATCGCGTGGGGGGCCGCTGTGCCCTACGCCGCCGCCGTGTAATTCCCGAACTTGATCAGATTCTCTTTCTGCTTCTCGTTGCGCGGCGGCAGCTTGAACAGGCGCGCGGCGGTGCCGCCGAGGATGTTGTGCTTGCCCTTCTCGGACAGGAACGGCAGGTCGTAGATCGTCGACGGCAGGTCGAAGTCCCAGTGCGGATAGTCCGAGGCGTAGAGCAGGTGGTTCTCCGCGTCGATCATGCGGAACGTGCACTCCAGCGCCTCGCGGTCCTGGATCTCCATCGGCTGCGACGAGTAGTACATGTCGCGCATGTACTCGCTCGGCTTCTTCTTGAGGCCCGGGCACTCGGACGGGCGCATCATGAACTCGTGGTCGAGCCGCTGCATCAGGAACGGCACCCAGGCGAGGCCGGACTCGATCCAGATCACCGGCAGGTTGGGGAAGCGCTCGGGGATCGCGTTGGTCACCCAATTGGTGAGATGCAGGATGTTGTAGAACGAGAAGCCGAGCGCGTGCACGGCGAGGAAGCGGTTGCAGGTCTTGAAGATCGTCTCGTTCCAATTGAAGGCCGAGTGGAACGACAACACGAGGCCGCGCTCCTCGATCGCGCGGTAGACCTTCATCAGCGAATTGTCGTGCACCGGAATGTTGCGCACGGTCGTCACCATGAAGCCGCCGACGCCCTTGCGGTCGCCGAAGGTCTCGACGTGGCGCAGCGCCTCGTCGGGCGTCGAGATCGGCAGCGACAGCATGGTGTAGAAGCGCCCGCCCGATTCGGGGAGCACCTTCTCGGTGACCCAGCGGTTGTAGGCCCAGCACAGGTCGACCTCCATCTCCTTCTGCGGATGCAGGCCGATGTTGAGCATGCCGGTCGGGAAGAGGCACGAGTAGTCGACGCTCATCGCGTCCATCCAGCGATGCCCGAGCGCCACGTCGCGCGCCGGCCCGCTCTGGTCGGTCTTCTCGGTGGTGCGCAGCGGGTAGCGGGTCACGCGCCCGCCCATATCCTGGTAGCCGACCTGCACGGGCATCAGGTTGCCGCGGCCGCCCTTCATGGTCTGCGCGATCGAGAGTTGGCGCAGCACGTCGTTCTCCATGAAGGGGAGGATGTCCTTGATGTGCTCGTTCTCGTAGTGATGCGCGTCGACGTCGACGATGGTCATCTCGTCGAACTTGCGCTGGTGCGCCTGCTGCGTCGCGTGTGCGAGCAGCCGGCTGGTGTTGAGCTCTTCGACCGGTACGCGACGGCCACGATCAGATTGGAGGTCCATCTTGCGCTCCTGTGCGTTTCCTGCACGTCTCAGTCTTGTTTAAGTTCAGGCCCTAACGCCCCGTCCAACTCTGCCACATGCCAAGCTCGAATACCGCGAGGTTGCCGGCCCGCATCAGGCCGCTCGCCGTGATCATGATGTCGGTCGGCGTCACCTCGCCCACGGGCGCCGCCACGCTGCCGGCCTCGACCTGCGCCGAATAGAGCCGGCAGGCCGCGGTCATCAGCGTCTGCAGCGCCTCGGAGCTCAGCACCTCGTGGTCGCCCGCCTTGAGCGCACGCTGGATGTCGGCGGCAAGCTGCTCGGCGGCGACCGATACCGAGGTCGCGGGCGTCGCGGCTACCGGCGCGGCAGCGCGTGGCGCGGACTTTGCCCGCGTCTTGGTGGCCGCGGCTTTACGCGACGACATAAACGTCGTCCCCCTTCTGCACCACCTTGTAGCGGCGCAGCTTGAGCTTGCGGTCGGAGACGCATTCGCCGGTCCTGATGTCGTACTCGTAGCCGTGCCACGGGCAGACGAAGTGCGTCTCGGAGTCGGAGAAGTAGAGTCCCTTCGAGGTCTTGTCGGGCATGATGCGCTCTTCGACCTTGGCGATGATCAGTCCCTCGCAGGCCGGCCCGCCCTGGTGCAGGCAGTAATTGCTGTAGGCGTGGAACTCGCCGCGGTCCTTGAACACGCCGACCTCGGTGTCGCCGACGAACACGATGCGGCGGTCGCCGTCCTTGAACTCGGATGCCTTGCCAACGAGCTTCTCGGCCATGACTGCAACTGCCTCCCGAACCTCGTCGATCCTCGGCCCATACGAGGGCCGGAATGCCGACGCGCCATTATCGAGGGATGATATTACATCCCCCCTTGCGCCGCCAGCACGCGCAGCAGGCCAGTCATGATCCGCCATCCTGAGGTGCCTGCGCGTAGCGCAGGCCTCGCCGGCTCGTAGCTCGGATGAGCGAAGCGATTTCCGGGATCAAACAAGCCTATCCATGCTCGCGCTGAAAATCCGGCGCCGGCATCGGGCCCCACAGGGCCGGCGCGACCTTACGGTCCCAGACCTTCGGGCGTTGCGGCGTGTCGTGGTGCCAGGGGCGCGGGTCGAAATAGCCCAGTTCCTCGTTCTTCATCTGGTCGAGCTCGATGTAGAACTCGATATTCTGGCCGTCGGCATTGCGATGGTAGATCGCGACGTTGTGGCCGGGCCCATGCCGCACCGGGCCCCAGTTGATGGGAATTTTACGCAACGCCAGCAGCTCGCAGGCGTGCTGGATGTGGGCGAAATCCTTCATCTCGAAGGCGATGTGATGCATCTTCGTCTTCGCGCCGCGGATGAAATTGACCGTGTGATGGTCCGGGTTGCAGCGCAAAAAGACGAAAAAATCCTCGATCCAGTCCGAGACGCGGAAGCCGAGCACGCGACAGTACCAGTCCGCGATCGCCTTCGGATCGTCGACCACATAGGCGATGTGCCCGAGCTTGAGCGGCCCGGCGCCGATCACCTGATGGTGCGCACCGAGATAGCTCCAATCCTGAAACAGCTCGATGATGGTGCCCTTCGGGTCCTGGAACGCCAGCACCTTGCCGATGCTCGGGGCCTCATCGCTGCGCACCTCGCTTTTCACCTCGTCGGCGGCGAGCGTTTTCGCCATCTCGGAAAGATCCATCTTGGGCGAAACCTCGAAAGCGATGCGCTTGAGGCTCTCCTCGCGGCCCTGCTCGAGCGCGATGGTGAGCAGGCCGACCTTGCTCGCCAGATAGGCGCGCCGGTTCGTCTGGTGCTGGACGAGCTTGAGCCCGTTCACGCCGGTCCAGTACTCGAGCGCCTTCTCGACATCCGGCGTCTCGAAGGTCGCGTGACCGACCCGGCTCGGCTTGATCATGATTGCCTCCAGAAATTCGCGTCGCTTCGTAGGATGGGTAGAGCGCAGCGAAACCCATCATCCATGCGTCTGCCGTCGAAGCGATGGGTTTCGCTTCGCTCAACCCATCCTACGCGCGACGGATGGCGTTAGGCTATAAGAAGAGACGGCCATCACCGGGACCGAGCCATATGCCCACGTCACCCGCCGACCTGTTTCGCGAATGGCACGACTTCTACGTGCTCGTCGCCACCGCGTCGGCGACGCTGGTCGGGCTGATGTTCGTTGCGACGTCGATCGGCGCGACGATCTTCAACGAGGAGCATCGCGCCGCGATGGCGACGTTCATCACGCCGACCGTTGTCCATTTCGCCGCCGTGCTGCTCGCCGGGCTCGCGATCGTCGTTCCGATCCACACCTGGATAAGTCTCGGCGTGGTGCTCGGCGCCGGAGGGCTTGCCGGCGCGATCTATTGCGGCCGGCTTCTGGTGTGGCTCTACGTCCGGCACAGCTTCAATGTGGAGAGGGTGGACCAGCTGTTCTACGTGCTCATTCCGCTGGTCGGATATCTGCTCGTGCTCGTCGCGGCAGCGCTGCTGCTCATGGCGTCGCGCGCGGGCGCCGACGTCATGGCAGCCGCGATCTTCGTGCTGCTGATCGCGGGCCTGCGCAATGCCTGGGACATGATGGTCTGGATCGTGGTGCGGACGCCGTCGAACGGAGGGCCGCCGGCCTGAAGCGGCACGGCCTCGCCCGGCCGATGCGGTGGCCAAGCGGCGCGGTTGCGTTTATGGGTGACGGTTCAGGAGAGGAACGGATGCAATGAGCAGCTTCAAGCTTGTCAGTTTCGAGAGCGGCGACGGCGCGCGCGCCGGCATGGTGGTGGACGACCGCGTCTCCGACATCGCGGCCCTGACCGGCAAGCCCGAATACGCGACCATCCTGGGCGTGCTCGCGGACTGGCCGGCCGCCGAGGGCAGGCTGCGCCGCGCTGCCGAGGGCACTGCCTCGGCGGGCGGCATGCCGCTCACCCAGGTGAAGCTGCTCGCGCCGATTCCGAAGCCCGGCGTGGTCTATTGCGCGGGTTCGAACTACGCCGACCACGCGCTCGAGATGGCGAAGCTGCACAACCGTCCGGTCGAGCCCGATCCGCATACGCTGGGCCTCAAGCCGTGGCACTTCATCAAGGTCTCGCACGCGGTCGCGGCGTCGGGCGACACCATCGACATCACGGCAGCGTCGAAGACCATGGACTGGGAGGTCGAGCTCGCGGCCGTGATCGGGCGGCCGGCGAAGAACGTCTCGATCGAGCGGGCGCTCGACTACGTCGCCGGCTACACCATCGCCAACGACCTGTCGGCGCGCGACATGGGTAATCGCGAGAAGATCACCGCGGGCTCGCCGTTCAAGGCCGACTGGGTTTCGCACAAGAGTTTCGACGGCTCGTGCCCGATGGGCCCGTGGATCGTGCCGGCCTCCGACATCGGCGACCCGCACAATCTCGGCATGAAGTTGTGGGTCAACGACGTCATCAAGCAGGATTCCAATTCCGGCCAGATGATCTTCAACACCAACGAACAGATCGCCCAGCTCTCCTCGCGCATCACGCTGCATCCGGGCGACGTGATCATGACCGGCACGCCGGCGGGCGTCGGTGCGGCGCGCAAGGAATTTCTCAAGGCGGGCGACACCGTGAAGCTGTGGATCGAGAAGATCGGAACGCTGACCAACACGATGAAGTCCTCTTGATCCCCTGAGACCTCACCGAGCACGAAGGTGCCCGAAGAGCCGAGCGTCGCATCGGCCACCTCATCCTTCGAGCCTGTCGCGCCGCGACGACAGCTCAGGATCACTTGGCCGATCCGCATGGACAGCCGCGATTTCGACGCGCTGGAGGAACGGGCGCGCGCGAAGCTGCCGCCCGGCGCCTTCGCGTTCGCGGCGGGCGGCGCCGACGACGAGATCACGCTCGCC
This sequence comes from uncultured Alphaproteobacteria bacterium, assembly GCA_963819385.1. Classification (GTDB taxonomy): domain Bacteria; phylum Pseudomonadota; class Alphaproteobacteria; order Rhizobiales; family Xanthobacteraceae; genus JAVDCA01. Next base: position 2,724,763 of record CAWFVV010000006.1, on the reverse strand, counting down.
GACAACATCGCGGCCTGGCGGCGGTTGCGGCTGCTCCCGCGCATGCTGCGTGACGTGACGGCGATCGACACCTCCGTCAGCGTGCTCGGCGAGCGCATCGCGGCGCCGCTGATGGTCGCGCCGACCGGCCGGCACAAGCTGTTTCATCCCGAGGGCGAGCGCGCGACCGCGCGGGGCGCCGCCGCGGCCGACGTGCCCTATGTGCTCGCCACCACCGCGACGGTGAGCATCGAGGATGTGGCGGCCGAGCGCCGCGCGGCGCCGCAGTGGTTCCAGCTCTACCTGCCGCGCGATCGCAGCGTCACCGAGGACCTGGTCGATCGTGTCGCCGCCGCGGGCTTCCGCGCCGTGGTGCTCACCGTCGACCAGCCGGTCTATGGCGCAAGCCCGCGCGCCGCCCGAGCCCCGCTCGAGACCTCGTCCGAGATCCGCGCCGTCAACCTGCCGGGCCAGCCGGTCGCGGCGCACGGCTATGGCGCCGCGCATAGCGGCAGCGTCACGTTCCCGGCGACCTTCGACGATCTCGCCTGGCTGGCGCGGCGTTCGCCGCTGCCGGTGCTGGTCAAGGGCATCCTGCGCGCCGACGATGCGATGCGCTGCATCGAAGCGGGCGCCAAGGGCATCCTCGTCTCCAACCACGGCGGCCGCCATCTCGACGCGACGGTCGCAACCGCCGATGCGTTGCCCGCGATCGCCGCCGCCGTCGGCGACAAGGCCGAGGTCTATGTCGATGGCGGCATCCGCCGCGGCACCGACATCGTCAAGGCGCTCGCGCTCGGCGCCCGCGCGGTGCTGATCGGCCGTCCCGCGGTCTATGGTTTGGCGCTCGACGGCGCCGACGGCGTGCGTGATGTGCTCGCCCACCTGCGCGGCGAATTGGTGCGCACCATGGCGCTGTGCGGCGTCGCGAAGGTGAAAGAGATTACGCGCGACCTCGTTGCGTAGGATGGGTTGAGCCCTCGGGTCTTGCCTTCGGCAAGCCCAAGGACAGGCTCCGCGAAACCCATCGCTTCTTGGCAAGCCATAGTCGATGGGTTTCGCTGGCGCTCAACCCATCCTACGAAGCGACCTCCACCGGCTTCCCGCTCTCCAGCGACTTCACGATCGCCTCGAACGCGCCGACCACGTCGAGCATCTGGTCGGGCCGCACCAGGAACGGTTCGCGGCCCTCGACGGCGTCGGCGAAGGACTCGATCAGCACCTTGAGCGAGTCCACATGCTCGAACGTGCGCTCCTCCGGCGCCTGGCCGATGTAGCCCACCCGCAGCATGTCCTCATCGCGCGCCTCGGCGAAGCCTTTGGTGCCGAACACGTGGACGCGCCAGAACGGAACCGTGGCGCGGATGGTCGCGAGCTGGCCGGTGGCGCCGCTCGCGAATTCGACAAGCGCCGCCACCACGTCGCGCGGATCGGGCGGCGGCTTCGGCGCGAACGCCTTGGCGTCCACCCGGCGGATCGTGCCGGCCATGTTCACCAGCGCGTCGACCACGTGCAGCCCGGCGCCGGTCATGCCGTAGCCCGGCGACTCGCGCGGGTCGTCGCGCCAGCCGCCGCCGACGCGGGTCGAGTGGTCATTGGAGAAGTGGCCCTCGACGTGCACGATCTCGCCGAGCGTGCCGCCGTCGACCAGCGCCTTGAGCTCGCGCATCGACGCGAAGCAGCGCTTGTTGTTGCCCGAGCCGAGCACGACACCGGCCTTGGCCGTCGCCGCGACCGAGCGGGCGGCCTCCGCGCGCGTCAGCGCCAGCGGCTTCTCGCACCACACCGCCTTGCCGGCGCGCGCCACCGCGGCGACCTGCTCGACATGCAGCGAGTGCGGCGTCGCCAGGAAGATCGCCTGCACGTCGGGATTGTCGATGGCGTCCTGAAGCTCGGTGGTGAGCCGAAACCCGTGCTGCTGCGCGAAGGCCCGCACGTCGTCGGGCTCCTTGCTCACGCCGTGCACGAAGCGCAGCCGCGCGCTCTTGCCCTGCACGGCGTTGACGAGCGATTTGCCCCAACGGCCGAGACCGATGACCGCGGCATTGATCATGCCGAACGCCCCCTGTTGATACGATCGCCGAAATCCGGCAAGCGAGGTGATATGCGACGTGACATGACAACAGCCGCAGCGCAATCGCAAGAGAGCAGGGGACTTCCATGAGCTTCGAGCCGCCCGTCGGCGTGATCGGTACCGGCCTGATGGGCGAGGTCTTCGCCCGCCGGCTCATCGGCGCGGGCTTCAGCGTGGTCGGGTACGACGTCGACCCGGCGAAGACGGCGCGGCTGCGCGCGTTCGGCGCGCATGCGGGCGAGTCGATCGCGGACGTCGTGCGCGCCGCAGACGTCATCGTGCTGTCGGTGTTCAATACCGACCAGGTCGAGCAGGTCGTCGAGCAGGAGATTCTGCCGCTGCTCGGCCAGCCGGCTGCAAAGCCGGGCAAGATCGTGCTGTGCACCAGCACCTGCGATCCCGACCGGGTGGCGTCGCTCGCGGCGCGCGTCATTCCGCAGGGGCTGAGATTCCTCGAGACGCCGGTGTCCGGCACGAGCGAGCAGGTGCGCCAGGGCGACGGCGTCGGCCTGATCGGTGGCGACGCGGCGGTCGTGGCCGAGATCGACGACGTGCTGCAGGTGCTGTTTCCCAAGCGCTTCCACGTCGGCGCCGCCGGCGACGGGGGGCGCACCAAGCTCGCCGTCAACCTGATCCTCGGGCTCAACCGCCTCGCGCTCGCCGAAGGCCTCGTGTTCGCGACGCGGCTCGGTCTCGATCCGGCCGCGTTCCTCAACGTCGCGCAAGCGTCCGCGGCCTACTCGCAGGTGATGGAGACCAAGGGCGCCAAGATGATCGCGCGCGATTTTCGCCCCGAGGGCCGCGCGCGGCAGACGCTCAAGGACGTGCATCTCATGCTCGACCAGGCGAGGAAGATCGGCCAGCCTCTGCCGTTGCTCAGCGTCAACGCCGATGTGCTCGAGTTCCTGCGTGCGCAACGGCGAGGCGGAGCTCGACAACAGCGTCATCGTCGAGGAGATCCGCCGGCGCGGCGCGAAGAAATAAGCAAGTTGGACACGATGCCGCTCCGCGAATTCAGCGGGCCCCTTCTCCCCGCGTGCGGGGAGAAGGGGGGATGAGGGGGCGTATCCGCAAACTCTGACGTAGCGATTCGTTGAAGCGCCCCCTCACCCCGACCCTCTCCCCGCACGCGGGGAGAGGGAGCGCGGGCGCAGTCCGTGTTGCGAAGGCGCAGGTGCTGTGCCCGGCTGCATTCCGCCGAGCTTGCGCTCGATGCTGGCGCGCTCGGCGCCGTTCAACGGGCAGGCCAGCGCCTCCGTGAACGCCTCGCGCGCCTCCGCCATGCGGCCGAGCTTTTGCAACAGGTCGCCGCGCGCCGCGTGATAGAGCGCGTAAGCGCCGAGCTTGCGCGCGCCCGCGAGCGCGTCGAGGCGCGCAAGGCCCGCGGCGGGCCCTTCCGCATAGGCGCAGGCGATCGCCGCGTTGAGTTGAACGACCGGCGTCGGCTTGAGCTCTTCCAGCGCCTGATAGTGATGGGCGAGCATCGCCCAGTCGGTCGCGGCGAACGAGGGCGCGGCGGCGTGCACCGACGCGATCGCGGCCTCGATGTGCAGCGCCGTCAGGCCATCGGTGTCGGTCGACTTGCGCAGGTGCTCGAACCCGCGCCCGATCAGGTCGCGGTCCCATAGCGTGCGATCCTGGTCGGCAAGCAGGATCATGCCGCCGTGCTCGTCGGTGCGCGCGTCGGCGCGCGCGTCGTGGAGGCAGATCAGCGCCGCGAGCGCATGACATTCGCCGGTCGCAGTCGTGGGGTGCGTGGTGAGCAAGGTGACGAGCCGCAGCGCCTCGGCGCACAGCTCGCGCCGCATCAGCGCCTCGCCCTCGTCCGACGTGTAGCCGCCGTTGAACAGAAGATAGATGGCCTGGATGAGCGCCGGCAGGCGCTCCTTCAGCTCGGGCCCCTCCGGGATCTCGAAGCGCAGCCCTAGTCCCGCGACCTTGCGCTTCGCCCGCACCAGCCGCTGCGTCACGGCTTCGGGCGTCGACAGATAGGCGCGGGCGATCTCCTTCACGCCGAAGCCGCACACGGTCTTGAGCGTCAGCATGGTCTGCTCGTCCGGCTCGATCGCCGGATGGCAGGCGACGAACATCAGCGCCAGCGTGTCGTCGAGGCGGCCGGTCTGCTCGGGATCGGAGAAGCCGAGCCGCAGGGCGGCGCCTTCGTCGAACGGGTCCAGCCGCGCGTCGCGGCGCAGGCGGTCGAGCGCCTTGTTGCGCGCCGCGACCGCGAGCCAGGCGGCCGGCTTGTCCGGCGCGCCGTCGAGCGGCCAGCGCGCGAGCGCAGCGCTGAACGCGTCCTGCACCGCGTCCTCGATCAGGTCGAGCCGCGCCGGCCCGAGCAGGCGCGCCAGCCACGCCGAAATCTTTCCGGCCTCGCGGCGGAAGAGATCGTCGACCAGCGGTTCTGCTCGGGTCATCGGCGCAGTCTCGCGTTCACATCTGCCGGAGGGTCACATCTGATCGACTTCACATTTGATCGACTTGGCGCACCTCGATGGTGCCGCCATAGCCGAGATGCGGGCAGCTCTCGGCGATGCGGCAGGCCTCGTCGTAGTCCTTGGCGCTGATCGCAAAATAGCCGCCGACGAGCTCCTTGCTTTCCGCATAGGGCCCGTCCGTGACGGTGACCTTGCCGTTCTTCGGCCGCATCACCTTGCCGGCGTCCCAGGTCAGCTTTTCGCCGCCCTTGAGGCGTCCCTCGGCGCGCATCCGGTCCGCCCAGCCCATGTAGGCCTTGGTGATCGCCATGATCTCGTCCGGCGAGGTCGGGCGCGGGCGGGTCGAGTTCAGCGTGGAGAAGCAGCATGTAGTTCGGCATTGGATACTCCTGTTGCGCGGGCGGTTCCGTGTGCCCATTGTAATGTCGATCGAGGGCGCGCCGAACCGACATTTGCCGGAGAAAAAATGCGGCCGCGCAGGATGGGTTGAGCGCAGCGAAACCCATCATCTATGACCTGGTCTTAAAGCGATGGGTTTCGCTGCGCTCAACCCATCCTACGCCAGCGCCTCCAGCGCCTCGCGCGCGTCCCACGGCTTCCACCACGGCTTCAATCCGAGATCGCGCGCGATGATGCCGGCCGCCACATAGCTCGGCCCGCCCGAGATGGCGCCGCCGCAATGCGCCGCCGAGCCCGCGTAATAGAGATTGGGCACCGGCGTGCGGTAGCCGAAGTGATTGTACATCACCTGCTCGGCGTTGAACGCGCCCATGAAGATGTCGCCGCCGCGCATGTTGACGAGCTCCTGCACGTATTCGCGGCCCGTATAGGCGTACTGCGCGAGGATGTTCCTGCGCGTCATGTTCGGGCAGTAGCGCGCCCACGTCTCGATGATCTTCTCGGAGAACTCCGCCTTCCAATCTTCGTAGTTGCGGCCGCCGATATCCGGCTCGAGCGGCATCACGTGCCAGGCGTAGCTCGTGTGCTTGCCGGCCGGCGCCTGGGTCGGATCGAGCAGGCTGAGCGGGCCGGATCCGAACTGCACGATCGACGGCACCTTGCCGGCCATCACCTCCTGATGCGCCTTGAAGAGATCCTCCATGGTCTCGGCGCCGATGCTCCATTTGAGCGCGCGGTCGAGGTTGGGATCGAAGGACGCGGCGGCAAAGCGCGGGCTTTCGTCGAGCGCGAGATGCAGGCCGAACAGCGACCACTTGGTGTATTGGAAATCGTCGAGCTTCGCCGCCAGCGCCGCCGGGATTTGCGCGCGCCCGATCAGGTCCTCGAAGGTCTGGTGCACGTCGATGGTCGACGCCACAAGTTGCCGCGCCCGCACCGTGCGGCCGTCGGCGAGCGCGATGCCGGTTGCGCGGCCGCCTTCGATCACGATGCGGTCGAGCGCAACCTGCGGCGCATAGGTGCCGCCTGCGGCGATGAACGTCTCCATCAGGCCGCGCGCGAGGTTGAACGAGCCGCCCTGGCAGAGCTGGTAGCCGGTCTGCAGGTCGAAGGCGCGGATCACCGAGCCCATCGGGCTCGTCTTCGACAGCGTATCTGTGAGCCAGGTGCCGAACAGCGACACCTTGAACAGGAACAGGAGCTGCACGTGCTCGTTCTCGAACAGCTCGCGAACGACGTCGAGCGGCTGGCGGCGCGTCGCGGCGAGAAAATCGCGGCCGAGCGCGCTGCGCGACAGCAGCGCCTCGCGCTCCGCCTGCGGCAGCGGCTCGGCGTAGCGCTCCGGGATGAGGATGCGGGCCGTCATCTCTTCGGCCTGCCGGTTCCAGTCGCGGAAGGTGGCGGCGTCTTTCTTGGAGAAGCGCGCGATGTTCGCGACCGTCTCCTCGAGGTCGCGGCCGAGCACCAGCGCGGTGCCGTCGCGATGCGCCTGGCCGAACTCGTAGCGCGGCGTGATGTAGGTGACGCGCTCGGCGAGGCCGAGATCGTGGAACCAGGGCGCCTCGCTGATCTGGAAATGATTGATCGAATGCAGGTTGTGATAGAAGCCCGGCAGCGTCGCCTCGGTCGTGTTAAGCCCGCCGCCATAGGTGAGCCGGCGGTCGACCAGCAGGATGTCGAGGCCGGCCTTGGCGAGATACGAGCCGAGCACGAGGCCGTGCTGGCCGGCGCCGATGATGATGCCGTCATAGGTTCGGCTGAGCGCCTGCGACATCGCGTTCCCTCGGGACAGGCCGCGCCTGTTATATGAATCCAGGAGGCCGCCGGCGAAAATACAAGCCGATCCGGCTTTTGTCCCGTCCGGCCCGGCGCATCGCATCTATGTTGGAATGCCAACGATCGCTATGCTAGCGATGCCGCAATCAGGGGCCGCACGGCCGCGCGAGACGAACCACCGGGCGACTGCCTGTCGGGAGGAAACGATGAGACTGCTCACCTCAGCTGCCATTGCGGCGCTCGCGCTCGGCTGTGCCGCTCCCGCGCAGGCCGCGAACGTCAAGGTCGGCATCATCCTGCCCTTCGCGGGCGTCAATGCCGATCTCGGCGACGCCGAGAAGAAGGGCTTCGACCTCTATCTCAAGCTGCACATGAAGGACATCCTGCCCCACACGGTGCAGATCATCGAGCGCGACGAGGGTGCGCCCTCGGGCGCCAGCGCCAAGACGGTCGCGACCGAGCTGATCACGCGCGACAAGGTCAACATCATGACCGGCGTCGTGTTCTCGCCGTCCGCGATCTCGATGGCGCCGGTGCTCACCCAGGCGAAGGCGCCGCTGCTCATCTCCAACGCGGGCACCGCCTGGATCACCAACCTCTCGCCCTATATCGCGCGGCTCTCCTTCAGCATGTGGCACCCCGCCTATCCGATGGGGACCTACGCGTACGAGAAGCTCGGCTGCAAGACGGCCGCCATGGGCTACACCGACTTCCCGCCCGGCAAGGACTCGACCGATGCGTTCCGGACCGGCTTCGAGAAGGCCGGCGGCCGGATCGTCAACTCGATCCCGATGGGCAATCCCGCGCAGGTGCCCGACTTCGCGCCGTTCTTCCAACGCGTGAAGGACAAGAAGCCCGACTGCTTCTACGTGTTCATTCCCTCCGGCAACCACGCTGCCGGCGTGGTCAAGACCTACGGCGAGCTCGGCATGCGGGCGGCCGGCATCAAGCTGATCGGCCCGATGGACGTGGTGCCCGACACCAAGCTGCAGGACATGGGCGATGCCGCCATCGGCACCATCGTGATGGGCCATTACGCGGCCGATCTCGACAACCCCGCCAACAAGGAGTTCGTGAAGGCGTTCCACGAGGCCTACGGCGCCGACAAGTATCCGGACTTCATGACCGCGGCGGCCTGGGACTCGATGCACGCGATCTTCGACACCATCAAGAAGCTCGACGGCGACCTCAGCGACGGCGCCAAGGTGATCGAAGCCCTCAAGGGCTGGTCGACCGACGGCCCGCGCGGCCACGTGTCGATCGACCCGGTGACGCGCGACGTCATCGAGGACGAGCGCGCCATGGAGGTCTATCGCAAGCCCGACGGCAAGCTCGGCCTCAAGGTGCTCGGCACGATCTCGCAGGTGAAGGACGAGTGCAAAGCGCTCAAGGTCGGCCGCTGCGCGCAGGGGCAGTAAGGCGAAAGGAATGCGCAAACCGCCGTCGCGGCAAGCCTGCGGCGGCGGTTTGTGTTAGAGGAATGATGCAATCCTGATCCGTCATGGCCGGGCTTGTCCCGGCCATCCACGTCTTCCTCATACGTCGCAAGGAAGGCGTGGATGCCCGCGACGAGCGCGGGCATGACGCTGAGTGTGGGGCTCAACGCGCCGCCGATGGGAAACATCGTCGTCAGCATCCTGTTCGAGGGACTGGCCTACGCCATGTTCCTGTTCATCGTCTCGGTCGGCCTGTCGGTCACCATGGGACTGATGGGCTTCGTCAATCTCGCGCACGGCGCCTTCGCGATGGCGGGCGGCTATCTGGTGCTCACCGCCATGCGCGACTGGAACGTGCCGTTCTTCCTCGCGCTGCTCCTCACCTTCCTGGTCGTCGGCGCCGTCAGCGTCGTGTTCGAGCGGCTGTTCTATTCGCGCTTCTACAAGGCGACCGAGCTCGAGCAGGTGCTGCTCACGATCGGCCTCGCCTATATGGCGATCGCGACCTACACCTATATCTACGGCCCGCGCCCGCAGAGCATCCATGTGCCGGAATATCTCACGGGCCAGCTCGCGGTCGCGTCGCGTACCTTCCCGACCTATCGGGTGTTCGTCATCGCGGTCGGCGCCGCGCTGATCGCCGTGCTGTGGTACGGCTTCGAGCGCACCAATATCGGCGCGCGCATCCGCGCAGCGGTCGACAACCGGCGCATGGCGCAGTCGATCGGCATCGACGTGGATCGCCTGTTCACCCTCACATTCGCGGTCGGCAGCGGGCTCGCGGCGCTCGGCGGCGGGCTCGCGATCGAGCTGTTCGGGCTCACGCCGAGCTTTGCGGTGATCTACCTGGTGTTCTTCCTCCTCGTCGTCGCGGTCGGCGGCCTCGGCAGCCTCAAGGGCACGCTGGTGGCCGCGATCCTGCTCGGCGTGTGCGACACCGGCGGCAAGTACATCTATGCGGGCGCCGGCGGCTTCTTCATCTATGCGGTCGCGATGCTGATCCTGCTCATCCGTCCGGCGGGGCTCTATGGCCGCGAGTGACGCCATCGCGGCCGCCGCGCCGGCGCCGGAGGCGCGAGCGCAGGCCGTCGCATTCCTGGCAACGCGCCATCGCCTGCGCGTGTGGGAAGCCTTGCCGTGGGTGATCGCGATCTTGGCCTTCTACGTCTTTGACGACCGCATGGTGTTCGGCAGCCAGGTGCTCGTGATGGTGCTGTTCGCGCTCTCGCTCGACCTCATCCTCGGCTTCGCCGGGATCGTCTCGCTCGGGCATGCGGCCTTCTTCGGCGTCGGCGCCTACACGGCGGCGCTGATCACGCTGCGCCTGAACTGGCATGAGCCGATCAGCGGGCTCTTTGCCGCTGCCGCGGTCGCGGCCGCCGCGGGCGCGGCGTCGGGCTGGCTGTTGTTGCGCTACCGCGGCCTCACGCTGCTCGTGCTCACGCTGGCCACCACCATCATGCTGCAGGAGCTCGGCAACCTGTCGCGCGATCTCACCGGCGGCTACGATGGCCTGCCGGGGCTCACCTATACGCCGCTGCTCGGCCTGTTCGACTACGACCTCTACGGTCACGTCTACTATCTCTACGTGCTCGCGGTGCTGTTCGTGCTGTTCTTCGTCGTGCGCCAGATCGTCAACTCGCCGTTCGGCCAGGCGCTCGCCGGCATCCGCGAGAACGTCGCGCGCATGCATGCGGTCGGCTCGCCGGTGCATCTGCGCCTGCTCACCGTCTACGCGATCTCGGCCGCCGTCGCGGGCGTCGCCGGCGCGCTGTTCACCCAGACCAACACTTACGTCACGCTCGGCGTGTTCGATTTCGACAATTCGGCGGGCGTGATGGTGATGCTGATCCTCGGCGGGGCCGGCCGGCTCTACGGCGGCTTCGTCGGCGCCGTCATCTACATGGTGCTGCAGGACAACCTCTCGAAGGCGAGCCCGCAATACTGGCAGTTCGCGGTCGGGCTCCTGTTGGTGCTCACCGTGCTGTTCGCGCGGCGCGGGCTGCTCGGCCTCATCGAGGACGCCGGGCGGCTGCTGACGTCGGGACGCAGATCATGACGGCCGCGCTCGAGATCAAGAATCTGCGCAAGAGCTTCGGCGCGCTTCCCGTGGCGCGCGACATCGCGCTCGCGCTGCCCAAGGGCGCGCGCCACGCCCTGATCGGCCCCAACGGCGCCGGCAAGACCACGCTCGTCAATCTCATCACCGGTGTGTTGCAGCCCTCGGCCGGGCAGATCCTGCTCGACGGCGACGACATCACGTCGCTGCCGCAGGCGGCGCGCACGCGGCGCGGCATCGCCCGCACGTTCCAGATCAACCAGCTCTTCCGCGGCCTCACGGTGCTGGAGAACGTCTATCTCGCGGTCGCCGAGCGCATGCGCGTCGCGCACCGGCTGTGGCGGCCGGCCGGCGGCGAGCGCGACGTGATCGACCAGGCGCTCGCCCAGCTCGAGGCGCTGCGCCTCGCCGACGACGCGCTCAAGGTCGTGCGCGAATTGCCCTACGGTCGCCAGCGCCTGGTCGAGATCGCGATCGCGCTGGCGCTCAATCCGCGCGTGCTGCTGCTCGACGAGCCGGCGGCCGGCGTGCCGTCGTCCGAAAGCCATCTCATCCTCGATGTGGTCAACGCGCTCGATCCCGACATCGCCGTCCTCATCATCGAGCACGACATGGACGTGGTGTTCCGCTTCGCCTCGCGCATCACGGTGCTGGTCGCGGGCGCGGTGCTCACCGAAGGCAGCCCGCAGGAGATCCGCGCCGACGCGCGCGTGCGCGCCGTCTATCTCGGTGAGGAGTTTCCGCATGGCTGAGACCAGGCCTGAGACCAAGCCCGAGACGAAACACGGGGCCGCGCTCGTGCTCGACGGCGTCTCGGCCGGCTACGGCGAGACCGTGGTGATCGAGGATATCCGCCTCGCGCTCGCGCCGGGCGAGACGCTCTCGATCATCGGCCGCAACGGCGTCGGCAAGACCACGCTGCTTGCGACCGTGATGGGCCACAATACGCTGCATGGCGGCGACGTGCGGCTGCACGGCGCGACCATCGCGCGCCTCGCGCCGCATCGCCGCAACTGGGCCGGCCTCGGCTACGTGCCGCAGGAGCGCGAGATTTTTCCCTCGCTCACCTTGCGGGAGAACCTCGAGGTCGCGGCGCGGGCGGGCACCTGGACGCTCGACAAGGTGTTCGCGCTTTTCCCGCGTCTCGCCGAGCGGCAGACCAACCGCGGCAACCAGCTCTCCGGCGGCGAGCAGCAGATGCTCGCGATCGCGCGTGCGCTCGTCGGCAACCCGTCGGTCGTGCTGATGGACGAGCCCTCGGAGGGGCTGGCGCCCGTCATCGTCGAGGAGCTCTCGCGCGCCGTGAAGCGCCTCGCCGCGACCGAGGGCCTGACCATGATCGTGGTGGAGCAGAACACGCGGCTTGCGCTCGACATCTCGCCGCGCACCGCCGTGATGGATCGCGGCCGCATCGTCTACGACGGTCCGAGCGCGGACCTGAAGCGCGATCCCGACAAGCTGCATCGGCTGATCGGGGTGGGGTAGGGAGCACCTTCGACGTCATGGCCGGGCTTGTCCCGGCCATCCATGTCTTCGCAACACGAAAGACGTGGATGCCCGGCACAAGGCCGGGCATGGCGGGCTATCGGCCCGGCAGCATCTCCACCAGTCCCTGCACCTGCTTCACCAGCGCCGGGAAGAAGGCTGCGCCGCGCGCCTCGGTCGCGAAGCAGTCCGGATAGGCCCAATCCGCCTTGTGGGCGAGCTGTTCCGCCTTCGCGTGCAGCGCCGGATCGTTGTTGCCGGCTTTCTGGTCGGCGTCGCTGGCGGCATCCAACTCGCGGCTAAGCCGTGCATGCGCCGCCTCGCAGGCCGGGATCGGGCCGGCCTTGACGGCCGTCTTGGCGGTCACGACGAAGACCAGGTCGGCGCGCCGCACCGTGATGATGATCTCGTCCGGCACCGGCGGCACGTCGCTTTGCGTGCGCGTATCGAGCACCGCAAAGGCGAGCGTCGCCCCGTCAGGCTTGGCGACCGGGATTTCCGCATAGGTGACCACCGCCGCCCCGTTCATCAGCGCCTGGGTATAGAAATCGTCGCGCTTGAGTGCGGCCGGCACATCGGACGGCAGCGGGCTTTCCTTCCAGAAATCCTCATGCGCGCGAAGCCACGCGTCGAACAGGCTCGCGGTCGTCACCAGCACCTGCTGCTTGTCGGTCTCCGCGCCGAAGACGAGGCCGTCGAGCTTGCCGAAGCCTTCGTCGTCCTCGTCGAGCGAGTCGAGGCTGATCGTGCCCTCGCCGGAAAAGCCCTTGAGGCTGATCGGCCCGATCACGTGCCGTAGTTTTGCCTGCAGATCCGCCAGCGCGCGCTCGTGGGCCTTCAATACGCTGTCGCCGCTCGCGCTATGCGCGAATGTTTTGATATAGGTATCTCGGTCCGCGAGATAACCTTCTTCGAGTGGCGCCGCGGCGCTCGCCTGCGAGCCGGCAAGCGGCAGCGCGAGCATCAACGAAATCAGCAGGAATTTCATTCGTCCGTCCGCAAAATGAAAAGGCGCATCAGGCATAAGTCGAGCGCGGAGCGGGTTTGGTTCATCTTCGCCGGCGACGATGATTGAACAAGGTTGCACAATAAAGCGCCACACAGCAATAGCGTGCAGCCGACGCACAATTGCGCCTTTCACTTGTTATTCGGCGGTTTTTTGCGCCTGACATGTTAAGGCGCGGCCCGAGAACTCAATTAATCTTTAACGTTGCGACAATATGAAAAGCCGTCGGGTTTTTGCGCGCAATTCGTTGTGGGGGAAGATGAAAGCGAGCATCAAGTATCTCGGCGCAGCCGTCACGCTGCCCGCGTTCGTGACCGTTGCCGTGATGGTCGGGCTGGGATCCGGCCTCGCCGCGACCGTCGAGCGCGGCCCGAGTGCCGCGACGCCGCCGCCACCGGTCGTGCTCACGCTCGATCAGATGCGCGCCCAATACAAGCGCCCCGCGACCGTGCCGTTCCCGGCCGACAATCCCTACACGACCGCCAAGGTCAAGCTCGGCAAGATGCTCTATTTCGACACCCGGCTGTCCGGCGCGAACCTCCTCTCCTGCGCGGCCTGCCACAACCCGGCCTATGGCTGGGGCGACGGCCAGCCGCGCGGCATCGGCCACGGCATGCACCAGCTCGGCCGCCGCTCGCCGTCGATCGTCAATGCCGCGTTCGGGCCGATCTTCATGTGGGACGGACGCGCCGGCTCGCTGGAGGAGCAGGCGCTCGGCCCGATCAAGACCGACGTCGAGATGAACCTGCCGATCGACCAGCTCATGCAGCGGCTCAACGCCATCCCGGGCTACGCGCCGATGTTCGCGGCCGCGTTCCCGAACGAAGGCATCAAGCCCGAGACCGTCGCCAAGGCGATCGCGACCTACGAGCGCACCGTGGTGTCGGCGCGCGCACCGTTCAACTCGTGGATCGACAATAATGAGCGCGCGATCCCCGAGGACGCCAAGCGCGGCTTCGTGCTCTTCAACACCAAGGCCGGCTGCAACAACTGCCACAGCGGCTGGAATTTCACCGACTCGAGCTTCCACGACATCGGCCTGCAGAGCGAGGACATCGGTCGCGGCAAGTTCCTGCCGATGATCGAGAAGATGAAGTACGCCTTCAAGACGCCGGGCCTGCGCGAGATCGCGCTGCGCGGCCCCTACATGCACGACGGCTCGATCGCGACCCTCGAGGCGGTCGTCGAGCACTACGACAAAGGCGGCATCGACCGCCCGAGCCGGTCAGAACTGGTCAAGCCGCTCGGCCTCACGGCGCAGGAGAAGAGCGACCTCGTCGCCTTCATGCAGACGCTGACGAGCGAGAACGAGCCGACCACGGTTCCGCTGCTGCCGCGCTGACGCCGATGCTGACGCGACCGTTCCCTCCCATGCCGATGCCGTGACGGCGGCAACCCAGGCTCTGCCCTTTGCGAAAGGAATTCGCACAATGTCGACCAAGGTTTTCTCCAGCGCCCGCCTCCTCGCGCTGATCGCCGCCGTCAGCCTCGCGGCCGGCGCCGCCAATGCGGCCGACCGCACGCGCACGCCGCAGCAGCGCGGCGGCGTCGAGGTGACCGGCGCGATCGACGCGCATGCGGCCGGCACCGCCGAGCCGTCCGCGGTGATCGGCCGCGCCCGCACGGCACTCGACCGGTTCACGCAGGCGCGCGCCGCGATGGAGCACGGGCTTCTGCTGCGCGAGAGCGCGCCCAAGAGCGACATCGCGGCCTTGCAGGCAGACATGACGGACGTGCGCGACAATCTCGCCGCGATCGAGCAGATGGACCCGCAGGGCTCGGCCGCCTCCGCCAAGGAGGCCCGCCAGCTCGCGGACGATTGGTTCAGCGCCGGCATGCGGATCTTGGCGCCGCCCGCGAATGGTCTCACCGAGATGCCGCTGCCGATGTTGGTGAAGAGCAAGGCCGATCAGGTTGGGGTCGCGCTCGATTGGCTGGTCGCCGAGGCGACCGCGAATGCCGGGGCGGCGCGCAGCGTGGCGCCGCCCTCCCCGCCGTTCGCCGCCGCCGTTCCGTCCGCCGCCGTTCCGCCCGCGGCCGTGCGGGCGGCGCCGCCCATGCGTGCCTCGGCGCACCGGCACGCCGCGGCGACGGGGCCCTGCGGCCCTGCGGCCGCCCGCGTCCGGCTCGCGCACGCCAAGCCGATGACCCAGAACGAGGCGAGCGCGCGGCTGTTCGTCGAAGGGCTGCCGCTGTTGCTGCCGCCGGCCGCGCTCTTCCTGCAGGACCGCGACCCGTGCCAGCCGTGAGGCGCCGGCATGGCCGCGCCGCAGACGCGTAAGTAACGGATGATCAGGAGAACAGGAATGAAGACCACCACGTGCCTCGTCGCAGCCTTCCTGGCCGGCGCCACCGTCGCGGCATTCGCGGCCGAGCACACCATCATGCAGAAAGGCAAGATGTTCTCGGAGAGCAACGTCACGGTGAAGAAGGGCGAAAAGCTCACCTTCGTGAACGACGACAACGTCGCGCACAACATCTTCTCCACCAGCGCGGGCAACGATTTCAATCTCGGTCTGCTCACGCCGGGCAGCTCCGCGTCTGTCTCGTTCGACAAGGCCGGCGACGTCGACGTCATCTGCGCCATCCATCCCCAAATGAAAATGAAGGTGAAGGTCACCGACTGAACGGTCGGCGGCCTCGGCACGCCATGCGCCTCGCAACAAAGCTTTATCTCGCGTTCGGCATCGTCGTCGTCCTCGCGGCGGCGACGGCGCTCTACGGCATGCAGATGGTGTCGCGGACCAGCACGCAGGTCGTGCGGCTCTATGACGGCCCGCTGATGGCGTTGAGCAGCGCGCGCTCCGCGCAGGTGCATTTTGCGGCCGCGCGCGCGCAAGCGGGCGACAAGGCCACCGTCGAGCGCGAGATGACCGCGCTCGCCGCCGAGATCGCGGTCGTGCACGACCGCATGCCCGCCAACGACCGCGACGCGGTCGACAAGGCGCTCGCGGCCATGCAGGCGTGGCAGAAAGGCGGCGCCAGCGCCCCGAAGCCGCAGGAGGTCGACGACGCGCTCGACGTGATGGCCGAGGGCGCGAGCGCCTACGGGTACAACTTCCGCGCCGCCGCCGAAGCCGAGGCGCGGTTCGCGCGGCTCACCTTCCTGATCATGGTGATCGCCGCCGTCCTCATCGGCGCCGTCAGCGCCACCGTCACGGCCTATTCGATCTCGCGGCCCGTGGTGGCGACGACCCGCGTCATGCACACGCTCGCGAGCGGCGACTACGGCGTCGATATCCCGGGCACCCGCCGCAAGGACGAGATCGGCCAGATGGCCCATTCGCTCACGATCTTCAAGGACAGCCTGATCGAGGGCGAGCGGGCGCGGCGCGACAGCGGCGAGCAGCGGCACGCGGCCGAGGCCGAGCGGCGCAAGACGATGGTGGAGATCGCCGACCAGTTTCAGGCGACCATCGGCGGCATCGTCGACCACGTGTCGGCCGCCTCGACCGAATTGCAGGCGGCGGCCGCGACGCTGACGGGCACCGCCGAGACGACGCAGCGCCTCTCCACCGACGTTGCCAGCGCCTCCGAACAGGCGTCGGTGAACGTGCAGACGGTGGCGTCGGCCGCCGAGGAGCTGACCGCGTCGGTGCGCGAGATCGCGCGCCAGGTCGAGCAGTCGAACGAGATCGCCGGCAAGGCGGCCGGCCAGGCCGGCGAGACCGACGCGCGCGTCGCCCGGCTGTCGCAGGCGGCAAGCCGCATCGGCGACGTGATCAAGCTCATCACGGCGATCGCCGATCAGACCAATCTGCTCGCGCTCAACGCCACCATCGAGGCGGCGCGCGCCGGCTCGGCCGGCAAGGGCTTCGCGGTGGTCGCCCAGGAGGTCAAGACGCTCGCGGCGCAGACCGCCAAGGCGACCGAGGAG
The DNA here is from genome assembly GCA_963819385.1 of uncultured Alphaproteobacteria bacterium. Taxonomy (GTDB): domain Bacteria; phylum Pseudomonadota; class Alphaproteobacteria; order Rhizobiales; family Xanthobacteraceae; genus JAVDCA01. The sequence goes on along the minus strand of CAWFVV010000006.1, from coordinate 2,708,234 downwards.
ATCTCGGTGCAGATCGCCGAGATCCAGAACACCACGACCGACTCGGTGTCCGCCATCAAGGAGATCGGCGCGACCATCGGCCAGATCCGATCGATCGCGGGCTCGATCGCGGACGGCGTCGGGGAGCAGGGCGCGGCGATGCAGGAGATCGCGCGCAGCGTCCAGCACGCCGCGGTGGGCACCACGCAGGTCGCCGGCAACATCACCGACGTGAGCGAGGGCGCAACCGCGACCGGTGCCGCCGCCGCGCAGGTGCTCGCCTCGGCGCGCTCGCTCGCGACCGAGAGCGCGCACCTCAAGGGCGCGGTGGAGAACTTCCTGCGCACCGTGCGCGCCGCCTGAGCGAATCCTGCTGCGTCAGGGGCCTTTCCGCACAGCGCCGCCGGCGATCGCCGAGCGGCGCCGCGCACGCCTGACCTGCATTCAGTTCGTGTAGTATGCGTCCCAGATCACTCCCTTCGCATCGAGATAGGCGAAGTGCTGCTGATTGCCGGTCACCCAAACGAACACGTCGGAGGCGGCAGCCGGCCCCCGCGTCTCGCCCCCTTGGTTGATATGCTGTTGCTGCCAATTGCCGCTATCGTCGCGCCACGCGTCCTGGATGGTGCCGGAGGCGTCGCGATAGACGATATGCTGCTGGCTATCACCGTAGTTGCACTCGAAAGGTGCGCTCACCGAGACCGGCCCCTTGGTCAACGGGATCAGGCCGCCAACCGCGCCTGCGCCGAGCGTGACCTGTCGCCCAAGCCACCCATTGTCCTTACTGTCGTAGTAGGCGTCGAAAATCGCCCCGCTGGTTCCCAGATACGTGAAATGCTGCTCGGTCCCGTCCTGGTTGATCCACACGTAAGGGCGCGTACCGGGCGCCGCCGGTGGAAGATTTGTCCGTCCTTGATTGGGCGTCGTATTGCCATTGTTGATCTTCTGCGCGTTCCAATGGCCGTTCCCGTCGTACCAGCAATCGTAGATATCGCCCCGCGTGCCCTGGTAGACGATGTGCTGCTGCGTCGGACCACTGAGAAAGTTGGATTCGAACGGGCTGCTCGTCGGAGCCGGACCATTCGTCAGCGCATTCGGTCCGCCGCTGATTTTCTGCAGGTTCCACGCCTTGTGGCCCTCGGAAAGGTCGTTGTCGGAGAACGCGTCGTAGATCGCGCCATCGATCCCCACGTAGGTGAAGTGCCCTTGCGCACCCGTGCCGTCGTTCCAGACCGCGACCCAGTTGACGCCGGTCATGGCGAGCGGGCCGTTGGTGGTCACGTTTCCGTTCTGGTTGATCTTTTGCAGATTCCAGTTGCCGTTTCCGTCGTACCAGGAGTCCCAGAGGAATCCGTCTGAATCGATGTAGGCCCAATGCTGCTGGTGTACGTGAACGCCTATGAACGGGCCGGCCACGGCCAACGGTCCGGCCGTCTGGCCCCCGAAAGTCCCGCCGCGATTGTTGATGGGCTGCAGGTTCCAAAAACCGTTCCACCAGACGTCCCAGATGACACCCTGGCTGTCGCGATATCCGAGATGCTGCTGTTCGGTATTTCTGTGCGGATTCTGCGTCCCTGTGTAAGTCGACACGTTCAGGGGGCCGGCCGCCGCCGGCGCGTTGGGGCGTTGTCCTCCCGGCATATTCATCTGTTGCAGGGTCCAACCCATGGCGTGCTCCTGGTCGGTATGGCGCGCCCCTGGTTGTATCTACGCGCCTCCACTCGCCTTGGACCGCAGCCGATCGGCGGGTGCATCGATCGGAGCGCGCTCAAAACTAATCAATCGTTAAGGATATCGCGTACGCCCTCGGCGCGCTCGCGACCGCGGGCGCGCCCCGCGAGGGTGCCGCAAAAGTCGCGCCGAATGCGGCCCGCTTAGCCGAGCTTGATGTTGGCTTCCTTGACGATGCCGCCCCACAGCTTCGTCTGCTCCGCGACGAAGCGTGCGAATTCCTCCGGCGTGTTCTGGCGCGTCTCGATATTGAGTTGCTTGAACCGGTCCGCGACCTGAGGCGCCACCAGTGCCGTATTGAGCGCGGCGTTGAGCTTCGTCACGACGTCCTTCGGCGTCCCGTGCGGGACGAAGATGCCGTTCCATTCGAACGCCTCGAAGCCCGGCAAGGTCTCCGAAATCGGCGGAATGTCGGGCAGGCTCGCGAGCCGGCCCCTGCCGGTATGCGCGATCGCCTTGAGCTTGCCGCCCTGGATCAGGCCCACGACCGAGGAGCCGTTGGAGAAGAAGAACTTCACCTGGCCCGACATCACGTCGGTGACCGCGAGCCCGCCGCCGCGGTAGGGCACGTGGTTCACCTTGATGCCGGCCTGGCGCTTGAACAGCTCGAGGCAGAGATGTTGCAGCGTGCCGTTGCCCGACGACGCCATGTCGATGCCGCCCGGCTGCGCCTTGGCATACGCGATCAGGTCCGCGACGGTGTTTATCGGCAGCGAGGGCGTGATCACCAAAATGTTCGGCACCAGCGAGACGAGGCCGACCGGATCGAAGTCCTTCTGGTAGTCGAACGGCAGGTGGGGATAGAGCGCGCCGTTGACCGAGAAGGCGGTCGCGTCGTGCAGCACCGTGTAGCCGTCGGGCGCCGTCTTGGCGATGAGTGCCTCGGCGATCGTCCCGCCGGCGCCGCCGCGGTTCTCGACCGGGAACGGCTGGCCGAGATCGGCGCCGATCTTGGCATAGAGGATGCGCGCCGTGGTGTCGGCGCCGCCGGCCGGCGGATAGGGCACCATCACGTGCACGGGCCGGCTCGGCCAACTGGTGTCTGCCCGTGCGGCACGCGCAAACGGCACGGCGGCCATCCCGGCAACCAGCGTGCGGCGTGTGAGATCGTTGGCGGCCATGGCGTTCCTCCGGTGATTTTGGCCGCAATCTAGCATCAGCCGGGATGCGTGGAAGGTGCAACCATGTCGCGGCAGTCACGCATGCTGACGCGGGCGTGTCGTCAGAACGGCCTGTCGCCGATGATCGTGCAGCGGCGCATCACGCGCTTCAGGCGCGCCTCGTCGAAGCCGGTCGCGCGGTGCAGCGTGCAGCGGTTGTCCCAGACCATGCATTGGCGCGGGCACCAACGGTGCGTGTAGACGCGGGCCTGCGGCGTGATCGCCTGGTTGAGCTCTTCGATCAGGGCGCGGCCCTCGTCGTAGTCCATGCCCTCGATCGTCTCGGCATGATCGCCGAGGAAAATGGCCTTGCGTCCGGTGTCGGGATGCGTGCGCACGATCGGATGTGCGACCGGCGGCACCTTGGCCTTCTGTTCCGCCGTCAACGGATCCTCGCCATGGCGGCGGGTGCGCGAGAAATCGAAATTGTGGATGGCGCGGCGGCCTTCGATCCTTGCCCGCATGGCGGCCGGGAGCAGATCATAGGCGGAATACATGTCGGCGAATTCAGTTTCTCCGCCATCCGCCGGCACGATCTCGGAATACATCATCGTCGCCTGCCCGGTCCGGTCGCGCCACGAGCCGTCGGTGTGCCAATAGAGCGTGCCCTTGTCCGGATGCTTGCCGCTCGGGTTGCCGTCCCGGTCGAGGTTGGACAGCATGTAGATCTCGGGATGCTGCGGATAGCCGTGGTACTGGCTGAGCACGTGCACCTGCACGTCGCCGAAGTTGCGCGCGAAGGCGACTTGCGTCGCCGGCGGCAGGTCGACGTCGTGGAACAGAATGAGCTGGTAGTCGAGAAAGGCCTCGTACACCTTGGCGAACAGCGCGGGCGAGACCGCCTCGGCGAGCGTGATGCCGCTGATCTCGCAGCCGAGCACAGGATGCAGGGGCTTGGCCTCGAACGGCCAGTCGCGGGTCGCGTCCCGCGGGCGAGGGTGAGCGTGCGCCATGGCGATCTCCCGGCAAGCTGAGCTTGGCATGGGGCGTCGCCGCATTATGCCAGTCCCGGTGCAGACCGCCTAGACGCGTCGCGCGCGGCCCTTGCGGCGTTCCGGCTTGCCCTCGGTTATTTGTCGCGTTCCCACACCAGCAGGCGGTAATCGGTCTTGCCCGGGAAGATGATGCTCGGGGCCGCCGCGGACTCGATGTAGAGCATGTCGCCCTCGACCCGGAAGTGCCGGCGCTGCTCGCTTCCGTTCCACGTTTCGTTCCACGACGCCTCGACCGTGGTGATGAAGTCGCTGCCCTCGATGCGATAGCGCCCCGTATAGGCGAGCATGGAGCGGTGCAGCTCCGCCCGCTCGCGGTCGCCGATGCCGCCGACGCGATGCTCGGCGGTCGTGATGGCGATGGAGCGGCCCTGCGGGGTGAGCACCAGGTAGCCCTTGGGATGCAGCCCGAACGGATTGTGCGGCGGCTCGCCCTCGACGATCACCTGCCACGACACGAGTTTCCAGTTGCCGAGCAGCGCCTCGGGCCCCGCCGCGGATGTGCAACGAGGCGGCGTTGACGTGTCTCCCATGTGTTTCTCCCGGTGGCCCAAGCAGGCCGTGATGCGTTCGCGCGTCGACAGGTTTCGCACAGTACGGTAGTCATGGCGCCCGGCCAGCGCTAATCCGCATCGCGGTCGCACGGATCGACACGTTGGTTCCAAGAGGACGCCTGCGGCAATGGACTGTCCAACCGATGACCGTTGCGCCTGACGCCGTGATCGAAGCGCTGCTGCGCGTCGTCGTGGGCGGCGCGCTGGTGCCGCACGGCCTGCGCGTCACGTTCGGCTTCTTCCGCGGCACCGGGCTGAAGGGCCACAATCTCGCGATGCTGGCGCAGCAGCTCGACGCGGACGGCTACCGGCCGGGCCGCCTGTGGGCGCCCGCGATCTCGGCGACCGAGCTGATCGCCGGCCCGCTGCTCGCCCTCGGCTTGTTCACGCGCCTTGCCGCGATTCCGGTCGTGATTTTCCTGCTCGTGTCGTGCCGCGAGCGCTGGATCAAGGGCGGCTGGTTCTGGAACACGCAGGGCCTCGAATATACCCTGATGTGGACGATCGCGGCCGCGTATTTTTTGGCGAAAGGCGGCGGGATGTATTCGCTGGATTATCTGCTGTTCAAATGACCTTGCCGTATTGAATCTCAACAATCTCGGCGTCGTCGCCCGCGAAAAGCGGGCGATCCAGTAACCACGAACGCGCGCGATCATCACCGACGCTGCGGCGTACTGGATGCCCCGCTTTCGCGGGGCATGACATCCGCGTGTGTGGATGGGAAGGCGGCAGATTTACCGCCCCGCCCTTAACCGCGCCAGCAACTCCGGCGACGGATAGGAATCCGCCGGCAGGCCGAACTTGATCTGCATCTTCTTGATGGCCGCGCGGGTCGCGATGCCGACCTTGCCGTCGATCGCGCCGACGTCGAAGCCGGCGTGTGCGAGCAGCCGCTGGATCTCGCCGATCTCCTCGGCCGTCACCTTGGGCACCGCCCCGGTCGAGCGCGATATCGCCGGCGCGCCCGCAATACGCGTCGCGTAGTAGGCCGCGGTGGTCGAGTAGACGAGCGAGTTGTTCCACTTGAGATAGACCTGGAAATTGTCATAGGCGAGGAACGCCGGCCCGAACCGGCCCATCGGCAGCAGCAGCGACGCCGGCATATTGTCAGCCGGCAGCGCGCGGCCGCCCGGATAGGTCACGCCCCACTTCGCCCATTCGGCCCGCGTGTGCTGGATCGCGAGATCGGCCTGATCCCACGGTACCTGCGTCGCCACGCGCACCTCCTGCAGCCACGGCTCGCCGCGCTTCCAGCCGAGGCTGAGGAGATATTTCGCGGTCGAGCCGATCACGTCGGGCACGCTCTTGATCAGGTTGCGCCGTCCGTCGCCGTCGTAGTCGACCGCGTTCTTCAGGTACTCGGAGGGCATCATCTGGGTCTGCCCGAGCTCGCCCGCCCACGAGCCGATCATCTCGGCCGGCGGGAGGTCGCCGCGCTCGATCAGCCGCAATTCGTCGAACAGGTGGCCGCGGAACATGTCCGAGCGCCGGCAGTCGTAGGCGAGCGTCGTAATCGAGCGGATCGAGTTGTAATTGCCCTGGTTGGCGCCGAAATCGCTCTCCAGCCCCCAGAAGCCCGTGATCACCGCCGGCGGCACGCCGAACTCGCGCTCGGCGTGCTCGAACACGGCGGCGTTTTTCTTGATGTGCGCGATGCCGTTCTGGATGCGGCCGCCCGCCAGCATCTTGTCGGAAAACTGCAGGAAATCCTGCGCGAAGAACTTCTGCCCGCGGTCGATGCCGACGATGTGGGCGTCATAGACCATGAACGGCGAGGCCTCGGCGATCGCGTTGCGCGAGATGCCCTGGGCGGTAGCGTCCTGCTTGAACTTGGCGAGCCAGGCTTCGAAGCTGCCGGTGTTGCGGCAGGTCGTCGTCGCCGCCGCGGCGCCGTGCGCGCCCGCGACGAGGAGACACGCGAGCGCGAGGCCCGCCTGGTTCAGCAATGTGCGCCGCATGGTCGCCCCGCCGATCGATTCGTTTGTATTGCCCGTCACCTTACCGGCGTATGGGCGCAAAATCTCCGGCGAAAAGATGACCACGTTTGCCAAATTGGCGACCTCATCCTGAGGAGCACGCGCGAAGCGCGTGCGTCTCGAAGGATGGACCGCACACGCAAGCGGCGCCGCAGCGGCCACCCTCGTATCGGAAAAGCCGTGCCTCGAGCGCGATGTCGCCGATCCGGCGCCGGCGCTCGCCCGGGTCGCACAGGATCTCGGCGATGCCAGCCGGCGGGCACCACGCTGCGCTTCTCCAATGTAAGCGGGATCGGCCCTACACCTGCGCGCCGTCGATCTCCGGCGACACCAGCTTCTCCATCGCGGCCGCGATCGTCAGCAGCCGCCGGTCGCCACCCGTCGGCCCGACCAGCATCAGCCCGACCGGCGCGTCGCCCGCGTGGTGGCACGGGATCGAGACGGAGCAGCGGTCGAAGAAATTGGCGAGCCCCGTGTTGCGCAGCAGCTTGTAGTTCGCGGCGCGCGCGCCCTCGGGCGTCGCGACCTCGCGCAGCGTCGGCGCGATGATCGGCACGGTCGGCATCATCAGCGCATCATAGGGCGCCGTGATCGCGTCGAAGCGGCGGATCATCTCCTCGCGCGCCCACATGAGCTCGATATAGTCCGCCGCGTCCTGGTCCTTGCCGCGCTCGATCCGCGCCAGGATGAACGGGTCGTATTCGCTGCCTTTCACCTTCATGAGCGGCCGATGCACCGCATAGCCCTCGGCGGCCGCAAAGCCGCCCTTGGCGTTGACCTGCGCGAGCTCATTGAGCTCGCGCAGCGCGATCTCGCTGATGCGCACGCCGGCGCGGCTGAGCGCCGAGAGCGCCGCCGCGAACGCACGCGAGACGTCCTGGTCGAGATCGTCGAGCACCAATGTCTGCGGCACGGCGAGCCGCAAGCCGTCGAGCGGAAGCTCCGGCAGTCCGACCGGCGGCTGGCCGGCGAGCACCGCGTCGATCAGCGCGCAGCACGCGACCGAGGGCGCCATGCTGCCGATCAAGTCGAGCGTCTGCGACAGCGGCATGCAGCCGTCGGTCGGGATCCGGGTCTTGGTCGACTTGTAGCCGACGGTGCCGCACACGGCAGCCGGGATCCGGCAGGAGCCGCCCGTGTCGGTGCCGAGGCCGACGCAGGCCATGCCGTCGGTGACCGAGACCACCGCGCCGGACGACGAGCCGCCCGGGATGCGGCCGGTCTTGCGGTCATACGGGTTGCGCGGCGTGTCGTAGTGCGGGTTGAGCCCGAGCCCCGAGAACGCGAACTCGGTCATGTTGGTGCGGCCGATCGGGATGAACCCTGCCGCGCGCAGGCGGGCGACCGCGGCGGCGTCGCGCATCGCGGGCGGCGCCTGGCGCAGCGCCATCGAGCCGGACATCGTGATGTCGCCGGCGACATCGAACAGATCCTTGATCGAGACCGGGATGCCGGCGAACAGCGAGGGCGTCGCGCCGCGCCGCCGCATCACGTCATAGGCGTCGGCCGTGGCGCGCGCCGCCTCGCCATAGATCTTGAGGAACACGCGCGGGCCTTCGCCCGTCGGGTCCTTGATGCGATCGATGCAGCGGTCGATCAGCGCCCGGCTTGGTTCGGCCGCCTCGAGCCGCGCGGCGATCTGGTGCAGCGTACGCATGGATGTGGCGGCCTCCCCTCGGGGCCGGCGCAGGTCTCGGGCAGAAGGCTTGCCCCGGACGTTGATCCGGGGCGGCGGCCGGCCGACAAGACTGCGCCAAACGTGATGGCCGCCCGCGGCGGCCGATTCGACCAAGACCTGAATACGGTGCCATGTTGAAATTTCAAGCCGTTTCGGATTTTGTCCCAGGGGGGCCGGCTGATAACGTCAGGCCGTTCGCCTCAATTCCTCCTCAACCGCCGGGAACCCGCGTGCCACGCCGCATCCTCCACCTGACCCTCATCGATAACGGCAATTCCACGTCCCGCGATGTGGTAATCGACGACGCCGTGGTGGCCGGCTGGACCGGCCGCGATGCGGCGGCGGTCGAGAAGCATATCCGCGAGCTGGAGAGCATCGGCGTGAAGCGGCCCGCCTCGACGCCGATCTTCTACCGGGTCTCGGCCGCCCGCTTGACCACCGACGCCGAGATCGAGGTGGTGGGCGACACCTCCGGCGGCGAGGTCGAGTTCGTGCTGCTGCAGCATGGCGGGCGGATGTGGGTCGGCACCGGCTCGGACCACACCGACCGCGCAGTCGAGACCTATGGCGTCACGGTGTCGAAGCAGATGTGCGACAAGCCGCTCGCGTCCGTCTTCTGGGCGTTCGACGAGGTCGCGCCGCACTGGGACAAGCTGATCCTGCGCGCGCACGTGACCGAGGGCGGCGCGCGCGTGCTCTACCAGGAGGGCCCGGTCGCCGCGATGATCGATCCGCGCGATCTGATCTCCCGCTACACCAAGGACGGCCGCCTCGCCGAGAATACGATGATGTTCTGCGGCACTCTGGCCGCCAAGGGCGGCGTGCGGGCGACCACGCATTTCGCGTTCGAGCTCGAGGATCCGGTCAGGCAGCGCAAGATCGCGCACGCCTATGCGGCACGCGCGCTGCCGATTTTGGGATGAGGAATGAGGAGAGCTGAACCATGCCGATGAACAAGCCGCATCTCGAATTCCACAAGGTGGACATGAGTTCCGGCTGGGCGACCCCGCCCGGCTATCCGTCCGGCATCAAGCAGAAGATCCTCGCCAGCGATCTCGACGAGACACGCAAGATGGGCGGCCGCACCCGGCTGTTGAAGTTCGATCCCGGCGTCTACACCACGTCGCCGTTCGTGCACGACCATTGGGAGGAGGTCTATCTCCTCACGGGCGATCTCACGGTCGGCAACGACGCCCAGGGCCAGGGCGGCGAGGCCTTCCAGGCCCCGACCTACGCGTGCCGCCCGCCCGGCGTCCATCATGGGCCATTCAAGTCCGAGCAAGGCTGCATGCTCTACGAGATCCACTACTACGACGAAAGCAAGAAGGCTTAGCGCGCTCCAATGTCATCCGGCACGGCGCCCGCGCCCCCTCTCCCCCTTTAGGGGGAGAGGGTGCGGGGGTGAGGGGGCGCCTCCTCATATTCAAAGGTAAATCATGACTCCCGTGATGCGCCCGTATCTTTCGGCGACCTCCGCCTTCGCGGCAGGCAAGGACTCGCCGCGCGACTTCCTCGAGCGCTGCCTCGCCGCGCTCGACACCTGGGAGCCGAAGATCGGCGCCTTCGTCGCCCTCAACCTCGATGGCGCCCGCGCGGCCGCCGATGCCGCGACCAAACGCTGGCGCGACGGCAAGCCGTTGTCGCCGATCGACGGCATGCCGGTCGGCATCAAGGACATCATCGAGACCTTCGACATGCCGACCGAGCAGGGCTCGCCGCTGTTCGTCGGCTATCGCACCGGGCGCGATGCCGCCGCGGTCGCGGCGCTGCGCGAGGCCGGCGCGGTCGTCGTCGGCAAGACCGTCACCACCGAGTTTGCCGCGACGACGGCGCGCGGCACGCGCAATCCGTGGGACCTGACCCGCACGCCCGGCGGCTCGTCGAGCGGCTCCGCCGCCGCGGTCGCGGCCGGGATTCTCAGCGTGGCGCTCGGCACCCAGGTGATCGGCTCGACCATCCGGCCGGCGAGCTATTGCGGCTGCTATGGCTTCCGCCCGACGGTCGGCGCGATCAACCGCGGCGGCAGCTACGACTATCTCAGCCAGAGCAGCACCGGCACGATCGCGGCGACGCTCGCCGAGGCCTGGCAGGTCGCCTACGAGATCGCGAGCCGCGCCGGCGGCGACCCCGGATTCCCGGGCCTCTTCGGGCCCGCAAGCGCGCCGGCCGCGCAGAAGCCCTCGCGCCTTGCCTTCATCGAGACGGCCGGCTGGGCCATGGCCTCGCCGGGCGCCAAGCAGGGCATGGAAGGTGCGCTCAAGCGCCTCGCGGCCGCCGGCGTCGAGATCCGCACGCGTGCGAACGACCCGAAGGTGGCAGCCGTCGAGGACGCCATTGCAGCCGCGCGCAAGCGCTCGGCCGACATCAATGCCTGGGAGTCGCGCTGGCCGCTCAACACCTATCGCAACCGCGATGCGTCGAAGCTCAGCGAGCCGGCGCTCGAGCGCCTCAAGCAGGCCGAGACGATGACCATCGAGGAGTATCGCGCGCTGATCGGCGAGCGCGCCCGCGCGCGCGCCCTCTACGCCGCGCTCGCCGCCGACATGCCGGCGACGCTGAGCCTGTCGGCGCCCGCCGCCGCACCTGTCGGCCTCAATTGGACCGGCGAGGCCGCCTGCACGGTGCACACGTCCTATCTCGGCATCCCGTCGATCTCGCTGCCGCTCTTCCGCGACGAGGGCCTGCCACTCGGCCTGCAGGTGCCGGGCTTCGAGCACCGTGATGCGGATACGTTCGCCGCCGCGGCGTGGATCGAGAAGACATTGGTCTGACGCGTAGGATGGGTTGAGCGAAGCGAAACCCATCACTTATGCATCCGCCGTGAAAAAGCGATGGGTTTCGCTTCGCTCAACCCATCCTACGAAACCGAGCAAGAGGATGATCTCGCCATGAAGCTCGCCATCCCGGACATGATCTCCAACTCGTACTTTCCGGCGATCGCCGCGATCGAGCTCGGCTGCTTTCGCGACGAGGGCCTCGATGTCTCGCTGGAGATGATCTATCCGGTCGACAAGAGCTACGCGGCGCTGCGCGACGGCGCGGTGGATTTCGTCGGCGGCTCAGCCCATTCGGCGCTCGCGGCCTTTCCGGGATTCCACGGCGTGAAGCTGCTCGGCGCGCAGGCGCAGGGCATGTACTGGTTCCTGATCCTGCACAAGGATTTCGGTGCCACGCGCGGCGATATCTCCGCCGTAAAAGGCAAGACCATTGGCGCCGCGCCCTGGGTCGACGTCGGTCTGCGCCGGCTATTGCAAGAAGCCGGCATCGATCTCGTCCGCGACCAGGTGAAGATCGCGCCGGTGCCCGGCATGCAGGGCGCCGGCGTCAATTTCGGCGTCACGGCGGCGCGCGCCATGGAGGAGCGCAAGATCGACGGCTTCTGGGCGAACGGCATGGGCGCCGAGGTCGCGGTGCGCCGTGGCGTCGGCACCATGGTGCTCGACGTGCGCCGCGGCGACGGGCCGAAGCCCTGCTTCAACTACACGATGGCGTCGATCGCCGCGACCGACAAGCTCATCGCCGAGAAGCCGGATGTCGCTGCCGCCGCGGTGCGCGCGCTGGTGAAGACGCAACGCGCCCTCAAGCAGGACCCGACGCTCGCGACCGGCATCGGCAAGAAGCTCTTCCCGCCGTCCGAGGCCGAGCTGATCGCCGAGCTGATCCGCCGCGACGGCCCTTATTACGATCCCACCATTTCGCCCGATTTCGTCGCCGGCATGGCCCAATTCGCCCGCGACGTCGGCATCCTCAAGGGGCAGCTGCCCTACGAGCAGGCCGTAGCGACACAGTTTACGAAAGAGTGGGCAGGGTAGGGCGGCCGAGCGATATTCTGCCGTGATGCGCGGGCTTGTCCCGCGCATCACGCTTAGGTACGCACTGACCGTGCCTTCATAATCGGGATCGCCGGGACAAGCCCGGCGATGACGGCATGGAGGCGAGCCGGAGTGCTCCGCATGCTCTTCCCCACCTGCCTGGTCGGCTCCTATCCGCAGCCCGAGTGGCTGATCGACCGGCCGAAGCTATCGAAGCAAGTGCCGCGGCTGCGCGCGACCGATCTCTGGCTCATCGACGACGCGCGCCTCGAGGCCGCGCAGGACGACGCGACCCTGCTCGCGATCCGCGACCAGGAGCGCGCCGGGCTCGACATCATTACCGACGGCGAGCAGCGCCGCGAGAGCTACTCTAACCGCTTTGCCACCGCGCTCGACGGCGTCGACATCGACAACCCGGGCTCGACGCTCAATCGCAGCGGCAAGCCCATTCCGGTGCCGCGCATCAGCGGGAAGATCACCCGCCGCCGCCCCGTCGAGGTGCGCGACGTCGAGTTGCTGCGCGCCAACACGGATCGCAAGGTCAAGGCGACCGTGCCGGGCCCCTTCACGATGGCGATGCAGGCGCAGGACGATTTCTACGGCGACCCGATCGCCATGGCGATGGATTACGCGGCCGCCGTCAACGGCGAGATCAAGGACCTGTTTGCGGCCGGCGCCGACGTCGTGCAGATCGACGAGCCGTGGATGCAGCAGCATCCCGACAAGGCGCGGCAATACGGCGTGAAGGTGCTCAACCGCGCGCTCGAGGGTGTCTCCGGCACGGTCGCGGTGCATCTCTGCTTCGGCTACGCCGCCGTCGTGCACGACAAGCCGAGCGGCTATTCGTTTCTCGCGGAGCTCGACGCCTCGGCTGCGAAGCAGATCTCGGTGGAGGCCGCGCAGCCCAAGCTGGATCTCGCGATCCTGAAGAAGCTGCCGTCGAAGGACATCATCCTCGGCGTGATCGACCTCTCCGACATGACGGTCGAGACGCCCGCTCTCGTTGCTTCCCGCATCCGCGCCGCCCTGCCGCACGTGCCGGCCGAGCGGATCGTGATCGCCCCGGACTGCGGCATGAAATACCTGCCAAGGCCGGTCGCTTTCGCTAAGATGAGGGCCATGGTCGACGGCGCCGCCATCGTGCGCCGAGAGCTTGAGAACGCCTGAGAAATTCCAGGGAGAGACCGCGATGCCCTACGTGAACGAGAAGAACCTCACCGACGTCGTGCTGCAGCGCTGGCAGGACGTTCCCAATCCGCGCCTCAAGCAGATCATGCAGTCGATGATCAAGCACCTGCATGCCTTCGTGCGCGACGTCGAGCTGACCGAGGCCGAATGGGCGGCGGCGATCGATTTCGTCACCCGCGCCGGGAAAATGTCGGACGAGAAGCGCCAGGAGGTGATCCTGTTCTCCGACGTGATGGGCGTGAGCATGCTGGTCGACGCCATCAACCACCGGCTGGACAGCGGCGCGACGCCGACGACCGTCGAGGGCCCGTTCCACGTGCCAAATGCGCCGGCGATCGCCGACGGCGGCGACATGGCGAAGGGCGCGCCCGGCATCCCGTGCTTTGTTGTCGGCAAGGTGCGCGACCTCGACGGCAGGGCGGTCGGGGGCGCCACGCTCGACCTGTGGCAGACCGACGGCGAGGGCCTCTACGAGTCGCAGCGCGACGTGACCGAGCCGTGGATGCGCGGCCTCTATCGCAGCCAGCCGGACGGCTCCTACGTGATCCGCACGGTGGCGCCGATCGGCTACACCATTCCGATGGACGGGCCGGTCGGCGAGCTGATGCAGAAGACCGACATCTCGCACATGCGGCCCGCGCACATCCATTTCTGCCTGGAGTCGCCGGGCTATCACCGCGTCGTCACGCACCTTTTCCAGCGCGGTTGCCCCTACATTGAGACCGACGTCGTCTACGGCGTGAAAGAGCCGCTGATCGTCGACTTCGTGAAGCAGCCCGCCGGCGTCGCGCCGAACGGCGAGAAGGTCGACACGCCGTTCTACGTCATCAACTACGACTTCGTGCTGCAAAAAGCCGCCGCCAAGGCTGCCGCGGCATAACGCTGCCTCGTAGGATGGGTTGAGCGAAGCGAAACCCATCGGCTGAATCGCAAGCCGAGACTCCGCCGATGGGTTACGGCGCTGCGCGCCTAACCCATCCTACGCAAGATCCGCCACGCAAGAGCCGCCAGACTCCAGAGGAAACCACCAATGCCCGAGCAAGCCGCCCGCACGCCCGGCGCCAAGCGCGCCGGCCCCGGCGAATATCTCTTCGACCTCGCCAAGGTGAACCACATCCTCGGCGGCCCCGATTACTCGACCGCCAACGGCTCCTGCGTCGAGGGCGACCGCATGATCGTCGCCTTGATGCGCATGCCGGCCGGCACCGGCGCCGCGGCGCATTCGCATCCCAATGAGCAATGGATCTACATCCTCGAAGGCACCTTCGTCGCCGACGTCGGCGGCAAGAAGGTGGAGGCCAAGCCCGGCTCGCTGGTCTACATCCCGTCCAACGTGATGCATTCCGGCCAGGCAACGCCCGACGCCGACGTCGTGTTCTTCACCTGCAAGGATGCCTCGCACAGCCTGCAAGGCATCAAGGCGGCGTGAGTCGAAGGTAGCAACAGGACAAACCTGTCCCCGTCACCCTGAGGTGGCCGCGCGAAGCGCGGCCCTCGAAGGGCGACGGCCCCCGCACCGGCCGCTCATCCTTCGAGGCTCGCTACGCTCGCGCCTCAGGATGACGGGTTTGGCTCATGAGCGAGCGATGAATCCATGAACGTCCAGGTCACGACCACCGCCGCCGCCAACTACGCCCTCCTCCTCGATCGCGACGTCGACGTGCCGATGCGCGACGGTGCGAGGCTCAAGGCGGACGTCATCCGCCCCGATGCCGCCGGAAAATTCCCCGCGATCCTCAACCTCGGCCCCTACCAGAAGGACAAGGTGTGGGTGCCGCCCGCCACGCTCGAGGAGAAGCCCAACGACCTGATGAACTGGGAGACCGTCAATCCCGAATGGTGGGTGCCGCAGGGTTATGCGTGTGTGCGCGTCGACGGGCGCGGCAGCGGCAAGTCGCCGGGCCAGTGCGAGCCGTGGTCGCTGCAAGAAGCCATCGACTTCTACGACGCGATCGAATGGGCGGCCGCGCAGCCCTGGTGCAACGGCAAGGTCGGTCTCAACGGCATCTCCTACTATGCGATCAATCAGTGGTTCGTCGCCAACCTGCAGCCGCCCTCGCTCGCCGCCATCATCCCGTGGGAAGGCTTCGCCGACATCTACCGCGATGCGCTCTACCACGGCGGCCTGCTGAACGTGTTCATGACCAACTGGGTCACGGCGCACCTGATGCACCACATGCTCGGCCGCGCTTCGCGCCAGCAGCCGGACGGCTGGCAGGTCAACACCATGCACCTCTGGCTGCGCAACAACCTCGACAGCGGCGCGCTCGCGGGAGCGCAGGCACAGTGGGACCGCATCACGGTGCCGATGCTCACGGTCGGCAACTGGACCGGCTTCGGCCTGCACCTGCGCGGCAACACCGAAGCGTTCATGCGCGCGGCCTCGAAGCACAAGAAGCTGCGCATCCACACCGGCTCGCACGTGCATCCGTTCTATACGGAGGAGGGGAGACGCGATCAGCTGCGCTTCCTCGATTACTGGCTCAAGGGCATCGACAACGGCGTGATGGACGAGCCGCCCGTCAAGCTCGCGATCCGCAAGGGCCGCGACGAGATCGAGTGGCGCCACGAGAACGAATGGCCGCTCGCGCGCACGACGTGGACCAAGCTCTATTTCGACCTGTCGGCAGCTGACAGCGCCGATCTCGTCGAGAACAATCCGGCGACGACCGCCTCACGCACCTATCAGTCCTTTAACCTCGGCACCATGGGATCAACCTCGGCGGCGTCCTCGCAGGTGATGGGCGGCGGCATCAAGCCCGGCATGGGTATCGCGCTGCAGACCCCGCCGCTGCCGGCCGACCTCGAGGTCACCGGCCCGCTGATGGCGAACATCTGGGTGTCGAGCGCGACCGAGGACATGGATCTGTTCCTCACCCTGCGAAATTTCGATACCGACGGCAACGAGGTGATGGAGACCGGCCAGCAGGGCGCGCCGGTGCCGGTCGCCAAGGGCTGGCTGCGCGTCTCGCACCGCGAGCTCGATCCGGATCTGTCGCTGCCGTACCGGCCGTATCACCGGCATCGGCGCCGGCTCTATCTGAAACCCGGCGAGATCGTCGAGGTGCAGATCGAGATCTGGCCGACCTCGATGGTGTTCAAGAAAGGCCACCGCATCCGCCTCGACGTGCAGCCGCGCGACGGCGCCGGCAGCGCGGGCTACCTGCACTATCACGCCGACTACAATACCGGGACGAACACGGTCTATGCGGGCGGCGACAAGCCGTCGTATCTGCTGCTGCCGGTGATCCCGCAATCGTAGGATGGGTTGAGCGCAGCGAAACCCATCAACGGCAGTGATTTTTGCGACTCAGCCGATGGGTTTCGCTGCGCTCAACCCATCCTACGGCCTCTCATGTTAGGCTCTGGCCGCGACGTGCGTGCAAGTGACATTTGCGCATCGCCACTGCTATGTTGCCCCGCATGAGCAACATCAATCCCAATCCCTTCACCACCCGCCCCGAGATCGAGGGCACCTTCGGCGTCGTCACCTCGACGCACTGGATCGCGACCGCGGTCGGCATGTCGATGCTGGAGAAGGGCGGCAACGCGTTCGACGCCGCCTGCGCGACCGCCTTCACGCTGCAGGTGGTCGAGCCGCATCTCAACGGGCCGGGCGGCGACGTGCCGGTGATCCTGTTCGACACGCGCAAGGGAAAGCCTGAAGTCATCTGCGGCCAGGGGCCGGCGCCGGCAGGCGCGACCATCGCGCATTACAAGAGCCTCGGCCTCGACATGATGCCCGGCACGGGCCTGCTCGCGGCCTGCGTGCCCGGCATGTTCGACACCTGGATGACGCTGCTGCGCGACTACGGGACGATGCATCTGGAAGACGTGATCGCGCCGGCGATCTTCTACGCGAGCCAGGGCCATCCGCTGGTCGAGCGCGCCAACGCCACCATCAAGACGGTCGAGAAGCTCTTCCGCGAGCATTGGCCGACCTCGGCCGCGGTCTATCTGCGCGACGGCAAGGTGCCGCCGATCGGCACGCTGTTCACCAATCCGGCGATCGCCGACACCTACACGCGCGTGCTGCGCGAGGCCGCGAGCGCGGGCGGCGATCGCGTCGCGCAGATCGAGCAGGCGCGCAAGACCTGGTCGCAGGGCTTCGTCGCCGAGGCGATCGACACGTTCTGCCGCACCCAGGAGATCATGGACACGAGCGGCGAGCGCCACCATGGCGTGCTCACCGCCGACGACATGGCGCGCTGGCACGCGACCGTCGAGGCGCCGCTCACCTACGATTACGGCCGCTACACGGTGTGCAAGGCGGGCGTCTGGAGCCAGGGTCCTGTGCTGCTGCAGCAGCTCGCGCTGCTCAAGGGCTTCAACCTCGACGGCCTCGACGTGACGGGCCCGGATTTCATCCACACGGTGGTCGAGTGCTCGAAGCTCGCCTATGCGGACCGGGAGAAATTCTACGGCGACCCGAAGTTCTCCAAGATTCCGGTCAAGACGCTGCTGTCCGACGCCTACAACGACGCGCGCCGCAAGCTGGTCGGCGCCAAGGCGTCGCACGAGCTGCTGCCCGGGTCGGTCGAGGGCTTCGGCGCCGTGGTCAAGCTCAAGCGCGCCGAGGGCGCGCGCGCCGCGGTCGGCGCCATGGGGGCGGGCGAGCCGACGGTCGGCGATCTCGGCCAGGTGAACGGCGACACGGTGCACTTCGACATCGTCGATCGCGCCGGCAATATGGTGTCCGCGACGCCGTCGGGCGGCTGGCTGCAGTCCTCGCCGGTGATCCCCGAGCTCGGCTTCGGCCTCGGCACGCGCGGCCAGATGTTCTGGCTCGAGGAGGGCCACCCGGCCGCGCTCGCGCCCGGCAAGCGTCCGCGCACGACGCTCTCGCCCACGCTCGCGCTGCGCGACGACGAGCCTTACCTCGCCTGGGGCTCGCCCGGCGGCGATCAACAGGACCAGTGGACCACGCAGTTCTTCCTGCGCCACGCGCATGCCGGCATGAATCTCCAGGAGGCGATCGACGCGCCGGCCTGGCACTCCGAACATTTCCCGATCTCGTTCTGGCCGCGCACCGCGCGCCCCGGCGTGCTGGTGATCGAGAGCCGCGTGCCATCGGCGACACGCGACGAGCTCACGCGCCGCGGCCACGTGGTCGAGACCGGCCCCGCCTGGTCGGAAGGCCGCCTTACCGCTGCCTCTCGCGACGGCCGCCGCCGCCGTGCCGCCGCCAACCCGCGCGGCATGCAGGGCTACGCGGCGGGCCGGTGAGCTGAAGTTGGCAGGCCCCTTGCACGGCGCGTGCACTCCCTCTCCCCCTTTAGGGGGAGAGAGTTGGGGTGAGGGGGCGCTTCCGCGAAGTCATACGCACGATGTGTTTCGCGGCACCTCAGCGCCCCTCACCCCAACCCTCTCCCCGCAAGAGCGGGGAGAGGGGGCGCCAGCGCTGTGCGTGTGGCTGGACGCCATGACCGCCCCGCTCCTCCAGATCGACAACCTCAAGGTCACCTTCCACGGCGACGCGGGTCGTGTCACGCGCGCGGTCGATGGCGTTTCGCTCGGCGTTGCGCGCGGGCGCACGCTCGGCGTGGTGGGTGAGTCGGGCTCCGGCAAGAGCGTGACCTTCCTCGCCGTCATGGGGCTGCTGCCGCCGCGCACCGCGCAGGTGTCGGGCGGCATTCGTTTCGACGGCCGCGATCTGCTGACGATACGCGACCGCGAATTGCGCGACCTGCGCGGCGACCGTCTCGCCATGATCTTCCAGGAGCCGATGACCTCGCTCAATCCGAGCCTGACCATCGGCGAGCAGATCATGGAGGTGTTCGTCCGTCATCGCGGGCTCGCGCGCAAAGAAGCGCGGCGCGAGGCGATCGACATGCTGCGCCTCGTGCGGATTCCCTCGCCCGAGCAGCGCATCGACGACTATCCGCACCGCCTCTCGGGCGGCATGCGCCAGCGCGCCATGATCGCGATCGCGCTTGCGTGCCATCCCGAGCTGATCATCGCGGACGAGCCGACCACGGCGCTCGACGTCACCATCCAGGCGCAGATCCTCGATCTGCTGCGCGACCTCAAGTCCGCGACCGACGCCGCGATCGTGCTCATCACCCACGACCTCGGCGTCATCGCCGAGGTGTGCGACGACGTCGCCGTGATGTACGCCGGCGAGGTGGTCGAGCAGGCGCCGGTCGCGGCGCTCTTTGCGGCGCCCGAGCATCCCTACACGGTCGGGCTCCTCGGCTCGCTGCCGCGGCTCGACCAGAAGGCCGACCAGCTCGCCGTGATCGACGGCATGGTGCCGGACATGAGCGCGCCGCCCCCGGGCTGCCGCTTCGCGCCGCGCTGTCCGTTCGCCGACGACGGCTGCCGCGCCGCGCCGCCGCCCGTGGTGCAGATCTCGCCGACCCATTGGTCGCGCTGCTTCAAGCCGCCGCTCGCGCGGCTCGTGGCATGAGCCCGCTGCTCGTCGTCGACAACCTGGTGCGCCACTTCGTGGTGCGGCGCTCGCTGCTCGGCGAACCGCGCGCGACCGTGCGCGCGGTCGATGGCGTGAGTTTCTCCGTCGCGGCCGGCGAGACGCTCGCGCTGGTCGGCGAATCCGGCTGCGGCAAGACCACGGTGAGCCGCCTGGTGCTGCGCCTGATCGAGCCGACCGCCGGCCGGGTGTACTTCGAGGGCGCCGACGTGTTCTCGTTCGATGCCGCAGCGCTGCGCCGCTTCCGCCGCCAGGCGCAGCTCGTGTTCCAGGACCCTTACGGCTCGCTCAATCCGCGCATGACGGTCGGCGAGATCCTGGCCGAGCCGCTCGCCCTGCACACGCAGCTCGCGTCCGCGCAGCGCCGCGTGCGCGTCGGCGAGCTGCTCGACATGGTCGGGCTGCCGCCGGTCGCAGCGCGGCGCTATCCGCACGAGTTCTCCGGCGGCCAGCGCCAGCGCGTCGCCATCGCGCGCGCGCTCGCGGTCGAGCCCAAGCTCATCATCTGCGACGAGCCGGTCTCGGCGCTCGATGTCTCGATCCGCTCGCAGATACTCAACCTGCTGCGCGAGCTGCAGCGCCGGCTCGGCCTTGCCTATATCTTCATCTCGCATGATCTCGCGGTGGTGAAGCACATCGCGGACCGCGTCGCCGTGATGAACCTCGGCCAGATCGTCGAGACCGCGCCGGCCGAACGTCTGTTCGCCGAGCCTCGCCATCCCTACAGCCATGCCCTCATCTCGGCCATTCCGGTGCCCAATCCGGCGGCACGGCGCGACCGTATTGTGCTGCAGGGCGACCTGCCGAGCGCGCTCGCGCCGCCGCCGGGGTGCCGTTTCCACACCCGCTGCCCCCATGTCATCGCGCGCTGCCGCGAGGAGGTGCCGGCGCTGGTCGACGATGCCGGCCACGCCACCGCCTGCCACCGCTGGCGCGAGCTGCCGGCGCGCGCCGTGGTGGCCGCCGGCAGCGGCGCATCCCCTGCGCTGACACGTCTCATGGCGGCTTTTGCCCGCGTATCGGACGTTGAGCCGGCACGCGGTGTTGATACAGTCGAGGCCAAGGACTGATCTTTGTCCCGGGCGCGGTGCGGCACGAAGTGACCCACTGCAGACCCGGGACCCAAAGTCGAGCTTGAACATGGGTCCCGGATCAGCGGTGCACCAGCGCGCCAAGGGGCGCGCCGCTGCACCGCATCCGGGACACGTGGTTGATAACGAGGGGATCGGCGATGAAACTCTGGCGCATCGCGGCGGCCGCCGCGCTCTTTGCATTGGCGTGCGGCACGGCCGCGGCGCAGACGACGCTGAAGATCGGGCTCGCCGAGGATCCCGATATCCTCGATCCGTCGCTGGCACGCACCTATGTGGGCCGCATCGTCTTCGCGTCGATCTGCGACAAGCTGTTCGACATCGACGAGAAGCTCAACGTGGTGCCGCAGCTCGCGCTCTCGCACGAGACGTCGCCGGACGGCAAGACCGTCACCATCAAGCTGCGCCCGGGCGTCAAGTTCCACGACGGCGAAGCGTTCGACGCGGAAGCCGCGAAGTTCTCGCTCGAGCGCCACCTCACCATGCCGGGCTCGTTCCGCAAGCCCGAGATCTCGGCGATCGATCACGTCGAGGTGGTCGACCCGCTCACCGTTCGCATCATCCTGAAGACGCCCTACGCGCCGCTGATCGCGCAGCTTACCGATCGGGCCGGCATGATGGTCGCGCCGAACGCCGCCAAGGCGGCGGGCGACAAGTTCGGCCTCCATCCGGTGTGCGCCGGCCCCTACAAGTTCGTCGAGCGTTTGCAGCAGGACCGCATCGTGGTGGAGAAGTTCCAGGACTACTGGAACAAGGACAACGTTCATATCGACCGCATCATCTACCTGCCGATCGTCGACGCGACGGTGCGGATGGCCAACCTCAAGTCTGGCGGGCTCGACATCTCCGAGCGCATGCTGGCGACCGACGCGAAGGACATCCGCGCCAATCCGAAGCTCAAGCTCGTGGACGCGATCGAGCTCGGCTACCAGGGTCTCACCATCAACATGGGCGACAATCCGCGCGCCAAGGCGACGCCGCTCGGCCGGTTCGCCAAGGTGCGCCAGGCGCTCAGCCTCGCGATCGATCGCGACGCGCTCAACCAAGTGGTGTTCAACGGCGAGTTCATGCCCGGCAACCAGTGGGTCAATCCGCAGCATCCCTACTATCAGCAGGGCTTCCCGGTTCCGAAGCGCGACCTCGCCAAGGCCAAGGCGCTGATGACGGAGGCGGGCGTCACCGCGCCGTTCACGGTCGACTTCATGGTGCCGAAGGGCGACGAGACCGAGGCGGTCGCCCAGGTCGTGCAGGCGATGGCGAAGGACATCGGCATCGACATGAAGATCCGCGTCACCGAGTTCGCGACCTCGCTCAAGCAGGCCGAATCCGGCGAGTTCCAGGCCTATCTGCTCGCCTGGAGCGGCCGCACCGATCCGGACGGCAACGTCTATGTCTTCAACATCTGCAAGGGGCCGCAGAACTACAGCGCGATGTGCAATGCCGACGCCGACAAGGCGCTCAACGAGGCGCGCACCATCTCGGACATGGCGGCACGCAAGGCCGTCTACGAGAAGCTCGCCAAGGTCATGCTCGACCAGGATCCGATCATCTACCTCTACCACCGCCGCATCCTGATCGGCCTCAACGCGCGCGTCGAAGGCTATCGCCAGATGCCCGACGGCCTCGTGCGCGTCGTCGGGCTGAAGCTGAAATGACCGTCATTGCGAGGAGCGCGCGGCTATGTAGGGTGGGCAAAGGCGCGAAGCGCCGTGCCCACGCGGTGGTGGGCACGCTTCGCTTTGCCCACCCTACGCCGGCGCGCTGCGTAAAGTCGGCTCCCCCATGGTGACCTTCCTCGGCAAGCGCCTGCTGCAGCTCATCCCGACGCTGTTCTTCGTGTCGTTGATGATCTTCCTGCTGCAACACCTGCTGCCGGGCGATCCCGCGCTGGCGCTGGCGGGCGAGGAGCGCGATCCGGCGGTGCTCGCGCAGATCCGCGCGCAGTATCACCTCGACCAGCCATGGCCCGTGCAATATGTCGCCTGGATGTCGGGCGTGCTGCACGGCGACCTCGGCGAATCGATCCGCATGAAGGAGAGCGTGCGCGACCTCGTGCTGCAGAAGCTGCCGGTCACCGCGCAGCTCGCCGCGATGGCGATCGTCATCTCGCTCGCCATCGGGATCACGGCCGGCGTGCTCGCGGCGGTGAAGAAGGACACCGTGTGGGACTATGCGGCGAGCATCTTCGCGCTATGGGGCCGCTCGACGCCGTCGTTCTGGCTCGGCATCATGCTGATCGTGCTGTTCGCCGTGAAGCTCGATTGGCTGCCCGCCTCCGGCTACGTCAGCCCGTGGGAGAACTTCTGGCAAAGCATGGCGTCGACCATCATGCCGGCTTTCGTGCTCGGCAATACGAGCGCCGCCGTGATGATGCGCCACACCCGCAGCGCCATGCTGGATGCGCTCGGCAGCGATTATGTGCGCACGGCGCGCGCCAAGGGCCTGTCCGAGCGCAGCGTCATCCTCAAGCACGCCATGCGCAATGCGCTCACCCCGGTGATCACGCTCGGCGCGCTCGAGCTCGGCGGATTCCTGTCCGGCGCGGTGCTCACCGAGCAGATCTTCTCGATCCCGGGCTTTGGCAAGCTCATCGTCGACGCGGTGTTCAACCGCGACTACGCGGTGGTACAAGGCGTCGTGCTCGTCACCGCGACGGTCTACATCTCGCTCAACCTGATCGCCGACGTGCTCTACGTCCTGGTCAATCCGCGGCTGCGAGGCTGAACAATGGCCGACGTCGCCTTCGATGCCGCGCTTGCCCGCGATGCCGCGACGGTCGAGAGCCCGGCGCGGCGCGCGCTGCGCCGGTTGCTGCGGCGCAAGGGCGCGCTGATCGGCTTTGCGATCATCGCGTTGTTCGTCGCCGTTGCGGTGCTGGCGCCGCTGATCGCGCCGTATGATCCGGCCGCACAGGGCTGGACGCTGGTGCGCAAGCCGCCGTCATGGGCGCACTGGTTCGGCACCGACGAGGTCGGCCGCGACATCCTCTCGCGCATCATCTTCGGGGCGCGCGCCTCGCTGCTCGCCGGCGTCATCTCGGTCTGCATCGCGCTCGGCATCGGCGTTCCGCTCGGTCTCACGGCCGGCTATCTCGGCGGCATCGTCGACATGCTGCTGTCGCGGCTCACCGACGCGATGCTCGCCTGTCCCTATCTCATCCTCGCGATCGCGCTTGCCGCGTTCCTGGGGCCGAGCCTCGGCGATGCCATGATCGCGATCGGGGTGGCGACGACGCCGATCTTCCTGCGCCTCACGCGCGGCCAGGTGATGGCCGTCAAGGTCGAGGACTATGTCGAGGCGGCACGCGCGGTCGGCAATCCGGGCTGGCGCATCGCGCTGGTGCACATCCTGCCGAATATCCTCCCCCCGCTCGCCATCCAGGCCTCGCTGTCGATCGCGGCCGCCATCATCGCGGAGGCGAGCCTCTCGTTCCTCGGTCTCGGCGAGCAGCCGCCCGATCCGTCCTGGGGCAGCATGCTCAATGCGGCGCAGCGCTTCCTCAGCAACGCGCCCTGGATGGCGCTGTGGCCGGGACTAGCGATCTTCCTTACCGTGATGTCGTTCAATCTCCTCGGCGACGGCCTGCGCGACGCGCTCGATCCGCGCGAAAAATAGCGCCGATCCCGACAAGGTCGCATCGTTTCACCATATGACACGCGCCTATACGGCTCCTAAATCGTCATGCACGGGCTTGTCCCGGGCATCCGTGTCTTATTAATTGGCGGCATTGAAGACGCGGATGGCCGGGCCTGGCCGTGACGATTGACCGAGACATCAGATGCGCCGAAAATTCGTTGCCCTCGTCGGCCTTTTCGCTTCGCTTTGCCTCGCCGCCTCGGCCTATGCCGGCTCCTATCCGACTCACTCCGTCACCCTGGTGGTCGCGTTCACGCCCGGCGGACCGAGTGACGTGCTTGCCCGCATCGTCGGCCAGGAGCTCGAGAAAGTCCTCCACCAACCGGTCGTGATCGAGAACCGCCCGGGCGGCTCCGGCAATATCGCGGCCGAGTACGTCGCGCGCGCAATGCCCGACGGCTACGTGCTGCTGATGGGGAACAACGGCATCCTCTCGACCAACAACAGCCTGTTCAAGCACCTCAGGTACGACGGCGCCCGGGACTTCGCGCCGATCAGCATGGTGGGCACCCAGCCGAACATCCTGGTGGTTCATCCGAGCGTGCCGGCGCATTCGGTCGCCGAGCTGATCGCGCTGGCCAAGGCGGAACCCGGGCGGCTCAACTACGGCAATTCGGGCTTCGGCGCGGCCGCGCATCTCTCGGCCGAGCTGTTCAAGAGCGAGGCGCATGTCGACCTCGTCGGCATCAACTACAAGGGCGCCGCGCCCGCCCTGCAGGACGTGATCGCGGGCCGCGTGCAGGTGATGTTCGCGACCTCCGCCTCGGTGATGGGCTATATCCGCGCCGGGCTGGTGCGCCCGCTCGCGGTGACGACCGCGAAGCGCTTCTCGCTCCTGCCCGATTTGCCGACGGTCGCCGAGACGCTGCCCGGCTTCGACGCCACCACCTGGCACGGCCTCGTCGCGCCCGCCGGCACGCCGCCCGACGTGATCGAGACGCTGCACCGCGCGACCGTCGCGGCGCTCGCCGATCCCGCAACGCGCCAGCGCCTCGCCGACCTCGGCGTCGAGGTCGCCAGCGACTCGCCGCAGGAGTTCGCCGCCTACATCAAGAGCGAAATTCCGAAATGGGCCGCCGTGATCAAGGCCGCCGGCGCGACGTTGGAGTGATCGGGCTTTCGTCCAGCCGCGTGCACTGCCCGAACCGCGCCGCGCGATACGACTCCAGTCAAGTTCACATGCGCTGACCGAATTCGAAAGAACGGGCTCCACTTCGACTGAGGTGGAAACCCGCTCGATCATTTTGCGCGATGCATTACTATTTTTACGGCGAACCGGCTGTTGCCCATGTGCAAATCGGATAGGCATTCGCCGCAAAAACGTCGTGGCTGCCACCGAGGTGATCCAGCATCTCGGCGCGCGGCCACAGACCTCGCTCAAGGCGCTGGCGCGGGAACGCGGTCTCGCGGTTTGGGGACCAAGCGCCTTTTGTCTTGATGCCCGAGTGGTGTGCCTCGAGCGGCATGCCTTGAAAATCTTCTTGGCCTGCCAAGGTCCGCGCAAAACGGCTAAGTTCTCCCTATTGTGCTTTGCACTCGGCACCCCATGTAGCGATAGACGGGCGCAGCGCTTTGCTCGTGAGCCGCCCAAGGCGGTGGCGGAAAGTCTCAGCTTCTCCAATCGCCAGCCCTGCGGCCGTCGGCAGGAGCGATCGATCTGAAAATCGACTTCTAGTTGTGGGTGCTGCCGGCATCCGCAATTCGCTTGTGCGCCATCGGCGCTCACGGTTCAGGGACTTGTCCCTGCGCCAAGCTTTTCCCTGCGTTAAACCCGGACAATGCCGTCTCGGCCGAACATGAGGCAAGGGTTATGGTGATTGAACATGCGTGCGCGCATGCCCTGCCCAAGCCTTGGGGGGTTCTTGATCTCCGTCCCTGGAGTGACGCGCGCCAAAACGGCGATGACGGCGGCGCGATTGGTGAAATCTGGTACGAGCGGCCGGCCAGTGCCCCCGCAGATTCGTCGCTCTTGCTGAAGTTGTTGTTCACGAACCAGCCGCTGTCGATCCAGGTTCATCCTGACGATGCACTCGCGCATGAGATGGGATTACCGCGCGGAAAAACCGAAGCCTGGTACGTCCTCAGCGCTGCGCCTGGAGCCAAAGTCGCCCTCGGCCTCAATCAGCGGCTTACGCGACTGCAATTGCGGGAGGCAGCCGACGACGGCTCGATTTCCGATCGCGTTCGGTGGCAACCCGTGTCGGCGGGCGACATCGTCGTCGTCCCGGCCGGGACGATCCACGCGATCGGCGCGGGACTGGTGATCGCGGAGATTCAGCAGCGCAGCGATGCGACATTCCGTCTGTTCGATCATGGCCGGCGGCGTGAGCTTCACGTCGAGCAGGCGATCGCGGCGGCGGACGCCGGACCTTTCGATCTTCGGGTCTTGCCGAAGCAGATCACCGACTCGCGGACCCTTCTGGTTTCGAACCCGCACTTCGTGTTCGAAAGGCTCGATCTTGCAGCAAATTCCGCCTGGCGCCTGGAAGCGGAACGAGAAACCTGGATTCTCGTTGTCAGCGGCGGGGCGCGTGTCGGATCGCTCGATCTCAAAACAGGCGACGCCATTTTCGCGCAGTCGGACAAGGCCGACATCCATGCCGGCGCGGCCGGCATGGTCGGCCTCGTGGCCTATACGGGCGTCGGCCCGGTTGCGAACCTGCTGCGAGACCTGGGAGAGCCGCCGTCGGTGAATGCAGCACGGCGGCACGAGGGGCAGGCGCCAATTCCGCTCGTGCGCGCAACGGCGGCCCCGACGGGGGCGCGCCTGGAAGCGTTCAAATGACGTCGCTTCAGCGTGTGGCCTTTATCGGCAATCACCTTCCGCGCCGTTGCGGGATCGCCACCTTCACCCATGATCTTCATCGGGCAGTGTCGACCGCGCGTCCGAATCTCGAGACCTGCGTCATCGCCATGACGGATCCGGGTCGCATCTATGACTACCCCCCGGCTGTGAGTTTCCAGATTCACGACGAGATCGTCGGCGACTACGTCAAGGCGGCCAAGTTCCTGAACGAGGGGGGCTTCGACGTCGTTTCCCTTCAGCACGAATACGGAATTTTCGGCGGAGAGGCCGGGCGACATGTCGTCGAGCTCCTGTCGCGCCTCGACATGCCGATCGTGACCACGCTTCATACCGTTCTTGCCGAACCGGCGCCCGCCCAGCGCGACGTGATGCGTCGGATCATCGATATGTCGGCGAAGATGGTCGTCATGTCGGAAAAGGGCCGAGACTTCCTTCGTGCCGCTCATGCGGTGCCGGCCCGCGGGATCGAGATCATTCCGCACGGAATACCCGACTTCCCGTTCGTCGAGTCGCATCATGCCAAGGCGAAATTCGGCTTCGGCGGAAAGACGATCATTCTGACATTCGGTCTGTTGTCGCCGAACAAAGGCATCGAGATCATGCTCGACGCCATGCCGGCGATCATCAGGTCGTGCCCGAACGCCGTCTATGTCATTCTCGGTGCGACCCATCCGCACCTTGTGCAGCGACAAGGCGAGACCTATCGCGACGGCCTGACGGCGCGCGTGCGCCAGCTCGGCATCGAAGATCACGTCGTCTTCTTCAACCAGTTCGTCGAGCAGGCGACGCTGCTGGAATTCATTTCGATGTGCGACGTGTATGTGACGCCTTATCTCAACGAGGCGCAGATGACCTCCGGCACGCTTGCCTACAGCTTCGGATTGGGCAAGGCCGTGGTATCGACGCCCTACTGGCACGCCGCGGAATTGTTGGGTGACGGAAGCGGAATTCTGGTTCCGTTCGGCGATGCCTGCGCTCTGAGCGACGAGATCGCCGGCCTGCTGACGAACGATGTCCGCCGTCATGCCATGCGCAAGCGGGCCTACGCGGCGAGCCGATCGATGACTTGGCCGCAAATCGCCGATCGCCATCTCTCGGTCTTCGAGGCGGCGCGTACGCACGCCGCAACCGGCAAATCGGCTTCGATTGAACCGATCGTGTCCGGCGGCGAGGCAATCGCCATTCCGCACATGCAGATCGGGCATTTGCTCTTGCTTTGCGACAGTACCGGCATACTCCAGCACGCCGCCCATTCGATACCAGATCGCGCCCACGGATACTGCGTTGACGACAACGCTCGTGCCCTTCTGTTCGCGAGCCTGCTTGCGGACTCCGGCGAAACGCAATTGCCCGCGGCGATCACCGCGCGCTTTGCGGCCTTCATCCAGCATGCGTGGAACCCGGACCTCCGCCGGTTCCGGAATTTCATGAGCTACGACCGCCATTGGCTGGAAGAGGCGGGCTCGGAAGACAGCCATGCCAGGACGCTCTGGGCCTTGGCCGAATGCGCACGCCGGGACACCAATTCGTCTCGTCGCAGCTGGGCTGGGGCGCTCTTCAAGGCCGCGCTTCCGATCGTCGAGGAATTCTCGTCGCCGCGAGCCTGGGCTTTCTCGCTCCTCGGGCTCGACGCCTATTGCGGCCTGGGCATTGGAGACGAGTGGGCCCACCATATGCGGAGGCTCCTGGCCGACAAGTTGATGGCCCTCTTTCTTGCGACGCAAGCCGAGGACTGGCCCTGGTTCGAAGACCTGCTCGCATATGACAATGCGCGGCTCCCGCAGGCGCTGATCCAAACTGGCTTGACTACCCGCACGTCGTCCTATGTCGATGTCGGCATCCGATCGCTCCGTTGGCTCATGTCGCTTCAGACCACGTCATCGGGAGGCTTCAGGCCGGTCGGGACTGAGAGCTTCGGCAGGATCCGCCAGAAGCCCGGAGCATTCGATCAGCAGCCGATCGAAGCGTCGGCGACGATCTCCGCCTGTCTTGCCGCATGGCGGGCGGATGGCGGCGCCGAATGGCCGGCCGGGGCGATGCGGGCGTTCGGCTGGTTCCTGGGCGAGAATGACCTGCAGACGACACTCATCGATGCTGATACGGGCGGTTGTTCGGATGGGCTCCATCCGGATCGAGCCAACCAGAACAAGGGTGCGGAGTTGGCGCTGGCGTATCTGCTAGGCTGTGTCGAGATACGACAATTCGACCGGGCTGCCGCCATGGGCCGAATGGGACCCGCCGCCAGAATGACTCGCCGCGCCGCCAATGACGCGATCGTACCGCGAACGACACCAGGGGGCATTTTTGTCTCACTCCCGATTCTTGAACC
Source organism: uncultured Alphaproteobacteria bacterium (assembly GCA_963819385.1). Lineage (GTDB taxonomy): Bacteria > Pseudomonadota > Alphaproteobacteria > Rhizobiales > Xanthobacteraceae > JAVDCA01. Next base: position 2,678,872 of record CAWFVV010000006.1, on the reverse strand, counting down.
GTCAAAACGTGTGTCTGCGTCCGGATCCGGCCAGGGTCGTCGTGCGACCCTTCCGGCCGGCGACTGAGCCGAGGGACCTCAACCCGACTGACAAGACGCGGGCCAACCATATCGTCGAGAGGGTTCTTCGGCTCGATGCCGATTCCGCCGCGCAGCAACTGAACGACGTGCTGGAAAATTTCGCAGGCCGCCATAGAAACCTGCTCGATATTTTCGAGGCGCGCGCCAAGGACATGGAAGAGGCGTTCACGCCGCACGCGGAATTGAATCAGACGCAACGCCGCCTGATTGGTGCGTATTTTCTGCACGAGTACTCGTTCGAGGCGTCGGCCTTGTTCAACCCGAGCATCGTCCGGCATCCCGATCAGTCAGGCGCGCCGGACGGTGGCTCTCGCTTCATCTTGAGCCTTCGCGCCGTCGGCGAAGGGCATGTGTCATCGCTGACGTTCCGGTCCGGCACCATCGCGGCGGACGGAAGCGTCACCGTCGATCCGACCGCGCGGCTCGCGTCGGTCCCGAAAGTCCAATTCAGGACGACCGGGTCCAATGGCGACGATGTGGAGGTGGTGTTCCTGTCGGACGAAGAGCTGAGCGAACGAGTCATCTTTCCGATCACCCTCGCGCAGGCCAACGGTATCGAGGATGCCCGTTTCGTCGAGTTCGACGACGATGGACGAAAGACGTTCTACGCCACATATACGGCCTACAGCGGCAGGGCCATCCGCTCCGAGCTGCTCCAGACGACCGACTTCCAATCGTTCCGGATGAGCCCGCTCGGAGGGTCGGCGGTCGGCAACAAGGGCATGGCCCTGTTCCCGCGGAAGATCGACGGCCGCTATGCTATGATCGGACGGCAGGACAACGAGAATCTCTATCTCATCTATTCCGACGATCTCCACACGTGGGACGGCGGTCATCCCTTCCTTTCGCCCAAATATCCGTGGGAATTCGTGCAGATCGGTACCTGCGGATCTCCCGTCGAGCTCGACGACTGCTGGCTGCTGTTCACGCACGGCGTCGGTCCGGTCAGGAAATATTCGATCGGGGCGGTTCTGCTGGACAAGAAGGATCCCTCGAAGGTTCTCGCGCGCTCGCGCGAGCCTCTCGTGTATCCTGAGCCCTCGCAGCGGGAAGGCTACGTGCCCAATGTCGTCTATACCTGCGGCGCGATGCGTCACGGCAATCAGATCATGTTGCCCTATGCGGTGTCCGACACCTTCACCAATTTCGCGACCATCGGGATTGCGGCGCTGATGCAGGCCGTTGCGGGCTGAGAGCACCATGCATGCACTGTTCATTGGCCAGACATATATCGACGTCACGTTCCTGACCGACCAGATGCCGACGGGCGACGAGAAGCACGTGGCTTCGGCCTACGCTGTTTCGTTCGGCGGCAATGCGGTCACCGCAGCCTTCTGCTGTGCAAAGCTGGGAATTGAGCCGGATTTGCTCGCGACCGTTGCCGACGACTGGCTCGGCCGCATGTTTCTGGACATGGCATCGCGGTATCGGATCCCGGTCCACGCCAGGAAGGTCAGAACGTCGTCGTTGTCGTTCATCATGCCGAATGACGGCAAGCGAGCGATCGTGCGCTGTCGCGACGACGAATATCTTCACTCCTATCCCATCCTCAACCTCTCGGGCTGCCGCGCGCTTCACGTCGATGGGCACCAGCCGGACGCGGCAATTCACTACGCCCGGCTGTGCCGGGAAGCCGGCATTCTCACGTCGCTCGACGGGGGCGGGCTTCGCTCGAATACGCACGAGCTCCTCGGCTTCATCGACGTTGCGATCGTGGCCGAGCGACTGTGCGAGCAGATGGGGCACGCGCCGATCACAATGCTGGATTACCTCAAGAGTTGGGGCTGTCGAGTTGGCGGGGTCACGCTCGGCCCGCGAGGCATGGTCTGGTACGATGAGACGGGCTCTGTGCGGACGCTCTCGGCTCTTCCGGTGCCCTCCGATCGCGTTGTCGACACCGGCGGCGCCGGAGATGTCTTCCACGGCGCCTACATCTATTCCTATCTCACCAATCCGACGACAAGCTGGGAGGACCATTTCGGCTTCGCGCACGCGGCGGCCGCCTACAAGATCCAGCATCTCGGCAACGAGGCGGGCTTGCCGACGCTTGCCGAGATCGCGGCGACCAGGCGCGAGTTTGAAGGGTCGGCCCCGAGCGCGACCGGATGCCAGCGGGGCCGCGCTTAGTACATAGGCCGTTGTGGGTCACACATGCGACCCCTCCCCGGTTGGCGATCCTATCGCTGCACGCACTCTCGGCCGTTGGCGGTGATTTCGCAAAGCAACCGATAGACGCCGATCTCGGTCCCTGGGAAATTCACTCGCGAGTGCTGCCGCGATCTTTTCGGCCTCCGGCACCCGGAGTGTTTCCACCAGCAGGCACATCTCGATCTTGCGATCGCCGCCACGCAGGCGCTCTTCCAGCGACACCGGGAAGTCGTGCGGGTCCGCAGCTTGCCAGATTTCTCCGCAAGCGACCGCCTTGTCCCGCATCAATCGTTCGATTGCCACCTTCAAGGCAGTTTCGGCCGGGCGTTCTCCGAACCGTACCGTCACCACGCTCGTGCCGCGCATGGCGCCGAGCTTGAACGTCAAATGACAGACCGTCCGGATCATGTCCTTGAAGATTTCCGACATGACCGTACGCGTCATCGGCGTCGGCGTGTCGAGCCGCCCGAGATAAGCGGCAGATTTGAGAACCTCGACGGATTGGGTGACATAAAAATTGAAGTAGCGCGGTCGCCCGGATATCGCCTCGTGCCGTCGCCCGATCAGGAATCCCGGGATGGCGATCCGCTCCGCCAGATGTTCGTGCTGAAACCACTCCTCGAACTCGTCCTCGCGCCCGGGTGCGACGTTGTTGAAGATCGCAAGAATGCCAGGCAATGCGCCGGTCGCCGCTTCCATGACGGTTTCCGCAAATCAGCTCTTGAATCCGCCCGTCGGGTGCCACCACTTGCCGGCGATCGCGACGCCCTCCGACACGATGCGCTTGTCGCCCGTCATGTGCTCGCCGACCGCGTCGACGTAGTCGAACTGCCCCTCGCGGATCGTCAGCACGGTCGCATCACCCACGCACCCAGGCTTGAGGCTGCCGAGCTCGGGGCGCTTGAGCGCGGTCGCGGCGTTCACGGTGCTTGCCGCGATCACGTCGCCGAGCGGCATGCCCATGCACAAGAGCTTCGAGAGGGTCGTGACCTGGTCGAATGCCGGCCCCTCGATGCACAGCGCGTGCACGTCGGACGAGATCGTGTCGGGATAGAAGCCGTTCGCCAGCATGGCGCGCGCGGTCTTGAACGCGAACGACGCCTTGCCGTGGCCGATGTCGAAGATGACGCCGCGCTCGCGCGCGCGCCGCACCACGTCCTTGACGCGGCCCTGCGGGTCGACCGGCGTGTTCGGGAAGGGACGGAACGCGTGGGTCAGCACGTCGCCCGGCCGCAGGCGCTCGACCACCTCCTCGTAGCTCGGCGGCGGAAAGTCGATGTGGCACATCAGCGGCAGGCCGGATTCGCTCGCGGCCTGGAGCGCGATGTCGAGCGGCGCGGTGCCCGAGGTGCCGCTCGCGTGGCGGCCGACTCGCACCTTGATACCGATGATCACGTCACGGTTGGCCTCGGCGACCGCGACCGCTTCTGCCGGCGCCATCAGGCGCATTTCCTCGCTCTCGCCCACCATCACGGTCTTGGAGAACGCATAGATGCCGGCGAACGAGACGTGCAGATAAGCGAGGATGCGCACTGCGCTCGGCTCGATCACATGCTTGCGGAAGCCGGCGAAATTGCCGGCGCCGGCGCTGCCGGTGTCGATGGCGGTGGTGACGCCGCTCGTCCGGCAGAAATCCTCCGCATCGATGCCGAGCGACGTGCCGCCCCAATAGACGTGCGTGTGCAGGTCGATGAGGCCGGGCACGACGATGTGCCCCGCGACATTGCGAACGTCGGTGGCGGCATCCGGCTCGAGCCGCGGGCCGATTTTCGCGACCTTGCCGCCCGCAAAGCCGACGTCGCCGATCTGGTCGAGCTTCTGCGACGGGTCGATGATCCGCCCGCCCTTGAGGATGAGATCGAACGCCATGTAGCTCCCCCGCCTTGCCGGGCCGCCGACCGCCATTTTGGCCCGAACGAACCCAAGCCGCATTTTGGCAGAACAAACCTAGCGCAAAAAGCCGAATGATTTCCGTCGTGCCCCACGCGGCCGGGGCCTCGCGGCGACCCAGGGCGCCGACTGTTGCCCGATTGCCATGACCGGAGCTGATCCGGCGCGCGTTCAGTCCCGTCCGCCTCCGAGTTCCTTCCAGACCAAGCCTTTGTGCGGCGTCGCGTCTACGGTGCGGCGCATGGACTGAGGGTCCGCCGCCACAGGCAGCGCGGGCCGCAAAAAGACCCGTTCTGATTCTGGTCCCCCCCATCCACCCGGCGTCAGGACGCGATGGGCCGGGCGCCAGCCCGGCCCATCATCGTTTGTGCGGCCCTCTCGCGTGCGCCTCACTCCCGCTCCACCGCGATCATGTGCGTGACCTTGGGCTCGCCTTCGAGGTGAAAGCGCTGCACCTCGTCCTGCATCACGCGATCCGCATTGGTGACGCGCTGGTGCTGGCGCAGATGCTCGAGCCATGACTCGACCAGGAACGTCTCGACGAAGCGCGCCGGGTCGGCCGCGTCCTCGAACACGCCCCAGCGATAGGCGCCGTCGCGCCGGCGCTCGTGGCCGAGCCGGTCGAGCGCGGTCAGGAAGGCGCGGCGCTTCGCCGGATCGATGCGGTACTCGACCGTGACCAGCACCGGCCCGCGGTCCTGCGCGATCTCATGGCTCACCACCGGCGCGGCCCAGTGCAGCGACGGCGTGAGATCGATCGTCGTGCCCGTTTGCAACCGCCAGCGCCAGGTGAGCGGGATGGCGATGAGCATCCCGGCCGCCGCGACCACATGCGCGAGCGGCAGGCCCCACAGCGCCGCGACTTGTCCCCACAGCGCACTGCCGGCCGTGTGTGCGCCGAAATAGACCGTCATGAAGATGGCGAGCCCGCGCGCCCGCACCCATTCGGGCAGCGCCACCTGCGCCGACACGTTGAGGCTGGACAGCACCGCGATCCACGCCGCGCCGGCCATCAGGCTTGCGGCCAGGGCCGTGACGGTATCGCGGGCGACCGCGAACATCAGGAGTGCGACGGCGGTGCCGATCGTGCCGGCCACGACGAGCCCGTTGGCGCCCAGCCGCTCCTTCGCCCACGAGAGCGCAAAGGCGCCGCCGACCGCACCTGCGCCGATCGCGCCGAGCAGCAGCCCGTAGACCGCCGGGCCGCCCGCGATCCGGTCGCGCGCCACCAGCGGCAGCAGTGCCCAGTAGGCGCTGGCGAACAGGAAGAAGCCGACCGCCCGGAAGAGCGTCGCGCGCAGAAATGGATTGTGCCGTGCGTAGCGGAAGCCGGCACGGACGGCACGAAAGTACCGCTCGGCCGGCAGAGGGCTGCCGCCGCGCTTCACGGGACGCCACCACCACAAGGCGCCGTTGATGCCGAGGTTGCTCACGGCGTTGATCCAGAACGGCGCCGCAATGCCGAAGGCGGCCGTGAGCGCTCCGCCCAGTGCCGGCCCGATCGCGCGGCTGATGTTGAAGCCGATGCTGTTCGCCGCGACCGCGGTCTGCAGGTCCCGCTTCGGCACGAGCTGCGGCGTCACGGCCTGCCACGCCGGCGCCGTGAGCGCGCCGAAGGCCGCGATCACGAACGTGAAGACCAGCAGGACCGTGGCGGTCACGAGATCGAGCGCGACCAGAACCGCGAAGACCACCGCGATCGCCGTATTGGCGATCTCGCCGACGATGAGGAAACGCCGACGGTCGATAATGTCGGCGAGCGCACCCGCCGGGATCGCGATCAGGAAGATCGGCAGGCTTGCGGCGACCTGGACGAGCGAGACGATCAGCGGATCCGGGTTGAGGTTCGTGATCAGCCAGCCGGAGGCTGACGTGTACATCCAGGTGCCGAGGTTCGCCGTGACGCTCGCGACCCAGATCACCGTGAAGGCCGGATGGCGGAACGGGCCCAAGCCCGACCCGTGCCGCGGCGGATCGACGTGCGCAGGATTGTCCGAATGTGCCGCGGAATGCGGCCCTTCGCTTGACAAGCCTTCGGGGGGCGGCGGATGCATGGGACGGCGTACACGCGTTTCGGCCGTTGGCGGCGTGCTCCTTGTCATGCACGATGCATCAACGGCCAGGTATCGTAAACCGCAATCCCGTGAGCACACGCATGGCGGCCCCGACCAAATCGATCATCGATACGCGCGGCGACCAGATGTTCCCGACGCTCGGCCGGGAGGAGATCGAGCGCATGCGCCGCTTCGGCGAGCTGCGCCATTATGGCGAGGGCGAGATGATCGCCCGCGTCGGCGAGCCGTCGCCCGGCATCTGCGTCGTGCTCTCGGGCGCGATCGAGATCATGCGGCACGAGGCCGGCCGTCCGGTGCCGATGGTGACGCACCTGCCCGGCGCCTTCATGGGCGAGCTGGCGCAGCTCTCCGGCCGGCCGGCGCTGACCGATGCGTTCGCGCGCAAGCCCGCCGAGGTGCTGGTCATCCCGCCGGAGCGCCTGCGCGCCTTGCTGATCGCCGAGGCCGAGCTTGGTGAACGGATGATGCGCGCCCTGATCCTGCGCCGCGTCGCCCTCCTGGAGACCGGCGCCGGCGGGCCCGTGATCGTCGGCCGCCCCGACAATGGCGATGTCCTGCGGCTTGCCGTCTTCCTGCGCCGCAATGGCCATCCCCTCCAGCAGCTCGATCCGGACAAGGACACCGAGGCAAAGGCGTTGATCGAACGCTTTCGCATCGATCCCGGCGAGCTACCGATCGTGCTGTGTCCCGGCGGCCAGTTGCTGCGAAATCCGAGCGAGGTCGCGCTCGCGCGCTGCATCGGGCTTGTCCGCCCGATCGATCCCGATCGCGTCTACGACGTGGCTGTCGTCGGCGCCGGACCGGCGGGGCTCGCGACCGCGGTCTATGCGGCCTCCGAGGGACTGTCGGTGCTGGTGGCGGATTGCCGCTCGTTCGGCGGCCAGGCCGGCGCCTCGGCGCGCATCGAGAACTATCTCGGTTTTCCGACCGGCATCTCCGGCATGGCGCTGATGGCGCGCGCCTACAACCAGGCGCAGAAATTCGGCGCCGAGATCGTGATCCCGACCGAGAGCCAGGCGCTCGAGATCGGCCGCAGCACGGGCACGTGCGTCTTCGTGCTGCGGCTCGGCGGAAAGGAGCGCGCCCATGCGCGCGCGGTCGTGATCGCGAGCGGCGCGCGCTACCGGCGGCTCAATGTCGAGAACGTCGCCGAGTTCGAGATGAGCAGCGTGCATTTCTGGGCCTCGCCGCTCGAGGCGAAGCTGTGCGCCGGGCAGGAAGTGGTGCTGGTCGGCGCCGGCAATTCGGCCGGGCAGGCGACCGTCTATCTCGCCAGCCAGGTCGCCAAGGTATGGATGCTGGTGCGCGGCCCGAACCTCGCCGCCAAGATGTCGCGCTACCTGATCGATCGCATCGAGGGACTGCCCAATGTCGAGGTGCTCACGCAGGCCGAGATCACCGGCCTCGAAGGGCAGAACGGAATGCTCGAGGCGGTGCGTTGGCGGCACAACGGCGCGGAGACGCGGCGGCCGATCCGCCATGTCTTCAACTTCATCGGCGCCGAGCCCAACACCGATTGGCTCGCCGGCTCCGGCATCACGCTCGACAGGAAGGGTTTCATCACGACCGGCGTCGACGGCCGTGGACCGCTCGAGACGAGCGAGCCCGGCGTGTTCGCGATCGGCGACGTGCGATCGGGCTCGACCAAGCGGGTCGCGGCAGCGGTTGGAGAAGGCGCGCAGGTCGTGGCCGCGATACACGCCTATCTGGCGGACGCTGGGGCGTAGGAGAAGACCCGTCACCCCGAGGCCGAGTGTCTCACTACGGGGTGCAGTCCATGGTGCGCTCCTTGTAAATAACAAGCGAAATACAAGCATCCCGGCCGCAAACGCGAGCTACTGCCACGCGATTTTGGCCATCCTCCGGGCTCCCTTTTTGTCCTCCAAGACGGAGTCCAAGCCCGGTCCCTGTAAAATACAGGCGATTTACAGGGCGCCGATGTGGGCCAAATACAGGAAAAGTCCTTGAAATAGCGAAGGAAAAGGCGCGGGCGCAGAACAGGCGAATAACAGGAGCGAAAACAGGAAAAAAGGCCAGGGAAACAAGCGAACGCCTGCGTCCGGTTGTAAGGCGGTAAGCTCATGGGGGGCGAGGCATGGATTGCTGAAACGCAAAGCGCCCGGCCGCACGAAGCTCCGGGCGCCAGAAAGACAGACTAGGATTTATGCCATCGCCGATTTGGCGCGGAAAAGCAATAAAGAGAAAAAAAGCGCTCCCGTTATCCCCGCCAAAATGCGGCTCGGCTATTCCACCTCCTCGGGCCCGCCCTTCCAGCGCTTCACCGTCTTGGTCTCGATGCCGAAGAGGTCGAGCAGGCGGCCGACCGTGTGATTGACGATATCGTCGACGGTCTTCGGCCGCGTGTAGAAAGCCGGCACGATCGGCGCCACCACGGCGCCGATGTCGGCGAGCGTCGTCATGGTTCGCAGATGGCCGCCGTGCAGCGGCGTCTCGCGCAGCGCCAGCACCAGCCGGCGCTTCTCCTTGAGCACCACGTCGGCGGCGCGGCTGAGCAGTGTGCTCGTCACGCCGGTCGCGATCTCGCTCATCGTCTTGATCGAGCACGGCGCGATCACCATGCCCATGGTCGGGAACGAGCCGGACGAGATCGCGGCGCCGATGTCGGCGACCGCATGATTGACCGAGGCGAGCGCGCGCACGTCCTTCGGCTTGAGATCGGTCTCGTAGGCAAGCGTCATCTCGGCCGACTTGCTCATGACCAGATGCGTCTCGATGTCCTTGTCGCGCAGCAGCTCGAGGATGCGCACGCCGTAGATCACGCCGGACGCGCCCGAAATGCCGACGATGAGGCGTTGCTTGTGCTTGGTTGTCATCATGGTCCTCGGTTGCGGGCGGCGGTCATGGCAGCGCGCCGATCAGCGTGTCGACGGCAGCAGGCGTGAGCGGCCGGCCGAGCGCTTCCTGGTAGGCCGCGATGCTGGTGCGCGCGGCCGCCGCAGGCGAGGGCGCCGGCGCGGCGGCGAGATCGGCCGCGAGCGCGTACATCGCCTCTTGCTGCAGTCGCTCCGACTCGAGCTCGATTGCCTTGATCTTGGTGCGAAACAGCTCGGCCGGGCCTTTGTCGAGCAGCGGCGCGTCGGTCTTGAGCCGTCGGCGCAGCGCACGGATCGGGCCGATCACGTCCATCTGCCACGGCCGCACCTTGTCGGCGAGGCGCCTGACCTGATCCGCCGCGAGCTGGCGCTTCTGCGACGCCATCCAGAGCAGGAACAGCACGACGTTGACGTCGACGCCGCAATTGTCCTGCAGCTCTAGGCATGCCTCGGACACGCCCGCGCCGCGATAGTAGCCGAGCGAGAAGGTCCAGAATGGCGATGACCGGGGGAGGGGTCCGGATTCGACGCTGCTCATGGGGGCGATGTTATCACTTTCCGGCCGAGGAGAGCACTGCGGCGAGCAGGTTCGCGCCATAGTCAGCCATGCCGCGGGGCTCCATGTGCGGCGCCGAGCGCAGGAAGTCCTTGACGGCGAAGAGCGCCTCCGGGCTGCGCGCCGTCATGGTGGCGAGGAGCTTTGCGACCTCGCCTTCGACCTGCGCGGACGGCGCGACCTTGCTGACGATGCCGACCTGCTGGGCGGCGCGCGCGTCGAGCTCGTCCATGGCGTAGACCATCCACGCCATCACCTTGCGCGGCACGCGCGGCATCACGGCCGACATCGCGAGCGTCGGCGGCAGGTCCTTCTCCATCTCGGGCAGCTTGAAGCGGGCCGTGTCGTGCGCGATCGTAATGTCGCACGCGCTCGCGATCGCGCAGCCGAAGCCGTAGGCCGCGCCCTGCACCACGCCGACGATCGGCTGGTGCGCGTTCGCCATGGCATCATAGGCGTCGAGGATCGGCTCGCACACATTGGCGCGCATTTTCATCGCGGTCGGCGAGGGCGGACCGCCGCCACCGCCGCGGCCGCGGCAGAAGTCGGCGCCGTTGCCGCGCAGCACGATCACCTTGCTGTCGCTCGCGCCGGCGGCGCGCACCGCCGCGGCCAGCCCGAGCACGCCGTCGATCGGCAACAGGTTGCCTTCGGCCGGTCGGTCGAGCGTGATGGTCGTGACCGCGCCGTCGCGGCTCGATGTGACGATGCTCATGGACGTTAGCTCTCCTCTGGTGTCATTGCGAGCGAAGCGAAGCAATCTCCGCAACCATTCTCATGCGCTCGTGGCGCGAGATTGCTTCGCTTCGCTCGCAATGACGGGGTCTGGTATCTCATACGCCCCTGCCTCCCGCAGCGCTTCGACGATGCGCGCCGGGGTGAGCGGCGCCTCGCTGAACCGAACGCCGAAGGGCGCGAGCGCGTCCTCGATCGCCGCGACGATGGCGGCCGGCGCCGGAATCGTGCCGCCTTCGCCCGCGCCCTTGACGCCGAGCGGATTGAGCGGATTCGGCGTCTCGATGTGCTCGATCGTGGCGCCCGGCACCTCGGGCGCGGTCGGCATCAGGTAGTCCATGAACGTCGTGCTCTGCGGCTGCGCGCCCGCATCGTAGTGCATGACCTCGAACAGCGCGTTGCCGATGCCGTGGGCGACGCCGCCCTGCACCTGGCCGTCGACGATCAGCGGATTGACGATGTTGCCGCTGTCGTGGCCGACCGTGTAGCGCAGCAGCGTCACGCCGCCGGTCGCCGGATCGACCTCGACCTCGGCGACATGCGTGCCGTTGCAATAGGAGGCCTGCGGCGGCGTGAAATAGGCGGTGTGCTCGAGGCCGGGCGTCTGCCCGGCCGCGAACGACACGCCCGGCACGCCCTGGGCGAGCTTGGCGAGCTCGCCGAACGAGAGCGCCGGCTTGTTGCCGCTGCGCACGATCGCGAGCCCGTCCTCGACGTCGATCTCGTCTTCCGGCACGCCGAGCGTGAGGGCGGCAAGGGCGACGATCTGTTTCTTCACGCTCTGTCCCGAGATCAGCGCCGATGATCCTGCGTTGATGGTCTGGCGACTCGCGAAGGCGCCGACGCCCTGCGAGATCGCGGCGGTGTCCGCCATGGTCATCACCACGTCCTCCATGCGGCAGCCGACCTCGTCGGCGACGATTTGCGTCAGCGTCGTGCGCTGGCCCTGGCCCTGGTTGGTCGCGCCGGTCGCGACCGCGACCTTGCCGTTGGTGAGGACACGCACCGTCACGCCTTCGAACGGGCCCAGCCCGGTGCCCTCCACGTAGTTGCCGATGCCGATGCCGACGTAGCGGCCACGCGCGAGGGCCTCCATCTGGCGCGCGCGAAAGCCCGTGTAGTCGGACATCGCGAGCGCGGTCGTCTGGCCGCGCGGAAAGTCGCCGCCGTGATAGACCAGCGGCTTGCCGTCGCGGAACGTGAGGCCGACCGCGTACGGCATCTCGTCGGGCCCGATCAGATTGCGCGCCCGCAGCTCGGCGCGGTCGAGCCTTAAGTCACGCGCGGCGTGGTCCAGCAGCCGTTCCATCACGAACACGGCCTGCGGCCGGCCGGCGCCGCGCACCGGCGTGGTCGCGACCTTGTTGGTGAGCACCACCGTCATGTCGAGCCGATAGCTCGGCACGCGATAGGGCCCCGGCACCGTCACGGCCGCGATGTAGGGCATGATGATGCCCCACGGCACGAAGGCGCCGGTGTCGTGCAGCATGCTGCCGCGAAAGCCGAGGATTTTTCCGTCCGCGTCGAGCGCCAGTGCGACCTTCCAGTACTGGTCGCGCTCCTGCGTCGCGCACATGAAATGCTCGCGCCGATCCTCGATCCATTTGACCGGACGGCCGAGCTTGAGCGCGGCCGCCGGGATCACGGCCTCCTCGGCGTAGAACGGCGCCTTCGGCCCGAACCCGCCGCCGACGTCCGGCGCGATCAGGCGGATGGTCTCGAGGTTGCGCTCGAGCAGGTCGGCAAGGACACGGCGGCCGAGATGCGGCGTCTGGGTCGACGACCAGACGGTGAGCTGGTCACTCGCGGGCTCGTAATTCGCCAGCACCGCGCGCGTCTCCAGGCTCATGCCGCCGCCGCGGTGGACCCAGAACGCCTCCTCGATCACGTGCGCGGCCTCGGCGAAGGCCGCATCGACGTCGCCGTAGGACATCGGGATGCGCGACGCCAGATTTGTGTCGAGATCGGAATGCACAGGCGGCGCGTCCGGCTTGAGCGCGTCGCGGCAATCGCTGATCGCCGACAGCACCTCGTAGTCGACGTCGACCAGCGCCGCCGCGTCCTCGGCGACATAGCGGCTGTCGGCGACGACCAGCGCCACCGTCTGCCCCGCATAGGCGACCTCGTCGCGCGCCAGACAAAGCTGGGTGCGGAACGCCTTGATGCCGAGCACCGGCAGGATCATCGGGATCGGTGCGCGGGCCATCGGTCCCGGCAGATCGTCGGCGGTGAGCACCGCATGCACGCCGGGCAGTGCGCGCGCTTTGGTCGCATCGATCGACCGGATGCGCGCATGCGCGTGCGGGCTGCGCACGAAGCATGCCTCGAGCGTGCCAGCGAGCTTCACATCGTCGACGAAACGGCCGCGCCCCGTCAGCAGGGCCGGATCCTCCAGCCGCTTGACGCGCGCGCCGAACTGCCTTGCGCCCATCCGAGTGGTTTCTCCCGCGGCTGTTCTTTCGACGCGGGAGGCGGAGAAGTCAAGGAGGCGAAACGCGCACGCTCAATGCGCGCGAGGCGCGACCGCGTCTCTGTCCCGATCGGTCAGGGCGCCGAACCGCTTGCCGCGCTAAAACTTCCACGGGGCGAAGAAGGGTCGGGGCTTCTGCGCCGGAGTCTGCGGCGGCGACGTCTGGTTGGCGTTCTGGCAAGCCGAGACGATTTTTACGATTTCCTCGGGGGACGCGCCCGCCTTCTGGGCTGCCTGGACCTTGGCGGCACATGTGTCGTTCGGCCTGGCCTCCACGGAGGCCGTGGAGAACGACTTCAGCTCCGCCGATGCCTGTGCGGGGGCAGGGCCAAACCCGCTCGCGCCGGCAGCGACGCAGAAGATGACAAGCGAGTTGAGCACATAAAACACGGCCTTCGAGATCAACGTCTTGGACGCCGCCAGAACCAGCAGGCCGAAGGTAAAGCTGAGCGCGAGGCCGGAATACGCGCGCGGCAAATCGAAATTCTGCGCCAGCGCATTCGTGATCATCATCGTCATGGCGCCGGCGACGCCCGGCGTCAGCATCGCTTCCGGTGTAAGGAAGCTATCGAACAGGTTCGCCTGTGGTGTATTCGGCTTGTTCATCGTGTCGCCCCTATAGTTCCGACGTCCAAACGAAACGCCCGCCATTATACTGTAAGGTGCATTTTCTGCCAATGTTCGCAGCGGGAGAGATCGAGCGCTCCGGCGCGGCCTTTCCTTGCGGGATGGAGTTGGGCACAACGCCCGACAGCTATCGTCGTGACTTGGTTCGGCATGATCGGTCGAAAGGGTGGAAGAGATGAACGACATCGTCGGCACTTGGCGTCTGGTCGAGACCCGCGCCCATGATGACGCGGGCCGGCCGATGCATCCGCCCTATGGGCCGCAGCCGATGGGTGTCGTGGTGTTCTCGATCGACCGGCGCATGATCTGCGTCCTGTGCGACCCGCGGCCGGATCTGCCTCCCGGCGGGAGCGAGCGTGAATACAACTCGTACTGCGGCGCCTATACGTTCGACGGCTCGACGCTGGTGACGCGCGTCGACGCCTGCTCGGACCCGGCGCGGATGGGCTCCGACCAGGTGCGCCGCGTGCGCTTCGAGGCCAATCGAACTCGTGCTGATGCCGCCGCCGCGTCCCTGGCAGGGCGTGGCGCAGCACCGCGAGCTGTTCTGGGAAAAAGTCGGGTGAGCTTGAGGCGGCGGGGGCGGCTTGACGTTCGCTCCACATCGTCCTTTATCCGCCCATGTCGCTGATCGACATCCATCCGCACGTCATCTCGACCGACACCCAGCGCTTTCCGCTGGCGCCGATCGGCGGGCATCAGTCCGACTGGTCGCAGGAGCGGCCGGTGTCCTACGACGAGATGATCGCCGCGATGGACAAGGCCGGCGTCGCGAAGTCGGCGGTCGTGCAGGCGTCGAGCGCCTATGCGTACGACAACAGCTATGTGGCGGCCGCGGTCGCGGCCTATCCCAAGCGCTTCACCGGCGTCTTCTCGGTCGACGCGCTCGCGCCCGACGCGGTCGACAAGATGAAATACTGGATGGCCAAGGGCCTCACCGGCATGCGGCTCTACACTGCCGGCAGCACCATGGAGCAGAAGCTCTGGTTCACCGATCCCAAGACGTTTCCGGTCTGGACGTTCGCGGGCGAGGCCGGGATCCCGGTCTGCATGCAGATGCGGTTCAAGGCGTTTCCTCAGCTCAAGGAGATGCTGGAGCGGTTTCCCAAGGTGCGCTTCATCATCGATCACCTCGGGCGCACCGAGATGGCGGATGGTCCGCCCTACGCGGCCGCGGTGCCGCTGTTCGAGCTCGCGCGCTACCCGAACGTCTATCTCAAGGTGACGCACCGCAATTTCGAGGAGGCGCGCAACGGCAAGGCGACGCCGGAGACCTTCTTCCCGCGGCTCGTCAAGGAATTCGGCGCCAACCGCATCGCCTGGGGCTCGAACTATCCGGCCGCGAAATACCCACTGTCGGAGCTCGTCGGGCTCGGCCGCGACACCCTCGCTTTCCTGCCGCAGGCCGATCGCGATTGGATATTCGAGAAGACGGCGCTGACGCTCTATCCCGCGCTGAGGGACAAGTGACGCCGCAAATTCTGCCGTCATTGCCCGCGCAAGCGGGCAATCCGGTAACCACCGCGCTGTCCGTGATTACTGGATGCCCCGCTTTCGCGAGGCATGACGATGTGTAGTAATGTGTAGCGAATAGTAGGCGAGGAATCGAAATGCCCGACAAGATGAAACTCTTCACCATGATCGGCGACTACCCGAACACGCACGCGCTGCGTTCGGGCGCGATCAAGTCCGATCTCGTCGACTACGATTTCGACGACGTGAAGGTGCCGAACACGGCCTTCAAGCCGCTGGTGCGCGAGGCGAAGTATGATTGCTCGGAGCTCGCCATCAACACGCTCTTGCAGGCGAAGTACTACGACAAGCCGTATGTGCTGCTGCCCGCGACCATCGTGGGGCGCGGCCAGATCCACAACCTGGTCTACAATTCCGAGCGCGGCGTGGTGCGGCCGACCGAGCTGCACGGCAAGCGCGTCGGCGTGCGCGCCTATACGCAGACGACCGGCATGTGGGTGCGCGGCATGCTGGCCGAGCTCTACGGCATGGACGTCGAGAAGGTGAACTGGGTGACCTTCGAGGACGGCCACGTCGCCGAGTACAAGGATCCGCCGTTCGTGAGCCGCGCGGCGCCCGGCAAGCAGCTCGCGCAGATGCTGATCGACGGCGAGATCGACGCCGGGATCATCACCGATCGCTCCGATCCGCGCTTCAAGATGGTCGTTTCCGACGCCGAGGAGGTCAGCCGAAAATGGGCCGAGACCCATGGCGGCGTACCGATCAACCACATGCTGATGATGCGCAAGTCGATCGTCCAATCGCGGCCAGACGTGGCGCGGGAGGTCTTCAATAACGTCCTGGCGGCGCGGCGCGCGATGGGTCCGCCGAAGGACGCCAAGCTCGATCCGCTGCGCTTCGGCATCGAGAACGTCCGCAAGTCGCTCGAGCTCGCCATCGAGATGTCGCTGGTGCAGAAGTTCATCTACCGCAAGTTCACGGTCGACGAGCTGTTCGACGATACGACACGCGTCCTGGCGGGCTGATCGCGCGAACATCCGTCGCACCGGTTCCCGCATTGCTTCTTCAATCGCCCGGTGGAAGCCGGGCGCGGCAAGGTGTTAGGCTCTCGTCACACCGCGCGAGAACGCGGGGACGTGGGAGGACGGCGCCATGCGGATCGGCAGGATGTGTCGCGTCGTTGCGGCGGGCCTGTCGCTACTGTGCTTCGCGGGTGCTGCCAACGCTGACGACTATCCGGGCCGTCCGATCACGCTGATCGTGCCGTTCCCGCCGGGCGGCAGCACCAACATCGTGATGCGCATTATCGCCGAGAAGCTCTCCGGACTTCTCGGCCAGCAGGTGGTCGTCGACAATCGCGCCGGTGCGGGCGGCACCGCCGGCACCCGTGCGCTCGCCAAGAGCACCGCCGACGGCTACACGATCGGCCTCGGCTACAGCGGGCCGCTCGGCATCGCGCCGAGCCTCTATCCCGACCTCGGCTATGATCCGCGCAAGGATTTCGCGCCGATCGGCCGCGTCGCGACGGCGCCGAACACGCTCGTGGTCAATCCGTCGTTTCCCGCCAAGACGATTGCTGAGCTGATCGCCTATGCGAAGGCCCATCCCGGCAAGGTCAACTTCGGTTCGGCCGGCATCGGCACCGTCAGCCATCTCGCGGGCGAATATTTCGCGTCGCAGGCCGGTATCCGGCTCGTGCACATCCCCTACAAGGGGACCGGCCCGGCGCTCACCGACTTGATCGGCGGCCATATCCCGCTGGCGTTTGCGCCCATTCCGGCGAGCCACGCCCAGGCTGCTGCCGGCACGCTGCGCATGCTGGCGGTGACGAGCCTCAAGCGCTCGACTCTGATGCCCGACGTGCCGACCATCGCCGAGTCGGGCCTGCCGGGCTTCGAGGCCGTGCTGCGCTACGGCCTGATCGCGCCCGCCGGCACGCCGGCGGCGATCGTTGCCCGGCTCGATAAGGAGCTCAACGTCGCGCTCGCCTCGGCCGACGTGCGCTCGCGCCTCGCGCTCGAAGGCGCCGAGCCGCTGCCGAGCACACCCGACGAATATGCCGCCGATATCGATCGCGAGGAGACGCAATGGTCGAAGGTGGTCCACGAGTTGGGCGCGAAGGTGGAGTGAGCGATGATGCTCGGCATCACCACAAACGATGCGTCATGCCCCGCGAAAGCGGGGCATCCAGTACCCACGGACGGTTCGGTGGTTACTGGATTGCCCGCTTTCGTGGGCAATGACGGAGTGTGGGGCGATGTCAGGCGAGTCCTCGGAGCGCTGCTCGCTGCCGCGATACTGATCGCCCTTGCGGCTTCCGCCGTCGCGCAGGATTACCCCACCCGCCCCATCACCCTCGTGGTGCCGTTCCCGCCGGGCGGGACCAACAACATCATGGCCCGGGCGGTGGCCGACAAGATGAGCCAGACGCTCGGCCAGCCGGTCGTCGTCGAGAACCGAGGCGGCGGCGGCGCCGGCACCATCGCGACGCGGCAGTTCACGCGAAGCGCGCCGGACGGCTACACGCTGCTGCTCGCCTATACGTCGAACCTTGCGAGCGGGCCCAATCTCTTTCCCGACGTCGGTTACGACCCGCGCAAGGATTTTGCGCCGGTCGGCCTCATCGCCGAAGCATCCGCCGTCCTGGTCGCCCACCCGTCGCTGCCGGCGCATTCGGTCAGCGAGCTGATCGCGCTGATGCGCAAGACCGGGCCGACCTTCCAGTTCGCCTCGCCCGGCGTCGGCACCGTCAATCATCTGGCGGCGGAGCTGTTCGCCCAGAAGGCCGGCGTCAAGTTCACGCACATCCCGTACAAGAGCTCGGGCTCCGCCATGACGGATCTCATCGGCGGTCATAACCTGGTGCAGTTCACGCCCATCCCGGTGGCGCGCGGCCCGATCGACGGCGGGCTGATCCGCGCGCTTGGCGTGACCGGGCTCAAGCGCACCGTCCTGCTGCCGAACGTGCCGACCATCGCCGAATTGGGCCTGCCCGGCTTCGAGGTCTCGTTGCGCTACGGAATCCTGGCGCCCGCCGGCACGCCGCAGCCGATCATCGACAAGCTCAACAAGGAGCTCAATGCGGCGCTCGCGACCGAGGACGTAAGGCAGCGCATCCTCAACGCCGGCGCCGAGACGGTGGCGGGCACGCCCGCCGACTATGCCGAGGTGATCGATCGCGAGGAGACAATGTGGGCAGCGTTGATCAAATCGATCGGCCTGAAGGTCGAAAACTGAAAAGCGAGCACTCGAGGACGAGCACTCAATAACGAGCATCAACAACCAGCACCTGGGGGAAACGGATGAACGCGCAGCAGACGATCGACGTCACGGATTACATCGACGGGCGCAAGGTGAACGCGTTCAATGCTGCGCTCGTCGTGCTGTCCTTTCTGGTGATCATGGTCGACGGCTTCGACATCACGGTCGCGGCTTTCGCGGTGCCGGCCCAGATCAAGGCATGGGGCATCCAGAATCCCGGGGCGTTCGGGCCGGTGCTCGGTGCGAGCCTGTTCGGCATGCTGTTCGGTGCGCCGCTGCTCGGCTATCTCGGCGACCGCTTCGGCCGCAAGAACGCGATCTTGCTATCGTGCCTGATCTTCGGCGTCTTCACGCTCGCGGCCGCCTGGTCCGGCTCGCTCATGCAACTCGGCATCCTGCGGTTCCTCGCCGGCGTCGGCATCGGCGGTGTGCTGCCGAACGTGATCGCGCTCAACGCCGAATTTGCACCGCGTCGCCTGCAAGCCACGCTCGTCAGCCTGGCCTTCGGCGGGATTACGCTCGGCGGATCCCTTCCGGCGCTGATCGCCGCCTATCTGATGCCGCAGTATGGTTGGCCCGTCCTGTTCTATTTTGGCGGGCTCGTCCCGCTATTGCTGACGGGCGTCATCGCGGCATTCCTGCCGGAGTCGATTCGGTTCCTCACCTTGAAGGATCGGCAGGATGCCGTGGCCGCGATGATCAAGCGCATGGACCCCGGAACGACGTTGCCGGCGGGCTCGCGTTTCGTCGTGCAGGTCTCCGAGAAGCTTCCGTTCAGCGCGCTGTTTGCCGGCAAGCTCGCCGTGATGACGCCGCTCCTGTGGATCCTCTTCGTCGTCAACCTGATGGGCTACTTCTTCCTGGTGAGCTGGATGCCGACGCTGCTTGCCAGCGCCAGCATGCCGGCCCAGGCATCGCTCGCCACCGCCCTTCTTCAGGTCGGCGGCTTCATCGGCGGAGTCGGGATCGCGATTCCCCTCGATCGCCGCGGCCTGTTGCCGGTCGTGGCTTTGTTCGTGCTCGCCGTGCCGGTCGTTGGTGCGATCGGCTTTGTCGCGCAGCAGTCGGTGCTCGGGCTGATGATCGTGGTCTGGTTGGCGGGCGTCTGCGCGCTCGGCACCCAGTTCGGCATCAATGCGGTGTCGGCGATCCTCTACCCCACGGCGCTACGCTCGACCGGCTCGGGCGCGTGCTTCGGGATCGGCCGGGTCGGCGGCATCCTCGGCCCCGTGGTCGGCGGCTGGCTGATCGGCAAGCACCTGCCGGTGCAACAGCTCTACATGGTAGCAACGATTCCGTTCATCGTCGGCGCGATTGTCGCGATCATCATGATGCCGATGTTCGCCCAGCACATGCGGACGGTCGGGCCGGGAAGGTGACGCCGGATGCGTCATTGCGAGGCGAGCTTCGCTCGCCGAAGCAATCTCGTGCGGCAAATTCGAGATTGCTTCGTCGCCCTTCGGGCTCCTCGCAATGACAGCTATTTGCGACTCTGTGCGTCCTGGATCGCCTTCCAGATCGCGTAGGGCGTCGCCGGCATCGCGATGTCGGTGACGCCGAGCGGGCGCAGCGCGTCGAGGATGCCGCTGACGATGCAGGCGGGCGCGCCGGTCGTGCCGCCTTCGCCGCCCGCCTTGATGCCGAGCGGGTTGGTGGGCGAGAGCACCTCGGCGATCTCGGTGCGGAAGGACGGTAGCGTGTCGGCGCGCGGCATGCCGTAGTCCATGAATGAGCCGGTGAGCGGCTGACCCGTATCGGGCTCGACATAAAACTGCTCCCACAGCGCCTGGCCGACGCCCTGGGCGATCGCGCCGTGCGTCTGGCCGTCGACGATCAGCGGGTTGATACAGCGTCCCACGTCGTCGATCGAAGCGTAGCGGGTGAGCGCGAGCGCGCCGGTGTCGGGATCGATCTCGACCTCGCAGATCGCGGTGCCATTCGGAAACACCGGCTCGTGCATCTCGTTGTCGGTGATGATCGCGAGGCCGCCCTTGAGGTCGTCGGCGAGCGTATGGTTCGCGGCCTCTTGCGCCAGCTCGAGGAAATCGAAGGTGCGGTTGGTGTCGCGCGATGCAAAGCGCCCGTCGTCGAACGTGACGTTGTCGGGCGACGTGCCCAGCACCGTGGCGGCGATGCGCTTGCCCTTGGCGATCAGGTCGACGGCGGCCTTGGCGAACACCGTCGCGGCATGGCGCATGGAGCGGCCCGAATGCGAGCCGCCGCCCACTTTCACGATGTCGGTGTCGCCCAGGATGATCTTCACCTTCTCGACCGGCACGGCGATCAGGTCGGCGACCACTTGCGCAAAGCTCGTCTCGTGGCCTTGTCCGGTCGGCTGGGTGCCGATCACCACGTCGACGCGCCCCTCCGGGCGCACGTAGATCTGGGTCTGCTCGAGCGGTGCGCCGATCGAGGACTCGACGTAGTTGGCAAGGCCGAGGCCGAGCAGCTTGCCGCGCTTCTTCGCCTCGCGCCGGCGCGCCGCGAAGCCCTTCCAGTCGGCGATCTCCATCGCCCAGTCCATGTTCGCGGCATACTGGCCGCTGTCGTAGAGCATGCCGACCGCGTTGCGGTACGGCATCGCCTTCGGCTTGATCAGGTTCTTGCGCCGTAGCGCGATGCGGTCGAAGCCGAGCGTCACGGCGGCCTCGTCGATCAGCCGCTCGATCACATAGGTGACCTCGGGCCGGCCCGAGCTGCGATACGCATTGGTCGGCGTCGTCGTGGTGTAGACCGCCATCGCGCGTAGCGTCACGGCCGGAATGTCGTAGGAGCCCGGGATGAGGCCCGAGCCTTTGCTCAGCGGCGACAGCGAGACCATGCGCGCGCCCACATTGCTGATATTGGTGGCGCGCATCGCCAGGAAACGGCCGTTCTTGTCCATCGCGAGCTCGACGCACGAGACGAGGTCGCGGCCCTGATAGTCGCTGAGGAAAGCTTCCGAGCGGGTCGCGGTGTACTTCACCGGACGCTTGAGCTTGCCGGCCGCCCACAGCACCAGGCCGAATTCGACGAAAACGCGGTTGCGCGTGCCGAAATTGCCGCCGACGTCGTAGGACAGGACGCGCAGCCGTTCGGGCGCGATGCCGAGGATGGTGGAGAGCTCGCGTTTCTGCCGCACGGCGCCGCCGCTGCCGGCATAAAGCGTGTAGCGTTCCGTGGTCGTGTCGTAGTTGGCGACGGCCGCGCGCGGCTCGAGCGGCACGCCGGTGACGCGGCCGATGAAGAAATCCTTCTTGAGGACGTGGTCCGCGGTCGCGAAGGCAATGTCGGTCGCCTCCCGATCGCCGAACCAGGTGTCGATCGGCGTGTTGTCCGGCACCTCGTCCCAGACGACCGGCGCCCCCGGCTTCATCGCGTCTTCCGTGTGTGCGACGTGCGGCAGCACCTCGTAGTCGACCGTGACGGCCTCGGCGGCATCGAGCGCCTGCGCCTGTGTCTCCGCCACCACCAGGGCGACGGCCTCGCCGACATGGCGCGCTCTGTCCGCGGGCAGCAGCATGTGTGGGCCGATGAAAGGCGGCTTGCCGCCCGCGGCCAGGAGCTTCATGTCGAACTTGGTCTTGGGCACCGGATCGTGCGGGATGGGCGTCAGCTTGTCGGCAAGGCAGTCGGCGCCCGTGAGCACGAGCAGCACACCCGGCATCTGGCGGGCCGCATCGGCGTCGATGCCGCGGATGCGCGCATGCGGGTGCGGCGAGCGCACGATGGCGGCATAAGTCTCGCCGTCGAGCTTGAAGTCGGCGCTGAACCGGCCGCGGCCGGTGACGAGGCGGGGGTCCTCGTTGCGCGGGATCGGCTTGCCGATGAAGCGGTAAAGCGCGTCTTGGGGCTTGGCGGGCTTATCCATGGGCAGCGTTTTGTCACGGCCCGGATGGCCGCGACAAGCCCGGCCGCCGCATGGCTATAATCGCCCCCGGGAGGAACCAATTCATGCCCTTGGACTACCAACGCATCATGGCCTACCGGCCGGCCGACATCCCGATTGCCTACGGGCCGCGCGACTGCATCATCTACGCGCTCGGCATCGGGATCGGCATGGACCCGATGGATTGGGGCCAGCTCAAGTTCGTCTACGAGAAGGAGCTGACCGCGTTCCCCTCGATGGCCGTGGTGCTCGGCCGGCACGGGCCGCTGCTCAAGCCGGAATTCGGCGTCGACCAGCGCATGATGGTCGCGGCCGCCCTTAAAATCGTTCTCCACGAACCGCTGGCCGTCGCGGCGAAGCTCACGGCGCGTGGGCGGGTGCGCGAGGTGATCGACAAGGGCCCGGACAGCGCCGCCATCATCGAGATGACGCGCGATCTGCTGGCATCCGACGGCCGCGTTGTCGCGACCGTCGATAACAGCACCCTGGTGCGCAAGCACGGCGGCTTCGGCGGCAAGGTGACGGCGATCGCGCCGCCGCACGAGGTGCCGGCGCGTGCCCCCGACGCGGTCATCGAGTTGCCGACGCCGCCCAACCTCGCGCTGGTCTATCGCCTCACCGGCGACGAGAACCCGCTGCACGCCGATCCGGAGCGGGCGAAGTCGGTCGGCTTTCCGCGCCCGATCCTGCACGGCGCCGCGACCTTCGGGATCGCGACCCATGCGGTGGTGCGCCATATCGGCTACCGGTCCGAGCAGCTCGCCGCCATCGAGGCGCGCTTCGTGCGTCCGGTTTTCCCGGGCGACACGCTGCGTATCGAGCTGTGGCGGGACGGCAGCCGTATCTCGTTCCAGTGCAGCGCGATGGGCCGCGAGGGGCTGGTGCTGACAAACGGGTTGGCGGAGCTGCGGCAACAATGAACGTCATGGCCGGGCTTGTCCCGGCCATCCACGCCTTTTCCTTGGCCCAAGGCGTGGATGCCCGGGACAAGCCCGGGCATGACGTGAGTGATTACGCCGGATTTCGCTCCAACAGCTCGATCGACACGCCCTCGGGGGCGCGCAGGAAGGCAACTCGCGTGCCCGGCCGCACGGTGGTCGGCTCGCGGGTGAACTCGACGCCGTTGGCCTTGAGTTCGGCGCAGATCGCGTCGATGCCGCTGACCGTGAGGCCGAAATGGTCGAGGCCCTGATAGGGCGTGACCGGCGGCGGGCTGACGCCATCGCCATCCGTGACCTGGGCGATGAACACGTTGGCGCCGCCGAGCTTGAGGTCGATGCGGGGCTTGCCCTGCTGCATGGTGCGGACCACCTCGGCGCCGAGCATGCGCTCGTACCACTGGGCGGTCGCCTCCGGATCCTTGCTGCGCAGATGGATATGGTCCCACGTGACCTTGGGCATCGTCTCTCTCCCTATTTGAGGGGCGGGACGTTAGCACGCCGCCGGTGTCGTTGCGTAGACGGGGTAGCCACGGTCCCGTCGACCGGCAGACGCGCAGAGAACGGGGGATATGGCCGGTCGTGTGCCTTGTACCGCCTTTTAAACGGTTGAATTGGTGCTATGGTCGAGTTGGGACCATACCGTGCGATACTCACGCATCATATCCGGACTGGGACGGCCTGCTCGGGGGGAGCGGGCCGCACATATGTCGGACGACACGTGACCATCGATCCCGCATTTCGCGAGTCCGTGCGGAAGAAGTACAATCAACTCGATCAGATTTGGACCGACGTCGACCGTTGGCACGCCCGCTCGCGGCACGAGATCTTCGAGGCGGTCGACCGGCTTAATCGGCTGCACCCCGAGCCGCACGAGCTCGT
Organism: uncultured Alphaproteobacteria bacterium; assembly: GCA_963819385.1. GTDB lineage: Bacteria > Pseudomonadota > Alphaproteobacteria > Rhizobiales > Xanthobacteraceae > JAVDCA01. The sequence continues at coordinate 2,655,034 of CAWFVV010000006.1, read as the reverse complement.
CATCGACATCGGAGCCGGTGGCCATCCGCAGCAGGTTCCCGCCCGGACCTATGTTCAGGCCGATATTGCGGTCGAGAAGCTGCGCGGCATCCCGAGCTCGGTCTGCGCCGATGCGCACCACCTGCCGTTCGCCGACGGCGCCGCCGACTGCGTGATGTGCGTCGGCGCGGTGGTCAACTACTGTTCGCTCACCGATATCGTCGCCGAGATCAACCGGATTGCGGCGCCGGGCGCGATGCTGGTCATGCACATCGAGCTCAGCAACAGCTTCGAGTTCTTCCTCACGCCGCACTACCGGGCAGACGCCGCCTTCATCAAGACGTTCTACCAGGGCGAGGAAAGCCTGTGGGTCTATTCCGACCGGCACGTGCGCGAGGTGCTCGGCAACGCCCAGTTCCGCATCATCGACACGCGCTATTTCCACATCGCCTCGGCGCTCGCCTATCGGCTGCTCAAGAAGCCGAACGTCGCCGTGAAGCTTTCCGGCCTCGACGCCGTGCTCGGCGCCATCCCGCGCATCGGCGGCATCGCCGACAGCGCGCTGTTCATCTGCCAGAAGGCGGCGGATTGAAGAATTCCGTCATTGCGAGGAGCGCGTAGCGCGACGAAGCAATCTCTGCCGCGCATGAGCAAGCGAAGTGAGATTGCTTCGCTTCGTTCGCAATGACGCCTGACTCCTTCAGGTCCCCGGCTTGAGCACGTCCTCCAGCCAGTCCCACATGTAGTGGACGCCGATCGTGACGTTGTCGACCTGGCAGTGGTGGAAGCCGCCTTCCTCGCGGTCGAAGACCTTGAAGGTCTTCTGCTTCGAGCCGACCGCGTCAAAGCATTGCTGCGCCAGCGCGAGCGGGATCTGCTCGTCGCCGCCGCCGTGCATCAGCAGGAACGGACATTTCATTTTCTGGACGATGCCGTCGAGCCGGAAGCCTTCGAGCTTCTTGAGCGCCGCGGCGCGGTCGGAGACGCCGAGCACCCATTCGAGATGCTCGGGCGGCACCGAGAGCGAAAGCACCTTGCCGGAATCGAGCTGCTCGAGCCGCTTCGCCCAGATCGCGTGATAGTCCCATTGCGCGCCCCAGGCGATGCAGGCCGCAAAGCGCGGCTCGAGGGAGGCGGCGCGGGGCGCATAGTAGCCGCCGAGCGATAGCGCCATCACGCCGATGCGCTTCGCGTCGAACTCGCGACGGCCCGCAAGGTACTCATAGGCGGGCGTGGCGTAGCGTTCGGTCTCGGCGATCAGCGGCAGGTTGCGGAAGCGCACGCTTTCGCCGTTGCCGGGGCCGTCGACGAGCAGGCAGCCGATGCCGCGCGCGGCCAGATCGGGAACGCCGTAGCCGTATTGCAGCTCCTTGGTGACGTCGAAGCCGTCGAAGAACACCACGCAGGGCGCCGGCTTGCCGCCCGTGGCCTCGGGATCGGGATGCACCAGTAGGCCCGGCAGGCTCTTGCCTTCGTAAGGCACCTCGACAGGCTCGATGCGCGGGCGATGCAAGAGCGTCGCGGCCTCGCGAAAGATCGAAACCGACTTCGCGTAGGTGTCCATGCTCTCCTGCGTGCGCGGCTGCTTGAAGCGCTCGCCCGTCTGGTAGTAGCGCGAGGCGCGCATGAAGCAGGACGCGGCGGTGCGCTTGTGGCCGGCGTTCAAGGCCGCGCGTCCGCGCGCCTCGACCTTGTCGCCCATCCGCTTCCATTCCGCGAACCACGCCTCGTCGTCGCCGACGCGATCGAGCAGCGCGCGGCCGACCCGGTTGACCTCGTCGATCTCCGCCCCCATCCAGGGCGCGCCCGACAGGCAAATCAGCAGGCCCATCGACCAGCGATAGTTGGTCGGGAAGTAGAGGAAGGCAGGGTCGTCTTTCTTGTTCACGGGCGTCTCCTTGGGTGGTGCGCGCGCGAGTAAAGCGGGTCGCGGATACGGGTGCAATCCGGTCTTGCCCAGCCTCGTGTCCCGGGCGCAGCGCAGCACGTAGCGAAGCGGAGTGGTGCGCTGCAGACCCGGGACCCAGCGACGGGATGGGCCCCGGATCAGCGGTGCACCAGCGCGCAAGGGCGCGCCGCTGCACCGCATCCGGGGCACGAGCTCGGCGCAGGATGCGCGCTCAGCGGAATATCTTCCCGGGATTCATGATGCCCGCAGGATCGAGCGTCCGCTTGATGCTGCGCATCACATCGACTGCACCGCCCAGCTCGCGCTCAAGGAACGCGATCTTGCCGGTGCCGATGCCGTGCTCGCCGGTCGAGGTGCCGTCGAGGTCGAGGGCGCGCGCGACCATGCGGTCATGCAGCGCCTGGGCGCGGGCGATCTCCTCGGGCGAGGCCGGGTCGACGAGAATGAGCGTGTGGAAATTGCCGTCGCCCACATGGCCGACGATCGGCGCGATCAGGCCGCTTTGCGCGATGTCCTGCTTGGTCGCGATCAGGCATTCGGCGAGCCGCGACACCGGTACGCAGACGTCGGTGATGACAGCCTTCGCGCCGGGCCGCAGCCCGAGGCCGGCGTAGAGCGTGTTGTCGCGCGCGGTCCACAGCCGGCTGCGGTCCTCGGTGCGCGTGGCCTTCTCGAAACCGAACGCGCCGTGCTCATGGGCGATCTCGCGCACGGATTCGGCCTGCTCCGCGACCGCGGCCGGCGTGCCATGGAATTCGAGAAACAGCGTCGGCTGCTCCATGATGCCGAGCTTGGCGTAGCGGTTGACGCCGCGGATCATCACCTCGTCGAGCAGCTCGATGCGCGCCACCGGGATGCCGGCCTGGCTCACCGCGATCGCGGTCGCGATCGTGCCCTCGAACGATGCGAACGGACACACGACCGCCGCGATCGCCTCCGGCACCGGATGCAGTCGCAGCGTGATCTCGGTGATGATGCCGAGCGTGCCCTCGGCGCCGACGAACAGCCGCGTGAGATCGTAGCCGGCGGCCGACTTGCGGGCGCGGCGGCTGGTGCGAATGACCCGGCCGTCGGCGAGCACCACCTCGAGGGCCATCACGTTGTCGCGCATGGTGCCGTAGCGCACCGCCATGGTGCCGGAGCCGCGCGTCGACGTCATGCCGCCGATCGAGGCGTCGGCGCCCGGATCGATCGGAAAGAACAGGCCGGTATCGCGCAGCTCCGCGTTGAGCCGCTTGCGCGTGATGCCGGGCTGCACGCGACAGTCGAGGTCCTCGGCGTTGATCTCGATCAGGTTGTTCATTTCCGCGAAGTCGACGCAGACGCCGCCGTGGATCGCCGATGCGTTGCCCTCGAGCGACGTGCCGGCGCCGTACGGCACGATCGGCGCGCGATGCGCCGCGCAGATCGTTACGATCGCGACGACCTCCTCGGTCGATTGTGGGAAGACGACAATGTCGGGCGGATGCGCCGCGTGGTAGCTCTCGCTCGCGCCATGCGCCGCGAGCACGGCAGCCGCGCGGCTTGCGCGCTCACCGAGCCGCGCCGCCAAGACTGCGAACACCGTATCGATCGGGAAACTGCTTGCGCTCATCGATGGACACGTCGTTATAGTCGCCCGCCACGCCGGGAGGAAGCGCATGGAAGGCCAGATCGATCCGCAGCATATCGTCGTCACCGAGCCGGTGCGGGATTCCGCGATCCCGGTGCATCTCATGCTGATCGAGATGATCGACGGCGTCTATGTCCCGATCGGCCTGCGCAAGCCGGAGGGCAACGGCCCGTTTCCGCTGGTCCTGTTCGCATCGGGCAACGGCGGCCGCGGCATGGCCTGGGTGCGCAACGCCACGCAGAACACGAGCTGGACGCAGGAGCAGTTCCTTGCCGCCGGCTATGCGGTGGCGTGGACACGCTACCGCGCCGAGGTCGACTACGCCTACGACAAGATCGGCAAGCTGATCGAGGACAAGCGGCAGGGGCGGCAACTCCTCAACCGCGGCCCGCTCGAATACGAGGACATGATCGCGATCGCCGAACACGTGAAGACGCTGCCGTACATCGCGGCGGATCGCGTCGGCTACATGGGCATGAGCCACGGCGGCGAGATGGCGCTCAAGATCGCGTCGGAATATCACGGCATCCGCGCCATGATCGCGTGCGAGCCGGCGGCGCACGAATTCCTGCGCCTCAAGCCGGACGCGACCGCGCAGATCAATCCGGAGACCGGCCTGCTCAACGTCGAGAAGATGCTGATGCGCGAGGCCGGCAAGGTGCGGCCGCGCATCACCGAGGACGTGGCACGCGCCCGCCTCGCGCCGATCACCACGTCGATCCTCGTGCAGGGCCGTAACTCGGACGAGCTGCAGGGCATCTTCCGGGTCTGCTACGACCTGCTGGCCGAGATGGGCAAGGACGCGGCGTGGAAGACCTACGAGCACGACGTGCACGGCTTCGTCTACGTGCAGCGCAACGAGGCCGGAGTCTACGCGCCGGATGACGCGCAGCGCGAGGCGGTGAAGGACTCGATTGCGTGGTTCGATAAGTACCTGAAATGAATTTCCCCGTCATTGCGAGGCGCGCGCAACGTGCCGAAGCAATCTCAATTCGCAAGCGTATACGCAAGCGAAGCGGGATTGCTTCGCTTCGCTCGCAATGACGGGGAAGTTACTTCTCGTCGACGATCCGGCTGCGCAGCGTGCCGATGCCGGTGATTTCGACCTCCAGCGTGTCGCCCGCCTTCATCCACAGCGGCGGATTGCGGCGGTGCCCGACGCCGGCCGGCGTGCCGGTGGCGATGACGTCGCCGGGCGCGAGCGGTGTGAAGCTCGAGACATACGAGATGATGCGCGGCACCGAATAGATCAGCATGTCGGTGCCGGAGCGCTGCATCTCGGTGCCGTTGAGCCGCGTCATCAGCGTGAGCTTGGTCGGATCCGGGATCTCGTCGCTCGTCACCATCCAGGGGCCGAGCGGTCCGGTGCCGATGAAGTTCTTGCCGGACGTGACCGAATGCTTCTGCCAGTCGCGCACGCTGCCGTCGACAAAGCAGGTGTAGCCGGCCACATGCGCAAGCGCATCGCTTTCCTTGATGTAGCGTCCGGCCTTGCCGATGATCACCGCAAGCTCGCCCTCGAAATCGAAATTGGTCGAGATCTTCGGACGGATCATCTCGCCGTCATGGCCGACCAGCGTGTTGACGAGCCGCAGGAACATCTGCGGGTTCGACATGGTGTCGCGCCCGGTTTCCGCGGCGTGGTCGCGATAATTGATGCCGACGCAGAGGATTTTTTCAGGGTTGGGGATCAGCGGCAGGAAGGTGATCTGCGCGAGCTTGTGAACGGGCGTCTTGCCGGTCGTTGCAACGCGCAGCTCGCCGAGCGCATCGGCGGCGAGCGCGTCGCGTAGCGTCAGATGGCGCGCGCCGCGGCCGCCAAGTGTGACGACCCCGTCGCCGACCACCGCGCCATAGGTGTCCTCGCCATCGAGACGGTAGCTCGCGAGCTTCATGGCGCGTTTCCCCGGATGTCCGAATTCGTTGAATAGACCACTAGCTTGCCATCTCCGCGGGCGTCAATCGCATGCATACGGTCAATGCCCGCATGGGGGTTGCGGCCGCGCGCCGGTCCGGGTGGAATGCGCGGCCCAAGAGCCAGACATGAGCCAGACAGAAGACCTCGTCCTCGCCTATCGGATTCTCGCCGCCCATGGCGTGGTCGATGCCTATGGCCATGTCAGCGTGCGCTCCGAGCGCGATCCGCACCGCTATCTGCTGGCGCGCGCCATGGCGCCCGAGATGGTGACGATCGACGACATCTGCGAGTTCGATCTCGACAGCAACGTGATCCGCGATCCGGGGGCTGCGCTCTATCTCGAACGCTACATCCATGGCGAGATCTACAAGACGCGGCCCGAGGTGCAGGCGGTGGTGCACAATCACTCGCCCTCGGTCATCCCGTTCGGCGTCACCACGGTGCCGCTCAAGCCGTTGTTCAACACCGGCGCGTTCATCGGCGAGGGCATCCCGACCTTCGAGATCCGCGACTTCCAGGCGAGCGGCGACCTCATCATCAAGACCCCGCACCTCGGCGCCTCGCTCGCCAAGGTCTTGGGGCCGAAGCCCGCCGCGCTGATGCGCGGGCACGGCTCGGTCGTGGTCGGCGACAGCCTGATGATCGCGGTGGTGCGCAGCGTCTATCTCGAGCTCTCCGCCAAGCTGCAGATGCAGGCCATGCTGATCGCCGGCCCGAGCGGCAAGATCGTCTATCTCGACGATCAGGAAGTCGCTGCCACCAGCGGCCGCCAGGCCTCGGCCGGCACCTGGCGACGCACCTGGGACCTGTGGTGCGTCAAGGCCCGCGCCCAGATCGAGGGCGAGCGGAAGGCTTCGCGGCGGCGTCGATCGAAGTAGACAAGCACCCGACGGGAATGCCAAACGACACGCCTATCGTCGTCCTGCCCGGCCTCGTGCCGGGCATCCACGACTTGGCGCCAAGGAAAGACGTGGATGGCCGGGACGAGCCCGGCCATGACGGCAGCATCAGGAGAGAACGCCGTGAGCGATGAAATCTTGTCACAGCAGGACGGGCCGATCCTGCGCATTACGTTGAACCGTCCCGATCACGGCAACAGCGCGACCGACCACATGGCGACCGAGCTCACGCGCCTGCTCAACACCGCGGCCGAGAAATCGCGCCTCGTCGTGCTGCGCGGCGCCGGCAACGACTTCTGCATCGGCCGCGCCACGATGGGTCAGCAGCCCGCCGTGCTGCCCGAGGCGCTGGTACGCAAGCGCGCCTACGACGTGATCTTCAATTCCTATGCGGCGATCCGCAACACGCCGATCCCGGTGATCTGCGCCGTGCAGGGCCGCGCGCTCGGATACGGCTGCGCGGTCGCGGCGCTCGCCGACATCACGATCGCGAGCGAGGCCGCGACGTTCCAGATCCCCGAAATGGAGCACTACATCCTGCCGACCATGGTGCTGTCGGCGATGATCGACCGCATGACGCGCAAAGGGCTGGGTTACATGACCTGGTCATGCGCGACCGTCGGGCCCGAGCGGGCGCTCAGCCACGGCATCGTCAGCGAGGTGGTGCCGGCCGCCAAGCTCGATGACACGATCGAGAACCTGTGCAAGTTCATGCTCAAGGCGCCCGCGGTTGCGACCGAGGGCGTCAAGGAATATCTGCGCCACGCCATGACCATGGACGTGCCGAGCGCCGTCGGGCTCGCGCGCAATCTGCACGCGGTGGTCAACTCGTCGAGCGAGATGAAGCGACCGAAGTGACGCGCATACCCGCGTCATTGCGAGGAGGCCGAAGGTCGACGAAGCAAGCTCGATCGGCAAACGCATGAGCAAGCGAAGCGGGATTGCTTCGCTGAGTTTACCCTTGGGCTCGCCGAAGGCGAGACCCGAGGGCTCGCAATGACGTTGGTCTATGCCGGAATTACCTGACACCCCCACCCCCACCCCCACCCCCATCCTCATCGTCGGCGCCGGCCCCGTCGGCCTCGCGCTCGCCGGCGATCTCGGCTGGCGCGGCATCGACTGCCTGCTGATCGAGCAGTCGGACGGCTCGATCTATCAGCCGCGGATGGACCTGGTCGGCATCCGCACCATGGAGTTCTGCCGGCGCTGGGGCCTGGTCGGCGCGGTCGAGGCGTCGCCCTATCCGCGCGACCTGCCGCAGGACAACGTCTATGTGACGAGCCTCGCGGGCTATGAGCTCGGTCGCGAGCGCATGGCGACGCTCGATGCCGCAAAGCCGCCGCCGGAAAGCCCGCAGCGACGCGAGCGCTGTCCGCAGAACCTGTTCGATCCGATCCTGCGCGACTTCGCATCGGCGCAGCGGAGCGTCAGGCTGCGCTACCGCACGCGGCTGGTGTCGTTCGCGCAGGACGCCGATGGCGTGACGGCCGAGATCGAGAATGTGGAAGCGGGCACGCGCGAGCGCCTGCGTACGCAGTATCTCGTCGGATGCGACGGCGGGCGCAGCCTGGTGCGCGAGGCGCTCGGCATACCCATGGCCGGCACCCCGGCGCTGACCTACACGACCAACGTGATCTTCCGCTGTCCCGACCTCGTGGCGTCGCACGACAAGGGCCGCGCCTACCGATTCATCATTCTGGGGCCCGAAGGCACATGGTCGACGATCGTGGCGATCAACGGTACCGACCAGTGGCGCTTCTCCTTCATCGGCGGCAACGAGCCGCGCGAATACTCGGCCGACGAGATTCACCGCATGATCCGCCGCGCGGTCGGGCGTGACCTCGACTACGAGCTTGTCACCGTCATGCCGTGGGTGCGACGCGAGCTCGTGGCGGAGCGATATGGCGAGGGGCGCGTCTTTCTCGCCGGCGACTCGGCGCACATGCTCTCGCCGACCGGCGCATTCGGCATGAACACCGGCATCCAGGATGCCGTCGATCTGTCGTGGAAGCTTACGGCCGTGCTGCAAGGCTGGGGCGGCGATCGTTTGCTTGCCTCCTATGATGCCGAACGGCGGCCGATCGGCCATCGCAACGTGCGCGAGGCGGCGGCCAACTTCCGCCGGATGACGTCGCCGCGGCCGGGGCCGCTGCTGCTCGACCCGACACCGGCGGGCGATGTGTTCCGGCAAAAGTTCGGCGCCGAGTTCGCCGCGATCATGCGGCACGAGTGGTTCACGCTCGGCGTCCATCTCGGCTATCGCTATGAGGGCTCGCCGATCTGCTGGCCGGACGGCACGCCGGCGCTGCCCGACGAGCCCAATCGCTACGTACCGACGACGCGCCCGGGCAGCCGCGCCCCGCACCTGTGGCTCGCGCCGTGCAAGTCAACGCTCGATCTGTTCGGTCGGGGTTTTGCGCTGCTCGGCTTCGACGCCGACTTGTCCGAGGCGGACAAGCTGATGGCCGCGGCGCGCACGTGCGGCGTGCCGATGACTTCTACCGTGATCGTCGACGCAGAGGCGGCGCGACTCTACGAACGCAAGCTCGTGCTGGTGCGGCCGGACGGCCATGTTGCGTGGCGTGGCGATCATGCGCCCGACGATCCGCTCGCGGTGATCGACTGCATTCGGGGCGCGTCCTATGATGGCGTAAAGGGATGAAACCATGACCGTCACGCGCCAGGATCTCGCGGAGAGCGGCTCGCTCGCCGAGCTGTACGGCAAGCTCGACAAGGTCGGCATGGGGCCTGGCTGGAACAAGCCGACACCGTCGCTGTGGGCGGCGCCGCGCCAGACGCTGGTGCCGGCGCATTGGCGCTATGAGCAGGCGCGCGGCGCTCTCGATGCGGCCGGGCGGCTGATCAACACGGCGCTCGCCGAGCGGCGCAACCTCATCCTGGTCAATCCGGCGGAAGGCAACACCTACGGCACGACCCGCACGCTGGTCGCGGCCTATCAGATGATCATGCCGGGCGAGTGGGCGCGGGCGCATCGCCATACGCCGAATGCGCTGCGGCTGATCCTCGATGCCGAGCCCGGCACCTATACGGAGGTGGACGGCGTCAACATCGCGATGGAGCCGGGCGACGTGCTGCTCACGCCCAACTGGTCGACGCACGGGCATGGCAACGACAGCAAGGCGTGCGCCTATTGGCTCGATTTCCTCGATGCGCCGCTGGTGCAACTGCTCGAGCCGATGTTCTTCGAGCATACCGAGGAAGAGGAGCACGAGGCTTTCAAGTCTCCTTTGGCCGCCCCGCCGCCGCCGACCACGGACTCGCCTTTCGTCTTCACGCTCAAAGACACGCTGGCGCGCCTCGATGCGGCGCCGGCCGATCCGACCGGCCCGTTCGGCACGCAAGTCGAGCTCGGCGCGCCGGCGCTCGACACCACGGCGCTCTACATGATGCGGTTGGCGCCGGGGCGGCGCACCGCGACCCACCGCACCACCGCCAACAATATCTTCGCGGTGGTGCGCGGCAGCGGCACGAGCACCATCGACGGCGAGCGCTTCGCGTGGCGCCGCGGCGACGTGATGGCGGCGCCGGCGTGGCGGCCGCATTTCCATGAGGCGTCTGACGACGCGATCCTGCTGCGGGTCACCGACGAGCCGGTGATGCGGCGGCTCGGCTTCTATCGAGGCGAAGGCGCGGCCTGAGGGCTCGGCGGAACCTTGACGCAAGGTCTGCACGATCGCTGGGCGGCAGTGCTCAGCTTTCGACCAACCCGCGCGAATGCCCTGATTTTCGGCACGGCCGTCGTTTACCTGACATCATCCTGAATTCACTCACGAATATCGATCTTCGCCGCGCTGGCACGGGGCTTGAAGCCACGTCAGCGCATGGATGCCTCGCTCAAGATCGTGATCGTCGACGAGAATCCGATTCGCGCCGCGATCCTCGAGGATGGGCTGCGCGAGGCGGGTCACGTGCAGGTCGTGCGCATCGAGGACACGACGCGCCTGCTCGCGCGCGTCTATGCGATCGACCCCGACGTCATCCTGATCGATCTCGAAAATCCGAGCCGCGACGTGCTGGAGCAGATGTTCCAGGTGAGCCGCGCCGTGAAGCGGCCGGTCGCCATGTTCGTCGACCAGAGCGACAAGGCCTCGATCGAGGCGGCGGTCGATGCCGGCGTGTCGGCCTATATCGTCGGCAGCCTGCACAAGGAGCGCGTGAAGAACATCCTCGACCTCTGCATCTCGCGCTTCAACGCCTTCGCACGCCTGCAGGACGAGCTCGACCGCACGCGCAGCGCGCTCGATGAGCGCAAGGTGATCGATCGCGCCAAGGGAATCCTGATGAACGTCAAGAATCTCAGCGAGGAAGCGGCCTATGCGCTGCTGCGCAAGACCGCGATGAACGAGAACAAGAAGATCGCCGAGGTGGCGCAGTCGGTGATCACCGCCGCGGAGCTGTTCAAATGAGCGGCGAGAAGCTGCGCATCGGGTTCATTCCGCTCGCCGATGCGGCCGCGCTGCTCATCGCGGTCGACAAGGGATTCACCGCCGCCGAAGGGCTCGACGTCGAGCTGGTGCGCGAGGTGTCGTGGTCGAACATCCGCGACAAGCTCAACATCGGCGTCTTCGATGCCGCGCACCTGATCGCGCCGGTGGCGATCGCGTCGAGCCTCGGCCTCGGCCACATCAAGGTGCCGATCCTCGCGCCGTTCTGCCTCGGCGTGAACGGCAACGCCATCACGGTGTCGCCGGCGCTTTATGCCGCGCTCGCAGCCGCGGCAGACGGCGACATCCGCGATCCGATGGTGTCGGCGCGCGCGCTCGCCCGCGTGGCCGCGCAGCGCAAGACGCGCGGCGAGGAGCCGCTCACCTTCGGCATGACGTTTCCGTTCTCGACGCACAACTATCATCTGCGCTTCTGGATGGCGGCGGCCGGCGTCGATCCGGACGAGGACGTGCGCCTCGTCGTGCTGCCGCCGCCCTACATGGTCGAGAGCCTCGCCAACAAGCATGTCGACGGCTTCTGCGTCGGCGCGCCCTGGAATTCGGTCGCGGTCGATCTCGGCATCGGCTTCATCCTGCATTTCGTTTCCGACATCCTCGCCGCGCGCCGCCGAGAAGGTGCTCGGCGTGCGCGCCGCGTGGGCCGAGGAAAATCCCGACACGCTCATGCGCCTGGTGCGCGCACATCGCCGAGCCGCCGCTTTCATCGAGGACGTGGGCAATCGCGAGGAGGTCGTTGCCCTGCTGGCGGCGTCGAACCGCATCGACGTCGCCGCCGAGGTGATCCGTCGCACATTCGATGGCCGCCTCAAGGTCGCGCCCGACGGGACGGTGCGCTCGAGCCCGAACTATCTGCTGGTCGGCCGCGAGGACGCGGCGCGGCCCGATCCAGCGCAGGCGGCATGGCTCTATGCGCAGATGGTGCGTTGGGGGCAAGCGCCGCTCGCACCCGACCTGCTCGCTGCCGCCAAGGCGGTGTTTCGCCCGGATCTCTATGACGCGTCGCTCGCCGACGGCGCCCCGCATTTCGCCGGCGCACCTGCCGACCGCATCGGCGCTTTCGCGGGACCGCCGTTCGATGCGAACGATGTCGCCGGGCACCTTGCCGCCTGGGCCATCAAGCGCTGAACGTCGGCGCCTATTTTTTGCACTGCACAATCGACGCGCACATTGGAAGCGCAATGAGCAAACGCAGCAGGCCGGCAAGGCTTCGTTAAGGTTTGGCTCTATCGCCTTAATCATCTGATATATCGACAGTTTCCGCAATTTTGGCAATGTGGCACGGAGCTTGAATTGAGAACAGTTCGCGGAGGGGCTCGACGCACGTGCCGCAGGTCCAACGACGGGCCATAAGCAACGCCGCTGTCCTGGGGGACGCGCAAGCGCCTCAGGCTGCGGCTTTTTTTTTGGCCAGGGAGCGGAATGCCGGCGTCGCGCGCGCTTGGCGAAGTCCAACACGCGACCGGCTCCGCTTTGCGCCGGAGACTTGCCTCAGATGAAAGGAACTCTTCGATGAGCAAGACGAACACGACCTGGATTTCGGACTGGAACCCGGAAGATGAGACGTTCTGGAAATCGAAGGGCAAAGCGATCGCGCGCCGCAATCTCATCTGGTCGATCGTCGCCGAACATCTCGGCTTCTCGGTCTGGCTGATCTGGAGCATTGTCGCGACCAAACTGCCGCAGGCCGGCTTTCACTACACGACCGACCAACTGTTTCAGCTCGTGGCGCTGCCCGGCCTGATCGGCTCGCTCATGCGATTTCCCTACACTTTCGCTGTCACGACGTTCGGCGGCCGCAACTGGACGATCTTCAGCGCGGCGGTGCTGTTCATCCCGACGATCGCGCTCGCGTATTTCGTCACGCAGCCCGATACGCCGTTCTGGCTGATGCTGTGCGTGGCGGCGACGGCCGGCCTCGGCGGCGGCAACTTCGCCTCCAGCATGGCCAACATTTCGTTCTTCTATCCCGGACCGCATGAAGGGCTGGGCGCTCGGCCTCAATGCCGCCGGCGGCAATATCGGCGTGAGCAGCGTGCAGTTGCTCGACGCCGATCCTGATGGGCCTCGGCATCATCAACCTCTATCAGGCGACCCCGGTCGCCGGCGTCTATCTGCAAAACGCCGGGCTGATGTGGCTGGTGCCGCTGGTCATCGCGGTGTTCGGCGCGGTTTTCTTCATGAACAATCTCACCTCGGCGCAGCTCCACGTTCAAAGACCAGCTCGCCATCACCAGGCACAAGCACACCTGGATCATGTCCTTCATCTACATCGGAACGTTCGGCTCGTTCATCGGCTATTCGGCTGCGTTTCCGCTGCTGATCAAGACCCAGTTCCCGGCCGTCACGGTCAGCATCGCTTTCCTCGGACCGCTGGTCGGCTCGGTCTCGCGTCCGTTCGGCGGCTTGCTCGCCGACAAGGTCGGCGGCGCGATCGTGACGTTCTGGAATTTCATCGCCATGGGCGCCGCCACGATCGGCGTCATGTACTTCGTGGGCATCAAGGACTTCACGGGCTTTCTGACGATGTTCCTGATCCTGTTCATCACGACCGGAATCGGCAACGGTTCGACCTACCGGATGATCCCGTCGATCTTCCGCGAGGAAATCTGCGTGAGGCAAAGGGCGTGGGCGACGCCGGGCGCGCAGCTGCCCTGAAGGCCGCCAGCATCGAGAGCGCCGCCGCGCTGGGCTTCATCGGCGCGATCGGCGCCTGCGGCGGCTACCTGATCCCGCGCGGCTTCGGTGCATCGATTGCGTCGACCGGCGGTCCGCAGCTCGCGCTGGAAATCTATCTCGCGTTCTACGCGACCTGCCTCGCGCTCACCTGGTGGTTCTACCTGCGCAAAAGCTTCATGGCGCCCAGCACGGCGCATCTCGCGCAGGCGCGGGTCTAGGACACGTCCGGCCGTGACCGGGTCGCGCGGCCGAATGCAATGACAGGCGAGCCGCACGTCGCAGACGGCGTGCGGTCGCTTCGCCGAATGAGGAAGCCATGAAGAGGGCAGCATGAGCGAACCGCTGGTTATCATCGGCAACGGCATGGCGTCGGCGCGCTTCGTCGACGAGATGGCGAAGCGCGCGCTCGGCCGCTACGCCATCGCGGTCGTCGGCGAGGAGCCGCGGCTTGCCTACAACCGCGTGCTCTTGTCCTCGCTGCTCGCCGACGAGGTCGCGCCCGCCGACGTCGAGCTCAAGCCGGCGCGCTGGTGGCGCGATCGCGGCGTGACGGTGCGCTACGGCTCGTCCGCGACCGCGATCGACGTGGCGGCGCATACCATCACGCTCGCGGGCGGGACCCAGCTCAAGTTCTCCAAGGCCGTGCTCGCGACCGGCTCTCGCCCGATCCGGCTCGACATTCCCGGCATGCAGCTCGCCGGCGTGATGACGTTCCGCGAGATCGGCGACGTCGATGCCATGCGGGCGCTGGCCGGGCGGGGCGCCCGCGTCGTCGTCATCGGCGGCGGGTTGCTCGGGCTCGAGGCGGCGCATGGCCTTGCGAAGGCGGGCGCGCGCGTCACCATCGTGCACCTGATGGACCGCCTGATGGAGCGCCAGCTCGATGCGGTCGCGGCCGGCATGCTGCGGCACGCCGTCGAGGCGCGCGGCGTCGAGGTGCTGCTCGGGGCCGAGACCGCGGAGGTGATCGGCGAGCGGCGCGTCGAGGCAGTCGGTCTCGAGGACGGCCGCGTCATCCCGGCCGATCTCGTCGTGGTCGCGGTCGGCGTGCGGCCGAACGCGACGCTGGCGAAACAGGCAGGCATTGCCGCCAACCGCGGCATCGTGGTCGATGACGGGCTCGCGACGAGCGCGCATGGCGTGTTCGCGATCGGCGAATGCGCCGAGCACCGCGGCCAGTGCTACGGTCTGGTCGAGCCGGCCTACGAGCAGGCCTCCGTGCTCGCGCGCCGGCTCGCGGGACGATCGGCGGATTACGCGGGCTCGGTGGTTGCCACCAACCTCAAGGTCTCCGGCGTCGACGTGTTCTCGGCCGGCGATTTTCTCGGACGCGACGACAGCGAGGAGATCGTGCTGCACGATCCGGGGATCGGCGTCTATCGCCGGCTCGTCATCGCGCAGGATCGCCTGGTCGGCGCGGTGCTCTACGGCGACACGGGCGATGGTCCCTGGTATCTCGACCTGATCCGCTCGGGCCGGCCGATCGCGGGCATGCGCGACGATCTCGCCTTCGGTCGCGCCCTCGCGCTGCGCGCGGCGGCCTGAGCGATGTCCGGCGATTTCACCCCCGAGCAGAAGCGCTACCTGGAGGGCTTTGCGTCGGGCCTCCATGCAGGCCGCGCGGCGCGCGGGGTGCCGGCAGGTAGCACGCCGGACGCGGAGCCGATCGGTCCGGACGCCGCGGCGTTCAAGGCGCAGGATCGCGTGCTGAAGGAAGGCAAGAAGCTTTCCGACCAGGAGAAGTTCAAGCGCGAGGAGCATCCGTTCGACGCTTATGCACGCCTCAAGGCGCAGGCCGAGAAGAACGAGGCGCCGAAGCCGGCGGACAATTTCCGCTGGCGCTACTTCGGCCTGTTCTATGTGGCGCCGGCGCAGAACTCCTACATGTGTCGGCTGCGCATGCCGAACGGCATCCTCACGCATTGGCAGCTCACGGGCCTTGCCGATCTCGCCGAGCGCTACGGCGGCGGCTATTCGCACGTCACCACGCGCGCCAACCTGCAGATCCGCGAGATCGAGCCGAAGAACGCGGTCGCGATGGTCGAGGCGATCCAGGATCTCGGCCTCTGCCTCGCGCGGCTCCGGCGCCGACAACATCCGCAACGTCACCGGCACGCCGACCGCAGGCATCGATCCGCGCGAGCTGATCGACACGCGGCCGTATGCGCGCGAATGGCACTTCCACATCCTCAACGAGCGCGCGCTCTACGGCCTACCGCGCAAGTTCAACGTGGCGTTCGACGGCGCCGGCACGATTCCGGTGCTGGAGGATACCAACGACATCGCGTTCGCGGCGGTCGAGGTCGCGGACGGCCATGGCGTCGAGCCGGGCATCTGGTTCAAGCCTCGGGCTCGGCGGCATCACGGGGCATCGCGATTTCGCGCGCGAGACCGGCGTGGTGGTCAAGCCGGCGGAAGCGACGCAGGTCGCAGACGCCGTCGTGCGCGTCTTCATCGACCACGGCAATCGCACCGACCGCAACAAGGCGCGGCTCAAATACGTGCTCGATGCGCTCGGCATCGACAAGTTCGTGACGCTGGTCGAGGAGAAGCTCGGCCGCACAGCTCGCGCGCGTACCCGCCGAGGCAATCAAGCCGCGGCCGCGCTACGACCGCAGCGCCCATATCGGCGTGCATGCGCAGAAACAGGCCGGGCTGAACTGGATCGGCGTGGTGCTGCCGGTCGGCAAGCTCACGGGCGACCAGATGCGCGGGCTCGCCCAGATCGCGGCCGATCTCGGCGACGGCGATATCCGCCTGACGGTCTGGCAGAACCTGCTGATCTCCGGGCGTCGCCGACGACAAGGTCGCGCTCGCGCAGGCCGCGATCGAGGCGCTTGGTCTCACCACCAAGGCAACTTCGATCCGCGCCGGGCTCGTGGCCTGCACCGGCAATGTCGGTTGCAAGTTCGCGGCCTCCGACACCAAGGGCCATGCCGAGGCGATCGCGCGCTGGTGCGAGGCGCGCGTTGTGCTCGATGCGCCGATCAACATCCATCTCACCGGCTGCCATCATTCGTGCGCGCAGCATTATATCGGCGACATCGGGCTGCTCGGCCTGCAAGGTGCAGGTCTCCGACGAAGGCGACACCGTCGAGGGCTATCACGTCGCTGGTCGGCGGCGGCTTCGGCTTCGACGCGGGGCTCGCGCGCGAGGTCTATCGCGACGTCAAGGCCGAGGCATGCGCCGACGACGGTCGAGCGCATGCTGCAGGCCTACCTCAAGCATCGCGCCGCGCCGGACGAGACGTTCCTCGCCTTCGCGCGCCGCCATGAGGTCGCGGCGCTCAAGGAGCTGTTCGACGCCGAGGCGGTCGCATGAGCAAGACCCTGCCGCCGCCGGTCCCCACGCTGCTGCCCGAGACCGCGCCGTTCACGGCCGACCAGCGCGCTTGGCTCAACGGCTTCTTTGCCGGCTATCTCGGCCTCGATGGCGGCGTCACGGCGCTCTCGCCCGAGGAGGGCGCGAAGCTGATGGCGGGCGTCCGGCGGCGCCGACGGGGCCGCTCGACGACGGCGACGACGGCGAGGCGCCCTGGCACGACCAGACGATCCCGCTGCCGGACCGCATGAAGCTCGCCGACGGCCGGCCGCTGCGCCGGCGCATGATGGCCGCGATGGGCCAGCAGGACTGCGGCCAGTGCGGCTATTCGTGCGAGGACTATTCGAACGCGCTGTTTCTCCAGAAAGAAGAGCGGCTGAACCTGTGCGTGCCCGGCGGCAAGGACACGCTGCGCATGCTCAAGAAGCTCAACGAGGAGTTCGCTCCCGTGGCTCCCGCGGCTGCCCCCGCCCCAGTGCCGGCGGAAGCGCGCGCGGCCGACGCGACGCCCGTATCGGCACCGGCGCTGCGACGCACGCCCGGCACGTCGCGCGACAATCCGGTCGAGGCCATGTTCCTCAAGCGCACGCGGCTCAACAAGCCGGGCTCGAACAAGGAGACCTGGCACATCGACATCGATCTCTCCGGCAGCCGGGCTCGACTACGCGGTGGGCGACGCCTTCGGCATCGCGCCCACCAACGATCCGGCGCTGGTCGACGCGGTGATCCGCACGCTCGGCGCGCCGGCCGATTTTCCCATCGGCGGGCGCACGCTGCGCGACGTGCTGATCGACGGTGTCTCGCTCGCGCCGGCGCCCGACATGCTGTTCCAGCTCTTCTCCTATCTGACCGGCGGCGACCGGCGGCTGAAGGCGAAGGCGCTCGCCGGCGGCGAGGACCCGGATCGGCGATGCCGCGACGCTCGACGTGCTGGCCGCGATCGAGAAATTCCCCGGCGTGCGGCCCGATCCCGAAGCCTTCATCGAGTCGCTCGAGCCGCTGCAGCCGCGGCTCTATTCGATTGCGTCCTCGCCGAAGGTCGATCCCAAGCGCGTCTCGCTCACGGTCGACGCGGTGCGCTACGACGTCGGCGCCGGCGCCGGCTCGGCGTCGCGTCGACGTTTCTGGCCGAGCGCGCGCGCGAAGGGCAGAAGCTGAAGATCTATGTGCAGAAGGCGCATGCCTTCGGCCTGCCGGCCGATCCGTCGGTGCCGATCATCATGGTCGGCCCCGGCACCGGCGTCGCGCCGTTCCGCGCCTTCCTGCACGAGCGCATGGCGACCAAGGCGCCCGGCCGCAACTGGCTGTTCTTCGGCCATCAGCGCTCGCGACTACGATTTCTTCTACGCCGACGAGCTTGCCGGGATGAAGCAGAAGGGCGTGCTCACGCGCCTCGTCGCTCGCCTGGTCGCGCGACACCGACGAGAAGTTCTACGTGCAGGACCGCATGCGGCAGTCCGGCCGCGACCTGTGGGCCTGGCTTGCCGACGGCGCGCATTTCTACGTATGCGGCGACGCCCAGCGCATGGCCAAGGACGTCGAGCGCGCCCTGGTCGACATCGTCGCCGCAGCACGGCGTGCGCACCACCGACGAGGCGGTCGCATTCGTCGCCGATCTCAAGCGCAAGGGCCGCTATCAGCAGGACGTGTATTGATGGCGTGCGCGCACCACATGCTGCGCGCGGTCTCCCCCCGCTTGCGGGGGAGGGCGGGGAGGGGGAAGCCGCTTGCTCCTCCGCCCGCGTACTTGCCCCCTCCCTGCACGCTTCGCGCGCGTCCCTCCCCCGCAAGCGGGGGAGGGGAAGAGTGAACGCCCACGCCCAGCAGCCGGCGACCGTACGAACCGCGTGTCCGTATTGCGGCGTAGGCTGCGGCGTGCTGGCGACACCGAGCGAAAATGGCGGCGTCGCTATCGCGGGCGATCCCATGCATCCGGCGAATTTCGGCGCGCTGTGCTCGAAGGGGGCGGCGCTGGGCGAGACGCTCGGACTCGAGGGCCGGCTGCTGCATCCGATGGTGCGGCGCGACGGCGCGCTGGCGCGGACGGACTGGGGGGCGGCGCTGGAGACGGTCGCGGCGGGCTTCCGTCAGGTCATCAAGCAGCACGGGCCGGACGCAGTCGCGTTCTATCTCTCCGGACAGCTCCTCACCGAGGACTATTACGTCGCCAACAAGCTGATGAAGGGCTTCATCGGCTCGGCCAACGTGGACACCAACTCGCGCCTGTGCATGGCGTCGTCGGTCGCGGGCCATCGCCGCGCCTTCGGCGCCGATACGGTTCCGGGCGTCTATGCCGATCTCGACGAGGCCGATCTCATCGTGCTCGTCGGCTCGAACGCGGCCTGGTGCCATCCGGTGCTGTTTCGCCGCATGGCGGCCAACATGCGCGAGCGCGGCGCGCGCCTCGTGGTGATCGACCCGCGCCGCACCGCGACCGCCGAAGAAGCGGATCTGTTTCTCCCCATCGCGCCCGGCAGCGACACGGCGCTCTTTTGCGGCCTGCTCGCCCATCTCGTGGAGGCGGGCGCGCTCGACGATGCTTTCATCGAGGACCACACCACGGGCTTCGCGGAGGCGATCGCGCGGGCGCGCGAGATCGCGCCCGATGCGGACGCCACCGCCAAGGCGACCGGGCTCGCGCGCGCCGACGTGGTGTCGTTCTTCGGCGCCTTCCGCGCCACGTCGCGCGTCGATCACGTGCTATTCGCAAGGCGTCAACCAGTCGGCGCAGGGCACCGACAAGGTCAACGCCATCATCAATTGCCATCTCGCGACCGGCCGCATCGGCAAGCCCGGCATGGGACCGTTCTCGCTCACCGGTCAGCCCAACGCGATGGGCGGGCGCGAGGTCGGCGGCCTCGCCAACCAGCTCGCCGCGCATATGGGCTTTTCGCCCGTCGAGATCGACTGCGTGCGCCGCTTCTGGAAGGCGCCGAGCATGGCGACGCACGAGGGCCTCAAGGCCGTGCAGATGTTCGAGGGCGTAGAGGCGCGGCCGCATCAAGGCGCTGTGGGTGATGGCGACCAACCCGGCGGTGTCGCTGCCGCGCGCCGGTGCCATGCGTGACGCGCTGCGCAAGCTCGACCTCTTCGTCGTCTCCGACAACGTGCGCCGCAACGACACCGTCGAGGCCGGCGCCCACGTGCTGCTGCCGGCGGCCGCTTGGGGCGAGAAGGACGGCACCGTTACGAACTCGGAACGGCGCATCACCCGCCAGCGCGCCTTCCTGCCGGCGCCGGGCGACGCGAAGCCCGACTGGTGGATCGTGAGCCAGGTGGCGCGGCGCATGGGTTTCGCGCCGGCATTCGGGTATCGCGGCGCGGCCGACATTTTTCGCGAGCATGCCGCGCTCTCGGCATTCGAGAACAAAGGGCGGCGCGATTTCGATCTCGGCGGCCTCGCCGAGCTCACCGATGCCGAATTCGAGTCGCTCGCGCCGACACAATGGCCGGTGCGCGCTCATGCCTCGCGCCGTCAGCGCCGCTTCTTCGCCGACGGTGATTTCTTCACGTCGGACCGCAAGGCGCGCTTTGTGGCGCCCGAGCCGCCGTGCCTGCGCGAGGCGCTATCGGATGAATTTCCGCTTCGCCTGAACACCGGCCGCGTGCGCGACCAGTGGCACACGATGACGCGCAGCGGCGCCAGCCCGCGCCTCGCCTCGCATTGTCCCGAGCCCTTCGTCGAGGTCGCGCCCGCCGATGCGCAAACGCACGGCCTCGTCGACGGCGGGTTTGCGCGGATCACGACACGCCATGGCGCGGCAGTGCTCCGCGTCGTCGTCAGCGCCGGCCAGCAGGCGGGCATGCTGTTCGCGCCGATCCATTGGAGCGATGCGACCGCGTCGTGCGCGCGCGTCGGCGACCTCGTCGCGCCCGCGACCGACCCGCATTCAGGCCAGCCCGAGGCGAAGGCGACGCCGGCCGCGATCGCGCCGGCCGCATTCGTGTCGCGCGGCTTTGCGCTGATGCGCCACGCCGCCGTGCTGCCGGCATCCGCCTGGTGGGCGCGCGTCGCCGTTGTGGGCGGCACCGGCTATCTGCTGGCGACCGACGCGCCGGTCGACACATGGCGAGGGGCGGCCGGGTCCCTGCTCCGGCAGGGCGTTGAACCGATCGAGCTCGCCGAATATATCGATATACCGCGCGGCCTCTATCGGGTCGCGGCTTTCGCGCAGGGGCGGCTCGAAGGATGCCTGTTCATCGGTCCGGCCGCGGCGACGCCGCCATGGGACGCCGTCAAGGAGATGTTCGCGGCCGACGCGCTTGCGCCGCCGCAGCGGCGGATGGTCTTGTCGGCGAAGTCGGCCGATGGTCTGACGGACGCCGGGCCGACCGTGTGCTCGTGCTTCGGCGTCGGGCTCAACGCGATCCGCCGGGCGCTGAGCTCCGGCGCGGCCGCGAATGTGGACGAGATCGGCAAGGCGCTGCGGGCCGGAACGAACTGCGGCTCGTGCCTGCCGGAGCTGAGGCGGATCGTGCAAGGGAGCATTCATGAGCGCGTTGCCGTCTGAGGTCAGCTCGCCGCGCATGCAGGCGCTGGCGCGCCTGCCGGTATTTTTCGCGCTCGACGGCAAGCGTGTCGTGGTCGCCGGTGGCAATGCCGCTGCGGCCTGGAAGATCGAGCTGCTGTCGGCCGCGGGTGCGCGTGTCGACGTGTATGCGGCAGAGCCCTCCGACGAGGTGGTCGCGGCCGCGCAGGCGGCGGGCGTCACGCTGCAGGGGCGCGCGATCGCGGCGGCTGACTTCGCGGGCGCCGCGCTCGCGATCGGCGCGTTCGACGACGAGGCGCCGGCCGCGGACTTTGCGGCGCGCGCGCGGGCGGCGGGCGTGGCGGTGAATGTCGTCGACCGGCCCGCCTTGAGCGATTTCTCCTTCGGCACCATCGTCAACCGCTCTCCGTTGGTGGTCGGCATCTCGACCGATGGCGCCGCGCCGGTGTTCGCGCAGGCGATCCGCGCCAAGATCGAGGCGATGATCCCGCTCGGCTTCGCGCGCTGGGCTGAGGCAGCGCGGCATTGGCGCGCGGCCGTGAAGACGTCGGGCCTTTCGTTCGGCGGGCGACGGCGCTTCTGGCAGCTCTTTACCGGCCAGGCGGTCGCCCATCCGGACCGCGCCCCCAAGAGCCAGGACTTCGACGCGCTCATGGGCGCCGCGCAGCACGAGGGCGAGCGCGTGGACCACGGCTCGGTCACGCTGGTCGGCGCCGGACCGGGAGATCCCGAGCTGTTGACCTTGCGCGCGGTGCGCGCGCTGCAATCGGCCGACGTGATCCTGTTCGATCAGCTCGTCTCGCCCGGCGTGCTCGATTTCGCGCGGCGCGAGGCGAAGCGCATGCTGGTCGGCAAGGCCGGCTACGGGCCGGCCTGCAAGCAGGACGAGATCAACCGCCTGATGATCACGCTGGCACGCGCCGGCAAACGCGTGGTGCGGCTCAAGGGCGGCGACCCGATGATTTTCGGCCGCGGCGGCGAGGAGCTCGCCGCGTGCCGTGCCGCCGGCCTTGAGGTCGAGGTGGTGCCCGGCATCACGGCCGCGCAGGGCGCCGCGAGCCGGCTCGGCGTCTCGCTCACGCACCGCTCGGCCGCACGCCGCCTGCAATACGTCACGGGCCACGGGTCCGACGGCAAGCTGCCGCGCGACATCGACTGGAACAGCATCGCGGACCCGACCGCGACGACGGTCGTCTACATGCCGGCGCGCACGCTCGCCGAACTTGCGCGTATCGGCATCGCCAATGGCCTCGATCCCGCGACACCCGCGGTCGCGATCGTCAAGGCGACGCGCCCGGGCGAGGCGGTGGTCTCGGCGGCGATCCGCGACCTGCCGGCGCGTCTCGCTGAGCTGCCGCCTGGTCCGGTGCTCGTGATGATCGGCCGCGTGTTTGCCGACGTCGGCGCGATTCCGGCGCAGGCGCCGATGCGATCGGCAGGCCCGTCGTCCTGAGTTGCGCGGCCACTGCTCCCTGTCAGCAGATGCTGCCCGGGTAGGTGGGGTTCGTGTCGGACACGGGCGGCGGCGGTGGTGGCGTCCAGTCCTGCTGCCACTTCAGGTCGGCGATCGATGCCGAAAGGTTCACGCGGCCATCGGGCGACTATTGAAGCTCGTAGTTGCCGGTGGCGGGATTCCATTGGTAGTTGGCCGGCGTATTGGAGCGCGGGAAGCAGTGCACGCGCATGCGGTCGATCAACGGGTTCATGATCTGCTGCATGATCGCCGGCGCGTTGGACGGAACGTGGCCGCCGTACTGATCGAGCGGCGCGAGCGCGGCGCGCTGCTCGGCGATGCAGCGGCTCACATGCGTGGTGCGCGGGGTTGCGTGCACGCTCGCGGCGGTGCCGAGCAATGCCGCAATGACGATGACAGTGCGTTTCATGGCATCCTCCGTTTCGCGCCGAAATGTCGGCTCGCCGGTTGGTCGGCGGCGGAACGGAGGCGGTTCGAGACGTTACGTTATTGTAACGTCTGAGGATTTTGCGCGGCTTGGAGCGAACCGCGAAACGGACTGAAGCGAACTCCTACACCCCCGTCATGGCGCCGGGCTCGCGGCCGGCGCGGCGGCACCAGTTTTCCCAGGCGCGGTCGAACGCCGTCGCGCCGGTGGTGGCGAGGATCTTGTCGACCTCGCCGGCGGTGAGGAACTTGATGTTGCCCATCGCCATCGCCTGCATCTGCAGGCGCGCGTTGAGCTCGAGATAGACCGCGATGTAGACGACCTCGCGGATGGAGCGGCCGGTCACCACCGAGCCGTGCCCGCGCAGGAGCGCGGTGCGGCCCGACCCGACGCCGCGCGCGAGATCGCGGCCCATCGCGACGTCCGACACCAGCATATTGGTGTCGCCGAACTTGTCGCCCGAGTCCCAGATCGGTACCTCGTGGCCCATGCAGGCGCAGGTGTGGAGCAGCGGCCTGATCTTGGTGCCGGTGACGCCGAACGGGATCACGCTGGGCGAGTGATTGTGCACCACCGTGTGCACGTCCGGCTTCAGCTCGTAGATCCCGCCATGAATGAAGCGCTCGAGATAGGGCTTGCGGCCGCGCGCATCCACCGGCTCGCCGTCGAGGGTGAACTCCATCAAGTCGTCACGCTCGATGCAGTCGGGCGCCCGCGCGCGCGAAAGGAAGAAGCGGTCCGGCCGCTCCGGATGGCGCGCGCTGATATGGCCGAACGAGTCGACCACCTCTTCGCGTGCGAGGATGCGGTTGGCGGTAACGAGCTCGTCCAGCAGCGTGTCGAGGGTGCTCATGGGATGCCTTGGGGGGAGGTCGGGATCGCGTCGGGGAACGGCGCCGAGGGATTTATGGTTCATCACATAACGACTTTCACTATTTACGCATAGGAGAAAAAGCGGCCGCCTTGACACGCCAACCGCCTTCATCTGTATGGTTCTTTCGCCGATGACCAACACCATCCTGACGCTCCTCAGCGCCGAGCTCATCAGGCGGTACTACGCCGCCAGGCACTGGCGCGACGATACGATCTATTCGCTCACGCGCGCGCACGCGCGTCGCGCGCCGGAGAAACCTGCGCTGCGCGATCGCGGCCGGCGTGTCGGATATGCGGACCTTGTCGCCGCCGTCGATACGCTCGCCGCCGATCTCGCGGCGCGCGGCGTCAAGCCGGGCGAGCGCGTTGCCGTATGGCTGCCGAGCCGGATCGAAGGCGTCGTGGCGCTGCTCGCCTGCTCGCGCAACGGCTATGTATGCTGTCCGTCGCTGCACCGCGACCATACGGCGGGCGAGATTCTCGATCTCCTGCGCCGCACGCGCGCGACCGCCTTCATCGGGCAAGCGGGGTACGGCGCCGACGCCGATCGGTGCGACATTTTCGCCGAGCTCGGCGGGATCGCGACGTTGAAGCACGTATATCGGCTGGATGCTTCAAGCGTTGACTCGTCATGGCCGGGCTTGTCCCGGCCATCCACGTCTTCCTCTGTGGTCCAAGACGTGGATGCCCGGGACATAGGCGAGCGAAGCGACGCCGTTCTTCGAACGGCTGTGGCCGGGCATGACGGAGTGGATGTTAAGGCCGACCCAAATCAGATCGTCTATCTCGCCTTCACGTCGGGCACGACCGGCACGCCGAAGGGCGTCATGCACAGCGACAACACGCTGCTCGCCAATGCGCGCGCGATCGCGGCGGACTGGAACATCGACGGCGATTCGGTCGTCTATTCGCTGAGCCCGCTCAGCCACAATCTCGGCTTCGGCGCCATGGTGATGGCGCTTGCGGCCGGCGGCGAGCTGGTGATCCACGACCTGCCGCGCGGCAAGAGCCTGATCGACCGGGTGATCGAGACGGGCGCAAGCTTCCTGGTCGGCGTGCCGACGCATGCGATCGATCTGCTGCGCGAGCTGCGCGAGCGCAAGCTTGCCGGCATCGGCCGGCTCAAGGGCTTCCGCATCTCGGGCGCCGCGGCGCCGCGCGAGGTGGTGGCGCAGCTCATCGCGCCACGGCGTCATGCCGCAGAGCGGCTACGGCATGACCGAGACCTGCTCGCATCAGTACACGCTGCCGACCGACGACGCGCAGCTCATCGTCGAGACGAGCGGCAAGGCGTGCCCGGGCTACGAGTTGAAGATCTGGCGCAGCGACGACCCCGATACCGAGGCGGCGACCGGCGAGATCGGGCAGATCGGCGGGCGTGGCGCGAGCCTGATGCTCGGCTATTTCGACGACCAGGCGGCGACCGAGGCGTCGTTCAATGCGCAGGGCTGGTTCCTGACCGGCGATCTTGGCTGGCTCGACGAGCGCGGCTATCTGCGCATCACCGGGCGCAAGAAGGACGTGATCATCCGCGGCGGTCACAATATCTATCCGGCGCGCATCGAGGATCTGGCGATGCGCCACCCGGCGGTCGAACGCGTCGCCGCGGTTCCGATCGCGGATGAACGGCTCGGCGAGAAAGTTTGCCTTGCCGTCATGCGGCGCGCAGGCGCACAGGTTGACGCGGGCGAGATGCTCGCCCATCTCGATACGCAGGGACTCTCGAAATACGACATGCCGGAATATTTTCTCGACCTCGACCACATCCCGCTCACGCCGAGCGGCAAGATCCGCAAGCGCGACATCGTCGACGCGATCGCGCAGGGCCGCGCGGCACCGCAGCCCGTGCGGGCCGCCACCAGCAAGGCGGCGCGCGGATGAGCGAGGACACGCCCAGCACCATGCGCGCCGTCATCGTGCGCGAGTTCGGCCCGGTCGAGGACGCGGAGTATGGCGAGTTCCCGCGGCCGCAGCCCGGGCCCCACGACGTCCTGGTGGAGATCCACGCGACGGCTGCCAACTTCGTCGACCTCCTTGTCATCGGCGGCCAGTACCAGTTCCTGCCGGAGCTGCCGTTCGTGCCCGGCAAGCTGCCGGCCGGTATCGTCATCGAGGTCGGCCCTGCCGTGAAGCAGCTCAAGATCGGCGACCGCGTGCTGACGATGGCGGAGCAGGGCGGCTACGCCGAGTTCGTCGCGGTGTCCGAGTCGCAGTGCTACCGGCTTCCCGACCGGATGTCGTTCGTGACCGCCGCCGCGATGGCGCTCGCCTATGACACCGCGTGGTTCGCGCTGCGCGACCGCGCACGCTACCAGCATGGCGATACCGTGCTGGTGCTCGGCGCGACCGGCGGCGTCGGGCTCGCGGCCGTGCAGCTCGCCAAGGCGATGGGCGCACGGGTGCTTGCCGGCGTGTCGAGCTGGGACAAGGCCGACATCGCGCGCGCCGCCGGCGCCGATGTGGTGATCGATCTCTCGCGGTCCAACCTCTACGACAACCTGCGTGCCCAGGTTTACGAGGTGACCAGCAACCGCGGCGCCGACATCATCCTCGACCCCCTCGGCGCCGACATCTTCGACGCTGCGATCCGGGCCCTCGCGTGGCGCGGCCGCATGGTGATCATCGGCTTTGCGGCCGGCCGCATCCCGACTATCCGGGCGAACTATCTCCTGGTGAAGAACATCGAACTGAGCGGGCTGCAGGTCAGCGACTATCGCAAGCGCATGCCGGGCCAGATGGCGGCGTGCTTTGCGGAGATCTTCGGCCTCTACGAGGCCGGCAAGATCAAGCCGGCGCCCACCACCGTGGAGCCGATCGCCGATTTTTCGCTCGCGCTCGCCGACATCCGCGACCGCCGCGCTCGCGGCCGGATCGTGCTGAGCCAGGGCAAGGATGAAGCGGGCGGGTGAGGCTGCGCACAGAGTCCGCGCTCCCTCTCCCCGCTCTTGCGGGGAGAGGGTCGGGGTGAGGGGCGCTGAGCCTCAGCAAGACATATCTTCGACGTAACGTGCGGAGGCGCCCCCTCACCCCGACCCTCTCCCCCTAAAGGGGGAGAGGGAGAGCAGGCGCTGTACGCGCGGCGGTCATTCCTCCCGCTACTTCGCGGCCTGTTGCAGCCTCCACCGCGCCAGCTCGGCACACGTCTCGGTCACCTGGAAATAGCGCGCGACCGCGTCGGCGCCGATCTCGAAGGGGCTCGGCTCCTCCGGCTTGCGCGCCGCCATCATCTTGATCTTGGTGACGGCGTTGTCGAACTCGGAATGGTTGGACATCAGGATGGTGGCGCCGGCATCGGCGGCGGCCTTGGCGAACTTGCGCTGCGACGCGATGTAGGTGTCGAAATGCGCCACGTCGTTGACGAAGTTGAACGCGGTGCCGCCATTGTAGGCGA
Organism: uncultured Alphaproteobacteria bacterium; assembly: GCA_963819385.1. Taxonomy (GTDB): domain Bacteria; phylum Pseudomonadota; class Alphaproteobacteria; order Rhizobiales; family Xanthobacteraceae; genus JAVDCA01. The sequence continues at coordinate 2,627,598 of CAWFVV010000006.1, read as the reverse complement.
CGGTGAGCGGCTTGCCGTGGTCCTTCACCTGGAAGATCAGCGAGAGCGTGCCGGGCGTGTGGCCGGGCGTCGTCACGATGGTCACGCTGGTGTCGCCGAGCGTGATCTTCTGCCCGTCGGTCGCCACGATGTCCCGCTTCGGCTTGCCGTTCGGGAAGCGGTGCACCGACTGCTCGATCATGTCCCAGTCGGGGTCGCCCATGATGAGGCGCGAGCCGAAGCGGTCCTGCATCAGCTTGGCGCCGCCCACGTGGTCGAGATGGCCGTGGCTGATGATGACGTATTTTACCGAGGCCGGATCGAGGCCGAGCTTCTTCAAGCCGCCGATGATCGCCTCGTCGGAGGCATAGTCGTAGAGCGTGTCGATCAGGATGATGCCCTGGCTCGTGGTCAACGCCCACGAGGAATGGATCTTGGTCCCGACGAAATAGAGATTGTCGAACACTTTTGCGGGGTCGGTGTACCAGGTGTCGCGCGCCGGTGCCGGGCCGGGCGCGACGTCGGCGCCGGGCGCGGTCTGCGGCGCCACGCACACGCGCACCAAAGTGCCTGTGAAGTCGAAGGCCGCGGCGGCCTTGGCGCGCGCGAGGTACGCATCGGCAGGGTCTGCGTTCGGCTCGGCGGCTTGTGTGGCGCTCATGCCGACGCAAAGGCCCAATAAGGCGCCCAAGACGTATTTCATTGTTTCCTCCCGTATGGCCGCAAACATCCGGCGCCAATCATGGTGGGCGGTGACCTGATGGCGGTCAAGGCGCGACGGTCGCATGCCGGATCGGCGTTGTGAGCGCGCATCCGGCGCGGCAGAATGCGTCGCATCGAAGGCGCCGAACGGCGCCACACAACCGGGAGGGTGCCCATGCTGTCACGTCGCGGCTTTCTCAATGGCGCGGTCGGCGCCGGCGTCGCGCTCGCGGCGCAACAGCGTGCGCAGGCGCAGACGAGCGGCCCACCGCACAGGCGCATGATTGTCGACGCACAGGTGCATCTGTGGAAGGCCGAGACGCCGGATTGGAAATGGGTCCCGGGGCGCAAGCCGCAGCTGCCCGAGCCGTTCACTATCGAGAAGCTGGTGCCGCTGATGGACGAGGCGGGCGTCGACCGCATTGTCGTGGTTCCGCCATCCTGGCCGGGCGACCGCAACGACTACGCGCTCGAGGCGGCGCAGCGTTATCCGCAGCGCTTCCACGTCATGGGCCGCATCCCGCTGGAGAAGCCGGAGTCGGTGAAGCTGATCCCGACCTGGCGCGAGCAGCCCGGCATGCTCGGCATCCGCGCCCTGTTCAACGGACAGATGTCGTCATGGCTCGCCGACGGCACGGCGGACTGGTTCTGGTCGGCTGCCGAGAAGGCCAACCTGCCCGTGATGACGTTTGCGCCCGCGCAAGGTCCGGCGCTGGCCCGCGTCGCCGAGCGCTATCCCGGCCTCACACTGATCATCGACCACATGAACCTGTCGAGCGAGCTCAAGCAAACGATCGGCATCGAGGCCGCGGTCGTGCAGACGGTCGCGCTCGCCAAGTATCCCAACGTGTCGTGCAAGCTGTCGGGATCGCTCGGCATATCGGAGCAGCCCTATCCGTTCGCCGACGTGAAACCGTACCTGAAGCGCGTGTTCGAGGCGTTCGGCCGCGAGCGCTGCTATTGGGGCACCGACATGACCAACTCGTTCGCCAAGGCGACCTATCGCCAGCGCATCACCCACTTCACCGAAACGCTCGATTTCCTCAGCGAGGAGGACAAGGACTGGCTGATGGGCCGTGCGATCCTCGCGCGGTTGCGCTGGACATAACGCGACATCGTCCGCGCGGGCGACGCTGACGCGCGCTCGCGGCGGCCGATCGGCATGAACCTTCTGCGCGTGAAGAGTAGCGCGTATTGCGCAGTCGCCACTACGGCAGCGGCGCGCCCTTGCGCTCGGGGATCAGGAAGACGGTTGCGACGAGATCGATCAGATAGATGGTCGCGAGCAGCGCGATCGCGACCGTGAACGAATACGTGCTCACCAGCGCGCCGACCACGAGAGGGCCAAAGCCGCCGACGCCGCGGCCGAGGTTGAACAGCACATTCTCGGCGGTCGCGCGCGCCTCGGTCGGATAGAACTCTGACAGCAGCGCGCCGTAGCCGCCGAGCATGCCGTTGACGAAGACGCCCATCACGGCGCCGCCGATCAGCAACGCGGTCGAGCCGGTGAGCTGCGAATAGACCAGCACCATGACAAAGGCGCCGGCCTGGAAGGTGAGGAGCGCCGGTCGCCGCCCCACGCGATCGGCAAATTGGCCGAACACCCAGATGCCAACCGCCATGCCGAGGACCGTGACGGCCGTCCACAGCGCCGATTGGGTGAGCGTGTAGCCGAAGCGCTGCGACAGGTAGCTCGGCAGCCAGATCATCAGGCCGTAGTAGCCGAAGTTCTGCACCGCGCAGAGGATGAACATGGCGGCGCTGATCTTGGTGGTCGCGGCGTCCTTCACCAGCAGGCCGAGCGGCACGCGGCTGCGCGCCGCCTCGACGCGCTCGAGGAAGATCTTCGGCTCGCCCACATACAGGCGCACGACGAACGCGATCACCCCCGGTACGAGCCCGACCAGGAACATGCCGCGCCAGCCGATGTGCGGCAGCAGCAGCGGGGTCGCGAGCGCGGCGACCAGCACGCCGGCCTGCCAGCCGAGTGCCACATAGGCGCAGCCGCGGGCGCGGAGTTGCGCCGGCCATGTTTCGGCGACGAGCGCCATGCCGATGCCGAACTCGCCGCCGAGCCCGAGGCCCGCGATGGTGCGATAGGCGAGGAGGTCCCAGTATCCCTGCGCGAGGGCGCCGAGCCCGGTGAAGATCGCGAACAGCAGGATGGTCCAGGTGAGCACGCGCACGCGGCCGAAATAGTCGCTCAGCACGCCGAACAGGATGCCGCCCACGACCGCGCCGATCAGCGTCCAGGTCACCAGCGATCCGGCCTGCGGCGGCGTGAGATGCAGCTCGGCCGAGATGGCGCGCAGCATGAAGCCGAGAATGAGCAGGTCGAAGCCGTCCATCGCGTAGCCGATCGCGGATGCGGCCAGCGCCTTGCGCGCGTCGGTGCCGACCGATGTGGTGGCGATGGAATCGGCCTGGATGGCGGTCATGGCGGTCCCCGTGCTTGGCTCAACCACCAAATCTGCCTGCAATATCCGGGTCGCTCAAGCGGGCGTGTGGATAGTCGCGCGGGCTTGTCGTTCGTAGCCCGGATGAGCGCAGCGACATCCGGGACCACTTCCGCCTTGGCGATGCAGCCCCGGATTTCGCTGCGCTCATCCGGGTTACGGACTCAAGCCGACGTGTGGATTGTCCGTGGTGGGTTAGTTGCCCTCCTCTGGTAGCGCGTAAGTCGTTCGCCGCGTTCGATGTCTGTCGCGGAGCCATCGATGCGGCGGCGAAACATATTCACCAGGGGCTATATGGCTGCGCGGCGCTCGATGGCGCCGTCCGCCCGGTACCTTCAACGCCGCAAGTCGAGAGTGTAGCATCGACAGGCACTCACCCGGCCCGCCGGAGCGTGCGAGCCGGGCGTTTGGATGACTTCATCATCAAAAAAGGGGGAAATGTCATGAGTAGATTTACCGCGTGCGTGAAGACCGCCGCGTTGCTCTGTGCCGGTCTCGCAGCATTCCTGTCGCAGCCCAATTCTGCGGCCGCGTTCGACCGCAACCAGGCGCAACTGTTCGGCGTATTGCCGGCCGGCTCGACGCTGCCGGAAGGCCTCGCGGTCGCGCCGAACGGCGACGTCTATGTCGCCACCTTCGACGGATCGCGAACGATCGTCGTCTTCAACGAGAACGGCAAGCTGCTGCGGACCCTAACGGTCCACGCGGCCTCGGGCGGCGGCTTCTTAGGCGTCGCATTTCATCCGCACACCGGCGCGTTCCTGGTGATCGACTTCGGCGCCGGCACGGTGCTCAACGTGGACAAGAACACAGGTGCCTCGAGCGTCTTCATGACGAGCCCCAACGGGCCAGCCCCGAATTCGGGACTCAACGCTCTTGAGTTCGATCGGATGGGCAACGTCTACGTGTCCGATTCCTTCGGCGGCGTCATCTGGCGCACCGGCGCGAACGGCGGGACGGTGACGAAGTGGATCGAGGATCCTCTCCTCAAGACCGCCGGTGATCCGCCCTTCGGCGCCAACGGCATGGGCTTCAACAAGGCGCAAAGCATCCTGTTCGTCGCCAATACCGGCAACGACACCATCGTGCAGATCCCGGTGGTGAGCGGTGCCGGCGGCGCGACGGCCGGCACGCCGGCAGTCTTCACCAACAGCATCAACGGCGCGGACGGGCTGATCCTCGACGATCAGGACAATCTCTGGGTCTGCGCGAACCAGTCGGACGAGATCGTCGTGGTCGACAAGACCGGCAAGGTCATCGCCAAGCTCGGCGATTTCGAGGGACTGGTCGATGGCGGCACGCCCAAGGGGCTGCTGTTTCCGGCAAGCCCAGGCTTCAGCCGCGACAAGCGGACGCTGTACGTGACCAACCTCGCGCTCGATCTGCGCGTCGGCACGGGCAATCCGGCCAACATCGCGGTCAACTCGGCCTGGGCCGCCCAGGTCAAGCACTGGACCGTGTCGAAGATCAACACGCAATTCCAGCCGCTGCCGGATAAGTAAGAGCGAGGTTCGTAGTTCGTAGGGTGGGCAAAATCGCATTACGCGGCCTGTCCGCGTGGGCAACCGCGTAGAGGCGATTTTGCCCACGCGGAGGCACGGGCGCGGTTGCCCACCCTACGAAACCACCTGCCACTGCATCGTCTCGCCGCCACGATAGATCAGCGCGCGCTCGTCGGGCCCCGCGACCTTGACTTCTTCGGGCGGGACCCACGGCTTCTTTTCCAGCGTGATCGTCTCCTCGTTCGGCGGCAGGCCGTAATGCGCCGGGCCGTTGAGCGAGGCAAATGTCTCGAGCTTGTCGAGCGCGTTCTCTTCCTCGAACGTCTTGGCGTAGCTCGCCATCGCGACCGGCGCGTTGAAGATGCCCGGAATGCCGTTGAGCGCGAGCTTCTTCGCGACCGGATGCGGCGCCGAGTCGGTGCCGAGGAAATAGCACGCCTCGCCCGAGGTCGCCGCCTTGCGCAGCGCCAGGCGGTCGCGCTCGGTCTTGATGACGGGCATCACGTACATGTAGGGCTTCAATCCCCAGCCGAACCAGTCGGTGCGGGTGAGCTCCATGTGATAGGGCGTGATCGTGCCGCCGACTTGGCGGCGCATGCGCGCGCACGAAGTCGACGCCTTCCTTCGACGACAGGTGCTCGAGGATCATCTTCAACCCGGGAAACTCACGCGTCCACGGCCCGAGATACTTGTCGAGGAACGAGGCCTCGCGATCGAAGATGTCGACCGTCGGATCGACATCCTCGCCGTGCATGAGGAAGCGCATACCGATCTTTTCCATGCGCGCCAGCACTGGCTTGATCCTGCGATAGTCGGTGACGCCGGCCGCCGAATTCGTCGTCGCGTTGGCGGGATAGAGCTTCACGCCCGTGAACACGCCCTCGCGAAAGCCGCGCTCGACGTCGTCCGGATCGGTGTCGTCGGTCAGGTAGCAGGTGATCAGCGGCGTGAAGGTCGAGCCCTTGGGCAGCGCCGCCAGCGCACGCTCGCGATACGCAATGCCGTCCGCGGTGGTGCGCACCGGCGGAATGAGGTTCGGCATCAGGATGGCGCGGCCGAAGTGTCGCGCCGTGAACGGCAGCGCCACCTTCAGCATCTCGCCGTCGCGCACGTGCAGATGCCAGTCGTCCGGCTTGCGGATGGTGATGCGGGTGGTCATGGCGTTGCCTGCGCGTTGAATCTCAACCGTCATGCGCGGGCTCGTCCCGCGCATCCACGTCTTTCTGTTGCCGAGACCAGACGGGGATGGCCGGGACAAGCCCGGCCATGACGAGTGGCTAGGCATTCCCCTCTCGCGCCGCCCCATGCCCGGCGATACGGCCGAATACTCTGCCGGACATCAGGCCGGAGCCGCCCGGGTAGTTGAAATAGAAGATGCCGCCGACGAGTTCGCCCGCCGCATAGAGGCCGGGGATCGGGTTCATGTCGCCGTCGATCACCTGGCCGGTGTCGGGATCGATGCGCACGCCGCCGAACGTGAAGCTGATGCCGCAGCCGACCTGGTAGGCCTCGAACGGCGGCTCCTCGATGGTGTTCGCCCAGTTCGACTTGTTGATCGGCAGCCCGACCGTGCCGCGGCCGTCCTTGACGTTGGGATTGAACGGCACGTCCTTCTTCACGGCGGCGTTGTATGTCTTGATCTCGTCGAGGAAGCCCTGCGGGTCGACGCCTTCGAGCTTCTTCGCCAGTTCCTCGATGGTGTTCGCCGACTGCTTGGTGACGCGCTTGATGCGGTACTCGTCGCGCAGCATCGGGATGATCTTCTTGTCGAAGATCTGCCAGGCGAAATTGTTCGGCTGGTTGAGGATGACGCGGCCGTACTTGGCGTACGTGTAGTTGCGGAAGTCGGCGCCCTCGTCGACGAAGCGGCGCCCGGTCGCGTTGACCATGATGCCCCACGGATACGAGTGCTTCTGGAAATTGTCGCCGACCGAGAGGTCGCCGAACTCGGGCGCGTTGTAATCCCAGCCCACCGCGTGGCTCCCCGACCAGTTGCCGAAGGACGAGGCGCCGATCTCCAGCGCCATGCGGATGCCGTCGCCGGTGTTGTAAGGGGTGCCGCGCACCTTCGCGAGCTCCCAGCCCGGGCCGAGATAACGCGTGCGCATCTCGGCGTTCGACTCGAAGCCGCCGCACGCGATCACGACCGAGCGCGCCTTGATGTCCTCGAGCTTGCCGTCGGCCTTCACGCGCAGGCCCGATACCACCTGGCCGTCATAGATCAGCGAGATCGCGCGCACGCCGTAGCGGATCTCGATGCCCTGCTTCTCGGCGAGCCGCAGGTGCTGGTCGATCAGGCCGGGGCCGCCGCCCCAGGCCTCGACCGTGAGGCCGCCCCAGAACTTGAACTTGCCGTCGATCTTGTACGCCTGCCGGCCCCAGATCGGCGCGAAGCGCATGCCCTTCGAATGCAGCCAGCGCATGGCGTCGCGCGAGCGGTTGACGAGGCGGTCGCACAGCTCGCCGTCGGTGCGATACTGGGTGACGCGAAACATGTCGTCGAAGAACTGGTCGCTCGTGTAGGTGCCGAAATCGCTGCGCGCGATCTCGTCGGGCGTGAGGTCGGGCATGATGGCGGCGAGATCGTCGACGCCGTCATAGACGCAGCGGAACGCGCCGGCCGTGAAGCGCGAATTGCCGCCCATCAGCTCCTTCGGCGCGCGCTCGACCATGAGCACCTTGGCGCCCTTCTCGCGCGCCGCCAGCGCCGCGCAAAACGCCGCGTTGCCGGCGCCGACCACGACCACATCCCAACGCTGATCCGCCACGTGCTTCCTCCGCATTCAAGTCGGCCTCTTTCAGCATGTGCAAGCGCCGTAGGTTGGGTCGAGCCCTTGCGAGGCCCAACACCCTGGTGCGCTGATTGGGTCTCGCGATGCTCGACCCAATCTACGAAAGAGGCGTGGATGGCCGGGACAAGCCCGGCCATGACGAAGTAGGTTCTACTTCGGACAGTGGCCCTGGCCAGTCAAGTGGCGGGGTGAGCGCAAGGACATGCGCCAGATGCCAAGCGGAGAATGAGATGACGAGACGTTCCTGGGTCGTGCTGCTGCTGGCGCCGTTCTGGCTTTCGCTGGCGGGCGCGCCGGCTCGCGCCGAGTATCCCGATCGGCCGATCAAGCTGATCATGCCTTATGCGCCGGGCGGCATCATCGATTTCGCGGGGCGCAAGGTCGCCCAATATCTCTCCGAGGCGCTCGGCCAGCCCGTGGTGGCGGAAAATCATCCGGGGGCGGGCGGCATGCTCGGCACCGGGCTCGTCGCGCACGGAACGCCGGACGGCTACACGATCGTGATCATGGATCCGGCGATCGTCATCAACCCGACGCTGCAGCCGAGCGTGCCGTACGATCTGTTCAAGCAGCTCACCACGGTGTCGATCGTGACCAGCTCCCCGGAGGTGCTGGTGGTCGCGCCGCAGCTGCCGATCAAGAACGTGGCCGACCTCATTGCCTACGCGAAGGCCAATCCGGGCAAGCTCAACTATGGCTCGGCCGGCGTCGGCACGACGCCGCATCTCGCGGCCGCGCTTTTTCAGCAGCGCACCGGGATCGACACCGTGCACGTGCCGTACCGCGGCATCGGCCAGATCTTCCCCGATCTGATATCGAACAAGATCCAGTTCGCGTTCTCCAGCATCGCGGGCGCCTTGCCGTTCACCCAGGACAACCGCGTCCGCGCGATCGCGACCACGGGCCTCAAGCGCGCCGCGGTCTATCCGGACCTGCCGACCGTCGGCGAGGCCGGCGTGAAGGGCTTCTCGGTCGATCTCTGGCTCGGCGTGTTCGCGCCGGCGGGCGTGCCGCCGGCCGTGCTCGCCAAGCTCAATACGGCGATTAACGACAAGGTGCTGAAGAATCCGGAGTTCAAGACCGCAGTTGCCAAGTTCGGCATCGAGCCGCGCGGGACCAGCCTCGACGAAGGCGCCGCGACGCTCAAGGGCGAGTACGAGATGTGGCAGAAGGTGATCGCCGACGCCCACATCAAGCTGCAGTGAGCGGCCTGCGTAGGATGGGTTGAGCGAAGCGAAACCCATCATCTATGCGTCGCCACAGAGCGATGGGTTTCGCTGCGCTCAACCCATCCTACGTACTATCGGCTCTCACCCATCAAGCTCTCGACCCGCGTGCGCTGCGCTTGCCGGATGTGCTCGCGCGCGGCGGCTTCGGCGGCGTCCGCGTCATGCCGCTCGATCGCCGTCACGATGCGACGATGTTCCTCGTCCGATTCGCGGCGGCGCTTCGGTGCGCGGAACGTGGTCGAATGCAGCAGCGCCATCGAGTCGTGCAGCGCGTCGAGCGCCTGGGTGAGGTACTGGTTGTGCGCGGCCTCGTGGATCGCCTGGTGGAAGCGGCGGTTGAGCGTGACGAGCCGCAGCGCGTCGTCGGGCGCGGCGCTCAATTCGCGCTGCAGCCCGTACAGAATCTCGATCTCGGGGCCGGTCGCGTGCTGGGCCGCGAAGCGCGCCGCCGAGCCCTCGAGAATCTCGCGCATGGCGTAAAGCTCGATCACCTCGCGCTTGCTCAGCTCCGCGACCGTCAGGCCGCGCCCGAGCCGGTTGACCAGCAGGCCACGCTGCTGAAGTCGCTGCAGCGCCTCGCGCACCGGCGTGCGGCTGACGCCCAGCGTGCGCGCGATCTCTTCCTCGCGGATGCGCTCGCCGCGGCCGATCCGGCCATCCCAGATCGCGTCGCGCAGCGTGTCGTAGACGAAGTCGGCGCGCGAGCGCGTGCGCAGATCGTCGGGATTGATCGCCGCGAGGGGGCGATCATCGGTTGCGAGGTCGCTGGCCATCACTGTCTTCCGGGGCGGTAGGCCCGCGCGGCCTGTGGCGTTTGCGCCGCCTTTCCAAGGCTTTACTCCTGTATACAAGCGGATACAATCCCGTTTCCGCTGCGGCGCTTGCGCTGCGCAGCGCGAGGATTGTCTATGTCGCGGATCGCGCCACGGAGAAACTTCCCATGTCCATGCTCGCCGATGCTCCTGCCCAAGGCACCGTCAACTATCGCGGCCTGCGCGGCTGGCTCGACGAGGTGCAGAAGATGGGCGAGCTGCTGCACGTCAACGGCGCCCACTGGGACGCCGAGATGGGCGCGATCACGCAGATGCTCACCGAGAAAAGCAACAACCTGGCGCCGGCGATCCTGTTCGACGAGGTCCCGGGCTATGCGAAAGGCTTCCGCACCCTCTACGGCCACTTCTCGTCGATCCGCCGCGTCGCGCTCACGCTCGGGCTGCCCCTCAAATACGATCGCAAGGTCGACATCGTGCAGCGCTATCACCAGCGCATGCAGGACATGAAGCTGCTGCCGCCGCGTTTCGTGAAGGACGGGCCGATCCTGCAGAACGTGCTCGAAGGCGATGCGGTCGACGTGCTGAAATTCCCCGTGCCGCGTCACCACGAGAAAGACACCGCGCGATTCCTCGGCACTGCCTGCTGCGTGATCACGCAGGATCCCGAACTCGGGCTGGTTCAATCTCGGCGCCTACCGTTCGCAGGTCTATGACGGCAAGACGGTCGGCTGCCAGATCACCGAGGGCAAGCACGGCCGCATCCATCGCGACAAGCATTTCGAGCGCGGCAAGCCCATGAAGGTGGTGATTCTGTGCGGCCAGGACCCGCTGCTGTTCATGCTCGCGTCGAGCCCGCTGCCGGAGATCAGCGAGTACGACATCGCGGGCGGCCTGCGCGGCGAGCCGGTGGACTGCATCCGTGGGCCGTACACCGGCTTCCCGATCCCGGCCGATTGCGAGATCGCGATCGAAGGTGAGACGGTGCCGGGCGAGGTGAGGCCGGAGGGGCCGTTCGGCGAATGGATGGGCTATTACTCCGACGACACCCAGCCGCGTCCCTACGTCAACGTGAAGACCATGCTCTATCGCAACGACCCGATCCTGTGCTGCGCGCCGCAGCACAAGCCGGTCGACGAGACCGGCCTGCTCAAGGGCATCGCCGGCGCCGCGCAGATCTGGCGGGCGCTCGACGCTTGCGGTGTGCCCGAGGTGCTCGGCGTCTGGAACCACGAGGCGGGGCCGGCGACGCGCTTCACCGTGATCCAGATCCACCAGCGCTATCCGGGCCACGCCCGCCAGGCACTGCACGTCGCCGCCGCCTGCCAGGGGGGCGCCTATGCGGGCAAGTGGACCGTCGTGGTTGACGACGACATCGACGCCGGCGAGCTCGACCAGGTGCTGTGGGCGATGTGCACGCGATTCGATCCCAACGTCGACATCGACCTCATCCAGAAGGCGTGGGCGTCGAAACGCGATCCGCTCTACCTGCCCGGCAACTTCAACAACCGCATCCTGATCGACGCCTGCATCCCCTACGAGATGAAGCTCAAGAAGACCTTCCCGACCGTCATCGACGTCAGCGGCGATTTGCGCGGGCGACTCCGGGCCAAGTTCCCGCATATCTTCCCGCCGATGTAACCATCGGGGAAACGATATGATCCACTTGCAGCTCCGTCATGGCCGGGCTCGTCCCGGCCATCCACGCCTTTCGCGCGCTGCAAAGTCGTGGATGCCCGGGTCAAGCCCGGGCATGACGTGGAGAAGCATGTGTCTGCTTGCGGCCGCTGTGTTTGCGGCGCTTCCCGCACGCGCGGAAAGCGTCGAGGACTTCTACCGCGGCAAGACCGTCACGCTCGTGATCGGCTACAGCGTCGGCGGCGGCTATGATCTCTACGGGCGGCTGGTTGCGCGCTATCTCGGCAAGTACATCCCGGGCCAGCCCAACGTCGTGCCGCAGAACCGCGAAGGCGCGGGCAGTTTGCGCGCCGCGATCTACATCTTCAACGCGGCGCCGAAGGACGGGACCGTCATCGGCACGTTCTCGCGCAGCATGGCGGTCGCGCCGCTGCTCAACGAGGCGCCCTTCGACGCCTCGAAGTTCACCTGGCTCGGCTCGGTCTCGACCGACGTCAACGTGTGCATGACGTGGAAGACGTCGCCGATCAAGACGTGGGACGACATGCTGAGCAAGCAATTCACGCTGGGCGGCCTCGGTGCGGGCGCCGATCCGGACATCTTCGCGCTGATGTTCAAGAACGTGTTCGGCGCCAAGATCAAGCTGGTCACCGGCTATCCGGGCACCAACGACGTGGCGCTCGCCATGGAGCGCGGCGAGGTCGACGGCATGTGCGGGCTGTCGTGGTCGACCGTGAAGACGCGGCACACCGATTGGCTCAAGGGCCAGAAGGTCAACATTCCGGTGCAGGCAGGGCTGCACAAGGAAAATGACATCGCCAGCGTGCCGAGCGTCATGGATCTCGTGAAGACGCCCGAGCAGACCCAGATCGTGCGGCTGATCCTGGCAAGCCAGGAGATGGCGCGCCCGTTCGCGGCGCCGCCCGGCATCCCCGAGGATCGCAAGCGCGCGCTGATCGAGGCGTTCGCCAAGACCATGAAGGATCCGGATTTCCTCGCCGAGGCCGCGAAGATCCAGGCCGACGTCAACCCGGTGAGCGCCGCCTCAATCGAGAGCCTGGTCGCCGAAGTCTACAAGACGCCGAAGGACGTGGTGGCCAAGGCCGCCAAGGCGACGGCGCCGTGAGGAATTCTCAATGATGGCGTCATTGCGAGCGAAGCGAAGCAATCTCGGCCGCAAACGCATGTATTTCTGGCGGAGATTGCTTCGTCGCGTTTCACGCTCCTCGCAATGACAACTCCCCTGATCGGCGCGCGTATCCATCGTATCGAGGACGACGCCCTGCTGCGCGGGCGCGGGCGCTTCATCGACGATCTCGCGGTCGGCGGGGTGCTGCAGGCGGCCTTCCTGCGCAGCCCGCATCCGCATGCGCTGATCCGCGGCGTCTCGGTCGCGGCCGCGCAGGCGATGCCGGGCGTGCATGCGGTGCTGACCCTCGACGATCTCGCGCCCGTGCTGGCGCAGCGGCGCATGATCCGGCGCTCGTACGCCGGCAACCTGTCCGACTCGCTCTGGCCGTTCGCGCTGGCTGACCGCGAGGTCTCGTATGTGGGCGAGCCGGTCGCCCTCGTGGTCGCCGACAGCCGCTACGTGGCCGAGGACGCGGCCGCCGCCGTCGAGGTCGACTACGAGGCGCTGCCCGCCGCCGTGGACTGCCGCGACGCGCTGCGGGCGGGAGCTCCGGCCGTGCGGCGCGAGCTCGCCTCGAACAACATCGCGTCGTTCAAGGTGAGCTACGGCGACCTCGCGGCCGCCTTCGCGGCGCCCCGGCACCTGGTGCGCACCGCGCTCTGGCAGCACCGCGGCGCCGGCCATCCGATCGAGGGTCGCGGCATCTTGGCCGAGCACCACGGCACCGATGACGCCATCACGGCGTGGGCCTCGACCCAGAAGGCGCACGACCTGCTCAACTCGCTCAATTCCTGCGTCCGCCTCGACGACATCCGGCTGCGGGTCGCGACGCCGGACGTGGGCGGCGGCTTTGGGCCGAAGCTCTGCGTCTATTCCGAGGACGTTGCGATAGTCGCGGCGGCGCGGCTGCTCGGACGCTCGATCAAGTGGATCGAGGATCGGCGCGAGCACTTCACCAATGCGGCGCAGGAGCGCGACCAGTATTGGGACCTGGAGATCGCGCTCGACGCCGACGCGAAGATCCTCGGCATCCGCGGCCGCCTCGTGCACGATCAGGGGGCCTACGCGCTGCAGGACGTGAACCAGCCGTACAATTCCGCCAAGGCGCTGACCGGGCCGTTCATCGTGCCGGCGCTGCATATGGACATCGCGGTGGCGGCGACCAACAAGACGCCGGTCTCCTCGGTGCGTGGCGCCGGCTACCCGCAGGCCTCGTTCGCGATGGAGCGGCTGCTGGACGCGGTCGCACGCGAGATCGGGATCGATCGCGCCGAGCTGCGCCGGCGCAATCTCATTCCGGCCGACAAGATGCCTTACGCGCTGCCCCTCAAGGAGCGTTCGGGCGCCGCCATCCTGTATGACAGCGGCGACTACCCGGCGTGCCAGGCCGAGGTGCTGAAGGCGGCCGCGTGGGACGACTTTCCGCAACGCCAGCGCGCGGCGCTGGCGCAAGGCCGCTACATCGGCATCGGGCTCGCGCATGCGCTGAAAGGGACGGGCCGTGGGCCGTTCGAGTCCGGCATCGTGCGGATTGCGCCATCCGGACGCGTGTCGGTGTTCACCGGCGCGGCCGCGATGGGGCAGGGGCTCAAGACCGCGCTGGCGCAGATCTGCGCGCACGAGCTCGGGATCAAGGCCGAGGATGTCCGCGTGGTCGCGGGCGACACCGCGACGGTCGCGGTCGGGCTCGGCGGCTTTGCGAGCCGGCAGACCGTGACGGCGGGCTCGTCCGTGATGCTGGCGGCGCGCGCGGTGCGCGACAAGGCAAAACGGCTCGCAAGCCATCTGCTGGAAGCCGGCGAGCACGACCTCGAGGTGGTGGACGGCGCCGTGCGCGTCGTCGGCGCGTCGAAGCTCGCGGTGGGGCTGGGCGAGCTGTCGCGCGTGCTGCAGGGGGCGCCCGGCTACGGCTTTCCGGAGGGGCTCGACGCCGGGCTCGACGCAAGCGTCAATCACCGCCTCGATGCGCTGGCCTACGCGAATGCCTGCCATGTCGCCGAGGTCGAGGTCGATGTCGAGACCGGCGGCGTGCGCGTCCTGCGCTACTACGCGATCCAGGACTCCGGTACGCTGATCAATCCCATGATGGTGACCGGCCAGGTGGAGGGCGGGGTCGCGCACGGCATCGGCAATGCACTGCTCGAATGGATGAGCTACGACGCCGGCGGCCAGCCGATGACGACGACGTTTGCCGAATACCTGCTGCCGGGCGCGACCGAGGTGCCGACGATCGACACGCTGTTCAAGCAGACGCCGTCGCCGCTCAACCCGCTCGGCGCCAAGGGCGCCGGCGAGGTCGGCACCATCCCGGCCGCCGCCGCCGTGATCGGCGCGATCGAGGATGCGCTGTCGCCGTTCGGTGTGCGCATCACGCAAACGCCGCTGCCGCCGCAGAAGATTTTGGAGTTGATCGCGGCCGCGAAGGGGTGATCGTCATTGCGAGGCCCGCGCAGCGGGCCGAAGCAATCCCGATCCGCAGGTGTATGCCGGCCGCGATTGCTTCGCTTCGCTCGCAATGACAAAAGAGGGCCAACCGCGTGGAGTAATCCCATGGAATTCGACAACGCTTTTGAGGTGCCGCTGCCGCCGGAGCAGGCCTGGCCGGTGCTGATGGACATCCAGCGCATCGCGCCGTGCATGCCGGGCGCGCAGCTGACCGAGGTGGTCGACAAGACGACCTACAAGGGCAATATCGGCGTGCGGCTCGGGCCGGTGGCGTTGACGTTCGCGGGGCTGGTCAAGTTCGAGGAGATCGACGACGCCAATCATACGGCGCGCGTGAAGGCGCAGGGCACCGACGCCAAGGGGCGCGGCGGCGCCAATGCGGCCGCCTCGTTCCGCCTCGAGCCGACGCCGGCCGGCTCCAAGGTGCTGGTGCACACGGATCTCACCCTCTCGGGCTCGGTCGCGCAATACGGCCGCGGCGTCGGCATGATCCAGGCGACGGCCGGGCAACTGATGAAGCAGTTCGCCGAGAACCTGAAGAAGCAGCTGGCCGCCTCGACGCCGGCAGCTGCGCCCGCTGCCGCGGCGTCGACTGCGTCAGTGCCGGTCGTGGAATTGCCCGCAACGCAACCAGATGCTCCGCAAGCCGCGGCACCGCAACCCACAGCGCCGCAGGCGCCGGCTCTCCAGCCGCTTCCGGCCGCCAAGCCGATCTCCGGCTTCTCGCTGATGGCGCGCGTGATCTGGGATGCGATCGTGCGGCTGTTCGGCGGCAACCCGCGTTAGGCCGGCTGCCGCGCGGCCGGCAGCACCGGCGCACCTGGCGCCCGCAGGCGCTTCGCGGCATCCAGGGCCGCGTTGACGATGCCTTGATAGCCGGTACAGCGACAGAGGTTGCCCGAGATCGCGATCCGCACTTCCTGTTCGGTCGGGTCTGGATTGTCGCGCAGGAACTCGAGCAGCGTCGTGAGCATGCCGGGCGTGCAGAAGCCGCATTGCAGGCCGTGATTGTCGCGGAAGGCTTCCTGCAGCGGATGCAGCTCCTTGTCGTTCGGCGCAATGCCCTCGACGGTGAGGATCTCGTGCCCATCGGCTTGCACGGCGAGCATGAGGCACGAGCGTGCCGAGCGGCCGTCGAGCAGGATCGTGCAGGCGCCGCACACGCCGTGCTCGCAGCCGAGATGGGTGCCGGTCAGTCCGAGATAGTGGCGGATGAAATCCGCCAGCGTGACACGGACCTCGACGTCCTTCTCGTAGCGCTTGCCGTTGACGGTGAGCGTCACGGTGCGTTTGAGCTCGCTCATGCGGGTCGGTTTCCTAATGCAGCTTCGCGGCGACCGGCTGGCCGATGCGCGTGACGGCCTTCTCCAGCGCCCGGCGCGACAGCACGGCGGCGAGATGCTGGCGATAGCTCGCCGGCGCGTGGATGTCCTCGATCGCCTCGATCGCGCGACAGCTTTCGCACGCCTGGCGCATCAATTCAGGCGTCGGCACCTGGCCGACCAGCGCCTGCTCGACCTCGCGGGCGCGCACCGGCGTCACGGCGGCGCCGCCGATCGTGACGGACGCGCGGGTGATCTTGCCGGCGCCATCGGCCGCGAGCAGCACCGCGGCCGACGTGATGGCGAAATCGCCGTGGCGGCGCGAGAACTCGACGAACGCAAAACCGTGGCCGGCCGGCCACGGCGTGAAGCGCACGGCGGTGAGGATCTCGGTCGGCTCGACCGCGCTCGTCATGTAGCCCACCGGGAAGTCCGCGAACGCGATCTCGCGCGCGCCGTTGGGGCCGGTCACCACCACGGCCGCGTCGAAGGCGGCGCCCAGGGTCACCAGCTCGGCGGCCGGATCGAGGTGGCAGAGCGAGCCGCCGATGGTGCCGCGGTTGCGCGTCTGGCGGTGGCCGATCTGGAGGATCGCCTCCTGCATCAGTGGCAGCCTGGTGCGGACCAGGTCGGAGAACTCGAGCTCGCGCTGGCGCGTCATCGCGCCGATCTCGACCGCGCCGCCGGCTTCGCGCACATAGGAGAGGCCTTCCACGCGATTGAGGTCGATCACGTGGTCGGGCAGCACGTAGCGCATGTTGAGCATCGGCATCAGCGACTGGCCGCCCGCCAGAAGCTTGGCGTTCTCCAGGCGGCCGAGCAGGCCGACCGCGTCGGCAACCGTGCGGGGATCGTAGTAGCGGAAAGGTGGCGGCTTCATCGGCAAGGACCAGTGGATCAACCAGTGGATCGGCGGGACCACGGAGTATAAGGAATGGCTGCCCTCGGGCAACCCATGCCGACAAAACGGAAATTTGCCATGCGCCCCACCCCGATCTGCGTCGCGTTAATGCTGGTCCTCGTCTCCGCGGCCGCCTTGGCGGACCCGGTCGAGGATTTCTACCGCGGCCGCAACGTGACGATGGTCATCGGCTATTCGGCGGCAGGCGGCTACGACACCTACGCGCGGGTGGTCGCGAGCCATCTCGGCGACCACATTCCGGGACACCCGACCATCCTGCCGCAGAACATGGAGGGCGCCGGCAGCCTGCGCGCGACGAATTATCTCTACACCGCCGCCCCGAAGGACGGCAGCGTGATCGGCATGGTGGGGCGCGGGATGGCGATGGAGCCGCTGATCGGCCGCACCCACGCCTCGTTCGACTCGCGCAAGTTCATTTGGCTGGGCAGCGGCACCAACGAGGTGAGCACCTGCATCACCGGGCACGCGTCGCCGGTGAAGACCTGGGCGGACGCGCTGGTGAAGCCCTTCACGGTGGGCGGTCAAGGCTCGGGTGCCGATCCGGACATCTTCGCCATCGTCATGCGCAATGTGTTCGGCCTGAAGCTGCGCCTCATCAGCGGCTATCCGGGCACGGCCGAGCTCACCCTCGCGATCGAGCGCGGCGAGGTCGACGGCCGTTGCGGCTGGTCTTATTCGAGCCTCAAGCAGCAGCACCCGGATTGGGTTGCCAAGCACCAGGTCAACATCCTGGTGCAGCTCGCGCTGGCGAAGAGCCCCGAGCTGCCGGACGTGCCACTGATCACCGACTTCGCCACGACGGACCGCCAGCGCCAGATCCTGCGGCTGGTGTTCAGCCGGCAGGCGATGGCGCGGCCGTTCCTGGCGCCGCCTGGTATTCCGGCCGACCGCAAGCAGGCGCTGCGCACCGCCTTCGACGAGACCATGCGCGACCCGGCGTTCCTTGCCGAAGCGCAGCAGCGCGGCCTCGAGGTCAATCCGGTGAACGGCGCCGAGATCGACAAGCTGATCGAAGAGCTTTATCAGACACCCGCCGACATCATCGCCGAGGTGCGCGACAGCGTCGCGCCGGGCGCGAAGTAGCGTTCGTCTTTCCTACGCCGGGACAAACAACAGTGGCCAAGAAAATCCCCCTGACCCTCGCCTGCGGCGACTACGAGATCATCCGCGCCCTCAAGGAGGGCCAGGTCGAGCCGGACGGCATCGACCTCACGGTGCTGACCGAGATGGACTCGACCACGCGGCACTGGCGCTTCATCCGCAACCGCGACTTCGACATGGCCGAGACCTCGGCCTCGTCCTACGTCGTGGCGAAGGACCGCGGCGAGCCCGTCACGGCGCTGCCGGTCTTTCTGCATCGCCGCTTCCGCCATGGCTTCGTGTTCATCAACACGCAGAAAGGGATCAAGTCGCCGAAGGACCTGATCGGCCGCAAGGTCGGCATCAAGTCGTTCCTGGTGACGGCCGGGCACTGGATGCGCGGCATCCTCGAGCACGAGTACGGCGTGCCGCACAAGTCGCTGCAGTATTTCGCCGAGCTCGACGAGGACATCGACTTCACGCCGCCCGCCGATCTCGACATCACGCGGCTGCCGCACGACAAGTCGGTCGAGAAGATGCTGGCCGAGGGCGAGCTCGATGCCGTGATCCATTCGAGCATCATCAAGCCGCTCGCGGCGGGCGATCCGCGCGTCGGCCGCCTGTTTCCGGATTTCAAGACCGAGGAGATCGCCTTCTACAAGAAGACCGGCATCTTCCCGATCATGCACGTGATGGGCATCAAGCAGGACATCGTCGAGAAGCATCCCTGGGTGCCGATCAACATGTTCCATGCCTTCCAGAAGGCCAAAGCGATCGCCATGGCGCGCATGGCCAACCCGCGCATCGTCCCGCTCGCCTGGTACCGCGAAGCCTGGGAGGAGCAGGAGGAGATCCTGGGACCGGACCCGTGGGAATACGGCCTCGGCGAGCGCAACCGCCACAACGTCGAGACGCTGGCCGGATATTCGCACGAGCAGGGGCTGACGAAGCGGCGGCTGAGCGCGGACGGTCTGTTCGTCAGCGTGTTTCAGGGCCGCAAACGCGGCGACGAATTCAGGATCTGAATTTCCACGAACGCGGACGCGTAGGATGGGTTGAGCGAAGCGAAACCCATCATCGACTTCGCAGGCGGAGACTCCGCCGATGGGTTTCGCTTCGCTCAACCCATCGCTACGCCGCCATCTCGCGCTCCATCGCGACCTCCGCCTTGAGGCTGTCGAGGTCGCGATAGATCGACGCGACCGCGAGCGTGCGGCCGCCGCGCCGATAACGCAGCACGCAATCCTTTGCGGCGACGTCGCCGTCGATCACGATGTCGTCCCACGTCTCGGCGTGCCCCACGTAATTGATCGGCACGTCGTAGTGCTGGCTCCAGAAGAACGGCACGGCTTCGAAGCGCTCGCGCCGTCCCAGCATGTTGAGCGCCGCGGTCTGCCCCTGGCGCTCGGCCACCACCCAGTGCTCGACGCGGATGCTCTCGCGGCTGTGCGGATCGGGCCAGCGCGCGATGTCTCCGGCCGCAAAGATGTCTGGCGCGCTGGTCGCCAGATAAGCATCGACCTTGACGCCGCGGTCGAGCGCGAGGCCGGCTTGCTCGGCCAGCGCGATGCGCGGGCGCACGCCGACGCCTGCGACCACCAGATCGGCATCCAGGGCATGGCCGCTCTTGAGCGTCACGCGTTGGCCATCGATCGCGACCGCGGACTCCTCGAGGTGGAAGATCACGCCGTGCTCCTCGTGCAGCTTGCGCACGAAATCGCCGAGCTGCGGACCGAGGATGCGCTCCATCGGCCGCTTTTCGGGCGCGACCACGTGCACCTCGATGCCGCGCGCGCGCAGCGAGGCCGCGACCTCGAGCCCGATGAAGCTCGCCCCGATCACCACGGCGCGCTTCGCCTTCTCGGCCTGCGCGATGATGGCGCGGCTATCGGCGAGCGTGCGCAGCGTGTGCACGTGCGGCAGGTCCATGCCGGGGATGGGCAGGCGCACCGGCTCGGCGCCGGTCGCGAGCAGCAGGCGGTCGTAGGCGACGCTCTTGCCGTCCGCGAGCGCCACCGTGCGGGCGCGCGGGTCGATGCCTGCGACCTTGGCGTTGAGGCGCAGATCGATGTGGTTCTGCGCGTAGAAGTCGTCCGGGCGCAGCGGGATCCATTCCTCCGGCGCGTTGCCGGCGAGATAATCCTTCGACAGGTTCGGCCGGTCGACCGGCGACACGCTGTCGTCGCTCAGCATCGTGATGTCGCCGCCAAAGCCCTCGCGCCGCAGCTTCTCGGCCGCCGCGAAGCCGGCGGCGCCGCCGCCGACGATGACGATCCGTCGCGGCGCGTCGGCTGCCGCGCCGCCGGGCTTCTTCGCGGCTGGCGCGTCCTTGCGAGCGGTGACGAAGACCTTGCCGGCGCGCTGCTCGACCTGCCAGCAGCCGAGCGGGCTCAGGGCCGGCGGCCCCAGCGCCTCGCCGGTGCGCAGGCTGAAGCAGGCGTGATGCCACGGGCAGCGCACCGTGTCGTCGACCACAAGCCCGTCGCCGAGCGGCCCGCCGTAGTGCGAGCAGTTGGCGTCGATCGCGAAGGTCTCGTCACCGCGGCGCGCGACCAGCACGTTGCTCTCGCCCACGTGCCCGACCAGCGACCCGCCGTCGGGAATGTCGCCGGCCGGGATGCCTTGCGCGAGGTCGGGACCGGTCGGCTTTGCGGGTTCGCCCATGCGGATTCTCCTCGATCGGCGGTCGTCGGCCTGCGGTGCATCGCGCTGGGGCCGCGGCCAACCTGTAAATTGATGCAGAAACAGCCGAAACGTTCCCACATCCACCGGATCGACGCACCTGTATTTCGACAGGAACGTTTTCCCGCCTCGGCCATCCAATGGACGGGAAGCTAAAGCTCAGGAGTTCAGGAACAGCCTATGGACGAGTTTACCAAATTTCCAAATCGCGCGCCGGCCGGCGCCGCATTATCGGGCTCCGGCAAGCCCACCGAGCGGCCGTCGCGCGGCGAGGTCGAGCGCGCGGTCGCGACGCTCATTCGCTGGACGGGCGACGATCCCGAGCGGGAGGGCCTGGCCGAGACCCCGGCGCGCGTCACCCGCGCCTTCGAGGAATGGTTTTCCGGTTACGGCGAAGACCCCGAGCAGCTGCTGCAGCGGACGTTCGAGGAGACCGCGGGCTACGACGAGATGGTCCTGCTGCGCGACATCCGCTTCGTGTCGCATTGCGAGCACCACATGGCCCCGATCACCGGCCGCGCGCATATCGGCTACCTGCCGCGCCATCGCGTGGTCGGGATCTCCAAGCTGATCCGCGTCGTCGAGGTCTTTGCCCGGCGCCTGCAGATCCAGGAGCGCATCACGGCCGAGATCGCCAACACGCTCGACCATGTGCTGCAGCCGCATGGCGTCGCGGTCGTGGTCGAGGGAACGCATGGCTGCATGACCAGCCGCGGCGTCAACCGCGCCGAGGCGACGCTGGTGACGAGCCGCATGCTCGGCGTGTTTCGCGAGCGCCCCGAGACGCGGCAGGAATTCCTCGCGGCCGTCGGACTGCGCGGCGGGAAGGGGTTGGCGTAGCGCCGACAACCAACGCTATGGCGCGCCGCGTCTGAAATCTCCCGCAACCGCTGCGGCGTCACCGGCAGGCGCGTGACGGCGCTCGGAATGCCGATCGCGTCGTCGATCGCGCTCGCCATCACGGCGCCGACCGCATTGATGCCGCCTTCGCCGCCGCCCTTGAGTCCGAGCGGATTGCGCGGGCTGGGGTAATCCTCAGTGATCAGCACGTCGACCGGCGGCGCGTCGCGCAAGGTCGGCATCAGGTAGTCGGCGAACGTGACCGCCAGCGGCTCGCCATTGCCGTCATAGGTGAACTCCTCGAGCAGCGCGCCGCCGACGCCCTGGATCGCGCCGCCGACGAGCTGCCCGTCAAGCATCAGCGGATTGACGGCGCGGCCGACCTCATAGGCGATCATCAACCGCTCGACGGTGACGTGGCCGGTGTCGCGATCGACGCGCACGACCGCGAACTGGGCGCCATAGGGAAACACGGTGTGCTCGGTGTGGAACCAGGCTTCGGCCGACAGGCCGGGCTCGCGGCCATGCAGCAGCTCGGCGCCGGGCTTCACGCGTGCCGCGATCTCGCCGAGCTTGATCGACGGGCCGCCGCTGACGCCGGCCCGGCGCACGACGCCGTCGACGATGTCCAGCTTGTCCGCCGGCGTCTGCAGCAGCTCGGAAGCGTACGCTAATGCCTTGGCGCGCAGCTTGAGCGCGGTCTCGTTCACGGCGCCGCCCGTCATGACGGTGGCGCGTGCCGCATGCGCGCCGATGCCGTGGGCGATGCGGTCCGTGCGGCCATGCAAGACGCGGATGCCGGCATAGTCCACGCCGAGCGCCTCCGCGCAGATCTGCGCCATCGCGGTGGCAAAGCCCTGGCCGACCGAGGCGCCGCCGGTCACGACCTCGACCGTTCCGTCGGTATCGACGGAAATCTTCGCGCCGTCCGCCGGACCGCGTCCGCTCTCCTCGACGAACATCGCCATGCCGGTGCCGACCGCTTCGCCGGCGGCGCGGCGGCGCCGCACGTCGGCGAGCAGGTCGTTCCATTTGAAATGCGCCAGCGCCTTGTCGAGCAGCGCCGGGTAGTCGCCCGAGTCGAGGATCAGCTCTTCGGCGCCCGGCTCGTCGAATTCGACCGTAAATGGCATCTCGGCGCCCGGGATGAGATTGCGCCGGCGCAGCTCGATGCCGTCGATGCCGAGCTTGTGCGCGATCGCATCCATCAGCCGCTCGCGCACGAAGGTGCCCTCATAGCGGCCGGGCGCGCGATAGGTCGCGGCCGGCGTCTTGTTGGTCAGGCGGAAGTGGCCGACCGCCCGGTAGGCGCCAACCCGGTACGGCCCGGTCAGCATGCTCATGGTGCGGCCGACCACGCGTGCGCCGTGGGTGCGCACATAGGCGCCCTGGTCGTGGAAGAACTCGTCCGTGATGCCGAGCAGGTGCCCCTGTGCATCGACGGCGGCGCGCACGTGATGGTGCTGGTGGCGCGAGTGGTTGGCCGCAATGAGGTGCTCGCGCCGGTCCTCGATCCATTTCACCGGGCGGCCGAGGCGCATGGCAGCCAGCAGGACCAGAACGTCCTCGGGGTAGAGCTCGCCGCGAATGCCGAAGCCGCCGCCCGTATGGCCTTCGAACAGGTGGATGCCGTGCGGGTTGCGCTTGAGCATGCGCACCAGCGTCTCCTTGTTCCGGTGCGGCACCTTGGCGGCGCCGTGCAGCTCCAGCACGTCACGCGCGTCGTCATAGCGGCCGATCGCGCCGCGCGTCTCCATCGGCACGCCCGAGTGGCGCCCGGCGGTAAGCACGAGCTCGACGATCGCGTGCGCCCCCGCGAACGCCGCGTCGATGTCCCCGAAGCTGTGGCGGATGATGGTCGGCTCGCTCGCGTGGCCGGTATCGAACTCGCCGATCTCGTGCGCGTCCATCAGCGCCGGCAGCGGCTCGGCCTCGATCGTGACGAGGTCTGCCGCGTCCTCGGCGACATAGGGATCCTCGGCGAACACGGCGGCGACCGGATCGCCGACATAGCGCACGCGGCCGCGCGCGAGCAGCGGCTGGCGATAAGGCTTGAGCGCCTCCGCGGACGGATCGCGGAAGTCGATCGGCGGAAGATCCGCGATGTCGTCGATGGTCCACACCGCGACGACGCCTGGGTGCGCACGCGCCGCCGCCGTATCAATCGACACGATGCGGGCATGCGCGTGGCTCGATCGCACGATGCGCATGTGAAGCTGGTGCGGGAACGAGACGTCGGCGGCGTAGAGCCCCTGGCCGGTGACGAGCGGCCTGTCCTCGATGCGCGGGACCGGATGACCCAGGACCTTCCGTTCCGCCGCCGGCGGCGGGGGCGGATAGGAATGGGTCACGCGGACACTCCGGCGCGCCGCATCTCGTCGGCGGCGGCGCGCACCGCCGTGATGATGTTCTGGTAGCCGGTACAGCGGCAGAGGTTGGACGAGAGCACGTCGAGCAGCTCCTCGTCGCCGATGTCGGGATCACGCTCGAGCGCATTGACGGCGAGCATGAGAAAGCCGGGCGTGCAGAAGCCGCATTGCAGGCCATGGTGCTTGATGAAGGACGCCTGCAGCGGATGCAGCTTGTCGCCGTTGGCGAGCCCCTCGACGGTGCGGATCTTCTTGCCCTGCGCCTGCACGGCGAACATCAGGCATGCGCGCACCGCCTCGTCGTCGAGGATGACGGTGCAGGCGCCGCAGATGCCGTGCTCGCAGCCGATATGCGTGCCGGTCTGCCCGCAGTCGTCGCGGATCGCATCGACCAGCGTCTTGCGCGCCTCGACGCGGATCGCGTGATCGCGGCCGTTGATGTTGAGGGTGATGTCGAGCTTTTCGGTCATTGAGTGACTCGTAGGGTGGGCAAAATCGCCTGCTCGGTGACCGCCGCGTGGGCAAAGGCGCGATGGCGATTTTGCCCACGCGGAAAGACAGTGCAACGCGCCTTTGCCCACCCTACGGCGCAGTGCATCCTCAAGACCCCTTCGGCAGATCGTTGCCGAACTTGGCGCGGATGCGGGCGTCGAGCTCCTTGCTGGAGCGCGCCTCGATCGGGAACGTCTCCCGGCGCGACCACGGCCGGCAGGCGTCGATCACGACGCGGGCGTTGCGCGGATCCTCGGGGCTGTAGGCCATCGGGTCGAGCGCCGTGCTCCAGGCGCCGCGGATCACCTCCATGCCCTCGCGCGGATCGAAGCGCGTGCACATCGCCCAGATCACCTCGTTCATGTTGGCGGGATCGATGTCGTCATCGACGACGACCACCCAGCGGTTCGCGTAGGCGCCGGCGTGGCACTGCGAGGCGATCAGGCCGGCCTGCTTGGCGTGGCCGCCATACATCTGCTTGATCGAGACCGTGAGCCACATCCGGCTGCCGCCGGCCTCGTGCGACCACACGCCTTTGACCTCGGGCACGCCCGCGGCCTCGAGCTGGTTCCACACGGCGCCGCAGCGATAGGTGCCGCGATAGAAGGTGTCGTCGTTCGGCGGCATCGCGGGGATCGCGCCGAGAAGGATCGGCTGGTCGCGGTGGAAGAACGACTCGACCCGGATTCTCGGTTCCTTCTTGAGCCCGCCCGCGTAGTAGCCGGTCCACTCGCCGAGCGGCCCCTCGTCGATCAAATCTTTCGGGTGCACGAAGCCTTCGAAGGCGGCCTCCGCATGCGCCGGGATCGGCAGGCCGGTGCGCGGGCCCGTGATGATCTCGACCGGCTCGCCGATCAGCCCGCCGGCCGCGTCGTACTCGTTCTTGCCGTAGGGAATCTCGATGCCCGCCACCATGAACAGCCCGGGATGCATGCCGATCACGACCGCGATCGGGCAGGGCTCGCCGCGCTCGTGCCATTTGCGCATGATGATGTTGCCGTGCTTGCCCTTCGACGTCATCACCGAGGCGACGTTCTTGTCGTGCACCTGGATGCGATAGGCGCCGTAGTTGATCCAGCCCGATGTCCGGGTCCTTCATGATCACCATGCAGCCGGTGCCGATGTAGTAGCCGCCGTCATGCTCGTGCCAGCGCGGGGTCGGGATCTTCAACAGATCGATGTCGCCGCCGCTGTATGAATTCTGCATCAGCGGCCCGCTCTCGACCGTCAGCGGCGGGATCGTCTTCGCCTCTTTCATGTAGGTGCGCCAGAAGCGAACGAGGTCCATCTCGCTCGAATTGTCTGGCAGGCCGATGGTGAGATTGATGCGCTTCACCGACGTCAGGATGTTGGCGCACACCCGGTAGCCGACCGGATAGCCCGGCACCTCGTCGAACAGCACCGCCGGACTCCTCGGCGTGCGCTGATAGATGTCGACGATGCCGCCGATCTCCGACTCGCGGTCCGCGCCCTTGACGCTCTTGAGCTCGCCGGCCGCGTCCATCTTGGCGAGCCAGGCGCGCAAATCCTGCTTGGGTCGCGACGGCATTTCGTTCGAGGCGCGCGCCGCGGTGCGGGAGTTGAGCGTGGACTGCATGAGGTACTCCGTTTCAGCTTGCTCTCGCGTCATGCCCGGCCTTGTGCCGGGCATCCACGTCTTGGCGGTATGGTGGGCAAGCGCGCGCACTTAGCGGTGCCCGCGTAGGCAAAATCGCAAACGCGCGGTTGCCCACGCGGACGGACTGCGATCGCGATTTTGCCCACCCTACGAAAAAGGCGTGGATGGCCGAGACAAGCCCGGCCATGACGAAGTAGGTGGTTCGGGAACCGATCATATCACTTCGTATCGAGGATGCGCTTCAGCCGTTGCGGCGTGATCGGCAGCTGCGTGATGGCGCCCGGCATGCCGATGGCGGCCTCGACCGCGGAGGCGATCACGGCGCCGACCGGGGTGATGCCGCTTTCGCCCGCGCCCTTGATGCCGAGCGGATTGAGCGGGCTCGGCGATTCCTCGGTGAGGATGATCTCGATGTTCGGCGTCTCGCGCGCGGTCGGCATGATGTAATCCGCAAAGCTCGCGGAGAGCGGATCGCCGCGCTCGCTGTAGATGAATTCCTCGTAGAGCGCGCCACCGAGCCCCTGCGTGAAGCCGCCGGTGATCTGCCCTTTGACCAGCGTCGGATTGATCGCGCGGCCGATGTCGTAGCCCGCGATGTAGCGCTCGATCGTGACGCCGCCGGTCTCGCGGTCGACGCACACCACCGCGACATGCGTGCCGTACGGATAGACCTGGTGCTCGGTGTTGAACCAGCCCTCCGCCGACAGCCCCGGCTCGCGGCCGCCGCGCGTCTTCGACGTGGGGCTCAGGCCGTTCGCGATCTCGCCGAGGCTGATCGAGGCGCCGGCGTCGCGGTCGGTGCGGATGACCTGCCCATCGACGATCGCAAGCGCCTCGATCGGCGCCTGCAGCATGCCGGCGGCATATTCCAAGGCCTTCTCGCGCACCTTGAGCGCCGCATTGTGCGTCGCCGATGCCGTCATGACTGTCGCGCGCGACGCATGCGCGCCGATGCCGTAGGCGATGCGGTCGGTCCGGCCGTGGATCACGCGAATCTTCTTGTAGTCGACGCCCAGCATCTCGGCGCAGACCTGCGCCATCACGGTCTCGAACCCCTGGCCGATCGAGGCGCCACCGGTGACGACCTCGACATAACCCGCGGTGTCGACCGCGATGTGCACGCCGTCGGACGGGCCTAGTCCACTTTTCTCGATGAACATCGCGAGCCCGGCGCCGACAAGCTCGCCGGCGGCGCGGCGCTTCGCCAGTGTCGCCTGCAGATTGTCCCAGTCGGCGGCGGCGAGGACCTTGCCGAGCAGCGCCGCATAGTCGCCGGTGTCCATGTGGATCTCTTCGCCCAGCACCTCGAGCGGCAGGTGATACGGCATGTCCTCCTTGGTGATGAGATTCGTCCGCCGCACCGCGATCGGATCGAGCTCGAGCTTGCGCGCGATCGCCTCGATCAGCCGCTCGCGGACGAAGCTCGTCTCGTAGCGGCCGGGCGCACGGTAGGTCGCGGCCGGCGTCTTGTTGGTGAGCCGGAAGTGCCCGACCGAGCGATAGGCCGCGACGCGATAAGGACCCGGCAGGATGCCGCAGATCATCATGGCGACGCGCGTCGCATGGGTGCGGATATAGGCGCCCTGGTCGTGCCAGAACTCGTCGTCGATCGCGAGCAGGCGGCCGTCGCGGTCGACCGCTGCCTTGATCTTGTGGGTCTGCTGGCGCGAATGGTTGGCGCAGATCAGGTGCTCGCGCCGATCCTCGATCCATTTGACCGGCCGGCCGAGCCGCAGCGCGCCGACGCAGACCAGCACGTCCTCGGGATAAAGCTCGCCCCGGATGCCGAAGCCGCCGCCGACATGCGCCTCGAACACGTTGACCGACGACGGCGGGCGCTTGAGCATGCGGGCGAGGAGATCGCGATTGCGATGCGGCACCTTGGCGGCGCCGTGGAGTTCGAGCATGTCGCGCGAGCCGTCGTAGCGGCCGATCGCGCCGCGCGTCTCGATCGGCACGCCGGAGTGGCGGCCGACGCTCAGCGTGAGCTCGATGACCGCATGCGCACCGCGCAATGCCGCGTCGACGTCGCCGTAGCCCTGCTGGAGCACGGTTGCCTCGGTGCTGCGCCCGGGCGAGAACTCGCCCGGCTCGGCGGTGGCATCGAGCAGCGCCGGCAGCTCGACGATCTCCATCTCGACGAGATCGGCCGCGTCCTCGGCGACGTAGGGATCCTCGGCGAACACCGCGGCGACCGGGTCGCCCACGTAGCGGACGCGATCGGTCGCGAGCACCGGCTGTCGCCAGGCCTCGAGCCGCTCGATGCGGCCCTCGCGGAAATCGACCGGCGGGATGTCCGCGATGTCGGCCGCGGTCCACACTGCGAACACGCCGGGCAGCGCGCGCGCCGCCGCGACGTCGATCGACACGATCTTCCCGTGCGCGTGGTTCGAGCGGACGACGCGCATGTGCAACTGATGCGGAAACGAGATGTCGGCCGCATAGCGGCCGCGGCCGGTGACGAGCGGCGGGTCCTCCAGCCGCTCGACCGAGCGGCCGATCCACTTGGTCGCATCGATTTTTCCCGGCGCGTTCATGTGGCCGCCTGCTCGAGCGCGCGGCGCACCATTGCGCGCACGAGATCGCGCCGGTATCGCGCGTTGTTGTGGACGTCTTCCATCGGATCGACCGCGCGGGCGGCGCACTCCGACGCCTCGGCGAAAGCCTCGGCGCCGGGCGCCTTGCCGGCAAGCATCTGCTCGGCTTCGCCGATGCGCCGCGCGTGCGGCTCCGCCCCGCCCACCGCGACCCGCGGCTCGACGATCTTTCCGCCGTCGACGCGATACGTCGCGAGCGCCATCGCGATGGCGAAGTCGCCGGCGCGCCGGCTGAATTCCTGGAAGCCCGTGCGTGTGCCGGCGGGCAGCAGCGGCAAGCGCACCTCCGCGAGGAGCTCGTCCTCGGCGAGCGCCGTCGTCATGATGCCGGCGAAGAAGTCCTTTGCCGGGATGACGCGGGTGCCGCGCGCGCTCTTCGCCACCATCTCGGCGTCGAGCGCCGCAGAGACCGTGCACCATTCGGATGCCGGGTCCGCATTGGCGAGGCTGCCGCAGAAGGTGCCGCGGTTGCGGATCGGATAATGCGCGATGTGGCGCACGACGGTGGCGAGCAGCTTGCCGAGCGGTCCGTCCTCGACCTGGCGCTGGAACGTCACGTGACGCACGCACGCGCCGATGACGAGCTTGCCGTCCTCGACCGCGAGGCGGTCGAGCGCCGCGATCCCGTTGATGTCGATGAGATGCGCGGGCCGCGCCAGGCGGAACGCCATGGTCGGCACCAGGCTCTGCCCGCCCGCTAGCACCCGCCCATCCTCCGGTGCGAGCCGCGCGAGCAGCGCGACGGCTTCATCGATGGTGGTCGGGGCGTGGTGGCGAAACGGGGCAGGCTTCATTGCGCGACACTAGAGCATGCCCGTAGGTTGGGTCGAGCCCCGTAGGTTGGGTCGAGCTCTTGCGAGACCCAACGCCTTCCTTGCCACGATGTTGGGTCTCGCTCGCGCTCGACCCAACCTACTTCCTCTGTCACTTCCCGCTCAGCACCGCCGCGGCCTTCTTCGCGATGTCGGGTGGCGTCGCGTAGACCTCGGCGACCAGCTTCTGCAGGTCGGCCCCCTCGACCGGCGTGATCTCGAGCTTTGTCCTCTCGGCCTCGGCGAGGAAATCCTTGTCGGTCATGGTATCCATGAACGCCTTGCGCAGCGCCTCGGCGCGGTCGGCCGGGATGCCGGGCGGCGCGAGATACGGCCGCCCCATGGTCTGTCGCGCGAAGATCAGCTTGAGGATCTGCCGCTGCTCGTCGGTCTTGGCGAGATCCATGATCAGCGGCACGTTCGGCAGGTCGGGGTGCTTGCGCAGCGCGAGCTGCACCAGCACGGTCATCTTCTTGTCGTCGATCCACGCCTTGTGCGTCGACATGATGCTCGACCACGACCAGCCGCAGCGGCCCTGGACCTCGCCGCGTTCCATGGCGAGCACCACATTGCCGCCGCCCGGATAGCCGCTGATGATCTTCATCTTGGTGCCGAACACGCCGTCGAGCACCTTCGGGAACTGGTCCGTGTCGGCGCTCATCGAGGTGCCGCCGACCGTCATCTCCTTGGTGAGCAGGTCGTCGAACTTGGTGATGCCGGAGGTCGCATTCCACGCGACACACACGCTCACCTCGTTATTGGCGCTGCCGATCCAGGTGAACTTGGTGCCGTCGAACTGGGCGCCCTCCTGGCCGAGGATCGGATCGAAGCCGGTGCCGCGGCCGATCGTGGCCATCACGCTGCCGTCCTTCGGCGCGACGCGAAAGAGCCAGTTGGCGAGCCGCAGGCTGCCGCCGCCTTCCATGTTCTTGACGATCACGGTCGGATTGCCGGGGATGTGCCGGCCGAGAAAGCGCGCGACCGTACGGGCATAGAGGTCATAGGCGCCGCCGACGCTGTAGCCGACATAGAGCTCGACCGTCTTGCCCTTGTAGAAATCGGCCGGCCTCTGGGCGTTCGCGATCGATGCGGGCAGCAGCGCCAGCAAGACGGCCGCCAGAGCGTGTGCGCGCATCGAGATCATCCTCATTCTCCTGACATGTTTCGCCGCGGGCAAGCCCTGAAGCAAGCCCTGCGGCGTGGCGGCTTATGCCACAACTTCGCCCCGCCGCGCCACGCGGCGGTGCGTCACCATGTCGATACCGGCGAGGGCGCTCGGCTTGACGCCCCAACGCCTTTCGGATGTAACAATCGGCCCGGTCGGGGGGCGCGTCTCGCGCTATCTGCGCGCCGGCACATCACAATTCGCCGCCGGCAGCGCCGCGACGGCAGTTCGTCAACGAGGGAGTTGCGCCCGCCAGGCGGCGCAGGGAAGCGTTTGATGCAGCCCGATATGGCGCACATGGCCTGGCATGCGCTCACACTCCTGTTCGAGTGGCCGCGCATCGGTATCCTGTTTCTGGGCGTGCTGATCGGCCTTGCGATCGGCGTGCTGCCGGGGCTCAACGGCATCGTTGGCATCGCGATGCTGATCCCGTTCACCTACAACATGGACCAGCACTCCGCGATGGCGCTGCTGCTCGGCATGGCGGCGGTGATCACCTCGTCCGATTTCATCACCGCGGTGCTGTTCGGCGTGCCCGGCCACGTCGGCGCCGCCGCGACCGTGATCGACGGTCACGCGATGGCGAAGAACGGCGAGGCGGGCCGCGCCTTCGGCGCCGGCTTTGCGTCCTCGCTCGCCGGCGGCCTGGTCGGCGCGCTCGTGCTCGGCGTCAGCCTGCCGTTCCTGCGGCCGATCCTGCTGTCCATCGGCTCGCCCGAGCTGCTCGCCTTTACGCTGTTCGGCCTCTCGATGGTGGCGACGCTCAGCGGGCGCGCGCCGCTCAAGGGGCTCACGGCGGCCGGCCTCGGCCTCATGCTGTCGATGATCGGCGATCGCTCCGAGGCCGGCACGCTGCGCTGGACCTTCAACACGCTCTATCTCTACGAGCAGCTGCCGCTCGTGCCGGTGACGCTGGGCCTGTTCGCGATCCCCGAGCTGTGCGAGCTCGCGGTCGCGCGCAAGCGCATCGCCGGCATGAATGCCGCCAACATCGAGATGTCGAGCCAGTGGCAGGGCGTGCGCGACGTGGCGCGCCACTGGTGGCTGGTCCTGCGGTGCAGCGTGCTCGGCACCGGGCTCGGCGCCATTCCGGGCATCGGCTCCTCGGTGATCGACTGGATCGCCTACGGCTACGCCCAGCGCACCGAGAAGAACGCGCATACCTTCGGCACCGGCGACGTGCGCGGCGTGATTGCGCCGGAATCGTCCAACAACGCGAAGGAGGGCGGGCATCTCGTGCCGACCATCGCGTTCGGCGTGCCGGCCGGCGCCTCGATGGCGATCCTGCTCGGCGCCTTCCAGATGCACCAGCTGATCCCCGGTCCCGAGATGCTCACCAAGCATCTCGACGTGACCTACACGATCGTCTGGAGCCTCACGCTCGCGCATGTGATCGGTGCCGTGATCTGCCTCTCCGGCAGCCGCTTCCTCGCCAAGATCTCGACGGTGCGGCCCGAGATCCTGCTGCCGATCGTGCTCGCGCTCGTCTTCGTCGCCGCCTACGAGGGCTCGCACGACTGGGGCGATCTCTACGTGCTGATCGGCTTCGGCATCGTCGGCTGGATCATGAAGCGGCTTGGCTGGCCGCGGCCCCCGATGGTGCTCGGCCTCGTCGTCGGCGGCATCTTCGAGCGCTATCTCAACCTGTCGACGCAGCTCTACGGAATCGGCTGGCTGTGGCATCCGTCGACCACGTTCCATCTGGGCGGGCTGGCGATACCTCTTCCGGTCGCCGCGATCGTGCTGCTGCTCGTGGCCTGGGCGCTGTTCAAGCCGATGTCGGAGATCGTCATCAACGTGGTGAAGGAGCTGCGCCAAGTGCAGGCGCATCGCCTGCGCTTCGGCGCCTCGGCGTCGTTCACGCTCGCCGTCATTGCCTTCATCATCGTGGCGATCCTGCTGTCGCTCGACTGGCCGGCCTCGGCGAAGCCGGTGCCGCTCACGGCCTGCTACATGGCGCTGACCGCGGCCTGCCTCAATCTGATCAACGAGCTGTTTGGCCAGCAGCAGAGCGCGGCCGCGCGCGTCAACGCCGACGGCGGCTCCGGGCATCAGGTCGACCTCGGCGTCGATGCCGGCACGGCGCGCCGCATGTCGGTCGTCTACTTTGCGTGGCTGCTCGCGTTCCTGCTCGCGATCTGGCTCGTTGGGTTCCTGCCCGCGATTGCCATCTTCGTGCTGGGCTACATGTGCGTCGGCTTCGGCCGGCCGGCCGTCCAGTCGGCGGCTTTTGCGGCCGTCACGGTGCTGCTGTGCTGGCTCCTGTTCGACCGCCTGCTTGCGGTCGCCTGGCCGGCCTCGCTGCTCGGAGATCTCCTGCCCGAGCTGCGCTCGGCACTCGGATTTATTTGATTTCCAGCCCGATGTACCGCGGCGCGATTTCTTGGTAGGTGGGGGCGAAGCGCCCGCCGAAGCGCGCCCGAAAACCATCCAAGGAGTACCCATGACCGGCCTTTACGAGCGAACCACCCCCGGAGTGGGGCACAATTCGCCGCCGACCGAGGACAAGGAAGGCAAGTGGGAGCGCTGGTCGAGGAAGCGCACGTTCGTCCGCGCGCTCGAGGGCACCTATAGCGACGTCTACAAGGGCTTGCTGGAGCAGCCGCGCGTCTATTCCTCGCGCCACCACCCCTGGAAGGGCGGGCCCGCGCTCTACGGCAAGCACGTGATCGCGCCCGGCGCCGCCAACGTCACCCAGTCGATCGAGACCCATATCGAGTGCTACGCGCCCGGCGCCTACGGGCAGAAGCACGGCCACCTCAACAGCGCGGTGTTCTACGTGCTCAAGGGCCGCGGCCACGACATCCATGATGGCCGCCGCATCGACTGGAAGGCGGGCGACATCATGATCGTCGAGTGCGCGAGCGTGCATCAGCACTTCAATGACGATCCCGACAACGAGGCGATCCTGCTGGTGTTCAAGGCGAAGCCGCTGTTCTTGTTCATGCACCTGCTCTTCCAGAAGATCGTGTCCTATCCGCCCAACGAGGCGACGCCCGGCCACGAGGACTTCCGCCCGCCGAAAGACTTGTAGGGGCGCCGTAGGGTGGGCAAAGCGCGCAGCGCCGTGCCCACCATCGCAGCCGCGTGGGCACGGCGCGTTCCGCGCCTTTGCCCACCCTACGAAGACCGAATTTTGGAGACCGACATGAGCAAAATTCTCGACGAGCGCGACTTCGCCCACGTGGGCAGCAAGACCGCGAGCATCCGCGCCGACGACGTGGCGGCCTCGGCGGCGTTCCGCAAAGCCTACGAGGCGATGCCCAATGTGGTGAGCGCCGAGGACATGCCGTGGGAGAAATGCCCCGACGGCCTGATCAAGCACCTCGTGCACAACTCGATGCAGACGCGCGAGCAGTGCGTCGAGGCCTACATGCATTTCCTCAAGCCGGGCGAGCAGTCCGGCAAGCATCGCCACATGTGGGAGGAGGTGCTGTTCGTGGTCGAAGGCTCCGGCTACGACCTGCACTGGGACCTCAAGTTCGACTGCCTCGACGCGTTCGAATGGGAATGGAGCGCGGAGCCGCGCAAGTTCGAATGGGAACGCGGCGACTTCATCTACGTCCCGCCGTTCACGGTCCACCAGCATTTCAATTCGCACGCGACGAGCGAGGCGCGGCTGATCGTGATCTCCAACCGCATGGTCAAGGAGATGGGCTTCGACTGGTTCGACCAGATCGAGAACGCGCCGGGGTATTGAGTCTTTCCGCGTCACGGTGAGGAGCGGCGCGCAGCGCCGCGCCTCGAATCACGGGGCGGCCGTTCCTAGGCAGGCGTAAGCAATGCTCGACAAAGCGGACAGCAGGCCCACCTCAACTGGCGAAACCGCCGGCCCGCCGCGCGATTTCCAGGAGCATCTCGCGCGGCTCGAAGCCCGCGGCCTGCTCACGCGCATCGACCGGCCGATCAACAAGGACACCGAGCTGCATCCGCTGGCGCGTTGGCAGTTCCAGGGCGGCCTGCCCGAGCACGAGCGCCGCGCCTTCCTGTTCACCAACGTGACCGATTCATCCGGGCATCGCTACGACATGCCGGTCGCGGTCGGCGCGCTTGCGGCGAACGAGGACATCTACGCGGCCGGCATGGGGCGGCCCGTGGACGAGATCGGCAGGGCGTGGACCGAGGCGGTCGCGCATCCGGTCGCGCCGGTGCACGTCGCGTCGCCGCCGTGCCAGGAGGTGGTGATCACGGGCGATGACCTGCGCGGTCCCGGCAAAGGGCTTGCTGCTCTCCCGGTGCCGGTATCGACGCCCGGCTTCGATGCGGCGCCGTATCTCACGGCGACGCTTGCGGTCACGCACGATCCCGACACGCGCATCCGCAACATGGGCACGTACCGGGCGCAGCTCAAGGCGAGCGATCGGCTCGGCGTGCGCATGGCTTCACGCATCGGCGGGGCAGGCGGCTATCAGCACTGGCTCAAGCATCGCAAGATGAAGACGCCGATGCCGTGCGCGATCGTGGTCGGCGCGGCGCCCGTGGTGGTGTTCACGGGGCCACAGAAGCTCGCGCTCGACATGGACGAGATGGCCGTCGCGGGCGCGCTCGCCGGTGGCCCGATCCGCGTCGCACGTTGCGTCACCATCGACTGCGAGGTGCCGGCGGACGCCGAGATCGTGATCGAGGGGCTGATCGACCCGGAGCTGCTCGAGCCGGAAGGCCCGTTCGGCGAGAGTCACGGGCATGTGGCGCTCGAGGACTTCAACATGTCGATGCAGGTCACGGCGATCACGCACCGGCGGTCGGCGGTATACTGCTCGATCGTGAGCCAGGTGACGCCGAGCGAGTCGAGCGTGATCAAGCGCGTCGCCTACGAGCCGATGTTTCTGAGCCATCTGCGCGACCAGCTCGCCATCAAGGGCATCAAGCGCGTCGCGCTGCACGAGCCGCTGAGCAACATTCGTCCCGTGATCTTCCTGCAGTTCGCGCCAAACGTCTCGCGCACCGAGGTGTGGCGCGGGATGCGCGGCGCGGCCGGGCTGCGCGCCGACTGCGGCAAGATCGTCATCGCGGTCAGCGACGACATCGACCCGACCAATGCGGATGCGATCTTCTGGTCGCTCGCCTACCGCGCCAACCTCGGCGAGGACCTGCAGGTCGCGCCGTATCGCTCGGGTGGGCACGGCCCGAAGTCGGGCGGCGGCCGCAAGGGTGACTCGACCCTGATGATCGACGCGACCGCCAAGGGTCCGATGCCGCCGCTCGCGCTGCCGGCGCGCGAATACATGGAAGGCGCGCGCCGCATCTGGGAAGAGCTCGGGCTGCCGCGCCTCGCGCCGCGTCCGCCCTGGCACGGCTATTCGCTCGGCGACTGGGACGCGGCCTGGGACGTGTTCGCGCAGCGCGCGGTCGACGGCACGTGGGAGCAGAGCGGCCACGACACCTTCGCGCGCCGTCGCGGCGGGCTGACGCCCGAGACCCCGACGCGCGAGGTGGAGGGAAAGGGCGGCAAATAATCTCCGCCGTCATGCCCAGCGAAAGCGGGGCATCCACTACGCCGCAGTCGTAGGATGGGTTGAGCGTAGCGAAACCCATCATTGGGCCTCGCCATCGTGTGATGGGTTTCGCTGCGCTCAACCCATCCTACGATTAGGTCTCTTTGTTCACGCCGCCGCCGACTTCTTCCCGATCGCGGCGTTGACGCGCGGCATCACCTCTTCGGCCATGAGCTGCATCGAGCGGCGGGCCAGCGCCGGGTCGACCCAGTCCATGCCGCCATAGACCAGCTCGCCGAAATCGCCGACCTGCTCGCGCAGCGCCAGGATCTGGTCGACCACGTTGTTGACTGTGCCGTGGATGACGAGGTTGTCGAGGATGAAATCCTGCGTGACCTCGTCGTCGGGCTGCTCGCGATGCGACTTGAAGACGAACAGCCGCTTGCTGCGGGTCAGCTTGGCGTGCATCTGGCTGTAGTAGAAACGGTACGGGCTCGCGGCGTCGCTCTTGCCGTAGCGCTCGGCCACCTTGTCGTCGTCGGCGACGAACAGCGTGCGGGCGACGCGCCAGTCGTCGGCCTTCGCCTCCGCGCCGACCTCGGCCTTGCCCTTGGCGTAGTTCGCCCAGTGCGACTTGAGGTGCTGCGCGAGCAAGAAGTTCGCCGACAGCGGATGGAAATCGCGCTTGCCCATGAGCACGACGCCCGGCGAAAACGGCGCCAGCACGGTGCCGACGATCTCGGGCCGCGGCTGCTGATAGGGCTTGCCCAGGTAGCCGACGCCGAGATGGAGCGCCATGGTCTTGCGGGTCGACACCTTGAAGCGGTTGTTCGGCAGGTCGATGTCGTAGGGCGGTTCGCCCGCCCAGATCGCCAGGATCACGTCGATCGCTTCGGCGAACAGTTGGTTCTTGTCGAGCTCGAGCGTGCCGAGCACCTCGGAGTCGGACGTGAGGGCGCCCGGGCTCACGCCGAGGATGAAGCGGCCCTCGGCAAGATGATCGAACATCGCGGCCTGGGTCGCGATCAGCACCGGGTGCTTCTGCGCGAGGTTCGCGGTGCCGGTCCCGAGCTTGATCTGCTTCGTCGCCGGGATGAGCGTCGCCAGGAACGTCATCGAGTTGGTGACGTTCTCGGCTTTGTCGGTGAGATGCTCGCCGACGAACGCACTGGAAAAGCCGAGCTGGTCGGCCAAGATGATCGCCTCGCGATCCTGCTTGAGCGTCTCGGTCCAGTTGCAGTGCAGGGGATGCACCGGCATCGTGAAGTAGCCCAGTCTCATTCACCGTCCTCGGGTTGCCCGGAACGTCCATGAACCAGATTGTGCCGGTGACGTAAAGCCGCGCGAGGTTGACGCCGCGTCAATGCAGCAATCCCGGCGCCGCAAAGCCGTGGCTCGCAAGAATGTGCTGCCCGTCATTCGACAGGATGAAAAACGCGAATTGCCAGGCGGCGGGCGTCGCCGTGAGCATCACGGTGAGGCCGTAGTCGGCGCCGACCGCGAGCGAATTGGGGAGCGCCACGATCTGCTAGCCGGGGTTCTGGCGCACGGCCGCCTTCGCGTTGGTGCAATAGGTGAGGAAGAGATCGGCGCGTCTCTGCGCGACCAGCATGCCGTAGAGGTTGCGGCCGACCGGCGCCGCCGGACTGATGGGCGAGCCGGTGAGCTGCAGCGCTTTCCAGCTCAGCGTCGCAAACGCGCCGTGCCGGATCGCGTCCGCCTTGCGAAACACCTCGAAGGCGTAGTCGCCGGACGGATCGGCGCGCGGCGTCGAGGTGCCGAGCTTGACCTGCGGCTCGAGCATGCGGTCGAGCACGTTTGCGGGCGTGACTGCGAGGCCCGGCCGCACCAGCGCGCAGAGCTGGTTGCGCGCGAACAGCGCAACCGGCCCGCTGCGTCCCGCCCGCGCGAGCGCGAGCGGATGCTCCGTGTTGGCCGAGGCGAACACCTCGGTGCGAGTGCCGTGCTCGATCTGCTCGCGCAGCGTTCCGGACGCGCCATACGTGGCCGCGATCCTGGTGCCGGTCGACTTCTCATAGGCGGCCGCGACCTCGTCGAGCGCGTCGCGCAGGCTACCGGCGGCGTGCAGCAGGACCGGATCGGCATGGCTCATGACGGGGATCCCCGAAAGGGCGAGCGCAACGGCGATCGTCAATGCTCTGCTCTGCATATCCACGCCCCCGGCGCGCGTCGCCATCAAAACAGCGAGAGCTGCCGATCC
This sequence comes from uncultured Alphaproteobacteria bacterium, assembly GCA_963819385.1. Lineage (GTDB taxonomy): Bacteria > Pseudomonadota > Alphaproteobacteria > Rhizobiales > Xanthobacteraceae > JAVDCA01. The sequence continues at coordinate 2,589,398 of CAWFVV010000006.1, read as the reverse complement.
TCCGGAAATCCTAAATCGGCCCAGCCAGCGCCACCCGCAGCTCCTGTATCATGCGGGTGCGCGGCCACTCGCCGTCGACGAACTTGCGCACCGCAAAGCGCTGCGCGCCGGCGGGCGCCATGACCTTGAGCGCCGCGACATGCTTCTCGGCGTTCGTGCGGTCGCCCATCGCGGTGTAGACCGCGGCGAGCCAGGCCTGCACCAGCGGCGCGCCCGGCATGAAGGTCTGGGCGCGCTCGACCCAGCGCAGTGCCGCCTCGTTGTGGCCGAGCTCGAGCTCGGCCTCGCCGGCGAACAAATAGAGGATCCCGAGGAACGGATCGTTGGGCGTCGCGTGGCGGATGGTCTCCTGGATCGTGTCGAGCCCCTTCTGCGGCTGCCCCATGCGCACGAGCAGCGCGCCCATCTGGCCGCGCGCCGGCAGGAAGGCGGGGTTGAGCTCGAGGCAGCGCTCGAGCGAGCGCATGCTGTCGGCGTAGCGGCGCTGGCGCTTCTGCAGCATCGCGAGCGTGAAATGCGCGCTCATCCAGCTGGGCGACTTCGCCAGCACCTCGTTGATCGTCTTCTCGGCGCCCGCGAGGTCGGGCGTGATGCCGATATCGACGAAATTCATCTCGCTGATGATGTTCATGCGCGCGATGCCGAGCTGCGCGGCCTGGCTGTGCGGCGCGCGCTGCTGCGCCTCGGTGAAGAGGCGCAGCGCCGTGGCGGCATTGCTCGGCAGGTAGCCGCGCGCCTCGGCGGCGCGCGCGCGCAGCAGCAGCTCGGCGACCGGCGCCGGCCGGCCGGGCTCGGGACGCAGCCGTCGTATCTCCGCATAGACGATGTTGATGACGAGCGCGTGGGCAAATCCCGGTGCGATCGCGTCGGCCGACAGCGCCGTCTCGTCCGGCCGCGCCTGGATCTGGTCGGACCACAAGGTGACGCGGGTCGCGGTGTCGATGAGCTGCACGTCGGCGCGCAGCCGCCCGTCGGCGCGGTCGATATGGCCGACGATCGCATAGGGGACGTCGAGGTCGGCACCGAGCTCCGCCATGTCCACCTCGGCCTCGCGATAGAGGCCGGCGGTGCGGTCGGAGATCATGCGCATGTCGTAGAACGCGAGGTCGGCAGTGATGGCGTGCGTGAGCTGGCGCGCAAAGTCGCGGTCCTGCGTGTCGCCCGGCGCGTCGAGCGAGAAGGGCAGCACCACGGCGCTCGCCAGCGCGGGCCGGACGGCCTTGGTCTTGACCTGCGCGGCGTGCGGGGTGCCGCTGAGCATGAATGCCGCGGTCCCCACCGCCATGATGCACATCACGGCAACGCCCGCCGCAATCGCTAAGCCATGCCAACGCTGAAGCCTCGCGGCTCCTGCGCCCCCTCTCCCCGTCGGGGAGAGGGTCGGGGTGAGGGGTTCTATGAGATTCGATTGAGACTCCGAGATCCCCTCACCCGACGCGCTTCGCGCGTCACCCTCTCCCCGGAGGGGAGAGGGAAGAAGCGGAGCCTCCTCCGCGGCAATCGCTTCGATCGGCGCGACCGGCGCGATCGCGCCGCTCTTGATCTCTTCGACGAGCGCGCGCGTTGCGGCCTCGGGCGCGACGTCGAGCTCGGTGCGCAGCAGGTTGGTCAAGAGCCGCGCGCGCTCGAGCGCGGCGTCGCGACCGCGATGGCGGGCGACGATCTTGAGCGCGACGCGCGCGCGGTCCTCGCGCGTCGGGTCGAGCGCGACCAGTTGCTCCGCCGCCGCGACGGCGCGCGCGCCATCGTTCGCGGCGTCGGCGCCGGCGGCGAGCCGCTCGAAAATCTGCGCCGCCACGCCGGCGAGGCGATCCTGCTCGCGCCCGCGCCAGGCGTCGAATTCCTCGATGTCGAGCGCGAGATCGGCCAGGAAAGCGCCGCGCCAGAAATCCGCGCCGCGCGCGAGCGTGGCCGGGTCGGACGCCACCGCGCTCGCGGCGAGCTCGCGCGCATCGACCGCGAGCGCATCGGGGGAGAGCTCGATCGTCTCGCGCCCGATGTCGAGCACGTCGGGCGCGAGCAGATGAAGGTCCTGGCGCAGCGAGACGAGGCACTGGCGCAGGCTGTGGCGCGCCTGCGCGTCCGGATTGTCGCCCCACAGCAGCGTCGCGAGCTCCTCGCGGCTCGCCCGCCAGTCGGGCTTCATCGCGAGATAAGCGAGCAGCGCGCGCGCCTTGCGCGAGCGCACCGCAACGGCGACCGGCCGCGCCGCGTTCACCTCGACCGTGAAGGCGCCCAGCAACCGCAGTGTCGCAAGGTTCGATCGGCTCATCGCTTGGGGACCGCGTTGCCGCTCGCGCGGCGAACAAGCCCGATTTTCTCATGTTTCGGCCCCCCGGCGCAACCGATTGGATGCAATTCGGGCGCGCCGGGCGGTGTCGAGATGACCGGTAAGTATTTCAGATGGTGGACGAATCCCTTTGACCCTCAGGTGACGCCGGATTGACGCCCGCTCCGGCAAGCTCGCCCTGCGGGTGAATGTGGAGCGATGGGTCACAACGATGAACACGCTATCGGTCGGACACATGGCGTCGCAGGCGCTGCCGGGCCTCTCGCCGTGGATCATTCCGGTGATCGCCGTGGCGGCGAAGCGCACCTATGACCGGGCGCGCCAGACGCTGCGCGGCGGGCGGCCGGCGAAGCGCGCGCACGACGCGGCGACCGCAAAGCCCGAGCGCGCCGCATCGCCACGGGCCCCCACGCAAGAGCGCATCCGCGATCATCGGGAAGCAACGTCATGGCCCGACTGATCGCGAAGATCGCCAAGGTCATCGCGGCTGCGCTGGTCGGCATCACGCTGCTCGCCGCCGCCGCGGTCGCGGCGGTGCCGATGCTGCGCCACATCGCGTCGGGCTGGTGGAACAGCCCGGACGGGTTGCCGGCGCTGCCGCCGAACCCGCAAGAGAAATATCAAGTGCATTACGAGCCCGGCGGGCTTGCTTATGCGCGCACGGTCGCGCGGCTCATGCCGGCGGCGCTCGCGCGCGTCGAGGCGATCCATGGACGTCCGTTCGCGCATCCCGTGACCGTCGGGGTCTACGTCTCGCCCGCTGCCTACGTGAGCGCCAACGGGCTGGGATCGACGCGGGCGGTCGGCATGACCTTTCTCGGGCGCGTGATGCTGTCGCCCACACTGTTCGGGCGCCAGCGCGACCGGCTCGAGGCGATCCTCATCCACGAGCTCTGCCACGCGCACCTGCGCGGCTGGATGACGGAACTCGCCTGGATCGGGCTGCCGACCTGGTTCAAGGAAGGCCTCGCCGTGATGGTCTCGGGCGGCGGCGGCGCCGAGCAGGTGAGCGAGGCGCAGGCGCGCGACGCGATCCTGCGCGGCGATCACATCGCGGTGCGCGGCGAGGGCTCGCTGTTCGATTTCGTCAACATCCGGATGGTGGACCAGCCGGTCGTGCCCGATACCTCGTTCCGCATCGAGATGGCCTACCGGCAGGCCGGGATGTTCACGGCCTTCCTGCATGAACTCGGACCCTACCGCGTTCGCCCGCATGATGAACGCGATCCTCGACGGCCGCCCGTTCGGCGAAGCCCTGCGGACGAGCTATGGCGCCGACGTGAAAGCGCTGTGGGGGCGTTTCGTCGAAGGGCTGAGGAGTTCGGAGCCGTAGGGTAGGCAAAGGCGGCCGATGTGCCGATGTTCGGCGATCAATCAGCTCCGCCGTGCCCACGCGGGGCGGCGATGCCGGACGCGTGGGCACGGCGGGTCCGATGTCATGCGACGAACGACGATTGGGGCCGCCTTTGCCCACCCTACGAAAAACCTGCCGCCCTACCGCGGCCGCAGCACGGTGTCGACCAGCGCAGGCTGGCCGGTCTTCACCTTGGCGATGGCGCGGGCGAGCGCGGCCTTGATGTCCTTCGGGTCGGTGATCGGGCCTTCGCCGTACCAGCCGCATCCGCGCGCGATGGTGGCGAAGTCGGGCTCGGGTCCGGCGATGTCCTGGCCGATATGGGCGCGCTCGACCGCGGTGTCGCGGTGGTGCGCGACGTGGATCTGGTGCTCCCAGTCGTTGTAGTAGGCGCGGTTATTGAACATCACGATAAGCAGTGGGATGTTGTTCTTCGCCGCCGTCCATAGTGCGCCGGCGTCGAACATCAGGTCGCCGTCCGGCTGGATGTCGACGACGAGGCGGCCGGTGCCGCGGTGCGCGAGCGCGACGCCGAGCGAGACGCCGATCTGCGTACCGGTTCCGAGCGCGCGCCCGGCGTGGCGATAGGGCTTGTCGAAGTCCCACAGCTTGAGCACCCAGTCCTGCAGCGTGCCGGCGGTGAGCACCCAGTCCTCGGTCTTGATCGCGTCCCACAGCTCGTGCGCGAGTCGCGGCAGCGTGATCGGCGAGGCGTCCCAGTCCGTCAGCGACTTGCGCTCCCAACGGCTGAACAGTCCATCGTGGCGGAGCTTCACGTCGGCGGCGCGCCGCTTGATGCGGTCGCGCAGTGAAGCATCCTTCATGACGCGCTCGACGCAGAGATTGGTGAGCTCCGGGATCGCGGTCGCGGTGTCGCCGAGCACGCGCAGGCTCGCATTCGGCATGCGGGTGTAGTCCATCGACCATTTGGAGAGGCCGATGTCGCCGAAGCCGACCTCGATCATCTCGCAGTTCTTGGGATAGAGCGGCTCGACCGCGCGCTTGGTGCGGTCGATGCGATGGGTCGGCTTCTCCCAGTCGCGCGTGTCGAGCGAGAGGATCAGGTCCGCGTCCGCGAAGGCGCTGCGGTCCATGCTGAGGTTGAGCGGATGGCGATTGGGGAAGTTGAGCCGGCCGTTGGTGTCGTAGACCGCGGCGCCGACCGTCTCGGCGAGCGCGACGAGATCGTTGAAGCCGTTCGGCGCGCGGCCGGTGTACTCGGCGAGCAGCACCGGGAAGCGCGCGGCGAGGAGCTTGTCGGCGACCTTGGCGAGCGCCGCCGGATCCGCCGCCATCGGGGCCGGCACGGTCGCGTCGCGCCGGTCGGGCAGGGCGATCTCGGCGGTGAGCGGCTGCTCCTGCAGCCACGCGTCGTAGCACATGTAGATCGGGCCCTGCGGCTCGGTCATCATCGCCCCATACGCGCGCGCGAAGGAGTCCGGCACGCCCTCGATGCTGCCCGGCTGGTAGTCCCACTTGACGTAGTGGCGCAGCTGCTCGCCCTGGACGTTGGCGGTGTGGATCCAGTCGATGAACGGCCGCCGCTTGCTCTCGTCCATCGGCCCGGTCGCGCCGATGACGAAGATCGGCGCGCGGTCGATGTAGGCGTAGTAGATGCCCATGGTCGCGTGCAGCATGCCGACGATGTTGTGCACGATGGCGATCATCGGCTTGCCGGTCACCTTGGCATATCCGTGCGCGATCTGCACCGCGATCTTCTCGTGCTGGCACAGCAGCATCGGCGGCTCGTTGCCGCCGTAGTTGACGAGCGAGTCGTGCAGCCCGCGGTAGGAGGCGCCGGGGTTGAGCGCGATGTAGGGGAAGCCAAACTGCTTGATGAGATCGACGATGACGTCGGATTGCCAACGGCGCGCGGCCGATGAGCCCTTGGCGAGCGCCGATCTCGCCGGCGTCTTCTTCTCCGCGGCGTTCTTCGCCTTGCTCTTGGCCTTCGTTTCCCCTCGGCTCATTCTGTCGCACCTGTCGTTCATCTCGCCCGCGGCCCTCGGCAATACCGCTTTTTGCGCGAGCCGAACAGGCGGCACGCGCGAATGTGCGCCGACTGGTCGAGCAGATCACGCCGCTGTTGCGAGCCGCGGCAAAAGCTGAGATCGTTCGGCGCAACGTATCCGTGCATTGTATCGAGGGGTGCCGGTAGGGGGGAGTTGCGCCATGTATCAGGAATTCGATCACGTCCACCAAGTGCACATCAATCGCGACGACAAGGGAATTGCGCGCGAGCTCTTGCACATCGACGAGCACGTCGTCAGCGCGGCGCCGACCGCGCAGCTCGCCGCCAAGGATTATCTTTCCCGCTACGGCAGCCTGCTCGGCGTCGGCGCGAGCGAGACCGGCCATCTCGCGCTCGCCGCCCAGCCGGAGCCGAGCGATGCGGGCGGCGAGCTCCGCTTCGACGCCGAGAAGCACCACATGGACATGACGACGGTCGTGTACCGGCAGACCCATTTCGGCCTGCCGGTATGGCACGGCGGCGTCGCGATCCACATGAAGGAGAAGCCCTACCGGGTGGTCAGCACGCAATCCACCCGCCATCCCGACGTCGACCTGAAGCGGCCGGGCGCCGACGTCCTGGCGCGGCTGCGGAAGATCGATGCCGCCACGCTACGCCGGCAGCTCGGCCTCTCAGATGGCGACAAGCACGTCGATCCGAAGACGCTCGCGATCGAGCATGTGCGCCTGATCATCTATCGGTTCGAGAAGGAAAAGCGCGCCCGCGCGGACGGCCAGCCGCTCGACGCGCCCGGCTTCGTGCATTTCCATCCGACGCTGCTGCTGCCGCCGCCCGCCGCAAGCCTGCAGGAGGGACGGCACTATGTCTGCGCCGAGGTGCACTTCGCGCTCGCGCCGCGCGGACAAAACCCGATCCACTGGATCGCCATGGTCGAGGGCGAGACGCTGTCGGTGGTCTACCTGCGCGCCTACGTCGACAGCGTGCAGGGGCAGGTCTTCGCGATCGATCCGGTGACCAGCAACAACGGCCCGCTGCCCAACGCCACCGCGGCGAGCCTCGATCCGGTCCGCGCCTCGGTGCCGCTGCAGGGCCTCACCTCGGGCTCGCCGCAACGTCTCACCGGCAACATCGTCAAGCTCGCCGACGTCGAGCTCCCGAACCCGGTCGTGCCGCCGACCGAGCCGACCGGAACGGACTTCAACTTCAGCTCGCGCACCAACGACTTCGCGGCGGTCAACGCCTACTACCATTGCGACAGCTTCTTCCGGCTGATGCAGGACCTCGGCTTCTCGCTGAGCACGTTCTTCGGCGCCGGAACGGCCTTCCCGTGCACGGTCGACCACCGCGGATTCGGCACCCCGCAGGACCCGACCGGCAACATCATCAATGCGCACTGCCTCGGCACCTCCGGCGGGCTCGGCATCCAGCAGACCACGTTTGCGCTCGCCGACACCGGCGACACGGCGCATCCGATCGGCATCGCCTGCGACTATCGCGTGGTGCTGCACGAGCTCGGCGGCCACGGCGTGCTCTATCCGCATGTGCATTCGCCGAACTTCGGCTTCTCGCACAGCGCCGGCGACAGCGTCGCGGCGATCACCTGCGATCCCGACAGCAAGGCGACCGACCGCTTCGCGACCTTCCCCTGGATCAACGGCGTGCTCCAGCGCCGGCACGACCGCACGCCGGCCGCCGGCTGGGGCTGGGGCGGCAAGATCGCGCAGAACCCGTTCAACGGGGCGCTCGATGCCGGCGGCTACAACAACGAGCAGATCCTGTCGACGTCGATGTTCCGCTTCTATCGTTCGATCGGCGGCGACGCGACCAGCCTGGCGACACGGCAGTTCGCCTCGCGCTACGCCGTGTACCTGATCCTGCGCGCGATCACGTCGCTCACGCCGGCGACCAACCCGTCCAACGCCGCGGGCTTCGCCACCGCGCTGATCACCGCCGACAGCTTCGACTGGGCGAGCGCGGGCCAGACTGGCGGCGCCTACGGCAAGGTGATCCGCTGGGCGTTCGAGAAGCAGGGTCTCTACCAGCCGGCCGGCGCGCCGGTGCCCAACAACAACGCCGGCGCGCCGCCGCCGGTCGACGTCTACATCGACGACGGCCGCCACGGCGAATATCCCTACCAGGCGGTGTGCTGGAATAACCAGGACATCTGGAATCGCCGCCATCCCGACGGCGGCGCCGCGCACGAGGAGCCGATCCTCAGGCAGAAGAATTTCGCCTACGTGAAGATCAGGAACCGCGGCACCCAGGTCGCCACCAGCGTGGTCGTGAAGGGCTATCACGCCAATCCGGCCGCCGGCCTCGTCTATCCCAACGACTGGCATCCGATGACGACGGTGCAGCTCAACGCAACGAACGTGCCCGCGAACGACGGCGGCATCGTCACGGTCGGGCCGTTCGAATGGACACCGACGGTGCCCGGGCACGAGTGCCTGTTCATGGTGGTGTCGTGTGCGGGCGACCCGAGCAACGTCGGCAACCTCTCGCCGGGCGAATCGATCCCCGAGTGGCGCCTGGTGCCGAACGACAACAATATCGGCTGGCGCAACATGTTCCCGGTCGCGGGCGGCGGCGGGCTCAAGGGCCTCGTCGCGACCCTCGACGGCGCCAATATCCTGATCAAGAACCCGCACCGCGAGGACGCCAAGACGGTGGTGCAGGCCGTGCTGCCGGCGTTCCTCGCCAAGGCGGGCTGGACCGCGCTGTTCGACAATCCCGGCGCCGGCGCCTTCGCGCTGCGGCCCGGCGAGAGCAAGACCGTCACGCTGCGGCTCAAGCCCGGCAAGGAGTTCACCGCGGCCGACGTCGCGAGGGAGAAGAACGCGCAGATCCGCGTCGAGGCCTACGCCAATGGGATTCTGGTCGGCGGGATGACGTATTTGCTTGATCCCGCCGTGATGGGGCCGGAGGCGAAGCCGGCGGTCGCGGCGCCTGCAGCTGCGGCGCGCAAGCCGGCGAAGAAGGCGGTGAAGAAGGTGAAAAAGGCGAAGAAGGCGAAGCGCTGAGCCAACGCTTGCGCGGGATACGCGGGCACTGCGCTCGCGCTCCCTCCCCCGCAAGCGGGGGAGGGGTGAGACGGATTGCGTCCCTTACACACCTTTCACCCGACACGATCGCCGTATATGACTCCCCTCCTTCCGGAGGACTCCCATGCCCAAATCCATCGACGTGCACGCCCACATCCTGAACGAAGACACCATGCAGATGATCGCCAAGGAGGCGCCGTCGCTGGGCGTCAAGCTCACGCCGATCGACAAGGACTTTGCCGTGTTCGAGATCGGCGGCACGGCCTACAAGCCGTTTCCGCGCGGCGCGTGGGACCTGGAGCAGCGCTTCGCCCATATGAAGGAGGCGGAGGTCGACATGCACGTACTGTCGAACACGCCGCAGACCTTCCTCTACAACACCGACGCCTCGCAGAACGCGACGGTTGCGGCGATCCAGAACGACCAGATCGCCAAGCACGTGAAGGACTATCCCGATCGCTTCTACGGGCTCGCGACCCTGCCGATGCAGGCGCCCGCCATGGCGGCGGCTGAGCTCGAGCGCGCGATGACCAAGCTCGGCCACAAGGGCGCGCAGATCGGCTCAAACGTCAACAAGAAGAACCTCGACGAGCCCGAGTTCGAGCCCGTGTGGGAGGTCGCCAACAAGCATCACGCGCTGATGATGGTGCATCCGACCCAGGTCGCCGCGATGGATCGGCTCGGCAAGTACTATCTCAACAACCTGATCGGCAATCCGCTCAACTCGACCATCGCGGTCGCGTCGGTCGTGTTCGGCGGCGTGGTCGAGCGCTACCCGAACATCAAGTGGTTCTTCGTGCACGGCGGCGGCATGGCGCCGTGGCAGGCGGGGCGCTTCTCGCACGGCTGGCAGGTGCGGCCGGAGCCGAAGGTCAACCTCAAGGACCACGGCCCCGACAAGGCGATGGCGTCGCTGTATTACGATACGATCCTGCACGCGCAGCCGCAGCTTCAGGCGCTGGTGTCGATCATCGGCCCCTCGCGCATCGTCCTCGGCAGCGACTATCCCTACGACATGGGCACGCTCGAATGCGCCCGGCAGGTGAAGGCGCTGAACATCTCCGCCGCCGACAAGCAGAAGATCCTCACCGACATCCCGCTCAAGCTGCTCGGAGCGGCGTGATGCCGGCGACGGTCGCGCCCGCGGTCGCGCGCGCTTTCATCGCCGACGTGTTCGCGGCGGCCGGCTTTCCGGCCGCCGACTCGGCGCGCATCGCGGAGCTGATGACGGAGGCCGATCTCACCGGCGCCGACGCGCATGGAATCTTCCGCCTGCCGCACTACATCCGCCGGTTCAAGGCGGGCGCCGTCAACGCGCGGCCGGACATCAAGGTGAACCAGACCGCGCCGGCGACCGCGCTCGTCGACGGCGACAACGGCATGGGCCACCTGGTGATGAGCCGCGCCGCCGAGACCGCGATCGCGCTCGCGCGCGAGTCGGGCATCGCCTGGGTCGGCGCGACGCGCTCGAACCATGCCAGCACCGCCGGCATCTATGCCGAGATGCCGGTGCAGCACGGCATGATCGGGCTCTACGGCGCGGTCGCCAACGCCAATCACATGGCGGCCTGGGGCGGCACGGATTTGCTGCTCGGCACCAACCCGCTCGGCATCGGCGTGCCGTCGGGCGCGGGCCCGCTGGTGCTCGACATGGCGACCACGGTCGTCTCCTACGGCACGGTGAAGAAGCACGCGCTGGAAGGCCGCGCGATGCCGGAAGGCTGGATGATCAATACCGCGACCGGCGAGCCGCTGACCGATGCGAAGCGCTCGACCGAGGGCATGCTGCTGCCGATCGGCGGCTACAAGGGCGCCGGCCTCGCGATCATGCTCGGCCTGCTCGCCGGCGTGCTCAACGGCGCCGCCTTCGGCCGCGACGTGATCGACTTCAACGCGGACGACACGAGCGCGACCAACACGGGCCATTTCATCTGCGCGATCGATATCAAGCGGTTCATCCCGCTCGCGACGTTCACGGCCGAGGTCGACCGCCACATGGGCGACCTGCATGCCTCGCAACGCCTGCCCGGCTTCGACGCCATCCGGTTGCCCGGCGAGCGCCGCCGCGCCGGTCGCGAGCAACGCCTGCGCGACGGCATTCCGCTGCCGGATGCGCTCAAGGCGCAGCTCGACAAGCTCGCGGACGAGATGGGCGTGAAGGCGATTGGGGCGCGTGCATAACTGCGAGCACTGCGCTTGCGCTCCCTCTCCCCCTTCAGGGGGAGAGGGTCGGGGTGAGGGGGGCTCTCCGCGAGTTGTTGAATCACGTTGTGTGGAGGCGCCCCCTCACCCCGACCCTCTCCCCGCACGCGGGGAGAGGGAGCGCGAGCGCAGTGCCGCGTTGCTCTACGCCACCTTCTTCAGCATCTCCTGCTCCACCTCCGGCGCGAGCGGCAGCTGCACGGACTGCTTGAGCTTTGCCGAGAGATCCAGCGCCTTCGTCAGCATCAGCCGGTTGTGCGCTTCCGCCGCGGTCGCGGCTTGCGTCGGTATGCCGAGCGCCATGCGGTTGAGCCAGGACACGGTCTCGTCCGCCATCGGCCCGCGCAATTCGCCAAGCGCCATGTCGCCGGGCGGATAGCTGCCCATGAAGTCGACCATGCGGCTTTCGTCAGGTGCGTAGCCCTCGGATTGCGCCTTGCTCACCGCGAGCACGATGTCGCGGTGCGTGTCGTCAATCGTCAGCACGCCCGTGGTGCCGACGATGCCGACCTCGAGGCTGTAGACCGCGGCTGGCCAGGTGACGGGCAGCGCCCACGAGATGTTGAGGTGATGCACGGTGCCGTCCGCGAACATCACCATGCCGGCGGTGGCGTCGATGCCCCGGTAGAGCGGGCCCAGCACCTTATCGATCGAGCGCGCATAGACCTCGCTCTGCTGCTTGCCCTCGAGACACCACATGCAGATGTCGAGCGCGTGCGTGCCGGAGATCACCATCGGCGAGATCGTCTCCGGCTTGTCGGTGCGCTTGTAGTTGTCGATCGCGACCAGGCGGTTCATGAAGGCGCGCGAGGTGACCATAGTGACATCGCCGAGCGCGCCGGTCGCGCATTTCTCCTTCGCGGCGAGCCAGCGGCGGCGGAAGCGCTGGGTGTAGCCGACGACCGCGTCGAGTTTTGCCTCCTCGATCGCCGCGAGCACGCGGGCGGATTGCGCCAGGTCGGTCGCGAGCGGCTTCTCGATCAGCATCGGCAGCTTGTTCTCGATCGCGCACATGATCGGATCGACGTGCAAGTGCTCGTCGGTCGCGATGATCGCGCAGGTCGCCTCGGAGCGCGCCAGCAGTTCGCGGTGATCGGTGGTGACGAAGTCGGCGCCGATTTTCGCCGCGACCGAGCCCCCTCTATTCGGGTTCTTCTCCGCGATGCCGATCCACTCGACCGCCGGATGCCGCGTCGCCACCTCGCCGCGAAACAGCCCGACGCGCCCGGCGCCGACGATGGCGAGCCCGATCCCCTTGGTCTTGCGGTCCTTCATGCGATCCTCCGGTGCAATGCGGCCGGAACGGACCACGATGAGGCTGCGGCGTCAACGATGCCGTAGGGTGGGCGAACGCTCTTCGCGTTCGCCCACCGGCTTTCAGGCTGATGACGCTCGATCCGCGTGGGCAAAATCGCGAAGAGCGATTTTGCCCACCCTACGATTCTCGCCTCACGTCACCGTGGCGGCGCGGGCGGATTGAAGATGCCCGGCACCGGCGCCGCGGCGGTTTTCGGATTGGCCTTGAACAGCTGGAAGACGAAGTCCTTCTGCTGCGCGAACATGCCGTGACAGTCCATGCAGCTGTGCGGCGGGTCCTTCGCGGTCGGGTTGGCCGGTGACGGTCCCTGGAAGTAGGTCTCGAGCGTCGTGTTGGCGAGGAAGGTCGGCTGCGGCTCGCCGAACTTCGCCGTCTTCGGCGGATCGGCCGGCCATTGCGTCGAGACCAGCTCGTAGTACTGCCACACGTTCTTCGAATTCCACATGCGCAGGACCGCCTGGAATTGGGCATTGAGCTGCTGCACCGCCGGATCGATCGGCGTCACGCGCAGCACCTGCACGGGCGTCGTCGCGTTGGTGGCGACCTGCTGGTTCGGCGGGCACTTGGTGGCGTCGCAATTCGCGTCGGTGAAATTGTAGTAGCCGGGCGGATTGGGCGGCTGCGGGATCGAGGCGCCTTGCGCCGGCATGTCGGGCGCGTTGTCCACCTGCTCGAAGGTCGACCAGATCCATTCCGGCCGGCTCGCGGTCTTGTGGGCGATGTGCAGGCCGACGAGCCCCACGGTCGCCTGGAACGCGCTCGGCACGCCGGGCTTATAGATCAGCGCCTTCGCGGTGTAGTAGCGCGACTGGTCGTCCTTCGGCCCCATGATCTTCCACGCCGCCTTGACGTGCACCGAGCCGACCTCGCTCGTCGCGTTGTTGCCGGGCGGGAAGTCGATCTTCTGGTTCTTCTGATTGTTGCTGTTATAGAGCTTGTGCGCGACGATGTAGTTGAACTCCACCTCGTTCATGCGCACTTCGTAATAGACGTGCTGCCCGTTCTGGTCGTTGAGCGGGCTGTCGGTGAACAACTCGGTGTCGTCGAACAGCACGTGCACCGTCTTGGCGCTGAACGGCGACGGCGCCTTGGCGCCGGGCAGGAAGATGTCGCTGGAATCCTTGTAGGTCTCCCACACGGTGGGCGAGCCGCGCATCCCCTTCGGATAGTATCCTCCGATGCTCTGTCCACCGACAACCAGGTTGGCGTCGGGCACGCCGTTCTGGGTGTCGCTAGCCGGCCAGTTGAGCGCGATGAACGTCTGCCATGACAGGTAGTCCATCGGCGCCTGCGTGCCGGTCGCACCCGGAATCGGATTGAACACGTCGTGCGGCAGATAGGGGCTGAGCTTGTAGGCCAGGGGTGGAGGACCGGGCGGCGGGGCCGCCGGCTGCTGGGCGAATGCCGCGGCCGCAAGGCCGCCGGCGGCGATCGCGACGATCGCATGCGCGAGAGTTTTCGACATGGTCGGGTTTCCGTGTGCGGGAGCGCCGGCGGATGCGGCTGCCGGCGAGCCGCATGATCGTGGTCGAACAATCAGAACGCGTCAAGATGCCATTCATAACCTTCACGTGTCAGGCTTGCGCGCGCCGTCGCGTCGTGCGCGTCTGGTTCCGGGTTGAACCCGGCCGTGCGGCCGCCCGACCAAGGGGCGACGGGGCGCAAGGTCACGGAGGTCCACCATGTCGATCCTTCGCGGCGTCGCGTTGATCGCCGCGGTCGCGGCGTGCCTGGTCGCCCGCGCGGCCGCGCAGACGCCGCAGGAGAGCGCGCTCGCAGCCGCGCACATGCTCGACGAAGGCCGCTTCGCCGATCTCACCCGAGAGTTCACGCCGCAGATGGCGCAGGGGTTGCCGGCGCCGCGGCTGGCGCAGACCTGGCAGGCGATCATTGCGCAGACCGGCCCGCTGCGCGGCACCGGAACGCCGCGCGAAACGCAGCAGGGTGCCTTCACGGTGGTGATCGTGCCGCTGCGCTTCGACCGCGGCACGCTCGACCTTGTCCTGTCGTTCCAGCAAGGCAAGATCGCCGGATTGTTCATCCGCCCCGCGCAGGCGCCGCCGCAGACCTGGATGCCGCCCGCCTACGACAATCCATCCGCCTATCGGAATGTGGACGTGACGGTCGGCACCGCGCCGGCGCTGCCCGCGACGCTGTCGCTGCCGCGCGTCGCCCACAAGGTCGCGGCGGTCGTGCTGGTGCACGGCTCGGGGCCGAACGACCGCGACGAGACGATCGGGCCCAACCGGCCGTTCGCCGACATCGCGGCCGGCCTCGCGTCGCGCGGCATCGCGGTGCTGCGCTACGACAAGCGTACCAAGGTCGCGCCGCAGGCGTTTGCGCCGTCGCGCGCCTTCACGGTGCGCGACGAGGTGATCGACGATGCGCGGGCCGCGGTCGCGCTCCTGCGCGGGCGGCCCGAGATCGATCCGCGCCGCATCATCGTGCTCGGCCACAGCCTCGGCGCGACGCTCGCGCCGCGCATCGCCACGGACGACGCTGACGTGGCCGCGATCGTGCTGCTCGCCGCGGCGGCGCGGCCGCTCGCCGACATCGTCGTCGAGCAGAGCGAATACCTCGCCTCGCTCGACGATCGGCCCGATGCGCAGACGCAGGCGCGCCTTGCCGAGATCCGGGCCGCGGCGGCGCGCGCCGACGCGGTCAAGCCGGGCGATACCGGCGCGCCGATCCTCGACCTGCCGCGCTCCTACTGGGCCGATCTCAATGCGCACGATCCGGCCGCGGACGCGGCGGCGCTGAAAATCCCCATGCTGGTGCTGCAAGGCGGCCGCGACTACCAGGTGACGACGCAGGACTTCGACCGCTTCCGCGTCGCGCTTGCGGGCCATACGAATGCGACGCTGACGCTGCTGCCGCGCCTCAACCATCTGTTCATGGCGGGCGAGGGGAAGAGCATCCCCGCCGAATACGAACGGCCCGGTCATGTGGAGGGCGAGGTCATCGACGCGGTCGCCAAGTTCATCGACGGATTGCCGCAGTAGGAAACCTCGCATGCACGCACTTTGGTCTGGTGGACGCTCGCTCGCGCTGGTCGCAACTTTGATGATTGGTCTCGGCGCAGCTGCCGCGGCGGAAGACGGCCCGCCGCCCGAGCGCGTGACCTTCATGAGCGCCGACGGGCACACGACGCTCGTCGGCTACGTCTTCAAGCCGACGCACATGAGCGCGCCGCGCGTGCCCGCGGTGGTGATGATGCACGGCCGTGCCGGTGCCTATTCGACGCGCGCGAACGGCATCTATGACGCCGCGACCCTGTCGCCGCGCCACAAGGCCTGGGGGCACGAATGGGCCCGGGCCGGATACATCGCGGTGCTGGTCGACGGCTTCGGGCCGCGCGGATATCCGCAGGGCTTCGGACGCTTCAGCTACGACAGCCGGCCGGCCGAGTTGAGCGAGGTGACGGTGCGCCCGCTCGATGCGGCCGGCGCGCTCGCCTGGCTGCGCACGCGATCCGACGTCATGCCCGACCGCATCGGGATGCAGGGGTGGTCGAACGGCGCCAGCACCGTGCTCGCGGCGCTCTCGCCGCATGCGCCGAACGAGGCGGCGCCCACATCCGGCTTCCGCGCCGCGCTCGCGTTCTATCCGGCCTGTTCCCTCAAGGGCGTGTTCGACGCGGTGCCGATGCGACCCTACGCGCCGCTGCTCGTGCTGCACGGGACCGCGGACGAGGAGGTGTCCTACCGGCGCTGCGCCAAGCTGGTGGAGCAAAGCCGCGCCGCCGGCAGCCAAGCCGAGATCGCGCTCTATGAGGGCGCGACGCATGACTTCGATGCGCCGATCCGCGCGCGGCAGGAGCATGCCGCCAACGCGCAAGCGACCGCCGACGCGATCAAGCGCTCGCTCGAATTCTTCGGGCATTGGCTCAAGGGCGCCTCGTAGTTCCGTAGGGTGGGCAAAGGCGCGTAGCGCCGTGCCCACGTGTTCACGTCCCTCATATCCGCATCATCGCGCGTTCCGCGCCTTTGCGCACCCTACAGCTCGCCGCGCGCCACTTGACGTCATCCCGACCGCGCGTCAGCCTCGCGTGCGTTTCACGCGGATGCTTCAGGCATGAGCGAGGATCTTTCCGGTCGGTCGGTGCTGGTGACCGGCGCGAGCGCCGGCATCGGCAAGGCGACCGTGGGCGCGCTGGTGGCGGCAGGCGCGCGCGTGCTCGCGACCGGGCGGCGGCGGGCCGAGCTCGACGCGCTGGTAGGTCTCCACGGCGCCCAATCGGTCGAGGTGATCGCCGGCGACCTCAACGATGCGGGCTTCGTCGCCGAGCTCGCCGCGCGGGCGCGCGACGTCGACATCCTGGTCAACAATGCGGGCATCCTCACCTACGCGCCGGTCATGGACATGACCTTCGCGGACACCGAGGCGATGTTCACGACCAACGTGCTCGCCGCGTTCCGCGTGATGCATGCGATCGCGCAGCACATGATCGCGCGCCGGCGCGGGCACATCATCGTAATGTCGTCGACGGCGGCGCGCGAGGTCTATCGGCTCGGCGTGGTCTACTGCGCGACCAAGCACGCGCTGTCGGCGCTGACGCGCGGCTTCCGCATCGAGCTGCAGGGCCACGGCATCAAGGTGACCGAGATCGCGCCCGGCATGGTCGACACCGACATCCGCAACGCCAGCCCGCATCCGGCCGTGCAGACGGCGCTCGCGGCGCGCAAGTTCGAGTCGCTGACGCCGCAGGAGGTGGCGGACGCCGTGGTCTACGCGGCGCAATCGACGCCGAGCTGCGTGCCGGACCTGGTGGAATTGCGGCCGCTCGGCGCCGCCTGAACAACAACAACGGAGGAAACCGACATGGCGAAGGCAGCGGCGAAACGGAAAGTCAAATCAGCGGCGCGCGCGAAGACGTCCGTGCGCAAATCTTCCGCGCGGCGGCCCGTGAAGGCCTCGGCCAAGACCAATGCGAAGACGAAGGCGAAGCGTCCGCGCAAGCAGACGTTCGTCGCGAGCCATCTCAAGGACGCCAAATTCGAACAGGGCCTGCGCCGTTACGCGCATTACCGCGACCTCGGCATCGCCAAGGCGACCCGGGGCCTCGCCCAGGCGCACGTGATCCGCCTGGTCCCGCCGTGCATCCCGGAGGAAGTCTCCAAGCGCCACTACCACGACGTCGACTTCCAGATGATCTATGTGCTCAAGGGCTGGTTCAAGGGCGAGTACGACGGCGAGGTCGTGACCATGCGCGAAGGCTCCGCCTGGCTGCAGCCGCCGAAGATCAAGCACACGGTGCTCGACTATTCGGACGACTGCGAATTGCTGGAGATCATCCTGCCGGCAGATTTCGAGACGGTGGAGCTATAGCTGGCACGGCGCTAGCGCTCCCTCTCCCCGCATCCGAACTCGGGCCTGCCCGAGTTCGGCACTACTGATGCGCAAGTCGGGCAGGCCCGACTTGCGTGGGGAGAGGGTCGGGGTGAGGGGGCCTCTCCACGAGTCGTTATCGACGATGTCTTTCGCTGAACCTCAGCGCCCCTCGCCCCAACCCTCTCCCCGTAAGAACGGGGAGAGGGAGCGCAGGCGCTGTGCAGGAGAGCGTGCTGCATTCGAGGATGGGTCGATGGATCTCGGTCTCTCAGGCAAACGCGTCCTGGTCACCGGCGCCAGCAAAGGGATCGGCCTTGCGATCGCGCAAGTGCTCGCGGCGGAAGGCTGTCGCGTCGACATCGCGAGCCGTACCCGCGCGGCGCTCGACGCCGCCGCGGAGACGATCCGCGCGGCGGCGCCGGGCGCGGCCGTGCAGGTGCATGTCGCAGATCTTGCCAGCGTCGCGGACCAGGAGCGGCTCGCGGCCGCCTGCGCGGGCGCCGACATCCTGGTCAACAACGCCGGCGCGGCGGCGGCCGGCAGCCTCGACGACACGACCGACGCGGGCTGGCGCTCCTCGTGGGAGCTGAAAGTCTTCGGCTACATCAACCTCGCACGCGCGTTCTATCGCGCGATGAAAGAGCGGCGCGACGGCGTGATCCTCAACGTCATCGGCTATGCGGGCGAGCGGCACAACGCGAAATACGTGATCGGCTCGACCGGCAATGCGGCGCTGATGGCGTTCACCCGCACGGCCGGCAGCGCGTCGCCGGATTTCGGCGTGCGCATCCTCGGGGTCAATCCTGGCTACACGGCGACCGACCGCGCCGAGGGCCAGCTGCGTGCCTTTGCGGAAAAGCGGTTCGGCGATGCGGGCCGCTGGCGCGAGATCGAGCAGGAATTCAATCTGCCGTTCGGCCGCATGGCGATGCCGCAGGAGATCGCCGACACGGTCGCGTTCCTGGTCTCACGGCGCGCGTCGTACATCAGCGGCACCATCGTCACGGTCGACGGCGGCGCGACGCATCGGAATTTTTGATGGGCCATAGGATGGGTTTCGCTGCGCTCAACCCATCCTACTCGGCCGCCGCGCCGAGCTTGGCGCCGGCGACGCCCTGGTACCAGTCGAGGATCTCGGCGCCGTTCCAGTGCAGCACGCCGTCGAAGCCTTTGACGTAGTCGTAGATCGCCTCGAGATACTTGATCCGGTGCGGCTGGCCGCTGATGTAGGGATGGATCGCCAGCGCCATGATCTTGGCGCGCTTCTCGCCTTCGGCGTAGAGCCGGTCGAACTGGTCCTTGGCGCGGCGCAGCAGGTGCTCGCTCTCGTGATGCTGCACGATCATCATGGTGATGTCGTTGAGCTCCACGGTGTAGGGCAGCGTGACGAGCGGCCCCTTGGCGGTGCGGATCACCGTCGGCTCGTCGTCGTAGACCCAGTCGCCGATGTATTTCACGCCCGCCTCGGCGAGCAGCTCCGGCGTCTCGAACGTCTGCGTCAGGCCCGGGCCGAGCCAGCCGACCGGCCGCTTGCCGGTGAAGCGCTCGATGATCTCCATCGAGCGGTTGATCATGCCGCGCTGGTCCTCGACCTTGTGGATCGGCATCTGGTCGTAGGCGTGGCCCATGAACTCCCAGCCGAGCTTCTTCGCCTCCTCGGCGACGCGCGGATAGTCCTCGCAGGTGCGCGCATTGGTGGCGAGCGTCGGCCGGATACCGAGGCGCGCATAGAGATCGAAGAAGCGCCACGCGCCGACCCGCATGCCGTATTCGTGCCAGCTCCAGTGCGGCACGTCGGGCAGCAGCGGCACGCCGGTCGGCGCCGGGATCACCTGGCGCGGCATCGGCCGGCCGATGTCCCACACCTCATAGTTGACGATGCTCCAGAACACCACGCGCGCGTTGCCGGGCAGCCGGAGTGGCGGCCGGTCGACGATCGCAGAATAGTCGGCGCGATCGCGCGGAGTCATGGGGTTCGTCATCAGAGACCTCGGAAGAGCTGCAGCCAGCGGATCATAAGGGCTGGTGGCGTCGCGATCCAGCGGCGTCGGCGCGCGACAGCGTCGCGGCGGGCGTGCAGGGCCTGCACGCCTCACGTGAAGGTTATCACCATGCCGACGCACATGACGCCGATCGCTGTGGATCGCTGCAGGACGTGACGGCCCCCGAGGCTTTCGCGGCCGAACCTCGGCATAAAGAGCGTCAACAGGATGCCGTAGGCGAAGACGAACAGCGGATGCAGCCCGGTCACGATCGAGACGAGCGCGAGCGGCGCGAGAAGCCCGGCAAAATTGACCGCCAGGTTGGCGACAAGGTTCATCCCCTCGGCTGACAGCGTCATCGGGACCAGCGCGGCGGCGGCGCCCGAACGCAACACGGCGAGCAGCGCGCGCCGATACGACGGCACCCCGCCGAGGACCGCGAGCGAAAAGAGCCCGGTGCCGACATACTGCCAGAACGCCGTCCGCCAGAATGATCCGTCGAGTGCAACCATCTTGAAGATGACCACGGTGCCGGCGTTCATCAGGCAGGCAAGGCACATCAGGAAAAACGTGGATAGCTTCAATCCGCGTCCGCTCCGGTCCGGGTCGACGATGAGCAGGATCGAGCCCGTGATGAGCACAAGTCCTCCGACGATCTGCCGCGGCCGCAAGCTTTCGCCCAGCACCACGTAGCTCAGCGCGAAGACGAAGACCGGGGTGAGCCGATAGAGCGACGCAACGATGCTGGTCTCGTCGCGCTGCAATGCGATCATGTACGGGACGTACGAGCCGACCATGAGCACGCCCGCCAGCATCACGAGAATTGCCCGCGCCGGCGCAAGCGTGAAGACCGGCGGGCCGAACAGCAGGATCGCGGCCGCGACGATGATCCCGGCGAACCCGGTGAACACGGTCAAGACGGGGCCCGCTGCCTCGCCGTTGAAGAAGCGCCCCAGGAGATACTTGTCGACGTGGTTGAGAAGGCCCCAGATCGCCGGCCCGAGGAGCGCGTAGAGGTACCACATCGTCACTCGGACCGAAGCGGGCTCATCGGACGCGCATCATGGGATTGTCCCTCGACGGATTAGCGCACGTCCCGGCAAAGACCTGCCCCCGACTTGATCGGGATGGACGCCGGCTCGCCGATAAGAACACGCACCCAATGAAAAAAGCCAGCGCGTGTTCCGGTCGCACAGGAACGAAAGACGCTCGATGCGGCTCGCGCCGGACGTCGCCAGCGCAGATCAATTCTGCGCATCGCGCCGGATGCCAAGCCCACCGGCTGGTCGAATGCCGGCTGGCGCCTTACATTATGCGCGGACTGTATCCGGATGTGACGACAGGAGCCCCCGATGGTTCAGCTTGCCGAGATGGACACCGCCCCCAAGACGATCGAGGCGTCGCTCGACTACATCAACAACAATGGCGAGAAGATCTTCACCGAGACGGCCGCGCCCGGCGGGACCGACACGCGCAGCGGCGGCGCGCGCGACCCGCACCGCGTCACCATCCACAACGGCCGGCATCGCGATTTCGTGCTCGACCACGACGGCTTTCGCTTCGTGCCTCACGACACCAGGGTCAAAGACTTCTTCAACGAGGCCGAGGTGCGCAGCACCTACTACGCCGAGATGGAGGCGCTGATCAAAGCCGAGACCGGCGCCAAGCGCGTGGTAGTGTTCGACCATACGCTGCGCACCGCCGACGACGAGCTGCGCGCGCAGGCGAAGATCCGCGAGGTGGTGCGGCGCGTGCACAACGACTACACCGAATGGTCGGCGCCGCAGCGCGTGCGCGACGTCCTTCCCGACGAGGCCGACGAGCTCCTGAGCCGCCGCTTCGCCATCGTGCAGGTGTGGCGGCCGATCCGCCATCCGGTCGAGACCCATCCGCTGGCGATGTGCGATGCCGCGAGCCTCTCGCTCGACGACATGGTGATCTCCGAGCGGCGCTATCCCAACCGCATCGGGCAGACCTACGCGATCACCTACAATCCGGCACACGATTGGTACTGGTTCCCGCGCATGCGGCGCGACGAGGCAATCGTGTTCAAGGTGTTCGATTCGGCGAAGGACGGCCGCGCGCGCTGGAGCGCGCATACGGCGTTCGACGACCCGACCACGCCGCCGCAGGCGCGGCCGCGCGAGAGCATCGAGATCCGCACCTTCGCGTTCTTCTGACCGCTCGCCGTGTCGCAGCGGCGGGCCGAATGTGCCCTTACGGCAAGCACTTGCCCAATGTTTGGCGGGCGCTTGCAACGAGCGCGGGCGGCGCGCCGCGGGCGCAGCGGCGCCTATTGACGGCTTATGGCGGCCTCCCTATGGTCCGCGCCGCCCGTTGCGCCATTGATTGCGCCGCCTGGCTCGCCGCACCCCGGACCCCGTCACATGCCGCTCACCGATCTCGTTGCGCCGCAGGCGGTCATTCCCGCGCTTCGGATCAACAACAAGAAGCAGGCGATCCAGGAACTCGCGGCGCGGTCGGCGGAACTTACCGGCCAGAACGAGCGCGAGATTCTGGAAATCCTCCAGCAGCGCGAAAAGCTCGGCTCGACCGGCATCGGCAACGGCATCGCGATCCCGCACGGCAAGCTGCCGAAGCTCGAGCGCCTGTTCGGGATGTTCGCGCGGCTCGACCGGCCGATCGATTTCGAGGCGCTCGACGGCCAGCCCGTGGATCTCGTCTTCCTGCTGCTCGCGCCGGAACCGGCGGGCGCCGATCATCTCAAGGCGCTGGCGCGGGTTGCCCGCCTGATGCGCACGCCCGACACCGCGAAGCTGCTGCGCGAATCGCGCGACGCGGAAGCGATCTATGCGGTGCTGACGCGCTCGTCGGCCGGCGGGTAATTGACGTCATTGACAGCGTGTAGCGTGGGCAACCGCGTCTTCGCGGTTGCCCACGCGTACATCCGCGTGGGCAAAATCGCCCACGCGAGCGGCACGAGTTGCGGACGCCTCATCCGCGATTTTGCCCACCCTACGTCTCCATAACGACAATGCCCGCGACGAGCGCGGGCATCATCCTTATTCGTTGCGGGAAGAGAAGACCGTGCGCGTTCAGTGCACGCTGACGGTCTCGAGCTCGTGGCTCCACGCATTGGCGACGGCGGCTTCGCGCGTGTCGGTCAGCATGATCGGCGTGCCGTCGGCGGCATGCAGCGCGAACAGCTGCGTGCCGGGCTCGAGCGCGGGCGCTTGCGGAAAGAGCTTGGCGACCTGCTCGGAGCGGATCGCCTTGACGTAGGCGATCTCGCCGTCGCCCAGCTGGGCGAGCGCTTCCGGCGAAATGGTAAGCGTGGGTTCGTTCGTCGGGTTCTTGATCTCGTTCTTGATGTCGTTCTTGATCTCGTTCATGGCCCTCGACTCCTTTCTCTCTTAGTTCGTGTCGAGTCCTGTGCGGTTCAATCGTTGTGATCGGCGATCGCGATCGTGCGCGCCACGCGCTCGGGCTCGGGGCGGGCGAGGTCGATCGACAACAGTCCGTTCTTCAGGTCCGCCGCCAAGACCTCCATACCGTCGGCCAGCACGAAGGTGCGTTGGAACTGGCGCGCCGCGATGCCGCGGTGGAGGTATTGCCGGGTCTTGTCGTCCTGCTGCCGGCCGCGGATGAGGAGCTGGTTCTCCTCGACCGTCACGTCGAGCTGATCGCGGGTAAAGCCCGCGACCGCGAGCGTGATGCGCAACCGCTCCGGCTTGCCGTTCTCGCGCGGGACCCGCTCGATATTGTAGGGCGGATACCCGTCGGCCGCCTTGGCGACCCGATCGAGCGCGCGCTCGATCTCGTCGAAGCCAAGCAGGAAGGGACTTGAAAGCGAAGGAACGCGCGACATGGTCTCAAAGTCCTGTGATAGCGACTTTGTGGGGCCCTTGCGGCACCCCAACCGGCAACGGATCCGCTGAACGGCCTTCCCGTGTCCGGTCTGCCGCATAATATGGGGTCGGCCGTTAAGGGTTCAAGAATGCTGGCGGACCGCGGGCTTATCCCGTAAGCACCTGTTTCAACGATTATTTTCCGACCCCCCGAACCTCACGCGCCAGGATGCCGGCTCCCATGAGCAAGCCCGATACCGCCGCCCTTACGGTCCGCGCCCTGCGCGCGGTCGGTGTCGAGGTGCCGATGACCTATGCGCTCGGCACCAGCCGGGCGACCATCACGCGGGCGCCGCTCCTGCTCGTCGACCTCGAGACCGAGGAGGGCATCACGGGCCGCGCCTACCTCTTCTGCTACCTGGCGGCCGCAGCGCCGGCGATCGCCGCCATGCTCGGCGAGGTGCTCGCCGTCACCAAGGGCGAGCACGTGGCGCCGGTCGAGCTGTGGGCGAAGCTCGCGAAGCGCTTTGCGCTGATCGGCGTGCAGGGCGTCGTGCGCATGGCGATGGCGGGCTTCGACGTCGCGTGCTGGGACGCCCTCGCGCAGGCGGCCGGCCTGCCCCTCGCGCGGCTGCTCGGCGGCGAAGCTGCCCGCGTCCCGGCCTACAACAGCTGCGGCCTCGGCCTGATGGCGCCCGACAAGCTCGCCGACGAGGCCGAGAAGCTGGCGCGCGGCTTTTCGGGCGTGAAGCTGCGGCTCGGCTACCCGACCTTGCGCGAGGATCTCGCGGCGCTCGCCGCCGTGCGTAAGCGCGTTGGGGCGGGCACGCACATCATGGTCGATTACAACCAGGCGCTCACGGTTGCGGAGGCGCTCGCGCGCGGCCACGCGCTCGACCAGGAAGGCGTCTACTGGCTCGAAGAGCCGATCCGCCACGACGACTATGTGGGCGCGGCGCGCCTGGCGCATGAGCTGAGCGTCCCGATCCAGATCGGCGAGAATTTCTCCGAGCCGCACAGCATGGCGGTCGCCATCGCGGCCGGCGCCTGCGACTACGCCATGCCCGACCTCGAGCGCATCGGCGGCGTCACCGGCTGGCAGCGCGCCGCGGCGCTCGCGGCCGCACACCGCATCGAGATGTCGTCGCATCTCTTTCCCGAGGTGAGCGCGCATCTGTTGGCCGCGACGCCCACGCGTCACTGGATGGAGTGGGTCGACTGGGCCGAGGCAATCGTCGAGGAGCCGCTGCGGATCGAGGACGGCCACGCCGTGGTGCCCGAGCGGTCCGGCAATGGATTGAGCTGGAACGCGAAGGCGGTGGAGAAGTATCGGATGTGAGTCTGACGTCATTCCTAGGCGGGCGCAGCCCGCCGCCGATGGACAGCAGTCGACGTCAGGCAGGGCCTCCGCCGCCGTCGGTTTCCGGTGCTGCTCTGTCGAGTGCCCGTTTGACGAATTCTACGGAATCAATCGCCGCCCCGAGCTGGATGCGAAATTGCTTGATCGCGCCTTCCATCGGGGGTGGCAGCTTTCCCTGCCAGTCGATGACCTCGCTCATCGCGTCCTCGACGATTCGCAGCATTTCTTCGATTGCGAGCTCACGGTAGGTCGTCGCCATGGCGGCACCTCAGCTCCCGGATGGGGCCGTCAGCTCCGTCGGAGCACAGGATGCGTTTCACCGGATCCGGATCAGGCCGCCGCGCGTAAGCCGCGGAGCCATTCGTCCAGACGGATGTGGCCGAGGCGCGCCTCGCCCAACGGCACGAGCGAACGTTCCTCGACCCGGCTGCCATAGTATTGGGCCTCAGGGTCGCACACCACCTCGCGCGGGTCGCCAACCGCCTTCAGATACCGGGCGACGATTTCGCTGAACGGTGCCCGTTCCGGGCCGGCGATCTCGAATATGCCGTTTCGCGGGGCCGCGAGCGCCGCTTCGGCAATGATGGCGGCAACGTCTTCCGCCGCGATTGGCTGGAACAGGCCGGGCGAAATCCTGACGACCTTGCCATCGGCACCTGAAGCCGCGATGGCGCGGAGGAACTCCATGAACTGGGTCGAGCGGACGATGGTGTACGGGATGCCCGAGGTCTTGATCATATCCTCCTGGGCGACCTTCGCCTGAAAGTATCCGTTATCCGGCGAACGATCGTCGCCCACGATGGAGAGTGCGACGTGATGCCGGATGCCGGCGCGCGCTTCTGCGGCAAGAAGGTTCTTCTCGTGCGCCGTAAAAAAGCTCATCACGGCCGACGGCTCGAAGGATGGAGAATTAGCAAGGTCGACGACAACTTCGGCGCGCTCCAATGCCGTTTTGAGGCCCTCTCCTGTCAGGGTGTTGACGCCGGTGTTCGGTGCCGCGGCCAGCGCATCATGACCGGCGCCGCGCAGGCGGGCGGCTACTTTCGAGCCGATAAGCCCCGTGCCTCCGATGACGACGATCTTCATTTTGTCCTCCGAACGAAACGGTTGGAGCTTCGGAAGCGCCGGCGTGCGCGGCCTCTTCCCGTCAAGCGGCTGTGCTCACGCTTGCGCTCGCCACTCCAATGAAGGCCAGCAGGTCGGGGTTCACGACCTCAGCGTGCGTCGTGCACATGCCGTGCGGGAACTTCTGATAGATTTTCAGCGTGCTGTTCTTGAGCAGCTTGGCCGAGAGCGGTGCGGAATCGGCAACCGGCACGATCTGGTCATCGTCACCATGCATGACGAGCGTCGGCACGGTGATGACCTTCAGATCCTCGGTGAAATCGGTCTCCGAGAAGGCCTTGATACACTCGTATTGCGCCTTGGCACCGCCGATCATGGCCTGCCGCCACCAGTTCTGAATGACACCCTGGATCGGCTTCACGCCCGGCCGGTTGAAGCCGTAGAAGGGGCCGCCGGCGAAATCGAGATAGAACTGTGCGCGGTTGGCGGCCAGCGCCTGGCGCAAGCCGTCGAACACTTCGATCGGGAGGCCGCCCGGATTGGCGGGTGTCTTCACCAGGAGCGGCGGCACGGCGCCGATAAGCACGAGCTTCGCGACGCGGCCCTCACGCTGACCGTACTGCGCGACATAGTGGGTCGCTTCGCCGCCGCCGGTCGAGTGGCCGACATGGACCGCATTCACCAGGTCGAGATGCTCGACGACGGCGGCGACATCGGCTGCGTAGTGATCCATGTCATGACCCTCGCTGACCTGCGCCGAGCGGCCGTGCCCTCGGCGGTCATGCGCGATCACGCGATAGCCTTTGGACAGGAAGTAAAGCATCTGGGTATCCCAATCGTCGGCTGTCAGCGGCCATCCGTGATGGAAAACGATGGGCTGTGCGTTCTTCGGACCCCAGTCCTTGTAGAAAATCTCGACGCCGTCGCGCGTGGTGATGGTGGCCATTGTCGCCTCCTTTGGAGCGAATGCTCCATCTCGAGCCATGGATGTCATTGACCATTGCAGGAAGGCGGAAAGCGCCTTCATCGCGGGTTCGCTGCGTCGCAGAAATCCCGTACCCTGAACTCGGCGGCATCGTATGCAACCGCGAGAGGGGCTGCTGGCAGGGCTCTCAACGATGCCGTCCGCGCGGACGACACCCGCATACATCGGTGCACGCGCCTCGCGGCCCTCACGGGGGCTCTCAGCGGCCCGCTCTCAGGAAGGTTCGCACCAACTTAACGGCCCGCGATTGTACGTTCGTGCTCTGGTTTGATCGTTCATGGTGGGGCGAGTTTCACCCAAGCGCCGCAGCATTTGCCGCGCCGCGGCCTTGCGGCCGTGTCCCGCGCGGCTGGGGAATCGATGAGCTGTAACGCGAAGGCGGTGGAGAAGTATCGGATGTGACGAGTCCGTAGCCCGTAGGATGGGTTGAGCGCAGCGAAACCCATCACTCCACGGCACTCAAGCGATGGGTTTCGCGGAGCCTGTCCTTGGGCTTGCCGAAGGCAAGACCCGAGGGCTCAACCCATCCTACGAACCTTCCTACGACGCTCGCTCTACTTATTCGTCCGCTCGAATTCCGTCAGCACGGCGTTGCCGCGCGCGACCGCGCTCTTGAGGGCGGCCTCGGCGGTCTTCTTGCCGTCGAGCGCCTGCTCCATCTCCTCCTCGACGATGTCGCGCACCGTCACGTAGGAGCCGAGCCGCAGGCCCTTGGTGTCGGCGGTCGGCGGGTTGAGCGTGATCTGCTTGATCGCGATGTCGGCGCCCGGGTTCTTGTCGTAGAAGCCTTGCGATCGCGTCAGCTCGTAGGCGGCGCGCGTGATCGGCAGATAGCCGGTGGTCTGGTGCCATTCCGCCTGCACCTCCGGCCGCGTCAGGAAGGCGAAGAACTTCGCCACGCCCTTGTACTCGGCCTCGGGGCGCTCGCGCAGCGCCCACAGGCTGCCGCCGCCGATGATAGAGTTGCGCGGCGCGCCGCTCACGTCCGGATAGTAGGGCAGCAGGCCGTAGCCGATCTCGAAGTTGGCCTGGGCGAGGAAATCGGCGCGGCTTGCCGACGAGCCGACGAACATGCCGCATTCGTGCGCGATGAACCGGCGCTCGCCGCGGGTCGTGCGGCCCGAGTACTGGAAGACGCCGGTCTTCTGCCAGCTCGCGAGCGCCGCGAGATGGCGCACCATCAGCGGATTGTCGACGACGAGCCGCGCGTCGAGGCCGGCCATGCCGTTGTCGCGCGTCGCGACCGGCAGGCCGTGGAAGGCGAGGAAGTTCTCGACGTTGACCCAGGACGGATAGTGGGTCGTGAAGCCGCACGTGTAGCCGGCGGCGCGCAGCCGTTCGGCCGCGGCCTCGACCTGCGGCCAGGTCTTCGGCGGCGTGTCGGCATCGAGGCCCGCGAAGCGGAACTGATCCTTGTTGTAGTAGAGGATCGGCGTCGACGCGTTGAGCGGGAACGACAGCATGTTGCCGCCCGTGTCCGCATAGTAGCCGGCGATCACCGGCAGGTAGTCGGCCGGATTGAACGGCTCGTGCTGCTCGCGCATCAGCTCGTGGACCGGGACGATCGCGTTCTTCGCCGACATCATGGTGGCGGTGGCGATCTCGGCGACCTGCACGATCGCGGGATGCTGGTGCGCCCGCATGGCGAACAGCGCCGCCAGCATGGTCTCGGTGTAGAGGCCCTTGAACGTCGGCACGACCCGGTAATCGCCCTGCGAGGCGTTGAAGTCCTTGGCGAGCTTCTCGATGCGATAGCCGAGCTCGCCCGGCATCGCGTGCCAGAGCTGGATGTCGGTGACGGCAAGCGCCGGCCGTGCGGCGAGCAGGATGGCCGCGAGGGCCGCGAACAGGCGGCCAAATCCGCGCGAGAGCTTGAGGCGCACCGACAAATCCCCCCGAAATGGGCCGAGGGAGGAAGAATGCAGTCAGCGGTGCAAGGCGCGCAAGAGGCTCGCGCGACCCCAGTCAGTAGCGGATGAGGTGCTTGACCTCGTTGCCGACCAGGTTGCCGACGCGCTTGGCGCGATTGCGCAGGAAACGCAGCAGGCCGGCGTCGACGAAATAGGTGAGCAGGATGCTGTCGCGGGTCTTCACCTCGTCGCCGACCGGATCGGCCGAATGCCAGGTGTTATCGCCGACCGCGAACGCGTAGCCGGAGTTGCGCGCGAATTTCATCTGCGTCGCCTTGGGCAGCGAGCCGTCCGCCAGCCGGTCGTGGAAGATGGTGCCGATATGCGTGTTGGCGTCGTCCGGCGGCAGATAGAGCTGCACCGTGATGCCCTTCCACTGCGTGTCGGTATGCGGCGTGATGCGGTAGCCCGGAATGTCGCGGGTGAGCACCGGGATCGGGTACATGCCGACCTCGCCGAACCCCTCGCCGAAGCGCCGCTTGAGGCCGGGCGCGAGGCGCCGCATGAACGCCGCCTGCACCTCGCCCGAGGTGAGCGCGCGTCCGACCAGATCCCAGGTGGTGCGCTTGGGCTCCGGCAGGTGGCGCGTGAATTCGGGAAACAGGTCGATCTTCACCCGCGTCGACGAGCCATCCTCGCGGATATTGCCCTTGTTGCGCCCGGCCAGCGGCCGATAGTCGGCCGCGTTCGGCATGTTGGCGACCATCGCGCCGTAGATGTCGTCGGGAAACACGCGCTCGAACTCGAGATGGAAGAACGGCGCCTCGATTGCGCGCCCGGCGTCGATGTTGGCGACCACGGCGGAGATGAGAATTCTTGACCGCGTCTCTGTCAGTCATTCGAGTTCCCGTGTCATCTGCCCCAGCTGTCCATTTTGGCCGGAGCGCCGCCTCGCCGCAACGGCTTCTCGGTCCCGGGGGAAAGACCAGCGCCGGATCAAAACGCCTTGGGCAATCCGGCCTGGCGCAAGATCGCGTTGGCGGTGTGGCGGCTTGCGATGCCGACCGGCACCGGGAAGTTTCGCCGCGTGATCGGGCTGTGCCAGATTTCGTGACTGCCTTTGCCTTGCCGCACGAGCGCGCAGCCTGCCGCGCGCAGCAGATCACGCAATGCACGGTCGAACTGCGGGGCCACTCACGCAGCCGTCGGCTCGGCTTCGCGCAGCGCGGTGATCTGCAGGAACAGCGACGCCGGATCGATGTGCGGATGATTGTCCGGCAGCAGGTCGAGCGCCATAGCGGAGATTTTCGCGAGCAGTTCGTCGAGCGTCGGCGCATCGGCTGCGGCGGGAATGTCGTCGCAGTGGCCGCTCCAGACTGAGGCTTCCTGGTCCCAGGTTGCGGAAACGGTGAAGATCACGGGTTTCGACATGACGGCTCCGTTCATCATCGCGGTATAGCACGCATTCCGCCGCTTCCGGAGGCGGCATGAACGAGGCGGAGACCCGCGCAGAGCTGGTCGATCCTGCGCTAAGGGCGGCCGGGTGGACCTTGCGGCGTCCCCTTAATGCTAAAATGCTAAAGCCGCTTCTTTGCGAATGCACGGCCAGATGCGGATTTGAGGAATTTTTCGAACTCGACGGCTTTCTGCTCGTCGCTGAACCCCACGTAGGTCTTCAGGGTCCAAGGGGCAAATTTCGACGTGTGAGGGGACCTCGCCGGCGTTGTGCTTGCCAAGCCTTGCCCGAAGGTCGTCGGTGAGCCCGACGTAGTAACGCTCGCACCCGACCTCACTACGCAGGATATAGACGTACCTCATGTCTTCGCACCGGTCCGGCTACCCCCTTGGGGCTTCGGCGCGACAGCCTTCGCCGCTCTTTTCCCTTGAGGGGCTTGAATTCGCGAAGGCGGCTTGCCGAGCCGTAGCCCCCGAAGGGGGCGAAGGCTGGTGGAGCCAATCGGAATCGAACCGACGACCTCTTGAATGCCATTCAAGCGCTCTCCCAACTGAGCTATGGCCCCGCCTGGTGGACGCGGCGTTGGGACGCCGCGTCGGAAACATTCGTCTTACTCGTTACTCGTGCATATCCTTATCGGCTCCTTATCGGCGAACCGGTGTCCACTTCGCCGGGATATGCACCTTGAGAAGACAGCGGATCGCACAATCCCGGCGCGATCTCAAGTCTCCTCCTCGTTCTCGATGTCGCCGCCGATGATCTCGGTGACGTCGGTGTCCTCTTCCTCGGTCTCCTCGATGAAGGTGGCGTCGTCGTCGTCATCGCCCTCCACCTCCTCGATCTCGACCTCCTCGCCCGCCTCGTCGGTCGGCTTCTTGGCGCCCTCGACTTCCGCATCCGCCTCCTCGAGCGAGACGAACTCGGCCTCCTGCGGCTCCGCGGCCTCGGGCTCCGGCGCTGCCGCGGCGGCGCGCGCCGCGGCCGCATCCGGGCGTCCGCGTGGCGCGACCACGACGACCTCGTAGACCGTGCCGCACTTCGGGCAGACGATCGGGTCCTTGTTAAGATCGTAGAACTTGGCGCCGCAACCGGCGCAGAGGCGCTTCGTACCGAGCTCTGGCTTTGCCACGGTTCAGTATTCCTTGGAGACCGGGTTGAAAAAGCGAGCCATCCCCTTGGCGACTTGAGGACGCCCTGTCAATAGTGCATGCGCGCCGGCCGTTAAAAGTTCCTGAGCCCCGGAAAGATGTCCGGCCACGCCCTATCGTGCTAGGACGGCACGCTTTTTCCCGCCGGACCGCATCCATGGCCTCGCATTCAGCCATCGCGCCGCTGACCGCCCGCCGCAATGGCGCGCTCAAGGGGAGGTTGCGCGTGCCCGGCGACAAGTCGATCTCGCACCGGGCGCTGATCCTGGGCGCGCTCGCGGTCGGCCGGACGCGGATTTCCGGCCTGCTCGAGGGCGAGGATGTCATCAACACCAGCAAGGCCATGGCGGCCCTCGGCGCGCGGGTCGAGCGGGTCGGCGAGGGGGCCTGGGAGATCGACGGGGTCGGGGTCGGCGGGTTCCGCACGCCGGCCGCGACGCTCGATTTCGGCAATTCGGGCACCGGCTGCCGGCTCGTGATGGGCGCGGTCGCGGGCTGCCCGGTGACCGCGACCTTCGACGGCGACGCCTCTCTGCGCAAGCGGCCGATGGGGCGCATCCTCGACCCGGTGAAGCAGATCGGCGCGCGCGCGCTCGCGTCCGCCGAGGGTGCGCGGCTGCCGCTCACGCTGGCCGGCGCGCGCGATCCGATTCCGATCGTCTACCGCACGCCGGTACCCTCGGCGCAGATCAAGTCGGCGGTGCTGCTGGCGGGCCTCGCGGCGCCGGGCGCGACCACGGTGATCGAAAGCGAGGCGAGCCGCGATCACACCGAATTGATGCTGCGCCACTTCGGCGCCGAGATTGTCTCCGAGCCGGACGGGCCGCACGGCCGCAAGATCACGCTGAACGGCCAGCCCGAGCTTGCGGGCGCGCCCGTCACGGTGCCGGCCGACCCCTCCTCGGCCGCCTTTCCGATGGTGGCGGCGCTGATCGTGCCCGGCTCGGACGTGATCCTGACCGGCGTGATGACCAATCCGCTGCGCACCGGGCTGATCGCCACGCTGCGCGAGATGGGCGCCGATATCGAGACGCTCGCGACGCGCACCGACGCCGGCGAGCCGATGGCGGACCTGCGCGTGCGCGGCAGTGCGCTGCGCGGCGTCGAGGTGCCGGCGCTGCGCGCGCCCACGATGATCGACGAATATCCGGTGCTCGCGGTCGCGGCCGCCTGCGCGCACGGCACCACCGTGATGCGCGGCCTCAAGGAGCTGCGCGTCAAGGAATCCGACCGCCTGGCCGCGACCGCCGACATGCTGCGGGCGAACGGCATCGAGGTGGAGATCGCGGGCGACGACCTGATCGTGCACGGCAAGGGCGAAGTGCCGGGCGGTGGGACCGTCGCGACCCACATGGATCACCGCATCGCCATGGCGGCGCTGGTGATGGGCGTCGCGGCGACGCGGCCGGTGACGGTCGACGACGCGGCCTTCATCGCCACCAGCTTCCCGGGCTTTGCGCATCTGATGCGTTCGCTCGGCGCGGATTTTTCATGACGCGTGCAACGGACCCTCTTCACCTCCCCCTGCAGGGGGGAGGTCGATCGCGCAAAGCGCGATCGGGTGGGGGTGACCGGCGGCGCGACGTACTTCGCGGTTACGGCGTTCGCCCCACCCCGCGCGCCTGCGGCGCGCGACTCTCCCCCTGCAGGGGAGGGTGAAGATGATCATCGCGATCGATGGACCGGCGGCATCGGGCAAGGGCACGCTCGGCAAGCGGCTCGCGGCCCATTACGGGCTGCGCCACCTCGATACGGGGCTGCTTTATCGCGCGGTCGCCAAGGCGGTGCTCGATGCGGGGCATCGGCCGGACGACCCGGCGCGCGCTGCCGCGGCGGCGCGATCGCTCGATCCCATGACCTTCGACGAGGCGGCGCTCAAGGGTCCGGCGGTCGGCGAGGCGGCCTCGGTCGTCTCCGCAATCGGCGAGGTGCGGGCGGCCCTGTTCGATTTTCAGCGCGTCTTTGCGGCGACGCCGCCCGGCGCCGTGCTCGACGGGCGCGACATCGGCACCGTCATCTGCCCGGACGCGGACGTGAAGATCTTCGTCACCGCGACGCCGCAGGTGCGCGCGCAGCGCCGCACGCGCGAATTCCGCGCCGCGGGCAGCGCGGCCGACGAAGCCGAGATCCTGGCCGACATCATGCGTCGCGACGCGCGCGACACGAGCCGCGCGGTCGCGCCGCTCAAGAAGGCTGCGGATGCGCACGAGCTCGACACGACGCTGCTCGACGTCGAGCAGGCGGTCGTCGCGGCGATCGCCATCGTCGAGCGGACGCGGACGGCGGTGCGGGCTCGCTAGAGCATGATCCCGAAAAAGCCTGCCCCGGACCTGATCCGGGGGATACCGGTTTTCGGAAAAGATCGCGCTCAAACGATAAGCGCGGGCGGGCCGGCTCAGACCGTCATCATGATCGCCGGCACGGCGCCCATGGCGAACTGGCCGAGCATTCCGGCGATCGCGAAAGCGCAGCAGATGAACACGTTTGTCATTGGATCCTCTCTCCCCATTTCTGAGGGTATCCTAGGGGGGATTGCTTAAAGGACAGGCAATCGGGCGGAGGGCCGCCGCGCGATCGCGAAATCAGGTAAATCAAGGGTTTCGACGCCCCGCGAAATGCCGCCCGACGCCGCCCGACACGCGCCTGAAGCCCTTGCCGGGCCGGCCGTATCTCCGTATAAGTCCGGCCGTTCCGGGACGCCGTCGCCTTTGTCGAGGCCGCCTGGGCGGGCCGAAGGCGCGGATGACCGCGCCTTCGTCGTGGAGGATCAGCCCGCTCGGTCCAGCTTCCGGCGCATCACGTGATGCGCCAATTCGCGTGGTCCCGAAAAGCTTGCACCGGACGTGATCCGGGGTCGCGGCCTTTCGGACCAGATCATGCGCAAAGGACCGCGGCCGCCGGAGATCAAACATCGTTCCGAACGCCGGGCCATGAGGCGCCGGCCTGCCAACCTGTTTGGCAGTTGTCGGAGGTCAGCGGGACCTCCGGCCCCGTCCGTTCGGAATGCCATTTGTCGTCAACCGCCGGCGCGCCGCATCAGGAGAGTTCATGGCTGTCACCGCTGCTGCGCCGTCGCGCGAAGATTTCGCCTCGATGCTCGAGGAGTCGTTCACCTCCGGCAATCTGCACGAAGGGTCCGTGATCAAGGGCACGATCGTCGCCATCGAAAAGGACATGGCCGTCATCGACGTCGGCCTCAAGACCGAGGGCCGCGTGGCGGTCCGCGAGTTCACCGGTCCAGGCCGCCAGGGCGAGCTCAAGGTCGGCGATGAGGTTGAGGTCTATCTCGAGCGGGTCGAGAACGCGCTCGGCGAGGCGGTGCTGTCGCGCGACAAGGCGCGGCGCGAGGAGAGCTGGGGCAAGCTCGAGAAGGCGTTCCAGGGCAACGAGAAGGTCCAGGGCGTCATCTTCAACCAGGTCAAGGGCGGCTTCACGGTCGACCTCGACGGCGCCGTGGCGTTCCTGCCGCGTTCGCAAGTCGACATCCGGCCGATCCGCGACGTGACCCCGCTGATGAACGTGCCGCAGCCGTTCCAGATCCTGAAGATGGACCGCCGCCGCGGCAACATCGTCGTGTCGCGCCGCACCGTGCTGGAAGAGACCCGCGCCGAGCAGCGCCAGGAGCTGGTGCAGAACCTCGAAGAGGGCCAGGTCATCGACGGCGTGGTGAAGAACATCACCGACTACGGCGCCTTCGTCGACCTCGGCGGCATCGACGGCCTCCTGCACGTCACCGACATCGCATGGCGGCGCGTCAATCACCCGTCCGAGGTGCTCAACATCGGCCAGCAGGTGAAGGTCAAGATCATCAAGATCAACCACGAGACGCACCGCATCTCGCTCGGCATGAAGCAGCTGCAGGCCGATCCGTGGCAGGGCATCGAGGCCAAGTTCCCGGTCGGCACCCGCTTCAAGGGCCGCGTGACCAACATCACCGACTACGGCGCGTTCGTCGAGCTCGAGCCCGGCATCGAGGGCCTGATCCACGTCTCCGAGATGTCGTGGACCAAGAAGAACGTGCACCCGGGCAAGATCGTCTCGACTTCGCAAGAGGTCGAGGTGCAGATCCTCGAGGTCGATCCGGTCAAGCGCCGCATCTCGCTCGGCCTCAAGCAGACCATGCGCAATCCGTGGGAGGTCTTCGTCGAGAAGTATCCGCCCGGCTCGCTCATCGAGGGCGAGGTCAAGAACAAGACCGAGTTCGGCCTCTTCCTCGGCCTCGACGGCGACGTGGACGGCATGGTCCATCTCTCCGATCTCGACTGGAAGCGTCCGGGCGAGCAGGTGATCGAGGAGTACAAGAAGGGCGACCACGTGAAGGCGCAGGTGCTCGACGTCGACGTCGAGAAGGAGCGCATCTCGCTCGGCATCAAGCAGCTCGAAGGCGATCCGTTCGCGGAGGCCGGCGAGCTCAAGAAGGGTGCGGTCGTCACCTGCGAGGTGACCGAGGTGAAGGAAGGGGGCCTGGAGGCCAAGATCGTCGGCACCGACCTCACCACCTTCATCCGGCGCGCCGAGCTCGCCCGCGACCGCTCCGAGCAGCGGCCCGAGCGCTTCGCGGTCGGCCAGAAGGTCGACGGGCGCGTCACCCAGTTCGACCGCCGCACCCACAAGGTGCAGATCTCGATCAAGGCGCTCGAGGTCGCCGAGGAGAAGGAGGCGATCGCCCAGTACGGCTCCTCCGACTCGGGCGCGACGCTCGGCGACATTCTCGGCACCGCGCTCAAGCGGGCGGGAGAGAAGCCCGGCGAGAAGTAAGAGTAATTGGACACGGACAGGCGGCCGCCGGTCAGCGGCCGCCTTTTTCCGGGTCACGGCCGGCGATGGATTTCTTGTAGGTTGGGTCGAGCTCTTGCGAGATCCAACATGGCCATACCCCGCGTTGGGTCTCGCAAGAGCTCGACCCAACCTACCCGACGCTGGTCACACGCCTTCCGCCTTCATTTGCCACAATTGCGGTGCGTTGCTGCGTGCCATTGACCGCGATTTCGCTGCGCGGCACTTTCTCCGCGAATCGGACCCCGGAAGCTGAGGTTCACCCATGTCGCTCGATGCCGATCTCATCGTCGATCGCCGCCGCATGCGGCGTAAGCTCACGTTCTGGCGCGTCGTCGCGGTGGCGGTCGCGATCATGGCGATCATCGCGGTGGCGGGGACGCTCGGGCGCGATGGCCTCTCCGAGGTCGGCGGCGGGCAGATCGCCCGCGTCAATATCAGCGGGCTGATCCGCGGCGACCGCGATCGGGTCGAGGCGCTCACCCGCCTCTCCAAGGCGAGCTATGTGCGCGCCGTTATCATCCATATCGACAGCCCGGGCGGGACCACGGCGGGCTCGCAGCAACTGCACGACGCGCTGCGCGTCGTCTCCGCCAAGAAGCCGACCGTGGTGGTGGTCGACGCCCTCGCGGCCTCGGGCGGCTATATCGCGGCCATGGCGTCCGACCACATCATCGCCGAGGACACCTCGCTGGTCGGCTCGATCGGCGTGCTCTTCCAGTATCCGAACTTCGCCGACCTGCTCAAAACCATCGGCGTGAAGGTCGAAACCGTACGCTCGACGCCGCTCAAGGCCGCGCCCAACGGCTTCGAGCCGACAAGCCCCGAGGCGACGGCGGCGCTCGACGCGATCGTGAAGGATTCGTACGCCTGGTTCCGCACCATGGTGCAGGACCGCCGCAAGCTCACCGGCGATGAGCTCGAGAAGGTCGCCGACGGACGGGTCTTCACCGGCCGCCAGGCGGTCGGCCTCAAGCTGATCGACCAGA
The DNA here is from genome assembly GCA_963819385.1 of uncultured Alphaproteobacteria bacterium. Lineage (GTDB taxonomy): Bacteria > Pseudomonadota > Alphaproteobacteria > Rhizobiales > Xanthobacteraceae > JAVDCA01. The sequence continues at coordinate 2,552,470 of CAWFVV010000006.1, read as the reverse complement.
TCGGCGACGAGCAGACCGCGATCGACTGGCTCGCCAAGAACAAGGGCATCGACGCCAAGCTGCCGGTACGCGACTGGCGCCTGGAGCCGCGGCTCTCCGAGCTGTCCTTCCTGCATGCCGGCGTCGTCGCCGTGCTCGACGCGGCCGGGCTGCGCGGGCTCGCCCGCCGGGTTGCGGACACGGGCGCCGTGCGCGGAATGGAAAGTCTGAACCTTGACGGTCTGTTGGCGCTTTGGCACCCTTCGGGTGCGAACTAGAGCACGGATCCCGAAACAGCCGGCTCTCGGACCTGATCCGGGGTGGTACCGGTTTTCGGACAAGATCATGCTCAAGCAGTTAAGCGTCCGTTGCGCAGTTCGGCGGCGTGCAGGATCGTCCCGCACGGCCACGCAGGGGGGGCGGCCGAGACGGCAGACATGATCAAGTCGGAGCTCGTGCAGCGGATCTCGGAGCAGAATCCGCATCTCTACCAGCGAGACGTCGAGAACATCGTCAACGCGATTCTCGGCGAGATCATCGCCGCCATGGCGCGCGGCGACCGCGTCGAATTGCGCGGCTTCGGCGCCTTCTCGGTGAAGAACCGCCCGGCGCGGACGGGGCGCAATCCGCGCACCGGCGCGCACGTGTCGGTCGACCAGAAATACGTGCCGTTCTTCAAGACCGGCAAGGAAATGCGCGAGCGCCTGAACCGGAGCGAGCCGGCCTGAGGGTCTGCGCAGCCGCAAGCTCGCGCGCTTTGATTGACAGGCGAAGCCCGCGACCATGATCCGCAAGATCGTCAGCTTCCTCGTTCTGGTTCCGCTCGGCCTCGTCATCGTCGCCTTGGCGGTCGCGAATCGCGAGATCGTCGCGGTCTCGTTCGATCCGTTCAACGCCGCCGCGCCCGCCTTCGTGCTGCACGCGCCGTTGTTCGTGCTGGTGTTCGTGCTGGTGATCGCCGGCGTGATCATCGGCGGCATCGCGTCCTGGCTCAAGCAGGGCAGGTGGCGGCGCGCCGCCCGCCGCACCGAGAACGAGCTGCGCGCCGCGCGCAACGAGATCGACCGGCTGCGCCGCGAGATCGCGGCCCGCGAGGCCGCGTCCGCGCCGCGACCGCTGTCGCTGCGTCCGCCGGCGGCGTAAAATCCCGAAAAGTGGGTGCCGGTTTTTCGGGAAAGATCATGCTCAAACAAGGAGCTGAAGCGTGATGGCAATTCGAAGAAAAGTCATCCCGCTTTAGTCGATCCGTGGCGGAAAAGCCCCTGCGCATCATCACGGCCGACGACATCGCCGCGACGCTGACCTATCCGGCGCTGATCGAGGCGCTGCACGCGGCCTTCGCGGGCGGCGGCATCGCGGCGCCGGTGCGCCATCATCACACGCTGCCGCAAGCCGGGCGCGACGCGACCTTGCTGCTGATGCCGGCGTGGAAGACCGACGGCGCCGCGGACGAGCGCTTTCTCGGCTGCAAGGTCGTCACCATCTTCCCCGAGAATGCGGCCGCCGGGAATCCGTCGCTGCACGGCAACTACCTGCTGATGTCGGGCGCGACCGGCGCGCCGCTCGCCCTGATGGACGCGCGCGCGCTGACGGCTTGGCGCACCGCCGCCGCCTCGGCGCTCGCGGCGAGCTATCTGGCGCGCGCCGACGCCGAGCATCTCGTGATGATCGGGGCCGGCGCGCTCGCGCCGCATCTCGTGCGCGCCCACATGGCGGTGCGGCCCATCAAGCGCGTCACGCTGTGGAACCGCTCGCATGGTCGCGCCGTCTCGCTCGCTTTCGGGCTTGCGGTCACCGGCATCGAGGCGATGATCGCCGACGATCTCGCCGCCGCCGTCGCCGAGGCCGACATCGTCTGCTGCGCGACGCTCGCGACCGAGCCGATCCTGCGCGGGCAATGGCTCAAGCCGGGTGCGCATGTCGACCTCGTCGGCGGCTTCACGCCGAAGATGCGCGAGGCCGACAACGACGCGGTCAAGCGCGCCCGCATCTTCGTCGACACGCGCGACGGGGCGCTGAAGGAGGCCGGCGACATGGTGATCCCGCTGCGCCGCGGCGTGATCACCCGCAAGGATATCCGCGGCGACCTGGTCGAGCTCACCCGCGGCAAGCTCAAGGGCCGCACGTCGGAGCGGCAGATCACCCTGTTCAAGTCCGTCGGCAGCGCGATCGAGGACCTGGCCGCCGCCGTGCTGGTGTGGCGGGGGCTCAAATAGGCCTCGGCCGGGTCCTTGTGATAGGGTGAGCCTGCCCGCTATGACGGCGTCATCGCCCGCGAAAGCGGGCGATCCAGTACTCCGTGACATTGGAGGGATGGCCAAGTCGTGCCTGTCACGACCGGCTGCGTTTACTGGATTGCCCGCTGGAGTTTACCCCCGACTTGATCGGGGGCGGGCAATGACGCAGTCGAGTTTCGGTATGCGATGTGAAGATGTCTCTGCTCGTCAAAATCTGCGGCCTTTCCACACCCGACGCGCTCGACGTGGCGCTGGACGCCGGCGCCGACATGGTCGGCTTCGTGTTCTTTCCGCCGTCGCCGCGCCATGTGGCGCTCGAGACCGCGCGCCCGCTCGGGCTGCGCGTGCGCGGCCGCGCGCAAAAGGTCGCGCTGACGGTCGACGCGACCGATGACGTGCTGGCCGGCGTCATCGAGGCGCTGGCGCCCGATCTGCTGCAACTCCACGGCCGCGAGAGCCCGGATCGCGTCGCCGTCGTGAAAGCCCGCTTCGGCCTGCCCGTCATGAAGGCGTTGCCGATCGCGGGGCCTGAGGACCTCGCGCCCATTCGCATCTACGAGAAGGTCGCCGACCGCCTGCTGTTCGACGCCCGCGCGCCGCGCGATGCGACCCGGCCGGGCGGGCTCGGCAAGGCCTTCGACTGGCATCTCCTGGAGAACCTTGACCCGGGCCTCGCCTTCATGCTTTCAGGCGGCCTCGATGCCGACAATGTTGCCGAGGCGCTTCGCGTGACGCGCGCGCCCGGCGTCGACGTCTCCTCCGGGGTCGAGCGCGCGCCGGGCGAGAAGGACCCGGACAAGATCCGCGCCTTCATCCGCGCCGCGCGCGCGGCCGCGCGAGAAAGCACAAAGATCGCAAACAACGCATGACCGTCCAGCAACCCAATTCGTTTCGGACTGGCCCCGACGAGCGCGGTCATTTCGGCATCTATGGCGGCCGCTTCGTTGCCGAGACGCTGATGCCGCTGATCCTCGAGCTGGAGCGCGCCTACGCGGCCGCCAAGGTCGACCCGGACTTCCAGAAGGAGATGGACGGCCATCTCGCGACTTATGTGGGGCGTCCGTCGCCGCTCTATTTCGCCGAGCGGCTCACCGCCCATTGCGGCGGCGCGAAGATCTACTTCAAGCGCGAGGAGCTCAATCACACCGGCGCGCACAAGGTGAACAACGTGCTCGGCCAGATCATGCTGGCGCGGCGCATGGGCAAGACGCGCATCATCGCCGAGACCGGCGCCGGCATGCACGGGGTTGCGACCGCGACGCTGTGCGCCAAGTTCGGCCTGCCCTGCGTCGTCTATATGGGCGAGGTCGACGTCGAGCGGCAGAAGCCGAACGTGCTGCGCATGAAGATGCTGGGCGCCGAGGTGCGCGGCGTCACGTCGGGCTCGCGCACGCTCAAGGACGCGATGAACGAGGCGCTGCGCGATTGGGTCACCAACGTCGCCGATACCTTCTACTGCATCGGCACGGTCGCGGGCCCGCATCCCTATCCGGCGCTGGTGCGCGACTTCCAGTCGATCATCGGCCGTGAGACGCGCGAGCAGATGCAAAAGGCCGAAGGCCGCCTTCCCGACTCGCTCATCGCCTGCATCGGCGGCGGCTCCAACGCCATGGGCCTGTTTCATCCCTTCCTCGACGACCGCGCGATCGAGATCTACGGCGTCGAAGCGGCCGGCCACGGCATCACGAGCGGCAAGCATGCGGCGTCGATCGCCGGCGGCAAGCCCGGCGTGCTGCACGGCAACCGCACTTATCTACTGATGGATGGTGACGGCCAGATCGAGGAAGCGCATTCGATCTCGGCCGGCCTCGACTATCCGGGCATCGGGCCCGAGCACGCCTGGCTCAACGACATGGGCCGGGTGACATTCCTCTCCGCCACCGACGACGAGGCGGTCGCCGCCTTCCAGCTCTGCAGCAAGCTCGAGGGCATCATCCCGGCGCTCGAGCCCGCGCATGCGCTCGCCCGCGTGTTCGACCTCGCGCCGTCAGAGGCCGAAGGATCACCTGATGGTGGTCAACCTCTCCGGCCGCGGCGACAAGGACCTCGCCTCCGTCGAGGCGTTCCTGGAGAGCAAGACGCCAGGAAAAACGAAATGACGACGCGCATCGACCGCCGCTTCGCCGCCCTCAAGCAGGAGGGCCGCGCCGCGCTCGTGACCTTCACGATGGCGGGCGATCCCGATCACGAGACCTCGCTCGCCATCGCCAAGGCGCTGCCGGCGGCCGGTGCCGACCTCATCGAGCTCGGCATGCCGTTCACGGATCCGATGGCCGACGGACCGGCGATCCAGGCGGCGGGCGTGCGCGCACTCGCGGCGGGCGCACGCATGACCAGGACGCTCGCGCTGGTGCGCGCCTTCCGCGAAAGCGACGACGAAACGCCGATCGTGCTGATGGGTTACTACAATCCGATCTACATCTACGGCGTCGACAAGTTCCTCGCCGACGCCAAGGCGGCCGGCGTCGACGGCCTCATCGTCGTCGACCTTCCGCCCGAGGAGGACGAGGAGCTCTGTCTGCCGGCGCTCAAGGCCGGCCTCAACTTCGTCCGCCTCGCGACGCCGACGACCGACGACAAGCGCCTGCCGGCCGTGCTCGCGAACACGTCGGGCTTCGTCTACTACGTCTCGGTCGCCGGCATCACCGGGGCGGCCGCGCCTGATCCGAAACGTGTCACCGAGTCGGTCGCGCGCATCAAGCGCCACACCAGGCTGCCGGTCGCGGTCGGCTTCGGCGTCCGCACCGCGCAGGCCGCCGCCGCGATCGCGCGCGGCGCCGACGGCGTCGTGGTCGGCTCGGCCCTGGTCGATGCGGTCAGGGCCAGCCTCGACGCCGGCGGCAAGGCGACGCCGCGCACCGTTAAGGCCGTGACCGATCTCGTGGCAGACTTGGCGGCCGGCGTCCGCGGCGCCGGCCGGGTCGCAGCGGAGTAGGCGAAGGTCTATATGCGAGGTGAGTCACTGCGCCGGGCTTGTCCCTGCCATCCACGCCTTGCGGGGAAGGGTGGGGTGAGTGGGCGCCTCTGCGAGTTGTTGCGAACGTTGTAACGCGCTCGAGTCAGTGCCCCGCACGGCAACCCGTCTCCCCGCAAGCGCGGGGAGAGGGAGCGCGAGCGCCGAGACAAGAGGCTGATCATGAACTGGATCTCCAACGTCGTGCGGCCGAAGATCCGCAACTTCCTGCAGCGGCGCGACGTGCCGGAAAACCTCTGGATCAAGTGTCCGGAGTCGGGCCAGCTCGTCTTCTTCAAGGACGTCGAGGCGAACGAGTTCGTCATCCCGGGCTCGAACTACCACATGCGCATGGGCGCGGCCGCGCGCCTCAAATCGATGTTCGACGGCCAGACCTGGTTCGACGTCGGCGTGCCGGATGTCGCGATCGATCCGCTCAAATTCCGCGACGAACGCCGCTACGCCGACCGCCTCAAGGACGCGCGCACCAAGACCGGCCTCAAGGACGCGATCAAGCTCGGCTACGGCAAGCTCGATGGCCTGCCGGTGGTGATCGGTGTGCAGGACTTCGACTTCATGGGCGGCTCGCTCGGCATGGCGGCCGGCGAGGCGGTGATCAAGGGCCTGGAGACCGCGGTCGACCGCGGCACGCCGTTCATCCTGTTCGTCGCCTCGGGCGGCGCGCGCATGCAGGAGGGCATCCTCTCGCTCATGCAGCTGCCGCGCACCACGGTCGCGGTGCAGCGCCTGCGCGAGGCCGGCAGGCCCTACATCGTCGTGCTCACCAACCCGACCACCGGCGGCGTCACGGCGTCCTACGGCATGCTGGGCGACGTGCAGATCGCCGAGCCCGGCGCGCTCATCGGCTTCGCGGGCCCGCGCGTGATCGAGCAGACCATCCGCGAGAAGCTCCCCGAAGGCTTCCAGAAGTCCGAGTACCTGCGCGCGCACGGCATGGTCGACATGGTGGTGCATCGCCACGAGCTGCGCGCGATACTCGCGAACCTCTGCCGCCTTCTCACCAAGGCGCCCGCCGCGCCGCCGCCGGATTCCGCGATGCCGCCGCCGCCCGACCAGCCGGCGCTCCCCGCGCCGGCGGAGGGTTGATTGACTAGGCACGCCGCTCGCGCTCCCTCTCCCCCTTTAGGGGGAGAGGGTCGGGGTGAGGGGGGCTCTCCGCGAATCCGGAGCGCGTGGAAGCGCCCCTCACCCCAACCCTCTCCCCGCGAAGAGCGGGGAGAGGGAGCGCAGGCACTGTGCCCCTCTCAACCTCATTCCATCAAATGACCCAAGTCGACGCGATCCTGGCGCGGCTCCTGGCGCTGCATCCCAAGCGTATCGACCTCTCGCTCGATCGCATGTGGCGCATCCTCGATGCGCTCGGCCACCCCGAGCGGCGCCTGCCGCCCGTCATCCATGTCGCCGGCACCAACGGCAAGGGTTCGACCGTCGCCTTCATGCGCGCGATGCTCGAAGCGGCCGGCAAAAGCGTGCACGTCTACACCTCGCCAAACCTCGTGCGGATCAACGAGCGCTTCCGCCTCGGCCGCCAGGGGCCGGGTGGTGTCGGCGGCGTGCTGGTCGATGACGACGAGCTCGCCGCGGCGCTCGCCGACTGCGAGCGCCAGAATGGCGATGCCCCCATCACGGTGTTCGAGATCGAGACGGCGGCCGGCCTGCTGATCTTCTCGCGCCATCCCGCCGATGTGCTCCTCCTCGAGGTCGGCCTCGGCGGCCGGCTCGATGCGACCAACGTGGTCGAGCGCCCGCTCGCCAGCGTGATCACGCCGGTGTCGATGGACCACATCGAATTTCTTGGCGACACGCTGGAGAAGATCGCGACCGAGAAGGCCGCGATCCTGCGCCGCGGCGTGCCGGCCGTGATCGCGCGCCAGACCGAAGGCCCGCTCGCCGTCATCACGGCGCGCGCCGAGGAGGTCGGCGCGCCGCTCTTCGTCGCCGGCCAGGACTGGGTCGCCGGCGAGGAGCGCGGCCGCCTCGTCTACCAGGACACGAACGGCCTGCTCGACCTGCCGCCGCCGCGCCTGTTCGGCCGCCACCAGTTCGACAATGCCGGCACCGCGATCGCGACGCTACGCGCCGCCGAGCTCAAGCTGCCGCCGCACGCGTTCGAGCGGGGCATCGTCGCGGCCGACTGGCCCGCCCGCATGCAGCGCCTCGCGAGCGGCCACCTGCTCGGCCGCGTGCCCGCCGGCAGCGAGCTCTGGCTCGACGGCGGCCACAACGCCGACGGCGGCCGCATCGTCGCGGGCGCGCTCGCCGATCTCGAGGAACGGGTGTCGCGCCCGCTCGTGCTGGTGGTCGGCATGCTGTCGACCAAGGACACGGAAGGATTTTTGCGCAATTTCACCGGTTTGGCTCGCGCGCTGGTCGCCGTGCCGGTCGGCGGCGAGAAGGGGCTCACGCCCGAGGCGCTCGCCGCCGCGGCGCAGCGCATCGGCCTCGCGGCGCAGAGCGCGGGCAGCATCGAGGAAGCGCTCGACATGGTGCGCGCGCTGGAGCTGTCACCGCCGCCGCGGGTGCTGATCACGGGGTCGCTGTATTTGGCGGGCGATGTGCTGGCGGCGAACGGGACGGTGCCGGCGTAGCCCGGGTTGAGCGCAACCCGGGATCTTGCGTGCGCTGTAAGCAACTGCGGATTTCGCTACGCTCGATGCGGCTACGCTTGCTTAGCAAGTTCATCGACTTAAACTGCCGGCTTTAGCCACGGCCGCCGATCTATGCGCCTCTACGTGTTACGGAAGGCACCGGGTGCGAGCTGATCGTCAGTCCTCTTGCAGATCGCTTTCGAAGTCCCGGCCGCCGTACGCAATTGTCATGATTTCCACGCGGGTTCTCACGACGCGAAACGCGATGGTCGCGCGGCGTTCAAAACCGATGGTGCGCAGTCCGGGGGCAAGATCATCTCGACGAGTACCGCGCTCGGGAAATTCCGCCAGCGCCATGCATGCCGCTTCGATTCGGTCAATGTATCCGCCAGCGATTCTCGGACTGGATTTCTCGGCAATGTACTCATAGAGGCCAATCAGATCCGCCTCGGCCTGTGGCCGGAAGTAAATCTCAAACGCCACGTGTGCGCGCTTTGAGCTTGCGCGCGTGGCGGCTGCGCAGGCGCTTGAAGACGTCGGCGGCCGGGATGCTCGGTCGCGGGTCTTTCAGCGATGCCTGCACTTTCGCGCGCAGATATTCATCCAGTGCGGCGTCTTGGCGGTCGAGGGCGCGAAGAGCGGTGCGGATGACCTCGCTGGCCGAGGCGTATTCCCCGGATTTCAAGCGCGCCTCGAGGCTCGCTTGCTGTGGACCAAGCGTGACCGTGATCGGCTTGCTGCTGCGCATGTCGTCTCCTGGATTTTGCTCATCCATTATATGACACTGTCATACTCTAAAGAAAGAGGCCGCTCCTCACCCCAGCAGCTTCATCAAATCCGCCGTCTTCTGCCGGACCTGCGCCATCGTGCACTGCCGCGGCGCCTTGTCGGGCCGCCAGCGCAGCAGCCGCGTGCCGTGGCGGAAGCGGCCGCCGGAGAAATGGTCGTAGCAGACCTCGACGACGAGCTTCGGCTTGAGCGGCTGCCATTGCGCCGAGCGCTCCGTCGACCAGCGGCTCGGTCCGCCGGGCTTGCCGCCCGTGAAGCCGGGCGGCGCGACCAGCTTCGTGAGCTTGCGCGTCAGCGCCGGCTTGTCCTTGGCGGCGATCGTCGACGTGAAGCCGATGTGGTTGAGCAGGCCCTCGTCGTCGTAGAGGCCGAGCAGCAGCGAGCCCACCACCTTCTTGCCTTCGTTGTAGCGGAAGCCGCCGATCACGCAGTCGGCGCTGCGATAGTTCTTGATCTTCTCCATGCCGGTGCGCTCGCCCGCGCGGTAGGGCAGGTCGCGCCGCTTGGCGATGATGCCGTCGAGGGTTGCGCCGACGCGCTTGAGCCAGCCCTTCGCGTCAGCAAGGCGAGTCGTCGCCGGTGAGAGGCGGAAACGGTCGTGGCCGCGCAGGTGCTTGCGCGCAAATTTGTCCAGGAGCGGCCGGCGCTCGGCGAGCGGGAGATCGACCAGCGCCTCGCCGCGTTCGTCGGCGAGCAGGTCGAACACGATCATCAGCGCAGGCGTCTCGTCAGCCAGCCGCTTGACCCGACTCGCCGCTGGATGAATTCGCTGCAGCAGCGCGTCGAACGAGAACGCGCGGCCGTCCGGCACCACGATCTCGCCGTCGAGCACGAAGCGTTTCGCTTTGACCGCCCGCACGGCCGTGACGATCTCGGGAAAATAGCGCGTAAGCGGCTTGCCGGATTTCGATTGCAGCTCGACCTTGTCGCCGTCGCGAAACACCAGGCAGCGGAAGCCATCCCATTTCGGCTCGTATTGCCATTCGGGCCCAGTCGGAATCGTCTCGACCGAGAGTGCTTCCATCGGTGGAAGGGGCGGATGCAAGGAAAGCGTCATGGGAGGACTTGGCGATTACGCGCGTTGACACGGACCTGTAACGCGTATGGCGGGAATTTCGTCGAAATCGATCGCCTTATTCTTGCTGGCGGCCGGCTTCGCGCTTAATCGTCGAGGAAAAACGATGCCGAGACGTATGCGGCGAGCATGCTGGCCCGGCGCAAGCCGTGACGTCGTGCCTCGCCAAATGGCGAACGTGGCTTATACTATAAGTTGTAATATTAATCATCTTACAACCAAATTCGGATTTTGGCAGAACGAATTCGATTTCGCCTGAAATTTCAATGGTAGGGCAAAACGCTTCGACATCAGCTCGTAGCCGGATGAGCCGCAAGGCGATATCCGGGTGGGACGGTTCCCGGATATCGGCGCTTCGCGCCTCATCCGGGCTACTCGTCGCAGGTCAGAATGCGGGCCGATGTGGCTAAACACGAAGCCGGCGGGCGGCGAGACATTTTGGCAGAAGGACCCAACTGGGATAACAGCAATGATTCCAATGGCCGTGTTCGGCCGAGGTCGCCGCCGCCAACGTGGCTAGAACGTATGCTCACCACGCCCTTCGCCGACTGACACGCTGAGGAAAAGCTCTTCCAGCGGAATCCGCCGCCGGATCAGCCCCTGCTCGTGCGAGTAGCCGACCATGGTCTCAAGATTCTTGCGGTTCTGCTCGCTCAATCCGTACTCCCACGGATCGGCCCCCATCAGCGTCTGCTGCTCCTCCCAGGCCTCGCGGTACCAGGCGAGCGGCGCGATACGCGGGTTCTCCATGCGCTTCATCGCGATCGCCTTCGCCTCCTCGAACGCCGCGTACATGTTGACCGGCACCCACGGGTACTTCTCGACGATCTCCTGGCGAAAGCCGACCACGTGCATGATCGGGAACATGCCGGTCTTCGCGAACCACGCGGCCTCCTCGGCCTTGTAGTCGGGGAAAAGGCGGCCGACGCGCGGATCGCGGTCGCGCAGCGGCTTGATCAGGTCCGGGTGCAGCACGGCGTCGAGCTCGCCGGCGACCAGCATATCGACGATCGTCTTGCCCTGCGGCACGCGCGTGATGCGCACGCCGTCGAGCGCGACCTGCGCGATGTCCTCGTCGAGCTCGGTGTACCAGTCGATCGACCGGAACGGCACGCCGTAGTCGTGCTCCAGGATGCCGCGCAGCCACAGCGCCGCGGTGTTGAGGAAGAATTTGACGCCGACCTTCTTGCCGATCAGGTCGGTCGGCTTGGCGATGCCCTTGGCGGTGTTGATGAAGACGAAGCCGTGGCGGAAGCGGCGATGCGGAAACACCGGGATGGCGCGAAACGGCAGGCCGTTGTCGCGCGCCGCCATGTAGGACGAGCACGACACCTCGGCCGTGTCGAACTCGCGGTTGCGCAAAAAACGCCAGTGGCGGGTCGGCGAGTCCATCGCGGTCACGACCTTGAGGTCGATGCCGTCGGGTCGGACCGTGCCGTCCATCAACGGGCGCGTGATCTCGTAGTCGCCGCACGCGAGAGTGAGTTCGACTTTGGTGGTCATGGGATGCTTGCGTCCGCGGGCACAAAAAAACCGGCCGCAACCATGATGGTTGCGGCCGATCTAATCAACCATTCTCTCCGTCATGCGCGGGCTTGACCCGCGCATCCACGTCTTTGCCAGAGCGCAAGACGTGGATGGCCGGGACGAGCCCGGCCATGACGATAATCCTTTCTCACGACGCCGCCGCGGCCGATGTGATCCACTGCTCCAGCTTCTGCTTGGGCGCGGCGCCAACCTGGCGCGAGGCGAGCTCGCCGTTCTTGAATAGCATCAGCGTCGGGATCGACATGATGCCGTATTTCTGCGCGGTCGCCGGGCTCTCGTCGACGTTGAGCTTGACGATCTTGACCTTGCCGTTGAGCGGGCCGGCCGCGATCTCTTCCAGCGCCGGCGCGATCATCTTGCACGGGCCGCACCACTCGGCCCAGAAGTCGACGACCACCGGCTCCTTCGACTGCAGGACCTGCGCGTCGAAATCCGCATCGGAAACTTTGCCAACCCCCATGGGACACCTCGATTCTCGTGTGGGAGCGGGCGAATCCTGCCCGCTAAGGGAACGCGAACGTATGGACGGCAGCCGGAAGCGTCAAGGCGGGCTCACGCGGAGGTGAGACGCGTCACCTCGGCGTCCAGCATGGCGGGCGATAGTTCCATCAAATCAGGTACATCGGTCCAGATCAGCGCGGCCCGCACGGTGCGCCCGGGATAGAGCTTGCCGATCACAGCGCGATAGAGCGCGAGTTGGCGCACATAGGCCGGATGGGACTTCGCCGCCTCCGCGAGCGTGCGCGGCGCCGGGCGGTTGCTCTTGTAGTCGGCGATCAGCACTGCCTCGGCCGTGACGACGAGCCGGTCGATCTGGCCGGAGACCAGCAGCGGCTTGCGCCCCGGGCGCGCAAGGCGGCCGACGATCGGCACCTCGGCGCGGCTGCCGGGCGAGAACAGCGCGGCGAAACGCGGGTCGTCGAAGATCCGCAGCGCCGTCGCGATCAGCGCGTCATGTTCGGCCGCGTCGAGGTCGGTGCCGGCACGCGCGAGGTAGCGCCGCGCCGCCTCGGTGCGCCGCGCCAGTGCGATGTCGGGCAAGGCCTGCATCAGCCGATGGATGAGCGTGCCGCGCGCGATCGCGAGGCGGCGTGCTTCGCCGCCGGCGCTCTGGCGTTCGGCCGGCGTCGCATCGTCGCCCTCCGACGGCGTGATGGTCGTGGGTTGCTCCGCCTCGGCGGGCGCGTTTTGCCTCAGCCAGGCCGGGAAGGGCGCGCGCAAGGCGAACTCGCCCTGCGCGGTCGTCTTGGCCGCGGGTCCGGGCGTCGTCTCGACGACCTTGCGGTAGCGCCAGATCTGCGCGTCGCCGTCGCCGATCGTCTCGAAACCCTCGCGGTCGCGCAGGCCGGCGAGCACGAGGTCGTACCAGCAGCCGGGTCGGCGGGTGCGCTCGCCCTCGCAGCCGGCGACGATCAGCCGGTCGGCGGCGCGCGTCATCGCGACATAGAGAAGACGGCGATATTCGTGCTCGGCTTCGGCAAGCGCGTCTTGCCGCGCCGCCGCGACGGCGCCCACATCCGTGATCTTGCGCCCGGCCCAGACGATGCGGTCGGGCGTGCCCGGCGCGGCGCGCGGCGCCGGCACAGCGAGCAATCGCGGCGGCCGCGGGCCCGTGGGGGGAGAAGTCGTATCGGCGAGGATCACCAGGGGCGCCTCCAGGCCCTTGGCGCCGTGCACGGTCATCACCCGCACCTCGTCGCGGGAGATCTCCATGTCGCGCTTGATCTCGGTTTGCGCCGCGCGCAGCCACGCCATGAAGCCTTGCAGCGAGGGCGCCTCGCGCCGCTCGTAGTCGAGCGCGAGCGCGAGGAACTCGTCGAGCGCATCGGCGGCCTCGGGGCCGAGCCGGCGCAGGAATTTCGCCCGCCCGCCCGCGGCGCCAAGCAGCCAGGCATAGAAGCCGAACGGCGTCGCGGCGCGCGCCTCGGGGTCGCAGCGGCCGAGCAGCACCTGCGCGGCCGCAAAAGCGGAGGTTTCCTTCGTCTTTTCGCTTGCCTTGGCGGCGAGCGCCGCGCGCAGCGTTCCGGTTCGGCCATGCGCGAGCGCGAACAACTGGTCCTCGTCGATGCCGAACAGCGGGCTCTTGAGCGCGACTGCGAGCGCGAGGTCGTCGTGCGGCAGCAGCAGCGCGTCGGCGAGCGCCATCAGGTCGACCACCGCGATGTGCTCGGTGAGCACCAGCCGGTCGGCGCCCGCGACCGCGACGTGGCGTTCCTTGAGCGCCCGGATGACGGCCTCGAACAGCGCGCCGCGCTGACGCACCAGCACCAGCACGTCGCCCGCCGTCATCGGCTTGCCGGTGCGGCCGAGCGGCTCGCCGCTGCGGATGCCCTGCGCGATGGTGTCGGCGATGCGGCGCGCGAGGCGCGCCTGCGGGCTTGCGAGCGAGAGCGCGTCGAACGGCGCGTCCCAGCCTTCGATCTCGCGCCGCTCCGGCGGCCGGATCATCGGCCAGATCTCGACCAGGCCGGGCGCCGCGTCGGGCAGCGACTCGTGCGTCGCGACCGAGGCCGCATCCGTCGTCAGGCTGGCCGCGATCGCGTGCGTCTCGAACACCGCGTTGACGGCGCCCATGATGTTGGGGCCGGAGCGGAACGAATGCCCGAACCGCACATAGCGCCAGTCGGCGCCGATCGCCGCATAGGCGCTCTCGAAATGCCGCCGCATCTGGTCGAACTTGCGCGGCACCGCGCCCTGGAACGAGAAGATCGACTGCTTCTCGTCGCCGACCGCGAAGACGGTGCGGGCGAGCTCGCGCGCGCCGGCGCCCGAGGTGAACTCGGCGACGAGGCGCGTGATGATCTCCCATTGCGCCTCGCTGGTGTCCTGCGCCTCGTCGATCAGCACGTGATCGATGCCGCGGTCGAGCTTGTAGTGCACCCAGCTCGGGTTGACGGTAGTGAGAAGTTTCAGCGTCCGGTCGATGAGGTCGTCGTAGTCGAGCAGGCCGCGCGCTTCCTTCTCGATGCGGTAGCGCTCGATCACGGCGGCGCCGATGGTGACGAGCGCAGCGGTGCGGTCGCGGCAGATGACGGCGTTGCGCCGCTCCAGCAGCGCGCACACGCGCGTCTGCTCGCGCGCGAGGCGGTCCGCGAGGTCGGGGCGCTTGCGGGCGAGGTTGGTCGTAATGACGCTCTTGCGTGGGCTCATCGTGTCGGTGAGGAAGACCGAGAGATAGGCATCGATGCGCGCCGAGCCGCTCGCCGCCAGGGCATTGCGCAACTGCGCCGCACGGTCATTGTCGGTCTTCGAGCCTTCCGCGCACTGCGCCGCGACCGCGGCCCATTGCGAGGACGGCAGATCGGGGCCGTCGATCAACTCGGCCTCGATGCGCGCGAGATCGTCCGTCGGGTCGACGCCGAGTGCGCGCGACAATCCGTCGATCGCGGCCGGGACACCACCGGCGCTGGCGATCCACGCTGTTACTTCGTCGCGCCGGCCCATCAGCTCGCGTACGAGGTCGCGGAAAGTCCGGTCGGCCGCGGATGCGATCGCGGTCGAGAGCGCGCCGGCGAGTGCTGTGCCGGGCGTCCTGGCGGCCTCGAGCAGCACTCCCATGGTGGCGCGATCGAGCAGCTCGTCCTGGGCGCGCTCGTCGAGCACCGAGAAGCTCGCCGGCACGTTGGCCTCGAACGGGAACTGATGCAGCAGCCGGGTGCAGAACGCGTGGATGGTCTGCACCTTGAGGCCGCCCGGCGTGTCGAGCGCCGCCGCGAACAGGCGGCGTGCGCGGGCGCGCCGCGCCGGGCCGATCGCGGTCTCGCCGATCGAACGCATCTCGCGGTCGAGCGCATCGTCGTCGAGCGCGATCCAGTGCGAGAGCGTGTCGAACACGCGCGCCGACATGTTGGCGGCGGCTGCCTTTGTGAAGGTGATGCAGAGGATCTTCATCGGATCGGTGCCGGCGAGCAGCAGCCGGATCACGCGCAGCGCCAATACGTGAGTTCTTGCCGGCTCCCGCATTGGCTGCGACGAAGGCCGAGACTTGCGGATCGGACGCTTCGGCCTGGCGCCGGCGCACGAGGTCCGGAATGACGCGCGCGCTCATTCGCCGAACTCCTCGTCGGCGTCGGCGCCCGCCGACCATTCCTTGACGCGGGCGAGATCGTCATAAGTGCCGTACCGATTGACCCACATCGGCAGCACCAGGGAGCGATAGGGCGTCGCTTCGTCCTCGAAGCGCGTCGCGAGCTCGGTCGAGCTTGGCGAGCGCGTGCTCGGCGGCATCATCCGCCGAGCGATCTTTCAGGTCGACGGGCAAGGGCTCGCCCGCCGGCGCACCCCCCTTGAGCTTCACATAGAGCAGCTCATCAACCGGAACGCCGGAATCGAATCCCGGAAACCCGCCCCGCCGCAAGATCGCGGCCTCGAGCGTGAGCTGCGGCGTGATGCCGATGCGCACCTGCTTGGAGGTCGGCACGTCACCGGTTTTGAAATCGAGGATCGCATAGCCGCCGCCATCTCGCCGCTCGATACGGTCGGCGCGGCCGTAGAGCCGGAATTGCCGCTCGCCGATGGCAAGCAGGACCTCGCCGCGAATTTCGGCGCGCATCTCGGCGAGGCCGGGACGGCGCTCGAGCTCCCAGTCCGCGAGCCAGCGCGCAATGCGCGCAAAGCGCGGCCACCACAGGGCGCGCGCCTCGGGAAAATCGTCGAGCGGGGCGAATTCCTCGCGTCCGATCCGCATCAGCTCGGCATGGGCGTCGGCGGGCAGCGCGTCCTGGTAGGTCTGCGCGAAGCGACCGACCGCCGCGTGGATGGCGCTGCCGCGATCGGCCGCCGAGGGTGGCATGTCGACCGGATCGAGACGGGCGAGGCGCAGGATGTGCTTGGCGTAGATCGTGTAGGGATCGCGCAGCCAGTGCTCGATCTCGGTGACCGCGAGCGCGGTCGGGCGCGCGGCGCGCGGCGGACGCGGCTCGGGCGCCTTGATTGGTGTGGGCGCGGCCGTGTGGTCGAGATCGCGTGCCATCGCGACATATGCTGGCGCCGCGCGCGACCGCGGCCTTCCAGCGCGCTTCGCCCGCGACCGCCGCGAGCCGCTGCACGAAGCGCGACGCGACAGCGGGCGCGCCGCCGAGCTTGGCGGCGCGGCTCAGGATTACCTCGGGCGCGCCGAGCATCTGGGCGAAGTCATGCGCCGACAGGCCGATGCGGCGCTCGGGCAGGTCGAGGCCGAGTTGCAGCCGCATCGGGCGATTGAGCCATGGATCGCCGCGCGGCTCCGGCGGCCAGACGCCTTCGGCGAGCCCGCCGAGGATGACGCGCCGGCTCTCAGTGAGGCGCGCCTCGAGCGGACCATAGATGTGCACGCGCGCGCCGGGCGCGCCCGGGCGGCGCACCACGCGATCGGCCATCGCGGTCGCAAAGGTCTCGCCGTAGTCCCTGGGCGCGACCGCCAGGTCGGCGGCGCCGTCCTGCGCGACCTCGTCGAAGAAGCGCGCGAGCGCGGTCCCGTCCGTGTCCGCGAACGCGACGCTGTCGCCGGCCTCATCGCGGCTGAGATTGGCGATTGTCTCGCGATGGGCGGCCGCGAACGTGCGGAATGGAAGCGATGCGCTACCGGCGACGCGCTCGAGCGGCGCCAGCGCGGCGGCCAGCCGCTCCACCAGCACGGCGGCGGCCGCAAGATCAGGGTCGGCGACGGATGCGCGCGGCTCGCCGGCATGAATCTCGGAGCGTTCCCTGGCGCGCAGCTTCCTCAGCTCTTCGCGGAAGGTCGCGAGCGCGTGCGCGAGCCCGGCCGAGCCGGCGCGCGGCCGCGGCCCGCGCAGGATCGCGCGTTCGAGCGCCGCGACCGCGAAGGCGTGCGCGCCGGCGGCGCTGCCGAGCCGAAAAAGGGCGTGTTTCATGACGGCGAGCAGCGCCACCGGCGCGACGCCGTCGAGCGCAAGCTCGGCGACGAGCCGCGCCAACACGCCGGCGGCCGTATCGGCGAGCGCATCGCCGCCCGAATCGTCCGCCGCCACGTTCCAGCGGCCGAGCGCGGCGACGACGCGGCGCGCGAGCGCACGGTCGGGCGTCACCAGCGCGGCCGTCGTGTCCGGCTGCTCGACCGCCTCGCGCAACGCGACCGCGATCGCGAGCGCCTCTTCCTCGGCATTGGCGGCCTCGATCATCGCGACGCCGGTGATGCCGCGGGTGAGCTGCGCGTCCACCTCGCGCAGGCGATCCTGCCAGCGGTCGGTCGCGCGCGCCGGGCGCAGCGTCTCGGAGAGCAGCACCTCGCGGCCGTGCGCGGCCGCCGTGCGCAGCGAAGCCACCTCGTTGCGGCCGATGCCGATGCGGGCGAGCAGCGCGTGCATGGCGAACTGCGGATGGCCGAACACGGGCCAGCCATTGTCGTCGCGCTCGTCGTCGCCGCCCGCGCCGATCAGCTCCCAGGCGTCGTCGTCGAGATCGGTGTCGAGGCCGGGCAGCACGACCGCGCCGTGCGGCAGCCGCGCGATGGTGGCGAGCAGCTTCGCGGTCGCCGGCATCGAGCCGGTCGAGCCGGCCGCGATCACGGGGCCGTGGGAGGCCGCCGCGAGCCGCGCGGCTTCGGCATTGATCAGCCGGTCGCGCCGCTCGGCCGGCTCGATCGCCTGGCGCTCCTTCAGGATCTCCGGCCACCTCTCGCGCGCGATCTTGAGGAAATCGAGGGTGAGCTGCCAGTAGTGGTCGACGTGATCGGGCACGAGCCCGTCGAGGCTCTTCCAGTCGACCTCGCGGGTCGCGAGGTCGTCCATCAGCCGGGCGAGATCGTCGGCGAGCGCGAGCGCGGCGGCCGGCGTGCCGACGACGAGCGGTTGGTCGCCGGGCGCCGGCTTGAGACGCTGCGCCCATAGCAGCACGAGCTGGGCGAGCAGCATGCGGCGCGGAAGGCCGCCGAGCGCCGGCGGCAGGTCGAGCGCGTCGGCGGCAGCGGTGCCGGTCGCGATCTCGGCAAACGCGATCTCGTCCTCGTCGATGTCGCCGATCGGTACGATGCGCGGCAGCAGCGCGGCGTCGCTGTCGAGCACATCGAGAAAGACGTCGCGTGCGAGCCGGCAGGCGCGCCGCGTCGGCAGATACAGCGTCGCGGCGCCGAGCGCGAGCGGATCGGTGCCCGGCACAAAGCCCGGCACCAGCTCGCCGTCGACCAGTGCCCGCACCAGCGTCGGCAGGAACGGCACTGAAGCCGGAATGGTGAAAATGCGTGGCAAGCGGGGGGATTCAACACCCATGCGCGCTTATAGCGATGCCCCGTAGGGTGGGCAAAGGCGGCCGAAACGTCCACCGTTCGGCGATGACTCCGTCCCGCCGTGCCCACGCGGATGTTGCGCCGCCGATCGCGTGGGCACGGCGGGTCGGAAATCGTGCCTTAACGTGTGCTCGGGGCCGCCTTTTGCCCACCCTATGGTGCTAGGCGGCGCTCGCCAGGATCGCGTGCTCGGCGGCCGCGACCGCATCGGGCGTGCCGACATGCATCCACACGCCCTCGAGCCGCAGGCCGTAGAGGCGCTCCTGTTCGATCGCGCGATCGAACAGCTGCGTGAGCGCGAACGCGCCGGTGGGCGCGTCGCGGAAGAGGGCAGGCGAGAGCATCGCGATGCCGGCGTAGACGAACGGCACCACCTCGCGCTCGGGGCGGCGGCGCAGCTTGCCGTCCGGCGCCATCGCAAAATCGCCGCGGCCGGTGTAGCCGACGCTGTTCGCGGTCGGCGCGAGCAGGAGGAGCGCGTCCATATCGTGGGGGCGGAAAACGGCGGCGACCCGCTCCAGGTTGGGCTTCACGCCGTCGATCCACAGCGTATCGGAGTTGACGACGAGGAACGGCGCCGCGCCGACGAGCGGCAGCGCCCTGGCAATGCCGCCGCCGGTGCCGAGCACGGCGTCGCGCTCGTCGGAGATCACGATCTTAGGCGCACGGCGCGGCTTGAGATGCTGCTCGATCTGGTCGGCGAAATGGTGGACGTTGACGACCGCGGTCTCGACGCCGGCGGCGGCGAGGCGGTCGAGCACGTGATTGATCAGCGGCTTGCCGCCCACGGGGACGAGCGGCTTCGGCATGGTGTCGGTCAGGGGACGCATGCGCGTGCCGAGGCCTGCGGCGAGAACCATGGCGTGGCGGGGAACGGCAGTACGGCGCGATTTCGGCATCAAGTCCTCGCGGTCAATTCACAAGTCCGAACGCTTGCGACGCGAATCATAAGGCCGGGTATCGACGCAAAGATGACAAAGGACGGCTGATTGAATGTGGACCGTGAGGCCTAACGATGTACCGCCATCCCAAGCTCAGCTGTTCCGGCCGGCATCGTGCGGCTCCGCATGACGCGAATCCGCCTGTGCCCGCTTGCGCCGCGATCCGTGGGTCGGTTGATCGCGCAGAAAGCGGACGCCGATCTCGTCGCCCTGGAGCCAGATGCGCTCGCAGCGCCGGTGCGCGTTGCCGGTCGCCGACAGCACGAGGAAGAACTCGCGGATGTCGATCCCGCTGACCGATCCCCGAATGGTCAGCTTGGCGCCGGTCTCGGAGACGTCGCCGATGCGGCACTCGCGCTGCCAGGTGCCGTCGATCGCCATGATCCTGGCCGTATAGCCCCGACCTAGCTGGACGCGGTCGAAATTCCTGCGTTCGGTCATTGCGGCGGCCTCCGTTCGGCCCGGTCCGTCCTCCGCAATCTAGGCCGCAGTCCTCAACAAGCGATTACCGGGTAGGGCGGCCAAAGGTGGGGAATTCCGCCCGGAGGCCGTCAAATCGCACTCCGGGGAGGCCTCCCGGGCGGCGAAGCTCATTCCGGGGGCGGAACGTTGACATGGTACCAAGCTTCCAACGGCGCGAGGGCCGCGTGCGCGAGCGAGCGCCGCAGATAGTCCCATACCCGCGGCAGGTGGCGCAGGTATTGCGGCTTGCCATCGCGCCGGTCGAGGCGGGCGAAGATGCCGAGGATCTTGGAGGCGCGCTGGGCCGCGAGGGTGGAATAGACCTGCACGAATCCCGCGACGTCGAACGCCGCGTCGGCCGCCCGCCGCGCCCGCGCGTAGCGGCCGAGCAGCTCGACCTCCATGTCCTCGGGCACGTCGATGCGCGCGTCCTGCAGGAGCGACGCAAGGTCGTAAGCCGCCGGACCCATGAGGGCGTCCTGGAAATCGAGCAGGCCGAGTCGCTTGATGCCGGCGCGGTCGGGCAGCCACAGCAGGTTCGGCGAATGGAAGTCGCGCATGACCCAGGTGCGCTCGACGTCGAGCACCGGGTCGAGCGCCTCGCGCCACAGCGCCAGATAGGTCTCGCGCCCGGCGGCGGCGAGCGGCGCGCCGCGATAGGGCAGGTACCAGTCGATCAGGAGCTCGACCTCGATCAGCAGGGCGTCGAGATCGTAGGCCGGAACGTGGTGCTCGATCGGCGGCTCGACCGGCAGCGTGTCGGGGAGCGAGAGCTTGTGCAGCGCGATCAGCGCGTCGACCGCGGTCTGGTAGCGGTACCCGATCGGCGCCGGCGGATCGCCTTCGGTGACGCCGTCGCCGCCGAGGTCCTCGAGGATCAGGAAGCCTTCCTCCAGATCGGCGGCATGGATCTGCGGCGCCGAGAAGCCTCGCTCGTGCAGGCCCTTGGCGAGCGCGACGAACGGCTTCACGTCCTCGGCGAGATGCGCGATGGCGCTGTAGGGGCGCCCGTTGCGCACCGGCGGCCCGTCCGGACGGCGCGGCGAGTTCATCAGGATGACGCGCCGGTCGCCGAGGGTCAGCCGCTCGTAGGAGCGCGCCGAGGCATCGCCGGCGATGCGCTCGCGCTCGGCCTCGCCGAAGTCCGATCGGTCGAGGAAGTCGCGCACGGCAGCGAGCCGCTCGGCGCGCGGCGCGAACGAGCCATAGCCGGCGATGTGCACATTGCGGTGCTCCGGCCCGAGCTGCGGCGCGAGCGTCATCGCGATGTCGAGGCGGTCGGGCGGCAGGAAGCCGGCGGCGCGGTCCGGCCATTCGAGCAGGATGACGGCGCCGGGAGGCAGGTCCTCGAAGCCGAGCTCGGCGAGCTCGCTCGAACCCGTCACGCGATAGAGGTCGGCGTGCACGAGCCCGAAGCGCGGCAGGTCATAGGTCTGCATGAGCGTGAAGGTCGGGCTCGGCACCTCGACGGTCGGATCGCCCGCGAGATGGCGGATGAGCGCGCGCGCCAAGGTGGTCTTGCCGGCGCCGAGGTCGCCCGACAGCGTGATCAGATCGCCCGGCTCGAGCACGATGGCGATGTCCTGCACGAGCCGGTGCAGCGCCTCCTCGTTCGGCAGCACCACCGTATGACTAGAGCCGCCGGACGTGGTCGGAAGCATTTTGCGATCGAGATCGGTCCACGGAGTTGTTTGCGAAAACTGGGTACCGGTTTTTCGCCGAAAAGGCGACCCTTATGAAAGGCGAATGGCGAGTAGCGAACGGCGAATGGTCCATCACCATTCGCTATTGCGCTATTCGCCACGCCCTGTTCGCGCCCTTTGCTAGGCGGCAGTGCGCCGGACCGCTTGCCCGAGCGGGAAGACGCAGACCACGGTCGTGCCGCGGCCGACCGCGGAATTGATGTCGACGTGGCCGCCATGCAGCTCGACGAAGGAGCGCACCAGGGAGAGCCCGAGGCCGGGGCCGCGGTGGCGTGAGCCTAGCGTGTTGGTCTCGAACCAGTCGAACACCTTGTCGAGCATGTCGGGCGGGATGCCGGGGCCGCGATCGGTCACCGAGAATACGATCGACCTATCGGTGCGCTCCGCCGACAACGTCACGGCGGAGCCGGGCGGCGAGAAGCCCACGGCGTTGGAGAGCAGGTTGAACAGGACCTGGCGCACCCGGCGCTCGTCCGCCGTGAAGCTGCCGATCTCGGCGACGGCGCGCACGTCGAGCGTGATGTCGTCCTTGGCGAGACGGTCCCGCAGGCCTTCGGCGGAGGCCGCCATGGTCCTGTGGATGTCGACCACACCGAGATCGAGGTTCATGGCGCCCGCGTCGATGGTCGCGAGGTCGAGAATGTCATTGATGAGGGCGAGCAGGGCGTCGGTCGAGCCCGTGATGTGGTCGACATATTCGCGCTGGCGCTCGTTGAGCGCGCCGGTGCCCGCCTCGCTCAGCATCTCGGCGAAGCCGATGATGTTGGTGAGCGGCGAGCGCAGTTCGTACGACACGTGGCGCACGAATTTGACCTTCAGCCGATCCGCCGCGAGCAGCGCCTCGTTGCCCTCGCGCAGCGCGCGCTCGACATTGACCGAGGCGGTGACGTCCTGGAACGCGATCAGCGTGCCGCCGTCCGGCAGCGGCACCGTGCTGCAGTCCGCGACCGTGTGGTCGCTGCGCTCGATGCGCAGCGCGACCGGATCGCGCCGGTCGAGCGCCGTGACGGCGGTGCGCAGCTTCTGCCAGGTGACGTCGTCGTTGTGCAGCGGGCGGCAGAGCGCGATCACCGCCTCGATATGCGGGTGCTCGCGCAGCGCGGCCGGATCGATCCGCCACATGCGGGTGAAGGCCGGGTTGAACAGGCGGACGCGGCCGTCGCTGCCGAACACCGCGAGGGCCTCGGCGAGGTTGTCGAGCGTCTCGCCCTGCACGTTGATCAGCGCGTCGAAGCGGCGCTCGAGGTCGAGCCGCTCGGTGACGTCGTTGAACAGGTACGTGACGCCGCCTTCTTCCTGCGGCGTCGCGATGACGCGCAGCGTGCGGCCGTCCGGCAGGTGCCAGACATGGGCCTGCGCCTCGCCCGCCTGGTAGGCGCCGTGCAGCTCCGTCTTCCACTGCTTGAAGTCGCGCTGCTCGGGCAGCTTGCGCTCGCTGCGCAGCCGGTCGAGCAGCTCCGAATCGGTCGGCCGCTGGTCGAGGAAGGCGGCGTCGACGTCCCACAGCGTGAGATAGGCGGCGTTGTAGAAGGCGAGCCGCTGGTCGACCCCGAAGGTCGCGACGCCGGTCGCAAGCTGGTCGAGCGTGCGGCGGTGCGCCTCGGCGAGCCGGCCGACCTCGCGCCGCAGCCCGTCGACCTCGCTGGCGTCGAGGCCGAAGCCGGCGCGGCCGTGCGCGGTCGGCACCTCGATCACGTCGAGGCCGCGGCACTTGCCGGCCATGATCGCGGGCAGCCGCAGCCTTGCTCCGCCCGCGGCCGCGGCGCGGTCGATCTCGGCGCGCCCCGCGCGATCGATCAGCTCGATCCCTTGTGCGGCCGCGCTCGCGCCGTCCGCCGCCTCGACGGCGCGCGCATAGGCGGCGTTGACGTAGGCGAGCCTGCCGGACTTGTCACGCAGCCAGGCCGGCGACGGCAGCGCCTCGATCAGGGCGCGCAGCGCGTCGGCCTCGCTCCTGAGCGCCGCGTGCGCGGCCTTGACCTCTGTGAGCTTGCGCTCGACCCCGCTCACGTCGCGCAGCTTCATCACGGCGCGTCCCGCGATGGCGCGGCCTTCCGCCTCGACCTGTCGTCCCGCCACGTTGGTGAGCGAGCGGCTGAAGCTCTCGCCCTCCGCGCGCAGGCTCTCGACCGCGCGCGTCATCGCCTGGGCGTCGTCGGGCGCGAGCCATGCGCCGAAGGCGAGCACACGGCCGGGATCGGCGTTGCCGGTGATCGCCAGCGCCTCGCCGAGGATCTGCGGCTCGTCGCCCGCCGCCGGCCAGGAGACGAGCACCTGCGGCTCGGACAGCAGGAGGCCGGTGAGCTGGTCGACCTGGGCCTTCAGCGCCGCGACGGCTTCGCGCGCCGCCGTCGCGTTGGCGGCGGCGCGCGCGCGCGTGCGCACCAGCAGGATGGCGGTGAAGACCGCGAAGAAGACGACGCCGAGGATCAGCGCCAGTGCGGCGATCTCATGCTGTTCGAGCCGCGCAAAGGCCGCGAGATAGGGTGCATTCAACGGCCAGGGCCAGCCGTCGGAAGCTTGACCGGCGCCCTGCGCGGCGGCCGCGGTCGTCACCGGAAACAGGGCGCCGGCGGCCGCAATGCGGAATCGATTTATTCGCCGTCGGGCGTTGAGGCTCCCGCCCGTCGCCCGGATCGTCTCCGGCATTCCGTAGCCCCTGATCGGCCCGGCACCGCTGCCGAGACCACGAATCCGCAACCGTTCGGCCGAGGTCGAGGACCGAACCATACATCGCGGAACCGACACGGATTGAAAGCGTGAACGCACGGGCCATCCCATGCAACCTCCGGCCCGCGAATCGCTCCAATTTACCCGCATGGCGACTCGGCCAAAAGAGTCCAGACCATGAACGGTGGAGAACGATAAGCTTTGCCGCCGCACCCGGGTCGCGCCGCTACGGCTCGAGGTCGAGCAACGACCGGATGTCCGGCGTGCAAGCCGCCCAGAGGCGCTCGCGCGTCTCGGTGTCGACGTCGCCGCGCCAGGCCGTGTCGTTTCCGGTCTCGAAGTGGATCCGCACCTCCTCGAGGGACTGGCAGGCGAGGTACCGACACATCCGGTGGTGACGGTCGGACAACACGCCGCTGATGCGGCGCAGTACGGCCGCCGGGCTTGCGCAGACCTCACCATAGGTCAGCCAATGGATGCGGTGCGGTAGATCCGGCCTGTTGGCGCAATCGATCCAGTTCTGCAGCCAGGGAATGAAATGGGCCGTGCATTCGTGCGCGATGCGCTCGCTCAGGGGCTGGTCCAGCCCGCTCTCGTCGCGGGCGAGGAAGTGCACTTGCGACCGGGCTGCGGCGCGCGGATCGCGGGCAAGGACGAACAGGTCGAGCGGGCCTCGGTCGCCCAGGACGCCGAGATTGAACTCGTTCGCCGCAAAATGGTCCTGGGTGATCGCGCCGCCTTCGAGGAACATGTCGAGCCAGGACGGCACCAGGAAGTAGCCGGGGAATTGACCGGCACTCAGATGCATCACGGGACAGTCAAGCGCGCGTCCGAGCGTATGCGTGAGCGTGGCGCTGGCGGAGCGCGGCATGCAGGCGATCAGGATCGGCGGAATGCCGCGCTTGACGGCGGCGGTCTGGCGAAGGCGAAGCACGCGGGCCATGTTGAGGTGATCGGAAAACAGCTCGTCGTCGTCGCCGGTCGGCATGCTGCAGGACAGACGCAGATGCGTTGCCATGCGCTCCGGATCCTGGGCGTGCGCGTACAGGAGCCCGAGGTGGAAATGAAGCGCTTCCGCGAAGTAGGGCTCATTGTTGTCGGGCGAGCCGTGGATTCCGAGGCGCCCTATCAGGAAATCATTGGCGGCGCGGCTCCCGCGCGTGCGTTGAAGATCGATCGCGTCGGCCGCGATCGATCGCGCCGTGGCGTTCGTCTGTCGCTGCATGAATTGATCGAGCGTCAGCCGCAACATGCCCTGCGGCGGCTGCGGCGGCGTGTCGGCGTCGGAGGGCAACCGTTTCCCGTCGTTGAAACGGCGGGCCGGCCAGGCATCGGCGAAGACATTCACGTCGCTTGGCGGCGCGAAATGCGAGTGCCACAGGCGAATGTTGCCGACCGCGTATTCGCCGAGACTGCGATAGTTGTAGAGCGGCGAAAGCGCATAGGGAACGAAGTCGAGTTGGTCCATCGCCAGCGTCAGGAAGGGTTGATCGCGCACAAAGCCGAGCTTGGCGCCGACTTCCTTGCAGAGATCCCGCCAGCGTTCGAGCACGCGCCGGACCATCGGCGTGAGCTGGAAGAAAATGACGCCCGAGTTGTACATGAGCTGGTCGGCAGGCTCGGTGCCGAGCTGGGTCATGACCTCGCCGAAGCCGAAGAATTCGGCGAGGTTGTAGTTCGCCGCCGGCGCCATCGCGATGCCATGACGTTGCGCCTTGGCGAAGCCGAGGCTCACATCGCCGACAATACGGGTATCGGTGTCGAGAAAGAGGAATGTTTCATATCCTGCCGGCAGCACATCGATCAGGCGCGATTTGTCCAGATTGTTGCGGTATAAAAGCTCGATCGGGATGATCGACGTGAACTCGGTCATATCCTTGGCGGCGGCGGCGGCGCCTTCCGCGTCGGTGATGAGAAACCGGTCGGCCTCGATGGCCGCCGTGCTGCGCGCGCTGGCGATCGCTTCTTCGACAAAGCGCGTGCCCCAGCAGAACCAGATGATCGCTCGCTTCATTGTTCCCTTCGCAGCTGGCTCTGTGGTCGTTGCGCGAGGATTTCAGCCATGCGTTGGGCGATGATCTCGTTGCCGCGGGCAGAGACATGAAACAAATCGATATACAGCGCGTCGTTCCCGTCGAAGGCGGCGCTGAAATCGTAGGCCCATCCCTGGCCCTCGGCCTTGATGTGCGAGCGGATGCGCTGATAGGCCTCTTGGTAGCGCGGATCCCACACGGGCTGCGCGGCAAGGTACTCGCGACGCGGTCTTCCCACCATTGAGACCGGTTGCAGCACGGCAATAAACCGCCCGCCGTTCGCCTCCACGAGCGTCTTGGCAGAAAGCCAATTGCGCCAGAGGATGTCCGCAATCGCATCGACGGCCGCCGGGTCGGAGCATCGCGAGCCGCCGATCTCGTTCAGATCGGCGGTCTGCCTGACCTCCGCGCCGGCCACCCGCCGCGCCACGGCAACCAGGTTCCCCAGCGTCGCGGTCCACGCGCGCTCCGAGAGTCCAAGCTCCCGATCGCCGTAGAGGCGGACAGCTCTTTCGAGAAAATAGGTGAAAGCGTGGCCATCGAGCGGAATGCGTGGCTGGCACAGGTGCAAGACATCATTGATCCCGTCGTAGAACACCACGGTCCCGACCGGGGCGCCGAGCGAGATGCGCTTGAGGAGAGCGGCGACGTTCTGTGCGGAGACGAATGCCGATTGCCCATAGTTCACGACTTCGGCGTCCGGAAAGCGCCGCTGCACGAGGGCGGGAATCGTGTGCGCGTCGTCGACGCCGGTTCCCCACATCGTGGAGCCGCCGAAGAAGCTCAAGACCCGCATCGGATTGGCAGGTCGTCCGGGCGTCACCCGCAATCCGTCATCACCGATGTTGATCGTTTCGCTCGCCAACGGCTCGCGGCGCATGTCGTCGTACGAACTGAAGGCTGCCCTGACCCGGTAGAAATCGCGGAAGAATTTGCGGGCGCCGGCCTTGTCGGTGTACGCGGGCGTCGCCACGCGCTGTTCGCCGTCCATGGTAGGCGGATTCGCCGTGACGTCGATCCAAAGGCCGGCAGCGACGTTCGCGAGCAGCAGGAGCAGGACGAACACCGCGATATTGATGGAGACGAGGCGCATTCGGCGATCGCGTTCCCGAAGGCCACCGTGGCCTCATATGCCAAACCGTAGTTACTTTTCTTCGAAACGTCATCAAGCTGGTCATGATCTCGCCGAAGCGGAGGTATTGCGCCTGATTGTAATCCGGCATCAGCGCGAAGCAGCGAGGCTTACGTCGCCGACAACGCGGGAATCTGTGTCCCGCCGGGATGAAATCGACGGCGGGCGGACTGCCCGCGCATACCGGTCATGCTTCATTCGCCTGAGGCACGTCCTATCGGGTCACGCGCATATCCTTGTCGGCGATCCGGTACCCCCGTCGCCCGGATATGCGCTAGACTTCGGGTCGTTCCGCATCGGAGAGGCTTTCCATGCATCCGCAGGCCCTGGGTTATGTCGGCATTCGCGCCAAGGATACGGAGGACTGGTCGGGCTACGGCCGCGATCTGCTCGGGCTGCAGCTCGTCGACAAGAGCCGGTCGAGCCTCGCGTTCCGCATGGACGACCGCAAGCAGCGCATCGTGATCGACGCCGACGGCGGCGAGGGCATCAAGTTCTTCGGCTGGGAGGTCGCGGACGCAGCGGCGCTCGACGCGTTTGCGGGTGACTTGGAAGCCAAGGGTATCCGGGTCGCGCGCGGCTCGCGGGCGCTGGCCGACGAGCGGCGCGTCGCCGACCTGATCGTGCTCAACGATCCGGTCGGCAACCGGGTCGAGATCTTCCACGGCGCCGAGGTCGCGAGCGAGGCGTTCCGGCCGGGACGCAACATCTCGGGCTTCCGCACCGGTGCGCTCGGGCTCGGCCATGTGGTGCTGCATGTCGAGCGCTTCGAAGACGTGATGGCGTTCTACCGCGATACGCTGGGCTTCAAGGTGAGCGATTATTTCCTGCGGCCCTATCCGGTCTATTTCTTCCACGTCAATCCGCGCCACCATTCCCTCGCATTCGCGGCGACCGGCAAGAACGCGGTGCATCACATGATGCTGGAGCTCTACAGCCTCGACGACGTCGGGCAGGGCTACGATCTCGCGAGCGCCGAGGACGGGCGGCTCGCGGTGACGCTCGGCCGCCACTGCGGCGATTGGGTCACGTCGTTCTACACCTGGACGCCCTCCGCCTTCATGGTCGAGTACGGCTGGGGCGCGCGCAGCATCGACATCGCGAACTGGCAGCCGAGCGAGCGCAAGGAGGGGCCGAGCCTGTGGGGCCACGACCGCGCTTGGCTCGCGCCCGAGCTGCGCGCCGAGGCGCGCGACATGCGCCTCGCCAATGCGCGCGACGGCCTGCGCCGGCCCGTGCAGGTGATCGAGGGCAACCACGACGTGATGAACGGCGTCTGCCCCTGGTTCGACAGCGTGAAGAATCGGCAGAAGAGCGCGTAGGGCAGGCGGCGGACATGGCAGTCGCAACGACGCGGCGAACCGCGCTGGCGCTGCTGGCGCTTGTGGCAAGCGCCGGCGGCCGCGCACGTGCGCAAGGCTATCCGGGTCGGCTGATCAAGCTCGTGGTCGGCTATCCGCCGGGCGGGCCGATCGACACCACGGCGCGCATCCTCGTGCCGCGCCTGTCGGCGCTGCTGGGCCAGACCGTCATCGTCGAGAACCGGCCGGGCGCGACCGGCTCGATCGCCGCCAAGGCGCTCGCGAGTGCCGAGCCGGACGGCTACACGGTCATGCTCGGCAATGCGAGCTCCCTCGCCGTGATGCCGGCAATCGTGCGCTACCGCGATTACGACACGCTCAAGAGCTTCGCGCCCGTCGCCAAGCTCACCGAAGGCTACGAGGTGCTGGTGGTGGCGCCGAACGGCCCGACGAGCGTGCAGGAGCTGATCGCGGCGGCGCGCGCCAATCCGGGCAAGCTCAATTTCGGTTCGGCCGGATTCGGCAACCTGACGCATCTGTCCGGCGAGCTGCTCAAGCTCAGGACCGGGATCGACATCGTGCACATCCCCTACAAGGGCGCGCCCGAGGCGCAGACCGCGCTGCTCGCCGGACAGATACAGATGATGTTCGGCGAGGTCGCGGGCCTGCTGCCGCTCGTGCGTGCCGGCAGGCTGCGCGCCGTCGGCGTCGCGAGCGAGACGCGCAATGCGCTCGCGCCCGAGCTGCCGACGCTGATCGAAGGCGGCCTGCCCGATTTCGTCGCGCTGACCTTCACGGGGCTCGTCGCGCCGGCCGGCACGCCGTCCGCGATCGTCGGCAAGCTCAATGGCGCGATCAATCAGGTGCTCGCCGAGCCGCAGGTGCGCACTGCGCTGGCGCGGCTCGGCGCCGAGGTCCGCCCCGGCACGCCGGAGGATTTCGCGGCCTTCCTCGCCAGGGAAAAGAAGCAGTGGGACGCCGTGGTGAGCGCGGCCCACATCACGATGAACTGAGCGACGATGAACTGGGCGCGACGGCCAACCGCGCGCCGGCGATCGGCCTCAACTGTTTGCCGCGCGCCGCCGCTCGGCCGGGCGCACCATCTCCTCGATCGTGATGCGGGCGAGCGCATCCGACAGCGTCTTCTCGGCATCGGCGATCGCCGGCAGGACAACGTCGGCAAGCAGCGGCGAATTCGACTGCGGGGCGGGATCGTCGTCCATCAGCTCGGCGGCGCGCAGGATCTGCTCGGCCGTGATGTTGCGCGCATCGCCGGCGAGTTCGTAGCCGCCGCCGGGGCCGCGAATGCCCTTGAGGATGCCCTCGCGCACCAGCGCCTGCAGCACCGGCTCGAGATGGCGCGGCGGCAACCCATGGCGCATGGCCAGCGTCTTGGCCGAGACCGGTTGCTCCCGGTCATTCAGCGCAATGTCCACGACGGCAGCGATGGCGAGGATGCCTTTACGAGGCAGGAAGGGCATTCCGGGCAGTCCAACGACGAAAAGAGTCTCCCCCAAGCAACGGTACTATCGTACACGCCCGGTGCGGTCCAGGGTTCTTGTTACCGGTGCGGGGTCGCACCCCCGGTCGAGCCAAAACCGCCGTCGCCGCGCGGGGTTAGGTCAAGCTCGCGGACCTCGTGGAGATTGGCATGTACAACCGGAGCGACCACCAGCTGAGCGATCCGCATGCCGCGCGTCACCGAAAACGAATCGTGCCCGAGGTTCACCAGGATGATCTGCACTTCGCCGCGGTAGTCCGCATCGATCGTGCCCGGGCTGTTGAGGACCGTGATGCCGTGGCGCGCCGCGAGCCCGGAGCGCGGCCGCACCTGCGCCTCCGTGCCGGACGGCAGCCCGATCGCGACGCCGGTCGGGATCAGCGCTCGCGCCCCCGGCGCGAGCACGACCGGCGCATCCGCCGGCACCGCGGCCATCAGGTCGAGGCCGGCGGCCTGCGCGCTCTGGTAAGCCGGCAGCGGCAGGTCGGCGCCATGCGGCAGGCGAACGATGCGGACGTCGACCGCGCTCATCGCGAGGCGGCCTTCTGATCGAGCGCGGCCGCGATACGAGCAACCAGCATGCGCGCCACCTCGTCCTTGCTTTGCGTCGGCCAGTCCTCGACGCCGTCCGCGGTGACGAGATGGATGCGGTTGACGTCGCCGCCCATCACGCCCGACTCGGCCGAGACGTCGTTGGCGAGGATCCAGTCGCAGCCCTTGCGCTTGAGCTTGGCCTTGGCGTGCTCGACCACCTGTTCGGTCTCGGCCGCAAAGCCGATGACGAGGGTCGGCCGCTTCGCCTTGAGGTGTGCGACCGTCGAGAGGATGTCGGGGTTCTCGGTGAGCGCCAGCTTGAATCCTTCCTTGGGCACGCCGCCCGCGTCCTTCTTGAGCTTCTGCCCGCTCTCCTGCGCGACGCGCCAGTCGGCGACGGCGGCGGCGAAGATCGCGATATCGGCCGGCAGCGCGCGCTCGACCGCGGCCAGCATGTCGCGCGCGCTCTCGGCGTGCACCATGGTGACGCCCGGTGGGTCGGGCACGTTGACGGGGCCGGACACAAGCGTCACGGCGGCGCCCGCATCGGCGGCGGCGCGCGCGATCGCGTGGCCCTGCTTGCCGGACGAGCGGTTGGCGATATAGCGCACCGGATCGATCGGCTCGTGCGTCGGGCCCGACGTGATCAGCATGCGCTTGCCGGTGAGCGGCCCCGGCGCCGGCGCCAGCATGGCCTCGGCGGCGGCGGCGATCTCCAGCGGCTCGGCCATGCGGCCGGGGCCGGCTTCGCCGCGCTCGGCCATCTCGCCCGCATTCGGGCCAATGGTCGCGATGCCATCCGCCGCAAGCTGCGCGAGATTGCGGCGGGTCGCCGGATGCGCCCACATGTGCGGGTTCATGGCGGGCGCGAGAAGCACCGGCTTGTCGGTCGCGAGCAGCACCGCGGTCGCGAGGTCGTCGGCGTGGCCGCCCGCCATCTTGGCCATGAGGTCGGCGGTCGCCGGCGCGACGACGATGAGGTCGCAGTCGCGCGCGAGACGGATGTGGCCGACGTCGAGCTCGCTCTTGGGATCGAACAGGTCCGCGAAGACGGACTCGCCCGCAAGCGCGCTCGCCGCGAGCGGTGTGATGAAGTGCTGGGCCGCGGCGGTCAGCACGCAGCGTACCGTGCAGCCGCGCTCGCGCAGGCGGCGGATGAGATCGAGCGACTTGTAGGCCGCGATGCCGCCGCCGATGATGAGGACGATGCGCTTGCTGCCGGCCCGGCCGGCCGTGGCGGGCGTCCGCGCGGGCTGCGTCGCGGGCGGGTTCGGCGGGGTGATCAGGTCGAGGGCTTCGAGCCCGGTCTCCTGCGCGGCTTGCCGCAGGATGACGCGGATCTCGTCCTCCATCGACCGCTTGTTGCGCGCCGCGCGCACGCGCAGCAGCGTCTTGAGCTTCTCGTCGAGCTGGCGGACCGTCAGACTGGCCATGCGGGTACTATAGCGTTTGATTGCATTGCAATCAAGAGAATGAAATCAATGCAATCATTCTACAGGATCCGCCACAGCACCAGCGCCAGCAACAGCGCGATCGCCCACAGCGCCGCCGCGGTCCAGCGGCTGCGCCGGGCCTCGGCGAGGCCGATCGCCGCCACGGTCTCGGGCGCGAGCACGATGCCGTCGCGGGTCGCGGCATCGAGCTGGTCGGCGATGCGCCCGGCGCGGCCGAGCAGCGCCGGCATCTGGCCGATGAAGCGCCCGACCTCGCCGGCGCCCTGGGCGGCGTCCTCGATCCGTCCCACGGGGCCGAGGTGGCGCTCCATCCATTCGCGCACCACCGGGTCGGCGGCGGTCCAGATGTCGAGCTTGGGGTCGAGCGAGCGGCCGACGCCCTCGACCACCACCATGGTCTTCTGCAGCAGCAGCAGCTCCGGCCGCGTGCGCATGTCGAACAGGCCGGTCACCTCGAACAGCAGCATCAGGAGCTTGGCCATCGAGATGTCTTCGGCCGCGCGGTTATGGATCGGCTCGCCGATCGCGCGGATCGCCTGGGCGAAGCTCTCGACCGAATGCTGCGGCGGCACGTAGCCGGCCTCGAAATGGATTTCCGCCGTGCGCCGATAGTCGCGGGTGATGAAGCCGTGCAGGATCTCGGCGAGGAAGCGCCGCTCCTTGGCGCCGAGGCGTCCCATGATGCCGAAGTCGACCGCGACCAGTTTGCCGTCGGCATCGACGAACAGGTTGCCGGGGTGCATGTCGGCGTGGAAGAAGCCGTCGCGCATGGCGTGACGCAGGAAAGTCTGGATCACGGCGCGGCCGAGGCGCGGCAGGTCGAGGCCCCGGGCGGCGAGCGCCGCGTGATCGTAGAGCGGCGTGCCGTCGATCCATTCGAGCGTCAGCACGTCACGCGCCGTCAGGTTCCAATCGACCGTCGGCACGCGGAAATCCGGATCGTCCTTGGTGTTCTCCACCATCTCGGAGAGCGCGGCCGCCTCGAGCCGCAGGTCCATCTCGATCGTGACCGAGCGGGCGAGCGTATGCACGACCTCGATCAGGCGCAGCCGTCGTGCATCCGCCGAACAGTCTTCCGCCATGCGCGCGACGGCAAAGAACGCCGCAAGGTCGGCCTTGAAGCGCTGCTCGACGCCCGGCCGCAGCACCTTGACGGCGACGACGCGGCCGTCGCGCCGCGTCGCGCGGTGCACCTGCGCGATCGAGGCGGCCGCGACCGGCGGCCCGAAGGTCGGAAAGACGTCGGCGAGCTTGCGGTCGAGCGCGGCCGCGACCGTCGCCTCGGCCTGCGCCTGCGGGAACGGCGGCATGCGGTCCTGCAGGCTTTCGAGATCGCGTGCGAGCGCGACGCCGACCACATCAGGCCGCGTCGCCAGGAACTGGCCGAGCTTGACGTAGGAGGGACCAAGCTTCGTCAGTGCCACCGACAGGCGGTTCACCTTGTCGTCGCTCGACGGCCGCTCGATCAGGCGGGCGCAACGGATCGCAAAGCGCGCCGTCCACGGCAGCGGCGTCGGATCGACGAGGCCGAGCACGCCCTCGCGGGCGAGCACGAAGCCGACGTGGCCGAGCCTCGCGAGATGAAAGGGCGAGATCATAAGCGCCAGCCTGAATGCATCGCCACGATGCCGCCGGTGAGCGGCTGCGCACTGACGCGGCGGAAACCGGCGGCCGGATCATCGCCGCGAAGACCTGCGGCTTGGGAAACCGGCGGATCGACTCGACGAGATAGCGATAGGCCTCGGCATCGCCCGTGACCGAGCGCCCGAGCGCCGGGATGACGTTGAACGAGTAGAGATCGTAGAGCGTGTCGAGCCCCGGCACGTCGACGGTGGAGAACTCCAGGCACAAAAAGCGCCCGCCGGTGCGCAGCACCCGATAGGCCTCGGCCAGCGCCGCCTCGATGCGCGGCACGTTACGGATGCCGAACGCGATCGTATAGGCGTCGAAGCTCCTGTCCGGGAACGGCAGCGCCTCGGCATTGCCCTCGACGAACGCGACCGCCTCGTCGAGCCCGCGCTCGACCGCGCGCTCGCGTCCGACCGCGAGCATTTCGGGATTGATGTCGCACACCGTCACGCGCGTCGCGCTGCCGCCCGCCGCGACCGTGCGGAACGCGACGTCGCCGGTGCCGCCCGCGACGTCGATCAGCGCGAACGGCCGCGCGTCGCGCGGTGGGTTGACGGCGGTCACCAGCGCATCCTTCCAGGCGCGGTGCAGGCCGCCCGACATCAGGTCGTTCATCACGTCGTAGCGGCGCGCGACCGAGCGAAACACGTCGTCGACCATGCCCTGCTTGGCGTCGAGGTCGACGGTGCGGTAGCCGAAATGGGTATCGCGCGGATCGGTCATGACATCCTTGTCGGCGACAGAATGATGCGCTCGCGCCCCCTCTCCCCGCAGGGGAGAGGGTCGGGGTGAGGGGCTCTATGAGTTTCAATCGAAACTCCGAGCGCCCCTCACCCGGCTCGCTTCGCTCGCCACCCTCTCCCCTGCGGGGAGAGGGAAAACGGCGCGACCATAGCGCGCGCGGGGGCGCGGCGCTACAAAGCCCGGCCCGCCAATATGGTTAAGCCCGATGCCCGAGCTGCCCGAAGTCGAGACCGTCCGCCGCGGCCTGCAGCCCGTCATGGAGGGAGCGCGCTTCACCAAGGTCGAGGCCCGCCGCCCCGACCTGCGCCGGCCGCTGCCGAAGGACTTCGTCAAGCGGCTCGAGGGCCGTACCGTCACGGGTCTCGGCCGGCGCGCCAAGTATCTGCTCGCCGACCTTTCGTCCGGCGACGTGCTGATGATGCATCTCGGCATGTCGGGCTCGTTCCGGGTGGCCGAGGACAAGGGCGACAAGACGCCCGGCCGCTTCCATCACCCGCGCTCGGACGACCGCGCGCACGACCACATCGTCTTCCACATGTCGTCCGGCGCGCGCATCTCCTTCAATGACCCGCGCCGTTTCGGCCTGATGCTGCTGGTGCCGCGCGCCGACCTCGCGGACCATCCGCTGATGAAGGAGATCGGCCCCGAGCCGCTCGGCAACGAATTCGATGCCGCGATGCTCGCGCAGGCCTGCCACGGCAAGCAGACGAGCCTCAAGGCGGCGCTGTCCGACCAGAAGGTCGTGGCCGGGCTCGGCAACATCTATGTGTGCGAGGCGCTGTACGGCGCGCATCTGTCGCCGAAGCGCAAGGCGTCGACCATCGCGGATCGCGAGGGCGCGCCCAACGAGCGCGCCGAGCGCCTGGTCGACGCGATCAGGGCGGTGCTCGGCGACGCGATCAAGGCCGGCGGCTCGTCGCTGCGCGACCATCGGCGCACCGACGGCGAGCTCGGCTATTTCCAGCATCATTTCCGCGTCTACGACCGCGAGGGCGAACGCTGCGTCACGCCCGGATGCAAGGGCACCGTCAAGCGCATCGTGCAGGCCGGACGGTCGACGTTCTTCTGCCCGGTGTGCCAGACGTGAGAAGCGCGGCGCCGATCATCGTCGCCGCGCTACTGTGGCCGTCGCTCGCGGCCGCGGACGGCGTGCTGGCGATCGGCGTCACGTCGCCGATCACCCAGGGCGGCGTCACCTACGGCTACGTGCGCAACTTCTCGCCGAGCGCCGCGGCGCAGGCCGCGGCGCTCGACACCTGCCGCAAGCTCGCGAACGTGCACGAGGCGGCCGAGAGCTGCCGCGTCGTCGGCCTGTTCACCGACCAGTGCTTCGCGATCGCGTTCGTGCCGCAAGCCGCCACCGGCTTGAGCTGGGCGATCGACGCCGACAAGCGCGAGGCCGAGCGCCGCGCGATGAACGACTGCGCGACCGCGGCCGGCGAGCATCGCGACCAATGCCGCATTGTCCAGTCGCGTTGCGACGGCAGCACGTTCGCGGCGCGCTGCGGCGGCCACGCAGGCGCCGCGCCCGATCAGCGCATCGCGAGTTGCACCGCGCTGATCCAGTCCGGCGACGAAAGCGAGAACGACCTCGTCGGCGACTTCGTCAACCGCGGCAACGCCCGCCTCGACCGCGAGGAGTACGACCTCGCGATCGCGGACTATGACGAGGTGCTCAAGCATCAACCGGCCAACGCGATCGTCTGGTACGATCGCGGCACGGCCTATCGCCTGAAGAAGGACTACGACAAGGCGATCGACGATTATGCCCGCGCGATCGCGCTCAATCCGCGCTACGAGGATGCTTTCGTCAACCGCGGCATCTCGCATGCCGCCAAGGGCGAGACCGATCGCGCCATCGCGGACTATACGACCGCGCTCCTGCTCGACAGTTCGGACGTCGCCGCCTATCGCGACCGCGGCGACGCCTACGTGGACAAGGACGACTTGGCGCTCGCGCGGCAGGACTACGACGAGGCGCTGCGCCGCGCGCCCGGCGACGCGGACACGTATCGCAGCCGCGGCTATCTGCAGTTCTACGCCGGCGACTTCGCGGCCGCGGCCGCCGATCTCCGGCACGTGGTCCCGGCGCAGCCGGACGACGTCTACGCGCTGCTGTGGACTTATCTCGCGGCAGCGCGGACCGACGCGGCGGGCGCGCGCACGAGCCTCTCGGCGGGTGCCGCACGCGCAGGCGGCGCCTGGCCGCGGCCGGTGATCGATCTCTTCCTCGGCGCCGCGAGCGTCGAGGCGACGCTCGCGGCGGCGACGAGCCCGTCGCAGCGCTGCGAGGCGCAATTCTACGGCGGCGAATGGAAGTTGCTGCAGGGCGACCGCGCCGGCGCCACGGCCGCGCTGAAGGAAGCCGTGGACGGGTGTCCAAAGAGCTTCATCGAGTACAAAGGCGCGCGAGCCGAGCTCAAGCGCCTCGGGTGACGAACGCTACGGCTCGAAGCACGCCGGCAGCGGGCTGGTGCCGGCGAGCGAGCATTCGGTCGGCGTCGCGCCGGTGTGCGGCGGCGGCTCGACCACGAACGTCCTGCCGTTCGAGCACAGCACGACCCATTCGTGGTCGTTGCGCGGCATGTCGGCCTTGCCGTGGCAGTCTTTGCCGACCAGGGTGCCGAGCCGTGCCGCATCCTGCGCGGCCGCGCCGCGCGGCGGGCGGAACTTCGGCCGCTGCAGGGCTCGCGCCGGCCGATGGGCCGACGCGACGCGATGGGCGCCAGGGTGCGCTGGCGCGCCCTGCGCCACGGGTAAGGCGTACAGAATTGCGACGGCAAGAATGACGGAGTATGTCAGTTGCGCCACGGCGCGCATGCGAGCGGATCCGTTGCTGGTGCGTATCGCGGTCATTGATTTGCGGGACATGGTGTCGACGGCCATTCGGGCAGAAATCGGGTCTGCACGCAACCTACGTCGGCGGTTGCACCGGGCCAATGTCTCGGCTAGCCCTACTGGGTCATTGCCCGCGCACGCGGGCAATCCAGTACTCACGAACGCGAGAATGGGAACGCTGGCAGTGCGCTATTGATGCGCTGCGGAGTACTGGATCGTCCGCTTTCGCGGACGATGACGGCGGTGGATGGGCTACTGACGCAGCAGGACTCGGATGCCATGAGCCATCAGCACATCATTGTCGAGACCCGCGGCAAGGTCGGTGTCATCCGCCTCAACCGGCCGGCCGCGCTCAATGCGCTCAACGCGGCGCTGATCGGCGAGCTTTCCGCCGCGATCGACGCCTTCGAGGCGGATGCGAACATCGGCTGCATCGTGGTCACGGGCTCCGACAAGGCGTTCGCGGCCGGGGCCGACATCAAGGAGATGGCGACGAAGTCGTTCCGCGATGCCTTCATGGGCGACTTCGTGGCTGACTGGGACCGCATCGCGCGTGCGCGCAAGCCGGTGATCGCGGCGGTCGCGGGCTTTGCGCTCGGCGGCGGCTGCGAGCTCGCGATGCAGTGCGACCTCATCATTGCGGCCGACAATGCCAAGTTCGGCCAGCCCGAGATCAAGCTCGGCGTCATTCCGGGCATCGGCGGCACGCAGCGGCTCACCCGCGCGGTCGGCAAGGCCAAGGCGATGGACCTCTGCCTCACGGGCCGCATGATGGACGCGGCCGAGGCCGAGCGCGCGGGGCTCGTCGCGCGCGTGGTGCCGCTCGCGAGCCTGATGGACGAGGCGCTGAAAGTCGCCGAGACGATCGCGTCGATGTCGCTGCCGGCCGTGATGGTCGCCAAGGAGGCGGTCAATCGCGCCTTCGAGACGACGCTCGGCGAGGGCGTCCGCTTCGAGCGGCGGGTCTTCCACTCGCTGTTCGCGACCGCCGACCAGAAGGAAGGCATGGCGGCGTTCATCGAGAAGCGGCCGGCGAAGTTCAAGAACGAGTAGGGCGATTGGTGAGTTGTAGGTGGGCAAAGGCGCGGAACGCGCCGTGCCCACGTCTGACTCAGCCGGTGGGCACGCTTCGCTTTGCCCACCCTACGATCCATTTGCCGCTTGCTACTTCCGCACGCAGATCACGCGCACCATCGACGCCTTGACGTCGCCGCCGCCACTGCTCGCGGGCGCGATGCTTTGCGCCGTGAGATACGCGCGGATGGCGGCGGCCGGCACGAGCGCGGCCTGGGCGCCGCCCGTGCCGGCGGCAGACCGCACGTCGACGATGCCGAGCAGCTTGGCGTCGCCGTCGATGGCGGCCGCGCCCGCAAAGCCGGCGGTGGGCGCCGGGTCCAACGGCTGCAAGGCGCCGCTCGCCGGAGTCACGCGCGCCCGCGCGGTCGAGATCGCGCCGCCGCCGCCCTGAAGCCGCGGATCCGCGATGCCGACCAGCGTCACGTCGCTGGCGCCGCCGGCGTCCGCCAGCGTCGCCGGAACGAGATCCTTGGCGCCGAACACGCGGAGCACGGCGAGGTCGGCGGTCTTGTCGTCGCCGATCCGCACCGCATTGCCGTGGCCCGGGATGATCACGGACTGGCAGTTCGCGACCGCCTCCTGCGCGGTGACGATATAGCCGGCGCCGCTCACCACGACGCCGCTCGCATAACCGACCGGACTGGGTGCGGCGGCCGTCTGATCGGCGCCTTTGGCGACCGGGAAGCCCACGAATGCGTTCGATATCGCGACCACGATGCGGTCGAAGAGGCCTTCCATCGCCTTGTCGTAGAGAATCGTGACGCCGCGCACCTCGTTGTTCTTGATCTCGCCGCGCACGTAGAACTTCTTCACGCCGCCCTGCATGCCGGAGACGACGAAGAAATCCGGCTTGAGCACGTGATACTCGATCTCGCGGTTCGCCGGCTGCTTTCTCGCCTGGTCATACGCCGCCTCGAGCGTCGTGCCGCTCGCATGGAACGTCTCGACCTGCACCTCGCCGCGCGACGATTGCCAGCGCGTGCCGCTGCCGGCCGGCGCGGTCTGCGGCACGAACTTGCCGGGCACGCCGAGACGCGCGCCGGTCGCGCCGTCGTCGACCAGCCGCCAGCCCGCATTCTGCCGCTTGCCGCGCGCCAACTCGGCGAGCTTGGCGCGCTCGTCCGGATTGAGGATGCCGGTCTCCTTGCCGCCGTTGCGTTTCTGGAATGCCTTGACGGCTGCGACCGAGTTGTCGCCGAAGTCGGCCTCGATCAGCCCGTTGTAGTCGCCGGTCCAGATCAGGTCGGCCTGGATCGTCTTGCGCTCGGCCTCCGGCATGGCCGCATAGACGGCGCGCGGCGTGCCGGGGGCGGGCGCGGTCTGCTTTGCGGGGGCGGTCTTTTCGGTCGTCGCGCGCGCGGGCGCCGGCTTCTTCTTCGCGGCGTCGCCGCTCGCCGGCCAGAGCGCCGCGAGCGCGACCAGTGCGGTGACGAGCAAACGCATGACCCGGCCCTGCGGTGCTGCTTCCGTGGAGCCAAGACCCTATCTTACTGGCGAGTCCGCGCAAGTCGCGCGATATGGCGAGACAAGAGGATGCTTGACCGTTAGCCCGGCCGCGGGCGTGATGGCTCTCGCATTGGCGCATATCCTTGTCGGCGAACCGGCATCCACTTCGCCGGGATATGCGCAGAGGAACCAATATGCTGACCGCCGACGAGCTCGAACGTTACGCCCGCCACATCGTGCTGCGCGAGGTGGGCGGGCCTGGCCAGGCCGCGCTCAAGCGCGCGCGCGTGCTGGTGATCGGCGCGGGCGGGCTCGGCGCGCCGGCGCTGCTCTATCTCGCGGCGGCCGGAGTCGGCACCCTCGGGGTGGTCGACGACGACGCGGTGTCGCTGTCGAACCTGCAGCGCCAGGTGATCCACACGACGCCCGATCTCGGGCGGCCCA
This sequence comes from uncultured Alphaproteobacteria bacterium, assembly GCA_963819385.1. Classification (GTDB taxonomy): domain Bacteria; phylum Pseudomonadota; class Alphaproteobacteria; order Rhizobiales; family Xanthobacteraceae; genus JAVDCA01. The sequence continues at coordinate 2,512,149 of CAWFVV010000006.1, read as the reverse complement.
AGGTCGAGAGCGCCGGCGCCGCGATCGCGCGCCTCAACCCGCATGTCGCGGTCGAGCCGCATGCGGTGCGGCTCGATGCCGCGAACGCGCTCGACATCGTCGGACGCTACGATCTCGTCGCCGATGGCTCGGACAATTTTGCCACCCGCTACCTTGTGTCGGACGCCTGCTATCTCGCGCGCAAGCCGCTGGTGACCGCGGCGGTCGGCGTCTTCGACGGCACGCTGACGACCATCCGGGCGCATGAGCGGGACAAGGACGGCCGGCCCAACCCGACCTATCGCTGCCTCTTTCCCGAGCCGCCGCCCGCCGGCACCGTGCCGGCCTGCGCGGAGGCGGGTATCCTGGGCGCGCTCACGGGCGTCATCGGCTCGCTCGCCGCGCTCGAGGTGATCCGCGAGATCGTGGGTTTCGGCGAGGGCCTGGTCGGCAGGCTCTTGATGATCGATGCGCGCGCCATGCGCTTCGAGACGCTGAGCTACGGATGGGACCCGGCCAATCCGCTATCGGGCGAGCATCCGATAATCCGCGATCTCTCGGCGCATTGATGGGTTCGTGTCCCGGATGCGGTGCAGCGGCGCGCTCTTGCGCGCTGGTGCACCGCTGATCCGGGACCCAGCCGCTTGCGGTGAGCATGGGTCCCGGGTCTGCAGTGCACCAGCGCGCGCTTCGCGCGTCGGCGCTGCACTGCGCCCGGGACACGAGCCAGAATTACGGGCACGGCCCGAGGCAGAACTCGACGCCGTCGCTGTTGCGGTAGCGGTTGTTGCCGAGCCGCGCGTAGTCGACGCAGTGCCGGCTGTTGGGCGGGTCGAGCGTGTCGCGCCGGCAGATGCGCGTGCCGTCGCTGTCCCAGAAGCCGCGCGCGAGCACGCCGGAGCCGGCGACGATCGCGGTGCCGTCGGCGAGATGCACGGTGCAGATCAGCTTGCCGGCGAGCTCGCCGGTCGACGCCTTGCCGCACAGCGGCATGCCGATGAGCTCGCGGCGGAAATCGGCGACGCTCATCGGCTGCGGCGCGACCTTAGGCGCCTCGTTGCCGCAGGCCGCGAGGCAAGCGGCGAGCGCCGCAGTCTCGACCAATCTGGTGATTTTCATTTCCGAGTCAGCAGTCCGAATCAGTCGCGCTCGGCGCACCATACAATGATTGTTTCGTGCGCAATGTGACCAAGGCCCGCACGAAGACGCGCACGAAGACGCGCACGATCGCGCGCGGCCTCACAGCATCGACGGCAGCACGCGGTCGGGCGGCCGGTGGCCGTCCATGAACGCCTGGATGTTGATGATCACCTTGGTCCCCATGTCGACGCGGCCCTCGATGGTGGCCGAGCCCATGTGCGGCAGCAGCACCACCTTGCCGGCGCGCGCGAGCCGCGTGAGCTTCGGATTGACGGCCGGTTCCTGCTCGAACACGTCGAGCCCGGCGCCCGCGAGCTCGCCCGCCTCGAGCATGCGGATGAGGGCGTTCTCGTCGATCACCTCGCCGCGCGCCGTGTTGACGATGTAGGCGTCGCGCCGCATCAGCTTGAGGTGGCGCGCCGAGAGCAGGTGGAAGGTCGCGGGCGTGTGCGGACAGTTGACCGAGATGATGTCCATGCGGGCGAGCATCTGGTCGAGGCTCTCCCAATAGGTCGCTTCCAGCGCCTCTTCGGTCTTCGGGCTGATGCGCCGGCGGTTGTGGTAGTGGATCTGCAGGCCGAACGCGCGCGCGCGCCGCGCTACCGCCTGGCCGATGCGGCCCATGCCGACGATGCCGAGCCGCTTGCCGTAGATGCGGTGGCCGACCATCCAGGTCGGGCTCCAGCCCGCCCACTCCTTGCCGACGGTGAGCACCGCCGAGCCTTCGACCAGCCGGCGCGGCACCGCGAGGATCAGCGCCATGGTCATGTCGGCGGTGTCCTCGGTCAGCACGCCCGGCGTGTTGGTGACCGTGATGCCGCGCTGGAGCGCGCTCGCGACGTCGATATGGTCGATGCCGTTGCTGAAGCTTGCGATCAGCTTGAGCTTCTCCCCCGCGTGGCTGAGCAGCGAGGCGTCGATCCGGTCCGTGACGGTCGGCACCAGCACGTCGGCGGCCTGCACGGCCTCGACCAACGCAGCCTGGGTCATCGGCTTGTCGTCGAGGTTGAGCCGCGCGTCGAACAGCTCGCGCATGCGCGTCTCGACGCTGTCGGGCAGCTTGCGGGTGACGACGACGAGCGGTCTCTTGCGGTTCGCCATCTGCCTCTCCCGCGCTGACTCATGCCCAGACGGAATGGCTGTGCGCCACGCCGCCAAGGCGCCAGTTCATTCCTCATTAACCCGCTTCATCGACACTGTTTCGGTCGACTTCGGGGCAGGCGCGGGCGGCGGTTTCGGTCCCTCTCTATCAGATGGTCTGGACAAGACAAAGAGCCCGCTCCTTGACCTGCGGGAGTGTCGTCGCGACCCTTCGGATCGCCACGGGGCGGACCCTGCCTCGGCCGGTGCATCCACAATCTGTAGCGTGAGTTGAAATGCCGAGAGGACGGGGAACCTTGGGGGCAAAGCTGATCGGTTTGCTCGCGATGCTGGCCGCGGGGCCGGCGGTCGCGGCGCAGGCCGAAGCACCGCTCGGGCAGAGCGGTTTGCCGGTGCCGCGCTTCGTGAGCCTCAAGTCCGAGCGCGTCAATGTGCGGTCCGGCCCGAACCGGGAGAACCAAGTCGACTGGGTCTATACGCGGACCGGCCTGCCGGTCGAGATCATCGGCGAATATGACAATTGGCGCCGCATCCGTGACTGGGAGGGTTCCGAGGGCTGGGTGCTGCATTCGCTCCTGTCGGGCAAGCGCACCGCGCTCGTGCATGCGGTCGCCAAGAAGGTCGACGACTTCGTGGCGATCCGCTCTTCCGCGGATCTCAACAGCGCCGTCACGGCGCGGCTGCAATCGGGCGTGCTCGCGACCGTCAAGCGCTGCGACGGCCATTGGTGCCGCATCGCCGGCGAAGGGTTCGAAGGCTGGATCGAGGAAGAACGCCTGTACGGCGTTTACCCGGGCGAGAAGGTGGAATAGACCCGCGGCACTGATCCCGCGCGATCAAAGCCGTGCAGACACGCCGAATCCACATCACTGGTGCATCGGGCTCGGGCGTGACCACGCTCGGCCGAGCGCTGGCCGACGCGCTCGCGCTTCCGCATCACGACACCGACGACTATCTCTGGCTTCCGACCACGCCGCCCTATCGCGAGTTGCGCCAGGCGGCCGACCGCCTGCGGCTGATGGACGAGATATTTCTGCCGCGCGCCGACTGGGTGCTGAGCGGCGGGCTCGACGGCTGGGGCGATGCGCTCGTGGCGCTGTTCGACCTCATCGTCTTCTTGCAGGTGCCGCGCGAAGTTCGTATCGCGCGGCTGCGTGAGCGCGAGGCGCGGCATTTCGGCGCTGATGCGGTCGCGCCGGACGGCTGGCGCCACGCCGAGACCGAGGATTTCATCGCGTGGGCGTCACACTATGAGGACGGCACGCGCGAGGGCCGCAGCCTGGCGCGCCACGAGCAATGGCTCGCGACGCTGCCGTGTCGGGTCGCTGCGGCTCGACGGCACGCGGCCGACCCGCGACCTCGTCGGCGAGATCACGGCGGTTCTAGGAGTGAAATGAGGTTCGTAGGATGGGTTGAGCGAAGCGAAACCCATCGCATGGGTCGTGGAAAAACCCATCGCACGCGTTGTGGAAAATGACGGTGAGAGCGTAGCCGAGAGAAAAGTGATGGGTTTCGCTTCGCTCAACCCATCCTACGCGCGCATCGGCTCAGCGCGTGCGCTTGAGCCTGACCACCACGTCGACGCGCGCGATCTCGAAGCCTTCCGGGGCGGCCGGCATCTTGCCGACGATCGCCTCGGCGCCCGGGATGTCGACCAGCGCGTTGTCACCTTCGATGAAGAAGTGATGATGCTCGGTGACGTTGGTGTCGAAATAGGTCTTCGAGCCATCGACGGCGACCTGACGCAGCAGCCCGACTTCGGTGAACTGGTGCAAGGTGTTGTAGACGGTCGCGAGCGACACCGGAACCTTGGCCTTGGTGGCCTCCTCGTACAGCATCTCGGCCGTGAGGTGACGGTCGCCCTTGGCGAACAGGATCCAGCCGAGCGCCATGCGCTGGCGGGTCGGCCGCAGGCCGACATTGCGCAGCATGCTCTTCACGTCGTGCCACGGGCAGCCGTTGAGATCGGTCCGCACGGCCGGCTGCGGCGCCGCCTCGGCGGGCGCAACAAAAGATCGGCTTGCGATCGGGGCACGCGGTTGCATGTCGAATACGCCTTCGTCTGCGGCCGACAGGTGGCCGCCGGAACGGATTGTTTCAAATGTAATCATATGCCGCGCGGCAGCGAATTGCAACGGCCTCAGGCCGGCACTCGGGCCAAGCTGGGGCGGCACTCTGTTGCATTGCGGTTGGGCGGACAATAGCTCCCGGAGAAGGGCGCGGCGGTGGCTCCCGGGCTTTGCTCCCCGACCGGCCGGTGTGTTAGGGAATCGATAGCGGTCATCGGTCGCGGCCCGCGATCGTGATCAGGGGGGAGCTGCGTCGCAGCGAGGACGGAACCGAATGAATAGTCGGCCTTCGAATTTCGATTATCAGGCGCTCCTGACGTGCGGGCGCGGTGAGATGTTTACCGAAGGGCCGCAGCTGCCGCTGCCGCCGATGCTGATGTTCGATCGCATCTCGGAGATTTCCGAGAGCGGTGGCGAACATGGCAAAGGGATGGCGCGCGCCGAGCTCGACGTGAAGCCGGATCTCTGGTTCTTCGCCTGCCATTTCAAGGGCGATCCCGTGATGCCGGGCTGCCTCGGCCTCGACGCTCTGTGGCAGTTGCTCGGCTTCTTTCTCGGCTGGCTCGGCTCGAGCGGCAACGGCCGTGCGCTCGGCATGGGCGAGGTGAAGTTCTCCGGCCAGGTTCTGCCGACGGTGAAGAAGATCGCGTACGGCATCGACATCAAGCGGGTGATGCGCTCGAAGCTCGTGCTCGGCATCGCCGACGGCTGGCTCGCGGCGGACGGGTCGGTGATCTACAAGGCGCTCGATCTCAAGGTGGGACTGTTCCGCCAGGGCGCCGCGATGGCGCCGGGCGGCGCCTGAGCGCGCTACGCGCGAGTCAAGATGCGGATGAGGCAGGCATGAGACGGGTCGTCGTCACCGGGATGGGCATCGTCTCGTCCATCGGCAACAGCACGCAGGAAGTGCTGGCGAGCCTGCGCGAGGCGAAGTCGGGCATCTCGCGCGCCGACAAATATGCCGAGCTCGGCTTTCGCAGCCAGGTGCAGGGCGCGCCGACGCTCGATCCGACCGAATCGGTAGATCGCCGGGCGATGCGCTTCCTCGGCGGCGGCGCCGCCTGGAACCACGTCGCCATGGAGCAGGCGATCCGCGACGCCGGGCTCGAAGCCTCCGATATCGTCAATCCGCGCACCGGCATCATCATGGGCTCGGGCGGGCCGTCGACCCGCGCGATCGTCGAGGCCGCCGACACGGCGCGCAGCAAGGGGCCGAAGCGCGTCGGCCCGTTCGCGGTGCCGAAGGCGATGTCGTCGACCGCCTCCGCGACGCTCGCCACCTGGTTCAAGATCAAGGGCGTCAACTATTCGATCTCGTCGGCCTGCGCGACCTCCAATCACTGCATCGGCAACGCCTCGGAGATCATCCAGCTCGGCAAGCAGGACGTGATGTTCGCGGGCGGCTGCGAGGAGCTCGACTGGACGCTGTCGGTGCTGTTCGACGCCATGGGCGCGATGTCGTCGAAATACAACGACACGCCCGCGATCGCGTCGCGCGCCTTCGACGCAGAGCGCGACGGCTTCGTGATCGCGGGCGGCGCCGGCGTGCTGGTGCTGGAAGAGCTCGAGCACGCCAAGGCCCGCGGCGCGCGCATCTATGCCGAAGTCGCCGGCTACGGCGCGACCTCCGACGGCGAGGACATGGTGGCGCCGTCGGGCGAGGGCGCGGTGCGCTGCATGAAGATGGCGCTGTCGACCGTCAAGCCGCCGATCGACTACATCAATCCGCACGCGACCTCGACGCCGATCGGCGACCTCAAGGAGATCGAGGCGATCCGCGAGGTGTTCGGCGCGAAGGCCCCCCCGATCGCGGCGACGAAGTCGCTCACCGGCCACTCGCTCGGCGCCGCCGGCGCGCAGGAGGCGATCTATTCGCTCTTGATGATGAACAACGGCTTCATCTGCGAGAGCGCCAACATCCAGAATATCGATCCCGCCATCGCCGACATGCCGATCGTGCGCGAGCGGCGCGACAACGTCGCGCTCGGCTGCGTGCTGTCGAACTCGTTTGGCTTCGGCGGCACCAATGCGTCGGTGGTGTTCAAGCGACTCGACGCGTGAGTAGCCGTTCGTGCGGGGCAGACGTGGACAAGAAGCGTAGAGCGGAACGGGTGCGTCGATGCAGGCTCTGATGCAGGGAAAACGCGGGCTGATCATGGGGGTCGCGAACGACCACTCGATCGCCTGGGGCATCGCGAAAACGCTTCACGCGCATGGCGCCGAGCTCGCCTTCACCTATCAGGGCGACGCGCTCGGCAAGCGCGTCAAGCCGCTCGCCGCTTCGCTCAACGCCAAGATGCTGATGCCGTGCGACGTCGAGAACGTCGCCTCCGTGGACGCGGTCTTCGCCGAGATCAAAAAGGAATGGGGCGCGCTCGACTTCCTGGTGCACGCCATCGCGTTCTCGGACAAGAACGAGCTCAAGGGCCGCTACGCCGACACGACGCGCGAGAACTTCACCCGCACCATGCTGATCTCGTGCTTCGCCTTCACCGAAGCCGCCAAGCGCGCCGCCGAGCTGATGCCGAACGGCGGCTCGATGGTGACGCTCACCTACAACGGCGGCGCCCGCGCGATGCCGAACTACAACGTGATGGGGGTCGCCAAGGCGGCGCTCGAGGCCTCGGTGCGCTATCTCGCGGTCGACTTCGGCGGCCGCGGCATCCGCGTCAACGCCATCTCGGCCGGCCCGATCCGCACGCTCGCGGGCGCCGGCATCAACGACGCGCGCTACATGTTCGCCTATCAGCAGCAGCACTCGCCGCTCAAGCGCGGCGTGACGCTCGACGAGCTCGGCGGCGCCGGGCTCTATCTCGTCTCCGACCTCTCGACCGGCGTCACCGGCGAGGTGCATTTCGTCGACTCGGGCTACAACATCATCGCGATGCCGCAGCCGGACGATTTGCGGGCCGAGGATGCGGCGTCGAAGGACGCGGCGCAGTAAGCTCACTCTCACTCGCTCTCCGTCGTTATCTTGCAAACGAGAATCCCTAATCCGCCCTCATCCTGAGGAGCGTCGCACGGCTTCGTGCGACGCTCCTCAGGATGAGGGCGGCCGATGTGGTGTCGCTTGCACGCATAGACCAAGGTTCGAGACCCGCGGTCGGCGCTCGCTCCTCGTCCGATTCCGCCGACGGGAGGGCCTCCCGAAAAAAATACAATGGATCTGCAATGGGAAATGAGGCTGCAACTACAATGCAAGGCATTGAAGGGCCGAGGAAAAAGCTCCGGTTGCAAGAACAATGGGAAACAATGGCGAATACAATGCGAAAAACAATGGAAACAATGAAAATCGTTGCTCGGGTGCACCCCGAAAGTGAGACACGCCAACAAGGGACAGTGCCAAAATAAGATACAGGCGATTTACAGGAGCGAAAACGACATCAATTACAGTGTAACGCCTTGCGCTTCCGAGAGAAAAGACGTGGGCACAAGAACAGGGGGAACAGGGGAAATAACAGGGCGAAAAACAGGGGAAACAGGCAAAAATCTGGGCATGATGCAAGCATAGGATTGATGCGCAGCCAAGGGCCGCGCTCTCGCGGCAGCAAAGTCCGCCGGTGAGCGGCAGAGGGCGACGACTCGCACAAATCCGAGACTAGGATTTCAGCCGTCGCCGATTTGGCGCGTAAAGGCAAGAAGCAGAGAGGAAGTGCCCATGTTATCTCCGCTTTTCTTGCTCCCGCGGTCCATGGTTCCACCTTCGCCCTTTGGGCTACGGCGGACAAGTCGAGACGCGCGGCCGGCGGCCGCGCTCCTCACCACGAGGGAGAGTTTGTGGGCCGCCGTGAGGAAAAAGGGCGGCCCGACGGCCGCCCTTTGTTTCGCCAAGCTATCGGGTTCACTCGGCGGCATGGCCGCCGGCACGGCGGCCGGCGTTACGAACGTCGCTCGGCGTGCAGCCGAATTGCTGGCGGAATGCCTTGTTGAAGCTCGAGACATCGTTGAACCCGACGCTGTACGCAATGGCACTGATCGGGATGTCGGCCCGTGCCATGAGCGTCTTGTGAGCGGCCGTGAGCCGCTGCTCCGTGAGGAAGCGCGTGAAGGTCGAGCCGCTCTTCTCGAACAGGTCCCGCACGTAACGATCGCTGATACTGTGCCGTGTCGCCATCGAGGGTACCGACAGGTTCGGTCGTCTGAGGTTCCGGCGAATGTCCTCTTTGATGGCATGCAGGCGTGCGGCGCGAAGGCCCCGCGTCCTGGCCAGCTCGGCCGCGTCGCGGGTCGCGCCGAGGGTAAGCGCCAGAAGGTCACACACGTGATTTGTGAAGGCCACTTCGAGCTCGGGCGTGGTGATGGCGGTTTGGCTGCGCGCGAGCTCCAGGTACCCGCAGAGCATGCGCAATGCCGAATTCGACGCGGGCGTTCGACGCGCGAACAACGTGTCGATGTCGCGAACAAGCGGCTGAATGGCCGACTTTGGAATGGCGAAGGCAAAATAGCGGCAATCGACCGGGAAAGTTATCGATCCGATATCGCCGTTGCTCATGAGCAGTCCGTCACCCGGCTGAAGATCCGAGCTCCGGCCGAGTTGAGACCCTCGCCACGGCGCGTCCCTCACGACACCGAAGGATATGTGGTCGCTGTGGATCAGATTGCGGGAGTTCGCCTGGTGTGCCGCCGCCGTTGCGACATCGATGAGCCCGAAGCTCGCGGAACGGTAAACCGTCGCGTTTGCCTGGAACGCGTCGCGCGACCGCGGCGTAATGTCGATCTTCAGCAAGGCGCGGCCAAACATCTCGCACCAGGCGGCTACTCGCTCGTGTGGGGGATGCGCCGCAGTGGAGAACCGGAAGGTCTGAAGACCTCCTGTCCTGTTGTCACTCATGCGCTTGCCCGGTCAGCGATTTCGCCCGGCATTCGACCCACGCTTACAATTCCGGGCGCTAGAGCCTGTTCCGTTCCTTCGGAATCGGAACATGCTCTAGAAAGCTCACAAGTGGAGGAGGCTGCGATTGCGCCCCGCCATTCTACCATTCATCAGCCCAGCCCAAGATCGTCGTATCGTCGACCCGCCCCGAGCGTACGATACGGTCTGTTCCGTTTCAACCAAGTCTCATTGCCGTTTCGCCCAAGAACCGAGTGACGCTCGCCCGCTACACTGTGCGATCTCAAACGGGGCTGACGCACATGCGCGGACGAGCGTTTTTCAAGTCTTGGCTGTGTTACGTCGGACGAACCGCGCTCGGGGCGATCCTGATGGCCCTTGCGGCCATGGCGGTGGCTGACGGCGCCAGAGCGCAAACCATGGCTGCGGTGGGCGACCGCGGAGACCGTCGGAGCCCTGACCATTGCCAGGGCCCCAATTATCTCGTGGGCTTCGTCGTGAGGTCCGGTGACTGGCTCAACCAGATCGGGATCATCTGCTCCCCGGTCGATGCCAACGGCAGAACCGGCGCGCCCTCGTTCGGGCCGCTGCGCGGCGGCAACGGCGGTTCACCGCCTCACAATGTCACATGCCAGGTCAACGAGGTCGCCGTGGGCGTACTCGTCCACCTCACGAGCGACAAGAGGCGCGTGCGCGGGATTGGGCTCGACTGTAAGAACGCAAAGGACGTAGGGCGCCAAGGCCTGGGCAGAATTGTCAACTTGGGTAACAGCGACACCGCGGCGGTTTCCGAGCTGTGCAATCCGGGCAACTCGATCGTCGAGGTCGACATCAACAACGGCGCCGACGTAAACGGGATCGGCGTCGTTTGTGGTTCGGGTCCCAAGATCGCCGCGCCCCAAACCTCAAGCTCAGGCTCAACCCCGCCCGGCTCCTCGGGCTTGGTCATCCCCAAGGCGACGAGCGTGAGCTCGCCGGCGACCATTGGTGTGATGACCCCGGGACAGGTTCTCGCGAAGGACGGCTGCCCCGCCCCCGCCGCCGCGAAGGTCCCGCCGGCGCAAGGAGATAATGACTCCCCCTCCGCCGAAAGCGCCATCGGGTGCCTCATCAATGCCGAGCGTACGGCCCGCAATTTGTCGCCTCTGACGGTCGACTCCAGCTTGATGTCGGCGATAAGCACGGAAGGGCACGCCGCCGTGACACTCAAATGGTGGCATGACGGCGCCAGCCCGCATATCAATCCGCAGACGCAAGCGGGAATGACTGTTAACCAAGCCATCGACAGCCGCGTCAGGGGCTCCGGCTATTGCGGCGGCAGCAACAAGGTAGCAAGCGACGGCGAGATCGCCTATGATGGCGCAGGATCCGGCAATTACAGCGACGATCAGGGTCAGCCAACCAAATTCGTATGCCTGAACGGCTGCGGGACGCCGACGGCGGCGGTCGACTGGTGGATGAATGTCAGTGCCCAGCACCGCAAGCTGATCTTGACGCCGGGCTTCACGCATCTGGGCATCGTGGCGATCGGCGACATGGGCGACCCGAAAAACTCGAGCGCTCCGGCCAGGGGACTCTATATCGTCGATTTCGGCTCCTGCCAGTAACCCGCCATCCTCTATTGTCCCGCCGACGCGGCAGTCGTCGGCAGGAAGATCGACTATGGCCGGCACGTGAATGCCATTGGCGTGATGTGCGGCCACCGACCCCACCTGACGCCGCACTGAACCCGACATGCTGGCCGAGATCGCCGCACGGAGCCCCTCCACTCAACGGATGAGGACATGAACATGACAATCGCACGAATGCTCGTCGCCACGGTCGTGGCGATCATTGTTTCGACGGCTGTCCACGCGGCTGAGTACCAATATTTGAACGCCAGCACCAATAAGCGATGGCAGGCCGATCTGTTGGCCTTCATGCAAAAGAACAAGCCGACGCCCGACAACGTCTCGATCGCCATGACGCCTGCGGGCGATGTGCATGCCTATGTCGTGCCGGGCCAGTTCGCCGGCACTTACTCGATCGAGCGGCTTCTTCGCCATCCGGTGGACCATCCCAACCTGCTCCTCCGGGCCCTCATCGACGGTGGCACCGGAAGGATGATCGGTTTTGCGCCTGGCCAGCAGCCCGCGGCGGGGCCGAATGGGCAACCGTCGTTCGATGTGTTCGTACTGACCTGGACCAAGCCGAGTTGATCCTGGTTCAAATTGAGGTGGGACGGCCAGCGCCGCGCTTGCGGACCGCAATCCGCGCCTCGAAGGGCCGGTCTGGTATCGGTTCTCAATCGCAGCCGGCTGGCATGGAATTCGCCCCCTGCGGCGGGCCTGTCGCACTCCGGAAGCCGGCAAGTCGAGAAGGCCGCGATTGCGCCCGCCGTCTTGGTCCGGCCATTCAGCCCCCAGCCGCGTCCCATGCTCGCGCGGCCCGGAGGCCATGATACGGGCTGTTCCGTTTCCACCAAGTCTTATTGCCGTTTCGCCCAAGACCGGAATTGCGCTCGCCCGGTACGCTGGCGCGCTTGCTAGCGTCCTGTGGCGCGGCACTGCGAGCGCAACAAATGCGCGCGCCTGAGCAAGTTGAGGCCTTTCGCATGAAGACGTGTCTGGCGATTGCATTTGTGCTCTTCGCCGGGGCGGCTTGCGCGCAGCCACAGAGCCCGCAGTACCAAGCGCATTTCGAATCGTGTTTTCAGGAAGCCAAGAAGCGCCATTACGAGGGAGCCCAGCACAATACCTTCATGGAGCGGTGCATGCGCGACAGCAAATCCGCAGCGACCGCGCTGCCGGCAGTGCCCCCTTCCACAGCGCCTTCCGCCGCCCCTCCTGCAACGCCTCCGTCTACGGCGCCCAATTCGCCGCGGGCGGTCTCCTGCAACAAAATGGCGAGCGAGCTGGGAATCAAAGGGACACAGGCCAAAGACTTCCTGCAACGGTGTCTCAGCGCCAAGTGATCACGCCATGCAGGCCCATTGGTTGAGACGTGCGCGCCGAACGAGATCATCGTCGATGGCGGACTTCTCATGACCCCGGGCAACCGGCAAGTCGGCATGTTGCGCTTCAACTGCGTCTCGCTGAAGACACCGACAAATCATGACCTCGACGCGCGAAATACGGCCCACGGTGTGCCATCGACGATTCGTCAGGATTGTCCCGCCGACGAGGCCATCGTCGGCATGAAGATCAACTATGGCCTGCACGTGAATGCCATCGGCGTGATGTGCGGCCACCGGCCCCAACTGACGCCGCACTGAACCCGGCATGCTGGCCGAGATCGCCGCACGAAGCCCCTCCACTCAACGGATGAGGACATGAACATGACAATCGCACGGATGCTCGTCGCCACGGCCGTGGCGATCATTGTTTCGACGGCTGTCCACGCGGCTGAGTACCAATATTTGAACGCCAGCACCAATAAGCGATGGCAGGCCGATCTGTTGGCCTTCATGCAAAAGAACAAGCCGACGCCCGACAACGTCTCGATCGCAATGACGCCTGCGGGCGATGTGCATGCCTACGTCGTGCCGGGCCAGTTCGCCGGCATCTACTCGATCGAGCGGCTTCTTCGCCATCCGGTGGACCATCCCAATATGCTCCTCCGGGCCCTCATCGACGGTGGCACCGGAAGGATGATCGGCTTTGCACCTAGCCAGCAGCCCGCAGCGGGACCGAATGGGCAGGCGTCGTTCGATGTGTTCATACTGACCTGGACCAAGCCGAGTTGATCCCGGTCCCAATTGCGAGCTGCGCGCGGAGGTCATCGCGATGCCGCAGCCGGACGATTTGCGCGCCGAGGATGCGGCGTCGAAGGACGCGGCGCAGTAGGGTCGTCGCTGCGTCCGTTAGGATTTCCGTCTCATTGGTCGGGACGTTTCCTTGTAAATAACAGGCAAAATACAAGGACGCCTGCCTAGGGTGCACCCCTCGGGTGAGACGCGGCACCCAGCCGGGGGGCAAACGCGCCTCGATCTTCGCATGGGCCACATAGCCTCGCGCGCGGTTGCCCACACGCGGGGTCGTGGGTCAGTTTGAATGTGGCAGGGCTTGACGCGCCCTAGGCGGGTGGGCCGAACCGGCGCATATTGCGATCATGGCCAAATCCAAATCCCCGCGCGTCATCTTCAAAATGGAGCGCATCGACGAAGGCGACTGGCAGATACAAGCACACTGCCCGGGAGTCGACATCCGCTACATCAAGGGGTTCAAGGGTAAGGATGAGGTCGATGAGTGGATGGCCGGAAGCCGACGCATCGACTGGCTGAGATCGCAGGGCTACGCGAAATGACCAAGCACCCCAAGCGCCCTCGCGACCCGAACCAGCTTGCCAGGGCGGTCCTAGAGATTGCGACCGGCGAGCGCCCAGACCGCCACCCTACCTCAGAGGAACAGGGGCGACAACTCGCACAAATTCGAGACTAGGATTTCAGCCATCGCGGATTTGGCGCGCAAAGGCAAGAAGCAGAGCGGAAGTGCCGACGTTATCGCCGCTTTTCTTGCTTCCGCGGCTCATGGTTCCACCTTCGCCCTTTGGGCTACGGCGGACAAGTCGAGACGCGCGGCCTGCGGCCGCGCTCCTCACCATGAGGGGCGCGTTTGTGGTGAGCTGGAAACAAAAAGGGCGGCCTCTCGGCCGCCCTTCGCATTCTGAGATTGCTTCGGCGTGCTGCGCACGCCTCGCAATGACGCGCGTGGTTATTCCGCCGCCGGCGGCGCCTCGCGCGGCTGCTCGCCGCCGCGCTTCTCCAGATCCTCGCCGGTCGCCTGGTCGACGACCTTCATCGACAGGCGCACCTTGCCGCGCTCGTCGAAGCCGAGCAGCTTGACCTTGACCTTGTCGCCTTCCTTGACGACGTCGCTCGACCTTGTTCACGCGGCTGGACGCGAGCTGGCTGATGTGGACGAGGCCGTCGCGCGAGCCGAAGAAGTTCACGAAGGCGCCGAAGTCCATCACCTTGACGACGGTGCCCTCGTAGATCTGGCCGACCTCGGGGTCGGAGGCGATCGACTTGATCCAGTTGATCGCGGCCTTGATCGAACTCGCCGTTGGACGAGGCGACCTTGACGGTGCCGTCGTCGGAGATGTCGATCTTGGCGCCGGTCTTCTCGACGATCTCGCGGATCACCTTGCCGCCGGAGCCGATCACTTCGCGGATCTTGTCGGTCGGGATCGTGATCACCTCGATGCGCGGCGCGTGCTCGCCGAGCTCGGCGCGCGCCGAGGTGATCGCCTTCGCCATCTCGCCGAGGATGTGCAGGCGGCCGTCCTTGGCCTGGGTCAGCGCGACCCGCATGATCTCCTCGGTGATGCCGGCGATCTTGATGTCCATCTGCAGCGAGGTGATGCCCTGCTCGGTGCCGGCCACCTTGAAGTCCATGTCGCCGAGATGATCCTCGTCGCCGAGGATGTCGGACAGCACGGCGAAGCGCTTGTCCTCGAGGATGAGGCCCATGGCGATGCCGGCGGTCGGCGCCTTGAGCGGCACGCCGGCGTCCATCAGCGCGAGCGAGGTGCCGCACACCGTCGCCATCGAGGACGAGCCGTTCGAACTCGGTGATCTCCGAGACGACGCGGATGGTGTAGGGGAACTCGTGTTGCAGCGGCAGCACCGGGTGGATCGCGCGCCAGGCGAGCTTGCCGTGGCCGATCTCGCGCCGCCCGGGCGCGCCGATCGCGGCCGGTCTCGCCGACCGAGAACGGCGGGAAGTTGTAGTGCAGCAGGAAGTGTCTCCTTGTAGGTCCCTTCCAGCGCGTCGATGAACTGCTCGTCCTCGCCGGTGCCGAGCGTCGCCACCACGAGGGCCTGGGTCTCGCCGCGGGTGAACAGCGCCGAGCCGTGGGCGCGCGGCAGCACGCCGACCTCGGAGACGATCGGGCGCACCGTCTTGAGGTCGCGGCCGTCGATGCGCGGCCGGTGTCGAGGATGTTCCAGCGCACGATCTTGGCTTCGAGGTCCTTGAAGACCGCCGCGAGGCTTCCTTGTCATGCGCCGGCTTCTCGCCGCCTTCGGGCGAGAATGCGCCATCACCTTGGCCTTGGCAGGCGGCGACCGCGTTGTGGCGCGTCCATCTTGTCGGGGATCGCATAGGCGGCGCGCAGATCCGCCTCGATGATGCCGAGCATCTCCTTCTCGAGCTCCGAATTGTCCGCCGCCTTGAAATCGCGCGGCTCCTTCGCGGCCTTCTCGGCGAGCCGGATGATCGCCTCGATCACCGGCTGGAAGTGCCGGTGGCCGAACATCACGGCGCCGAGCATGACCTCCTCGGGCAGCTCCTTCGCTTCCGACTCGACCATCAGCACGGCGTCCTGGGTGCCGGCGACGACGAGGTCGAGCTTGCTCTCGGTCATCTCGTCGATCTGCGGATTGAGGACGTATTCGTTGTTGATGAAGCCGACGCGGGCGGCGCCGATCGGGCCCATGAACGGCGCGCCGGAGAGCGTCAGCGCCGCCGACGCCGCCACCATCGCGAGGATGTCGGGATCGTTCTCCAGGTCGTGCGACAGCGTGGTCACGATGACCTGGGTGTCGCAGCGCCAGCCGTCGGCGAACAGCGGACGGATCGGGCGGTCGATCAGGCGCGACACCAGCGTCTCCTTCTCGGTCGGCCGGCCCTCGCGCTTGAAATAGCCGCCGGGAATGCGGCCGGCCGCGAAGAATTTTTCCTGGTAGTTGCAGGTCAGCGGCAGAAAATCGATGCCTTCCTTGGGCTTCTTGGCGGCGACGACGGTGGCGAGCACGGTGGTCTCGCCATAGGTGGCGAAGACGGCGCCGTCGGCCTGGCGCGCTATCCTGCCGGTTTCGAGAACGAGCTTGCGCCCGCCCCAATCGAGCTCCTCACGATGAATGTTGAACATCTTTGCTTTCTTTCATGGTTCTGCGGCCATGAAAGCCATGAGCAAGACGGCGAGAGGCTGCGCCGGACGACTGTCCGATCTGACGCAGCGTCCGGCGATCCTGCCATGGCCTTCATGCCTTCTGCAACCGGGCGCTCATCGTCCGGGCATGTGCCGGCTGCACGTTGCGGCCGGGCTTGCGCGGCGGATGCAACCTTGCGCGCATGGTCTTCCAACATTCGGGACCGTGCTCCGGGACGCCATCCGCGGATGATGCGCGGGCAACGCCCGCGCAAATCTCAGCGGCGGATGCCGAGCTTCTCGATCAGGCTCTTGTAGCTCGCTTCATTGACGCGCTTGAGATAGTCGAGAAGTTGACGGCGCTGGGACACGATCTTGAGCAGGCCGCGCCGCGAATGATTGTCCTTCACATGGGTCTTGAAATGCTCGGTGAGGTTGGTGATGCGCTCCGAGAGGATCGCGACCTGCACCTCCGGCGACCCGGTGTCGCCGGCCTTCTTGGCATACGTCTTGATGACTTCCGCTTTCGTCTCGGTCGTAATCGACATCGTCAACGACCTTCCTGTCGGCCGGCTCTGCCCTGCAGGCCGGCGAGATTGAAAACGCGCTTGGGGACGACTTCGCCGCCGTCGACTTCGGCAAGGGCAATCAGGCTGCCCGAGGCCGTGACATAGAGGGTGCCGCGGAACATGGGCGCGTCCCGTCCGCGCAACAGAACGGCTTGGCCCCGCTGGAGCCTTGCCGCATCGGCCCGACTGACGGCCATCGCCGGGATGTCGTCCAGCGCGGTCGCAACGGGCAGTAGCGCGTCGGCGAGGCTCCCCTCACCGAACGCGGCTCTATGGCACAAAAATTCGAGGTCTTCCAGTGAAATCATGTCGGTTTCGGCAAACGGGCCGACCGCGGTGCGCCGCAGCGCCGAGACGTGGCCGTAGCAGCCGAGCAGCCGGCCGAGGTCGCGAGCGAGCGCGCGCACATAGGTTCCCTTGCCGCATTCGGCCGCGAAGACCGCTGTGGTCGGCGTCGGGCATCTCGATGATGTCGAGATGGTTGACCTCCACGGTCCGCGGCTTGAGCTCGAACTCCTCGCCGTCGCGGGCGATGTCGTAGGCGCGCTCGCCTTCGATCTTGATCGCCGAATAGCGCGGCGGCACCTGCTCGATCGCGCCGATGAAGCCGGGAGCACGGCGCGCGATCGCCTCCGCGGCCGGGCGATCGCGTCGCTCGTCGCGACGACCCGCCCTCGGCATCGTCGGTGTCGCGTTCCTCGCCCCAGCGCACGGTAAAGCTAGTACGCCTTCTCGCCCGTCCATCACGAACGGCACGGTCTTGGTCGCCTCGCCGAGCGCGATCGGCAGGCAGCCGGAGGCGAGCGGATCGAGCGTGCCGGCATGGCCGGCGCGCTTGGCCGTGAACAGGCGCTTGATCACCGCCACCGCATGGGTCGAGGTCATGCCCACGGGCTTGTCGAGCACGACCCAGCCGTGGACGTCGTGCTTCTCGCGCTTGGCCTCGGCGCGGCTGTTGTCCGCTCCCCCGCTCGGGGGCAGCCGGCGCGGACGGCGCGTCAGCGCCGATCCGGCGTGGTCATGGAGCGAGGTCAGTTTGCTCGCCGTCATGGGAGGCGGCGGCATCGTGGGCTCATTCGTCATCGTGCCGCTTTCGAGATCGCGCTGGACCTCCGGCGAACGCAGCAGGCGCTCGATGCGTTCGGCTTCGTCGAACCGCTCGTCGATGCGGAAGCGGATGTCGGGTGCGAATTTCAGGTTGACGCGGTGCGCGACCTCGCCGCGCAGATAGCGCTTGTTGCGCTCGAGCGCCTCGAGCACGGCGTTCTCGTCGGTGCCGCCGAGCGGCATCATGTAGACGGTGGCGAGCCGCAGGTCCGGCGACATGCGCACCTCGGGCACGGTGATGAGGTGGGCCTCGATCACCGGGATCGTGGATGCTCGCCGCGCGCGAGGATCTCCGCCACCGCATGGCGCATGAGCTCGCCGACGCGCAGACTGACGCTGGAACGGCCCGGATTCCCGCCGGTGTCGCGATGATGACCTGTCGTGACATTGAGGTCTGCTCCTGCCGTGGATGGGTTGAGCGCAGCGGAACCCATCATCGAGTCGCGACGGGTGACTAGCCGATGGGTTTCGCTTCGCCGACCCGATCCTGCGAATCGATTTCGTTCCAATGGTTGCGGGTGATGTCTGGCGCCGGCCTGGTATTGACTCAGAGCGAGCGCTGCACGATCTCCACGCGATAGCACTCGATGACGTCGCCGGCGCGCATGTCCTGGTAGTTCTCGAAGGCCATGCCGCATTCCTGGCCGGCGAGTCACCTCCCTGGCGTCGTCCTTGAAGCGCTTGAGCTGCGAGAGCTTGCCTTCGTGGATGACGACGTTGTCGCGGATGAGCCGCACATTGGCGCCGCGCTCCACGGTGCCGTCGGTGACGCGGCAGCCGGCGACCTTGCCGACCTTCGAGATGTTGAAGACCTCGAGGATCATCGCGTTGCCGAGCATGGTCTCGCGCAGCGTCGGCGCGAGCAGGCCGGACATCGCCTTCTTCACGTCGTCCACGAGATCGTAGATGATGTTGTAGTAGCGGATCTCGACGCCGTCGCGCTCGGCCATCTCGCGCGCTTCCTTGTGGGCGCGCACGTTGAAGCCGATGATCGGCGGCGCCGGCGGCCTCCGCCAGCGTGACGTCGGACTCGCTGATGCCGCCGACACCCGCGTAGGATGATGCGCGCGATCGACCTCCTCGGTGCCGAGCTTCTCCAGCGCGCCGACGATCGCCTCGACCGAGCCCTGCACGTCGCCCTTGATGACGCAGCGGGAATTCCTTGCGGCCCGTGCTCTTGAGCTGGCTGCATCATCTGCTCGAGCGAGCCGCGCATGCCGGTCGCGCGCGCCGCCTGCCTTCTCGCGCTTCTCGCGGGCGCGATAGTCGGTGACCTCGCGGGCGCGGGCCTCGTCTCTCGACGACCGCGAGGCGATCGCCCGCCTCGGGCGTGCCGTTGAAGCCGAGCACCTCGACCGGCACCGAAGGGCCGGCGAGATCGACCGTCTCGCCCAGATCGGAGACGAGCGCGCGCACGCGGCCCCATTCGGCGCCGGCGACGACGATGTCGCCGACATGCAGCGTGCCGCGCTGGACCAGCACGGTCGCGACCGGGCCGCGGCCGCGGTCGAGCTTCGCCTCGATCACGGTGCCTTCGGCGGACGGTACGGATTGGCCTTGAGGTCGAGGATCTCGGCCTGCAGCCCGATGGTCTCGAGCAGCTTGTCGAGATTGGTCTTCTTGGTCGCGGACACCTCGACGTCGAGCACGTCGCCGCCCAGCGACTCGACCTGCACCTCGTGCTGCAACAGCTCGGTGCGCACGCGCTCCGGCTTGGCGTCCGCCTTGTCGATCTTGTTGATCGCGACGATCATCGGCACCTTGGCCGCCTTGGCGTGCTGGATCGCCTCGACCGTCTGCGGCATGACGCCGTCGTCGGCCGCGACCACCAGCACGACGATGTCGGTCACCTTGGCGCCGCGCGCGCGCATCGCGGTGAAGGCGGCGTGGCCGGGCGTGTCGATGAAGGTGATCTCGGCGCCGGACGGCGCCGTCACCTGATAGGCGCCGATGTGCTGGGTGATGCCGCCGGCCTCGCCGCCGGCGACGTTGGTGGCTGCGGATGGCGTCGAGCAGCGAGGTCTTGCCGTGGTCGACGTGGCCCATGATGGTCACGACCGGCGGCCGCGGCACGCAGGTCGCTCGGGGTTCATCGGCCATGTCGAACAGGCCTTCCTCGACGTCGGCTGCGGCCACGCGCTGACGGTGTGGCCGAGTTCCTCGGCGATCAGCTGGGCGGTGTCGGCGTCGATCACGTCGGTGATCTTGAGCATCTGGCCCTGCTTCATCAGGAGCTTGATCACGTCGACCGCGCGCTCCGCCATGCGGTTGGCGAGCTCCTGGATGGTGATCGTCTCCGGGAATCGTCACCTCGCGAACGAGCTTCTCCTTGCTTTCGTTCGCTGCCGCGCGCCCTTGTCAGGCGCTGCGTCGCGGCGACGGAACGAGGCGACCGAACGCTCGCGCACCTCGCCGACATTGAACGCGTCTGCACCGTCAGGCGGCCGCGCGCCTCTGTCGCCGCCGGCCCTGCGGGTCGGCTTCGCGGCGGAGCACGCGGGCCGCGCCGGCCCGGCGCCGGGACGCCGTGGCGCGCGCGGACCCTCGTCCTCTTCGGCTTCGGGAGTGACATTGCGCAGGTTGGCGCCGAGTTTGCCGCCGGCGGGTGCCGGGCCGGGCTTGCCGCGCACGGTGGCGGGCTTCGCCGTTGTCGTCCTCGGGGCCGCCGAACCGCTTCTTGGCTTCGCGTCTCGGCCTTCGTTTGGCTTCCTCGTCGCGGCGCGGCGTTCCTCCTCCTCGCGCTTGCGCGCCTCGGCGGCCTCGCGCTCGCTGCGCTCGACCGTGTCGCGCTCGTTGCGCCGGAGCGCGTCCGCCTCGGCAATGCGGCGTTCCTCGGCCTCGCGGACCTTGGCAGTCGCGAGCGCGCTCGCGCGGGCGTTGCGCTCCTCGTCGGTGAGCTTGCGCAGGACCACGCCGCCGGCGGTCTTGCGGGTGGCCGGCGCCGGAGCCGGGGCGGGCGCCGGTGCGGCGGCGCGACCCGGCGTCGGCGCCAGCGTCCGCCGCGCCGGCGTCGCGGGAGCGGCCGCCACGGGCGCGGGTTCCGGCTTGCCTGCTCGGGCCGGCGGCGCTTCACCTTCTCGACCATCACCGCTTGGTGCGGCCGTGGCTGAAGCTCTGCCGCACCACGCCCTGCTCGACGCCCGTGCGCTTGAGCGTCAAGGTCGTCTTGCCGGGGCGACAGTCAGTTTCTCGCCGGGATGTTTCGTTGTCAGTCATTCCGATCCTGATTCTCTGCGTCCGGCCTGGTGCGCGGCCGGGTTCTCGTCCGTCGTCCGGTTGCAACCGCTCGCAAACGTTCGAGAATTCGCCAGCGCGCGAGACACGTTTCGCTCTGCCCGCCCGGCCAGCAGGGCTGCATGTATCACATTTAGGCGGCGCAATGCCAAATCCAATTGCGCGGTCGGTGAAAGCCCGGATCACAATGACTGTCGCGCCGTCCGCCTCGCCGCCCGCGCCGAATTGCGGCCACGATCTTGCGGGCGCCCTCGGGGCCGGCGTCGCGCGCCTGGATGAGCGCCACGGCCGCGCCCTGCTCGGCCGCCGCCTCGACCTTGGCGTGCCCCGTCACGGCCACGCCGGCCTTGCGGGCGATCGCGAGCGCATCGAGCAGCGCGCGCTCGAGCAGCCCCTCGACGACTGATCCGGCAGGCCGGCCGCGACCTGGCGTCGGAACGCGCACGCGTGCTGGAACGCGTTGCGCTTGACCGCCGCCTTGCGAGCAGTCGCGGGGCGCCGTCACCCACACTCCGCGGCCCGGCAGCCGGCGCTTGAGATCGGGCACAACCGCCCGTCCGGCCCGGCGACGAAGCGGATCATCTCCTCGGTCGGCCTGACCGTCGCGCGTCACGACGCACAGCCGCGTCGGTCGCCGACGCCGCGCGGCGCGGGCCGCGATCGGCATCGTCGGAGGTCGATCGGGGTCGTGCGAGTTCAGTCAGCGTGGCCGCTTGTCCATTACCCCGCGGCCGGCGCTTATTCGGCCTCCGCCGGCGCTTCGGCGGGCTCCTCGGCGCCGGGGCGCGAGATCGGCCTCGGTGATCCAGCCCGCCTTGACCCGCGCCTGCATGATCATCGCCTCGCACTCCTCGCGGCGTGAGCTCGAAGCCGTCGAGGACGCCCGCATTGCGCGTCCCCTCGCCATCCTTGCGCTCGGTCCAGCCGGCGAGGTCGTCGGTCGCGCAGCCGGCGAGATCCTCCACCGTCTTGATGCCGTTCTCGCCGAACGCCACCATCATCTGGGTGGTGACGCCGGGAACCTCGCTGCAGCTCGTCCGCGACGCCGAGCTCGTTGCGCTTCGCGTCGTGCTCGGCCTCGATCTGGCGCGAGATAGTCGCGGCGCGGGCCTGCAGCTCGCTCGCGGTCTCCTCGTCGAAGCCCTCGATCGAGGCGATTCCTTCTGCCTCGACCATCGCCAGCTCCTCGACCGAGCCGAAGCCTTCCGAGGCGAGCAGCTGGCCGACCACCTCGTCGACGTTGAGCGCCTCCATGAACATCTTGGTGCGCTTCTCGAACTCGGCCTGGCGGCGCTCCGACTCCTCCTGCTCGGTCAGGATGTCGATGTCCCAGCCGGTGAGCTGCGAGGCGAGCCGCACGTTCTGGCCGCGCCGGCCGATCGCCAGCGAGAGCTGCTGGTCGGGCACCACGACCGAGATGCGCTCGCGCGTCCTCGTCGAGCACGACCTTGGCGACCTCGGCGGGCGCGAGCGCGTTGACGACGAAGGTCGCGACGTCGGGCGACCACGGAATGATGTCGATCTTCTCGCCCTGCAGCTCGTTGACCACCGCCTGCACGCGCGAGCCGCGCATGCCGACGCAGGCGCCGACCGGATCGACCGACGAGTCGCTGCGAGATCACCGCGATCTTGGCGCGCGAGCCCGGATCGCGGGCGACCGCCTTCACCTCGACGATGCCGTCGTAGATCTCCGGCACTTCCTGGGCGAACAGCTTCGCCATGAACTGCGGATGGGTGCGCGACAGGAAGATCTGCGGCCCGCGCGGCTCGCGCCGCACGTCGTAGATATAGGCGCGGATGCGGTCGCCGTTGCGGAACACCTCGCGCGGCAGCATCTCGTCGCGCCGCACGATCGCCTCGCCGCGGCCGAGATCGACGACGACGTTGCCGTATTCGACCCGCTTGACGATGCCGTTGACGATGTCGCCGATGCGATCCTTGAATTCCTGGTACTGCCGGTCGCGCTCGGCCTCGCGCACCTTCTGCACGATCACCTGCTTGGCCGACTGCGCGGCGATGCGGCCGTATTCGAGCGGCGGCAGCGTGTCGGCGATGCAGTCGCCGACCTGCGCGGCCGGATTGCGCCGGCGCGCATCCTCGAGGCTGATCTGGTTCGCGGGATTCTCGACGGTCTCGACCACCAGCATGTGGCGCGACAGCCGCAGCTCGCCCGTTCTTCGGATCGATCTCGGCGCGCACCTCGGTCTCGCTGCCGTAGCGCGAGCGCGCCGCCTTGGCGATCGCGTCCTCCATCGCGGCGATGACGATGCCGCGGTCGATCGACTTCTCGCGCGCGACCGCGTCGGCGATCTGCAAGCAGCTCGAGCCTGTTGGCGCTGACGGCCATGGGTCATTCTCCCTCGGTATCGGCCGCGAGCCGGCGATCCGGACGGGCGGCGTGATTCGTCCGTCGGTTGGGCGGGGCGATGGCGGCGGGCGCGGCGCATCTCGCGCCGGGTCTCGCGTGCGTCGTCACGTATCTCGCGTTCCTCGGCCTTGGCGCGGCGCAGCGCCTCGGTGACGAGCGCGTCGGTCAAGACCAGCTTGGCCTCGGTCATGTCGCCGATCGGCAGCACGATCTCGGCCGGATCACCCGGCGCATCGGTCCTTCGCTTCGGTCTTGCATCGACCTTGGCGCCGTCGTCGCGCAGGCGCACGGCGTCACCCTGCGACGCCGACCAGCGTGCCGCGGAAACCGCTTGCGGCCGTCGACGCGGCACCGTCATCTCGACCTTCACGACCTGGCCGGCATGACGCTCGAAATCGGAACGCCGCACCAGCGGCCGGTCGATCCCGGGCGACGATATCTCGAGCCGGTAGGCGCGGTCGATCGGATCGGCTCGTCAAGCACCGGCGACAGCGCGCGCGAGGCGGCCTCGCAGTCCTCGACCTCGAAGGTGCCGTCCGGCCGCTCGGCCATCACCTGGACCGTGCAGCCGTCGGCGCCGGAGACGCGCACGCGCACCACGCCGGAAGCCGAGTGTGCGAGCGCCGGTTCGCGCAATCGCGGCAACGCGCGCCGCGCGCCGGTCTCGGCGATCAGCGCGGCTCCATGCGTTCGCCCGTGCTTCCGCCAGCTTGGGTTCTGCTGCGTCAGGTCGCGATCGTCAGTTAAGTGTTCTACTGCCCGGTTGCACGCGTCGCGACGATCGCGGGGCGCGCAAGTAATAAAAAAGAGCGGGTCCCGGGCGGGGCCCACTCTCACGAACCGTTCGGATCACATCGACCGTTATGAGATGTCCAACTAGACGACTGGCAATATAGCGAATAATCGGCTCGTGCGCAAGAGTGGAGAACTTTTTCGACCGGCACGTTCCGATGGAATTGGACGTGCTCCAATTCACACGCGGGCGCATATCCTTGTCGGCGAACCGGTATCCACCCCGGATCAAGTCCGGGCAGGCTTTCGCCGGGATATGCGCTATCCGGCGCGCCGGAACACCAGATAGCACGGCGCCCGGCCGCCTCGCGGCCTTGGCCTCGTAGCGGGTGCGGGTAAAGCCCGGCCACGGCAGGCGCCAGTCGTCGGCGCGCTCGGCAGTCCACGCGAATTGCGGCGAGCGCATGAGCCGCTCGAGCGTCCAGGCGACATAGTCCGGCGAATTCGCTCGCGAAGCGGAACACGCCGCCCGGCCGCAGCACGCGGGCGAGTTCGCGACGCGTGTCGTCCTGCACGAAACGGCGCTTCCAGTGCCGCCGCTTCGGCCAGGGATCGGCATAGAGCAGATCGACGCCGCGCGAGCGAGGCTGCGGGCAGCCAGCGCGAGAGGTCGACTGGCATCGCCGACATAGAGACGGATGTTGGCGATACCGGTCGCCTCGATGAGGGCCAGGATTTTCGCCATGCCGTTGACGAACGGCTCGCAGCCGATGAAGCCGGTGGCCGGATGCGCCGCCGGCCTGCTCCGACGAGGTGCTCGCCGCCGCCGAAGCCGATCTCGAGGCAGCACATCGTCGGGCGCGATGTTCGAAACAGCGCGGCGAGATCGCGGCGGCCGCGCGCCGAGGTCGATCGCGAGCCGCGGCAGCAGCTCTTCGATCAGCGCCGCCTGATGCGGCCGCAGGCGATGGCCCTTGCGCCGGCCGAAGAAGCGCGTCGCGCCCGCCGTCGGATGTTGCGGTGATGGTGCGGTCTTCGACTCATGCCCGGGCACAGCCGTTCGATGAACGGCGTTCCGGCGCGACGATGTCCCGGGCATCCACGCCTTCGCTCGGGCAGCGATATCAGCAAGACGTGGATGGCCGGGACGAGCCCGGCCTGACGGAAATCTATTTCAGCGGACCGCGCGCGCAGCGTCGTCGACGAGATCGGTGTTCTCCCAGGAGAAGCCGCCGTCGGCGTCCGGCGCGCGGCCGAAATGGCCGTAGGCGCGGGTGCGCGCATAGATCGGCCGGTTGAGGCCGAGATGCTCGCGGATGCCGCGCGGCGTGAGGTCCATCACCTCGCCGAGCGCCTTCTCGAGCTTGGCCTCGGCGACCTTGTCCGGTGCCGTGCAGGTCGACATAGATCGACAGCGGCTTGGCGACGCCGATCGCGTAGGCGATCTGGATGGTGCAGCGATCGGCGAGGCCGGCGGCGACCACGTTCTTGGCGAGATAGCGCGCCGCATAGGCGGCCGAGCGGTCGACCTTGGTCGGGTCCTTGCCGGAGAACGCGCCGCCGCCGTGCGGGCGCCGCGCCGCCATAGGTGTCGACGATGATCTTGCGGCCCGG
The DNA here is from genome assembly GCA_963819385.1 of uncultured Alphaproteobacteria bacterium. Classification (GTDB taxonomy): domain Bacteria; phylum Pseudomonadota; class Alphaproteobacteria; order Rhizobiales; family Xanthobacteraceae; genus JAVDCA01. Next base: position 2,486,553 of record CAWFVV010000006.1, on the reverse strand, counting down.
TGAGGCCGCAGTCGCCGTCCGGGCCGCCGATCACGAACTTGCCGGTCGGATTGACGTGCCACACCGTGTTCTTGGTGATCCAGCCCGACGGCAGCGCCTTGCGGACGTAAGGCTTCGACGATCGCCTGGATGTCGTGCGACGACAGCTTCTCGTCGAGTGCTGGGTCGAGACCACGATCTGGGTCGCCTCGACCGGCTTGCCGTTCTCGTAGCGGATCGTGACCTGGCTCTTGGCGTCGGGCCCGAGCGCCTCGGTCTCGCCGGCGCGCCGCGCGTCCGCGCATGACCTCGAGGATGCTTGTGCGCGTAGTAGATCGGCGCCGGCATCAGCTCCGGCGTCTCGCGGCAGGCATAGCCGAACATGATGCCCTGGTCGCCGGCGCCCTCGTCCTTGTTGCCGGCGGCATCGACGCCCTGGGCGATGTCGGCCGACTGGGCGTGCAGGTGCACCTCGACGTTGGCCTTCTCCCAGTGGAAGCCGTCCTGCTCGTAGCCGATGTCCTTGATGGCGAGACGGGCGAGTGCGCGACGTAGTCCCGGGTGATGGCGGCGGGGCCGCGCGTCTCGCCCGCGATCACGACGCGGTTGGTGGTGCACAGCGTCTCGCAGGCGACGCGGACGTTGCGCGGGTCCATGCCGATGCGGTTCGCCTGGTCGAAGATACGCATCGACCACCTCGTCGGAGATGCGATCGCAGACCTTGTCGGGATGACCCTCGGAAACCGATTTGCTCGTGAACAGATAGCTTGCGCGCGACACTGATGATCTCCCCGCAGACGCGAGATTCTACCGCGCCGTCCTGATGTGGCGTGTTTCTTGCAGTGTCGCGGACCGCGGTCAAGATGTGGGCATTCGTGGGCAGTGGCCGCATGGTCCGCCGCGTGGCCAACGCTCTGTCGCCCGCTTGGGCGACGCGCCTTACAGTTCGTCGCTCGCCGGCGATCTGCTCGACCAGGTCGACGATGCGGCGGCGCAGCTTGGCGTCCGGGATGCGCATGAAGGCCTTGGTCAAGGCGAGCCCGTCGGAGGTGGCGAGAAAGTCCGACACATAGGCCGGCGAGGGTGCTTCCATGAGGCCCTGCGGGCGGGTGCCCGGTACGTCGGGCGCGCCCTCGAAGAAGAAGGCGACCGGAACCTGCAGGATGCCGGAAATCTGCTGCAGCCGGCTCGCGCCGATCCGGTTGGTCCCCTTTTCGTATTTTTGTACCTGCTGAAACGTGAGCCCGAGCGCGTCGCCGAGCTTTTCCTGGCTCATCCACAGCATCATGCGACGCATCCGAACCCGGCTCCCAACGTGCTTATCGATGGGATTGGGAGCCTTTTTGGCCATTGCATGCCCCTCAGTCATAACGGCAATGTATCGTCCATCACCCACTCTGAGATGAACCGTGCGTCTTTTCAACGGTTCCGCAGGGGTACGGGCGTAATAGTCGTGCATTACGGGGTTTCTGACCCAGTGCTGCTCAAGTCTAGGTGGGAGGAATTTTTTCCTTTAAGAGCTATATTCGGTAATTGAGAGCTTCTGCACTGCAGCGCTGCCGTAGGGTTTTTGTAATGAATTCTTCTCTTTTTCAGAATTGATCGGCCTGTCCGCAGCGGCAGCCCCTATGTCCAAATAGCAGTCGACCGTATCTATTCTTGCATGCGACGGACCGCCGCGATCACCAGAATCGCGGCGACCAGCAGGCCGAGCGGGGCGTCGCCCACGCGCGAGTACAGCGTCCGGGCCAGCGGCTGCGGCAGGGCCGAATTCGAGAAGGCCTTCGCTGCCGAGCGGCAGCGACTGGAGAATGCGGCCGACCGGATCGACAACCGCCGATATGCCGGTGTTGGCGGCGCGCACCAGCGGCAGTCCCTCCTCGATGGCGCGCACGCGCGCCTGCTGGAAATGCTGATGGGGGCCGGCGCTGTCGCCAAACCACGCGTCGTTGGTGACGTTGAGCATCCAGTCCGGGCGCTCGCCGGGCGGCAGCACGTCGTGCGGGAAGATGATCTCGTAGCAGATCAGCGGAAGGAATTTTGGCGCATGCGGCGGCGCGAGCAGCCGGCGCCGGTCGCCGGCCAGGAAGCCGCCCTGCAGCCGGGTGAGCTGGCGCAGGCCGAGCCGCTCGAGCAGGCGTTGAAACGGCAGATATTCGCCGAACGGCACGAGGTGGACCTTGTCGTAGATCGACAGGACCGAGCCGTCGCGATCGATCACATAGACCGAGTTGTAGGCGTGCAGGTCGCGCGTCGTGGGCGCGAGCTCGGCGGCGCGCGCCGCGCCGGTGATCAGCACCGGGCCGCCGTGCAGCAGCGCGGCGATCTGCGCGAGCGCGTCCGGCTCGCGGGTGAGGAAGAACGGAAATGCCGATTCGGGCCAGATCAGCAGCGTCGTGGAAGCGACGCCGGAGGAATTGGGGCCGGTCGCGCGGTCGGAGAGCGCGAGATAGTGCTGCATCACCTGCGCCTTGTTGGCGAAGCTGAACTTCTCGTCCTGCGGCACGTTGGGCTGCATGATCCGCAGCCGCACGCCGTCCACGTAAGTCGTCGGCGTCGTGGCGAGGCGCACCGTCCCGTAGGCCGCGATGGCGACGAGCACGATGGCGGCCAGCGCCGGCGCGAGCCACGGCCGGCGCGTGTCGGCGCGCTCGTCCGCCAGCACGGCGGGCGACGCGAACACCGCGATGGCGATCAGCGTCAGTCCCCATACGCCGAACAGGGCGGTGCACTGCGCGAACACGAGCGGGGTCGTGAGCGCGTAGCCGAACACGTTCCAGGGAAATCCCGTCAGCAGGTGGCCGCGCAGCCACTCTGATGCGGTGAGCGCCGCCGCCAGCGTGAGGATGCGCATGGCGCCGCGCGTCCACAGCAGGCGCGCGAGCGCGAACCCGAGGCCTGTGTAGATCGCGAGGTAAAGCGGCAGGCCGATCACGGCGAACGGCATCAGCCAGCCGAACGTCTTGGCGTCGACCAGGAACGCGAGGCCGATCCAGTAGAGCCCGGCGAGGAAATAGCCGAAGCCGAACCACCACCCGGTCACGGCGGCGGCCACGACACCGCCCCAGCGCCCGGCCGGCGCGCCGTCGAGCAGCCACACCGCCACCGGCACGGTGACGAACATCGCGGGCCAGAAGTTGAGCGGCGCGATCGCGAGCGTGGAGGCGGCGCCTGCCAGGAATGCGATCAGCGCCCGCCGGAAGCCCCAGGCGAGCACGATCGGTTGGGAGATACGGGTGAGGTTCTTCACGACTCGTGCGGGGGCTTGGGGTCGGCGGAGGCGGCGGCAGGCTGCGTTGGCGACGTGGACGGAGCCGCGGTGGGCGCCAGCGTCGCGGCCGCGGCGTGCGCCGGGTGGATGCCGTCGTGTCCCGCCGGCTGGCGGCTGCGGTCGATGCGCACGCGCTTGACGCGGCGTGGATCGGCGTCGAGCACCTCGATCTCGAACGGGCCCGGTCCCGGCACCAGCTCGCCGCGCACCGGCACGCGGCCGATGCGGGTCGCGAGGTAGCCGCCCAGCGTGTTGACCTCCTCGGTCGCCTCGCCGACGTCGAACTCGGTGCCGACCAGCGCGACGACCTCCTCGAGGGTCGCGCGCGCGTCCGCGAGATACGAGCCGTCCGGCTGGCGCACGACCGGGTGCTCGCCGCGCTCGTCGTGCTCGTCCTCGATGTCGCCGACGATCAGCTCGACCAGGTCCTCCATCGAGACGAGCCCGTCGGTGCCGCCGTATTCGTCGATCACCAGCGCGAGATGGATGCGGGTCGCCTGCATCTTGGCGAGCAGGTCGATCGCCGGCATCGAGGGCGGCACGAACAGGATCGGCCGCAGGATCCTGGCAGCGGAGAGCGCAACCGAGAGGTCGAGCGCGCGCAGGTCGAGCCCGGCCGGCAGCGGCCGCTTGCGCCGCGTGTTCTTCTCCGGGTCGACGGTCGCGCGCGCCGCCATGAACGCGACGAGGTCGCGGATGTGCACCATGCCGGTCGGATCGTCGAGCGTGTCGTTGTAGACGACGAGGCGCGAATGCGCCGCGGTCTCGAACACCTTCACGAGCTCGCCGAGCGCGATGTCCTCCTGCACGGCGATGATGTCGGCGCGTGGCACCATCACGTCCGCGATCCGGCGCTCGCCCAGCGCCAGGATGTTCTTGAGCATCGCGCTTTCTTCCGGCGAGAAGCCGGTATCGCGGGACCCGCCTGTCTCCAGCACCACCTTGAGGTCGGAGCGGATCGATCCGGTCTTCCAGCCGAACACGGCGCGCAGGATGCGCGCGAACCAGCGCTCGTTCGCGTCCGGCGGCTCGCCGGGCGGCGGCACCGGAACCGGCAGGTTGCGCGTCTCGCCCACCGTCTCGGTCGTCTCGCTGGTTTTCGGCGCGTCGCTATCGGCCATGGAATTGCGGATGGGCTTGCGGGTCAGACAATTCGAGCATGATCTTTTCCGAAAACCGGTGTCCACTTTTCGGGATCATGCTTATTTGTTCGAGCATGATCTTTTCCGAAAACCGGTGTCCACTTTTCGGGATCATGCTTATTTGTTCGAGCATGATCTTTTCCGAAAACCGGTATCCACTTTTCGGGATCATGCTTTAGGCGTCGCGCTCAACATAGGGATCGGGAACGCCGAGCCGCGCCAGGATCCGTCGCTCCCGCCGCTCCATCGTCTCGGCTTGGCGGTGCGATTCGTGATCGTATCCCAAAAGGTGGAGAAAGCCATGCAGCGCCAGATGGGCGAGGTGATGGTCGAACGGCTTGCGCTCCGCGCGCGCCTCGCTCGCCGTGGTTTCGTAGGCGATGACGATGTCGCCAAGGTGGCGGACGGTGCCGTGCGCCGGCGCCGGCGTCGGGAACGAGAGCACGTTGGTCGCCTTGTCGCGGCCGCGCCAGCGCCGGTTGAGCGCGCCGATCGCGCGGTTGCTGGTGAGGATCACCGAGAGCTCGGCCTTGCGCGTGCGCGCCGGCGCGGCTTCCGCGATGATGCGCCGCACCAGCCGCTCGGCCTGCGGCGCCTTGCGCCAGCGCGCCGAGGCGACGACCACGTCGATCGTCGGCCCGCGCGCGGCGCGCGGCCGCGACGGCTTCTTCATTCCTTGGATTCCTTGGCCTCGCGCTTGCGTTCCGTGGCCTTGTCGTAGGCCGCGACGATGCGCGCGACGAGCTCGTGGCGGATCACGTCGGCGGCCGTGAACGCCGAGTGCCCGATGCCCTCGACGCCGGCGAGCAGGCGCACGGCTTCGGCGAGGCCCGACGCCTGGCCGGGCGGCAGGTCGACCTGGCTCGGGTCGCCGGTGACGATCATGCGGCTGTTCTCGCCCAGGCGGGTGAGGAACATCTTCATCTGCATGGTCGTCGTGTTCTGCGCCTCGTCGAGGATGATCGCCGCATTGGTGAGCGTGCGGCCGCGCATGAAGGCGAGCGGCGCGATCTCGATCTCGCCGGTCTGCAGCGCGCGTTCGACGATGCGGGCGTCCATCAGGTCGCCGAGCGCGTCGTAGATCGGCCGCAGATACGGATCGACCTTCTCGCGCATGTCGCCGGGCAGGAAGCCCAGCCGCTCGCCCGCCTCGACGGCGGGCCGCGACAGGATGATGCGGTCGACCTCCTTGCGCTCGAACAGCGCGATCGCGTGCGCGACCGCAAGCCAGGTCTTGCCGGTGCCGGCCGGGCCGGTGCCGAACACCAGCGAATGGCGGCGCAGCGCGCGGATATAGCCGTCCTGCGCGGGTGTGCGCGCGCGCACCGGCCGCTTGCGCAGGTTGATTTCCTCGAAGCTCTGCCGCGCGCCGGTCGGATCGAAATCGAACAGCGAGCCCTGCGCGATGGCGAGCCGGATCGCGCCCTCGACGTCGCCCTGCGCGAGCTCGTCGCCGCGCTTGAGCCGCTCGTAGAGCCCTTCGAGCACGCGGCGCGCCTGCTCGCAGGCGTCGCGCGAGCCCTCGATGGTGACGTGGTTGCCGCGCGAGTTGGCGACGACGGCGAGCCGCCGCTCGATCAGCGCGAGGTTCTGCCCGTACTGGCCGAACAGCACGGAGGCGAGCCGATTGTCGTCGAAGGCGAGCACGACCTGGGTCGTGGCGTTATCGCCGGCCGCGGCCGGCGACGGGATGAGCGAGCTGTTGTCCGATCCGCGCGTGCGCAATGCCTCAGGTCTCCAGGCTCGTCTCCAGACTCGCTTCCAGATTTGCAAGCTCAGGCGCGGCGACGCGATGCGGCGCCGGATGCGCGAGCTCGCCGAACAGGCTGTTGGGGCCGGCGCGGGTGATCGTCACCGCGGCGAGCTCACCGATCAGCGAGGCCTCCGCCATCACGTTGACGGGCTGCAGATAGGGCGAGCGGCCGACCAGCTGGCCGGGCAGGCGGCCCGGCTTCTCGAACAGGACGTCGAAGCTGCGGCCGACGCAGTGGGCGTTGAACGCCGCCTGGTGGCGGTCGATCTCGGCCTGCAGGCGCGCCAGGCGCTCGACCTTGACGGCGTCGTCGACCTGGTCGTCGCGCTCGGCGGCCGGCGTGCCGGGCCGCGGCGAATACTTGAACGAGAACGCGCCCGCGTAGCCGACCTCGCCGACGATCGCGAGGGTCGCGGCGAAATCGGCCTCGGTCTCGCCGGGTGAGCCGACGATGAAATCGGACGAAAAGGCCATGTCGGGCCGCGCCTCCTTCAGGCGGGCGATGACGTCGAGATAGTCGGCTCGCGTATGGCGCCGATTCATGACGGCCAGAATACGGTCGGAACCGGACTGCACCGGCAGATGGAGCTGCGGCATCAGCGCCGTGAGATCGCGATGCGTCGCGATCAGCTCATCGCTCATGTCGCGCGGATGGCTGGTGGCGTAGCGCACGCGGGCGATGCCGGGAATCTCGGCGACGCGATGGAGCAGGCGGGCAAGCGACCATGCGCCGCCCGGGCCTTCGCCGTGATAGGCGTTGACGTTCTGGCCGATCAGCGTCACCTCGCGCACGCCCGCGTCGGCGAGCCGCGCGACCTCATCGACGATCTGCGCGGCCGGCCGCGAGACTTCCGCGCCGCGCGTGTACGGCACCACGCAGAAGGTGCAGAACTTGTCGCAGCCTTCCTGCACGGTGACGAACGCGGTGACGCCGCGCGCACGCGTCGCGGCGCGGCTTGCGGGCGCGAGGTGCGCGAACTTGTCCTCGACCGGGAATTCGGTGTCGACGACCTTGCCGCCGCGCGCCGCGCGCGCCACCAGGTCGGGAAGGCGATGGTAGTTCTGCGGCCCGAGCACGAGATCGACCACCGGGGCGCGGCGGATGATCTCCTCGCCCTCCGCCTGGGCGACGCAGCCCGCGACCGCGACGATGACCTTGCGGCCGTTGCGCGCGGCGTCCTCCTTGAGCCGACGGATGCGGCCGAGCTCGGAATAGACCTTCTCGGCCGCCTTCTCGCGGATGTGGCAGGTGTTGAGCACGATCAGGTCGGCGTCGTCCGGCGCGGCCGCCTCGGCGTAGCCCTCGCGCGCCATCGTGTCCGTCATACGCTGCGAGTCGTAGACGTTCATCTGGCAGCCGAAGGACTTGATATGCAGCTTGCGGGTTCCGCTCATGCGGTCGAGGTTTGCCGTCCGGGCATGCGCGCGACGAGTTGCGATGCCTTTAAGTCACTGATTCATCGGCGAAAGTGCCGGAGATGCCGGCGCGCCCCGGCGTCGCCCCCGTCATAGCGGGTTTCGGCCGAAAAAGGAATGCGCCGGCCCCAGGCCGGCTTGGTGTCACTTTGACTTGGCCTCATCGCCCCGTCCGCGCCTCGACTGGACGGTGTGGCGGCGGACCTGCGCCTCCAGCGCACGGGCGACCTCCTTGCGGTCGGACTGCTCGTCGAACGCCACCGGCTCACCCCACGTCACGGTCACGTCGACCGCGCCGCTGCGCGCGATGCCCATGAGATGCGGCGGCAGCGGGCGCCGGCCGTACCACGAGACGCGCGGCCGATCGCGGCGGTCGATCGGTAATCCCCATACTGCCGTGTAGGCGACCGACAGCGGCTGGATCCACACGCGCCCGGTGTGCTCGGCCTCGGCCAGCGCATCGCGCGCCGCGCCGATCAGCGCGCTGCGGAAGGGGAGCACGCGATTGCCGTCGCTGGCGCTGCCCTCGCCGAACAGCAGCACCGGATCGCCCTCGGCGAGGCGCCGCGCGATCTCGGCATTGACGTCGCCGGTCTTCTGCCGGCGCTTGCGGTCGACGAAGACCGAGCGCTGCAGCTTGGCGAGCGTGCCGAACAGCGGCCAGCTCGCGATCTCCTGCTTGGCCACGAACACGACCGGCGCGACCGCCGTGATCACCGGGATATCGAGCCAGGACGAGTGGTTGGCGACGATCAGCAGCGGATGCTCGTGCATGCGTTGGCCGCGCACGCGGATGCGCACGCCGAGGATGGCGCAGACCATGCGGTGATAGAACGATGGAATCCGCCGCCGCAGCGGCAGCTCGAACGCGACCGCGACGGCCTGGAACGGCAGCAACGCGAGCGTGATCGCGCCGATCGCGGCGATGACGAAGTAGGGGCGGAGCATCAGCGGTGGTTCATGTCGTGCAGGCGGCCTTTTACGGCGAAAGCGGGTCCGCCGCCATGCTACTTCGGCCGGGTCGGGACGACCATTTCATAAGCGCGACGGCACGATCAAGACGGCATCAGGCGAGGTCGCGACGCAGCACCAGGGCGCTGGCGGGCGCGCCTTCGGGCCGCGCGTAGTAGGCGGGGCGGCGCCCGACGTCGCGGAAACGGGCGCGGCCGTAGAGGCGGCGCGCCGGCGCATTGTCCTCGTCGACCTCGAGAAAGACCGCCGTGACGCCGAGGCCGGCGAGCCGGCGCAGATGCAGGTCGAGCAGCTTGCCGGCGAGCCCGCGGCTGCGCCGCGCCGGCGCGACCGCGACCGACAGGATTTCGGCTTCGCCGGCGGCGAGCCGCGACAGGATGAAGCCCGCGAGCGTGCGCCCCACCATGGCGCGGTGCGCGATCACGCTGCGGTCGAGCAGGAGCTGCTCGAACTCGTCCTCGCTCCAGCCGCGCCGGAATGCGGCGGCGTGCAGCGCCGCCAGGGCCGCGGCGTCGCGCGCCGAGGCCTCCGACAGCACGGGCTCGGATCGTGTCAGCTTGCGCAGCAGGCCGATCATCGGCGGGGCAGGTGGGCCGCGTCCTGCGGCTGCGCGTCGGGCGCACGCAGGTAGAGCGGCTTGGGCAGGGCGACCGATTGCGCGGCGGCGGCGCCGAGATGGGCGACCCAGTCGATCACCGGCGCGCGGGCGGGATCGACGACGACGGGCTGGCGCTCGTTCGCGGGCCACGCCGCCGCGATCATGGCGGCGCCCGAGCCGACGAGCCGCGCCGGGCCGGTCGCCGCGGCCCGCAACGCGTCGCGCACCGGCGCAAGGCGCGGCTGGATCAGCGTTCGCCCGCCCGGGCCGAACAGCTGCATGTAGATCTGGTCGTTGCGGGCATCGACGGCCGTGAGCAGCGGCGACATATCGTCGACCGCGATATAGGGCGCCGCGAACGCCGCGAGCGTGGTCAGGCCCACCGCAGGCTTGCCAGCCGCGACCGCGATGCCGCGCGCCGCCGCGACGCCGACCCGCAGGCCCGTGAAGCTGCCCGGCCCGACCGTCACGGCGACGCGGTCGAGCTCGAGGAACTCCAGCATGGCCTGGCTCATCACGCGCGCGACGAGCGGCATCAGCGCTTCGGCGTGCCCGCGCACCATCGGGATCGATTCGCTCGCCAGAATGCCGCCCTGCTCGGTGTCGAGAACCGCGGCGGAACAGGCCTCGAGGGCGGTATCGATGGCAAGGACGCGCATCGTGATCGAATGAAAGGGAGCCCGACTTTCCGGCTCGCCGGCAAGGTATGCGCCAATCAGTAGCACGCGCCCCCGGCCGCAGCCGCGCAGGCGTGCATCTCATGCACACTATTCGGCGTTAAGGTAACCTGTCACCGGCCTGAAAGTCGCAGGCCCCAGCATCGATTGACGTCAGTTGGGGCGGACTTCCACCACGTCCGGCACGAAGTGGCGCAGCAGGTTCTGGATGCCGTGCCGCAGCGTCGCGGTCGAGGACGGGCAGCCCGAGCACGCGCCCTTCATGTCGAGATAGACGACGCCGTCCTTGAAGCCGCGGAACGTGATGTCGCCGCCGTCGTTCGCGACCGCCGGCCGCACGCGCGTCTCGATCAGGTCCTTGATCTGCGCCACGGTGTCGGCGTCCTTCGCGTCGAAGAACTCGTCGCCGCTCGCGCCGTCGGTCGCCGTGCCGGCGTTGACGATCGGCGCACCCGACATGAAGTGCTCCATGATGGCGCCGAGCAGCACGGGCTTGAGCTGCTGCCAGTCGCCGTCGGTCTTGGTCACCGCGATGAAGTCGGTGCCGAAGAAGACGCCGGCGACGCCGTCGACCTCGAACAGCCGGGTGGCGAGCGGCGACTGCCCGGCCTGCGTCTTGTCGCGCATGTCGAGCGTGCCTTCCGGCAGCACGGCGCGGCCGGGCAGGAACTTGAGTGTGGCGGGGTTGGGCGTGGTCTCGGTCTGGATGAACATGGCGCTCTCCTTCTCGCCGCGGGTTCAAGGCCCGCGCGGCCGGTCGAACGCGTCCGGCAATGCCTTACTTGGGTCTTTCGGGCCGCCTGGTCAACCGTAAAGCCGCCCGCCTGGCCCCGCCTCAGCGCCGCACGAAGCCGACGATGTCCTTGACGTGACGCATGGTTTCGGCCGCAATCGCCTGCGCGCGCCCGGCGCCGTCGACGAGGATCGCGTCGATATGGGCGGGGTCCTGGACGAGCCGCTTCATCTCGCCGCCGATCGGGCCGAGCCGGCTGACCGCGAGGTCGACGAGCGCAGCCTTGAAGGTCGAGAACTGCGCGCCGCCGAACTCGGTCAGCACGTCCGCCTTGGTCTTGTTGGCGAGCGCCGCGAAGATGCCGACGAGGTTTTCCGCTTCCGGGCGGGTCTCGAGGCCCTTCTCCTCGTGCGGCAGCGGATCCGGATCGGTCTTTGCCCGGCGGACCTTCTGCGCGATCGTATCGGCGTCGTCCGACAGGTTGATGCGCGAAAAGTCGGATGCGTCCGACTTCGACATCTTCTTCGATCCGTCGCGCAGCGACATCACCCGCGTTGCCGGGCCCTGGATCAGCGGCTCGGGCTGCGGAAAGAACGCCGGGCCGAGGCCGAGCGAGGCGATCGAGGCGGCGTAGTCGTTGTTGAACTTCTGCGCGATGTCGCGCGAGAGCTCGAGATGCTGCTTCTGGTCCTCGCCGACGGGCACGTGGGTCGCGCGATAGACCAGGATGTCCGCCGCCATCAGGTTCGGATAGGCGTAGAGGCCGACCGAGGCGTTCTCGCGGTCCTTGCCGGCCTTCTCCTTGAACTGGGTCATGCGGTTGAGCCAGCCGAGGCGCGCCACGCAGTTGAAGATCCAGGCGAGCTCGGCGTGCTCGGCGACCTGGCTCTGGTTGAACACGATGTGCTTCTTCGGATCGATGCCGCACGCGATAAACGCCGCCGTCACCTCGCGGATGTTGCGCTTGAGCTTCGACCGGGTCCTGCCACACCGTGATCGCGTGCATGTCGACGACGCAGTAGATGCAGTCGTAGCGCTCCTGCAGCGCGACGAACTTCACGATCGCGCCGAGGTAGTTGCCGAGATGCAGGTTGCCGGTCGGCTGGATGCCGGAAAACACCAGTTCCTTGAAGGCCATCGCGTCGGCTCCTTGCGCCCGCATTTTTTGAGCATGATCTCGTCCGAAAGCCGGTATCCACCGCCGATCAAGTCGGGGGCAGGCTTTTTCGGGATCATGCTCCGATGCGCGGGGTCCCATGCCATGGCGGCCCCGCGCCACGCAAGGGGAACCAGGGACGTGAGCGCAGCCGTTTCGCTTTATGGAGGCCGCCCGGGTGGGCCGCATTCTCGTTGCCAGCACGGGCGTGCCCGTTATAGTGCGCGGCCTTGCCCCACAGGATGATCGATTCATGACTGCCGCCCGCTACGATGTTCTCGGCATCGGCAACGCCATCGTCGATGTGCTCGCCCGCGCCGATGAGGACTTTCTGCGCCGCCACGACATGCGCAAGGGCGCGATGACGCTGATCGACGAGGCGCGCGCGACCGGCATCTACGCCGCCATGGGCCCGGCGGTCGAGATCTCCGGCGGCTCGGCCGCCAACACGATCGTGGGCTGCGCGAGCTTCGGCGGCCGCGCCGCCTTCGTCGGCAAGGTGAAGGACGACGAGCTCGGCGGCGTGTTCGCGCACGACATCCGCGCCGCCGGCGTCGCTTTCGACACGGCGCCCGCGTCGGAAGGCCCCTCGACGGCGCGCTGCTACGTGCTGGTGACCGAGGACGGCGAGCGCACCATGAACACGTATCTCGGCGCCGCCCAGGACCTGCATCCGCGCGACATCGACGCCGACGCGATCGCGGGCTCGGCCATCACCTATCTCGAAGGCTATCTGTGGGATCCCAAGCACGCCAAGGACGCCTTCCTCAAGGCGGCCGCGGCCGCGCACGCGGCGAAGCGCCTGGTGGCGCTTTCGCTATCGGACGCGTTCTGCGTCGATCGCTGGCGCGACGAGTTTCTCGAGCTCGTGCGCTCCGGCACGGTCGACCTGCTGTTCGCCAACGAGGCCGAGCTGCGCAGCCTCTACCAGACGGCGGATTTCGATACCGCGCTCGCGGCGCTCCGCCGCGAGGCGCGGCTCGCGGCGGTCACGCGCAGCGAGAACGGCTGCGTCGTGGTCACGCGCGACAACGTCCTCGCGGTGCCGGCCGCGCGGGTCGAGCGGGTGGTCGACACCACGGGCGCCGGCGATCTCTTTGCGGCGGGCTTTCTCTATGGTCTTGCCCGCGGCGCGAGCCATGAACGGGCCGCGACCCTGGGCGCGCTCGCCGCCGCCGAGGTGATCCAGCATCTCGGCGCGCGGCCGCAGACCTCGCTCAAGGTGCTGGCGCAGGAGCGCGGCCTCGCGGTTTGATGCTTGTTTTGCGGCGTTAGCGCATGTTCCGGCGAAGTGGACGCCGGTTCGCCGATAAGAACATGCGCCAAATGAAAAAAACGAGAGCGTCTTCCGATTCCGTAGGAACGGAATACGCTCAAAGTGCATACCAGTAACGCTTTGGTAAGCTCCGATGGTTACCGATTGGTGAAACGTCCAATCGGGAACCGCTCCAATGGGCAAGCGCAAAAGCGACCAGCCTACGCCGCAAGCGCAAGATCAAGTATCGCAAGCACAAGACGTCACCGGCAGCGAGCCGGCGAAGATCGAGCCGCCGTCCGACGTGGGCGCACCGCCCGCGCGGGAAGCCGTGAAAATCGAGGCGCCGGATTTCGTGCCGTCGCCAAGCATCGCGGCAGCACCGGCGGACGCCGTCACGCCGCTGCCTCCGGCACCGCCCATCGTGGCGATCGATGCGCCGAAAGCCGATGCGCCGCAGGTCGAAGCGGCAGACGATGCGCCGCCCGTGGCGTCGCCGAAGCCGATCGTGCTCTACCGAATGTCGCCGCGCGACGAAACATCAGCCGGCGAAGACGCCACCACGGCCGAGACGACCGCTGGCGCCGCGAAGGCCTCCTGGCCCTGGCTGAAGCTGCGGCGCGTCACGCCGCTCGCGGCCTCGATCGCGATCGCGGCGGCGGTCGGCGCCATGGCGGGTTCGGCCGGCACGGCCGGATTGGGCGGCCTGTGGGCGAGCCCGCAGGCGCCCGTCAAATCGGCGGACATGCGGCCGCTGCGCGATACGATCGCGCACCTGAACACCGAGCTTGCGGCGCTCAAGGCGTCGATCGAGAACTCCGGCCGTACCTCGAACGTGCAGCTCACCAAGCTGGGCGATCGGCTCGAGCGCGTCGAGCGCGCGCAGGTCGAGCCCGCCGCCAAGCTGGCGAAGCTCACCGACGCGGTCGACCGGATCGAGCATCACACGCCGGCGGCGACCAGCAGCGCGCATGACGTGACCGGCTCGATCACGGCGCCGGCGACGCAGCCGGCGACCGCGGCGTTGCCCACGCGGCCCGGCAACCCGCCCATCCTCGACGGCTGGTTCGTGCGCGGCGTCTACAACGGGGCGGCGCTGATCCAGACGCGCTACGGCGGCGTCATCGAGGTCGAGCGCGGCGACAATCTGCCGGGCCTCGGTCGGATCGAGAATATCCGCCGCCAGGATGGCCGCTGGGTGGTGGTGACCAGCCGCGGGATGATCATCATGCGCTGACCGCGGCGGCACGCCCGGCTTTGATACGGCCGCGGGGCAGCCCCGCGGCCGATTTTTTTCCGCCCGGCCGACATGCTCTCGCGCGGATGCTGCGCTATTGTTGCGCCTGCTGGGCGCAGGTTCGCGGCGGAGCGTGACGATGCGGCGCGGTTTTCGGCTTGTGGCTCTCGTGATGTCGGCTCTCGGTGCCGCGTGCATCGCCTCACGCGCTAGCGCGCAGTCGGCTGCGCCGGCGCCGCCGGCCGCCAAGCCCGAGATGCGGGAGAATTGCCCGGGCCTCGTCGCCTCGCGCGCCCCGCGCGCCGTTCCGGCGGCGCTGCGGCTCGCGGAGCTCGCCGCCGGCGAGGTGCGCCTCACCTATGTGGGGCACGCCACGTTCCTGATCGAGAGCCCGCAGCACGTGCGCGTCGCGACAGACTACAACGACTATGTGCGCCCTTGGGTGCTGCCCGACGTCGTCACGATGAACCATGCGCATTCGACGCATTACACCGATCGGCCTGATCCGGGCATCAAGCTCGTCCTGCGCGGCTGGCGCGACGACGGCAAGGCGGCCGGCTACGACGTGACGTTCAAGGACGTGCACATCCGCAGCGTCTCGACCAACATCCGCACCTGGGCGGGCGAGACCGAGCGCTACGGCAATTCGATCTTCGTGTTCGAGATCGGCGGCCTGTGCATCGCCCATCTCGGCCATCTGCATCATACGCTCACCCAGTCGCAGCTCGACGAGCTCGGCCGCATGGACGTCGTGATGGCGCCGGTCGACGGCAGCTACACGCTCGATCTCGGCGGCATGGTCGAGGTGCTGCAATCGCTGCACGCGCAGACGATCATCCCGATGCACTTCTTCAACACGTTCACGCTCGAACGCTTCCTGTCGCGCATGCGGCAGACCTATCGCGTCGAGCTCAATGAGACGCCGTCGCTCGTCGTCTCGAAGAAGACGATGCCGTCGTCCCCGACCGTGGTGGTGCTGCCCGGGCACTGACGCCGCGGGTCGCTGCCGAACCTTGATTTGCGCGTATCCTCGTCGGGATCTGCGCCAGAACGGAGCGTGCCGATGGGGCTCGAAGGGAAAGTCTGCGTCATCACGGGCGCGACCTCCGGCATCGGCGAGGTCGCCGCGCAGGAGCTCGCGCGGCAGGGCGCGCGCCTCGTGCTGATCGCGCGCGATCAGGCGCGCGGCGAGGCGACGCTCGTGCGCCTGCGCACGGTCGGGCCTGCGGCCGCGCACCGCGTCCATTACGCCGACCTCGCGCGCATCGCCGAGAT
The DNA here is from genome assembly GCA_963819385.1 of uncultured Alphaproteobacteria bacterium. Classification (GTDB taxonomy): domain Bacteria; phylum Pseudomonadota; class Alphaproteobacteria; order Rhizobiales; family Xanthobacteraceae; genus JAVDCA01. Next base: position 2,471,089 of record CAWFVV010000006.1, on the reverse strand, counting down.
GAAGCGGGTCGGAGCCGAGATCGCGGCGGCCGAGCCGCGCATCGATCTCCTCGTCAACAACGCGGGCGCGCTGTTCACGGCGCGCGAGGTGACCGCCGACGGGCTGGAGAAGCATTTCGCCGTCAACCACGTCGCCTATTTCGTCCTCACGCAGATGCTGCGCGAGCGCCTCGTCGCCGCCGCGCCGGCGCGCGTCGTCAGCACCGCCTCGGGCGCGCATTACGGCGCCCATCTCGACCTCGACGACCTGCAGTTCGCCAACCGCTACCGCGGCGTCCAGGCCTATCGGCGCTCCAAGCTCTACAACGTCATGTGGACGCGCGAGCTCGCGCGCCGCCTGGCAGGCACGGGCGTGACGGCGAACTGTTTCCATCCGGGGTTCGTCGCGACCCGCTACGGCGACAATGCCGGCGGGCTGCTTTCCTGGGGCGTGCGCGTCGCCAAGCAGCTGTCCGCGATCTCGCCGGAGAAGGGCGCGCAGACGCTCGTCTATCTCGCGACCTCGCCCGAGGTCGCGGACGTCACCGGCGGCTATTTCACGCGCTGCCGGCTGAAGACACCGAGCGACGCCGCACAGGATGATGCGGCCGCGCGGCGGCTATGGGACGAGACCGCGCGGCTCGCCGGGATGGGGTAAGGCGCGGACGCGCAGACCCGATATCAGGCCGTCGGCGCGCTCGCCCTGAACCGATCGAAGATCGCGAGCACCGCCGGCGCGACGAAGATGCGATTCCGTCTCGTTTCGATCGGCAGCGAGAGAATATCTGCCTTGACGAGTTGACGGGCGGCGGCGTTGACGCTCGCAAACGTCCCGCCGATGTCCCGCAGCGCGTCTTGAATCGTGAAGGCCGGGCGCGTGAGCGCGAAGCGGACGAGGTCATGGACCTTGCTGTCGGACCAATCGAGCGCGTGGCGTCGCACCATTCCCGCTCGACGTGACGCAGGCCTTCGATACGTCCGATGTTGCGACCGGCGGTGCGCGAAATGAATTCGACGAGCAGGCGCGCCCATGAAGTCATATCGCCCGATACACGAGCGGCCTTGAGAGCTTCGACATAGAGTTGCTTGTCCTCGTGCACAGCTTCGCCGAAGAAGGCGCAGGCGGTGTTCAGCGCTCCCTTGATCTTGAGCACCCGAGGGACAAGGAGCCTTCCGATGCGGCCGTTCCCATCGGCCACCGGATGAATGTGCTCGAACATCCAATGCGAGACGGCTTGGCGCAGGATTTCGGGAACGCGCGAATCCGCGGCCGTCGTGAACGCGTTCCATTCCTGCATCGCCATCGGCACAGAACCGGGCCTTGTGTAGTAGAAATATCCGCCGGGGGCGTCCGGATCGGGCGTGGCGTTGCGACGGGACTTCCAATGGCCCGCCTCCGACGACAGCATTCGATTGGGCGACCGCTCGAACAGGCGCCGGTGCATCCGCAGGGTTGTTGCCAGCAGATCGGCAGCGCCGTCCGCCTCCGCTTCAAATGCGGCCGCGCATGCCGCGACGCTCTCCGCGTCCTCCAGATCCGGCGCGAGACGTGCTGACGTCTCGAACTCCATCAGGTCCGTGAAGGTGGTGGTCGATCCCTCCGCGCCGGACGAATGCACCGCATCGAGGCGGGCGAAAAGTCGGCCGATGCGGCCGTGTCGCGGCCATTCGCAGAGCAGCCGGTCGAACTCGCGCAGCCGCTGCAAGGCATCGTCGACGGCATCGTGAACCTCCTCCAACTTCGGCATGCGCGGGACCGCGGGCCGAAAGCAAAGGACGCCGTCTTGATCGCTTTCGTAGGCGCCGGAAGTCATAATTCCAGCGTACGCTATTATGGATTAGGTATCTAGTCTATAATAAGACTTCTGCCTATTATAGATTGATCAGGTGGGCCCTCACACGTCCACGCTCGCGGCGAGCGCGTTGTCCTGGATGAACGCGCGGCGCGGCTCGACCAGCTCGCCCATCAGCTTGGTGAAGATGTCGTCGGCGTCGTCGACCTCCTTCACCTTCACCTGCAGCAGCGAGCGCGCGTTGATGTCGAGCGTCGTCTCCCACAGCTGCTCGGGGTTCATCTCGCCGAGGCCCTTGTAGCGCTGCATCGAGATGCCCTTGCGGCCGGCCGCGGTCACCGCCTCGAACAGGTCGAGCGGCCCGTGGATCGGCGTCTCGTCGCCCTTGCGGCGCAGGTGGCCGGTGCGCGCGTACACGCCCTGCAAGGCGATCGCGAATTCGTCGAGCTTGCGGGCATCGGCGGAGCCGAGCAGCGCGTGGTCGATCACCGCGACTTCCTTGACGCCGCGCACGGTGCGCTCGAATTGGAAGCCCTGGCCTTCCACGAAGGCGCCCTGCCAGCCGCGCTCGGTCTCCTCCGCCAGCGCGTCGAGCCGGCGGGCGATGAAGGGCGCGGCGGCCGTCGCCTTCTGCGGGTCGCCGAAGATGTCCGCGTTGAGGACGCCGAGGATCGCGGCCTGCTCGATCACCTGGCGATTGTAGCGGCTATGCAGGTTGCGGATGACGCTGCGGATCACGCGCGTGTCCTCGACCAGCCTGGCGAGGTCCGCGCCGGCGCGCTCCTCGCCGCTCGACAGGCGGAACACCGCATCCTCGACCCCGGTCGCGACCAGGTAGTCCTCGAGCGCGCGCTCGTCCTTGAGGTACTGCTCGGACTTGCCGCGCGACACCTTGTAGAGCGGCGGCTGGGCGATGAAGAGATACCCCTGCTCGATCAGCGACGGCATCTGCCGATAGAAGAACGTGAGCAGCAGCGTGCGGATGTGCGCGCCGTCGACGTCGGCGTCCGTCATGATGATGATCTTGTGGTAGCGCAGCTTGTCGAGCGTGAACTCTTCGCTGATGCCGGTGCCGAGCGCGGTGATCAGCGTACCGATCTCCTGGCTCGACAGCATCTTGTCCATGCGCACGCGCTCGACGTTGAGGATCTTGCCGCGCAACGGCAGAACCGCCTGGAAGCCGCGGTCGCGGCCCTGCTTGGCGGAGCCGCCGGCCGAGTCGCCCTCGACGATGAACAGCTCGGATTTCGCCGGATCGCGTTCCTGGCAGTCCGCGAGCTTGCCCGGCAGCGACGCCATGCCGAGCGCGCTCTTGCGCGTCATCTCGCGCGCCTTGCGCGCGGCCTCGCGCGCCGCCGCCGCCTGGATCACCTTGCCGACGATCGTCTTCGCCTCGCCCGGATGCTCCTCGAACCAGGCCTTGAGCGCGTCGTTGACGATGCTTTCGACCACCGGACGCACTTCCGATGAGACCAGCTTGTCCTTGGTCTGCGACGAGAACTTGGGATCCGCGACCTTGACGGAGAGCACCGCGGTCAGCCCCTCGCGGCAATCGTCGCCGGTGAGCGCGACCTTCTCCTTCTTGGCGAGGCTGCTCGTTTCCGCGTAGCCGGTCACCTGGCGCGTCAGCGCGCCGCGGAAGCCCGCGAGATGCGTGCCGCCGTCGCGCTGCGGGATGTTGTTGGTGAAGCACAGCACCGCCTCGTGGTAGCCGTCGTTCCACCACAGCGCGGCCTCGACGCCGACGCCGTCGCGCTCGGAATTGATGACGATCGGCCGCGGCACCAGCGGGGTCTTGTTGCGATCGAGGTATTTGACGAAGGCCTCGACGCCGCCGTCGTAGACCATCTCCTCGCGCTTCTCGACCGCGTGGCGCTGGTCGGCGAGCACGATGCGCACGCCCGAATTGAGGAAGGCGAGCTCGCGCAGGCGGTGCTCCAGCGTCGCCCAGTCGAACTCGGTCATCGTGAAGGTTTTGCGCGAGGGCAGGAACGTCACCTCGGTGCCGCGCTTGCCGCCGGCGTCGCCGACGAGCGCGAGCGGCGCCTTGGCGTCGCCGTCGGCGAACTCCATGACGTGCTCCTGGCCGTCGCGCCAGATGGTGAGCTTGAGCCAGCTCGACAGCGCGTTGACGACCGAGACGCCGACGCCGTGCAGGCCGCCCGAGACCTTGTAGGAGTTCTGATTGAATTTTCCGCCGGCGTGCAGCTGGGTCATGATGACCTCGGCGGCGGAGACGCCTTCGCCCTTGTGGATGTCGGTCGGGATGCCGCGTCCGTCGTCGCGCACCGTGCACGAGCCGTCCGGATTGAGCGTGACCGTGACCTCCTTGGCGTGGCCCGCGAGCGCCTCGTCGATCGCGTTGTCGACGACCTCGTAGACCATGTGATGGAGGCCGGAGCCGTCATCGGTGTCGCCGATATACATGCCCGGACGCTTGCGCACGGCATCGAGGCCCTTGAGGACCTGGATCGATTCGGCGCCGTAATCGGACGCGTCGGAACGGGGCTGCTGGCGGGCGGCTTCGGCCATGGATTGGGTGCTTCAGTGGGCTGTAGGAGGGGCTCGCAACGAGCCGGAATCAGCGCGTTTGGTGTGACACGAATATGGGTGTCTTACAAGGCAAAGTGAAGGCCAATAAGCAATTGAAACGACTAGATTTTAGCGTATTTCTTAAGAGCTGAACCAGGAACCCGCGCAACACCGTTTTGGCGGCGCCTCACCGCGCGTGAGCGCGCGCCGCCGCGGGCGCTTGATCGCTCCGCTGCGCCCGTCCGGGCGTGACCTCGAAGACCTGCGCGCGTGCCGCAATCTCCGCGAACGCGGCCGGATCGGCGCCGGTCATCCACACCTGCGCGCCGAGCCGGTCGAGCGCCGCATAGAGCGCGGCGCGCCGTCCCGGATCGAGATGGGCGACGACCTCGTCGAGCAGGACGACCGGCGCCATGCCGGTCATGTCGGCGACGAGCCCCGCATGCGCCAGCACGAGGCCGATCAGCAGCGCCTTCTGCTCGCCGGTCGAGGCATCGCGCGCCGCGATGCCCTTGGGTTCGTAGACCACCGCGAGATCGGTCAGGTGCGGACCGTCGAGCGTGCGCCCCGCCGCGGCATCGCGCGCGCGGTTCTCTTTAAGCACCGCGCGGTAGCGATCCTCGACCTCGACGGCCGGATGGGAGAGCACCAGCGCCTCCATCCAGCCTTCCAGCGCGATCTCGGCCGACGGAAAGGCCGCGTCGGGCGCGCGGTTCGCCGCCAGCGCGGCCGCAAGCCGCCGCACCGTCTCGGCACGCGCCGCCGCGACCGCGACCGCAAGCTCGGCGGTCTCGTGCTCGCTCGCGTCGAGCCAGTGCGGGTCGGGGCTTGGGCTTTCCGAGGAGCCGGTTGCGCGAGCGCAGCGAGCGCTCGAGCGCGTTGACGCGGCTGCCGTGCTCGGCGTCGACCGCGAGCACCAGCCGGTCGATGAAGCGCCGCCGCTCGCCTGCAGGACCGGCGAAGAGCTGGTCCATCGCGGGCACGAGCCAGATCACGCGCAGGTGGTCCGCGAAGGCCGCGGCCGACGCGGCCGGCTCGCGATCGATGCGGTACTTGCGCATGGACGTCGCATCCTCGCCCGTCGGCGGCTCGATGCCGGTGCCGAGCGTGACGAGGCCGAGCGCGCCCTCGACCTCCGTCGACACCGCCCAGCTGCCGTCGCCCTCGCCGAATGCGACCTCGTCGACCGTGGCGCGGCGCAGCCCGCGGCCGGGCGCGAGAAACGAGATCGCCTCGAGCAGGTTGGTCTTGCCGGCGCCGTTCGGTCCGACCAGGACGACCGGGCCGTCGTCGACCGCGACGCTCGCGGCGTGATAGCTGCGGAAGTTCGTCAGCGTGAGGCGGCGGATGCGGGCGGCAGCGGTCATTTCTGTTCGAGCATGATCTTTTTCCGAAAGCCGGTGCCCACCCCGGATCAGGTCCGGGCAGGCTTTTTCGGGGGTCATGCTCTAGTTAGTTAGCCTCTCGCGCCGCGCCGTGCGAGGGCCGCGTCACACCCGCATCGGCATCAGCACGTAGAGCGCGCCCTTGGCGTCCTTGTCCTGCACCAGCGTCGGCGAGCCCGGGTCGGCGAGCTTGAGCACGGCGCTGTCGCCCTCGATCTGCGCCGCGATGTCGAGCAGGTAGCGCGAGTTGAAGCCGATATCGATCGGATCGGCATCGTACGTGACTTCCAGCTCCTCGGTGGCGCTGCCCGAGTCCGGGTTGGTGACCGAGAGCACGAGCCGTCCCGCGGTCAGCGACAGCTTGACGGCGCGGCCGCGCTCGCTCGCGATCGTCGAGACGCGGTCGACCGCCTGCTCGAACTCCTTCTTCTCGACCTCGAGCAGCTTGTCGTTGCCGAGCGGGATGACCCGCCCGTAGTCCGGGAAGGTGCCGTCGATCAGCTTCGAGGTGAGCACCACGTCGCCGAGCGTGAAGCGGATCTTCGAGGCCGACAGCTCGACCGCGATCTCGCCGCTCGCGTCCTCGATCAGCCGCTGCATCTCGTTGACGGTCTTGCGCGGCACGATGATGCCCGGCATGCCCTCGGCGCCGGCCGGCGCCGGCAGCTCGACCTGGGCGAGGCGATGCCCGTCGGTCGCGACCGCGCGCAGCATGACGTTGGCCCCGGCGCCCGCCACGTGCAGGTAGATGCCGTTGAGGTAGTAGCGGGTCTCCTCCGTCGAGATCGCGAACTGCGTCTTCTCGATCAGGCGCTTGAGGTCGGCGGCGGCGAGCGTGAACTTGTGCGTCATGTCGCCGGCCGCGATGTCGGGGAAGTCGCTTTCCGGCAGCGTCTGCAGCGTAAACCGCGAGCGCCCGGCCCGGATGGTGAGCACGGCGCGATCACCCGAGGCCTCGAGCACGACCTGCGTGCCTTCCGGCAGCTTGCGCACGATCTCGTAGAACATGTGCGCCGGCACCGTGGTGACGCCGCCCGGCGAGACCTCGCCGTTGATCGTCTCGATCACCTCGAGGTCGAGGTCGGTCGCCTTGAACGACAGCTTGGCGCGCTCGGCGCGGATCAGGACGTTGGCGAGAATCGGGATCGTGTTGCGCCGCTCGACCACGCGGTGGACGTGGGACAGCGATCGCAGGAGCTCGGCGCGCTCGACCGTGACCTTCATGCGGGACCCCGCTCGATCGTAAACGAAAGCCCCGGCGCGCGCGCCGATGCGGCCGCGCGCCGGACGTGTCCAGCGCGAGGGCTCTCCCGCCGGGCGGTCAGGTTGGCCCGGCCGTGCGGATTCTTCAAGGGTGACGGCGGCAAGGTGGTGGCTCGATCCCGCGGTTTTTTTTATTCCTGCAGCTGGCGCTTCAGCGACTCGATCTCCTCGGCGAGCGTCGAATCGTTGCCGACGAGGTTCTCGATCTTGCGCACCGCGTGCAGCACAGTGGTGTGGTCGCGTCCGCCGAAGCGCCGGCCGATCTCCGGCAGCGACCGCAGCGTCAGGGTCTTGGCGAGATACATGGCGACCTGCCGCGGCCGCACCACGTTGGCGGTGCGTCGCGACGACAGGAGGTCGCCGCGGCTGACATTGTAGTGGCGCGCCACGATGCGCTGGATGTCCTCGATCTTGACGCGCTTGGGCTCCTGCGGCCGGATCAGGTCGCGGATCTCGCGCTCGGCCAGATCCATGGTCACCGGCTGGCTCGTCAGCTTGCTGTGCGCGAGCAGGCGGTTGAGCGCCCCTTCGAGGTCGCGGCCGTTGTGGGTGACCGATTTCGCGATGTAGGTCAGCACCGGCTCGGGGACATCGAAACCCGGATGGTGCGCGCGCGACAGCGCGACGCGCGATTTGAGGATTTCCAGCCGCAGTTCCTCGCCGAGCGAGCCCATCTCGACGACGAGCCCGCCCGCCAGGCGCGAGCGCACGCGCTCGTCCAGGCTCTCCAGATCCATGGGCGGGCGGTCCGCCGCGATGACGACCTGGCGGCCGCCGTCGATCAGCGAGTTGAGCGTGTGGGAGAATTCGGCGTGCGTCTGCTTGCCCTGGAGGAACTGCAGATCGTCGATCACCAGCACGTCGATGCCGCGCAGCGCCTCCTTGAACGCGATCGCGGTCTGGTTGCGCAGCGCCGAGACGAAGCCGAACATGAATCGCTCCGCCGTGAGATAGAGCACCTTGCGGTCGGGCTGGGTGTTGCCCGTCCAGGCGATCGCCTGCAGCAGATGGGTTTTGCCGAGGCCGACGCCCGCATGGATGAACAGCGGGTTGAACATCACCGGGTCGTGGCGGCGGGCGACCGCCACCTGCTTGGCGGCCGCGTGCGCGAGCGTGTTGGAGCGGCCGACCATGAAGCTGTCGAACGTGAGCCGCGGGTCGAGCGGCGAGCCGCCATGCACCTCGTGGCTCGCCGACGGTCCCGCGAGACCGCGCGGCTCGAAGTTTTCCATCTTGAGATCGCGGCTCTCGCGCGCCACCGGCACGGGAGCGGGCAACTTCACCGGCGTCGCGGCGTTGCGGATCACCGCCGAGCGCACCACGATGTCGATCCGGCGCACCGCGGGCAGCTCGGCCTGCCAGCACGTCAGGATCTTCTCGCTGTAGTGCGACTGGGTCCAGGTCTTGAGGAATCGGGTCGCTACCGACAGGCGCACGGTCTCGCCGGCGACCTCGTCAAGCTCCATGCGGGCAAACCAGGAGGTGAAGATGTCTTCACCGACCTCGGTCCGCAGGCGGCCTTTCGTGCGCCGCCAGCATTCCTCGTTCGAACGCTCGGGCTGCTCGGTGCAGGGACGCTCCTGGTCCAGATGTGCCATCTGCTTTTTCTTTCGTCCGAATTGGCTTGTCATGCGTATGTGAAAGGGGCGCGGTCAGGAGCACGCGGCCGCGCCGGCACTCGATCGGCATCCGATAGCCCGAGAGACGCTTCGCCGCCCTCCGGCCCGCAACGGGGAGGGGAGGCGGGAAGGCCGGGCGCAGCGGACGCGCGGAGCCTTTACCCGCCGGGCGGCGACGCCCGTCTACTGGGCACGCCTGGCGCGGGTGATGAGGAGGGAGAGTTGGAGAACGCTGGCGCGATGTCCTGCGGTCGCAGCCTGGTCGCGTGTCGCACGTGAACTACGTCGACCAACGTAGTTGCCGTGCACTGACACGAATTTGTCATGTTTTGGCCCCCTGCGGTAGACGCCCTTGCCCTTGCATGCTTTTGTATTTTGACGGGAACTTCAAGTATTCCCGTTGACTATTCCTGCGTTCGACTGTGCGGAGCCGAAAATACAAGCTCAGTTGAAGTTACTCGACACCGACAGGAGGGCTGTTGCGCACCGAGGACTTGGAAGAACAAAGCAATATCCTCCCGCTCTCATCCAGTATGAGCACCAAACCATACCCGTTTACCTGATGGGACCGCGGGCGGCCCCCGCGGTGACGACAAAAATACATGTTGGCTGGCGGGATGCAACAATCGTTAAAGGGCGTTAGTTTTTACCCGCCGCCGACCCATGGTGACGTTTGCGTTGCGGCTCCGCGACGTCCGAAAATCAAATTATTGAAATATCAGGCTAATTCACCCACGCGTGCGTGAGATGGGAGGTATTCACAAATGTCACAATGCGGCGGTATCGGCGGTTTGCGGTTGTCGTCCCGGTCCGTGCAATTCCAACCCCTACTGCCATCCTGCCCCTCAAGCCATTGTTCTGCGGATGGTTTCCCTGTGCAAAAATGGTACGTAGCCCTGCATCGAAAAAGCCGGATTTCGCCCCAATCGGATCAATACGTACTACTACGTATCAAAGGGCACTCGCCGGCATATTTTCCTGAGAACGTGACTTTTCAACAACAGGCGATGCACTGGTCAGCACTGTCATCGGGACGTGAAAAACCTCTGCGTTGCACCATGTCGCCATAGCGCAACGCGCGCGGCATCGGGACACGACACCACGCCGACAAATCTTGATCTTCCGGTGCGGATTGTCCAGCGGACGGTTCGGCCTATTGGCCGAGCTTGCCGATCTGGTGAGCCAGACGCGAGACCTTGCGGCTCGCCGTCTTCTTATGAATGACGCCGCGCTGGGCGGCCCGCATCAGCTCCGGCTCGGCCGAATGAAGGGCGCTCAGCGCCTTCTGCTTGTCGCCGCCCGCGATCGCCTCTTCGACCATCCGGACATGGCTGCGCATGCGCGAGCGCCGCGCCTTGTTGACCTCGGTGCGGCGCGCGATCTTGCGTGTCGCCTTCTTGGCGGACTTGGTATTGGCCATCAGGGTTCCGTCGTGTGCGGCGCGCGAGACCCTCAGCGGGCGGTCGCGACAGCGCGAAAAAGCGATGGCGGCGAGCCGGCGCCCGCCGCCTGATGCGCGCTTATAGTTAGGCTGGCCGGGGGCGTCAACGCCCGAGGGGCAGTCCGCGCAGCGGCGCTCAGGCGACCTTGCGGGCGCGCGCCTGGTCGTAGCCGGCCGTGACCGCGGCGGTATCGGCGGCCGAGAAGTCGGCCAGCGGCGGCATCACGCGGGCGAGCGCCGCATCGCCGTGGATATGGGCGAGCAGCGCCTTGACGCCCGGCACCAGCGGACGCCCGTCGAACAGCCTGCGGATCGCGACCGCGGTGTCGAGGGCGCCGGCATCGCCGCCGCTCCAGGCGCGCTGGCAGAGATCGGCGTTGAGGTTCGCGGTCGCCGAGATGCAGCCCGCGAAGGCGCCGGCGCGCGCGTCGAGCAGCACCGCCTCGGTCGAGGGGAAGACCTTGAAATCCGGCGAGATCGCGGCTGCCTCGCGCGCATAAGCCATATCGCCCGAGGAGTCCTTGAGGCCGACGATGCGGGCGCGGTGCGCGTCGAGCAGCCGGCGGATCAGCTTGGCGTGCCAGTGCAGGCCGGACTGCTGCGGGAAGTGGTAGAGGTAGAGCGGGATCGGCTTGGCGGCGCTCGCCGCGACGATCGTGCCGATATAGGCCGCGAGCCCGTCGTCCGGCACGCCCTTGTAGTAGAACGGCGGCAGCACCAGCGCGCCCGCGAAGCCGAGGTCGGCGGCGTGGCGCGTGAGCGCGACCGCGTCGGCGACCGCGGCGGCGCCGGTGCCGACCATCAGCCGATCGAGCGGCAGGCCGGCGTCGCGGTAGGCGGTCATCACGCGCTGGCGCTGGACGAGCGAGAACGATGTCGCCTCGCCGGTGGTGCCGAGCACGTTGAGACCATTGCAGCCGTTGTCGAGCAGGAAGCGCGCCAGCCTGGTCGCGCGCGCGCAATCCGGCTCGCCGTTCGGCTCGACCGGGGTGGAGATCGCGGCGATCACGCCGGAGAGCGCGGACACGGGCATCGGGAAATCTCCTCTTCTTGTTTAGCTGCCTTGTTGCGACGTCTTGCTGCGATTTTGCGGGCGCTCAGCCGCCGACATTGAACGCGGCAAGGCCCGCCATGTTGACGAGCTCGCTGTCGGTCGCCGAGAGGCCGACGATCTGCACCGGCCGGTCGAGGCCGACCAGCAGCGGGCCGATGACGGTCGCGCCGCCGAGCTCCTGCAGCATCTTGGTCGCGATCGCGGCTGAATGGAACGCCGGCATGATCAGCACGTTGGCGGGGCCGGTCAGGCGGCAGAACGGGTAGGCCGCCATCAGATCCGGATTGAGCGCGACGTCCGCCGCCATCTCGCCGTCGTACTCGAAGTCGACGCGGCGCTGGTCGAGGATGCGCACCGCCTCCTGCACCCGCGTCGCGCGCTCGCCCGGCGGATGGCCGAAGGTCGCGAAGGCGAGCAGCGCGAGGCGCGGCTCGTGGCCGAACTTGCGCGCCACGCCCGCCGCCTCGATCGCGATCTCGGCGAGATCCTGGGCTTCCGGCATCTCGGTCACGGCCGTGTCGGCGACCAGCACGGTGCGGCCGCGCGCGATCACCAGCGAGACGCCCATCACGCGGTGGCCGGGCTTCGGGTCGATGCAGTGCTCGACGTCGGCGAGCACGCCGGAGAAATTGCGGGTGACGCCCGTCACCATCGCGTCGGCGTCGTTGAGCGCCACCATGCAGGCGGCGAAATGATTGCGGTCCTGGTTGACCAGGCGCTGGCAGTCGCGCTGGAGGAAGCCCTTGCGCTGCAGCCGCTCGTACAGATAGGCCGCATAAACCGCGTTGCGCTTGGACAGCCGCGCATTGATGATCTCGATGCCGTCGCCGAGCTCGATGCCGGTGCCCTTGGCGGTCTCGCGCACGCGGTCCTCGCGGCCGACCAGGAGCGCGCTGCCGAGCCCCTGCTGCACGAAGCTCGCCGCCGCGCGGATCACCTGCTCCTCCTCGCCCTCGGCGAAGACGACGCGTTTGGGCGCGCGGCGCAGCCGCTCGAACACCCGCGACAGCATGCCGGCGGCCGGATCGCGGCGCGAGCGCAGCTGCGCCCGATAGGCGTCCATGTCGACGATCGGCTTGCGCGCGACGCCCGTGTCCATCGCGGCCTTGGCGACCGCCGGCGGCACATAGGAGATGAGCCGCGGGTCGAACGGCACCGGAATGATGTAGTCGGGGCCGTATTTCGGCCGCGCGCCGTAGGCGGCCGCGACCTCGTCCGGCACGTCTTCGCGCGCGAGATCGGCGAGCGCGTGGGCGGCGGCGATCTTCATCTCCATGTTGATGGTTCGCGCGCGCACGTCGAGCGCGCCGCGGAAGATATAGGGGAAGCCGAGCACGTTGTTGATCTGGTTCGGGTAGTCCGAGCGGCCGGTCGCCATGATGGCGTCGTCGCGGATGGCGTCGACTTCCTCGACCGTGATCTCCGGGTCCGGATTGGCCATCGCGAAGATGATCGGCTTCGCCGCCATCGACTTCACCATGTCGGGCGTCACCGCGCCCTTGACCGAGAGGCCGAAGAAGATGTCGGCGCCTTCGAGCGCGTCGGCGAGCGAGCGCGCCTTGGTCTTGACCGCGAACGCCGACTTCCACTGGTTCATGCCCTCGCGGCGGCCCTCGTAGATCACGCCCTTGGTGTCGGCGAGGATCAGGTTCTCGGGCCGGAAGCCGATCGCGCGCAGGAGCTCGAGGCAGGCGATGCCGGCGGCGCCGGCGCCGTTGCAGACGAGCTTGGTGTTCGCGATGTCGCGGCCCGTAAGATCGAGCGAGTTGATGAGACCCGCCGCCGCGATGATCGCGGTGCCGTGCTGGTCGTCGTGGAAGACCGGAATGTCGAGCAGCTCGCGCAGCCTCTGCTCGATGATGAAGCACTCGGGCGCCTTGATGTCCTCGAGATTGATGCCGCCCCAGCTCTTGCCCAGCACCTTGACGCAGTTGATGAACTCGTCGGGATCCTCGGTCGAGACCTCGAGGTCGATCGAATCGATGTCGGCGAAGCGCTTGAACAGGACGGCCTTGCCTTCCATCACGGGCTTGGCGGCGAGCGCGCCGCGGTTGCCGAGGCCCAAGATCGCGGTGCCGTTGGTGATGACGGCGACGAAATTGCCCTTGGTCGTGTAGTCGTAGGCGAGGCTCTCGTCCTCCGCGATCGCCAGCACCGGGACGGCGACGCCGGGCGAGTAGGCGAGGGAGAGGTCGCGCTGCGTCGCCATCGGCTTCGTCGCGATCACCTCGAGCTTGCCGGGGCGTCCCTGGCTGTGAAACAGCAGGGCTTCCTGATCCGTGAACGTGGGACGTTTGCCGCGGCCTCTGGACGACGTGGACATTGCGACTCCTGACAGAATTTTCCGGTGAGCGCCTGTCCCGGACCTGGAACGAGCTGGATTGAGACTTGGATCGAGACTTCGAACGGCGTGCGATCCGGATCGGGCGCTCGGCCACCGCCGCGGCGGATGGCGGAAAGTACAGGAAGGGCAGGGGGTTGCTCAAGGCATCGCGCGAGCGTCGGCGCTGCCCATGGGCGCGGGCCGCTTGGCCACAGTCAGCCATGGTTGAACCGCGGCGGCGTCGGTAGTAAGTCGTGCGCGGCGCCGCCCGCGAGAATTTTCCCCGTTCCGGACCCGCGATGATCCGCTTTCTGTTGCGAACCTTCGGCCTGCTGCTCGTTGCGGCCGCGTTCTTCTTTTTCGTCTATGACGGCACGCAGTGGATCGCGAACGGCAAATTCAGCTTCACGTCGGTCGAGTTCATCTGGAAGCAGTTGAACCAGAACAGCCTGCTGTGGCTTCAGCCCGCGATCGAGCAGCACGTGCCCTGGCTGTGGCAGAGCGTCATCCAGCGGATCCTGCAGCAGCCGATCTGGGCCGTTTTCACCGTCATCGGCGCGATCCTGATGGTTCTCGGCCGCAAGAAGAAGCCGCTCATCGGCTATGCGCGTTGAGCCGCGTCGGCGCGGCGCCATTTCGCCTGTAGGCGCGGCCCGGTTGATCCGATAAGGTGCCGCCCGTCTGACGATCCTGTGCTGGAGCGGCCGAACAGGGCCCACCGGCGAACACATATTCCGAGGGAGGAATGAATGCGTCATTTGACGATGGCGGGCGCGCTGTGCGCCGCGCTGGTGGTTGGCGGCGGTGCGTTTGCGCAGGTGCCGCCCGATCCGAGCAACCCGAACGAGGCCGTCCCGGCCGAGATGAACCCGACGCCGTATGGCGCGCCGATCAACAACGAAACCGCCAAGAAGGTTGCGGCCGCCGCCGTCGCCGAGCTGAAGAAGCGCAACTGGCACGGCATGTGTATCTCGATCGTCGATCCGCACGGCGAGCTCGTCTATTTCGAACGCGACGACAATTGCCAGTTCGCGTCGATCGCCATCTCGCAGCACAAGGCGCGCGTGGCGGCCCGCTATCGCCGGCCGACCCTCGTGTTCGAGCGGCTGATGGGCAAGGGGCCGTTCTTCAGCTATCTGGCGACCCTCGATGACGTGGTCGCCTCGCGCGGCGGCAATCCGCTCGTCGCCGACGGCCATGTTATCGGGGCGATCGGCGTGAGCGGCGGCACCGGCTCGCAGGACGACACGATCTCGCAGGCTGGCGTCGCGGGCCTCTCGCAGGCTGGCGTTGCGGGCCTCAAGTAGACACGCGACTTTTCTTCAATCGAGCGGCCGCCCGGACGACAATCCCGGCGGCCGTTTTTTTGCGCCGATGCGCGGCCCGCGCGCCGGGCCCCTGGCGCAGATGTGATCGGCGGCCTTGCTGCGGGCCGCATCGTCCGTGCCTATATTGCGGCGGCAGGATGTCGAGGGAGATCGCGCCATGTTCATGTTCAAGAAGTCGCTGGCAATGCCGACCGCCGCGCAGGCGCTTCCGGGCCGCGCGCAGCCGATCCCGACCGCAAACCGTCACTTCGTCAACAGTCATGCCCTCATGGGACCCTATCCGGACGGCCTCGAGACCGCGCTGTTCGGCCTCGGCTGTTTCTGGGGCGCGGAGCGCAAGTTCTGGGAGCTGGGCGAAGGCGTTTACGTCACGGCCGTCGGCTATGCGGCGGGCCTCACGCCCAACCCGACCTACGAGGAGGTGTGCGGCGGGCGCACCGGGCACAACGAGGTCGTGCTGGTGGTCTACGATCCGAAGAAGATCTCCTACGAGCAATTGCTGAAGATCTTCTGGGAGAGCCACGATCCGACCCAGGGCATGCGCCAGGGCAACGATGCCGGTACTCAGTATCGGTCGGGCATCTACGTCTATACGCCCGAGCAGCGGAATGCCGCCGAGGCCTCGAAAGCGATGTACGCCGCGGCGATCAAGGCGAAAGGCTACGGCGCGGTCACGACCGAGATCCTCGACGCCCCGCCGTTCTATTTTGCCGAGGACTATCACCAGCAGTACCTCGCCAAGAATCCGATGGGTTACTGCGGCCTCGGAGGCACCGGCGTGAGCTGCCCAATCGGCATCGGCATCGCGGCGCATTGACCGGGCCGGGGCGGCGACCGCGGAACCGCGCCCCTTCGCGGCTCGGGACGCCGCAGGGCGCGTTTGGCCCCGCGGGTTAGGATTTGTTAACTATATAAGGCGCTAATCCGGCTTGGGTTCTCGAGAGCCGTCCGGATTCGCCGTATGCGGTCTGTCCGCTTTGTCATCATGCTTCTGGCTGCCGCGCTTGCCGGCTGCGCGCGCCATCCGCCGCCGCCGACGGCGCTTGCGATGCAGCCGGCGTCCGATCTCGATTCATACGCCTATGGCGGCGCGCGCGGTTTCGCGTCGGCGCCCGCGGCCACACCCGTCGCGGTCACGCGCGCGGCGCCGCAGAGCGCCTACACGCTCGACTCCGGCGACAAGCTGCGCGTCGTGGTGTTCGGCCAGGACGGCCTCACCAACAGCTACAGCGTCGATGCGGGCGGCAGCATCACCATGCCGCTGATCGGCGGCGTCAAGGCGCGCGGGCTCACCACCGGCGAGCTGTCGGCCGCGATCACGGCGCGGCTGCGTCAGGGCTACATCCGCGATCCGGCGGTCGCGGTCGAGGTCGAGAGCTATCGGCCCTTCTTCATCCTCGGCGAGGTGACGTATCCGGGGCAGTATCCCTACGTCGCCAACATGACGGTCGAGACCGCGGTCGCGATCGCGGGCGGGTACACCCCGCGCGCGTTCCACCAGCAGGTCGAGCTCACCCGCACGATGCACGGCGCGACCACCCGCAGCACCGTGCCGGTGGCGACGCCGGTGCAGCCCGGCGACACCATCAGCGTGTCGGAACGCTGGTTCTGAGGCAACACCCACCTACGTCATGGCCGGACATAGCCGTTCGAAGAACGGCGTCGGTTCGCTCGCCTATGTTCCGGCCATCCACGTCTTTGCCGCGAGGAAGACGTGGATGCCCGGCACGAGGCCGGGCATGACGCTGTAAGCTGCTCACCCCACGTTCTTCGCGAGCCACGCCGTGGTGCGGTCCCACGCCGTCTTGTGCGCCGCCTCGTTGTAGCTGCCGCGCTCGTCGCACGAGAAGCCGTGGCCGGCGCCCTGATAGACGTGGATCTCGCAATCCGGGCGCTTCTGCTTGATCAGGTCGACGTCCGACATCGGGATCGACTGGTCCTGGTCGCCGAAGTGCAGGAGCGTCGGCACCTTCGGCTTGAGGTCGACGTTCTTGGCGATCTGGCCGCCGTAGTAGCCGATCGACGCCGACAATCCGTCGAGCTTGCCGGCCGAGAGGAACGCGACCGTGCCGCCCATGCAGTAGCCGACGATGCCGACCTTGCCGGCCGATTTGACGTTGTCGATCGCCGCCGCGACGTCGCGCAGCATGGCGGCCCAGTCGATCTTCGGAATGATCGCGCGCGCCGTCGCGATCTCGTCAGGCGTATAGCCGGACTCGAAGTTAGGCTGGATGCGATCGAACACCGCGGGCGCCGTCGACGTATAGCCGATCGCTGCGAAGCGATCGCACACGGCGCGGATGTGGTGGTTCACGCCGAAGATTTCCTGGATCACCACGAGGCCGCCTTTCGGCTTGCCCTGCGCCTCCGCGCGATATCCGCCGAGCTTGAAACCGTCCGACGCCGTCAGTGTGATGTGCGTGCCCAAGGTAGAACTCCATTCGGGGTTGGAAATCGATTGCGATCTCGCCGCAACGCGCGCCGCGTGAGCGGCGCGGGTTTATATCACGTCGGCGCCCGCGGCGTGAACGGGCATTCAGCATAAGACGCCATCCAAGGCTTTGATCTTAACGGGCATTCAGCATCAAGGTCTTTCAGTGTTGCGGTGAACCAAGTCGCCAAAGGCTTCGACGAAGGGATGGACGAAACGCTGCCCGATACCCAACCCCGAACCCCGAACCTTGGAGAACTCCCATGATCCGCAAGTCCACCATCCTGTCTCTCGCTGCCGCCGCGACGCTCGGCGTGCTCGCCATGTCGACCACCAGCGCCTCGGCCTTCCACTTCGGTGGCGGCGTGCGCGGAGGCGGCGTGCATTTCGGCGCGCGTGTCGCCGGCCCGCATTTCGCATTTCATCGCAACTTCGCTTTCCGCCGCGTCGTGCGCGTGTTCCCGCATTATCACTGGCACTGGCGCTGGCACTTCGTGCGGCATCCGTACTGGGTCGCTCCCGTCGTTGCGACCGGCGTCGCCGCCACCACCTACGCCGCCACGCCGACCTGCAACTGCCTGACGAAGTCGTACACGCAGGATGGTGCGGTCGTGTTCAAGGATCTGTGCACCAAGGAGATGGCGATGAATCCGCCGGGCGACGCGCAGCCGCAGGCGCCGATCCAGCAGGGCTACCTGCAGCCGCAGGAGCAGCCCGCGCAGTAAGCGAAACGCATACGAACGACGAGAGCCCCGGCCGGTCGCTGGGGCTCTTTCATTTCAAGCAACTGTATGGTCGGCAAGCTGGCCGCCCCCGGGGCCGTAATGCACGGCGAGCCACACCGTCGCCTGCGCGGGATCGGTCCAGGCGACGCGATGGCGGCGATGCGCCGGAATATGCACGTAGTCGCCGGGCCCCATCCGCGTCGTCGCGCCGTCGTCCTCGAACGCGAGCTCGGCGCAACCGGCGAGCACGATCACCCACTCGTCGTGCGGCTGGTCGTACCAGAAGCCCGGCGGGCTCGCTTGGCCGCGCGACACGATGCGTTCGATGCGCAGCGCGTCCGACGACAGCAGCGTCGTCATCTCCTCTTGCGTGAGCTGCGCCGGAATATCCGCGAACAGGTTGCCGGTCGCGCCCATCGCCGGCCTCAGGCGCCCGCGAGCCCGAACGCCTGCGCCAGCAGCTCGTACGAATGCCGGCGCGCCGCGTGATCGTAGATCATGGTGGTGACCATCACCTCGTCGGCCTGCGTCGCCTCGAGCAGCGGCGCGAGGCGCGCCAGCACGGTCGCCGGCGCGCCCGCGAACACGCGCGCCCGGTTCTGCTGGATGCGTGCGCGATCGATCGGCGCGTAGTCGTAGGCGGCGGCTTCCTCGGGGCTCGCGAGCGGCAGGTATTCGCCCTTCGACCGGCGCACGTAGTTGAGATCGATGGTCGAGGCGAGGCGTTCGGCCTCCGCGTCGCTGTCGGCCGCGACGGCGGCGACGCCGATGATCGCGTGCGGGCGCGCGAGCGCGGGCGACGGCTTGAAATGCGCCCGGTAGGTCGTCATCGCCGAGACCGCGTCATGGGTCGCGAAATGATGCGCGAAGGCGAACCCGGCGCCGATCGCGGCGGCGAGCTCGGCGCTGTAGCCGCTCGAGCCGAGCAGATAGATCGGCGGCAGCGGCACGTCTGCCGGCATGGCGCGCACCTTGCCGAACGGATGACCTTCCGGAAAGCCGCGCGACTCGATCAGCATCAGCTCCTGGAAGCGCTCGAGGAAATCGTCATCGTCGCGGATGTCCTGGCGCCGCCGCAGCGCCACCGAGGTGATCTGGTCGGTGCCGGGCGCGCGCCCGATGCCGAGGTCGATGCGCCCGGGAAACAGCGCCTCCAGCACCTTGAAGCGTTCCGCCACCGCGAGCGGCGCATGGTTCGGCAGCATCACGCCGCCCGAGCCGATGCGCATGTGCTTGGTGCACGCCGCGATCTGGCCGATCATGATCTCGGGCGCCGAGCTCGCGACCGACGGCAGATTGTGGTGCTCGGCGACCCAGTAGCGGGTGTAGCCGAGGCGGTCGGCGAGCTGCGCGAGGTCGAGGCTGTTGCGCAGCGCCTCGGCGCCCGAATGGCCGGTCGTGATGGGGGAAAGGTCGAGAACTGACAGCAGCGGCATGCGCTCTGTTTAGCGCATGTTGCGCGGAAGGGGACCCCGGGTTGCCGAAAAGGAGATGTGCCCGTGGGATCAGCCGCTGCCGGCCGCGCCTATTTGGTCGCGGTTGCGGCTGCGGGCGTGGAGGCTTGCGCGGTCGTTGCGGTGAAGTCGGTCGCCTCGATCACGAGGTTGCCGAGCAGGCTCGCGATCGACAGGCGGAACGGGGCGAGCAGGCGCGTGCCGGCGATCGGCGCGAAGGCGAGCTCGATCTCGCGCCCATCCATGAGATATTTGAGCAGCGCGCTGTCGCGGCGATGGCCGGCGATCGGCCGGAACGCTACCGCGCACACGACCACGGGTCCCGCATAGCCTCTGTCGGCCTTGACCTGCTCGATGCGCTTGAACGACAGCGAAAGATCGAAGCGCCGGCGCCCGTCGAAGATGGGCAGCGTGCGCTTGCACGCCTCGGCCGCCACCACGTCGCCGGTGTCTTCCGCGCGGATCAGCAGTGCGGTCAGCGGATCGACGATCCCCTTGCGGTCCGCGTCTGTGACCGGCACACGATCGTCGTGAGGCGTGCTCGACTCGGCGGTCAGCGCCGTCACGTTGCCGCCGTCGATCGTCATCTTGACGGCGTCCTGCTCCTTGTCGCTCGTCGTGCGCAGGGTGAAGCTCGCCGGCACGAGCTTGCCGTCGATCACCGTGCCGGTCGTGCGCAGCGCGCCTTCGCCGCTCGCCAGGATGCGCAGCATGCCGCTCGCTTGTCCGCTCGCCGCGCTCGTGAAGGCGGCGTCGCCGATGGCGACGAGCAGCTCGCTCTTGCCGACCGTGATGCGGGCGACCTTGATGGTGTAGTGCGCGTCGAGTTTGGCCTCGGCGTTGGCCGTGCCCGCGAGCGCGACCATCAGCGCCGCGAGCACCGCCGCCCGCAACGCACGACGGCATGCGATGCGCGATTGGCGGTGCGGGCCGTAGGATGTGCCGACCATCGATCGAGGCCTTCGCGGGCTTTTCCAGGTTCCCGGGCTCTAATTTAGGTGCGGTTCGCCTCGCAGGGACGACCGGCGCAATGAATATTGCAAGTTGCGTTAATGCGCGAGGTCCGCGCCGGATTAACCACGCCCCGCGATGCTCGCTGTCAAAACGGCCAATGCGGCGCGACTTCCCAATCGCTCTTCCAGCCCGTGAGGCAGCCGCGGCGGAATTGCAGCCAGATGCGGCGGTCGACCTGATAGAGGCCGGGCGTGCGCGCCGGCCGTTCGGCGTAGAACACCTCGTTGCCGTGCCGGCCGCGGTCGTGGATCAGCGGCGCGCCGAGCGCGTTCGCGGCGTCTCGCGGCGTCATCCCGAAAGCGAGCGGCAAGGTGCTGGGCGGATCGGCATTCGGCACCGTCAGCCAGCCCGCGCACGCCAACGCGACCAAGGTTTTCATGACAATCGCCTCACGCCCCGCACCATGGTGGAGGCGCGGCCGGGCGACGTCAACCCGGCGAAAGAATTGTCAGACCTTAATGCACCGCGGATGCAGTCGCGGGCGGCTGGTTGGCTCCCGGCATCACGACCACGCGGGTGCCGACCTGCACGCGGCTGAAGAGGTCCTCGACGTCCTCGTTGATCAGCCGGATGCATCCGGACGACACGAACGTACCGATGGTCGAGGGCTGATTGGTGCCGTGGATGCGGTAGAGCGTGTGGCCGAGATACATCGCGCGCGCGCCGAGCGGGTTCGACGGGCCCCCGGCCATGAAGCGCGGCAGATAGGGCTGGCGATCGATCATCTCCTTGGGCGGAAACCAGTCCGGCCACTCCTTCATCTTGCTGATGCGCTCGGTGCCGGTCCAGGTGAAGCCTTCGCGCCCGACGCCGATGCCGTAGCGCATCGCCTGGCCATGGCCGAGCACCAGATAGAGGTAGGTGTTGGGCGTATCGACGATGATGGTGCCGGCCGGCTCGTTGCTCGGATAGTTGACGACCTGGCGCTTGAACTGCGGGGCGAGGTCGGTGTGCTCGTCGGGCTGCTCGGGGCGGATGTCCGGCGGCAGCGACGCGACCGTGGTGTTGCCCTGGTTGGGCGCGCCGGCATCGATCGAGCCCGGCGGCCGTGGCGCGTCCGGGTTCCCGAGCATATGGCCCTGCTGGTAAGGCCCCGGGCCGCCATTCTGGTTGTCATAGGGTGCCGGCGCATTGGCAACCGGGGCGCCCGGATAGGCATTGCGGTCGTGCATCCACGGATAATCGGCAGGCGCGGGGAAATTGGTGCCGGCGGCTGGTGCGGGCGCGGCCTGCCGCTGTCCATTGTAGTAGGGCTGCGGCGCCTGACCCGGGTACATCGGCTGAGCCGGCGGCGGCCCGTAGTTTCCGGGAGGCGCCGGGGCATACATGTCGGGCTGGTCCGCGGGCTCCATCGGCGGCGGCGCCGGCCGATAAGCCGGACCTGACGGGTAATATTGTGCGGATGCCTGGCCCAGTGCAAAGGCGAGGCTGGTCGCGAGCACGACCCCGGCGACGAGACGTAGCGTTTTCATGTGAAATCCCGCTTTCCCCAAGCCTATATGGGCGAAACTTGGGGCAGGATGAAGGCGTGTCAGTGCATTCCAGCCGGTCGTTCTCGGCGCGCGGCTTTCGATTTTCGATTCGACGGGCGGGAACTCCGGTATCGGGCGCCGGCTGGCGACGTGGGCGCCGCCACCGTGTAGAATTGAGGGATTCCGCCGGTGGGGTGGAGCACAGGGGACTGGGATCACATGGATTGGACTGACCGGCGCGAGCGTCTGCGCGCCACCGTGGCAAGTGGCCGCTGCATTCATCCGGGCTCGGTGCACGACCCGATCTCGGCGCGCATCGCCGAGGACCTGGGCTTCGAGGCCGGCATGTTCGCGGGCTCGGTCGCCTCGCTCGCGGTCCTGGGCGCGCCCGACATCGTGGTGCTGACCCTCACGGAGTTCGCCGACCAAGCCTACCGCATCAACCGCGCCGGCAAGCTGCCGCTGCTCGTCGACGCCGACCACGGCTACGGCAACGCGCTCAACGTCAAGCGCACCGTCGAGGAGCTGGAGACCGCCGGGGTCGCCGGCATCACGATCGAGGACACGCTGCTGCCGACGCCATATGGCGCGACCGAGACCAAGCTCATTCCGATCGCCGAGGGCGTTGGCAAGATGAAAGCGGCGCTCGCGGGTCGCCAGGACCCGCGCCTCGTCATCGTCGGGCGCACGGCCGCGCTCACCATCACGGGCGTTGCCGACACCATCGCGCGCTTCAAGGCCTACGAGGAGGCCGGCGTCGACATGCTGTTCATGGCGGGCGTGAAGAGCCGCGCCGAGCTCGACGAGGTCGCGGCCGCGGTGAAGAAGCCGCTCTTCCTCGGCAGCGCCGCCAAGGAGCTCTACGACCGCGATTACCTCGCGGCGCGCAACGTGCGCATCTGCCTCCAGGGGCACGCGCCGTTCAACGCCGCCGTCAACGCGATCCACGCGACCCTCAAGGCGCTGCGCGACGGCAAGCCGTCGTGGGAGCTGCAGAACATCTCGCCGCCCTCCGACCTGCTCAAGCAGGCGACGCGCCAGGCCGATTACGCGGCCTGGACCAGGGATTTCCTCAACGCGAGCACGAAGGCTTGAGCCGCATGTTCCGGCGAAAGCCTGCCCCGGGCTCGATCCCGGGGCCTGCCCCGGACTTGATCACGGGGCCTGCCCCGGACTTGATCCGGGGTGGTCGCCGGTTCGCGGACAAGAACGTGCGCCAGGATTAACGGGGAGCCGCGATGAGCAAGCGTCCTTTCACATGGCCCGACGGCAAGCGCATCGCGGTGACGATGACCGCGATGCTGGAGACCTGGTCCGAGGGCAGGCCGCCGCCCTATGGCGTGCAGGCGACCCCGCTCAAGCCCGGCACCGTCGACCATGGCGGCATCGCGTGGGGCAGCTACGGCGGCAAGGTCGGCGTGTGGCGCATCATCGAGCTGATGCGCCGCAACGGCATGCGCGGCACCTTCTGCGTCAATGCGCGCTGCGCCGAGCTCTTCCCCGAGGCGGTCGCGCAGATCGTCAAGTCGGGCCATGATGTCGCAGGCCACGGCTATGTGCAGGACCAACTCCTCGCCTACATGACGCCTGACGAGGAGCGCGCCACCATCCGCAAGTGCCTCGACGTCCTGGAGAAGGTCTCCGGACAACGGCCGGTCGGGTGGCTGAGCCCGGTGCTCGCCTACACGGAGCACACCCGGCGCATCCTGATCGAGGAGAAGCTCTTGTGGCATGGCGACGGCCGCGACAGCGACCTGCCGAACGTGGCGGAGACCAGCGGCGGCTCGATCGTGCACATTCCGGCGAGCGATTTCACCGACAACCGGGTGCTGCGCGCGAGCCCGATGGACCTGTGGGACGTTTACAAGGAGACCTTCGATTACCTCTATTGGCGCGAGCCGCCGGCGCTGCTCGCGCTCTCCATGCATTGCCATTTCGGCGGCCGCCCCTTGGTCTCGGCAATCATGGAAAAAATACTTAAATATATGGCCCAGTATCCGGACGTTTGGTTCGCGTCCTACGGCGAGATCGCGCGCTGGGTGTTCGACACGCAGCGTGGCGCCGACACCCACGCGCGCCGTCTCGTTCAGACCGCCGGATAATCGCGAAGAGGAGTTGCCGCATGGCATCGGTAGGCGACTGGCAGGTGCCGCCCTCGGTCCGTCCCAAGCAGCAGGACTACGGCTACGATCTCGACCGCGCGCTCTCGGCGGTGGTCGGCGTCCACACCAAGATCCCCGAGGACGCCTTCACGGCCGAGACGCTCGGCACCGAGCGCATGGGCCACGGCGTGCTGATCCGCGACCGCGGCGTCGTGCTCACCATCGGCTATCTGGTCACCGAGGCGGAAGAGGTGTGGCTCACGCCGATCGAAGGCCCGCCGGCGCCCGGCCATGTGCTCGCCTACGACCAGGAGACCGGCTTCGGTCTCGTGCAGGCGCTCTCCGGCCTCGAGCTGCCGTCGCTCACGCTCGGTCGCTCGAACGATACCCGCGTCGGCGATCCGGTGGTGATCGGCGGCGCCGGCGGGCGTGCCCGCTCGGTCGCGGCGCGCGTCGTCGCCAAGCAGGAATTCGCCGGCTATTGGGAATACGTGCTCGACGAGGCGATCTTCACGACGCCCGCGCATCCGAACTGGGGCGGCACGGCGATGATCGGCGCATCCGGCGAGCTCCTCGGCGTCGGCTCGCTGCAGATGCAGCAGGCGCCCGAGCGCGGCAAGCCGGGCGGCGACCTCAACATGATCGTGCCGATCGATCTGCTCAAGCCCATCCTCGACGACATGCTCAAGACCGGGCGCGCCAACCGCCCGCCGCGCCCCTGGCTCGGCCTCTACGCGACCGAGATCGAGGACCGCATCGTCGTGGTCGGCCTCGCCAAGGGCGGCCCGGCGCAGAAGGCCGGCCTCAACACCGGCGACGTGCTGCTGTCGGTCGCCGGCGCCGAGGTGAGCGATCTCGCCGGCCTCTATCGCCGCATCTGGGAGCGCGGCCCCGCCGGCGCCGAGATCCCGCTCACGGTCTATCGCGACGGCAAGACCTTCGATCAAAAGGTCGTGTCATCCGACCGCAACCGCTTCTTCAAGGCGCCGAGCCTGCATTGAGCGTGACCGTCGTAGCCGCCGATAGTCGCGCAGCGCCGACATCCGGGAAAGATGGTCCCGCATATCGCGGAGCCTGTCCGGGGCCTTACCCGCATGATCGCTGCGCGCATGCGGGCTACTTCGCTTCCTTCGCGTCCGCCCCCACCGCCTCCACGCTGCCGCGTGAATTGCGCAGCACCAGGCAGGCGGCGCCGGCGCGCTGCAGCCGGCGGCAGATTGCTTCGGCCGCGGCGCGCGTGTCGGCCCCGATGCGGACCTGGTAGAAGTCGCGCGTGCCGCGGCTGCGGAAGCGTCCATGCAGGATGATCGCATCGGTACCGGCGAGCGCCTCGCGGTCGCGCGTCTGCAGCATCGCATAGGTCGCAAGCACGCGCGTACGCGAGAAGCCGGCCGCGAGCTCGGCGCCCCACGGGCGCGCTGCGCCTTCCACGATGTGCTGCTCCAGCGCCGCGATGAAGCTGTTGGGCGATTTCCGGAGCTGCGTGACCAGACCGGTGCATCCGATCGGCGCGGGCGGCGCCGTGCCGACGTCCTTGATGCTCTTCCAGTCATCGACCTCGCGGCCCGTGATCGCCGCGACGTAAGCGCGGGTTTCCGCCGGCAATCCGCCGGTGCCGCCGAGCCAGTCGCGCACGCGCCGCGGACCCGCGTTGTAGGCCGCCGCCGCGAGCCCGAGATTGCCGAATTCCGTGCGCAGATCGTGCAGATACTCCGCTGATTTCGGCAGCGCCGCGATCGGATCGCGCGGATCGGCCAGTCCGCGCTCGGTGGCCGTGCCCGGCATGAACTGCGCGATGCCGCTCGCACGCTCGCCGCGGCGGGTCAGCGGTCCGGTCGCATCCGGCTTGAACCGGCTTTCGCGCCAGATCAGCCGGACGAAGAAGTCGAGCGGCAATCCGTTGGCCGAGGAGGCCGATTCGAAGAGCAGGCAGAGCGACTCGTTGGTCAGCGCGCCGTTCACGGGCGCCTGCGCGGGCGGGTTCGGCCGGTCACCGAGGACAGCCGGCTGCTCCTGCGCGGCCGCGGTCGCGCAGATCAATGCAAGCCATAGGTGCCGTGCAAACCGCATTTGCGTCGCTGCGTTTGGCCCCGTCGAGCCAACGCGGCCATATCAATTCGGTTGCGATTCGTAGCGACTGGTAGCCCGGATGAGCCCTCGGGTCTTGCCTTCGGCAAGCCCAAGGACATGCTCCGCGATATCCGGGACCGTCGTTCCCGCATGTCGCTGCGCTCATGCGGGCTACAGTCTAGCGCCCGAATACGAAGATATGCAGGCCGAGCTTGCGCTTGGTGACCACGAACAGCAGCACCGACTCGGTGACGACTGCGCTCGCCGTCGAGGCGGCGGCGCCGATGAGCCCGAAGTGCGGGATCAGGATCAGGCACAGCACCAGATTGGTCGCGAACGCGCATGCATAGATCGCCGCGCTCGCGATCTGCTGGTCCTGCATGCTGAGCAGCCGCTCGGCCGGCCCGACCGAGGCGCGCGCCATCAGGCCGATCGCGAGCACGAACAGGAGCGGATAGCCTTCCGCGAAGCCCGGGCCGAACAGCGACAGGATCGGCTTGCCGAGCGCGAGCATCGCGATGCCGAGGGCGAGCGAGGGCCAGAACGTCCAGCGCACCGCATCCTTGAGGAAGCCCGCGAGCTTGTCGTGCTCGCCGCTCACATAGTAGTGCGCGAAGCGATGCGCGCAGGCGGCCGACACCGCGAAATAGATGAAGTTAAGGATCGCGAGCGTCTTGGTCGCCGCGTAATAGACCGCGATGTCGGCCGGGCCGACGAAGATCTGCAGGATGAGCGTGTCCACGTAGGTGAGCAGCAGGAAGAAGCCGTCGACGAAGGCGATCGGCAGCGACGTGAGCATCCAGTAGCGCAGCTCATAGCGGCGCTCGCCCGGTGGGACCGCGCGCCTGAGCCGGCGGCGCAGCAGCGCGGTCTGGATCAGCGTCATCGTCCACATGCCGAGCGAGGCCGCGACGAGGCCGTGCACCGCCGTCACGCCGCCGCCGAGGAAATGGACCGCCGCCACCGCCGAACAGATGATGAGCGGATGGATCACGTAATTCGGGATGAGGCCGAGCTCGATCCAGTTGAAGCAGCGCGCGATCGTGTCCTGCACCGAGGAGACCGGGAAGATCGGGATCACGGCGGCGCCGATCAGGAGCGGCAGCCAGTAGTAGGGCGCGATCTTGTGCGTGAACGCGAGCACCGTGGCGGCGAGCAGCAGGCCGACGACCGTGCCGTAGGCGAAGCTCACCCAGCGGCTGCCGAACAGGAAACCGCGCAAGCCTGGTTCGTCACCGCGGGCGCGATATTCGGGAATGAAGCGCTGGGCCGCGGGCGCGATGCCGCCGGCCGCCCACATGCCGAGGAAGCCGACCCACGCCCAGGCGTAGACGTAGACGCCGAATTCGAACTGGCCCATCCAGCGCGCGAGCAGCACTTGGGTGAGATAGATGATGCCCGCACTGGTGCTGCGGATGAGGAACGCGGAGCCGGCGTTGCGCTGCGCGACCGCGCGATCGCTGTCGTCGCGGCGCCACGCATTCACGCGCCCCGCGATGGCGCGCAGGGACACCCGGGCAAACCCGCCAGTCTTCCTGTCTGTGGCCTCGCTGTCGGCTATCGCCACCTCGTAACTCCTCCGCCTCGCCCTATAGATAGGGACAGCGCGTTAAGGCTTGGTGGCGCGCACGCGTTAAGGTGAATTTATCGTTACCGCTTGTTACGCCGGCAAGTAAGGCTGCGTGCGGACGATATGCTGGATCAGGCCGGTGAAGCGCACCGGCTGAGTGCCGGGCGCTTCCGCCGGATGCGCGGATGCGTGCGGCGGCCGCCGGTCGATGGTGCCGGGCGGGATCTTTGCCGGCATGAGCACGCTTTTGAGTCGAAAGGCACAGAGCGCCGCGCCCGTCACGGCGAGCTTCACCAGCGATTTCGGCGAGCCGTCATGCGTCACCTTGGCGCCGGCGAAGAACGCCTCCCAGACCAGGTTCGCGCTGTCCGGCCGGTTGAGAATCGTACGTGTCAGGCCCGGCGCGACATCGCGGCGCGTGTCGACAAGATGGCGCGCGAGATCGTCGACCTCGATGTAGTTGGCGCGGGCCGCGCCGCTCATGTGAGGCGGCAACGCGACGCCGTTGCGTCTCGCCTGGTCGAGCACCCGCGACCACGAGCCGCCCTCGCCGAGCACCACCGGAAGATAGAGGAGCCGGATCGCGAGCCCGGGGTGACGTGCCGCCTCGGCGCAGATCGCCTGCTCCTGCAGCAGCTTCCCCAACCCATAAGGCGCCATCACGAGCGGCGATTTGCCGAAATTGAAGCGCTGCGGATCGAGTTGGCCAAGGCCATGCAGCGTCGCGAAGCTCTGCAACTGCACGAATCGCTTCACGCGATCGGCGACCGTCGCGAGCACGTCCGCCGTGAAGGCGGCGTTGTCGCGCGGATCCGCATGGATGTTGGCGCAATGGACGAAGGTGTCCGCCGTCTCGCTGCCGTCACGGAATGCGCGGTAGCTCGCGGCCGTCATGCCGGCGGCGGAAAATGCTGCGGTCAGGTGCCGCCCGATGAAGCCGCCCGCACCGCTGATGACGATGTCAGTCATGGATGCCCTCTGCCAGTCGCAGCGCCAGCGCGCCGATGGTCAGTCCCGTATTGGCGTAGCCGGCGGCCGGGATCGCCGAGCCGTCGCACACGAACAGGTTGGACGCACCGAACACGCGCCCATCCTTGTCGCAAACGCCGGCATCAGCCGTGGCCGCCATGCGGCAGGTGCCGCAGTGATGCGCGGCGGTCTCGAGGTTCTCGGCCCAGCCGTCGAACACGCTGCCGCGCGCGAGGATCGGTGCGAGCTCGTCGAGCAGGCGGCCGATCGCGGCGCGCGCCGTGCGCAGGAATTCGTCGTCGAGCCGCCAGTCGCGCGTGACCGCGCCCGGTTGGCCCGCGATCGCGCGCTCGTCCTGCGGGAGCTGCTCGGCCGACATGTAGAGCACGAAGCGCCGCGTCGGGACGTTGATGCCGGCGCGCAGCGACAGCGCCTCGACGATGTCGTTGGAGCGCATCAGCAGCCGCAGATAGTTGCGCGGGTCGTATGGATTGTTGCGCAAGTCCGACAGCACGCTCTTTGCCTTGAGCGCGGTCGGGCCGGCCGGCCGCAGATAGAACGCGAATTTTTGCCGCGGCGTCGTGACCGTGAGCGGCAGCCGCACGCTGCCCTGAAGTTCGCCGTCGAACCGGTTCCACAGACGATTGAGGTCGGCGCGCACCGTGACCTCGCCGACGAAGCCGACCGGATGGTCGAAGTAGAAACGGCCCGCGTTCGCGAACACACCGGGTGCGCTCGCTTGCAGGATCGCAGGGCTGCCGAGCCCGCCCGCCGCAAGAATGAAGACGTCGCCCGCGATCGGCTCGGCGTTGCCGAAGAGGAGCGCACTTTGGACGCAGCCACCATCGTCGAGCGCCAGCCGCTCGACGCGGCCGATGACGATCTCGACGCCGCGCGCCGCGACATTCTCGGAGTGCCAGGGATTGCGCCGCCGCACCGGATAGAACATCGCGCTGCCGAGGAGCGCCGGCGGCACGCCCGCCGCCGCGAGACCGCTGCGCAGCTCGGCCGCGATGCTGCGCACCCGCGCAATGCTCGCGCCTGAGAGCGCCGTATGCGCGTCGGCGATGTGGGCCGCAAGCTCGTCCCGGCGGAGCGGCCAGCCCGCGTAGTCGCTCTCCTCGAGCTCGATCAGGCCGTTGTGCCAGAGATAGCTGGTGCCGCCGAGGCCCATGCCCACGTGCGGGTCGAGGCCGGCCGCGCGCCCGCGGTCGAAGACGCGCAGCGGCGCGCTCCGGTGCGATTGCTCGATCACGATGACGCGATGGCGTGCCGCGAGCCGGCTCGCCAGAAGGCTGCCGGCGATGCCCGCTCCGATGATGACGATCGTAGCCATTGGCGGCGGTCCGCGCCTCGCGATGGAAGAAGCGGGCAGCGACCATCGCAATCCGTCGCACGGCCCGGCGCGGAGTTGAGCAGAATTGTATGAACAAGCCGTAAGAACGATTTTACGGCCGGATGAATTGGGCAAACGATCCGGGCCGTCCTTCACATGTCGTAGTGCCTTGTTGTAGTGGCTAGCGCAGCGTGCGCCGCCCGCCGAACCTATCGAGGAGCCAGTGGCCATGGACGCGAACCGTGTCCTGCGCGAGCTCGCAACGACCGACGGCCTGCCCGTCGAGGCGATCCAAGCCGCGCGCGAGCAGCGCGCCGTGCTCGCGCCCGTGTTCGTGCGCCTGGTCGAACGGTTCGTCGCCGACAAGGCCGACCTGGACGAGGCGGAGGCGCTCTTTCTCGTGTTCCATCTGCTCGGCGAGTGGCGCGAGAAATCCGCCTATCGGCCGCTCGCCGCACTGTTGCGCTTGCCGGGGCCTGAAATCAGCGAGGTGCTGGGCGACGCGATACCCGAGACCAGTCATCGCGTGATGGCGGCGGTATTCGACGGAGATGCGGGCCCGCTGCATGCGATCGTCCGCGATGCCGATGCGGACGAAACCATCCGCTCGCGCATGTGCGAGGCGCTGGCCATGCTGACGCTGCGCGGCGAGGTTCCGCGCGAGCAGACCGCGGCGTTTTTGCGCGCCTGCTTTCACGAGATGGCGCCGCGGGACGCCTGCTTCGTATGGGACGGGTGGCAACACGCGATCGCGATGCTCGGCCTTGTCGAGCTGGTGCCGCTCGTGCGCGAGGCCTTCGATCGCGAATTCGTCCATCCCGGGTGGCTGAACTTCGAGGACTTTGAGCAGGACCTCGCACGGACTGTCGGCGGCGAGCCCGTGCCGGCCGATCTCGACGATCGGGAATTCACGCCGTTCGACGATACGGTCGAGGAGCTGTCTGGCTGGGGCTTCGATGAGGCAAAAAACGACGGGGATGACCAGGAGGACGGCGACGAGGCTGGCCTGTGGACGCCTCGCCAACCGGCCGTCAATCCCTACAAGGACGTCGGCCGCAACGATCCGTGCCCTTGCGGCAGCGGGAAGAAGTTCAAGAAGTGCTGCCTCGACAGGATCGAGGCGGAACAGCGCGAGGCGGCTGCCGCGTCACGCTTGC
The DNA here is from genome assembly GCA_963819385.1 of uncultured Alphaproteobacteria bacterium. Lineage (GTDB taxonomy): Bacteria > Pseudomonadota > Alphaproteobacteria > Rhizobiales > Xanthobacteraceae > JAVDCA01. Next base: position 2,440,072 of record CAWFVV010000006.1, on the reverse strand, counting down.
CTGCGTTGGACGATCCCGACGATGCGTTTGCGGATGACCCGTCGGTCTCGCCGCTTACCGCGTACGATCCGCTGGTCGAGCCCGACCCGGACCAATGGTGTGCGCTCGAGGAGGACGAGCAGCTTCGGCTCGTGAAGGACTACCATCGGCGTGCCCGCATCCATCTGCCGCAAGCCGATTTGCACGCGGTGATTTACGTGGCGGTCGAGAACCAGATCGCCGAGCCCGATGAGCGGGTCTGCCTCAAGCTGGACGCTTTGATGGACGAGGGGCTCGACCGCCACGAGGCGATTCACGCCATCGGCTCGATCCTCGCGATGCATCTGCGCGACATCATGAGCGACGCGCCGGCGGCAAGGGCCGGACACGATCGATACTTTGCCGAGCTCGAAGCCCTCACGGCGGCAAGCTGGCGGCGCGATTTCTCCTGAGCCGCGCCGCCCGCCTCCGCGCTCGGCCTCGTCACTCCGCCGCGATGGCGGCGTCGGCGACGAACTGCGAGATCCACTTGTTGCGCTTCTTCACGTTCGCCCGGTACATCGCCTCGAACTCGGCGGGCGGGAACGAGTGGGTCGAGGGCCGCGCCATCAACGCCTCGGCCCACGCCTTGAGGCGCGGATACTTCTCGATCAGCCCGATCGGGCGGATGCGGTCGAGGAAGAAGTAGCGCTGCAGGAACGGCGCATAGCCGGCATCGACCAGCGAATAGGCCGCGCCGTTGAAGAACGGCCCTGCGCCCTGCTTGGCGAGCGCCGCCTCCAGCCGCTCGAACGCGACCGGGATCTTCGCGATCGCCTTGTCGTACTCGGCCTCGCTGTCCGCATAGGCGCAGCCGGTCACGCCTTCCGCGAAGGTCGGCACGTAGTCGGTCCAGGCGCGGTTGACGGCGCGCGCCACCGGATCCTGCGGGTGCAGCCGCGGCGCGATCGTCTCGTCGAGGTATTCGTTGATCGCGCTCGACTCGAACAGCGAGAACTGGTCGTCGACGCGCAGCACCGGCACCTTCTTGTGGGGCGAGATGGCGAGGAACCAGTCGGGCCGGTTGTCGGGCTCGATATGGCGGAACTCGAACGGCACGTTCTTCTCGCGCAGCACGATCGCGGAGCGCTGCACCCATGGGCAGGTCTTGAAGCTCACCAGCATATATTTCGTCATGGCGTCCGCCTGTTCGGATGGATTTCCTGAAACATGCCCATCGTATTGATCGCCGCGCGGGCCATCAACAGGCATGCGAGGTCAGGCGGCGCGCCGGCTGATTGAATCCCGGCACGGCGCGCGATAGCTTTGGGAGTGGGGCGGCATCTGGCGGAAACGGGGCGATACATGGACTTCGTGTTCGGGCTGCACCAACGCAACGACGTCCTCAAGGCTGTTGGGTTCTACGTCATCCACGTGATCATCGTCATCGCGCTTGGCGCGCTCGCCGGAATCGTGTTCGCGAAAACCTTCGGGGGCGGGCAGTTCGTCGGCGCGATCGTCGCGATCGTCTACTCCACCCTCATCTGCATCATGGTGGTCTACCAGCGCAAGCTTCCCGCCGGCTATTACGGCTTCCTGGTGCTCGTCATTCCGGCCGCGGTGCTGCTCGGCGGAATTCTCGGGCTGGCCGTGCCGGCCGTGCTGACGACGCGCGGGACCTGAGCGCGGGAAGGCGACCCGACTGCCATCCGCGACGATCACGCCCGCGACGACGCGCGATATCCGCCGCGGCCGGCAACCGCCAATCTCCGCGGTCCGCCGGTGCGCCGACGGATTGAATCCGCACCCGGCGCCGTATAGCGTCTGCCCAGGACGATCGCAGACGATTGGCCGCGAGGGGGATCGATGGATTTCATGTTCGGGCCGCCGCAGCCCAATCGCGGGGGCGGCCGCGTGGCCGCGACCTGAGCGAAGCCCGCCATGGCCCGCCTGGCTGATCTTGCGGAAATCGTCGGCTTCTTCAGCTACTCGCGCCGGGATGACCAGCATTCGGGCGGCGCCCTGTCGAAGCTGCGCACGCGCATTCACGATGAGCTGCGGCTTCAGCTCGGGCGCGATCTGCGGGTCTGGCAGGATACGGCGGCGATCCCGCACGGCACCCTGTGGGAAGAGCAGATCAGGTCGGCCATCGCGGAATCCGTCTTTTTCATTCCGATCGTGACGCCGAGCGCGGTTGCGAGCGATCACTGCAAGCTGGAATTCGGCTCGTTTCTCGCGCGTGAGGCGGCGCTGCAGCGCGCCGATCTCGTGTTCCCCATCCTCTATATTCGCGTGCCCGCGCTCGCGGACGCGGAAGAGCGTCGGCGCAGCGAGGTGCTGCGGACCATTCATGATCGGCAATATGCCGACTGGACGCGAATTCGGATGCTCGACATAGGGTCGTTCGACGTCGGACAGCGGGTCGAGAACCTGTGCGGCGATATCGTCGAGGCATTGCGCAAGACGCGCGTGGTGTCGGATGGACGGACGCGGCAACAGGCGCCCGAAACGGTGCCGCCGGCAGCGTGGGAGGAGGCGCCGCCGCAGCCGCCGTCACCGCCGCGGGCAGAGCCGCCGGCGCCGCGGATGGAGCCGCCGCCCGCGCCTCCCCCCGTGCGTCCGCAGGCGGCAGAGGAACGTGCGTTCGTCGCCGCGAAGCGCGACGACACGGTGGAAGCGCTGGATGATTTTCTTGGCGCCTATCCGGGCAGCCGGCATGCCGCCGACGCCGCCGCGCTGCGCTCGACGCTGGCGGCGCGCGACGAGATGTACGGCAAGACGATCGCCGCGCGCGACGCCGCGCCGCTCGACGCCTTCCTGCGAAGCTATCCGCACGACAAGCAGGCGAAGGAGGTCCGCTGGCGGTTGCGGAAAATACGGCCGATGGATTTCCTGTTCGGGCTGCGCCAGCCCAACGGGATCTGGTGGGCGATCCTGTTCTACGTCCTGCATTTGATCATCCTCGTCGTTCCAACCGCCCTGGTCGGAGGCTTTTTGGGGGTCATTTTCGGACCATCGACCGGCATCGGGGGCCTGGGGGTCATCGCGGCGATCACCTATTGCGTGCTGCTCTGCGCCTGGACCATCCATCGGCGTCGGCTGCATCCCGCGTGTTATGCTTTCGTGCTCCTGGTGATTCCGGCGGCCTTCATTCTCGGCGGGATGCTCGGGCTGGTGGTGCCGGCTGTTCTGACGACGCGCGGGAGATGACGATGTCGATGCAAGGGGCCGACCCCGCCGAGATCCGCGACTATCACGCCCACGTCTATTACGACCCGTCGACGACCCGCGACCGCGCCGAGCGCCTGCGCGCGCGCGTCGCCGCCGCCTTTCCGCAGGCCACGCTCGGCCGCTGGCACGACGAACTGGTCGGCCCGCACACGCAATCGATGTTCCAGATCGCATTTGCGCGCGAGATGCTGGCCGCGTTTCTGCCCTGGCTCATGCTCAACCGCGACGGGCTCGTGATCCTGCTGCATCCCGAGACCGGCGACGACGTCGCCGATCATTCCGAGCACGCCGCCTGGCTCGGCGCCGTGCTGCCGGTGCGGCTCGAAGTGTTGCGCGGCCGGCGCAAGGTCTGACACGCGTGTCATGAGATCACGTCGTCGCGCGTGTGGAACGAGCGCGCGGCGCCTGAATTAGCTCAACAGAGCGCTTGCGAGAGCTCGAGAGCTCGAGAGCTCGAGAGCTCGAGAGCGCGCAAGCGCGCAATGGGGCGACGGCCGGGTGACGGCGTCGCGTCGCAGGCCGCCGGGTCGTCCGGCGCGTGCCGGCAACAGCAAATCTGGAGACGGGTGATGAGTAAGAGACTGAGGATCTTGTTGGCGGGCGCGACCGCGCTCGCCTTGATGGGCGCATCGATGGCGGATCTCGCGATGGCGCGCAGTGGCGGCGGAGGTGGAGGTGGCGGCGGCGGTGGCGGCCACGGGATGGGCGGCGGCGGATTTGGCGGTGGCGGCGGCGGCCACGGGATGGGTGGCGGCGGATTTGGCGGCGGCGGAGGCGGCCGCGGGATGGGCGGCGGCGGATTTGGCGGCGGCGGCCACGCGATGGGTGGTTTTGCCGGCGGTCACGCGATCGGCGGGGGCGGGATGAGCCGAGGCGGAGCCGCCTTTGCGGCTCCAGGTTTCCGCGGCGCGACGACCGGCGCGGCGCCCAGCTTCCGCGCCAATACGTTCAGCGGCAACACCTTCGGCGGTAACCGAACATTCAGCGGCAACCGCTTTTCCAATTTCAATCGCGGGAACGCGTTCCGCGGCAACTTCCACGGCAACAGGTTCAACAGGTTCGCCCATGATCGTCGGTTCCGCAATTTCGGCGGCGGCGTCTTCGTCGGCTTCTCGGACTACGCGTACTACGACCCGTACAACTGCTACTACGGGAGCTATGACTGGCGCTGGCGCCAGTACTGCGGCCCCTATGCGTACGGCTATGGCGACGGCGGCTATTACGGCAACTGGTGATGAGCCCCCATGGGCGGCGCTCCTGACTGACGCCGCCCGGAACCCCAAAAAAGGAAAAGGCCCCGTCAGGGGCCTTTTGAGTCTCCGGCCGGGCAGTCGCCCCACCGGACAAATGGCTCGAATACGCTACACGAGCCTGTCGCACTCTTGCTCCGCCGGACGTGAATTGCAAGCCGGCCGCGCCGACCGGCGTTGCATCGCGTCATGCAGTCGCGGCAGGGCTCGCGGGGTGAACCGCCCTCGCGCGGGGTCCGTAGGGGGGGCTTCTGCGCGCCTTGCGCTCCGTGACGCTGGCGCCTGTCCAACGCAAAAATCGTACACAGGACAGCGCGTGGCCGCCATGGCATAGGCGTCGGGGGGCCAGCGCGATCGGGAAAGCGAAACGTGAAGCTGACTGTCGATACCGATGCGGCGACCGTGTGCCTCGAGGAGGCCGGCACCCGCCGCGAGCTGCCGCTCGCGTCCGCCGAGGCGTTCGAATGGGTGTCGCGCGCCTGGCTGCGCGCCGGCTGGGACGTCAAGCACATCTGGAGCTTTACCTGGCTCGGCCGGCCGATCATCCAGCTGCCCGAGGACATGTTCCGCCTGCAGGAGGTGATCTGGCGGGTGCGTCCGGACGTGATCGTCGAATGCGGCGTCGCGCATGGCGGCGCGCTCGTGTTCTACGCCGGCCTGTGCCGGCTGATGGGGCAGGGCCGCGTGATCGGCGTCGACGTCGAGATCCGGCCGCACAATCGCGCCGCCATCGAGGCGCATCCGCTGGCCGCGCTGATCACCCTGGTCGAGGGCGATTCGGTCGCACCCGCCACGATCGAGCGGGTGCGCGCCGCGCTCCGCCCCGGCGAGCGCGTCATGCTCATGCTCGACTCGCGCCACAGCAAGGCGCACGTGCTGGCCGAGCTTGCCGCCTACGCGCCGCTGGTGTCGCGCGGCTCGTACGCGGTCGTGATGGACGGCATCATGGGCGACCTCGTCGGCGCGCCGCGCGCGGCGGCGGATTGGGGCGACGACAATCCGCGCGCCGCCGCGCTGGAGTGGGTGCGGCAAAACCCGGCGTTCGCCGTGGAAGAGCCGGTCTTCGCCTTTAATGAAGGGCTGGTGCGGCGGCGCGTGACCTATTGGCCGGACGCCTTCCTGCGCCGGGTGGATTGATCCTACCAGAGCACGTTCCGTTCCGATGGAATTGGAACGTGCTCTGGATTCACGCATTGGCGCATATCCTCTCAGGCGAACCGGTGGCCACTTCGCCGGGATATGCGCTAAAGCTCGTCCGGCGCCGCCACGCGCGCCCACTGCGCCGCGATCTCGCCACCCATCGCGTCGATCCGCGCTGCCTCCGCCTGCCAGCCGTCGCCGGCGACGCACGACAACCCAGCCAGCACGTCGATCGCGATCGACAACTGCGGATCGGGCTCGCCCGGCCCCGGCGCGGCGCGCGCGATCAGCGCATGCGCGAGGACCGCGATCGTCCGGCACCGCGCCCGGCGGCTGTGGTCCGACGACGCGTCGTCGGCGAACACCAGGATCACGCCGCCCATGCGCCCGGCCGCCGGCGTTTCCTCGCCCCTCTGCCGCGCGACCCCGTCGAGCGCCGCGATCACCTGCGTTCCGCCCATGATCAGGACGCTTTGCGGGGCCGCCGCGCCGATGTCGACCCCGTCGAGGCCGAGCCGCCCTTGCGCGCACGCCGCGCGAAAGCGGTCGACCGCCGCGGCCGAGCGCAGGCAGTCGCGCCGCGTGGCGGCGCTCACCGTCGCGGCGGCGCGTGCGTGCAGCGCCGCGATACTGTCCGCGAGGATCGCGGGCGGGCGCTCGCGCTCGCGCAGATAGGCGACGATCGCCTCGCGCGCGCCGTCATAGCGCGCGCCTGCCGAGGCGGGCGGAAACTTGGCGTCCTGGAGGATGCGGGCGCGCCGCGCCGGCGGCGCGTGGACGTAGTCGGCGAGCTGCACCGCCGTGAGCCGCGCGGTCTCGCCGGCGCGATAGCGGGTCGGGCGGCGGCCACTCATCGGCGCATCCCCGTGTGCGGCGCGCCCGCGCCCGCCGCCGGCGTTGCGCGGCGTGCCGAAAGATTGCACATTCGCCGGCTCTTTTTACCACCGGCGCATTCGTGCGACGCGGATTGGCGAACCGTGCAGGCCGACACCACCATCATTGTCCCCACGCGCGGCCGGCCGCGCCATGTCGCGGCATTGCTGCGGCTGCTGCGCGGCGGGCTCGACGACCGCATCATCGTCGCCGATTTCGAGCGACGAGCGCGACCATGCGGATCTCGTCCGCCGCTGCGCCGGCCTCGCCGAGGTCCGCCGCTTTGCGCCGTCGCGTCCGGTCTTCGCCAAGATGCGCGACGTCGCCGAGACGGTGTCCTCGGCGTTCACCGTGATGTTGCCCGACGACGACGTCACCTTGCCGCATGCGGTCCGCCGCTGCGTGGCGCATCTCGCGGCGCGTCCCGACGCGGTCGCGGCCCAGGGCTACGTGCTGAGCTTCGGGTTCGACGCCGCGACGTTCGACCTGCGGACCGTGAAGTGGTTCACGCCGTCGCTGCTCGACGATCGGCCGCTGCACCGGGTGTACGACCTGATGCGCCGCTACCAGCCGTTCCTGTGGGGCGCCTTCCGGACGCCCGCGCTCGTCGCCGCGCTGCGCCTCGTCGACGAAACGATGTGGCCGCTCGTCCTGCAGGAGTGGACGCTGATGAACGCCACCGTGCTGCAGGGCAAGTTCCTGCGGCTGCCGGCGGTCTTCACGCTGCGCGGGATGGAGGAATTGCACACGCCGCTCGGCGAGCAGCATCCGCTGTTCGCCTTCCTGCACGACGCCGAGGCGCTGGCGCGCGGCTACCTCGTCTATCGCAACCGGCTCGCCGCGTTCGCGCGCTCCCTCGGCGTCGCGGACCTCGCGGGCCCGCCCGCGTGCCTCGCCGAGACCCCCGACGGGCCGCTGCACGCGCGCATGGCCGACGGCGCGCCGGCGACCCTCGAGCAGGCGCTCGACGTCTTTCACGCGATCGCGCTCGCGCGCGACCTCGATTCCGGGACGCTGAACCACGCCGCGCAGATCCTGCTCGACCCCGGCAAGCCGCCGATCCGCGTCGACGCGCAGTGGCGGGGTCCGCGGCCCGTCGCGCCCGGCGACCTGATGCGCTCGTCCGCGCGCCCCGGCCGCCGCTACCTGTGGCGGCGCGAGATCCTCGAGGCGCAGCCGAAGGACGAGATCGCGATCACGCCGGCCGAGCGGGCGGAGGTGGAGCGGGAGCTGGAGTTGTACGTGTTGTGAGCGGGGGGCGGCGCGCGTGCGGGACGCGCAATCAGGATGACGGGCGTCGGCACGCACGCTGATCGAGGCTTCCGCGCCATCCGATCGTGGAGAGCCTCGCACGGGAGGCGCCAACGAAGGTACGCCGACTATGATTGACCCATCGTCTTGAGGGACCCCGCCCGTCACCCCGTATTGGCGTGCGCAAGGACGCCGGGGTTGGGGAGCGTGGCGCTCGCGGTGACCGAGGTGCCGTTCATGGTCCAGACCATCGGCGTGCCGTCGGCCTTCTGGAACAGGATGTCCGACTTGCCGTCGCCGTTGTAGTCGCCGGTGCCGATGGCCTGCCAGTCCGCGCCCGGGTTGGCGAGCGTTGCGGTCGCGGCAACCGACGTGCCGTTCATGGTCCAGATCATCGGCGTGCCGTTGGACTTCTGGAACAGCAGATCGGCGTCGCCGTCGCCGTTGAAGTCGCCGGTGCCGATCAGCTGCCAGGAACCGGCGCCCTGCGGTTTGGGCAGCGTCGCGGTTGCGGTGACCGACGTGCCGTTCATCAGCCAGATCATCGGCGTGCCGTTGGGCTCCTGGAACACGAGATCCGACTTGCCGTCGCCGTTGAAATCGCCGGTGCCGATCAGCTTCCAGTTCGCGCCGGGATCCGCGAGCGTCGCCTGCGAGGCAACCGATGTGCCGTTCATCTCCCAGATCATCGGCGTGCCGTTGGCATTCTGGAACACGATGTCCGAATTGCCGTCGCCGTTGAAATCGCCGGTGCCGACCGCCTTCCAGGTGATCCCCGGGTCGGACAGCGTGGTGGTGGACGTGACGGTCGAGCCGTCCATGGTCGAGATCTGCGGCGTGCCGTCGATGTTCTGGAACAGGATGTCGGCCTTGCCGTCGGCGTTGAAGTCGCCCGAGCCGACGACGCTCCAGAAGAGGCCCGGGCTGCGGACCATGGCCTGCGACGCGACGCTCGTGCCGTTCATGAAATCGATCTGCGAAGTGCCGTTAAGGGGGCCGACGCTGAACTGGAACAGGACGTCGGACTTGCCGTCGCCGTTGAAGTCGTTCTTGGCGTTGTTGACGTTGGCCGAGGATTGCGCGGTCGCGGTGGCCGTGCCGGGCGCATCGTCCGCCAGCGTCACCGTCATGTTCTCGTGACCGGCATGCGTGTAGGTGTGCGACCCGCTCACCGTGAACGTGCCGCTCCCGCCCGAGACCGTGCCCGACGTGGTGGTGCCGTCGCCCCAGTTGATCGTGGCGGCGAAATCCCCGGCGACGTTGATCGTGTCCGTGTCGGTGAAGGTGGCGACGGCGCCGCTGAACGGCTGGTTGGCCGTCGGCTTGATTGTCTCTCCCTGCGCCGTGAGAACGTCGTCGTCGGCGACCGCGACCGGCCCGCTTGCGCTCGCCTGGGCGCTGTCCGACGTGCGGGTGAGCGTCACGACCGCCGGGTCGCTGCCCTCGTCGCCGTACGTATGGCCGCCCTCGACCGTGAATGTCCCGTTCGAGCCGACGACGGTCCCCGTGGTGGTGTTGCCGTCGCCCCAATCGACCGTCGCCGTGAAATCGCCGGCCATGTCGCTGCTGATGCTGTCGGTGAAGGTGGCGACCACCGTGTTGTTGGCCAGCGCGGTGTCTTCGGTGGCCGCGGCGAGCACCATTTGGCCCATCAGGGTTGGCGCCGCGATCGTGGCCGTGGAGGTTCCCTCCGCCGTGGCTGTACCTCCGTTGTCCAGCACGTCCACCGTGACGGTGTCGTTCCCGGCGTTCGTGTAGGTGTGCGAGCCATCGACGGTGAACGAGCCGCCGGAGCCCGAGATCGTCCCCAGCGTCTGGCCCGTTCCGTCGCCCCAGTCGATGAGGGCGGTGAAGTCGCTGCCGTCCGTGTGGCCCGTATACGTATCGGTGAAAGTCGCGACCTGCACGTTGTTGAGCGGCGTGCCCTGGCTCCCGCTGATGGCGGTGCCCGTGACCGTGAAGTTGTCGGCTTCACCGATAAACACGGCCCCGGATGCCGAGGCGGTCGAATTATCCGTGATGCGGGTGAGCGTCGTCGTGACCGGATCCCCGCCCTCTTCGCCGAAGGCACCCGTATAGGTGTGGGGCCCGCCCGAAACGGTGAACGACCCTGCCGCGCCGGAGACCGTTCCGGCGGTCGTGGTGCCGTCGCCCCAATCGATGCTGGCGATGAAGGAGGCGGCGGTGTCGAGGTTGTTGCTGTCGCTGAACGTGGCGACCTGCGTGTTGGCGGGAACTGCCGCGCCTTCGACGATGTTGATCGATGCACCGGAGACCGGAGCGATGCCGATGAGCGCCGTGCTCGCGACGCTGGCGAAGGCGGTGGCTTCGGGGTTGCCCGGGTCCTCGCTCACGTTGACGACGATCGCGTCCTGGCCGTTCTGCGTATAGGTGTGCGACCCGGTGACGCTGAACGAGCCGCCGGAGCCCGAGACCGTGCCCAGCGTGGTCGTGCCGTCGCCCCAGTCGACGGTGGCGACGAATTCGCCCGCCCCGCTCACGGTGTTGGAATCGGTGAAGGTCGCGACCGTCACGTTGGTCAAGGCGACGTTGGGGTCGCCGCGGACGGTCCTGCCGGACGCGCTCAGGTTGTCGGTGTCGGCGACCGTGACCGTCCCGGAAGGCGCGATGGTTGCGTTGTCGGTCGTGCGGGTGATCGTCACGACCTCGGTGAACAGGCCTTCGTCGGCATAGGTGTGAGCGGTAGCGGACGTGACCGTGAACGATCCGCCGGTGCCCGACACGACGCCCGCCGTGGTCGTGCCATCGCCCCAGTCGATGGTCGCCGTGTAGTCGGTCGACGCAAGGCTGGCGTTGTCGGCGAAGGTGGCGACCGTCGTGCCGGCCGCGATGGCGACCGTCTCGTTCGCCGCGCTCAGCACCTCCGACCCGCCGAAGCCGATGTCCGCCTGCGTGTTCGCGGAGGCGAACGAGGCGTCCGGCGAATCGTCATCCATGAAGGTGACGATGGTGAATTGCCCGGCGGTCGCATAGGTGTGCGACCCGGTGACGGTGAACGAGCCGCCCGAGCCGATCAGCGTGCCCGCCGTGGTCGTGCCGTCGCCCCAATCGATGTTGACGGTGAAGTCGCTGCCATCCGGATGGCCCGTATAAGTATCGGTGAAGGTCGCCACCACGACATTGGTGAGCGCCTGGTTCGGGCTGCCCGTGACGGTGGGCGCACTCTGGCCGGACAGATTGTCGGCATCGGCGACGTTGACGCCGCCAAACAGCACCAGCTGCGAACTGTCGGTGGTGCGGGTGATGGTGGCGACGGGCGAAACGAAATCGTCGTCGGCGTAAGTGTGGCCGCCCTGGACCGTGAACGAGCCGTTCGATCCGACCACCGTGCCGATGGTGGTGACGCCGTCGCCCCAGTCGATGATCGCGGTGAAATCCGCCGCCGTGTCGGTGGTCGTGCCGTCCGTGAAGCTGGCAACGTCCGTGTTGCTCGCAAGCGGCGTGCCCTCGATCGCCGCAACGAGGTCGACTTGGCCCGACAGATTGTTTGGCATTGTTCCTCCCCCTCGCGTCTTAAATCACGACGTGGTGCCGATCCCGCTAGGGTGGCAATGTTTCGTGACTCTCCCGCGACCGTCGGGGGCAACCTTAAGGGGAAGAGGTATCCGCAGTCAACGCAGTGAGCGCTATGACGGGGCCGCCGCTTTTCAACCGTATTCTCCGCAATATTGGAACAGGTCGGGTTTCTCCGATACAGGCGACGCGGTTTTCAGGAGCGCCGATTTGAACGAGCCCGAAATTGCCGTGCCGGCGCAAGCGCCGGCGAGCGACGCGGCGTTCGATGAGGCGCTGTTGCTTGCGCGCCAGGGAAACGCGCCGGCGGCGGAACAGCTTTATCGTGCCATCCTTGGGCGCAATCCCGACCATTCCGGCGCGCTTCGTCAATTGAGCCTGCTTTGTCTCGGTCGCGACGAGTTCGAGGAAGCGGCGCGCCTGCTCCGCCGCTGGATCGCGCGCGAGCCGAACGTCGCGGAAGCCCACAACAACATGGGGATTCTGCTGCACGCGCTCGGCCGCCATGACGAAGCGATGGCGAGCTACCGGCAGGCGCTCGCCATCAAGCCCGACCATGCCGACGCCCACAACAATCTCGGCCTGACGCTGCGCGACCTCAACCGTCACGCAGAAGCGGTCCGTTGCTTCGAGCTCGCGCAGGCGATCGAGCCCGATCACGTGGACGCGCATGTCAACGAAGCGCTCGTGCGGCTGGCGCTGGGCGATTATGCGGCCGGCTGGAAGCAATACGTGTGGCGCCTTCACACCGCGAATTTCAGCAAGGGCAAGAAGAGACCGGCGCAACCGCTGTGGCTGCATCAGTGGGACATTTCCGGCAGGACCATTCTGCTGCACGGTGAGCAGGGACTGGGCGACACCATACAGTTCGCGCGCTTCGTGCCGCTGGTGGCGGAGCTGGGCGGCAAGGTCATCCTGGCGGTGCAGCGTCCGCTGACGGCATTGATGGCCGGCCTTGCGGGCGTCTCGGTCGTCCGCGGTCAGGGCGATCCGGTTCCCGCGTTCGACGCTTTTTGTCCGCTGCCGAGCTTGCCGCTGGCGTTCGGAACGACGCTCGAGACCGTCCCGGCCGACGGGCCTTATCTGTCGGCGCCGGCCGACCGGCTCGCCAAATGGCGCGCCGTTCTGGACCCGCTTGCGCGTCCGCGGATCGGGCTGATGTGGACGAGGGGCGCGGCGTCACCGCAAGATCGCCGTTCGCTGCCGCTGCGGCTCCTGCTGCCGCTGCTCGAGTTGCGCGACATTCGATTCGTGGCGCTGCAGAAGGAATTGCCGGATGACGAGGTGGCGTTGTTCCGATCGACCGGCGTGCCGGGCTTCCTGGGCGAGCGCCTCGCCGATCTTGCCGACACCGCCGCCATCATCGCGATGCTCGACCTGGTGATCACGATCGATACCTCGATCGCGCATGTCGCCGGCGCGTTGGGCAAACCGACGTGGGTGCTGCTGCCGTTCTCGGCCGACTGGCGCTGGCTGCGCGACCGAAGCGACAGCCCATGGTACCCGACCGCGCGGCTGTTTCGCCAGCCGGCGCCCGGCGATTGGCAAAGCGTGGTGAGGCAGGTGGCAGAGGCGCTCGAGCGTGATCCCGAAAAGTGGAGACCGGTTTTCGGAAAAGATCATGCTCAAACAGAAGCATGATCCCGAAAAGTGGAGACCGGTTTTCGGAAAAGATCATGCTCAAACAATGTGCTAAAGCGCGATGATGATGCGAAGCAAAGTCATCGCGCTTTAGCGCAATCGAAGATTGCATGGCCAAACCAAATTAGTCTTCCCGGTGCGCGTTAAGGTTCATCATCGCAGAAAAGATTTTTCGCTGGCGACCCCAACGCGATCCTGTATATGGTACCAGCGGTGGATGAGTGATCTGGGAGGCGGCAATGAAAATTAAAATCTCCAAATTTTGGTTGGGACTTCTTGGCTTGGTCCTCGCGTTGAGCCTGCCGATCGCGCCGGCGCACGCGCAGGCGACCCGAACCTGGGTCTCCGGCGTCGGTGACGATGTCAACCCCTGCAGCCGCACGGCGCCGTGCAAGACCTTCGCGGGCGCGATCTCCAAGACCGCGCCCGCCGGCGAGATCAACGTGCTCGATCCCGGCGGCTTCGGCGGCGTGACCATCACCAAGTCGATCACCATCAGCTCGAACGGCTTCGAAGCCGGCGTGCTCGTGCAAGGCACGAACGGCATCGTGGTCGCCGCCGGTCCCTCCGACGCCGTCGTGCTCGAAGGGCTCGACATCGAAGGGCTGGGAACCGGGCTGGACGGGATCAAGGTGCTGACGGGAGCAAAGGTCTTCGTCAAGAACAGCAAGATCCACCACTTCAAGAACAACGGCATCAACATGGCGAGCACCACGTCCGGCGCCAGGCTGCTCGTCACCGACTCGTTCATCTTCCAGAACGGCACCCTCAATTCGACTCCCGCTGAGCGGCGGCATCAACATCAACGGCACCGCCAACGTCGGCGTTATCGTCAATACGGTCGTCGACTCCAACCAGAACTTCGCGGTGCAGGCGAGCGGCGCCAGCAACGCGGTCGCGCTGAACGCGCACCGAACTCCTCGCGAGCCCGAGTGGGATCAGCCTGGTCAATGGCGGCACGTCCACCTGCGTCGGCCCGAGCAACCACATTGCCGGCAACTCCACGTGCACGACGAGCGTCAACGTTTCAGTAGCCAACACTCGCGCGCCGGCTCTGACCGGGCCGGCGCGTTCGCCTCGAATCCTCGAAGGGCGGCTCGATCGTGGGATCAAGCCGCCCTTTTCGTGACACCATGGCGCGGCCCGCCGACGGCCGGGCGGCCGCACCCCGACCCCCTCGAAAGCCGGCGGTCGATCGCCAGGGTGGCGGGCATGCAGCGTAAATGCGTGTTCTGTGGTCAGCCGGTCGCGAAGTTGATTGACGCTCGCGCCCGCGTTCCGCGGCCGCCACGCCCATCAAATCTCGACCGTTGACTTGCGCGAGACCGTGAGACCTTGCTTCTCAACGACCTGGTGGTGAATCATGGCTGGATCATCGTCGGCTACGCGCTCGAGGAACATCTATTTTGCGATGTCGCGCTGCGCCGCGCCTGACCACGCCTTCTGGGATGGCGATGGTTCACTTGGCAACGCGCATATCGTGCGCTGGAGGTCGCGAAGGGGACCGTGCGGAAGATCGCGGCGCTGCGAGACGTGCTCCGCGACCGTTCCAAGGAGCCGAAGGGCTGAGCCCGCGGTTGCTCAACGCGCTGGCGAAGGTCGCCTGCGTGCGAGATGTTCCGCAAGAGGAAAAATCGAGCCGCAATACGCGGTTTCGGGCGAGTAATGGAGAATTTCCGGCGGAATGGCCACCTTCTCGTCAGGCGCCAGGAGTAGCGGTCGGCCACTGCGCTGGAAGCGTACTGACGAAGCGACATAAGGATCGCCTGCATCCTCCGGAAACCCCTGCGGAACGATCTCGCGTTTGCCGTCGATTTCTTCGTGCCGGATGCCCCGGCGATACTCGAACTGTACGGGTGACCTGTTCCAGGTCGAGCGCTCCCCTTTTTCGGCGATGACCACGGCATGGGCCTCGCGCCACGGATGGTACCAGCGATCCTGCCCGAAATAGGTCAACCGTCCGTCGCGCAGCTGCAGCGGCTCATAGTGATAGAGGTCCCAGCGCGCCTGCGGCTGATCGCCATCCCATTGGGCGAGGTACACTTGGCAATCCGCGAATTCGTTGACGGCGTAAAAATCGTCGAACCAGGATAAAGCGAAGGCGACGTAGACGTTGTGACGGCGCGACGCGCGGTCGACGTGGAAGATACGGCCGCCGGGCTTGAGCAATCGTGCGAGATTTCGGATCGCGGCGGCCGGATCGAACATGTTGTCGAGACAGCTTCCGTCGAAGATGAAATCGAACTGCCCCTCGAGATCCGGGTTGATCGGGGCACAGAGGTCGGTGACGATATCGGCGCCCTCGTAGCTGCTGATGTCGAGGCAACGATAGGCGGCGGGAGAGAAAAGCGAATAGAACGCGCGATCGGTGATGAAGGCCTGCCCGGCGGATCCGCGGGTTTCCCAATCGATTTCGAGCGTGTGCTCTTGCGCGACCGGCGCAAGGCCCAGCTCGCATTTCACCAGAGCGACCGCTTCGGCAGGCGTGAAATATGCCGTCTGCCGCCCGATCGAGAGGAAGGTCCCCTGGATCGGACGATGGCGATGTTCGCGCAACAGCAGGACAGCCAGCTGAACTCGGGTAATCCCACGCGACCTCCGCCTCCATGGTGGGGGACCCGAGGCCCCGAGACAGTGTGATCGCGATGTTCCACACCTCGCGACGTCAATTCAAGTCGAGAGATCGATACATCCACCCCGGGAGTATTCTTATTGTACACGCGGCCGTGGCGATGCTTGCGCCGCGACGGTTGGCTCTTCGGGCGCAAATCTGATATCCCGATCCGACGGCAGGACCTGCGGGTCGGCACGATATGGCACATGGGGTGAGGCGTACGCGCGATGACGGCTCCTGCGATCGAGGACGGCTGTCAGCCCAAGCTTCGCATCCTTTGCGTCGGCACCGGCCGCGACGGAACGCAGTCCCTCTATCACATGATTCAGAATGTGCTCGATCGCTCCGGCGGCGGGCAGGCCATGCACGAGTATTACTGCCGCGAATTCTATCAGGCCTTCTGCGACCGGGCGGAAACTGGTGATCCCTCCCACGACGCCGAGCTCATGCGTATGGTGGCCGAGTGCCCATACGACTGCATCGTCGGCAACGGATATGCGTCGATCCTGCCTTTGTTCGCCGCGCACTACGGCCGAGGACTCTAAGCTGGTGCACCTTCGCCGTCGCGACCGCAATGCCTGCATTGCGAGCCTGGTGCAGAATTCCGAACTATTTCCAACCGCCTACCGCTATTACTCGTCGAGCCCCGAGGCGACGGTGAAGCGGATGGCGGCTTTCCACTTCGACGATATGCCCCGCGCGGCCTGGGATCGGCTGCCGCTGACCGCAAAATTCAGCTGGTACTATGACAAGACGCATGCGCTTGTCGAACGCCATGCGGCGTCGTTTGATGAGTGCGTGGAAATCGATACCGAGGAACTCGATGACGAAGCGACGCTGCGCACGATCGCGCGTCTCGTTACCGGTGGCGACGATGTGCTTCCGCCCGGAGACTCATCTGAACGCCACGCGTATCGACATTTCGTCTTTTCCTCCCGAGTACCGGCATCGCATGCATTGGTTGATGGGCAGGCTGAATACCGAGCAGGTTGCCCGCGATGACGTGTACGCGCTTGACTATTTCCTCGACAAGTTCATCGCCTGGACCGGCTACCAGATCGCCGATGCCCCCCAGCTCGTTCCGGAGCGGCCCGCGTCGGATGAAAAGATCGCGGCCGATCTCGACCGCGCGCTTGGCGTCGTCGGCAAGGCGTTGCGCGAGCTCGAAGCCCTGCGGCGGCTGTTGAGCGAACGCGCCGCGGCATCGCCGGCCGGTAACGAGGGCAAGCGAGATGGGACGGCGGCTTGCGCGTCGCGCGGGCGCGAGGATACGGCGATGGCGCGCCGCAGTTGCGACCCTAAGAGGTAGTATATGGGTATCTGTCTGAAGGACGTGGAGTTGCTCATCCGGCTGCGGGAGGGCGGTTATCTTCCAGATCGCACCTCCGTGATCGAGATCGGCGCACAGCAGATCTCCAACAGCGTGCTGCGTAACAGCCCGGAGGTCGAGCGGCTCGGCCGGCTGTTTGGGACGCAACGACGGCGCCGCTTCCGCGCCGCGGCCTGCCACGGTCGGATCTGATGGCTACGAGCGCATGGCGCAGGATGCGCCGCCCGCGCGGGAGCTGTGGACATGGCTCGGGTTCTCCTATGCGGCGATCGACATCGACGGCAGCCCGGGCAGCATCCCGCTCGATCTCAATTTCGCAAGCGCCCCGACTGAGCTCGTCGGCAAGCATCATCTGGTGACCAACTTCGGCACCACCGAGCACATCGCCAATCAGCTGAACGCATTTAAGATCGTGCACGATCTCACGGCGCCCGGCGGCGTGATGATGCATACCCTGCCGGCGCAAGGCGCGTTCAATCACGGCCTGATCAATTACAATCCGAAGTTCTTCTGGGCGCTCGCGCGCGCCAATGACTATCGCTGGCTCTATTTCGACTTCATCTCGGATGCCGTCCCGCACCCGATGCCTGACAATCTGGTCGAAGCCGTGCGGCCGTTCCGGGCCGAGATCGAGCAAACAGCTGCGGCATATCGGGTCGAGGAATGCTCGCTGTGGGTGGCGCTGCAGAAGCGAAATAGGGCTCCGTTTGCGGTGCCGAGCGATGCGCCGCCGGCTGCGGCCGCCGACGAAAAGTCGATGGCGTGGTTGGCGCTGCCGGGCGCGCGAGATAGGCGCTTCGGTTCGATCCATGCGCGGCGGGATCAATGCGCCGGCTGGGTCGGCTGGCTTAGCGAGACGGCGGAGCAGTCGATATTCGGCGTGAATGCACACATACGCCTGACCGAGTGAATTTGCAGGGCCGCGGCACCGCAGAGCAGGGTTGTCGCAACGAAAACGCTGCCGATCACGATGTGAAGCTTGAGCGGCTTGAAATTGCGGCGCAGCCACCGTAACGCAGGCTTTTCGAACAGCAGATAGACGACGCGGGCGAGGACGATGGAAGCCGCCATGCCGCCGGCGAACATGAAAATTCGGCCGCGTTCCCCCAGCGGATAAGCGTAGGGAGCGACCCATTGATGCATCGTGTACCAGTGAAGGAGGTACAGCGAGTAGCTCGCCTCGCCGCATTTTACCAGCAGCGGAGAGCTCAGGATACCCGCAATCCGGGTCTTGTGCTGGACCGCGAGCAAGACGAACAGCGCGATCAAGGCGGCCGCGCAGGAGGCATTCACGCCTGAAAGCGGTATGTGCAAGAGGCTGGACGCCGCGACCCATACGAGAATGACGGCCGCGAGGATCGCCGTCGTGCTGCGCGGCAGCCGGTCCAGCAGCCCTGGTGTGTCGGTGCGAGCCAGATATGCCTGCGCCGCGATAGCGCCGAGCAGGAATTCGAAGATTTGTCCAACGGGCGAGTATAACACGACCCATCCGACGAACGAACCAGCAAGTGTTGGCGTTCCGAAATGCGCCAGGCCGAAGCTCTGAAGTGTCGGGATGTGATAGGCGGACCATCCGTAATAGAGCAGTCCGCCGGCCGCGGTTAGCGCGGCCGCGATTGCGAGGGCTTTGCCGTACTGTCGCGTCAAGCAGACGCTCAGAAGGGGATACACGACGTAAAACAGCGACTCGGTCGACAGTGACCACATCGCGCCGGTCGCCTGGGCACTGCTTGTGACAAGTCCATAATGTTCATAGATCGGATATCCCGCGTACGGAACGAAGAGCCACGTCTGCGTGAACGACAGGAAGGCGGGTAGCGGCCCGAAGGGGTCGAAATTGAGTTGCGGTCGCCCGGCGAAATAACCTTGTACCCAGAGAATATGCACGAAATCGATCGCGAACACGGCGAGGAACAGCGGATACAAGCGGGAAAAGCGTGCGATGAGGAAATCGAAATTGCCGCCGCGTCCGACTCCGACGGTCGTGTGATAGTTGAAATGGATGACGAAGCCGCTCAGCACGAAAAACAGAGTTATGCCGATGCCCGGCAGCGCCAATATAACGACGACGATTGGATCGAATTTCGTCGGCGTGATCTGCTGCTGAACCACATACCAGTAGCCGTGCCCGACGAGCACGCAGAACGCTGCAATAAAGCGCACGCCATCGAGCGCTGCGAGGTGGTGCCGTGAGACCGGAATCGACGTGTCTGCCGCGCGCGCCGGTTCGGAGGACGATACAGTTGACCGCGTGAGCACGACCACAGATCCGCTTCGATACTGCAAACTTAGCGGACATCCTGCGGTCGAACAACGTCGCTGCCGCTCATCGCCGCGCCGCAGCCAGGTGCGACCGAGCGATTCGGGCCGCCGGCCGCAGCACGCTACTCTCAGTCTCGTCGGCTGAGTGTTGGTTCACCGGCGTTCTCGCCCTGCCCATAGGCGCTTTTGCCAATCATGGTCGTTCGGCATCGAAGGCAGGCCCATCAGCGGCGCTCGCTCGACATTGTCTTCCCGATGGTCGCCGCCGGTCTAATTGCCCAATCCAACGGTGCTGGTCGTCGGGCTCTCGCGTATATCTCGCGGACGGGTACCAAGACTAGACCCTTCGGATTAATGCAAATTTTGGCTGCAGCGCCGGAGCGGGGCCGCCGCATATGAGCGGCCGCCGACCACCCGCTCGATCTGGTTGAGGGTGAAGGCCCGCATGTCTGCGCCGTCGTGTCGGGCGCGATACCAGTCGACCGTGAGCGTCAGCGCCACGTCGATGCCGAGCGACGTCCAGCCGAGCTCGGTCCCCGCCTTCGCGCAATCGAGCCGGAGTTGCGGCTCTTCCGGATGCCATTGTTGGGAGGTGTCGGGCTCCCAGCGGGCGCCTTCGCCCCAGCGCTTCGCCAATTGACCGACCACGGCACTGACCGGCAGGCTGTCGGTGCTCTCCGGGCCGAAATTCCAGCCATCCGCAAACCGGTTCCGTCTTCGACAAGCCGCTGTGCCAGATGCAAGTACCCGAGCACGGGATCCAGCACGTGCTGCCAGGGCCGCACGGCGCTCGGATTGCGGATGCGCAAGGGCACGCCGGCGCTGAACGCTCGCATCGCGTCGGGCACGAGGCGATCGCGCGCCCAGTCGCCGCCGCCGATTACGTTGCCGGCGCGGACGGTGGCGATGCGGCAGCCGTCGGCTTGCGCAAAGAAGCTCCGGCGGTAGGCTGCCGCCACGATCTCGGCGCAACCCTTGCTGCTGCTGTAGGGATCGCTGCCGCCGAACGCGTCGGTCTCGCGATAGCCGCGCTCCCATCCGTGGTTTTCGTAGCATTTGTCGCTGGTGACGATCACGGCGGCGCGCACGCCCGCGACGCTCCGGATGGCCTCGAGCATATTGACGGTGCCCATGACGTTGGTCGCATAGGTCGCGACCGGCTCGGCGTAGGAACGCTGCACCAGCGACTGCGCCGCCATGTGAATCACGATCTCGGGCTCGGCCTCGCTCAATGCCCGCTGCACGGCATGGAGGTCGCGCACGTCGCCGATCCGATGGATGCACGTCCCGCTCGACGCCGCATGACGCAAACAGGCTGGGTTCCTCCGGCGGGCAGCGCAAAGCCATGCACCTTGGCGCCGAGCCGGCCGAGCAGCATCGACATCCACGCGCCCTTGAAGCCGGTGTGCCCGGTCAGCAGGACGCGCCGTCCGCGCCAGAACGTCGCGATCGATCACCATCGTTTCCACCGCGCCTCGCCGCTCTGCCATTGCTGCTCGAGGTAGATGCGATCGCGCAGCGTATCCATCGGGTGCCAGAACCCCTGATGCAGATAGGCGTGAAGCTCGCCGGCGCGGGCCAGCGTCTCCAGCGGCTCGCGCTCCCACACGGTCTCGTCCCCGCCGAGCAGCTCGCCGACCGCGGGCGAGAGCAGAAAGAATCCGCCGCTGACCCAGCCGCCGTCGTTTTCCGGCTTTTCGACGAAATCGACCACCTGGTCGCCGTCGAGCTTCAGGGCGCCGAAGCGGGTCACCGGGCGGACCGCCGTGACGGTCGCCTTGCGGCCATGCGCCTTGTGGAAGGCGAGCTCGGCCGCAAGGTCGATGTCGGCGACGCCGTCGCCATAGGTGAGGGCGAACACCGGATCGTCGCCGACATGCGGCATGACCCGCTTCAGCCGGCCGCCCGTCTGCGTGGCCTCTCCCGTATCGACCAGCGTCACGCGCCACGGCTCGGCATTCTGGCGATGGACCTCCATGCGGTTCTCGCGCATATGGAACGTCACGTCCGAGGAATGCAGGAAGTAGTTCGCGAAATACTCCTTGATCATGTAGCCCTTGTAGCCGAGGCAGATGATGAAGTCGTTGAACCCCTGGTGGCTGTAGATCTTCATCACGTGCCACAGCATCGGCCGGCCGCCGATCTCGATCATCGGCTTCGGCCGCACGTCGGTCTCTTCGGCGATCCGGGTTCCCAATCCGCCCGCCAGGATCACGACTTTCATGGCTGTCCCATTTGCTCGGTCTTGTCGGCGCGAGTCGCGCCGGCCGCGTCCGCGGCGAAATTGATCCGTTCCCGCTCGAACACGAGCGGCTTCTCCCGCACCTGCCCGTAGATGGCGAGGACGTATTCGCCGACCAGTCCGACGAAGAACAACTGCACGCCGCCGAAGAAGAACAGCGCGACGATCAGGGTCATGATGCCGGGCTGGCGCCAGCTGCCCGGTGAAGAGGAAACCGAGCACGAGATTGACGAGTGCGTAACCGACGCTGAGAAAGGAGAGGACGAACCCGGCCATCAGCCCGATGCGCACCGGCGCGGTCGTGAACGAGGTGACGCCGTTCATGCCCTGGCTGACGAGCGCGAAGGGGCGGTTCTTCGAAAATCCTTTTTTGCGGGCGCGCCATTGGTACGGGATGCCGATCGCGCGGCCGCCGCACTCGAAGGTCATCATGCGCAGGAACGGCGCGGCGTCGCGCACCTTGCGCATGGATTCGATGACGCGACGATCGACCAGCTGGAAATCGCCCACGCCGGGCGGGACCTGGATCTCCGAGAGCCCGGTCAGCACCTTGTAGTAGGTGTTGCGGACCGTGCGCATCAGCCAGCCTTCCTCGCGGGTCGCGCGGATGCCGTACACGATCTCGTAGCCGGCCTCCCAGTGGCTGACGAATTGCGGCAGCAGCTCCGGCGGATCCTGCAGGTCGGCCGGCAGGAAAAGCAGGACGGCGTCGCCCGTGGCCGCCATCACGCCGTTATAGGTGTTGCGCAGCGGCCCGAAGTTGCGCGCATTGACGATGATCTTGACGCACGGATCCTGGGCGGCGATCTCGCGCAGGATCGCCAGCGTCCCGTCGGTCGACGCGTTGTCGCAGAAGACATGCTCGCGGCGATAACGCGCGAGGTCGCCATCGAAAAGCCGGCGCACCGCCTCGTAGCAGTCGCGGACGTTGAGCTCCTCGTTGTAGACCGGCGTCACCACCGAGATCGTCTTCATCCGTGCCCCTCCGTTCCGGACGCAGCCGGCCGGGGGCGCGCCCCGGTTGCAACCTCGTCGAGCACTGATAACACGATTTCCAGCGAGGTTCGCCGCGGCCGGTAGCCGAACGTCTCGGCGATCCGGTAGGCCGATGCATAGACGGGCTTGCCGCCCGTCGCGCCGCCGCCGCCCTCGACCGCGTCCGTCTCGACCACCAGCCCGAAGCGGTCGCGCGCCGCCCGCAGGATGTCGGATTTGCTCGCGGGGGCCGCGGAATAAAGGTCGGCCGCGAGGTTGGGCGCTCCCGCCGCGCTCCAGCAGGCGATGAGATCCCAGAGCTCGGCGGCGCCCGCATAGTCGCGCACCATGTCGGCCGGCGAGGTCTTGAACGGCGTCTTGCGGGCGACGCATGCCGCCAGCTCGGCGAGAAAGAAGCGCGCCGCGTGCGGAATTGACGCATCCGCATAGGCGAAGATCCGCAGATCGAGGATGGGCCGCGCGACGCAACGGTGGCGGACTTCGGCGCACAGCTTCGCGAGCACGTAGGGCGCCACCGTCTCGAGCCGGTTGATCGGCAGCCGCAGCGCGCTGTCGGCGTCCGCCGGCCGGTCGAACGCGCCGTAGATCGCGCCGCTCGACAGATAGACGTAGCGGGTGTGCGGCCCCATCGTGGTCAGCACGCGCCGGTCCCAGGCTTCGCTGATCTCCACGATCTGCCCGCCCAGCGCCTGCACCTGGCCGGGCTCGCCGGGGCCGATCGCATTGATCACGAGGTCGAACCCGCCGGCGTCGAAGCGCGCGAGGTCGCCCAAGTTGACCGCGCGGCGCCACGCTTCGTCCGCCAGCCGCGCCGGTTCCCGCGCGAACAGCGTGAGCGGCCGATCGGTGGCGGCGGCGATGTGGCGCGCCAGGCTGCGCCCGACATATCCGGTGGCGCCCAGGATCGCGATCACGGCCTATCCCGTGTGCATGCGGCTGGGCCGAGGATAGGAGACGAACCGGTTGCCCGCGGCGTATTCGTCCTCGGGAAGATAGGGGAACTGGTCGTTGATCGGCCGGCCCATCTCGAGCTTCGGCTCGATCAGCGTGTCGGCGCTCAACATCACGTCGGCAATCACCGGCTTGCCGCCGCGAAAGAGGTCCGGGCCGATCTGGTCGAGACGCTCGACCTTCACGTAATCGAGCCCGTAGGCCGCCGCGATGCGTCCGAAGTCCGGCGTGCCGTACCCGGTCTGCGACGCGAGGTATCGGCTGTCGAGATAGCTGTCCTGGAACTGCTTGATGATGCCGTAGCTCGAATTGTTCATCACGACGACGCCGACGTCGAGGCCGTGCTGCGCGAGCACTTGCAGCTCCTGGATGTTGAGCTGAAAGCCGCCGTCGCCGCTGTAGCAGATGACCTGCCGATCCGGCGACGCGAGCTTGGCGCCGATCGCGGCCGGCAGCGCATAGCCCATCGGCGAGTTGCCGCCTGCCGTGAACAAAGTGTGCCGTTTGACCCGGAATGCCTGGTGCAGCCAGCACACCGCCGCGCCGGTGTCGCCGACCACGATGGCGTCGTGGTCGACCGTGTCGCTGAGCCGGCGGACGACGTCATAAGGCGACAGCGTGTTGAGCCGCAGCGCCGACGTGCTCGTCTCGCGGCCGTAGTAGCGCGCCTTCATTTGCGCCACGTACGCGCGCCATTCGGTGTCGATCGCCGGCGGCGCGATCTGTTGCAGGACCGACGGCAGGTCGCGCAGATTGAGCTTGTTCGTCCGGTAGCCGTCGCCGTGATACTTGCGCAGCTCCTCGGCGTCGACGTCGATGACGTGCACCGTCGCGCCGGTCGCGAAGTTCTTGGCGTTGCCCGACCGCTGCCGGTTGTCGAGCCGGCTGCCGAGCACGATGACCGTATCGGCATTCTGCAGCGCGAAATTCGCGCCGCGATTGCCGTAGACGCCGATCTGTCCAAGGAACCCCGGATGATCGTGATCGAAATAGGTCAACCCGGCCCAGCTCGACACGAACGGCAGCCCGGTCTGCGCGAGCCATGCGGCGACCGCGCGCTCGACGCCGGCGAGGCCGATCCCGGCGCCCCACAAGACGATCGGACGCCGCGCGTCCGCGAGCGTCGCGGTGAGCGCGCCCGCGACTGACGCCGGCGGTTCGTTCGCGATCGTCGGCGAGCCCGGCAGCATCAGGTCGCCGCGGACCTCGGCCTGCTGGACGTCCATCGGCACGTCGATCAGCACCGGTCCCATGCGGCCGCTGGTCGCGATCTCGTAGGCCTTGGCGAGTTCCTGACGCAGCTCGTCGGTGCTTTTCACCATCACGGCGTATTTGGTGATCGGCCGCACCATCTCGACGATCTTGGTTTCCTGGAAACCGGATTGCCGCACGTTGGCGCCGTGCAGGGCGCTGCTTTCGCGCTGGTTGACCTGGCCCGTGATATGCAGCGACGGAATTGAGTCGAAGTAGGAGCACGCGATGCCGGTGATGAGGTTGGTCGCTCCGGGCCCCGACGTCGCCATGGTGACCCCGACCGTCCGGTCGACGCGCCAGACCGCGTCCGCCGCCATCGCGGCCGACTGCTCGTGGTTGAAGCAGGTGTAGGAGAGGCCCGGATGCCGCCCGACCGCATCGATCATGAACGCGCAGGCGCCGCCGGTCAGGACGAAGACCTGCCGGCATCCCGCCCGCGCGAGAAAATGCGCGATGTAGTCGGCTCCGGTCATCGGATGAGGTCGCGAATCATATTGCGGAACGTCTCGATCACATAGCTCCGCTCGGCCGCGCCGATCCCCGGCCACACCCCGATCCAGAAGCTGTCGTTCATGATCTTGTCGGTGTTGGCGAGCGATCCGGCGACGCGGAACTCGACGGATTTCAGCGCCGGCTGCCGCGTCAGATTGCCGGCGAAGAGCTGACGGGTCCCGATGCGATGCTCTTCGAGGTAGCGCACCACGTCGAGCCGCTTGAGCGGCGATCCGTCGCGGATCGTGACCAGGAATCCGAACCAGCTCGGGTCCCCGCCCGGGGTCGCCTGCGGGAGCAAAAAATGCTCGTCCAGGCGCTCGGCGACGAAAGCCTCGCGGTAGGCCGCGAAGTTCTCCCGCCGCCGGGCGACGAACGTGTCCAGCTTCGCGAACTGGCTGAGCCCGACCGCCGCCTGCATGTCGGTGACCTTGAGGTTATAGCCGACGTGCGAGTAGATGTATTTGTGGTCGTAGCCGCGCGGCAGCTCGCCGAGCTTCCAATCGAACCGCTGGCCGCAGGTGTTGTCCTTGCCCGGATCGCACCAGCAATCGCGGCCCCAATCGCGGAACGAGTTGATCAGCTTGTTGGTCGATACGCGATTGGTGAGCACCGCGCCGCCTTCGCCCATCGTGATATGATGCGCCGGATAGAAGCTCAGCGTCGCGACGTCGCCGAACGTCCCGACCTTGCGGCCGTCGAAGGATGCGCCCAGCGCGTCGCAACAATCCTCGATCAGATGGAGCTTGTGCGCCTTGGCGATCTCGGTCACGGCGCGCAGGTCGAACGGATTTCCCAGCGTATGCGCGAGCATGATCGCGCGCGTTTTCGGCGTCACGGCTGCCGCGAGCCGCGATGCATCGACATTGGCGGTCGCGAGATCGACGTCGACGAACACCGGCACGCAGCCGTTCTGGATGATCGGCGCGACCGTGGTCGGGAATCCGGCCGCCACCGTCAACACCTCGCTGCCCGGCGCGATGCGGCGGACGTTCAGCTTGGGCGACGTCAGCGCCGAGAAGGCGAGCAGGTTCGCGGACGACCCCGAATTCGTCAGGCTGGCATGCTTGAGCCCGAAATATCCGGCGATCCGTTGCTCGAGCTCGCTCGCGTAACGTCCGGCCGTCAGCCACAGGTCGAGCGACGCGTCGACGAGGTGCACCAGGTCTTCCGCGTCGAGGACCTTGCCGGTGACCGGGATGTAGGTCTCGCCCGGGACGAATCGGACAGCCGGCCGCCCCGCAAAATATTGCCGGCAGGAGTCGAGCACGAGCTCGCGCTGGACGTGTTCCATATCGAAGGGCGTGTTCATCGCCGGGACAAGTTGTCCGTTGCAGTCGGCCGGCGTGAAATGATCGCCAGACTTCCGCAAAGCCCGCTCGCGAAGGACCGCATGATGATCGGAAAGCATCAAGTTCCCTCAGGGTGCGCCGGACGATCGCCAAATTTCACCATGCAGTATCGCCGCGAACGAAAAGTTAACGCAAGAGCATAGTGTCGTCGCGCGCATTCGCCGACCCCGGCATATCCATGAGGCGGCCGATAGCCGCGAGGAAACCTCCGCGACGAGCGCACGGTAGCGTGACGGCCAGCGAGCCTTTATACAACGGCGGCGCGCAATCCGACAGGCTAACCCAAGAGGAGGCCCATGGGCCGTCTGCTGAATATCGTCACCCCGCTGCACAAGATGACCAAGCGGGACTACGTCGGCCGCATGATGGACGAGAAGGTCCATTGCATGATGAAGGCCAAGGAGTACGAGGCCGACTACTGGGATGGCGACCGGCGCTACGGCTACGGCGGCTATCGCTACATCGAGGGGCGCTGGAAGCCGGTCGCCCAGGCGCTGGTCGACCTGCATGGGCTCAAGGGCAAGGTGCGGATCCTCGACGTCGGCTGCGGCAAGGGCTACCTGCTGCGCGAGTTCAAGCTGCTGCTGCCCGAGGCCGAGCTCGTCGGCTTCGACATCTCGCGCCACGGCCTTGCCGACGCGCATCCCGACGTGAAGGACCAGCTTTTCCGCTACCGCGCGCAGGACCGCTATCCGTACGGCGACAAGTCGTTCGACCTGGTCGTCTCGCTCGGCACCCTGCACAATCTCAAGATCTTCGAGCTGCAAACCGCGCTCTCCGAGATCGAGCGGGTCGGCAAGAACGGCTACATCATGGTCGAGAGCTACCGCAACGAGCTCGAGCAGTTCAACATGGAGTGCTGGGCGCTCACCGCCGAAGCCTTCTACGACACGGCGTCGTGGATCTGGCTCTACCAGCACTTCGGCTACACCGGCGACTACGAGTTCATCTATTTCGAGTAGGTTAGGCAGGCAAGGCGCTTGCTCCTCCTTCTCCCCCTACCCGAAATCGGGCTTGCCCGATTTCGGCACTATTGATGCGCAAGTCGGCCAAGCCCGACTTGCTATGGGAGAAGGTCGGGATGAGGGGGCCGGCCGCGGGTCGTTGACTCAAGTGATGCGGATGCGCCCCCTCACCCCGACCCTCTCCCCGCAAGCGGGGAGAGGGAGCACGAGCGCCGATTTCGGAGCAACCAGACTCATGCAAATCAAATCCGCCAAGGCCGCGATCCTCGCGCAGTCGCGCGCACCGCTCGTCGTCGACGAGATCGCGCTGCCGGACGCGCTCGACGTGGGCCAGGTGCTGGTCAAGGTGCTCTACACCACGATCTGCGGCGCCCAGATCAACGAGATCGACGCGGTCAAAGGCCCCGACAAGTTCCTGCCGCACCTGCTCGGCCACGAAGCCTCAGCCGAAGTGCTCGAGATCGGCCCCGGCGTCACGTCCGTGAAACCGGGCGACGCCGTCGTGCTGCACTGGCGGCCGAGCCAGGGCATCCAGAGCCGCCCGCCCGCCTATACGTGGGACGGCAAGAAGCTCAACGCCGGCTGGGTGACGACGTTCAACGACCACGCGGTCGTGTCCGAGAACCGCATGAGCGTGATCCCGGCCGGTTTCGACCGCAAGATCGCGCCCGCTGTTCGGCTGCGCGGTGACGACCGCGGCCGGCGTCGTCGGCAACGACGCCAAGCTCAAGGTCGGCGAGTCGGTCGCGGTGTTCGGCGTCGGCGGCGTCGGCCTCAACGTGGTGCAGTTCGCGGCACTCGCGGGCGGCAACCCGATCGTCGCGATCGACCTCCTCGACCACAAGCTCGACATGGCGCGCGAGCGCGGCGCGACCCACGCCATCAATGCCGGCAAGGTCGGCGACGTCGCGGCCGCGGTGCGCGCCATCGTCGGCGACAAAGGCCCCGACAAGGTGATCGAGACCACCGGCGTCAAGGGCGTGATCGAGATGGCCTATGACCTCACCCACCCGGACGGCACCTGCGTCCTGGTCGGCGTGCCGCACGAGAAGGTCACCATCTCGACCCTGCCGATCCACTTCGACAAGGTGCTCACCGGCTCGCACGGCGGCGACGCGCGCCCGCATGTCGACATCCCGCGCATCATCCGCCTGGTGCAGGCCGGCAAGCTCTCATTCGATGGCATCATCACGCACGAGTTCCCGCTTGCAGACATCAACGCGGCGCTGGATCTCGTGCGCAGCGGCAAGGCGGGCAGGGTGCTGGTGAAATTGGCGAACTGATGCGCGCCGATAGGTCTTCTGTCCGGCTCACCCCGGCCGAGTAGGCGAGAAGACACTCATGTGGCTCGGCTCACAGTAAGCCGAAGCCGGGAATGTAGAATCTCTTGAATAGATTGTCCCTGGAGAGCACGCTCAGATCGCTAGGGACGGCAAAGTCGAAAAGAAGATCGTCGTGGTAATATTTTGTCACGACCCCAACACTCTTCATGCAGTTGATATTTTCATCCGCGATCTCCGTGCCGCGGTAGTACATGGACGCTATTGTACCCGGAACGGCGTAGCCGAAAGCAGGTATGTAGGAGACGAAATCCGAGCGGCCTTTCAGCTTGATTGAGAATGGTTCGACGAGCCTATAAGACGTGCTCGGCCACGGCTGGTTCGTCTCTCCGATGGATGTCAGAGTAACAACCTTGCCGTCACAACGCAGGCCGTCCAGCCTGATCGCAACCACGCTCATGCGCACGGTGCTGTCGGCCACGGGCGGTGCATCGCTCAACTGCGTTCCGCCGGCGGACACCGGCATTGCCGAGCGGATGCGAATGAGCGACCAGCCGGGACGGACCGGGACGAGATCATATTCGACCGGGACAGTCGGCCTGCTGACCCAAGCGGCCAGCCAGGATCGTACCTTATCGGCTTGATACGTCCGGGCGGCCGCCAGTGCCAGCAGTGTTGACACGGTGACGGCTATTGCAATTGCGGCGGCCTGGGTGAAACAGGACAAGGCCGCTCGGTCAGGCGTCAGCGAGCGGGTGGCGACGCGACCTCGCAGCTTGTCGGTCGCGATTCGCGACGCTCTGGCGAGCAACGCCACCAACCCATCTATGGACGCGACCCAGGCAATCAACAAGAACGAGAAAATGTAGAACACGTGACGAATTTCGAACTTGAGCGATGTGACTGACAGGACGGCGCCAAGCAATATGACGGCAGCCGCAGCAGACCCGATCCCATAGCGGCTCACAAGGCGCACCAACAGGAAATAGACCGCGCCGACGTTTATGAGGAAAATATACAGGAGCGGAATATTGGCGACCGCGTGGTAGATTTGATCAAGCGCACCAATCGGAGCATCGTGCCACCGGCTTCTGATGAACTCGTACGCCGTGGAAAATGGAGTTTCACGATCAAACGCATTGACGATGTTCGTGTGGTGACGAAGGCTGACTGGAAAGGTCATTACGTTCACAAAAGCGCCAACTCCGCCGGCGATAATATCGGCGGGTATTTTCTCGACTATTTCACGATAATAGCGCTCGGCGTATGAGAAGTAGGCATCTCGTGCAAAAATGGGACGAACGTTGTCTCGTCGCCAAGCGTATTCGAGAATCCGGAGGCCGACGCCAAGATCATTGTTGTAGGCGTTTCTGTATCCGTAAATCGACCCCGAGTAAGCGGGCGCTAGGAACAGATCCCCATCGGTTATTCCGTACTGTCCCATTGCAAGCACATGATAGCCTTCGGCGCGACCGTTCCTATGGACGTATAAGTTGTTCACGAGCGGCAGGAAGCCGCCTATCGCAAAGGAAATGCCGAGACCGCAGACTGCCGCGCCTCGGACGAGAAGTTGCGCGGATGCTTTTTTCCAGGCGCGAGCCGGGCTGAGTTCGAGCTTGGGTTGGGACAAAAACGCAAATATCACGGCGGCAGGCGCGAGAAAAAGGTAGAGATCGGAGCGAAATCCGTAGCCGACGCCGATGCTGAGCCCGATGACAATCGCGCGGAGCAGGAGGCGGCGGGGGAGGCAGGGTGAGGTCGCCCACGTCACGAGAAGCGCAGAAATCCCGACCGCGAAGGGAAATTTGAGGCCGTCGCGCGGAGAAATCGAGTTTTGGAGGAACACCGGGCTTATGACGAACGCCAGCGACGCAGCGGCAGCGAGAGCGGCATGGCCGAATCTGACGCAGCACAGGAACAGCAGGAGGGCCGAGATTGCGGCGCAGGCGGCGATCAAATAAGCGGTCAAGCTCCAATGCACCCCGAATAAACGCCAGAGGGTGCCATAGACCATCATGAGATAGATCGGCTGCTCCACATTGGAGAACGCAGAGCTCTCGAGGAAATCGGCCGTTGCCACATGCGCTGGAAAATTGCTGCAAGAGAAGTCGGCCGTGCGAAGATGCAAGAATGTGTCGATGTCCGAATACGCCGCCTTGTCCTCTGGGGTGGCTTCTGCGCTCAGCTTGATCGGCGCCAGATGTCCGGTACAGGCTAGGTTGAGCGCCGGCCCCATGAAATGCTGGTACCAGAAATCCCGGCCGGACAGCGGATTCGTCGCGGCGTAAAAATAGGTGAACACAAATGCGATGAGGCAGAGGGCCGCAGCGAACGCATACCTTGCCCAAGGCCAAATTATATGCGGATACCCGGAGCCGGAGCGGATTTCGGTCGGTGTGCTGCTGACCGTCATGAGTAGAACCCGATGGGTGGCGGCTGCACCGGGCGCTAATGGTGAAGCGGAAGGTGCGCCGCGATCACCTGGTAACTTGCGCACGCTGCAAGAAATGCCGCAAGGGCGACCAGCATCCATACCCCGAACGCAGCCGTTCTTCCGTCCCCCAGACGGTTGTCTGCCCGCCCTCCGAACGCCGCCGTGGCCCAGCCCGCGAGCCGGATGCGCAGCGATTTGCGCGCGGGCATCTCGATGAGACGATAGGTCGAATAGGAGACGAGCAACGTGAAGGCGATTGCGACGAGCAGCCGAATTGCTCCATCAGCCACATTGAGCGCTGAAAAGGGGCGCGCCGGCTGAATGAACAAGCCGAAAATAAAGACGTGAACGGAGTAGATCGAATAACTCATCTCGCCCAGCTTGATCGAGATCGTTCCGCTCAGCCATCGAATTCAGCCAAACCCACTCACAGGCTGCGCTCAGGAAAATCAGGGCCGCAAAACGGAGTCGCGTAGCCGAAATTCCAAAGATAGAATTTCATGTAGCCGGACAGCCGCTCGCCTCCCGCTGCGCTGAGTATGTAGAGCAACGCTGTGAGGAGCAGCGAGGCCAGCAACGCGACCTGCACGCCGCGTACGTACTGCTTCATCCTTGCCGAACCGATCAACATGAAGAGGTGGGCGGCGAGGCAGCCGAGGATGAACTCGAATATGCGGACGTAGGGCGAATAGTAAAAGAGCCAGCGCGTGAACGAGCTTTCTGCCGGCATATCGATCATGTTGAGGTGCCGCGCCGCGAAGACGTCGATGGCCGGAAGGTTGCGAAGGGAAGCGTATAGGAACACGTGGACAGCGGCGACGAAAAATAATGATGCAATCAGGGTTGCGCGTATTGTTCGAAGCCGCACCAACGTGAACGCGATGAAGATGTAGACGATATAGAAGAAGAATTCGGTGGATATCGACCAGCCGATGCCGAAGCCGTCCTCCAGCAGGAGCTTCTTGAAAAGGGCGACGGCGAACCAGGATTGCGTCAGCGTCAGGTCGTGAACTGCGAGAATCGCAAATTCGAATTTGTAGTCGTCCAGCCAAAGAAAGATCTCCTGAATGGAGAATCCAAGGAGGACGCAACAGATGAATAGCGGATAAAGTCGTGCAATTCGTGCGCCGAGGAACGATGCGGTAGCCCATTTTAGCCGGTACTGGCAAAACATTCCGGAATAGTTGTAGTAAATCACAAAGCCACTCAGGACAAAGAACAACGGCATCCCGTAAGAAGTGAGCGCTGCCAACCAGGTATTCATGAAGGCGTTGTCGGTAGCCGGCATGATCCAGCCGACGCCATGTCCGAGCAATATGCAGGACACGGCAATGAAGCGAACTCCATGGAGTGCCGGTATGGGGCGCCTCGTCTCCGTCTCGTGTTTTTGGGGCTTGGTGCTCTCCCGGTGCCGGCTGCGCGTCACGGGTCGGGAGCTCAGACGCGATCGTCATTTTTCACCGCAGATTGGCGGGGCTGTGACGTGGAGGGGCGCAAAGCGATGACCTCATCGGCTACACATTCTTATTCGACCTGGCCGGATGGAGCCATCCTTTTCGGCGACTGTCGCCGGCCGATCATGCCGTAGCCCCAGAAGCGGCAACGTCTTGCCGATCGCGTAGCGAAACAAGCGCCAGATATACGGCGGCTTTGGCACGATGCATGGCATCGAGCCGGCGCGGGTGATACTCGCCGTCGATCCACATGAATCCCCATGATCGCCACGAGCGCCGGCGCAACAGCAGCCGACCGATCGACCGCAATACATGCGGCCGGGGCGAGACGGCGATCGCATCGGCGACGGCGTGGAAGCGCTCCCATTCGGCAGCGCCGCGGTAGTCCGACTGCGTCGGGATCACGGCTGGGCCCGGCGTGGCGGATTTCTCGGCCAGCACGAGCACGAACGGACGCCGCCACCACGAGGCGAAGATCGGCGTCTTCACCTGCTGCTTGCCGAGGCCGATCAGCGACGGGTCGAGCCAGTAGATATTGATGCCCGCGCGCGCGCCGACGCAGACATAGACCTTGCAGTCGGCAAATCCGTTGGCGACGAAATAGTCGAGATACCAGGACGGCGAGCATGCCGTGTAGGTGCTGTCGCGCAGGTTCCAGGCGTTGATGGCGAGCAGGCGGCCGCCCGGCCGCAGCAGCTCCGCGTAGTTGCGTAGCGCCATCGCGGGATCGAACACATTGTCGAGCGTCGAGCCGTCGACGATGAAGTCGGCGCATCCACGCAGGTTCGAAGGGATGGGCTGGTTGAGGTCGTGGATGATCTCGGCGCCCTCGTAGGGGCTCACGTCGAGCGCCTTGATGCGCTCCGGCGGCAGCCCGAGCGCGCGGAAGATCGAGCGGTCGGTCGCGAGCTCGCCCTGGAGGTTGCGGTTGAGCGTCGTGCCGTCGACCTCGATCGCGCCTTCGTCGACCTCCTTACAGTGGTCGCGCAGGCGCCGCGCCAGATCCTGCGGCGAGAAATAGACCGTCTGCCGGCCGATGAAGAGCACGTCGCCCGTGATCGGCCGGTAGGCATGCTCGCGGCCGATGGCGTCGATCGCTTGTCCACCCAGTCCCATGCTCAGGCCTGCCGTACGTGTCGCACTTGCCGCCCATCCCTTGTCGGCGCCATCTATCGCAGGCGCATCGGCGATTCACAACCGGCCGGTCAGTCGCCAGAACGCGACGCGCGTCCATCCGAGCGGGGAAAGCGACACGGCTTCGACCGGCTGCCCGGTCGCGAGCGCGCGGGCGCCGGCCGGCAGTCGCATCACGTCGACGCCGCAGTCGCGCCGCGCCACGAAAACGCGCCTGCTCGCCACGCCGACCGTGAAGCCGGCCAGCCGCAACATCCGCGGCGTGCGCACCGTGACCTTCCAGCGCAGCGCACGCGCGATCCAGGCGCCGCGCTCGCCCCGCTCGGCCGCCAAGTACCAGTTGATCAGCTTCCGGCGGATGACGCGCCGCATGTCGTGTCACTCATGAGAGCCCAAGCACTGCCTCCAGCACCTCCCACGCGTCCGGCGCCACGATACCGTATCGCGCGGCAAGCGCACGCGAATCGAGCGTCGTATGCGGCGGGCCCGCACCCGCCGGCATCCCGGCCGCGACGCAGCTCGCGCGCGCGACGAGCGACGCATCGGCGCCGAGGCGTTCAGCCAGGAACAGGCCCGCGTCCAGGTAGGAGACGTCGCGCGGCCCGCTGAGCTGGAAGATGCCGGTCGCGCGCGCCTCCATCAGCGCCGCCATGGCGCGCACGACCGTGTCGACCGCGACCGGCGCCATGGTCATGTCGTGGAAGGCGCGGATCGGCTTTCCGGCGTTCAGCGCCGCGGTCCAGTCGCGCAGCAGCGCGGTCTCGCGCGAGACCACCTTCGCGAGCCGCAGGATCGCGACCGGCGCGCCGCGCTGGATGTGCGCGCGCAGCGCCGCTTCGGTGCGCGCCTTCTGCCTGCCGTACTCGCTCGCCGGCGCGGTCGGCGCGTCCGCCGGCATCTGCGGCGTCGCGCCGTCGAATACCTTGTCGCTCGAGATGAACAGCACGTGCGTGCCGCGCGCGATCAGCCGCTCGGCGAGCGCGAGCGTGCCGGCGACGTTGACGCGCGCGGTCCCCTCCGGGTCCTTTTCACAGTCGGCAAGCCGCGCCATCGCGGCGAGGATGCAGGCCGAGGTCACGCCCGCCGGCGGCTCCCAGGCCGCGAGGTCGCCCGCGAGATCGAGCGCGATGCGCGCGTCGCCGGCGCCCAGCGGCCGCCGCGTCGTCGCGAGCGCGCGCCCCGCGAGGTGCGTCGCCGCCGCCCTGCCGATCTCCAAATCGCCGCCGACCAGGAGAAACATGTGCAATCACCAAAGTCGTTCTTGGGCGGCTCGCTCGCGCGTGAGAAAGTCACTCTGCGGGCGTTGCGTGCGCGTGCGGTCCGTACGGAACGTACCGGTATGCGGGACGGTCGGGCCGCAACTACACGGCATGGTCGCCGCTCCCATCGGCGAGGTCGTTCGGCAGAACAAAGCCATACGAGGAAAGTCGAGCATTTTCAAAGGAGGCCCTGAACATGCAAATTCTTCTACCCGTCGCGCATCGCCCTTCAGGCGTCCTTGTATTTTCCCTGTTCTTTACAAGGAATGCTGCCCGGTCGGCGAAAAATATTCTACGCGTCGCCGCTTCCACCCCTCCGTGAGGCAGATTGGCAGATTGAACCCGACGACGGCAGACGTAATGATTCAGATCGCTATCTTGCGTGCTTCACGCCACCAGGTCCTTCGCCTTGAGCCCCGCCGCGGCCGTCGCGGCGATCTGCTCCGGTGCGAGCCCATAAAGCTCGAACTGCTGCTCCTGCAAGCCATAGTGATGCGGGAACGCGTCCGGCAGCGCGATGCGCCGCATCGCCGGCATCCCGCGCCCGAGCTTCTCGACCAGCACGTCCGTGATCGCGCTGCCGAGCCCGCCGATGCCGACGCCTTCCTCGACCGTGACGACGAGGCTCGCGTCGGACGCATGCTCGAGCACCGCCGTCTCGTCGAGCGGCTTGACGGTGTGGATATGCAGCACCGAGGCGTCGATCCCGTCGCGCGCCAGGATGTCGGCGGCGGCGAGGCAGTTCGTGGTCATCACGCCGGTCGCCATCAGCGCCACCGCGCCGCGCGCCCGCGCGCGCCGCATCGGGATCGCCTTGCCGATCGCGAACCCGTTCTCCTTGCGGCTGACGACCGGATCGCCGCCCTTGGCGAGGCGGATGTAGATCGGATGCGGCCAGTCGAGCGAGGTCTGCATGAAGGCCGTCATCTCCTGCGCGTCGCACACCGCGACCACCGCCATGTTGGGCAGCGCGCGCATGATCGCGATGTCCTCGATCGCGAGATGCGTCGGCCCGAGCGGCGCATAGACGAGGCCGCCGCCGTTGCCGATCAGCCGCACCGGCAGGTCGTGCAGGCAGAGATCGACCGCCACCTGCTCGTAGCAGCGCCGCGTGATGAACGTCGCGATCGTGTTGACGTACGGGATGAAGCCTTCCATCGCGAAGCCGGCCGCCATGCCGACGACGTTCTGCTCCGTGATGCCCTCCATGAACCAGCGCTCCGGCATCTCCCGCTTCATGTCGGCGAGCAGCCCGGGGCTCGAGATCCGAGCCGATGAACACCACCCGCTCGTCGCGCCTGGCGAGCGCATGCACCTGCTTGAGACACGTGGCGCGCATCGCCTACTCCAGTGCGCCGTACATGCGCGCGACGAGATCGCCGCCGATCTTCGACTTGTGGTGCCACTCCGCGTCGTTCTCGGCGAACGGAAGGCCCTTGCCCTTCACGGTGTGGCAGATGATGGCGCTCGGCTTGCCGGCCGTGAACGGCAGCCGCGCATAGGTCTCGCGCAGCGCCGCGACGTCATGCCCGTCGACCTCGGCGACCGCGAAGCCGAAGGCGCGCCACTTGTCGGCGAGCGGCTCGAGGTCCTGGATCTCGCGCGTCGGCCCGGCGGACTGGATCTTGTTGTAGTCGACCAGCGCCGTGAGCCGGTCGACGCCGTGCTTGCCGGCGCACATCGCGGCCTCCCACACCGAGCCTTCGTTGATCTCGCCGTCGCCCATCACGACGAACACGCGCGCATCGCTCTTTCTTGCGCGCAGCGCCAGCGCCATGCCGAGCCCGACCGAGAGCCCGTGGCCGAGCGCGCCGGTCGAGGCCTCGACGCCCGGCACCTTGCCGGCCTCCGGATGGCCGCCGAGGATCGAGTCGCGCCGGCAGAACGTGTCGAGCTCGTCGAGGCCGAAGAACCCCTTGTCGGCGAGCAGCGCGTAGAGCGCGAGGCAGCCGTGCCCCTTGCTCAGGATCATGCGGTCGCGTCCGGCCCAGCGCGGCTCGGCGGCGCGCAAGCGCAGCACGTCGTCGTAGAGCACGCGCAGGATCTCGATCAGCGACATCGACGAGCCGACGTGCCCGCGCCCGCCGCCGTCGAGCGCGCGCACGACCAGCCGCCGCAGCTGCAGCGAGCGCTCGTCGAGCCCGGGCGCCGCCCCGGCGCTCCGCGCGGCTTCATGCACGAGACTATCCATGCGCCGCCTCCGTGAGCGGCGCGAGGCGCGCCAGCAGGTTCTCCGCGCGCGCGAGCTGGCGCGCTTTCGCCTGCGGCCACGCCGCCGTCTCGCCGGCCTCGACGCGGCCGCGCCAGCGCTCGGGCAGGAACTCGTTGAGCAGGATCAGCGCCCAGCGCAGGCCGAACAGCGGGTAGAGCGCCGCGAGGCGCGGCGCGAACGCGGGATCGTGTCCGTAGATGCGCTGCGCCGCGGCGCGCAGCCGCGCGGCCTGCGGCGCGGCGAGCGGCGTGCCGGGATGATGGAGCATGTCGGCCGTGAGTTTCACCGGATCGTCCCAGCCGAAATACTCGAAGTCGAGGAACTTGAGCCTGCCGTCGGCGCCGCGCAGGCAATTGTGAAAGCCGAAATCGGCCGGCACCAAGCGCTGTTTTTCCTGCGGGAGGGGGTCGGCGAAGTCAAGCCCGGCTGCGGCGAAGGCGCGCTCGGCGCGCGCGAGCAGCCTTGCGAGCGCGGGCGCGAACGTGTCGCGCAGGAAGCCCGCGAGCGCCGGTTCCGTCTCGCCGTGCGCCAGCAGGGCCGCGAGCCTCGCGCGGATCTGCCGCTCGACCTCGCGGCCCGAGAGACACGCCTCGGCGGCCGGCCGGCGGAAGGCGCGGCCCGCGGCGGTCGCGCCCGCCGCCCGCAGCGCGGCGAGGAATTCCGCGGCCGCATCGATGTCGGCGTCGCCCGGCGTCGCGATCGGCGTGCCGTCGAGCCAGGTGAGCAGTGCGCCGTGGCGCGCCCGGTCCGTCGCGACGACGCGCGCGATGTCGGCGATGCCGCAGCCCTGCATCAGCCGCAGTGCCTCGACCTCGGTCGCCAGCCGGTCGCGCCCATCAGCGGGCGGCGGGAAAAGCTTGAGCGCAAACACCGCGGCGCCGGCCGCGACGCGGAAGACCCGGGCATTGCGGCCGCCCCGCAGCGGCGCAAGGGCATCAACCGGGCCGCCGACGAGATCGCGCGCGAGCGCCAGCGCGGCGTCGCGGGCGGCGGTCTCCTCCGCGGGCGTCGCGGTCATCGCGACGCCTCGGCGAGCAGCGCCGCTGCGATCTCGCGCCAGCTCGCGCAGACGCATAGGCCGGCCGTTTGCGCGCCATCCGGGCGGCCGAACAGCACGCGCTCGACGCCCGCCGGAAAGCCGGGATCGGTCAGCACCTCGATGAGGTCGTCGACGAAATGCGTGCAGCCGAGCGCCGCGATGCGCGCGAGCTTGTCGGCCCGCGTCCCTTCGAAGAAAACATTCTCGCGCGCGATCGCGTAGCGGCGCGGATCGAAGAAGCCGTGCGCCTCCATGAAGCCGAGCGCCGCCGCGCGCAAGTTCACGCGCGCGGGATCGTAGTTTGCGTATTCGGTCTTGTGGCTGACGATGAACACCGTGTGCCCGGCCTGCCGGCAGCGGCGCAGGAAGCGGTCGACGCCGGCGAACAGCGCCGCCTCGCCGATGCCTTGCCCGTAGACGTAGCCCTGCAGCCGCTGCCAGGCGATCTCGCCGTCGGGCAGCAGGCGCACCGCGTCGCGCACCGCCTGCTTGCTGCCGCGGAAGCCGCCGGACAGCAGTTGGCGCGCGCGCGCCTGCGCGCGAAAGACGTGGTCATAGGCGATGAGTGTGTTGTCGAAGTCGATACCGAGCCGCAGCTGACCGGCCCCGGCGGCCGCGTGGCGCCGCGGCTCGTCAGCGATCCCGGCGTCCGCGGAGGCCACGCGCGTCACGGCCGCTCCTTGCGGCCGCACCCGAGCGCGAACGCGTAGTCGGCGGCGCGGACGATGCCCGGATGCACGGTGTCGTCGACCATCGAGAAGCACAATATCACGTGGAAATAGCGCTCCAGCAGCGCCCTCAACTCGGCCGCGCTGCGCCGCACGAACGAACCGGCGTTGCGCTCGCCGTCCGCATCCGGTGTCGCGCTGCCAAGGATCAGGAGGGCGTGGTCGAAGGTGAGCGAGCCCACGAGATGGCGAATGAAGGTGTCTTCGTCGTCGCGCGTGATCCGCTCGATCGCCCCGAGGCAGTAGATCGCGTCATGCCGCATCGGCAGCGGATCGCCGAGCACGTCATGCACCTGGGCGAGGACCGGCGTGCCCTCACCCGATTGCGGGTGCAATTCGCCAAGCATCGCCGAATCGGGATCGTAGACCGTGAGCTTCCGGACCCTGCGCTGCACCAGCGCGCTGCCGAGCGCTTCGATGCAGCCGTATTCGCCGACATCGCGGCGGGAGTCGAGCGTGTCGACGACGAAACGGTAACGCGCGAGCGTCTGCGCCAGCCGGGCCGGATCGAGCCGCCGCGCCGCGAGCGTCATGGCCGGGCCGAAAGGCGGGCCGATCACGTCGCCCGCGCGCGCCAGTGATGCCGCGAGCCGCGCCGGCGTCCGTTCGTTGCCGGAAGGGCGCAGGATCAGAAATACGCTCGACCACAGTCCGCGCGGCGGCGTCGTGGTGGCGCGAATGCCGAGATTGGTCAGGAGGGTCGCGAGCGTCAGCGGCGCGGCCATGAGCGCGAGACCGGCAAGCCGCATAGGCGAATTCCAGCCGACCGCATCGCCGCGCTTGAGCACGTGGCCGAGCGCCCGATAGATCGCCCAGCGCAACCGGCTCGCCGGCACGTAGCGGATATCGGTCACCCAGGCGGACGTATCGAGCAAGCGCGCCGACTGTTGGGCGAACTCGCGGCCGAATGTCGCCGCATGCGCAAACCCGCGATCGTTGGCGACCAGGATCATGATCTGTCCGCCCGGAGCGAGCAGCGGTGCGGCGCGAGCGATGAACTCGTCCGCCGTCTTGAGCATGCTTTCGCCCATGATCATCAGGCAGGCGTCGAAGTTGCCCGCAAGTGGACGCTCCTCGTCGAGGGGAAGCTCGAGGAGCCGCGCCGACTCGAGCGTGTAGATCTCCCCGGCGCTGCGCGTGAGCCAGCGCGCGAAAGTCGCCGGTTGCTGCGCGACCAGCAGCGTGCGCCCGTTTTGCGCGATGATCTTCTTCAGCGCCGCGAGCGGCAGCCCGTAGTCGGGCCAGCGCGGATGCAGCCGCGTCACGTCGGGCGCCGAACCGAAGAACTTCGCGCGCAGCCGCCACAGCGTGGCCGCGAGCCCGCCGCTCGGTGCCCTCTCGCCGAGCAGGAAATCCCAGTCCTCGCGGCTGAGCGGCCGCCGGGTCTGCGCGCGGTTCGAGGCGAGCGAGCCGATCCAGTAGTGATGATGGCGGAACGGATGCGGCTCGGGCGACAGGAGGCCGCGCACCTCGGCGACGAAGGCGTCGGCCTGCGCGACCGTCGCGGCGAGAATCAGCGGCAGCTCGTCCGCGTGATAGACGAGCGTGTTCGCGACATTGCCGCGGTGCTGCGCGGTGGTCCATTCGGACAGGCTGTCGGCCAGCGGCTTTACCTCGATCGGCCCGGGCAGCAGCCATTTGCTCTCGTGATTGCGCGGCTGCATCTCGACCACCAGGTAGTCGTCCGAGTCGGTGAGCGCGACGATGTTTCCGGAGGGGCACATCTCGGGAATGAACGAGTAGTCGCACGATGCGCCGACGACGAAATCCGTCACTTCCGGGCGGATGCCGACCATGTGCATCAGGTAGAAGCGCCCGATCAGCGTGTGCTCGTCCACCCGCCAGAACAGCCGGTTGGTGTGGGCGTTGTGGCTCAGTCCGAAATTGACCATGTTGGCGACGGTCGCGGGATGCAGATGCGCGAGCGACCAGCCGACGAGCTCGCGCGGCGGCAGCGTGATCGAGGTCGAGGCCGGGTCGATCCGCCGCCGCAGCAGCGGGATAGCGTCCTCGGCGATGATCTGGAAGTTGCCGGCGACGACGCCGCTCGCGCCGTCGCGGATGCGGTCGACCACGGTGCGCAGCGAGCCGTCGGCGACCAGATAGTCCGACACCAGGAAGATGAACGCGGTGTCGAGCATGGCCTCGCGGCTCTGCCGCACCGCGCGCGCGAAGGCGAGCGTGATGGTCGCGGTGTGATTGCCGTCGGTTATGAGGTCGTCGATGCGGCGGATTTCCGCCGTGCAGATCTGCTCGACCCGGCGCCACGCCGGATTGGCGCGGATCAGCAGCTCGTCCGTTTCGCTCGTGAGCAGCACGAAGCGGGTGGGCAGCGCGGCGGCGACCGCCGGCAGGTTGCCGGGCGCCAGCAGGGTGGGCAGGCAGAATTCGAGGAACTGGTTGACGAAGCGATAGCCCCAGACCGGCATCAGCACCGTCACGGCCTGCACGGGCGGCCGCGTCGCGGCGCCGCGCTCCGGCAGGACGTCGGCTTCAGATGGCGCTCGCATTCCGACCGCTCCCCCGTCGGGATTGCCGCGACCTCGCGAGACTATCGCGGCGGCATGATCTTCTCCGAAACCGGTCGCCACGTTTCAGGGTCATGCTCTGCTCAACGCAGCCGCAGGGCCTGCATGCGCTTGATATTATAGTAGCGGTCGTCGGTCATCGCGTCCGGCACCTTGCCGGCCGCGAACGCCTCGCGCAGGTCGACGATCGCATCCTCGACCGTGCGGCGGGCCG
Organism: uncultured Alphaproteobacteria bacterium; assembly: GCA_963819385.1. Lineage (GTDB taxonomy): Bacteria > Pseudomonadota > Alphaproteobacteria > Rhizobiales > Xanthobacteraceae > JAVDCA01. Next base: position 2,398,454 of record CAWFVV010000006.1, on the reverse strand, counting down.
CAAAGCCGAGGTCGCGGCGGATGCGCTCGGACGAGACGTGATAGGAGCGGTGGTCGTCGGTCGGCGTCACGACGATTTCGACCTTCGGGCCGATCTCCTCGCGCACCTTCTCGGCGATCTCCATGACCTTGAGATTGTGATAGCCGGCGTTCCAGACCTTGCCGTCGATCGCGGCGTCGGGCGCCTCCAGCAGCGTGACGTAGAGGTCGGTCATGTCGTCGACATGGAGGTTCGGGCGGAACTGGTTGCCGCCGAACACCGTGATCCGCCCGTTGTTGATTGCGAGGTTGGTGAGGATGTTGACCGTGAGGTCGAGCCGCAGCCGCGGCGCGAAGCCGCACACGGTGGCAGGCCGCAGGATGACGGTGACGAAGCCGGGCTCTCGCTCGGCATTGAGCACGTCCTCGCACATCGCCTTGTATTTCGAATAGTCGGTGAGTGGCTCGAGCGCGAGGTCCTCGTGCACGTCCGGGGTGTTCTTGATGCCGTAAACCGAAGACGAGGAGGCGTAGATGAAGCGCCGCACGCCGGCATCCTTGGCGGCGCGCACGAGCGGCCGGAAGCAGTCGTAGTTGATCGAGCGGCCGAGCGTCGGGTCGAGGTCGAAGGAGGGATCGTTGGAAATGCACGCGAGATGGATGACGGCGTCGCAGCCCGTGAGCGCGTCGGCCGCGTCGCCGGGGCTGCGCAGGTCGCCTTTGACGATACGCAGGTCCGGATGCGGCGCCAGCACGTCGCCATAGATGCATAGATCGAGCACTGTGACGCGGTAGCCGGCCGCGAGCAGCTTCGGGACGAGGTTCGACCCGACATACCCGGCCCCGCCGGTCACCAGCACCTGTTGGAACAGCTTCGACATGCACGGCACCCGTTACGACCAATAGCACATAGCCAACCGCCGCACCGGCTCGAGCCAAGCGACATGGCGCGGAGGGCGCCGGCCCCGTCACCCGCGGAACTCGCGAGGGAACCGGACCAGAGCGGATTCTACTTCAAGAGAGCGGTGAGCCCCTTGATCACGGGCGGCTTCTCGACCGACCTGCGGTGGCCGACGATCTCGACCTTGAGCGCACCCACCACATTGCCGATGAAGCCGACCTTGTCCATCGCGCCGCCGGCCGCGACCAGCGGGGCGGTGATCGCCAGGAACGCGTCGCCGGCGCCCACCGTGTCGACCACGTTGCGCGCGAAGGCCGGGATGGTGTGGGTCGCACCGCCGCGTTCATGGGCGACGCAGCCGTTGCGGCCGTGCGTGACGATGATCTTGCGGCAATCCACGCGATCGTTGACGATCGTCTGCGCCACCTCGCCGATCGGCGACACCCGGTCGCCGGTCGCGAGCCGCGCCTCCGGTGCGTCGATGCACACGTAGTCCGCCTTCGCGTAGCGCGTGATCAGGTTGTAGCCCATGTTGGCGCTGTTGCTTTGCGCGTTCACGGCGAGAAACGGCGAATACTCGATCAGCGTCTGTACCGCCGAGGGGCCGATCAGGCCGTGGCCGAAGTCGGTGGCGACGACCACATTGGCGGTAGGTGCGATCTCGGAGATGAGTCGGTCGAGCTCCACCTGCATGTCCTCGGGCAGCGGGCTGTCCTCCATCACGTAGAGTTCGAACAGCTTGCGCATGGTGGTCGGATCGACGAAGCGCCGCTTGAGGGTGGTCGGCGCCCCTGGCCGCCGCAGTGCGTGCAGCTCGACGTTCGGCCGCAGGCTGCCGCGGATCAGGTCCTCGTGAGCGTCGCTCGAGCCCACGCAGGTGATCACATCGACCTTCTTGCAGAACGAGGCCACGTGGTTCGCCGCCGCGAACACGCCGCCGGCAAAGACCTCGCGGTTCTGGTAGCGGGCCGCGATGACGCTTTCCTTCGGCGGCTTTCCCATCGGCACCGTATATTGGTACTCGTCGATGATGGCGTCGCCGATCAGCACCACGCGGTAGTCGCGGATGCGCTCGACCAGCTCGATCGCTTCGGCGAGCGCGCCGTTGCCGCGCATGCCGTGCAGATAGCGCGATACCGCCGGATCGAAGACGTTGAAGTGCCGGTTGATCAGCTCGGTCGAGCTGAACATCACCTCGTGGGTGAAGTGGATGCGCCCGCCATGCTGTTCCACGGCCTGACGCTCGGCGACGATCTTGCCGGTCACGTCGTCCTCGGCCTTCTCGTAATCCTGGCCCTTGACGTAGACGTGCGGCCGGATCGCGGTGATCGCAGCGACCGCGTCGGGGTCGGGATTGATGGCGACGAGATCGATGTATTCGAGGCTCGCCAGCATCTCGGCGCGCAGGTTCTCGGTGAACGCGGGACGCCCCGGACCCTTGTTGACGAAGCGGTCGGCCGTGACCGTGACGACGAGCACGTCGCCGAGCTCGCGCGCCGCCTGCATGTGACGCACGTGGCCGACGTGCAGGAGGTCGAACGTGCCGTGGGCCTGGACGATCCGCTTGCCGGCCTGCCGCATGCGCTGGACGAGCGCCGCCGCGTCCTGCACGCTCATGATCTTCTGGCGCGGGTTGGGCGCCTCCTGCCACGGGGTCTCGGGCTCCTTCCAGCCCGGCCGCGCCAGCGGAACGACTTTCGGATCCGTCACGTCACACCCCCTCGCGCATGCCGGCGCGCTCATTGCCGAGACAACGGAACCAGTCGGACGTCGCCTCGGCGATCCGTTCCGCGGTCCACACCGGCGCGTCGCGCCATTGATGCATGTTCTCGCGCATGATTCGAACACCTTCGGCGAAGTCGACCCGCGGCGTCCAGCCGAGCTGCGTGCGAATCTTGTCGATATCCGCCCAGGTGCAGTCCGGCTCGCCCGGCCGCTTGGGGATCGCCACCGTCGGCGGCGAGCCGAGCAGGCGAATCAGCTCGTTGACGCTCACCGGCCGCCCGCTGCCGACGTTGTAGACCTCGCCGATCCTGTCGCTCGCCGCGACCGTGAGCAGCGCGTCGACCACGTCGCTCACGAAAGTGAAGTCGCGGGTCTGCTCGCCGTCGCCGACGACGGTGAGCGGCTTGCCCGCGATGAGCTGGGCGAGAAATACGCCGAATACCGCGCCGTAGCTGCCGCTCGTCCGCGCCCGCGGCCCATACACGTTGAACAGGCGCACGGCCGCAGCCGGCAGCCGATAGACGCTCGCCCAGTGCAGGACGAGCTGCTCGCCGAGATATTTGGTCAGCGCATAGGGATAGCGCGGGTCGGCCGGCGCCGTTTCGGGCGTCGGGTACTCCTTGGGGACGCCGTAGCAGGAGGACGATGCCACGTAGACGAAGCGCCCGACCCCGTGCGCGCGCGCCGCTTCGAGCACGTTGAACGTGCCGTCGACATTGGCGCGGTAATAGGCCTCCGGCTCCTGGATCGAGGGAACGATGTCGGCGCGGGCCGCCAAGTGAAACACGCGCTCCGCGTCCGCGCAGGCGCGCATGACGGCAGCCTTGTCGGCCACGTCGCCCTCGACGATGTCGAGCCGCGGATTGCCCTCATGCTGACGCAGGTTGCCGCGGCGGCCGACCACGAAGCTGTCGACCACGCGAACCGATCGACCCTCTGCGATCAGACGGTCGACCAGATGGCTGCCGATGAATCCACCGCCGCCGGTGACGACGTCCAACCCCATTCTCACCCCCAGCCCACACGTTGCAGGATAGTCGACGAGGTGGCGCGCTCCAACGGTACATCCCGACGCATGGGAGCGGGTCCTGGATGGCGTGGCGGCCGCCATACCGGTATCACGGGCGGGAACTCGCCTTCAACCTCTGGAAGTATCACGATAAATCCGGCGCTGCTGCGGCTGTTGCAGAAAAGCTACAGGCAGCGCATGATTTACACGCTCCACAGAGTTTCCGCGGTGCCTTTCATCGACCTCAACGGATTCCACGGACTCAACCTGCGGTAAGCTCGATGCCGCCGAAGATCATCTGCTCGCCCGCGCCGCCGAAGTTCGGCGGCGTTTCCGGGACCCGGAAGACTGAAATAGATCACGAACACTCCGTTGCTCGACGGCATCTCGAGCAGGATTTTCACCCAATTGCTCGGTCCGGCCCCGACCTCTGCGCGTACGTTGCCGTTCGATGCCAGAACCTTCGGCGGCGACAGTTCGATCGCCGCCGAGCCGCTGTGGAGCGCGGGGTGCCCAGGCGATTTGCCGTCCCGCGCGTCGATATTGATGCGGGTGCCCTGCGGCGCCTTGATCCAGGCGGTGGCGTGGATCGGCCGGTTCGCTGGCATTCCGGCGAAGGCAACGCCGAGCCGATGACGGCCGCTGTCACGGGTCGCGACGAGGCTGAGCGCCAGATTGCCGCCGCCGGTCGGGCCTGAACCCAAGATCAGCGCGTTGAGTTCCTTCGAGCCCGTCCCAGCCGACGCTGAACGGGGGCACGATGGGCGGATGGGGCAAGTCGGACACCTTGCTCGGTCGTGCGCCGCGGGGCGACCCGTCCTCATTGGTCAGCGGGACGTCCGCGAGAGGCACGTCGCGCGTGTGGTATTGGGCTCCGGTGTCGATGATGGTCAGCGTGATCCAGAACGACAGGCAGAGGACCCCGAGGCCCGTCATGACGAGGATCACATTGCGCGCGAAAGAGTTGCCCATCCCGGCCGTCCGCAGCGCCGGGGTGGCGCGCTTCCCCCAAATCAGGTTTTCCGCGTCGCCGTGAACGCTCTTCGCCGCGCTGCACCCCGTCGCGGCCGAATCTGTTCAACTATAAGGCGACCGCGCGGATAGACCGATGCAAAAGAGTCGCTTTTTGGGCGAGGCAGCCGCGCGCGGCCGGTCAGTCGGCGGCTGGCGCGGTGCGGCGCGTCTCGCCGTCGGGCCGCGCGAGGAGCGACGGATCCTGCTTGCTGTAGGCATCGAGGATACGATCGACCGTGTCGTCACCGACGACCGTCCCCCCATCGAGCCAGAGCGCCCGGTTGCAAAGCTTCCGGATCATCGCCTGCGAATGCGATGCCACCACCAGGATGCGGGAGCGGCTCACCAGCGCATTGAGCCGCGTATAGGCCTTTTGGAAGAAATGCTCGTCGCCCACGCCGATCGATTTGTCGATGAGCAGGATTTCGGCGTGTGGAACCGTGGCCACCGCAAAGGCGAGACGGAGCAGCATGCCGCTCGAATAGCTGCGCACCGGCATCTTGAGGTAATCGCCGAGCTCGGTGAATGCGACGATGTCGTCCATGCTCTCGTCGACCTGACGCGCCGTCATCCCGCGCAGCATCGCGCACATGCGGATGTTCTCGAACCCGGTCGCATCGGCGTCCATGCCGAGCGTGTTGTCCAGCATCGGCGACACGCGGCCCTGCACGTCGACGATCCCGCCGCTCGGCGGATATGTGCCGGACAGCACGCGCAGAAGCGTAGACTTGCCGGCGCCGTTCTGGCCGACGAGACCGATGCGGTCGCCGTCATGGGCCTCGAAGCTCACGTTCTTGAGCGCGTGCACGACGACGTGCGAGCCCTGCTGGGCGAGCTGGCCGCCAACGGCCCGGTTGAGCAGGAACTTGCGCAGCGAGCTGTAGGCCGCGTCATAGATCGGAATATCGACCTTTACGTCGTGGGCGGCGATCATCGCCATGGCGCGGACTTTCTCACAGCCAGTAGACGATGCGCCGATCGACGTGCCGCAGCAGCAGTGCGGCGAACAGCAAGCCGGCCGCTGCGACGCCGAGCGCGACGAGCCAGGACAGCGTGCTCGGCATCTCGCCGAGCAGCGGCGCGCGCATCAGCTCGATCAGATGATACATCGGGTTCGCGTCGGCAATGAACCGGCGCTCGCCCAGCGCGCTGACTGGCCACATGATCGGCGTCGCGAACACCGTGATCTGCAGCACCGTCTCGACGATCTGCGATACGTCGCGGAAGCGTGTGTTCAGGATCGCGAGCGCGACCCCAACCCAGACGAGGTTGAGGACGATGACGAAGAGGCCGGGGATCGCCATCAGCGCGGTGCGGTCGGGCCAGTGATGGAAATAGACCCAGATCGGCACGATGATGATGATGGTGTGCAGCAGCACGATGAAATTCGCCCACACGAGGCGCAGCACGTAGACCGAGAATGGAACCCGGATCTGCTTGATCATCTCGCCTTGCGACCAGAAGGCTTGGCAGCAATCCTTGATCGACGCCGAGATGAATCCCCAGACGATGAAGCCGAGGGTCAGGTAGGGCAGGTAAGTCGCAATATCCATGTGGAAGATCTGCGCATACAGCGAGCCGAGCGCCGCGACCAGCAGGCTCATGCTGAGCGTCATCCAGAACGGCCCGAGGATGGAGCGGCGATAGCGCCGGCGGATGTCGTTCCAGCCGAGCATCGTCCACATGCGCCAGCTGCGGACGCCGTCATAGAGGTCGCGGCCGACCACGTCGCGTGGATCGTGCGGCTGAAGCGTCCGAATGCTGGTCTGCGTGATCGTCACGCTGCGCCTTTCGCCAAGTTCCCTGTAGGCCGTGCCGGAAGCAATTGCACATCGCTCACGGCGATGCACGCGTGAAGTAGCGCGAGATCGCGCTGCGCAGCACCAGCCAGGGGTTCATCGGCCAGAACCGCAGCCACAGCCAGCCGAGCAGGATTGCCCGCACCGGCTGGATCGCGGGCAGGCGCGCGGCGGCGGACAGGAGCAGGCGGTCGGCCGGGGTGTTCAGCGATGCCTTGGCGAGGATCGCCATGTTCATCGGCCGCGTCGACACCGCGATCCGCGTGATGCCGAATTGCACGCGCCGGCGAAACAGCGCGCCGTACCACGCCGGGAAGGCGGGATCCTGCGCGAAACGTCGAAGCGCGTTGGCGACCACCCGCTGCGTCTCGGCGGGATCGAGGCGGTCTCGCGCGAGAAGCTGTCGTCGAACACCTGCCAGGTCGCCAGCATGCGGGGGACGAAGCAGAAGCCGTGCGTCACGCGACCTTGCGGCCGAGATAGCCGTCCGCGAACGAGCCGAGGTCGGAAGCGAATCCGCCCGCCGCGACCGCGCGCACGCGCACGAAGATCGCGCTTCCGGTCAAGATCCAGTTGTCCGCGCGCTTGAGCAGCACCGTCGTCGTGGCGGGTGCGAAATATGTCTCCTGGTTGCTCGGCCGCGCGACCGGGCGCACGCCGATCGGCTTGCCGGTGTGACCGGAGATGAGGTTCGACTCGCCGCAAGCGAGTCCCGCTTCGGGATGGCGCTCGAGCACCGGGAGCATGGTCGCGAAGAAGCCGGGCAGCACCCAGTCGTCGGCGGCGGCGAAATAGACGTACTTTCCCTGGCATGCCGCGAGGCCGCGCGAAAGCGCGGCGGTCGCTCCCTCGTTGGTCTGGTTGGCGACGATGCGGATCGCCTTCGACTTGGCCGCGAGCGACGCGATGATCTGCAGGCTGTCGTCGGTCGAGCCGTCATCGACGATGACGATTTCGTCCGGCGCCCGCTCCTGCGCCAGCAGGGCCGTGACGGCGCGCGAGATCAGGCTGCCGTGATTGTAGTTCGGCAAGACCACCGACAGGGTCGGCGCGTCGCACGGCGCGGGGCGGGTTGAGCCCAGCTTCCCCGGGGTCGTCTCCTCGGTGTCTTGCATGTTCGATCGTGGTGCGTCCCTGGCGTGCGCCGTATCCCTTCAGCCCGTCGGAACGGGCACTGCCGCCTGTGGGACCATGCCGATACTACCAAGCGCGTGCCAAGGCAGCAATGAACCCGACGCGCCGAGCAGGCCTGCGCCGACGCAGATGCGGTTCATGAAGCGGTCCATTGTGAGGCCCGCGACGACATGCTTTGATGTGCCGCAGGTGTCATGCGAGTATAAATAAATTGTCGAAGAGGCCGGCGTTGGAAACTCGAGCCATGGGAATCGCCGCACAAATCGCCGCTTGTTTCGTAGTCGCCCTTGCGCTCGCCGCCCCCGCGCCGGCGGCGTCGTTCGGCGCCGGCGCTGCGGCCTTCAGTCGCCAGAATTTCAACGCCGCCGCCGTCATCTTCGGCCCGCTGGCCGAAGCCGGCAATCCGCGCGCGCAGTTCTATCTCGGGTTCATGTACGAGACCGGCCGCGGCGTGCCGCAGGACTATCTGACGGCCGCCTACTGGTATCGGCGCGCCGCCAACCAGGGCGAGTCCACCTCGCAGTACCGGCTTGGCCTGCTGTTCGACAAGGGGCAGGGCGTCGTGCAGGACTACATCGAGGCGCACAAGTGGCTCAACATCGCGGCCGCGCATGCGCCGCCCGCGACGCGCGACTACTGCGCGCGCCTGCGCGATGCGATCGCGACCAAGATGACCCGCGGCGAGATCGGGACGGCACGGGTGCTGGCGCTGCAATGGGTCGCGGTGCGCGAGCGGCGCATGGCCGTCGCGCACCCGTAGAGGCGGCGCAACGCGCCGCGCTCACGGCGCAAGCAGCGTCGCCTGCAGGAACCAGGCAACCCAGATCGCCGGTGCGAAGATAAAGTCCGAGCGGTAGCGCATCGGTCGCACGCAGCGGCCGCCTGCCGAGGTAATGTCGAACCAGATAGCTCCCGAGCGCCGCTACCACGGCGATCTCGAGCGCGGCAGCGAGCGCGAACCAGTCGAGCCAGGCGCCCGCCACCGCGGCGAGCTTCACGTCGCCCAGGCCGAGGCCGTCGCGGCCGCGCCAGCGGCGGTAGCCGAGCCTGATCGCGAGAAACATCCCGCCGCACGCGCAGGCGCGCGCGAGCGCGATGCCGACCTGCGGCAGCGGCGCGTGCGGATCGAGCGCGGCCGCGTGCGCGAGTGCCAGCGCAAACGCGGCTGCGCTGAGCGCGTTCGGGATGACGAAATGGCGCGCGTCGTAAAGCGCGATCGCGCACATCAGGAGCGCGAGGGCGGCGCCCGCGAGGCCGCGGGCGTCAGGCGACACGATAATGCTCGCGATTGCGGCGCCGGCCGCGATGATCGTGAACGCGGCCCGCGCGAGCCTTGCCCGCCGGCCAAGTCCGATGCGCGGCGCCATCGCGGCCGTCAGTGTTGCCGCGGCGGCGGGCCTTCGACCGTTCCCGGATTGTGCTCGCGATTGTTCGATCCGATCATGCCGCCCGTTCATCTTGGAGCGCAGTTCCTCGGCGACCACGTAGGCGTCGACAGGGTCGCGGATGATCTGCGGCCGGATGAAGATGATGAGCTCGGTGCGCAGCGACGGTCTTGTTCTTCTGCGCGAACAGCATCACCGACCTTCGGAATCTGGTCGAGCAGCGGAATGCCGTTGCGCGTGACGTTCTCGGTCTCGCTGATCATGCCCGCGAGCAGCACCGTCTGTCCGCTCTGCACCGAGATCGAGCTCTTGACCTTGCGCTCGGACACGGTCGGCGTCAGCGCAGTCGCGGGCGTCCCCGGCGGACGGCTGCTGATCTCCTGCTCGATGTCGAGGACCACGTTGCCGTTGGGATTGACGCGCGGCACGACGTGCAGGATGATGCCGGTATTCTTGTAGTCGATCGTGTTGACGATGGTATTGTTCGCGCTGAGCACGGTCGCGCTGCCGGTCGAGATCGGCACCTGATCGCCGACCTGCAGGGTCGCCTCCTGGTTGTTGATGACGACGAGCGAAGGGTTGGACAGCACCTTGACGTCGGTCACGGTGTGCAGCGCGTTGAGGATCACGTGCGGCGCCCCCGCCGAGCCGACCAGGAAATTGAAGCCGGGCAGCTGCTCGGCCAGCACCGCGCCGCCGATGCTGTTGATGATCGAGCCCACTGTCGGCGGTCTGGCTCTGCAGGAAGAACTGGACGCCGTAGGCGAGCTGGTCGTTGAGCGTCACCTCGGCGATCGTCGCGTCGATCGCGACCTGCAGCTGCGGCCGGTCGATCTGCCGCAGCGTCTGCTCGATGATCCGCTGCTTCTCGCTGGTTGGCGTAGACGAGGATCGAATTGTTGGCTGACATCGGCGGTGATGCGAATGCCGGGCATGACGCCACCGGTGCCTGGGCCGTTGTCGTTATTAGCCGCCGCCGAAGATGCCGCCGGGGCCGCCGATTTCTGTTGCGCTTGGTCGTTGCCGCGGGTCGTCGGGCGCCGCGTTGTCGCCGTGGCCGCCGTGGTCGTGGTCGTCTGCGTGGTCGATGCGGCGGTCGGCGGCTGCGCGCTCAGCGCCGAGAGCGGGCCCGACGTCGAGGTCGAGAGCCCGGCGCCCGGCGCGATCTGCCCGTTGGCGGAATCAAGTCCGCCTGCGGTGCGGCCGAGGAAGACCTGGCTGAGCAGGGCCGCGACACGGCGCGCATCGCCATAGTGCAGCCGATAGACATGCAGATTGGTGGCGGCGGTGTCGGACTGATCGAGACGGCTGATCCACTGGCCCGCGGCGCGCAGGAATTCCGGCTTGCGGCTCACCACCAGGATGGCGTTCATGCGGGCAACCGGCTGGAACTTGACCATGTCGTGGCCGAGCCCCGAATTCGCCGCTGTCCATGATCTTCTCGAGCTCGGTGATGACCGGCTCCGGCGTGCTGTTGTGTATCGGGATAGATGCCGATCGATTGGCCTCGCATCCAGTCGACGTCGAAGCTCGAGCACGATTTCGAGCGCGATTGCGCCGCTCGGCGCCGCTGCCCTGCAGGATCAGGAGGTTGCGCGCGGCGTCGGCGCGCATTGCCCCCGGCTTGGTCGCGAATCCGTCGACCAGCTTGATGATGGTCTGCGCCGAGACGTAACGCAGCGGGATCACCGTGATACCGTATCCGGGCTCGGCCGTCGCGAGCTTGTCCATCGCGCCTGATCCGATCGCGTCACCCGCCGGCATCAGGCGGTAGCCGCCCTTGTCGCGCACCAGCGCGACATTGCTCAGCCGCAACGCGTTCTCCAGCACGTACAGGATGTCCGATTTGGCCACTGGCCGGCCCGACGCGAGCGTCACGGTGCCCTGCACGCGCGGGTCGATGGTGTAGCCGACGCCGAGGATATCGCCGAGGATCACCTTGGCGACCGTCGCCACCGGCGCATTCTCGAAATTGAGATCATAGCCGTCGCCGTTCGGCGCGGCGTCGCGTTGCGCGGGCTCGGCGACCGTCGTCTCGCCGGCCCCGACGAACACGGTCGGCTGCGAAGGGCTTGCGGTGTTGGGCGTCGCGGCAGTGCCGTTCTTCGGGAACCGCGGCATCAGGTCGAGCGAGCGGACATGATCCATCACGTCGGGCGGATGGTTGTCCTTGGGGTCGATCTGGCGCGCGTCCCATGGGCCGATGCTGCAGGCGGCGAGCACCGAGCCGGCAAGAACGAAGCAAAAGCTCCGCACAACGCGGCGAGCCATCCGGCGGCCGCGCGAGAGCCCCACGCTACTTCGACTGCGCCCTACCAACGCCTGCCCCAGCACGCGCTCAACCCCGCGCGAAAAATTGACAGCCAGAGACTCGATTGTTAAAACTTACTTAAGTCGTGTCAAGCGTCGAATTGTTGTCGTGCAACTGTCATACTGTGCGAAAGAACCGAGTGACGTGACCGCCCATGTCGCAAAGCTCCACCGAAGAGTTTTGGCGGTATTTACTTGAAAGATACTCGACGCCTGCGGTTTCGGTCGGCAAGAATAGGATCGATAAGCCGGCCAATGGCGAATTAACACTTAGGGCGATCTTGGAGTTGACCGAAATTCCGGTCGGTGATTTCGCCAATGAGGTGGCGCGTTTCTGGCGCCGGCCGCGTTTCCAGCTCCCTCAGCTCCTGTCCGCCTCAAGCCTCATCAACAAGTTCTCCCGTCGTTTCCTGGTGGAGTTGGCGGTCTTTCCGTTCGAGGGCGCGGACGGATCGAAGCTCGCCATGGCCGACCCGACCGATACTGCCTCGCTGCGCGCGGCCGAGATCGTGCTCGGCGGCCCGGTCGACGTGGTGGTCGCCTCGTTCGAGGACATCGCGACCGTGCTGGGCGAGCGGCTCGGCGACGACGAGCCCGAGGGCGGCGCCGCCGACGCGGGGCTCGCGCATTCCGACGACGACATCGAGAGCCTGCGCGATCTCGCCAGCGGCGCGCCGGTGGTGCGCGCGCTCAACGATCTTTTCGAGCGCGCCGTCGAGCTGCGCGCCAGCGACATCCATGTCGAGCCGGGCCGCAACGGTCTCGTGGTGCGCATGCGGGTCGACGGTCTGTTGCGCAATGTGCCGGCGCCGCTCGGCGCCCTGCCGCAGGCGCTGATCTCGCGCATCAAGATCCTCGCGGGGCTCAACATCGCCGAACGCCGGCTGCCGCAGGACGGCGCCGCGCGCGTGCGCGTCGGCCGCGCCGAGATCGACATCCGCGTCGCCACCATGCCGACGCAGCACGGCGAGTTGGCGGTGCTCCGCCTGCTGCCGCGCGATCGCGGGCTCCTCGACATCGGCAGGCTCGGCCTCGCGCCCACCGACGAGAAGAAGCTGAGCCGGCTGCTCGCCTTGCCGCACGGCATGATCGTGATCACCGGCCCGACCGGCAGCGGCAAGACCACGACGCTCGCCACCATGCTGTCGATCCTCAACGAGCCGACGCGCAAGATCCTCACCATCGAGGATCCGGTCGAATACGAGATCCCCGGCATCAACCAGTCGCAGGTGAAGCCGGCGATCGGCCTCACCTTCGCGACCGCGATGCGCTCCTTCGTGCGCCAGGACCCCGACGTCATCATGGTCGGCGAGGTGCGCGATCCCGAGACCGCGCATATCGCGATCCACGCCGCGCTCACCGGCCATCTCGTGCTCACCACCCTGCACACCGAAACCGCCGCCGCCGCCGTGCCGCGGCTGCTCGATCTCGGCGTCGAGGGCTTTTTGCTGCAGTCGACGCTGCGCGCGGTCATCGCACAGCGGCTGGTGCGCATCCTGTGCGAACGCTGCAAGGCGCGCCGCGTGCTCGAGGCCAGCCGACATCGCGGCCGACCCGCGCTACGAGGTGCTCGGCTTCGCGCCGGGCGAGACCGTGTGCGAGCCGGTCGGCTGCGAACGCTGCGGCGGCGTCGGCTATCGCGGCCGCAACGGCGTCTTCGAGGTGCTGGAGCTCGACGACGAGATCAGCGCAGCTGATCGGCCGCAACACCGACTCCAAGCTGATCCACACCGCCGCGACCCGCTCCGGCATGACCTCGATGGCGGACGACGCGATCGCGAAATGCCGTTCCGGCATGACGTCGGCGGCGGAGGTGCTGCGCGTGACAACGATCGGGTGAGGCGTGCCAAGCTTTCGCTATCGCGCGCTCACGGCGAGCGGCGAGCTGACCAGCGGGACGATCTCGGCGGCGAGCTTCGCGGACGTGGCGCGCCGCGCTCGAAGCGCGCGGCCTCTTCTACGTCGACGACGGCGACGGCCCGCGGAGCGCGGCGCCGGCGTCGGGGGCAGGATCGTTGCTCGCGTTCCTCAACCGGCCGACCGCCGAGGACGTGACCATCTTCACCCGCGACCTCGCGCTGCTGCTCAAGGCCGGCGCGCGCATCAACGATGCGCTCGATCTCCTGTCGGGCGACATCGATCTCGGCCGGCTGCGCTCGGTCGTCGCCAACCTGCGCGACAGCGTTCTTGCCGGCGAGAGCTTCACCGAGGCGCTCGCCGCGCCATCCGCTGCTGTTTCCGCCGATCTATGTCGCGCTGGTGCGGGTCGGCGAGGCGTCCGGCACGCTCGACAATTTGCTTGAGGTGCTCGCCGAGGAGCGCGGCCGGGCCGAGGCGCTGCGCCGCCGCCTCACCGATGCGCTGCGCTACCCGGCCTTCGTGCTGTTCGCGGCCGGCGGCGTGCTGATCTTCTTCTCTGACTTCGTGCTGCCGCAATTCGGCTCGGTGCTGCGCGATTTCGGCGCCAAGCTCGATCCGGTCGTCATCGTATTCTTCGATGCTCTCCGATTTCGTCACGCGCGCACGTGACGTCGGTCGCGTTGACGCTGATCGCCGTCATCGGGACGATCTGGCTCGCGCTTGCGGCGGCCGCGCGTGCGCGGCGCGATCTTTTCGGCGTGTCGAAGCTGCCGCTGGCGAACTCGATCATGATGTTCCATCGCACCGCCCTGTTCTGCCGCAACCTCGTCGATCCTGCTCGGCAGCGGCGTCAATCTCACGCCGACGCTGCGCATCCTCGCCGACATGATGGTGTCGACCGGCCACGGCGCGGCATGGGAGCGCGCGGTCGATCGCGTCCGCCACGGCGCGAAGTTTTCCGATGCGCTCGCCGACACGGCGGCGTTGCCCGCGATGGCGGTTCGCATGCTGCGGCTCGGCGACGAGACCGGCCAACTGCCGATGGTCGCGGCGCGCATTGCCGAGTTCTATGAAATCAAGCTGCAGCGCAGCCTCGATCGGCTGGTCGGTATCGCGGGACCGGCGGCGATCATCGTGATTAGCTTTGTGGTGGGCGGTCTGATAGTCTCCGTGATGACCGCTCTCTTGTCCGTGAGCCAGGTGATTGGCTAGTCAGCGCATGTCCCGGCGAAGCCTGCCCGACTTGATCGGGGTGGAGGCCGGTTCGCCGATGAGGACATGCGCCAAGCGTAAGGGAGGGATAGCCAGATGAGGGAACGGTTTCATCGTCGGCGCCGCGCGCCGAGCGGCGAGGCGGGCTTCACGCTTGTCGAGATGCTCGTGGTCATCACGATCATCGGCCTGATCATGGCGCTGGTCGGACCGCGCGTGCTCAACTACCTCGCCGAGTCCAAGGTCAAGGCCGCGCGCATCCAGGTCGAGAGTTTCTCGAGCTCGCTCGACCTGTTCTATCTCGATAACGGCCGCTATCCGTCGACCGGCGAGGGCCTCGCGGCGCTCGCCCAGCGGCCGGGCGGCGCCGAGGCGTGGAACGGACCCTATCTGCGGGGCGGCCTCGTTCCCAGCGATCCGTGGGGGCACCCTTACGTCTATCGTTCGCCCAGCGAGCACGGCGCCTACGAGATCATCTCGTTTGGTTCGGACGGACAGGAAGGCGGGACCGGAACGGCGGCCGACATTGAGAGCTGGAAGCGCTGACGGCCGCGCCGGCGAGCGCGGCGTCGTCCTCATCGAGATCGTCTGCGTGCTGGCGATCATCGGGCTTCTCGCCGCCATCGTCCTGCCGGCGATTCCACGCGCGACCTCGGGCGCGCGGCTCGAGGCCTATGCGGTCGAGGTTGCGGCGCTGATCACGCAGGATCGCAACGCGGCCGTGCGCCAGCGCACGCAGGTCGCCACACAGATCTACCCGCCGGCGCGGATGATCGTGTCCGGCGCGACCGGCCGCGAGCTGCGCCTGCCGGACGACGTCGCGGTCGATGCGTTGCTCGCGGCGCGCTGCGGCGACCGGCCGTCGGGCGGGACGATCCGGTTCTTCCCGACAGGTACCTCGTGCGGCGGCGTGATCGCGCTGCGCCGCCCCGGGACCGGCTATCAGGTTCGCGTCAATTGGCTGACCGGAGGGGTCGAGGTTGTTGCGAGTACGCCCTAGCGCATATCCCGGCGAAGTGGGCGCCGGTTCGCCGATAAGGATATGCGCGAATCCTCAAGCATATCCCGGCGAAAGTTTGCCCGGGACTAGATCCGGGGTGGCAAATCAAAGTGCCGGCTTCACGCTGATCGAGGTGCTCGTCGCCTTGGCGGTGGTTGCCGCCTCGCTCGCCGCCATCGGCCAGCTCGTCGCGGTCTCGATGCGCGGCACGGAGTCGATCGAGCGGCGCGTCGCCTTCCGCGAGACCCTGCGCGCGATCGCGACGTTGGTGCCCGATCGGCGCGCCCTCGCACCCGGCAGTACCACCGGCAATACGTCCGGCTACGGCTGGCGCATGGACGTCGCGCCCTATGCCTCCACGCTGGTCGATCCGCAGGCGCCGACGCCGTGGCAGCCGGAAGCGCTGGAGATCACGGTGCGCTCGCCGTCCGGCCAGATCCTGCGGGTCGACACCATTCGGCTGCGCCGGAGGCCGGGATGATGCGCGGCCGCAATGATCCCGAGGCCGGGTTCACGCTGATCGAGACGCTCGCCGCGACGGCGCTGTTCCTCATGGTCATTGCGGCACTCGCCACCATCACGGGTCAGTGGCTACCGAGCTGGAATCACGGGTTTGCCCGCGTGCAGCGGGCCGAGCAGCTCGCCTTCGGCATCGACCGCATCACGGCCGACATCGCGGCGGCGCAATTCATCTCGCCCAACGCCAAGGTGAAACTCCCGATCTTCGACGGAACGGAGCTCGGCATCACCTTCGTGCGCGGCGCGGTGGGGCCGAGCTCGCAGCCCGGCCTCGAGATCGTGCGCCTCGCCGAGATCGCGAGCGAGCGCGGACCGGTGCTCGCGCGTGCGACCGCGCCGTTCGTTCCGCTCGTGCCCGACGCCGGCGTGATATCACGCCTCAAGTTCACCGAGCCGGTCGTGCTCGTGCGCTCGCCGCTTCGCGTCGTCTTTGCCTATGCGGGGCCGGACCACGTCTGGCAGCCGACCTGGCGCGGCGCCGAACGGCTGCCGCGCGCCGTGCGGGTCACGCTGCGCGACGCCGTGAGCGGCCGGACGCTCCCGGCGTCGAGCGTCGCGACGATCCACGTGGAGCTTGCCGCCGAATGCATCAATCCGCGCGCCAGCAATTGCCCCAACGCGTCCGCGTCCCCGCCGGCGGCCGCTGCCGCGACGCCGCCTAATCCGGGGCAATGATGGGCGCGGGCGAACATCGTCGGGGTACGCGCGAGCGCGGCTTCATCCTCGTCGCGGTGCTGTGGATCCTGCTCGCGCTCGCGACGCTCGCCTCGATCTACGCCGTCTACGTGGTGCGCACCGCGGACGCGGTCGGATCGAGCGACCGGCAGGTGAGGGCGCAGGCGCTGTTCACGGCCGCGCTCGAATTGACCGCCTATCAGCTCTCCGCCATTGCCAAGGAGAACCGGCCGGCGACCGGACAGTTCGACTTCCGCCTCGGCCGCGCCCGCGTGCTCGCCGCCTTCCAGTCCGAGACGGGGCGCATCGATCTCAATGCCGCGCCCAAGCCGCTGCTCACGAGCTTGTTCACCGCGCTCGGCGCGCGTCCGGCGGACGCCGAGCGCTATGCGGATCACGTGATCGCCTGGCGCAGCCCGCCGCCGCAGACCGGTGGGGACGACGCGGAAGCCGCGGCCTACCGGACGGCGGGCATCGCCTACGCGCCGCGCGGCGCGCCGTTCCAGGATGTCGCCGAACTGTGGCTCGTGCTCGGCCTGCCGCCCGCGCTGGTCGAGCGCGCGCTTCCCTACCTGACGGTGTTCAACGGGTCGGCGCAGGTCAACGTGCTCGCGGCGCCGCCCCTCGTCCTCGCCGCGCTGCCGGGCGTCACGCCCGAGCAGGTCAATGCCGTGCTGGCGGCGCGTCGGACGGCTGCGCCAGACCCGCAGGCCGTGCTCGCGGCGCTCGGGCCCGCGCGCGAGGGGGCCTCGATCACGACCGGCGCCGCCGTGCGGGTGTCGGTCGGCGTTCGCTTCGAGGATGGATCGCGCGCCAACGCCGACGTCGTCATTCTGCTCGGTGATGACGACGCGGAGCCTTATCGTATACTGTCCTGGCGCGACGACTTCGATCAGATCGCGCCCGCGGGCGGGTAGCGCATATCCCGGCGAAAGAGCGTCGGACGGAGTACCATGGGCGTGTTGCGGAACATCGCGGGGTTCGTCCTCCGCTGGCTCGACGCGGTGGCGGCGTTCATGGTCGCGACCATCGGACGGTTCGTGTCGCCGCGCGTGGTGCGCCTCGTCGAGGACGATGACGGATCGGGCTTCACGCTGCGTCTGCCCAAGGAGGTGTCGTCCGCGCCCGTGCGCCTGCGGCTCGACGGCACGGCGGCCGTGCCCGAGTTTCCGGAGAGCGTGGCCAAGTCCATTCGCGGCAATCGCGTCGAGGTCGTGCTGCGCCCGTCCCGCTTCATCTTTCGCCCGCTTGAATTGCCCCGGCGGGCGATCGAATTCCTCGACGGCATCGTCCGCGCGCAGATCGATCGGCTCACCCCGTGGGCGGCCGGCGACGCGGTGTTCGGGTGGGGCCGCCCCACCGACATCGCCAACGAGCGAATCTCCGTCATGGTTGCGGCGACCGCGCGCACCGTGGTGCGGCCGATCCTGCAGGCCCTTTCCGCATTAGGCGCCGCCTCGATTGTGGTGCTGACCGCGCCCGCCGACAGTCCGGCGGCCGCAGCCAGCATCAAGGTCTATGACCAGAGCGTCCGCGGCCTGCTCGATCCGCGGCGGGTGAGCCGCATCCTGCTGGTCGTCCTGCTCGTTGCCGCCGCCGCCGCGAGCGTCGCGCTCGCCGCCGACTTCGTGATCGGCGGCAGTCTCGAGGCGCGCCAGAGCGATCTCGCGCGCAGCATCAATGCGCGCCGCATCCAGCTGCGCGGCGGGCAGAACGTGATTGCGCGCGATGCAACCGCGTTGCTCGATCGGCGCAAGCACGAGACGCCCGCGACCGTGATCGTGCTCGAGGCTCTTTCCGAAATCCTGCCCGACGATACCTACGTGACCGAGCTGCACGTCGAGGGCAACAAGCTCCAGATCGTCGGCGTGACGCGCGACGCGCCCGGCCTGATCCGGCTGATCGAGCACTCGCCGCATTTCACCCGGGCGACGTTTTTCGCGCCCACGACCCGCGCGCCGACCGATCCGGGCGACCGCTTCCACATCGAGGCTCACGTCGAGCCCGTCAACACGCCGCGGTCATGACCATGGATCTCCGGTCCGACCGCCTGCTCGCACGCTTCCCCGCCCTCACGGCGATCGCCTATTTCGCGCTCGTGCTCGTCCTGCTGTGCACCGCTTGGTTCGCGTCGGCCGATATCCTCGATCGCCGCCAGGCCGTGGCGGACTCGGAAGCGCTGCTCGCGCAGCTCGATCGTGGGCGGCCGACGGCGGCGGCGTCCGCCGCGGCGGCAAGGCAGGCGCCGCAAGGCTCGCCGTTCCTCGAAGGGCAGACCGTGACGCTCGCCGGCGCTGCGCTGTTGCAGCGGGTCGCCGGCGCCGTCACGCAGGTCGGCGGCAACGTGCTCTCCTCGCAGGTGGACGTGCAGGACGCGCCGACGAAAGCCGGGATGGTCAGCCTGGTGGCGAGCTGCGAGCTGACGCAGGCCGACCTGCAGAAGCTGCTCTACGACCTCGAGGCCGGCATGCCCTACCTGTTCGTCGACCAGCTCGTCGTGCAGGCGCCCGATACGGTGACGCGCGGCGAGGGCGGGCGTCTGCGCGTCGTGCTCGGCGTGTCGGGCCAATGGCGGAGCACGAAGTGATCCGCGTCGGAACCATGCTCGCCCTCGCGCTTGCCGCCGTGGCGCTCGCCTGGCCCGCACGCCTCACGGCCGCGACCGATCAGGCGGTCGCGCCCGATCTGCGCGCGGTTCCACGCCCTCCGGCGCTCGATCTCGACCGGCAGCCGCCGCCGGCCGCAGCCGCGGCGGTTCAGGCGGGCAATCCGTTGTGGGCGGTGCCGCTCAGCGCTTTGACGGCCACCCGCGAGCGGCCGATCTTCTCGGCCTCGCGCCGGCCTCCGGCGCCGCCGGTCGCGGCGCGTCCGGTCGTGCAGGCGCGGCCTGCGCCGCCGCGCGCGGCCGGCTCGCAGCGGCCGAGGATGTCGCTCGTCGGCACCGTCGCGGGCGCTGAAGGCATCGCGGTCTTCGTCGATCAGACGACACAGACGATCGTTCGCCTGCGCACCGGCGAGGGACACGAGGGCTGGGTCTTGCGCACGGTCGGCGCGCGCGAGGTGACGCTGCAGAACGACAGTGAAACCGCCACCCTGGTATTGCCGTCGTTAGACGGAAAATAGTCGGCGAATAGACGGCAAGTCTGTGCTACTGACACCTGAGGAACGTGCGCGGGATGTCCGGTCAGCCGTGGGTACTATCATGTCGGTTCGGGTCGTTGGTTGCTTGCGCGGCGCATTCGCGCTTCTCGTCGTCGCGGCCTTCTGCGCCGCGGCGGCGCCGGCCGAGGTTCGCGTCAGCGAGGCGGGCGGCGGCCGGCTGACGGTCGAGGCGCATGACGCGACCCTGCGCCAGGTGCTCGATGCCTTGCGCGCCGTGCGGCCGCTGCGGTTGCACACCTCGGACGCGCTTACGCGCACCGTGACCGGCACCTATTCGGGCTCGCTGCCGCGCGTGCTGGCGCGCGTCCTCGACGGCTACGATCACGTGATCCATCAGACCGCCACGGGCGTCGACCTCGACGTCTTCGGCGCTGCATCGGCTGCCCACGCGAGTGCGCCGGCCACGAGTGCGGTCGTCATGGTGACGAACGCTGGCCACCGGGTGAGCAGCAATGTCGATCTGGACGAAGAGGCCGCCGGCGCCGCCGCGGCCCAGCCGCGCGCCGCCCGCGCGTCGCCGCCGGTCGTCCCGGTCCAGCCTGCGGTCCTCACCGGGAGCGTCCAGTCTCCCGATGCGCCGCGCGTCAGCAGCAATGTGGACCTCGACGAAGAGCAGACGTCGCGGTGACGTCCTGCGGCATCGATGGCGCGGCCATTCTGCGCGCGCCGTCGTGCGATGAGGCTCCGTCGAGCGGACGATAAACGCCGATGAGCCGGCTGCAATCGATCGTTACCGGCATTGCGACTGCCCTTGCGGTCATCCTGGTCGCCGTGTCGGTCGATTTCACCCGGCTCGCCGCGAGCCTGCACGCGCTGCGCCCGGCGCCCGTCGCGTTCGCCGTCATTCTGCTGGCCGCCAACTTCCTGCTCGTCTTCTTCCGCTTCACCACGACGCTCGGCGCCTTGGGCGTGACGCTGCAGCGGCGCAGCGCGGCCTATGCGTTTGCGCTCGGTAATCTGGCGAGCCAGTTCCTGTTCAATATCATCGGCCAGAGCCTCACCCGCGCCATGGTGCTGCAGGGGAGCGGCGTGCCGCTCACCGCGACCGTCGCGGCGACCTATCTCGAGCGCCTGCTCGCGATCGCGACCATCGGCGTCGGCGCCGTGGTCTCGGCGCTGGTGCTGTTCGGCTCGTTCGGCTTCGAGGCACACGAGGGCGGCGCCTATTTCGCCTCGATCGCGATCGCGACCGCCGCGGTGCTCACGGTCGCGGGGCTTCCGGGCCTCGAGGCCGCGATCGGCTACGCGCAGATCCGCGCCATGCTGCGCACCAGCGTGCGGCTGGCGCCCGCGCTTGCCATCAGCGTCGCGGCGCATCTCGCGATGTTCGGCGCCTACCTCGTGCTGGTGCGCGAGTTCGCGCCCGGCATCGCGCTGGCGCGGCTCGCCCCCGCGATCGTCATCGTGATGTTCGCGGCGGGGCTGCCGGTGAGCTGGGCCGGCTGGGGCCTGCGCGAGTTCGGCGCACTTTATGCGCTGGGCGCCATCGGCGTGCCGAGCGAGGCCGCCGTGGTGGTCGCCGTGCTGGTCGGCGCCGTGAGTTCTCATGATCGCGCTTGCGGCGGGCGGCGCCGTCGCGGTCGATGCCTGGCTTCGCCCGGCGGCGCCGCGCGCCGCGAAGCCGCCGGTGCCCGGCGGCATGGCGCTCGCGCTCGCGCCGTCCGATCCGATCCTCATGTGGATGATCGGCATCCTCACGGCCTGCCTCATCTATCTTCAGCTGCGCGTGCCGAGCGGTCCGGGCGAGCTCACCGTCAACGCCGCCGATCCGGTCGCCATCACGGCCCTGTTCTTCGCCGCCGTGTTCGCCTGGACCGATCGCTTCCTGCCGCTCTATCCGCGGTTCGTCCTGCGCGGCGCGGGCGTGCTCGCCGCGGCGCTCGCGCTCGGCCTCGTCGTCGCGTGGCTCGGCCCCGGGCTCTCCGCCTGGGCGCTGCTCAACCGCATGCTCGGCTTCCTCTTCCTGCTCGGCTACGCGGCCGTCCCAGGCCTCGTCGTGCTGGTCGCCGGCGAGCGCGGGCGCGCGATCCTTGCCCGGGCCTTCGTGATCGCGGCGCTCGCGATCTGCGCCGTCCAGCTCGTCGCCTATGCGGTCGATCTCGTCGTTGTGCCGCTGCCGCCCGACTTCTTCGGCTATCTCTTCGCCAAGAGCGGACAGCTCGAAGGCTACGCGCAGAACTCGAACGCCTTCGCGTTCCAGCTGCTGATGGCGTTTGCGGTCCTGGTCGGCATGCGCGCGAAGCCGTCGCCAGGAATCGCCCTGTCCTCGCTCGTCGGCGCCGGCGTTCTTCTGCTCACGCTGGCGCTCGCGCGCTCGCGCGCCGGCATCCTGTGCGCGCTTGCCGTCGTCGTGCTCGGGTCGGTGCTGCGTTGGGTTCCGGTGCGCCGCCTCGTCACGCCCCGCACGCTCGTGGCGGCGTTGGCGGTGGGCGCAGCGCTCGTGGTGCTCGGCATCGCGTTCTGGGGCCCGATCGATCGCAGCCTGGTCGAGCCGCTCACCCATGCGATTCGCCCGCATGCCGCCGAATCCGATGCGCTGCGCTGGCAGTCGACCGCGCTCGGCCTCGAGGCCTGGTTGCGCCATCCTGTCTTCGGCGGCGGCCTCGGCACGTTCCTGCTCGAGCGCGAGACGGCGGGCCTGCCGCTCGTCGTCATCCACAGCGTGCCGATCTGGTTCCTCGCCGAGATGGGGGTCGTGGGGCTCGCCGCCTACGCGGTCTTCATCGCGGGTCTCGCGGCCGCCGGCATCGCGGCGTGGCGGCGCAATGATGCGCATGCGCACGGCCTGCTGATCGCCGTCGCGGCCTTCGTGCTCATGGGGCTCGTGCACGACATCTTCTTCCAGCGCACCTTCTGGTTTGCCTGCGGGCTGCTCCTGGTCGACGGCAGCCGACGGGTCGAGCCTGCGCCCGACCCTTCAATCTTGTGATCTCCGGAACCAGGACCCTCGCCGGACGTTGTGCCTGCGGACCGCCGCCCCTCGGCGGCGTGGAGCGTTCGCGTGCTGTCCAATCTCGAAAGATGCCAGCGCAAGGCGGCCGAGTGCGACGAGTTCGCCCGCCGCGTGCGCGATCCTGCCGCCCGGCAGATTTTCGAGCGCGCCGCCGGCCGCTGGCGGCGCATGGCGGACGACAGCGAGGAGGAGCGGCTGCCGCGCCTGATTCGCCTGCTCGCGCCGCGACTCGCGACGGAAGATGAGCGCTGAATTCGCTCCGGCGCCGGTCGGAATAAAACGGCTGATACCTATGTTGTCGGTAGAGCGCCCAGCTTGCTCCATCGTGAGCCGGCAGATCAAAAGCTCCGTCAATTGATCGCAGCCGAGAATTCTTTTTCCAGCAGGCTTCGATCTGCCGGATTCCGTATTTCACATTCAAGCCGACGAATATCGGCGGATTGCCGCGTGCCATTTCATTGCCGAGATACCGTCAGATGAATCAGCGCGCGGGCCGGCACCGTACCCGGTCACCGGAAGTGTTGCCATGTTACGCCGCGAGGATGAGCACAGTGGAAAAAATGCGACGTTCTCGCACGACTGACGCGCAACGTTGCGCAATTGTTACACAAGCGTCCTAAGGCTCCCGACGTCAGATCATGGTGGGTCTCTCCACCACGCAGCTTGTTCATCGGGAGCGATAAATGAAACATCCAGTCATATCTGGTTGTCTTGCGGCGGCGTTTGCCCTCGCGACAGCAACGGCGCTTGCCGACGACCAGAATCGGGGACCCGGCAATGGTGACGGCAACGCCGCCACCAAGACCCCGATCAAGCACCTGGTCGTCATCTTCAACGAGAACATTTCGTACGACCATTACTTCGCGACATATCCGAACGCGCAGAACAATCCGCACGAGACGCCCTTCCGGGCATCGCGGCGCACGCCGATCAACAACAACCTGCTGACGCCGCTCGACGTCGACCACGACTTCCGGCGGCTCACCGGCGTGAACCTGCTCACCAACAATCCGAACGACAATCCGCAGGCGCCCGTCGCGCCCAACAATCAGCGGCAGAACGGCGCAGACGCGGCCAATCCGTTCCGGCTCTCGCCCGCCCAGGCGTCGACCGCGGACCAGGGCCACAACGACATGCCGGAGCAGGCCGCCTACAACAACGGCCACGTCGACGGCTTCCCGGCCTGGACCGGCACCGCCGGAGGCACGGCCGCGAACGGCCCGCTGCCGCCGCCGGCCGCCGTCGCCACCAAGGGCCTGGTGATGGGCTTCTACGACGGCAACACCGTCACGGCGCTGTGGAACTATGCGCAGCACTTTGCGATGAACGACAACAGCTACTCGACCCAGTTCGGTCCGTCGTCGCCGGGCGCCATCAACCTGATCTCCGGCCAGAGCAACGGTTTTGCCGCTACGGTCGGCGTCCAGGACGGCCAGGGCAATCTGCTGCACACGACCCACGAGGCGTTCGGCGACGCCAGCCACGTCTCGAGCAACATCACCCTGATCGGCGACGCCGATCCGATCGACGACGTATGCTCGAACCCGAGATCGAGCAGGTCACCATGGCGGGCCGCAACATCGGCGACCTGCTCAACGCAGCGCAACATCACGTGGGGCTGGTTCGAGGGCGGCTTCAACCTCAAGACCGTCAACGCCAACGGCAGCACCGGCTGCGCGCGGTTCACGCTGCCGACCCAGCCGAACTTCCCGTAGTCGTCGACCGACTACATCCCGCATCACGCGCCGTTCCAGTACTACGCGTCGACGCGCAACCCGACGCACGCGCGGCCGAGCTCGATGGCGGCGATCGGGCACAGCGACATCCCGAACACCCATACGCCCGATCCGGCGAACCACCAGTACGACACCGACGACTTCTTCGCGGCGCTCAATGCCGGCAACCTGCCGTCGGTGACGTTCCTCAAGGCGCCGGCGTTCCAAGACGGCCATGCGGGCTACTCGAACCCGGTCGACGAGCAGCACTTCGTCATCAAGGTGGTCAACGCGCTCCAGCAGAGCAAATTCTGGGGCGATACCGCGATCATCCTCGCGTATGACGACTCGGATGGCTGGTACGATCACCAGATGCCGCCGATCGTGAACCCGTCGCTCAATCCGGCCGTCGACGTGCTCAATGCCCCCGGCGTCTGCAATCACGGCCTGCAGCAGGGGCGCCCGACGCCGTCGACGCCGCTCAACGGCGCCTTTAACCAGCCGTCCTGGGGCCGCTGCGGCTACGGCACGCGCCAGCCGCTGCTGGTGATCTCGCCGTTCGCCAAGCACAACTTCGTCGACCACACGCTGACCGACCAGACCTCGATCCTGCGCTTCATCGAGGACAACTGGCTGTCGGGCGAGCGCATCCAGCCGGGCGGCTCGTTCGACGCCATCGCGGGCTCGATCGAGAACATGTTCGACTTCAACCAGGGCGGCGAGGCGCGCAAGCTGATCCTCGACGAGCAGACCGGCGCAGTGGTCTCCCACAACCACCACGAGGGTGATGACGACGACAACGGGCAAGGCAACAACGGCCAAGGCAACAACAACGGTCAAGGCAACGACGGCCATCACTGATTGCATCGTCTGAGACGGCTTGCATGGGCCGGGCGTCAGCCCTGCCCGTGCAACTGCGTTCATGCGGGGCGTTGAGAGCGAATCGATAAGGATCGGCATGTGATGCGTTGGCGAAGCCTCAGTATTGCGGCCGCATTCCTCCTACTGCTGTTGCTGCCCTGGGACGTGACGGCGTTTCCAATCGACGGCGATCAGGCGGCCCTGCCGGCGGGCAGCGAGCTCAACGAGGACGCGCTCGACGTCCCGCACGAGATCCTGAAGTCCGAATATCGCAGCGACCGCATGTCCTACGTGGTCGCGCTGGGCGATCTCGCCTTCAACTCGCCCGCCATCCTCGGCGGCGTCGCGCGCCGCGCCGGCGTGTCGTGCGCCACCTGCCACGTCAACGGCGCCGGCAACGCCGGGCTGTTCGTCCCCGGCATGTCGACCCGCCCCGGCAATTTCGACACCACCGGGGCGCTGTTCAATCCCAAGGCCGACAATCACGTCCTCGACCCGGTGCGGGTCCCGAGCCTGCGCGGCGCGCGCTTTCTCGCCCCCTACGGACACGATGGCCGGATCGCGTCGCTGCGCGAGTTCGTGCGCAACGTCATCGTCGGCGAGTTTGCCGGGCCGGAGCCGTCGCCCGCGCTGCTCGACGCGGTCGTCGCCTACGTCCAGGAGATCGATTTCCTGCCGAACCTCAAGCTCGGCGCGCGCGGCCGGCTCAACGACACGGCGAGCGAGGCCGAGCGTCGCGGCGAGGCGCTGTTCGCCAAGCCCTTCCCGCACGACCCGAATCTGAGCTGCGCGGCCTGCCACGTGCCGTCGGGCGCGTTCGTCGATCACCGGCAGCACGACGTCGGCTCCGGCGGCTTCTACAAGACGCCGACGCTGCTGAATGCGAAGTTCAACGCGCCCTACTTCCACGATGCCCGCTACGGCACGTTCGACCAGGTGGTCGATCATTTCGACCGCGCCTACGGGCTCGGGCTGTCGGCCCAGGAGCACGGCGACCTCGTCGCGTATCTTGGCGCCATCGGCGATGCCCGGCAGCCGTACGATCGCGACGGCGTCGTCGTCCGCTTCAAGGACATCACCAACTTCTCGTTGCTCCTCTCCCAGGCGATTGCGGCGCACGACCGCGATACGATCGATCTCGCGGTCGACACGCTCGGCGCCGAGCTGCGCGACCTGACCGAGCAGTTCCCCGACCAGCGCGACAGCGCGGTCAAGGGCGCCCTGACCGAACGCCGCCTCGCGCGCGCGGCGCTCAAGGACGTGGTCATCAGCCTACGCCGCATCGCGATGGCGACGGACACGGGCGATTTCGACGCCGCCGCGGCCGAATACCGGACCTACTACAATCTGACCTTCTCGCGCGCGATGCCGCTCGCGCGCGGCACCGAGCCGTGGTCCCTGTTCAATCCGGCCTTGCGTGACGCGCACAACGCGGAGCGGCGGCGGATGCTGCGCGCCCCGGTGCAAGCACAGTTACCGTCGCAGAAGGCCGCGGAGGCATCGCGATGAAAGCGTCGTTGGCATCGTTTCTGGGCATGACCGTCGCGCTCGCGCCGGCCACGACCGCCGGCGCGGCGCCGCTTGAGACGGCGGCCGGTCGCGGCTGCAGGCGGGCGTCAAGGTCGCGGACCTGCGCCGTCGCGACGCCGCGTGCCGACAGCGAGGAGCTCGTGGCGTTGCTGGAGCTGGCGGCGCCGAAGCTGGGACCGAGCAAGCCGACGCTGGAAGAAGGCGCGCGGTGATCGACAGCCGGGGGCGAGCCGCTAAATCGATCGCGACCTTCATGTTCAAGAAGGCGCTCCGGAAGCCGCCGGCAGAGTATCGTGCGATGTCACCCCGATGGCGTCATCATATCGACGATGTCGATGATTTTCTCCAATCCCCAGAGCGGATGGCGAATCAGCAAATAGATGATCGACAGAATTCCCAGCAACACGAACGTAAGGATCGCACACGTCACCGTCAGATTCCAAGGCGAGAACGTCACCACCAGTGCGTCCTGGCCGATCGTCACGTCGACGAGCGAGGCTTTCAGCACGAACCCCTTGAAGTCGTCCTTGAAGCGATACACCGGCCGCGTGGCCAGATATGCCTGATCGCAGCTTCCGCGAGCCGCTGCACGG
Source organism: uncultured Alphaproteobacteria bacterium (assembly GCA_963819385.1). GTDB lineage: Bacteria > Pseudomonadota > Alphaproteobacteria > Rhizobiales > Xanthobacteraceae > JAVDCA01. The sequence goes on along the minus strand of CAWFVV010000006.1, from coordinate 2,371,119 downwards.
CCGGGCCAGCCGCCGCGCTCAACGGCCTGCGGGCAGCCGTATCGTCCGCGTCGATCACGTTCCGGCCCGCGATCGTGAGCTGATCGATCTTGATGTCGTCGGCGTCGAAGTACAGCTCTGCGCCGCGAGCCTCGTAACGCGGCACACCTCGGGCCGATACGACGGCGGAAACCGGCTGGCGCACGAGGACACCCTGCACCTCGATGCGTAACCCCAGGCGATTTTCTACGAGATGCGTGGCCACGCGCTCGACCGTCACGCCCCGCACGGTCTTCCGGAGTTGTCGGTTCAGACGCTCTTGTATCTCGGGTTCGGTGAAGACGAGCTTGCTGGTTCTGAACACGCTGAAGAACAGCGCGCCGGTTGCGAGGATGCCGACGAGGGTGACGACAATCCAGGCAAGCTTGCGTCTCGACATGGCGGGACGGGCCCAATGGCGAGCCCCTCGGGGCTCGGTGCGAACTGCCGTCAGGCTATCACAGCCCCCGCGCCGTCGGTTGGATGACTTTACGCAAATTCGGACTCCGCCGATGCACATCCGATGTCCCGGCGCTCGTTTGGACTTCGGATTATCCGGCGCTCAGCTGCTGCGCAGCAAACGAACTCATTGAAGCGTGCATCGGCGCGCGATAGTGCAAGTCCCGGATGTTCGAAGCGAGGAGTTGCTGAACTCCCACATCAGCGATTCATCGCCGGGCGGCGTTCAGCCGGAAGTCTCGCGCGGAGCGACCCACGAGAGCCCAGGCTCTTTCAACCTCGGGCGATTCTTCATCGGAGCTGGCTAACTATCTTCCAGCGAGTCAGATATGTCTTTAACTTGAGGAGAGGGTACGGTTGGGCTCCGCCGAGAACGAAATCCTACTGGACTATTTGGCAGAGGTTGCGCGCGTTCGCGCGACTGGCGCCAGCACGAGTGAAACATCCTGCTACGGCGCGCTTCAAGGCGCTTTGAATGCCCGTGGCGACGGCGTCACGGCGCTGCGGCAGCACGACGGCCCGGCGCGCGGGCTCCTGATCGTCGTCGCCGTGTTCGTGCTCATGGGCCTCGCGCACGACATCTTCTTCCGGCGCACGTTCTGGTTCATCTGCGGCTTGCTGCTGGTCGATCCCGCGCGGCTCGCGCAAGCACGCGAGGAGGGCCCGCGACCGTGACGAACAGGGCGTCCGCCGACGAGGGCCTGCTGCTGGGACGCGTGCTGTTGCTCGCGGTGGTCGTCTCGATGCTGGTGTCGACGACGGTGGCGGTCATCATCGAAGGCGTAACCTACGCCGCGTTCGTGTTCCATCCGGCGCTGCGGCGGCGGATGGTGGATGTCTTCCGTCGTCATCCGCTCCTGCTTGCAGGATATCCGTTCGGGATCGCGATGGTCGTCGGCCTCCTGCACGGACCGGCGCCCTGGATCGAAGCGCTCAAGAGCCTCTTGGCGTGGCGCCGCATGCTGCTCGTGCCGCTTGCGCTCGCGGTCTTCACCGACGTGCCGTCGAAGCGGCTGGCGCTCAAGGTGGTGGTCGCGATATGCCTCGCCGGCGCGCTCGTCTCGTTCGTCACCGCCGCGCGCTCGATCTCACTCACGGTCCGCCTCGGTCCGGGCATCGTTTTCCAGAATTATGCAACCCAGGGCATGGTGCTGTCGGTCGCGATCGTCATTTGCATCTCGGCCCTGTTGCGCTCGACGGAATTCTCCGGGGATCGCCTGCTCGGCAACCGCTGGCTCATGGCGGGCGTGCTCGCCGCGCTCGTCGTCGACGTCGTGTTCGTGCTGTGGGGCCGCACCGGCTATCTGTCGGTGCTCGTCATGTCGGCCACGACCGCCATTCTGCTCGCGCCGGGGACGTGGCGGCCCAAGCTCGCGACCGGCTGCGCGATCGTGGTTGCCTGCGCGGCGCTGATGATCGCAAGCCCGCATGTCCGCGACCGGCTCGCCCAGGCGCGCAGCGAGATAGCGGCGGTCGACCGGGCGCCCGAAGGCACGCCGGTCGGCACCCGCATCGTGATGTGGCGCAACACCTGGCCGATGCTCGTCGATCATCCACTGCTCGGCGTCGGTATGGGCGCGTTCCAGTACGGCTATGCGCCCTACGTGCAGGGGGTCGAGGGATGGCGCGGCTTCCTGACCGACGACCCGCACAATCAATACCTCAAGCTGCAAGGCGAATTGGGCATTCTCGGTCTCGGCACGTTCCTGTACTTTCTCTATGCGGTGTTCCGCTATCGGGCGCCGCCGCCGTTCCGCGAGCTCGCCGCCGCGGTGCTTATCGGCTGGTGCGTGACGAGCCTTTTCAATTCGGATTTCTCCACCCAGGTCGAAGGCCGGATGATCTATTTCTGGTTCGGCGCCATGCTGGGCGCGGTTACACCGGCCGTCACCGAACGGGAGGCGGTCCGGGCGTCCGGGTAGCGCCGCGCTTGCGCGCGCCCGTGATCTATACCTTGGCGAGTTGCTGGCGCGCCCGAAGGGATTCGAACCCCTGACCTCTGCCTTCGGAGGGCAGCGCTCTATCCAGCTGAGCTACGGGCGCGTGCGCCGTAGATAGCCGAAGGCGGCCCAAGCGGCAAGCAAGCGACTTGCGTAGGTGCCTGCGGCGATGGCGGCCTTCCGCCGGCCGGCGCGTCTCTCTATAGCGCTGTGTTGTGGGACCTGACCCTCCGACCGGACCTACCCATGACCGCAAAGTTCCTTCGCCGCGACGTCCTTCATCTTGCCGCCGGCGCCACCGCGCTCACCCTCCTGCCGCGCGCCGCCCGGGCGCAGGCCTATCCGAGCCAGCCGGTGCGCATGATCGTCGCCTTTCCGGCCGGCCAGGCCGCGGACTCGATCGCGCGCATCGTCGCGCAGGCGATGTCGGCGCGGCTCGGCCAGCAGTTCATCGTCGAGAACCGCCCGGGCGCCGGCGGCAATATCGGCACCGAGACGGCCGCGCGGGCGGCGCCCGACGGCTACACGATCCTCATGGAGGTGATGACCGCGAACGCGATCAATGCGTCGCTTTATCCGCACCTCAAGTTCAACTTCATCAACGACGTCGCGCCGGTCGCGCTGATCGGCGGCAGCGCCTACGTGATGACGGTGCCGCCGTCGTTTCCCGCCAAGACGGTCCCGGAGTTCATCGCCTATGCCAAGGCCAACCCGGGCAAGATCAACATGGGCTCGGCCGGCATCGGCACGCCGCCGCACCTCTTCGGCGAGCTGTTCAAGATGATGGCGGGCGTCGACATGGTGCACGTCCCTTATAGCGGCAGCTACGTGCCCGACCTGCTGAGCGGGCAGGTGCAGGTCGTCTTCGCGCCGATCCCGACCGTGGTGGCGCAGATCCGCAGCGGCAAGCTGCGCGCGCTGGCGGTGACGAGCGCGAAGCCCTCGCCGGCGCTGCCCGGCGTGCCCGGCATGGCGGATTTCGTCCCCGGCTACGACGCGAGCGGCTATTTCGGCATGGGCGCGCCCAAGGCGACGCCCGCCGCGATCGTCGACAAGCTCAACCAGGCGATCAATGCCGGCATCGCCGATCCGGCCGTGAAGGCGAAGCTCGAGAACCTCGGCGTCGAGCCGCAGGCCATGACGCCTGCGCAATACGGCAAGCTGATCGCCGACGAGACCGCGAAATGGGCCAAGGTCGTCAAGTCCTCTGGCATCAAGGCCGAGTGAGCGGATCGGCGCGGCTCGTTCCATGACCCCGGCAAAGACTCAGATCAGCCTGCGCGAGCGCTTCGCGCGCGGCGACACGCTCACCGGCATCATCGACTTCATCGGCGCGCCGATGGTGATCGAGATCCTGGCCCGCGCCGGGATCGACTTCGTCATCATCGACATGGAGCACTGCCCGATGGACATGGATCGGCTGGCGCACCTCGTGCGCGCCGCCGATGCGGCCGGCATCGCGCCGCTGGTGCGGGTCCCCGAGGTCGACGCTGGCCTGATCAAGCGGGTGCTCAACCTCGCGGTCGCGGGCCTGGTCATTCCGCACGGTACGCGTGCGTCGTGCGAGGCGCTGGTGCGCGCCGCGCGCTATGCGCCCGATGGCGAGCGCGGCGCCTGCCCGATCGTGCGCGCGACCGGCTACTGGCCGGACGACTGGACCGCCTACGCGCGCGAGGCCAATCGCGACATCCTGCTTGTCCCGCTGATCGAGGACGCCGCGGCAATCGACGACATCGCGGCGATCGCGGCCGTTCCGGGCATCAACGGGCTGTTCGTCGGCCCCTACGATCTCTCGGTCTCGGTCGGCGCGCCCGGCGCCGACTTCGACCATCCGGCGATGAGCGCCGCCCTCGACCGCGTGGTCGCGTCCTGCCGGCGGCACGGCAAGTTCATCCTCACCACCATCGGCGACCGCCAGGAGCGCGACTACAGCCGCCGCCTCGTCGGGCGCGGCGTGCAGGGCCTCGTGCTCGCGACCGATGCGCTGGTGCTGCTGCAGGCGTGCCGGCGATTGGTGGAGTTCGCGCGGTAAAAGCGAACCGTGCGGCCGCTCGCTGCGGCGGCCACCACGCCCGAAAGCGCGCTGTATGTCCAATTGCGATGGCGGCGCAGAAATTTCGGTAACGATCGCGGCCTAGGCTTGCGCACGGCGCCCGCCGTCGCAGGGAGGCAATCGTGACTCGTCGTCTCGCGCGCGTTCTGGTCTGCAGCATTCTTGCTCTGCTGATCGCCGCCGTCGCGCCGCCAGGAGCGGGCGTTGCGATCGCGCAGTATGACCTCCCGAAATACCAGGTCACGGGCTTCCGCGGCGCGAGCTTCGGCATGACCGAGGCGCAGGTGCGGCAGATCGCCCAGAAAACGTTCAACGTCGATGCCGGCCAGATGATGCTCACTACCGACGCGACGACCGGCGCGACCAAGCTGATCGTCCACGTGCGCGGCCTCGAGCCCGGCCTCGGCGTCGGACGGATCGAGTATCTGTTCGGCTATCGCCAGCACGCGCTCTTTCAGGTGAACGTCGTGTGGGGCCTCGACAGCAATCCGCAGCTCGACAACAGCGGCATGCTCGCCGGCGCCATGCGGCTGCAGGACTACTTTCTCGGCTTCGACTGGGCCTACGGCACGGTGCAGACCGCCGTTCCACTCGACCAGCGCTCGGTCCTGCTGTTCAGCGGCGCCGACCGCAACGACGGCGCCGTCACGGTGACGGCCGAGGATGTCCGCTACCGCCTGATCGGCAACGGCATGGTGAGGCTGCTGCCGGAAAGCTCGGCGCCGACCATCGTCACCGTCACCTACACGGATCAGGGGCGGGCAGGGGACCTGCGCACAATCGGCCAGGATCAATTCTGAGACTGCCACGAGTGCAACGACGGGCGGCGCCTTGTTGCGCGTGGCGTGCGGATTTCCTCTAACGTGCGCCGTTGAGCGCGCTCCAGATTCGGTGCGGCGTCGCCGGCATGTCGATGTGGCGCACGCCGATCCGATGATCGAGCGCGTCGACGATGGCATTGACGATCGCCGGCGGCGCCCCGACCGCGCCGGCCTCGCCCGCGCCCTTGACGCCCAACGGGTTCGCCGTTGTCGGCACGTTGTGGGTCGAGACCGCGAAGGCCGGCAGGTCGTCGGCGCGCGGCATGGCGTAGTCCATGAACGAGCCGGTCAGCAGCTGGCCGCTGTCGGGATCGTAGACCGCATGCTCGAGCAGTGCCTGGCCGATGCCTTGCGCCACCCCGCCGTGGACCTGGCCCTCGAGCAGGAGCGGATTGATGGTGCGGCCGAAGTCGTCGACGATGGTGTAGCGCGCGATCGCGACCGTGCCGGTCTCGGGATCGATCTCGACTTCCGCGATGTGGCAGCCGTTGGGAAAGGTCTGGGCCGGCGGCACCTGCTTGTGCGTCGCGTCCAGTCCGGGCGTCATGCCGGGCGGAAGCCGCTTGGGATCGCGCGCAGCCTTGGCGACCTCGAGAAGATCGAGGCGCAGATCGGTGCCGGCCACGGAGAAGACGCCGTCCGCAAAGGTGACGTCCCCCGCGGCGGCCTCGAGAAGGTGTGCGGCGAGCTCCCGGCCCTTGGCGACGACCGCGTGCCCGGCCTCGTGGAGCGCCGAGCCCGCGACCGCGAGCGCGCGCGAGCCCCCGGTGAGGCCCGACGGCGTGCGATCGGTGTCGCCCATGATCACGTCGATGCGGTCCGCATCGAGGCCGAGCTGGTCGCAGACGATCTGCTTGTAGGCGGTGATGAGGCCGGTGCCGTATTCCTGGTTGCCCATCACCAGCTCGACGCGATCGTCCTTGAATTCGATCGACGCGGTTTCGGGAAAGCCGCCGCCGCACCGCTCCGTATAGGTGGCCATGCCGATGCCGCGCAGCTTGCCGGCGCGTTCGCTATCTCTGCGCCGCTTCTTGAACGACGGCCATTCCGCCGCGTCCATGCACAGGTCCATCACCTGCTCGAACTCGCCCGAAATCGATGCGCAGCTTGGTCGCCGACACGTAGGGCATCGCGGACGGCGGCACGAAGTTGACGCGGCGGATCGCGTCGGGACTTTTTCCGAGCTCGCGCGCCGCGAGATCGACCAGGCGCTCGAGCAGATACGCGGCTTCCGGCCGGCCGGCGCCGCGATAGGCGCACACCGGCACCGTGTTGGTGCACACGCCTTTGACGTTCACGTGGATCGCGCCGATCGCGTAGAGGCCGCTGACGAGGTCCGTCGAGCGTGTCGGCACGAAGCTGCCGAATGGCGAGAGATAGGCGCCGAGATTGGCGAGAACCGAGACCCGTAAGGCCAGGAAGCGGCCCTTGGCGTCGAGCGCGAGCTCGGCGCGGGTGACGTGATCGCGTCCCTGATTGTCGGAGACGAACCCCTCGGAGCGGTCCTCCTGCCACTTCACCGGCCGCTTGAGCTTGCGGCTCGCCCACACGACGAGCGCATGCTCGGGATAGACGAACGCCTTCATGCCGAAGCCGCCGCCGACATTGGGTGTGATCAGGCGCAACTTCTCCTTCGGCACCTTGAGCACCAGGTCGGCGAGCGGATCGCGCACGAAGTGCGGGCCTTGCGTCGCCGTATAGAGCACCGAGCGCTCGCCGGCCTCGTCGTAGTCGCCGATCGCATTGCGCGGCTCCATCGAATTGGCGACGACGCGGTTGTTGACGAGCTCGAGCGTGACGGTGCGCGCCGCCGCCGCGAAGGCGGCGTCCGTCGCCTTGGCGTCGCCCATGTCGTTGTCCCAGTCGAACACCACGTTGCCGGAGACATGCGCGAACAGCTGCGGCGCGCCCGGCGCGGTCGCCTCCTTGGCGCCGGTGACCGCCGGCAGGCCCTCATATTCGACCTCGATCGCTTCCGCGGCGTCGCGCGCCGCCGCGAGCGTCTCGGCGACGACCAGCGCCACGGGCTCGCCGACATGCCGCACCTTGGCCGTCGCCAGCACCGGGCGCGGCGTGTCGTGCCGTGGCGTTCCGTCGCGGTTGTTGAGCGGCGTCACGCAGGGGAGATCGCCGAGGCCGTCGGCGCGCAGGTCCTCGCCGGTGGCGACCAGCAGCACCCCGGGCATCCGCCGCGCTGCCGCGGCATCGATCCGCTTGATCCGCGCATGCGCCATCGGCGCCCGCAGCACGAAGGCGCGCGCCATGCGCGGCAGGACGATGTCGTCCGTGTAGCGGCCGCCGCCGGTGATGAGCCGCAAATCCTCGTGGCGCCGCACGGGCTGACCGATGCCGAATTTCATTCGTGTCTCCATTGCACGCGTACCCAATGGTAGCGCATCTGTGCGGCGGCGGCAGGGCGATCTATAATGCGGCCGAAGGCGCAGCCGTGCGCCGCCCAGGAGTCCGCCATGCCGCAAGCCGCCGAGAAGCGTTCCGATCAGCCGGCGCGCGCCAAGCCGTCCGCCGAATTCGACTGGGAAGACCCGCTCGGCCTCGAGGCCCAGCTCGGCGAAGACGAGCGCATGGTGCGCGACACCGCGCGCGGCTACGCGCAGGACAAGCTGATGCCGCGCGTCCTCACGGCCTATCGGGAGGAGCGCTTCGACCGCGAAATCCTCAACGAGATGGGCGCGCTCGGCCTGCTCGGCGCGACCATCCCGGAGGAATACGGCGGCGCCGGCCTCGGCTACGTCTCGTACGGGCTGATCGCGCGCGAGATCGAGCGCGTCGATTCCGGCTATCGCTCCGCCATGTCGGTGCAGTCCTCGCTCGTGATGTACCCGATCTACGCGTACGGCACTGAGGCGCAGCGCAAGAAATTCCTGCCCAAGCTCGCGACCGGCGAGATGGCGGGCTGCTTCGGCCTGACCGAGCCCGACTACGGCTCCGATCCGGGCTCGATGGTGACGCGCGCCGACAAGGCGGCGGGCGGCTATCGGCTCAACGGCGCCAAGACGTGGATCTCCAATGCGCCCTTCGCCGACGTCGCGATCGTCTGGGCGAAGCTCGACGGCGTCATCCGCGGCTTCATCGTCGAGCGCGGCACCAAAGGTTTCGCCACCCCGAAGATCGAGGGCAAGCTGTCGCTGCGCGCCTCGACCACCGGCGAGATCGTGCTCGACGACGCGCTCGTGCCGGAAGAGAGCCTGCTGCCCAACGCCAAGGGCCTCGCCGGCCCCTTCGGCTGCCTCAACAATGCGCGCTACGGCATCGCCTGGGGCGCCATGGGCGCCGCCGAGTTCTGCTGGCACCGCGCGCGCCAATACGTGCTCGACCGCAAGCAGTTCGGCCGGCCACTCGCCGCCAACCAGCTCATCCAGAAGAAGCTCGCCGACATGCAGACCGAGATCGCGCTCGGCCTCGCCGGCGCGCTCGCGCTCGGCCGCATGATGGAGCAGGGCACCGCCGCGCCGCCCTCGGTCTCGCTGATGAAGCGCAACAACTGCGGCAAGGCGCTCGACATCGCCCGGGTGGCGCGCGACATGCACGGCGGCAACGGCATCTCCGACGAGTTCCACGTGATGCGGGTGCTCTCCAACCTCGAGACCGTCAACACCTACGAGGGCACCCACGACATCCACGCCCTCATCCTCGGCCGCGCCCAGACCGGCATCCAGGCGTTCTTCTGATCGCAACACGACGGGCCTCTCACCCCCTCCCCCGCTTGCAGGGGAGGGTGGGGAGGGGGAGGCCCCGAGTGCATGAGTGCGCAGACTTGCCCCCTCCCTGACCCTCCCCGCAAGCGGGGGGAGGGGAACCGAGGCGCAGCGGAAAGCCCATGAAAATCGACGGCAAATCGTGGCGCACGATCTGGCTCGAACTCGACGGCTGGTCGGTCGGCGTCATCGACCAGACCAAGCTGCCGCACCGCTTCGAGACCAAGCGCCTTACCACGCTCGCCGACGCGGCCGCCGCCATCGCGACCATGGTGATCCGCGGCGCTCCGCTGATCGGCGCGACCGCCGGCTATGGCATGTGCCTCGCGCTGCGCGAGGACGCCTCCGACGAGGCGCTCGAGCGCGCCTATGCGACGCTGCTCGCCACCCGGCCGACCGCCGTCAACCTGCGCTGGGCGCTCGACGAGATGATCGCGGCGGTGCGCAACCGCCCGCGCGGCGAGCGCGTCATGGCGGCTTACGCGCGCGCCGGCGCGATCGTCGAGGAGGACGTCGCCATCAACCGCGCGCTCGGCCAGCATGGCGCCAGGCTGATCGAGGGCATTGCCGCCGCCAAGAACGGCGCGCCCGTCAACGTGCTGACCCACTGCAATGCCGGCTGGCTCGCCGCCGTCGATATCGGTACCGCGCTCGCGCCGGTCTACACGGCGCATGACGCGGGGGTGCCGGTCCATGTCTGGGTCGACGAGACGCGCCCGCGCAACCAGGGCGCCTCGCTCACCGCCTGGGAGCTCAACCACCACGGCGTCCCGCATCACGTCATCGCCGACAATACCGGGGGCCACCTCATGCAGCACGGCCGCGTCGACATCGCGATCGTCGGCGCCGACCGCGTCACCGCCAACGGCGACGTGTGCAACAAGATCGGCACCTATCTCAAGGCGCTTGCCGCGCACGACAACGGCGTGCCGTTCTACATCGGCCTGCCGTCGCCGACGATCGATTTCACCATTGCGGATGGCCGCGACATCCCGATCGAGGAACGCGGCGCCGACGAGGTCGCGACGATTTCGGGCGAGACCGCGGAGGGCCGCATCGAGACCGTGCGCGTGGTGCCGAAAGGCTCGGGCGTCGCCAACTATGCGTTCGACGTCACGCCCGCGCGGCTCGTCACCGGCCTCATCACCGAGCGCGGCGTGATCGCGCCGGCGCGCGAGGCGCTCGCAAGCGCCTTTCCGGAGCGCGCCGCACCGAGGAGCGCCGTCGAATGAGCCTCGTCGCCGATCCGCCGATCGTTTCACTCGACGGCCGCCAGTCGCCGACCGCGCTCGCGGTCGCTCGCGGCACCCAGCGCCTGCTCGTGGCGCACGGCCTTTCCTGCATCAGCGAGCTGCCGCTCGCCTCTGGCCGGCGCGCCGACCTCGTCGCGCTGCGCCATGACGGTGAGATCTGGATCGTCGAGATCAAGTCCTCTGTCGAGGATTTCCGCGTCGACCAGAAATGGCCGGACTACCGGGCGCACTGCGATCGCCTGTTCTTCGCGACCGCCGCGCACGTGCCCGCGGATATCTTCCCGCAGGATGCTGGCCTGATCGTCGCCGACGCCTACGGCGCCGAGCTTCTGCGCGACGCGCCCGAGCATCGTCTGCACGCCTCGACGCGCCGCAGCATGATGCTCGCCTTCGCGCACGCGGCCGCGCGGAGATTGCAGGCGCTCAGCGATCCGCAGGGGCCGTACGAGCTGTAGGGTGGGCAAAATCGCCTGGCGCTGCGTTGCCGCGTGGGCAAAGGCGCGATGGCGATTTTGCCCACGCGGAAACGCGTGAGCAACGCGCCTTTGCCCACCCTGCGTCTGCGTCGCTACTTCGGCGCGCGCTTCGCCAGAATCCGCTGCAGCGTGCGGCGATGCATGTTGAGCCGGCGCGCCGTCTCCGACACGTTGCGGCCGCACAGCTCGTAGATGCGCTGGATGTGCTCCCAGCGTACGCGGTCGGCCGACATCGGGTTCTCGGGCGGGTCGGGCTTGCGGCCCTCCAGCGCGAGCAGGGCGGCCACGACCTCGTCGGCGTCGGCGGGTTTCGAGAGATAATCGAAAGCGCCCATCTTCACCGCCGTCACGGCGGTCGCGATGTTGCCGTAGCCGGTGAGCACGACGCCGCGTGCGTCGGGCCGGCGCTTCTTGAGCGCCGAGATCACGTCGAGCCCGTTGCCGTCGCCGAGCCGCATGTCGACCACCGCGAAGGCGGGCGAGACCTTGTCCACTTGCGTGAGCCCGTCCGCCACCGTCTCGGCGGTGGTGACCGTGAAGCCGCGGCCCTCGAGGGCGCGGGCGAGCCGCTGGAGAAAGGATTTGTCGTCCTCGACCAACAGCAGCGAGCGGTCGGCTTGGGGCGAGAGTCCGAGGTCTGTCATCGGGGGAGCCTTTGTGGGCGTGCCATTGTCCATCATAGCCATATGAATACCTCCGGCCAATCGCGTCGCGACCCGTCTTTGATATGGACCCAAAGCATGGTGAACACCAATAGCGCGATTACCTTTGTTCCGGGTTGGTGAACCTATGCTGCAGCGCCCACTAGAGGCCGCTCGAAATCGGCGCGGCCCCAGCGCACCTTTACGATGGCGCCACGCTGCGGGAACTGGCGGTTTTCCAGGGCGAGCCGCGCGCCCGAGCGTTCCAGCAGCGTTTTGGCGATGAAGAAACCGAGCCCCAGCCCGGGGTTTTCGTTGGCGGCGCGCTGCCGCTGCCGGCGGCCGGTAACGAAGGGCTCGCCCATGCGGTCCATGATCTCGGGCGGAAAGCCCGGCCCGTCGTCGTTGATCGTGACCGTGACCTTGTCGCCGCCCCAGTCGGCCGCGATCTCGACCTGCTCGCGCGCAAAATCGATGGCGTTCTCGACCAGGTTGCCGAGCCCGTACATGATCGCCGGACTGCGCGCCACTTCCGGCTCGTCGCCGGCGCCCCGCGGCATCGCAACAGTGATGTCGACGCCGAAATTGCGATGCGGCGCCACCACTTCCTCGATCAGGGCGGAGAGCTTCATGCGCTCGAACGGCTCGCCGCCGCCCGGAAGCTGGGTGAGCTTGCCGAGGATGTCGCCGCAGCGCTGCACCTGCTCGCGCAGCAGCTTCACGTCGTCGGCGTGCGGCGAGTTCTCGCCCAGGGCCTTCTGCAGCTCGCGCGAGACCAGCGCGATGGTGGAAAGCGGCGTGCCGAGCTCGTGCGCGGCGGCGGCCGCGAGCCCGTCGAGCTGGATCAGGTGCTGCTCGCGCGAGAGCACGATCTCGGTCGCGGCGAGCGCCTCGGCGAGCTGGCGCGACTCCTCGAGGATCTGCCACGCATAGACGCTGATGTAGCCGATGCACAGGAGCAGCGCGAGCCAGACGCCGACGACGTAGGGCTGCGGCAGATCCTGCGCCTCCTCGCTCGGGTACCACGGCAGCGCGTTGTGCCAGTACAGCAGCAGGGTCGCGCACACGATGGTGAAGCCCGCGAGCATCAGCGTCATGCGCGCCGGCAGCGCGGTCGCCGAGATCAGCACCGGGCCGACGAACAGGAATGCGAACGGGTTCTGCATCCCGCCGGTGAGAAAGAGCAGCACCGCGAGCTCGGTGATGTCGACCGCGAGCAGCCAGGCGCAGCGGTCGGGCTCGAGCCGGTGGTTGCCGCGAAAGCGCAGGCGCAGCGCGATATTGAGCCAGGCATAGAGGCCGATCACGGCGAGGCACGGCCACAGCGGCAGGTCGAAATCGAGGCCGTCGTTGACGATCAGGACCGCCGCGGTCTGCCCGAACACCGCGAGCCAGCGCAGGCGGATGAGCGTGTCGAGCCGCACGCTACGCAGCGGGTAGTCGGTGAAGCTCGGCGCGTCGGACGGCATGGCGCGATCATAAAGCAAAACGCGCCTCCGCGCGGCGACGTTCCGTCGCGGGGCGGCCGCTTGCTCGGCGCCTGCGCTCCCTCTCCCCGTAAGAACGGGGAGAGGGAGCGCAGGTTCAGTGCCCGTCCCGCTACTCCTCGACCGCCTTCCCCGTATCGCGATACGCCCACAGCGCTTCGCGCGGCAGCGTCACCGGCGCGGTGGCGCCGACCTCGTGGCGCACCGCGGTGCCGAGCTCCACGACCTCGAGGCGGTGGCCGAACAGGTCGATGTCGTAGGCGGTCTGCGTGCCCTGGTAGCGCCGCTCGACCACCCGCGCCTCGAAGCTGTTGGTGCCGTTGCGCTGGCCGAGCGCGATGTTCTCCGGCCGCAGCGCGATGCGCACCGCGTCGCCGGGCGCGAGCTGATGCAGCAGCGCCGCCTCGGCGCGCTGGCCGCCGCCGAGATCGACCGTGCCGAACTCGCCGTTGCGTGCGATCAATCTGCCGGCGAGCTCGTTCGAAGCGCCGGTGAAGTTGGCGACGAAGAGATCCGCCGGCCGGTTGTAGATCTCGGCGGGCGGCGCCATCTGCAGCAGCTTGCCGTCGCGCATCACGCCGACCCGGTCGCCGAGCACGACCGCCTCCGACTGATCGTGCGTGACGTAGAGCGCCGTCATGCCGGTCGCCTTGAGGATCCGGCGCAGGTCGTCGCGCAGCCGCACGCGCAGCTTGGCGTCGAGGTTCGACAGCGGCTCGTCGAGCAGGATCAGGTGCGGGCGATAGACCATGCTGCGCGCGAGCGCGACGCGCTGCATCTGCCCGCCCGACAGCGACACGACCGGGCGGTCGGCATATTCGCGCAGGCCGACGAGATCGAGCGCCCCGGCGACCTGCCGCTCGGCGTCGGCGCGCGATACGCCGCGCGCTTTCAGCGGATAGCGCACGTTCTGCGCCACCGTCATGTGCGGCCACACCGCGTAGGACTGGAAGACCATGCCGATGCCGCGCTGGCGCGCCGGCACCATCACGCCGTCGGCCGGCGACGACACGGTGTTGCCGCCGATCGAGATCGCGCCGCCGGTCGGATGCTCGAGCCCGGCGACGCAGCGCAGCGTCGTGGTCTTGCCGCAGCCCGACGGCCCGAGCAGCACGACGATCTCGCCCGCCGGCACCGTGAAGCTCACGCCGTCCACCGCCCGGTGTCCGGTGGTGAACGCCTTGACCAGATCGCGCACGTCGAGCGTTGCGGCCACTTCGTATCCTTTTACTCAGTGCGTAGGGTGGGCAAAATCGCATTCACATGCGTTTCCGCGTGGGCAACCGCGCGCATGCGATTTTGCCCACGCGGCGGCGGATGAGCACGCGCGGTTGCCCACCCTACGTGTTACTGCCGATAATTATACGTCTTGTTCCAGTCCTCGACCCACTGCTTGTGCAGGGCGACGTACTGCTTGAAGTCCGGCACCCACAGCTTCACCTTGGCCGGGTCGAATCCCTTCGGGTAGAACGGCGCCTTCTTGAGCGCCGTCAGGTTGCCCTGCTCCTTGATCATGAAGGTCTGGCCCTCGACCGACATGCACCAGTTGAGGAAGAGCTTCGCCGCATTGGGATGCGCCGCCGTCTTCGGGATGCCGCTCGCATACGGGTTCACCGGCGCGCCCTCCGGCGCGAACACCATCTCGACCGGCGCGCCGTCGCGCTGCTTGGGGAAGATCGCGTTGTAGAGGATCGGGCCCATCGTGACCTCGCCGCGCACGATCGCGTCGCCGAGCGGCGCGCCCGAGGGGAAGAGCACCGGGTCGGTCGCGGCCTGCTTCTTCCAGTAGTCCTCGCCCAGCACCTGGCGCTCGAACATGATGCGGGTCCAGGTGGTGCCGCCCGACGCCGCGATCACCTGGCCGATCTGCTTCTTGTTGTATTCCGGCTTGGTGAGGTCCATCCAGGTCTGCGGCGGCTTCTGCACCAGCGCCGAATTGTAGGCGATCGACCACACCAGCGTGACGCGCGGCCACAGCTTGGGCGAGATCATCACGTCGGTGCGATAGTCGGCCGCGTTCGGCGGCGCGTAGTCCTGGAACAGGTCGAGGAGCTCGCTCATCAGCGCGCGGTCGGAGTGGTCGACCACGTCGGCCGAGAGCTTGTTCGCCGCCGCTTCCGTCTTCACCCGCGTGATGAGCTGGCCGCCCGGCGCGCGCACCATCTCGACCTTGATGTCGGGGAAGCGCTTGTTGAAGGCGTTGATCACCTCCTGCTCGACCTCGGCGAAGTTCGCCGTGTAGTAGACGAGCTTGCCTTCCTTCTTCGCCGCCGCGATCAGCTCGGCCGAGCCGAACTCGCCGTCCGCGAATGCGCGCGTCGCCAGCGCCGGCATCGCGAGTGCCGCGGCGCCGGCGCCTTTGAGGATCGATCTGCGAGTCGTCGTCATGGTCACTCCCTTGCGTTCATTTGTTCGTTGTCGTGCGGTTCAAGCAGTCCGGCTGGCCTTGGCGGCGGCGTGCCGCGCGACCAGCGACTTGATCAGGTTGGCGCCGCCGATCAGCACGGCGAGCATGATCGTCTGCACCAGGCTGAAGGCGGCCGTCTTGCCGGTGTTGCCGCCTTCGTAATAGTCGAGCAGCAGCACCGCCATCACGGTGGTGTTGCTGGTGTAGAGGAAGAGCGAGGAGCCGAGCTCGCGGATGCCGAGCACGAACAGCAGCGTCATGGCGGCGATCACGCCCGGGCTCGCGAGCGGCAGCACGATGGTGCGGATGGTGGAGAGGAGCCCGCGGCCGCAGATCCAGGCGGCTTCTTCCAGCTCGCGGTGGATCTGCATGAACGAGGTGGAGAGCACCTTCACGGTGTCCGGCATGAAGCGCGCGATGAAGGCGAGCGCGAGGATCCAGATCGAGCCGTAGAGCCCGCCCGGAATCGCGATCCACGCCCACAGGTAGGCGACGCCGATGACAAGTCCCGGGATCGCGACCGGCAGGCTCGACACGAGGTCGATCGTGCGCCGGCCGCCGACCTGCGTGCGGTGCACCGTGTAGCCGATCGCGAACGCGAGTGCGCCGCCGGCGATCGCCGTGATCACGCCGACCTCGAGCGTGTTCCAGATCGACAGCATGGTGATCGAGTTGTCGAACACCGCCCGGAAATGCATCAGCGAGTACTGCCGCATGTCGACGAGGCTCGCGAGCGTCGGGATGAACATGAACTTGCGGAACGCCGTGACCACGAGCGCGAGCGTCGGCAGGATGACGACAACCAGCAGGTAGACCACCGCGAGCGCGAGCGTCACCCAGCGCCACGGCCCGAGGTCGAGGCTGCGCGGGCGGAACGCCTTGCCGGCGACCGTCGCGTAGCTGCGCCCCGCGATCACCTTCTGCTGCATGACCACGAGGAAGACGGTCACCACCATCAGCACCACGGCGACCGCGGCGGCCGTGTTGTAGAGCGGCGGCTGCCAGGCGGTGAGCTTGAAGATGTAGGTGGTGAGCACCGAGATGTTCGCCGGCGCGCCGAGCACCGCCGGGATGCCGTAGATGCCGAGCATCACCACGAAGGAGAGCAGCATGCCCGAGATGATCGCCGGCAGGATGAGCGGGAACGTCACGGTGAACAGCGTTGCGACGGGGCTCGCGCCCGCGACCTCGGCGGCCTCTTCCAGGCTCGGGTCCATGTTGCGCAGCGCCGACGCGGTGAACATGTAGACGTAGGGCGCATAGTAGATGCCGAATACGAAGATCATCCCGCTCATGGTGTAGAGATCGACGCGGAAGTCGAAGCCGAGCCACTTGAACGCCGTGTTGATCAGCCCGGTCTTGGGCGAGCCGAGCATCACCCAGGCGACGCCGGCGACGAGCGGCGGCACGAACAGCGGGATCATGCTCACGGCCGCGATGAAGCGCTTGCACGGCGTGTTGGTGCGCACCACGATCCACGAGAACGTGAGCCCGATCGCGAGCGCGAGCGCGGTGCCGCCGCCGCAGGCGATCAGCGAGTTGACCAGCGCATCGAGCACGTTCGGGTTGGTGAGGACGGTCGCGAAATTGGCGAACGACGGGTGCAGGCCCGCGAGGCCGTCGACCACCGGATTGGAGTTCGTCAGCGCGCCGACGATGAGCATGGCGACCGGATAGATCACCAGGAAGGCGAGCACCGCGAGCAGGAACGTGATCCAGCCCGCCGATGCGAGCCGGCGCCGGCGCGCGGCCGCGCCCGCATGCGCGGCTTCCTCCGCGACCGCGTCGCGGAGCGTCACGCTCGCCTGGTCCGCCAATGCGTCCACACCGCCCTCGGGAATTGATCGGTCTTTAGTGCCGTCCTGCGCGCCAAGCTTAGACCATGCTGGGGGCGGCGGGAAAAGGCGGATGCAGGCGGGGGCAGCGGCTATTTGTCCAGGCTATTCGTCATGGCCGGGCTTGTCCCGGCCATCCACGTCTTGCCTGCGCGCGCTGCATAGCAGCGTAGGATGGGTTGAGCGGAGCGAAACCCATCCTCGGCCCTGCCGCGGGCGGCCGCACGCGATAGGTTTCGCTCCGCTCAACCCATCCTACTCGTCTTCCTACTTCGTCTTCCTCACGTTCACCCGCCGGCCCATCGTCTCGCAATCATCGTCCGTCTTGAGGCCGGCCGCGTGGATGCCGTGCGCGGCGAGCTCCTCGTCGCGATCCTCGGTGTCGCCGGTGACGCCGACCGCGCCGATCACCTCGCCGTCGGCGTCGCGGATCAGCATGCCGCCGCCCTCGGGAAAGATCTGCTCGCCGCTCGCTCCGATCAGGTAGTCCATGAAGATCGGCTTCTCCTGCGCGCGCACCCGCACGAGCTTCGAGTTGCGGCCGAGCGCGAGCGCCGCGTATGCCTTTCCGAACGCCATCTCGAAGCGGATCATCGAGGACCCGTCCTCCTTCTGGAACGCCTTCGGCTTGCAGCCCGGCTCGACCACGATCACCGACAGCGGCCGGCAGTCGAGCTCGGCCCCACGCGCGAGGATTGCCGCGATGATGGTGTTGGCCTGATCGAGCGTGATGGCGGGCATGTGTTTTCCTCCCCTGCGAATCCGCGCATTATATGCCGTCATGAGATTCGATCCGCCCTCATCATCGCATGAGGAGTTGCATGTCGAGGACGCAAATGGAGAAGCCGTCGTTATCCGCGTTCTGACGCTGATGTTGCCTGAAGACTATTGACGGGCGCATCACCTCGTCCCACAGTCGCGGTGAGGCGTTTTTCCAGCCGATCGGCCGATGCACGTCAGCTTCGCAGGCCGGAATCTTCCGACTCGCTTCAAGCGCCCATCTAGGATAGCGCGGCTCTCCACCGACGTTGCCGGAACGCGCACGCTCGTGGGATGAAGCGCCGTAACCTCACGCGGACTTCGTATGCGTATGACGCAATGAGCACTCGGGATCCAACGGCGCCGGAGGGCACGCGAGCGAAACAGCTTCGTTTCGATCGTTACGTGCTCGATCTGGAGCGAGGGTGTCTATTGCTCGACGAGAGCGAAATCGTCCTGCGGCCGAAGACTTTCTCGGTGCTGCGCTACCTCGTCGAGAACTGTGGCCGGCTGGTGTCCAAGGACGAGATGTTCGCTGCAGTCTGGCCGAACGTTGCAGTGACCGACGATACGCTGGTCCAAAGCATCAGTGAGCTTCGGAAGGCAATCGGTGACGAAGGCGCAGGCTTGATCAAGACGATACCGCGGCGCGGCTATCGTTTCGAGGTTGACGTTACCGAGGTCGACGTCGCGATCGTTTGGGGAAACGCACGGAGAGTTGAACCCGACTCCGCTGGCGCCCCAGGCTCGCGGTTGGAGCGGGTCGAAACGGCGTCCAATGCGCCGTCAGCGAGCGGGTGGTCGCGATTGAGCGCCCGCGTGCTCGCTGCGTCCGCCCTGCTGATGATCCTGATCATCGGTGCGGTGTGGTTCACGACGCCGAACGTGTGGCAGGCGTCCGGCATCTTTGCACGTTTGCACCTCGGCTCGCGGGCCGCGGTAGCGGCCGCGCGACCTGCCATCGCCATTCTCCCGTTGCTGAACCAAGGCGACGATTCCGCGCGCGAATACTTCGCCGATGGTTTGACTCAGGACCTCATCACCGCGCTCGGACGATTTCCCGAGTTGACGGTCATGTCCTGGAATGCCGTGTCGGGCTATCGGCGCGCATCCGCGAGCCCGGGCGAAATCGCCCGCCGGCTTGGCGTTCGGTATCAGGTCGAAGGAAGCGTGCTGCAAACCGGCGATCGTGTCCGGATGGCGGCGCAGCTGGTCGATTCGGACGGTCGGGTGCTCTGGTCGGCTCGCTTCGATGAGCCATACTCGGATCTGTTCGCCCTGCAGGACAAATTCATCATGCAGGTAGCTGGCGTGCTTGCCATTCGGGTGACGGAGATCGAACGGCGGCGGGTGCTCGCCAAGTCCGGCGCGAATCTCGCGTCCTACGATTACGTGCTTCGCGCCAGGCCGGCATTGCTGCGGCCGACGCGTGCCGAATTGGTCCAGGCACGCTCGCTGTTGCGCCGCGGCATCGAGATTGATCCGAACGATGCGGCCGCGTATGCGGCGCTCGCCGAAACATATTTCACCGCAACGTCGATGGGCTGGGCCGAATCGCCCTCCGAGACGGTCGGCCGCGCCGAGGACATGGCGAACAAGGCCCTGGCGCTCGATGAGTTCGACGTGCGCGCGCACGTCATTCTCGGTCGCATCCACATCTTCTATCAGCGTTACGAGCAGGCCCGAGTTGAGATAGACCGGGCTATCGCGCTCAATCCCAACGATGCTCATGCGCTGGCGGGCCGCGGCAACATCCGCATGTGGCTGGGTGAAACCGATGCGGCGATCGAGGACCTGGAACTGGCGCTACGCATTGACCCCGAGCTCATAGCGATGGACCGGTTCGCTCTGAGCCTCGCGTATTACCTGAAAGGCCGCTACGACGCCGCGGTCGAGCAGGCCGCGCTCAACCTGCAGCGGACTGAAGGCGCGAGCTTCAGCCGTGTTGTACTCGCCGCGGCCTATGCGGAGCAGAAGAAAGACAGCGAAGTGGCGCGGGTTGTCACGGCGATTCGCCGTCTCGACCCGACTTTCGATGCCCGGGAATTTGGCAGCAAATTCCTCAAGGCGGAGGACCTGGCCCACTTGCGCGATGGCATGCGCAAGGCCGGCCTCTATCTGGAAGAGGCCGGCCCGCGCTCTGATCATTGAGGATCACATCTTGGGCAGAATTGGCCGATTTTGATTCGCGTTCTTGATGTTGCCGTCGAGGTCCCTTTGGAAGAGAGCCGGTCCGGCCGGCGCCGGGCTGCCGAAGACGTAGAGCTTGCCGTCGCTGATCAACCAGTTCTCCGGGTTGGCAACGACCACTTGGCCCTTGGCCAGCGCCATCGCGCAGAAGTTTCCGAACTGCGGCGCGTAGCGGACCGGATCGCCCTTGAACATGTCACGATGTTCCACGCTCGCGAAGCGGTAGACGTGGTCGTCCCAGACGTACTCGAAATCCGCGAGACCGCGCACCGGGTGCCCATCGGTAAAATACGCGACCGGATCATAGCCCTTGATCGCGAGGACGACGTCCTGCGCGCGCACGGACGACGCGAGCAATGGAGAGGCTGCCATGATGGCGATCAGGCCGATGGCGGCTCGACGGTTTAGGCGCGTGCTCATGCTTCTGCTCCAGGGTTGGTCAGGGGTGCATTGACGCGGACAGGTCATCACGGCTCGCGCTGGCCGTAACGAATGAACGCCGAGAGAAGGCCGAGCAACCGACGAAATTTGCGGGTCGTCGCGGCAGACCAGTCTAGAGGCGGATCGGACGCCCGGCGAGTCGCCCGCGAGGCCGCAGCTCCAATCACTCGCGCCACCTTGCTGTAAGAAGATACCGCACCGCGGCCGCGTCTCCCGTGCGGAGGTCCTCGCCAAGGCAAATTTCAGCGAAATTTCTTGCTCCGAGACCCTTCGTTATCCCGATCAGCGCTCCGCCTACGTCTGTCCGTGTCCGGCTCCAGTCCGCACCCTTTGATTCGGTGCCGTCCGCTTCTCAGGATGTCGTATGAGGAGCCCGTGCTCGCGTTTGTGGTGACCGGGGTCTCGCAGGACGCCGATCTCGGACTTGTCCGAGATCGGCACTATTCGAGACGCAAGCCGGGCGACCTCGACTTGCGTGGCGGCTGCTGTGGCGCTGCTTGCACTTGCGGCGTTTCATCCGCGGCGGGTCGGCAATGCCGATGGATAACTCACCACGAGGAGGCGTGTGGGGCAGGGGCCGCGTGCCGTGCTATATCCGCCGCCATGTCCGCCCCACCTGCCATCGCGGTCGCTCGCCTCGTCAAGCGCTACAAGGCCGCGACCGCGGTCGCCGGCATCTCGTTTGCGCTCGCGCCCGGCTCGATCACCGGCGCTGCTCGGCGGCAACGGCGCCGGCAAGACCACGACCATCGCGATGATCCTCGGCCTGGTCGAGCCGAGCGAGGGCAGCGTGCAGGTGCTGGGCCACGCCATGCCGCGCGAGCGCTACCGCGTGCTCGGCCGCATGAACTTCGAGAGCCCCTATGTCGAGATGCCGAAGCGGCTCACCGTGCGGCAGAACCTGCGTGTGTTCGGCCGGCTCTACGGCGTCGCCGATCTCGAAAGCCGCATCAAAGCGCTCGCCGCCGAGCTCGACCTCGTCGAGTTCATCGACCGCGAGACCGGCAAGCTCTCGTCCGGCCAGCGCACCCGCGTCGCGCTCGCCAAGGCGCTCATCAACGAGCCCGAGGTGCTCCTCCTCGACGAGCCGACCGCCTCGCTCGATCCCGACACCGCCGACTGGATCCGCGCGCATCTCGACCGCTATCGCAAGAAGCGCGGCGCCACCATCCTGCTCGCCTCGCACAACATGGTCGAGGTCGAGCGGCTGTGCGACCGCGTCATCATCATGCGGCGCGGCTCGATCGTCGACGACGGCACGGCGCCGGAGCTGCTCGCGCGCTATGGCCGCGGAACGCTCGAGGAAGTCTTCCTCGACGTGGCGCGCGGCCGCGGCGAGGCGCGGGAGGCGGCGCAATGAGCTTCACGCGCGTCGGCGCCATGGTGCTGCGCTATTCCTATCTGCTGCGCTCGTCCTGGCCGCGGCTGCTCGACCTCGTCTACTGGCCGGCCGTGCAGATGCTGATGTGGGGCTTCCTGCAGCTCTACCTCGCGCAGAACGCCGGCTTCTTCGCGCGTGCCGGCGGCACCTTCATCGGCGCCCTTCTGCTGTGGGACATCCTGTTTCGCGGCCAGCTCGGCTTCTCGGTCTCGTTCCTCGAGGAGATGTGGTCGCGCAATCTCGCCAACCTGCTGATCAGCCCGCTGCGCCCGGTCGAGTTCGTGCTCGCGCTGATGATCATGAGCGTGGTGCGGCTCGCCATCGGCGTCATCCCGGTGAGCCTGCTCGCCATCGCGTTCTTCGGCTTCAACCTCTGGGGCCTCGGCCTCGCGCTCGCGGCCTTCTTCGCCAACCTGCTGCTCACCGGCTGGGCGGTCGGCATCTTCGTGTCGGGCCTCGTGCTGCGCAACGGGCTCGGCGCCGAGAACATGGCGTGGACCATCATGTTCATCTTCCTGCCGCTCACCTGCGTCTACTATCCGGTCGCCGTGCTGCCGCACTGGCTGCAGCATGTCGCGTGGCTGCTGCCGCCGACCTACGTGTTCGAGGGCATGCGCGCGCTGCTGATCGACCACGTCTTCCGCTCGGACCTCATGGTCGAGGCGCTCGCGCTCAATGTCGTTTTCTTTCTCGGCGGTGCGGCAGCCTTCATGGCGCTGTTGAAAAGCGCGCGGAAGAGCGGCGCCCTGATGCAGGGTGGCGAATGACGTCCGGCGCACTACATAGTTGATTGTCAAACGATTCTTGGCGCTGACCGGCCAAGTTCCATGGCCGGACAAAAGCCCGGAACGATTTCTATATCTATTGACGCTATGACAAACAGACGACACACTATGCTGCAATGCAAAATGCTGGCACAGGCCGGGGGGCCCATGGCAATCGGTGAATTTGGCGGCGCGCCTGCGTCGCCGGCCGCCGGCGGGTTCGTCCTGTCGGCGCCCATGTATTGGTTCTGGGAAATGAGCCACGCGGCGCTCAATCCCGCGCGCGCGGTCGCGGACGCGACGCGTCTTTTCTACAAGAACCCGATCAATCCGCTCGCCGCCACCACCTTCGGCAAGTCGATGGCAGCCGCCGCCGAGCTGTTCGAGCGCTCGACCCGCCGCTACGGCCGGCCCGAATGGGAAATCCGCGAGACGACCGTCGGGGGCGAGCGCGTGCCGGTGCACGTCACGCCGGTGTGGGAGCGCCCGTTCTGCCGTCTGCTGCACTTCGAGCGCTCGATCTCGCACATGCCGCATCGGCCGCAGCCGCGGCTGCTCATCGTCGCGCCCATGTCGGGCCATTATGCGACGCTGCTGCGCGGCACCGTCGAGGCGTTCTTGCCGACCCACGACGTCTACATCACCGACTGGTCCGACGCCCGCATGGTGCCGCTCTCCGCCGGCAGCTTCGACCTCGACGACTACATCGACTACGTCATCTCGATCCTGCATTTCCTCGGCGGCGACACCCACGTGATCGCGGTGTGCCAGCCGTCCGTGCCGGTGCTCGCTGCGGTCGCCGTGATGGAGGCGAACGGCGATCCCAACGTGCCGCACTCGATGGTGCTGATGGGAGGCCCGATCGACACCCGCGTCAACCCGACCGGCGTCAACCGGCTCGCCGAGGCGCGCGGCACCGACTGGTTCCGGCACAACGTCATCACCAAGGTGCCGTTCCCGCATCCCGGCGTGATGCGCGACGTCTATCCCGGCTTCCTGCAGCTGCACGGCTTCGTCAGCATGAACCTCGAGCGCCACATCGAGGCGCATCGCCGGCTGTTCTATAATCTGGTGCAGGGCGACGGCGACTCGGCGCAGAAGCACCGCGAGTTCTACGACGAGTATCTCGCCGTCATGGATCTCGCCGCCGAGTTCTACCTGCAGACCGTCGAGGTCGTGTTCGTGCGCCACGACCTGCCCGAGGGCCGGATGACCCATCGCGGCACGCCGATCGATCCGGCCAAGATCAAGCGCGTCGCGCTGATGACGGTCGAGGGCGAGCACGACGACATCTCCGGCGTCGGACAGACCGAGGCCGCGCACCGCCTGTGCGCCAACATTCCCGACAGCCGCAAGGTCCATTGGCTGCAGCCCGACGTCGGCCACTACGGCGTGTTCAACGGCTCGCGCTTCCGTTCCGAGATCGCGCCGCGCATCGCCGATTTCATACTTTCGAACAACAGCGCGTCGCGCACTGCCCGCCCGCGCGCCGGCAACGGCGCCGCGCACAAGGGCAACGGTGCAAACGGCGTCCACGCCGCCAATGGCGCGCTCGACAAGGAGCCCGCCACCGACGCAAGCGTGAGCCCGCGTCACTGACGTGCGTCGTCAGATGACTCTCGGGTTAGCGCGTAGGATGGGTTGAGCGCAGCGAAACCCATCATCTATGTGCTTGCGATTCAAGGTGATGGGTTTCGCTACGCTCAACCCATCCTACGATCTCCCATGACGACAACCACGCGCCCACCCGACGCAGCTTTCCGCAAATGCGGGCTATCGCTATCGTACGGTTCGCGGTTCGACAAATCGCGATCAAGGGAGGGGGCGGATATGCTTTCGGGGGCGAGGACTATCGTGCGGATGGCGGCCATCGCAACCGTCGTTGCGACGTTGACGATCGCGGGTCATTCGTCCGCCGCGGCGGCGGGCAAATGCGACACGATGCAGGCGCAGTGTGCCGTCGAGATTGGCGGCAATTGCGATCCGGCGACCGGCAAGTGGCGTTACGACAATGGTGTCGATCGATACAACGCTTGCATTTTTCGCAAATTGTCCGAAGAGAAAGCCCGGAAACGCCGATAGCGCCGTCGGGTGGGCAAAGTGCGTAGGATGGGTTGAGCGCAGCGAAACCCATCATCTATGCGGTTGCGATTCAAGGTGATGGGTTTCGCTGCGCTCAACCCATCCTACACGACAGCCACGCGCGCGCCCGAATCAGCATAGAATCTCGCGCGACACCGGCCCGGCCTCCGCCGGCCATCCCGGGGCACATCCATGCCGCTGCGCGCGTTGCTGTTTCGCCGTCCGCCCGAGCCGCAAGCGATCGAGGTCGCGTTCGACCGCGCGGTCTATCCCGTGCGCGTGCGCCGCCATCCGCAGGCGCGCCGCTACACGCTGCGCATCCAGGCGGCGACGCGCGAGGTCGTGCTCACCATGCCGCCGCGCGGCAGCCTCAAGGAGGCGCGCGCCTTCGCGCAGAAGCATGGCGGCTGGATCGCGGCGCGGCTCGGCCGGCTGCCCGCCGCGGTGCCGTTCGCGCACGGCACCGTCGTGCCGGTGCGCGGGCTCGACCATCGCGTCGAGCATCGGCCCGGCGCGCGCGGCACCGCGTGGCGCGAGGTCGCCGCCGACGGCACGCCGCTGCTCTGCGTCGCCGGCGCCGCGCCGCATATCGGCCGCCGCGTGCTCGATCATCTCAAGCGCGAGGCGAAGCGCGATCTCGATGCCGCCAGCCGCCGCTACGCGCAGCGCCTCGGCGTCGCGGTCCGCCGCGTCGCCATCCGCGACCAGGCGAGCCGCTGGGGCTCGTGCTCGACCACCGGCGTGCTCTCGTTCTCCTGGCGCCTGATCCTGGCGCCGCCCTTCGTGCTCGACTACCTCGCGGCGCACGAGGTCGCCCATCTCGTCGAGATGAACCACTCGCCGCGCTTCTGGCGCATCGTCCTCGCCGCATGCTCCGACACGCACCGCGCCAAGGCCTGGCTCGACGCTCACGGCGTCGAGCTGCATCGCTACGGCGCGAAGTAGGATGGGGCCGTAGGATGGGTTGAGCGAAGCGAAACCCATCATCTCCACGACAGCAGAGCGATGGGTTTCGCTCCGCTCAACCCATCCTACGGCCCACGGCCCCACATCATGCTCCGCCCCGACACCCTCGCGCTCACGCTGCTGCTCGCGCTGCTCACGGCGGTCGGCCCGCTCTCGGTCGATCTCTACCTGCCGTCGCTGCCGTCGATCGGCACGGCGCTTGCCGCATCGCCGACCGCGGTCGGGCTCACCATCTCGTCCTACCTGATCGGCTTTGCGGTCGGGCAGGTTGTCTACGGCCCGCTGTCCGACCGCTGGGGCCGCAAGCCGGTGCTGCGCGTCGCGCTCGCGATCTTCTGCCTCGCGACTCTCGCCTGCGCGGCGGCGCCGTCGATCGCGACGCTGATCGGCGCGCGCGCCGTGCAGGCCACCGGCTCGGCCGGCGCGATCGTGCTCGCCCGCGCCGTGGTGCGCGACCTCTACGAGGGCCCGCGCGCCGGCCGCGAATTGTCGCTGATGGCGATGATCATGGGGCTCGCGCCGATCGTCGCGCCGCTGATCGGCAGCCTGCTGCAGGCGACGCTCGGCTGGCGCGCCTGCTTCGTCTTCATCTTCTTGGTCGGCGTCATCGCAATGGCGGCGACGCATTGGCTGCTGCCCGAGACGCTGCGGCCGCGTCCGCGCCAGGCATCCGACGGCCTCATGCGGAGCTTTGCCATCGTCGCCCGCAACCGCGGCGCGCTCGCCCATGTCGGCATCATCGCGGCCGGCTACGGCGGCCTGTTCGCCTTCATCTCCGGCTCGCCCTTCGTGCTGCAGGACGTGCACGGCCTCTCGCCGTTCGGCTTCGGCCTTTCGTTCGCGATCGCGAGCATCGGCTATCTCGGCGGCACCTCGATCGCCTCCCGGATGGTCACGCGCGCCGGGCTCGATCGCACCATCGGCTGGGGCGCCGCCGCGCTTGCGGCCGGCGGCCTCGCGATGCTGGCCGCGACCGCATTGGCGCCGCGCGCCGCCGCCGGCATCGTGGCGCCGATGACGCTCTATCTGTTCGGCCTCGGCCTCGCGATGCCGCAGGCGCTCGCCGGCGCGCTGCAGCCGTTCCCCGAGCGCGCCGGCGCCGCCTCGTCATTCATCGGCGTCGTGCAGCAGACCATCGCGGCGACCGTCGGCGCGCTGGTCGCGCATGAGCTCGGCACGACCTCCTGGCCGCTGGTGATCGGCATCGCGCTGCCGGGCTGCGTGTCGTTCGCGATCTGGGCGGTGACGCGGGAGGCGCGGACGCAGTCGGTCGGGCGCGATCGCGCCGGGCGATAGATCGGGGCGCGCCGATGAGCGCGGATTTCATTCTGCCTTGATGCCGGCGAACTTGATCACCTTGGTGAACCCAATCAGCGCACGAGGGCCGCCGAACCGAGCAGCCATGCGCCGATGACGATTCCGAGAATCGGAAATATCTTTTCCGAGCGGCGGACGAAGAGACCGGCAATGCCGGCCGCGACCGCGACAGTCCCGAGAATCCACGGCAACGCGTGGGCATAATCGAAAATCCGAGAGGACTCGATCACGCTCGAGGCGCCGCCCCGGTCGCTCGCGGTGGCAATCGCGTTCAGCAGGAAATCGAATGCGAGCGCGACAGCCGCGATGGCGAACGCCGCGACGCCCAGCCGTTGAGGCTTCGAAGTGTCCTGATGCGCCGGCTTTGCCGGCAACTTGACCTCGGTCGAACGAAAGTAATCGCGCACGCTCATTCGGTACGAGGCTTCGCTCGGACGTTCGGTCGTCAGGACAACCAATTCTCCATCGTGCCTGAAGTACCATCCCACGCACGGACGCACGTTGGCGTCCAGGAACCGCTGCAAGTCGCCGAAGAGGTCCGCGACTTCGGGCAAGTTCGCCCGCATTTTCGCGACAACCCGGCGCGCCTCCGCGGCGGGCGCCAGGCGCGGGGGCAGCAGGTGAAGGATCTTCGCCGCGTATTGGTTGCCGTGGACCTCTTTGACCTCCCATTCGATGCCGGCGGTTTCGTCGAGGGCCATCACGATCGCCTGCGAGCTTCGCGCCAGATTGCTCACCACCTGCTTCCAATTATCGTCGCTGATGTAGGCCCGCGCCGCGCCGAAGGGAGGACGTGACCCCGGCGCCCCGATTGCGATCACGGGTCCGAGCTCCGTCCCTTCCTCCAGGAGAACGTGATCGAGGGTCGGACGCGGCTCGCCTAAGAGCACGAGGAAAGCAAGTGGGCCGCGTTTTGGTCGTTCAAGTCGCACTTGATCGTCGCTGAACGACCGGAGAAAAAGGATCGGCGCGCGGGAATCGTCGCGGACCATCAATTCAAGCGACGTCCGGCTGAAACGCCTCGCCCAATACCGCAATCCAACCAGCCATCCGAGGTCGACGCCGAAGACAATGAGCGGAACGACCACGACGCCGATCAGATATATGATTGGGTGAATCTGAACGTCCGGTAATAGCGTGGGCATGCGGCCTTCGAGGACGCGCGTGACAGCCAACATGAGCTTTGCGGCGGTCCCGATCGTCAAGGCGACGATCAGGCCCAGCACGAGCTGGCTGAGGCCAAACAGGCCGATGGCTAGGATGCGCCGCCCGCGCGACGGGAGATGCAGGCAGATCGGATGCGCGCCGAACAACGCCTGCACGGCGGAAACAAATCCGAACGTCCGATGCTGGGGCAGCGCGATGATGGCGCGCTCGCCGGTCGTGCTGCGAACGACGCGAAACGCGATCAGCAGAACGGGTGCGAATACCACGATGCACCCGGCGGCAGCCGCAATTACATCCAGCACGGTTGGGCTCAGACCCTCTTGTCGTGTCAGGATATCCCTCGGGTCGGCTGGTGAAAACAGCGTAGCCTCGACCAAGGTGGCCAGAAACAGCATGTTCGCGGCCACACCCAGGAAAATATATGCCGGGCGCAGCTGGGACAGGCCCCACGTGACGCCGATCAGCACGATCACCTGCGTCCCGAGAACGCGGTACGGCGGATCATAATCAATGACGTACAGCAGGAGGGTCGCTTCGACGATCAAGACGAGCGAATTCATGCAGGTTCCGATCGTGATCGCCATGAGGGAGCGCCACTCTTCGAAACGCTGTTCTGTCAGCTTGAGACGTCTCTCGATGACTCGCCACGGGGCGGATGGGGCGTCGGCGGCAGCTTCCATGAAAATCAATCCTGGCGGGATATGCGGGAGGAGCCGCGACAATGCTCGATCGCGAAGATACAGATTGACTTGGATGATAGACGAACGATGGCGGAGGTGGTGGCTGCCGGTAGGCAATTTCCCGTCACGCTACGCATGACGTCGACCGCGCTACCGGCACCGCCGGCGGTACGCGTCGTCAGCGCGAGGCAGCCAATATCAGGGTCTGGTGGGCCATTCGCAATGCCTCGATTGAGGGCTGCGGCTCGATCGTTCACCGTTCAGTCGCGACATCGGGCTTTATCATTTTTCTCGGATCGACGACGCGATCGAATTCCGCCTCCGTGACAAAGCCCAATTTGAGGGCGGCGGCCTTGAGCGTGAGGTCGTTGTCCGCGGCGTAGTGGGCGATCTTCGACGCCTTGTCGTAACCGATGACGGGAGAAAGCGCCGTCACCAGCATCAGCGAGCGCTCGACGTCTTCGTTGATCTTCTTCAGATTGGGCTTGGTGCCCTCGACCAGGAACTTGCGGAAGTTCACGCAGCCGTCGGCCATGATCGTGATGGAGTGGGCGATGTTGTGGATCATCAGCGGCTTGTAGACGTTCATTTCGAGATAGCCGCCGGCACCGCCGAAACCGACGGCCACGTCATTGGCCATCACCTGCACGGCGATCATCGTGAGCGCTTCGCACTGGGTCGGGTTGACCTTGCCGGGCATGATCGAAGAGCCCGGCTCGTTCTCCGGGATCTCCAATTCCGAAAACCCGGCACGGGGCCCACACGACATCAGGCGAATGTCGTTGGCGATCTTGTAGAGAGAGACCGCGAGCGTACGCAGCGTTCCCGACAGCTGGACCAGCGCGTCGTGGGCGCCCTGCACCGTGAACTTGTTGGGGGCGGTGACAAAAGGCAGCGCCGTGAGCCTCGCGATCTCGGCGGCGGCGGCCTCGGCAAAGCCGGGTGACGTGCCGATGCCCGTTCCGACCGCCGTGCCGCCCAACGCCAGGCGATACACACCTTGCAGCGCGGCTTTGATCCACGCGAGGTCGTCCGTCAACATCCCCACGTAGCCGGACCATTCCTGGCCCAATGTCAGCGGCGTAGCGTCCTGCATATGCGTCCGGCCGATCTTGACGATGTCGCTCCACGCCGTCGCCTTCGCGTCGATCGCGTCGCGCAACGCGGCGAGGGCCGGAACCAGGCGCTGCGTCACATTGACCGCGGCGGCGACGCACATCGCCGCCGGGAACGTGTCATTCGACGACTGCGCCATGTTGACGTGATCGTTCGGATGAACGGGCGCATGACTGCCGAGGGGGGTCCCGGCAAGCTGACAGCAGCGGTTGGAGATCACCTCGTTGACGTTCATGTTGAACTGGGTGCCGCTGCCCGTCATCCACACATGCAGCGGGAACATGTCGTCGTGCCGGCCGGCGAGGATCTCGTCGCACGCCTGCACGATCAGCTTGTAGCGCTGCGCGTCGAGCCGCTTGCCGGCATGGTTCGCGGCGGCGGCGGCCTTCTTCAAGGTGGCGTAGGCCGCGATCATTTCGCGCGGCATCAAATCCTTGCCGATGCTGAAGTATTCGAGCGATCGCTGGGTTTGCGCCCCCCACAGCTTGTCCGCCGGCACCTCGATGGTGCCCATGCTGTCGCTTTCAGTCCTCGTCTCGGCCATGTGACCTCTCCTGGCGTCGACAAAGACGCCCCATACGACGGGATGATCTGCTTGAGCTTGGGGAGCCAACCGTCCGCGGTCAATTCGTTCGAAAGGATTTTTCCAGACGCCGGCGGCAATGAAGGCGGCGGTCGATGCCCCGGCGAGGCGTCCAGCAGCGCGACGAACGAGCGGTCCGTCGCGGCGACGAATTCGGTTCCAACAAGATCGAGAGTGTCGCGGGCGACGGAAAGTCGCCGCGCTCAGAAGGCGACGCGCACGCCGCCCAGCGCCGACCACACCGTGCTCTGGTCCGAGAAGCCGATCGCCTCGACGTTGCCGAACACCGACACGCCTTCGCGCGTGCGCCACTCGACCCCGCCGCCGCCGACGATGCCGGAGACGTCGTTCTTGCCCGGCGTCACGAACGGCAGGTTGGCGCCGAGCAGCACCGTGTTGACCGTGGTGTCGCCGAACCGCTCGAGCCCGATCGCGCCGACGTGGACGCTGGTGAGCAGGAGGTCGGGGCCGATCGGCGTGGCGCGCGTGAGCTTGAGCTCGCCGCGCTCCTCGATGTCCTGGATGGTGCGGCTCGCCACCGTCAGGTTCGCGCTCGATCCCGTCTCGGTGTAGCCGCCGAAGAAGCCCGCGACGTAGCGCACGCGCAGCGACGGTGTCAGCGTGTATTGCGCCCACAGCGGCACGTCGATGCCGTACTTGAGCTCGGGGCTTATGTAACTGCTGTTGTAGTTTGCGGTCGCGACCTGCAGGAACGGCGCGACGTTGCTCGTCAGCGTGCGCGAGGTCGCGTTGGTCGATCCGCCGCCGTGCAGCGCGAAGTCGAGGAAGGAATCGCGCCCGAGCGACACGAAGCCCCAGCGGCCGTAGAGCCCGCCGAACGCCGTGCTGGTGTTGGTGAAGCCGACATTGCCGTCGAGCGACATGCGGCTCTCGCCGCCTCCGGCGAACAGGCCGAGCCGCAGATCCGGCCGCGCCACCATGTCGAAGCCGACCGCGCCGCCGAGATACGTCGTGTGGGCGCCCAGCGTGATGCCGTCGGCATCCTGGGTGCGCTGGCCGCCGAAGCCGCGCGCCCACACGGCGCGGCCGTCGCGTGCGACCATCGTGGGCGCCTTGAACACCGCGGTGTCGTCCGCATAGGCGAGCCCCGGAATGCTCGCGAATGTGCTCTCGATCCGCGCCGCGAAGTTGTCGCCCGGCACGAAGGCCGAGGAGAGCGGCCCGCTCGGCGCGGTGCCGCCGCCGAGCAACTCGAGCACGCCCGAGATGCCGCGGGTGAAGTCCATCAGGTTCTTGTCGGCGAGGCCGAACGGCGTCGGGTCGAGCGTCGCCGCCTGGTTGCCGGCGACCACGGCGACGCCGCTCGCGCTGAGCGAGAACGGCCCGTTCGGCGTGAAGGTCAGGAACGACGATCCCCCCGGCCCGCCCACCACCGACACGCTGTCGCCCGAGCCGAGCAGGATCGCGCCCTGGATGTGCGAGCCCGGCAGGAAGGTGAGCGCGTCGGTGTGCGAGTGGCTGAAATCGATCGCGGTGCCGCCCGTGCCGATGACGGCGCCGGAATTGATCAGGGTGGACGGAGCCCTCACACTAATGCCGGTGGCCCCCGAGATGGTGCCGGAATTGGTCACGATCGCGGTGGCGTTCGCGATGATGCCGAACTGGCTGCCCGAGATGGTGCCGGAATTGGCCACGGTCGCGGTGACGACGTCCATGCCGGCGCCGAGGCTCCCCGAGATGGAGCCGGAATTGGTCACGGTCGCGGTGACGGCGTCGATGCCGATGACACCCCCTGAGATGGAGCCGGAATTGGTCACGGTCGTGATGTTGGCGTCGATGCCGGTGAAGCTGCCGCCCGAGATGGTGCCGGAATTGGTCACGGTGCCGGTATTGAACACCACACCGATGACTGATCCGGTCACCGATGCGGCCGGCACGACGGTGACCGCCAATCCAGTCTCGACGGCCACGCCGTAGCCGGCTGCACCGCCGCTCGTCCCCGGAGCGCCGCCCGCTTGGTTGATGGTGGTGCCCGTGCATGTGGCGGTAACGTTGTCCCCGGACGCCGGCGTGCAGGCGGCCCACGCCGCCTGGCCGGTCAGCAGCACGGCCGCGACCGCCACGAATCCCGCAAAGGCTCGCCGGGCCGCACGCGCGGCCCTCCGACCCGAGATCGGCTCTGCTCGTCGCGCTGTGTCGACAAACAAGAAGATGCCCCCGCTCGGCAGACGCGGCCGCCCCCAGGCGAAGCGGACCATGAGTCGCGCCCGCCCCCCCAATTTGCAACCTGCAAGCTGCCGCCTCCGCGGACAAGACCCGTCGCGCTGTTTCCCTTCGGGTGTGACGTCGGCGCAACGCTCGGTCGGGCCAACATGAGAGCCGGTCGCCGACGGTACCCATGCCCCGCCGACCGCGGTTCCGCGCTCTCCTCGGCGACGCCCTCCGCCCCAATCCTTAACGCTCCGTAAGCGCCGTGATCGGGAAGACCACTTAAGTGGTCAACCGGAATTTCCGCTGACGCCACAGCCTGTTATGCACGCTCTGCAAGACGCGAAGAGCCAGAAAAGCGCAAAGCGTTGGAGAGCCCCATGTCGCACGATCAGATCATCACCGTCGTCCTGGCCGTCGTGGTCCCGGCCCTGCTGATGAACTCGATCGGCATCGCGATGATGATCTCGGCCGGCGTGCGCTCGCTCGCCCGCGGCACCGCGCGCCGCGCGATGCGCTTCGCCCTCGTCCGCGGGCGCTGAGCCGCCCCGTCCGGCGAACGGCGGTTAGATCATGTCCCGTTCCTGCGGAATCGGAACATGCTCTAACCTCCTTGATTTGCGCATATCCTTGTCGGCGAACCGGCGTCCACTTCGCCGGGATATGCGCTAGATCGCCCGGTATCCGCCGTCCGCCATCACGATCGACCCCGTCACGTAGCCCGACATATCCGACGCCAGGAACAGCGCCGGCCCGACGATGTCCTCCGCCTTGCCGGCGCGGCCGAGCGGCGTGTGGTCGAGAAACGTCTTCACCAGCTCCGGATTGGTGGCGCGCACGCGCTCGTTGAGCGGCGTCTCGATGAAGCCGGGGCCGATCGCGTTGACGCGGACGCCATCCTTGCCGAGCTCCGCCGCGAGCGCGCGGGTGAAGCCGAGCACGCCGTGCTTCGCCGACGTATAGGCGACCGAGTTCGGCGTGCGCACATGCACGAAGGACTGGATCGACGCGATGTTGATGACGCGCCCCTTGTGCGCGCGCAGCTGGCCGAGGAAGGCGTGCGTCACGTTGAACACGCCGTTGAGATTCACGGCCATGATGTCCTGCCAGTCCTTGACGATGGCGTCGGCGTCGCCTGCAAAGGCGTTGCGCCGGTTGATGCCCGCGTCGTTGACCAGGATCGAGACCGCGCCGACGCTCGTCTCGACCTCCGCCGCGGCCGCGCGGCAGGCCGCGCGATCGGTGACGTCGAGCGTGAAAGCTTTCGCCTGGCCGCCGGCGGTGCCGATGTCGGCGGCCGTCTTGGCCGCCGCCTCGCCATTGATGTCGAGCGCCACGACATGGGCGCCCTCGCGGGCGAACCCGAGCGCGATCGCGCGGCCGATCCCGGAGCCCGCCCCGGTGATCGCCGCGATGTGGTCGTGCAGGAGACCTGGCATCGGTGTTCTCTCCCTGTCGATCCGCCAAGCCCGTAGTGTAGCCCGGATGAACGCGGCGATATCCGGGAATTTCGTCCCCGGATATCGCTGCGCTCATCCGGGCTACGCCGCTGCTGCGACAGGATGCGCGCCAAGTTGTCCAACCGCCATTGCGGCGAGCCGCGGATGATAATCGGCCCGCGACCGGCCATTGCTTCCGCGCAGGCGCGGCCGTCACTCCGGCCTCATATTGGCGGCTTTGACCACGACTGCGTTCGTCGCGATCTCCGCCTTGATGAGCGCGTCGAACGCCGCAGGAACTCATGTCCATCGGGTCGACACCGATCTTGGCGAGCTTCGCGCGCATGTCGGCATCGTGCAGCGTCGCCGCGGTCTCGCGGCGCAGCGTCTCGACGACGTCATGTGGCGTCTGCCGGGGTGCGAACATGCCGATCCAGAATGTGTAGTCCGAGTCCGCAAACCCGAGCTCGAGCGTGGTCGGCATGTCGGGCAGCGCCGCGGCGCGCGTTCGCGTGCTGACCGCGAGCGCCACGAGCTTGCCGTCCCGGATGAGCGGGAGCGCCGACGCGGTCACGCCGTAAGAGAAATCGACCCGTCCGGCGATCACCTCGCGATAAGCCTCCGGCGCGCCGCGGAACGGCACGTGCACGCCCTCGAAGCCCGCGCTCAGCCGCAGTCGTTCGGCCGCAAAGTGGGTCGCGCTGCCGATCCCGGCGGACGCATAGCTGATCGCGCCGGGCTTGGCCTTGGCGGCGTCGATCAGGTCGCGCAGCGTCTTGAACCCGCGCGACGGCGCGACCACCAGCACGGTGGGCAGGTTGCCGAGCGGCATCACGGCGGTGAAGTCGCGCAGCGTGTCGTAGGATATGTCCGGATAGAGCGACGGGATCACCGTGTGCGACGAGGAGTTGACCAGCAGCGTGTAGCCGTCGGGAGTCGCCCTGGCGACCGTACCGGCTCCGATCGTGCCGCCGGCGCCGGTTCGATTCTCGACGATGACCGGCTGGCCGAGCTTGCGCGACAGCGCTTGGAAGATCAGGCGCGGCACGATGTCGACGGCGCTGCCGGCGCTGAACGGAATGATCGCCCGCACGGGCCGCGCCGGCCACTCCTCGGCGTAGGCCGGGTCGCTCCCGTGCAGCAGCCCGAACCCAATTCCTGCCATCGCGATGGCCAACAGCAGCTTGTTCACGCGACCCTCCTATGGAGCACCCGGTTGTCGTTGCCTCGACGACCAAGGCCATCGACCGATGGCACGGGCCCGGCCCGTTCGCCTTGAGGGCACCTTCAGGCGGCTTGGATTTGCATTCAGGCGGGATTGATTTTGCTATCATGGTGCCGGGCGGCCGCGCCGGAAAGCGACCACGTGCTGTTTTGTTTCGATAATTTCATCCTGGACACCGGCCGGCGGGAGCTGCGCCGGGGCGTCGAACTGCGCGCCGTCGAGCCTCAGGTGTTCGACCTGCTCGAGCACCTCGTGCGCCACCGGGACCACGTGGTCACCCGCGACGACTTGCTGGCGGCCGTGTGGAATGGACGCATCGTCTCCGAGGCGACGCTGGCGAGCCGGATCAACGCCGCGCGGACCGCGATCGGCGACAATGGCGACCAGCAGCGGCTCATCCGCACCATCCTGCGCAAGGGCTTGCGTTTCGTCGGCGCCGTGCAGGAGCGCGGCGATCCGGCCGCAAGCGATGATGCCCGCAACGGTCCACCCCTTCCGGACAAACCGTCGATCGCGGTGCTGCCGTTCCAGAACATGAGCGGCGATCCCGAGCAGGAATACTTCGCAGACGGTGTGGTCGAGGAGATCATCACGGCGCTGTCGCGCTTCCGCGACCTGTTCGTCATCGCCCGCAACTCGAGCTTCGCCTACAAGGGGCGGGCCGTCGACATCAAAGGGGTGAGCAAGGAGCTCGGTGTCCGCTACGTGCTCGAAGGCAGCGTGCGCAAGACCGGGAACCGCGTGCGCGTCACCGGCCAGCTCATCGATGCGGCGACGGGTGCGCACCTGTGGGCCGACCGGTTCGACGGCACGCTCGAGGATATCTTCGAGCTGCAGGACCAGGTGACCTCGCGCGCCGTGGGCGCCATCGCGCCGACGCTGGAGCAGGCGGAGGTCGATCGCGTCAAACGCAAGCCGACCGAGAGCCTCGACGCCTACGACTGCTATCTGCGCGGCATTGCGGTGAGCTCACAGGTGAGCCGCGCCGCGACCGAGGAGGCGCTCGATCTCTTCCGCCGCGCCATCGCGCGCGACGAGCATTTCGTCGCGCCGTTCGGGCGCGCCGCCCAGCTCTACGTCCTGCGCAAGGCGAACGGCTGGATGGCCGACCGCGCGAGCGAGATCGCGGAGGCGATCCGCCTGGCGCGGCGCGCGGTCGAGCTCGGGCGCGACGACGCCGCGGCGCTGTCGAACGGCGGATACGCGCTCGCCTATGTCGGCGGGGACGTCAGGGCCGGCGCGGCCTTCGTCGACGCGGCGCTCGGCTTGAACGCCAACCTCGCCAATGCGTGGGGCGCGAGCGGATGGGTGAAGGCCTGCCTCGGCGAATACGACACCGGCATCGCGCACGCCGCTGTCGCGATGCGCCTGAGCCCGCTCGATCCTCGTCTGTTCGCCTGGCAGTTTTCCACGGCGCTCGCGCATCTGCTTGCCGCGCGCTACGAGGAGGCGGCCGCCTGGGCCGTCCGCAGCCAGCACCATCATCCCAACTATATGGCGCCGCTGCGCGTCGCGGCCGCGAGTCATGCGCTCGCCGGACAGCTCGACATGGCGCACGCCGCGATGACGCGCATCCGCGAGCTCGATCCCGCGCTCCGCGTCTCGACGCTCGACGAGGTCCTGCCGCCGATCCAGCGCGCCGGCGACCGCGCCCTCTATGTCGAAGGGCTGCGCAAGGCCGGGCTTCCCGAATAGCCCGGCCGTCGGCCGCTGCGATATGACGCGCGCGACGTCGCTCTGTTGCCGCTCCGCCTGTGTGTTACGCTTCCCCGGTCAGTGAGCCATTCGGGGGATGCGCACATGGGTAGACGATCGCGTCGCGAATTCCTGCAGGTGAGCGCCGCCGCCGCGGCATTCACGTCGCTGCCGCATCTGGCGCGGGCGCAGGACGCCTGGCCGTCGCGCCCGATCCGCCTCATCGTCGGCTTCACGCCCGGCACCGCGACCGACATCACGGCGCGCGTCTTCGCGTCCGGCGCCGCCGACATGCTCGGCCAGCAGGTCATCGTCGAGGACCGGCCGGGCGCGAGCTCGGCGCTCGCCGCCGGATACGTCGCGCGCGCCGCCAAGGACGGCTACACGATGTTCGTCGCGACGACGTCGCTCGTCACCGCCCAGGCGATGAAGCCCGATCCGACGTTCGACCTGCCGCGCGACTTCGCGCCGGTGTCGCTGCTCGCGAGCGGGGCGGTGGTCCTGGTCGCGAGCCCGCAATCGAAGCTGCGCAGCGTTGCCGAGGTGATCGCGCTCGCGAAAGCCAAGCCCGACGAGGTCCTCTGCGCCAATGTCGGCGTGGGCAGCCTGCCGCACTTCGCGGGCGTGCTGTTTGCCCAGCGCGCCGGCATCAAGCTCGTGCACGTGCCCTATCCGGGCAGCCCGCAGGCCGTGAACGACCTCATCGCCGGCCGCGTCGCGATCTTCTTCTCGCCCGCCTCGACCGTGATCGGCCAGATCGCGGCCGGCAAGGTCACGGCGCTCGCGACCGCCGCGGAGCAACGTGCCAAGGCGCTGCCCGACGTTCCCTCCATGGCCGAAGCCGGCATGCCGGACTTCGACACCAGCCTGTGGTTCGGCATCCTGGCGCCCGCCGGCACGCCGCAGGCCGCGATCGACAAGGTCGCCGGCGCCGCCGACAAGGCGATGCGCGCGCCCGCAGCCGTCGACACGCTGAGCAAGCAGGGCTTCGACCCGATCGGCAACACCCCCGACAAGTTCGCGACTTACTTGAAGAGCGAGATCAAGCGCTGGTCCGACGTCGCGCGGGCAGCGGGGGTTAAAACCTGATTGGCACAGCGCCCGCTCTCCCTCTCCCCGCTCCAGCGCCCGCTCTCCCTCCACCGCTTGCGGGGGAGGGTGGGGAGGGGGAAGCTCCGGGCGCATGAGCAAGCAGCTTCCCCTCTCCGGCTCTCCAGCCGAAGTCGGATTTATCCGACTTCGGCCAACCAATAGTGCCGAACTCGGGCAGCCCCGAGTTCGGTTGCGGGGAGAGGGAGCGGTCATCGATATGAGCGCGGCACATCCTGCAGCTGACGTGCCGCGCCCTTTTCAGCTTGCTTTCCGCAAATACGAGATCGTTCCTGCCACGTCGGTATCGTCGATCAGCTGGAAGCGGCTTTCACTGCCGTCCTGACGGGCCGTGGCGTAGGGCGCGTATTGGGGGTCGGTGGCGAAGGCCTTGACGGCTTCCTCCGACGGAAACTCCAAAAGCGCGATCAGGGTCGTATCGAGCGGCTTGCCTTCCAGCGTCTTCACGTTGCCGCTGCGCGCAAGATACTTGCCGCCGTGCTTGTGCACGAGGTCGTGCACCGAGGCCGCGTAGGCCGGGATCCATTTGCCATCCGTCACTTTGATGTCTGCGATGAGGTAAACCGACATTGTCTTCATCTCCTGTGGTTGCTTGTTCGGCACGGGACGAACCCGTGGCGTGACCGCAACCTCGCAGGAGAACGCCGGAGCCTCCAGTCCAGGAACTGGACGGAGTTCCTCAGGGCGCCCGGCGCCGCGGTGTATCGCCTTATGATCGCTCGCGATTTCCAGCGAGCGATGGGCGGCTGGCGGATGATCGATACACTTTCTGTACTATCGGCCGTTGCCTGTCGGTACTACGTCAGTAGCAGAGACATTCCGCATCCAAAGGAACCGTCAATGCGCAATCAAACCGAACCAGAGGGCTATGGGCAGTTCTGCCCGGTCGCCATGGCGGCCGAAATCGTCTGTTCGAAATGGACGCCGCTCTTGCTGCGCGAGCTGCTCAGCGGCTCGACCCGGTTCAACGATCTGCGGCGCGGCGTGCCGCGGATGTCGCCGACACTGCTGTCGAAGCGGCTCAAGGAGCTCGAGGAAGCGGGCGTGGTTGCGACACGCGCAACCGGCGAGTTGGGTGAGTATCGGCTCACCGCCGCCGGCGAGGATTTGCGCGACGTGATCATGTCGCTCGGCACCTGGGGTCAGCGGTGGGTCGACTCTTCGATCTCGCTCAAGAATCTCGACCCGTCGCTCCTGATGTGGGATATGCGCCGGAACATCGCGCCTACCTCGGTGCCCGACCACAAATGCACGGTGCAATTCATCTATCCCGAGCTCAGCCCCGACCGAAACAGGTGGTGGCTCGTGATCGACGGCAGGGATGTTGATCTGTGCAGTGTCGATCCCGGTTTCGACGTCGATCTTTACGTGACCAGCACGCTGCACAGCATGACCGCCGTCTGGATGGGGCACGCGACCCTCAAGGCCGAGATCGACGCCGGCAACATCGCGTTGACGGGCGACAGGGCGATGACGCGCTCGATTCACGGGTGGCTGGGTCTCAGTCCGTTCGCAAGGGAAAAGCAGCGAATCGCGAGCTGAAAGTTGTTCGCTGACGCTCTGCAGGTTCCCGAGCTGAAGTCCAAGCTCGCCGCGCAAGGCTTCTCGCCGGGCCGCCGATGCGGCCCGGATTTCGCATCGCTTCTTCGCAAACAGTACGACGACTACGGACGCATCATTCGTGATGCTCATATCGTGATGGAATGAGGCCGGAGAGCGTGGGGCATGCGCTCAACGAATTGTAGCGAGCGCGCCAACCGAAATATGCGCAATGTTATCCGGTCGCCCTGACGCCGGCTAATGCTTGGTGGCCTGCACCAGGTAGCCGATGATCGTTTTCTCGCCCAGCGCCTTGCAGGCTTCCAGCCGATGCAGGCCTTCGACCAGCACGTAACGGTCGCCGTCGCGGCGAACCAGGATCGGGCTCTGTTGCCCGCTTTCCATGATGCTTTGCGCGATCTCCTGGACGACCGCGGGTTTGAGCGCGGCGCGGCGCTTCACCGGCACATAGATGTCCGCGATGGTGAATTTTTCGCGCTTCATCATGGGCCCGGCCTCTTTTGTTTCGTTTCGTGCTGAACCCTCGCTCAGATCAGGCATCGTACGCGCCATTTCGTCCGGCACATAGCCCTCATGCACGTCGCGCGTCCGCAAAGATGTTCTCGTTGCGCTCGACCCGGCAGGTGAGGCAGAAACGCCACTCGCCATGGTGACCGTGCCGGTCCAAGGCGCGCATGCGGGTGACGTTCGTCGCAGGAGGATGACTTGGATCTCGGGCTCAAGGACAGGGTTGCGATCGTCACCGGCGGAAGCCGCGGCATCGGCAAGGCGTGCGCCGCCGAGCTGCTGGCGGAGGGCGCGGTGGTCGTCATCGTCAGCAAGAATCCCGAGGTCAACGCTGCCGCCGTCCGCGAGCTCGGCAAATCCCGCCCCGATCGGGTCCTCGGCATTCCGACGGACCTCGCCGACGACGCCGCGATCGCGGCGATGACCGCGCAGGTGATCGAGCGCTACGGGCGCATCGACATCCTGGTGAACTCGGCCGCAACCGTCATTCCGCAGGACTTCTTCAAGATGGACGACGCGCACGTGGGCAATCTCCTCGAGGAGAAGTTCAATCCGGCCGCGCGCTGCATCCGCCACGCCGTTCCGCACATGCGCCGGCGCAAGTGGGGCCGCATCATCAACATCTCGGGGCTCGCCGGGCGCCAGCCGCATTTCCAGGTCGTGCCGGCAGCGCTGAACAATTCCGCCATGCTCAACCTCACCAAGGCGCTCGCCGTCGAGCTCGCCAAGGACCAGATCCTGATCAACGCGGTCGTGCCCTACATCATTGGCACCGAGCGGCAGGACGACACGATGCGCGAATGGGCGAACGTGACCGGCCAGACCGAGGCCGAGGTGCGCCAGCAGCGCATGTCGAAGCTCCCGGTCGGCCGCATGGGCCGCCCCGACGAGGTCGCCGGCGTCGTCGCCTTCATGGCCTCGGAGCGATCGAGCTATGTGGTCGGCACCGCCTGGTATGTCGACGGCGGCGGCTCGATGACGCTCTAGCGCTCATGAGTTCCAAACACCGCCGTCGTGTACTCATTGAACGTGCGCGTGCGGCCCGGGCTCAGGATTTCGGTGAGGCCCAACTCAAAATCTCAGGCTGAGTTTCATAGCGTGTGACGCCTTCGGGGATGACCATCCACTCCTGTGCGCTGCGAGTCCAAAAATGCATCGTCGGGGCCAACCACGATGTATCATCCAGCGTTCCCGGCTTGATGTTGCGGTTCAGATAAGTCGCACCGCCGGGAACGTGATAGAGCCGAGTCCCGCAGTCAGGACAAAACCAGCATTCCATCGTCTTCGACGCGCTGATCTTGCGAGCGAACATTTTCGGGTCGCCCTTCGTGATTTGGAAATGCTCCTGCGGAATCACCGCGCTCATGGCAAATGCGGAGCCGGATTGTTTCTGGCATTCAATGCAATGGCAGGCATATACCGCCACCGGTGGACCGGTGATCTCATAGCGGATCGCGCCGCACTGACATCCTCCAGACTGAGGGAAATTCATCATCTGCTATCCTGGATTTCAAACCGAGATACTAACAAGCCGTAGCTGGCGTCCGGACTCCGCCGCTGAGCGCGGCGATGAAATCCCGCCTCGGACGGACTCTTCTGCCGGCGTGGCCGCGACGGTCGGTTCGCGCCGATTTATGAATTGTCTATCCGTTATGGAACGCTACGGCACACCGATGCTTGCGGCCGTCGCGGCCTCGGCTTTTTCCGCTATCCCGCGCGATGTTGCTGCTGTGAATCCGGCGGAGGTCAGCTCCCTGACCTTGTTCTGGTGATCGATCGCGGCTTTGGCGCCGGTGGTCTTGGTGAGAAGATCGAGCTTCATCTCGTCGTCGTCGTCCAGCACGGGCGTCAGGGCACGGTCGGTGTAATTGCGATAGTCCGGATCGCGCAAGATACGCCGCTTTGCCGACATCACCCACAAGACGGTCGAGGCGATCTTGACGGTCTTGACCAGCGTTTGCCAGACGTAACGCGGGTAGAGCGACCACGCGCTTTCGCGCGGCAGGTCCGATCGACGCTCCGAGGGGTGCATCAGGCGCAGGATCCCGCTCTGGAGCGGATGCACGTTTTCGACGCGAACCGACGTCGAGAACGTGATCAACAGCTTGACGACGCTGGTCATCCACACCCCGGTCGCCGCCGCGCGGCGCAGGAGCGTCACCATGTGCTCCGGCGTGTAATAGAGCGACCACGCCTCCTGGTAGATCGCCTCCCACTCCTTCTTGCTCATCTTGGGGTGCGCCGTGCAGATGTGCTCCGTGTCATACGTGTTGAGGTCGGGCTCCATGGCGGTGCCGTTGCGCCAGAGGATCTGGTGATCCTCCGACCCCGGCAGCGGCGTCAGGTTGAAGAATTCGAGAATGTCGAGCGGCAGTTCCCTCTGGATGATCGCGATATCGCGCCTGATCGTCTCCGGCGTGTCCCCGGGAAAACCCAGGATATATCCGGCGAGCGTCATGATGCCCTGCAGCTTCCAGGCGAGAAGCATCTTGCGATACTCGGTGATCTTGTTCTGGCGCTTCTTTGCGGCCGCCAGATTTTCCGGGTTGATATTCTCCAGTCCGATGAAGACCCGCGTGACGCCGGCCCGTTTCGCCTTTTCGATGAAGTTCGGGATCTTGTGGCAAAGCGTGTCGACCTGGATCAGCATGCCGAGCGGAATCCCATCCACCTCCCGTAGCTTGATCAGGCGATCGAAAATCGACTCCCACTCCTTGTTGCGGGCAAAATTGTCGTCGGTGATGAAGAACCTGTCGATGCCCTGCGCCCAGTTGAGGCGCACGAGATGCTCGACGTCATCCGCCGAACGGTAAGCGCGACTTGCGGCCCTGCACGTTGATGATGGTGCAGAACGAGCACTGGTACGGGCAGCCGCGGCCTGCGTCGAAGCTCGTGCTGATGCCGACCGTGCGCGACACGTTCGCTTCGGCAGGAAGGGCACGGGCGTGCCCTGCATCTCCGGCAGGTCCTTCATGAAGTTGTAAAGCGGCGCGAGCCGGCCCGCGGCCGCGTCGCGCAGCACCATATCGAGCCGGCCCTCGAGCTTCGCCCGCGAACATGGAGACGCCCATGTCCCGGCAGGCGTCGAGCTCGACCGCGCGACCGTCCAGCATCGACAGGCATCCCGACACGTGGAAGCCGCCGATCGCGACCTGGAATTCCGGCAGCCCGGAACGGCCGCGCAATGTCGAGGGCGCGCGGATATTGGTTCGACTGGACACCGATCAGCGCAACCATGCCGAAACCACCGTTACGCCGCAGACGGGCGATGAGTGCCGGCACATCGACGCGGGTGTTCGTCTCGTCGATCACCTCGATGTCGATGTCGACGTCCGGACCGAGGACGCGCCGCTCCGCGCAATCCGCCGCAATGCCGTAGATGGCGGCGAGCGAATTCGACGGAATCATCGTGCGCCACCACCTGATCACGTAGCCATCGTCGTCGTAATGCGACGGCTTGATCAGCACGAGGAGGAACTTCCGCATCAGCCCACCCTGCTTCCAGCGAAGCGTTGTCCCGCGAACGAAAAGACGATAGCACGCCTCGACGTGGCGGTCTGCGATTACTTCACCCCAAAAGGGTACTCACGGCAGCGGCTGGTCGAAGGAATCATGGCAATTGCGCACGACCGGTCCTGGCCCGACGCGGACCTCCGCCCATGTCCGCTGTCGCGCCGCTGCCGCCGGCATGGCGGACACCGAACGCGCTCCCGGGCACCGCGATTTTCGTGAGTACACGCCCCGTCCTCCGCAGACCATTGATGAGGCACGGCCCCCGTGCCATTCCGGTACTGCGCCAGCGGTTGCCCCCGACTTGACCGGGGGTGGGCCACGACGCGGCAAGATGGAAAACGTCATGAACATTCCGCGTCGCCGCTTTCTTCATCTCGCCGCCGGCGCCGCCGCGCTCCCGGCGGCTGCGCGCATCGCCCGCGCCGACACCTATCCGTCCCGCCCGGTGCATCTCGTCGTCGGCTTCTCGCCCGGCTCGGCCTCCGACAT
The DNA here is from genome assembly GCA_963819385.1 of uncultured Alphaproteobacteria bacterium. Lineage (GTDB taxonomy): Bacteria > Pseudomonadota > Alphaproteobacteria > Rhizobiales > Xanthobacteraceae > JAVDCA01. Next base: position 2,326,860 of record CAWFVV010000006.1, on the reverse strand, counting down.
CAACGCGCGTCTCATCGGCCAGTGGCTGTCGGAGCGGCTCGGGCAGAACTTCGTCGTCGACAATCGCTCCGGCGCCGGCGGCAACATTGCGACCGAATACGTCGTGCGGGCGAAGCCGGATGGCTACACGCTGCTCTATGCCTCGACCGCGATCGCGATCAATCCGACGCTCTACGAAGGCAAGCTCAGCTTCGATGCGCTGCACGATCTTGCGCCGGTGGCGGGCGTCGTGCACACGCCGTTCGTGCTGGAGGTCAACCGCGACCTGCCGGTCAAGACCGTTGCGGACCTCATCGCCTACGCCAAGGCCAATCCGGGCAAGCTGAACTTCGCGACCGTCGGCGCCGGCAGCGCCCAGCATCTCTACGGCGAATACTTCAAGATGCTGGCTGGCATCGACATGGTGCCGGTGCATTATCGCGGCGCCGGTCCCGCCATCACCGACATGATCGCGGGCCGCGTCCAGGTGATGATCGACGCCGCCGTCTCGTCGCTCGCCTACATCAGGTCCGGCCAGCTCCGCGCGCTCGCGGTCACCACCGCGGCGCCGCAGCCGGACCTGCTGCCCGGCATCCCGACCATCGGCCAATCCGTCCCGGGCTACGACGCGAGCGGCTGGCAGGGCTTCTGCGCGCCGGTCAAGACGCCGCCCGAGATCGTCGAGCGACTCAACCGCGAGATCAACGCGCTGCTGGCCGATCCCAAGGTCGAGACGAAGCTCGCCGAGCTCGGCGGCCAGGTCTCCGCCGGAACCCCGACCGATTTCGGCAAGTTCATCGCGGCCGAGACCGAGAAATGGGGCAAGGTGGTTCGCCAGGCCGGCGTCAGGGCGGATTGACCGCAGCGGGCCTGCGCGCACGCGTCTTGCAAATGAGGGATTGTTTCACCTCATCCCGGAGGAGACATGTGATTAGGCGCGCGCCTTCCGAGCGGTTGGCTGTTGAGCGCACGTCTGAAGCGCTCGACGAGGAAATCGAGGAGGGCGCGCACTTTGGCATGCGATGCTTTCCATGCGGATAAATCGCCGACAATGTCCGGTTCCAGGGGGCGAATTGGACTTGATGTGCTCGCTCCGAGCATTTGTGGTTGTGAACTCCAACCGGACATTCGGTGACGCGGCCTTTTGCCCCAAAGGGCAATTGCCCGTTGTAGATCGTGCCTTACGATCACACTGCAAAGTCCTCTCGCTTCAGGGGTCTCCATTATGGCCAAACTCTCTGAACAACTTGCCGACTTGTCGGCCCACGCCAAGCACGCTGAGGACACTATCTCTGCCGCTCAAAAGGAAGCGCGCGACAAAGTCATGGCGCGTAGGGAGCAAGCGCGTGCCGCCGCCACCGCCACGATCGAAAAAGTAGACGAAAACATCAAGGCGGCAGGCGATGATTTGAAATCCGTAGGCGATGCCGCCGCCAGAAAATGGACTGGGCTGCAAACGAAAATTGCCGGCGATCTGCAATCCATGAAATCCGCCATTGCCCAAAAGAAGCAAGATTGGGACGCCCGGCATGCAGAAAACTATGCCGATAGCCTCGATTGGGAAGCTAGCCTCGCGGTCGAGTATGCGATCGCGGCGGTTGATCAGGCGGAACTGGCTGTTCTCGACGCTGTGGCCGCCCGCATAGAAGCCAAGGAAGCGCGGGCCTCGTAACGGCGTTCGAAGCGTCCATTTGCCAATTGATGACGAACGGCTTGCTTCAAGCCGCTCGTTCGATGGCGCACGAGTGGGGCGCCGCGGCGGGTATTGAAATATTGGCGCGCGGCGCTTTCTGGAAAAATGGAGTCAAAAATTGAGCCGAGGGAGATAATGTCATGTCCAGCTATCAAGCGCAATCCAGACCAATAACCAGCGTCGCGCTGTTGCATGCTCTGGCAGATAACTGGTGGCTGCTGCTGCTGCGCGGAATTGCCGCCATCGCCTTTGGTGTTCTGGCCTTCCTGTGGCCCGGCATAACGCTGTTGACGCTGATCTTTCTTTGGGGCGCCTATGCGATCGCCGACGGTGTTCTTGCCCTTTGGGCGGCGATATCCGGCCGAACTGGCCAGATGGGATCGCGTTTGTGGCTTGCCGTCGTTGGCATCGCTGGGCTCGTTGCCGGGCTGCTGGCCTTCGCATGGCCGGGCATCACCGCGCTGGTGTTGCTGATGTTCATTGCCGTGTGGGCGATCGTCACTGGCGCGTTGCAAATCTGGGGCGCGATCGCGCTACGCAAGGAGATGGAAGGCGAGTGGCTTCTCATTCTCAGCGGCCTGCTTTCGGTTGCTTTCGGCGTAGTCCTCTTTGCAAGGCCCGGCGCCGGCGCGCTGGCCGTTGTCTGGCTGATCGGCTGGTACGCGATCCTGGCAGGATGCCTCTATATCGCGCTTGCGTTCCGGTTGAAGAAGCACAAACATCCGGCGTGACCCGGCGCCTCTTGCGGCTGAATGATGAACTCAGTGCACGTGCGCTTAGCGGTTTAGAAAAGGTGAAGGCCAATCTCCCAGAAATGTTCAAGAAGTTTACGGGCGCAATGCGTCCGAGTTTGGAATTTGCGTTGATGGAATGAATATGGTGGGGCAGCCGATTGTATCGTGTGAAATCGGACTAGCTGCCCCGCGAACGTGGATCTCGTTCTGGCCCGAAGCGGCGGCTCACTGCGACGCAGCGATATGTCTGGAGTTGGCGGTGAACCGGACGCGATGTGCTTGCCATGAGCATTTCGGGGCCTGGCCCGCAGCGGACTCGATTGAGCAAACGGTATTTCAGCCCCCAACAGGCGCGAGACAGCGCCATATTGCCCCAAAGGGCAATAGCGGCTGCCCTTATTCCGTGAGATCACGCCCACTGGGGCGACGTGATGGCTCTTCCACATTAAGGCCAAATCCAACCACGCTCAAAGGGTAGTCCAATGAGCCCTGGGCTTTTAGGCGGATTTTTCACCCTCGCACTGGGCGCCAGCTTTGCGTTTCCAGCCGGTGGCCAGGAGGTTCTGCCCTTTCCCCCCAAATCTTCCGGCAGCACAGCCGCGCGGGACCATGCAGGAGTCAATCTACAGCCCGCTTTCCCCTGCGAATCCTCTGCCAAGGAATGCGCCAAACATACTCATCGTGCTTATCGATGACGTCGGGCCGGCCCAAACGGACACTTACGGTGGCGAAATCCATACGCCGACGCTAAGCAAGATCGCGAACGAGGGCATCTCCTACAATCGGTTTCACACCACGGCGATGTGCTCACCGACTCGCGCGGCGTTGCTGACGGGCCGCAACTCCCATCGTGTCGGCAACGGTCAGATCGGCGAATTGGCGAATGATTGGGATGGCTACATGGGGATCATCCCGAAGAGCAGTGCCACCGTCGCCGAGGTGCTCAAGGATTACGGATATAGCACCGCCGCTTGGGGGAAATGGCACAACACGCCTCCCGAGCAGACTTCTGCCGCCGGTCCCTTCGACAACTGGCCTACCGGCTACGGCTTTCAATATTTCTACGGCTTTCTCGGGGGCGAAGCATCGCAGTGGGAGCCGCAACTCGTCCGAAATACGGCCTACGTCGAACATCCCCGCACCTCGGGTGGCCATAATTACTATCATCTCAGTGAAGACCTTGCCGACGACGCAATCGGATGGTTGCGTGAACATAAGGCTCTGGCGCCCGACAAGCCATTCCTCATGTATTGGGCGAGTGGCGCTTCCCATGGTCCATTTCATGTCCCGAAAGAATGGGCTGACAAGTATAGGGGAAAGTTCGACGACGGCTGGGACAAATACCGCGAACGTACCTTCCAGCGTGCCAAACAGATGGGCTGGATTCCGTCGGACGCGCGGCTGACCCCGAGACCCTCCACGCTCGCTTCCTGGGCCTCGGTCCCGGACGATGAGAAGCCCTTCCAGCGCCGCCTCATGGAGGTGTTCGCGGGATTTACCGAGCACACAGACGCTCAGGTTGGCCGCGTCGTCGATGAAATCGATCGACTGGGCTACGGCGACAACACACTGATCTTTTATATCTGGGGCGATAATGGCGCCTCCGCGGAAGGCCAAAGCGGCACCATCAGCGAGCTTTTGGCGCAAAATGGTATTCCATCCACGACGAAGCAGCACATTGCTGCCCTCAATGCACTTGGCGGCCTCGACGTGCTCGGCTCGCCGAAAGTCGATCCTATGTATCATGCCGGGTGGGCCTGGGCGGGAAGTACGCCATATCAGGCAACCAAGCTCATCGCCTCGCATTTCGGTGGCACCCGCAATCCGCTCGCTGTCCGCTGGCCTGCAAAGATCAAGTCAGACGCCACACCCCGCGCGCAATTCCTCCACGTGAATGATGTGGTTCCGACCATCTATGACACCGTGGGCATCGCACCTCCGCGCGTGGTCAACGGAATTCCGCAAGACCAATTTGATGGCGTCAGCTTTGCCACCACCTTCAACGACGCGAAGGCCGCGGAGGTGAAACATACTCAGTATTTTGAAGTCATGGGAAGCCGGGCCATTTATCGCGACGGGTGGATCGCGTCCGCGTTTGGTCCACGCACACCATGGGTTGCTGGCTTACCCCCGGGTATCAGGGAATGGACGCCCGACAAAGACAGGTGGGAACTCTACGATCTGAACAAGGACTGGTCGCAGGGCGACGACCTTGCCGGTAACATGCCCGCGAAGGTGGATGACCTGAAGGACCTGTTTCTGATTGAGTTCACCAAGAACAAAGGGTTGCCAATCGGCGGCGGCCTTTGGATTCCCGTCCTCCATCCTGAACTGCGCCTGGTCTCCCCGTACACATCGTGGACCTTCCCGGGCGCAATCACAAGGATACCTGAAGTCACCGCACCGGCGCTCGGCAACAAGGAGAACCTTGTCAGCATGGACGTTGACGTGCCGGAAAATGCCAACGGCGTGCTCTATGCGCTCGGCGGTTTTTCCGGTGGCCTCGCGTTGTACGTCAAGGACGGCGTGCTGTCGTACGAATACAATCTGTTCGAGATTGCGCGTACCCACATCAAGGCCAAGGACAAACTGCCTGTCGGCAAGGTGAAGATCGACGTCCAGACGACGTATGTCGAGCGCAAGCCGGCCGGTCCCCTCAGGGTGGTGCTGAAAGTCAATGGCGACGAAGTTGCGTCGGGTGTGGTGCCGGTTAGTGCGCCATTGCTCTTTACGGCCAACGATTGCCTCGACTTCGGTATCGATCTCGGCTCTCCCGTGGGGATTGAGTATTACGATCAGGCCCCCTTCAAATTCAACGGCAAGATCGAAGGGGCGCGCGTGCAATACCTGAGTGGCGCGCCCGCTCAGTTGCAGCAAGAGAAACTGCAAACGCACGGAGCGATCCCGTCGCAGGACTAAACTGAGCATTCCCGTTGGTGTGCGCGTGAGCGGGTGTCTGGTCTTGGCCTGACCCGGACTTCCGGCCATGTCCGCTTTCGCGCCGCCGTCGGCGGCTTAGCGGACATCGAATGCGTCCCGATCCGCGGCCCCGCGATTTTTATGAGTGCACGCCCTAATGCCCGCGCCCATGCGCGGTCGTCTTGATGCGAAATCCGATCATCGGCTTTTTCACCACCTGCTTCTTGCAATTCGAGATTGATCGCGCCCGCACACGGTCTTCGCCCGATCAGTCACACTGAATCATGACGCCGTTCGGACCCATATGCGGTCCACGGCAGGGGGGCTGGGTGTGGCCGGGCCCCGGATAGTTCCTGCAGCCGGGCACCGGGTTTTTCGAACAGGAATACCCAGGTCCCGGGCGGGCGCGACCGCCTGAGCCCGAGGGCGTGGCGGAGGTGCCGGACGTCTTCACTTGGGTCGGGTGAGCGTTGCTGGAGTTCGCGAACACGTGGCTCGCGCTCAAGCTCAACGCCACCGCGACGGAGAGGAGCAAAAACGCTTTCGACATCGGTGCCATGGTTGCCTCCCTTGTCCTGCCGATCAATCACATTGAATGATCACGCTCGTCGCAAATGTTCGACCGCTATTTCGGATGAAGCGCGGGGTTATCCACTCCGCCGTGGCTGGGACCTCCGTTACCGCCGGCGGGGGTGGTGCCCTGCCGAGGTACCGTGACGCAGTGGTGATAGTGACAGACTCTTGTTTTGGACTGGGTGCCGCCGCCGCCTGGGGGCGAGGACGTGGTGGAGGTGCCGGATGTCTTCACCTGGGTCGGGTGAGTGCCGCCGCCTTTCGCGAAGACATGACTTCGCGCCCGAGCTCAACGCCGCCGCCATCGCGAGGAGCAGCGCCGTTTTCGACAATGGTTTCATGGGTCGCCTCCCTTGTCCTGCCGATCACTCACATTGAATCATCACGCCGTTCGGACCCCGATGTGGTCCGCGGCACGTCGGCTGGACCTTGGGAGGACATCCTCCCCAGCCGGGGTGCAACTTACAGTAGGGGATGTATCGGTTCCGGTTGGCGCCGGCGCCCGAGGGGGCGGCGGAGGTGCCGGACGCGTGCACCGGGGCCGGTCGCACTTGACTCGGAGCGGCATCACCGGACTTTGCGAACGCGTGGCTGCAGCTCCAGGTCAGGGCCGCCGAGATCGCCAGGAGCGAGATCGCTGTCGACATCGCTTTTCCGGGCTTCTTCCAACCGTCAGCGTTAGTTGTGCCTTGCCCGAATCTGCGGCGGTGGTTGGGTGGGGGCGGTCGGGTTCGAAACCGTTGTCGGTGGGTTCTTCAACGTGCCGGGACCGGTCTTCTTTGGCGGCGCGGTCGGCCCTACAGAAACAGGTCCAATCTGTCCGGGACGTGGTTTGGTGGTGCTCGGATCAGGGCGGCTATACCACACGTTACACCAGCCGTCTTTGCAGCCGTCCACCATGTAGCATCTTCTGGATGTACACCACGTACAACCTTCGGGGTTGTAACCACACCCTTGGTGTTTGAACAAATATGAGCCTTGTTTGATCCTGTACGGCGGGGCGGCCTGCGCCTCGCTACTCAAAGCGATAAATGCAATCGATAGAACAACCAATGAGAAAACCACTGGCGATTTGGTCGTCCATGGTCTGATCATCAGGTTACGTCCTTTGTTGTCGCGTCACCGATCTCCCGATCGGTCTTTAGTTCAGGCTCGCGCCGCGACATGGCGGCATCCCTCCTTGAGCCTACCGCAGCGTCAGGACGCGCCGCGTCTCCCGATCGGGAGACCCCGTCGGATCTGGGGAATGCGTTGCCCGTCTTCGCGGACCCGTGCGATCAGCCCGCGAGCGGGCTGGTGTAGCCGGCAAAGAGCTTGACCAGATCCGCCTGCCGGCGCGCGCCGGTCTTCTCATAAAGCCGCTTGAGATGGGTCTTGACCGTTCCCTCGCCGATGCCGAGCGTCTCGGCGACCTGCGGCCCGCCGCCCACCTCCACGATGGCCAGCAGGATGCGCACCTCCATCGGCGTCAGCCGATATGTCTTGGCGATCACCTCGGGTGGCGAATGCGTCGCCAGGGCGGCCTTCTGCACGAACAGCGCCGCCGCGGCCGCATAGCCGGCGCTGCGGCGCGCGCCCGACGAGAGCGGCAGCACATGGGCGACGTAGCGCTCGCCGCTGCGCGCGAGCAGCGGCACGGCCACGCCTTTGACGCCGATCGCCCCGTCGCCGCTGCCCGCGGCCAGAAGGATGTCGCACAGCGCCTGGTTGGTCTCCGGATCGGTCGCGACGAGCCGGCCGTGCGAGCCGCGCAAGACGTCGCCCGCGGCAAGCAGCGCCTGGGCAGCCGCGTTGGCGTGGGTAATGCGGCCGCTCGAATCCACGAACAACGTGCCGGCGCTGAGCCCGTCGAGCGCGTCGGCGAACGTCGCGGCCTGCGCGGTCTTGAAGTCGATGAGGTTTCCGATCAGCACGGCACGGCGGAGGTGCGGAACCAGGAGCCGCAGGCGCTTGCGTGCCGGCTCGTCTGCGATGCCTTCGCGCTCATTCCGAAACACGACCAGAGCCGCGTGACCTTCGGATGATCTGTCGAGATAGACGCAGATGTTGTCATACCAGCCCTGCGGCCGGACCCACTCTTTATAGAAACGCGATTGCAGGAATTCGGCATGCGGCATGATCGTCGACGAGCTGAAGACGTCGCCGATGTCGAGCACGAAATAGGTGCCGAACATCGGGTCGAGCGTCATGTATTTTTCGAGATAGAGCTGACGATAGCTCGGATCGGTGCCGAACTGGTAGTAGATGCTCGCGCTGCGTCGCGACGGATGATGTGCGAACAGGCCGCCGCCCGATCCGCCGACGAAGGCGCCGATCCTGGGCAGGACGGCGTTCCAGCTCTCCGGATTCAGCACGCAATCGTAGATGCCGCCGATCAACGGCAGCAAAGTTTCGTCGAGGTCCATGCGCAGGCGCCCCCAGGCATCGGGCCGAAGCTCCAACGCCCTTGCCGCCACGTCATCGGCGCAGAAGTCGGGTGCTGAAGTCGAAAGACTAGCGCGGTCGTGCCGGCCTGGAAAGCAGCGAATATGCGAAGCTTATCGCGCATGCCCCGCCGCCGTGTTGCACAGCCCTGTGGAATAGCCCAAGCCGTGCGACCGCGCTCCGATTTGTTGCGGCGCATGCGAACCTGGCCGGGCGCCCCGCCTTCCTCTGCCGCACCGTTGCGTGCTCGATCGTACAACCAGTCGGCGCCACGTCCCCGACCTTGCGCGGCCGCAGCTGATTCATGCCGGCTTTCAGAGGCTTGCGGTCATGCGCGGGTAGTCGATCCGCGCTTTCGAGCCGGAGCGGACACTGGCCGATGGAGTAGCTGTAAACAGCGTGGCCTTCGTGATAGTTTTGTGTTGCCACTTGCGGCGAACCAATTTTGTCTCGTCACGTGCGGCTAACTGATTTTGTCTTGTCACTCGCGGCCAACTCGTGTGGAGGAAGTCGATGAGACGCCGAGATTTCATCCGCGTTCTTGTTGGCGCGGGCGTGATTTGCTCGAGATCCGGGCATGCGGCTGACGGCTATCCGAGCCGACCCATCCGAATCGTGGTGCCGTATCCTCCGGGTGGCGGCACCGACATTGTCGGCCGCATACTCGGCGAGAAGCTGCAGGCGAGTTTGCGCCAACCGATCGTGATCGATAATCGCGGCGGCGCGGGCGGTGTGGTTGGCACGGGGTTCGCCGCCAAGGCTGAGCCGGATGGATACACGCTGCTGCTTGTTCCGACCAGTCACGTGATCAATCCCGGCATTCATGCGCGGCTCCCCTACGATACGGTCAAGGATTTTGCGCCGATCACCACCGTTGCTTCGGCCGCGATCCTCATGGCGGCCAATCCGCGCGTACCGGCTCATTCGATGCGCGAATTGGTCGAAGCCGCCAAGGCTCACCCGCGGGACATCGGGACGTTCGGCTCGGCGGGGGTCGGCACCGTATTCCACCTGACCGGTCAATTGTTGAATCAGTTGTCGGGGCTGGCGCTGCAGCACGTCCCATATCGCGGCGGTGCCCCGACCGTGACGGCCCTGCTCTCGGGCGAGGTTCCGATCGCCTTCGAAACCATGTTGTCGCTCGGTCCCCATGTCCGTGCCGGCACCCTGCGCGCGCTCGCAGTCACCAGTGCGGCGCGCAGCAGCGCGATGTCCGACGTGCCGACCGCCGCCGAGGCGGGTTTCCCGCAGCTCGTCGCCGACAACGTGTACGCGCTGTTTGCGCCGGCCGGTACGCCCGCCGCGATCCTGGCGCGCCTGCATGATGCAACCGTGGCGGCGCTGGCGTTGCCGGATGTTCGCGATAAGCTGCGCGACCAGGGCGCCGAGGTGGTCGGAAACAGTTCGGCGGAGCTTGCGGCCTATGTGGCCGCCGAGATTCCCAAATGGTCGGCGCTGGCGCGCCAGGCCGGCGTGACCCCGCAATGAGAGGAGCGAGCAGGAGATGAGCGACGTCATCATTCGCGAAAAGTCCGAGTACCATGCTCGCACGACCGACCAGATGGAGCGCCATCTGCCGACGCCGACGTGGTCGTTGCGACAGAAGATGGCGCTCAGCTGCCGAATTCTCGCCGGCGAGGGACATGAGTCGGCGCTCGCGGGTCAGATCACCGCACGTGGCGAGCGGCCGGGAACCTATTGGATGCTGAGTTTCGGTCTCGGCTTCGATGAGGCGCGTGCGAGCAACATCGTATTGGTGGACGACGACCTTCAGCTCCTTGAAGGCGAAGGCATGGTCAACCCGTCCAATCGCTTCCATCTGTGGATTTACCGGCACCGGCCCAACGTGGACGCAATCGTGCATACCCATCCGCCTTATTGCTCGGCGCTGTCATTGGTCGGCAAGCCGCTTGTTGCCGCTCACATGGACACCGCCATGTTCTACGAAGACTGCGCGCATCTCGCCGAATGGCCTGGGCCGCCGATCGGCGACGAGGAGGGGCGGATCATCCACGAGGCGCTGGGCGACAAGCGCGCGATCCTGCTTGCCCATCACGGCCAGCTCGTCGCGGCCGGGACGATCGAGGAAGCGGCCGTGCTCGCGGTGTTCATCGAGCGCGCCGCCAGGATGCAGGTGCTCGCGGAATTGATCGGCACGATCAAGCCGATCGACCCCGCCATCGCACGCGAGGCGCACGATTATCGTCTCAAGCCGCGCGCGGTTGCGGCGACGTTCCACTACTTCGCACGCAGGGTGCTGAAACATCAGGACGGCGTGTTGGAGTGACGATCGGCCGGTTTCCGTTTCTGGCCGATGCTGTTGAAAAAGTCGTTCGTTGTGATCGGCGAATCGTGATTCCTTCTGCTTGAGTTCTCGGCGGCGGAGGCGGGTCATGATGGGTCGGCAGAAGGTCGATCAGAGCCAGCTGTTCTATCTGTTCAACCTCGAAGAGCGCATTCCGGCCCGCCATCTCCTGCGCCGGCCGGCACACCGGGATCAAGTCGGAGCTAACCCAACGACCAGTTGGATGGCTTCGCCCATCCGATCGGCGACTTTATCAACGCCATCGGCCCAACACGGAAGTGGGCGAGAGGTCCGGGGTCGGCGCCGAAGCGGACATTGGCCGCCAACCGGGGCGACGCTCATGACCCATACCAGACTTCATCTGGACGCTTTCGGCTAGTCTCAATCGCGGACACGACTGGAGCATGGCCGACGCGCCCCTACCGGACCGACGAGCGATGGATTTCGTGGCGGCCGCCTTCGGCTTCGAGCGGAGTCCAGACCGGATCGAGCGCCACCATTGTCATATCGCCGGTGACGTAGGTCTGCTTGAAAACGATCCCGCCGTGTTCCGAGAACCACACCGCATATTCGCCGCGCGGATTGCGATAAGTCAGCACGTCGCCGGATATGAATGCTGTAAACGGAACGGCCGCGGCGGGATTTTGGATGCGGCTGTTTGGTGCAGGCGGGCCTCGTACCGTCCAGCCGCCGGCCAGACCTTGCTTTTCGACGTGCGTGACGACGAACATGAATTGACGGTTCGTGTTCACGAACCCCTTGTCGCTGACCCAGACGCCGACGAAACGCCGAATGGCCACCGGTACGTCCTCATCCGGGGTCTCGAACTCGATGGGCGGAATTGGCAACTGCTTGCCTTGCGCCATTTCGGCGACGCGCCTGGCGTCGCGTTCGGTGAACAGCTTGCTGAGCGCCGACGGCGACACGCGCGCTGGCGTCAGGTCGAGGGGAACCGAGAGTTCCGTGGTGCGCGCGTGCAGAATGATCGCGCCGAACGCCGCGCCGAGAAGGGCTGTTGCGACAAGCACAGCGTATCGTTTACACGCGCCGGTCGGCCTCGGCATTCCCGATCGAACGCCGTGGTTGCGCGTGGCGTCTGCGCGGAACGGACGAGGCGGCGCGGGCTCTGCAGGCCGATCGCCTGCCGCTGGCGGCCTCGGCGCGGCATCGAGCAGGTAGCCGCGGCGGGAGACGGTCTTGATGAGGCTGCGGTCCTCGTCGCCAAGGATCTGGCGCAACTCCCGAATACACTGCACCAGTGAGTCGTCAGTGACGGCGACGCCCGGCCAGACGGCATCGTGAAGGTCTTGCTTGAGCACCAGGTGGCCGGCCTTCTCCGCAAGGTGCTGCAGGACGTCGGACGTCTTTGGTCGAAGGGTGATCTCCTCCCCACGAACCATCAAAGTCCCGCGCGCGAGATCGAGGGTGAAGCGTTCGAACCGCAGACGCCTGTCCAAAAGTTGGTCCATTGCCCCCCAACTCCACGCGTAATTCCACCACTCTAGCCAAAATATCGTCGTTCTGTCACCGATCCATCAGGACTTTCGGCGCTCTCCAGCCTACAGCCCGGCCTCGCCACGGAGGGCCCGTCGGCGCATATCGAGTCACAAGCGCGTACTCGCTCGCTTTGTTTTCAACCATGGGGCGACACATGAAAATTCAGTATACTCGTTCGATTCTTCTTTTGTCCGCCATTGTCGGCTTCGGAGCCGTCACGTGCTATGCGGCTGGCGCTGCGGAAATCAAAGTCTTGGCTTCGGGCGCGACCAAGGAGGCATGCCTCGACCTTATCCCTGCGTTCGAAAAGAGCTCGGGACACAAAATCGTCGCGACGTGGGCCGGCACCGTAGATATCAAGAAGCATATGGCCGCAGGTGATGTTTATGACATCGTGATCGTTGCGGCCCCGGAGATCGACGCATTCATCAAGCAAGGCAAGATCGTCGAGGGGAGCCGGGCCAATCTGATGACATCCAGCGTGGGCGTAGCGGTCCGCGCAGGTGCACCGAAACCGGACATCGGATCGAGCGAGGCGCTGAAGAAGACATTGCTTGCGGCCAAGTCAATTGGCTACTCGAGCGGCCCAAGCGGTGTCTACATGGCGAGCTTGTTTGACCGCATGGGAATTGCCGATCAGGTGAAGCCGAAGCTCAGGCAAGTCCCTCCAGGCGAGCGGATCGGCACCGTCATCGCGAAAGGCGAAGCCGAGATAGGATTCCAGCAGGTCAGCGAACTGATCCACGAGCCCGGCATCGACTATCTCGGTCCGCTTCCGGCCGACGTGAACAAGGTCACTGTCTTCGCCGCCGGCATCCACAGCGGAGCGCGCGACACTGCCGCGGCGAAGGCCTTGATCCAATATCTCACTTCGCCGGCTGCCGCGCCGGCTATCAAGCATCATGGCATGGAGCCCGGCTGATCTCGGGTCCTGCGGCAAGGCGTGCAACGTCGGCTTGTGGCCCAACGCGCAAGTCCCGCCACGTCGGCTTTTGCGCTGCTGTCGGGGTCATAGCGGACATCAACGTGCCCCGGTCAGCGGCTCCACCTTTATGAGCACGCGCCCTACAGCGCGTTGTCGAAGCTCATGCCTGCCCGATCGGGTCAATGCATGAGCTCGGCGAACAAGTCGCAGAGACTATCTGGCGCGGCTTCGACAGCGCGCGCACGGTCGCGATTCATGATGCGTAGCCCCCATGATGGGAAGAGCCGGAACTGGCAGGCGAAGATCGCATGCCCGCATTGCTCGCGCGGCGACACGAACGTCATGTCGATGGCTGAAAGCGCGGGCGCAGCGTGCTATGCTGCGATGGCGCGCTCGGGGCGCGCCCCGTCCACGGGAAGGGAGCCTCCCACCCGAACCGAAATCGTGACGACGCAACGACGACCCTCTTTCCGCCCGTCTCGTGGACACCGGGCCTGGAGAAAGAGGTCCATCATGTCGCAAGAATCATCGGATCGACGGCCGGATCGCGATGCTGGGCGCTTCGTTCGACCGCTTCCCTCGCGTCCGAGTCTCGACAAGCAGCGCAAGCTCGCCAAGGCGCTCGCGCGCGACTATTGGCGCGGCAAGTCCGCCGCGATCGAGCGCGTGCGCGCGCTGCACCCGGAGCCCCCGGCGCCGGAAGATTTCGTCCTGAGCGATGCCCAGCTCGTGATCGCGCGCGGCTACGGCTTTGCGGGCTGGCCGCAGATGAAGCAAAAAATCGAATCGTTGACGCGATCGCCGGCCGATCTGTTCAAGGCCGCAGTCGAGGCAGGCGACGTCGATCGCGTGCGCGAGCTGCTGCGCACCGATCCCGATCTCGTCGCGACGATCGATGCGCCGATGTTCGGCTTCAAAAGCCCGGCCGTGCACGTGGCGCGAACCAATCTCGAGCTGCTCGATCTCCTGCTCGCCCATGGCGCCGATCTCAATGCCAGGACCGCCTGGGAGAACGGCGGCTTCGGCGTGCTCGAACAGGTGAACCCAGACGAGGCCGCGCCGCTCATCGCCCGCGGCGCGCGGATCGACGCCTTCGCGGCGGCCCATCTCGGCATGATGGCGGAGCTCGCGGCCCTGGTCGCCGGCGATCCGTCCCTCGTCCACGCCAAGGGCGGCGACGGCAAGCGGCCGCTGCATTTCGCCTGCACGATCGAGATCGCCCGGTTCCTGCTCGCGCATGGCGCAGAGATCGACGCGCGCGACGACGATCACGACTCGACCCCGGCGCAGCACCTCATCGGCGAGCGCCCCGAGGTGGCGGGCTTCCTCGTCGCGCAGGGCGCGCGATCCGACCTGCTGCTCGCGGCGGCGCTCGGCGACGTCGCGCCGGTGCGGCGCCATCTCGACGCGGATCCCGGCGCGATCGCGATGCGGGTCGATCAGGACTGGTTCCCGATGGTCGACACCGCCGCGAACGGCGGGCACATCTATCAATGGACGCTCGGCTTCCACGTCTCGGCGTTCGATGTCGCGCGCCGGCGCGGACACGCCGAGGTCCTCGACCTGCTGCACGAGTACGCGCCTCCGCTCGATCGCCTGCTCGATGCGCTCTGGTGCGGCGACGAGGCGCGCGCCGACGCCGCCCTCGCGGCCGATCCGCGGCTCGTGGCACATGCGCCGCCACGGGCCTTGCATCACGTCGCCGACGCCGCCCGCAACAACAACCTTGCGGCGGTGCGTGCGATGCTCCGCCGCGGATTTCCCGTGACGGCCCGCTCGCAGCACGGCGCCACGCCGTTGCACTGGGCCGCATTCCACGGCAACGCCGAGATGATGGCGGACGTCCTGCGCCACGATCCACCGCTCGAGGCGCAGGATCGCCGATACCACGGGACCGCGATGGACTGGCTGATCCATGGCGCGCTCAACCCGTGGGGGTTCGCGAGCGGCCGCCATGGCGAGTGCGCGCGCCTGCTGCTCGGCGCGGGCGCGCGCATCGACGCGGCGTCACTGCCGAGCGGACACGATGCGGTCGACCGCGTGCTGCGCGAGCACTTCGTGCGAGACTGAGCGAGCAGCCCGGAGACCGCCGCGCGATCAGGTCGCGGGCCTACCGGTGGCCTCCAGTGCCGAGGCCCGCCGCCGCTTCGATTGCTCGAACCCGTGCATTCCAAGCTGCCACTGCAGCGCCACCACGGCGCCCTTGGTGGGCTGGATGAGGGCAAGCGCACCCAGTGCGACGAACGGCAGCCAGATCAGATATTGCAGCCAGGTCGGCGGCGCGAACAGCTCCTCCACGACGAGGGCCGCCGGGATGACGAGGTGCCCGATGACGATGATAACGAGGTAGGCCGGGAAATCATCCGCCCGCTGGCCCGAATAGTCCTCGCCGCAGACTTCGCAATGGCCGACGACTTTCAGGAAACGCCCGAACAGGCTTCCCTGACCACAATTCGGACAGCGCATGCTGAAGCCGCGCCACAGGGCTCGGCTCTTCGAGACCGGCTGCTGCGTATTGCCCATGGTGGAAACTCCTTGATCTGAGCACATCCATACACTAGTGATCTAGCTCCATACATGCTAGAACAATGTGGCATATTGTATGGATTGGCTCCCTACACTTTCGGAATGGTCGGGACCTGCGTTCAAGCGCATCGTGGATGCCCTGGCGGCCGACGTCGCCACCGGCCGGCTCAAGCGAGGGCAGCAGATCCCGACGCACCGCGCGCTGGCGCGCGCGCTGGGGCTCGATCTGACCACGGTGACGCGGGCCTATGGCGAAGCGCGCCGGCGCGGGCTCATTCAGGCGCAGGTCGGGCGCGGCACCTTCGTCTCCGAGACGACGCAGCGGACCCACGACAGCCTTCCGCATGCGGTCAAGATCGACCTGTCGATGAACGTTCCGCCGCAGCCGGTGGAAGCCAATCTCGATCTGCACATCGCCCAAGGCTTCAAGGCGATCCGGGAAGAAGCCGGCTTCAGCGCGTTCCTGAATTATCAGCCGCCAGGCGGCAGCGACGACGAGCGCGAGGTTGCGGCGCGCTGGCTGCGGCGCCGCATTCCGGCGGCGCGTCCGGAGCAGCTGGTCGTGTATCCGGGCAACCAGGCCATCCTGTTCAACACGCTGCTGTCACGGACGTCGCCCGGAGATGTCGTGCTGACCGAAGCGCTGACCTTTCCGGGCATCAAGGCTGCGGCGCAGAGGCTCGGCGTGCGCCTCGTCGGCGTCGCGATGGACGCGGACGGCATTCTGCCGGACGCGCTGAAATCCGCCTGCAAGGAGCACAAGCCGAAAGCCGTCTACCTCACGCCGACGCTGCACAACCCGACCACCGCGACGATGCCGCAAAAGCGCCGTGCGGCGATCGCCGACATCATTCGCGCCGCCAAGACGATCCTCATCGAAGACGATGCCTACGGCTGGCTCAATCCCGGTGCGGCGCCGATCGCCAACCTGATCCCGGAACGAACCTATCTCGCGGTCGGCCTGTCGAAGTGCATCGCGCCGGCGCTGCGGGTTTCGTATCTATTGGCGCCCGACGCCGATGCCGCGCACGAGATGCGCGACGCGCTGGCGGCGACCGTGCTGATGCCGCCGCCGCTCATGATCGCCCTGGCAACGCACTGGATCCGTACGGGCATCGCCGACGACATCATCCTGGCGATCCGCAACGAGGCCGCGGGCCGCGTCCGGCTCGCCGGAAAATTCCTCAAGGGCGTGCCGCACGCGGCCGGCGCGCATGGCCACCATCTTTGGCTTCCCTTGCCGGCACGCCGCGATCGCGCAGAGTTCAGCAGGCAGATCCTGCATCGCGGTCTTGCGGTCGTGAGCGACGATGTCTTCGCGGTGGACGCGACATCCCAGCCGGCGGTCCGTGTGTGCCTCGGCGCCCCGCGCACACGCGATGAGCTCGCTCACGGCCTTCGGATGTTGGCCGAAGCGGTTGCTTCGCCCGCCCGGAGCGTCCAGGTCATCTGAGGGCCGGCTGGATCGGGCCACGGTCCGAATGTTGTGCTTGCGAAATACCTTGCGCTTCGAACAGCATCGTCCTCAACCGGACTTCACCGGCCGATCGCGATTTCCGCTTGAGCGGCAGCAGCGAGGACGGCATGGTCATCATGCCGTCCAATGCCGTGCCGAATGTTGCACTGTCTTGAGCGGTACCGGCCTATTGCTGCGGGCAGGACACCCGCTGGCCGCTGTACGACACAAACGTCTGGCTCGCGATGTCGTAGGAGCGGAAGCGCTGGGCGCAATATGCGACGGCATCCGATTCGCTCATGGGGGCACCGTTCAAGGTGTAGCCAACGCTCGCGCCATAGCCATCGCCCGCGTAGCTGGCGTCGTCATAGGCACCGCTCGAGTAGCTACTGTCGTCATAGGCAGCGTTCGAGTAGCTACTGTCGTTATAGCCACCGCCCGTGTAGCCGCCCGTGTAGCTACTGTCGTCATAGTAGGCCCCCGCGGCTGCCGTGCTGGCCGCCACGCCGGCCGCAACGCCCCATCCGCGGCCATAGCCGTTCCATCCGGTACGGCCATACCCGATTCCGACGCGATCCACGCCAACGCGGTTCACGCCAACGCGATTCACGCCGACGCGATCCACGCCAACCCGATTTACACCGACGCGGTTCACGCCAACGCGGTTCACGCCAACGCGGTTCACACCGACGCGGTTCACACCGACGCGGTTCACACCAACGCGGTTCACGCCACCGTGATAACCGCCGCCGCGAGCAACGGCAGCACCACCTCTTCGGTCGGCGGAGGCATCAGTTGAAACAGTCGCAATGCAGGCAACGCCGACGATAGCGGATGCGGCAAGTGAAGTGAGGGCTCGACGGGACATGTTAATCCGTTTCCCAGGCTGATCGGTTCGTACTGCGAACCAAGTCCTCCTGATTTCGATCATCCTTCCCCTATTGTAAGTTGTAATTCGCCATTTCCGGAAAACCAAGTTGGCCTTTGGTACATCGAGGCGAATCCGGAACTTCAGGGGAGAAGGCTCATGGCGCGCGCGCCTCATGGCTCCTTCGCGCCGGCATGTCGGGCCGCTGCGCCGCAGCGGTCCGACATGGGATCCGCGCGGCGCTTAGTACTGGCAGTACGGCCACACGCCCACATACGGGTAGCAGCTCTCGTAGACGCCGAGGCCGACCCCGCCGCGGCCATAACCGTACCCGAAGCGACGATGCAGGTCACCGAGGTGGCCACCGCGCACGCCCGCGAAGCCATTGCCGAAGCCACCATGGCCGTGAGCACCGAAGCCGCCCATGCCGCGGCCGATGCCGGCGCCGCCGAAGTGCACGCCGCCGCCCCCAAAGTGCGCACCGCCGCCGAAGTGGCCGCCGCCTCCGCCGCCGCGTGCCAGTGCGGGGGTTGCGATTGCGGCGCCGCCGAGAAGAACGGCGGCGACCGCCGTGGTCATGAGTTTATGCAGCATTGATACCTCCTTGCCCGCGCACTGGTGCGAGCGGTTGTTTGTTGCATCGGGCATCGATGTAAGGGCGCAAGCCCGCCGCGCTTTCGCGGCCTTGCTGCAACTCGCACGGCGTTGAGCGCGCGGCGCCGCGCCGCGGGCATCAAAAAGAAAGGACCGATCGTTGGCCGATCGGTCCTCTTTCGGCGAGGAAAGCAAGGGCGGTGTTCAGTTCGAGCCCGGGGTGGAAGTCCCGCGCCTGGACGTCCTCAATTGCGGCCGCCTTCGAGCTGGAAGTCCTGCACGCTCGGGGTCATCACGACCTGGCTGGGCATCCGCGCCGACGCGTAGGCGTTGGGAATGCGCGCCGACGCGTAGGCATGGGGAACGCTGAATTCATGGTTGAGCTGGTTGTCGATCTCGGCGTTGGTCGTTTGCTGGCCGAACGCATTGGCAGCACCGACGCCCGCGAGCAGTACGGCCGCCGTAAGGGCGCTAACGAAGGTCTTCATGGGGTCATCTCCATTCCGTTGTGTTCGAGACATTTGGTCTCGCGCAAGCCGCCGGCGGTGGTTGCGGCGACACGACGACAGGTGGGCAGCCGCGCGCCGCCGACCACTAAATTGCAATTCAGGACCTTAAAATCGGCGACAGGGACGGATGAGGCGAAACAGGGTCGCCGCCCGGCATGGGTCGGAGCCGGCACGCTGCACGCCGATTGAAAAAAAATTTAAGTTGGTCGCGCGCTCTTTAATGGCGCCGATCCACGGCACGCCTATTGTTTCTTGCAGGTAAAAGGCGGCCGATCGGCAGCGGAGTTGCACGCGCGGTCAAAAAAGCACGCGCCACAGCACGCGCACGGCGAAAGCCTCGATGCTTCGTCGATGCGCGGCCGGTCACCGAGGAAACGAAGCGGAACCCCACAATGAATCAGGATTGTGCCAATGTGCAGCCGGAGACGACGATGCCGAAGCTCCTGCTCATCGAGGACGATCGGGAGACCGCGACCGAGATCATTGCCGAGTTCACCGATCTCGGTTTCGACGTCGCCTGGGCGGCGAGCGGCATCGAGGGCCTGGACAAGGCGCGCTCCGGCAAGCCCGACGCAATGATCGTCGATCGCATGCTCCCCGGGATGGACGGCCTGACCATCGTCGAGGCGCTGCGCAAGGACGAGGTGCGCACGCCCGTGCTGGTGCTGAGCGCGCTCGGCGCGGTCGACGACCGCGTGCGCGGGCTGCGCGCCGGCGGCGACGACTACCTGACCAAACCGTTCGAGCTGGTCGAGCTGATCGCCCGGGTCGAGGCGCTGCTGCGGCGTCCCAACGATACGCGCGACACCAAGCTGCGTGTCGGTCCGCTCGAGCTCGATCTCATCGAGCGCACGGCGCGGCGCGGCGAACGCGAGATCGAGCTCCTGCCGCGCGAGTTCCGCCTGCTCGAATACATGATGCAGCGCACGGACCAGGTCCTTACCCGGGCGATGCTGCTCGAGGAGGTGTGGAAGTACAAGTTCGTGCCGCAGACGAACCTGGTCGACGTGCACATGGGCCGGCTGCGGCGCAAGATCGACGAGCCGGAAGAGCCGCCAATGATCCACAACGTGCGCGGCGTCGGATTTGTGCTCCGTGCGCCTGCCTGACCTCACGCGCAGCATCACATTCCGCTGGGGGCTCGCGGTCGCCGGCATCTTCGTCTTGTTCATGCTGGCGCTGTTCGCCGCGATCTATTGGCAGACCTACAGCTATCTGACGATGCGGTCGGACGAGGTCGTCAGCAGGCAGGTCGAGGTGTTCGGGCAAGCCCCGGCGCGTGAGCTGATCGATACCGTGAACCTGCTGCCGCGGCAGAATCCGCGCCGGGTCGAGCACGCCGGACTGTTCGCGGCCGACGGTCGGCGGATCGCCGGCGACATCGCGGAAATCCCCCATAGCCTTGCGCTGGATGGGAACGCGCGGCGCACCATGATGTTGGCCGGTGTCGACACGCCGGTGTGGCAGCCGGTTCGTGTCGCGGGAAGGCGACTGCCGGGCGGCGAGGTGCTTGTGATCGCGCGCAGCGTCGACGAGATCGTCGAGATCAGCACGATCGTCGGCGAGACGCTGGCGGCAGGCCTGCTGCCGGCGCTCTTCCTGAGCGTCGCGGTCGGGATGCTGCTCAGTATCCGGGCGCAGCGCCGGGTCGGCGAAGTCAACCGCAGCGTCCAGCGCATCGTCGCGGGCGACCTGCGCCAGCGCCTGCCGACGCGCGGCAGCGAAGATGCGTTCGACCGGCTGGCGACGATCGTGAACGGCATGCTGGAGCGGATCGAGGCGCTCGTCCACGAGATCGCCGGCGTCGGCGACGATATCGCGCACGACCTGCGCACGCCGCTGACGCGCATGCGGGTCGCGCTCGAGCGCGGCCGCGCCAACGCGCGCTCGCTCGGGGAGGCGCAGGCGGTGATCGACCGCGGCATTGCGGGCCTCGACCAGTCGCTCAAGATCGTCACGGCGCTGCTGCGCATTTCCGAGATCGAGCATACGCGACGGCTCGCCGGCTTCAGCGACGTCGCGCTCGCCGACATGGTGCGCGAGGTGTGCGACCTCTACGAGCCGATCGCCGAGGAGAAGGGCGTCGCGCTTTCGGTCGACCTCGCCGAGCGGCCGATCGTGCAGGGCGATCGCGATCTGCTGCTCGAGGCGATCGCCAATCTCGTCGACAACTCGGTCAAGTTCACGCCCGCCGGCGGCCAGGTGCGGCTAACCGTGCTCCGCGGCGATCATGCGAACGTCGTGCGCGTGAGCGACACTGGTCCCGGCATCGGTGAGGAGGAGCGCGATCTCGTGCTCCGACGCTTCTACCGCTCCGACCGCAGTCGCCAGACCTGCGGCGTCGGCCTCGGACTCAGTCTCGTTGCCGCGATCGTCAAGCTGCATGGCTTCACGCTCTCCTTGACCTCCGGTCCCGGGCTCGTGGCTGAGATCGCCTGCCCGTCGAGTGCCGGCGCGGAGCAGGAGAGCAAGCCGTAACGACCCGGTCGTCTCCATCGACGCGCGCTCTTTTGTCGGCGGGCGCACGAACCGTCACGGCCGCGTGAGCGAGCTAAACTGGAATTTAGGAGACTTACCCGCAATTTAATGGCGGCGGCGCGGGTCCTCCGTATGTTCGAGGCGTCGATCGAGCGCGTGTTTGATGACCGTCGAACGGCGGCTCGATCGATCGGACCCTCAACCGGATGGCGCCGCCATGACACGCAATGCGACCTGGGAATTGGACATCGGCCTCAAGCGATATCTTGCGCGGATCCGCGCAATTCCGCTGTTGCAGCCGGGCGAGGAAATCGATCTCGCGCGGCGCTACAAGGAACAGGGCGATCGCGGTGCGCTCGACCGTATGGTCGGCAGCCACCTGCGGCTGGTCGTGAAGGCCGCGGTCGGCTATCGCGGCTATGGACTGCCGCTCGCCGAGCTGATCTCCGAAGGCGGCATCGGCCTGGTCCAGGCGGCCGAACGCTTCGATCCCGACAGGGGATTCCGCTTCGCCACCTATGCGATCTGGTGGATCAAAGCCGCGATGCAGGACTACATCGTGCGCTCGCGTTCGCTCGTCAAAATGGGCACCACCACCGGCGAACGGAAGCTGTTCTTCAGCCTGCGCAAGACCAAGGCGCGCCTGTCGATGCTCGCCGACGGCGACATGAGCCCACAGGACGTCGCGCTGATCGCGGGCCACCTCGGCGTGAGCGAGCGCGAGGTCGTCGAGATGAACCGCCGGCTCGGCGGCGATGTCTCGCTCAATTCCACGGTTGACGACAGCGCGCCGGGCGTTTGGCAAGACCAATTGGCGGACGAGTTGCCGAGCCAGGAAGACGTTCTCGCAGACCGGGAGCAGTTGGCCGATGGTCGCGCGGCGCTTGCCGAGGCGTTGACGCTGCTCAGCGAGCGCGAGCGTCGCGTGCTCGTGTCCCGGCGGCTGTCCGACAAGCCGAAGCGGCTCGCCGAGATCGCGGGCGAGATCGGCGTGTCACGCGAGCGGGTGCGCCAGATCGAGGCGGCCGCGTTCGCGAAGGTGCGCAAGGCGATCAGGCAGGACATGCCGGTCGACCGAGCCGCCTCTACGGTCGGGCCCTGGGCGCTGGCGGCGGCGTAGGTTGCAGAGATTGCCGCGACTTTTGCGCGCTTGCGCAATTTCGCACGGATGGCCGCGTCGGCCGTGTTTCGGCCCGGGCCGCCGGCTAATGCGGCCAAGCCCGTGACGAGCGAGCACGTCAAATGCACATCATGTTGGATCGACGGCGGCAGCGAAGGAGTGGAGAGATCATGCGCGCAGTGATGATGATGGCAATGCTGGTGCTCGGCGGCAGCTCCGCGCTGGCACAAACCACAATGACGCCGGGCGGCGGTTCGGCGCTCGGCGTGACGTCGCCGCTCGGAATTTCAGGCATGACGACCGGCGCGTCGGCGTCGCCGGCCGGCATTCCGCTCGGCGCGACGCAGCTCAATGTCGGCGGCTTGAGCCCGGCGCCGGGCCCGCTCGCGGGTTCGGGCTGCTCGACGGTCGGCGGCCTGTCGTCGCCCGGCGTCGGCACCTTCGACGGCGGCGGCCTCGGCAGCGGCATGAGCGGCATCGGCTCGCCCGGTTGCGGCACGACCAACGCCGCGACGAGCGGCGCGTCGGGCCTCACGACCTCCGAGTTGGCCGGCGCGTCCGCAACTGGCGTCGGCAGCATCCCGCTTGGCGCGACCGAAATCGACAGCGGCGGCCTGAGCCCGATCGTCGTCTCGCCGGTGCCGGGCAGCGGCGCGACCGCCACGCCCGGAATGACAAAGAGCCCGTAGGCATCGCCGGGGCGTTCGAGGGAGAAGACCGATGCGACGGAAATTGATGATGGTCTCGACCGTGGCGGTGCTCGCGGCGGGCGGCGTCATTGCGGGCTATGTCTTCGCCCGCACGCCGCGCCCGGCCGAAGCGGCGCCTCCAGCGGCGTCCGTCCCGGTCGTCGCCACGCAGGTCACGCGTGGCGACGTGCCGATCTATCTGCGCGGGGTCGGGACGGTGATCGCCTACAATAATGTGATCGTGCGCAGCCAGGTCACCGGTCAGCTCGTCAAGATCACGTTTCGGCAGGGGCAGACCGTGAAGAAGGGCGATCTTCTCGCCCAGATCGATCCGCGGCCGTATCAGGCGCAACTCGACCAGGCGATCGCCAACCGCGATCGCGACCAGGCCCAGGTGCAGAACGCCCAGGCGAACCTCGATCGCTATGAGCCGCTCGCCGCGAAAGGCTTCGCGACAACGCAACTCGTCGACACCCAGAGGGCGCAGCTTGCGCAACTCAAGGCGATGGTGAAGTCCGACGAGGCGGTCATCGAGTCCGCGCGCGTGAACCTGAGCTACACCAACCTCACCGCGCCGATCGACGGCGTGACCGGCATCCGGCAGATCGACGAAGGCAACATTGTTCACCCGACCGATCCGAACGGCCTGGTTGATGTCACGCAGATCCAGCCGATCTCGATCATCTTCACACTGCCCGAGACGGACTTCACGGAAGTCCAGAACGAGCTCGAGAAGGGGACGGTCGGCGTCCAGGCCTACAGCCAGGACGACAAGACGAAGCTCGATGAGGGCAAGCTGGTGCTGATCAACAACCAGATCATCCAGACGACCGGCACGATCCAGCTGCGCGCGGACTTTCCCAATGCGCGGCGCCTGCTCTGGCCGGGCGAGCTGGTCAACGCACGACTGCTGCTCACCACGCGCAAGAACGGGATCACCGTTCCGGTGCCGGCGGTGCAACAGGGGCCGCATGGCGCGTATGTCTATGCCGTCGGCAGCGACGGCGTCGCGCAGGTGCGCCCTGTCACGGTCGGACAGATGAGCGACGGGCAGGCGCTGATCGAGTCAGGTCTCGCGGCGAATGAGACCGTCGTGGTGGCCGGGCAGTATCGGCTCGAGCCGGGCGCGCATGTGCAATTCCTGCACGGAAACGCGGCCCAGGAGGCGAACCTCACCAGCGCCGTCGAGCAGGCCTTGCCATGAACATCTCAGCCCCGTTCATCCATCGTCCGATCGCGACCGCCCTGCTGATGGTCGGCCTGTTGCTGGGCGGCCTCGTGTCCTATCGGCTGCTGCCGGTCGCGGCGCTCCCCAATGTGAACTATCCGACCATCCAGGTGACGGCCCAGTTTCCCGGCGCCGATCCCAACACCATGGCGGCGACGGTCGCAACGCCGCTCGAGCAGCAGATCACGCAGATTCCCGGCATCACCCAGCTCACCTCGGCGAGCGCGCTCGGCTTCACATCGCTCACCGTCCAGTTCGATCTCAGCCGCTCGGTCGACAGCGCCGCCACCGACGTGCTCGCCGCGATCAACGCGGCGAGCCCGTACCTGCCGGCCGGCATTCCGTTTCCGCCCACGATCCGCAAGGTCAACCCGGCCGATACGCCGATCCTCGTGCTCGGCCTCACGTCGGACACGCTGCCGCTGACCACGGTCGACGCCTACGCCGAGAACATCCTGCTGCCGAAGATCTCGGCGGTGCCCGGCGTCGGTCTCGTCGGCCTCGGCGGCCAGCAGGCGCCCGCGATCCGCGTGCGCGTCGACCCCCAGGCGCTCGCCAACCGCGGCATCGGGCTCGAGGACGTGCGCAACGTGCTCGCCCAGGCCAACGTCGATCTGCCGAAGGGCACGCTCAACAGCGCGCAGCAATCATGGACGCTCAACACCAACGATCAGCTGCTCAAGCCGGACGCCTACAACAACCTGATCGTCGCCTACCGCAACGGCTCGCCGGTACGCATCCGCGACATCGGACAGGCCGTCGAGGGACCGCAGAACGACCTGATCGGCGGGTGGTTCAACACGCAGCGCGCCATCATCCTCGCGGTGCAGCGTGTGCCCGGCGCGAACGTCATCGACACCGTCGATCGCATCAAGGCGCTGCTGCCGCAACTGCAAGCATCGATTCCGCCCACGATCAAGCTCAACGTCATTTCCGACCGCACCCAGACCATCCGCGCGTCGGTCGTCGACGTGCAGTTCACCCTGGTGCTCACGATCGCCCTGGTCGTGATGGTGATCTTCGTCTTCCTGCGCAACTTCTGGGCCACCGTCATCCCGGCGATCACGGTGCCGCTGTCGCTGATCGGCACCTTCGCGGTGCTCTATGAGCTCGGCTACAGCCTCGACAACCTCTCGCTCATGGCGCTGTCGATCGGCGTCGGCTTCGTCGTCGACGACGCGGTGGTCGTGATCGAAAACATCGTGCGCCATCTCGAGGAGGGCTTGAGCCCGATGGAGGCGGCGCTCAAGGGCGCGGGCGAGATCGGCTTCACCATCGTGTCGATCACGCTGTCGCTCATCGCGGTGTTCATCCCGTTGTTCCTGATGGGCGGTTATGTGGGCATGCTGTTTCGCGAGTTCGCGATCGCGATCAGCGTCTCGCTCGTCCTCTCGCTGGTGATCTCGCTCACGCTCACGCCGATGATGTGCGCGCGCCTGCTCAAGCCGCAGACCAAGGATCACGGATGGCTCTACCGCGTCTCCGAGCGCGCCTTCGACGGCCTGCTCGGGCTCTATGAGGCGAGCCTCAAGGTCGCGCTGCGCCACCGGTTCATCACGTTGATGGTCATGCTCGCGACCATCGCGACGACCGGCTACCTCTATGTCGTGATCCCGAAGGGCTTCTTTCCGCAGCAGGACACCGGCCTGATCCTCGGCATCACCGAGGCCGCGCAGAACACGTCGTTCCAGGCGATGGCGCAGCGCCAGCTCGCCGCCGTGAAGGTCATCCTGAAGGACCCCGCGGTCGACACCGTCGGCCACAACATCGGCCCGGGTGGCCCGACCGCGGCGCCGAACCAGGGCCGCCTGTTCATCGCCCTGAAGCCGCGCGATCAGCGCGACGCCAGCGCCGATCAGGTGGTCGCCCGGCTGAACCGGAAGCTCGCCGGCATCGAGGGCATCTCGGTGTTCATGCAGCCCGCGCAGGACATCACCATCGGCGGGCGGCTCAACAAGACGCAGTACCAATATACGCTGACCGACGCCGACGCGAACGAGCTCCAGCACTGGACCGACCTATTCGTGAAGAAATTCAAGACCATTCCGGGCGTCACCGATGTCGCCACCGACCAGGAGAGCGCCGGGCCGATGCTAAACGTGACGGTCAACCGCGATGTCGCGTCGAGCTTCGGAATCCAGCCGTCGACGATCGACAACACGCTCGACGACGCCTTCGGCCAGCGCATCGCCTCGACCATCTATTCGACGCTCAACCAGTACCGCGTCATCCTCGAGGTCGCGCCGAAGGATCAATCCAGCCCGGACACGCTCAACCGCATCTACGTGAATTCATCGGCCGGGCAGCAGGTCCCGTTGAGCACGCTCGTCAACAGCTCGATCACGACGTCGCCGCTCGTCATCAATCATCAGGGCCTGTTTCCGTCGGTGACGATCTCGTTCAACCTCAAGCCGGGCGCTTCCCTCGGCGACGCCGTCGCGGCGATCGATGCGTTCCAGCGGCAAAGCGGCAAGCCGTTGTCGCTGGTGGCCACCTTCCAGGGCAACGCCAGCGCGTTCACGTCGTCATTGGCCGGCGAGCCGATCCTGATCGCCGCCGCGCTGATCGTCATCTACATCATTCTCGGCGTGCTCTACGAGAGCGTGATCCATCCCCTCACCATCCTGTCGACGCTGCCGTCGGCCGGCATCGGCGCGCTGCTCCTCTTGATGGCCGTCCACATGGACCTCAGCGTGATCGCCATCCTCGGCATGATCCTGCTGATCGGTATCGTGAAGAAGAACGGCATCATGCTGGTCGACTTCGCGCTGCATACCGAGAAGAACGACGGCCTGAGCTCGGAGGAGTTGATCTACCGCGCCTGCGTGCTGCGGTTCCGTCCGATCCTGATGACCACCATGGCGGCACTGCTCGGCGGCGTGCCGTTGATGCTCGGCACCGGGACAGGCTCGGAGATCCGCCAGCCGCTCGGCTACACGATCGTCGGCGGCCTGATGTTGTCGCAGCTGCTCACGCTCTACACGACGCCGGTGGTCTATCTGTATCTCGACCGCCTCGCCGGATGGATCGCGCGCCGGCGCGGGCACGGCGCGCCCGCGCTCGTGCCGGCCGAGTGACCGCCCGGCACGATCATCGGTGCCGGGTGCTGGACGGGTCCCATCACGCGAATGTGGCCCCGGGGTACGCAACCGCGCGCAAGCTGCGGCAATTCGCGACAAGTGACGCGCTGAGCGCGCACTACCTACCAATCGAGGCCGGGGGCGGACCGACCTTGGCACCACATGCGAACCTCGGAAGGGAACATGGCAATGCGCTGCGTCTCAAAGCGTCTTCGGCTGCTCGCGGCGGTGCTCGCCTTCGGCCTGGCGGGTCACGGCGCCGACGCCCGTTCTGCGGATGGCGGGCGACGCCACGCCGCGCCCGCCCCGCATGCGCGCGTGTACAACGCATACGGGGCTTACAACGCGTACGGCGCCTCTGGGGCGTACGGCGCGCGGCCGGAGGAATTCTACGGGACCAGTGTTCCGTACGATCCGGACGGCCCTGGCTACAACGATTTTCAGCTGCAGGGGACGAACTGATGTCGACAAAAACTTTCGCGTTACGCGACGCACTGTCCCGGAGCAGCTCGATGGAGACGATGATGAATCGACGGACATTGATCGGGGCCGCCGCCGCTGTGGCTGCCGTTCCGGTGCTTAATCGAGTTGCCGGCGCCCAGGCGTCGTTGAAGACGAAGAATGTCGTCTTCGTGCACGGATTGTTCGCCGACGGCTCCTGCTGGTCCAAGATCATCCCCCGCCTCCAGCGGCACGGCATCAACTGCACCAGTGTGCAGAACCCTCTGACCTCGCTGGATGCGGCGTCGGCGGCCGCGCGGCGGGCGATCGCGGCGCAGTCGGGTCCAACGGTGCTCGTCGGTCACTCCTTCTCCGGAATGATCGTGTCGGAGGTGGGGGTGGATCCGAAGGTCACCGCCCTCGTCTACGTCGCTGCGCGGGCACCCGATGCCGGCGAGGACTATACGGCGCTGGCAAAGAACTATCCGACGCCTCCGGCCACTGCCGGCATTGTTTTCAACGACGATTGGGGCCAGTTGTCGGAGAAGGCTTTTCTGCACGACTTCGCGGGCGACCTGCCGCCCGAGGAGGCGCGCATTCTCTATGCGGTTCAGCAGCCGTTCAAGAAGTCGCTGACGACCGAAAAGACGACGAATGCCGCGTGGCGCACCAAGCCGAGTTTCTATGCCGTGTCCACCCAGGACCGGACGATCAATCCCGACCTGGAGCGTTTCATGGCCAAGCGCATGGGCGCGAAGACGATCGAGATCAATGCGAGCCACCTGGCGCTGATCTCGCAACCCGATGCGATCACGAACCTGATCATGGAGGCACTTGCGGTCTGAGACCCCCGACCACGGTCGAGTGCGATTGGATCGACGCGAGGCTTAGGTCCGGTTTTATCGCGCGCGGCACGCCCCTCGCCGTGAGGCCCCACCGCAGCGAAGAACTCGCAGGAAAGGAATTCGGCGAAGTCCTTTCCGACGACTAGAGCTTGCTCCGCGACCGGCCACTCGGCCGCCGCCTTCACTTGCACTCCGGCACCTGCGGATTGTCGGGAGCGTTCAGTGGGCTCATGGGAGCCGGGACGGGGGCCGAGGTGTCGAGCTCGCCGAGCCGCTTGTTGACCAGCAAGACCTCGAACGCCGTTCCCCGCAAAGGCTTCATCTTCGGGTTGCAGGCAAAATTGTTGTAATGCAGGTTGACCACGTAGAAGAGCTTCTTGAGCTTCTTGACCACCTGCAGGTGCAGCGCCGTGACCCCTTTGAAGACATGCATCTCCATCGGGATCTGGTCGATGCGCTCGAGCACGTCGTCCGGCGTTGCCAGCAGCGCCTCCCATTCGGCGCCCTCGATGTCGATCTTCACGAACAGCCGTTTGCCGGCATCGCCGTTCTTCGTGATTTGATTCTGCAGACTGTCGAAGACGCGGTGATGCTTGTCGCGGGTCGCGCGCGGCGCGAGGCATTCGTTGTTGAACTGGAAGGTGCCGCCGACGCAGGCGGGGCGGGCGGGATCGAAGCAATCGTATTCGTGCACCGGGATGCGATACCGCTTGGATATGTCGCAGCCGAACTCATCGTTGGGGCCGACGCCGTATGAATAGCCCGACTGCACGCCCTCGCTGAGGTTCTCGCAAACCAGATAGCCGCCGTCGTAGGTGCTGCCGAGCCGCTTCAGGTTGCAGTTCTTCAAGGTGACCGGTTGCAGCTCCGCCAGAAACGCCGTCCGTCCGGCTTCATCCAGCGCTTCCGCGGCGCTGGCCGACGCGCCGTGCATCAGGAGCGCCGCTGCCGACAGCAGCGTGACCGAGATGATGTGCCTGGTCATGTGACGCAAAGCCGAAGCTGACATAATCGGAACCCTTCATGGTGGTTGACGAGCGACAAGCGAAAAAGCCCGCTCCCGTCCTCACCCTGAGGAGCATGTCGTCGCACTTGCGACGACATGCGTCTCGAAGGACGAGGGCGGGCCGCTGCAGCGCTGCTTGCACCGGTGGCCCATGGTTCGAGACGCGCGGGCTTTGCCCGCGCTCCTCACCACGAGGAGCAGGTTGTGGCGGGCGCCCGTTGAGGGCGCGCGTGGGAGACACCGTGAAATACATGCAGCCATACCCGCCCAGCTCGGGGCACAAACGCTATCACGGACGCCGTGCGGTGTGCTGACGACTTTGCACACGCCCTGCGCCTGTGGATGAAGAATGTCCTTGAACAAGCGCTCGTCAATCGAGCGGTCGGATCAGGCGTGCTTGCCGTCCATGGCCTGGGATATTTTTGCAACATATTCCCAGAAAACAGCAACCTGGGGCTGTGCCGCGCTGGCGCATGATGCCTGAAAGAATTAGCCTCCCGGCTCAGCTTCGGGAGCCTGAGCATGCGTCGGTTTGCGATCGTTGCGGCTGGATTGTTTTCTGTCGCCGGCTTCTGCGGCGCGGCTGGCGCCGCTGACCTTTCGCCAAGGATCTATACCAAGGCGCCCCCGATGGCCGCCCCTGGGTATGATTGGACCGGCCTTTATCTCGGTCTCAACGGGGGCGGCGGGTCGAGTCATGAGTGCCTGACCATCTTCAGCGTCGCAGGCGCCGCGGTGACCCCGAATTCCGAAGGTTGCCACGACGCGACCGGCGGGCTCGTCGGCGGTCAGATCGGTTATCGATGGCAGCTCAACAACTGGGTGTTCGGAATCGAAGCGCAGGGTGATTGGGCCGATCTCAAAGGCTCCAATCCGAGCCTGACGGCGATCATTCCCTACACCAATTAGACCAAGATCGACGCCGTCGGCCTGTTCACCGGCCAGGTCGGCTATGCCTGGAACAACGTGCTCGGCTACGTGAAGGGCGGCGCCGCCGTCACCGACAACCGCTACAGCTCCTTCTTCACCGCGACCAATGTCGTGTTCAATCAGGCGAACGAAACGCGTTGGGGCGGTGCCGTGGGCGCGGGGGTCGAGTACGGGTTTGCGCGGAACTGGTCGGTGGGCATCGAGTACGATCATCTTTTCATGGGCAACGACAGCGTGACGTTTCCGGCGTCCGCGATCGCGGTCACACGTAGCGACAATATCCGCGAGGACGTGGACATTGGCCTCGTCCGGCTGAACTATCGCTTCGGTGGTCCGATCTTCGTCGGGCAATGAATTCCGGTTCGACCGAGGCAGGCCGCCGGATGATCGTCCGTGGGCGTTTGCGATTGAAGGCCTGCAACGAGGTGTCGAAAAACTCCACCGGACAGCACAACGTTCTTGCGCGCCCGTTTCTTCGCGCTTAGCCCTCATAAGAGGAAGTAATCCGCCCTCATCCCGAGGAGCATGTCGTCGCATTCGCGACGATATGCGTGTCGAAGGACGAGGGCGGCCGATGAGGCGCCGCTTGCACCCGCAGCCCATCCTTCGAGACGCCCGCCTCCGGCGGGCTCATCAGGATGAGGTGGAGCAAGTTGCGATTGCGGCGGACCCGGATGGCGTCACGGCGCGGGCCTGCGCGGAGGTTTCGGCGAACCGGCAGAGCGGCAGACGGCAGAACGGCAGAACAAAAGCCATGCAAGGAAAGCGCAATGATATCAGCGGTGCGAGCGTGGCGGTAATCGACCGCGTCACGCCGAGCAGACGACGCCTGGGCTGATTTGGCAAAACGAACCTAGAAAATCGAATGATTTCGGTAGAGGCGTCTCGCGCGCAACCTTACCGCCGCCCGAACAGCCGATCCAGGAACCAGCCGTCGAGCCCGTGATCCGCCTCCGGCCGCACATTGGTGTTGGCCGCGACCGGGGTGGGGGCGGGCGCGGGCGCCAGCCGATCGGACGGCGTGAGCCGATCCGTCGATGCCGAGGCGACCGGCGTGCCGGCGAACCAGCCGGTGCCGAGGCCGGGCAGGGCGGCGACCGGCACGTTCTGGTGCGCGGCGCGCATGAAGCGGCTCCAGACCTCGACCGGCAGGCCGCCGCCGGTCGCGTGCTTGGTCGGCGAGGAATTGTCGTTGCCGAGCCACACGCCCGTCACCATGTGGGCCGTGTAGCCGATGAACCAGGCGTCGCGGAAATCCTGGCTGGTGCCGGTCTTGCCGGCCGCGATCCAGCCCGGAAGGCTCGCGCTCTTCGCCGTGCCGATGACCAGCGTCTGCCGCATCATCGTGTTCATCATCGCGA
Organism: uncultured Alphaproteobacteria bacterium; assembly: GCA_963819385.1. Lineage (GTDB taxonomy): Bacteria > Pseudomonadota > Alphaproteobacteria > Rhizobiales > Xanthobacteraceae > JAVDCA01. The sequence continues at coordinate 2,294,680 of CAWFVV010000006.1, read as the reverse complement.
CGTAGCGCGGATCGACCACCTGGAAGGAGGCGTCGGCGTTCGTATAGAGCAGCTGCTTGCCGTCGGCCGAGCGCACGCGCGTGACCACGTGCGGCACCACCGCGGCGCCGCCGTTCGCGAACGGCGCATAGGCGCCGACGAGCTCGAGCGGCGAGACCTCCGAGGTGCCGAGCGCGAGCGACGGGTTCGCGGCGAGCTGCGACGTGATGCCGAGCCGATAGGCGGTCTTCGCCACCGCGGCCGGACCGGATTCGAGCGTGAGACGCACCGACACGGTGTTGAGCGACAGGGCGAGCGCCTGGGTGAGCGTCACCGGCCCGTAGTACTGATGCTCGTAGTTCTCGGGATGCCAGCCTTTGACCTCGATCGGCTTGTCCTCGCGTACCGTGTCGGGGGTGAGCCCGCGCTGCAGCGCGGTGAGGTAGACGAAGGGCTTGAACGACGAGCCGGGCTGGCGCTTCGCCGCGATCGCGCGGTTGAACTGGCTTTCGGCGTAATTGCGCCCGCCGACCAGCGCGCGCACCGCGCCCTCCGGCGTCATCGCGACGAGCGCGCCCTGCGTGACCGCGAACTTCGCGCCCTTCTGCGCGAGCACGTCGTCGAGCGCCTTCTCGGCCGCCTGCTGCAGGGCCGGGTCGATCGTGGTCTCGACCACGATGTCGCGGTCGACGTGGCCGATGAGATCGTTGATCACGTCCATCACCCAGTCGGCGACGTAATTGACCGAGCCGCCCCCGCTCGGCTGCACGATGCGCGGCGGATGCGCCATCGCGATCTTGGCGGTCGCCGGGTCGACGAAGCCGGCGTCGCGCATGGCGGCGAGCACGAGCTGCGCGCGGTTCTCGGCGCCGTCGAAGTTCTTGGTCGGCGAGAGCCGCGACGGCGACTTGACGAGGCCGGCGAGCAGGGCGGCTTCCGCCACCGTCACGTTGCGCGCCGACTTGCCGAAATAGCGCTGCGCCGCCGCCTCGACACCGTAGGCGCCGGCGCCGAAATAGACGCGGTTGAGATAGAGCTCGAGGATCTGCGCCTTGGAATATTTGTGCTCGAGCCACAGCGCGAGCACGACCTCCTGCAGCTTGCGGTTCAGCGTGCGCTCGGGCGTGAGGAAGAGGTTCTTGGCGAGCTGCTGCGTGATGGTCGAGCCGCCTTGCGCGACGCCGCGGTGCAGCGCGTTGGCGAGCACCGCGCGCACGAGCCCGATCGGGTCGACGCCGTAGTGGTGGTAGAAGCGGCGATCCTCGATCGCGACGAACGCCTTGGGCAGATAGGCCGGCATCTCGCGCAGCGGGATCGCGGCGCCGCCCATCTCGCCGCGGTTCGCGAGCACGCGCCCGTCGAGCGCGACGATCTGCACCGACGGCGGCCGCTTGGGCACCTCGAGCGATTCGATCGGCGGCAGGTGGTAGGCGACCCAGAACAGGACGCCGATGCCGGCGATCACGCACCACAGCGATCCGACGATGCCCCAGTAGATGACGCGGCCGAGGCGCGAGCGGCCGCCGCGCCGCCGCCCGCCGCCGCGCCGGCGGGCCGGTGAGGGGCGCGCGGGCGTGACGTCGAAGATGGGCTCGCGCCGCTCCGCCGTGCGTCTGGTTTTGGCCGCCATGTCCCGCCTGCGCCCCAAGGCCGCCGCCCGAAATCCCGGGAAGCACGCTAACGGCCGCGATTTAAGGGGCCGTTACCGGCACGAAGCCGGCCGTTAAAGCCATGGAAAGGCGGGCCAATCCGACAGCGCCAGCGCGGGCGCCGTGCCAAATCACATGCCACAGCCTTGCCTCGGGCGCTTGGCCTTCACCCGGCCGGCTTCTGCACCCAGAACTGATACATGCCCTGGAAGCTGCGGGGATTCTCGGTCTCGAACCGATGCCAGTTGTCGAGATCGGTGCGCGTCGCATCGGCCGGAAAGCGCGCCGCGTAGGCGCGCCCCAGCGGCTCGGTGAGCTCGAAGCCGAGGAATTGCAGGTTTTGCGCGGCGAGGAACGCCTTGATCTGCGGCAGCGTCATGCGGTGCTCCTGCACGTGAAACAGGAGATCGCGGCACTCGCTGATGCTGAAGAAATCCCACGAGTTGCGCACGAACAGGAGCTGCTGCTCGGCCGCGACCGCGATCAGCTCCTGGCGGGCGCGGCGGATGTCCGGCGCGGTCGCCCGGTAGCCGCGCGCCGCGACGAGCTTGCGCGCCTTGACGATGTCCTGCCGCCCGAGCTCGCTGTAGAGGCCGATCCGCATGACGCCGCCGGGCGCGAGGCGCCCGAGCAGCACCGCCCAGCCGGCCCAGGGATCGGCGAGATGATGCAGCACGCCCATCGCCTCGATCGAGTCGAACGTGCGGTCGAGCGCGCCGAGCCCGAGAATGTCCGCCTGCGCGAACTCGATGTTGGTCAAGCCGAGCTCGCGCGCCTTGCGCCTGGCGAACGCGAGGCTCGGCAGGCTGAGGTCGATCGCCAGCAGTCGCGCGGCGGCGAACAGGTTGGCGGCATCGAGCGCCTGCTGGCCGGTGCCGCAGCCGGCGATCAGGATCTCGGCCTCGCGCTTGCCGAGCTTGCTGAACGGCATGTGCGCAAACAGCGCGCCGAGCTGCTCGTCGAGCGTCGTCGGCTTGTCCATCAGCGGCAGCCGCACCCAGCGCGGATAGGGATTCTCGGCATACTGCTGCTGCACCGCGAGCGAGACGCCGTCCTCGATCGGCGTCAACCGCGGGGTCGTCGCGCGCAGCCGCTCCTCTTCGGCGGGCTCCGCGATCTGCTGCGTGAGCAGCGCCGCGATCGGCGCGGGCCAGGACCCGTCGAGCAATCTCGCGCCCTCCGGCACCGTGCCGAGCGGAAAATACGCCGCGACGGCGACAAGCCATGCGGGCGGAACGTCGTCGCCCGCCCGCACCGCCGCCGCGACGCGATCGCGTAGCGCCTGTGCGCGCGCGAGCTCGGCCTCGGTGAAGTCCCAGACGTAGTCGTTGAGATAGCACTGCCGCGCGACGGCCGCGTGGAATGCGAGCGACGATTCGTCCGCGGCGGCCGCCGTCGCCGCCGTTGCCTCGTCCAGCACGATGGTACGCAGGTTGGTGAGCACGCGCTCGATGCCGATGTCGGAGAGGCGCGTGGATTCGAGCAGGCAGGCAAACAGTGCATCGCCCGTGACCGCGGCGCGGTCCGCGCCGACGAACAGTTGCGCGGCGCCAAGGCGCGCCGGCCAGCTTTGCCGGGCGCGCTCGACCGCACCGCGGATCGCCGGGCTTTTCCGCAGCACGGCCTTGGCGACGCCGAGAAGGTCGCTCGGCCGTCCCCACGGCTCGGTCAGGGCCTCGATCAGGGGCGCGCGCAGGTCGAGCTCGTCCGGGATGACGGTGAGGCTCTCCACGCAATGGACGAACAGCGTCTTCGCCGCCATGCCGCCGCCGGCGCGCACCGCCGCGAGAACCATGTCGATCACGCGGGCGATATTGCGCCCGGCGTCGGCGAGCCCGCAGCGCAGCGCCTCCTGGTATTCGGCGATCGCGCCGACGAGGTTGTTCTGCGCCAGCAGCGCGGCCGCGAGATTGTGGTGGATCGTGGCCGCGGTCGGCGCGAGGCGCAGCGCGTGCTGATATTCGGCGATCGCCTCGTCGAGCCGGCCCTGCTCGGCCAGCAGGTTGGCGAGGTTGTAGCGGATTTGCGCGGCGTCTGGCCGCAGCTCGAGGGCGCGACGGTAGCTCGCGAGCGCCTCGTCGGGCCGGCCCTGCCGCTTGCGCGCCGTGCCGAGATCCATATGCGCCTCGGCATGATCGGGCCGCAGCGCGATCGCCTTGGCGAAATGCGCGGCGGCAGCGTCGTGGCGCCCGAGCGCGCTCCGCACCAGGCCCATGTGGTAGTGGCCGTCCGGGATCGCGGGATCGCGCGCGATCGAGCGGCCGATCAGGTCCGCGGCCTCCGCGTTGCGGCCGGTCTGGTGCGCGAGCAGGCCGAGGAAGTGCAGGCTGCCGACATGGGCCGGATCGCGCGCCAGGATTTCGCGGTAGAGCTTCTCGGCGTCCGCGAGCCGCCCGGATTGATGATTCCGCACCGCAGCACCAAACATCTGGGCGCTTGCGGTCGCGGCGGCAGGGGGGCGCTTTGAATTCATTGCGGCTCGATGTCGCAATGATAGACGCGCGGCGCTCTGGGGTTAAGGGGGCACGGTTGGCCCGGCGTCCGAGCCGTGGTGGCCATCCCACGCGCCTGTACACACGAGGCATGCGCATTCTCGCGCGGCCCCTAGTCATCGCGACGCGCCTTGCGCTATGGTCGCCAGGGTGCGGCAAGCACAGAGCTGGGGAAACCACTATGAAGACACTGATGGGAATTTTGGCCGTGGTCGTGATCGCGGCGGCGCCGACGGTCGCGTCGGCGGCAGCGATGAAAATGCATCACCACCATCACCACCACCATCATCATCACAAAGAGATGGCGAAGGTGCAGTACCACAACGACATGGACCACCTGCTGCACGACATGTTCAAGTGACAGCGGCACGATCTATGACGCGATGATCACGCGGCCCCAGCGGCCGCGTGATTTTTTGTGCCGGCGGGAGCGCGGATGCGCCGGATGACGATTGGCAGACGCGGGTTCGTGGCCTTGATTGGCGGCGCGCTGCTGTGCGTGCCGATGATGCGCGTATCCGCGCAGGACTATCCGGTCCGGCCGATCACGCTGGTGGTGCCCTATGCGCCGGGCGGCGCGACCGATATCCTGGCGCGCGTGATCGCGCGCAAGCTGGAGCAGCGCCTCGGCCGCGCGATCGTGGTCGAGAACAAACCGGGCGCGAGCGCCATCATCGCGGCGACCGCGGTCGCGCGCTCGGCGGGCGACGGCTACACGCTGATGATGGCGTCGTCGACGCCGATGGCGCTCAACGTCTCGGTGCGCAAGAGCCTGCCTTACCGGCCCAACGTCGATCTCATCCCGGTCGCGCTGGTCGCCCGCGTGCCCTACGTGCTGGTGGTGAACCAGGACCTGCCGGTGCACTCGGTCGCCGATCTCGTCAAGTACATCAAGGACAAGCCCGGCAAGGTCTCGTTCGGCACGCCCGGCACCGGCACGTTCCATCATCTCAATGCCGAGCTGTTCAAGAGCATGTTCGACCTCAACATGATCCACGTGCCCTACAAAGGCACGGTGCCGGCGCTGACCGACGTGATGGCGGGGCACATCCAGTTCATGTTCAGCGACGTGCCGCCGGCGCTGCCTCTGATCGCGGGCGGCAAGCTGCGCGCGCTCGGCGTCACCACCCGGCAGCGCGTCAGCGCCGCGCCCGACATCCCGCCGCTCGCCGAGGTCGGCATGCCGAACTTCGACACGGCCTCGTGGCACATGGTGGCGACGCAGGGCCAGACGCCGCCCGCGATCGTCGCCAAGCTCAACGCCGAGATCCGCGCCGTCATGGAGGATCCCGACGTCAAAGCGAGCCTCGTGCGCGACGGCGCGATCCCGCAGGTGACGCCCGGCCCCGACGAGCTCAAGGCGTTCGTGGCAAGCGAGATCGCGCGCTGGGGCAAGATCGTGCAGGATGCGGGCATCGCCGGAACGGAGTAGCCTCGCGACGATCTTCATCGAAGGGGGCATCCGATGCATCGTCGCGGCATTCTGAAACTCGGCGCCATGGCCGGGCTCTCCGCCGCCTTCGGCGCGGTGGGCGCGCGTCCGGCGCGCGCCGAGGACTGGCCCGCCAAGAACGTGCGCGTGATCGTGCCGTATGCGCCCGGCAGCGCGACCGATCTCATCCCGCGCACCATCTTCGACGCGCTCGGCGCCAAGGCCGGCCACACCTTCATCGTCGAGAACCGGCTCGGCGGCGGCACCACGGTCGGCGCCAATGCGGTCGCGCGCGCCGAGCCCGACGGCTACACCATGCTGGTGCATTCGAACGCGATCGTGACGGTGCCGGCGATCCAGGCCAACGTGCCGTACGACCCGGTGAAGGACTTTTCCGCCATCACGCCGCTCGGCAACGTGCCGCTGGTGCTGGTGGTCGCGCCCGACAAGAAGATCGCGTCGGTGCAACAGCTCGTCGCGCTCGCCAAGGCAAAGCCCGGCAGCATCAATTATGCGGCAGCCGGCATCGGCACGCCGCCGCATCTCACCGCCGAGCGCTTCCGCCTCGCCGCCGGCTTCGAGGGGCAGCTCGTGCCGTTCAAGGGCTCGCCCGAGGCGCTGACCGAGGTGCTCACCGGCCGGGTCGACTTCTATTTCGTGCCGCTGCCGGCCGCGATCGGCTTCATCAAGGAGGGCCGGCTCAAGCCGCTGGCGGTCGGCGGCTCGCGGCGCGCGCAGGCGCTGCCCGACGTGCCGACCACCGTCGAGGCGGGCTTCCCCAACTCCGATTTCGACTTCTGGGTCGGCGCCTTCGTGCCGAAGCAGACGTCGCGCGACCTCGTCGCCACGATCCACCAGAAGATCGTGGGGTCGATCGAGAACGCCACGGTTCAGGAGCGGCTCTCCCGGCTCGGCGTCGAGCCGATGATCATGACGCCGGCCGACTTCGACGCCCGCGTCGCCAAGGAGGCGGAGATCGCAAAGCAGCTTGCCAAGGCGGCGAACATCACGGTGCAGTGAGACGTTTACTCACTCATGCCCCGTCATCCTGAGGTGCGAGCCAAGCGAGCCTCGAAGGATGATCGGCCGAAGCGTTGCAACAAATCGAGTATGCAGGCAAGCAGCGGCCGTCGTCCTTTGAGGGCCGCGCTTTGCGCGGCTGCCTCAGGGTGACGGATTGGAATTGCCGCGAGCTACGGAATCTCCTTCACCGGCTTGGGATCGAGGCCGAACAGCCGCTCCGTTGCAGGTGGCGCCCAGCCCAACGAGCTCAAGGCGCGCGTGGTGAGCGAGATCGATCGCTGGGCAAGATCGTCGAGGCCGCCGGCATCGCGATAGTGGGTAGGGCGTCGTTGACGGCGAAGGCTGATGGAGGATCCGCCAGTTTATGATCGATCACAAGCGATCGGCGTCCTTTGGTCGCGCCACGGATCAATGCCGCGTGGCCAGGGGCGTATGCTCTTGGTCCTCTTTCCTGTGAGAAATGCTGCCAGAGGTTGAGACATTTGCCGCAGACCGAAGTAGTCTCTGCTGGAGGAGAATGCGCAATGGACGTGGTTACACAGAGCCTTCTGAAGGAGTTCGCAGAGAGTCAGAAGATCGGAAGCTTGCCGGAGGACGAGCAGTTTGAAGCATTTGTCAACTACATCGTTGTATCAGATATCTACCCTGAGGAATTTGACTTCAACGCTATTGCCACCGGAGTGGGCGAATTTGGAATCGATGGAATTGCAATCATTGTAAACGACGCGATTGTCGATGACGAAGAGCAGCTTGATGATATCATCGCGCATAGTCCAGTATTGCAAATCCAGTTTCTCTTTGTGCAGGCAAAAACTAGCTCGTCATTCGATTCGGGAAATCTCTCAAAATTTCTTCAGGCGGTGTTCGACTTCTTCAAGGAGAAAGCCTGCTTCCAACAAAACGAGCGTGTCCTCGAACTACAGCGCATTAAGAACCGGCTCTACGCTTCGGCGGCTAAGTTCGTGCGGGGCTTACCCAAGATTGCCCTTTACTATGCGACGACAGGAACGTGGACCGACGATAAGAACCTGTGCGCCATTCGCGATGGCTTCCTCGCTCAGGCCTCAAGCTTGCATATGTTTGCGGCGACCAGCTTTCATCCACTCGATGCTAGCAGAGTACAGAAGCTCTATTTTCAGACGAAAAACGCTTTTCGTGTGACGATCAATTTCGGGCAAAACATCTCATTACCGGAGATCCCAAATGTGCGCGAGTTTTACATCGGCTTGCTCCCGATCTCTGAATATTTGAAGATGATCACTGACGAAGACGGCAATGTCCGGCGACGGCTGTTCTTCGATAACATCCGCGATTTTCAGGGTGATACCCCTGTTAACAAGTCCATTGCGGAAACGCTCTTGTCCGAGAGCAGTATTGAGTTTCCGCTCCGCAACAACGGCGTTACCATCGTTACGCGGAAGCTGCAGCGCGTCGGACCTCAGTTTACGTTGGAGGATTTTCAGATCGTCAATGGGTGTCAGACGAGTTATGTTATCGCGGCCAATTCGGAACATGAAAGCCCAGCAATCATGATTCCAATTAAGATCGTTTCGACCGAAGACGAAGAGGTGACGCGGCAAGTAATCATTGCCTCGAATCAGCAGAACAAGGTCGATCAAGAGAGCTTTTGGGCGCTCGATCCAATCCACAAATCGATTGAGATTTATTTTGATTCGCAAGCTGGCGATCAGCGTCTCTACTACGAACGCCGGCCGGGCCAATTCAATACGGTCGCCGGCATCGAGAAGGTCCGTATTGTCACAAAAGATTTATTGCTCAAGATGTATGCGTCTGTGTTTCTGGAGCAGCCGAACCAAGTTGGTCGCTATTATAAGGATCTCACGCCATTAATCGGAAAGGAAATTTTCTCGCCCGGTCACGAAGTTCACTCCTACTACACCGCGGCCTATATCGCGTACCGGCTCGAATTCATGTTTAGAAATCGGCGAATGGAATCGGAGTGGAAGCCCTTTCGTTTTCTACTCGCCATGGCCGCGCGCTTGATCCTTGAGAAAGAGCTGAAGCTCGATCCAAAGAAAAAGCGGTCTCGATCATACTGTGTAAAGATCGATGCCGTCATGGCCGACCCAGACGGAGCTCAAGCAGTATTCGAAAAGGGCACAAAGGCGATCAAGAAGGCGATTATTGGCTTAAAGGATGAGGAAGGGGCGAAGCTCGATCGTCGCACTGCGAAAATGCGCGATATGAAAGAAGCCTTGCGCAAGCTAATTCTAGAGACCTGACTTTGATGCGTCGGGGCAGGTGCGCGGCGCTGGAGCAGGCAAGCGGCTTTCTGTCCTATCGCCCGCATCGCGGTCAGAGTAGAGCATTGTCGGCCACGGGAGCTAGGGATCGAGACCGACCAGCCACCCACGTTGCCGCCGAGGGTATTACGCTTCCCCTTTTCCAGGGAGAACGGCAGATCGTAGCTCACGCTGAGCAGGTTGCTCGGACGATTTCAAAGACGGAGGTTGCCCTCGCGATGTAGGGTTTACACACTATACCAAGGACTTAGCTTAGCGTTTTGAGAACTGGAATGATCTCCGCGCCTTGGCGCGACCATACTTCTTGCGTTCAGGTACTCGCTGGTCGCGTGTCAGAAAGCCGCCTTGCCTTAGTATGCTTTGTAATTCCGGATTAAAAGCTACCAGTGCCTTTGAGAGGGCTTGGCGCACGGCGCCTGCTTGGCCTGATAAGCCGCCCCCCGAGACCGTGCTGGTGATATCATATTCCTCATGCGCTCCAGAAGCTACCAAGGGTTGCCGGATCAGCATGCGGAGAACTGGGCGGATAAAGTACACGTCCAAGCTCTGTCCGTTGACCGTGAAGTTTCCTGTGCCAGACTTAATTAGCACCTTCGCCATCGCATCCTTACGTCTACCGATCGCTACGGCTCGCGTCGTTTCTTTGATTTTTAATTTTGCGCCCTCTATCTTGTAATTTGAGATATGGTAGATCAGTCCGTCCGCGTGGGTCAGTAAATTCGTGCTTCTACTGTTGAGACGCGATGAGGCTTTCTTGAGTTGCGACGTGATTTTGGCAGCAGAAGGCTGTAATGTAGCTTTAAGGTCTTCGGCTATTTGATAAATAGCTTTAATTGGCTGAAGAACATCAAGCAATATTAATTGGTTTAGTGCCAGGTGCTTATTGAGTTTATCGGATTTTGTCTTTATCTTCACCATAACGTGATCTATTAAATAATTCTGCTTTTCATAATAAGCCGTGTCTGCTCGACACGACGCGAGTTCGGCGAGAATCGGTTGCAAACGCGACAAAGTCCTCACGAGGTTATTGATCTGCATAGAGACAACGGCCCGCCGAATAGAATAGTCCTCTGAGACTGAGATTGAATTGCCGGATCTGATTTCTTGGATTATTTGTCTATGGTCTAACGTCTGACGATATCTGGTTGCCCTGCGAGTCAATTCTACTTCTGATACGCTGGGCCGCGTCATAGTATCCCTCTTCCTGAGGTAAAAACCTTGTGATAGGTCTTGCGTCTTTTGGTACGGCTTGAAGCTTAGACAGGCAAATGGATGGATCGGTATTCCAAAGGCAGGGTCTAAGCACAACGGGAATAATTACAAGCTCGCCCTTGTCGGCTCTGCCACAAGCAACCGGAATTTCGACGTCCCAAATGAATTCAGACCAAAACATGTCTGGGCTTATAAGAAACAATGCTACGTGCGCCCTGTTTAGGGCGCTGAGAAATCTCGACGTGCCACTTATCGCCAGGCGCAACCGAATGGTCTGCCCAAAAGGCAATCACGCCGGCTCGCTCAAGAGGCTTGAGCTGACGCAACAGTTGTTCGCACATCGCGCGATCTTCTCGCGCGTAGGAGATGAATCCGTTCAACATACTACCTTAATTAACGCAAAACTGTTCATTGGTAAAGGCCGGGGCAGCTGCGAATAGTCAATATGGAGCACAGGAGGCATCAGGGTGAGCCTTGATCCGCGCGTGTTATCGCTGATCCGCCGATAACCGCTTTGGGATGAAGAATTGCGACCTACGGAATTTCTTCACCGGCTTGGGATCGAGCCCCAGCAGCCGCCCCGCATTGCCGCCCAGAATGTTGCGCTTGGCCGTTTCCGAGAGGAACGGCAGGTCGTAGATCACGCTCGGCAGGTCGAAGTCCCAGTGCGGATAGTCCGACGACCAGCAGAGCTGCGTCTCCGCATTGATCATCTTGAAGGTCGCCTCGAGGATCGAGGGATCCGCCGGCACTTCCATGGGCTGCGTCGAGTAGTACATCTCGCGCATGTACTCGGACGGCTTGCGCTTGAGCGAGGGGCAGTCGGAGGTGCGCATCATGTAGGAGTGGTCGAGCCGCTGCATCAAGCAGTAAGCCCACGTGAGTCCGCTCTCGATCCACATCACCTTGAGCTTGGGGAAGCGCTCGGGCAGGCCGTTGATCACCCAGTTGGTCATGTGGACCATGTTGAACCACATGAAGCCGAGCGCATGCACCGAGATGAAGCGGTTGGTCATCTGTAGCGACTGGTCGTTCCAGTTATAGGCGGCGTGGAACGAGATCGGCTTGCCCATCTCCTCGAGCAGCGCGTAGGTCTTGATGTAGGCGTTGTCGTGCACCGGCTTGTAGCGCGGCGACGTCACCATGAACCCGACCACGCCTTTCTTGTCGCCGAATTCCTTCACGGTCTTGTAGGCGGCTTCCGGATCGTTGAACGGCAGATAGAGCATCGAGATCAGCCGCGGCTCGGCCGCGAGAATGCGTTCGCAAAGCCAGCGGTTGTAGCCCTGCGCCATCGCGACCTCGATTTCGGTCTGCGGATGCAGGCCGAGGAAGAGCATCGGCGTCGGGAACAGGCACGCATAGTCGACGCCCATCGCGTCCATCCAGATCTTGGTCTGGGCGATGTCGCGGTGCACGTCGCTCGGCACCTTCTCGAACTTGCGCAGCTCGTGCCGGGTGATGCGGCCGCCAAGGTCCTGGTAGCCGACCTGGGTGTTCATCATCGAGGAGCGGCCGCCGCGCTTGGTCGATTCCATCGCGGCGCGGCGGATCACCGGATTGTCGATGTAGGAGAACACGTCCTTGTACGACTCGTTCTCGTAGTGGTGCGAGTTGACGTCGACGATGAGGAAGTCCTGATAGTTGCGCGCGTGCGCCTGCTTCGTCGCATGCTCGAGGTGCTTGGTCGCCGAATACTCGTCGAACCGCAGCTTGCGGACTTCCGAGCGGGGCATGTCCATGGCCGTTCTCCGGGATATTGGTTGGCGGCGTGGTGACCGCGTCTTACGCGACGACGTAGATGTCCTCGCCGCGCTGCACGATCTCGTACTTGCGCAGCTTGAGCTTGCGGTCGCCGACGCATTCGCCGGTCTTCATGTCATATTCGTAGCCGTGCCACGGGCAGACGAAGTGCAGGTTGTCCGAGAACGTCTGTCCCTGGTAGGTGCGATCCGGCGCGATGATGTCGACCACGCGGTTGATCAAGAGCCCCTCGCAGGCCGGGCCGCCCGAATGCAGGCAGGTGTTGCTGTAGGCGTAGTAGCCGCCGCCGGTGCGGAAGACGCCGATCTCGTGGCGCCCGGCCGTGACGATCCGGCGGTCGCCGTCGGTGAGCTCGGATGCCTTGGCGACGAACCACTCGGCCATGCTGGTCAAGTCCCGCTGAATTGATGCGGAAGCGATTGTTACAAAAGCGCGTGATCGCCGCAACGGCATTGCCATGCGCTGGAGGCGGGCGCGGCTGCCTCTCGCGCAGTTCACCGCCGAGCCCTTCAAGGACCGCAGGCGGCAGGCACTTGCTGGCGGAATTGAAGTCGCTTACCGTCCTCGCGCAAGCGAGGCGTGTAAAATCAATCGAAAGAATTCGCTCGTCTGCCGCGGGAGGAAGCGATGTCTCGATCTCTTGCGCTCGCCATCGCGAGCGCGGTGCTGCTCGTCACGGCGGCCAACGCGCAGCAGGGTGCGTATCCCAAGCCCACCGAGCTTCCGAACAACTATCGCCTCGCCGAAGGCTGGCCGACGCTCCCCGGGACCATGAACGGCGGCCGCTGGGGCGAGGTGATCCGCGTGCATATCGCGCGCGACGGCAACATCTGGGTGTTCCACCGCTGCTTCAACACCGTGCCGCCCGGCCACGCCACCTGCATCGGCCGCGACGCGAGCAATCCGCCGATCCTGCAGTTCGATCCCGCGGGCCGGCTGCTCAAGAGCTTTGGCGTCGGCCTCTTCGCCTATCCGCACGGCTTCACCATGGACGCCGACGACAACATCTGGGCGAGCGACGTCAACGACCACGCGACCGTCCTCGGCATGTCGGCGAAGAATGCCGACGGCGTCGTCCGCGGCCAGGAGGTGCTCAAGCTCGACCAGACCGGCAGGGTGCTGATGATGCTCGGCCACGAAGGTGTCGCCGGCACCGGCAACGACGTGTTCGACCGGCCGACCGGTGTCGCGATCGCGCCGAACGGCGACATCTTCGTCTCCGACGGCCACCAGCCCAACACGTTCGGCAATGCCCGCATCATGAAGTTCAGCCGGGACGGCAGGTTCATCAAGACGTGGGGCCACAAAGGCGCCGCGCTCGGCGACTTCAACGAGCCGCACGATGTCTTCATCGGCGGATCGCAAAACCGCGTCTACGTCGCCGACCGCAAGAACCGCCGCATCCAGGTGTTCGACCAGGAAGGCACCTTCATCGCCGCCTGGTCGCAGTTCGGCCAGCCGAGCTCGGTGTTCGTGAGCCGGGACGACACGATCTACGTCGGCGCCTCGTTCCGCCAACCCGGCGCCAAGAAGGGCGAGCTGCGCGGCATCGTGATCGGCAATGCGCGCGACGGCTCGCTTACCGGCTTCATCCCCGATCCGACCGATCTCGACACGGTGGAAAATGGGACCTCGGCCTCCGGCATCGCGGCCGACCGCGATGGCAGCATCTTTGCCGCCGACGTCGGCGCGCACAATCTGCGCAAATACGTCAAGGTGAAGTAGGCGGCAGCGCGTGTCCCGGCGAAAGCCTGCCCCGGACTTGATCCGGGGTGGTCACCGGTTCGCCGACAAGGACACGCGCCAATGTGTCAAGCCTTCTGCAGCAGCGGCCGCAGCTCGCGGATATCCTTGATCCGCTCGAGCGTGAAGATCGCGTTGACCAGCTTGGCGCAGGTCTCGGCGCCGAGCACCGGCACGACCAGGTCACGCGCCTTGGCGACGATCTCGTCCCGGCTCATCGGGTTCTCGGGCGTGCCGCGCACCGTGTCGTTGCGCTCGGCGAGCCGCGTGCCGTCGGCGAGCGTCACCTCGACGACGGCCACCCGCTTGGGCAGCAGCCGCTCGAGCTCCGCATCGGCCACGACCTTCACCTTGGCGCGCTCGGCGAGGATCGCCGGCTCGGTCATGCGCGCCTTGTCGTGCGCGGCACGGAACGAAAGCGTGCCGTCGAGCAGCACCACGGCGGCGAGATACTGGAGGCAGAGATCGGGGCTCGCGACGTTGTCGACCTTCGGCGCCGCGCTGGTCGACAGCCGCACCACGATCTCCTTCACGTCGGCTGCCGCGAAGGCGCGCTGCTTGCGCAAGTCGACGAGCGCGTCGAGCGGGGACTGGATCGGCCCGCCGGTGCTCCACTTCTTGATGATGGTCTGCGCGACCTCGAAGTGTTCGCCGAGCCCGTCGATCAGGCCGGCGGGGTCCGCCTTCGGCGCGTAGGTCTGGAAGAAGTTCTCGTGCCCGGTGAAGACGTCGGCGACGCCGGTCCAGCCGGCGCGGACCAGGAGCGCGGCGGTGACGCCGTTGCGCGCCGCCATGGAGCCGAACACGAACGCCTTCTCGATGTGCTCGCTGTCGCGCTGCCAGGCGCCGTAGCCGCTGCCCGCCTGCTGCGACGCGTAGTCGATGAGCCAGCGCATCTGCCGCGCGTCGAGATCGGCGATGCTGCCCGCCGCGGCCGCGGCCCCGAACGAGCCGACGATGTTGTGGGTATCGCGCAGCACGGTGGCACCGAGGATGGTCTTCATCGCCCGCATGCCGACGTCGTAGCCGAGCGTCACGGCGCGCAGGAAGCGCATCCCGTCGGCGCCGAACGTCTCCGCCGCCGCAAGCGCTGCCGGCAACACCGCGCAGCCCGGATGCGCGCCGCCGGCGGCTGTAGTTGTCGTCGGTCTCGTCGGCCTGCGCGAGCGCACCGTTGACGATCGCCGCCTCGATCGGGCCGAGCAGCAGGTTGGACGCAACGACCGTCGTGTTGCCGCCGCCGCCGTAGCTGCGGGCAAACCGCAGCGCCGCCGCGCCGGGCGGCAGCTCGGAGCCCGATATCATCGCGGCGAGCGTATCGAGGATGTGGTACTTCGTTTCGAGCACGGCCTGCTCGGGCAGGGCGCGGTGGCCGGCCTCGCTCATGTAGGCGCTCAGCCGCGCCATCACGGGTCCGACCTCGTCGGCCGCAGCCGCGACGCGAGGCAGTGCCGCTGCCGCCGCGAGCCCGGCCGCGCTGAGCACCATGCTGCGGCGAGTGACGAGAGGCCTGTCCGGCGATCGGTGCATTGTCACCCCACCGCCGCGCTGCGCGCCAGCTCGGCCTGCGGACCGCTTGCGAACATCGCGATCAGCGCCCGCTTGATCGCGGCATGCCGCGTCGGCGAGGAGATCTTCGCGCCCAGCAGGTCGGTCACGTAGAACACGTCGACGACCCGCTCGCCGAAGGTCGCGACATGCGCCGAGGCGATGTTGAGGTTGAGCTTGGAGAGCGTGGTGGTGAGCTCGTAGAGCAGGCCGGGCCGGTCGAGGCCGCTCACCTCGACTACGGTGTAGCGGTTCGACCAGGCATTGTTGATGTTGACCTCGGGCTCGACCGCGAACGCCCTGATGCGGCCCTTCGGCGCCGCGCGCTTCGCCACCACCTCGGGCAGCTTGAGGTCGCCGCGCAGCGCGCGCTCGATCGCGTCGGCAATGCGGATGGCGCGGCGGCCCTCGTCCTCGTCGCGCTCGAACTCGCGCGACACCGCGATGGTGTCGAGCGCGAGCCCGTCCGTGGTGGTGAAGATCTGCGCGTCGACGATGTTGGCGCCCGTGGTCGCGCAGGCGCCGGCGATGACCGACAAGAGCCAGGGATGGTCGGGCGCCAGCACCGTGAGGATCGTCACCCCGCGCGCGGTGTCGTAGGCGACCGAGGTCGCGAGCGTCTGGCCGGCCTCCTCGGCGGAGCGCAGGAAGCGCGCATGCGCGATCTTGCGCGGCAGGTCGACCTTGAGCCAGTAGGCCGGATAGTGCCGCGCCAGGTAGCGCTCGATCTCGGCGGGTGGCCAGTCCTTCATCTCGGCGCGGAATTCGGCGTGCGCCATCGCGACGCGGCGCGCGCGGTCGACCTCGGAGAAGCCGCCGGTCAGCGCCGGCTCGGTCTCGTAATAGAGCGCGCGCAGGAGCTGCGCCTTCCAGCCGTTCCACACGCCCGGGCCGACCGCGCGGATGTCGGCAGTGGTGAGGATGGTGAGCAGCTTCATGCGCTCGAGCGATTGCACCACGGCGCTGAAGTTCTCGATGGTGCGCCGGTCGGAGAGGTCGCGCGACTGCGCGATCGCCGACATGGTGAGGTGCTGCTCGATCAGCCAGGCCAGCGTCTCGGTATTGGCGGTGGAGAGCCCGAAGCGCGGCCCGATCTTGCGCGCGATGCGGGCGCCCGCGACGGAATGGTCCTCGACGCGGCCCTTGGCGATGTCGTGCAGGAAGAGTGCGACATAGAGCACCGTGCGATGCTCGGGCTGGATGGTGTGGATGAGCTCGTTGGCGAGCGCGTACTCCTCGTGCTTGCCCGCCTCGATCTCGGCCAGCACGCCGATGCAGCGCAAGAGGTGCTCGTCGACCGTGTAGTGGTGATACATGTTGAACTGCATCATCGACACGACGCGGCCGAACTCCGGGACGAAGCGGCCGAGCACGCCGGTCTCGTTCATCCGGCGCAGGACCACCTCGGTGTCGTTCTTGCCCGTCAGGATCTCGAGGAAGAGCCGGTTTGCCTCCTTGTCCTCGCGCACCGCCTTGTCGATCAGCTTGAGTGAGCGGGTCGCGAGCCGCATGGCGTCGGGATGGAAATCGAGGCTGTGGCGCTGCGCGAGATGGAAGATGCGGATGAGATTGACGGGATCGAGCTCGAACACCCGCGGGCTGGCGACGCTGATGCGGTTGTTCTCGGCGATGAAGCCCTTGGCGTCGAGCGCGAGGCGGCGCGGGCGGCGGCGGAAGCGAGCGACCACGCGGTTGAGCATGGCGACGTCCTTCGCCTGGCTTGCCTCGAGCTCGGCGCACATGATGGCGGTGAGGTCGCCCACGTCCTTGGCGATCAGGAAGTAGTGCTTCATGAAGCGCTCGACGTCGCGCATGCCGGGATGCGACGTGTAGCCGAGCCGGACCGCGATATCGCGCTGCAGGTCGAAGGAGACCCGCTCCTCGGCGCGCCCGGTGACGAAATGCAGGTGGCAGCGCACGGCCCAGAGGAAATTCTCGCAGCGGCGGAAGAGCTGGTACTCCTGCCGGTCGAACACGCCGTGCTCGATCAGCTCCTCGGGCTCGCGCACGCGGTAGACGTATTTCGCCATCCAGAACAGCGTGTGCAGGTCGCGCAGGCCGCCCTTGCCGTCCTTGACGTTCGGCTCGACGAGATAGCGCGACTGGCCGGCGCGGCGCAGCCGCTCCTCGCGCTCGGCGAGCTTGGCGGTGACGAACTCCGTCGCGGTGCCGTGCACCACCTGCTTGTCGAAGCGGGCCACCAACTCGTCGAACAGCTTGCGCTCGCCGAGCAGGAAGCGCGCCTCGAGGAGCGCGGTGCGGATCGTCATGTCCGCCTTGGCCTGGCGGATGCACTCGTCGACCGAGCGCGTCGCGTGCCCGACCTTGAGCCCCATGTCCCACAGGCAATAGAGGATCGCCTCGGCGACCGATTCGCCCCAGGCGGTCTGCTTGTAGGGCAGGAGAAAAAGCAGATCGATGTCGGAGCCGGGCGCCATCAGGCCGCGGCCGTAGCCGCCGGTCGCCACGATCGCCATGTGCTCGGCGTCGGAGGCGGTCTGCGGCGGATAGAGCCGGCGCACCGCGAAATCGTACAGCACCTCGATGATGTCGTCCTGCAGCCGGCACAGCCGCTCGGCGCAGCGGCGGCCGTGGCGGTCCTCGAGCAGGAGCTGCTCGGCGATGACGCGCGCGTCGGCGAGGGCCGCCTTGAGGCGCTGCGCGACGGCGGTGCGCAGCTCGCGCTCGCGTCCGGCAAAATCGTCCGCCAGCCGCGCGAGCTCGGCCGAGATCGCGGCGGTGTCGAGCAACTCGCCGTTGCTGCGGGACGGATGGTCGATGATCGTCATTGGCTCCTCGGATAGACGAGGTCCCCCGCACTGTCACCCGGCCGTGGTGCGGCTGGCGCGTTTGGGGCGCCAACTTGGAATGATATTCCGCCAAGGGGTAATGAGAAAGTAAGGACTTTCTCGTTGACGCCATGTTACCCGCATCGGTAGGATAAAACTAGCGCCGATTTGAGCGAACAGCTTGCGGGCGCTTAACAAATGCAGCTAAAGCGTGGGGTCCGCCCCTCGCCGAGCTGACGGCGGGCCGAAATCCCGTCTTCATCAACCGGTCGTGCGCGCGACAAGAGGCGCGGGTACGGCCTCGCGCTGGAGGTCGACATGACCCTGCTTTCCCGACGTAGCGTTCTTGCACTGTCCGCCGCCGCCCTGGTGGCGCCGTCCGCCCGTGCCGACAACCCGAAGGAAATCCGCATTGACTGGGCGACCTACAACCCGGTCTCGATGCTGCTCAAGGACAAGGGCTTCCTCGAGAAGGAATTCGCCAAGGACGGCATCTCGATCCGCTGGGTGCAGACGCTCGGCTCCAACAAGGCGCTCGAATTCCTCAACGCCGGCTCGATCGATTTCGGCTCGACCGCCGGCTCGGCCGCGCTGCTCGCCCGCATCAACGGCAATCCGCTCAAGTCGATCTACGTCTATTCGCAGCCCGAATGGACCGCGCTCGTCACCCGCAAGGACACGGCGATCAACAAGATCACCGACCTCAAGGGCAAGCGCGTTGCCGTGACCCGCGGCACCGATCCGCACATCTTCCTGGTGCGCGCGCTGCTCAGCGTCGGCATGACCGAGAAGGACATCGTGCCGGTGCTGCTGCAGCATCCCGACGGCAAGACTGCGCTCATCCGCGGCGATGTCGACGCCTGGGCCGGCCTCGATCCGATGATGGCGCAGGCCGAGATCGAGGACGGCGCGCGGCTGTTCTACCGCAACAAGGAAGCCAACACCTGGGGCATCCTCAACACGCGCGAGGAGTTCCTCAAGGAGCATCCGGACCTGGTGAAGCGCGTGCTCGCGGTCTACGAGGAGGCGCGCAAGTATTCGCTCGCGCACTACGACGAGCTCAAGAAGAGCTTCATCGCGGTCACGCGGCTGCCCGACGCGGTCGTCGACAAGCAGCTCAAGGAGCGCACGGATCTCCACTACAGCCGCATCGGCGCGCAGCAGCGCGACTCGATCCTCGCGGCGGGCCTCGCGCTGCAGCAGGCCAAGGTGATCCCCGCCGACGTCGACGTGAAGAAGGTGCTCGACGCCCAGATCGACGACAGCGTCCCGCTGCCGACGAATTGATGCAGTAGCAACAACTGTCATTGCGAGGAGCGCACAAGCGCGACGAAGCAATCTCCGTTGCAATTGCATGAGCAAGCGAAGCGGGATTGCTTCGCTTCGCTCGCAATGACGGAGGCTTATCAGCCGCATTGCAATCGAGTTGTGTCCCATGTCTTCTGTCGGCATGTCGGTTGAGGCAAAATCCGTGGCGGCGCCGAGCCGCCCGGCACGGCGGCGGACGTTCGGCGCATCCGCGGGCATCCAGCGTTTCGTCGTCGGGCTCGCGATTCCGGTTGCGCTGGCGGCCGCGTGGGAGATCGCGGTGCGCGCGGGCCTGTCCGATGGCCGGCTGGTGCCGCCGCCCTCGCGCATCTTCGCCGAATACGTCGAGCTCTGGCGCACCGGCGACCTCGTCAAGCACGTGGTGGTGACGCTCCTTCGCGTCGCCATCGGCTTCGGCCTCGGCGCTGCGGCCGGCACGTTGCTCGGCGCGCTGGCGGGCTATTCGTCGCTCACCCGCCGCCTGGTCGATCCGACCCTGCAGGGCCTGCGCGCGGTCCCGTCGATGGCCTGGATCCCGCTGTTCATCCTGTGGCTCGGCATTTTCGAGACGTCGAAATACGCGCTGATCGCGGTCGGCGTGTTCTTTCCGGTCTATCTCGGCGTCATGGGTGCGGTGCTCTCGGTCGATCGCAAGATCGTCGAGGTCGGCCGCGTCTTCCGTCTCTCGGGCTACGCCATGATCCGGCGCATCCTGCTGCCCGCGGTGCTGCCGGCCTACGTGCTCGCGCTGCGCGCCGGGCTCGGGCTCGGCTGGATGTTCGTGGTGGCGGCCGAATACATGGGCGCCTCCGAAGGTGTGGGCTATCTGCTGATCGAGGGCCAGCAGTTCAGCAAGCCGGCCGAGATCGTCGCCGCGATCCTCATCTTCGCAGTGCTCGGCAAGCTGACCGACGTACTCATCGCGGTCGTTACGGAACCGTTCCTGCGCTGGGAAGACGCGTTCGGCGCGCGCCAGGGAGACGCGTAGTGCTCGCGCTCAAGAACATCGGCAAGACCTATCCGAACGGCGTGCGCGCGCTCGACGGCTTCACGCTCTCGGTCGCGCTTGGCGAGATCGTCGCGATCGTCGGCGGCTCCGGCTGCGGCAAGTCGACCTTGCTGCGCGCGGTCTCGGGTCTCGACCGGCCGACCGCCGGTACCGTCACGCTCGACGGCGAGCAGATCACGGCTCCGCACGAGAAGATCGGCATCGTTTTCCAGGAGCCGCGGCTGCTGCCGTGGCTCAGCGTCGCGCATAACGTCGGCTTCGGCCTCGAAAGCCGGCCGAAGCCTGAGCGCAACTCGCGCGTCAAGGCGCAGCTCGACCGCGTCGGCCTCGCCGACAAGGCGACTGTCTGGCCGCGCGAGCTCTCCGGCGGGCAGGCGCAGCGCGTCGCCATCGCGCGCGCCTTCGTGACGCGGCCTGAGGTGCTCCTCCTCGACGAGCCGTTCTCGGCGCTCGACGCCTTCACGCGCGCCGACCTCCAGGATCACCTGCTCGACGTGTGGGCAGACCAGAAGCCGACGCTCGTCATCGTCACCCATGACGTCGACGAGGCGCTCGTGCTCGCCGACCGCGTGATCGTGATGCGCGCGCGCCCCGGCCGGCTCTACGAGGAGATCGCGATCGACCTCGACCGTCCGCGCGACCGCCAGTCGGCCGCGTTCGACTTCGCCAAGCGCCGGGTGCTCGCCGCGCTCGATCGTTCACTTGATCGCCGGGCGACGAGCGAGGACGCGGAGACGAAGACGACGGCCGGCGCCGCCTTGTGGTGGTGATGATTCCGTCATGCCCGGCCTTGTGCCGGGCATCCACGTCTTTATACGGTGCGGCTCAGCAAGGCATGGATGGCCGGGACGAGCCCGGCCATGACGAACGTGAAGGAGTTCGACATGGATGCCGCGGGACTGCGCGCGATGCAGGCGCCGATCAAGGACCGCTATAAGACCGACCCGAAGGCCGCCTACATCACGCTGCGCGCCAAGGGCACGCTCGACGACGCCAACATCGCCTGCAAGGTCGAGACCGGCCGCGCGCTCGCGGTTGCGGGCCTGCATCCGGCGACCGGCGGCTCGGGGCTCGAGCTCTGCTCCGGCGACATGCTGCTCGAGGCCCTCGTCGCATGCGCGGGCGTGACCTTGAAGGCGGTCGCGACCGCGCTTGCGATCCCGCTCAAATCGGGCACGGTCTCGGCCGAAGGCGACCTCGATTTCCGCGGCACGCTCGGCGTCGCCAAGGACGCGCCGGTCGGCTTCGCGCAGATCCGGCTGACGTTTGCGGTCGATACCGACGAGAGCCAAGAAAAGCTCGACCAGCTGCTCAAGCTCACGGAGCGCTATTGCGTCGTCTACCAGACGATCAAGAGCGGCCCGCCCGTCGAGGTGCGCCTCGATCGCATGTGAGGCATGCGGCCCCCTCCGTCATGCCCGCGCTTGTCGCGGGCATCTCGATTCCTGTGGCATAGCGTTGCTTGCCTTATCGGGATGGCCGGGACGAGCCCGGCCATGACGCGGTGAAGGTGAACGCACGCGCGACGCATGTCACCCGAACTCCTCTTCCTCGTCTCGCTCGCCATCAAGATGGCGGTGTCGGCGCTGTTCGTCGTCATCGCGGTCTATTCGGCCGAGCGCGCCGGGCCGGTGGTCGGCGCCATGGTGGCGACCCTGCCGGTCTCGGCGGGGCCGACCTACATCTTCCTGTCGCTCGACCACGACGCGGCATTCATCGCGAACAGTGCGCTCGCGAGCTTCGTGATGAACGCCGTCACCTGCATCCTGGCGCTGGTCTATGCGTTGCTGGCGCAGCGGCGCGGCATGCTGGTGAGCGTCGCGTCCGCGCTCGCGGCCTGGATCGGGCTCGCGTTCGTCGCCAGCCTGTTCGCATGGACGACCGTGACGGCCTGCATCTTCAATGTCGCGGTCCTCGCGGGCTGCCTCGCGATCGGCGATCGATTGCGGCACGTGCGCATGCCGCTGGTCGGGCGGCGCTGGTACGACATCCCGTTGCGCGCCGGCATGGTCGCGACGCTGGTCGCGATCGTGGTGACGCTCAGTGCCCATGTCGGCCCGACCGTCACGGGCATCCTGGCGGTCTTTCCGATCGTGATGACCAGCCTGATGCTGATCCTGCATCCGCGCATCGGCGGGCGCGCGACGGCGGCAGTGTTCGCCAACAGCATGCTCGGGCTGGTCGGCTTCTCGCTGAGCTGCCTCACGGCGCATCTTGCGATCGTGCCGTTCGGCAAGGCCGCGGGCCTTGCGCTCGCGCTTGCGGTCTCGATCGGCTGCAATCTCGTGTTCTGGTGGATGCGCCGCGGCAAGCGTATCGCGGCGCCTATTGCTTCTTCGCCGCCGCAAGCTTGAGCGCGTAGAGCGCTTCGAGTGCCTCGCGCGGCGACAGCTCATCCGGGTTGAGCGCCGCCAGCTCCTTGATCACCGCATCCGCCGCCTCGTCGCGCGGCGCCGCCGGGGGCGCCCGTGGGACGGCGAACAGCGGCAGATCGTCGACAAGTTTCCGCGCCGGCGAAGTGCGGTCCTCGGCTTCGAGCTCGGCGAGCACGACCTTGGCTCGCTCGATCACCGGCGTCGGCAGGCCGGCGAGCTTGGCGACCTGGATGCCGTAGGAGCGGTCGGCGGCGCCGGCCACCACCTCGTGCAGGAAGACGACATCGCCGTGCCACTCGCGCACCTTGACGGTCGCGTTGTGCAGGCGCGTGAGCTTGGCGGCGAGCGCGGTCAGCTCATGGAAGTGGGTCGCGAACAGCGCGCGGCAGCGGTTGGTCTCGTGCAGGTGCTCGATCGCGGCCCAGGCGATCGAGAGGCCGTCGAAGGTCGCGGTGCCGCGGCCGATCTCGTCGAGGATCACCAGCGAGCGCGGGCCCGCCTGGTTGAGGATCGCGGCGGTCTCGACCATCTCGACCATGAAGGTGGAGCGGCCGCGCGCGAGGTCGTCGGCGGCGCCGACGCGGGAAAACAGCCGGTCGACCACGCCGATGCGCGCGCGCTTCGCCGGGACGAAGCTGCCCATCTGCGCGAGCACCGCGATCAGTGCGTTCTGGCGCAGATAGGTGGACTTGCCGGCCATGTTCGGGCCGGTGACCACGTAGATGCGGCCGGCGTTCGCGCTGCCAGATGACGAAAGAACCGGCGCCGAGAGATCGCAATCATTGGCGACGAACGGGCCGTCGATCGCCTGCTCGACCACCGGATGGCGGCCGCCCTCGATCGCGAAATCGATGCCGGCGACGACCTCGGGGCGCACGTAGTCGCGTTCGGCCGCGAGCAGCGCGAGGCCGGCTGCGACGTCCATGGCGGCGAGTGCTTGTGCGGCACCTTTGATGGTCTCGGTCGATGCCACGACCTGCTCGGCCAGCCGCTCGAAGATCGCAAGCTCGAGCCCGAGCACGCGATCGGCCGCATTGGCGATCTTCGCCTCGAGATCGGCGAGCTCCGTGGTGGTGAAGCGCACTTGGCCGGCGAGCGTCTGGCGATGGATGAAGGTCTTGTTGAGCGGCTCCTTGTGCAGCTTGTCGCCATGCTGCGCGGTTACTTCCACGAAGTAACCCAGCACGTTGTTGTGCCGGATCTTCAGCCCACGCACCTGCGTCTCATCGGCGTAGCGCGCCTGCAGCGCAGCGACGACGCGGCGCGACTCGTCGCGCAACGCGCGCGTCTCGTCGAGCGGACCGTCGTAGCCCGTGCGCACGAAGCCGCCATCGCGCTTGAACGCGGGCAACTCATCGGCGAGGGCCGCCGCAAGCTCGGCCGTGAGCGCCGGATCTGGCGTGCGCAGTGCGGCTGTTGCCTGGGTGATTTCGGATGGTGCCGGTGAAAGCTGGGCGAGGCGCGCCGCAAGCGCGGCGGCAGCATCGAGGCCGTCGCGGATCGCCGCCAGATCGCGCGGGCCGCCGCGGCCGACCACGAGGCGCGCGAGCGCGCGCGCAAGGTCGGGCGCGGCCGCCAAGCTCGTGCGCACGTCGCTGCGCAGGGCAGGATCGCCGACCAGTGCCGCGACCGCATCGAGCCGTGCCTCGATCGCGGGCGGATCGGTCAATGGTGCCGCGAGGCGCTGCGCCAGCAGGCGCGAGCCGGCCGCGCTCACGGTGCGGTCGATCGCGGCGGCGAGCGAGCCGCGCCGTTCGCCGCCGAGCGTGCGCATCAATTCGAGGTTGGCGCGGGTCGCGGCGTCGATCGCGAGCGTCGCGCCTTGCGCCTCGCGCACCGGCGGCGACAGCGGCGGGCGCTTGCCGATCTGCGTGCGCTCCACATAGGTGATGCAGGCCGCGGCCGCCGTGAGCTCGAGGCGCGAGAAGGCGCCGAATGCGTCAGTGGTCGCAACCGCGAAGTACGACGCGAGCCGGCGCTCGGCGGTCGCGCCGTCGAACACGTCGCGCGTGAGCGGCGTCACGGACGGCAGCGCGCGCAGCATCGGCGCCATGTCGGGATCGCCGTAGAGGGCGTCCGACACGATGATCTCGCCGGGCTCGAGGCGCGCGAGTTCCGCCGAGAGGCCGACGCGATCGCATTCGGTGAGCCGGAATTCGCCGGTCGAAATGTCGAGGAAGGCGAGCGCAAAGCGGCCCTCGTCCGTGGGCGCCGACGTGCGGGCACGTACGAGCGCGACGAGGTAGTTGTTGCGCTTGGCGTCGAGCAGCGTGTCTTCGGTGAGCGTGCCGGGCGTGACCAGCCGCACCACGTCGCGCCGCACCACGCTCTTCGCGCCGCGCTTCTTCGCCTCGGCCGGATCCTCGGTCTGCTCGCACACCGCGACCCGATGACCAAGCGCGATCAGGCGATGCAGATACTCGTCGGCGCGCTCGACCGGCACGCCGCACATCGGGATGTCCTGGCCGAGATGCTTGCCGCGCTTGGTGAGCACGATCCCGAGCGCGCGGCTCGCGATCTCGGCATCCTGGAAGAACATCTCGTAGAAGTCGCCCATCCGGTAGAACAGCAGGACATCCGGATTGCCAGCTTTGATTTCGACGTACTGCTCCATCATCGGCGTCACGCGGCCGGCGTCGGGCGCCGGCGCGCTGGTCGCCGCGGCGGGCGCCGGTTCGTCGGGATCGTGGAATCGTGCAAGAGCCATCTGGCCAAGCTAGCAGATGCGGCAGGGCTTTTCATGGGCGCGCCACCGCAACCCACAGGCAGGTCACGCCACTTGTTCCACCTCGGCCTGAGGAGCCCGCCGTAGGCGGGCGTCTCGAAGGATGGGCTGCGGGCGCAAGCGGTGCCTCACGGGCCGCCCTCGTCCTTCGAGACGCATGTCGTCGCGAGGGCAACGACATGCTCCTCAGGATGAGGGCGGATTACTCGGCGTCACCTCACCTCATTCGCACGCGCGAGCCCTGCGATCATCGACGACTCCATCAAATACGTGCGCGCGCGGTCCGCGTCCGCGGTGGTTGCGATGAGCTCTTGCAGCTGCTTGCGCTGGACCGCGGGGTCGCGTTCCTCGAGCTGCCGCTTGTTGCGGATCGACATGGCCTGCACCTGCTCGATCGTGGCGGCGCGGCGCTGGCGGACGTAGAGGTCGAGTAATTCGTCGCCCGCCTCGCGGCGCCAGACCTTGCCGAGCTTCTCCGCGAGGTTGATCGCGTCATGGATACCGCTGTTGAGCCCGAAGCCGCCCATCGGATTGTTGAGATGCGCGGCGTCGCCGGCGATCAGCACGCGGCCGACGCGGAAGTCCTTCGCGACCCGCTGATGCACGCGATAGATGCTGCGATAGACGATCCCGTAGCGCTCGGCGCGCGGCACGACGCGCTGCATCGTGCGCTCGATGTAGTCGTCGCCGAGCAGCACCTCGTCGGCAAGGTTCGGATCGGCCGGGCAGGCGGCGCGCCAGATGCCGCCCGGGCCCGTGTGCGGCATCTTGAACACGGCCGCCCAATGCACCGGATCGGAGATGTAGGAATTCATCGCGAAGCCGTGCTGCGCGAAGTCGTAGTGCGTGCTGGCGACCAGGAACTGCTCCGGCCACGTGAAGCCCTCGAACTCGACGCCGAGCGTCTTGCGCACCGTGCTGCGTCCGCCGTCGGCGCCGATCAGCCACGACGCCTCGATCGTGTCGTTCGCGTCACCCGCCGCGATCTCGACGCGCACGCGGTCGGCCTCCTGCGTGAAGCCCGTCACGTTCTGGCCGAAGCGAACCTCGCCGCCGGTCTCGCGCCGAAGGATGTCGACTTGGATCGGCGTGAGGCGATGCTGCTCGAGATGCAGCCGGTAGGGATAAGGCGTGACGTCGGCGATGCGGTCGAGATCGAACTGCGCGACCAGCTCGCCCTGCCGGTCGCGGATCTGCCAGTGCCGCACCTTGAGGCCGGTCTCGTGCATGCGCGCCGTGATGCCGTACGGCGCCATCATCTCGAGGGTCGGCGGATGGAACGTGCCGGCGCGCAGGTCGTGTGCGAGCGCGGGCTCGCTCTCCAGCACGATGACCGGAATGCCCTGGCGGCCAAGCGCCAGGGCACACATCAGCCCGGTCGGGCCCGCTCCTGCGATGACGACCGGCAGGTCGGCCACGGAGCCGCTCCGCTATTTGACGAGCTTGGTGCCGGTCAGCTTCTCGAGGTTCTTGTAGTAGATGTTTTCCTTATGCTCCTTCGACATCTCGGCCGCGTCGATAATGCGCAGCGTCTCGCGGATGTACATCGTGCCCTTCTCGGGATCGAACGGACAGTCGGAGGCGAACACGACGTGCTCGTTGGGATAGAACGAGAGACCGAGCGTCGTCCCCGCCTCCGAGGTGAAGACCGCGGTGTCGACGATGAAGTCCTGCTTGAAGTAGTCGAGCGGCCGCTTCTTCAGGCTGCGCTTGAGCGCCTGGTAGTCGGCATCCGACGTGCGCGCGCCGATCTGGTCCCAGCCCGGGCCGATGCGGCCTTCGACCATCGGCACGATACCGCCGAAGTGGTGCATGACCAGCTTGAGGCCCGGATTGTTGTCGATCGTCTTGGAGAAGACCAGCCGCGCCATGGCGGCCGCGGTCTCGTACGACCAGCCGAAGGTCCACCAGATCTCGTAGAGCGACTTCTCCTCTGAGAGGTAGTCGGTGAAGTTCGCGCCGCGCGTCGGATGGATCCATACCGGCTTGCCGAGCTTCGCCATCGCGGCGAAGAAGTCGGCGTATTCCGGCCGGTCGAGCGGCTTGCCGTTGATGTTGGTGTAGATCTGCACGCCGAGCGCGCCGTTCTTGATCGCGCGCTGCGCCTCGCGCACCGCGCCTTCCGGATAGCCGAGCGAGACCTGCGCGACCCAGCCCGGGAACTGGTCCTTGTGCTTGGCGCAAATGTCGGTGAAGCCGTCATTGATCAGCTTGCACAGCTCCTCGGTCTGCGCGCCCTGCACGATGTTCTCGATCGGCGGCATGCCGTGCGAGAGGATCTGCGCGTAGTCGGGAAACATGTCGACGATGCGCCGGCGCTGGTCGAGATCGTGGATGGCCGGGATCTCGCGCATGCGCTTGCCGATGTCGGCGAAGCTGCCGGCGATCTGCGCCATCTTGTCCGCGAACGGTTTTGGGATGAAGTGCGTCCACGCGTCGATCCGCATCATGAGACAAGTCCTCCGACGTGTTGTGCTGGAGCCGCGCCGGATGGGCGATTGCGAGGTCAGGCGGGCGTCGCTTGGTCGTCGCCGCGCAAGGGCCATGGCGGCCCTGCGATTGTCAAGCCTGAAGCACAGTCCTGAAAAAACGCCCCGGACAAGGTCCAGGGCGCGTAGCGTTTTTGCGAGAAGCGCGTGCTTAAACTTTCTCCGCGACTTTCTCTTCGGCCAGAGCCGCCGCCCGACGCTCGCTCGCGGCGTCGAGGACGTCGCGCACGCGGATGAGCTGCGCGGTGATTGCCTTGAGCTCTTCGGCGGTGTGACCGCACGTGCTCATCAGGCCCTCGTGCACGGTCTGCTCCCTGCGCCGCATGTCGCAGCCGGTCGACGTCAGCTTGATCCGCACGCTGCGCTCGTCGGCGGGATCGCGCGCCCGCTGCACCAGGCCCATCGCCTCCAGACGCTTGAGCAGCGGCGTCAGCGTGCCGGAGTCGAGATGCAACAGCTCGCCGAGTTCCTTGACCGAAAGGTTGTCATTCTCCCACAGCGCGAACATCGTGAGGTACTGCGGATAGGTGAGACCGAGCGCGTCGAGCAGCGGCTTGTAGGCGCGGTTGAACGCGTGCGCGGTCGAATAGACCGTGAAGCAGAGCATGGAGCCCAGCCGCGACTTCGTCCCGTCCTAATTCCTACCCATGGCCGCACCTTCAAATGGGGTGAAGTTGACATCCATTATATCGGGATTCGTGTTGGAAACAAGAAGATAGTACGCAATTCAATTGCGCATATCAGTCCATGCAGTAATGCATGCACAATTCAATTGTAAACAATCAAATTGCGGTCTATGTACTGTCCATCGATCGAGGCGGAAGCAACCAGCCTCTGACCCCCGGATCGAGGATCTTCAGTCGAGACATTCCGTCTCGCCGAATTTTGGGAATGGAGAAAGATCATGTCGACCAAGAGCAAGCTCGCACTCGTTGCGGTTCTCACCACCCTCGTCGCGGCTCCGGCCTTCGCGGCCGACCAACAGGTTTCCACCGAGGCCGCGCTTGACCGCGCTCCCGCGCAGGTGACCATCCAGTCCGGCGCGTATGCGTCGGCCGAGAAGGCGCCGCGCGCCGCGAATTGGACGCAGCCGTCGCTGCAGACGCAGGACTTCCAGTCGGTCGGCAGCCATTAACGCTTGCCTCCGACGTTAGCGGTTTCGACCCGAGATCGGCCGGCTCTTCGCCGGCCGATTTCCTTTTATGGGCTCTGGTCACGATCGCCTGCTTCCAATCGACGGGCGAGACCTGGCGAGACCATGTCGATGATGTGCCGGCGCGCGTCGAGATCGTGAATGCAGGAAATCTCGCGTAGGCGCTTGCCGATGTCGGCAAATTCAAGCCTGCACGGCGCTATACGGTCTCTTCGGCCGGCGCCGCCCGACGCTCGGCGGCCGCGTCGAGGCTGTCGCGCACGCGGATGAGCTGCGCGGTGAGCGCCTTGAGCTCTTCGGCGGTGTGACCGCACGCGCCTATCAGCCCCTCATGCACGGCCTGCTCCTTCGACCGCATCTCTACGCCGGCCGGCGTGAGGCTGATCCGTACGCTGCGTTCGTCGGCCGGATCGCGTGCCCGCCGTACGAGACCCATCGCCTCGAGCCGCTTGAGCAGCGGCGTCAGCGTGCCGGAGTCGAGGTGCAAGAGTTCGCCCAGCTCCTTGACCGAGATGTTGTCGTTCTCCCACAGCGCGAACATCGCGAGATATTGCGGGTAGGTGAGGCCGAGCGCATCGAGCAGCGGCTTGTAGGCGCGGTTGAAGGCATGCGCGGTCGAATAGACCGTGAAGCAGAGCATGGAGCCCAGCCGCGACTTCGCCCCTTTCTCGATTCCTGCCCATCGCCGTACCTCCGGCCGCACCGCGAATCTTCGGTTGTTCACGCGATTATATGGGAAAGCGCATTGAGAACAGGAAGATAGTGCACAATCTAATTGTGCATAGCAGCATTAGCGATACCGCATGCAAAATTCAATTGTAAACAATATAATTTGACACTAGGTTACGGCCATCGATCGAGGCGGAAGCGATCAGCCTCCACACCCGGATCGAAGTGCTTCAGCCGAGACATTCAAGTCTCGTCGCTTTGAGAATGGAGAAAGACCATGTCGATCAAGAGCAAACTCGCCCTCGTTGCGGCCCTCACCACCCTGATCGCGGCTCCGGCCTTCGCGGCCGACCAACAGGCTTCGACGGAGGCCGCGCTCGACCGCGCTCCCGCGCAGGTGGGCATCCAGTCCGGCGCCTATGCGTCGGCCGAGAGGACCCCGCGCGCCACGCACGTCGTGCGGCCGTCGGTGCAGACGCAGACCCAGACCGAGGACTTCCAGGCGGTCGGCACCCGCTGACGTTTTCCTCCGACGTCAGAGCATGATCCCGAAAAGTGGATACCGGTTTTCGCAATAGGTCATGCTCAAATAAGCGGTTTCGACCCGAGATCGGCCGGCTCTCAGCCGGCCGATTTCGCGTTTATGCGGGTGGATCGTAAGTGCGGATCGCGCCCATGGGCTTCCAGTCGACTGCGGCCAGCTCCTGCTTGAGCCAGGCGTGGAAGGCCTGCACGTGCGGACGCTCGGCGCGGTTCTTCGGACAGACGAAGCAGTAGGCGCGGCCGGAGCGCACCGCGAGCCGCACCGGAATGACGAGGCGGCCAGTGCGCAGGTCGTCATACGCCGGCAGGTCGTGCGCCAGCAGCACGCCGGCGCCTTCGCCAGCGGCATCGAGCGCATGGTCGGTGCTGTTGAAGCGCAGCCCGCGGCTCACATCGACGCCGTCGAGCCCGGCCAGCTTGAACCAGTCGGCCCAGCTCGGCACCTCGGGCCGTCGCGCGAACGTCTCGTCATGGATCAGCGGCACGCGCGCGATCGCCTCGGCCCGCGTTACCGGGCCGTGTCTGTCCAGGAAGCGCGGGCTGCACACCGGCAGGAACGTGAGGTCGGCAAGCTTGTCGACCACCAGCACCGGGTCGGTGGCGCGGTCGGAGGGCAGATTGCGGATCGCCACGTCGACGCCATCGGTGGCGAAATTGGCAAAGCCGAACGACGAGGAGACGCGGATGTCGATGTCGGGATTGGCATCGGTAAAACGATAGAGCCGTGGCGCGAGCCACTTCGCCGTGAAGCCCGGCGGCGTGCTCAGCACCAGCACGCGGTGATCGCCCGCCAGCCCAAGGCCCGCGACCGCCTCCTGGATGCGGGCAAAGCCGGTCTGCAGGCCCGGATAGAGCAGCTTGCCGGCCGGCGTGAGCGCGATCGCGCGCACGCGCCGCTCGAACAGCTTGACGCCGAGGAAGTCCTCGAGGCCGCGGATCTGGTGGCTGAGCGCGCCGGCCGTCACGTGCAGCTCCTCGGCGGCGCGGGTGAGGCTCAGGTGGCGCGCCGCGGCCTCGAAGGCGCGCAGCGCATTGAGCGGGGGCATCGGCGGAGGCATGAGGAAAGCTCAATTATCGGCTGAGAACTGATCCTTTGTCGGGGCGATAGATCGCGCCCATACATATACCGCAACACCGAAGGATGAGAAACTCTCAATCATTCCCATCCCGAATGAAGTCCATTCAGATCCCGAATGGCGCGGAGACAAGACCATGACCTACGCACCCCGTCCGAACGAATTCGTCCCCTACTACGACGTCCCGGTCGTCCACGGTGTCCCCGCGGCCCGCGCCGCCGGTAGCCGCCCGAGCCTGTGGCGGCGGCTGGTGGAGGCGATCTTCGAGTTGCGCGAAAGGCAGATGGAGCTCGAAGCCGAGCGCTATATCGCGCGCACCGGCGGCCGCATCACCGACGAGATCGAGCGGGAGATCACCGACCGCCTCGTCACCGGCAAGTGGCGGTACTGAACGCATCCGGCTGTGGCGCCCCGGCCGCGACCCTCCCATGCGCCGGGCTGAGCCGTCGCGATAGGCCGTAGAGGCTTGTCCGCCGCCACGGCAAGGAGCACACTGCAACGCCGCCGACGCGCCTTGCGTCGGCGGCGTTGATCGTTGTGCGTGCGAGCCGGCGCGAGCCGTGCGGACGATCCAAGCAAGAAATCAAGCAAGAATTAAAGCCATGCCCAGGGAGAAACCGATGCGACAGAGCCTGATGTGGAGCCTGATGGCGGGTACGGCCGTCATCGCGCTTCAAGCGTTGCCCAACTCCGCCACCGCGCAGGGCGCCGCCGCGCTGACCGGGGTCGTCTCCTCGGCGCAGGAAGGCGCCATGGAGGGCGTGGTCGTCAGCGCCCACAAGAAGGGCTCGATCGTGACGGTCAGCGTGACGACCGACGCGCAGGGTCGCTACACCTTCCCGGAGAACCGGCTCGATCCCGGCGAATACACCATCACGATCCGCGCCGTCGGCTACGACATCGCGGCGCCGGCCTCCGCGCAGGTCGCGGCCGAGAAGACGGCGACCGCCGACATCAAGCTCGCCCCGGCGCATGACCTCGCGAGCCAGCTCACCAATGCCGAATGGATGATGAGCATGCCGGGTCCCGAGGACCAGAAGGCGCTGCTGCTCAACTGCACGAGCTGCCACACGCTCGAGCGCATCGCGCGCTCGACCCACGACGCCGACGAGTGGACGCACGTGGTCACCCGCATGATGGGCTATGGCGCGGTGAGCCAGCCGGTGAAGCCGCAGCGCATGCTCGACGCCTCGCGCGCGGGCTCGCCGGAGCAATACCGCAAGTTCGCCGAGTACCTCGCGAGCGTCAACCTGAGCAAGGTCGACAAGTGGCAATATGCGCTCAAGACGCTGCCGCGCCCGAAGGGCGAGGCGACGCGCGCAATCGTGACCGAGTACAACGTCGGCCGCCCGACCACCGAGCCGCATGACGTGGTCGTCGCCAAGGACGGCAGCGTCTGGTACTCGGACTTCGGCGAGATGTTCATCTCGAAGTTCGATCCGAAGACGCTCAAGGTCACCGAATATCCGGTGCAGAAGTTCAAGCCGAACGCGCCGGAGGGCCAGCTCAGCCTCGAGTACGACAAGGACGGCAAGTTCTGGTTCGACACGATGTACCAGGGCGCGCTGGGCACGCTCGATCCGAAGAACGGCGAGACCAAGTTCTATCCGCTGCCGGCGAAATGGAACGACGACACCGTCCAGCTCAACTTCGTCGGGCTGCGCCACGACGTCGACGGCAAGGTGTGGACGAAGAGCGTCGGCACCCAGGACATCTTCCGGCTCGATATCGCGAGCGGCAACTGGGAGAAATTCCATCCGACCTCGTCGCTGCCCGCCGGGCACTACTCGATCTATCAGGTGATCTCCGACTCCAAGAACAACCTGTGGATGGCCGAGTTCGTCGACGGCCACATCGGCAGGATCGACGCCAAGACCGGCGCCGTCACCTGGTTCCCGCTGCCGACCGCGCACGGTCGCGCCCGCCGCATGGTGATCGACGACCAGGATCGCATCCTGCTCACCGAATACCGCGGCAACGCCGTCGCGCTGTTCGACACGCGCGCCGAGAAGTTCATCGCCGAGTACAAGCTGCCGACGCCCTATAGCGGTCCGTACCGGGCGGCGAGCGACAAGAACGGCGACATCTGGGTCGCCGGCATGCAGACCGACCGCGCCATCCGGATCGATCCGAAGACCAGCAAGACGGTCGAGTACCTGATGCCGGGCGATACCAACATGCGCTCGCTCTACGTCGACAACTCGGGCGCTCGGCCGGTTTTCTGGACCGGCAGCAACCACGACCACGCGCTGGTGAAGGTCGAGCCGCTGGACTGATCTGACACAGTCAGTGGTCAACCCTACTGCGTCATCGCCCGCGAAAGCGGGCGATCCAGTACTCCGCAGCGGGGGGTGTGGGCACTGACTGCGCTCCATTCGGCCGGTCGTGGTTACTGGATTGCCCGCTTTCGCGGGCAATGACGTCGCGCGCGAGGGCTGATGCGGTCCATCCATTTGTAATGCGATTGGGCCGCATTTGAATTTGTAATTGGAATCGCGGCGCGCTACGCGGTCTGGTGAACCTGCGTTCCACCTTTCGCGACGGCCAAACCATGTACCGACCCGACCATTTCCGCGTCGACGACCTCGCGCAGATGCACGCGCTGATGCGCGCGCGTCCGCTTGCCGCGCTCGTCTCGGCCGGCGCCACCGGCCTCTACGCGACGCACCTGCCGACCGTGCTCAAGAGCGAGGGCGAGTTCGGCACCATCGAGTGCCATCTCGCCCGCGCCAATCCGCACTGGAAGGATCTCGCCGAAGGCGGCGAGGCGCTGATGATCTTCGGGGGCCCGGAGGCCTACATCACGCCGAACTGGTACGCGTCGAAGGCCGAGACCGGCAAGGTCGTGCCCACCTGGAACTACGCGGCCGTGCACGCCTACGGTCGGCCGCAGGTCATGCAGGACAAGGATTGGCTGCGCCGCCACGTCGGCGAGCTGACCGCGCAGCAGGAGGCAGGCGAGCCGAAGCCGTGGGCCGTGACCGACGCGCCGGAAAGCTTCATCGACGTGATGCTGCGCGGCATCGTCGGCTTCCGCTTCGACATCGCGCGCCTCGAAGGCAAATGGAAGATGAGCCAGAACCGCGAGATGCGCGACCGCGTCACGACCGCGGATGGCCTCGAGCAGCGCGGGCAGAACGAAGACGCGCAGGTGGCGACCGAGATCCGCACGCACATTCCGGCGAAGTGACGATTTCGTCATTGCGAGGCGTGCGAAGCACGCCGAAGCAATCTCGCTCCGCATACGCATGAGTACGCGGAGCGAGATTGCTTCGTCGCCCTGCGGGCTCCTCGCAATGACCGGATGGTCTACTCCGCCGCCATCCTTGGCGCCGCGATGCGGCTCGCGATCTCGGCGAGGCACTTCGCCAGCCCTTCGCCTTCCGGATCGACCAGCGCCGCGGTGCGCGCGCTCGCGATCGCGTCAGCGCCCCGGCTGAGCGGGAGGCCGCCGGCCAGCAGCGGGCGGATCACCTGCGTCTCGATCGTCGCATAGTTCGTCGTGCCGCGCTGCCAGGTGTCGCCGTAGCCTTTGATCAGGCGCGCGCATTCGGCGATTTCGACCGCGACGTCGGCGGACAGCTGGGCGGCCTCGACGATCAGGTCGAGCCATTGCGTGATCGCAGCCTGCTCCAGCGCGTAGCGATGGCCGCGCGGGCGGAAGCGCCGCAGCTTCGCCAGCGTCCAGAAGCGCAGATAGCCGGTGAGCGAGGTGGTCTCGATCTCCATGCCCCAGTGCGGGCGCCAGCCGCGGCGCTCGGCCCAGCGCGAGGATGCGTTGGGCGAGGCGGGTGGGGAGCACCTGGCACATCTCGTCGAGGCCGGGCTTGAGGAACTCGACGATGCGGTACGGCTCGCCGTCCTTCAGCCCCAGCTCCCGCCGGATGCGCACGAAGCGCTCGGGCGCGATCTTCGCCTCGGCGACACGGACCACGTCCTCGAAGGTCATGCGCACCGCGAGCTGGCGCGCGGTCTCGCGGACCAGCCGGCCGCCGGCGTCGGCGCGCGCGTCGGCCGCCAGGATGCGCTTGAGCCGCTCGAGATAGAGCGCGGCGTAAGTCGTGTCCTGATAGGCCGCGGTGCGGCGCAGGCCCTCGATCGCGATCTCGCGCGCCGAGGCCGGGATGATGGCGTTCGCCTCGGCTTCGAGCGCCGCGACCGTCGGCGTCGCGGGCTTGCGCCGCTTGCCGTCGCGGGTCGGGCTCGCGGCGGCACGCGTCGCGGCCGCGTGGCCGGCGCGGAAGCCGCGCAGGTTGGCGTCGACGGCCTTGCCATCATGGCGGATGGCCTGCTCGAACGCCTCGATCGGGATCGGCAGCACATTTGCGGCCGCCAGCGCGCCGAGCATCACGGCATTGATCATCGCGCCCGAGTCTTTTGCGATGGTCGCCATGTCGAACAGCAGGTGCTGCTTGGCGTGCGTCTCGATCGCCTTGGTGAGCCGGCCGATATCGTAGCGCCCGTCGCCCATCGCCATGCGCTCGGCGATCGCGTAGGAGCGGTGGGTCGAGGCCACGAGCGCGGTGCGGTCGGGCGTGACGTGCCCGTTGCCGATCGCGCGCGCGCCCTCCATCAGTTCGCTCGCGAGCACGACGTCGACATCGCCTGCCGACGGCGTCAGCGCCAGGATCGGGCGCTTCCCTCCGAGTGCCGCAAGCGTCACCGGCATCATCTCGATGTAGTAGGTGGTCGCCCCCGTGCGCTGCGCGACGCCCGGGATCGACGTGCTCTGCACCGGAAAGCCTTGGGCATCGGCGGCCGCGACGATCCAGTCGGTGAGCACGCCGCCGCCTTCGCCGCCGAGCGCGGCGATCAGCATGGCGATCGGGCGCGGCGTCGTCATGCGGCCGCCTTTTCAGATGTGCGCGCGATCGGGAGCACCCGCGCCCGCAGCGCGTGGCGGACGCGCTCGAACCAGGTCGGGTTCTTGACGATCTCGGCGCGGTAGAACGATGGGCACAGCACGGCCGCATGCGCGACCTCGCCGCACAGGCCGCAGCCGACGCAGGATTCGATCACGCTTGCGACCGGATCGCTGCGCAGCGGGTCGGGGCTCGGCTTGACGGTGAGCGACGGGCAGCCCGACAGGCGGATGCAGGAATGATCGCCGGTGCAGATCTCGTCGTCGACGCCGAAGCGCGTCTTCACCACGCGTTCGCCGCGCTTGAGCTTGTCGGCGTCCTCGGCGCGCACGCGCCGCTGGCGCGCGAGCTGGCATTCGCCGTCCGCGATGATCACCTTGAGGCCGCGCTCGGCCGAGCGCAGCGCTTCCTTCAACGTCTCGGCCATCTTGGCGACGCCGTAGGTGCGCACCGTGCGCAGCCATTTGACGCCGAACGAGCGCAGCGTCTCGCCGACGTCCATGCCGGGCGCGCCGCCGTGACGGCTCGCCTTGCTCGACGGCATGAATTGCTGCCCGGTCGCCGACGTGTAGCCGTTCTGCATGACGACGAGGACGCCGTCGCCGCGGTTGAACAGGTTGGACGCGACGCCGGTGATCAGGCCGTTGTGCCAGAAGCCGCCATCGCCCATCACGGCGATGGTGCGCCGCTCCATGTTCGGCCCGACGCCGGCCGCGCTCGCGAGCGACATGCCGTAGCCGAGGATCGAGTTGCCCATGCTGAACGGCGGCAACGTCGCGAAGCTGTGGCAGCCGATGTCCGAGCTGATGTGGGTCGCGCCGACCTCGCGCTGCGCGAGCTTGAGCGCCGTGAACACCGGCCGCTCCGGGCAGCCCGTGCAGAACGCGGGCGGCCGCACCGGCAGCTCGCCGACCGCCGCGAAGGCCGCCGGCTTGTGCGCCGTGATCTGCCTGGCGCGCGCCGCGACCGCGTCCGCGTCGATGCCGGCGGGCTTCGCGTCGGCGATGAACTTGGCGAGGCCCGCCAGCAGCACGTCGGTCGTGTACTCGCCCGCCTTCGGCAGCGCGCCCTTGCCGTGGATGCGGGTCTGGATATCGGCGCGGCGCAATTCGGTGTTGATCGCCTGCTCGATGTAGTCGGGATGGCCTTCCTCGACGATCAGCACGGCGCGCTTGCCGGCGCAGAAGTCGCGCACCTCCGGGGGCACCAGCGGGTAGGCGACGTTGAGGCAGTAGATCGGGATGCGGGCGTTGCCGAAAAGATCCGCAAGCCCGAGCCGCTCGAGCGCGCGCAGCAGGCCGTTGTAGAGGCCGCCGAGCGCGATGATGCCGACGTCGGATAGATCGCCCGCGAAAAATTCGTTGAGCCGCTCGGCCTGGATGAATTTCTGCGCCGCCGGCTCGCGCTCTTCCACTTTCAGCTTCTCGTGGATGAACGTCACGGGCGGGTGCGACAGCCGCGCGTAGTTGAACTTGGCCGGCGCTTGCAGGCGGTTGACGCCGGAGAACTGCGGGCGCCGGTTGTCTTTCGCGGCGAACTCGCCGGTCACGTGGCAGGCGCGGATGCGTAATTCGAGCATCACGGGCGCGTGGCTCGCTTCCGAGAGCTCGAAGCCCTTCTCGACCATGCGCACGATACTCGGCAGCTCC
This sequence comes from uncultured Alphaproteobacteria bacterium, assembly GCA_963819385.1. Taxonomy (GTDB): domain Bacteria; phylum Pseudomonadota; class Alphaproteobacteria; order Rhizobiales; family Xanthobacteraceae; genus JAVDCA01. Next base: position 2,256,927 of record CAWFVV010000006.1, on the reverse strand, counting down.
GGCCGCGGGTCGAGCAGCCACATCGAGCTTTTCAGCGCATACGCGTAGGAGCGCTCCTGGATCACGCTCGCGCCTTCGCCGTAGTCTTCGCCCAGGATGATCATGGCGCCGCCGACCACGCCGGGCGAGGCGAGGTTGGAGAGCGCATCGGCCGCCACGTTGGTGCCGACGATCGATTTCCAGGTGACGGCGCCGCGCAGCGGATAGTTGATCGAGGCGCCGAGCATCGCGGCGGCCGAGGCCTCGTTGGTGCAGGTCTCGACGTGCACGCCGAGATCGGCGAGCAGGTCCTCGGCGTCGACCATCACGTCGAGCAGATGCGAGACCGGCGCGCCCTGGTAGCCGCCGACATAGCTCACGCCCGCCTGCAGCAGCGCCTTGGTGACCGCGAGGATGCCTTCACCGCGGAAAGTCTCGCCGTCGCCGAGCCGGAGAGCTTCGACTTCCTTCTTGAATGATCGTTCCATGGTGACGTCCGTTGTAGCAGGCTCGCCTCACATATGCGACGGCAGCCACAGTGCGAGGATCGGGAAGGCGATCAGGATCACCAGCCGGATTAGGTCGGTGAGGATGAAAGGCAGCACGCCGACGAAGATGGTCGAGAAGCTGACGTCCGGTATCACGCTCTTGATGACGAACACGTTCATCCCGACCGGCGGATGGATGAGCCCGAGCTCGACCGTCATCACGATGATGACGCCGAACCAGATCGGGTCGAAGCCGAGCGCGGTGACGACCGGGAAGATGATCGGCACCGTCAGGATGATCATCGCCATGGCGTCCATCAGGCAGCCGAGCACGAGATACATCAGCATGATCAGCGCCAGCACGCCGTAGCGGCCGATGCCGAGGCCGGTGAGAAATTCGGTCACCTTCTGCGGCGTCTGCGTGATGGTGAGGAAATAGCCGAACAAGAGCGCACCGATCAGCACCGTGAACACGGCGGCCGCCGTGCGGGTCGCCTGCAGCAGCGATTTGCGCACGTCGGCGCCCGAGAGCCGCCCGCGCAGGATGCCGATCAGGAACGCGCCCGCGGCGCCGACGCCGCCCGCTTCGGTCGGCGTGAAGCGCGGCAGGTAGGGCAGGCCGTAGAGGCCGCCGATCACGAAGATGAAGAGCACCAGCGTCGCCCACACGTCGGCGAGGCCGGCGAGGCGCCCGCGCCACGGCGTGCGCGGGCCCGCCGGCAGGAATTTCGGCCGCAGCACGCTGATGAGCGCGATCGTGATCATGTACATCACGATCGCGAGCAGGCCCGGCACGATGCCGGCAAAAAATAATTTGCCGATGTCCTGCTCGGTGATGATCCCGTAGACCGCGAGTACGGTCGAGGGCGGCAGCATGGCGCCGAGCGTGCCGCCGGCCGCGATCACGCCGGTCGCGAAGGACTGCGGGTAGCCATAGCGCCGCATCTCCGGATAGGCGACGGCCGAGAAGGTCGCGGCGGTCGCGACCGACGAGCCCGAGATGGCGGCGAACCCGCCGCACGCCGCGATGGTCGCGATGCCGAGCCCGCCGCGACGGTGGCCGACGAAGCCATTGGCGGCGCGAAACAGCTCGCGGCTCATGCCCGAGTTCGACACGAACGCGCCCATCAGCAGGAACATCGGGATGACGCCGAAATTGTAATCGGTCACCGTGCGCATCGACGTCTGCCCGATCAGCTTCAGCGCCGGCTCGCCGCCGACGATGTAGCCGAACCCGGTGACGCCGACCAAGCCCATCGCCATGCCGACCGGCACGCGCAGCAGCATCAGGGCGAAGAGGGCGACGAAGCCGAGGATGGCAACGGTGTCGGGGCTCATGGCGAACTTGTAGCCCGCGTAGGGTGGGCAACCGCGCCCGGATGCCGCGTGGGCAAAATCGCCTCGCGCGCGGTTGCCCACGCGGTTAGGGAGGTGCCGGCGATTTTGCCCACCCTACGCACTGTCTACTCCACCGGCTTGATCTGATACCCGCGGCTCATGTCCGCGGGGTGGAAGATGAGCCGATAGGTGCGGATCGCGATCAGCAGCACCGCCGAGATGTCGCCCGCCCAGGCGAGCGCGAAGAACGGCCACACCGGCCAGTGCAGCTCGAAGGTGAGCACGTGATCGATGCGCGTGGTCGCGACCTTGTCGAACAGCGTGTAGGTCTGCACCGTCACGACGAACAGGAGCACCAGCGTCGCGAACACGTCGATGAAGCGCTGCATGCGCGGGCCGACGTTCGACCACACGAGGTCGACCGTGATGTGGGTGCCGCGGTAGCTCGTCGCCGCGATCCCCCAGAAGATGAGGATGCCGAGCAGGAGTTGGCCGAATTGGTAGGCGTCGGGGATCGCGGTCGAGAACAGGTTGCGCAGCAGCACCGAGATGAAGATGTCGGCCGCGACGAGGCCGACGAAGATCGCCGCGACCCATTCGATCGTGTCGATGAAACGGTCCATGAGCTGCCGCGTGCGGCTTGCGGGCGGCGACGCGGCAGGTTGGGGCGTGGGATCGCTCATCTTATCGAGCCGTCATTGCGAGCGAAGCGAAGCAATCCCGCTTCGCTTGCTCTGAGTCTGCGGATCGAGATTGCTTCGTCGCGCTTCGCGCTCCTCGCAATGACGCGGCCTACTTCGCGGCCGCGTGGAACTTGTCGATCTGCGTGCGCAGCTCGCCCATGATCGCATCCGGATTGCCGCCGACCTTGCGCACGTTGTCGGCCCAGGTCTGTTGCAGCGGCGCCGCCGCTTTCTTCCACGCCGAAATCTGATCGGCGTTAAGCGAATAGACCTCGTGGCCGGGTTCGGCTTTGATCTTGGCGATGCCGCCGTGCTCGAAGTCCGCCCACGGCGCCGCGATGCGCAGCGCCCACTCGTTGGTGCAGTGGTCGTCGATCACCTTCTTCTGGTCGGCCGACATCGCGTTGTAGGTCGCCTTGTTGAACACCAGCACGAAGGTCGTGACGTAGAACGGATAGTCGGCGTGATACTTGGTGACCTTGTCGATGCCGAACAGCGGGATCGAGCCCCACGGGAAGGTCACCGCGTCGGCGACGCCGCGCTCGATCACGTCGCGCACTTCCGGCGCGGCGGCGTTGACGTTGGTGCCGCCCAGCATGGTCATGAAGGTCGCCATGGTGGCGTGGGCGGGGCGGATCTTCATGCCCTTGATGTCGTCCGGCACCACGATCTTCTTGGTGCGCGAGTGGAAGGTGCCCGGGTCGTGCAGGAAGGCGAGGCAGAACTTGACGTCCTTCATCTCCTGCGCGGCGTATTTGCGGTACCAGGCGTCTATCGCCTGCGTGCCGCCCTTGGCGTCGGCGAACAGGAACGGCAATTCGCCCGCGCCGATGATCGGGAAGCGGCCGGGCTGGTAGCCGGGATTCACATAGGTGAGGTCCGCGATGCCGTCGCGCGCCATGTCGTAGTGGTCGAACGCCTTGCCGAGCTGCTGGGCGGGAAAGATCTTGTATTTAATGGTGCCGTGCGAGGCCTGCTGCACCGAATTGCCCCAGTCCTCCAGCGCCTTCTGCAGCGGATGCGACGGCGGCACCCAGTGGGAAATCTTGAGGTCGAACGTCTTGTCCTGGGCGAACGCGGCGGGCGCCATCAATGTAGGCGCCATGAGCGCGAGCCCGGTTGCGGCAGCGATCAATATGGCGCGCAGCCATTGCGATTGCATCGACTCCTCCCTTGTGGCTGGCCGACAGCGAGATGCTCGGTTGACGGCGGATTTTTTGCAATTCAGAACTCAACTCGCGGCGGAAGTAAAGAAATTCGTTGGATATAAAACTAATCTGCGGACCGTCGCGACGACGGTCGGAAGCGCCTGGGGCGAAGCGGGCAAGGCGAGATGGTGCGGCGCAAGAAGGTCAAGGACGCAAAGTCCAACGGCCGCGGCGAGGCGATCGACTACGGTCCGCTCGCCGGCTGGGTCGGGTTCAACCTGCGCATGGCGCAGGCGGCGGCGTTCCAGGCATTCTCGCGCCTCGCCAGCGAGATTGGCACGCGGCCGGGCCGCTTCGCGACCTTGATGCTGATCGGCCGAAATCCCGGCATCAGCCAGACGGCGCTCAGCCGTGCCAACGGCCGCGACAAATCGAGCCTCACGCCGGTGCTCAATGACCTCGCGCGGCGCGGCCTCGTCATCCGCCGCCGCACCCGCGCCGACCAGCGCGCCTACCGCCTGTCGCTCACCCCCGCCGGCCGCCGCCTGCTCGCCGAGCTGACGCGGTGTGCCCGCACGCACGAGCGCAATCTCGACCGAATCATCGGCACGCGGAAACAGAAGAGTTTCGTGCGGGTGTTGAAGCGGATCATCGCCGCGATGGCGTGATGCGGGTTCCGATTCACGGACCGTGAACGATATCGCGGCTGTTTCGTTGACAACGGCTGCAGGGCACAGCTACCTCCGCGTGCATTCTTTGCCTGTTGCCAACGATGCTGCCGAGGCCGGTGCGTGGGGTCGTCGGCGTAAAGGGGGGCTCCGATGAGCGTTGCCTTCGGCCATTCGTCGCCGCCGGGTGTCATTAAACGTCTGCCCTATCCCCCGCAGCTCGACCTGCCCAATCAGGACAGCATCCGCGCCGACCTCGCGATCTTTTTCGGCCCGAACGCCGATCGCTATCTGGAGGTGTATGCGGGAATGCGATTCCCCGGCAAGGGCAAATGGAACTGGGCGGCCTTCCTGTTGACCTTCGTGTGGTTTTTCTATCGTAAGATGTACGCGTATGGCGCCGTCATTCTCTTCGCGCCACCGCTGATCGCCTATCTGTTCGGCATGACCGGCGGCGGCGGTTGGGCCGCGATGTGGATCATGTCCGCCCGATCGAGCATGCGGTTGTATGTGGACCGGGCGCTCGATCGCATCGCCAAGGCGGACCAACTGGGCCTCACGGGCGCAGATCGGTTCGACTATCTGCAGCGCGCCGGCGGGGTCTCGCTCACCGCGGGCGTCTTTGCGGGCGTCATTTATGCGCTGCTGGTCGGCTTGGTGGCCGCCGCAGTCCTTGCGCGGCACCACGTCGGCCATTGATGCTGCGCATCCTGATCTTCACGGCTGCAATCGCACCGCCACTGCTCGTCCTTGGGTACGGCGTCGGCAAGGCGCGCGGCAGCGGGCGATCGGAGGCGATGTGGCATGCGTTCGTCGTCGGCGCCGTGGGCGGCATTGTGGCCGCGGGGATCGAGTTCGTGCTCGATCGATGGCTGGCGACGCTGCAATTGGGCGCCGGTGCGAGCGTCGGCACGTCGGCGATCCTTGTCGCCGCGATCCCCGAGGAGGCGATCAAGCTTTTCGTGCTGGTCGCCATGGCCGAGGGGCATGTCGATGCCCGCCGCATGCAGGATCTCCTGCTGCTGGCACTCGCGGTGTCGCTCGGCTTCGCGACGCTGGAGAATTTCCTTTACGTCGCGTCGTTCGGCGATTGGCACACGATCGCGTCGTTACGGGCGATCACGGCGGTGCCCGGCCACGGAATCGACGGCCTCGCGATGGGCGCCCTGCTGATGTCGGCGCGCATGCGGGGGATCGAGGATTGGCGTCGTCTGTGGCCGGTGCTCGCCGTGCCCGTCATCCTGCACGCGGCCTATGACCTGCCACTATTCGCGATCGAGAGTGGCCTCAATCGCACGCTATGGGCGGCCGTCTGGCTCGGCGTGATCGTGCTGTCGTCTGGAGTGGTCATTTGGCTCGTCAACCGGGCGCTTGCCAAGGCCGTACAGCATGATCGGGTCACAGGTCGCGATGACCTTTCTGTGGAGACCACCGATCGCTTCGTCGCCGGCGGCATCACGGCCGTGGTCGGCGGCCCGGCACTTGCAGGCGTCGCGTGCTTCGCCGGCAGTTACGCGGCGGCGGTGGCCGCAACCCTTCTCGCCATCTTTCCGGTCGCACTCGGCATCGACGCAATACGCACCGGCTTGGCGCGCCGCAAGGCACGTCGCCGGCCGTGGCTCGGACCGAAATTTCCTTGAAGCGGATCATCGCCGCGATGGCGTGACGGTCGGCGACGCGCGTTTCATGCGCGTGCCCGAGCCGAGCATCGCCGGGAGGGAGCAACGCGCCCCCCGCGTGTCCTTTACTCGTACTTGCCGTACTCGCATCCCGGCGCCGCGTAGACGTATCGGTTCACGCCGTACCGGTCCTGCTTGGCGACCGGGTGGCAGCGGGCGCGCCAGAGACGCTCTTGTTCGGCGACTTGCCGCTCTTCTGCTCCCGCAGGCGGCGCGACATGGATCACGTAGGGGTTGATGAGCTCGTGGCGGATCTCGACGCATGAGCTGGAGCCGTAGCTGCTTCTCGATCCTGCGCCGTGTCCATTGTTGTAGCCGCCACCGTATCCGTCGATGGAGCCGGTGTCGGCTCCGTTGACGGTACCGCCGCCGTTCTGGTTGTTGGTGCCGACCACGAGGTCCCCGCGATGGCGGCGGATGAATCCGCCGCGGAAGTGGCCGCTGCCGGGCCTGCTGTAACTGTATCCGCTGCCGTAGGTGTCGCCGCGGTCGCTGCCGTACCGGTCCCCGTAGGCGCTGTCGTAGCTGGAGTTGTAGCGCTCGCCGGATCCATGCAGGCAATCGGTTGTCACGACTTCACCCGCCTGGGCGGGCGGCACCTGCAGCAGCAGGGTCGCCGCGAGGGTCGCGACGCATGCGGCGGGGCAGCGCGTCGCGTAACCGAAACGATAGCGAGACATCTTTGTGCACCCGTTTTTCGCGCCGGGCCAGGGGCCGCGTCGGTCCCCTTGTGATGGTTAAGCCCTGCTTGCCCTGATCAAGCAATGCGGGTGCCAGCCCGATCGCTCCGTTTCGGGACAGCGGCATTGCGCGGAACGGCTGCAGCCTCGGTTGTCGGCCGTTGATGTACTAAGGTCGGACGGAGCGGCGTCGGCGCCCGTGCCAATCAGGGATCGCGCATGCTGCGGGCCGAGGCTTCGTCCTCCGCGCGCCGGGCCATGCCGCATCGGCGGCGCGCGACCTTCATTCATGGTGAATGATAACCACGCGGCAGACCGTAGCCCGGATGAGCGAAGCGATATCCGGGATCGGTAGCCCCGCATGCGGGCTACGACCTACGACCCTCACTCGCGTCTCAGCTTTGCCACGATCTCATCCGGCAACGGCTTCGCCTTGATCTTGTCGGGGTCGGTCGGATCGCGCGCGACCCACACGCGGGTCTCGAAGCCTTCGACCGCGAGCTCGCCCTCCTTGAGGATCTGGTGCGTCACCGAGAAGCTCGAGCGCTTGATCTCGGTGATCGTCGTCTCGATCACGACGTCGTCGCCGTAGCGGGTCGGCAGCAGGAAGCGGGCGCGGGTGTCGACCATCGGATAGCCGACCGATTTAAAGTGTTTGACGAACTGGAACTTGGTCATGCCGAGCGCGCGCTCGAACAGCGCCGTCGTCGAGGTGTCGAACATCTCGAAATAGCGCGGATAATAGACGATGCCGGCCGGATCGCAGTCGCCCCACACGATCCGCACGTCGCGGCGGTTGGTGAACATGATGAGCCCCTCATATTCTTTCCGTCATGCCCGCGCTTGTCGCGGGCATCCACGCCTTGCTTGCGGCAAAGACGCGGATGGCCGGGACGCCCGGCCATGACGATCTTGTGTTTGTTACCTCGGCGCCATGCGCAGCGCGCCGTCGAGGCGGATGGTCTCGCCGTTGAGATAGCGGTTCTCGACGATGTGCAGCGCGAGGTCGGCATATTGCTCCGGCCGCCCGAGCAGCTTGGGGAACGGCACCGATACGGCGAGGCTCTTCTGGGTGTCCTCGGGCAAGGCCGCGAGCATCGGGGTCGAGAAGATGCCGGGCGCGATCGCGTTGACGCGGATGCCGAACTGCGCGAGCTCGCGCGCCGCCGGCAAGGTCAGCGCGACCACGCCGCCCTTCGAGGCCGCATAGGCGGCCTGGCCGACCTGACCCTCGTAAGCCGCGACGGACGCGGTCGAGATGATGACGCCGCGCTCGCCGTCCTCGAGCAGCGAGAGGCCCTGCATGTCGGCGGCGGCGAGCCGCATGGCGTTGAAGGTGCCGATGAGGTTGATCTTGATGACGCGCTCGAAGTCGGCGAGCGGCATCGGGCCGTCGCGGCCGACGATGCGCTTCGCCGGCCCGACGCCCGCGCAGTTGACCAGGATGCGCGCCGGCCCATGCTTCGCGTTCGCCTCGCCGATCGCGGCCGCCATTGCCTTGTCGTCGGTCACGTCGCACGCGATTGCGAGGCCGCCGATCTTTGCGGCGACCGCCTCCGCGGCCCCGAGATTGACGTCGATCAGCGCGACCTTGGCGCCGCGCGCCGCGAGCTTCTCGGCGGTCGCGGCGCCGAGGCCGGAGCCGCCGCCGGTGACGAGTGCGGCGTGTCCTTGCGGGTTCATGGCGATCTCCGTCGTCCGTGTAGCGTCTTCGGCGCGCGCTTCTGCAGGAAGTCCTGCAGCCGCTGCTGCGCCTGCGGGTCGCCGGCCGCGATCGCGGCCATCAGCGATTCCATCAGGTAGCCGCTCGCCGGGTCCTGCTCGGCGATGCGCGGCAGCACGTGCATCACGGCGAAATTGGTCATCGCCTCGTTGCCGGCGATGCGGCGCGCGAGCTCGATCGCCTTGCCGAGGCCGGCGCCCGGCTCGACCACGTATTGCGAGACGCCGATCGCCTGGCCCTCCTCGGCATCGTGGGTGCGGCCGGTGAGCATCATGTCCATCATGCGCGCGGTGCCGATCAGGCGCGGCAGCCGCACCGAGGCGCCGCCGCCCACATAGATGCCGCGGCTGCCCTCCGGCAGCGCGTAGTAGGCGCTGCGCTCCGCGACGCGGATATGCGTCGCGGCCGCGAGCTCGAGCCCGCCGCCGACCACGGCGCCGTGCAGCACGCAGACGACCGGCACGCGGCCGAACTCGATCGCATCGAACGCGCGATGCCACATCTGCGAATGCGCGATGCTTGCCGCGATGTCGCGGCGCGTGAGCTCGCCGAGGTCGAGGCCGGCGGAGAAATGCTCGCCGTCGCCGGCGAGCACCACCGCCTTCACGTCGTCCGGCAGGCCGGTGAAGAACGCCTCGATCCCGAGCACCATGGCGTCGTCGAGCGCGTTGCGCTTTTCCGGCCGCGCGAGGCGCAGGAGCGCGATCGCGTCCTGCCGCTCGGCGCGCAACGAGGATGGCAATGTGGGAAATGATTGCGAGGCGGAGGTCGGCATCGAGGAGTCCCTGTCGCGTCGGGCGGGTACCTTAGAGCATGTTGCGCCCGCCGCAAGTTCGGCCGCGTGACGTCGTGCCTCTTGAAGAAGAGCGCCGGGCGCGCAAAGCTTCGTGCGTGGCCGCTTTGCCGGGGAGCCTCTTGATGATCGATCGTCGCGTTTTCCTCACCACCGCAATCTCGGCTGGAACGCTTCTCGCCTCGCGGGTCGCGCGCGCCGGCACTTATCCGAGCCGCAACGTGCGCATGATCGTGCCCTTTTCGGCGGGTGGGACCACCGATTTTGTCGCCCGGCTGGTCGCCGAGCGGATGGGCGCCATGTCGGGCCAGACCTTCGTGGTCGATAACCGCACCGGCGGGTCCGGCACGGTCGGGCTGCGCGAGGTCGCGACCGCGACGCCGGACGGCTACACGCTCGCGATGGCCGACACCACGATCGCGATCATGCCTTCACTGATGGCCAAGCCCGAGATCACGGCCGACATGTTCGCGCCCGTCTGCCTGGTCGCGACGTTCCCGTCGGTCCTGGTGGTCCATCCGAGCGTGCCCGTAAGCACGGTCGGTGAGCTCATCGACTACGCGAAGAAGAACCCGGGCAAAGTCAACTTCGGCTCCGGCGGCGTCGGCACCGGCCCGCACCTGCAGGGCGAATTGTTCAAGTCGACGGCGAAGGTCGAGATCCAGCACGTCGCCTATCGCGGTGCGGCCTCGGCGCTGCAAGACGTCGTCGCCGGCCACATCCAGATGCTGTTCACGGCGGCGCCGACCGCCATGGCTTATGTGCGGTCCGGCCAGCTCAAGCTTCTCGCGACCACCGGCGCCGAGCGGTTGCCGGTCGCCGCCAACGTGCCGACCCTGGTCGAGGCGGGCCTGAAGGATTGCGTCTCCGAGCAGTGGTTCGGCCTGCTCGCGCCTGCCAAGACGTCGCCCGACACAGTCAACAGCGCGAACAAGCTCGCCCGTGCCGCGATCGCCGATCCGAGCGTCGGCGCGCGCATCGTCGCGCAGGGCGGCTTCCTCAAGCCGGGCACGCCCGAGGACTTCACGCGCTTCATCGCGAGCCAGCTGAAGCAGTGGGGCGACATCATCCGCACGGCCGGCGTGGTGTTGCCGCAATAATGAGTTGGCGTCCGTAGGTTGGGTCGAGCGCAGCGAACCCAACACCCGCACATGTTCGGTCTCGCAAGCGCTCGACCCAACCTATGCCCCGACCGATAGGACGATTTGACCCCTCGTCGGCGGCCTCGTAAAAACCGTTCCGCACGTCAATTCCGGAATATCGGGCATTTCCCATGGCGCAATTCATGTCGCTTGCCGCCGCCGTCGAGGAGAACATCCGCGACGGCGACGCTATTGCGATGGAAGGCTTTACTCACCTCATCCCGCACGCCGCCGGCCACGAGGTCATCCGCCAGCGCCGCAAGCGGCTCACCCTGATCCGCATGACGCCGGACCTGATCTACGACCAGCTCATCGGCATGGGCTGCGCCGAGCAGGCGGTCTTCTCCTGGTGCGGCAATCCGGGCGTCGGCTCGCTGCATCGCATGCGCGACGCGATCGAGAACGGCTGGCCGAACCCGCTCGCCTACCTGGAGCATTCCCACTCCGCCATGGCGAACGCCTACGAGGCGGGCGCCGCCGGGCTGCCGTTCGCGGTGTTCCGCGGCTATATCGGCGCCGACCTTCCCAAGGTGAACCCCACCATCAAGAGCGTCACCTGTCCCTACACGGGCGAGACGCTCGCGACCGTTCCGGCGATCCGCCCCGATGTCGCGGTCATCCATGCGCTGCGTGCCGACCGCGCCGGCAACGTGCTGCTCGAAGGCATCGTCGGCGTGCAGAAGCAGGCGGTGCTGGCCGCCAAGCGCTCGATCGCGACCGTCGAGGAGATCGTCGACGACTTCGGCCCGCGCAACCTCAACGCCGTGATCCTGCCGTCTTGGACCGTGAGCGCCGTCGTCTGCGTGCCGGGCGGCGCGCACCCGTCCTACGCGCAGGGCTACTACAAGCGCGACAATGCCTACTACAAGAAATGGGACGTGATCTCGCGCGAGCGTGACGGCTTCCTGGCCTGGATGAAGACCAACGTGCTGGAAAAAGGCCCCGACGCCTTCGCGGCCGAACGGGCACGGCTCGCGGGACATTGAAGGTGCTGACGTGAGAGCGATGCACGCGACGAACTCGGCGCCCGCGCTCCCTCTCCCCGCGCGCGGGGAGAGGGTTGGGGTGAGGGGGCGTCTCCGCGAGTCACGTCTAACGACGTGCCGTGCTGAGATTTCAGCGCCCCTCACCCCAACCCTCTCCCCGTAAGTACGGGGAGAGGGAGCGCTGGCGCAGTGCCGTGTGCAGATAACCGAGGCACCAATGACCGAAGCTCACACCCCCACCGAGATGATGACGATCGCGGCCTCGCGCGCGCTCAGGAACACCGACGTGTGCTTCGTCGGCATCGGCGCGCCGTCGGCGGCCTGCAACCTGGCGCGGCTGACGCGCGCGCCGGACATCGCGCTGATCTACGAATCCGGCACGCTCGCCACCAAGCCGTCGATCCTGCCGCTGTCGATCGGCGACGGCGAGCTGTGCGACACCGCGCTCACCACGGTCTCGGTCCCCGAGATGTTCCGCTACTGGCTGCAGGGCGGCCGCATCACGGTCGGCTTCCTCGGCGGTGCGCAGATCGACAAGTTCGCCAACCTCAACACCACGGTGGTCGGCGATTATCACAAGCCGAAGACGCGTCTGCCGGGCGGCGGTGGCGCGCCCGAGATCGCGACCTCGTGCGGCGAGATCTTCATCATCATGAAGCAGTCGAAGCGCGGCTTCGTCGAGAAGATCGACTTCTTCACCTCGCTCGGCCACGGCGAGGGCGGCGACCACCGCGCCCGCCTCGGCGTCAAGACCAAGGGGCCGACCCGGCTGATCACCGACCTCTGTGTCTTCGAGCCCGACGCGGCGACCAAGGAGATGACCGTGGTGTCGATCCACCCCGGCGTCACCCGCCAGCAGATCGACGACAATACGGGCTGGAAGGTCCGTTACGCCAACACGGTCACCGAGACGCCGGCGCCGACCGCCGCCGAGCTCGAAGCGCTGCGCGCGATCCACGCGCGCACGAAAGTCGCGCACGGCGACCAGGCGTGATGTTCTGGCGAAGAGACTAAGATAGACCCGTGAGAGACTAAGATAGACCCGTCATCCTGAGGCGCGAGCGAAGCGAGCCTCGAAGGATGATCGGCCGAGGTCGTGCAATAAGTACGCGAGATGCACGGTAGGTGGCCCTTCGAGGCTCGGCCTTCGGCCGAGCACCTCAGGGTGACGGCTCTGAGAATTTTGAGGAGACACGTTCATGCGCGAGGCCTTCATCTGCGACACCGCCCGCACGCCGATCGGCCGCTACGGCGGCGGGCTGTCGAAAGTGCGTGCCGACGATCTCGCGGCGGTGCCGATCCGCGCGCTGACGAAGCGCAACGCCAAGGCCGACTGGGCGGCGCTCGATGAGGTCGTGCTCGGCTGCGCCAACCAGGCGGGCGAGGACAATCGCAACGTCGCGCGCATGGCGGCGCTGCTCGCCGGGCTGCCGGATTCGATTCCCGGTGTCACCGTGAACCGGCTGTGCGCTTCCGGCCTCAACGCGGTCGGCGACGCGGCGCGCGCGATCCGCGCCGGCGAGACCGATTTCGTCATCGCGGGCGGCGTCGAGTTGATGACGCGCGCGCCCTTCGTGATGGGCAAGGCGGCGGAAGCCTTCCAGCGCAGCGCAGAGGTGTTCGATACCACGATCGGCTGGCGCTTCGTCAATCCGCTGATGAAGAAGCAATACGGCGTCGACTCGATGCCCGAGACCGGCGAGAACGTCGCGGAAGATTTCCAGGTCACCCGCAGCGACCAGGACGCGTTCGCGCTGCGCTCGCAGCAGCGTGCCGGTCGGGCGATCGCGGCGGGGTTCTTTGCCGAGGAGATCGTGCCGGTCGAGGCGCCGGGCGGCAAGGCGGGCCCGGTCGTGGTCGACAAGGACGAGCATCCGCGCCCCGAGACGACGGCCGAGCAGCTCGCCAAGCTCAAGACCTTCGTGCGCACGCCGGGCACGCTCACGGCCGGCAACGCGTCGGGCGTGAACGACGGCGCCGCCGCGCTGATCATCGCGAGCGAGGACGCCGTGAAGCGCCATGGGCTGACGCCGCGCGCGCGCGTGCTGGGCATGGCGTCGGCCGCGGTGCCGCCGCGCATCATGGGCATCGGCCCGGTCCCCTCGACGCGCAAGCTGATGGAGCGGCTGGGCCTGCGGATCGGCGATTTTGATGTGATCGAATTGAACGAAGCCTTCGCCTCGCAGGCGCTCGCGTGCCTGCGCCAGCTCGGCATCGCCGACGACGCCGAGCACGTCAACCCGCACGGCGGCGCGATCGCGCTCGGCCATCCGCTCGGCATGTCGGGCGCGCGCCTCGCGCTGACGGCGCTGCATGCGCTGGAGAAACGCGGCGGCAAGAAGGCGCTGGCGACGATGTGCGTCGGTGTGGGGCAGGGCGTGTCGCTGGCGATCGAGCGGGTGTAGCCAGCCGCATGGAGCGTAGCGTATGCGGGGAAAGCTTCTCCGCGGATAGGGCATTCCCGGATTACGGCGCTTCGCGCCTCCATCCGGGCTACAAACTCGCACTCAGCTCCTCCACCAGCAGAGCGCGCACCGCACTCGCCGCCGCCGACAGCGGCATGCCGCGGCGCGTGACCAGCCCATAGGTGCACACCACCTTCGGCCCGCGCAGCGGCACCGCGACCAGGCCGCGCCCGCGATGCAGGGCGACGTCGAAGTTGAGCGCAACCGTAAGGCCGAGCCCGGCTTCGACGAGATGCACGGCGGTCTCGACGTGCTGGACCTCGTATTGCCAGTTCGGGGCAATCCGCGCCGCATTCATCGTATCGTCGATGATCGAGCGGATGGCGGTCTTGGTGCCGACGCGGATCAGCGGTGTGTCGCGCAGCTCCTTCCAGGTGACCGAACGCTTCGTCGCCAGCGGGTGGCCGGCCGGGCAGGCGAGCGCCAAGGGCGCCTCGCCGATCGCCTCGACGTCGAGGTCCCATCGGTTGGTCGAGATCATGCTCAGCCCGAACTCGACCTCGCCCGACTCGACAAGCTCGGCGATCGCACCGGACGGCGTCTCGAAGATGCGGACGTCGACGCCGGGATGCGTCTTGCGGAACTTGCTCAGGATCGGCGGCAGGTAGTGCACCGCGAAGGCGGGCAAGCAGGCGATGTCGAGGCGGTCGCGGCGTTTGGCGCCCTGCTGCTTGAGCTCGTCGAACGACTGCTCCAGCTCCTCGATCGCCTTCTGCGCCTTCGGCAGGAACTCGATGCCGGCGCGCGTCAGCGTGACCTCGCGGGTGGTGCGCGCGAACAGCTTGATGCCGAGCTCCTCCTCGAGCTTGCGCATGCGATGGCTGATCGCGGTCTGCGACAGGTTGAGGTGCGCGGCGGCGCGCTGGAAGCTGCCGCGCTGCGCGATGCTGAGGAAGGCCTGCAGGCCGAGGAAATCGATGCGCATGGCGCCGCGAAGCATATATGCATCAGATTCATCAATCCATGAGAAAGTCCCATTTGCCAGCGAGCGCCGGGAGGGCTTTCGTCGATGCTGGAGCGGGTCTAGGTAGACACCTGCGCTCCCTCCCCCGCAAAAAGGGGGAGGGACCGAACCGCACTGTGACTGGAGACGCTCCCGTGCCGATGAGCCCTGGCTACATCCCGTTCCATCCCAACCCGTCGAAGCCCAAGTACAAGGCGCCGGCGGGCGCGGTGTGCTCGCACTGCCACGTGTTCGGACCGGAAGCAGCGTTTCCGTTTGCGCCGAAACGCAAGTACACGCCGTGCGATGCGCCGAAGGAGAAGCTGTTCGCGCTGCGCGACTTCCTCGGCCTCGACAAGAACGTGATCGTGCAGGCCACGTGTCACGACACCGACAACCGCGCGCTGGTCGATGCGCTGGTCAATTCCGACAACCGGGCGAGGGGTGTCGCCTTCGTCGACGAGAGCTTCAGCGATGCGCAGCTCAAGGAGCTCGACCGTGCCGGGGTGCGGGGCGTGCGCTTCAACTTCATCAAGCGGCTGGTCGACTCGACCCCGCGGGACGTGATGGTGCGCATCGCCAGGCGCATCGCCGACCTCGGCTGGCACATCGTGATCTATTTCGAACATGCAGACCTGGACGAGATGGGGCCGTTCCTGAAATCGCTGCCGACCACGCTGGTGTTCGACCACATGGCGTGCCCGAACGTGCGCGAGGGCGTCGACGGCAAGCCCTTCCAGAACTGGCTCAAGGCGATCGACGCCAACAAGACATGGATCAACAAGGTCACGTGCCCGGAGCGCTTCACGGTTCAGGGGCCGCCTTACGACGACGTGGTGCCGTTCGCGCGCGCGATCGTCGAGCGGTTCCCCGATCGCGTGCTGTGGGGCACCGACTGGCCGCATCCGAACATGCCGAAGGAGGCGCCCGACGACGGCCTCCTGGTCGACATGATCCCGAAGATCGCGCCGACCGCGGCGCTGCAGCAGAAGCTTATGGTCGACAACCCGATGCGACTTTATTGGAGGTGACTCGTAGGATGGGTTGAGCGAAGCGAAACCCATCACTTTTGTGGCGACGTGAAATGATGGGTTTCGCTGCGCTCAACCCATCCTACGCGTCGGACGTTGTGATATAAGCATTAGGAACAGCGGAGGAAACGGAGAAGCCGAATGGCACGCGAGCAGCACGATTACGACGACATTCCGGGCACCTTCGTCTTCGACGCCGAGCGCTCGCGCCAGGGCTACGGCATCAACATGTTCTGCATGTCGCTGATGAAGGACGAGAACCGCAAGGCCTTCAAGGCGAACGAGGCGGACTATCTCAAGAAGTTCAACCTGACGCCGGCGCAGACCGAGGCCGTGCTCAAGCGCGACTACAACCGCATGCTCGAGCTCGGCGGTAACATCTATTTCACCGCCAAGCTCGGCGCGACCGACGGCCACTCGTTCCGCCATCTCGCCGCGACGATGACCGGAGCGACGCAAGACGACTACGCCAAGATGATGATCGAGGGCGGCCGCTCGGTCGAAGGCAACCGCAGTCGAACCGGCAAGGGTGGAGTCGGCAGCGTGCTCGGCGAGCAGGGCAAGCCGAAAGCCGCGAAGGCCAAAGGCAAAGCGAAGGCCGTGAAGGCCAAGACCGGCAAGCCCGCCAAGGCCAAATCGGCCAAATCGAAATCCAAACCGAAGCGCAAGTAGAGGTCTCAACCGTGGCTAGGATCATCGCAGGAGTGGCCTCATCGCACGTGCCGGCGATCGGCGCGGCGATCGACAACAAGCAGACCGAGGAGCCGTACTGGAAGCGGGTGTTCTCGGGCTTCGAGAAATCCAAGGAGTGGATGGCGCAGACCAAGCCGGACGTCGCGATCGTCGTCTTCAACGACCATGCCTCCGCGTTCTCGGTCGAGATGGTGCCGACCTTCGCGCTCGGCTGCGCGGCCGAGTTCCCGCCCGCCGACGAGGGCTGGGGCCCGCGCCCCGTGCCGGTGGTGAAGGGGCATCCGGAGCTCGCCTCGCATATCGCCCAGTCGGTCATCCTCGACGAGTTCGACCTCACCATCGTCAACAAGATGGAGGTCGATCACGGGCTCACGGTGCCGATGAACCTGTTGTTCGGCTCGCCGAAAGAGTGGCCTTGTCCGGTGATCCCGCTCGCCGTGAACGTGGTGCTCTATCCGCCGCCGACCGGGCATCGCTGCTACATGCTCGGCCGCGCCATCCGCAAGGCGGTCGAGTCCTATCACGAGGACCTGCGCGTCGTGGTGTTCGGCACCGGCGGCATGTCGCACCAGATCTCCGGCCCGCGCGCCGGCCTGATCAACAAGAAGTTCGACACCGCCTTCCTCGACAACCTCACCAAGGACCCGAAGAAGCTCACTCGCATCCCGCATCTCGAATACATGCGCGAGGCCGGCGCCGAGGGCATCGAAATGGTGATGTGGCTGATCATGCGCGGCGCGCTCGATGATCAGATCGACGAGGTCTACCGCTTCTACACGGTGCCGGCGTCGAACACCGCGGTCGGCCACATCATCCTGGAGAACCGCCGCAAGGCGGCGAAATCCAAGGGCAAATCCAAGGTCAAGCGCGCCGCGGCGCGCCGCAAGACTGACGTTCGCAGGAGCAAGTGATGAAAATTTGCGTCGCCGGGCAGGGTGCCTTCGGCCAGAAACATCTCGACGCGTTGAAGCGCATCCAGGGCGTGGAAGTGACCTCGCTCGTGGGTGGCAATCAGGACTCGACCGCGCAAGTCGCGAAGAAATACGGCGTCCCGCACTACACCGGCGACCTCTCGGAAGGCATCAAGCGCGCCGACGCCGTGATCCTCACCACGCCGACCAAGATGCATTTCCGCCAAGGCGAGCAGGTGATGCGCGCCGGCAAGCATGTCCTGGTGGAAATTCCCGTCACCGACAGCGTCGAGGACGCCGAGAACCTGGTGAAGATCGCCAAGGAAACCGGCGTCACGGCGATGGGCGGCCACGTGCGCCGCTTCAATCCGAGCCACCAGTACGTCCACAAGAAGATCGAGAAGGGCGAGCTCAAGATCCAGCAGATGGACGTGCAGACCTATTTCTTCCGGCGAAAGAACATCAACGCCGCCGGCAACGCACGCAGCTGGACCGACCATCTGCTGTGGCACCACGCCGCGCACACGATCGATCTCTTCCAGTATCAGTGCGGCGAGACCATCTCGGACTGCTACGCCGTGCAGGGGCCGATCCATCCGCAGCTCAACATCGCGATGGATATGGGCATCGTCGCCAAGGTCCCGTCGGGCGCGATCCTGACGCTGTCGCTGTCGTTCAACAATGACGGGCCGCTCGGCTCGTTCTTCCGCTACATCGGCGACACCGGCACCTACAAGGCGTTCTACGACGACCTCTCGGACGGCAAGGACAACAAGATCGACGTCTCCAAGGTCGACGTCTCGATGGACGGCATCGAGCTCGAGGACCGCGAGTTCATCGCCGCCATCAAGGAGAAGCGCGAGCCGAACGGCAGCCTCGCGCAGCTGCTGCCGTGCATGCACGTGCTCGGCAAGCTGGAGAAGATCATCGATCCGCAGCGCAAGGCGCACGCCTGAGCGGGGGAGAAGCCGGGGGCGGCGACAGCGACAAAAGGCGGCACTCGCGACGGCCGCCCTTTTCGGAGCGTTCGGAATAGAATGTCGCAAATTGGATCGTTGGGTACCCAACCATCGCGCATTTCCGGATCGTTCCGGATCGTCAAAAGAAACCACCTCGGGAGGACATTCTCATGCATCGCAGGCAATTTCTCACCACCACGGCGGCGGCCGTCGCCGCGAGCGGGCTCGCCGGCACGCGCGCCTTCGCGGCCGATCCGGTCAAGATCGGCCTCATCCTGCCGATGACCGGCCAGCAGCAATCGACCGGGCGCCAGACGCTCGCGGCCGTCAAGCTCTACATGGCGCAGAACGGCGACACCGTCGCGGGCCGCAAGGTCGAGATCGTCCTCAAGGATGACGCGGCCGTTCCCGACAACACCAAGCGGCTGGCCCAGGAGCTGATCGTCAACGACAAGGTCCAGATGGTCGCCGGGTTCGGCATCACGCCGTGCGCGCTCGCGGTGGCACCGCTCGCGACCCAGGCCAAGATCCCCGAAATCGTCATGTGCGCCGGCACGTCGATCATCACCGAGCGCTCGCCCTTTATCGTGCGCACGGCCTTCACGCTCGCGCAGTCGACCGTGCCGATGGCGGACTGGGCGGCGCAGAACGGCATCAAGAAGGTGGTCAGCATGGTCTCCGACTATGCGCCGGGCGTCGATTCCGAGGTCTCGTTCCGCGACGAGTTCACCAAGAAGGGCGGGCAGATCGTCGAGGCCATCCGCTTCCCGCTCGCCAATCCCGATTTCGCGCCGTTCCTCCAGCGCGCGCGCGACGCCAAGCCGGATGCGATCTTCGTGTTCGTGCCGGCGGGCCAAGGCGCCGTGTTCGTCAAGCAGTTCCTCGAGCGCGGCCTCGATAAGGCGGGCATCAAGATCATCGGCCCGGGCGACGTCACCGACGATGACGTGCTCAACGGCATGGGCGACGCGGTGATCGGCACCGTGACGGCGCATTTCTACTCGGCCGACCACGATTCGCCGGCCAACAAGGCCTACGTCGCGGCCTTCGAGAAGGCGAACAACAATATGCGGCCGAACTTCATGTCGGTCGGCGGCTATGACGGCATGCACCTGATCTACGAGGCGCTGAAGAAGACCAACGGCGACAGCACCGGTGAAAAGCTGGTCGCCGCCATGAAGGGCATGGCGTGGGAGAGCCCGCGCGGGCCGATCTCGATCGACCCGGAGACCCGCGACATCATCCAGAGCATCTACATCCGCAAGGTCGAGAAGAAGAACGGGCAGCTCTATAACGTCGAATTCTCGAAGTTCGACGCCATCAAGGACCCGATCAAGGCGGCGAAGAAGTCGTAAGCGAACGAGGCGCCGTAGGGTGGGCAAAGGCGGCCACGACGATCGTTCCGGGCACGGCGCCGTTTCCGCCGTGCCCACGCGGTCGTTTTGGCGGCTCACGCGCGGGCACGGCGGAATGTGCGCCGCGCGAATGCGCGGGCGCCTGGGCCGCCTTTGCCCACCCTGCGGCGCGTCGTCGGGGAAGGACATGTTGCGCGGGCCATGCTGACCATCCTGTTCGACGGCGTTGCCTACGGCATGCTGCTGTTCGTGCTGGCGTGCGGGCTCTCCGTCACGCTCGGCCTGATGAATGTCATCAACCTGGCGCACGGCGCCTTCGCGGTGGCGGGCGGCTACGTCGCGGTCGTGCTGGTCAACCGCATGGGCGTGCCGTTCTTCGCCTGCCTGCCGCTCGCGTTCCTCGCCGGCGCCGCGCTCGGCGCGCTGCTCGAGCGCACGCTCTATGTCCACGTCTACGCCAAGAGCCATCTCGACCAGGTGCTGTTCACCATCGGCCTCGTCTTCATGGCGGTCGCCGCGGTCGACTACGCGATGGGATCGCGCCAGCAGTTCGTGCAGATCCCGGCCTACCTGCAGGGCCAGTACGACGTATTCGGCGTCGGGATCGGCCGCTACCGCCTGATGATCATCGTGCTGTGCGGCCTGCTCACCGTCGCGCTGCAGCTCATTCTCACAAAAACCCGCTTCGGCAGCCGGCTGCGCGCGGCGGTCGACGACCAGCGTGTCGCGCGCGGGCTCGGCATCAATGTCGGCGCGGTGTTCGGGCTCACGTTCGCGTTCGGCTCGGGGCTCGCGGCGCTCGGCGGCGCGCTCGGCGCCGAGATCCTCGGCCTCGATCCGATCTTTCCGCTCAAATACCTGATCTACTTTTTGATCGTCGTGACGGTCGGCGGCACATCGAGCATCACGGGTCCGTTCGTCGCCTCGATCCTGCTCGGCATCGGCGACGTCGCCGGCAAGTACTACGTGCCGACGCTCAGCTCCTTCGTGATCTACAGCATCATGATCGTCATGCTGCTGTGGCGGCCGCAGGGCCTGTTCGCGCGTTCGGCCTCGCGGTGAGCGCGATGCCGCTCGTCTCCGACCCCGGCCGCCCGCTCGCCCTCGAGGTCGAGTTGTTCCTCGCGCGCCGTGCGCGCTGGTCGCTGCTCGAGATCGCGTTCTGGCTGTTCGCGGCCGCGAGCATCTGGCTGTTTCCGCAGAAGCACCTGATCCTCACCGAGATCTGCATCTGGGGCCTGTTCGCCCTCTCGCTCGACCTCATCCTCGGCTATGCGGGCATCATCTCGCTCGGCCATGCCGCCTTCTTCGGCGTCGGCGCCTTCGCGGCCGGGCTTCTCGCCAAGTACGGATGGATCACGGAGCCGGTCATCGCGCTCGTCGCCGCCGGCCTGGTCGCGGCGGCGCTCGGCTTCGTGACGAGCTTCCTGGTGCTGCGCGGCTCCGATCTCACGCGCCTGATGGTGACGTTCGGCGTCGCGCTGATGCTGGGCGAGATCGCCAACAAGTTCTCCAACATCACGGGCGGCGCCGACGGCCTGCAAGGCGTCGAGATCAAGCCGCTGCTCGGCCTCTTCGAGTTCGATCTCTACGGCCATGTCGGCTACGCCTACGCCCTCATTGTGCTGTTCGTGATGTTCGTGATCGCGCGCCGCGTCGTGCGCTCGCCTTTCGGCCTGTCGCTGCAGGCGATCCGCGGCAACCCGCTGCGCTCGGCCGCGGTCGGCATCGCGGTCAACTGGCGGCTGGTCGCGATCTACACGCTTGCGGCCGGTTATGCGGGCGTCGCGGGCGCGCTGCTTGCCCAGACGCAGGCCTTCGCGTCGCTCGAGATGTTCTCGATCGAGCGTTCCTCCGACGTGCTGCTGATCCTCATCATCGGCGGCACCGGCTGGCTCTACGGCGGGCTGATCGGCGCGCTCATCTACCGCTTCCTGCAGGACGAGCTCTCCGAGCTCACGGCCCGCTACTGGCAGTTCTGGATCGGCCTCATCCTGGTCGCGATCGTGATCACGGGCCGCGATCGCATCGGGCGCTGGCTTGCGCCGGTGACGCGGTTCGCCGACGGGATCACGCGCTGGCGCCCGCGGCCCGCGCCCGCCGCGCCGACCCGCGAGGCACCCTGAGCCATGGCGCCCGTGCTGGAAACCCGCAGCCTCGACAAGCATTTCGGCGGCATCGTCGCGGCGAACGAGGTCTCGCTCAAGATCGAGAAGGGCGCCCGCCATGCGCTGATCGGGCCGAACGGCGCCGGCAAGACCACGGTGGTCAACCTGCTCACCGGCGTGCTGCGGCCGACCGCCGGACAGATCCTGCTCGACGGCAACGACATCACCCATTTGCCGTCGCACGAGCGCGTGCGCCTCGGCGTTGCCCGCACGTTCCAGATCAACCAGCTGTTCCCGGACCTCACGCCGATCGAGACCCTCGGCCTCGCGATTTCCGAGCGGCTCGGCCTCGGCCGCGACTGGTGGCGCATCGTCGGCAGCAAGTCGAGCGTGACCGACGAAATCGTCGAGCTGATCGAGCGCTTCCGCCTCGGCGACGTGATGCGCGAGCGCACCGGCATCCTGCCCTACGGCAAGCAGCGCCTGCTCGAGATCGCGCTCGCGATCGCGTGCAAGCCGCGCGTCCTTCTGCTCGACGAGCCCGCCGCTGGCGTCCCGGAGGACGAGCGCCACGAGATCCTCAGCTCCGTCGCGGCGCTGCCCAAGGACGTGACCGTGCTGCTGATCGAGCACGACATGGACATCATCTTCTCGTTCGCCGACCGCATCTCGGTGCTGGTGAACGGCTCGCTCTTCGTCGAGGGCGAGCCCGACGAGGTCGCGCGCGATCCCCGCGTGCGCGCGGTCTATCTCGGCGAGGCGTTCGATGCCTGAGCTCTTGACCGTCGAGCGCCTGAGCGCCGGCTACGGCGAGGCCGTGGTGCTCTCCGAGATCTCGCTCACGCTCAAGGAAGGCGAGTCGCTTGCGCTGCTTGGCCGCAACGGCATGGGCAAGACCACGCTGGTCAACTCGATCGTCGGCGTGACGCGCTATCGCGGCGGCACCATCCACCTCGATGGGCGCGACATCACGCGCCTGCGCCCCGACCAGCGTGCGCATGCCGGCATCGGCTGGGTGCCGCAGGAGCGCAACATCTTCAAGTCGCTCACCGTCGAGGAGAACCTGACCGCGGTGGGACGGCCGGGCCGCTGGACGGTCGGGCGCGTCTACGAGCTGTTTCCCCGGCTTGCCGAGCGGCGCAACAATCTCGGCAACCAGCTCTCCGGCGGCGAGCAGCAGATGCTCGCGGTCGGGCGAGCGCTCGTGCTCAACCCGCGCCTCGTGCTGCTCGACGAGCCGCTCGAGGGTCTTGCGCCCATCATCGTCGACGAATTGATCGCGGCGCTCGACCGTATCGTGCGCCAAGAGGGCCTTGCCACCATCCTGGTCGAGCAGAACGCACAGAAGATCCTCGCCGTCACCCACCGCGCCGTCATCCTCGAGCGCGGCAGCATCGTGCACCAGTCCGACAGCGCGAGCCTGCGCGCCGACCGCGCGGTGCTGGAGAATTTCCTGGGTGTCACGGACGCCGGCCCGCGCCGCAAGCGATCGTAGGGTGGGCAAAAATCGCGTATCGACGGTCTGACCGCGTGGGCAACCGCGCGTACGCGATTTTTGCCCACGCGTCGGCGCTGTTTCCACGCGCGGTTGCCCACCCTACGCGCCAGGCTCTCGACGCGCGTCGGCAAAACCATGCTAAATAATCGCAAAACCGCACCCAGGAGACGCCCGATGACTGCCCGCACCAAGCCGCCGTTCCGCGCCGACCATGTCGGCAGCATCCTGCGCTCGGCCGCCATCAAGGCCGCGCGCGCGAGCCACGCGACCGGCAAGCTCGGCGACGCCGGGCTCAAGGAGATCGAGGACCGCGAGATCGAGAAGATCATCAAGAAGCAGGAAGACATCGGCCTCGAGCTCGCGACCGACGGCGAGTACCGCCGCTCATGGTGGCACTTCGATTTCTTCGGCATGCTCGAGGGCGTCGAGATCTACGAGCTCGACCATGGCATCCAGTTTCAGGGCGTGCAGACCAAGCCCTTGAGCATCCGCGTCAAGGGCAAGATCGGCTTCGGCCATCACCCGATGCTGGACCATTTCCGCTTCGTGAAGGCGCACACCCGGGTCACGCCCAAAATGTGCATCCCGAGCCCGAGCGTGATGCACTTCCGCCTCGAGCCCGGCGCGGTCGCGAAATCCGCCTACGCGGACCGCGATGCCATCTTCGACGATCTCGCCAAGGCCTATCAGGACGCGGTGCGCGCCTTCTACGATGCCGGCTGCCGCTATCTGCAGTTCGACGACACCGCCTGGGCCTATCTGTGCTCGCAGACCGAGATGCAGAAGGCGCGCGATCGCGGTCTCGACGTCGACCACCTGCAGGACACTTATACGCGCTGCATCAACAAGGCGCTCGAGGCGAAGCCCGCCGACATGGTGATCACCACCCATGTGTGCCGCGGCAATTTCCGCTCGACCTTCATCTCCTCCGGCGGCTACGAGCCCGTGGCGCAGAGCCTGCTCGCCAACTGCAACTACGATGGCTACTTCCTCGAATACGACTCCGACCGCGCCGGCGGCTTCGAGCCGCTGCGGTTCCTGCCCAAAGGCAACAAGATCGTGGTGCTCGGCCTCGTTACCTCCAAGTTCGGCACGCTCGAGAAGAAGGACGACATCAAGCGCCGCATCGACGAGGCGGCGAAATACGTTGCGCTCGATCAGCTCGCCCTCTCCCCGCAATGCGGCTTTGCGTCGACCGAGGAAGGCAATGTCGTCGCCGAGGACGAGCAGTGGGCGAAGCTCCGGATGATCGTCGAGCTGGCGGATGAGGTGTGGAAATAGCCGCACCCGCTGATGTCATCACCGCGGGTGATCCAGTAACCACCGGACTCGCGTGACGCGCCGCCGTGCCACAATGAATGTCAGGGGCTACTGGATGCCCCGCTTTCGCGGGGCATGACGCTTATATGGAAACGCACCATGCAACGCTCCACACCTCCTTTCCGCGCCGACCATGTCGGCAGCCTGCTCCGCTCCTCGGCGCTGCACCAAGCCCGCGCCCAGCGCGAGCGCGGCGAGATCGACGCGGCGGCACTGAAGGCGATCGAGGACCGCGAGATCGTCGCGCTCATCCGCAAGCAGGAGGCGGCGGGCCTCACGTCGATCACCGACGGCGAATATCGCCGCGCCTCCTGGCAGACCGATTTCCTCATGGCTCTCGACGGCGTCGAGGGCTATCGCGGCGAGCGCACGTTCAAGTTCAAGGGGCCGCAGCCGCGGCCGATCCTGTTGCGCCTCAAGCACAAGCTCGGCCGCGTCGACGGCCACCCGATGATCGAGCATTTCCGCTTCGTGCAGGCGAACACCAAGGCGACACCGAAGATGACCATCCCGTCGCCCTCGACTTTGCATTTTCGCTACGGCCGCGAGGCGGTCCCTGAGTCGATCTATCCGACCATGGACGAATTCTATGCCGATCTCGGCAAGACCTACGCCAAGGTGGTGCGCGCGTTCGCGGATGCCGGCTGCCGTTATCTCCAGCTCGACGAGGTCAACCTCGCCTACCTGTGCGATCCGGCGCTACGCGAGCAGGTCGCGGCGCGCGGCGACGATCCGGCGGCGCTGCCGATGATCTATGCGGACATGATCAATGCGGCGATGTCGGACATTCCGCCCGACATGGCCATCACGATGCATCTCTGCCGCGGCAATTTCCGCTCCACCTTCGTCGCCAGCGGCGGCTACGAGCCGGTCGCCGAGATCCTGTTCAATACGATCAAGGTGCACGGCTATTTCATGGAATACGACAGCGAGCGCGCCGGCGGCTTCGAGCCGCTGCGCTTCGTGCCCAAGGGCAAGACCGTGGTGCTCGGCCTCGTCACCTCGAAGAGCGGCACGCTGGAGAGCAAGGACGCGATCAAGCGCCGCATCGACGAGGCCGCGAAGTTCGTAGCCCTCGACCAGCTCGCGCTCTCGCCGCAATGCGGCTTCGCCTCGACCGAGGACGGCAACACGCTCGCCGAGGACGAGCAGTGGGCGAAGCTGCGCGTGATCGTCGAGGTGGCCGAGGAGGTTTGGGGGTAGTACTGTCATTGCGAGGAGGCCGAAGGCCGACGAAGCAATCGCGGTTCGCAAGTGCATGAGCAAGTGAAGCGAGATTGCTTCGCTTCGCTCGCAATGACGGTCAACGGAGTTCTGGGTTTGAGTAATTCCCACGACGATATCGCGCCGATCCGCGAGGCGGTGCGGGCGCTGTGCGCCGATTTCCCCGGCGAGTACTGGCGCAAGCTCGATCGCGAGCGTGCCTATCCGGCCGAGTTCGTCGCCGCGCTGACCAAGGCGGGCTTCCTCGCGGCGCTCATTCCGGAGGGATACGGCGGCAGCGGGCTCAGCATGCCGGCGGCTGCCGCGATCCTGGAGGAGGTCCACGCCACCGGCTGCAACGGCGCCGCCTGCCATGCGCAGATGTACACCATGGGCACCGTGCTACGGCACGGCAGCGATGCGCAGAAGCAGAAGTATCTCCCGGCGATCGCACGCGGCGAGTTGCGCCTGCAGGCGTTCGGCGTCACCGAGCCGACCTCGGGCACCGACACGCTGGCGCTACGCACCACCGCGACGCGCGACGGCAACGACGCCTACGTCATCAACGGCCAGAAGATCTGGACCTCGCGGGCCGAGTATTCCGACCTCATGCTGCTCCTCGCCCGCACCACGCCGCGCGACCAGGTCAAGAAGCGCACCGAGGGCCTCTCGGTCTTCCTCGTCGACATGCGCGACGCGAAGGGCCTCACCATCCAGCCGATCCGCACCATGATGAACCACGCCACCACGCAGGTCTTCTTCGACCAGATGCGGGTGCCGGCCGAGAACCTCATCGGCGAGGAAGGGCAGGGCTTCCGCTACATCCTGTCCGGCATGAACGCCGAGCGCATCCTCATCGCGGCCGAGTTGATCGGCGACGCCAAGTGGTTCATCGGCAAGGCCACCAATTACGCCAAGGAGCGCGTGCTGTTCGGGCGTCCGATCGGGCAGAACCAGGGCGTCCAGTTCCCGATCGCGAAGGCTTATGCGCAGATGCGCGCCGCCGAGCTGATGGTGCACGAGGCCGCGAACCTCTACGCGGCCGGCAAGGATTGCGGCCCGGAGGCCAACATGGCCAAGATGCTCGCCGCCGATGCCTCGTGGGCGGCCGCCGACATGTGTGTGCAGACGCATGGCGGCTTCGGTTTCGCCGAGGAATTCGACATCGAGCGCAAGTTCCGCGAGACCCGGCTCTATCAGGTGGCGCCGATCTCGACCAACCTCATCCTCTCCTATCTCGCCGAGCACGTGCTCGGCCTGCCGCGCTCCTACTGATCCCCCACTGATCGCAGATGTCGCAACCTCTCTCCGGCGTCCTCGTCGTTTCGCTCGAGCAGGCGGTCGCCGCGCCGATGTGCACGTGCCGGCTCGCGGATGCGGGCGCGCGCGTCATCAAGATCGAGCGGCCCGAGGGCGATTTCGCCCGCGGCTATGACGCGCTGGTGCACGGCGAGAGCGCCTATTTCGTCTGGCTCAACCGCGGCAAGGAATCGGTCGTCGTCGATCTCGCCAAGGCGGACGACCGCGCCCTGATGGAGCGGATGATCGCCAAGGCCGACGTGTTCGTGCAGAACCTCAAGCCCGGCGCCGTCGCGCGGCTCGGCTTCGATATCGATCGCCTGCGCCGCGACTATCCGCGCCTGATCGCGTGCTCGATCTCCGGCTTCGGCGAGAGCGGCCCCTATGCGCAGCGCAAGGCCTATGACCTGCTCATCCAGGCCGAGTCCGGCCTCGCCTCGGTCACCGGCGGCCCGGAGGCGCCGGCGCGCGTCGGCGTCTCGGTGGTCGACGTCGCGACCGGCATGAACGCCTGCCAGGCGATCCTCGAGGCGTTGATCGGGCGCGGGCGCACCGGGCACGGCACGGCGATTTCCGTCTCCATGTTCGACGCCATGGCGGACTGGATGACGGTGCCGCTGCTGCACCACGAGGGCGGCAAGACGCCGACCCGCATCGGCCTCGCGCATCCGTCGATCTCGCCCTACGGCGTGTTCAAGACGCGCGACGACGTCGACGTGCTCATCTCGATCCAGAACGACCGCGAATGGGTCGTGCTCGCCCGCGACGTCATGGACGACGCCGCCCTCGCCGCCGATCCGGAATTCGCGACCGTGGTGAAGCGCGTGCAGCGCCGCGCCGACACCGACGGCAAGGTCGCGCAATCCTTCGCCACGATGACGGTCGATGAATTGACCGCGAAGCTGCTCAAGGCCGACATCGCCTTCGGCCGCGTCAGCGATCCCGAGGCGCTGCGCCATCACCCGCATTTGCGCCGCATCACCCTCGGTTCGCCGACCGGCGAGGTGTCTTATCCGGCGCCGGCCGCCCGGCACACCGGCGAGCCGCGACATTATGGCCCGGTGCCCGCGCTGGGCGAGCACAGTGAGAAGATCAGGAAAGAGTTCTCTTCGTAGGTTGGGTTCGTAGGATGGGTTGAGCGAAGCGAAACCCATCACTTTGATAGCCGATGCATAGATGATGGGTTTCGCTCCGCTCAACCCATCCTACGGCACCGTGCCTGGAATCGCGCATAGACACCGGCCTTCCCAATCGGGCAAATTCGCCCCCCAACCCCAAGGCTCCGCGCGAGCCATCACCCGAGAGGAACGCACCATGGACAAGGCGATGCACGACAAGGGTATGAGCGTGCGCCGGGCCGTGCTCGGCGACGAGTACGTCGACGCCGCGATGAAGAACGTCGACGACTTCAATCAGCCGCTGCAGGACGTGCTCAACGAATACTGCTGGGGCGCGATCTGGGGCCGCGAGGGCCTGCCGCGCAAGACGCGCAGCATGCTCAACCTCGCAATGATCTCGATCCTCAACCGGCCGCACGAGCTGCGCGCGCACCTGCGCGGCGCGCTGCGCAACGGCGTCACCAAGCAGGAGATCGCCGAGATCTTCCTCCAGGTCGGCTGCTACGCCGGCGCGCCCGCCGCGGTCGACTCGTTCCGCACCGCGCGCGAGTTCTTCAAGGAAATCGACGGCAAGAAGATCTAGCTCGTAGGGTGGGCAAAATCGCGTGGTAATCCGCATCCGCGTGGGCAACCGCGCGCGAGCGATTTTGCCCACGCGGTTCGCAGGTGCGCGCGGTTGCCCACCCTACGCTGACTGCCACGCTTGAAGCATCAAGGGAGACGCATCATGGACATCGGCTTCATCGGCCTCGGCAACATGGGCTTCCACATGGCGCGGCGGCTCATCGAGGCCGGCCATACCGTGATCGCGCTCGACACCCGCAAGGAGGCGCTCGACCGCATCGTGGCGCTCGGCGGCCAGGCGGCGGCTTCCGCCAAGGAAGTCGCCGACCGCGCCGAGACCGTGATGGCGAGCCTGCCGACGCCCGACGTGGTGCTCGCGGTCGCGACGGCCAAGGGCGGCGTCATCGACGGCCAGCGCGTGCGCCGCTTCATCGATCTCTCCACCACGGGCGCCGACATGGCAAAGCGCGTCTTCGCGCTGCTCAAGGCGCGCGACATCGTGCAGATCGACGCGCCGGTGTCGGGCGGCGTCAGCGGCGCCGAGAAGGGCACCGTCGCCGTGATGGCGTCCGGCCCGCGCGTCGAGGTCGAGGCGATGAAGCCGGTGCTCTCGGTCATCGGCAAGTACTTCTTCATCGGCGAGGAGCCCGGCGCCGGGCAGACCATGAAGCTCTGCAACAACTTCCTCTCCGCGACCTGCATGACGGCGACCGCCGAGGCGATGGTGCTCGGCGTGAAGGCCGGGCTCGATCCGCGCGTGATGCTCGACGTGATCAATTCGAGCTCCGGCCGCAGCACCGCGAGCGAAACCAAGTTTCCCAAGAACGTGCTGCCCGGAACCTTCGACCTGGGCTTCACCAACGGCCTGATGGCGAAGGACGTCGGGCTCGCGGTGTCCGAGGCCAAGACGCTCGGCGTGCCGATGGAGATCGCCGAGCTGGTGCTGCGCCATCTGCGCCGCGCCTGCGACGAGATCGGCGCGAACGCCGACCTCTCGACGGTCGTGCAGCCGCTGGAACGGCGGGTCGGCGTGGAGGTGCGGGCGAAGAAATCGTAGAGGCGAATGGCGAGTGGCCAATAGCGAATAGGGCCCCAATCGCTATTCGCTATTCCCTATCCCTATTCGCCATTCGCTGGCGACCGGAACAAATCCGCCAATGCGCGCTTATCGGTAGAGAGGGAGTCGGGGTTTGTGCCAATGACCAGCGTTCTCCTTGCCGATATCGGCGGAAGTATCACCCGCTTTGCGGTCAGCCGGTCGGGCGGCCGGCCCGAGCACATCACGGTCATCGACAACGAGACGGTTTCGGGCCCCGAAGCGGCGATCCGCCGCTATCTGGATGAGACCGGCCTGGCGCCGCGCGCCGCGGTGCTCGCCGTCGCGGGCCCGGTCGACGGCGGCGAGATCAAGCTCACCAACCGCGACTGGCGCTTCAGCTGCGACCAGCTCGCCGATCAGTTCGGCTTCGCCGGCATCCATCCGATCAACGATTTCGAGGCCGTTGCCCATGCGCTCGCGGTGCTGCGGCCCGAGGAGGCGCGCGCGATCGGCACCGCGAGCCTGCCGCGTCCCGGCGCGCGGGCCGTTCTCGGGCCCGGCACCGGGCTCGGCGTCGCGGCGCTGCTGCCGCACGGGAAGGACTGGGTCGCGGTCGCGAGCGAGGGCGGCCATGTCTCGTTCGGGCCGGCGGCGGACGACGAGCGGGCAGTCTTTCAGCGGCTCGCCTATGGGGGCGAGTTCATCACCGCCGAGACGGTGATCTCGGGTCCCGGCCTCGAGCGCATCTATCGGGCGCTCAATCCGCTGAGCATTCCGCTCGAGGCGCGCACCATCGTCGACGAGGCGCGCGACGGCGCGACCGACGCGCGCGCCGCGACCGACCTGTTCGTGCGCCTGCTCGGCCGCTTCGCCGGCGACGTCGCGCTCACCTTGAAGGCGACCGGCGGCGTCTACATCGCGGGCGGCGTCGCGCGCCGGCTCGGCCGCCTGTTCGACCCGACGATCTTCCGCGAAGCGTTCGAGCACCATCCGCCCTATCAGGACCTGCTCGCCGCCATCCCGACCTCGCTCCTGATCTGCAACGAGCCCGGCCTCATCGGCTGCGCCGCGGTGGCGGCGCGCATGTTCGCCGAACCGCAGTTGCCAAAGGTACGCGCCCTGTGACATTGACCGAGCGTCTCGTCCCTTCACAGGCGCTCCCGCATGCCCAAGCCAGCCTCGCCTCAGTTTCTCGCGACGCTCGGCCGCGCCCTCGATGAGGGCGTCGCCCTGCAGCGGCAGGGCAAGCTCGCGGAAGCCGAGAAGATCTACACCCGCATCCTGAAGACCCTGCCCGACCAGTTCGACGCCCTGCAGCTGCTCGCCGAGCTCAAGATGCAGCGCGGCAAGCCGGGCGAGGCGTTCCGCCTGATGGCCGCGGCCGTCAAGGCGCGGCCGAATTCGGTCGACGCGCATGTGCATCTCGGCCACGTGCTGCGCGCGCTCAAGCGCGACGCCGATGCGCTCGCGAGCTACGACCAGGCGCTGGCGCTCGAAGCTCACGACGTCGACGCGCTCGGCAGCCGCGCCGACGTGCTGCTCGCGCTGCGCCGGCCGGCCGAGGCGCTGATCTGTCTCGACCGCATCCTCGCGGTCGCGCCCGCGCACGCCGAGGCGCGCGCCCAGCGCGGCGTCGCGTTCGCCGGGCTCGGCCGCCAGGACGAGGCGCTCGCCGAATTCGACGCTGCACTGCGCGCCGGCCCGAACCCGATCGTCGCCTTCAACCGCGGGCTCACGCTTGCGGCGCTCGGCCGCGGCGCGGAAGCGGTCGAGGCCTATGACCGCACGCTCGCCGCGATCCCGAACCACGCTGCGGCGCTGAGCAGCCGCGGCGTCGCGCTGCAGGCGCTCAACCGTCACGCCGAGGCGCTGGCGAGCTTCGACCGCGCGCTCGCGCTCGCGCCCGACTACGCCGACGCCCATTTCAACAAGTCGCTGGCGCTGCTCGCGGTCGGCGACTATCGCGCCGGCCAGGCCGAATACGAATGGCGCTGGAAGCGCTCCGGCAGCGAGGGCCAGCGACAGAATTTCGGCCGGCCGCTATGGCTCGGCGAGCCGCCGCTGCACGGCAAGACGCTCCTGCTGCACGCCGAGCAGGGGCTCGGCGACACCATCCAGTTTGTGCGCTATCTGCCGCGGCTCGCAGCCGGCGGCGCCAAGGTCATTCTCGAGGTGCATCCCGAGCTCAAGGCGCTGCTGTCGCGGCTCGCCGGCGCCGCCACCGTGATCGCGTTCGGCGAGACGCGCCCGCCCTTCGACCTGCATTGTCCGCTCGGCAGCCTGCCGCTCGCGCTCAGGACCGAGCCAGCGTCGGTGCCGGCCGATATTCCCTACCTTGCGGCCGATCCGGTGCGCGTCGAGCGCTGGCGGCCGCGCCTCGAGGCGCTGGGCGGCCCGCGCGTCGCCATCGTCTGGGCCGGCAACGCCGCGCATGCGAACGACCGCAACCGCTCGCTGCCGCTCGCGAAGCTCGCGCCGTTATGGACAGGGGAACATGCTAGGTTCGTGAGCCTGCAACGCGACCTGCGGGCCGGCGAAGCCGAGGCGCTCGCGGCCGCGCCGGTGCTGCATCTCGGGCGCGAGCTAGCCGACTTCGACGATACGGCCGGGGTGCTGGCGAGCTGCGATCTGGTGATCGCGGTCGATACGTCGGTCGCGCATCTCGCCGGTGCGCTCGGCCGTCCGCTCTGGGTGCTGCTGCCGTTTGCCGCCGACTGGCGCTGGACCAAGGATGCGGGCCGCAGTCCCTGGTATCCGTCGGCGCGTCTCTACCGCGAGCCGCAGCCGGGCGATTGGGATGATGTGATGGCGCGCGTCGCCAAGGATTTGGCTGCCAAGGATTTTGCTGCGGTGTGACGCAGCCTCGCGCACAACCGCCTTAGGCCGCCATCGCCTCGCTGTCGCAGATGCGCACCGAGAACAGCTTGTGGCCGTCCGCGCTGCGCACATTGATGCTGCCGCCGACGAACTCCTCCTGGCCCTCGACTTCGAGGTCGAGCGCGAGCAGCTGCGCGAGCGCCAGCGCCTTCTGCGCGTCGGCGAATTCGTGTCCGCGGAAATCATACTCCGAACAGGACTGACCCACTCGATCGAAAAAATACTTCTTCATCGCACACCTTGGCCCGCGGCCGTTTGCACCTTGCCCTGATGCGCAATCTAGCGGCCCAGATTTGCGATCGCGCTAAGAGGGTCGCTAAAAAGTTAAAGGAATCCGCCGGCAATTTGCTTGCAATCAACCCTACCATGTCAGTTCCCGCGCCGAGCCGGCCGCGTCAAGCCAGCTTCATTTCCGCGAATACCTCCCGGTAGTAGCGGGCCGCCGCCTCGTCGAGGAAGCAGAACACGACGCGTTCGAGCGACGGCGCCTTGACGGGCAGCGCCTCGACGACCGTCGCGACCGCGACGCGCGCCGCGAGATCGGGGGGGAAGCGGTAGACGCCGGTCGAGATCGCCGGAAACGCGATCGAGGCGAGGCCGTGCTCGCCCGCCCGCGCGAGCGAGTTGCGGTAGCAGGCGGCGAGCAAGGCCCGCTTTTCGTCCGCGTTGCCGCCGCTCCACACCGGTCCCGGCGTGTGGATGACGTGGCGCGCCTTGAGCCGGTAGCCGCGCGTGATCTTGGCTTCGCCGGTCGGGCAGCCGCCAAGCGTGCGGCATTCGGCCAGGAGCTCGGGCCCCGCCGCGCGATGGATCGCCCCATCGACCCCGCCGCCGCCGAGCAGCGAGGTGTTTGCGGCATTGACGATCGCGTCCACGTCGAGCGTCGTGATGTTGCCGATCAGAATGTCGAGGCGGCAGTTGCCAACGACGGCGCTGAGAAGCGTTGCAGGTTTAACTTCAGTCATGTTCTCCTCCGTCATTGCGAGGAGCGCTCAGCGCGACGAAGCAATCCCATTCCGCAGGCGCATGAGCAAGTGAAGCGAGATTGCTTCGCTTCGCTCGCAATGACAATACGGCGCTATGTCCGCGATGACGCGAAAGTTAGAAACGTCATGCAATCATCTGACGCGAATGCAACCACTAACATTCCTGAACGCCGGCTCATATCCATGAATGCTTCCTGAACGTCATGCTGCACTTTGCCGTCGGTGATTGGCACTTTCGTCGAAACATCGTTCGACCCGTCCGCGTTTCTCCTTTGACTGATGCGCGCGGGCTTTGCGCATCAGATCAGAAACGAAGGAGCAGACGATGCGCAGAATGACGTTCCCCGCTGTCGCGACGTCGGTGATCATTTCGACGGCTGCGATGATGGCGGTCCCGGCGGCCGCAAGCGCGCTGGACGCGGCAACTAACGCCAATGTGGAGCGCAGCGGCGCTTCGGTTCAGCAGGTGAATTGGGACGGAGGGTATGGCTACTACCATCGGTCGTACTTTCATCACCACCGGTTCTTCCGCGAGCCGTTCTTTTTCCACCACCGCTTCCATAGGTTCCACCGCTGGTAGTCGTCGCTAGTGGAATCGGATTGGTGGAAACAAGGGGGCGGGAGATCAGCTCCCGCCCCCGCGGCTCGTTGAGCTGACATCCGGCGATGATGCGTCTTCGTTGGAAGATGGACCCTATGCCCACTCCGCATGCGCTTCGGCGAGCAGGTCGAAGGTGCTGCGGTGGCCGATGTCGGCGAAATGCGCGTCGAGGAAGCGCCGTGCCGCCCGCCTGCCACACTCCCGCAGCATCTCGAAGAAGTCGTAGTCGGTCGAAAGCTTCGTCTCGCTGGTCAGGTGCTTGCCCTCGCCATCAAGCGCGATGCGGTGGGCATTGATGCGCCGATATTGCCCGGCACCGATGCCGCGCGCGAGACGGCCCTCGTCGATCATCTGGTCGATGAACGCGATCGCGCGGAATTCCGCCATCAGCGAGGAGTTGAAGGTGATCTCGTTGATCCGATTCATGATCTCCTTCGACGAGGTCGGCACCGCCTGACGCTCCAGCGGATTGATCTGGACGATCAGCACGTCCTCGCTTTCGGTCGCGGAGAAGAACGGAAAAATGGGAGGGTTGGCGAGATAGCCGCCGTCCCAATAGGGCTCGCCGTCGATCTCGACCGCGCGAAACAGGAAGGGCAGGCAGGCCGAGGCCATCACGACGTCGGCCGTGATTTTTTCGCGCGGGAAGATGCGCAGCCGCCCGGTGTGCACGTTGGTCGCCGACACGAACAGCGCGACGTGCGAGCAGTTGCGCACCGCGTCGAAATCGACGAAGCGCTCGATCAGTTCCTTCAGCGGATTGATGTTGAGCGGGTTGAGGTCGTAGGGCGAAAGATACCTTGCCAGCGCATTGAACCAGGCCTGCACGGGCGAGCCTTCCAGCGGCAGGAACGAGAACAGCCGCTCGACCACGGCGCGCTGCAGCGGCGGCAGGTCGCCGCCGAGGCTCGCGGCGCGCCAGAAGTCGGCGAGGCGCTTCTTCGCCTCCGCGGGCCCGCCGCGCGCGAGCCCGTCCGCCAGCATCACGGCGTTGACGGCGCCCGCCGAGGATCCCGAGATGCCCTCGATCGCGAGCCGCCCGTCGTCGAGAAGCTCGTCGAGCACGCCCCACGTGAAGGCGCCGTGCGCGCCGCCGCCCTGCAGTGCCAGATTGATCTTCTTGCGTCCGTCGCCGCGCACGCGCTCGATCGTGCCGCGCATCATGCGGCGCGGATCGAGCAGATGTCGGAGACTCACTCCGCGGTCCAGCCGCCGTCGATCGACAGGTTCGTGCCCGTGATCTGCGCCGCCGCATCGCCGCACAGGTAGAGCGCGAGCGAGGCGACCTGCTCGACGGTGACGAACTCCTTGGTCGGTTGGGCTGCGAGCAGCACGTCGCGCTTGACCTGCTCCTCCGTCATATTGCGGGCCCGCATGGTGTCGGGGATCTGCTTCTCGACCAGCGGCGTCCACACATAGCCGGGGCTGATGCAGTTCGCCGTGATGCCGAAGGTGGCGACCTCGAGCGCGACCGTCTTGGTCAGGCCGGTGAGGCCGTGCTTCGCGGTCACGTAAGCAGCTTTGAAGGGCGAGGCGACCAGCGAATGCGCCGACGCCGTGCTGACGATGCGCCCCCATTTGCGCGCCTTCATGCCCGGCACCGCGGCGCGGATCGCGTGGAAGGCGGCCGAGAGATTGATGGCGATGATCTGGTTCCACTTGTCGATCGGGAAGTCCTCGATCGGCGCCACGTACTGGACGCCCGCGTTGTTGACCAGGATGTCGACCGAGCCGAACGCCTTCTCGGCGGTCTTGATCATGTCGGCGATCTCGTCCGGCTTGGTCATGTCGGCGGCCGAATAGGCGGCCTTGACGCCGAAGGCCTTCTCGAGCCCCGCGCGCTCCGCCTCGATCGCGGTTTTGTCGCCGAACCCATTGATGGTCACGTTGACCCCGGCCCCGGCCAGCGCCTTGGCGATGGCAAGCCCGATGCCGGAGGTCGAGCCGGTGACGACGGCGGATTTTCCCTTGAGCATGTGCGGTGTCCTGTGAAGGTCGCCCCGCGCGGAACTTGGGGTGCGGAATTGGAGTAGCAGGATATGCTGCACCGCAATATAAAATCGCAATGGCGCTTTTACGAGCCCTATTAAGATACCGGCAAGAACAACCCAGCCGGCGCTTTGATCAGCCCGCCGCGCCAGCGTAGAACGACCTCATGGCAAGCGTGTTTCCGGCCCCCGATCACGACCATGCCCGCTGCAGCGCGGACACCATGGCGCATGCCGAGGCCCTGTGCGCCGAGCGGGGGCAGCGCCTCACCCCGATGCGGCGCCATGTGCTGGAAATCCTGGCCGGCAGCCACAAGCCGCTCGGCGCCTACGAGATCATGGATCTGGCCGCCCGCAGCGGCCCGCGTCCGGCCCCCATCACGGTCTATCGGGCGCTCGATTTCCTGCGCGAGAACGGCCTCGTGCACCGCATCGAGAGCCGTAACGCCTTTGTCGCCTGCGTGCGCAATCATCGCCCCGATGCGCTGGTCGCGTTCCTGCTCTGCGAGCGCTGCGGCGCAGTGGGCGAGGCCCCGGCCGGCGCTGCCGGCGCCTCGCTCGCGGCGGCCGCCCGCAGCGCGGGGTTCATGCCCAGCCTGTCGGTGGTCGAGATCACCGGCATCTGCGCCCATTGCCGGAAAGGATGACGAACCGATGCAATACGTTTACGCTTGTCCGGCGAGCTGTCCCCGGGGGCCCGGGATGACTAGATTGGGCTCGAATT
Organism: uncultured Alphaproteobacteria bacterium; assembly: GCA_963819385.1. Taxonomy (GTDB): domain Bacteria; phylum Pseudomonadota; class Alphaproteobacteria; order Rhizobiales; family Xanthobacteraceae; genus JAVDCA01. The sequence goes on along the minus strand of CAWFVV010000006.1, from coordinate 2,219,938 downwards.
TCCTGCCTGGAGACCACCATGCTTGATGCCGCCGCGCCGCTGCCGCGCCGCAAATCGGTTCCCGTCAACGTCGGCCACGTGAAGGTCGGCGGCGGGGCGCCGGTCGTCGTCCAGTCGATGACCAACACCGACACGGCCGATATCGCCGGAACCGCCCAGCAGGTCGCCGACCTCGCGCGCGCCGGCTCCGAGATCGTGCGCATCACCGTCGACCGCGACGAGGCGGCCGCCGCCGTGCCGCACATCAAGGAGCGGCTGCTCAAGATGGGCATGAACGTCCCGATCGTCGGCGACTTTCACTACATCGGCCACAAGCTGCTCGCCGATCACCCGGCCTGCGCCGAAGCGCTCGACAAGTACCGCATCAACCCGGGCAATGTCGGCTTCAAGGAGAAGAAGGACCGCCAGTTCGGCGCGATCGTCGAGACCGCGATCAAGCACGACAAGCCGGTGCGCATCGGCGCCAACTGGGGATCGCTCGACCAGGAGCTGCTCACGCATCTCATGGACCAGAACGCCAGGAAGCCGAACCCGGCCGACATGCGCGCGGTCACGCGCGAGGCCATGGTGCAGTCGGCGCTGCTCTCGGCCCAGCGCGCCGAGGAGATCGGCCTGCCGCGCCACAAGATCATCCTCTCCGCCAAGGTCTCGGCCGTGCAGGACCTGATCGGCGTCTACCTCGAGCTCGGCAAGCGCTCCGACTACGCGATCCACCTCGGCCTCACCGAGGCCGGCATGGGCTCGAAGGGCATCGTCGCCTCGTCTGCCGCGCTCGGCATCCTGCTGCAGCAGGGCATCGGCGACACCATCCGCGTCTCGCTCACGCCCGAGCCCGGCGGCGACCGCACCGTCGAGGTCAAGGTCGCGCAGGAGATCCTGCAGACCATGGGCTTCCGCGTGTTCGTGCCGCTCGTCGCCGCCTGCCCGGGCTGCGGCCGCACCACCTCGACCACCTTCCAGGAGCTCGCCGGCGACATCCAGAAGTTCATCCGCAACTCGATGCCGGAGTGGAAGACGCGCTATCCGGGTGTCGAGGCGCTCAACGTCGCCGTCATGGGCTGCATCGTCAACGGCCCGGGCGAGAGCAAGCACGCCGACATCGGCATCTCGCTCCCCGGCACCGGCGAGACGCCGACCGCCCCGGTGTTCATCGACGGCAAGAAGGCCGCGACCTTGCGCGGGCCGACGCTCACCACCGACTTCAAGAATATGGTGATCGATTACATCGAGCGGCGGTACGGCACTGGTGGTGCGGGGCGCACGGCGGCGGAGTAAATTTTATTCCACGACGACCGGGTGATCCCCACCACCGCCGGATGCCTGCTTGAAGACCAGGAGCAGCGGGATCACGGCGAGCGTCGCGATCATCAGCAGCTTGAAATCGTCGATGTACGCAATGATCTGCGCCTGCGTCGTGATCATGGCATCGAGCGCGGCGCGGCCGGCGTCCGTGGCCGGATTCCAGAACTGCGCGATGATCGGGTTTTCGAACATGCGGTTCACGGCGGTGACGTGCTGAACGATCTCCGCGTGGTTGGCCTGCGTGTTCTGCGTCAGCAGGCTGGTCACCACCGAAATGCCGACGCTCGAGCCGATGTTGCGTGACAGATTGTAGAGGCCGGCGCCTTCGGTCCGCTGCTGCGGCGGTAGTGTGCCCAAGGTCACGGCGCTGAGCGGCACGAACAGAAAGCCGAGGCCGGCGCCCTGGACCGCCCCGTTCTCCATGAGCGTCATCTGCGAAACATCCGGCGTCCAGCCGGTCATCTGGTAGAGCGACCAACCCGTCAATCCGAGGCCGATGGCGAGGAGGATGCGCGTGTCGACCTTTCCGACCAGCCGACCGACGATCATCATCGCCGCCATCGTGCCGATTCCGCGGGGCCCCAGGACCAGCCCGGCGGTGACGATGGGATAGTTCATCAGGCTCTGCAGATAGGGCGTGAGCAGCGCCAGGGAGGCGAGATACGTGACGCCGACGATGAAGATGAAAGCCATTCCAGCCGCGAAGTTGCGGTCGCGGAAGAGAGCCGGCCGCACGAACGGCTCGTCTGCCGTGAAAGTGTGGGCGAGAAACAAATAGAAGGCCGCGGCGGCGATGATGGCCTCGATCCAGATCTCGCCGGAGCCGAACCAATCGAGCTGCTCGCCGCGGTCGAGCAGGACCTGCAATGCGCCGATGCCGAGACTCAACGTGCCGAAGCCGAACCAGTCCAGCTTCGCGCCGACGTTTCGCGCGGTCTCGGGCAAAAAGGTGGTGATGCCGACGAAGGCAAGTGCGCCGAGCGGCAGGTTGATGTAAAAAACCCAGCGCCACGTGTAGTTCTCGGTCAGCCAGCCGCCCAGGATCGGGCCGAGGACAGGTCCGACCATAACCGCGATGCCCCAAAGCGCCATCGCGGATCCCTGGCGCTCCTTCGGATTGATGTCGAGCAGCACGGACTGCGAAAGGGGGACGAGCGCGGCGCCGAACACGCCTTGCAAGACTCGGAACAGCACGATCTGCACCAGGGACTGCGCCATGCCGCACAGCATCGAGGCGACGGTGAAGCCGGCGACGGAAACGAGAAGGAGGCGTTTGCGTCCGAACCGGCCGGCGAGGAATCCCGTCGTCGGAATCATGATCGCGGCGGCAACGATATAGGCGGTCAGCACCCAGTTGATCTGATCCTGGCTGGCCGAGACGCTGCCCTGAATGTAGGGCAGCGCGATGTTGGCGATCGTGGTGTCGAGCGCCTGCATGATGGTGGCGAGGATCACGCAGAGGGTGATCGCCGCCCGGTGTGGCACCTCTGTCGGGCGCTCCGCCGCCATCACGAACTCCCGTGGGCGCGGCCGAACAGGGCGGCCAGGAATTGCGGCAACCCGCGGGGATGTCCGGTGTCGACGTTCACCACCACGCTCATCCCGGCGCGCAAGGCCGGCAGGCTCTTGTCGCTGGTGTCGAGGCGCACGCGCATCGGGACGCGCTGCACGACCTTCACCCAGTTGCCGCTCGTATTCTGCGCCGGCAGGAGCGAGAATTCCTGCGCCGCCGCCGGGCTGATGCTGTCGACGACACCGTGCCATGCCACGTCCGGATAGGTGTCGACCGTCACGGTGACGGGCTGTCCCGGCCGCACATAGGTCAGCTCGGTCTCTTTCGGGTTCGAGTTGACCCAGAGATGATCCGTGGCGACCAGAAAGAAAGCCGTCATCGAGGCCTGCAAATACTTGCCCGGCGCGATCGAGGGGACGTTCGTCGCGACGCCCGCGAACGGCGCCTTCACGACGGTGTGGTCGAGCTGCCGCTTTGCTTCGTCCCGCTGGGCCACGGCGTCGCGATACCGCGGGTGCCGCTCGACCGGGATGTTGGGATCGCCGTTGAGATTGGCCACGATGGCGGCGAGCTGCTGGTTGAGCGACGCCAGCTTGTGCTGCGCATTCACCAGATTTCGGCGCGCCGAGTCGAAGGTCTGCTGCGATGCGAAGCTCTTGGACGCGAGGTCCTCCTGACGGCGGTATTCGCGATCGTAATAGGTCACATCGTCCTGCGCCTGCTTGATCTGCGCCTGCATATCTCCGTAGGTGGCCTTGAGCGCGTTCAGATCGTTGCGCACGATGCCGACCTGCGCGTCGGCACGTTCCAGCGCGAGCCGAAACGGCAGATCGTCCAGGCGGAAGAGAATGTCGCCCGCGCTGACCTGCTGATTGTTCCTGACGTCGATTTCCTTGACGATGCCGGAGACGTCGGTCGAGATGCCGACCTTGTCGGCCTCGACATTCGCATCGTCCGTCGACATCACGCGGCCGCCGGTCACGTACCAATAGCCGCCGGCAATCAGCGCCAGCGGCAACAGGGCAAACAGCGCCCAGCGTACCAGGCGCTTGCGCGAGGTTCCCGGTGGCGGCTCCGGCGGCTTCCTGGCGGATTTTATCTCGGCCGGAACATCCGACGGCAGCGGCCTGACGGCAGGCTCGGGCGCCAACGGCGGCGCGACCGGAGCGTGCTCGGGCGGTGCGTCTCGCCGGAAGGCCGGCCGCTGGGCCGTATCCGCAGGCAGGGACATCCTGGTCGCATGGGCTGGCATACTGTCTCCTTCGGCGCGCAGACGCTCCCCTCCAAAATGTTGATGAACGACGCAAATGAAAATCCTATATCTATTGCATGCGGTGTTGAGCGGAGCTCACGAATGAACCGTGGCAACCTGGCCGAGCTGACGGCATTCATCGCCGTGGCGGATCTGCTGAGCTTTCGGGCGGCGGCGTCGCGGATCGGCGTTACGCCCTCGGCGCTCAGCCATTCGATGCGACAGCTGGAAGAACGCCTTGGGGTGCGCCTGCTCCATCGTACGACGCGCAGCGTGTCGCTCACCGACGCCGGCCGGCGCCTGCTCGATCGGCTGCGACCGGCAATCGACCAGATCGCCGGCGCGCTCGAGGACTTGAACCAGGAGCGCCAGCGGCCGGTGGGGCGGCTGCGGCTCCACGCATCGCACCTCGGAGCCATGGTGATCGCGTCGGTCTGGGGACGGTTCCTGTCGACCTACCCGGATGTCCACCTCGAGGTCCACATGGGCCAGGTGCCCATGGACGATGTGGCGAAGGGATTTGATGCCGGGATCGGGACGCGAGACTGGGCGGCGGCCGACATGATTGCGGTCCAGGCGACCGGACCGATAAAGTTGGCGGTGACCGCTGCGCCGCAATATTTCGCCCGCCGGCGTCCGCCGGGCACGCCCGACGATCTCGCCCAGCATAGCTGCATTCAATATCGATGGGCCGACGACGGTCCTGTGTTCGATTGGCCGTTCGAGCGGCGCGGCAAGTCGCGGCGGATTTCCGTCGACGGCCGGGTGATGGTCAACAATCCCGATTTGGCCCTTCGCGCGGCGGTCGACGGGCTGGGGATCGCGTACACCACCGAAGCTTTCGCCGAGCCGTTCCTGCGCTCGGGGCAACTGGTTCGGGTGCTGGAGGACTGGTCGCCGACCATCGAAGGACTGGTTCTCTATTATCCTGGGCGTCGGCAGGTCCCTGCCGCTCTGCGCGCGCTCATCGATATGATCCGCGCGGCCCGCTCGACCGGCAAGAGCTCGCTCAAGAATCCATTTCCCGAGGCGCAGAGCATCGGGCCTGAGCTTACTCCTCAACGCAAATAATCATGGACGACTTTGCCGAGACCGAGAGTGAGGTCGGCAACGATGTGCTGCGCCGAGACGAATTCCAGGACCGGCAGCTCGGCGACGGGGGCCAACGCGTGCGGCATCAACGACAGCGCCCCCGGCCCGGTCCAGGCACCTTTGATCGCGATATCCTCGAGATAATATTCCACCAGTTCACAGATCCTGGGCGTGCCGTCGACGTGCGGGATGATCTTGAGGAGGAAGTTCGGCGCGGCAAGCGCGGCCCGGATCGCCTCGCGATCGAGCGTCTTGTGCTTGTAGCCCATGGTGCTGGTGGCGACCCGCACGTCGCCGTAATCGAGGGTGCCGACAAGCATGTCGATGTCGGTCCGCAGGGTGGGATTGCCAAGCTTTTTTGGAAATCCCCAAAGCTCGCGTCCGCCCGCGATCGGCGGATGATCGTTGAGGAACATGCAATGGGTGTAGCTGCCCTTGCGGCCGCGGAATGACACCGGAATGACCTGCCCGGATTTGGTGTAGTCGCCGAAGCCCGTCGAGTCCGGCATCCGGATGAACTCGTATTTCACGAGAGGCTCCTCGAGCTGGAGCGGCTCCGGCACGACGGCGCGCAGCTTGTCGGCATCCGTGCGGTAGGTGATGACCAGATATTCCCGGTCGACGAAGCGGTAGGGGCCGGGCGGATATGCCGGGGAGGTCAGCGGCATGGCGAAGGCCCTTTCGCGGACGTCGTGCTCGTTCATGGCGGTCTCCTCTTTGTGGGCTGGTCGCGTTTTCGACGGCGAACCGGCCCACTTCGCCGGAAAACGCTCTAGTTCGCCCACGTTCGTTCATGAAGACCTGCCAGGCAGGGCGCGGGCGAGCTCTGCCGTGGTGACGACCGCCGCCTGCTTCGCGATGACAATGTCGAGCAGCATCGCGTGCACCTCTGCGTCCGGGTCGGCGCAGCAATCGCGGACGACGATCAACCGATAATCTAGATCGCCGGCGTGGCGAACGGTCGACAGCACGACGCCGCTGGTGTGGACACCGGCGAGCACCAGCGTATCGATGCCGTTGGCGCGCAGCAGCGTCTCCAGGTCGGTGCCGACGAATGGGCTGATACGGCGCTTGACCACGATCGGCTCCCCCTCTCGTGCCGCTGCGGCCGGATGGATCGCGGCACCTTCGCTCCCGGCCGCGAGTATTCCGTTTGTCTTCGCGGCGCTGAACACGGGGTTACGGGGGCTGACCTCGGGATGACCGGGCCGGAATGCGACAACGACATGGATCACCATCATGCCCGCGTCTCGTGCCGTGGCGATCAGAGTAGGCACGCACGCGATCGCATCGGCGGACTGTGCAGCCGTCATGAACCTGGTGAGCACATCGACCTGATAATCCATCACCAGCAGGGCGGCGCTCCCGGGATCGATGTGCGAAAGCTCAGGCATGGGTTTCTCCTTGCAGATGTGATGAGTTGCGGAAGTGCTGCTTCAGTTCACGTCGTTGGTCAGTGGCGCAGATGTCGCGCGCTGCCGGACTAATCGCGGCCGTCCTGCTCCAGATCGAAAACCGCCACGCCCTCATGGTTGACGGGCCGCCCCAGCGCCTCGGGATGGCGCAGCGTCCGGACCGTGTCGTGATATCCGGCACGCCAATGGGCCTCCATGCTCAGGCGCGAGAATTCGTAATCTTTCGAATGGCCCTCGTAACTCCTCGCCCGATAGATCAGATGGACGATATTGTAGACCTTGTGATCCGCGATGGAGCCGAGCAGCTTTGCGTTGGGATCGTTCTTCAGGTCGCCGGGGATGCTTTCGAGCAGGGACGCAACCGCGTTGCGTATTCGCTGGGTGTATTTGAAGTGGTCGGTATTGGCGCGAGTGCGGCTCGAATACTGGATTTCCTTCCGCCGCGTTTCGACCTCGGCCAGATTGCCCGGAACATCGCCGCGGGCGCTCCACAGATCGACCTGGAAGGCCAGCGTGTCCCGGCGCGGAATGCTGTCCAGCACCCACTGCAAGGGCGTATTGGAGATGAGGCCGCCGTCCCAATAGCGTTCTCCGTCGATTTCGACCGCGGCAAAGCCGGGCGGCAGGGCACTGCTCGCCATCACGTGCTCGGGCCGGATGGTATGCGTCGCCGTATCGAAATAGACGAAGTTGCCGCTGCGCACATTGACCGCGCCGACGCTCAAGCGCACGTCCTGCGCATTGATGCGGTCGAAATCGACAAGGCTTTCCAGCGTGCTTTTGAGGTTTGCGGTGTCGTAGAAGCTGGTCGCCTCGATCGCGCCCGTCGGATGCAGCCAGGGCAGCGGAAGCCGTGGGGTGAAAAATCCCCGCGCGCCATCGATCATGGCGAGACCGGCGCTCATCCGGCTCACGAGCCCGCGGGACCAGTCGCCCTTCATCCAGGCCGTCACGAAATCCTGCGGCCAGCTCCCGAAGACGTCGGTGGTCACGCGCTCCCAGAACTGGCGCAATCTGTCCACGCGCTTGTCGGGCGGATTGCCGGCGATCAGGGCCGAATTGATCGCCCCGATCGAGATGCCCGCCACCCAGTCGGGATGGAGGCCAGCCTCCGCCAGCGCCTCATAGACGCCGGCCTGATAGGCGCCGAGAGCGCCACCGCCTTGGAGCAGCAACGCAATGCAGTCGAAGGGCGGGCGGAGCTGAATGTGATGAGTCTTTCTGGTAGCGGCTGTCGGCATGACGGGAGGCCTTCTGCAAATCCGCGCGTGGCGAGGCTGTTGTCGCGCCGGAGGCATGGAGCCTCCTTGGGGTCCGACTGCGCGTGGCGCTGAGGTGTTGCCGACGAGTGCAAATGCAATGCGATGTTTGTCGCATTCTCTGTTGAGAAGAATTCAGGAATAAACCGTGGTGACCAAGCTGAGGCTGCGGTTCGTCGCTGGTGTCGATCTATTGGGCTTTCGAACCGCAGCGATCGCGGATTTCATTCTTGGTGCTACAGCGGGGTGAATGCCTGCAGTTCCTCGCGCGCGGCCTCGCTGAACTCCTTCAGCGGGTCGATCCCCGCCCCTCTCTCCATCAGCTCATGCAACTCGCGGATCGTCTTGTTCGGCTCGAAGTAAGTGCGGGTCGTCACGCGCATGGCCCTCTCGGCGCACGCGACGGTCTGAGGCAAGGACTGGAGGCGCATTCTGCTGATCATGGCGTAGAGCGCGAGAAGCTTTTGGACCTGCGGTTCGTTGCTCATGACGGCATCCCCATGTGCCTCCGATGCCGCGACGATGAACTCCCTGTAGAGGTCATCTCGCCGCGACATTTCGCGGGCAAGCTGCCCGGCTCTCGTCTGGGCGCGCTGGCCCAGCCACGTCGCGACGCCCGATGTGAGGCCGCCGACCGTCGACCCGGCAAGTGCCGATAGTGCCGAGATTAATGCGACGTCCATATCATCGAGGCCTTGATTTCTTGTGGGTCAGGAAAACAGTCGCTGCCGGCGATCAGCGCTCGATCTTCGTGGAGCTACTGCGAGAGCGGCGGCTCGGCGATCTCGATCTCTGTCCGTCTTTGTCTTTGGGGCATGGAGCCTCTGCGATCCGGTTGCCGGCCGTAGGCAACGGCCGCCGGGCGTGGGGCACCCGGCGGCCTCTCGCGCGCCGGCGATCGTTCAAACGAACGACGCTGATCGCCGGCGCTCGAAATGAACAGAGCCGATGCAGGCATGAATTCGGGGCTCGGTCCGGTAGGAGCAGTACCGCAATGCAGTCGAACGGCGGGCGAAGCTGAATGTGACGGGTCTTTCTTGCGGCCGTCGGCATGACTATGCGTCGCGGTGCTGAGGCATTTCATTGATCCGGGAAACTCAGCGTGCAAAGCGCTCCGGACCTTCGTTCCACCGTGAAGGTGCCCTTGAGCCGCTGCGCCAGCATCGTGACGAGGCCGAGACCCGATGACCGTCCCGGAACGTCGTCGAGTTTGAATCCGCGTCCACGGTCTTGCACGCGGAGCTCGTGGGTTCCCGACCGATGGTTGAGCCCGACGTCGACAGTGACTTGCCCGCGATCGTCGGCCCCATGTTTCGCGGCATTCGTGAGCAGCTCGTTCAAGACCAGCGCGAGCGGCACCGCCGTCTCTTTCGGCAAAGACCCCGTGGTCGCTTCGTAATTGATCGATACGTTCTTGCTGAAGAAGGCGCGGGCATTGGCACAGACAGCTTCCAGGAATCCTTGCGTGCTCACATCGGTCGAGCTGCGGACGGAGTAAAAGATCTGTTGTGCGGTCCCCATCGCTTCGATGCGCCGGCTCGTATCCGACAGCACCTCGCGAGCTTCGGCGTTGTCGGTTTTGCGGGCCGCGGTTTGCAGGAGGCTATTGAGCATTTGCAGGTTGTTCTTGAGCCTGTGGTTCAGCTCATCCAGCAACTGGTCGCGCAGCCCGATGATCTCTGCGCTCGGACGACAAAAATCCTGAAGCGCACGCTGCGCTTTGGATAATCCGGCTGAGCGGTGGTCGGCTGACAGGACGGTGCGAGGATATCGGTCTGCGACTTGCCACTCGTGAAGGCCTTCGCAAATGGGACATCGAGCCCGGATGCTGATGAGGCGAGTGCCGCGATGTGCACTGATGCGGCTGTCGACCTCATGGCTGGTCGCCGGGCATTGAAACCGGAGCGTCTTCATCGCGATCTCCGTTCGTCTCGGTCGCATCCATCGGAGCGCAGGGAAATCCTGTTTCGCCTGGGATGCGGAGCTTCTGCGACGCCGTTGGCCTGCTTTAGGTAAGAGCCGCCGAGTGAGGGGGGGGGATTACTCGGCGGCTCTCGCGTCGCGGCGATCGTCCGCAAGGACAACGCTGATCGCCGGCGCTAGTGGTGGATGGTTGAGGACGAGTTCGGTCATGAACCTCCGGGCTGTTGTTGGTGACGGTTGCGCCGCGCCCCTGGCGCGTAGCTCCGTCACCCGCGCCGATCCGCCGTCCAGTATCCCGAACACTCGCCCCTGCCTGAGATCCATGTGCCTCGGCCCTGGCTGCGCGAGAGCCGGCCGGAACCTTCGGCGCGCTGCGGTCCACGCGCGATCACGACGTGCACGGTGCCGCTTCCAGTAACCTTGCCTGAGATGGCGAACGATTGGTCGCCTTCCGTGGAACGCTCGATGGCGGCGTTCACGATCGAGACCGGGTAGCGGTAGCTGCGATCGCAGGTTCCCTGCTCGGTGACGATCGAGACGCTCCAACTGCCGTCATAAATCGACTTCGCAAGCGCGGACTGGGCGGAGCTGCCGACGAGGGTGGTTCCGATGACGATGCCGAGGACGGCGCGCGCCAGCATGGCCGTGTCGGTCGCGGGCTTTTCCATGTCGCCTCTCCTGTGGGAGCGCATCGATTTCATGCGAGCCTTGAAGATACGTGGCCGAAACCTATTGCCCAAGGGATCAAATGAAAATCGCTTGTCTATTGCATTCGCTATTGAAAGAGATTCAGGAATGGACCGGCCTCAGGCTGATCCAACCGCGCCGGCCGACGTCGCGTCGTCTGCCGCGCTCATCGCCGGCAAGAAGCACCGCGACCCTGCGTGGCCCGAGAGATATGCCGTGCCGCACCCGCAAACAGCCCTAACAATCCGTTAATGGCGCACGGCGGCGCGCCCCGCTCGCCCGACCTAACTCAAGGTGCGGCATGCCTTATTCAAGGAATCCGTCCGCGCAAAGCCGCCCGATTTATTAAGAAGTCCCGGCTAATCTCAGTCCAATTTGGTTCAATTTGGACCCACCATGTCCCGCCTCCGGCGCCGTGTCGCGTTCCATAGCCTGATCTGGGTGGTCATCGCGCTGGTCGCGCTCGCCGTGGCGGCGATCGGCGCGACCGCCTGGGGTCTGCGCGCCGACCAGATCGCCGCCGGCTATCGCGAGACCGACCGCACCGCGACCATGCTGGCGGACCAGACCAACCGCTCGGTCGCGACGCTCGATGCCGGTCTCAAGGACGTGCAGGACAAGATCGCCGCCCTCGGGATCGACACGCCGGAGGATTTTTCGCACCGCGCCTACACGCCGGAGATGTTCACCTTCCTGACCGAGCGGCTCGCGCGGCTGCCGCAGGCGACCGCGATCACGCTCACGGGAAGCAATGGCCAGGTCGTTAACACGACGCGGCAATGGCCGCGGCCGAACGGCAATTTCGCGGATCGCGACTTCTTCCAGTATCTGAGCCGGGTCGACGACAACCAGATTTACGTCAACGTGCCGGTGACGAGCCGGCTCGGCGGAACGCTGACCGTCTACTTCAGCAGGCGGATCAACGCGCGCAACGGCGCGTTCGCGGGCGTTGCCGCGATCGCGGTGGAGATCGAGTACTTCGCCAACATCTACGAATCCGTCTCCGCCGTGAGCGGCCAGCAATTCATCCTGGTGCGTCGCGACGGCACCATGATCTGGCGCTATCCCGATCAGATCAAGCGCCTCGGCGAGAAGCTGCCCCTCTACTCGGCCTTCTACGCGGCCGTGCGCAACGGCGGCGGCAGCTTCCGCTCCACCGGGCGTTTCCGCGAGGGCATCCGGCTGATCTCGGTCCGGCCGCTGCGCAACTATCCGCTCGTCGTCAACGTCGCGCTCTCCGAGCAGTCCGTGCTCGCGAGCTGGAACCGGCGCATGCTCGCGATCGGCGCCGGCACGCTGCTGGTGGTCTGCTGCGCCGTCGTCCTGCTGCGGATCTGGGCGAAGCAGCTGCATCGGCTGATCGTCTCCGAGGCGCAGCTCGCCCGCAACTCGCAGGAGCTCAAGGCCGCGAACGATCGCCTCGACGCCGCCATGAACAACGTGCCGCAGGGCGTTTGCATGTTCGACGCCGCCATGCGGCTGACCGTGTGCAATGCGCGCTATCTCGAGATGTACAATCTCCCGCCGTCCGAGGTCGTGCCGGGCGTCGCCTTGCGCGACATCCTGATGAAGCGTGTGGCGCACAACAACTTCTCCGTCGATTTCGATTGCTACATCGCCGACTTGCGCGCGCAGCTCGATCAGGGCCGCCCGTTCCGCGCGATCGCCCGCCTCCGGGACGGGCGGGTGATCTCGGTGCAAAATCAGCCGACCACGGGCGGCGGCTGGGTCGCGACGCACGAGGACATCACCGAGCGCCAGCGCGCCGAGGAGAAGGTCGCCCACATGGCGCGCCACGACGCGCTCACCGACCTGCCCAACCGCAGCTATTTCAGCGACGAGATGGAGCGGCTCCTCGCTGGGGTGCGGGCGGGCGCCTCCCCGTTCAACGTGTTCCTGTTCGATCTCGACCTGTTCAAGTCGGTGAACGACTTGCTCGGCCATCCGATCGGCGACGAGCTGCTGAAGGCAATCGCGCAGCGGCTGGTCGGTCTCGGGCTCGGCGCCGGCCGGGTCGCGCGCGTCGGCGGCGACGAGTTCGCGGTGTTGCAGGCCGAGGAGGGCGATGCGCGCGAGAACGCCGTCGTCCTCGCCAAGCGCCTGCAGTCGGTGCTGACCGCGCCCTACCGCATCGAGGGGCACCAGATCGTCATCGGCATCAGCGTCGGCATCGCGCTCGCGCCCGAGCACGGCACGAGCCAGAACGAGCTCTTCAAGAACGCCGACCTCGCGCTCTATCGCGCCAAGTCGGGCCGGCTCGGCTACCAGCTGTTCGAGCCCGGGATGGATGCCGAGGCGCAGTTGCGGCGCGAGCTCGAGGTCGACCTGCGCGATGCGTTGGCGCAGCAGCAGTTCGTCCTGCACTACCAGACCATCATCGACGTCCCGAGCCGCCGCATCTGCGGTGCCGAGGCGCTCATCCGCTGGAATCACCCGCGGCGTGGCCTGCTCGGGCCCGACAAGTTCATCCCGCTCGCCGAGGAGCTCGGCCTGATCATCCCGATCGGCGAATGGGTGCTGCGGCAGGCCTGCAGCGACGCCGCGGCGTGGCCCGAGCAGGTGAAGATCGCGGTCAACCTGTCGCCGGTGCAGTTCCGTAGCGGCAACCTCCTCAACGGCGTGACCGACGCGCTGGTCGATTCCGGCCTGTCGCCGCGCCGCCTCGAGCTCGAGATCACCGAGTTGGTGCTGCTCGACGGCACCGCCGAGAGCCTCGCGGTCCTCCACCAGCTCAAGGCGACCGGCGTCGCCATCGTGCTCGACGACTTCGGCACCGGCTACTCGTCGTTGAGCTATCTGCGCATGTTCCCGTTCGACAAGATCAAGATCGACAAGTCGTTCGTCGCCGATTTCTCCAGCCGCGCCGACAGCGCCGCGATCGTCTGCGCGGTGGCCGGGCTCGGCCGCAGCCTGCAGCTCGAGACGACCGGCGAGGGCGTCGAGACCGCCGAGCAGTTCGAGCTGCTGCGCGCCGCCGGCTGCACGCAGGTGCAGGGCTTCCTGTTCGACCGGCCGGTGCCGGCCTCCGCCCTCGATTTCGGCGTGAGCGTCGACGAGCGGCTGGTCGGCCGCGTCGCGTGAGGCGGGGCGGACCATGGCGCGCGCGATGGACGAGGCGATGAACATCCGCGACCTCGGAGTGGCGGTCGCCGACGTCGCGCCGGAACGGCGCGCGCACGTGCTCGGGCAGGTGACGGATCTGTTCGTCCTTCACGCCGCGAATTATTCACCCCACGAGATCGCGCTGTTCGACGACGTCATCGCGCGGCTCGCGGCGCAGATCGAGGTCGAGGCACGGATCATTCTCGCGCAGCGGCTCGCCAGGGTGCCGAACGCGCCGAGCAACGTGATCCGCATGCTCGCCTTCGACGATTCGATCGACGTCGCGGGCCCGGTGCTGAGTCATTCCGAGCAGCTCGCCGAGACGAGCCTGGTCGAGAACGCGCAGACCAAGAGCCAGAAGCATCTGTTTGCCATCTCGCGCCGGCACGCGCTGGGCGAGCCGGTCACCGACGTGCTGGTCGAGCGCGGCGACCGGGCGGTCGCGATCAGCGTCGCCGGCAACAGCGGCGCGCGTTTCTCCGACAAGGCGTTCCTCGGCCTGATCAAGCGCTCGACCGGGGACGACACGCTCGCCGAGCAACTCGGCGAGCGCCGCGAGATCCCGGCGCATCTCTTTCTCAAGCTCCTGTCGGTCGCCTCCGAGCGCGTGCGCGACCGGCTGCGCGCCTCGCACCCGCAGGCCGGGGCCGAGATCGATCGCGTGGTCGAGTTGGTGGCCGGCCGGATCAGGGCGCAGGTCGTGGCGGCGCCGCGCAACTATGCGGGCTGCACGGAGGAGCTCGGCAGCCGCTATATCGCGGGCCGCCTCAGCGAGGGCGACCTCGTGCGCTTCGTCCAGGCCAGGAAGTTCGAGGACGCGGTGGTGACGCTCGCTTTGCTCGCCCGCGTTCCGGTGCCGCTGGTCGACCGCGCCATGCACGGCGAGCGGTCGGACGTGCTCCTGATGATCGCGCGGGCGGTCAATCTGAAATGGAGCACCGCCAAGCTGCTCCTGCAGTTGCGGACTGCACCGCTGGTCCCGCCACCCGACGAGCTGCAGCGCAGTCTCGCGACCTTCGAGCAGATGAGCCCCGCGACCGCCGCGCACCTCATGCGCTTTCAAGCCGCGGCCGTGTCCTAGGGCGCATCTCGCCCGCCCTGAATTGCAGAGCCGTAGGTTGGGTCGAGCCCTCGCGAGACCCAACGCCTCAGTTGCGCACGACGTTGTCGGGTCTCGCGAGCGCTCGACCCAACCTACAAGACCGCCAGGCCCCGCGTCGTGTCGTCGAACAGCTCGTCGACCGTCAACCGGCGCGGCAGGAGCTGCTGCCGCCAGCAGAAATCGATGATCACGTCGAGGATCGGCCGGCAGGCCGCGACGCCGAAGCGGTAGGGATCGAGCGTCCCGCCATCGGGCAGGCCGGCCGCGACCTTGCTCGCGTGCAATTGCCCAAACACCTCGCGCACCACATCAGGCCGCTCGCGCGACAGGCTCTCGCGCACCACCACCATGTGGTTGATCGGCACGCCGCCGTGATGTTCCGCCCACGCGCGCGCCGCGGTCTCGGGCTCGGGAATGAGGTGCTTGAAGCGCGGGTCGGGCAGCTTGTCGCCGACGACCGCCGCGTCGATCTCGCCGTCGAGCAGCATCTGCGCGAGCTCCTTGCCGGGCGGCGCGCGCTTCACGCACGGCGGATCGTGATATTCGGCCACATGCGGATCTTCGAACGTGATCCATTCGATGCTGTCGAGATCGACGCCATAGTCGCTCGCGAGCAGCCCGCGCACCCAGGTCGCGGTCGTCACCGTATAGGCGCGCAGCCCGACGCGCTTGCCGTTCAAATCGGACGGCTTCAGCGTGCCGCGCTCGGCGTTATACGCGATGGTGTGGTGCTGGCCGCGGCTCACCAGCACGGCGGGCAGCAGCACGTAGGGCTTGCCGTACGCCTTGGCCTGCAGGTAGGTCGCGATCGCGAGCTCGGCGACATCATATTTCGCCTCGCGCACCACCTGCTTGAACTGGTTGTTGGCGACCTTGACCTCGACGAAGTCGAAATCGACGAGGTCCGAGCGCACCGCCCCGCTCTTGAGCGCCTGGGTGATCGGATAGTTGCCCAGCATCGTGAGCAGCTTGGGCTTCGTGGTGTCGAGCATGTCGGTCTCCAAGGCGGGCTTGCGAGGTGCTTGCGCTCCCTCTCCCCCTTCAGGGGGAGAGGGTCGGGGTGAGGGGGCCTCTCCACGAGTTGAGACGTCTGAATTTGCCGAGGCGCCCCCTCATCCCGACCTTCTCCCCCTAAAGGGGGAGAAGGAGCACTGAGGCGGTGCTCACTTAACGAAGCGCCGGATAAAGCGTCTGCGCGGTCTTGGCGAAGATCCATTCCTGGTCCGATGCCGGCAGGCTTTTCAGCGACGTGGTCGCGAGCGCGAGCAACTCGGTCAACGAGCCTTCCGACGACGGATAGTTCGAGCCCCAGGCGAGGCGGTCGGTGCCGAAGGTCGACACCAGCTTGGCAAAGAAGGTCTCCGGCGTCGCCTTGCCCTTGCGCGACTCGGTGAAGTTGCGCTGCGTCAGCTTGAGATAGACGTTGGGATACTTCGCGAGCGCGAACAGGCTCTCGGCCGCCGCGTAGGGCGGGCCGTCCTCCAGGGCCGGGCGCGCGCAGTGATCGAGCAGGATGCGCACCGTGGGAAAGCGTTCGGCCATGCCGATCATCTGCGGCAGACCCGTGGCCGACATCTGCAGGCAGATCGAAATTCCGAGCTCGCCCGCGCACTCCCATGCCGGGTAGCTCTTAGGATCGTCGAGCCACGATGCCTGGTTCTGCATGGTGCTGCCGAACGTGAACAGCCGCATGCCGCTGAGCTTCCTGCCGACCCAGTAGCGCATGCGCTCGGGCGCGTCTGCCGCGAGCACGTCCACCGAGAACACGCCGGTGAAGCGGTCGGGGTGCGCCGCGACCGCGTCCGCCACATAGGAATTGTCATGCCCGTAGCAGGTCGAGGCCTGCACGATCGCGGCCTTGGCGACGCCCGCCTTGTCCATGGCGGCGATCATCTGCTCGGTGGTCACCGGCCGCGTGCGCGACCAGTCGGACTGGTGGCCGCCGAGCGGCGCGAGGGGATAGCGTTGCGTATCGCTGGCGATGATGTGCGGATGGATGTCGATCACGGTCGGCATGAATTGTCCCTATGTGGCGGTGAAGTTGCGGCTTAGTCGGCGAGGCGCGGGTAGAGCGCCTGCGCCGTCTTGCCGAAGATCCATTCGCGCTCGGCCGGGCTCGCGAACGCGAAGGCCGTCTGCGCCTTCTTCAAGATCTCCGAGAGCGGGCCGGCGGTGGCCGGGAAGTTCGAGCCCCAGGCGATGCGCGAGGCGCCGAACGCCTTGATGACGGCGGCGAAGAACGTCTGCGGCGTTGCCTTGCCCCAGTCCTTCGGCTCGACGTTGACGGGCGTCACCTTGAGAAAAACCTGGCTGTAGCGCGCGAGGTCGAAGAACGGCTGGTCGGCCGCGTAGGGCGGGCCCTCGGCCAGCTGCGGCCGCGCCAGGTGATCGAGAATGATGCGCACCTTGGGGAAGCGCTCCATCAGGCCGCGCAGCTGCGGAAATCCCTGCGGCGTCATCTGCATGCACACCGGCAGCCCGGCCGCGCCCGCATATTCCCAGGCCGGGAACGAGCGCGGGTCGTCGAACCAGGTCGCCTGCCCCGGCATGGTGCTGCCGGTGGTGAAGAGGCGCATGCCGGAGAAGCCTTTGCCGATCCAGTATTTCATCTTATCGACGGCGTCGGGCGCGAGGACATCCACCGAGAAGATGCCGGTGAAGCGCTCGGGATGTGCGGCGATCGCCTCGGCCACGTAGGAATTGTCGTGACCGTAGGCGGTCGAGGCCTGGACGATCGCCGACTTGGCGACGCCCGCGGCGTCCATCTCGCGGATCATCTGCTGCCAGGAGGTCGGCCGATCGCGCGACCAGGTCGACTGCGTGCCGCCGAGCGGGTCGAGTGGAAACCGCGCCGTGTCGGTCGCGATGACGTGCGGATGAATGTCGATGATCGATGCCATGTTTTGCTCTTTGACTTGCGACTCTATTTGCGGCGCCTCAAAAATCTCCGCCGTCATCGCCCGCGAAAGCGGGCGATCCAGTACGCCGCAGCGTCGCGACGGGGCGATGCAGACGTTCCATTCGCCCGTCCGTGGTTACTGGATTGCCCGCTTTCGCGGGCAATGACGGAGGAGTGTGTGGCGAGGAACTCACCTCGCCTCCGGATCGACGAAGGCCTCATCGAGGCTCATGCGCTTCGGGATCAGCCGCTGCTGCAGCCCGTAGGTCAGCATCGCCTCGATGCTCGGCAGGTTGGCCTTCATTCCGTACGGCAGGGGATCGCCGACGATCGGCATCAGCCCGCGGTACTTCTTGTCGTTGGCGTCGTCGCCGGCGCTGCCCTTGAGCTGCGCGATATACGGCGCCTTGGCGGCGACGAACGCGTCATAGAGCGCGCGCGCGACGAACGGGTGCTTCCACAGCACCTCGCTGCGCACCACCACGAGCCCGTGGATCGGATAGATGCCGGTGCGCCGGAACCAGTCAGCCTCGGTCTTCTCGACGTCGGCGATCAGCTCGGGATAGACCTCGCCGCTCGCCTGGCCGCCGGTCTCCCAGGCGCCGGTCGGCGGCCCGGCGCGGCCGATGCCGGCCGGCCCCGAGAATGCCGCCTGCAGCTCGCCCGCCGCCATCATGCCGGCGAGCGATTGTCCCTCCGGCGCGTGCACCACGTTCGGCGGCAGCCGCAAGGTCGTGACGTGCTCCTCGTCGTCGACCACCCAGGTCACCTTCGCGGAGTTGAGGCCGTACTCGTTGATGAAGATGCCGCGCGTCCACACGCCGGTCGTCACCGAATAGGCGCGCACGCCCACGTGCCTGCCCTCCAGATCCTTCGGCGTCTTGATGCCGGAATTGGGGCGCACCACGAAGCCGCCATGATGGAAGCGGCGCATCAGGAAGACCGGGATCGCCACGAACGGTGCGCCGAGCGCGCGCGCGATCATGTAGGTCGTGGGCGCCATCTCGCACACGTCGAACTCGACGTCGCGCACCATGCGGCGGAACGCGCCGATGATCGGCTTCACCTCGACGAAATCCGGCGCCACGTCTTTGATTGCCACTTCGCCCGACTTGAGCGCGCGCGTATGCCCATAATCCGCGATCGCGATTTTCAGCTTCACGGGATCTGCCATCTTCTCATCCTCACCCAAACCCGTCATTGCGAGCCCTCGGGTCTCGCCTTTGGCGAGCCCAAGGATAAACTCCGCGAAGCAATCTCGTGCCGCACACTCATGCGTTTGCCGCCCGCGATTGCTTCGGCGCGCTGCGCGCGCCTCGCAATGACGAAACTTACTGCTTCGGTATCCCCGCCTTGTCGATCACCTCGCGCCACTTGGCGATGTCACGCGCCAGCCGCGCCTGCATCTCCTCCGGCGTCGAGCCGCGCGCGTCGATGCCGAGCCGGTGCGCCTTCTCCTGCACGTCGGGCGCCGCCAGCGCGCGGTTGGTCTCGCGGTTCAGCAGCTTGATGATCCCGGGCGGCGTGCCGGCGCGCGCCGTGAGCCCGTTCCAGCTCGTCACCACGTATTGCGGAAAGCCGCTCTCCTGCGCGGTCGGCACGTCCTTGAGCAGCGGGTCGCGCGTCTCGCCCGAGGTCGCGATGATGCGCAGCTTGCCGCCCGCGAGGCTGCCTTCGAAGCCCGCGTAATAATCGAAGCCCACGTCGACGTCGCCGCGCAGCAGCGCGGTCACGAGGTCGGGCGTGGTGCGGAACGGGATGACGGTCACCTCGACGCCGGTGAGCTGCTTGAACAGGTGCGCCGACAGGTTCTGCGTGCTGCCCGGATTGATCGCGCCGAGATTGAGCTTGCCGGGATTCTTCTTCGCCGCCTCCACCACGTCCTTGAGCGAGTGGTAGGGCGAGGCGCCCGAGACCGCGATCAGCACCGGGAAGGAGCCGGCCACCGCCACCGGCGAGAAGTCCTTGAGGATGTCGTAGGGCAGCCTGGTGAACAGCGTCGTCGCGATCGCCTGGCCGTTGCCCATCTCGCCGAGCGCGTAGCCGTCCGCCGGCTGGTCGAGCACGGCCTTCATCGCGATGGTGCCGCCGGCGCCCGGACGATTCTCGATCACGAGGCGCTGCCCGACGTTCTCGCCCATCTTCTGCGCCAGGATGCGCACCGTGAGGTCGCCGACGCCACCCGGCCCGTACGGCACGAAGACGCGGATCGGCTTGGTCGGATAGTCGGCCGCGTGACCCGCGCCGCCGGTCGCGAGCAGAAGTCCCGCGAGCGCTAGCGCCACGCCGGCGGCGCGGCGTCGGTCGATCATGCGACCGCATGCGGTGGTCTTCATGGGCGTTCTCCCGGCACGGCTCGCCTGCGGCTTCAGGACCGCTTTCGCTCCGTCCCGCCGAGGGGTGCCACAGGTCCGGCCGCGACACCAATCGGAAGAGCGCCGCCAGCCATAAGTTTTTGCTATACTAACCCCCTCCCGACCCGTCATCCTGAGGCGGCCGCGCACTTGCGCGGCCCTCGAAGGATGATCGGCCGAGGTCGTGCCGCACTCGAGCAAGCGGCACCGCACAGGCCCTTCGAGGCTCGGCGCTTCGCGCCGAGCACCTCAGGGTGACGGATCGATATGGTTTTGCGCAGCAAACATCGGCATCATTCATGACCCCGCTCGACGTTCTCTCGCTGCGGCAGCTGCGCGCCTTTGAATCGGCGGCGCGGCTCGAAAGCGTCAGTGCTGCGGCGCGCGAGGTCAACCTGTCGCAGCCGGGACTGACCCAATCGATCCACGCGCTCGAATCCCGGCTCGCCATCCGTCTGTTCGATCGCCGCCGTTCAGGGTGCTACGTCACCGGCCTCGGCGCCGTGCTGCTGCCGCGCGTGCGGCGCTTCTTCGATCATCTCGGCGCGGCGCTGAGCGATCCGGTCGTCGGCAGCCCGTTCGTCGGCCGCGACGATGCCGCCGCCGCGGTCAACCGGATGACCGGGGCGCAGATGCGCGGCCTCGTCGCGATCGCCGAAAGCCCGTCGATCGATGCCGCCGCGCGCCGGCTCGCCATCGCGCAGCCCTCGCTCCAGCGCGCCGCGCGCGGCCTCGAGCGCGAGCTCAAGCGCAGCCTCTATCAGCGCACGGCGCGCGGCGTCACCGCCAACCCCCAGGGCGCCGAGCTCGCCCGCCGCTTCCGCGTCGCGCTGCGCGAGATCGAGTATGGCCTCGAGGAGCTCACCGCCGCGCAGGGCGCCGTCGTGTCGCGCATCGCGGTCGGCAACATCCCGCACTCGGGCGAGCGCATCCTGTCGGCGGCCGCCGACGCGCTGCTGCGCAGCTATCCGGCCGCCCGGGTCCAGGTCGTCGACGGCCACTACGAGGACCTGCTCAACGACCTGCGCGCCGGCAAGCTCGATCTCATGTTCGGCGTGCTGCGCCGGCCCGCCTGGGCAATCGACGTGACCGAAGAGCCGCTGTTCGACAATCCCTACGTCGTCGTCGCCGGCGCGCGGCATCCGCTGCGCGGGTCGAAGCGCATCGCCGTGCGCGAGCTTGCCCGCTACGACTGGATCATGCCCGAGCTGGGCGCGCCGCGCCGCCAGGCGTTCGAACGCATGTTCGCGGGCCAGCCGCGCCCGCCCCGGGTCGGCATCGAGACCACGTCGCTGTCGATCTACCGCAGCATCCTGGCGGCGTCAGACCGGCTCACCCTGATGTCGCGCCTCGCCGCCCGCTCGCCCGAGAGCGCGGCGCTCGCGGTGCTGCCCTTCCGCTCGCCTCATCTCGCCCGCTCCGACGGCGTCGCCACCCGGGTCGACTGGCACCCGACCCGCGTGCATCTCGAGTTCATGGCGCTATTGCGCGCCGAGGCCCGGCGCGTGGCGGCTGCGCCGTAGGTTGGGTCGAGCCCTTGCGAGACCCAACGCCTCATGCGCGCAGGAAGTTGTTGGGTCTCGCAAGGGTTCGACCCACCCTACAGGGCGTCACCCCACCCACATCCGTCATCGCCCGCGAAAGCGGGCGATCCAGTACGCCGCAGCGATGCGCGAGGCACGGCTGACGTTCCACTCGCTTCTCGTGAGTACTGGATTGCCCGCGTTCGCGGGCAATGACGCCGAACGGAACACGCTCTCGTCGTCTCGTCTAGCGGCTCAGCACACCGTGTCGCCCGGCTTGCAGTCGTACCACCTGATGCACACGTGGTGGCCGTTGACCACCTTCCAAGCGATGCATTCTCGCTTCGCCAGGATGATCGCGCGGCTCACCGGTGCTGCTTTGCTCGCGGTCGGCAGAGCTTGCGTGGCCTGCGGCGCGGCCGCGAACATGAGGCTGACCGCGAGGGCCCCGGCCAGCGTGAACGTATGACGTGACATCGGTGTCTTCCTATCGCTCGAGTTCCCGCGGCACGATGGTGCCGACGCGCGCAATCCTACACGATGGCACCACGCGGTCGCTGGACAAGTTTGCATCGAATCTTGCGCGGAACCCGCACGTGGAACCCGCATTCGCTACTGCGGCTTGAGCCCCGCGAGCTTCGCGGCTTCCTTCATCTTCTCGGCATCGTCGCGGATGTACGCCGCGAACCCCTTGGCGGTGCGCTGCTCCGGTGTCGCGATCTCCGAGCCGAGGTTGACCAGCTTCTCGGGCGCGCTGCCGCCCGCGAGGCCCTGGTCGATCGCCTGCTGCAGGCTCGCGACGACGTCGGGCGGGGTCTTCGCCGGCGCGACCACGCCGATGTAGCTCTCCGCCGTGAAGCCCTTCACGCCGCCCTCGTCGAAGGTCGCGATGTCGGGCGCGAGCTTCGAGCGCTTCACCGCCGCGATGGCGAGGATGCGCGCCTGGCCGGCCTTGTGCAGCGGCAACGCGGTCGAGAACTCGGTGAGCGCGCCGTCGACGCTGCCGCCGATCACGTCCGACAGCAGCGAGCCGCCACCGCGATAGGGCACGTGCGTGATGTTGGCGCCGGTCGCGGCCTTGAGGCGCTCGAGCGTCATGTGGCTGGCGCTGCCGACGCCGCTGGTCGCGATCGTGATCGGCGTCTTCTTGGATCGGGCGATGAAATCGGCGACCGTCTTGGCCTCCACCTTGTTGCTCAGCAGGAGCACGTGCGGCACGTAGCTCGTGAGCGCGATCGCGGCGAAATCGGTGAGCGGGTCGTAGCCGAGATGGGCCTGCACCAGGGGATTGACCGTCATCGGTCCGTTCGAGGCGACGAGCAGCGTGTAGCCGTCCGGCGTCGCATGGGCGACGGCCTGGGCGCCGATGCTGCCGCCCGCGCCCGCGCGGTTCTCCACCACGACCGACTGCTTGAGCCGCTCCGAGATCAGCTGCCCGGCGATGCGGCCGACGATGTCGGCGTTGCCGCCCGCCGCGAACGGGACGACCAGGTGGATCGGCCGCTCCGGAAAGGCCGCGAAGGCGCGGCGGGGCAGCAGCGTAAGTCCGAGCCCGGCGCCAAGGCCCGCGCCAAGACCCGCGCCAAGTCCGGCCGTCAGGCGGCGGCGTGTGATCGTCATGTCAGTTCTCCCTGGTCGGCGGCGGGCTTGTTCGCGAGGCGCCGGGTTGTGAGCCCCAAGATATGTCCAGGCGCGAGGCTTGGGAAAAGGCACGCGCCGCGCGGATCGTCGCATGCCCCGCGGCAGCCGTTGCGACATCGCGAAAATGCCAATGCGCACGGCGCCCGCGCTCCCTCTCCCCCTTTAGGGGGAGAGGGTCGGGGTGAGGGGGCGCCTCCACGAGTCGTTATGGAAATTGTGTTTCGCTGCAGCTCAGCGCCCCTCACCCCAACCCTCTCCCCGTAAGAACGGGGAGAGGGAGCGCGGGCGCTGTGCCCTCGCGGTTCAGAGAATCAGACTACCCATGCGATGCCCTTGAATCTAAACTGCGCCACAACACGTCGCCGCGCCGGCAACTCGCGACATCACGGGACACCCATGCTCAAGGAATATCACTACGATCACCTGATCCAGTGGCCGCGCGGCGAGCGCGCCGCCGTCTTCCTCACCTTCGATTTCCAGGGCGGCGAGGATGTGAAGCCCGACAAGAACGGGGTCCTCAATTACGAGATGTGGAGCCAGGGCGAGTACGGCCCGCACCACGCGATCTACCGCCTGCTGCGTATCCTCAAGGAAGAGAACGCCAAGGCGACCTTCATCACCTGCGGCGCGATCGCGGAGCGCTTTCCCGAGGCCGTGCAGGCGATCATCGAGCATGGCCACGTGGTCGAGGGCCACGGCTACAATCACGAGATCGCCCGCTACCTGCCGCGTGACCAGGAAGACACGGTCATGAAGAAGGCGATCGCGATGATCGAGAAGCGCACCGGCCGCCGCCCTTATGGCTGGCGCTCCTGCACCCAGAGCACCAGCACCATCGAGCTGTTGATCGAGAACGGCTTCGTCTGGAACTCGAACGCCTTCCACGAGGAGCTGCCGTACCTGTATGAGAAGGACGGCAAGCTGCTGGTCGAGCTGCCGCGCCAGCCGTTCGGCGACGGCACGCTGTTCGGTCATCGCCATGGCGAGTACGGCAATCCGCATCACGGGCTCGAGACCTGGAAGGCCTATTTCGACGAGCTGTGGTCGGAGAGCAGCGTCGAGCGCCCGAAATACATCCCGTTCACCATGCACCCGTACATCATCGGCCGCCCCGGCCGGACGCTCGCGTTGCGCGGCATCCTCAAGCACATGCGCGAGGTGTCGGGCGGCAATCTCTGGTTCCCGACCGGCATCGAGCTCGCCGAGTGGTGCCTCGACCACGTGTTCAAGGCCGAATGCGCCAAGCTGCGCGCTGCGGCGGGCTAGCCGCGGTGCGCGTGATCGCGCATGCGTAGCGCGCTCGCCCTTGGCGTCGCGGTCGCCGTCGTGGCGGCGCTGCTCGCGGCGCCCGTGCGCGCCGATCCGATCGAGGACTTCTATCGCGGAAAGACGCTGCGCCTGCTGATCGGCTACGGGCCCGGCGGCGGCTACGACATCTACGGCCGCCTGGTCGCCGAGTTCCTGCCGCGCCACCTTCCCGGTCATCCCACCATCGTGCCGCAGAACATGCCGGGCGCCGGCAGCCTGCTCGCCGCCAAATACATGTACACGGCGGCGCCGAAGGACGGCACCGTGCTGGGCAGCCTTGCCCAGACGCTCGCGCTCGACAGCCTGACGGTCGCGAGCGCCAATATCGACGTCGGCCGCATGGCCTATGTCGGCCGCGTCGCGCCCAATATCGACGTCGGCGTCGCGTCGCTGAGGAGCGGCATCAAGTCGTTCGCGGACGTGCGCGCCAAGCAATACTCGGTCGGCGCCTCCGGCGGCGGCTCGACCACGGTGCTGTTTCCGACCGCGGCCGCGGCTTACGCAGGCGCGAAGTTCAAGCTCGTGCGCGGCTATGCGGGCACGAGCGAGATCCTGCTCGCGATGGAGCGCGGCGAGGTGGACATCGTCGGCGCCTACGGGCTCCCCGGCATGCAGGCGAGCCATCCCGACTGGATCGAGGGCCGCGGCGCCGCCTTCCTCTACCAGGCGGCGCTCAAGCGCGACCGCCTGATCCCCAACGTGCCGACGCTGCCCGAGCTCGCGCTGACCGACGAAGGGCGCCAGATCCTGCGCGCGGCCTCGAGCACCGGCGAGATCGGCCGTTCCCTCATCACGACGCCCGGCGTGCCGGCCGAGCGGCTCGCCGCGCTGCGCGCCGCGTTCAACGCGATGCTCGCCGATCCGGATTTCGTCGCCGAATGCAACAAGCGTCAGCTCATCGTCGCAGGCGCGACCGGCGAGGAGCTCGACGCCTTGGTGCGCGAGACGCTGGCGTTGCCGCGCCCGCTGCTCGACAAGATCGGGCAGATGATGAAGTAGCCGCCCCTGAGCGGCGCGCGAAAAGCTGACGAGCCGCCGGCTGTCGCGCCCGACACCTTGAACCCTCCTGCGTCGTCGCGCGACAAACTTGTTCAGGCGCCGCGGCTGCAACAGGCAGCCGCCGCACGGGATCGCTTGATGCAGCATTTGCTCCGGTTGCCGCGGATGCGGGCGCTTTCGGCGTTGGTCGTCGTGGCGCTGCTCGCTGGCGGCGGACCCGCGCGCGCAGGCTTCCTCGACGACGATGCGGCGTTCGGCGCGGCCATCTCGGCGCTGCGCACCGCCATCGGCGCCCATCCGCGCGTGCTGCGCATCGAGATCGACGCCGACGCCGTCGCCATCGAGGCGCAGGATCCGCGCAACCGCACGCATGTCGACCGGTGGAGCTACCGAGCCGCCAAGCTCCTGCACATGCTGCCGCTGACACGGCTGAGCGGGCCGCAACCGGTCGAGCTGCACCTGCTCAATCCCGATCTCGAGGC
The DNA here is from genome assembly GCA_963819385.1 of uncultured Alphaproteobacteria bacterium. Lineage (GTDB taxonomy): Bacteria > Pseudomonadota > Alphaproteobacteria > Rhizobiales > Xanthobacteraceae > JAVDCA01. The sequence goes on along the minus strand of CAWFVV010000006.1, from coordinate 2,194,085 downwards.
CAACCTGTTCGACCTCGACACGGTCGATCTTGCGGCGGCGCCGACGCTGATGCGCGCCGCGGTCGCGCGCGCTCGGCTGCAGGATGCGGCGGCGGTGACGCACATGGAGATCGCGCGGCAGACATTCATCCTGCCCAATCCGACGAGCGGCGACGTGCGCTGGACCGTGAACGTCGCGAGCGGTCGCGAGCGCGCCGCGATCTACGCCAATGCGCAAGGCGTCATCGTCGGCGCCGACCTCGGCGGCACGCAGCGCGCCCGCACGCTCGATCTCCTCGACGACGCGGCCCTGGTCGCCGATGCGGCGGCGGCCTTTCGCGCCAGCGTCGGCGCCGGATCGGTGCTCACCGGCGTCGGCATCGACGCCAAGACCGTGAGCTTCGCCACCAATATCCGCGACACCGGCCTGGCTAAGCTCGGCTTCAGCCTGCCGGCGACCGCGAGCTTCACCTGGGACCTCGACGGCCTGCGGCGGCGGCTCGGCGCCTTCGACACCGATGCCCAGATGGGCCTGCCGGCCAAGGCCTCGTTCGGCGTCGGCGACGTGGACTGGACGATCCTCGCACAGCTCGAGCGCGACGCGCTCGCGCGGGCCGCAGTTCCGCGCGCGAAGGTCAGGCATCTCGGCATCGCCAAGTCGTCGGAGGAGCCCGGCGGGCCCGCTCTGACCTGGACCGTCGAGATCGTCGACCCGAGCGGGGACGTGACCATGGTGATCGCGGACGTGCGCGGTGCGATCCGGCGCGCCGTCCTGCCGGCGAGCCGCCGGCCCAAATCCGACTGGCTCGACGCCGCGGCGATCGCGGGTGCGATCGCGCGTGTCGGCCCGACCTTCGGCGCCGACACGAAGATCGCCTCGATCGTATTCGACAGCCGGCGCGGACGGATCACGCTCGATGACCGTCAGAACGGCGGCCGGCCCGCGACGTTCGAGTTCTCCGCCGACGGCGCGACGCGCGCCGCCATCAGCTTCTCGCTCGACGCGATGGGGCCGCGCTTCGCGGTCGCCGGCCTCGCGCCGCTCGACGCACGGATGATCGCGGCGCTGCAGGCCGAAGCGCTCAAGCGGTTCGGCGCGCAGCGGCAGGCCTATCTCGAAAGCGTCAGTATCGGCGGACACCCGTTCGTGCGCGACGCCGGCGCCCATGCGATCGAGGTGCGCGTGCGCGACCTGGCGGAGGATTCCGCGCAGGCGCACTACGCCTGGATCGTGTTCGATTTCACCGGCCGGATGCTCGATTCCGCGAATTTCTAGCGTTCGCATTATCCTCAGCGTCATCCGCCTCCGGCCCCCGTTCTTTGCCGGGCATCCACGTCTTCCTTGAATCGGCTTGCCGAAAGATGTGGATGGCCGGGACATAGGCGAGCGAAGCGACGCCGTTCTTCGAACGGCTATGCCCGGCCATGACGCGGGGTAAATCCGATTCAGCGATAAGTACTTCAGGCCTGTCACAGGTAGTATGTGACTCGCCGAAGGTGATTGCCCGTGCCCATACCCCGCCGAACCTTTTACTTCCTGCGCCACGGCCAGACCGACTGGAACGTCGAGGGGCGCTTTCAGGGGCACACCGACGTGCCGGTCAATGCGCAGGGTCTCGCGCAGGCGCACGCGGCGGCGCGCATGCTCGCGGGGTGTTCGGTCGATCTCATCGTCGCGAGCCCGCTGGTGCGCGCGCTCAAGACGGCCGCCATCGTCGCCGAGGCGATCGACAAGCCGCTGCGGATCGACAGCGAGCTCAAGGAGCGCCATTTCGGCGACTTCGAAGGGCTGATCGTCAACGAGGTCAAGCGCAAGTTCGGGCTGCAGCCGCACGAGCGCCTGGTCGGCCGGCTGCCGGCAAATGCAGAGCAATGGCCGCAGATCGGCGCGCGTTGTGTGCGGGTGCTGAGCCGATGGCTCGACGCGCATCCCGACGGCGTGATTTTGTTCGTGTCGCACGCCGGGCTGTTCGATGCGTTGCACGAGCAGACCTTTGGTTGCCGTGTCGTGCCGAAGCACGTGCCTTATCGCTGGACGCCGCGACCGGACGGCTGGTCCTGCGAGGCGCTCGGGTGAGGTCGTCCGCCCATTCGCCTTGACGACGCCCACCGGTAAAGTCACACTCCGATCGGTGGCGGCGTGGGGGCGGAGATGTGGCGTTATGGGCGTTTGGCCGGCATTTGTCTTGCCGGCACGTTGGCGGCGTGCGCGATCATCGATCCGGTGGATCAGCGATACGACACGATCGGCCGCAGCCTCGCCAAGGCGCGCAATGAATTGATCCTGCTCAACCTCGCGCGCGCGAGCCACGACTATCCGCTCAGCTTCGTGACCATCGCCAACGTCTCGCCGTCGATGACGAACACGTCGTCGCTCGGCCTGCCGACTTTCCTGCTTGGGGGGAGCCCGCGTGCGATCGAGCCGGTGTTTTCTCCCGGGCGCGATATCCTGTTCAACAACACGACCGCCTCGAACTCGACGGCGGTGAGCACGAACTTCAACGTGTCCAGCCAGGAGACGAGCGCGTTCTACACGGGGTTTCTCAAGCCGGTCGACCTGCTCACGCTCGATTACTTCATCCGCCAGGGCTATTCGCGCGAGCTTCTGTTCTGGCTGTTCGCCCAATCGGTCGAAGCCAAGCGTCCCGACGGCGGCGCGCTGCTGTTCAGCTACCGTCCGCCTGACGATTACGGCTGCCCGAAGTTCGATCCGAAGAAGCGCTGCTTCCAGGAATTCGTCCTCATCGCGATGTATACCGGGCTCACGGTCGAGCAGCGATCGGTGCAGCGGGCGGCAGCCAGCAAGTCGGATAAAGGCGGCGGAGGCGGCGCCAAGTCCGAGACCACCAGCTTCTTCCGGTTCTGTTTCGATCCGCTGCTGGCCCAGCGGGGACAGAACGAGATGGGCGAGGAGGCGAAAAAGACCGCCGAGCAATACATGGACTTTCGCCCCGACCGTCGCCAGCTTCAGCCGCAGTGCGGGGACGACAACTGGGATCCGCGCAAGACCGAGGGACGCCCGCAGAAGGATTCGTTCGAATTTTTCGTCGGGCCGATCAAGTTCCGGATCAAGCCGCGCTCCGCGTTCGGAATATTCGAGTTTCTCGGCACGCTGGTCAAAATGCAGCGCGATCATACGCCGCCGTGGAAGGACGCCAACACCTGGGATCGGACCGACGTGATCGCCCCGCCGCGACTGCGGACGACCCACGACGACGACGACCTGTTCAGGGTCGCATTTGACGGGTCGGACTGCTTTGCGCAGACCTGGTTCCTGCACGACACCTATTGCGTGCCCGAGAGCGCCTACAACAGCAAGCGCATCTTCAGCCTGCTGGCGCAGTTGATCGCGATCGAGACCGCGGCAAACGACCTCTCGATCACGCCGAGCGTGCGCGTCATCCAGTAGCTCAGGGCGACGTGACGCTGGCGGCGTGGAGAAGTTGCCGCTGCTGCGAATTTGTTGTTGTGCGGTCGAACAGCACTTGAAGCACTACCTCGCTCAAATCAATTCCCGCTACTACGAGCGACACGCCCTTGGAAAACGTGCAGCGCGCCCCCTCAAGGGCGCAGCGAGGAAGCGTTCACTTCGTACCTTACTGCCGGATGGAATGCGGCGTGGTGGCTGCGCCCTCTCACGTGACGCCGGCTCGGTTTGCGCCGGCCCGCTTAACTTCTGGGCGAGAGCTTGTGAGACTGGCGCGGTGTCGAGCGAGTGCGTCGTAGTGCGACCTCTTCGCCGCGCCCTTTTGGGGACCTTGATATGTCGCATGTTTGAACCGCCAAAATCTCCCATCGAATCGTTGAAGTGGCCAGTCTACAAAACCGGTCCTTCCGAGCATCTCACGCTCTTGGGTGGCTACATCTCTATCTTCAACATTTTAGAGAGATGCCTGTTCGGGGTACTATCACATTATCTGCAAATGGCCGGCCCGTCTTCAAAGAATGCCATTCTTGGCGGGCGCTTTATAGCAAGGAGCGGCACCCGATTAGGTTCATTATCAAAGAACGTGAACAAGTGCAATTCTGGTTTCTCACGTCGAACACGGATTGCTATTTTAAGCGGGGCGCAGAAGCGCAACGTTTTAGCGCAATCGATGCTTGCGACCCTATCGAACCGGTTGCGGCTGGTGGGTGGCGACCGGGTTGAGTTCGACGACGTGTTAATTCGGAGATCAGCGAAGCGCAATTGGGCGAGATGAACCCATATAATGCCGATCTCACAACACGCCGCAAGATTGCCGACGTTCACTCGGTCATCTCTATGCTTTTAGTATCTCCTGCGACTTTCAACTGGGATGCAATTTGCCCCTGGCAGCTCGCTCGCGCCTTCCGATGCAAGCACCGTTGCTCGAGAAGAACGTCGGTACCCGATTTTGGCGCGACGTGCGGCGGATCGATTTCCCGTCACGGTAACGCTCTCTTCGGACTGACTCGACTGCCGCTGCTGCGAATTTGTTCTTGTGAGGTCGGTTCACTCATCCTACGGCGAATGGGATGCGGCGTTGTGTGCGCGCCCGCGTTACGTGACGCCCGCTTCGGTTTGAACTTGTCGGGGCGGGGTTCGGCAGAGCTGCAGAACAAAGCCATGGGCGAATAATTCAATGATTCTAATCATCGCACCGAAGTTGTCTTGCTGCTACCGGGGCCAAGTCAGTAGCGTCGGGTCGACGCGACGCCAGCAGGTGTGCAGAAAGTTGTCGCTACTGTGAATTTGTTCTTGTGCGGTTGGTTCATTCGCCTTACGGCGAATGAGATGCGGCGCGGTGTGCGGTAGCCACAGTGCAAGCGCTGACCACAATCCGCGTTTTGGTAGGGACGAAGCTATAGGCCGCTGCCATTGAAAAATAGGTCCTGAAAAAGAGTAGCGCGAAGATGACTGCGCCAAGTCCAAGCCCTGCCCAAAATCCGCGAAACTCTTTTCCCGCATGGCGTTTGCCAAAAGGCACGATAAACGCCGCGGATGGCCAGCTAGATGAGGCGTCATCATCCTGCGAACGATGGCAGTGGGGCTGCGCTGGATTGGTTGTGGCGGCGGTTCTAGCCGAGCTCGCTATTGCCGGAATCCACCCTCCATACGATTCCCTGTTGAACAAGTTGGGCACGACGCTTGCCGATGCGGCCATCGCACTTGGAATCGTCGGTGAAGTCCTCTTCGGAAGGATGGATGCTCGAATCCAAACCGAGTTGCGCAATCGATCGAACAAGCGACTGGCGTTCGTCACACAATCAGCCGCTGAAGCAAATGTGCGGGCTGCGACGGCAGATTTGGCGCGCGCCGAGCTAGAGGCGCAGTTCAAGCCCCGGATGCTTAATCAAAGACAATGGGACTTGATCCAGTCCCTGAAGGGCAAGCTTTCAGCCGTCAACATCGCGTTCGAAACGGATGCTCGAGTCATGGTGGTTCGCGACAGAACTGAAAAAAGCGTTCATGGCAGCGGGGATCGAAGGCGTGATGTTGCCGCGCAACCCGAGCGTCCATAGCTTCGGCGTCCTGATATTCGATCCGAAGGGCTTTGACGGCGCGCGCGCAAGAACCGCCGGCCCGTTAGGCGAACTATTCGCCCCCCAGGACCAACTGCGGTACGGGAGCGCGGCATTCATCGCCGGATTGCCGACCGACATTTCGGACCTCGCTGGCGATGACCAAGGGAAGCTAGCGTTCTTGCAAGGCGCCCCGATGATCATCGTTGGCGGCCGGTTCATTGTGCCGCCGCCCCACTGGCCAAAACCGCCGAAATCAACGCCTTGAGCGGGAGCCGAAATGCCCTCCAGAACTGGCGTTATCGCAACCGTCGCTAGCCAAGCCTGCCGATAGCTGGGGTTGGCTTCCGGATAATCGTCAGAACAAAGCCATGCGCGAATAATCCAATGATTTCGGATCATTGCATCGCGCTGACGTTGTCTCGATCTGGTCGGAGCCCAATCGGCAAAATGGCAGATTGAACCTAACTGGGATAACAGCAACGATTTCAGCTAGCCTGATAGCGCGCTCGGCGCGATGTTGGCCATCAGGGCGAGCAACATCGCGTTGAAGAAGAGCGACCCCACGCCGTGCGCCGTATCGTGCTCACGTTGTCTTGATCCCGTCGGAGCCCGGCCCGGCAAAATGGCAGATTGAACCCAATTGGGATAACAGCAATGTTTTCAGCCACCTGATAGCACGTTCGCCGCGAGTTGACCATCAGCGCGAGCGAGCATCGTGTTGAAGAAGAGACAACAGCACGCCGTGCGCCGCATTGCGCGACGTTGTCTCGATCCGGTCGCGCGCCCAGTCGGCAAATGTCCAATTTTGGCAGCGTAACCCAACTGGGATAACAGCAATGATTTCAACCGCCGGATAGCGCGCTCGCCGCGATGTTGACCATCAGGGCGAGCAGCGTCGCGTTGAAGAAGAACGACAGCACGCCGTGCGCCGCGACGGTGCGGCGGATCGATTTCGCCGTCACGGCGACGTCGGATACCTGCGACGTCATGCCGATGACGAGCGAGAAATAGAGGAAGTCCCAGTAGTCCGGCTGGCCCTTGCCCGGGAAGGCGAGCCCGCCGCTCTCATCGCGCGCCTCGATATAGAACTCGTGGGCGTAATGCAGCGCGAAGATGATGTGCGTGAACGTCCAGGAGAGCGCGATGGTCGCGATCGCGAGCGCGAGATGCGCCGGCTGGTGCCCGGTCTCCTTGGCGCTGAGCTGCGCCACGATGGCGCCGAGGCTTGCGAGCGCCGCGACGGCGGTCAGCACCAGGAAGACGCTGCGATCCTCATCGAGCAGCACGGCGCGCCGGCGGATGCGCGCCACGTCCGAGTTGGCCATCGCCTGGAAGGCGAGCGCGATATAGATCGCGACGCCGCCGTCCCAGGCGACGATGAGCCGCGTCGCCGGCCGCCACTCGGCCGGCAGCACGATGCCGAGGATCGCGCCGAGGGCCGCGGCGAGAAAGAGCCGCGGCCGCGCGCGCACGACGCGCACGACCCGCGGCAGCTTGCGCGGCGTGCCGCCCGGTTTCGGCGATCCGGATGCGCCGTGGTCGCTCATTTCGCGTTATCGCGCCGCCACGTGACGATGACCCGCACGACCTTGCCGGCGAGATTGGGATGCGGCATCGGCGGGCTCTCGATATACAGAAGATCGCCCTCGAACCGGATGAAGCGGGTCTGCTCGCCGCCCACCCAGGCCTCGTTCCACGCCACCTCGACCTTGGTGGTCACCTTGCCGGCCTCGACCCGGTAGCGGCCCGCATAGGAGATCATGGTGCGCAGCGCCTGCGCGCGCTCCTCGTCGGTCTTGGGCACCTTGCGCCCCTCGGCGGTCACCACCGCGATCCAGTGGCCGTCGGCCGTCGCGATCTGGTAGCCGTTCGGATGCTCGCCGTAGATCGGCGTGCGCTCCTTGGTCTGCTGATCCTCGTAGACGACCGAGACGAGCTTCCAGATGCCGACGATGCTCTGCCGGTCGCTCGCGTCGTCGGCGCGCACTGGGGTGCCGACTTGCGCGGCCAGCATGAGCACGAGCCAGAGGCCGATGAGGAACCTGCGCATGCGGCGTTGTCTCCGTTCCTTGTGGTCGTCGAGTGCCGCCCTATGATGCGGGTTTGCGGCGACGGCGGGCAAGCCCATATGCGCGCATGGATGGAGAGCTGATCCTTGGCCGGGCGGTTTCGCTTCCGCACGACGCCGGCGTCCCGCGGCTGGCGGATCGCCCGCGCCTGCCTGCTTGCGCTCGTCGTCGTCTTCGCCATTCCGTATCTGCTGGCGCCGCTCTATCGCTTCGTCGATCCGGTCTCGACGCTCATGCTGTGGCGCTGGGCGACCGGCGCGCGCGTCGAGCGCCACTGGCTGCCCGCTCGAGCACATCGCGCCGGCGCTGCGGCTGGCCGTGATCGCGGCCGAGGATGACCGCTTCTGCAGTCATCACGGCGTCGACTTCGCCGAGCTGCACGGCGTGATCGGCGGGATCGAGGACGTGAACGACCTCGCCGGGGTGCGCGGCGGCTCGACCATCACGCAGCAGACGGCGAAGAACCTGTTTCTCTGGCAAGGCCGCAGCTTCGTGCGCAAGGCGCTGGAATTTCCGCTCGCGTTCTGGCTCGACCTCGTGCTGCCGAAGCGGCGCGTGCTGGAGATCTATCTCAATATCGCCGAGTGGGGGCCGAACGGCGAGTTCGGCATCGAGGCGGCGGCGCGGCGCGCCTTCAACAAGAAGGCGGCCGACCTCAATGCGCGCGAGGCGGCGCTGCTCGCCGCCAGCCTCCCGAACCCGCACCGGCGCGACCCGCGCGCGCCCAAGCCCGGCCTGCGCCGGCTCGCCGGCCTCTACCAGGGCCGCATGGCGCGCTCGCCCACGATCGATGCCTGCGTGCGCGCCGGCCACGGGCGCTAGCCCCAGTCCTACTACGTCATTGCCCGCGAACGCGGGCAATCCAGTACTCACGGGAAGCGAATGGAACGATCGCCGTGCCCCACGGACCGCTGCGGCGTACTGGATCACCCGCGTTCGCGGGTGATGACGGCAGTGGATTGGGATTGACGCATTAGGACCAGGTGGGCTTCCGGATGACGACATTGCTGGCCTCGGCCGCGTCACCCCTAGCGTCCGCCGGGTGCTTCCTTTATAAGCCCGGTTTCCGCACCAACCGACCCGCAGGGCGCCCGGCGCCCGCGAAATAATTCAAGGAGAACAATGCCATGGCGGTGCCTCGAAAAAAGACCACGCCGTCGCGGCGCGGCATGCGGCGCTCGGCCGATGCGCTCAAGGCCCCGACGTATGTGGAAGACAAGGATTCGGGCGAGCTGCGCCGTCCGCACCATGTCGACCTGAAGACCGGCATGTATCGCGGCCGCCAGGTGCTCAAGCCCAAGACTGAGGTCTGAGGCCGACGTCTGAGGACCGAGGCTCGACCGCGCCGCGCCTTGTCATGCGCGCGACAGCATCCCCGGATAGACCCTTTGCATTCGCGGCGATGCGCCAAGCGTCGCCGCGAAACTGCGTTTGATGGGCACGTTCCCGTACCGGCGAGCCGTATCCACCTCGCGGGTACATGCGCTAGATTGGCTTGCGGCGCGGGGAATGCTGCCGGCGGCGACGCGCCGCTCGATGACGGGAGACGGCCATGTCACTGTTCGGAATTCCGCTGCTGATCATTCCGTTCGCGGTCTACAACATGCTCGCCTTCCTGCTGAGCCTCGACTGGACGAAGCAGACGGGGGCGATCCAGATGGTCTCGGGCGCGCCCTGGTCGCTCTCCTACGGCGACATCCTGGTCGCCGTGTCGGTCCTCATCCTGTTCTTCGAGATGCTCAAGTCGACGCGGCTCACCAGCCGCACCATCGTCGATCACACGCTCTCGACCATTCTCTTCATCGCCATGCTCATCGAGTTCCTGCTGGTGCAGAAGGCCGCGACCGGCACCTTCTTCGTGCTGCTCGTCATCAGCTTCGTCGACGTGATCGGCGGCTTCACGATCTCGATCCGCGCCGCCCAGCGCGACGTCACGGTCGAAGGCGTCGAGAAGGTGGTCTCGTGACCGTCGTTTCCTCATTCGCCGCTTGCCCGCAATGACGCGCGATTTTCATCTGCCCGGCCGCTCGCCGGTCTATGCCGCCGACGGCATGGTGGCGACCTCGCACCCGCTCGCGAGCGTGGCCGCGCTGGAGACGTTGCGCGCCGGCGGCACTGCGGCCGACGCCGCCGTCACGGCGGTCGCGACCCTGAGCGTGCTCGAGCCGCAGATGACCGGCATCGGCGGCGACTGCTTCTGCCTCGTGTCGAAAGCCGGTGCGCCGCCGTGGGGCTACAACGGCTCCGGGCGCTCGGGCGCCGCGGCGCGCGCCGAGCCTCTGCTCGCCCAAGGCATCAAGGCGGTCGCCGCCGACTCGATCCATGCCGTGACGGTGCCGGGCGCGGTCGAGGCGTGGGACGTCATCCTGCGCGCGCACGGCCGCTTCGGGCTCGACCGCGCGCTCGCGCCAGCGATCCGCTATGCCGAGGAAGGCGCGCCGGTCGCGCCGCGCGTCGCCTTCGACTGGGAGGGTGCGGTCGAGCGCCTCAAGCGCGATCCGGGCGCGACGCGGCATTTCCTCCTCGGCGGCCGCGCGCCGGCCGCTGGCGACCGGATGAAGAATCCCGGCGCTCGCCGCCGTGCTGCGCGCGATCGCGTCGGGCGGACCGAAGGCGTTCTATCAAGGCGAACCCGCCGAGGACATCGTCGCGACGCTCAAGCCGCGCGGCTCGTTCCTCGCCGTCGACGATTTCGCGCGCCATCACGGCGAGTTCGCCGAGCCGATCGCGTCGAACTACCGCGGCCTCGACGTGGTCGAGCTGCCGCCGAACGGGCAGGGGCTCGCCGCGCTGGTGCTGCTCAACATCCTCGAGCGCTTCGATCTTGCGGGGCTCGATCCGAGCGGCGCCGAGCGGCTGCATATCGAGCTCGAGGCAGGGCGGCTCGCCTATGCGATCCGCGACACGCACATCGCCGATCCGGCCTTCATGCAAATGTCAGTGCCGGCGCTGCTCGACAAGGCCTTCGCGCACTCGCTCGCCGATCGCATCGACCGCAAGAAGCGCGTGGCGCTGCCGCCGGCGCCTGCGCCCGGCAGCCATACGGTGCTGGTCAGCGTGGTCGACCGCGACCGCACCGCGGTCAGCATGATCAATTCGCTGTTCTCGACTTTCGGCATCGGCATCGCGACCGAGAAGACCGGCATCATGCTGCACAACCGCGGCCACGGCTTCATCGTCGATCCCGGCCACCCGAACTCGTTCGGCCCGTCCAAGCGCCCGCTGCACACCATCATCCCGGCGCTCGGCCTGCGCGACGGCCGCTGCGATCTCGCCTTCGGCGTGATGGGCGGTCACTACCAGGCGGTGGGGCACGCGCATGTCGTATCGAACCTCGTCGACTACGGCATGGACCTGCAGGCGGCGCTGGAGAGTCCGCGCGTCTTCTTCCTCGGCGAGAAGACCGAGGTCGAGCGCGGCGTGCCGGCGGCGTCAGTCGAGGGGCTCAAGGCGCGCGGCCATGACGTGATCACGCGTCCGTCGCCGCTGGGCGGCGGCCAGATGATCCGCATCGATTGGGAGCGTGGCGTGCTGATCGGCGCGTCCGACCATCGCAAGGACGGCCTCGCGCTCGGCTACTGAGCGGCCGAAAGCTACATCACGCGGAACAGCCTGAGGCCGGTCGGCGCTGCCGGCCCGGCGTTTGCGGCCGCATAGGCCGTGATCGCATGCTGCGGCTCGGCGCGGCGGCGCTCGCGGGTCTGCGGCATCTTCTGGTCGGTCGCGATCAGATGCGCCAGGAAGCGCGCGTCCGGATGGGTGCGCACGGGCGTCTCGCCCGACGCCACCGGCTGCAGCGCGATCAGCGCGCGGCTGCTCGAAACCTTGGGTGCGCGCGGCGACGATGTCTCGTGACGCGGCGTGCTGCCCGCGCCCACGATGCTTGTGCCGCTGATGCCGGCGATGGACGTCATCCGCTTCCCCTGTCTCGATCCGGCACATGGCCGGCTTCTCGACTGGTGCGTCGCAAGGAGTATGCCGATCGACCGCGTGCCGCAACGGTTCGTTAACCATTCGGCGCCCCCCGCATTTTCCTGATTGTTTAGCTTTCCCCGATAGGTTGCCGGCCTTCCGCACCCGCGCCTGACCACGCTCGTCCGCACGAGCGGTCGCCCGAAGGACACACTGTGACCCGAATTGAGACGACGGCCGATCATCCCGACGCCGCGCGCGAACCCGTCTTTCAATCGACCGAGATCTTCGCGGCGGTCGGCGAGGTGCCCTACGCGTGGAGCATCGACAGCGACGCGCTCGCCTGGGGCGCCAACGCGGCCGACGTGCTCAAGGTGAGCGACCTGGGCCAGATCGCGAGCGGCCGCGCCTTCGCCAAGCTGCTCGATCACGACACCGTGCAGTCCCGTTTCGACGCGATCATGCGCGCCAGCGCGACCGACAAGGGCGCCGGCGTTCCCTATCAGGTCCAGTACGGCCTGCGGCCGAAGCCCGGCACCGACGCCAAGCTGTGGATCGAGGATATCGGCCGCTGGTTCGCGGGCGCGGACGGCAAGCCGGCGCGCGCGCTCGGCGTCGTTCGCGTCATCAACGAGCGGCGGGCCGAAGAAGAGCGGCTCGCCTACCTGTCGCGTTTCGACGGGCTTACCGGCGAGCTCAACCGCTGGCACCTCACCGACGTGCTGTCCGCCGCGCTCGACGACGCCACCCGTCACCGCGGCTCCTGCGCGTTCCTGATCGTCGCGGTCGACAACCTCGCCCGCGTCAACGAGGCCTACGGGTTCGACGTCGCCGACGAGGTCATCTCGGCGGTCGCCAAGCGCCTGCGCGCCAAGATGCGCGGCGGCAACTCGGTCGGCCGCTATTCGGGGAACAAGTTCGGCGTGGTGCTCAAGAGCTGCACGCCCGACGACATCGCCACGGCGGCCGACCGCCTCCTCGCCGGCGTGCGCGACGACGTGGTGCAGACGCAGGCCGGCCCGGTCGCCGTCACGGTGACGATCGGCGGCGTCAACGCGCCGCGTCACGCCCGCACGCTGCAGGAGGTGCTGGCGCGGGCGCAGGAGGCGCTCGATGCCGCCAAGGCGAAGCGCCGCGGCTCGTTCCACGCCTACCGCCCGAACCTCGAGCGCGACGCGCAGCGCCGGCAGAACGTGCGCTCGAGCGACGAGATCGTGCGCGCGCTCAATGAGAATCGCATCATGGCCGCGTTCGAGCCGGTGGTCGTGACCGCCTCGCGGGTGCCCGCCTTCTACGAGTGCCTCATGCGCATCCGCCGCACCGACGGCGGCATCATCGGCGCCGGCGAGATCATTCCGCTCGCCGAGCGCCTCGGTCTCGTGCGCCTGATCGACCACCGCATGCTGGAGCTCGTCGTCGGCGAGCTTGCCGCCACGCCGACCCTGAAGGCGAGCCTCAACGTCTCGGCGGCCTCGACCATCGATCCCGACTGGTGGACGGCGCTCGCCGCGGCGCTACGCGCCCATGCCTCGGCCGCCGGCCGGCTGACGGTCGAGATCACCGAATCGGCCGCGATCCAGGACCTCGACGATACGCGCGGCTTCGTCGCGCGCGTGAAAGACCTTGGTTGCCGCATCGCCATCGACGATTTCGGCGCCGGCTACACCTCGTTCCGCAACCTGCGCAAGCTCGGCGTCGATCTCATCAAGATCGACGGCGCCTTCGTGCAGAACCTCATGCGATCGGAGGACGATCGCGTCTTCGTGCGCACGCTGATCGATCTTGCGCGGCGTCTCGGCCTCGAGACGGTCGCCGAATGGGTGCAGGACGACGAGGCGGCCGCGCTCCTCGCCGAATGGGGCTGCGACTATCTGCAGGGCCGCCTGATCGGGCTGGGCACGCTCGACCGGCCGTGGGCGGTGCAAAGCAGCGCGGCGTAACGGCCACGCTACGAACAAAAAAATTGGTTCAGGAATTATCCTTGTCGGTCAGACGGTCGAGCCGCTTCTGCATCTCTTCCATCTGCTTCTTGAGGTCGTCGATCTGGTCGCTGCCGCGCGCCGGCTTCTCGGGCTCGGGGGCTGCCGGCGCGGCCGGCTGGCCCTCGCGGCGGCCGAACGGCGCGAACATCGCGAACGTGCGCTGGAACATCTCCATGTTCCGCCGCGCCATGTCCTCGAGCGGGCCGAAGCCGCTCACCCCGAAGGCCTGTGCCATCTGGTCGCGGAACTTGCCCTGCTCGCGCACGAGGTTGTCGATCGACACCTCGAGATAGTGCGGCACCAGCATCTGCATGCTGTCGCCGTAGAAGCGGATGAGCTGGCGCAGGAAGGTGATCGGCAGCAGGTTCTGCCCTTCCTTGTTCTCCTGCTCGAAGATGATTTGCGTGAGCACCGAGCGGGTGATGTCCTCGCTGGTCTTGGCGTCGAACACCACGAAGTCCTCGCCCGCCTTCACCATCGAGGCGAGATCTTCGAGCGTCACATACGTGCTCGTGCCCGTGTTGTAGAGCCGCCGGTTGGCGTATTTCTTGATGATGACGGGGTCGTCGGACTTAGCCATGGAGCGCACGCTTGCCGATGATCTGCTTGAGGATCGAAGACGTGATGTCGATGCCGCTGCCGGCGTCGAGGACGGTGAAGTCGGCCTCATCCTCTACCATGACGGCGAGGTCGTCGAGGGTGACATAGGCGCCGGCCGCCGGGTCATACAGGCGGCAGCCCGCATATTGCTTGATCTGGGTCGGCCGGATCGAACGGATCGAGGGGACCATGGTCGGGGTCGCTCGCACGGGGTTGGGGCGGGTATCCGGCGGTATCATGTTTCAAAATAGGCGCTTTTCGCCCCGGCGGCTATCGTTTTTCTGGCATGCATCGCGCCCGTGCCGTCCATACCCGTATTGACGTGGATCAAGGGCGCCCGGACGCCCATATAGCTGGGGTCCCATTGAAATGCCTGGGTGGGCCGGGCTATCGAGGGTGCAACAAGCGGTCAGCGACGAGGTCAGGTACGCCCCGCGACGCGGGCCAAGGAGCAATTGCCGCCATTGGCGACGGGTCACCTGGCCGTTGCGGCCAACCCCCAGACAAGGAGTTCGATCATGCAGGACGACATCGTCATCGTCAGCGCGGCGCGCACGCCGGTCGGCGCATTCAACGGAGCCTTCGCCAACTTGCCGGCGCATGAGCTCGGCAAGGTCGCGATCAAGGCGGCGCTGGAGCGCGCCGGCGTCGCGGGCCGCGAGGTCTCGGAAGTCATTTTGGGCCAGATCCTGTCGGCCGGGCAGGGGCAGAACCCCGCCCGCCAGGCCTCGATCGCGGCCGGCATTCCGGTCGAGAGCCCGGCCTGGGGCGTGAACCAGCTGTGCGGCTCCGGCCTGCGCACCGTCGCGCTCGGCTATCAGGCGATCCTCAACGGCGATTCCGATATCGTGGTCGCGGGCGGTCAGGAATTGATGAGCATGGCGCCGCACTGCGCTCATCTTCGCGGCGGCGTGAAGATGGGCAACTTCGACATGGTCGACACCATGATCAAGGACGGCCTGTGGGACGCCTTCAACGGCTATCACATGGGCAACACGGCCGAGAACGTCGCCAAGCAGTACCAGATCACGCGCCAGCAGCAGGACACGTTCGCGGTGTCCTCGCAGAACAAGGCCGAGGCCGCGCAGAAGGCCGGCAAGTTCAAGGATGAGATCACGCCCGTGACGATCAAGAGCCGCAAGGGCGACGTCGTGGTCGACGCCGACGAGTATCCCAAGCACGGCACGACCGCCGAATCGATCGGCAAGCTGCGCCCGGCCTTCGACAAGGAAGGCACTGTGACGGCCGGCAACGCGTCCGGCATCAATGACGGCGCCGCCGCCCTCGTGCTGATGAAGGCGAGCGAGGCGGCCAAGCGCGGCAAGACCCCGCTCGCGCGCATCGTTTCCTGGGCGCATGCCGGCGTCGATCCCGCGATCATGGGCACCGGACCGATCCCGGCCTCGCGCGCCGCGCTCAAGAAGGCCGGCTGGAAGATCGAGGACCTCGACCTGATCGAGGCGAACGAGGCCTTCGCGGCGCAGGCCTGCGCGGTTAACAAGGACCTCGGCTGGGACACCGCGAAGGTCAACGTGAACGGCGGCGCGATCGCGCTCGGACATCCGATCGGCGCCTCCGGCGCGCGCGTGCTGGTCACGCTGCTGCACGAAATGCAGAAGCGCAACAGCAAGAAGGGCCTGGCCACGCTGTGCATCGGCGGCGGCATGGGCATCGCGATGTGCGTGGAGCGCTAAAGACCGGGTACTGACGACCGGATATTGACGAAGGCGACGATGGAAGTCGGAACGAATTCCGCCGTCGGTCTTTGATTTACCGGCGTTCAACAGGGAGGAAGGCATGGCCCGCGTGGCAGTGGTCACGGGTGGGACGCGCGGGATCGGCGCGGCCATCTCGAAGGCGCTCAAGGCGGCCGGCTGTTCGGTTGCGGCCAATTACGGCGGCAACGACGAGGCGGCGCAGAAGTTCAAGGCCGAGACCGGCATCGCGGTCTACAAATGGGACGTCTCGTCCCATGAGGCTTGCGCGGCCGGCCTCAAGCAGGTCGAGAGCGATCTCGGTCCGGTCGACATCCTGGTCAACAACGCCGGCATCACCCGCGACGCGACGTTCCATCGCATGAAGCCGGAGCAGTGGAGTGCGGTGATCAACACCAACCTCAATTCGCTGTTCAACATGTGCCGGCCGGTCATCGAGGGCATGCGCGCGCGCAAGTTCGGCCGCATCATCAACATATCGTCGATCAACGGCCAGAAGGGCCAGATCGGCCAGACCAACTATTCGGCCGCCAAGGCGGGCGAGATCGGCTTCACCAAGGCGCTGGCGCAGGAGAATGCCCGCGTCGGCGTCACCGTGAACGCCATCTGCCCCGGCTACATCAACACCGAGATGGTGCAGGCGGTGCCGAAGGACGTGCTGGAGAAATCGATCCTGCCGCTCATCCCGGTCGGCCGGCTCGGCGAGCCGGAGGAGATCGCGCGCTGCGTCGTTTTCCTGGCGTCCGACGACGCCGGCTTCATCACCGGCTCGACGCTGTCGGCGAACGGCGGTCAGGTTATGATGTGACGGATGCGAAACGCGCAATAGCGAGCAGGGGCTGCGGGCCGCTGCTCGCTATTCGCGTTTTTGGTCACTCGCGACTGCGATCTCGTATCAGTCGAACCGCTCGAGATGTGCGACCGTGCCGGTGCGCGGATCGATCTCCATCTCGACGCGGTGGCCGGCCTGGTCGCGTCCCTCGACGTGCCAATTGTCGCCCTGGAGCTCGATTTCCTTGATGTCGACCACGCCGTGCATGGCCGCAATGTTGCGGGCATCATCGATCGGGGTTGACGGCTCGATCACGGCGGGCGGCGCAACACCCACCGTCGTGTCGGACGGTGCGATACGCACAGTCTGTGCCATCGCGCCGAGTGGTACCGCAACGCTGGCAGACACCAGCGTGATGAGGGTGGTTCGAGATAGCATGGCGGTCTCCTCTGTCCGAGGGGACAACGCAGGCCGGCCGTGCGGGTTGCACACCTTAGGCTAGCCCGGGTTCCAATTTTTCGGAGCCAGCTCGAACCGCGCAAATTCGAACCCTGGCGCGACCGTGCAGCCGACCAGTGTCCAATCGCCGAGGCTTTGCGCCGCCTGCCAGGCGCGCGCGGGGACGATCGCCTGTGGCCGCTCGCCGGCCGCGATATCCGTCCCGAGCGTGACGCGCGCAATCGGCCCGGCGTCGTTTGCTGCCATATCGAGCACGAGCGCCGCGCCCGCATGCCAATGCCAGATCTCGACGGCGTCGACGCGATGCCAGTGCGAGCGCTCGCCGCGCGCAAGCAGGAAATAGATTGCCGTCGAGGCGGCGCGTCCGCCCTCGACCGTGCGTGGGTCGCGGAAGGTCTCGCGAAAATGCCCGCCTTCCGGATGCGGCTTGAGGTCGAGCAGGCGGATGACGTCGGCGGCCGTGAGCACGTGGCGGCTCAAGACTGGTGGCTCGGGATTGGGCGGCTCAGAACTTGTTCTTCCGCGCGCGCACTTCGGCGAAGACCTGCGCAGCCGGCTTGCCGGCAAGGCCGACCGCCGCGGCGACCGCCGGTAGGTCGGCGCGCAGAAACACGTTCTCGCGCTTCTCGGCGCCCATGCGGGTCGGGATCGTGTCCTGGCCGGCCGCGACCTGGCGCTTCGCATCCTCGGCGCGCGCGCGCAGGTCCTTGTTGTCGGGCTCGATGGTGAGCGCGAAGCGGATATTGGCCTCGGTGTATTCGTGGCCGCAGAAGACCAGCGTGTCGTCCGGCAGTGCGCGCAGCTTCAACAGCGACGCCCACATCATCTCGGGCGTTCCCTCGATCACCCGGCCGCAGCCGATCGAGAACAGCGTGTCGCCGACGAACGCGACGCTGTCGTGGTCGAACACATAGGTGATGTGGCCCGACGTGTGGCCGGGCGTCTCCAGCACGCGCGCCGTGAGCCCGCCGACCTTGACCGTATCGCCTTCGCCGACGGTCGCGTCGATCGCCGGAATGCGCGCCGCCTCGCTGCGCGGCGCCGTGACGCGGCAGCGATGGCGGCCCTTGAGCTCCACGATGCCGTCCGTGTGGTCGGCGTGGTGATGAGTGACAAGAATGTCGGTGAGCCGCCAGCCGGTCGCGCGCAACGCGGCTTCGACCGGAGCGGCCTCCGGCGCGTCGATCGACGCAGTGGCGCCGGTTGTGGAATCGTGAATCAAAGACTCCGAAATTGTCCTTGAGGCAGCGAAACAGGCGGGTCTCGGCGGGCATCGGTGCGGTTCCATTGTTAGCGCAATAATCCGGCAAATCATCCGTCTTCCCGCCGCGCGACGCAACACGGCCGTCGGTGCGCGTCGGCACCTATCCTTGCCGGCGAACCGGTGTCAGGTCGCCGGGATATGCGCTAGGTTTGTGTCATGTCCTACGACGTCGTCGACTTGCGCGACTTCTACGCCCAGCGCCTCGGCACGGTGGCACGACAGTTCATCAGTCGCGGCATCCGGACGCGCTGGGCGGACACGCGCGGCCAGCGCGTGCTCGGCATCGGCTACGCGACGCCCTATCTGGGCCTGTTCCGCGAAGAGGCCGAGCGCTGCCTCGCCTTCATGCCGGCCGCACAGGGCGTGGTGAAGTGGCCGTCCGCCAATCCGACGCTTGCCGCCCTTGTGGACGAATACGAGCTGCCGCTTCCCAACTCCTCGGTCGATCGCGTGCTGCTCGCGCACGCGCTCGAGATGTCGCACGACGCGCCGACGCTGCTGCGCGAGGTGTGGCGCGTGCTGGCGGCGGGCGGGAGGCTGATGGCGGTGGTGCCGAACCGGCGCGGCCTCTGGGCGCGCATCGACACGACGCCGTTCGGGCACGGTCGGCCCTATTCGCGCTCGCAGATTACCGCGCTGCTGCGCGAGACTTGGTTCACGCCGACCTCATGGGGCGAGGCGCTGTACGTGCCGCCGATCTCGCGCGGCTGGCTTTTGCGCGTCGCGGTCGCCTGGGAGCGTGCCGGCGCGACGCTGTCGGCGCCGTTCGCGGGCGTGCATATCGTCGAGGCGACGAAGCAGGTCTATCGGGCAATCCCGGCGCGCCGCGAGAAGCGTCAGCTCGTGCCCGGTCTTGCGCCGGTGCTCGAGCCGGTGATGACGCCGTCGACCGGTCGCGCGAGCCGAACGGCCTTTCGACTCTCCACAGGCAAATAGGATCTGCGCGGGCGGTTTACTCGCCGTGCGGCCCCTGCGCGTCGTCGGCGCCTTCCGGCGCTCCGCGCGGTCCGTCGCTGCGTGGGCCGCGGTGGCGCCGGCGGCGGCGATGCATCGGGAAGCGTTCTCCGCCGCCCTGATTGTCGTAGCCGTTCTGGCCATTCTGTTGCGGGCCCGGGCCGCCCTGCACGCCTTGCGGATTCGGTTGCGGCTGCGACGGCTGGCCGCCGCCGGTGATGAAGGACGGGAGGCGATCGACATGGCCCTCGTCGCCGCGATGGTGCCGCTCGCCGCCGCCCTGCGGCGGACGCCCGCCATATTGCGGCTCGCGTTGCGGCTCGCGCGGCGAGAAGAACTGCGCATCGCGCGGCAGGTAGGGTTGCGGATCGCGCGTGCCGAACGACGGCTGCTCGCCGCCGCCGCCACCGCCCGCCTGCATCGGCGCCATCGTGCCCTCGTCCTCGCCGTCGTCAAACGACTCGTCCTGCATGTCGTTGCCGCCATGCGTGTCGTTGCCGCCGCCTCCGCCTTCGGGCCGATAGAAGTTCGGCTGGTTCTGGCGGAACTGCTCCTGCACGGTGGCGATCAGGCGGAAGTAGTGCTCGGCATGCTGATAGTAGTTTTCCGCCGCCACCGGGTCGCCCGACGCCTGCGCGTCGCGCGCGAGCTGCACGTATTTCTCGGCCACATGCGATGCGGTCCCGCGAATTTTGATGTCCGGGCCGTTCGAACTCGTAGACCCGTGTGAGTGGATTGTGACTCTTGCCGCGGTTACGCCCCCGCATGCGCTTGTTCTGACCGTTCCTCATGGCTCGCTTGTTTGCCAACCCCTGTTTTGCGACGGCCTGACGCCGCCAATAGGCTTCAACGACAACTCAAACCGCGTGGCAGCCTGGTCCTGCGAACGGCCAATGCCGCATCCTGCGCGACCCCGTCTCGGGCCGCACGCTTGCATGGCGCTCGTTCATCGAACTGCCGACCGTGATCTCGCGATGGTCCAATTTTACCCAGCAAGTTTATCCAACAGGCCATCCTCAGCCGTCTTCCGGCCGTCCTTATTGCCTGCCTGGTATACCCAGCTCAGCAGCTATGCCGCGACGTTGCCCGCCTTTCATCACGCGCAACGCGGCCCTGCCGGCCTCTGCCATGCGCCCAACCGATGAAGCATTCGACCTCAAGTCAGCGAACGGTCACAGTCAGCGAACAGTCACCTTGTGATCTGGCACCTTGCGATCGGACACCTTGTGATCTGGCTTGCCGGTGCTCGTCTCGCCCGCCACCTGCCACACTGAGCTCTGCTCGACGCAGCTCTGCTCGGGGCCATCAAGGACGGCGTGCCTATACGGCTCGGGTCAATTCCTGCACTCAACGTAGTAGGTCTCGGACCATAATCCAAGTGGTTTTTTGGTACTTTTTGGCCGGACCGGGATGCCGCAAAGTCATGGGTCCGCTCGCGTATCCGGTCACGGAAGGCGCTCGCCCAGGCGCCGACCCATAACCACCCGGGGGCGGCCGGCGAGGTCGCGGTGGGTCTCGCGCGGAACCGCCAGGCCGTGCTGTGTGAGCAGTGCCGCCACCGCCTCGGCTTGCCCGATCCCTATCTCGACCGCAAGCCAGCCGCCGGGCGCAAGCACGCGGGCCGCGTCCGCCGCGATCGCGCGGTAGGCCGCAAGGCCGTCGTGCCCGCCGTCGAGCGCGAGCCGCGGATCGTAGTCGCGCACCTCCGGCGCAAGCGTCGCGATATCGCCGCTCGGGATATAGGGCGGGTTGGCGACGACGAGATCGCATGCGCCCGCGATGGCATCGGCGAAATCACAGGCGACGAAGGCGGCACGGTCCGCCAAGCCGAGATCGTCCGCATTGCGGCGCGCGACCGCAAGCGCGCGCTCGCTGCGGTCGGTGCCGATTCCGCGCGCGGTCGGCAGCTCGGACAGGAGCGCGAGCAGGATCGCGCCCGACCCGGTGCCAAGATCGGCGATGCGCGGCGCCCGATCGCGCGCGACGACCGCGAGCGCCGCCTCGACGACGGTCTCGGTTTCGGGCCGCGGCACCAGCACGTCCGGTGTGACGGCGAGCGGCAGGCTCCAGAACTCCTTGCTGCCGCGAATACGTGCCACCGGCTCATGCGCCAGCCGGCGGGCCAGCACGGCGTCGAGCCGCTCGGTCTCGGCCTGCGTGAGCGCGCGCGTCGACGCGACCGCGATGGCGCTGTGATCGAGCCCGAGCGCATGGCCAACGAGCAGCCGCGCGTCGAGGTCCGGCGTATCGAAGCCGCGACCGCGCAGGGAATCGGCGACAGTGCGGCGCGCCTGCGCGATCGTCATGGACGGCGCCAGCACCCCGCTGTCGGCGTCGCGGCTCACGGCCGGGCACCCGCCTTGGCGTCGCTTTTTGCATCGCTTCTGCCGCCCGCTTCCGCGGCGAGCAGCTCCGCCTGGTGCTCGGTGACCAGCGCGTCGATGATCTCGCCCAGT
Source organism: uncultured Alphaproteobacteria bacterium (assembly GCA_963819385.1). Taxonomy (GTDB): domain Bacteria; phylum Pseudomonadota; class Alphaproteobacteria; order Rhizobiales; family Xanthobacteraceae; genus JAVDCA01. The sequence goes on along the minus strand of CAWFVV010000006.1, from coordinate 2,172,436 downwards.
GCCTCGCCCTCGATCACCTGCGGCAGCTTGTAAAGCGTGAGGTTGATGCGATGATCGGTGACGCGCCCTTGCGGAAAATTATAGGTGCGGATGCGCTCGGAACGGTCGCCCGACCCGACCTGGCCGCGCCGCTCGGCGGCGCGCTCGGCATCGCGCTTCTGCCGTTCGGCGTCGTAAAGCCGCGCGCGCAGCGCCGCCATCGCCTTGGCGCGGTTGCGATGCTGCGAGCGCTCCTCCTGCACCACGATCGCGATGCCGGACGGAATGTGGGTGACGCGCACCGCCGATTCGGTCTTGTTGACATGCTGGCCGCCGGCGCCGCCCGAGCGCATGGTGTCGATCTTGAGGTCGCTCTCCTTGATCGCGATGTCGACCTCCTCGACCTCGGGCAGCACCGCGACGGTCGCCGCCGAGGTATGGATGCGTCCTGACCCTTCGGTCGCCGGCACCCGCTGCACCCGATGCACGCCCGACTCGAACTTGAGCTTGGCAAACACGCCGCGGCCGCTGATCTCCGCGATCACTTCCTTGTAGCCGCCCATGGCGCCGTCGCTCGCCGAGATGAGCTCCGTCTTCCAGCCTTGCGTGGCCGCGTAGCGCTCGTACATGCGCAAAAGGACGCCGGCGAACAGTGCGGCCTCGTCGCCGCCGGTGCCGGCGCGGATTTCCAGGATCGCGTTGCGCTCGTCCATCGCGTCCTTGGGGATGAGCGCGAGGCGGATGTCCTGCACCATCGCGTCGCGTCGCGCCTCGAGCTCCGGCTTCTCGGCCGCCGCGATCGCGCGCATCTCCGGATCCGGGTCGGCCATCATCGCGTCGAGCCCGGCGATCTCCGCTTCAACGGCGCGGTAGGCCTTCACGCGCTCGACCACGGGGCTGATCTCGGCGAGCTCGCGCGAGAGCTTGACGAAGGTCTCCGGGGCAAGCTGGCGCGCAAGCTCCGCTTCCACCATGGCATGGCGGGCGAGCAGGGCGTCGAGCTTGGTTTCCGGCAGTGTCGTCATGCGGTCGGAATAGCGGTTTGATGCGTAAAAAGCGACCGCCGGGCCGATTCAGGTTCTAGATCGGAAGCCCCTCGGCCGCCGCAAAAGCGGCAAGCTTGTCGCGCACCGACGCGACGCCGTCGGGCTTGGTAATGAGCGAGGAGAGGAGCGCCGCGGCCTTGGCGGTATCGAGCTCGAGCAGCATGGCCTTCACGGGGCCGACCGCCGAGGGGACGAGCGAGAGCGAGCGGTAGCCGAGCCCGACCAATGCGAGCGCGCCGAGCGGAACGGACGCGAGCTCGCCGCACAGCGTCACCGGCTTGTGGTGTGCCTTGGCGCGGTCGACGATCTGCTTGAGCGCGCGCAGCACCGGCACGGAAAGCTCGTCGAAGCGGGCCGAAACGCGCGCATTGCCGCGGTCGACCGCATAGAAGAACTGGACGAGATCGTTCGAGCCGACCGACAGGAAATCGACCCGCTCGAGCAGCTCGTCGAGCTGAAACAGCAGCGCCGGCACTTCCAGCATGGTGCCGATGTCGACGCTCTCCGGCAGCCTGTGGCCATGGCGCCGCAAATGGGTGAGCTCGCGCTCGACCAATCCCTTGGCCTCGTCGAATTCGTGCACCGCGGCCACCATCGGGAACATGATGCGCAGGTCGCGCCCGGAGGCGGCGCGCAGCATGGCGCGCACCTGGCTGCGCAGGAGGCCGGGACGGTCGAGGCCGAGACGGATCGCCCGCCAGCCCAGCGCCGGGTTCTCCTCCTCGAAATTGCGCATGTACGGCAGCACCTTGTCGCCGCCGATGTCGAGCGTGCGGAACGTCACCGGGCGTCCGTCGGCCGCGTCGAGCACGGCGCGGTAGAGCTGCTGCTGCTCGCTGGCGCGGGGAAACTGCGAGGCGACCATGAACTGCATCTCGGTGCGGAAGAGCCCGATGCCGGCCGCCCCGCTCTCGGCGATCTGCGGCAGGTCGACCACGAGGCCGGCATTGACCAGCAGCGTCACGGCCTCGCCGTCGCGGGTCACGCTCGGCTTGTCGCGCAGCGCGAGGTATTGCAGCTGGCGCCGCGCGCGCAGGCGGACCCGGTCCACATAGGCCGATTGCACCTCGGAGGTCGGGCGGATGTGCACGTCGCCCGTGGCGCCGTCGACGATGATGGCGTCGCCGGGATCCACCACGCCGGTGGCGTTGTCGACCTCGCCGACCGCTGCGATGCCGAGCGCGCGGGCCACGATCGCGACATGCGAGGTCGGGCCGCCTTCTTCGAGCACGAGGCCGCGCAGGCGCTTGCGGTCGTAGTCGAGCAGCGCCGCCGGTCCCATCATGCGGGCGACCAGCACGGCGTTCTCGGGCAGGCTCTCGCGCGAGGGCGCGTGGTCCTGGCCGAGCAACTGGCGCAGCAACCGGTTGGCGAGGTCTTCGAGATCGTGCAGGCGCTCGCGCAGGTAGGGATCGGTCTGGCGCAGCATGCGGGCGCGGATGTCCGAATGAACGCGCTCGACCGCGGCCTCCGCGGTCAGGCCGGTCATCACGGCCTCTTCGAGCTTGTGCACCCAGCCGCGGTCGTTGGCGAACATGCGATAGGCTTCGAGCACGTCGCGGTGGTCGCCGGCAGCCGCCATGTCGCCGTGCTCGAACATGCGGTCGAGGTCGGCGCGCAAGGTCTCCAGCGCGGTCTCCAGTCGCTTGCGCTCGCGCGGCAGGTCGTCGGCGATGAAATTGGTGATCACGACGCGCGGCTCGTGCAGCACCACATGGCCGAGCGCGATGCCGTCGTTGAGCGCCGTGCCCTTGAGGTTGAGCGGGCGGCGCACCGGCAGCTCGGCGCCCGGCGAGGCAAGCGCGGAGAGCTCTCCCGAGGCGATCATCTCGGCGAGAACCATCGCGGTCGTCTGCAGCGCCTCCTGTTCCTCCTCCGAATAGGTGCGCTGCGCGCGGTTCTGCACCACCAGCACGCCGAGCGTGTTGCCGGCACGCAGGATCGGCACGCCGAGGAAGGACTGGTAGCTCTCCTCGCCGGTCTCCGGCCGGTACGCGAAGGCCGGGTGGTTCTGCGCTTGCGACAGGTTGACCGGGTTGGCCTCGCTCGCCACCAGGCCGACCAGGCCTTCGTCCGAGCGCAGCACGGTTCGGTGGACGGCTTCGCGCTTCAAGCCTTCCGTGGCGTAGAGCTCGAGCGTGCCGTCCGCGCGCAACACGTAGACCGAGCACACCTCGGCCACCATGTTGGCGGCAATCAGCACCACGATCTTGTCGAGGCGGTCCTGCGCGCTGACCGGCTCCGCCATGACCTCGCGAAGCCGCCGCAACAACACGCGTGGACCGCCAAGCGCGCCACGCATGGCGTGAGGTCCTTTCGGGCCGTCAGGCCGAGCCCGTCCGGGCTCCCTGTCCATCGTTGAGATTGCGCGCGGAGGCACATCCTCTCGCGCGCCCATCACCACGGCTATAGCCAATGCAACATGCGTGCCGCAAGCAAAACACCATGTTGCGGTGCGCCAAAATCTGGCGATTCGTCATGGCCTTGCAATGATTTTAATGCATGTTCCGGCGAAAGCCTGCCCGGTTCGCCGACAAGAACATGCGCAGAATGAAAAAACAGAGAACGTGTTCCGATTCGGCAGGAACGGAATGCGCTCCAGGCCATTTTCTCACGAAGGCGGCTTGCCGTGCAGGGCTCGCCCGCGAGGGCGCGATTTGCGCTATTTGTCGAGCCCGTAGAGCGAATGCAGGGTGCGGACCGCCAGCTCCGTGAAGGCGGCGTCGATCAGCAGCGAGAACTTGATCTCCGAGGTCGTGATGGCGCGGATGTTGATGCCGCGGTCGGCCAGCGCCCGGAACGCCTTCGCGGCAACGCCCGCGTGGCTGCGCATGCCGATGCCGATCACCGAGATCTTGGCGACGTCGGTCGCGCTGTCGATCTTCTCATAGCCGATCTTCTGGCGCGCCTGGTCGATGGTGCTGCGGGCGCGGTCGTAGTCAGCGGCCGGCACCGTGAAGGTGAGGTCGGTGGTCGCGCCGTCCGCCGAGACCACCTGCACGATCATGTCCACGTTGATGTTGGCCTCGGCGAGCGGACCGAAGATCGAGGCGGCGATGCCGGGCTTGTCCTGCACGCGACGGATGGAGATTTGCGCCTCGTCCTTGGAGAAGGCGATGCCGGTGACGACCTGCTGTTCCATGATTTCCGCCTCGTCGCAGATGAGGGTGCCGGGAGGGGTGGAGTGGGGATCGATGTCCTCGGGCTTGTCGAAGGAGGAGCGCACGAAGATGCGCACCTGATGCACCATGCCGAGCTCGATCGAGCGCACCTGCATGACCTTGGCGCCGAGGGACGCCATTTCCAGCATCTCCTCGAACGCGATCTTGTCGAGCCGCCGTGCGCGCGGCACGACGCGCGGGTCGGTCGTGTAGACGCCGTCGACGTCGGTATAGATGTCGCAACGGTCCGCATGGATCGCGGCCGCGACCGCGACCGCCGAGGTGTCCGAGCCGCCGCGCCCGAGCGTGGTGACCCGGCCGGTCTCGGGATGGATGCCCTGGAAGCCCGCGACGACCGCGACCTCCTTGCGCTCCTTGAAGCGGCGGATCAGCTCCTCGCCGTCGATGTCGAGGATGCGGGCCGAGCCATGCGCGCCCGATGTCTTCATCGGCAGCTGCCAGCCCTGCCACGAGCGCGCATTGACGCCGATCGCCTGCAGCGCGATCGCGAGCAGCCCGGCCGTGACCTGCTCGCCGGAGGCGACCACCGCGTCGTATTCGCGCGCATCATGCAGGGCCGAGGCCTCGCGGCACCACTCGACCAGCCGGTTGGTGGTCCCGGCCATCGCCGAGACCACCACCGCGACCTCGTGCCCGGCGTCGACCTCGCGCTTGACGTGGCGCGCGACGTTGCGGATGCGCTCGATATCGGCGACCGAGGTGCCGCCGAATTTCATCACCAGCCGGCCCATCGCGGGTCTCGGTGCTCCATGGGTTGACGTCCGGCGCATTGTCCCGAAGGCCCGCGCGCCTTGCCGAAAAGGCGCGTATACATAACGGCGAGGGATCGGGGCCGCAACCGCCGTTGGCCGGTATTGCAGCGGCGCCAAAGAGTTAACGGAGCATCGCCGATGGTGAGCCAGCCGCACGCCAAAGCGCCGACCGTGGACGAGGCCGAGCTTGCCCGCTTCGCGGCGCTGGCGGACGAATGGTGGGACCCGCGCGGCAAGATGGCGCCGCTGCACAAGTTCAATCCGGTCCGCCTTGCCTACATCCGCGACGCCGCCTGCCGGCGGTTCGCGCGCGACGCCAAGCGCCTCGACTGCCTCAAGGGCCTGCGCGTGCTCGACATCGGCTGCGGCGGCGGGATCCTGTCCGAGCCGCTGGCGCGGCTCGGCGCCGAGGTCGTCGGCGCCGATCCCGCCGAGGCGAATATCGAGGCGGCCAGCCTGCACGCGCGCGACAGCGGGCTTGCGGTCGACTACCGGGCGACCACCGCGGAGGCGCTGGCGGAAGCGGACGAGCGCTTCGATATCGTGCTGGCGATGGAGGTGGTCGAGCACGTCGCCGACGCGAACCTCTTCGTCAAGCTCACCGGCGAGATGGTCAAGCCGGGCGGGCTGATGATCACGGCGACGATCAACCGCACGCTCAAGAGCTTCGCGCTCGCGATCGTCGGCGCCGAATACGTCTTGCGCTGGCTGCCGCGCGGCACCCATCAATGGGACAAGTTCGTCACCCCGAACGAGCTCGAGATCGCGCTCGAGCTCGCCGGCTTGCGGGTGATCGATGAGGCCGGCGTGATCTACAATCCGCTCGCCGACCACTGGCGCCTCGCCAAGGATATGGACGTGAACTACATGCTGGCGGCGGAGCGGCCGGCGTGACGTCTCCTGCGTCGTGGTTGTGGATCGTCTTTACGCTCATCGCCGCCGCCGCGCAGACTGTGCGCAACGCGACCCAGCGCGAGCTCACCAAGAAGCTCGGCACGGTCGGTGCGACCCATGTGCGCTTCCTGTTCGGATTGCCGTTCGCGCTGCTCTTCCTGGCCGGTGTCGCCGTCGTGTCGCACACGCTGCCGCCGCGCCCCGCCCTCGTCTTCGTGCCCTGGGTGCTCGTCGGCGCCCTGATGCAGATCGCCGCGACCGCCCTCATGCTTGCCGCCATGGGCGAGCGCTCGTTCGTCGTCGCCATTGCCTACATCAAGACCGAGCCGATCCAGGTGGCGCTGTTCGGGCTGGTCTTTCTCAGCGACCACACCACGCTCGCCATGGGCGCCGCCATCCTGATCGCGACAGCGGGCGTGATCGTGATGTCGTTCAAGCGCGGCGCCACGGCCGGCGGGATCAGGCCGACCATCATCGGGCTCGCGGCCGGGGGCTGCTTCGCGTTGTCCGCCATCGGCTATCGCGGCGCGATCCTGAGCCTGCACGATCCGAATTTCGTCATGGCCGCGACGTTGACGGTCGCGGTCGGCCTCACGGTGCAGACGGTGCTGCTGACCGGTTACCTTCTCGCCCGCGACCGCGCCGTGCTGCACGCGATCATCCAGGCCTGGCGGCCGTCATTGTTCGCCGGCTTCATGGGCGCGCTCGCGTCGCAGTTCTGGTTTCTCGGCTTTGCCACCGCGACCGCCGCGAGCGTGCGCACGCTCGCGCTGGTCGAGGTGCTCTTCGCGCAGGGTGTCTCGCGCTTCGCGTTCAAGCAGCCGACGACCGCGCGCGAGGGTCTCGGCATCGTGCTGATCGTCGCCGGCGTCGCGCTGCTGGTGTGGGCTTATTGACGGCTTATCGCTTGTAGCCGACCAGGATCGCGCCGACCGCGATCAGCACAATGCCGAGCCAGCTCAGGCCGCTCGGCCGCTCGCCCAGGAAGATGAAGCCGAAAGCCGCGACGAGGACGACCGACAGCTTGTCGATCGGCGCGACTTGCGACGCGTCGCCGAGCTTGAGGGCGCGGAAATAGCACACCCACGAGGCGCCGGTGGCGAGGCCGGACAGCACGAGAAACAGGTAGGACTTGCCCGAGATCGCGCCAGGCGACTGGAATTGCCCGGTCGCGAACAGGATCGCGGCCAGGCACAGCAGGATCACGATGGTGCGGACGAAGGTCGCGTAGTCCGAATTGATGTTCTCGATGCCGACCTTGGCGAAGATCGCGGTCAGCGCCGCGAAGGCCGCGGACGCCATTGCCCAGAGCTGCCAGGAGCTCAGTGCGCCCGGACTCATGCGTCAGTTCCGCTCGTCCGGCAGCACCGGCAGCGGATGGAACTCGACACCCTCGTCGTGCAGGTCCTTCGCCTCCTGCGGCGAGGCCTCGCCGTAGATCGAGCGGTGTTCGATCTCGCCGTAGTGCATCTTGCGCGCTTGTTCGGGAAACGTGCGGCCGACGTTCTCGGCGTTCTTGGTGAGATGGTCGCGCAGCTCCTTGAGCTTGGTGCGCAGCTCGCGCTCCTGCGGCGAGATCATCGCGACCGGGGCCGGCGCCTCGGCCGGCGCCGCGGGTGCGGGCGTCTCCGGCACGTCGATCGGCTTGTCGGTGCGCGTCAGGCGCGGCGCCATGATCGCCTTCTCGACCTTGGTCGCGCCGCACGCCGGGCAGGCGACGAGCCCGCGCTTGGCCTGCTTGTCGTAGGCCGATGAGCTCGCGAACCAGCTCTCGAATTCGTGCCCGCGACCGCACACGAGCGTATAGCGGATCATCCCTTGCCTCCGACCGCGTGCAGATGCGCGGGCTCGGCGGCCGGCGTGACCACTTCGAAGCGGCGTCCGTGCTGGAGCGACGGAATGCGCGAGCGCGCCGTCGCGACGTCGGCGAGCGCGATCTCCGCCATGACGACGCCCGGCTCGGTGCCGCCTTCGGCGACGACACGTCCCCAGGGGTCGACTACGATCGAGTGGCCGAACGTGGCGCGGCCGTTCTCGTGCGTGCCGCCCTGGGCGGCGGCGAGCACATAGCAGGTATTCTCGATCGCGCGGGCGCGCATCAGCACGTGCCAATGCGCCTCGCCGGTCTGCTGCGTGAAGGCGGACGGGATCGCCAGGAAGGAAGCGCCGGCTTCGGCCAGTGCGCGATAGAGCGCCGGGAAGCGCAAGTCGTAGCAGATGGTGAGGCCGAGGCGCCCCCACGGCAGGTCCGCCGCGATCGCGGTCTCGCCGGGGCGATAGTTGCGCGACTCGCGGTAGCTTTCGCCGCCCGCGAGATCGACGTCGAACATATGGATCTTGTCGTAGCGCGCGACGATCTCGCCCTGCGGGTCGATCAGCAGCGAGCGGTTCACCGCCTTGTCGGGCGACACCTTGAGCGCCAGCGATCCGGCATGAACCCACAAGTGCTGTGCGCGCGCCGTCTCGCGGAAGGCGGCGAGCGTGGGGTCGCTCTCCTCCGGCGCGATCGCGGCGAACATCTCCGCGCGCTTGACCTCCATGATGTTGGTCATTTCCGGCGTCTGCACGTAGTCGGCGCCCGCGGCCTTGGCCTCGCCGATCAGCTTGACGGCCGCGTCGGTGTTGGCGCGCGGCACGCGGCCCGTGCGCATCTGGATCAGGCCGATGCGAAAGCGCGCGCTGCTGTCGGTCGCCGTCGTCATGGTTGCACCGTTTCGTTGCGCGCGAGCAGCGGGTCGAGGCCGCCGGCATGGTCGAGCGCGTAAAGATCGTCGCAGCCGCCCACATGGGTGCTGCCGATGAAGATCTGCGGCACCGTCATCCGCCCGCCGGCACGCTCGACCATGCGGTCGCGCAGTGCCTGGTCGCCGGCGACGTTGATCTCGACGAAGTCGGCGCCCTTGCGGCGCAGCAGCTCCTTGGCTGAGACGCAATAGGGGCAATAGGGTGTCGTGTAGACCTCGATCGACGGCATGGCGGAAGGCTAGCTCCGGAGGATGGAGAGGACGTAAACAGTTTATATGGGGGACCGCATCCCATCGACAACCCGGGCGAAAACCAGCACGTCGACCTGGGCGGCACCGGCCCGCAGCAGCGCGCGCGTGCAGGTGTCGACTGTCGCGCCCGAGGTGAACACGTCGTCGACCAGCACCAGCCGGCGGCCCGCGACCGCCGCCTGCCGTGTTTCCGGCACCCCGAAGGCGCCTTGCACGTTGGTCGATCGGTCCGCCCGATTGAGGCCCACCTGTTGCGGCGTTGCGCGCACGCGCTTGAGCGCATCGTCGAGCACCGGCACGCCGCTCGCCTGCGAGATCGCCCGCGCGAGCGTTGCGGCCTGGTTGAAGCGCCGCGCCCACAGGCGCCGCCAATGCAGCGGCACCGGAACGAGCGCGTCGGCGCTCTCGGTCAATTCGCGGCCGGCCTGCGCCATCCAACGGCCCATGGTGGGCGCAAGGTCGAGCCGGTCGCCGTATTTGAGCGCATGCACGAGCGCGCTCGCGACGTCGTCGTAGCGTACCGCCGCCCGCGCGCGGGCGAAGGCCGGCGGATCGGTCACCGCCTCGGTCGACAGCACGCCGGGGCCGGGGTCGTAGCCGAACGGCGTGCCCAGCCGCTCGCAATAGGGCCGCGCGATGAACGAGAGCTTCGACCAGCAGGTGGCGCACAGGCCGCCCGTGTGGCCGAGGACGCCGCGGCAGGCCGGACAGAGCGGCGGCAGGGCAAAGTCGAGCGCGAAGCGCAGCGTCGCGCGGACCGGACCAAGGATCCGGCCGAGACGCGTCGGACGCGAAAGAGCATTGGCGGTTAAGTGCTGCACAACCAACGATACCGTTGCGCCGTCCGTTCCTCAACACGGTTGCGTGCCGACGGCGTCGTGGCGCGCGGCGTCGAGGCCACTCTTAGCAGGAGAACGCGCAGCAGGCGGCCGCCGGTATCACGCAAGTCGCCTCGAATATCGCAAGCCGCGGGACGCTGTCCCACCGGCGCCGCGTGGTCGCCTTGCTTCTCGCTGCCGCAGATGACGTAACGACAATCGGTAAGCTGCCAGCGCTGCTCAGTCTCGGGCGGCGCGGGTGGTCTTCATGTCTGCGATCACCCGGCGAGTCATCGAGCACAAGGGCCGTGGCGGACCAGCGCTGCAATCCAGCGATATCGTTTCGCGGGCCTGCCCTCGACCGGTTGCATGCCGAAAGGCCCGTGGCGCGGCAGCTAACTACCGGCGCTCGCGCATAAGTGCTTTTCCATAGAATTCCGTTAACTGATTTTTTGGGCTGGCGTACCAAACCAATCGCAGGGGCTGACGGCGCGTCGAATCCGCACACTATGTGTGTGCACGAACCCGTGGGGATTCATTTCAATGCTCGGCCTCTCGATTCGGTCCCTCCTGATGGGGCTGTTCGCAATCATGGTTGCCGTCGTGCTTGGTCTTGGCGCGTTTGCGCTGAGCAAGATCGCGACGGTGAATGGGAACACGGTCGATATCGCGACCAATTGGCTGCCCTCGGTCTCCGACCTGCGCGCCCTCGAATACCAGGCGGCTCGCTTCCGCATCGACGAGGCGCGGCACATCCTGACGACCGATCTCCCCGGCATGGACGCGGTCGAGCGCGACATGCAGGAGCGCATCGCCGCGCTCGCGAAGCTGCGCGCCGCCTATGAGCCGCTGATCAGCTCACCCGAGGAGAAGGCCGGGTACGACTCGCTCGGGCGGCATTGGGACGAGTACCTCAAGGTTCATGCCGCGCTCCTCAAGTTGTCGCGGGGCAACCAGAACGACGAGGCCGGCAAGGTGTTCAAAGGCGATGCCGGCACGGCTTTCAACGCGGTCGAAGGCGATCTCGAAAAGCTGGTCGACATCAACATGGCGGGTGCCGACGGGGCGACCAAGAGCGCCGCCGCAACCTATGCCGCCGCGCGCCTCGCGACCTTCGTCTTCATCGCCATCGGTGCGGCCATCGCGATCGGCGCCATGGTGTTCGTCCTGATCGGGGTCGCGCGGCCGCTGCTTGCTCTGGTCGCCGGGATGAAGCGGCTGGGCGAGGGAGATTTCGCGGTCGTGCTGCCCGGCCTCGGCCGCAAGGACGAGATCGGAGCCATGGCGGGCGCCGTCGAGCAGTTCAAGGTCAAGGCCGAGGAGCGGGCGCGGCACGAGGCCGAGGCCAAGGCCGAGCAGGATCGGGCCGCCGCCGTGCAGCGCAAGGCCGACATGGTCAAGCTCGCCAACGAGTTCGAGTCGGCGGTGGGCGAGATCGTGCAGACCGTATCGTCGGCCTCGACCGAGCTCGAGGCCTCCGCCACCACGCTCACGAAGACTGCCGAGAACTCCCAGCACCTCGCCACCACGGTGGCGGCGGCGTCCGAGGAAGCCTCCACCAACGTCCAGTCGGTCGCCACCGCGACCGAGGAACTGACCGCGTCCGTCGGCGAGATCGGGCGGCAGGTGCAGGAGTCGAACCGCATCTCGTCCGAGGCGGTCGAGCAGGCGCGCATGACCGACGAGCGCATGGCCAAGCTGTCTCAGGCCGCGAGCCGCATCGGCGACGTGACCCGGCTGATCACCACCATCGCGGAGCAGACCAATCTGCTGGCGCTCAACGCGACGATCGAAGCCGCGCGCGCCGGCGAGGCCGGCAAGGGCTTTGCGGTGGTCGCCCAGGAGGTCAAGCAACTCGCGGCGCAGACCGCCAAGGCGACGAGCGAGATCTCGACGCAGATCGCCGAGATGCAGTCTGCGACGCAGGAGTCGGTGGCGGCGATCAAGGAGATCGGCGGCACCATCGGGCGGATCTCCGAGATTGCGACGACGATCGCGTCGGCGATCGAGGAGCAGGGCGCCGCGACACAGGAGATCACCCGCAACGTGCAGCAGGCGGCTTCCGGCACCACGCAGGTCGCCTCGAATATCGCAAGCGTGAGCCGCGGCGCGGCCGAGACCGGGTCTGCGTCCTCGCAGGTGCTCTCCTCGGCCCAGTCGCTCGCCAACGAGAGCAACCGGCTCAAGCTCGAGATGGGCAAGTTCCTGGCGACGGTCCGCGCCGCCTGACACAGGGCGACGGTAAGGGCATTCCGGCCGCGCGACGCTGTCCCACCGGCATCGCGTGGCCGCGCGGATTCCCGGTGCCGCGCGTAGCCCGATCGTTCGCCAGGCAAAGGCGACCAGCTCAGGGTTCGGGCCTTCCGCGCCGATATCGATTGCCGCTATTCCGCCCGCGAATCAGATCGTTGTCCGACCGCCGCTGGGTCAGTCACACCCATAAGTGGTAATCAGTGATATTTCCAATTATTACGCGATTTATTCTGGTGTCACCAACCTCATTTGTCCCGTAAAGCCATGGATTTCAGGGACATTAGCGTGGTGTCTCCCCAAAAGTTAATCAGTTGTTGAAGAAACAATTCAATATTCGCGGTGCGAGTGTCAGTCGCATACCGCGGTTGCGGCCCGGGCTCATGAAAACGCCGAGGCAGCCATCGCCGGCTACCAAGGGGGAAATCAACCCATGTCTGACGCAAGTCTTGCGCTGACGTCCCCGCAGAGCGGGCGGAGCTGGTTTCGCAACAGTCTGGCGTGGCGGATCGTGTTGCCCATCCCGCTCGGGCTCGCGCTCGCGATCGTCGCGATCTGGGTCTTCGTCCCGCGTCTCATCGCCGCGAACGCCATCGAGGAGGCGGTGAACGAAAGCCGGCAGACCGCTGCCGAGTTCAAGATCATCCGCAACTATTACAACGAGAAGGTCGTCAACAAGGTGGTCAAGAGCGGCGCCATGCACGCCGCGGTCGACCACGCGAGCGACCCCAAGGCGATCCCGCTGCCGGCGACGATGATCCACGACCTGAGCGAACTCTTGTCGAAGAACGACACCACCGTCAGCCTCTACAGCAAATATCCGTTCCCCAACCGCAAGGACCGCACCCTCGACGCCTTCCAGCAGCAGGCGTGGGACTACCTCAGCGCCAATCCGACCGCGACCTTCACGCGCGAGGACGAGCGCAACGGCAAGCGGATCGTGCGCGTCGCGGTCGCCGACGTGATGATCGCGAAGACCTGTGTCGACTGCCACAACACCACCGCGGGCTCGCCCAAGATCGACTGGAAGATCGGCGACGTGCGCGGCGTGCTGGAAGTTTCCTCGGTGATCGAGGCGCAGCTCGCCGCCGGCGCGAAGATGAGCCGGTCGATCCTGATCGGCGCCGGCGTCATCGGCGTTATCCTGCTCGCCATCATCCTGCTGGCCACCCGCGGCGTGACGAAGCCGCTCAAGGGGCTCACGGGCGGCATGAAGAAACTCGCGCGCGGCGACTTCGCGGTCGTGCTGCCCGGCCTCGGCCGCGGCGACGAGATCGGCGAGATGGCGCAGGCGGTCGAGGACTTCAAGATCAAGGCGGCCGAGCGGGCGCGGCAGGAGGCCGACGAGAAGGCCGAAGCCGACCGCCGGGCCGCCGCCGGACGCAAGGCCGAGATGCAGCGGCTCGCCGACGAGTTCGAGTCGGCGGTAGGCGAGATCGTTCAGACGGTGACCAGCGCCTCGGCGCAGCTCGAGGTCGCGGCCGGCAAGCTCACCTCGACGGCAGCGACCACCCGGGAGCTCTCCACCGCGGTCGCGGTCGCGTCCGAGGAGGCATCCGTCAACGTCCAGACGGTCGCCTCGGCGACCGACGAGCTCGTCGCATCGGTTAGCGAGATCGGCCGCCAGGTGCAGACGTCGAGCCGCATGTCCGGCGAGGCGGTCCAGCAGGCCAGCAAGACGGACGACCGCATCACGATGCTGTCGAACGCCGCGAGCCGCATCGGCGACGTCACCAAGCTGATTACGACGATTGCGGAGCAGACCAACCTGCTGGCGCTCAACGCCACCATCGAGGCGGCGCGCGCCGGCGAAGCCGGCAAGGGCTTCGCCGTGGTCGCCCAGGAGGTCAAGCAGCTCGCCGCGCAGACCGCCAAGGCGACGAGCGAGATCAGCGGCCAGATCGCCGAGATGCAGTCGGCGACGCAGGAATCGGTGGTCGCGATCAAGGAGATCGGCGGCACCATCGGCCGGATTTCCGAGATCGCCACCACCATTGCGTCCGCGATCGAGGAGCAGGGTGCCGCGACCCAGGAGATTACCCGTAACGTGCAGCAGGCCGCGGTCGGGACGACCGAAGTGGCGTCGAAGATCACCGACGTGAGCCGCGGCGCCGCCGAGACCGGCTCGGCTTCCTCGGAGGTGCTGTCTTCCGCCCAAGCGCTCGCGCGGGAGAGCAGCCGGCTCAAGCACGAGATGAGCAAGTTCCTCGCGACCGTCCGCGCGGCCTGACGCAAGCCGAGGCTGGAACTCAAAAGGGCCGCGCGCCGCAAGGTGCGCGGCTTTGCGTTTGAGATCGCCGGAGATGCGGTAGAGTGCGCTCATGTCTGCTCCGCGCGTGTTCGACCGATCGCTGCTGCGCCGGCGCCGCCGCCGTGCGCAGAAGCTCGGCCCCGCGACCTTCCTGATCGACCGCGTCGCCGATGATCTGGCCGATCGCCTCGCGAGCGTGCTGCGCCGCTTCCCGATTGCGGTCGATCTCGGCACACCCACCCGCGCGCTGCGCCGTCTGCTGGCGCCGCGCGTCGACGCGCTGATCACCGTCGACGCGAACGCCCTCGCGCTGCGCGATGACGCCGGGCCGCGGCTTGCCGCCGACGAGGAGGCGCTGCCGTTCGCCGACGGCTCGCTCGATCTCGTCGTCTCGGCGCTGGCGTTGCAGTCGGTCAATGATCTGCCCGGCACCCTCGTGCAGGTGCGGCGCGCGCTCAAGCCCGACGGCCTCTTTCTGGCCGCGCTCCTCGGCGGCGACACGCTGACCGAGTTGCGCCAGAGCTTTGCGGCCGCCGAAGCCGAGCTCGAGGGCGGCGTCTCGCCGCGCGTCGCCCCGTTCGTCGACGCGCGCGAGGCCGGCGCGCTGCTTCAGCGCGCGGGCTTTGCCTTGCCGGTCGCCGACGTCGACCGGATCACGGTGCGCTACGCCTCGCCGTTCGACCTGATGCGCGATCTGCGGCGCATGGGGGCGACCAACGCGCTCGCCGAGCGCCGGCGCGTGCCGCTGCGCCGCGCGACGCTCATGCGCATGGCCGAGGTCTACGCGGCGCGCTTTGCCGACGCGGACGGCCGCGTGCGGGCAAGCTTCGACGTCGTCTGGCTGTCCGGATGGGCGCCGCATGCGAGCCAGCCGCAGCCGCTCAAGCCCGGCTCGGCGCAGGTGCGGCTCGCCGATGCGCTCGGAACGCGCGAATTCTCCACGGGTGAGCCGCCGGAGCGATGACGCGCCGGCGGCATCATGCTCAAACGATGAGCCTGCTTACATCTGGTCGAGATAGACCTGGTTCGGCCGCTGGTTGAGCTCGATGTAGGTCCCCCACGGATCATAGATGAAGGCGAGCGACACGCCGTTCGTGGGGTTCTTGCTGGGAGCTACCGCCGGCTTCACGCCCGCCGCCGCGGCCTTCTTCAGGAAGGCGTCGAGATCGTTGACGTCGAAGCCGACGTGGTCGAGCACGTGTCCTTTGGTCGTCACGGTCGGCTGGTCGGATTTCGCGAACGACAGGTTGGCGCCCGGAATGTCCGCCGCCACGAACTTGCCGCGCATGCCGGGCTTGGCGCCGAAGACCTTGGCGTACCACGCCTGGATCTCGGGGATCGCCGACTGCGCCACGAAGTAGTGGATGTGGTGATGGCGGATCGGGATGGTCTGGGTCTTGTCCTCGAGGAATTCGAGCTTGAGGCCGTCAGCGGTCGTGACGAAGGCCTGATCCTTGCGGTTGTCCACGCTCTCGACCTTGACGTCGAAACCCTTGAGCTTGGCGAGCACGGCCTGCACGTCCGGCACCAGGAATCCGACGTGATTGATCACCGTGCCGACCGTGCCGCCGGTCGGCGGCGGCGTGCCGGGGCGCTGGTTGAGATACACGTTGACGCCCGGGAACTGCACGATCTCGAAGTCGCCGGCCTTGATCGGCTTGCCGCCAAGCGCGACGAAGATCTTCTTGTTCGCCTCGATGTCGCGCGAGTTGAGATGCCAATGGCCCATGGTGACGCCGGCGTCATTGGGCTTGTACGGCTGTGCCCAGGCGGCGCCCGCCGCCAAGCTCGCGATGAGCGACAAAGCCGAAATGAGTCTCCGCATGGCCATCCTCCCTGAAGGCTCCCGTTGGTGGGAGCTCAGGCGAAAGGCTAGCACCGAGACGTGTCGTGGGAAACGGACTGCGGAGCGACCTGCGCCCTACATCATCGAGGCGAGCGCGTTGGTGATCGCGCCATAGAGTGTGTTCTTGATGCCCTGGCCCATCGAGAACACCGTCGACAGGATCGCGATGCCGATCAGCGCCACCATCAACCCATATTCGATCGCGGTTGCGCCGCGCTGGTCGGCCGCGAAGCGGGCAAGGCGGCCGAGCGCCGAGCGGAAGAGCGCGAGGGAAGTCATCGGGGCGGTCCTGTTCCAGGTCCAGTTTCTCGTTACAGCAGCGATGTCAGGTGCGAGATGAGCGGCAGGTCGGCGGGCGGCATCGGATATTCCTTGAGCCGGTTCGGCCTCACCCAGGCGAGCCGTTGGCCCTCCTGCGCGGTTGCGATCCCGTCCCATCGCCGACACACATAGAGCGGCATCAGCAGGTGGAATTCGGGGTAGGTGTGGCTCGCGAAGGTGAGCGGCGCGAGGCAGGCCTCCTTCACGACGATGCCGAGTTCCTCCTTCAGCTCGCGAATGAGCGTCTCTTCCGGCCGTTCACCCGCCTCGACCTTGCCACCGGGAAACTCCCACAGGCCCGCCATCGTCCGGCCGGCGGGGCGTTCGGCGATCAGCACGCGCCCATCGGCATCGACGAGGGCGCAGGCGGCGACAACGAGAAGCTTCACGCTTACGACCCTTCGGGCTGCACGCTAGAGGCCCGTGGTTAAAGACTCGCCAATGGGCCGGCCGCAATTGCGGCGCGACGGTTAATGCGCGGTTGCGCCGCTCACGGAGCCGCCGGCCCGGCGCCAGAGCATGATTCCGAAAAAGCCTGCCCCGGACTTGATCCGGGGTGGGTACCGGGGTTTGGAAAGACCATCCTCGCTTTATGAACGATAGTCGCCGTTGATCGCCACGTAGTCCTTGGTGAGATCGCAGGTGAGCACGCGGTCGCGCCCCTGCCCCAGCCCGAGCGCGACCTTGAGCGCGATCACCGGCTTTTTCATTGCGGCCGAGACCGTTGCCTCGTCATAGCCCGGATCGCGCAGGCCGCGGTGGGCGACACGGATACCGTTGAACCAGATCGACAGCCGGTCGCGGTCGGCCGGCTCTCCCGCCTTGCCGACCGCCATGACGACGCGGCCCCAGTTGGCGTCCTCGCCCGCGATCGCGGTCTTGACCAGGGGCGAATTGGCGATCGACATGGCGATGCGGCGCGCCGACGTTTTTGATGTCGCGCCTTCCACCACGATCTCGACGAGCTTGCGCGCACCTTCGCCGTCGCGCGCGACCTGCTCGGCGAGATCGGCGAGCACGCGCTCGAAGCCGGCGCGGAAATCCTTGAGCCGCGGGTCGGAGGCGCGCGCGATGCGCGGCGCCCCGCGCGCCGCGGCCGCGCCGGTCGCGAAGGCGAGCAGCGTGTCCGAGGTCGAGGTGTCGCCGTCGATCGTCACCGCGTTGAAGGTGTCGGTCACGCCGCGCGCGAGCAGCGACTGCAGCGCGGCAGGCGCGATCGGCGCGTCGGTGAAGACGAACGACAGCATGGTCGCCATATCGGGCGCGATCATGCCGGCGCCCTTGGCGATGCCGCAGATCGTGACCTCGGCCTTGCCGAGCCGCACGGTCGCGGCCGCGCCCTTGGGAAACGTGTCGGTTGTCATGATCGCGCGCGCCGCGTCCTGCCAGCGGCCGGGCGCCGCGTCGGCGACAAGGCCGTCCATCACGCCGTCGAAGGCTGCGGCGCGCAGCGGTTCGCCGATCACCCCGGTGGAGGCCAGGAAGACGTCGCCCGGCCGGCAGCCGGTTGCCTTGGCGGCGATATCGGCGGTGAACTTCGTGGCCTCGCGCCCGGTGCGGCCCGTGAAGGCGTTGGCGTTGCCGGAATTGACCACCAGGGCGCGCGCCTTGCCGCTCTTGAGGTGAGCGCGGCACCAGTCGACCGGCGCCGATGGGCACTTCGAGCGGGTGAACACGCCCGCGACCGCGCTGCCGGGGTCGAGCAGCGCGAGCAGCACATCGGTGCGGTTGGCGTAGCGGATGCCCGCGGCGGCGGTGGCGAGGCGCACGCCCGCGACCGTCGGCATGTCGGGAAACCGCGCGGGAGCGAGCGGCGAGACGGTTGCGGCCATGGCGAAGATCATCCCGATGTGACCCGAGGTGGTCACGACACGGCAAGTCATAAGCCAAAAAAGCCGCGCGCCGACAAGCCGTCGGCCCCGAAAGCCCGCATCAAAAAAGCTCATGGCCGGGATTTCGCCCGGCCATAAGTCGGTCGCTTGCGCTGAGGGAAAAGTGCGAAGCCGTCGGTTGGCGCTCGCGTCTACTTCTGCGGCGCGGGAGCGGGCGGCGCCGGCGGCTGTGCCTGCGGCGGTTGCGCGGGCTGCGCCGGCTTGTCGAGGCGCTCGATCTTCGCCGCGGCGCGCAGCTTGGTGACGAGGTCGACCTGTGCCTTGCGCGCGACGATGCGCTCGAGCTGGCCCTTGACCTGGTCGAACGGCGGGGCCGGGCGCTTGCGCTTGTCCTCGACCAGGATGATGTGCCACCCGAACTGGGTCTTCACCGGGTCGGAGAACTTGCCTTTGTCCAACGTGAAGGCGACGGTCGCGAACTCCGGCACCATCTCCTCCTTGGTGAAGTAGCCGAGATCGCCGCCGTCCTTGTGGCCCGCGGGATCTTCGGTGAGCTCGTTGGCGAGCTTGACGAAATCCTCGCCCTTCCGGAGCCGCGCGACCACCGCCTTGGCCTTGTCCTCGGCCGCCTGGGCCTGCTTCGCGTCCTTCCAGTCGGCGACACGGAAGAGGATATGGCGGGCGTGCACCTCCTCCTCGCTGGGCATCTGCTTGATGGCGTCGTCATAGACCGCGTGCAGCGCCTGGTCGGTCATCGCCTTCTTGACCTCGTCCTGCAGCAGGGTCTCCATCAGCACCTTGTTGCGCGTGAACGTGAGGCGCCGCTTGAAGTCCGGGTCGTCCTGCACGTGCTTCTCCTCGGCGGCCTGCGCGAGGAGGATCATGTTGGTCACGATGCCGACGAGATAATCGCGCTTGGCGTCCTCGCCGCCCTGGGGCAGCTGCTGGCCGACCTCTTCCTCGGCCATCGCGAGATCGCTCTGATAAATCTCGATGCCGTTGACCTTGGCGATCAGCGGGTCGGGGGGCGTCTGGGCCGTGGCGGTCAGCCCGGGGGCGGCGAGCATCGCGGCCGCCGCGACCGCGACCAGCGCCCAACGGCGCGGCGCGGACAAGGCCGAAACAGACAGGTAAGTCATAGGGATATCCTTGCAGCGTGAGGGCGGCCTGCGCCGCCGGTCCGGCGATTGCGGCGGACAGTCGCGCAATCGGGCGCAAATCGCAACGGCCGCTCGCATTAAATTCCAACCGGGGCGCGAATGCGGCGCACTTTTCGCCGCGCCGTGGGCGCGCAGGCCGGCCGATTGACAAGGATCGGACCCCCTCCTATCTCTCGGCAAACTCGCCGGTTTCCCGTGAGGCAATCGCGCCTTACCGTTGCCTGAAAAGCGCCCGATGACGTTCACGTCGGGTCACGCGCCGGCGGCTCGCGCCGGCCCAAGCAGTCCGTCGGCGGAAGGATAGAGGATCCGGCATGTTTGGCGCCGTTGCCCGAAAGCTTTTTGGCTCCGCGAACGACCGTCGCATCCGCAGCTATCAGCCGCGCGTCGACGAGATCAACGCGCTGGAGGACGAGGTCGCCAAGCTCTCCGACGAGGCGCTGCGCGCCCGCACGGACGAGTTCAGGAAGCAGATTGCCGACGGCGTCGACCTCGACGACCTCCTGGTGCCGGCGTTCGCGACCGTGCGTGAGGCGGCCAAGCGCACGCTCGGCCAGCGCCACTTCGACGTCCAGCTCATCGGCGGCATGATCCTGCACGAGGGCAAGATCGCCGAGATGAAGACCGGCGAAGGCAAGACGCTGGTCGCGACGCTCCCGGTCTACCTCAACGCCATCGGGGGCCGCGGCGTGCACGTCGTCACGGTCAACGACTATCTGGCGCGGCGCGACGCCGAGTGGATGGGGCAGATCTACAAGTTCCTCGGGCTGACGGTCGGCGTGATCGTGCACGGGCTCGACGACGAGCAGCGCAAGCAGGCCTACGACTGCGACATCACCTACGGCACCAACAACGAGCTCGGTTTCGACTACCTGCGCGACAACATGAAGTACCGGCTGGAGGACATGACCCAGCGCGGGCACATCTACGCGATCGTCGACGAGGTCAACTCGATCCTGGTCGACGAGGCGCGCACGCCGCTGATCATCTCGGGCCCGCTCGACGACCGCTCGGACTTCTACAACACCATCGACACCTTCATTCCGAATCTCGACAAGACCGACTTCGAGGTCGACGAGAAGCAGCGCACCGCGACGCTGACCGAGGCCGGCATGGAGAAGATGGAGCAGCGGCTGCGCGACGCGAACCTGCTCAAGGGCGACACGCTCTACGACATCGAGAACGTCTCGACCGTGCACCACGTGAACCAGGCGCTGAAGGCCCACAAGCTGTTTCAGCGCGACAAGGACTACATCGTGCGCAACGACGAGGTCGTCATCATCGACGAGTTCACCGGCCGCATGATGCCCGGACGCCGCTATTCGGACGGCCTGCACCAGTCGCTCGAGGCGAAGGAGCACCAGCCGATCCAGCCCGAGAACCAGACGCTCGCCTCGATCACGTTCCAGAACTACTTCCGCATGTACGAGAAGCTTGCCGGCATGACCGGCACGGCGGCGACCGAGGCCGAGGAGTTCATCGACATCTATAACCTCGAGGTGCTCGAGGTTCCGACCAACATGCCGCTCGCGCGCCTCGACGACGACGACGAGGTCTACCGCACCGCGGAAGAGAAATACCGCGCCGTGCTGGGCGAGATCGAGCGTGCCAACCTGCGCTTCCAGCCGGTGCTGGTCGGCACCGCCTCGATCGAGAAGTCCGAGCTGCTCGCCGCCATCCTGCTCAAGAACGGCTTCAAGCAGATCGACTTCAGCACCCCGGACGCGCTGGAAAAGCTTTACGCGGCCGCGCGCTCCGGCAAGCCGAGCAAGCAGTTCGCCGTGCTCAACGCGCGCTTCCACGAGCAGGAAGCCTATATCGTCGCCGAGGCCGGCGTGCCGGGCGCGATCACGATCGCGACCAACATGGCGGGCCGCGGCACCGACATCAAGCTCGGCGGCAACGTCGAGATGCGCGTCGCGCAGGAGACCGCGAACATCACGGACCCGGCCGAGAAGGAGAAGAAGGTCGCCGATATCCGCGCCGAGGTCGACCGCTTCCGGGAGATCGTGCTCAAGGCCGAGGAGACAATCGAGCTCGAGCCGGCCAAGGGCGACAAGCCGGCCAAGACCGCGACGCGGCCGGGCGGCCTCTACATCGTCGGCACCGAGCGCCACGAGTTGCGGCGCATCGACAACCAGCTGCGCGGCCGTTCCGGCCGCCAGGGCGACCCCGGGCGCTCCAAGTTCTTCCTCTCGCTCGAGGACGACCTGATGCGCATCTTCGGGTCGAACAAGCTCGATGGCATGCTTCAGAAGCTCGGCCTCAAGGAGAACGAGGCGATCATCCATCCGTGGATCAACAAGGCGCTGGAGAAGGCGCAGCAGAAGGTCGAGGCGCGCAACTTCGACATCCGCAAGAACCTGCTCAAGTTCGACAACGTGATGAACGACCAGCGCAAGGTGATCTTCGAGCAGCGCGTCGATTTCATGCGCGAGGATAGCGCCGCCGAGACGGTGGCCGACATGCGCCAGAGCGTGGTCGACGATCTCGTCGCCAAGCACGTTCCCGAGAACGCCTATCCGGAGCAGTGGGACGTGGCGGGCCTCAAGGAGGAGCTCAACCGCGTGCTCGGCCTCGACCTGCCGGTCGACGAGTGGGCGAAGGAAGAGGGCATCGCCGACGAGGAGCTGATCACGCGCGTCGAGCGGCGCGCCGACGAGCACATGGCCGCCAAGGTCGCGCAGTGGGGCCCCGACGTGCTGCGCTACGTCGAGAAATCGATCCTGCTGCAGTCGCTCGATCACCTCTGGCGCGAGCATCTGCTCATGCTCGACCATCTGCGCAACGTGATCGGCCTGCGCGGCTACGGCCAGCGCGATCCGCTCAACGAGTACAAGTCCGAGGCGTTCACGCTCTTCCAGGAGATGACGCGTAGTCTGCGTGAGGGGGTCACGGCCCAGCTCATGCGGGTCGAGATCGTGCAGGCGCCGCCCGAAGAGCAGGCGCCGCCGAGCCTGCCGCCGATGCAGGCGTCGCACATCGATCCCGCGACCGGCGAGGACGAGATGGCGCTCGCGATGGCGGGCGGCGAGACGCTCGCGCGCGCCGGTATCACGGGCGGCGGCGCGGCGGCCGTCGCGGCTCAGCGCGATCCGAACAATCCGGCGAGCTGGGGCAAGGTCGGCCGCAACGAAAACTGCCCGTGCGGCTCAGGGAAGAAATACAAGCACTGCCATGGGAAGTTCGGTTGAGGGCGTTCGACGCCCTCAAATGGACGCCCCATCACACCACTTCTCCATCTTGTCTGTACCGAACGGGAAACGCCGATCTGAGAGCCCCGCACAGGCTTCGGTGGCAGTCCCTTGCTCTTCGGCCGGTAACATGAGCAAATTGGGAGTTCCGACCCCAAGCCATGCAGCCGACGCCCCTGTGGCCACTTCTCGGTGCGAGAATCGTCGATCTCGCATGGGAGATCTAGGCAAAACCTAGGCAAGCATGGGCGGTAAGTCCGCGGGTCCCAAGGGGTGATGACACCACTGTTGATTTCTCCCGACCCCCCTTTCGATCTCCTCCTTCAATGAAGTAATCTGGGCTGCAGGGTATCCCAATGCCCAATACGAATTCGAAACTGCTGCTCCTCTTCGTCCACGGGCTCGGTGGAGGCGAGGGGACTTGGGGCTCGTTTAAGTCTTTGATCGAAGCTGATGAAGCTCTCAAGGACGCAACTGAAATTGCGTTTTTTACTTACCCAACTGCAGCGTACAAGTTTCCTTTGTTCTCGTGGTGGAAATCCCTTCCGATACAAGACCTCGCCGACGCACTTAAGACAGAAATCGACAACAGATACCAATCCTTCGACAAGATTGTCCTTGTTACGCATAGTCTGGGTGGGCTTATCAGTAAATACTATGTCAGCGAGACTTTGAAGGCATCGAGCCGGTTGCGAGTGTCAGCCCTTCTTTTCTTCGCCAGTCCTCATAATGGGGCAGAACTGGCGAGTGCTGCGTCTGCTCTATCCGGCGAACACCCGCATCTCGGTCAGCTCAAGATCAATTCTGATTTTGCCACGTTGGTCAGCCGAGATTGGGCAACCCTAAAATGCAAGTCGAAAGTGCGAACGACTTATATTGTCGCTGGGCAAGATGCGATCGTCAGTTCTGAAAGCGCGGGCGGACCGCCGGGCGCAAGCCGAGAAATGATTGCGAAGTGCGGTCACATCGACGTGGTGAAGCCAAAAACGGAGCAGGATTTATCGTTCTTAATTGTCCGACGGATTGCCCTCGAAATTCTACGAGATCGCAACGAGGAACTCTCGGCGCTATCGCAGGCGATCGGAGATGGGAACGAGTATGCCGCCGCGCACTTGGTGGCGAGCAAAGGTCGTAGCTGGATTGAAACCGCAGAGAGTGATCGCGCAATCGAACTGTTTGGGGAGGCGACTAAACGATTTGCTTCGAGCACTCGCGCTTTCATTTGGAGCGTCTACTTAATGGCTCTAGCAAGGTTATTTCGATTTGGAGAACACTCGTCTACTGCATTTGACAGAGTTTCATTGACTGAAGCTGAGGCAATTGGACTTAAGCCGCTAATCCTTGCCGAAAAAATGGAGTTATCGCGTAAGAGGGGCGACCGCGATGAAGCAGTTGCGTTTGGGAACCAACTCATGCGACTGTTGCCAGAGGATCAGATCCCGTCGGAGTCTGGCGCTTCCTACGCCGTTGGGACAGCTTATTTTCTTTTAGGTAATCTCCTCAGATATGGCGGAAATTATAAAGAGGCCAAAAAGGTAATTTTGAAAGCAAGGCCACTCTTCCGACCGACAATATTGTCACATCAGATTGAGCTTTCTCATTGTCAATATGCGCTGGCGATTTGTAGCGCAATGACCGGAGCTCCACCCGACGAGCTACTCGCGCCGACCATCGGACCGGAGCTCAGGCCATTTGCAGAGGCTCTGCTTACGCTCGTGAGGTCGCACTCTGAATGGACCTCGGCCCGAGTTAGCGAAGCTGCGGAGTTTGCTGACCATGCATCAGATGCCTTTAATCAAATTCGCTACACGTCATACGCAAATCGTGCGCAAGAGCTCCGGTCACTCCTGGAGGTTTGGCGGCTGCTCGATCTAGGTAGTCCAGTAGATCGCGCCGTCTCACACGCACCAGCGCGTGCGACATTAGTACGTGCGATGCTCGGGGACCAGAGCGCGCGTGGATATCTTGTTAATCGGATGCATGATATCCGCCCCTCGCAACTTCTAGGATTGCTACAATTCGCGAGCACCTACAATTCAGATTGGGCAGCCGACATCGGAGAACTGCAGCACCCTCCTGTATTAGCTCTTGATGAAGGACAGTTGCGCTGGGAGCGAAGTTCCTCGAAGTCCCTTGCGGAATGCAACAATAAACTCCGGTTGCAAATGGGGGTGCCGCAGGCAATAATCGTGCCGTTAATCGCTGACTGACCCTGTAATGACAGTCTCTGAGGCGAGGCAGATATGCTGGACGATAAGATCACGCGTGCCGAGCTCGAGTTTATCGAGCAGCGCAACCTGTTCGTTCCTGCTGCGTTGCGGGGACTCGGTTGGAATACACTCGATGACGTGTCGGACTTTACGCGTGAACTCACGACGCCGCTTCGACCCACACTGATCCAAGATTACCGCGCTCTCTCGACGGACGAGGTGGAGTCGATTCGGTCCTCGTTCTATGGATTGCCAAGTGTCGCCCACTACGTAGTAATGAACCCCGATACTCAAGGAAGCGCGTCGCATCCACTTCTGGAGATTGCACGTCAACTGTCTGATGTGCTACCCCTCAAATATCCGGTCGAGCATCCGATGGAAAAACATCCCGAAGCCCTTGCGCGCTTCGGAGCGCCCGACGGAACTTTAAAAATTTATGATTTAGAGGCGCGGGACGGGACTACAGGCTATCGCGAGCAGGCAGAGACCTCAGAAATGTTTGATGCTCATAACGATGGCCTCGGTTACGCCGGTGCGGTCGAGGCATTTATTCTACACGCAGACAGTGCCCCGCTTTGGGGTGGTTATACTTACTTCTCAAACCTGATCGCTCTCTCGCTGGTGTTAGCTCGTTTGGACCGGGAGGCTTTTGCGAGTCTTTTCTTACCCGATGCGATAACCGCTCTTCGACCGCGTGGAAAAGGGGCGATTAGGGTAAGCAGTCCGGTGCTTTTCATGAATGAGCATGGAAGGCCGCAAAATTTCTTCCGTGTGCAAACAGGAGAATATCGAATTACATGGAGGCAGGGTTGCCCGAACTGGATCGTGCGAGGGCATTCTTAATGGAACATGCTCACCCGTTCGCACTCGGCAGCTGCTTTGTCCATCTTGATCGAAAAGGATCAGGGTGTATCGCTCGCAATCACTGGACTGTTCACGGGAGAACACCATTCATCAACGGAAATACGCGCGATACGACAGAGTCCTCGGCCGCAAATGGTTTATGAGTGCGCCTGAGCACGTGCACTACAAGCACGTGCCGGGTATGCACATTATGGAACGCTACGCGTCAATCTATCCTGACCGATTCGGGCCGGACCGGGTCGTCGGCGACTGGCATTTCGATCCGCAGAGGGGGGAAAATGTCAGGGCTTCCTAACCAAAACGTTCGATCGCAAAGGACGCTTCCTTTCGATCGATTGCTTAGCCATCATAAGCTGTTCGATATTGACGAGATAGCTTGTAGGGCATCGGCGAATATCATTCGTTCTGTCAATCGAGCGTCACATCAGGCGCCCGAACAAAAGTCGATTCTTTTTCTGCTCGCACTGAGCGCTATCTGCCATCAAATGAATTGGGATTTTCTGAGTGGGCGGCTGAAGGCTTATTTTAGCGCTCATGCCGTGGACGCAGTGGCGTTATCGAAGGTTACAGCGCGCGATATTATCGAGATCTTGGGAGATTATCATCGTCCCGAGCGGATTCGGGCGGCCGAACGTGCGAATTTGCTTAGGGACCTGGGAGCCGAAATCATCTCGCGATATGACAATGATCCCGAGGGTCTAATAGCAGCTGCAAAGGGACATTTGTACGGAAGCGCGGGCCTTATGACGCTGCTCGATCACTTTGAAGCATTTCGTGAAGACCCTCTGCGGAAGAAGTCAAACGTGCTCATTCATGAGGTAGTTCGGCAGAAGGTGGGGCGGTTCGAAGATGAAGCGCAAATTGCTCCCGCTGTCGATTACCACATAATGCGTCTGTACTTGAGGACGGGCCGTGTCGTTCCAGTGCATGCAGCAACATTGATGCTGCTGCAATCAAACTCTGCCCCACGGCAGAGACTTGTGAAACTGCTGCGTGAAGGGGTGAGTGAGGCATTATCGCTCACTGCCTTCTATACGGGAATGTCAGTTCCGGAAGTGAATACATTTGAATGGCAGATCGGTAGGCAAATATGTGATCGGGTTCATCCCGAATGTCAGGAAGTTAAGGAAGCAGTTCCCGGAACAAATATTGGGCCTGGTCAAACCTGCCCAAATGCATCTTTCTGTCGTGCCTTCCATGACGCCGCTTGGCGCTCGCTACGAGAGCCTGATCTCAAGAAGCGTTTCTATTAGGAGCGTTGAAAGTGAATAACGGATTCACCAAGAGTTTTTTGTGGTGCGTACAATGTTTGGGCGGGACTTAGACGTCCCATGTGCGCCTTGACGATCGTAGTCCGCACAATTCTTGAGGAAAATCCGGCGTTATCCAGCATCTGCGAGCAAATTTGAGGAGTTGGGATTTTTAAATCCTTGTAGAAAGAGTCTTGAAGAACAATTATTCCTTGTGAGCGGCGCTGCATGACCCGTGAAAGAGAGAAGGCGACCTCAGATAGTCGACGGAAATAGTCGGCGTGAATATGATAGTAGTAGCGACGAGATGCATAGCTCGAATGATTATAGATGTTCCTTAAAGTAAGCTTGCACAGTTCGCCCCATTCTGAAGACACAGTTGCTCCGTATTTGTGCACCACTTTGGTTGTGCCGATCATGTCATTTCGAAGTTGATTTAGGTTGAATGGAATTAAATGTTGAAGAAAGGATAGTTCTGGCAGGTGTGCAACAACGTAGTCCAGCCGATTAATGTACGGCGGAGATGTTAGACAAAGACTGTACTGACGTTTCGGCATGAAGCTAACAAAATCGCATTGCTGCAGCGCAATGTCTTTGCGGTATCCTTCGGGCGCGCTGAGGAGATCTCGGCATATAGAGTGTGCCCACTCTATTGCAGCATCTCTCAACGGGGTGTCCCTTGTCATGGGACCTGATGTCTTCCGATACCAAATCGGATTGCTGCCCTTCTCGAGAAGAGCAGATGTTCTAGCTCCAAGCGCTAAGCTCAGAAGAGTGACGGCTTCAGTATCGAAACGCCCTTTCGAGTCGTTTAGTAACTTTCGCCATAACTCGGCGGGCGCAAGTGCCCTATATTTGCACATAGTGTGAATGGCAGCATCGATGTAGGAGTCATCTCGCGCACCGAAAATGTGGGGCGCTGGAAAATTGCGACCGCGGGATATAGGCTTTGCTCTGAGATATTTGAAGACAAGTTGATCGTCGGGTCGCCACGCGGTTCTGGCTCGGCTTAGAAGCAGCGAGAACGGACTAATATCGATGCCAATTCCATTACATCCGAGTAACGAGCAAGCCAGCGTCGTTGTCCCCGAGCCAACAAACGGATCTAACACCGCAGTGGCGTTAGAAGCTCCGAGGCGGAGAAGAGCCTGAACTGCAAAATCGACTGAGTAGCTGGTATAGGTGTATGCCCAGGCAAACGGAGCTCCATTCTTCGGTCGCTTGACCTTCGTGCTGGGAAGCGCGTCCCATGTACCTGGTCTGCTTAGCGGTAGCTCAGCCTGCGGCTCACGCTCCATGGAGAGGACTGCTGCTTTGGTGGGCGGAGGGGGCATCAGAGGGGCCGGTGGCGGTGGGAGTTGGTGCTAGCACGGTCGATGAGGCACATTTTGCACTCTTGCGGTAGAGTTCGCATCCACAGAAGCTCCTTCGCCACAGGAAATGCTAAGCAACCCCGTACGGATGAGCTCTCGCACTCGGGGCCTCTCCTACGGAATCGGAATACGCTCTCTATTCTTCATTTTGCGCATGTTCTTGTGGGCGAACTGGCCTCCACTTCGCCGGAACATCGCTGAGAGGCGGCGAGTAGCAATAGCGAGTAGAGCAGCGAATTCATTCGCTGCTCACCATTCGCCATTCGCTTTTGTTAGTGAACTTCGCCCCAGCGACTGTTGAAGCTCGTCGCGGAGACGACGGGCGCCGCGCCGGCCATCAAGGCAGGCGCTTGCGGCGCGAAGGCGGTGCCTGCTGCGGCGCGGATGCGGGCCGCGGCGCGACAGCGCTCGGCGCGGCCGGAGCGGGGGCCTGCGCCGGTGGCGCGGACTTGCGCTCGGCGACCTGCGGGCGCGGCGGGTGGGCCGCAGGGCGCGGATGATGCTGCGTGCTCCGCCTTCGCCTCGGCGACCGGCCGCGGTTTCGGCGGCGCCGTCGTCGGTTCCGGCTTGCGCAGGCGGCATATCGCTGTGACCGACCATTTGTTCGGCAGCAGGTTGCCGAACATCGCATGCGAGGTGCCGGCGTCTGCGGAGGCGACGACGCGGCTCTTGCGCTGGGGCGAGCGCCGGCGGCGGCGCGACCGAGGCCGTGGTCGCCGGGGCCTCGGACACGCGCGGCGGATTGACGTTGTTGCCCATCGCCGGGATGTGCTGGTCGCCTGCAAGCGAGAAGATCGGGCTGTTGCCGGTGAGCTTGTTTTCGTCCGCCCGCAGCTTGGCGAGGAAGAGCTGGTTCATGCCGCCGTCGACGCCGGTGTTGAACGGCACCGTCGCGGTGTTGCGGGCGACGAGCGCGGTGAATTCGCGGTCATCCTTCTGCTGCTTCGCCGAGACCAGGGAGGCGATCTGATCGTCCATGCGATAGGCCGGGCAGGGCTGCCGCGCGTCGAAATGGCCTTTGGTCTCGGCGTTGAACACATAGTGCTTGCCGCAGACGTCGACCTTCGGCTCCTGATGCGTCGTCTCGAAGACGTCGTTGCCCTGCTTGATCATCCGCCAAAACGGCATGGCCGGGTTGTTGCGATGGCGCGCCATGTTGTGCGCCGTCATGTGGAACGGATAGGCCTGGATCTGGAAATCCTTCTGCCCGCCGAGGAGCGCCTCGCGCCCGAGCGCGTAGATCTCGCCCATCTGCTCGTCCGTCATCGCGTAGCAGCCGGCCGACGAGCAGTCGCCGTGCACCATCAGGAAGGCGCCGGTGCGGCCGTTGGCGCGGTCATACGCGTTCGGGAAGCCGATGTTGAAGGATAGGTAGTAGTTCGAGTTGGGGTTCATCTGTCCGGGCGTGATCGTGTAGAAGCCCTCGGGCGCCTGGCGGTCGCCTTCCCGGACCTTGGGTCCGAGCGCGCCCGACCAGCGGCAGATCGGATAGGTCTTGAGCAACGCATATTGCCCGGAGGAATCCTGCTTCCACACCTCGAGCTCCGCCTCTTCCTTGAAGATGCGGACGAGGATCGGGCTCTCCTTCGGCATGTTCTTCTGCTCGAGGAGCGACATCATTTCGGGAGAGAGCGGCGCCATCGCGCGCGCCGGGATCATGGGGGACGTGCCGTCGGTCTCGCAGCCCGCCAGGGCGACTGCGCATACCAGCACAGCCGACGCCAACAGCGTTCGGGCCCAAGCGTGACGCTTCAACGCACTACTCCCCCTGCGGTGGCAATCACCGTGCGCACGTTCAAGGATCGTTATCCTTAAGATGTGGTCTAAGCAAGGCGAAGTTTTCCCGCCTGTGACTTGAGCACGGCTTTGGTGAAAGATTGGTAAATTGGTCCCGCAAGTCATAGCGAGGCATCGCGAAATACCGCTGGACTACCACTCGCCAGGTAATACTGAAGTTATATTTGAATTATTTGAGATTTACGTAGCGAAATAGTGCAAATTTCTCACGCTAAAGCTATCGGGCGGCCCCCATTACATCATATCAACGAGCGGCCGATCGCCAGGAACTTCTCCCGCCGCTGCCGCCGCACGGTCTCGCGGTCGAGGCCCGCAAGCTCGCCGAGGGCGGCCGCGATCGCGTCGCCGGTCGCCGTGATCGCCGCAACGGGATCGCGGTGGGCGCCGCCGATCGGTTCCGACACGATCGCGTCGATCACGCCGAAGCGGGTGAGATCGTCGGCCGTGATCTTCATGTTGGTCGCCGCCTCCTGTGCCTTGGAGGTATCGCGCCACAGGATGGACGCGGCGCCCTCCGGCGAGATCACGCTGTAGATCGCGTGCTGGAGCATGAGAACACGGTTGGCGGTCGCAATCGCGATGGCGCCGCCCGAGCCGCCTTCGCCGAGGATCACGGCGATGTTCGGCACGCCGAGCGAGAGGCATGCGTCGGTCGAGCGCGCGATCGCCTCGGCCTGGCCGCGCTCCTCGGCGCCGATGCCCGGATAGGCGCCGGCCGTATCCACGAGGGCGATCACCGGGATGTCGAACCGGTCGGCCATCTCCATCAGCCGCACCGCCTTGCGGTAGCCCTCCGGGCGCGCCATGCCGAAATTGTGCTTGAGCCGGCTTTCGGTGGTCGAGCCGCGCTCGTGGCCGATCACGCATGCGCTCGCGCCGCGGAAGCGGCCGAAACCGCCGACGATCGCCTCGTCGTCGCCGAACTTGCGGTCGCCCGCGAAGGGCACGAAATCAGTCACGAGGTGGCCGATGTAGTCGAGACAATGCGGACGCTGCGGGTGGCGCGCGACCTGGGTCTTCTGCCAGGGGGTGAGCTCGGCATAGAGCTCCTCGAGCGCCGCCGAGGCCTTGGCTTCGAGCCGGCCGATCTCCTCGCCGATCGCGCCCGAGTTCGCCGGTCTCCGCCAGCGCGCGCAATTCCTCGACCTTGGCCTCGAGCTCGGCGACCGGTTTTTCAAAATCGAGATAGCTGCGCATCAGGCCTCGAAGCGGATTCCCGCGGGCAGCCGAAACAAGCCCGTGGCCCGGCCCAAGTCAAGCAAAGCCGGTCAAGCAAAACGATAATCAGGCACAGTGACCGCGGCGCCGGCGCATCACCGCCGCCCTGACTTTGCCGTCCTGCTTGTGATAGCTGTTCGCTCGGATCGAGACGCAAGACTGCCCATGATCGTCGGCATCGACCTTGGAACGACCAACAGCCTGATCGGCGTTTGGCGCGAGGGCGCGGTTGCGCTCGTCCCCAACGCCCTTGGGCAGTTCCTGACGCCGTCGGCGGTCGGGGTCGGCGACGACGGCACCGTGCTGGTCGGGCTGCCGGCGCGCGAGCGCGCCGCGACTTACCCGACGCTGACCGCGACCGTGTTCAAGCGCTACATGGGCACCGATCGGGAGCTCTTTCTCGGCCGCAAGGGCTACCGGCCCGAGGAGCTGTCGGCGCTCGTGCTGCGCTCGCTCAAGGCCGACGCGGAAGCCTTTCTGGGCGCGCCCATCGAGGAAGCGATCATCACGGTGCCGGCCTATTTCAACGATCTGCAGCGCAAGGCCACCAAGGCGGCCGGCGCGCTCGCGGGCCTCAAGGTCGAGCGCCTGTTGACCGAACCGACCGCGGCGGCGCTCGCCTACGGCCTCGACGCGAAGGACGACGACGAGCTGGTACTGGTCGTCGATCTCGGCGGCGGCACCTTCGACGTTTCGCTGCTGCATCGCTTCGAGGGCGTGATCGAGGTGCGCGCGACCGCGGGCGACAGCTGGCTCGGCGGCGAGGATTTCGTCGATGCCATCGTGAAGGCGTTCGTCGCCGGGCCCGGCGCCGCCGTCGCGGCCGAGGCCGGGACGGCGGGCTCCGCCGCCAACGCGCTGCTGCGGCGCCAGGCCGAGCTCGCCAAGCGCGCGCTCAGCGCACACGATTCGGCGACCGTGTCGCTCGTCCATCGCGGCAAGCCGATCGAGTGGGCGCTCAGCCGCACCGACTTCGAGACCATCAGCGAGCCGCTGCTCGCCCGCCTGCGCGCGCCGATCGAGCGCGCGCTACGCGACGCGCGCGTCGAGCCCGACGCGCTCGCGCGCATCATCCTCGCCGGCGGCGCCTCACAGATGCCGGCGTTCCGCCGGCTGATCACCCGGCTGTTTCGCCGCCTGCCGGTCTACCAGATCAATCCCGAGGAGGTGGTCGGGCGCGGCGCGGCGGTGCGCGCCGGCATGGCGATGCGTGGCCAGGGTCTCGACGAGATGGTGATGACCGACGTCGCGCCCTTCACGCTCGGCGTCGAGACCTCGATCAAGCACGGCGAGGGCTCGGGCAGCCGGATCGACGGCCAGTTCCTGCCGATCATCGAGCGCAACACCGTGATCCCGGTGAGTCGCAGCGAGATGGTGCACACGATCGAGGACAATCAGCGCCGCATGGCGATCCGCGTCTTCCAGGGCGAGTTGCGGCTCGTCAAGGACAACGTGCGGCTGGGCGAGCTCAACATCGCGCTGCCGCCCGGGGCCGCCGGCAAGGAGAAAGTCGACATCCGCTTCACCTACGACACCAGCGGATTGCTCGAGGTGGACGTCACCACGCTGAGCACCGGCCGCACCGAGACGCTGGTGATCGAGGGCAATCCGGGCGTGCTGCAACCGGACGAGATCGCCAAGCGCCTCGCGGCGCTCGCCAAGCTGAAGGTGCATCCACGCGACGACATCGCCAACCGCACCCTGATCGCGCGCGCCGAGCGCCTCTACGAGGAGCGGCTCGGCAACACGCGCGCCACGATCGGCGAGGCGCTCGGCGTCTTCACGGTCGCGGTCGAGCGGCAGAAGCCGGAAGAGATCGAGCGTGCGCGCAAGAGGCTCAGCGATCTGCTCGACGAGTTCGACCACGGCTTCTTCGTCTAGGCCCGACGATGTGGGACGTGCTCGCGATCGCGCCCACCGAAGATGCGAAGGCCATCCGCCGCGCCTATGCGGCGCGCCTGCGCGAGATCGACCCCGACCGCGACCGCGAGGCATTCGCGCGCCTGCGTGCCGCGCTCGAATGGGCGTTGGCCGGCGCACGCACGGCGGTGCGCCAGGCGGCATCGCCGCCGCCGCGCGACGAGACGCCCGCCGAGACGCAGACGCCGGCCGTGCCGCTCGACGACGAGCTGCCGCAGCCCATTCAGACGGTTCACCTCTATTGGACGCCGGAGCCTCCGGCGCCGCCGCGTGAGGCGATCCCCGAGAGCGCGGGCGAGCGCGCGCAGGAGCGGACGCTGCTGATCGCGCTCGAGTTCGGCGCTGCAGCGGCGCGACGCGCGCGAGGCCGCGCAGCTCTATTTTCGCGCCGCCGCGACCGGCGCGGTGCCGCTCGGCGACACCGAGCGCATGCTGGTGCGGCTGCTCACCGTCGCGCTCGAGGACGAAAGCCACGATGGCCCCGCCTTTCGCGGGCTAGCGAAGGCGCTGGGCTGGGATCAGCCGCGACTTCGACACCGCTGCCGTATCGGATATCCGCCAGCGCGTTCTTGCCCGTCTCGCGGCCGAGGATTGGTACGACAACCTGGTCGCCACGGCCGCGCAGAAGAACAGGCGAACGCCGCGCTTCCAGGCGAGGGCGGCGCGCCTGATTGTCCGCCGCGTCGGGGGCGTCGGCTTGCTGCGCATCAATCGCCCGGCTCTGCGCGTGCTCCTCGACCAGCTCAAGCCGCATCAGACTTGGCTGCGCGATCGCATTCCGCCCGAGTGGGTCGCGACCTTGGAGCACCGCCTGCGCCGCCGAGACCTGATCGCCGGTGGGCTCATGGTCCTGTTCATCGGCGGCTTGCTGCTGAACGGCATTACCGTGCTGACGGTTGCGGCGCTTCGCGACGGATTTTCGCCGAGCCTTCCGCTGTTTGGCGTGGTTGCCGTTCCGCTGGCGTGGCTCTTCAAGCACCTCGTCGTCAGCTTCGTGAAGCTCTGGCGCCGGCGCGTCTCGTGAGGCGGTTCATTCCTCCGCCAGCGGATGCAGGTCGCGCACCAGGCTCTTGAGCCGCTCGTCGAGCACGTGCGTGTAGATCTGTGTCGTCGAGATGTCGGCGTGGCCGAGCAGGGTCTGCACGATGCGCAGGTCGGCGCCGTTCTGCAGCAGGTGGCTCGCGAAGGCGTGGCGCAGCACGTGCGGGCTGACGCGATCGGCCGCTATCCCGGTCGCGGCCGCCAGCGCCTTGAGCTCGCGCGCGGCGTGCTGGCGGGTGAGGTGGCCGCTCTCGCCGAAGGAGGGAAACAGCCATTTCGACTCGATGTCGCGCTCGGCGAGGCGGGCCAGATAATCGCGCATCGCGCGCTTGGCGGCCTCGTTGAGCGGCACCAGCCGTTCCTTGCCGCCCTTGCCGCGCACCACCAGCATGCGCTGGTCGCGCCGCGCCGCTGCGGCCGGCAGTGCGATCAGCTCGGAGACGCGCAGCCCGGTCGCATAGAGGACCTCGAGCAGGCAGGCGAGGCGGAGCGCGCGCAGCCGTTCGGCCTCCGCGCGCGCCGGATCGTTCGCGCCCGCATGCGCGGTCGCGAGCAGCCGGTCGACCTCCGCGATGGTGAGCACCTTGGGCAGCGTGCGCCCGCGCTTGGGGCCTTCGATAACGGCAGCCGGGTCGTCGCGCCGGTGTCCCTCGGCATACAGGAAACGGTAGAGCTGGCGGACCGCCGAGAGCCGGCGCGCGACCGACGAAGCCTTGAAGCCGCGCCGGGCGAGCGACGCGAGATAGGCACGCAACTCGGCGGTGGTCGCGGCTGCGACCGTCGCGCCGGTGCCGGCCAGATGCTCGGCGAGGTCGTCGAGGTCGCGGCCATAGGCCTCGAGCGTGTTTTTTCCGGCCCCGCGCTCGGCCGCCAGCATGTCGAGAAACAGCGTGGTCAGCCGCTGCGGCGACTGTTTCGCCTTCGGTCCGGTCCGCTGGTTCGGCTGGCGCGCCATCGTGGCCGCAGGGCTCAGTGCGGCTGCTTGACGAACTTGTCGGGCGGCACCGTCACGGTGATCTCGCGCGGCTTGGGATTGACGAAGGTCGCAAGCGTCCACAGGACGCCGTAGCAGACGCCGAAGATGATCGCGATCGCGGTGAGAAATCGCAGCAGGCTCGGCATCGATGCAGCGCTCCGCAGCGGCTTCGAATCCCATGGGGGTGCGGCACTTCTAAGGCACATTCCCATCCGATGGAATTGGAATGTGCCTTGGCCTTCTGGATATGCGCCAAGGCCGGCTCGCGAACCGTCAAGCCGCCGGCAAGGTGACGCGCAGACAGCCCGGCTGCCCGGGCCGCGGGGCGACCACGGCATCGCCGCCGTGCAGCCGCGCGATCTGCCGCACCAGCGCGAGACCGAGGCCGGCGCCCTTGCTCTCGCCGCCCACGCGGTGGAACGGCGTGAACACCTTGTCGCGCTCGGATTCCGGGATGCCGGCGCCATCGTCGGCAACCTCGATGACGGCCTGCGCTCCCTGCCGCGTCACCGTGACGGCGACCGGCGGCGTGCCGTGCCGGCGCGCATTGTCGAGCAGGTTGCGGATGAGCCGGCGCAGCAGCCGCGCGTCGCCTTTGATCGTGACCGGCTCGCCCGCGAGCGTGCATTCGTCGTAGTGCGCGCATTCCTCGGCCGCGAGCCCGAGCAGGTCGACCGACTCGGTGTGCAGCGCCGGCGCCGCGTCGAGCCGGCTCGCCAGCAGGATCTCGTCGATCAGCAGATCGAGCTCGCCGATGTCGCGCGTCAACTCGGCCTTCACGCCCGGATCTTGCCGCTGCTCGTAAAGTTCCAGCCCGAGGCGCAGTCGCGACAGCGGCGTGCGCAGCTCATGCGACGCATTGGCGAGCAGCATGCGGTGGGCGCCGACCAGTTCCTCGATGCGCCCGGCCGCGCGGTTGAAGCTCGCGGCGAGCCGCGCGACCTCGTCGCGGCCCTCGACCTTGACGCGCGCCGACAATTGCCCGGCGCCAAGCGTCTCGACGCCCATCTGCAGTCGCTCGAGCCGCCGCGTCAGGCCGCGCACGACCGGAAAGGCGGCGAGCGCAACCGCGAGCGCGATGCCGCCGAGAAACAGCACCAGACCGACCGCCGGATTGCTGTGCCGCATCGGCGCGCGTGCCACGATCCAGCGTCCATCCGGCAGGCGGAAGCTCCAGGCCGGGCCGAGCCGGCCGTGCAGCCAGCCCCCGGTCTTGAGCCAGTCGGGCGGCGGAGGCAGCGCGCGGCCGAACGATGCGATCGGCCGGCCCAGGTCGTCGTACAGCGCGAGATCGATGCGCAGCTTGCGCCCGAGCTGGTCGATCGCCGCCTGCTGTTCGGCGCGCGGCGCATCGACCGGCGGCAACGCCGCGGCCGCGAGCTCGCCCGACATCTCGAAGGCCTGCGAGAACGGCATGCGGTCGCCGCCGAGCCGCCACACACCGCCCGCGACCAGCACCACCAGCAGCAGGCTGGCGAGGATGGTGAGGTAGATCTTCTGATAGAGGTGCTTCATCCGCGGCTCGCGTTATCAATCTTGCGCCATCAATCTTGAGCCTTGGCGAAGACATAGCCGGCGCCGCGCACCGTGATCACCCGGCGCGGCCTTTTCGGATTGTCCTCGATCGCGGCGCGGATGCGCGAGATGTGCACGTCGATCGAGCGGTCGAAGGCTTCCAGCCGCTCGTGCCGCAGCAGGTCCATGATCGCGTCGCGCGACATCACGCGGCCGGCGTGGCGCGCGAGCACGAGCAGCAGCGCGAACTGGTGGCTGGTGAGCGGGCGCGGCTCGCCGTCGAGCCGCACGTCGAGCGCCGCGGGATCGATCTGCAGGCGGCCGAAGCGCAGCACGTCCGCTTTGGTCTCGCCGCCGCGGCGGCGCAGGATGGCCTTGAGGCGGGCGAGCAGCTCGCGCGGCTCGAATGGCTTCGGCAGATAGTCGTCGGCGCCCATTTCCAGGCCGACCACCCGGTCCATAGCGTCGCCGCGCGCGGTCAGCATCAGGATCGGCGTATCGGCGCGGGCGCGGACCTGCCGGCACACGTCGAGCCCGTCCATGTCGGGCAGCATCAGGTCGAGGATCAGCGCGTCGAAGCCGTCGCGGCCGGCGGCGGCGACGCCGGTCTTGCCGTTCGCCGCATGCGTGACGGCGAATCCCGCCTCGCCGAGATAGCGGGTCACCATCTCGGCGAGGCGCGGGTCGTCTTCGATCAGCAGGATACGCGCCAAAAGCCTGTCCTGGATTTGATCCGGGGCGGATACCGGTTTTCGGACAAGATCATGCTCGGAGCATAACCCAAACCGTGACGGCGCGGCATCACGCCCTATCCCTGATGCCACATGCCCCAGCGGCGCTCGCCGTGCGGCGGCAGCATTTCGCCGATCTTGCGGCGCTGGTCGGGCGTGAGCACGTCGGCGGCATCGCCGAGCGCCTGGGTGACGCGCTTGGTCACGGCGTCGACGTTGGCGATCTGCTCGGCGCGCAGCTTCTCGATCGCGGCGCGGTCGATGGTCGGCGCGGTCAGCAGCGTGCGCACCTGCTGGTGCGCCGCCATCATCTTCTCGCGCATGGGCGCGAGGTCCGTGATGGCGCCTTTCACGATCGCCTCGAGCTTGGTCGTCTGGTCCGCGCTGGCGTCGATCTCGATCGCGAGATGGCGCACCATGTGGTCGGCGCGCGCCGTCATCTGCTCGGGCGTGAGCGGCGGCCCGCCGAACGGTCCGTGGAGGCCGCCGCCCGGTCCCATCACGGTCATGTGCCAGGGCGGGCCGTAGCCTTGGCCGAGAGACTGGGTCGCGAACGCGCCCGCGAGGCCGCCGGCCAGCGCCACGACCAGCAAGACGGCGGCGGTGCGCCCGCGGCCGCGCCGGGCGGCCGGACGGTCCGAACTGATTTGCTCGCTCATGAAATCCTCCTTCGCATGGGTGGCGGAAACGCCACGCCGGCAAGCTAGGCGGCACGCGTTGCGCGGGCTTCTCGGCAAGGTAAAGTTTTGTAAAGACCGTTGCGGTCCGGATGGTATCGCGTTGCGGCCGGTGGTTGTTTCCCCGGCGTGTTTGTGGGACTACTCGCCGCTGGATGAAAGCCCATGTCCGACATTGCATTGCCCGAGCACGCCGTGGCGGCGCCTGACGATGCCGCGCTGGTCGCGGCGCTCGGCGGGCGCTCGATCGTGCTCGTCGGCATGATGGGTTCGGGCAAATCGTCGATCGGCCGCCGTCTCGCGGCGCGGCTCGGGACCACATTCGTCGATGCCGACAGCGAGATCGAGGAGGCGGCCGGCATGACGATCGCCGAAATCTTCGACAAGCACGGCGAGCCGTATTTCCGTGCCGGCGAGGCGCGCGTGATCGCGCGCCTGCTCGAGCACGGGCCGCAGGTGCTCGCGACCGGCGGCGGCGCTTTCATGAACCGCGACACCCGCGCCGCCATCCGCGACAAGGGCATCTCGATCTGGCTCAAGGCCGAGCTCGAGGTGCTGATGAAGCGCATCAAGCGGCGCGGCGAGCGGCCGCTGCTGCGGACCGACGATCCGGTCGCGACGCTCACGGCGCTGATCGAGCAGCGTTATCCGATTTATGCGGAAGCCGACCTGACGGTGCTGTCACGCGACGTGCCGCACGAGGCGATCGTCGACGAGATCATCGCGGCGCTGCGCACGCGCATCGCCCCGCCGGAGGCTGCGTCGTGACGGCTCCGCTGCGCACTGGGGAATTCTACGGTCGTCCATGTCGCGCTCGGCGCGCGCTCCTATGACATCGCGATCGGCCGCGGATTGCTTGCCTCGCTGGGAAGCCGCGTTGCGGCGCTCAAGCCCGGGGCGAAAGCCGCGATCATCACCGACGCGACGGTCGAGCAACTCCTCCTCGCCGAGACGCAATCGGCGCTCGCGGCCGCGGGCATCTCGGCAACCCATGTCAGCGTGCCGCCGGGTGAAGGCTCGAAGAGCATCGCGATGTTCGAGCGCGTGTGCGATGCGCTGATCGCGGCGCGCATCGAGCGCGGCGACGTGGTCGTCGCGCTCGGCGGCGGCGTGGTCGGCGACCTGGGCGGCTTCTGCGCCGCGGCGGTGCGGCGCGGCCTCGACTACGTGCAGGTGCCGACCACCCTGCTGGCCCAGGTCGACTCCTCGGTCGGCGGCAAGACCGCGATCAATTCACGCCATGGCAAGAACCTGATCGGCGCCTTCTACCAGCCGGTCCTGGTGGTCATCGATTCGCAATTGCTCGAACTCGTTGCCGGCGCGCCAGTTCCGCGCCGGTTATGCGGAAGTCGCCAAATACGGCCTGCTCGGCGACGCGGGCTTCTTCGCGTGGCTCGAGGCCAATGCGGACGACCTGTTCGCCGGCCGCGCTGCTGCGCGCGAGCACGCGATCGCGACGAGCTGCCGGATGAAGGCCGAGATCGTCGCGCGCGACGAGCGCGAGACCGGTGACCGGGCGCTGCTCAACCTCGGCCATACGTTCGGGCATGCCTTCGAGGCGGCGGCGGGGTTTTCCGACCGGCTGCTGCACGGCGAGGCAGTCGCGCTCGGCATGTCGCTCGCCTTCGACTTCTCGGCGGCGCGCGGGCTACTGCCCCACGCCGACGCCGAGCGGGTCAAGCGCCACCTTGGCGAGGTCGGCCTGCCGACCCACATCTCTCAGGTTGCCGGCGGCGTGCCGGGCGTCGACGTGCTTATGGACTTGATGGCACAGGACAAGAAGGTGCGGCGCGGCCGGCTGACGTTCATTCTCGTCCGTGGCATTGGCCAGGCTTTCGTCGCGCCCGACGTGGACGCCGCCGAGGTCCGCGCCTTCCTGGCCCATAAGCTTGCGCAATGAGCACCGCCGACTGGCTCGTTCTCGCTGTTGTTGTTCTCTGTCTCCTGGCGGCGTTCTTCTTTTCCGGGAGTGAGACGGCGCTGACCGC
The DNA here is from genome assembly GCA_963819385.1 of uncultured Alphaproteobacteria bacterium. Lineage (GTDB taxonomy): Bacteria > Pseudomonadota > Alphaproteobacteria > Rhizobiales > Xanthobacteraceae > JAVDCA01. The sequence continues at coordinate 2,132,355 of CAWFVV010000006.1, read as the reverse complement.
GTCCTCGCGCGCCACCATGCTGCGGCTCGCCAAGGACGGCGACGCCAAGGCCGGCATCGTCAACCGGCTGCTCGAGGCACGCGAAGAGTTGATCGGGGCGCTGCTCATCGGCAATAACGTCGCGACCATCGCGGCCTCGACGCTTGCGACCGGCCTGATGTTGAAATGGCTCGGCCCGAGCGGCGTGCTCGTCGCGACCGTCATCATGACCGTCCTGGTCATCGTCTTTTGCGAGGTGTTGCCAAAGACTGCCGCGATCGACGCGCCCGACCGCTTCGCCATGGCGGTGGCGCGCCCGATCCGCTGGGTGGTGCGCCTGCTGGCGCCCGTGCTCGCCGCGATCTACTGGCTGGCGTTCCGGATTCTCGCGGCGTTCGGCCTCAAGATCGGCGAGACCAAGCCGATCCTCTCGCCGCACGAGGAGCTGCGTGGTGCCGTCGACCTTTTTCACCGCGAGGGCGGCGTCGAGAAGCTCGATCGCGACATGCTGGGCGGCCTGCTCGACCTGCGCGACCTCACGGTCGCCGACGTGATGATCCACCGCACCGAGGTGATCATGGTCGACGCCGGCCAGCCGCCCGCAGCGGCGGTCGCGGCTGTGCTCGCCGCGCCGGTGACGCGCGTGCCGCTGTGGCGCGACACGCCCGAGAACATCATCGGCATCCTGCATGCGAAGGACTTGCTTCATGCACTGCGCGACGTCGACGGCGATGCCGCGAAGGTCGACCTCGCCAAGATCGTCCGGCCGCCCTGGTTCGTGCCGGAAATCCGCCCGCTCAGCGAGCAGCTCAAGGCGTTCCGCCGGCGCAAGACGCCGTTCGCCCTCGTGGTCGACGAGTACGGCGAGATGATGGGCATCGTCACGCTGGAGGACATCCTCGAGGAGATCGTCGGCGACATCACGGACGAGCATGACGTCGCGGTGCCGGGCGTGCGGCCGCAGCCCGACGGCTCGGTCAATGTCGATGGCGCGGTGCCGATCCGCGATCTCAACCGCGTCATGGACTGGAACCTGCCGGACGAGGAGGCGACCACGATCGCGGGCCTCGTCATCCACGAGGCGCGCCTGATCCCCGATCCGGGCCAGAGCTTCACGTTCCACGGCTTCCGGTTCCGCGTGCTGCGCCGCGAGCGCAATCGCATCACCGCGCTGCGCATCACGCCGGTCGCGAAGACCGCCATGCGGCTTGCGCCGGCGCGATGATCGCCGGCGCCGGTTTCTTGATTCTCACTTCGCGTTGGCGGCCTTGGCGGCGACCTGCTTGAGGACCGGCGCCCACATCTCCTGCTGCTGGTGCACGAAGGCGAGCGCCTCGGCGGCCGTCATCGAGCGCGAATAACTGCCGAGGGCGCCGAGGTTCTTCTTCAGGCCAGGGTCCTTGGTCACCGTGATGAGATCTTGGCTCACCTTGTCGACGATCGGCTGCGGCGTGCCGTTCGGCGCCACCATCACCTGCCAGCCGGTGGCGGAAAAGCCGGGCAGGGTCTCGGCGACCGTCGGCAGGTCGGGGAAGTCGGGCAGCCGTTCCGCCGACGCGACCGCGATCACCTTCAGCAGGCCGGATTTGACGGATGCTCCGATCCCCGAATAGCCCTCGATGATGAAGGAGACGCGCCCGCCGATCACGTCGCTCACGGCGCGCGCCGGGCCGCCATTATATGGCACGAGCAGCAGATTGATGCCCGCGCGCATCTGCAGGAGCTCGCCGGTGAGATGGGTGAGCCGGCCGACGCCCGTCGTCGCATAGGTAATCTCGCCCGGCTTCTGCTTGGCGAGCGCGATCAACTCGGGCAGCGTGTTGACGCCGAGCTTCGGGTTGACCGCGATGAACATCGGGTTTTCCGCCGTGAAGCCGATCGGGATGAAATCGCGCGGCAACTGCAGCGGCAGGTTGGGTATCTGTCCGGGCTGGCTGATGAAGGTCGAGAGCGCCGGCATGGCGAGCGTGTAGCCGTCCGGCTGGGCCTCGGAAGCGGCGCGCGCCGCGATGCTTCCATTCGCGCCTGGACGATCGATCACGATCACCTGCTGGCCCCAGATCTTGCCCAGCCCGTCGGCGATGAAGCGCGCGTCCACGTCCGGCGTCGAGCCCGGCGCTGCGTCGGAGTAGATGGTCACCGACTTGGTCGGATAATTGACGGCTTGAGCCTGAGCGCCGCTCGCCGATGCGGCAAGCGCGACACAGAAACATGCAAGTGCGAACCCATCTCGGCGCGTCATGCATCATCCTCCCACAAGACTTCAGTCCGCACATCGGCGGTCGGCGGCGCGGCGCGTAGCCTATCGTGTTTGTTTCCAGGCCGGAACGTCGCTCGGCCTGCGGCATTCTCGCGCTGCTGCCGGCCGTCCATTCAGGCGGCGCCGCCCTCGCCGGGCGCCGACGCGTGGATCGCCAGCGCATGGACGCCGCCCGCGAGCTCGCCGGCCAGTGTCTGGTTGATCATGCGATGGCGGTCGACGCGGCTCTTCCCCCGGAACGCCTCCGACACGATATAGAGGCGGTAATGCGTCTCTCCGCCCGGGCTGTGGCCCGCATGGCCTTGATGCTGGTGGGATTCGTCCACCACACGCAGGCTTGCGGGCGCAAAGGCCGCGGTCAGCTTCTCCGTGATGATATCGGCAACGCGCATCGGCTGGGGCATGAGCTCCGGCTTAGCGAGCGGCAGCCCCCGGGGTCAATGCCTTGGCCTCAAGCAAATGCCGACCTCCGGCGAAACGAATTTGTCAAGCTTGCGGGGTAAGCTGCGAACTCCGCATAATGATGGGTCATGAAATTCAACTCGCCCCTGTTCGATCGCATTCGCGTCAAGCCGGACCAAGACCGCCGGCTGCGCAACTCGCTGCCGTCCTGCGAGTGGCCGGGCTGCGCGCACGCCGCAACTCACCGGGCGCCCAAGGGCCGCACGCAGGAGCGCGAGTACTGGCGCTTCTGCCTCGATCACGTGCGCGAGTACAATGCCTCGTACAATTTCTTCGCCGGCATGAGCGAGGACGCGGTCGCGCGCTATCAGAAGGACGCGATCACCGGCCATCGCCCGACCTGGAAGATGGGCATGGTCGGCGGCCAGCGTGCCGCCAAGCCGCGGTCGCGCCGCTTCGCCGACGGCTATGACGGAGCCGACGATCCGTTCGAGATGTTCGGCGAGCTGGGCGCACGGCCGCGTCAGGGCCAGGCTCGGCCGGAGGCCGAGCGCCGCACGGTGCGCAACGCCGAGCGCAAGGCGCTGCATGCGCTCGGCCTCGAGATCGACGCGCAACGTCTCGAGATCAAGGCGCGCTTCAAGGAACTGGTGAAGCGCCACCATCCGGACGCCAACGGCGGCGACCGCGGCTCCGAGGACAAGCTGCGCGAGATCATCGAGGCGTATAATTATCTCAAGTCGGTCGGGTATTGCTGACGACCCGTCATGTCCGTTCGTAGGATGGGTTGAGCGGAGCGAAACCCATCGCCTATGCGTCGGCCAATCAAATCGATGGGTTTCGCTACGCTCAACCCATCCTACGAACGATAGGTTGGGTCGAGCTCTTCGCGAGACCCAACGCGACACTCTCATTCGCAGGCGTTGGGTCTCGCCAAGGGGCTCGACCCAACCTGCGGCCAGGAGAAAACGCCATGCAGCGCAACAAGCCGCCGTTCCGCGCCGATCACGTCGGCAGCTTGCTGCGCAGCGCGCCCGTCAAGGAGGCGCGTACGCAGCGCGCGAAGGGCGAGATCACCGCCGACGCGCTCAAGGCGGTCGAGGACCGCGAGATCGAGCGCATCATCAAGAAGCAGGAGGAGGTCGGGCTCTCGTCGATCACCGACGGCGAGTTCCGCCGCTCGTGGTGGCATCTCGATTTTCTCTGGGGCCTCACCGGCACCGAGCGCTACGTCATGGATCAGGGCATCGCGTTCGCCGGCGTCACCACGCGCGCGGAGGGTGCGCGGGTTACGGGCAAGCTCGACTTCCGCGGCCACCCGATGCTCGAGCACTTCCGCTTCCTTCAGGCGCACACGAAGCGCACGCCGAAGATGACGATCCCGGCGCCGTCGGCGCTGTACGGCCGCGTCGGGCGCAAGCCGATCAGCGAAGCGGTCTATCCGCGGCTCGACGAGTTCTTCGCCGATCTCGGCAAGGCTTACGCCAAGGCGGTAAGCGCCTTTGCGGATGCGGGCTGCCGCTACCTGCAGCTCGACGAGGTCTTCATCGCGATGCTGTGCGACGCGGGCTACCGCACCCAGGTCACGGCGCGCGGCGACGATCCGGACAAGCTCGGCGGCATCTATGCGGATCTCATCAACGCCGCGATCGCCGACATCCCGCCCGACATGACGATCACGATGCATCTGTGCCGCGGCAATTACAAATCGACCCACATGGGCACGGGCGGCTACGAGGCCGTGCAGGAAGTGCTCTTTCACCGCGCCAACGTGCACGGCTATTTCATGGAGTTCGACACCGAGCGCGCCGGGTCGTTCGCGCCGCTGCGCCTGCTGCCGAAGGGCAAGACTGCCGTGCTCGGCCTCGTCACCACCAAGACCGGCGAGCTCGAGAGCAAGGACGCGATCAAGCGGCGCCTCGACGAGGCGGCGAAATATGCAGACCTCGACCAGCTTGCCTTGAGCCCGCAATGCGGTTTTGCGTCGACCGAGGAGGGCAACGTGCTCGCCGAGGAGGCGCAGTGGGCGAAGCTCGCCATGATCGTCGAAACGGCCCGCGAGGTCTGGGGCTGAGCCCGCCGGCGGCGCGCCCGGCGCGGGCGGGATTGCGCCGGCGCGAGACATAACCATTTGATATGCATTGGATTTAACCTGGAAATTGGACACGCGCGCACGGTCCGCAGATAGTCGTTTCCGGCGGCTCTGAAACTCGTTCCGGCCGCTTCCGCGGGCTACCGCCTTTCTGCTAGGTTGCGGACAAATCCGACCCGCACACAGTGAGCCGCTTTGCGCCTCGGACTTGCGAGGCCACGGAGGAGCAATGACTGCTGAAGTTGACGCCCGCCTGCCGGACATGAAGGTCTCGATCCGGCAAGTCTTTGGATTCGATAGCGATATGGAAGTGCCGGCCTATTCGGAGGCCGACGAGCACGTGCCCGATATCGACTCCGATTATCGTTTCGATCGCCCCACCACGCTGGCGATCCTGGCCGGTTTCGCCAGGAATCGGCGCGTGATCGTCACGGGCTACCACGGCACCGGCAAGTCGACCCACATCGAGCAGGTGGCGGCGCGACTCAACTGGCCGTGCGTGCGCGTCAACCTCGACAGCCACATCAGCCGTATCGACCTCATCGGCAAGGATGCGATCGTCATCAAGGACGGCCAGCAGGTCACGGAATTTCGTGACGGCATCCTGCCCTGGGCCTACCAGCACAACGTCGCGCTCGTGTTCGACGAGTACGACGCCGGCCGCCCGGACGTCATGTTCGTGATCCAGCGTGTGCTCGAGTTCGTCGGGCCGCCTGACCCTGCTCGACCAGAGCCGCGTGATCCGCCCGCATGCCGCGTTCCGCCTGTTCGCGACCGCCAACACGGTCGGGCTCGGCGACACCTCGGGCCTCTATCACGGCACGCAGCAGATCAACCAGGCGCAGATGGACCGCTGGTCGATCGTCACCACGCTCAACTATCTGCCGCACGACAACGAGGTCGAGATCGTTCTCGCCAAGGCGAAGCACTATCGCAGCGACGAGGGCCGCGAGATCGTCGGCAAGATGGTGCGCGTCGCCGATCTCACCCGCAACGCGTTCATCAATGGCGACCTCTCGACCGTGATGAGCCCGCGCACCGTGATCACCTGGGCCGAGAACGCCGACATCTTCAAGGACGTCGGCTTCGCGTTCCGGCTCACCTTCCTCAACAAGTGCGACGAGCTGGAGCGCCCGATCGTCGCCGAGTTCTATCAGCGCTGCTTCGGCCAGGAGCTGCCGGAGAGCTCGGTGAATGTGGCGCTGAGCTGAGTTTTTTCCCTCTCCCCAGCGGGGAGAGGGTGGCGAGCAAAGCGAGCCGGGTGGGGAGCTCGCACGATCGAAAGTCATAGAGCCCCTCACCCCGACCCTCTCCCCTGCGGGGAGAGGGAGAAGAGACGCCAGACCACGGCATGTCCTCCAACACCAAGCCCAAGACCCCGACCAAGGAAGCGCCGACCGAGCCGTTCAAGCGCGCCGTGACCGGCTGCCTGCGTGCGATCGCGCGCCAGCCCGAGCTCGAGGTGTCGTTTGCGGCCGAGCGCCCCGGCATGGTGGGCGGCAAGGCGCGCCTGCCCGAGCCGCCGCGCAAGCTCACCCGCGCCGAGGCTGCGATCGTGCGCGGCCATGCCGAATTCGATCGCGCTGCGCATGGCCTGCCACGATCCCTCGACGCATCGCCGTCTGATGCCGGGCGGCCAGCAGGCGCGTGCGGTGTTCGAGGCGGTCGAGCAGGCGCGCGTCGAGGCGATCGGCGCGCGGCGCATGCAGGGCGTCGCGACCAATCTCTCCGCCATGCTCGACGACAAGTTTCACCGCGGCAAGTTCGACGAGGTCACCGACCGGGCCGATGCGCCGATCGAGGAGGCGGTCGCCATGATGGTGCGCGAGCGCCTCACCGGCCTGCCGCCGCCGCCGGCCGCGCGCCGCCTGGTCGATCTGTGGCGGCCGTGGATCGAGGGCCGCGCCGGGCGCGACCTCGACAAGCTGGAGAAGCTGGTCGAGAACCAGCGCGGCTTCGGCGACGCGGTGCACGAGCTGCTCGACTCGCTCGACATGGGCGACCAGCGCACGCGCGACGACGACGAGGAAAGCGACGACGAGAGCCAGAACGAGGAAGGCCGCAAGGACGACGAGGGCCAGGACGGCGAGGCTTCCGACAGCGAGGACCTCGAGCGCATGAGCCTCGAGGAGGCCGAGGCCTCGACCGACGAGATGCCCGAGGACGCCTCCGAGGCGATGGACGCGCCCTCCGCCGAGATGCCGGACGACAGCGAGATGGGCGACGCCGACAACGCGGCCGAGCCCTGGCGTCCGCGCAACCGCGGCCAGAACGAGCCGCGCGGCCCAGACTATCGGCCGTTCACGGCGAAGTTCGACGAGACGGTCGGCGCCGAGGAGCTGTGCGAGCCGGAAGAGCTCGACCGCCTGCGCAGCTATCTCGACAAGCAGCTCGCCCATCTGCAGGGCGTGGTCGCGCGGCTCGCCAACCGGCTGCAGCGCCGCCTGATGGCGCAGCAGAACCGCTCCTGGGAATTCGACCTCGAGGAAGGCATCCTCGATCCGGCGCGTCTCTCGCGCATCGTCATCGATCCGATGCATCCGCTGTCGTTCAAGCACGAGAAGGACACGAACTTCCGCGATACCGTGGTGACGCTGCTGCTCGACAATTCCGGATCGATGCGCGGCCGGCCGATCACGGTCGCGGCGACGTGCGCCGATATCCTCGCCCGCACGCTCGAGCGCTGCGGCGTCAAGGTGGAGATCCTCGGCTTCACGACGCGCGCCTGGAAGGGCGGGCAGTCGCGCGAGGCCTGGCTCGCCGCCGGCAAGCCGCCCAACCCGGGCCGGCTCAACGACCTGCGCCACATCATCTACAAGTCGGCCGACGCGCCGTGGCGGCGCGCGCGCAAGAACCTCGGGCTGATGATGCGCGAGGGCCTGCTCAAGGAGAACATCGACGGCGAGGCGCTCGACTGGGCGCATAAGCGCCTGCTCGCCCGCACCGAGCAGCGCAAGATCCTGATGATGATCTCCGACGGCGCCCCGGTCGACGACTCGACCCTGTCGGTCAATGCCGGGAATTATCTCGAACGCCACCTGCGCTGGATCATCGAGGAGATCGAGACCCGCTCGCCGGTCGAGCTGATCGCGATCGGCATCGGCCACGACGTGACGCGCTACTACCGGCGCGCCGTCACGATCGTCGATGCCGAGGAGCTCGGCGGCGCCATGACCGACAAGCTTGCCGAGCTGTTCGACGAGAACGAGCCGGCCGAGCCGCGCCGGGCGCCCAAGCGCCGGCTGCATTGAAGCATTGAGCCTAGGGTGGGTTGAGCGAAGCGAAACCCGCCAAGGGAATCTCGAATTGCGAGTTGGCCGATGGGTTACGCGGCTTCGCCGCTAACCCATCCTACGCGGCCCGCTTGCGGGCCCTCACGCACTCGCCGCGAGCTTCTTCTCGACCTGACGCTTGACGTCGCGCGCGCGCACCGAGAGCTCGTCGTTCTTCGCCTTCATCAGGAAGGCGTCGAGGCCGCCGCGGCGGTCGACCGTCTTCAGCGCATTGGTCGAGATGCGCAGCCTGACCGAGCGGCCGAGCGCGTCCGACATCATGGTCACGTTCACCAGATTGGGGAAGAAGCGCCGCTTGGTCTTCATGTTCGAGTGGCTGACCTTGTGGCCGACTTGCGCGCCCTTGCCGGTCAATTCGCAACGCCGCGACATGGCTGGAAACCTTCCGTCTTGCGCCCCTCGCGCCCTGCGCGCGGGACGGATGCACGATCCGTGTGTGATTGGACCGTGGACGTATAGAGAGCGCGGCCGCAGGCGTCAAGGTTGCGCGGGCCGGCGCCGTCGCGCGGACTCCGTCAGGTCGATCAATGGGTTGGCGACTTCGGCGGGGTAGCGGTTGGTTACTTTGATCGCTTACCTTGATTGCTTACTTGGCGGCGCCGTCGCAGTCCGTATGGGTGACCTTGCAGTAGTCGCGCCGGTCCGCGCCGGCGGTTTCCATGCATTTGGCCAGCGCGTTGTGTCCGGCCGTCGCCTTGTCGTCCGCCACCGCCCAGCCGGCGCCCGGTGTTGCGTCCTTCGGGTCCATCGCGACCGCGAAGCATTTGTTGCGGAAGGTCTGGACGATCTTGCACAAGGCCTGGGCGCGCTTGTCGACGCCCGGCGACTCTGTCGAGCAATCGCGCATCGCTTTCGTGCCCGCCTGGTCGGCGCTCGCCAGGTTGACCGCAAATCCGTAGGCATAACCTTCGGCGGCCACGTCCGCCGGCTCGCCCACCGCGAGCGCGCCGTCGGCCGCGGCGGGCCTCGGACCGATCGTTCCGGCAAGAGCCAGTATGGCAAGCAACGCCGCAAGGCTGGCTTTTCGCTGGATCGGTAGCAGCGTGCGCATGTCTGTCTCCCCGTTTGCGGCACAATGTTATCGCTGAAAATGCGAGCCTGCCATCGGCCGCGGCGGAGCCTCCGGCCCGACCCGGATCACATAAAGGACGCATTCGACGCCGAGAAAAATCACGATGGATCGCGCGCAGGCGCAGGTCATGCCGGGTCAATCGGCCTCGCCCAGCGCATGTTGCTGCCAAGCCCGGATTCTGCGGGGGAAGGATCACCGACCGTGTCGGCGCGTCTCATCGGCCTTGGACGGATTTCCGCCGCCGCAGCTTGCGGCCTTGCGGCGCTTGTCGCGCTCGGCGGCGGCGCGCGCGCCCAGGGCAGGCTCGAGGCCCGCTACGTCGCGACGCTGTCGGGTCTTCCGATCGGCACCGGCAACTGGGTGATCGATATCGACGACGACAAATACACGGCAGCCGCGAGCGGCAAGACCACCGGCCTCTTGCGCGTATTCGCCGACGGCGAGGGGACGAGCGCGTCGCGCGGCGCGATCAGCCACGGCAATCTCGTCCCGGCGAGCTACGCGTCGAGCATCACGACCGACAAGAAGACCGAAGAGCTGCGCATCACGCTCGCGGGCGGCAACGTGAAAGACTACGCGATCGAGCCGCCCAGCCCGCCGCAGCCCGACCGCATCCCGGTCACCGAGGCGCATCGGCGCGGTGTGACGGATCCGATGTCGGGTTCCCTCACCCGCGTGGCCGGCACCGGCGAGATGCTCGGGCCGGCCGCTTGCAACCACAAGGCCTCGGTGTTCGACGGCCGCATGCGCTACGATCTCAAACTCGCCTACAAGCGCATGGACACCGTCAAGGCCGAGAGGGGCTATTCTGGAAGTGCGGTCGTGTGCACGCTCTATTTCGTGCCGATCGCGGGCTACGTGCCGCAGCGCAAGGCGATCAAGTATCTCGTCGCCCAGCGCGACATGGAGATATGGCTCGTGCCGATCGCGGGTACGCGCGTGATGGTGCCGTTCCGGGTGTCGGTGCCGACACCACTCGGTGTAGGAGTGCTCGAAGCGACCGAGTTCGTCACCGCCGCGAAGCCGTCGCGCGCCGCCGCCAACCTCAAAACCCAGTAAGCTGCCGCGCGCCGCCGCGTGCGCGCACTGATCGGGCGCGCTGATCCGTCACAATGAAATTGTCACAGTGAAACCGCCATAATGCGTCGTCGTTCAACCGTCCTCCCCACGATATGGTGGCAGTGTCACGCGCGTGTCACCATATCTCGCGCGGAACGAATCCCGACTCACGACGAGTCAGCGATTCGGCCGCGATTTGTTCGAGACTCGTTCGCCGTACCGGAGTGGGGAGCGAATTTGCCGCCCCAGGCGTTGCATTGTGATACAGATCGAGCGCATGTCCCGGCGAAAGCCTGCCCCGGACTTGATCCGGGGTGGCCACCGGTTCGCCGCCAAGGACATGCGCCATATAGCCAAGGGCCCGACGGGTCCCGGCGGCAGGATCCCTGATGCCCATCTCCTTTTCCTCGGTCGCCACCCGTGACCCCGTGGCCCGCGGCCATGGCGTCACCGCCGTGCTCGGACCGACCAATACGGGCAAGACCCATCTCGCGATCGAGCGGATGCTCGCCCATTCGTCCGGCATCATCGGCCTGCCGCTGCGGCTGCTCGCGCGCGAGGTCTACAACAAGGCGGTCGAGCGGGTGGGTGCCGACGCGGTCGCGCTCATCACCGGCGAGGAGAAGATCAAGCCGGCCAATCCGCGCTTCTGGGTCGCGACCATCGAGGCGATGCCGCGCGATCTCGACGTGTCGTTCGTCGCGATCGATGAGATCCAGCTCGGCGCCGATCTCGAGCGCGGCCATGTCTTCACCGACCGCATGCTCAACCGACGGGGCCGCGACGAGACGCTGGTGCTCGGCGCCGCTACCATGCGGCCGATGGTCGAGAAGCTGCTGCCCGGCGCCAACATCCTGAGCCGCCCGCGCCTCTCGCAGCTCACCTTCGCGGGCGAGAAGAAGCTCACGCGCCAGCCGCCTCGCACCGCGATCGTCGCGTTCTCGGCCGAAGAGGTCTACGCCATCGCGGAGCTGATCCGCCGCCAACGCGGCGGCGCCGCGGTCGTGCTCGGCGCGCTGTCGCCGCGCACGCGCAACGCGCAGGTCGCCCTCTACCAGTCGGGCGACGTCGACTACCTCGTCGCCACTGACGCGATCGGAATGGGGCTCAACCTCGACGTCGATCACGTCGCGTTCGCGTCCGACCGCAAGTTCGACGGCTATCAATTCCGCCAGCTCAATCCGGCCGAGCTCGCGCAGATCGCCGGCCGCGCCGGCCGCGCCATGCGCGACGGCACCTTCGGCACCACCGGGCGCTGCGCGCCGTTCGAACCCGATCTCGTGCGGGCGCTCGAGAGCCACAGCTTCGAGAACGTCAAGATATTGCAGTGGCGCAATACCGATCTCGACTTCTCGTCGACCGGCGCGCTCGCAGCCTCGCTCGCGGCGGCGCCGACGCTGCAGGGGCTCACGCGCGCGCCGACGGCGGAAGACATTTTGGTGCTCGAGCACGCGTCGCGCGACGACGGCGTGCGGTCGCTCGCGACGACACGCGACGCGATCGAACGCTTGTGGGAAGTCTGCCAGATACCGGACTATCGCAAGCTCTCGCCTGCCGCGCATTCGGAACTCGCAGTCGCCCTCTATGGTTTTCTCACGCGACGGGGTAGAATTCCCGACGATTGGTTTGCCGAACAGGTGGCGCAGGCCGATCGCAACGACGGCGACATCGACACACTGTCGCAACGCATCGCGTATATCAGGACCTGGACCTTTGCGGCGAACCGTCCCGACTGGCTCACCGATCCCGACCATTGGCAGGGCGTCACCCGCGCGGTCGAGGACAAGCTCTCGGACGCGCTGCATGAGCGGCTCACCGAGCGCTTCGTCGACCGTCGCACCAGCGTGCTGATGCGGCGGCTGCGGGAAAACACGATGCTTGAAACTGAAATCACCAAGACCGGCGAAGTGGTCGTCGAAGGCCACGCGATCGGCCGGCTCGACGGCTTCCGCTTCGCGCCTGAGGCGACGACCGGCGGCACCGACGCGAAAGCGCTCGGCGCGGCCGCGCAGAAAGCGCTCGCCGGCGAGATCGAGGCGCGCGCCACGCGCCTCTCGCAGGCGCCCGACTCGCAGCTCGTGCTCGCGGCGGGCGGCACCATCCGCTGGATCGGCGAGGCGGTGGCGAAGCTCACCGCCGGCGACAACATCCTGCGCCCGCGCGTGCGCGTCCTCTCCGACGAGCACCTGACCGGGGCGGCGCTCGAGCACGTGCAGACGCGCCTGGACTTGTGGACGCGCACGCATGTCGAGCGGCTGCTCGCGCCGCTGTTCGTGCTCGGCGCCGCCGACGACGTGACCGGCCTTGCGCGCGGCATCGCGTTTCAGGTGGTCGAGGCGCTCGGCGTGCTGGAGCGCTCGAAGGTCGCCGAGGACGTCAAGAGCCTCGATCAGGCCGCGCGCGCCATCCTGCGCAAGCACGGCGTGCGCTTCGGTGCGTTCCACATCTATGTGCCGGCGCTGCTCAAGCCCGGTCCGCGCGCGCTCGCGGCCGAATTGTGGGCGCTCAAGCACGGCGGGCCGGACGTCAAAGGGCTCGACGAGGTGCAGCGGCTCGCCGCGAGCGGGCGCACGTCGTTTGCGGCCGACAAGGAGACGCCGAAGGCGCTCTACCGCGCGAGCGGCTATCGGGTCTGCGGCGAACGCGCGGTGCGCGTCGATATTCTCGAACGGCTCGCGGATCTCATCCGCCCGGCGCTCGCCTGGCGCGAAGGCGGTACCGGCGAGAAGCCGGCCGGCGCGTTCGATGGCCGCTCTTTCACGGTCACCCAGGCGATGACCTCGCTCACCGGTTCGTCCGGCGAGGACTTCGCCTCGGTCCTGCGGGCGCTCGGCTATCGCATGGAGAAGCGGCCGAAGCCGCCCGAGCCGGCACCTGCCACCGAGACGCCGGCGCCGGTCGAAGCGGCGGCGGAAGGGCAACAGGAGCAGGCTTCCGCCGAAGCGGAGCCTGTGGCCGCCGAGATGGCCGAAGCATCTTCGCCGGTCGGCGAGGCGGCGCCCGATGTGGCGGTCGAGCAGTGCATGATGGCCGAAGAGGCTTCCGAGCCGGTCGTGCAGATTGCGGCCGAGATCGAGGCGCCGCTGGCGGTTATAAATGCCGCGGCGAGTGAGTCGGCGGCTGCCGAGCCGGCCACATCCGAGCTTGCTGGCGAGACGATCGTCGTCGCGACGGCCGCGACCGACGTGGTGGCCGCCGAAGTCATCGCCGCCGAGCTTGCGCCCGCGCTCGTGGCCGAGCCGCAATTCATCGAGGTGTGGCGGCCCGGCGGCCGCTCCGACGAGCGGCGCGGTCCGCGCCGGCACGGCCGTCAGCCGCGCCGTCAGCACGGCGAGGCCGCGGCACCATCCGCGGCGCCCGCAGCTTCCGAGCAAGCGCCGGCGAGCGCCGACGGTGCCGCCGCCGAAGCCTCGCCGGCGCCAGCCGCGCCGGCCGCGCCCGATGGCGAGCGGCGCGGCCGTCGTCACGGCCGCGGCAACCGCGAGCGCCGCGACGATCGTCCCCCCGAGCGCCAGGAGGGGCGTCGCCCCGACCGCGGCGAGCGCTCCGACCGCCGCGACCGCTTCGATCGTTCCGACCGTCGTGAGCGACGGCCCGACCGGCGGTCCGAGCGCGGTGAGGAGAATCGCATCTTCGCCACCACCGAGAAGGGCCCGCGCGAGCGCGCCAGCCGCGAGCCCGATCCCAATTCGCCCTTCGCCAAGCTTGCGGCCCTGAAGGCGCAGCTCGAGGCGAACGAGAAAGAGAAGCGGTGAGGGGCTTGCGCGCCCTCGGCGGGGCGGCAAGCCGGACAACGTGAGCGACGACCGCCAGCGCATCGACAAATGGCTGTGGCACGCCCGCATCGTGCGCACGCGCAGCGCTGCGGCGGCTCTCGCGGCGTCGGGTCACGTGCGGCTCAATGGCGCGCGGGTCGAGGCACCCGCAAAGCTGGTGCGTACCGGCGACGTGGTGACGGTCGCGCTCGATGCGCGCGTGCGCGTGCTCAAGGTAACGAGCTTTGCGCTGCGCCGCGGAGACGCCGCAGCCGGGCAGGCGCTCTACGAGGATCTCGCGCCGCCCCGGTCAGGCGCGACGGCAGCCGATGACCGCCCGCCGCCGCTCGCCCGGCGCGAGCCCGGCCGCGGGCGGCCGACCAAACAGGATCGGCGCGCCATCGCGCATTTCACGCGCGACGGCGAAACGTAGCCCGGGACACATTTGGCCGGGATATACGCGGGCTTCTCCTATGTGTGCCCGGCATGGCTGCTTGCACGGCACGCAGTCATGCGCTAGCACCTGCCCAGCCGTTGTTTCGGCGGAGCTTGCTCGCATGACCTACGTCGTCACCGAAAACTGCATTAAGTGCAAATACTTGGACTGTGTCGAGGTGTGCCCGGTGGATTGTTTCTACGAGGGCGAGAACATGCTGGTCATCCATCCGGACGAGTGCATCGACTGCGGCGTGTGCGAGCCCGAATGCCCGGCCGAGGCGATCAAGCCGGACACCGAGCCGAGCCTCGAGAAGTGGTTGGAATTGAACGCCGAATACGCGAAATCGTGGCCCAATATCACGATCAAGCGGGACCCGCCGGCTGACGCCAAGGAGTGGGATGGGGTCGCGGACAAGCTCAAGCATTTCTCGCCCAAGGGCGGGCAAGGCGATTAGCGACGACTAGCGGCCATCCGGCCGCCCAATCTTTACCAATTGTTTGAATTCGCCCCGATGCGGGGCGAGAAATACCTCTTTGCAGTGCCGCAAAGCTTTGATTTCCGACGAAAATGTGTTATATGTAGCGGCACAATGAATAAACCCCGCACCCGAAGCTCCCCAAGGGGAGCCTTATTTTTCGGTGCGTTCCCGAGGAACCGTCGTTCAGGGGCGTGAGACCCACGCGAAAGCTGTGGCTGCAAAAACGCGTCATCGGTCGAAGTCGAAAAAGACCGCCAATAAACCCTCCGCCGCGACCCGCCGGAGGACTTCGCAGGCCGCGCGCGGTCCCGCCCGTCGCGCTGCCCCCGCATCGAAGTCGGTTCGGCGTGCCCCGGACCGCCATGGAGTGACTGACGGAATGACTGTCGCCAAAAAGACCACTCAACGACAAGGCTTCAAGACCAACGAGTTCATCGTTTATCCGGCCCATGGCGTGGGCCAGATCATGGCGATCGAGGAGCAGGAAGTCGCCGGCTGCAAGCTCGAGCTGTTCGTCATCAACTTTGTGAAGGACAAGATGACGCTGCGGGTTCCGACCGCGAAGATCGCGGCTGTCGGCATGCGCAAGCTCGCGGAGGGTCCGATCGTGCGCCGTGCGCTCGAGACGCTCAAGGGCCGCGCCCGCATCAAGCGCACCATGTGGTCGCGCCGTGCCCAGGAGTACGAGGCCAAGATCAATTCCGGCAACATCGTCGCGATCGCCGAGGTTGTGCGCGACCTCTATCGCTCCGAGACCCAGCCGGAGCAGTCCTACAGCGAGCGCCAGCTCTATGAAGCGGCCCTCGACCGCCTGTCGCGCGAGATCTCGGCGGTGCAGCGCATCACCGAGACGGAAGCGATCAAGGAGATCGAGGCCGCGCTCGCCAAGGGCCCGCGCCGCGGCGGCAAGCCGACGGATGAGGAAGCCGTCGTCGAGGAAGAGGCTGCCTGATCGGCGGCTCCGCTCTCACGCAAGACATCAAGGCCCGGCCGTTCGGCCGGGCCTTTTTTATTGGAGCATCTACTGTCATGGCCGGGCCTGTCCACGACAGGCGCCGCGATGATCCGAAGTTGTCGTCGACAATAGAGCGAGGAACGGCACAGGTACTTGCGATCGTCTATTGGTCCCTGATCGTTCCCTCTACGTCCCTACCGATAGACTGACCCCGATCTCTCCATGGTTAAGTCATAATTAAACACCGTTTGCGAGGACTACTGTCTGCGTAAACGGGGTGCAGGATATCGTGGTAGTTGGGAAGGGGATGCGCCGCACGGCGGGCAAGCGCGTGCTTGCGGGGCTTGCGGTTCTCGGGATCGTGCTGATCAGCGGCCTGCTCGCCGCCTGGGGTGTGAGCCCGGGCGCGCGGCACGAGATATCTCCATCTCCTGCCGATGTGGTCGCGTTGCGCTTCCCGGCCGACTGGAATGAGAGCGACACCACGGGCGCGGCCCCGCCCGCGACCTTTGCGCTCGCCAGCGTTTCCGAAGCGCGTCCGTACGACATTGCGATGCTGTTCAATCCCAACCCGACCTGGACGGCTCCGCAGGCGCCCGCTGCCACCGAGTCTGCGCCGCCACCGAGCGCCGCGACCGAGCCCAAGCCGGAGCCAAAGCCGGAGCCGAAGCCCGAGATCAAAGCTGAGATCAAAGCCCCGCCGAGGGCGGAGGCTAAGCCCGTCGTCGTCGCCAGCCGGTCGCTCGCGCCCGTGCACCATGCGACGCCGCACCCGCGTCGCGAGAGCGGGGTCCTGTTCAACGAGGCCCAGCTCGCCAGCATCAAGGCGCGGCTCAAGCTCAGCGACTATCAAGAGCAGTACTGGCCGGCGGTCGCCGCCGCGCTGCACGCCCTCGGCGAACGCGCCGCGCGCGAGCCGGTGCGCCAGGCCAACGCCTATGCGAGCGAGGGCCCGCTCTCCGGGATCGATCCGGACGGCGCGGAGGTGCAGCAGCTCAAGTCTGCCGCCTTTCCGCTCATCATGAGCATGAACGACGAGCAGAAGAGCCAGGTGCGCATGCTCGCTCACGTGATGGGCCTCGAGCAGGTCGCCTCGGCGTTCTGATCATTCGTCGTTGCGAGGCGTGTGGCGCTCTCGCTCCCGCAAACATACCATCGTCATGCCTGCGCAAGCGGGCATCCAGTAAACACCTCCGGTCGCGGTGGCTACTGGATCATCCGCTTGCGCGGATGATGACTTAAAGCTTGATGATGACGCGGAATGCGTCGCGCGGGTTTGCGTCGGCTCGCTGCGAGAGCCCCGCGATGACGGCTTGCCCCGGAATGCATGTCTTGATTGACGCGGTGCGGGTAGGGCGACACTTCGCGCAGCCGCGTCACTCCACCACGATCTTCACCAGGCTGCCGACCTTGAGCTTATCGCCCGGCTCGAGCCCGTTGAGCACGCGGAAGCGTTCGACCTGGCGGTCGATCATTGCCATGCGGCTCGCGAGCTTCTCGACCGTGTCGCCCGGCTTGACCGTCACGATCCTGAGCCGCAGCGGCTTGGCCTGCTGCGCTTCGGTGAGACTCAGCCGGCGGAAAGTCGCGACCGACTTGCGGAAGGCGCGCTCGCTTTCCGCTGTCGCGCTCTTGGTCGCGAAGATGAAGCGGTAGACGGCGCCGTTGAAGCGGATGGCGTAGAGGCGGAACACCCACTGATCGCTCTTCGCGCTCGCGGTCGCGGCCGGCAGGCCGCCGATCGTGAGCTCCTGGATCGACGCTTTGTCCACGTTCTCGATCCAGCCGGAGCCGAGATAGTCGGAGAGGCTCTGCTCCGGCGCCACATGCACGGCGTCGAGCCGCAGCGCCTCGTTGCCGCCGTCCTTGAGGCCGAGCACCGCCTGGGCGGTGTTCTCCAGCGTGAAGCCCTCCGGCGCCGTGAACGTGAAGCCGAGCTTGGGATGCAGGAAGCGGCGGCCGCGCACATAGCCTTCGATCGGGTCCTCGCCGTAGACGAGGCCGTCGAGGCTCGCGAGATACGTGCTGCGGTCGCGCTCGCCCACACCGGTGCCGGTGCCGGGCGCCGCATACTGCCGCGCCGTCGCCTGCGCGGCCTTCACGCGTTCGGGCGTCGCCGGATGCGAGGAGAAGAAGTCGGGTGAGCGGACATCCGAGCCGTTGCCGCCGGCGCGCAGATCCGCGTTGCGTCCCATCGAGGTGAGGAAGCGCGAGGCGCCGAACGGGTCGTAGCCGGCGCGGGCCGCGATGCTGACGCCGATCTCGTCCGCCTGGAACTCCTGCGCGCGCGAGAAGGTCGCGAACTTGATCTTCGAGCGGGCGAGCGCGAGCGCGCCTTCCTGCGGGTCGCTCAGCACGTCGTTGACGACCGCGCTGCTGATCGACACCGTGCGCGCTTCTTCCTCGCGCAGCGCGGCGTGCTTGGCGATCACGTGCGCCATCTCGTGGGAGAGCACCGAGGCGAGCTCGGCGTCGTCGTTGGCGAGCGCGAGCAGCCCGCGCGTCACGTAGAGCTGGCCGGTCGGCAGCGCGAAGGCGTTGACGGCGGGTGAATTGAGCAGCGTCACCTTGTAGGTGATGTCGGGCCGGTCGGACGCCGCGACCAGGCGGTTGACGAGCGTGCTGACGCGCGCTTCGAGCTTCGCGTCGTCATAGGCGCCGCCATAGGCCGCAAGGATCCGCTGGTGCTCGCGCTCGGCCGGCGTCGGCGGTGTGGCGGGTTGCGTCGCCGTCTGCTGCGGCGCCGCGGTCATCAGGTTCTGCTGGTCGCCGACGAAGCGGTCGCCCGAGCAGGCGGCGAGCGCCAACGCGGCGGCGAGCAGGGCGATCAGAGACCGCTCCGCGCCGCGCACATGTCGCCGCAATGAATCCGCTACCCAGTTCACCCGCAACCCGTCCCTTGGTCGCTTACCTGTCGGCCAAAATCTCGATCTGCTCAGGTCCCACGGCATCGATCCAGGGACCACCCCGTTCCTCGATGAAGCCTCGCACCAAAACGCGACGCCCTCCCAGCGAACGCAACGCGATGCCCGCGGCCGTAAACTGACGCTCGTTACGTTTCAAAATCGTAACGGTGAAATCCTCGCTCCACCGCCGCCCGAAATTCAGGTAGATCGTGCCGCCGCTTTCGCGCACCGACATGACCTTTCCTTCGACCAGCGTGAAACGGCCCCGTTCGGCCAGGACCCCCGCCGGGTCGTCGGCCGACTTGGGAAAATAGCGCGGATCGCCCCACAGGCCAAGCTTTTGCGCCCGCGCGGTGCGTTCGGCGGCCACGAGTTCGGCCGCACAGGCGGGTTCCCCGGCCTGCGCGGCGACCCGGACAAGACCTTGGGCCAGCAAGGATTTTACGACGGAGCCGGTGCCGGTCGCGGCCGCGTCCGCGATGATGCGGCCATAGCGGTCGGTCACGAGCTTGGGATATTTGAGAATCACCTCCCGGTCCGCGACCAGCGCGCCCAGGGCATTCGTGGCCGCAACGCCGGGATCGGGAGCGACGTTCGCGGCGGCTGTTGCGGCCGCCTTGATCGGCTCCGGGGTAGCGGGCCCGGACGGCACCTCGATGCCGGCAAGCCGGATCTCGCGGCCGTCGGCGAGCACGAACGTGCGGCCGTCGACGATCGCCTTGACGGTACCGGTCGCGACGGTCTCGCGTTGGCAGGCGGCTGGCGCGGAACTCTGGCGCGCTGCCGCGTGCGCCGGTGCGGCGAGCGCGATCGCGCAGGCGATCACGGCGGGAAGAAGCGCGCGCGCCCGCCGCGGTGCGAAGTGAAGGATCGAGCTTGCCGACATGATGCCCCCGGCAATCGCCATCAGGCTTCCCCAATGATTGGGCGACAAAATGTCCGTTTTTATTTTATATGCAAACTTGTCCACCCGCCGGTGTCCGCATTCGGCTAATCAAAGCGGCGTTTGATGTAGCGCCGACATCGGCCGCCCGCGACCGACGGTTCGAAACCCCTGAAGGAATAATCCCGCCCATGCCCGGATCTTCCGCCGCACGCCTCTCGCTCCGCCTGGCCGCCTGCCTCGGCGTCGCGTTCGGCGCCCTCGTGCTCCCCGAGCTTCCGCGCGCTAGCGCGGCCGACTGGCCGCAGCAGCATAGCGACGTGCCGGCCGACAAGGGCGTGCTGTTCGGCACCCTGCCGAACGGGATGCGCTACGCCATCATGCACAACGCGACGCCGAAGGGCGCCGTCTCGATGTGGCTCAATATCGAGGCGGGCTCGCTGCAGGAGAGCGACGCCCAGCAGGGGCTCGCGCATTTCCTCGAGCATATGGCGTTCCGCGGCTCGCGCCACGTGCCGGAAGCCGAAGTGTGGCCTAGCCTGCAGCGGCTCGGCATGGCGATCGGGGCCGACGCCAATGCGGGGACCACCCAGTCCTTCACGGTCTATCAGTTCAACTTCCCGCGCAATGACGCCGCGACCGTCGACGCCGGGCTGCTGCGTCTGCGCGATAACGCGAGCGAGCTCACGCTCGCGCAGACCGCCATGGATGCCGAGCGTGGCGCCGTGCTGTCGGAGGAGCGGCTGCGCGACACGCCCGGCTATCGGGCGATCAAGCAGGTGGTGCGCCTGTTTTTCCCCGATGACGTTCTTACGTCGCGCTGGCCGATCGGCCAGACCGACGTGCTCAAGCAAGCGCCAGTCGCGCGGATCCGCGACTATTACGATGCCTTCTACCAGCCCGAGCGCGCGACCCTGATCGTGGTCGGGGAGATCGATCCCGCCGAGATCGAGGCGAAGATCAAGAAACTGTTTGCCGACTGGAAGTCGACCGGCCCAGCCGGCCACGATCCGGTGCGGCCGACGCCGGGGCCGCGCGCCCCGCAGGCGTCGCTCTTCGTCGAGGCCGGGGCACCGTCCATGATGTCGTTGAGTTGGGTCCTGCCATCGCGGCCCGACTTTCTCGGCGCGCGAGGCCGACGACGTGGCCAAGCTGCTCGCGCTGCAGATTCTTCAGTTCCGGTTGGCGGACGTCACTAACGGCACCGAGCACCCGTTCGCGCAGATCACGCCGCAGGGCAATCACGAGATTCCTGGCGCCATGATCTGGTCGATGCAGACCGAGATCCGGCCGCAGGACTGGCATTTCGCGCTCGATGCCGCAGTGCGCATCACCCGTCAGATGGAAACCTACGGCGTCACCGCCGACGAGCTCGATCGCGCCGAGCGCGGCGTGCGGGCGGCGCTCGAATCCGCCGCCGCCAACGCAGCCACCCGGCCGTCACGCGACATTGCCGAGTCCATCCAAAGCCAGGTCGCGATGAATGAGGTGTACGAAAGCCCCGCCGACGCGCTCGCGATGGTCGACGAGATATTCAAGGGGCTGACGCTCGACAAGATGAAGGCCGCGATCGGCGACATAATGCACGATCGCGGGCCGCTCGTGTTCGTGTCGAGCCCGACGCCGGTCGAGGGCGGCGAGGCGGCGGTCGCGGCCGCGCTTGCCGCCGCCGTGAAGGCGCCGCTCGCGCCGCCCATCGCCGAGGCGCGCGTGACCTGGCCCTACACGGATTTCGGACCTCCCGGCCAGATCGTCGAGCGCAAGACGATCGCCGACCTGCAGACCACCTTCGTGCGTTTCGCCAACGGCGTGCGCCTCACGGTGCGGCCGAGCAGCCTGCGCGCCGGCGAGGTTATCGCCAACGTGCGCATCGGCAACGGCCGGCTCGACCTGCCGACCGATCGCGCGACCGCGATCTGGGCGTTCGACGACAACGCGCTGCTTTTCGGCGGGACCAAGGCTCTGTCTGTCGAGGACATGCAGCGCACCCTGTCCGGCCGGGTCCTGAAGGACGAGCAAAGCCTGGTCGACGATGGCCTGATGTTGTGGGGAACCACGCGGCCGGAGGATCTCGCCACGCAGCTCCAGGTCTTCGCCGCCCTCGTGAGCGCGCCCGGCTGGCGCGACGGCGCCCTCGACCGCGCCCGCACCATCGAGGTGACCAAGGCGCGGGCCGCCGACACCTCGCCCAGCGATCTGTTCGAGCGCATGCGCCCGTGCGATTTGTTCGGCAAGGACCCGCGCTGGTGCAAGCCTTCGCTCGCCGACCTTGCGGCGACCAAGACCGACGCATTCAAGGAGGTGCTGGCGCCGATCCTCGCCTCGGCGCCGCTGGAGGTGATCATCGCGGGCGACGTCAAGCTCGACGCCGCGATCGATGCGGTCGCCCACACATTCGGCGCGCTGCCGAAGCGCGGTGCCGGGACATCGTCGCTCGCCAAGGCGGATCCGGTGCATTTCCCGGCACCCAGCCAGGCGCCGGTCGCGATTCATCACCACGGCCGCGCGGACCAGGGCCTTGCGGCGGCGGCCTGGCGCACCACCGACGAATTCCACACGAAGGATCGCGGCGCGCTGCAGGTGCTCGCCGCCGTCTTCTTTTGGCGTGCCCTCGACCGGTTGCGTATCAACGAGGGCGTGACCTACAGCCCGACGGTGCGATCGTTCAACTCCGACGTGGCGCCGAACCAGGGCTATCTCTACGCCGAGACCGAGCTGCCGCCCGCCAAGATGCCGCTGTTCTTCGACGCGATCCGCGCGATCGCGGCCGACCTGCGCGCCCACCCAGTCGCGTCCGACGAGCTCGAGCGCGCCCGCAAGCCGGCACTCGAGGATCTCATCGCCAACCAGCAGGCCAATGGCTTCTGGGCCGGCTACCTGGCGGGCGCCCAGGACGATCCGCGCCGCCTCGACGTGATCCGCGACATGGTCCCGACGCTGAAGGCCGTGACCGCCGCCGACCTGCAGGCCGCCGCCAACCGCTACCTCGGCGACGGCAAGGCATGGACGCTCGAGATCACGCCTGCCCCGCCAGCCGGGGCGAATTAAGGGCCGGGCGGCGGCGCGCGTGTCTGAGGCACAGCGCCTGAGCTCCCTCTCCCCCGCACTTGCAGGGAGAGGGGCGGGGTGAGGGGTGCGGAGTTGATCGGACGTGCACCGCTCGCCGCGATTTCCATAAGCGCGCCCGGCGGTAGATCGCACGCGCCGCCTCTGATATTGAGTCCGCCGGATCGGTCCCGTAGCTCAGCTGGACAGAGCAGCGGTTTCCTAAACCGAAGGTCGGAAGTTCGAGTCTTCCCGGGATCGCCATAAAATCAATGACTTAGATTTTGGCTCCAAAAATTTTGCTCCGATTTGGCTCCGCGATTTTGGAATGACTAGTCGTGGAGGCGCAATGACATTGCAGCCCATTGACCGAATGTCCGGTCGTTTCCACACTTCCACTTCACATGGGCATCTTCAGGCGTGAGGGCCTGCGTCGATCCACTCAATCGCCCCCTGCCACCAGCCCGTCCCCGACCGAACCAATCATATCGGGATGATATCGATGCGGACCTGGCGTGTCCGTCTCAATCCTCGCCAAGTGGCGCCCTCATGCATTGGGGTATGCATTTGCCCTGGTTCCGCACGATGCACTGGCTCATGTTCTCGGCCGAGGCACCGCCGCAGACCACCCTCGCGTGGTCCGCGCAGAAGTCGGTACAATGCTGGTGTTTGCAGGTGGCATCACAAGGGATAACTCTCGTCGTAGGTCTGGGCTGAGACTGCGCAAAGGACACCGCAGGCATGAGGACGACAGCCGCGAACACGAGGCTGGCTGCAAGACGCTTCATGGAGGACTCCTTGGCGGTCGGCAGTTGATAGCGCATCACAGGAGAGAGTACAGGAAGGTTTTGGCGCGAGCTGCTACAATCTAGCTAGCTCAGCACCACTACATTTCCTGCTACCGTTCCGGGGGCAGGCGGCCACCGAGCCGTCGCCGACGAAGCCCTAGCTGCGGCTCTTGGCTTCCACCTTCTCCGCCTTCACCGGCGGGGGCTTATTCTATCCGACCCGTTCCAGAGTCATCCCTCCGCAAACGCGCTCGATGTAGTTACGCGAGCAGCAAGGTGGGATAGCGACGACGAGTTGCTTCGCCCTCGCCAAGCTGACATCCGCCGGCGCGATTGGCGTGTCCGAGATGGGCCAGAATGGCGTTTTGTCATTTTGTTTCGCCAAGGACTTCGAGATTTCGCGGGCGCAATCAATGAAAAGGTGTGCGACGAGCCTGTCAGCGCGTCGCGCGCACTGGCGGGGAGGGGCTTCAAAAAAATACAATCGATCTGCAATGGAAATGCGGGGCCAATTACAATGCAATGCCTTGACCCGGCGGGAAAAAAGCCGCGGGGCCAAGAACAATGGCAAGCAATGGAAAAAGCAATGCGCGGAGCAACGGAAACGGTCAGAAATCCGGGCGAGTGCTTACGTGCGGTTGTGACCGCGGCAAGACAGGCGACGGCGCCACGCGCTCAGCCGCTGTCAGACGGGCCGGGTTTGTTGGCGGGATTGCGGGTAAGCCTGGGCGCACAATTCCCAGACTAGGATTTCAGCCGTCACACAATTGGCAAAGGCGCGCAAGAACGAAATCCAGGCCGACATATGGATCGTAATGGCCGAAGCGCGCTGACGTACGCGCCCGGCCAGCGGGCGTTGGTCCCCTCTCGGCCTTCGCGCCGTCATCGTATCCTTGGCTGGCGCGGCGCTTCAACACACACTCAATGTCAGTTGGAGAGGATGTGCGCGAGCGCGCGCATCGGGACCGTTACACACGACATATTTTTCGAGAAATTTGGCTCCGCGTTGCTGGAATGACTCCTCCGGCTCGCGATCTCGCGTCGCGATCCATGAGTGCCGGACCATATGTTTTCGCCGCGGCGTTGCTGGTACCCGGTGGCCTCAGTGACGCGCCGTCATCGGCGGCGCTTGGGCTCGATCTGAACCGGCTGGTGTCCGTCTTCGACTAATCGGGTGCTGCCTGTGTCGCGCCGCACCGCGATTCCTCGAACCATTAAAGAGACCCCCCGCCCATGCACGGACGTTTTGCTGCACGTCTACCGTTCCGCCTTGCCCTCTGCCTTGGCGTCGCCCTTGGCGCCCTGATGCTTCCCGATCTCCCCCGCGCGGCCGCCGCCGACTGGCCGCAGCAGCATAGCGACGTCACCCCCGACAAGGCCGTGCTGTTCGGCACGCTGCCGAACGGCATGCGCTACGCCATACGACACAACGCGATGCCGAAAGGCGCGGTTTCGATGTGGCTGAACATCGACGCCGGCTCGCTGCAGGAGAGCGACGCCCAGCAGGGGCTTGCGCATTTCCTCGAGCACATGGCTTTCCGCGGCTCGCGTCACGTGCCGGAAGCGGAGGTCTGGCCCGGCCTGCAGCGGCTCGGCGTCGAGATCGGCGCCGATGCCAATGCGATGACCAGCCAGGACTTCACGGTCTACCAGTTCAACTTCCCGCGCAACGATGCCGAGACGGTCGACGCTGGGCTCCTGCGCCTGCGCGACATCGCGAGCGAGCTCACGCTGGCGCAGACTGCGATGGACGCCGAGCGCGGCGCCGTGCTGTCCGAGGAGCGGCTGCGCGACACGCCCGGCCTGCGGGCGGTCAAGCAGGTCATGCGGGTGCTCTATCCCGACGACATCATCACCTCGCGCATGCCGATCGGCCAGACCGACGTGATCGCGCACGCGCCGGTATCGCTGATCCGCGACTACTACAACGCCTTCTATCGGCCGGAGCGCGCGACCCTGATCGTCGTCGGCGAGATCGATCCCGCCGAGATGAAGGCGAAGATCGAGAAGCTGTTCGCCGACTGGAAGCCCAACGGTCCGGCTGGTCACGATCCGGTGCGGCCTGCGCCGCAGCCGCGCGGCCCGCAGGCGTCGCTGTTCGTCGAGCCGGGCGCACCGCCGGTGCTCGAGCTCGGCTGGCTCATGCCGTCGCAGCCCGACACCATCGCGCGCGAGACCGCCGATTGGTCCAAGCTGGTCGCGCTGCGGATCATGGAATACCGGCTCGATCGCATCACCAACGGCGCCGACCATGCGTTTTTGACGACCTCGGTGGAGCACGCCCGCAATGTGCCCGGCGCGTCCCTCTGGACGGTCGACACGACCATCCGGCCTCAGGACTGGCATGTCGCGCTCGATGCGGCCGTCCGCGTCGCGCGTCAGATGGAGGCTTACGGCGTCACCGCCGAAGAGCTCGACCGCGCCAAGCGCAGCCTGCGGACATCGCTCCAGAACAACGTCGCCATCGCGGGCAACCGATCGACGCGCGAGCTTGCGGCGGGGATCCAGAACGAGCTCGTGCACAATGAGGTCTACGAAAGTCCCGACCAGGTGCTCGCGATCGTCGATCAGGCCTTGAAGACGTTGACCCCGGACAAGATCAAGGCCGCGATCGGCGACCTGATGCGCGATCATGGGCCGATCGTGTTCTTGTCGAGCCCGGTCCCGGTCGAGGGCGGCGAGGCGGCGGTCGCGGCCGCGCTGTCGCAAGCCGTGAAGGCGCCGCTGACGCCGCCTGCCGCCGAGGCGCGCGTGACCTGGCCTTACACGGACTTCGGGCGGGCCGGCCAGGTCGTCGAGCGCAGGACCGTCGCCGACCTGCAGACGACATACGTGCGTTTCGCCAACGGCGTGCGCCTGACGGTGCGGCCGACCACCCTGCGCGCCGGCGAGGTGATCGCCAATGTGCGCATCGGCAACGGCCGGCTCGACCTGCCGGCCGACCGCCCGACCGCGATCTGGGGGCTCGGCGCCGGAGCGCTGTTCTTCGGCGGGACCAAGGCGCTTTCCTTCGAGGAGATCCAGACCGCCCTGTCCGACCGGATCGTCGGCGCCGGGAAGAGCCTGGAGGACTACGGCCTGATGCTGTGGGGCCCGACGCGCCCGCAGGATCTCGCGACCCAGCTCCAGCTCTTCGCCGCGTTCGTGAGCGCGCCCGGCTGGCGCGACGGCGCTTTCGATCGCGCGCAGGCCCTCGCGGCGACCGTTGCGCAGAACGTCGATACCTCGCCGAGCGCGATATTCGAACGGGTGCGCCCGTGCGAGCTGTACGGCAAGGATCCGCGCTGGTGCGAGCCTTCGCTCGCCGCCATCCGCGCAACCAAGCCCGAGGAGCTCAAGGAGGTGCTCGCACCGATCCTCGCCTCGGCGCCGCTCGAGGTGACCATCGTCGGCGACGTCAAGCTTGACGACGCGATCGACGAGGTCGCCCGCACCTTCGGCGCGCTGCCGGCACGCAGCGCCGGGACAACGTCGCTCGCCAACGCCGGCCCGGTGCATTTCCCGGCACCGACCGCGACGCCGATCGTGATTTCATCATCACGGCCGCGCGGACCAGGGTCTGGCGGCGGTTGCGTGGCACACGACCGACGAATTCCACCAGAAGGATCGGGCCGCGTTGCAGCTGCTGTCGAGCATCTTCTCGACACGCCTTCTCGATCAGCTGCGCATCAACGAGGGCGTGACCTACAGCCCGACCGTCAGCTCGTTCATGTCGGATACCGAGCCGGGCCAGGGCTATCTGCATGCCTCGACGGAGCTGCCGCCTGCGAAGATGTCACTGTTCTTCGACGCGGTCCGCACGATCGCGGCCGACCTGCGCGTCCATCCGGTCACGGCCGACGAGCTCGAGCGCGCCCGCAAACCAGCGCTCGAGCGCCTCATCGCGGGTCGGCAGAGCAACGTCTTCTGGGCTCTCACCCTCATCGGTGCCCAGGATGACCCGCGCCGTGTTGACGTGATCCAGCACCTTGCTCCCATGCTGGAGGCCGTCACCCCCGCCGACGTGCAGGCCGTCGCCGACCGTTACCTCGGCGACGACAAGGCGTGGAAGCTCGAGATCACGCCTGCCCCGCGCAAGCTCGCGCAGGCGAATTGAGCGTAGGCCGGGAAAACCTCGGCAAGGTCACGGCTTCAGCTCCCACTCCCCGCACCTGCGGGGAGTGGGTTTTGGCGTTCTTGGCCATTGATGACGACATCAATTCACGAAGGTCGGGTGAGCCGTACGGCGGCCGCACTCGCTGGAGCCGAGCGAGGAGGGCTGGCGGCCAGGCATCTCCCGGGCGACCTCACCCAAACAACTTCTCCCGATACGTCCCCTCCCGATACGCCCGCTTGTACATCCCGCGCTCTTGCAGGCGCGGCACCACCAGTTCGATGAAATCCTCCAGGCACTCGGGCATCACGGTGCGCGACAGGTTGAATCCGTCCACATCCGCCTCGGCTACCCATCCGGCGAGCGCGTCGGCCACCTGTTCGCGGGATCGCCGACGATCGGCGGCTGGCGGCTGGCGAGCACGAAGCTGTCGATCAGCGCGCGCTTGGTCCAGCCGGGGCCGAGCGTGCGTGCCATTGCGTCGACGTTCGACTGGATCGCCTGCGAGGCGCCGCCGTCGACCGGCTCGTCCATGCCGAACTTGGCGAAATCGATGCCGAGCGAGGCGGCGGCGTGCGCGAGCGCGCCCTCGACCGAGGCGTGGCGGCGGTACTCGGCGAGCTTCTCGTGCGCCGCGGCCTCGGTGCGCCCCACCACGACGGTCGCGCCCACGTAAACCTGCAACGGCCGTGGCGCTGCGCGGGCGCGCAGATCGGCCACGAGCCGAGCCACGTTTTGCTTGCTGCTCGCGTTGACGAACACGCATTCCGCATGCCGCGCCGCGAAAGCGCGGCCGCGCTCGGAGGCGCCGGCCTGGTAGAGCACCGGCGTTCGCTGCGGCGAGGGCTCGCACAGATGGATCGCGTCGATACGGTACTGCGGCCCCTGATGGCGCACGCGATGCACGCGCGCCGGGTCGACGTAGATGCCGGCGGTGCGGTCGGCGCGTACGGCGCCGTCCTCCCAGCTCTCCTCCCACAGCGCGCGCACCACCTGCATGTACTCGTCCGCGAGGTCATAGCGATCGTCATGCGCCATCTGCGCGTCGAACCCCATGCCGCGCGCCGCGCTGTCGAGATAGCCGGTGACGATGTTCCAGCCGATCCGCCCGTTGGTGAGGTGGTCGAGCGACGACATGCGCCGCGCGAACAGATAAGGCGGCTCGTAGGCGAGATTGCAGGTGACGCCGAAGCCGAGATGCGTGGTCGCATGCGCCATCGCGGGGACCAGCAACACCGGATCGATCAGCGGCACCTGCACGGCGTTGCGCAGCGCCGCGTCGGGCGAGCCCGCGTAGACGTCGTAGATGCCGAGCACGTCGGCGAGGAAGAGCCCGTCGAACAGCCCACGCTCGAGCAGGCGCGCCAGCGATACCCAGTGATCGAGCGAGCGGTAGTCGGCCGAGCGGTCGCGCGGATGCGTCCACATGCCCTGCTGGATGTGGCCCAGGCAGGCCATGTCGAAGGCGTTCAGGTGGATTTCGCGCATCACAACGTCCGCTGCACGCAAACAGGGAGGGAGAGAGCGGGCGGCGTACAAGGCATGGACGCCACCGCCGCTGTCCATTATAATGGACGATATGGAGACTATGCAAGATACGGCGGCGGCCTCGCTCGCGGGGCGCCTGCGGGCCGAGCGGGAGGCGCGCGGCTGGTCGATCGGCGATCTTGCGGCGCGCTCCGGCGTCTCGCGCGCCATGATCAGCAAGGTCGAGCGCAACGAGGCGAGCCCGACCGCCGCGCTGCTCGGCCGCCTGTCGGGCGCCTTCGGGCTTACGCTTTCGACCCTGCTCGCGCGCAGTGAGAGCGACGCGAGCGGCGAGGGCCGCCTCATACGTGCCGGCCGCCAGCCGCGCTGGAGCGATCCAGCGACCGGCTATGTCCGCCGCGCCGTGTCGCCGCCGGGCGCTCTGCCCGAGCTGGTGCAGGTCGAGCTGCCGCCGGGCGCGCGCATCGACTACCCGGCCTCCGCCTTCACGTTCCTGCGTGGCCAATGCGTCTGGGTGCTCGCCGGCGCGCTCGACTTCGTCGAGGGGCAGACGACCCATCGCCTGCGCCGTGGCGATTGCCTCGCACTCGGCCCCGCCATGGCCTGCAGCTTCGTCAATCCGTCGGAAAGCGCGGCGAGCGTCTATCTGGTCGCGCTGACGCGGTGACCGTGGCATTAATGCCCGTACGGAACCCGGCCAACCTCGGTCACGGAGGATATGCATATGGAAGCGAGCAAGGCCTATTTCATGGTGCGGGCGCAGGTCGCGAACGAGGCCGACCGCGCGCAAGTTCGATCAATGGTACGGCGACCACCACGTGCCGATGGCGGTGGCCTACTTCAAGGCCGAGAAGGCCTGGCGCTTCTGGAGCCGCCTCGATCCCTCGGTTCACTACGCGATGTATCAGCTCCCCGACATGGCGACGCTGCGCGCGCTCGCCGACGCACCCGGCTTCAAGGTGCTGGTCGACGATTTCAATGATGCCTGGCCGGACATTCCGCGCAGCCGCGACCTGATCGAGGCCGTGCAGGCGGTCTAGCCATGTAGCCCGGATGGAGCGAAGCGCAATCCGGGAGGGGAGGCCCCGCATTTCGCTGCGCTCCATGCGGGCTACACCTCGCCGACTCTCCGGCGCTGCACGCAATTGACGTTGGGTCAGAGCATCGTGCCCGGCCGCGATGGTGCGAGCCGCGACGAACTTTTCCATCGCTAAGTTCCGCGAAGGCGCGTGCCGCTTGAGTGATTTTTCTTCACTCGCTGCAATTCGCGACGCCCGACTTAAAGCTTTCCTCAGATTCGAATTCTAATCTCGCGTTGCTCGCCCGCACCGCGGCCCGCAGATCCTGAAAGTTCCAGACGATCAGGCATCCGGCGCTCTCCCGGCGCGGCGACGCGCCCAAGCACCTTTGCAGCACCTTCGCGCAACAGCAAAATCTCACGAGGCGTGCGGATGTCGGGTGCTTTTCCGGTTCAAGGTTTCGGCGTGCTGTCCAACTGGAACGGCCAGGTCGGCGGCGCCGCGGCCGACGAGGCGATGCAGCAGATCGCCGCGACCGGCGCCAACTCGATCGAGATCGTGCCGCGCATCTGGACAGCGAGCCAGACCTCGAGCACGGTCTTCGCCGATCCGGACAAGACCGAAAGCGACGCGAGCCTCATCCAGGGCATTCTCAATGCCGAGAAGGACGGCCTGTCGGTCGTGCTCAAGCCCGACATCTCGGGCCTCGACCACACCATGTCGTCCGCGCTGCAGCCGAGCGACATCGCGACGTTCTTCGCCACCTATAAGGCCGAGATCGTGCATCTCGCCGAGATCGCCCAGGAAACCGGCGTTTCGACCTTCGTGATCGGCAATGAGCTCGGCGGCCTCACGACCGCGCCGTACCTGCCGTATTGGACCGATATCATCCAGTCGGTGCGCGCCGTCTATAGCGGCGAGGTCACTTACGCTGCGGCAACCGACGAGGCCTACAAGGTCAGCTTCTGGAACCAGCTCGACGCGATCGGCGTGAACACCTACCCGCCGCTCACCGTGACGGGCAGCACCCCGACCGTGCAGGACATCGTGAATGCCTGGCACCAGGTGCCGGCGGCCTCGGACTGGTGGGCGCCCACGTTCGACAACATGTCGCCCTACGATTTCATCCAATCGCTCGCCCAGCAGTACGGCAAGCCCGTGCTGATGACCGAGGCCGGTTATCTCAGCCTCGACTACAACGGCCAGATCTCCGGCGACTGGCAGCTCTCCGGCGCGCTCGACACGGAAGAGCAGGCCGCCGCCTATCAGGCCTTCATGCAGGTGTGGGGCCCGTCCGCCGGCACCTCGCTGCAGGGCGTCGAGTTCTGGGACTGGGACCTCAACAACGCCTATTCGCCCGCCGGCTACTCGCCCATGGGCAAGCCCGCGCAGGCGATCGTCACCGAGTATTTCAAGGGCGCCGGCTCGCTCGCCTCCGACGTGGGGGCGCTGACCGCGACTGATATCGCCAGCATCGCGGCGCTCGGCATCAAGACGATCGCGGCGGCCGACCAGGACGTGACGCTCAGCGCGGCCCAGCAGGCCGCCTTCGGCGCCAATGGCATCTCCCTGACCGAGCCCTACGGTACGGGCTCGCAGACCTGGACGTGGAACGCCGACGGCTCGGTCCACGACGTCAAGTACTATTCGATCGATGGCGCGACCGCGACGACCGTGGACGTGCTCTACGCGCCGGACGCGGCGACCGGGCTGGGCACCGCGTCTACCGCCGGCAGCCTTCCGGCGCCATCCTCACCGGTTCTGAGCGAGGTCACCGTCACCGGCATCACGGGCGAGAATTGGACCTCGACCGACACGCTCTATGGAGCCAACGGCAAGTCCGTGAGTGCGACGTGGTCGAACGGCACCGCCGTGGTGCAGACCGAGGCGTGGAACTCCGACGGCAGCATCCACGACATCCACTACTACGGCATCACGGGCCAGGCCTACTCGGATTACGACGTCGTCTACGACGCGAGCGGCCACAAGGCGGCCTCGATCTTCTCCAACGGCCTCACCCAGACCTGGACCTACAATGCGGACGGCTCGCTGCACGAGAGCGTGGTCTCCGGCATCACGGGATCGATCTCGAGCTCGACCGATACGATCTACGGGTCGAACGGCAAGGCCGTCAGCGAGACCTGGGCGAACGGCACCACACCCGTGCAAAACGAGACGTGGAACCCGGACGGCTCGATCCACGACATCCACTATGACGGCAACGGCCAGCCTTCGACCGACTACGATCTGGTCTACGCGAACGGCAGGAAGTCGGAAGCGATCTACGCGAACGGCATGACGCAGAGCTGGACCTACAATGGGGACGGCAGCACGCATGAGTCCTTTCTCAGCGGCGTGACCGGGGCGAGCTACACGTTGTCCGCGACCGGCTTCGGCGCGGGCGGCCAGAGCGTCGTGCATCAATACGCCAACGCGGACGGCTCCGAGACCGTCCAAGGCCTCACCGATCATCTAGTCTTCACCGATACGGCCGCCGGTACCAGCGTCGCGACTGCCGCCGGCATGAGCTTCGGCTTCGCGCCCGACGCCAACACGGCCCTGACCGGCGGCGGCGCGAGCGAGGCCTTCGTGTTCGCGGCCGGCTTCGGACACGCGACCGTCACCGACTTCGTCCCGCAGTCGGCCGCCAACACCAACCACGATACGATCGTCTTCGCGCCCGGCACGTTCGCGGATGCCCAGGATGTTTTGAGCCACGCCGTGGCATCGGGGAGCAATACGCTCATCACCGATCACGCCGGCGACACGCTCGTCCTGTCGCGGGTGTCGCCCGCGCAGCTGACGGCGCGCGATTTCTCGGTTGCCTGAAACCGTCGCGCCCGGGCTTGTCCGGGGCATCCACGACTTTGTAGCCTGCATCCACAGAAGGCGTGGATGGCCGGGATAACCCCGGCCATGACGTCTCGCGGGGAAGCGTCTCATGGCACGGGCACTGGCGGAAAAAGCCGCAACGGCAACCAGGAAGAGCAAGGCGCCGAAGCGCACGAGGCGCCGCTACGGCGACATCCTCTACGAGGTGAAGGACCAGGTCGCTTGGGTCACGATCAACCGGCCGCGGGTGATGAACGCGTTCCGCGAGCAGACGCTCGACGAGCTGATCGACGCGCTCAAGTCGACCCGTGACGATCCCTCGATCGCCTGCGCGGTCGTCACCGGCGCGGGCGACAAGGCCTTCTCGGCCGGCGGCGATTTCTACGCCATGAAACGGCTCACCTGGGTCAATGCGGCGATGTGGAACGACCGCATGCAGGGCCTCGCCATGACCATCCGCGGCCTCGCGATCCCGGTGATCGCCATGGTCAACGGCTGGTGCATGGGTGGCGGCCATGAACTGGCGCTGTGGTGCGACCTCGTGATCGCATCCGAGAATGCCATGCTGGGCCAGACCGGTGCGAAAGTGGCCGCCTGCCCGACGGTCGGCGCGACGCAATATCTGCCGCGCATCATCGGCGAGCGGCTCGCGCGCGAGATGATCTTCTGCGCGCGCCGGTTCTCGGCCAAGGAAGCCGAGCAGATCGGCCTCATCAACAAGTGCGTGGCGCAGAAGGACCTGCGCAAGGAGACGCTCGTCTGGTGCGAGACCATCAAGGGCCACAGCCCGCAGACCCTGCGCATGACCAAGAAGAGCCTCAACTTCGAATCCGACCTGCTCTACGCGTCGTGGCAGCACGGCATGGAGCTGCTTGCCCATGTGTGGGGCTCGGAGGAAAGCCTCGAGGGCATGAACGCCTTCCTGGAAGGCCGCAAGCCGGACTTCCAGAAATTCCGCACGCGCAACAAACGCGCCGTGGAAGACTATCTCGACGGCTGCGCCAAGGATTTGAATACGTCGCCGTCCATGCGTCGCAAGAGCTGAGCCGCGACATGACGCAAGCAAGCAACGGCGCGCTCGCCGGCATCCGCGTCGTCGACCTGACGCGCATCCTGGCGGGTCCGCTCTGCGCCATGATGCTCGGCGACATGGGGGCCGACATCGTCAAGGTCGAGCCGCCCGGCGCGGGCGACGACACGCGCACCTGGGGGCCGCCGTTCGTGGCGGGTGAGGCTGCCTATTTCCTCGGCGCGAACCGCAACAAGCGCTCGCTCACGCTCAATCTCGCGGCGCCCGCCGGCCAGGCGGTGCTGCGCAAGCTGGTCGAGCGCGCCGACGTGCTGATCGACAACTTCAAGCTCGGAACGTTGGCCAAGTGGGGCTTCACCGATGCGTGGTTCGACGAGCACGCGCCGCGCCTCGTGCGCTGCCAGATCACCGGCTACGGGTCGAGCGGCCCGAAGGCGCAGCTTCCCGGCTACGACTTCATCCTGCAGGCCGAGTCCGGCCTCATGAGCATCTGCGGCCCCGGCGACGGCGGCCCGACCAAGTACGGTGTCGCCATCGTCGACGTGTGCACCGGCATGCTCGCCTGCAACTCGATCCTCGCGGCGCTCAACGCGCGCCATCGCACGGGCCGGGGCCAGAAGGTCGAGGTGTCGCTCTATGAAAGCTCGCTCGCCATGCTGGTCAACGTGGCCGCCAATGTCCTCGTCACCGGCAAGGGCGGCGGCCGCTTCGGCAACGGTCATCCGAGCATCGTGCCTTACACGACGTATTCCGCCGCCGACGCCATGATGGCGCTCGCGGTCGGCAACGACACCCAATTCGCCAAGGCCGCCGCGGTGCTCGGCCATCCGGAATGGGCGAAAGATGAGCGCTTCGCCACCAACCGTGCGCGCGTCGCCCACCGCGATCTCATCGACGGCTTGATCGGCGAAGCGCTCGCGACCGACAAGGTCGATGCGTGGCTGGAGAAGCTCAAGGCGGTCGGCGTCCCGTGCGGCCGCATCAATACGGTCGCCCTGGCGCTCGACGAGCCGCACACCGCCGCGCGCCGCATGGTCGAGACCGTCGCGCACCCGACCGTCGGCGATCTCAAGATGCTCGGCATCCCCTTCAAGTTCTCCGACACGCCGGCTTCCGTCCGCCGCCCGCCGCCGCTGCTCGGCGAGCATACGGACGAAGTGCTGGCGGAGATCGGGATGGACGCGGGAGCGATCGCGAAGCTGCGCGACGACAAGGTGGTGTGAGCCATGTTGGCTTGCCAAATTCGTGCAACCCGTCATGGCCGGGCTCGTCCCGGCCATCCACGCCTTTCTTCGCCACGCCGCCGTGAAGACGTGGATGCCCGGGACAAGCCCGGGCATGATGGCTGATGGGCTTTGCCATGCTTACCTCTCTCAGCCACGTCTCCATCGTCGTGCCCGACCTCGATGCGGCCGCACGCAAGCTGCGCGAGACCTACGGTCTGGCCGTCGGCGAGCCGCTCACCAACGCGGAACAAGGCGTGCGCCTCGTCTATGTCGACCTGGGCAACGCGAAGATCGAGCTGATGGAGCCCTCGCGCCCGGACTCGCCGATCGCCAAGTTTCTCGAGCGCAATCCCAAGGGCGGCATCCACCACTTTTCGCTCAATGTCGACGACATGGACGCGGCCGCCGGTGCGCTCGGCGGGCGGGGTGTGCGAATGCTGGGCGACGGCCGTCCACAACATAATGTCGCAGGCGAGCGCATCGCCTTCATCCACCCCGCCGATTTCCTCGGCGCCCTCGTCGAGCTGGAAGAGCACAAGTCATGAAAATCACCCGCATCGAGCCGATTGCGGTCGCCTTTCCGATGAAGAAGCCCGTCTTTATGGCGGGCGTCGAAATACGTCAGGCCGACAACGTGCTGGTGCGCCTCGAGGCGGATACCGGCCAAGGGGATATTGTCGGTTGGGGCGAGGCGGCTTCCGCCCCGACCATGACGGGCGAGACCGTCGACAGCATGATGGCGGCGATTGCCTACATGATCCCGGCCGTGCTCGGCCGCGATCCCGAGGACATCGCCGGCGCCTCGGCGGCGATGAATGGGCGCATGTACGGCAACCAGGCCGCCAAGGCCGCAATCGAGATCGCGCTGCACGATCTCGTCGGCCGCGCCACCAGCCGGCCCGCCCATGCGCTGCTCGGCGGCAAGATGCGCGAGCGCATCGCGGTGCTCGGCGTCATCAGCAACGGCGAGCTTGCCGCCGACCTGCGTGACGCTGCTTACAAGAAGCTCGAAGGATTCGAGGCGTTCAAGATCAAGGTCGGCATCGACAAGCCGCTGGTCGACGCCGAGCGCACCCGCCGCGTCTGCGACGTGCTGGGCGGCGATTGCCTGATCTCCTCCGATGCCAACACGGGCTGGAGTGCCGAGGAGGCCATGCAATATGTGCGCGCCGTCGCGGGCAGCGGACTGACATTCTTCGAGCAGCCGGTCGCCGCGGACGACATCGACGGCATGGCGGCGGTTGCGGCCGCGGCCGGCGAGGTCGCGATCGGCGCCGACGAGAGCATTCACGGGCTCCTCGACATCCGCCGCTACCACGAGCGCAAGGCCGCGCGCGGCGCGAGCCTCAAGACCATCAAGCTCGGCGGTATGCGCGGCGCGGTTGCGGCCGGCCGCCTGTGCGCCGAGCTCGGCATGTCGGTCAACGTCGCCTGCAAGACCGGCAAGTCGAGCATCGCCTGCGCGGCCGGGCTGCATATCGCGGCGGCGCTGCCGCAGATCGCCTGGGGTTTCACCCCGTCGGTCGAAGGCCTGGCCGAGGATGCGACCGCGCGCCCCATTCGCATCGAGCACGGCCATGTGGAAGTATCCGACCTGCCTGGGCTCGGCATCGAGGTCGATGAGGACCGTATCCGCCGCCATCGCCGCGACATCGCGCACCGGCATGTGGCATAGTGACGAATAAATGAAATAGTTCCGCCACCCTGAGGCGCTTCGCCGAAGGCCGACGGCCCCAAGGGGTCGATCATCCGCCGAGGCAGCTCGCGCCACGGGATGACGGAGCAACATGGGAGGACGCAATGGGCGGCTTGCGACTGAATGCGTTGACGCGGGCGATCGCGGCGTTTGCCGTGCTGGCGACGTTCACGGCTCCCGCAGGCGCGCTTGAAAAAATAAGGATCTCCACCTTCCAGGCCAATCTCTGCTGCTTCACGGTCTATGTCGCCAAGGAGCTCGGGCTGTTCGAGAAGCACGGCATCGACGCCGAGATCGTCTACGGCACCGGGATCCAGGCGGCCAACATCATGATCAGCGGCTCGGCCGACGTCGGCGCCTTCGCGGTCGAGCACGGCGTCGCGGTGGCCGCCAAGGGACAGGACGTGAAGCTGCTCGTGCTCAACGAGCAGCTTCCGCCGCTCGGCCTGATCGTGCGCAACAACGTGCCGACGCCGAACGCCGACAAGCCGTACCCCGAGATGGTGCGCGACATGAAGGGGCTGAAGATCGGGATCAGCTCGGTCGGCGCCTCGACCGACACCACCTTGCAATATCTGCTGCGCCAGGCCGGCCTCGATCCCAAGAAGGACGTGACCATCGTGCCGGTCGGCGATCCCAATACGATGCTGGCGGCGCTCAAGAACGGCGTCATCGACGGCGCCATGGCGGTCGAGCCGGCGCAGACCGTCGCGGTGCAGGGCCTCAAGATCGCGAAGATGGTGGTCGACGTCGAGGGCGGCGGCGCGCCGCTGTTCAAGCAATATGCCTACAACGGCATGTGGGTGCGATCCTCTTTCCTCAAGGATCGCCCGCAGGTCGCGCGCGGCATCGTCGCCGCGGTGGTCGAGGCCGAGCAGGCGATCAACGATCCGGCGCGCATCGAGGAGATCATGAAGGTGGGCGCCAAGACGATCAAGGGAATGGATCCCGCCCTGCTGCGCGCCTATCTCGAGCGCTATCGCACGATCTTCCGGCCGGTCGCGACCGTGCAGGCGATCGAGAACGTCAACTCGCTGCTCTATGCGAACAAGCTGATTCCGCACACCGTGCCCTACGATCAGCTCGTCGCCACCGAGTTCATGCCGAAAGAGTTCGCCGAGCCCAAAACACATTGAAAGCCGCACTGATCATCCGCATCGAGCGCGTAGCACCGTCATGACAGTCGCATCGGCGCCCGAGGATCTCGGCTTCGCGGCCGAGCCCGATCCGGGTATCCGGTATCGCCGCGTGCTCATCGCCCGCCTCGCGGTGGTCGGGATCGTGCTCGCGATCTGGCAGACGGTGGTCGGGGTCGGATGGGTCGACCCGTTCTGGATCAGCAGCCCGAAGCTCGTCGCCGAGGAGCTGTGGAGCGAGATCGCGAGCGGTGCGCTGTTCGCCGACGTGGCGATCACGGTTTTCGAGGCGTTGATCGCATTCGTGATCTCCTCGGCGCTCGGCATCGTCGCCGGGCTGCTGCTCGCGCGCTCGCCGTTCTGGGACGATGTGCTCGCCCCGCTCGTGCTCGCGCTCAACAGCCTGCCGCGCATCGCGCTCGCGCCGCTGATCATCCTGTGGTTCGGCATCGGCATCACGGCCAAGGTCGTCACCGCGTTCACGCTCGTCTTCTTCATCCTGCTGGTGAACACGCTCGGCGGCGCGAAGAACGTCGACAACGACATCCTCACCATCGCGAAGCTCATGGGCGCGTCGGAGCGCGACATCCTGTGGAAGGTGACGCTGCCCTCGACCTTGCCGTGGATCTTCGCCGGCCTCAATCTCGGGCTGACTTATTCGCTGCTCGGCGTGATCGTCGCCGAGATCCTCTCGTCCAACCAGGGGCTCGGCTTCGTGATCCAGTCAAGCGCCGCCACCTTCAACACGGCCGGCGTGTTCGCGGGCCTGATCACGCTCGCCTTCGTCGCGTGGCTGTTCAGCGCCCTGATGCGCTACGTCGAGGCGCGGCTGCTGCGCTGGAAACCGTCGATGACGAGCGCCTGAGACCGCCCGATGCCGCAGGACCGCCCCGCCAAGATCCGCATCCAGGACGTCAGCATCGTCTTTCGCCCGCGCGGCCGCGAGCCGGTCGTCGCCTGCCGCGACGTGACGTTCGATGTGCCGGAAGGCTCGATCGTGTCGATCGTCGGCCCTTCGGGCTGCGGCAAGTCGACCTTGCTCAACATCATCTCCGGCCTGCTGGCGCCGAGCCGGGGCAGGGCGGAGGTCGACGGACAGACCGTGACCGGCGTGCGCCACGACGTCGGCTACATGTTCGCGCGCGACGGCATGATGCCGTGGCGCACCGCGCTCGAGAATGTCGAATTCGGCCTTGAGGTGCGCAAGGTGGCGAACCGGCGCGAGATCGCGCGCGAATGGCTGCGTCGCGTCGGGCTCGACAAGTTCGAAGGGCACTACCGCCACGAGCTCAGCCAGGGCATGCGCCAGCGCGTCGCGGTCGCGCGCACCTTCGCGATCGAGCCGAACATCCTGCTGATGGACGAGCCGTTCGGCGCCCTCGACAGCCAGACGCGGCTGCTGCTGCAAGAGCTCTTTCTCGAAGTGTGGGAGAAGAACAAGCGCACCGTGCTGTTCGTCACCCACGACCTGCACGAGGCGATCTTCCTGTCCGATGTGGTGCTCGTCTCGACCAACCGCCCGGGCCGCGTGAAATCCATGATTCCGGTCGACCTGCCGCGCCCGCGCCTGCCTCCCGCCGAGCTTGCGGTCGCGCCCGAGTTCCGCGACATCTATTCGCGCATCTGGGCGGACCTGAAGGACGAGGTGCGGACGTTTGCCTAGCAACAAATGCGACGTCATTGCCCGCGAACGCGGGCAATCCAGTAGCCACTAACGAAGCAATGTGAGTACTGGATCGCCCGCGTTCGCGGGCGATGACGCCGCACGACGTGGAGAGAGAGAATGAAACAATCCCACCTCGGCATCGCGGTGGTCGGCTCGGGCCGCATCGGCACGTTGCGGGCGCGACTGGCCGCCAAGCATCCGTCGGTGCGCTTCCTCGCGGTCTCCGACAAGGATCCGGCGCGCGCGAAGGCGTTGGCCGAGCAGGCCGGCGCGCAGCTCCATTCGGGCAGCAACGAAGAAATCATCAATCATCCCGACGTCACCGCGGTCGTCGTCTCGACGCCCGAGCAGGAGCACACCGAGGCGGTGTGCATGGCGCTCGAGCGCGGCCTGCCGGTGCTGGTCGAGAAGCCGATCGGGTTCTCGCTCAAGGATGCGGGTCGCATCCTCGATCTGCTCAAGCGGAAGAACGGCAACCTGCGCGTCGGCTACAGCCGCCGCTACAAGGAATGCTTCCTGCGCGCCAAGGAGCAGATGCGCCACGGCCGGCTCGGCCGTGTCGTCGGCGGACTGGCACGCGTCTATAACTCGCGCGCCCAGGCCTTCGCGATCCTCAAGCGCGATCCGCACGCGACGCCGGTGCTCGACGTGCTCACGTACTACGTCGACCTGATGTGCTGGTTCCTCGACGGCAATCATCCGGTCGAGGTGGTGGCGCGCGGCCAGCACGGCATCTTCCGCGAGGCCGGCTACGGCGCCGACGACGTCACCTGGGCGATCGTGACGTTCGCGGATGGCGCCGTGATCAATCTCGGCGTGAGCTACGCGCTGCCGACCCGCTACCCGACGCTTGGCCAGTCGGATCGCGTCGAGCTGCTCGGCACCGAGGGCACCATGATCATCGACGACGACCACATGGACCACGTGATCTTTTCCGAGAAAGGCATCCCGCACGCCTATGTGCCGGATCATTCGGTCGAGATGGCCTTCCTCGGTAGCAACACGGCGGGCGACTGGGCGGTCGGCGATTTCTGGGGGCCGCTCGGCAACGAGACGCGCGCCTGGCTCGATCACCTGGTGACCGGCGCGCCGACCGTGCAGTGCACGCCCGAGCAGGCGCGCATCAATCTCGAGACCACCATCGCGATCGAGCGGGCCGCCGCCACCGGCAAGTCGGTGCGGCTGCCGCTGCAGGAAGAATAACGCTCAATAAAGGCCGGACGGCGCGATCGACATCGGCCGGGTCGGCGCGGGCGCGGGCGTCGCCGAGACCGGGATGACGACCGTCTGGCGCGTGTCCGCGCGAGCCGTATGCGGGGGCACGGCGTGCGCGGCCGGCGCACGCATGTTGCGCGGCGTCTGCGACAGCACCACGACCTTGGTGCCGACCCCGACGCGGCCGAACAGGTCGATGATGTCCTCATTGGTGAGGCGGATGCAGCCGCTCGACACCTGATGGCCGATCGTCGCGGGGTCGTTGGTGCCGTGGATACGATACTCGGAATGGCCGAGATAGAGCGCGCGGGCGCCGAGCGGGTTGCTCGGCCCGCCGGCGACGAAGCGCGGCAGGTAGGGCTGGCGCGCAATCATCTCGGCCGGCGGGTACCAGTCGGGCCACTCGGCCTTGCGGGCGATGGTCTGGGTGCCCGACCAGGTGAAGCCCTGGCGGCCGACGCCGATGCCGTAGCGCAGCGCCTTGCCGTTGCCGAGCACGAGATAGAGGAAGGTGTGCGGGGTATCGATCACGATCGTCCCGGGCGCTTCGCCGGTCGCGTAGTTGACCACCTGGCGCCGCAGCGGCGACGTGTCGTCCAAGCCGGCCGACGCATCGTCGTGCATCACGGGTGCGAACACGGAAGCCGGATAATCGATCGGCGCATTGGGCGCGTAGGACTGCGCGAACGCGACTGCGGGCGCGCAGGCGATGACGGATGCGGCAAGCGCCGCGCGCATGAACGGTCGATTGGTCAGGCGATGGCGCGGATGATTCATGGGGGGCCCCGTGTAAGGCGTGTTCGCTGCAAGAAGTGATTCCGCGAACACAACACGCTGCGCGGCTCGCAGGTTCCAATCATATGCGCTGACAAATGCATTATCGCGCCGCGCCCGCGTTGCACGCGCGCGTGCGGCGCCGCCATCGCGCAACGATGCTTACGACGCATGCTCGAAAGGATTTGCTGCCGGCGAGCGGCGCAATTGAATCAACGTTGAGGCTGAATTGGAGCTGCAACGTCGCGCGCGAACGCCAGGCGTCACGCGCGATCCTATCCTATGTCGGGTCGGCGCCTTACGACAGGCAGCGGCCGACGATGCGCGCGAGGCCCGGCTCGACGATCGGGCTCGCGACCGGCTCGCAGCCGACCGGGATCGCCGGCGTGGCGTCGCGATCATGCGGTGCCACGATCGGCGTCGGGTTGCTCTGCGGCGTGTCGCGCAGCGTGAGCTGAGGCACCACGAAGCCTTTCGAGATCACCGTGACGTTGCTCACCGGATCGGTGCGAAACAACACTTGCCCGTCGCGATCGCGATAGACGATCGCGGCGTCATGCACGCCGATCACCTCGACGGTCGCGACCGGGCGTTTCGTTTGGCGATAGTTCGGCGGCAGCGCGAGGCGGTCGCCTTTCGCCGCGCGGTTCACGCTTTGGTGATCGGCCGGCGTGAGGCCGGTCTGTACGGCTGGATTGAGGGAGGGCGCGACCAGCGCCCAGGCAACAACGGCGGCGGCACCGCCAACCAAGCTCGAGGTAACGTGGAACATGGAACCCTCCCCGTCTATTGCCCACGCGTCCTCGCGAGCCTTCAACGGTGTCAAAGCTTCCCTGCCCCTCCTGCGTACCCCAGTTTCACTCATGCAACACGCCGCGCCTTAATTCGTTCCAGCGGTGCTTGGGTCTTGGGTTTGGTTTTTTGGTAGTGCCGGATGGAAAGCGGGTAGGGCACATCACGGAACGCGAGAATGAGTTGTTTTTTCCGGAACCGCCTGCACGGCCGCGCGTTGATGTGGTGACCGGCCGCCATTCCCCCCTCCCCCCGTGCTCGGCCGGCCAGATAGTCGCGGTCAGCAGAAATGCTGACCGCGACTTTTTTTATGCCCCGGGCATTCGCCGATCGGCGCCGGCTGTTGGTGGACGAAACGTAAAAGCAATTCGCCCGCGGGCAGGGCCCACGGGCGAACTGGTCGACAGATCGGGATGCAGTCGGAGGATCAGGCCATCACGGGCCGGTGGCCGCGCGTGGCATTGCGCTGGAAGAACAAGGCTTGGCTGACGACCGCCGAAACGGTCGCGGGCTGGAACGGCTTGGCGATCAGGAACGCCGGCTCGGGGCGCTGACCGGTGAGGAACCGCTCCGGATAGGCCGTGATGAAGATCGACCGGCACCTCGAACTCGTCGAGCAGCTCGTTCACGGCGTCGAGGCCGGAACTGCCGTCCGCGAGCTGGATGTCCGCCAGGATGAGCCCAGGCTTCTTGCTCTTGGCGAGCTTGACCGCCTCGGCATGCGTGCGGGCGATGCCGACCACGTGATGGCCGAGGCTCTCGGCCAGCCCTTCGAGATCGAGCGCGATGAACGTCTCGTCCTCGATGATGAGGACGTCGGTCGCGATCTCGGCCGCGAGCTCACGCCCCGCCTCGTCGACCAGGGTGCGGAAGCTTTGCAGATCCTCACCCAGGATCTCGGCAGCGGCATCGTCCGAAAAGCCCTCGAGCGAGACCAGCAGGAATGCCTGTCGGGGGCGTGGGGTAAGATGACTGATACGGCGCTCCGCCGGGATCGACGACGATGCCGCCTCCTTGGCGCCGTTCACCGGCACTGAGTTCCAGATCGACGAAAAGACGCGAAACAGCGCGACCTTCGGCTGGGAAGCCGAATTCAGCAAGTCGGGCTCCTTGATCAGGGTCTCCAGCGTCGCCGCCACATAGGCGTCGCCGGATGCTTGGCTGCCCGTCAGAGCGCGCGCGTATCGGCGCAAGAACGGAAGGTATTTAGAGACCGTTTGGGCTGCCGACATGAAAGTCCCTCCCGTATGAAGTCGCTACAGGGTTGATAACGCGGGCCCCACAATTTAGTTCCCGGCCTCGGAACCCCCAAGCAGTTGGGGCGTTGGAACAAAATCGAGCGGGCCCAACTTTCCCGATATGTGGTGTCTCTCGGGAAGATGAAGGTCTGAGGGCATGCCATGAACGACCATAACAAGTCGACTGGGCCGAAAGGACCGATGGCCGGATCAATGCAAGGCTCGCAGCCCCATAAGCGGAAGTCCAGTCTGACCCGCGAAACGCTGGTCAAGATCGGAGCACACCTGCAGGTCCCATACAACGAAGTCGTGGGCCAGGGCGTCCCGGAGCGTTTCGTCAACCTCATTCGCCGCCTCGAGTCAGGAGAGATCGCGGCGCCGCAGGATGAGGCCTTCCGCGGCGAGAGCGCCGCGTCGGACGATAAAGGGTCGTGAGCATGCCGACGAATCCGTCCGTTAGCGAAGCCATGTTGCGCGCCGTGCCGAGCCTGCGCGCGTTCGCGATCTCGTTGTGCGGCAATGTCGATCGCGCGGACGATCTCGTGCAGGAGACCCTGCTGCGTGCCTGGGCCAATCTCAACTCGTTCGAGCCCGGCACCAACATGTCGGCCTGGCTGTTCACGATTCTGCGCAACCTGTTTCGCTCCGAATATCGCAAGCGCCGCCGCGAGGTGCCGGACGGCGAGGGCACCTACGCGGAGACGCTGAAGACGCAGCCTGAGCAGGCGAGCCGGGTCGAATTCGAGGAATTCCGCGCCGCACTCGGCAAGTTGCCGCCGGATCAGCGCGAGGCGCTGGTGCTGGTCGGCGCGTCGGGCTTCTCGTACGAGGAAGCGGCCGGCATCTGCGGCTGCGCGGTCGGCACCATCAAGAGCCGCGTCAATCGGGCGCGCACGACGGCT
The DNA here is from genome assembly GCA_963819385.1 of uncultured Alphaproteobacteria bacterium. Taxonomy (GTDB): domain Bacteria; phylum Pseudomonadota; class Alphaproteobacteria; order Rhizobiales; family Xanthobacteraceae; genus JAVDCA01. The sequence continues at coordinate 2,087,842 of CAWFVV010000006.1, read as the reverse complement.
CGCCGAGCTGATGTCGATCGAGAGTGTCGACGATTTCGGCCCCGACCGCGAGCTCAAGGCCGTGCTCAGCGGCGGCGGCAGCGGCAGCTGAGCCGCCTCCCGCCGCAGTCCTCGCTCCGCAATCCTCGATGGTTCATACGCGGCCCTCGCATCGCCGGATCACGGCGAGCGCTTCCTCGCCGTTGCGCAAGAACACCCGCAGGAAGCGCGTGAGCGCCGCAAGCTCCTTGCGGCCGATGTCCTGAAACAGCAGGTCGTTGACCTGTCGCAGGAACGGCGAGATCTTCCGCACCGCGGCCTCGCCCTTCGGTGACAGCGTGACCAGCACGCCCCGCCGGTCGCGGCGATTGACCCGTTTGGCCAACAGGCCCTTGCGCACCAGCCGGCCGACCTCGGTGGTCACATGGGTCGGCGCCAGCTGGACGTGGTTGGCGAGCGCGCGGATCGATACGCCGTCGCGGCCCTGCCGATAGGCCGTGCCGACCAGGACGGCGAACTGCGATCCGGTCAGCGCCAGTGCGCGGCCGAACGCCTCGCGGCACGCGATCAGCCGGCTGAAGGCGAGCACCATGGAATAGAGCGTCTCGCGAAACGCGACGTCGCCGCCGGACCGCGAGCATCGCGGGATGCGACACGGTCAGCGGCGGCGCGAATGCCGATCTGCGTCCGGATTCCTGTGCCTTGGCGCGGCCGCGCAATGCCGGCCGCGAGCGCGGGCGCCTCATCGGCTCGTCCTCCCTGTTTGACCGCCTCGGAAAAAGCCTACATACTGTAGCTAATTTCCGCGACAAGCTCCAACCCGCGGAAAACCGACAGGCGAGAGGCGGCGATGACGACGCAAGGCACGTCCGGCGAGGCGCGTGCGGCAGGCACCTCGATGCGCAGCGGCGCGGAGCTGCTGCGCGCGCTCGATGACGGCCGGCAGGTGTTCCTCGACGGCGAGCGCGTCGCCAAGGTGACCGAGCACCCGGCCTTCCGCGAGCCGGCGCGCCGGATCGCGCATTTGTTCGATATCGCGGCCGCCCCCGAAATGCGCGAGCGCATGACCTTCCCGTCGCCTAAGACGGGCGCGCCGGTGTGGCGCACGTGGCAGATCCCGCATACGCATGCCGATCTCAAGGCCAAGCGGCTGTTCTCGGAGACTTGGGCGGAAGCGACCTTCGGGCTGATGGGGCGCACGCCCGACCATGTCGGCGGGTTCTTCACCGGCTTTGCCGCGGTGCCGCGCGTGTTCGCGGCGGGCGGGCAGCAGTTCGCCGACAATGTGGTGCGTTTCTACGAGCACATGCGCGACAACCATCTCTATGCGAGCTACGCGATCGTGCCGCCGCAGATCGACCGCTCGAAGCCGGCGCACAAGCAGAGCGATCCGACGCTCTATGCCGGGGTCGTCAAGGAGCGCGACGACGGCATCGTCATCTCGGGCGCCCAGCAGCTCGCGACCGCGGCGGTGTTCAGCGATTATCTGCATCTTGCCTGCATCCACCCGCTGCAGCCGGGCGACGAGGCCTACGCCAATGCGGTCGCGGTGCCGATCAACGCGCCCGGCCTCAAGCTCTATCCGCGCCGCCCCTTCGCGCGCGCGGGGATGAGCCCGCTCGACTATCCGCTCACCAGCCGGTTCGACGAGGCCGACTGCTTCTGCGTGTTCGACAACGTGTTCGTGCCGTGGGAGCACGTCTTCGTCTATCGCAATCTCGAGGTCTCGCGCGACCAATGGTGGAAAACGCCGGCGCATCTCTACGGCAACCACCAGGCGCAATGCCGCTACGCCACCAAGCTGCGCTTCATGATGGGCCTCGCCAAGCGCATGAACGAGATGACCGGGAACGACGCGCACCCGGCCGTCAATATCGAGATGGGCGAGCTTGCGGCCTTCGCGACCATCGTCGACTCCATGCTGCAGGCGCACGAGACGGTCGCGACCATCGACCGCGACGGCGTGCTGTGGCCCTCGCAGGCGACCCTCTATTCCGTGATGGCGCTGCAATCGGAGCTCAACGGCCGCATGCTGGAGACCATCCGCGAGCTCGCCGGCGCCGCCATGATCACGCTGCCGTCCTCGGCGCGCGATTTCGACAATCCCGCCATGGCGGCCGACATCGCGCGCTACATGCAGTCCGGCCAGGCCGACGCAAAGACCCGCGTCGCGACCCTGCGCCTGGTGGCGGATTTCCTCGGCTCGGAGTTCGGCAGCCGGCATGCGCAATACGAGAAATTCTACGGCGGCGCCTCGTTCCTGGTGAAGCAGAACGTCAACCGCTTCTTCGACTACAAGCGCGCAACCGCCATGGTCGATGCCGCGCTTGCGCTGCCTGAGCCCATCCAACAACCATAGTGTGACGACGCGACCGGGGGCGCGGCACGCCTTTTGCTGTTACAGATCCGGGCCTCGCGCATGTTCCAGCGAAGTGGAGGCCGGTTCGCTGACAAGAACATGCGCCAATGCTTTAAGGGGGATCGATGGACGTGCTCGTCGAGAACGTGACGCAGATCTGGGGCGGCGGCAGCCGCGCCGAGGTTGTCGCGCTCGACCGCTTCTCGCACCGGTTTCGTTCCGGCCGTTTCACCTGCCTGCTCGGGCCGAGCGGCTGCGGCAAGAGCACGCTGGTCCAGATCGTCGGCGGGCTGGAAAGCGCGACGTCGGGCTCGGTCCGCATCGAGGATCCGGCGGCGCCGGCGGTCGCGCGCCCGCTTGGCGCCGACTCGGTGATGGTGTGGCAGAATCTCAACCTGTTTCCCTGGCGCAGCGTGATCGACAACGTGGCATTCGGGCTGGAGATGCGCGGGATGGCGGTCGCCGAGCGCTACGCCCGCGCGCGCACGCTCATTACCTCGGTCGGCTTGCGCGGCTTCGAAAGCCATCTGCCGGGGCAGCTCTCCGGCGGCATGCGCCAGCGGGTTGCGCTGGCGCGCGCGCTGATCATGGAGCGGCCGATCCTGCTGATGGACGAGCCCTTCGCGGCGCTCGATGCGCAGACCAAGATCGTGATGCAGGAAGAGCTGGCGCGAATCTTCGAGGCCACCCGCAAGACCATCCTGTTCGTCACCCACGCAATCGAGGAGGCGATCCTGCTCGGCGACGAGGTCGTCGTGATGACGGCGCGTCCGGGCCGCATCAAGGAGGTGATCGCGGTCGACCTCCCGCGTCCCCGCTCGCTCGAGATGGTGAGCACGCCGGAGTTCGGCGCGCTGTTCGACCGTACCTTCCACCTCATCCGCGAGGAGGTGACGGCCGCGATGCGCCAGCAGGACCAGATGGCGGCTGCTTCATGAGCATGCGGCGGCCCAAGAGTGCGGCACGGCTCGCGGAACGGGTGTTACCGGCCGCGAGCATCGTGCTGTTCGTGCTCGGCTGGGAGATCTACGTGCGGGCGCGCGGCATCGCGCCGATCTTTCTGCCGGCGCCGTCCGAGATCGCCGTCTATCTCTGGCGCATGATCATGGACGGCACCATGGAGTATAACCTCGGCGTCACGCTGCTGCGCATCTTCGTCGGCTTCGCGGTCGCGGCCGTGACCGGGATCGCGCTCGGCGTCGCCATGGGCATGTCGCGCATCACGGCGGCGGTGGCCGATGTGTGGATCGCGGCGCTCTATCCGCTGCCGAAGATCTCGCTCATCCCGCTGCTGATCATCTGGCTCGGCACCGGCGAGGCCTACCGCATCGTGATCAGCGCCGTCACGGCGTTCTTCCCGATCGTGATCAGCACCTATTCGGGCATCCGCCAGGCCGATCGCGGGCTGATCAAGGCCGCGCAGGACCTCGGCGCGAACGCGCGGCAGATTCAGCTCAAGGTCGTCATTCCCGCCGCGATCCCCAGCATCTTCGCGGGTCTCCACCTCGGCATGGGCGTGACGATCATCCTGATCGTCGCGGCCGAGATGATCGGCGGCTCGAGCCAGAGCGGCATGGGCTATCTGCTGATCAATGCCGGGCAGGTGATGGAGACCGAAAAGGTGTTCGCGAGCCTCGTGGTGCTTGCGGTGGTGGGGGCGGTTGTCATCAAATTGCAGCAGTGGACCGATCGCCTGGTTGCGCCGTGGGCGCATCGCGACGATCGCTGAAACAGGGGTGACGCATGAGCGGATTTGCACGCGGCCGGACCTTTCTCGCCGCCATCCTGGCCGCCGTCCTGACGGCGGGCGCCGCCGGCGCGGCCGACCGCATCCGGGTCGGCGAGGGCCCCTTCATCACCGGCGGCGCATTCTATATCGCGCGTGACAAGGGCTACTTCGCGAAGCTCGGGCTCGAGGTCGAGACCAGGAGCTTCATCGACGGTGCCATGGCGGTGCCTTCGATGATCTCGGGCGAGCTCGACATCACGCTGATGACGCCGAACGCGAGCCTGTTCAACAGCGTCGCCAAGGGCGCGCCGCTCGTGGTCTTTCTCGACCGCGGCAGCAACCGCAACGGCCTCGCCTATACGCTGGTGAACGTGAGCCAGGCGGTCTACGACGCCGGCGTCCATTCGTTGGCTGACTTCGCCAAGCTCAAGGGCAAGCGCATGGGCGTCGGCGCGCTCGGCAGCATCAATCAGTACAATTTGGCGCAGGCGCTGCTGAAGGCCGGCCTCGATCCTGCCAGGGACGTGCAATGGGTCGTGAACGTCTCGCAGCCCGATCTGATGAAGATGCTGGGGCAAGGGCAGCTCGACGCCACCGATCTTGCCTGGCAGTTCGGCGTGTTCGCGCAACAGAACAAGTGGGGCCCGATCGTCGCCAGCGACGATCAGATTGTTCCAGACGCGGCGATCGGCATGTATGCGGCGCGCCGGGATTTCCTCGTGAAGAACCGAGACGCCGCGGTGCGCTTCGCGATGGCCTGCCTCTACGCCGCCAAGGAGTTCAACGCGGCCGCCCGCGCGCCCGACAAATATCCCGAGATCGTCGATATTCTCGCCAAGAACACGGCGCTCAACAAACCGGAGCTGGTCAAGAAGATTGCGCCCAACTGGTCCTACATCAGCGAGGACGGCGTGCCGCTCGCCGACTCGATCATGAGCATGCAGGACTTCTGGAGCGGCAAGTATTTCAACTTCGTCGAGAAGAAGGTCACGCGCGAGCAGCTATTCGATCTTTCGATCGCCAAGGAGGCGTTGGCGAGGCTCGACAAGGAGAAGCCGTTTGCGAAGTGAGCAGCGCGGCCGGCGGCCGCCGGCCGCGCGCCGTGCTCGGAACAGGGGAGACGACGTCATGAAGATGCGCGTAAGGACGCGATGGGCCCTCGCGATGACGGTTCTGGCCGGCTTGGTGGCTTCGCCGCGTAACGCCTCGGCGGCGGATCTCGTGCGGGTCGGGATCGGGCCGTTCATCACCGGCGGCGGGTTCTACATCGCCCGGACCAAGGGCTATTTCGACAAGCTCGGCATCAAGGTCGAGACGCGGCAGTTCATCGACGGCTCGATGGCGGTGCCCTCGATGATCGCCGGCGAGCTCGAGATCACCAACCTCCCGGCCGCCGCGAACCTGTTCAACAGCATCGCCAAGGGCGCGCCGCTCGTCATCATCCTCGACTGGGGGCACAACCAGCCGGGCCGCGGCTACACGGCCGTCAACGTGACTCAGGAGCTCTACGACCAGGGCGTCCACTCGCTCGCCGACTTTGCCAAGCTCAAGGGCAAGAAGGTCGGCGTCAACGCGCTCGGGAGCATCAACCAGTACAATATCGCGAGAGCCCTCCAGAAGGTCGGCCTCGATCCCGCCAAGGACGTGCAATGGGTCGTCAATGTCGCGCAGCCCGACTTGATGAAGATGCTTGGCCAGCGCCAGGTCGACGTGACCGATCTTGCCTATCAGTTTGGCTTCTTCGCGCAGAACAACAAGTGGGGACCGATCATCGCGACCGGCGACCAGATCGTGCCGAACGGCCAGATCGCCACCTTCGCGGCGCGCAAGGACTTCATCGCGCAGCATCGCGACGTGATGATCCGCTTTACCGAGGCCTATCTGCAGGGCGTCAAGGAGTTCAACGCCGCCGCCGGCAACCCGGCCCAGTATCCCGATATCATCGACATCCTCGCCAAGAACACGGCGCTCAACAAGCCGGAGCTGATCAAGGCGATCGCGCCGCACTGGTCCTACGTCAACGAGGACGGCATGCCGCAGGTCCGCTCGATCATGGACATGCAGGATTTCTGGAGCAGCAAGGATTTCCATTTCGTCGAGAAGAAGGTGACGGAGGAGCAGTTGTTCGACCTCACGATCGCCAAGGAGGCGAAGGCGCGGCTCGACCGCGACCAGCCCTTCAAGTAGCCGGATCGACAGCAGGACAGGAAGAGCGCCAGGGAGACCGTCATGAGCGAGCGCATCTGGGACAAATACCTGACCGAGCGCGACAAGCAGGTGTTCGCCGCCTCCGGCTACGGTGCGCCCGGCGGCTTCGGCGAGCGGCCGGCGCTACTCGTCGTCGACGTGAACTACGGCTTCGTCGGTGACAAGCCGGAGCCGATCCTCGAGTCGATCAAGCGCTGGATGAACTCGTGCGGCGAGGACGGCTGGAAGGCCGTGGCGGTGATCAAGAAGCTGATCGGCGCGGCGCGGCGCAAGGGCGTGCCGATCATCTATACGACCGGGGTTCGGCGCGACGACGGCTGGGACCAGGGCGCCTGGGCGTTCAAGAACAAGCGCGTCACCAGCGACTACATGGGCCTGCAGCCAAACCGGCTCAAGAGCAACGTCATCGTGCCCGACATCGCGCCCGGCCCGCAGGACATCGTGATCGGCAAGCAGAAGCCGAGCGCCTTCTGCGGCACGCCGCTACTCGGCTATCTGGTGCAGCTCAAGTGCGACAGCGTGCTCGTCACCGGCACGACCACGTCGGGCTGCGTGCGCGCGACGGCGGTCGATGCCTTCAGCGCCAATTTCCGCGTCAGCGTGGTCGAGGATGGCTGCGCCGACCGCTCGCAGATCTCGCACGCCGTCAATCTGCTCGACCTCAACGCGAAATACGCCGACGTCGTGGCCAGCGACGAGGTCGTCAACTACATCGGCGGGCTTCCGGACAATTTGTTCGATCTGCCGAAGGGCGATCCGGCGGCCGCGCGCGCGTTCTCGGTGGCGCCGCCGCTTGCGATGGAGGCCGCCAAATAGATGGGAGGCTGTCGCTGGCCTCGGCATTTCTGCAGCGATTTGCCTGTATTGCCAAGGACAACGAGCGCCACATCTGTGATTACCGTCACAGGCCAGGCTCTCATTTATTTTGAACGGAACTCGGGTCCTGGGTGACCAAAGCTCGTGCATCGAGTGATGCGCGAAAACGGAACCCAGTGAGCCACGACCATGAGTGCCCTTCTGTCCTATACGCCTGCCCGTCAGCGCGACAATCTCGCCGTGCGACCGGCATCCGACCGTGTCGTGGCTTTCCGGGCCGCCGCGCGAAAGCGGCCCGAGATCCTCGAGTTCTGGGAGTCCGAGGCGACGCGTCCGGCCAATACCCGCGCCGGCGTCGGGTCCGACGACCTCGTCCAGGCGACCAACCGTTACCTCTCCGAGTGCATGGCCCACCCGTATCTGCCGGTGGCCGCCATTCGGGCGCAGCAGCTCACACGCATGCAGCAGCTCGTCGAGATGGCGTACCGCGAAATCCCGGTCTATCGCGACAAATATGACGCGGCGGGCTTCTCGCCGAGCGATCTGCGCACCTACGACGACATCCAGAAGATCCCGGTCATCACCAAGCCGGAGCTGGTCGCGGCCTTCCCACACAGCTGCGTCAACAAGCGCTTCAACGCCGAGTCCCTGTTCCCCACGCGCTCGTCGGGCTCGTCCGGGCAGACGCTGCTGATCCGCGTCGACTACGACGCGATCCTCACGGACACCGTCCAGGGCATCCGCCAGTTCGCGATGCAGAGCGGAAACCGGTACGCGCCGAACGACCTGCTGGCGCATGTCTACACCGTGCCGTGGTGGTTCAACTCGGTCGGCGGCAAGTATCAGACGGCCTTCATCTCGAACCTGATCCCGCCGGCACGCGTCGCGCAGCACCTGCACGCGCTCGCGCCCGAGGTCCTCTCGCTCTACCCGTCGAACCTCGAGGCCCTGATGCCGCACGCGGAGGAATTCGCCTCCTCGCTCTACCTTGCGGTGACGCATTCGGAATATTCCTCGCGCGCCGCCCGTCGCGAGTGGTCGCGCCGCCTCGGCGTCCCGGTGCTCGACGAATACAGCTCCGAGGAAGCGACCCGCATCGCGCTGGAGATGCCGAGTGGCCGCTACCACGTCTGCGAGGACAGCGTGCACCTCGACGTGCTCGACCCCGACACCATGCAACTGCAGACCCCGGGCCAGTCCGGCATCGCGGTGATCACCAACCTGCTCAATGAGGCCATGCCGTTCATCCGGTATATGCAGGGCGACTATGTCACCCAGCCCGCCGATCCGGAGCCTTGCGAGATCAACTGGTCGCAGATCTCCTCGATCGACGGCCGGCTCAACGACGCCTTCCTCAATCGCGACGGCCGCTCGATCCCGGCCGGCAGCATCCTCGATGCGACCTACCGCTGGATGTTCGACTGCGACCTCAACCTTGCGCAGTTCGAGATCGTGCAGCGCGGCGTCGACCTGGTCGAGGCGCGCTTCCGGCCCGGCGGCACCACGACCGCCGACAAGGTGCGCGGCTCGATTGCGCACCTCGAGGATCTGCTCCGCCTGTGCCTCGAGCATCCCGTGCGCGTGAATGCGCAAGCCGTCGACGTCTTCCCGGCGCGTAAGGGCAAGCGTCGCCCGATCCGTCGCGAGATGGCGTGAACGCCGACTGAACGCTGAACCAGGGGCGCCAGATGACCAGCTCGCTTCTTCGCGTCGGCGCCATGACGAGCCGCTACTTCTACCTGTTGCGCTCGTCGTGGCTGCGCTGGCTCGACCTCATCTACTGGCCGGCGATGCAGATGCTGGTGTGGGGCTTCCTCTACACCTACCTCTATCGCAGCGACAACGCGTTCGGGAACACGGCCGGCCTGCTGCTCGGCGCCGTCCTGCTGTGGGACGTGCTGTTTCGCGGCCAGCTCGGCCTCACCTTCACGTTCCTCGAGGAGATCTGGTCGCGCAACCTGGCGAACCTGCTGATGAGCCCGATCACGGCGAGCGAGCTCGCGGCCTCGCTCATGACGATGAGCCTCATCCGCCTGCTGATCGGCACCATACCGGTCACGATCCTGGCGTTCGCGCTGTTCGGCTTCAACATCTACGCGCTCGGGCCGGGGCTGATCATCTTCTTCATCAACCTCGTGATCACCGGCTGGGCCATCGGCCTCGTCATCGCGGGCCTGGTGATCCGCTACGGGCTCGGCGCCGAAAGCCTCGCGTTCTCGGCCATGATCCTGCTGCTGCCGCTGTGCTGCGTCTACTACCCGGCTTGGGTCCTGCCGGCCTGGCTGCAGCCGATCGCATGGTCGCTCGCGCCGACCTATGTGTTCGAAGGCATGCGCGCGATCCTGCTCGATGGGGTCTTCCGCGCCGATCTCGCGCTCGAATGCTTCGCGCTCAACCTGGCCTATCTGGTCGCCGGATTTGCGACGTTCCTGTACCTGCTGCGCAGCGCCCGCCACAACGGCGCGCTGCTCACCATGGGCGAGTAGGCGAGGGCATCACGATGGGCGCCGAGAGCATGACGATGTTCCGAGAGGCGGCGATGCCGGCCCTCGATGCCGCCGTGGCGACGCGATCCGCTCCGACGGCGCAGCCCGCGCGTGAGGCCGCGCCGGGGATCGCGCTGGACTATCTCTGCAAGCGCTACGGGTCGCACTGGGCGGTCGACGACGTAAGTTTCGTCGTCCCCCGCGGCTGGACCTTCGGCCTCCTCGGCGGCAACGGCGCCGGCAAGACCACGACCATCGCGATGATCATGGGCCTCGTCGTGCCGACGGCGGGCAGCGCGAGCGTGCTCGGCTACGACATGGCGCGCGAGCGCCACAAGGTCCTGACGCGGATGAACTTCGAGAGCCCCTACGTCGCGCTGCCGGGACGGCTCACGGTGCGCGAAAACCTCATGGTGTTCGGCCGGCTCTACGGCGTCGCCAATCTCAAGACGCGCATCGCGGAATTGACCGAGGAATTGGATCTCGGCGACGTGCTCGACCGCCGGACCGGCGTGCTGTCGGCCGGGCAGAAAACGCGGGTCGCGATGGCCAAGGCGCTGATCAACGACCCGGAGGTCTTGCTGCTCGACGAGCCGACCGCTTCCCTCGACCCCGACCGTGCCGATTGGGTGCGCCAGTGCCTGATCGCCTATCGGCGCCGGCGCGGCGCCACCATCCTGCTCTCCTCGCACAACATGCAGGAGGTCGAGCAGTTATGCGATTTCGTCGTGATCATGGGCCGCGGCCGCGTCATCGAGATGGGCAAGCCGCGCGAGCTGGTCGAGCGGAACGCCTGCGCGAACATGGACGAGGTCTTCATCCAGCTGGCGCGGCGCGGCGCCGGCGAGGCCTCGATCACGTCTTCGCGTTCTTGAGGGCTGCGCCCCACTTGTCGGCGATTGCGCGGGCGTCCGCGTGCGACAGCGCCGAGGTCGGCGGAAACTTGTCCTTCCAGGCGAAGGGCCGCACGGCCTCGATGATGAGCTTGGAATGCGAGGTCGTGCCGCGCTCCTTGGCGTCCGCCGGAATGCGCGGATCGAGCGCCGATGACCACGCGTTGCGCACGATCTCGACCTGCTCGCTCGGCTCGCAGCGCGTCGTGATCGCCCACATGACGTCGTTGATGTCGGACGGATCGACGTCCTCGTCGACCACCACGACGAGGCGGCCCATGTAGCTCTGCGCGGCCGCGATCAGCGCGGCGCGCTTGGCGTGGCCGTCATAGCGCTGGCGCAGCGCCACGACCGTCATCAGCTGGGCGACGTGCTGCCACACGCCGACCACGTCGGTGACGCCGGCGGTCTCCAGGTTGCTCCAGATGCTCGCCGCGCGGAACGGCAGGCCGAAATGGAAGCGCGGCGGCTTCATCGGCGGCGAGCCGAGCAGGATCGGATCGGCGCGATGGTGCGCGGCCGCGACGGTCATGACGGGGCAGGGCCGCTTGTCGGCCGCATAGTAGCCGGTGAACTCGCCGAACGGGCCCTCGGGCAGCGTTTCCTGGCTCGGCGGGAGTAATTCGCCCTCGAGGATGATCTCGGCCAGCGCCGGCACCGGCAGGCCGGTGATCGGTCCCGGGCACACGTCGATCGGCACGCCCTTGATGGCGCCCGCAAAGTCGTACTCCGAGGCGCCCTCCGGCAGATATTCGAAGCCCGGCGATGAACAGCGCCGGATCCTCGCCGTTGACGACCGCAAGCGGGCAGGCCTTGCCGGCGTCCCAGTATTTCTTTGCGATGATCGCGCCGTGGCGGCCCGGGTGATCGAACTGCACCGTGACCTTGTTTCGCCCATGCACCTGCACGCGGTAGATCGACGCGTTGATCCAGCCGCTGTCCGGATCGCGCATGATCACGAGGCTGCCGGAGCCGATATAGGGGCCGCCGTCCTGCTTGTGCCAGAACGGCGCCGGAAACTTGCTCAGATCGACGTCGGCTCCGCGCGCGGAGTTCTCCAGGAAGGCGGCCTGCTTGGCCGCGACCGGCGCGATCATCTTGAGGCTCTGGCGCTTGCCCATCCACGCCTTGAGCGCGTCGAGCGGCCGCAGCATCGGGTCGATGCCGAGCGCGAGCGCCGCGCGCTGGGCATTGGTCGTGGCATTGGTGAAGACGCGAAAGCCCGGCGCAAACCCTTTGATGTCATCGAACAGCAGCGCCGGGCAGTCGGGCTGCCCGGCCGCGACCTCGGTGATGCCGCCGAGCTCGAAGCGCGGATCGGCCCCCGAGATGCGGCGCAACGCGCCAAGCGCCTCGACCTGGGTGATGAATTCGCGGAGGTCTTTGTAGGGCACGTCGCTTTGCTCGCCATTTGCGTCATTGCGAGCGAAGCGAAGCAATCTCCCTTCACTTGCGCGTGCGCGTTCGAGATTGCTTCGTCGGCCTTCGGCCTCCTCGCAATGACGCAGTCTAGACCGCTTCCGCTTCCTTCTTCCACTCCTGCCCGAGCGCCGCGCTTGTCGGGAAGATCAGCGACTTGATCACCACCGGTACGGCGCCCGAGCTTTCCAGCATCTCGCCGATGTCGATGTAGTCGAACTCCTTGAGCTCCAGCCCGTCGATCGAGACGATCGGGTTGGCGAGCTTCATCTCCTCGCGGAAATGGATGCCGATCAGGCCGCCGACGTCGCCATCGCCCGCAAGCACGATCGGCAGGTGCTTGGCGACGCGCGTCGCGAGGCCGCCGGCGACGCCGTGGCAGAAGGCGTCGAGCCGCTGGAACGTCGCCGAGCCGCGCCAGGGCACGAATAGCGCGACCGGCTCGTCGCCGTCGGTGAGGTCGAGGCGCGCCAGCACCGCCTTGATGGCTTCGGAAATCGCGCTCGGCTCGATCGTTTCGTCGTCGAGCGCGAGCTGCGGCGCGACCACCGGCACGTTGCGTAAGGGCAGCGCGCTCATCGGCGAGACGAAGATGGTGCTGCCGCTGACCTGGGTCGTGTATTGCGAGGCGCCGATGACGGTCGCACGGATTCCCTCGGCCGGCTTCTCCAGCCGCACGCCCCAGTCGGCAACGCGCTTGCGGATCTCCTCGCCGAGCAGCGCGCCGAGATCGCCGAAGCTCTCCTTCTCCCAGCCGAAGATGTATTCGGCGACACCGCCCGAGAACATGACCTCATCGACTTTGCCGCGATAGCGCAGGGGCTCGAGCCGCAGCAGGCCGGTCGGGCCGAGCTTCGGCGCGCCACCGTGCATCGCCTCGAACAGGCGGTCCGCCATGGCGGCCGCCAGCGCTCGCGCGTTCTCCTCGCTGAGCGTGTCGCCGATCGCGAGCCGCAGCCCGAGGTCCGCCGCAAACCGCCGTCCGGCCTCCTCGAGGCGCACAACCTTGCGGTCCGCGTCGATGCACACCAGGCGCGCGCCGATATCGACGGCCGTGATCGCGATCACCTCGCCGCTACGCGCCACCGCGATCTTCGCGGTGCCGCCGCCGACGTCGACGTTCATCACGACGGCCTCGTCGCGGATCGAGCGCGCGACCGCGCCCGATCCGTAGGCCGCCATCACGGTCTCCAGGCTGTCGCCCGCGCTCACCGCGACGAGCTTGCCGGCCTGCGCGGCGAAGAGCTCGCCGATGCGGCGCGCGTTGCTGCGGCGCACCGCGACACCCGTGAGGATGAGCGCGCCCGCGTCGATCTCCTGGGGATCGACCATGGCGTTCTCATATTGCTTGCCGATGAAGGCGCCGAGCGCTTCGGCGTCGATCTCGTCCTCCGACGCATAGGGCGTAAGCAGGATGTCGGATTGGTAGAACGTCTCGCGCTCGGTCACGATGTAGCGCGAATCGAGCCGCTCCAGCACGATGCGGGAGAAAACCAGGTGCGAGGTCGACGAGCCGATGTCGACGCCGACGCTCAGCACGCAAATCTCGTCCTCGCCCTCCAGCGAGCGGCCGGTCGAGGAAAAGAACACGCGCTCGCCCTCGGCGCCCTGTTCGATCACGGGCATTCGCATGAGTCTCCACAAGGCGTCATTGCGAGCGAAGCGAAGCAATCCCCGTGCCGTTGCGCGGGATTGCTTCGGCGCGCGTTCGCGCGCCTCGCAATGACGGGATTACTATTCCTTCGGCAATTCGCCCTTGTAGTTCTTGTCGTAGAACTGCGGGTTCATGCGGTTGTCGGCGCCGTTGCGCTTGAGCGTCTCGGTGTATTCCTTGGCGATGAAGGGATCCTCCATCCAGTACGGAATCGCGGAGCCGCCCTCGGGGATGTCCATGGCGGTGTAGTCGATGTGCTGCTCGCCGGGCGGGCCGGGCTCGCGGCCCGGATTGTGCGGGCCGAACCAGGCGGTGAGCCGCAGCGGCTCCTTCGAGGCGCCGAAGTGCTGGTGGAACCAGCGCGCGCCGCCCGGCGCCGCCGAGACCATGCCGACCGGCTCGTAGTCGACCCGCTTGATCTCGTTCTGCTTGCCGTCCTTCCACGGATTGACGCCGAGCCGCTCCGGCCACGTGTAGGTGTAGCCCTTGCCCTTGATGCAGATCAGCACGGCCGCGGACGTGTGCGCGTGCGCCTTCGAGTAGCGGCCATTCTCGTGCTGGCCGATCCACAGGTAGAACGTGTTGCCGGTCATGAACGGCTCGACCCGGCGGAAGCCCGGCGAGCGGCGGTTATCGAGCGGCAGGTCGCAGTTGTCGATGTCGGGCATGAAGTTCGTGCGGCGCATCGCGAGCCCGCGCACCGGATCGGGCTCGATATCGTCCTTGTACTTGTAGAAGTCGTCCGCGCCCGAGAAGCGATCGCGGAACTGGTACGGGCAGTCGAAGATCGCGCCGACATTGTTGATCAGGTTCATCAAGTTCGGCGCCGTGGTGCCGCCGAGCAGCATCGCGGGCGACGAGCTCGCATTGACGATGCGGTGCCACGCATTCACGGGGATCGAGAACAGCGAGCCCTTCTGCCATTCGAACACGTGCCGCTTACTGTCGTTGTCGAGCCAGACCTCGGTCGAGCCGCGGCCCTCGACCACGTAGTAGATCTCCTCGTACATGTGCTTCTCGGCGTTGAGCGCGCCGGCGCCCGGCACCTCGACGACGTAGTTGCCCCATTTGCCCTCGGTGCCGTAGAGCTGGATGTAGGTGCCGCGCCCGCCCAGCCGCTTCCACGGCGCGAGCGGCAGGTTCTGCACCTTGCTCACCCCGATATCGCGGAAGATCGGGATGCCCTCCGACTCCATGAACAGGTCGTAGGGCGTCTTCGGGCGGCCGAACTTGCCGAAGCCGGCGCGCTTGCCGGCGGTTGGCTCGTGCCAGTGAGAGCCTGGGACATCATGCATGGGGGACTCCTGGGTTCTTCCGTCATGGCCGGGCTTGTCCCGGCCATCTACGTCTTTGACGGTTGCTATAGCTCAAGCCGTGGATGCCCGCGACAAGCGCGGGCATGACGACGGCTTTTTTATTCCTTCGGCAGCTCGCCCTTGTAGTTCTTATCGTAGAATTGCGGGTCCATTCGGTTCTCGGCACCGTTGCGCCTCAGCGTCTCGGTGTATTCCCTGGCGATGAACGGATCCTCCATCCAGTACGGGATGGCGCTGCCGCCTTCCGGAATGTCCATGCCGGTGTAGTCGGTGTGGATCTCGCCGGGCGGCCCCGGCTCGCGGCCGGGCGAGTTCGGCCCGAACCAGGCGGTGAGCCGCAGCGGGTCCTTCGACACGCCGAAGTGCTGATGGAACCAGCGGGCGCCGCCGGGCGCCGCCGACACCAGGCCGACCGGCTCGTAGTCGACACGTTTGATCAGGTTGCTCTTGCCGTCCTTCCACGGATTGACGCCGGCATGCTCCGGCCACGTGTAGGTGTAACCCTTGCCCCTGAGGCAGATGAGCACGGCGGCAGAGGTGTGCGCATGCGCCTTGGAGTAGCGGCCGTTCTCGTGCTGGGCGATCCATAGATAGAAGGTGTTGCCGGTCATGAACGGCTCGACCCGCCGGTAGCCGGGCGAGCGGCGATTATCGAGCGGCAGGTCGCAGTTGACGATGTCGGGGATGAAGTTGGTGCGCCGCATCGCGAGGCCGCGTACTGGATCCGGCTCGATGTCGTCCTTGTATTTGTAGAAGTCGTCCGCGCCCGAAAACCGATCGCGGAACTGATAGGGACAGTCGAAGATCGCACCGACATTGTTGATCAGGTTCATCAGGTTCGGCGCCGTGGTGCCGCCGAGCAGCAGCGCGGGGGCGGAGCTCGCGTTGACGATGCGGTGCCAGGCATTCACGGGAATCGAGAACATCGATCCGGCCTGCCACTCGAACACGTGTTTCTGGCTGTCCTCATCGAGCCAGACTTCCGTGCTGCCGCGACCCTCGACCACATAGTAGATCTCTTCGTAGAGATGCTTCTCGGTGTTGAGTGCGCCGGCGCCGGGCACCTCGACCACGTAGCTGCCCCACTTCCCTTCGGTGCCGTGGAGCTGGATGTAGGAGCCGCGTCCGCCCATCCGCTTCCACGGTGCGAGCGGCAGGTTCTGCACCTTGCTCACACCGATGTCGCGGAAGATCGGGATGCCTTCAAATTCGATGAACAGGTCGTACGGCGTTTTCGGCCGCCCGAACTTGCCGAAGCCGGCGCGCTTGCCGGCGATGGGCTCGTGCCAATGACTACCGGGAACGTCGTGCATGGTGACCTCGTCGTTTCTTCTTACGCTTTTGCGGTTGCCCTGAGCAGCTCGGCCAGCGGCCGCGCCGGATCGGCGAGCGCGGCGGGATCGACCGCAATGCGCCGCTCGATCAGCCGCCGCACGGTGGCGATGTCGCGTTGCGCGTTGATGCCGAGCGCCGCCGTGATTTGCGTGCCGTCGGTCTCGAAGCTCAGCATGCTGTTGGCGGCCATCGGCCGCCGCACACGCGGCGCGTCCGGCGCGGGCCAGCCGAGGCCCTGGATGTAGAGATCGTATTGCTCGGACCAGAACGACGGGACGCAGCGATAGACGTCCGTCACGCCCGCCGCATTGCGGCCCGCGACCGTGCCCTGATCCTGCGCGTGGCGCCAGTCCTCCAGCCGCACCAGCCCGTGCGGTCCGGGAAAGCGCACGACGTCGCCCGCCGCGAAGATCGCCGGATCTGAGGTGCGGCAATATTCGTCGACCACGATGCCGTTGTCGCACTTGATGCCCGCCGCCGCCCCGAGCCGGTCATCCGGTTTGGCGCCGGTGCCGACCACCACGATGTCGGCCGCAAGCGTCTCGCCGCTGCCGGTCGTGATCGCGATGCGGCCGTCGGGCGCGGTCTGCGCCGCCGCGAGCGCGGTGCCGACGCGCAGGTCGACGCCGCGGCGTTGGTGCGCCGCCGCGATGCGCGCGCCGGTCTCCTCGTCGCACACCCGGGCGAGAATGCGCGGAAGCATCTCCAGCACCGTGACCCGCACGCCGAGCGCCGCCGCCGAGGACGCGACCTCGAGCCCGATCAGGCCGCCGCCGATGACGACGAGATGCTGCGACGTCCTGAGCTCCGCCGCCAGCGCGCGCGCCTGCGCCTCGGTGCGCAGATAATGGACGCGCGGCATGCCGGGCGGCAGCGGAGGAATTTCGCGCACCAGCGAGCCGGTGGCGAGCACCAGCGCATCGTAAGGCAGGCGCTTGCCGCCGGCGGTCGCGATCTCGCGCGCGGACCGGTCGATCGCGGTGCACACCGTGTCGAGCGCGATGGTCACGCCGTGCCCCGCGAGCCCCTGCGGTCCGGCGATCGGTGCGTCGCGCGGCGCGGCCTTGCCGAGCAGCACCGCCTTCGACAGCGGCGGCTTCTCGTAAGGCTCGCACGCCTCGTCCGTGACCAGCGTGACGGCGGCCGCCGGGGCCTGCTTCTTGGCGTTGATCGCCGCAAACACGCCCGCCGGTCCGCCGCCGATGACCACGATGTTGCGCGCCGCGGTCATGCGCCGGCCGCTTGCGTTCTTGTGGCGCGGGCGCGCATTTGACATGGTATCCGCATCGGGTCGCGCCGGCCCGGCACGAGTTTCACATGGACATACCGATGCAGGCCGGACAGAACGAAGGACGCGGACGGGCGCCGCCGGCTGTCCTCGGTCGCGACCGCGATCGAGCTGCTCAAGGCGTTCTCCGAGGACGAGGTCGAGATCGGCATCAGCGCGCTGGCGAAGCGCCTCGGCGTTGCCAAGAGCACCGCGCATCGCCTGGCCGCGACCCTCGTGTCCGAGAGCCTGCTGGAGCAGGATCGCGCCACCGGAAAGTATCGGCTCGGCATCGCGCTGTTTCGCCTCGGCACGCTGGTGCGCCGGCGCATGAACGTGTCCGAGGTGGCGCGGCCGTTTCTCTTTTCGTTGCGCCAGAAGACCAACGAGACCGTGCATCTCGCGATCCTCGACGGCACCGAGATCATGTACGTCTATTTCCTCGAGAGCACGCAGGCGATCCGCATGCGCTCCGACCTCGGCCTGCGCAAGCCCGCCCATTGCACCGCTGAGGGACAGGCGATCCTCGCGTTTCGGCCGCCCGACGTCGTGCAGGCGGTGATCGGCCGGGGACTTCATGCGCGCACGCCGCAGACCATCACGGATCCCGACAAGCTGACGAAGGTGCTCGACGCCGTGCGCCAGCGAGGCTGCGCGGTCGAGGACGAGGAGAGCGAGATCGGCGTGCGCTGCATCGCGGCGCCGATCCGCAACGATGCCGCCGAGGTGGTTGCCGCGGTCGGCGTCGCCGGCCCGGTGAGCCGGCTGTCGAAGAAGATCGTGACGGTCTTCACGCCGCATGTGATCGAAACCGCAGAAGCCATTTCGGCGAGCTTGGGGCATCGCACCTAGCGTTGATTGAATGGTAGCCCGGATGAGCCCTCGGGTCTTGCCTTCGGTAAGCCCAAGGGTGAACTCCGCGAAATCCGGGAAACCTTCCCCGCATGTCGCTTCGCTCATGCGGGCTACACACACCCTACGCTCTGAGCGCCGTCAGCATGTCCTCGATGTAGTCGTCCGCATTTGCGATCACGAGCATCAAGGACCATGGGCGAAGCTGTGCCAGCGTCTTCGCCAGCGCGTCGTCGGAGACGTTGGCGCCGCCGACGATCAGGCCGGTCGTGTTGACGCGCTTGGCGCTGCAGGCCTCGCCGATGATCGCGGCGGCCGAGGCATTCTCGCCCGCGGTTGCCACCATCACGACGAGGTCGGCCGTACCGACCTCGTCCATCAGATCCTTGGTGCGGCCCGCGACGTCGCTCAGCCAGCCCGTCATCGAGAAGCTGCCCGCCGGCTGCGGCGTGCCCGCGAATGCCGACGCCGTGAAGAAGCTGGCGTGATTCCAGTTGGCTTGCGCGAGCCGCCGCACGACGTTGTCGCTCGGCCGGTCGAGCGCGATGATCTTGATGGCGCGCGGCTTGGAGTTGGGCGCGTCGATGCGGAAGCGGGCTTCCGCGGCCGACGCCATCCGTGCGCTTTCGCTCTGCATGATCAAACCGAGGCAGGCGCGACGCCGGGCTTCGCGATCAGCGCTTCCTTGGCGCCTTCCTTGTAGGGGACGTCGGGCGGCAGCACGATCGCGACCGAGCGCACCTTCTGGTGCTCGGGATCGATGCCGGGCGGCGTGATGTCCTTATCGGCCAGCGCCTTGGCGGCGCGCATCAGCCGATGACGCGCCATGATGATGCCGTTGTCGGTCGAGACCAGGTTTTCCCTGGTGCGGTCGACGGTCGGGCCCATGCTCTCCTGCAGCGAGGCATCCTGCATCGCGATGCCCGCGATGCCGCTGTAGTAGCGGCCCTCCTTCTGGGCCTTGCGGTCCATCAGGTAGTCGTTGTCCTTGTTGGCGGCCGGGCGGAAGCTGCCCGGCACGTAGGTCACGTGGATGCCCTTGCCGTCGCGCATCGCCTGCACCTCGGCGGCGGTGAGCTCGCGGATCGGGTGATAGTCGAAGCTCCAGGTCCAGCAGTTCTCGTCGTCGATCGGCACCCAGAAATGGCCGTGCACCGAATGATTGCCGCGCGGCGCGATCATCGTGAAGGCCGGCATCACCCACGGCGTGATGCGCCAATAGTAGTGGCCATTCTCGGCATTGCGGCGCGCGCCGATGTAGAGGCCGCCGGGGCTCTCGACGACCTCGAACACCGGCCGCGAGTCGCCCATGTTGTACTGGTTGCCGCTGCGCGCCCTTGAACAGCGGATCGTTGTTCAGGTCGCCGCGGTGCAGGAACGAGACGTGGCTGGAATCGATGCCGCCTTCCATCGCCTGCAGCCAGTTGCATTCCTGCACCCGCTTGCTGACGAAGCGGTTCTTCGCCGGCACCGTGGCGAACTCCTACTACGGCTCCGGCGGCGCTTGTCGGGCGGGCCCAGATAGGCCCACAGCACGCCGCCCTTCTCGATCAGCGGATAGGACTTGAGCTTGATCTTCTGGCAGTAGCCGCTCTCGGCCGGCTCCGACGGCACGTCGATGCACTGCCCGGTCACGTCGTATTTCCAGCCGTGATAGGGGCAGCGCAGGCCCGACTCCTCGTTGCGGCCGAACCACAGCGACACGCCGCGGTGGGCGCAGAACTCGTCGATCAGGCCGAGCCGGCCTTGGCTGTCGCGAAAGGCGAGCAGGCGCTCGGACAGGATCTTCACCCGCACCGGCGGGCATTCGTTCTCCGGCAGTTCCTCGGCCAGCAGCACCGGCTGCCAGGCGCGGCGAAAGAGCTGGCCCATCGGCGTGCCGGGGCCGGTCAGGGTGAGCAGGTCGTTCTGTTCTTTGCGCAGCATCGGGGCCTCGTCGGGTCGTTCGGCGCATCGTGCGCCCGCATCGTGTCGGCAACCAACACTTCACCTATATGTGCGGCGGCGGGGCAGTGCTGTTCTTCTATACGGAACGCTGTTCCGCTGTCAGAAAACACGCTACACAGCGCGCCGAAGACCGTCAATTGATGTGGACAGCGCATATCCCGGCGAAGTGGCCGCCGGTTCGCCGATAAGGATATGCGCAAGCTAAAAGTGAGCGAGTTGAGAAGGCATGACCGAGAAGGTGGAACTGTGCGCGACCGGCGACGTGGCCGAGGGGGCGGCGCTCAAGGTCGAGACAAACGGGCTGACGCTCGCGGTATTCAACGTCGACGGCGAATTCTACGTGATGGATGACAATTGCACGCACGGGCCCGGCTCGCTCTCGGATGGCTACATCGAGGGCGACGTGGTCGAGTGCAATTTCCACAACGGCCAGTTCAATATCCGCACCGGCGAGGTCGTCTCGCCGCCCTGCATGATTCCGATGAAGACGTACTCGGCCGCGGTCGAGAACGGCAAGGTCGTCATCGAGATCTGAAGCGTATTCCGGAGAACCCCCATGACCGCGGTCATCAAGAACGCCATCGTGTCGGACGAGATGGCGAAGAAGTTCGCCACCGAGAAGGACACGCCATACACGCGCTTCATTCGCGGCGAAGGCCTCGACATCATCGGCGCGCACTACGTGCCGAGCCTGCACACCGTCGAGCTCAAGCCCTGGGCGCGCCGCGAAGGCAATTTCGTCTTCATCAACCACGAGGCCTCGCGCACCTCGAACGACTGCTATGTCTGCGAGATCCCGCCGGGCAAGAAGCTCGCGCCGCACCGGCAGCTGTTCGAGGAGATGATCCTGGTGCTCGACGGCCGCGGCTCGACCACGGTGTGGAACGACGCCGGCCATCGCATCACGTTCGAATGGAAGGCGGGCGCGCTGTTCGCGATCCCGCTCAACGCCTGGCACCAGCACTTCAACGGCTCCGGCAAGGAGCCCGCGCGCTTCGTCGCCGTGACCAACGGCCCGCCGGTGATCAACCTCTACGAGGACATCGATTTCGTCTTCAACACGCAGCACGACTTCAAGGGCCGCTTCAACGGCGAGCCCGACTACTTCAGCGCCAAGGGCGAGCAGAAGGGCCTGCTGCTGCAGACCAACTTCGTCGCCGATGCGGTCAACCTGCCGCTGATCAGCGCCAAGGAGCGCGGCGCCGGCGGCGGCCACATCCGCTTCAACATGGCCAAGGGCTCGATGAACAGCCACATCTCCCAGTTCCCGATCGGCACCTACAAGAAGGGCCACTGCCACGGGCCGGGCGCGCACGTCATCATCCTCAACGGCGAGGGCTATTCGCTGATGTGGCCGGAGGGCGAGGAGCCGCGCCGCTACGACTGGCAGGTCGGCAGCATGATCGTGCCGCCCAACATGTGGCTGCACCAGCACTTCAACACCGGCACCACGCCGGCGCGCTATCTCGCGTTCAAGCACGAGGTGGTGTCGATCCGGAACGGCCAGGGCGTGCCCAAGGCCTGGATCAGCCGCCGCATCGGCGGCGACCAGATCGACTACGCGGACGAGAAGCCGGAGATCCGCACGCTATTCGCCGACGAGCTCGCGAAGAACGGCCTCACGCCGAAGATGGACTCGGCCTATCAGGCCGAGATTGCAGATTTGCCGCCGAAGGCGGCGTGACGGGTTTTCCGTGGCAGCGGGGCGACAGCAACCCGTCGCGGGCGAGCGACGCTCTTTTCCGCGGAGATGGAACGTCGCGCGACGCGAAGGATGTGCTGGCCAAGCACGCGCACCGATCCCGGGCTGGCCCGCGATCAGGCGTGCGATTATGCGCACAGGAAGCCCGACTTGGGTGGAGCGGGCCCCTGACGGGTGAGGATCGCAGTTGGCAGGCGCGCCGGCCAGCATCACGACGCCGATGACCGCCGCCACAGTGCCGGCCACCCGGGCCAGATTGCGACCGAGCGAGCCCTCGAGCCGCCCGAGCGCAAGCCCGATGCCGATGCCTGCGGCGTGCAGCAGCGCGGTCGCGGCGACGAAGCCCGCGCCGTAGAGGAAGCCCGATGCGTTGTCCGGAGCCTCGGCGCCGTGCGCGTACCCGTGGAACACCGCGAAGAAGCCGACCATCGCCATCGCGGCCGCAACCGGCATCGAGACCCGCAGCGCGATCACGCCGCCGAGCGCGACGATCGACAGCGCAATGCCGGTCTCGGTCAGTGGCAGCGCAACACCGTTCATGCCCGCGACGCCGGCGGCGGCCATCACGGCGACGAAGCTCGCCGGCACGAGCCACAGCGCCCGCCCGCCGAGCTGGGCCGCGAACAGGCCGACCGCCACCATGGCGAGGATGTGGTCGATCCCGGTGAGGGGATGCAGCACGCCGTCGGCGAAACCGTGGGTGTGCCCCGGCAGGCCCGGATGGGCGAACGCGAGGGTCGGCACGAGGACGAGGGCGGTGGCAAGCAGGGCGCGGCGCATGGCAGAACCTCATTCCGATCGAGGAGAAGAGTAAGACGCATGATGAATAAGTGCATACCCCATGCTAAGGCAAGCCCCTCTTTGACGGAGATTGCGTAATGCCAGGCTCGGACGAGCCCAAGGAAGGGACCAAGAAGAATGAAGCGGCCGAGGCCGCGACGGCGGGGCACACGCTCACCGACCACACCCTCGGCATCGATCTCGCGCATACCCATGACGGCTATGCGGACCACGATCACGACTTCCCGGACGGCCTGCCGCTGGAAGAGAACCCGATCTGGATCGCCGACCACGTCTCGCTGATGACGGTCGGCATCGACATCGGCTCGTCCGGCACGCAGGTGATCTTCTCACGCGTGAACCTGCGCCGGCTCGGCGAGGAGCTCACCAGCCGCTACTACGTGGTCTCGCGCGAGACGCTGTTTCAGTCGCCGGTCGCGCTGACGCCCTATGCGAGCGAGGAGCGCATCGACGAGCGCGGCCTCGGCGAGATCATCGACGAGGCCTACGGGGCGGCCCGCGTCGCGCCCGAGGATATCGACACCGGCGTCGTGATCCTCACCGGCGAGGCGCTGCGGCGCGAGAACGCGCAGGCGATCGCAGCGGTGATCGCCGAGAAGGGCGGCGATTTCGTCTGCGCCACCGCCGGCCACCACATGGAGTCGATGCTCGCCGCCTACGGCTCGGGCGCCGCGCGCGTGTCGAGCGACGAGGGCAAGCGCATCCTCAATATCGACATCGGCGGCGGCACCACCAAGCTCGCGGTCGTCGAGAACGGCAAGGTGGTCGCGACCGCAGCCGTGCATGTCGGCGGCCGGCTGCAGGTCGTCGACGCAAGCGGCGCCATCATCCGCCTCGATCCGGCGGGACGGCATCACGCAAAACGCGCCGGCTTCTCATGGAACCGCGGCGATCATGTTGCGGACGCCGACATGGACAAGGTCGCGGCCGCGATGGCGGACGCGCTGGTCGCAGCAATCACCGCCGATCCGCCGACGCACGATATCGAGCACCTCTATCTGACCGACCGGCTCTCCGACCGCGGCCGCATCGACGGTGTCATGTTCTCGGGCGGCGTCGCCGAGTATGTCTACGGCCGCGAGACGCGCGATTTCGGCGACATGGGGCGCCGGCTCGGCCATGCCATCCGCGCGCGCCTCGATCGCGGCGATTTCCCATGGCCGCTGCTCTCGGCCGGCGAATGCATCCGCGCGACGGCGCTCGGTGCGTCCGAATACAGCGTGCAGCTTTCCGGCAACACGAGCTACATATCGACCGCCGGCGCGCTGCTGCCGCGGCGCAATCTGCAGGTCCTCCAGCCGCCGTACGTCTGCGCCGAGACGATCGATCCGGACGCAGTCGCGGGCGCGATCCGCAGCCATATCGTCGCGTTCGATGTCGAGGACGAGCGCGAGATCGCGCTCGCGTTCCGCTGGCAGGGCGCGCCCGCCTACGAACGGCTCGCGGCTTTCGCCGAGGGCATCCGGCGCGGGCTCAGCGAGCGCATCGCGCGGCGGCAGGCGCTTTACGTCATGCTCGACGGCGACGTGGCGCAGACGCTCGGCCACATCCTGCGCGACGAGCTCGACGTCACGACCGAGCTTCTGGTCATCGACGGTGTCGTGCTGTGGGACTTCGACTACATCGACCTCGGCCGCATCCGGCTGCCCTCGAACACCGTGCCGGTGACGATCAAGTCACTGGTGTTCAGCGAGGACCCGCGCGGCCCGCGCCCGCGCCAGCGGCTGCATCACCATGATCGTGACCACGAGCATGATCATCCGCACGGCCATCATCATCATGATCACGGGCATCACCATCATCACGACTAGCGCGTAGGATGGGTTGAGCGAAGCGAAACCCATCATCAGCCTCTCTTCTAACTGTTCTCATTTTTTTCACTTCAATATTATTTAAAAATATTTATTAAAATTTAAATATTATTATATAATTATATTATACTTTATTTTAAAACAAATTATTCAACTACACACATAATAACATTTTTAAATCATTATAAAACTATTACATCACTTAAAAAAAAACTTAATACTTTTTCTATCAGCCAATGGGCGAAGCGGGCCATAAATCCATCCATGCGCAGAATAGTGAGCATCCGCGTGAGATTGTAACAGAGCGCCATGAGGCTCCACTCGCCGCGAACCTTGTCGAAGCCGCGCACGAGGAAGTGGCGATAGCCGGCTCGGCATTTGAGCGTGCCGAAGGGATGCTCGGCAAGAGCTGCGCAGCATCGCATCAGCGCGCCAGCGTCCTTCATCCGGGCGCGATGGCGTTCCAGGACAGGTTCGTGTTCCCACCGACTGACGGTTCGCGTGGTCGCCTTTTTGGAGAGGCAGCGTGCGCGCAGCAGGCACCTGTCGCAATCGCCTTTCCGACTGGTGTAGCGCAGTTCGACCCGGCCTCCCGTATTCGTCTTGCGGCCCCGCGTCGGCCGCAGGAGTGAGCCGGCCGGGCAGCGATAAGCGTCCGCGGTAGCCTCATAGGTGAACTCTTCATAGGTGAAGCGACCTTGCGCCCGCAGCCGCCCCGTTCGCTTGGCTGCGGCACATAGGCGATGATGCCGTTCTCCTCGCAGTCCTTCAGGCGCTCCCGTTGTAATATCCAACGTCGGCGAGCGCCTGCAGCACCTCGCTCCCGAGTGCCTCCTTGGCGGCCTGTGCCATTGCGTGCAGCTGGCCCGTATCGTTGCCGTCATTGACGACTTCACTCGCCACGATCAGAGCATGCTTGTCGTCCACCGCGACCTGCACGTTGTAGCCCGCCACCCTCTGGCCGTTCTTGGTCAGAAGCCGGCGTCCGCATCGGTGCGCGACAATTGCGTTTCGCCGCTCTCCTCCAGCCGGTCGAGATCGCTCTGCGCCTGCACTCGCTTGGCCATCAGCGCCGCAATCCTTTGCTCAAGATTGCCGCCACCTCCACCGCCTGCGTCATCATCCGGGCCAGACCGGGCATTCTCAGAGGCATCGTTCGCCTCGACCGCCTTCCCATAGGCTTCGATGTCGCGATCCAGCACCGCAATCTGCTCGCGCAGCCTCTTGCCGGTCGTGATGCTTCCCTTGCTCGCATCGCCATAGAAGAACGCGCCGTCGATCGCCACCAAAGCCCCGCCCAGAAGGCCCGCATCGTGCAGCAAAAGCACAAACGCGCGGTTCGCGGCCTTGAGCGCTGCCCAGTTCTCCTGACGGAATTTGGCGATCGTCCGATACGCGGGCCGAAGCCCCTTGAGCAGCCAAATCAGTTCCAGATTGCGCTGCGCTTCCCGCTCAAGCCGGCGCGACGAGCCAACCTGGTTGATGTAGCCATAAACGTACAGCTTCAACAAATCCGCCGGATCGTACGGCGGCTGACCCACTCCGCCGCCAAGCCGATCCGCGTAGCTGAAACCGAGCTTCGCCAA
The DNA here is from genome assembly GCA_963819385.1 of uncultured Alphaproteobacteria bacterium. Lineage (GTDB taxonomy): Bacteria > Pseudomonadota > Alphaproteobacteria > Rhizobiales > Xanthobacteraceae > JAVDCA01. Next base: position 2,061,682 of record CAWFVV010000006.1, on the reverse strand, counting down.
GTCCAGCTTATTGACGAAATGCTCTATCGCCCGAACCGGATTGTTCCTGTCGACGTAGTCCTCGACCCTCGCCTGCAGGAAGCTCGGTTGCTCACAGCTGACGCCCGACTTCAGTGCGCTATTCGTCATGCCACGAATCGTACACCAATCAACACATCAAGCTGATATTCTTGCCCAGTCTCGAAGCGAAACCCATCATCAGCTCGCGGCGAGCGACCGCTCGTGATGGGTTTCGCTTCGCTCAACCCATCCTACAGGGGCGCGAAAAGCTCCTCGACCCGCATCTGCCGCGCCGTGAATTCCTGCTCGTGCAAGTACCGGCACAGCGTCTCGATCGCCTTGCGATTCTCCTCGAGCCCGTAGGGCCAGATATCCTTACCGAGCACAGCCTGCGTCGCGCGGTACTCGGCCTCGACCCACGGAAGGGTCACCGAGAACGCCGCGAGCTTCTGCAAATCGGCGATCGCCGTCTCCTTCGCCTTGAGGAACGCGTCGAACACCGCGCGCGCCATCCAGGGATTCTGCTCCAGCAGCGTGTTGCGGATGCCGACCGCATGCATGAGCGGATAGACGCCGCTCTTCTTGTAATACGTCTGCTCGACCGCACGCGTGTCGGCGAACAGCCGTCCGACGTTGGGTGCGCCCTTGACGAAGCACGACGGCGGCCGCGCCGAGAAGATCACATCGATCTCGCCGTCGGCCAGCATCCCGGCGAGTGTCTTGCCCGCCGGAATGTTCTCGATCTCGACGCCTGCGACCGGATCGGGCGTGCCCGTCTTCGTCGAGGGCTGCTCCAGCCCGCCCAGCCGCCAGCGCAGGTCCGACGGCGCGATGCCGTATTCGTCCGATAGCAGCCCGCGCATCCACACCAGCATGGTGGTGAGATATTCCGGCGTGCCGACCCGCTTGCCCTTGAGATCGGCCGGGGAGGTGATGCGGTCGCTGCGCACGAAGATCGCCGAATGGCGGAACGCGCGCGAAAGGAACACCGGCACGGCCGTATAATGATGGGCGTCGCGCGTCTTGAGCGTGATGTAGGTCGAGAACGACATCTCGGAGACGTCGAACTCCTGGTTCTTCAGGTTGCGCACGAACAGTGCGTTTGCCTCGACGGTCGAATAGGAGACCGCGCAGCCCGCGATGCCGACCTTGCCCTCGCGCAACGCGCGCACGCGGTCATAGTCGCCGCTCGCGACCGTGATGGGGACGTCGGGCATCAAAATTCCTCCTGCGTCATTGCGAGCGAAAGCGAAGCAATCCCTCTTCACTTGCGCATGCGCACGCGGATCGAGATTGCTGCGGACGCTGGGCGCCCTCGCGATGACGTTGCTGGGTCACCCCTTGAATCTCTCCGCCGGCGGCGCGATCTCGGTGACCAGATCGCGCACCAGCTTCTTGTTGTGCAGCGGCCGCAGCTCCATCGCGCGCGGCTCGAGCCGCGCCGTGCAGGCGTAGACGGTCTCGCCGTCGAGCTCGATCATGCATTCCTTGCACGCATTGGCGTTGATGCAGGAAAAGCGGATCGCCAGCGAAGGGTCGCGGTTGGCGCGGATCCAGCGCAGGCCGTCGAGCACCGACTGGCCGGGCTCGAACGGCACGTCGTAGCTCTCGATGCGTCCGGTCCCGGCGTCGAGGCCGCGCCAGACCTTCAGCGTCGCGGTCTCGCTCATTGCGCCGCGACCTCGGCTGCAACCGGCACCGGCGCGATCGCGAGCTCGTCGCCGCGCAGGCGCACGACCTGGTTGACCCGCCATTCCGGCAGCATGCCGGGAAAATCCTCGCGCTGATGCGCGCCGCGGCTCTCGGTACGCCGCAGCGCGGCCTGCGCGCCGATGCGCGCGACCAGCAGCATGTTGCGCAGGTCGAACCAGTCGATCCGCCGCATATCGAAGCGATTGCCGTCGCCCGCCGGCCGCTCGCCGAGCGCGGCGGTGAGCTCGCTGATGGTGGCGAGGGCGCGCACGAGCTTCGCCTCTGTCCGGAACGGCCCGACGTCGTCCGCCATCGCGGCCTGCAGCGTCTGGATCATGGCCGCGGTATTGAGGTCGGCGCTGCCGTCGGCTGTCAGCAGATCGATCGCCGCACGTGCGTCCTTGGCTGCGAACCCATGGCGTTCATCCCGTGCTCGCACCGCCGCCGTCCGCCCCGCGCGGCGGCCGAACGCCAGCGCCTCGGTGATCGCATTGCCCGAGAGCCGGTTCGCGCCGTTGGCGCCGCCGACCGCCTCGCCGGCGACCAGCAGCCCCGGCACCTCGGTCGCCATGCTCACGTCGGCCGCGACGCCACCCATGTGATAATGCGCGATCGGCGCGACCTCGACCGGCATCCTGGTGAGATCGATGTCGTTGGCGGCGAGCCGGTCGATCACCGGCCCGAACGCCTCGCGCAGCGCCGCCCCCGAGCAATGCTCGAAGCTGAGATACGCGCCGCCGTGCGGCGAGCCGCGGCCGGCTTCCACTTCCTTGATGATCGCGTAGGTCGCGAGGTCGCGCGTGATCACGTACTTGCCGTCCTCGCGGGTGCCGTAGCGCTCGGTGAATTCTTCGCGATCGGCATTGAGCAGGCGGCCGCCGAGCTTGTAGCGGAACGGGTCCCACATGATCGGGTCCATGCCGATGAGACGCGGCGCCAGATGCCCGATCGGGAAGAACTGCACAAACTCCATGTCGATCAGCGGTGCGCCCGCGCGTAGCGCGAGCGCATAGCCATCGCCGCCCATGTTGGCCGAGGCGCTGTTGCGGCGATAAAGCCGCGTGAGCCCGCCCGCCGCGACAACCGTCGCCTTGGCGGCGATCGTCACGGGCGCGCCGGTCGCAAGATGCAGCGCGACCGCGCCGGTCACCTCACCGTCGCGGCGCACCAGGTCGACGACGAGCAGGTCGCCGGCCTTGCGGATGCCGCTCGTCCGGTTGACCACGGTGCGCAGGGTTCGCGACACCGCCGGCCCGGTGTTGAGGAAATCCACATAGGCGCAGCGCGGTCGGTCATGGCCGGGCGCAAACGCCTGGGTGATGTGGCCGTCGCGGCGCGCCCAGCCGACGCCCCAGGCGTCCATCTCGCGGATGCAGTCGGGACCGTCCTCGCACAGCAGGCGTGCGAGCCGCTCGTCGGTCAGCCCGCGGCCGGCCTGGATGGTATCGGCGAGGTGATGGCTCCAGTGGTCCGGCGTCTGCGCACCCAGCGCGACCGCGACCGTCATCTGCGCCATCACGGTCGCGCCGCCGCGTCCGATCAGGCTGCGGTCGAGCAGGAAAACGTTTGCGCCGGCGCGCGCGGCCTCGATCGCCGCATACATGCCGGCGCCGCCAGATCCGATGATCAGGACGTCGGTGTCCACATGCATGGGTTCGGCGCGTGCCGTCATGGCGAAAGCGATACACCGTTCCGAGCGCCGCGCAAGCAGTGGGGGACGGGATCAAATCCGCGTGTCTGCGCGTTGATGCAGAAGGTGGACAACTGGAAGCAGAACCATGCCGGACAAACGAACCATCAAGAAAGCGCGCGCCGACAAGCGCGCAGGCAAGTCAGTGTCGACCCAGGCGGGCGAGTTCGTCCGCGCCGAGATCGAGCGAATCCGGCGCGGTGCGCACGGCGCCCGCTCGGCGCGGCAGGCGATCGCAATCGGTCTCTCCGAGGCGCGTCGCGCGGGCGTCGACCTGCCGCCGCCGCGCAAGGGCAGGACCAAGGCCAGCACGCGGCGCAGCGCCAAGTACGCCTACGAGGCCGGCCAGGGAAAGCGCAAGCCGCGTCGCCGTCCGCGCGTCGCGCGCGCCGTCGCGGGCGTGCTCAAGCGCGAGCCGCGCAGCACGGCCTCGCGCCGATCGCTTTCGCGGCAGGCGACGCGGGCCGCGTCGCGACGGACCGCGTCGCAGCGCTCCGCTGCCGCCCGCAAGGCTGGGCGGACCAAGGGCGCTGCCGGCCGTTCCGCGGCCGCGAAGAAGGCCGCACGGACCCGGGCGCGGCGGCGCTAGTCGGTACTCAGCCGGTCGCGCTGCGAACGAGCATGTAGATCGCCGTGAGCGCGATCACGGCGGCGAACACCATGTTGAGCGCGCCGCGCTTGCCGCCGAGCGTGTGCGCGAGCCGGCCGCCCACGAGCCCGCCGATCACGCCGCCCGCGATGAAGGTCGCGGCCAGTCGCCAGGCGACGAGTCCCGAGACCGCGTAGTTGAGCGCCGCGGTGGCGCCGAAGGCGGTCACGGCGACCAGCGACGAGCCGATCGCGCAGATGATCGGCATGCCGGTCGCGAACATCAGGCTCGGCACGATCAGGAAGCCGCCGCCGATACCGAAGAAGCCCGAGAGCGTGCCGGTGCCGATGCCCGCAACGGCGAGCTTGGGGAGGTTGCCGCGGTTGAGCTGGACGCCCGCGTCGCCCGCCTGCGCGCGGCGAAAGAACATGATGCCGGCGACGACGAGCATCAGGATGGCGAACAGCGCCAGCAACTGGCGTCCGTCGACCATCTTGCTCAAGGTCGAGCCGCCATAGGCGCCCGCGACGCCCGCCGCCGCGAAGATCCCGGCGCAGCTCCATTTCACCGTGCCGGCGCGGGCGTGCGACATGAGGTTCGCGGCTGCGTTGATCGCGACGGCGAGCGCGCTCGTGCCGATTGCGACATGCGGCGACGCGACGCCGACCACGTAGATCATCAGCGGCACCGCGAGGATCGATCCCCCGCCGCCGACCAGGCCGAGCGAGAAACCGACGAACGAGCCGGACAGCAAGCCCAGCGCGTCCTGCGCGAGTTGCGTGGGCATCCGCTCCCCCTCCGCGGTTCGGCGCACGGGCCTTATCGGTGGCCGTTGCCGATGCCGCGACAGGCAGTCTGCTCCTGATTCGAAGCGTCGTACAGATCGCCTGTGCGTGATCGCCTGTGTGTAGCGTGGGATGAGCCGTTTCGCGCTGCTCGGATTTTCCGGGATTTCGTCGTCGCCGTAGACGCGGTAGCCTCGCCCGACAGTGCAGACGATCAAGGGAGCGCCCGATGTCCGGCCAGACCATCAGGATCAATTCGCGCGCGGGCGGCGGCTTCGATTGCTATCTCGCGATGCCGGCCGGCGGCGACACGGTGCCCGCGATCGTGCTCGCCTCCGCGGTGCACGGCGTCGATCGGGACATCTGCGACATTGCGGACGAGTTCGCGGCGAAAGGCTACATCGCGGCGGCGCCTGATCTGTTCTGGCGCTCGATTCCGGGGCCGCTCGCGCGCGACGATCAGCGCGCCAGCGAGCGCTCGCAGCCGCGGCTGGAGAAGATCAAGGCCGGCGAGGCCGACATGGCCGACACGCTGGCCGAGGTCCGCAAGCTCGCGCCATTCAACGGCCGCGCCGCCGCCATGGGCTTCTGCTACGGCGGCCCCTACGCGATCCTCGGGCCGAAGCGGCTCGGCTACGACGCCGGCATCTCGTGCCACGGCACGCAAATGCTCGATTTCATCCATGAGCTCGACGGCGTCGCGGCGCCGCTGTGCACCATCTGGGGCGACCAGGATTTCGCCGCGCCCGCGCCGGTGCGCGATGCCTATCGGGCCGCGGCCGCGCGGATGCCCAACCTCGATCTGCAAATCTTTCCGGGCGTGCTGCACGGCTACATGTTCCCCGACAACGTGAAGGCGTTCTCGGCCGCGACGCGGCAGTTCTCGATGGAACGCGCGCTCGCGATTCTCGACGGGCTGAAGGAAAAGCCGTTGCGCCAGGCGTCGTAGGCTCGCGCGCCGTGGCCGTCGTTTACATCGTCCGCTGCAACTTCACCGAACCCGCCAAGGAGCAGGCGTGGAACGCCTGGTATGGCGGGCCGAAGATCGCGCAGATGCTGGCGCAGCCGCATTTCCGTACCTGCCAACGCTTTCGCCTGGCGTCGGGCATCGGACGCAATTATCTCGCGCTGTGGACGGTCGACTCGCCGCAAGCGCTGTCGACGCCGCAATATGTCTCGCAGTGGGGATTTGCCGAGTGGGCTCCGTTCGTGACCGACTGGAGCCGGGACCTGTTCGACGGTCGCTCGGCGCCGGACGATGCCTTTGCGGTCGCGCCGCAAGGCGCGCTCGAGGTCGTGTCGTTCGATGGCATGAGCGCCGAGGACGCGAGCGCGGCGCGGGTGGCGTCGGCGCGCAGCGATCCCGCCTTGATGTGGCTCCCGGTGATCGGCCTCGATCGCCACACGCCGGAAATCGGCCTGCGGCCGCTCCCCGAGCTCTTGCGTCCCTTGGACGACGGCAGCGACCAACGCGCACAGTGCGCAGTCTATCGGCCGATTTCGGAATATCATCGCGCGGCGCGCGCCGCCTCGTGAGACTTACGGTCTCGTTCACCACGCGTGCGGCGATGACATGATCCGCGCTACAACGGCTTGATGTTCGCGAACTTGATCACCTTGGCGTATTTCACGATCTCGTCGGCGATGAACTTGTTGAAGTCGGCGGACGACATGGCGCGCGGCTCGGCGCCGACCGCGACGAGGCGCTTGCGTGTGTCGGGATCGGCGACGCCGGCGCTGATCTCGGTATTGAGCTTGGCGATGATGTCGGCCGGCGTGCCCTTCGGCACGCAGATGCCGAACCAGCCGCTCGCATCGTAGCCGGGGACGGTCTCGCCGATCGCCGGTACGTCCGGCAGCATCTGCGAGCGCGTCGCGGGGGTGACCCCGAGCCCGCGCAGCTTCCCCGACTTGATGAACTCGATCACCTGCGGCATCGGGCTCACGGCGAGCATGATCTGGCCGCCGAGCAGGTCGGGAATATAGTTGTTGCGGTACGGCACGTGCACCAGCTTGATGCCGGTCATCATCTGGAGAAGCTCGCCGGATATGTGCGACCCGCTGCCGACCCCGGAGGTCGCCATGTTGATCGAGTTCGGGCTTCGCCTTGGCGAGCGCGATCAGCTCGCTCAGGTTCTTCGCCTCGAAATTCGGGTTCACCGCGACGACGAACGGGGTCATCGCGACCATGCCGACGCCGACGAGATCGCGGGCGAAATCGAAGTTCAAATGCCCGTACAGCGTCACGTTGACGGTGTTCGCCGAGACCGCGAGGAAGAGCGTGTAGCCGTCGGGCGACGCCTTGGCGGCGAGCTCGGTGCCGATGTTGCTGCCGGCGCCCGGCCGGTTGTCGACGACGACCTCCTGGCCGAGCCGCGTCGAGAGCCAATGCGCCGCGATCCGCGCGATGATGTCCGGCCCGCTGCCGGCCGGAAAGCCGACGATGAGATGCAGCGGCCGGGTCGGATAGTCGGCGGCGCGCGCGATGCGGGGCAGGGATGCGAGTGCGGTCGCGCCGGCAGCCACGTGAATGAGCTTTCGGCGCGAGAGGGTCATCGGGGTTCTCCGTGCGAAATCAGTTATACGTCATGCCCGCGCTCGTCGCGGGCATCCACGTCTTTAGGACGCCTCAGCATGAAAGACGTGGATGGCTGGGACAAGCCCGGCCATGACGGAGGCAATGACGGAGGACAATTAGCCGCGCTTCAGCTCCGCGCCGCCTGCCGCTTCTTCGCCGCGCTCTTCACCGCCTGGATGATCTCCGGATAGGCGGCGCAGCGACAGAGATTGCCGGCAAGCCAGTGCTTGATCGTGTCGTCGTCGGGATCCGGATGTCGATCGAGCAGCTGCTGGGTCATGAGGATGAATCCGGGCGTACAGAAGCCGCACTGGAACGCGCCCTGCTCGATGAAGGCCTCCTGGATCGGGTCGAGCTTGCCGTTCGCGTCGAGCGACTTCGATCGTCGTCACCTCGGCGCCGTCCGCGAAGGCCGCGAGGTAGAGACAGCCCGACACCGCGGTGCCGTTGACGACCACGGTGCAGCAGCCGCACAGGCCCTGGCCGCAGCTCTCGCGCGCGCCGTAGAGCGCGAACTCGTTGCGGATCACTTCCAGGATCGTGTGATGGTTCGCGATCTCGGCACTGACTGGCTCGCCGTTGAGCGTGAAGCTGATGATTCGTCCGGCCATCTCGTTCCCCAATCACTCGTCCGCGAGCGGGTTGTTCTGTTCCGCGCGGATCGCGCGATAGACCGTCTCCGCGTTGAGCGGCAGCTCGGTGATGCGCACGCCGCAAGCGTCGTAGATCGCGTTGGCGATCGCCGGGCCGCAGCAGAAGGTCGCGGTCTCGCCCACGCCCTTGGCGCCGAACGGGCCGTTCGACTGGATCGAGTCGATCGCCTCGTTCTCCATCACGGCCGGCACGTCGAGGATGCCGCAGATCTTGTAGTCGGCGAGCGACGCATTGGTGACCTGGCCGCCGTCGATGTGCATCTTCTCGAACATCGTGAAGCCGAACTGCATCAAGGTCGCGCCGGAAATCTGCGTCTCGACGATCTTCGGGTTGATCGGCTTGCCGCAGTCGACCACGTTGATCAGCCGCCCGACCGTGACCTTGCCGGTCTCGGTGTCGACCTCGACCTCCGCGCCGGCGCCCGCCACCATCCAGAACGGCGCCACGTTGGTGGTCATGCCGGTGCCCGGCTGCGGCGGGATGTAGTCGGGCTTATAGGTCCCGCTGCCGACGATGTTGCCGGCCTGCATGCCATATTTCTTCTTGAACAGCTCGGCGACCGGGATGTTGCTGCCCTCGGGCTCGCCGAGGTCGCGCGCGAGCGCCGCGATCTTCGCCTTGACCTCCTCGGCCGCGATGCGCACCGCGTGGCCCATGTGGAAGAGCGAACGCGAGCCGAGCGTGCCCATGTCGTAGGGCGTGATGTCGGTGTCGCGCGGCACCACGCGGACCGACTCGGCCGGCATGTTGAGCACCTCGCCGACGATCTGCGCCATCGCGGTGTCGGAGCCCTGGCCCATGTCGACCGTGCCGCAATAGAGGATCGGGCTGCCGTCCGCCGTCATGTTGAGCACCGCGACCGAGGTGGTCGGCGCGATCACGGCCTTGATGGCAATGGCGAGGCCGCGGCCGCGCTTCACCGTGCCGGTGCCGTGGTCGTAGGGCTTGCCCCAGTTCAGCCGCGACGCGATGCGTTCGAGGATCTCCTCGAGCGGCGCGTCGTTGACCGGCGTACCGGTCGCCTGCAGGCCGCCTTTCTTGATGATGTTCTTCCGGCGGAACTCGACCGGGTCCATCTTGAGTGCGTGCGCGATCATGTCGGTGTGGCTCTCGTAGGACCACACGAGCTGCGGGATGCCGAACCCGCGCAGCGCGCCCGCCGGCGTCAGGTTGGTGTAGAGCGCGTACGAGTCGACATGCACGTGCTCGATGTTGTAGGGCCCGGACGCCGTGAAGCCGGATTTCTGCGTGACGCGCGGGCCGACGTCCGCGTAGGCGCCGCCGTTCCAGAATACTTCGCACTTGCGCGCGATGATCTTGCCCTCTTTGTCGACGCCGCTCTTGATCTTGAACGTGCACGGATGCTTGGTGATCTGGTAGAAGCACTCTTCCATCGTCAGCGAGATCTTCACCGGCCGCCGCGTCAGCAGCGAGAGCGCGGTGACCAGCGCTTCCAGCTTGATGTAGAGCTTCGACGCCGTAGCCGCCGCCGAGATACGGCGACGCGGATGCGCACCCGGTTCTCCGGCCAGGCCGAGCAGGCGCGCGATCTCGGTGCGCACGAACGAGGGCCCTGCGACGAGGTGTAGATCGTCACCGCGTCGCGCTTGGCGTCGGCGATCGAGACGAACGGCTCGAACGCGAGATGCAGCACCTTCTGGGTCCGGAACGTGTGCTCGAACATGTGCTCGGCCTGCGGCAAAGCCCTTCTCGACGTCGCCCTTGCGCAGCTTGAAGTCGAGCGCGATGTTGGTCTCCCTTGCGGCCCTTGAGATGCTTGAGGTCCGCGAACGTGCCGGCGGGCTTGAGCTCGTCATGCACGTGGACGTCCGACGTCATCGCCTCGATCTCGTCGTAGACCGCCGGCAGCTCCTCGTATTCGGCGGTGATCGCCTGCACGGCCTGCTCGGCCACGTGCGGATCGGTGGCCAGCACCACGGCGACCGGCTCGCCGACGAAACGCACCTTGTCGAGCGCCAGGATCGGCTGGTCGTGGAAGGCGGGCCCGTAATAGGGATGCGGAATGACGGTCTTGATGTCCTCGACCGTGACGACGCGGAACACGCCGGGAATCTTCTTCGCCGCGCTCGTGTCGATCGACTTGATGCGGCCGTGCGCGACGGTGCTGCGGAAGATCTTGCCGTGCAGCATGCCGGGCAGGCTGAGATTGTGGGTGTACTCGGCGCGGCCCGAGACCTTCTCGCGCGCTTCGAGCCGCGGCAGCGAGCGGCCGATCTGGCTGCCGACCGCGGCGCCGGGGAGGGTGGTCGTCGCCATCAATGTGCTCCGTTGGCTGCAAGCGCCTGCCGCACGGCGCGTCCGATGTGCACGCGAACGAGCTCGCGCTTGTAGGAGACCGAGCCGCGCACGTCCGAGATGATCTCGGCTTCCGCGGCGCCGGCCTCGCCGGCGCGCCGCAGCGACGCGTCGTCGATCCGCGCGCCCTTGAGCGCATCCTCGGCGCTCTTGAGCCGCGTCGCCTTGGTGGTGGCGGCGCTCGCCACCACGATCGCGTTGCGCAGCGTGTCGCCCGCGGCGTCGACCGAGACCGCGACGCCGACCGCCGGCCAATCCTCGGCCGAGCCGGCGGTGAACTTCATATAGGCGGCGCGCCGCGCGCCTTGCGGCGGGATCGCGATCTCGGCGATCAGCTCGTTCTTCGCAAGCGCCGTCTCGTAATAGCCCGTGAGCAGGTCCTCGACCTTGAGCATGCGCTCGCCCGCCGGGCTCACCGCCGTGACGCTCGCGCCAAGCGCGATGAGCACCGGCGGCAGGTCCATGTGCGGGTCGCCATGGGCGAGCGCGCCCCCGACGGTCGCGACGTTGCGCACCCGCACGTTGGAGAGCCGCCGCATCGTGCGCGTGATCACCGGCGCCAGCCGCGCCACGTCGGCCGAATGCTCCAGCGCCGCCAGCGGCGTCATCGCGCCGATCGTGAGACTGCCGTCGCGGCCGACCTTGATGCCCGAGAGGCGCCCGCCGACCTTGCGCAGGCTGACGAGCCGCGTGGGGTGAAACACGCCGGCCTTCATCATCAGCATCAGGGCGGTGCCGCCGCCGACCGGGCGCACCTCCGGGTCGCCGGCGTCGAGCAGGCCCAGCGCCTCCTCGAGCGACGTGGGCTCGGACAGCTCAAACGGCGTCATGGCGTCTCCCCGGCCGCGAAGGCGGCGCGCAGTCGTTCGGTGAACTTCTTTTCCATGTCCTTGGCCTTGGCGCGCAGCACCGGCTGGCCGATGCTGCCGAGCTTGCCGGCGAGCGTCGAATCGATCGAGTAGGCGATGATTGTCTGGTCGCCGGCTTCCTTGAGATGGGTGCGCGAGGTCGCGGTCAGCCGGCCGACCACGCCCAGCGGTGTGCCCTCGACTTTCGCCTCGATCGTATCGGGCGCCTCGAGCTTGGTTACCTCGACGCTCACCTTGAAGCGGAAGGTCATGTACGCGACCTTGGTCTCGAGCACGGCGTCGTAATGCGTCGCGTCGATCTCCTTCAGGTCCTTCACGCCGTCGATGCAGGATGCGAAGAACGGCGCGTCCTTGATCTTGTCGAACACGGCGGCGCGCGGCGCCGGGACGGTGATTTCACCAGAGATGTTCATCGCGCCGGCACAAGCTGGATGAGGCGTTGAAGCTCCGTGGCGACGCGTTCGGGCGTCTCCAGCGGCGTGAGATGGCGCGCGCCCTTGAGGATGGTCAGCGTCGAGCCTTTGATGCCGCGGTGCAGCGTTTCGGCCATCGCGACCGGTGTCGCGTAGTCCTCGTCGCCGACGATGACCGCGGTCGGCACGGTCATCCGCGGCAACGCGGCCTCGAGGTTGCAGGCCCCGAGCATGCGGCACGTTGCCGCGAAGGCAGCCGGATCGTTGGCGAGCAGGCGATCCACGTTCTCTTTCACGATGTCCGGATGCGCCGCACGGAAGCCGTCGGTGAACCAGCGCGTCACCTGGAAATCGATCATCGCGGCAAGGCCCGCGCTGGTCGCCTTGACGGCGCGCTCCTCCCACTTGTCGGCGGCGTTGTACCAGGCCGTGGTGTCGATCAGGCCGAGCGCCAGCGCGCGTTGGGCATGACGCTTGCGCGAACGCGAGCGTCGTGCAGCCGCCCATCGAGGCGCCCGCGACGATCGCGGCGCGCCAGCCGACCTGGTCCATCAGCTCGGCGAGATCGTCGGCGAATTGCTCGATCCGGTAGGGCCCCGCGGGCTTGTCCGAGGCGCCATGGCCGCGGCAGTCATGGGCGAGGATCGCGGCGGTGTCGCCAAGCGCCGCAATGACCGGATCCCAGAAGAAGCGGTCCATGCCGAGCGAGTGGATGAGGACGAGGCGCGGCCGGCCGTCGTCGCGCCCGTGCATGTCGTAGACGAGCCGCGTGCCGTCGCGCAATCGTGTGGTCGAACTCATGAATACGCCTGCGCCGCCCCGGTCTCTTCTTTGGTTCTTATCGGGCACGTGCCGTCAAACCTCAAGCCCCGGGCGCTCGTGCACGGTAGCCCCGCGAGGAAAGCATGCGTACGTGCCAACGATCCGCTATGTAAGGTGAGCGCGGCGTCTGCGCTCCTTCTCCCCCTTCAGGGGGAGAAGGTCGGGATGAGGGGGCGTTTCCGCGAACTCCGACGTAGCGACTCGCGGATAGACCCCCTCACCCCGACCTTCTCCCCCTGAAGGGGGAGAGGGAGCGGACGCTCCGCGCAAGTGGCAAAAAAGCCGGAGTTGCCTGCCGATGACGTCGAAACGAAAACCGGTCGCCTTCGGCGATTTGCGCGGCTGGATCACGGCGCTCGAGGCCGCCGACGAGCTGCGCCAGGTCAATGGCGAGGTCGACTGGAATATCGAGCTTGGGACCATCGCGCGGCTGGCGCAGGGCGCCGGCACCGGTCCGGCGCTGATGTTCAACAACATCAAGGACTACAACAAGCCCACCAGCCGCTGCCGGCGCGTCTTCAGCAATGGGCTCAACAACTATCGCCGCCTGGCGCTGATGCTCGGCCTGCCGCCCGACACCCACCCGCGCGAGCTGGTCAAGCTCTGCCGTAACGTCATGACGGGCAGCATCGCGCCGCGCATCGTCAAGGACGGGCCGGCGAAGCAGAACATCGTCACCGCCAAGGACGTCGATCTCTACGAGCTGCCGGCGCCCTACTGGAACAGACTCGATGGTGGCCGCTATCTGATGACTTACGGCGGCGTCGTCACCAAGGATCCGACCACCGACATCATGAATGTCGGCGTCTACCGCGGCATGATCTCGGCGAAGGACCGCATCCCGATCCTGATGTGGCGCGCCCAGCACATCGGCCACCACGTCACCGCCTGGCAGCAGGGCGGCAAGCCCGAGATGCCGATCGCGGTCGCCATGGGCCTCGAGCCCGCGCTCGAGTTCGTCGCCGGCGCGCCGGTGCCGAAGGGCGTGTGCGAGTACGATGTCGCGGGTGCCTTGCGCGGCGAGCCGGTCGATCTCGTCAAGTGCGAGACGGTCGATCTCTATGTTCCGGCGAGCGCCGAGATCGTGATCGAAGGCTATCTCGGCCTCGATCCCGCGACCTACGAGATGGAAGGGCCGTTCGCCGAGTTCACCGGCTATTTCGCCGGCGACCCGGCGCCGAAGCCGACCATACGCGTCACCGCCATCACGCACCGCAACGATCCGATCCTGCGCGGCACCATCGAGGGCGCGCTGCCCGGCTCCTATTCCGAGAACGCGATGACGTCGTCGGTCATGCGCGCGGGCGCCGCCTGGAACGTGCTCGACCGCGCCGGCGTGCCGGGCATCACCGATGTCTGGTGCCCGCCCGTACACGCCGGCATCAATCTGTTCATCCGGATGCAGCAAAGCTACCGCGGCCAGGCCAAGCAGGCCGCGAACGCCGTGTGGGGCTCGTCCGCCGCGCACGTGCGCTACAAGCACGTCACCGTGGTCGACGACGATATCGACATCCACGACTACGCGGCGGTCGACTGGGCGATAGCGCATCGCGTCAACGCGGGCGAGGACGACATCGTCATCATGCCGGCAACCTTCGGGCTCGGCCTCGATCCGTCGACGCGCAAGCGCGATCGCAATCCGTCGCTGTTCGGCACGGGAAAATGGAACCGGGTGCTGATCGACGCCACCATGAACCTCGACTACGACCCCGATCCCGATTTCGGCGGCGCCCGCTTCCCGCCGCTCGCGCGTCCTGATCAGAAGGACATCGACGCCGCCTATGCGCGGTTCGAAGAGCTCGGGCTGGAGAAGCCGAAGGACGACTGAGATGCATGCGCCGGCCGCAGGTGAGGTGAGCACGGCGCCCGCGCTCCCTCTCCCCGCGTGCGCCCGAAATCGGGCCTGCCCGATTTCGGCATCAATAGTGGGCCGAAGTCGGGTAGACCCGACTTCGACTGAGAGGGTCGGGGTGAGGGGGCGCCTCCACGAACTCTGCGCCCGCGGAGAGGCCCCTTCATCCCGACCTTCTCCCCCTAAAGGGGGAGAAGGAGCGCAGGCGTCATGCCCGCCTCACATGCGATTGCTCGCGCGGCAAGCGCGAGGGCGACGTCAATGAAAGCGATCATCATCCATCGCTTTGGCCCGCCCGAGGTGCTGAGCTACGAGGCGATCCCCGACCCGGCGCCGCGCGCCGGCGAGATCCGCATCCGCGTTCAGGCCGCGACCGTCAATCGCGTGCTCGACGTGCGCGTGCGCGCCGGCGTCGAGACCCACCGCGGCGCCGTGCTGCCGCTCATTCCGGGCGTCGACTGCGCCGGCGTGGTCGATGCGGTCGGGGAGGGCGTGACGCGCTGGCGTGTCGGCGACCGCGTCGCCGCTGCCGGCATCATGCCGCTCGATGTCTGCGCCGAGGACGAGGCGGGCTATGCGGGGCCGGTCGGCATGATGGGCATCCGGCGGCCGGGCGGCTTCGCCGAGCTCGTCTGCGTGCCGGCGAGCGCTTGTGTCGCGGTGCCGGCCGGCCTCGATTTCCACCACGCCGCCGTGATCATGCGCCACGCGCCGACCGCCTGGAACCTGCTGTGCAACGTCGCAAAGCTCAAGGCGGGCGAGACCGTGTTGATCATGGGCGCCGGCGGCAACCTCGGCACCGTCGGCGTCCAGATCGCCAAGAACGTGATCGGCGCGACCGTGATCGCGGCGGCCGGCTCGCCCGCGCGCGTGCGCACCGCGCTCGATCTCGGCGCCGACCACGGCATCGACTATCGTGCGCGCGACATTTGCGATGCCGTGATGGAGATCACCGGCGGCGGCGGCGTCAACGTGCTCTATGACAACATCGCCAATCCGCAGGTGCTGCCGCGCGCCTTCAAGGCGCTCGGCCGCCATGGCCGCATGGTGACGGCGGGCGCCCACGGCGGCCCGGAGGTCACGATCGATTTCCACCACCTCTACGACCGCTTCATCACGATCTTCGGCATGCCGGGCCATCGCGCCGAGGATTACGCCGCCTGCTTCGCGGCAGCGGCCGTCGGCAAGATCAAGGCGCAGATCGAACGCGTGCTGCCGCTGTCGCGGGCGGCCGATGCGCATCGGATGGTCGAGAGTGGCAAGGTGCAGGGCAAGATCGTCCTCGACCCGATGATGGAATGATTGTGCGCCACGCATGCCGGTGCATCGCGTGGAAAACTTGCCAAGCGGCCGTTTTTGTGATAGAACAAACAGAGAACATAGAGAAATGAGATTTGACGTTTCCCATGATCTCCCCCGCGAAGCTCGCCGCCAATCGCGCCAATGCCATGAAAAGCACCGGACCGCGCACCGCGGCCGGCAAGGCGCGTGCTGCACAGAATGCGCGCCGCCATGGATTGCGCGCGGCCGGCCTGGCCGACGCCGGATTCACCGAGAAGGTCAAGGACTTGGCTCGCCGGATCGCCGGCGAGGGGGCGAACGCAGAGATCTTCGAGGCCGCCTGCCGCCTCGCCGAGGCGCACATGGATTACGTGCGCGCGCGGACCGCCAGGTTGCACGTCTGGAAGCAGGACCCGAAATTCACCAAGACGCCCCTCATTACGCTTCCCCGTCTCCTCGCCATCGATCGCCATGCGCACCGCGCCGCGTCCCGCCGCAAGTTCGCGCTCCGCGACTTTGAAGCTGCCTGCACGGCGGCTCGCTGGTTTCCCCCGCGCGACGAGTTGCCCAAAGGCGCAAGTCCCGCGGTGCCCACGGGCGAGCCCGCCGGCAATTCTGCCCGAACGAAGCCACCGGGCCGCGCAGGAGAGGATTCGGCCCGAACGAACCCACCGACTGGATCTGCGCCGGACAATTTGGCCCGAACGAACCCAACCGCATGCTAAGCCCGCCGAGGTGGGTGCGGAGCGAAAATCGCCCGAACGAACCCAACCGCCCGGTGCGGTCGGCAAAACGGCCCGAACGAAGCCACCGTCCGCGCTCCCGGCAATCGGTGTACCGTGGCCGCACGCTTTGTATTAGCGCATGTTCCGGCGAAGTGGACGCCGGTTCGCCGATAAGAACATGCGCCAAACAAAGAAAAGTAGAGCGTATTTCAATTCCGCAGGAACGAAATACGCTCTAGTCTCCCGCCCCGAAAATCCCGGGAGGAAATCGCGCGATGACTTCAATCTGCATCCAACCACGGCGCCGGTTGCGCCTGCCATCCATCGATGACCTACACGCCGGTCTCGCGTCGCGCGCTGCTCGCCGGCGCCGGTGCGCTTGCGGCCGCGAGCGTCCTGCCGGGCGGCGCGGCGCGCGCGCAGGGCACCAAGGCACGCGTGATCGACACGCATCATCATTTCTATCCGCCCGCCTACCAGAAGGCGTGGGTCGACTGGGAGGACGCGCGCAAGCTTCCGCACTTCACGACGCAGGTCGCCTGGACGCGCGAGAAAGCGGTCGAGGAGATGGACAAGAACGGCATCGCGGCCGGGATGCTGTCGATCGCCTCGACGCCGGGCACCTGGTTCAATCTCGACGCGGCCGGGGCCGGCAAGATGGCGCGCCTCTGCAATGACTTCGCGGCCGACATGATCCGCGACTACAAGGGCAGCTTCGGGCTGTTCGCGACGCTTTCGATGATCGACATCGACGCGACCTTGAAGGAGATCGAGTACGTCTTCGACACGCTCAAGGCTGACGGCGTCGGGCTGCAGACGAACTACGGTGACAAGTGGCTCGGTCACCCGGTCTATCAACCGGTCCTGCAGGAGCTCAACCGGCGCAAGGCGGTGGCCTACGTGCATCCGCTCGTCGCCTCGTGCTGCGCCCAGCTGAGCGTCGGCGCATTCCCGGCCGTGATCGAGGTGCCGCACGACACCACGCGCACCGTGACGAGCCTGCTGCTCGCCCGCCGGTTCACGCAATTTCCCGACATCAAATGGCTGTTTTCGCACGCTGGCGGCACGATCCCGATGCTGGCCGGCCGCATCGAGGCCTTCTACGGCCACAGCACGCGCGGCGAAAAGGACGCGATGACCGAAGAGGGCATCGCGGCGCAATTGCGGGCCCTGCACTACGACACCGCGAACGCGACGAGCGCGCCCGCGATGGCGGCGTTGATGAAGCTCGTGCCGACATCGCAGATCACGTTCGGCTCCGACTATCCCTATTTTCCGCTCAACCAGATCGAGGCCATCCGCAAGATGGGCCTGCCTGCCGCCGACCTCGCCGCGATCGAGAGCGGCAACGCGATCCGGCTGGCGCCGCGCATGGCGGGGGCGTGATCCTTCTCGTCATGCCCGGCACCCGGGTCCGGCCTCCGGCCGGCCCGAGTGTAAACCTCGTGCCGGGCATCCACGTCTTGGCAGCGGAGCCGCCGGCAAGACATGGATGGCCGGGACAAGCCCGGCCATGACGGAGGGCATTAGTCCGCTTTCGCTGGCGCACCCGCAACCGGAAACAAATCCGCCCAGGTCCGCTCCAAGATCCCGAGCGCCTCGCCGAGCGCCGGCGTCGCGAGCCTGCCTGCCTCGCGTTGCAGCAGCCCGAGCCGCTCCAGCTTCCCCAGCGCGTCCGCGACTTCGAAATCGACGTCGACGCTGAACGTCGCCTTCAGCCACTGCTCGACGCGATTCTCCAACTCGGCTTGCGTGATCGGCGCGTCCGCCGCGACGAGAAAACAATACGCCAGCAGTGCCTCCTTGAATTCCTGCTTCTCGGCCGAACCGACGATGTGGTCGAACACGCCCGCATTGTTGCCGACGTTGTGGAAATAGACGTTGTCGGAAATCTCCTTCTGATACATGAGCGACTGGCGCTGATACTTGAGCCACTGGTGCGTGATGAAGCCGCCCAGCGCCACCAGCGCGCTGACAGCCGCGAGCGCCTGCTGCGTCTCGTCGCCCCGCATCGTGCCGGCGGCGCCCAGATAGGTCGCGATCACCACCGCCAGCACCGAGATCGCCGGGATCAGCTTGAACAGGATCGGTATGCCGCCCGCGATCGCGGGCAGCCCGAGCGCGAGCTTGTCGAGCCGGCTCATCACCACGCGGACGTCGGGAAACAGCGTGTTGAGGTCGCTGCGCGCGATGTCGCGGAAATACTTGATCAGGATGCTGCCGGGCCGCAGCCGGTTGCGGGCGAGGTGGCGCTGGAGCCGCTTCGATACGATCTCGCCCGCCGGCTTGATCATCACCATCAGCACCAGGTGATCGTAGACCTCGACGTCGACCTTGCGCTTGCGCAGCCCGAACCACTCGGCGATCTCGACCGTCGCGCGGTGCTGGCCGCGGCGGAAGAAACGCACCTCGCGATAGTCCGCCGCCGGCAGCTCGATCGCGACGTTGAGCACGGGCCGCTCCTGGTGCGAGCGGGCGAGGTCGTCCGGCATGACCTCGACGAAATCCGCCTTCGCGAGCACGCCGGCCAGCGTCGCGACCAGTTCGTCATGCTCGCGCGCGAGCGTCTGCGGGTCGACGGCGGTGCCGACCGGCAGGTCGGGATTGAAATAGTAGTAGTCGTTGCGCAGGGTCTCGAGCCGCTCGAAATATTCGTAGTGGTAGATCGCGCCCAGCAGGCGCCCGAGCAGGCGGAATTTCTCCGCCTCGCCATCGTGCAGGCGGCCGTGACGGATCAGTGCGTCCTCGAGGTCGCTCTTGCGAATCGAGATGAACCGCTCGCGCGGTTCCGCGGCCCCATCCGGCTGGTTCTCGGCGCCTGTCATCCGTCCCCTCGTCTGCGTTCCGCATGATAGGCGATGGGTGGGCCAAATGAAGACGGCCGATGACGGGCCCCCAGCTTGTGGATGAGGCGCCCGCGCCTTGACATCGCGGCGCGCCCGCGTGAGACACGCGGGCAGGGGGAAGTCGCATCATGCTGTTCCGCCTGCGCCATGCCGGCCGAGCCGCCGCGCTCGCGATCATGCTGGCCGGCCTGTTCGCGGCCATCGCGCTGGCGCAGAGCAATCGCCCGCGGTCGACCGCTGAGCTCGCCGCCGCGCTCAAGCCGATGCAAGCCTCTCTCGCCTCGATCGAGGCGGCGGCACGATACGCGAGCGATGACCAGGAGCTTGCCGGCCTCGCGCCGCGGCTTGCCCCGTTGCGCGAGCAGCTGCGCACCGAGATCGACGCGTTAGAGCCGCGGCTCGCCCAGATCGACAGCCGCCTCAAGCAGCTCGGCGCGCCGCCCGCCGCCGGTACGCCGCCCGAGGACCCGGCGCTCGCCGCCGAGCGCCAGCGACTCACCACGGAACGCAGCGAGGTCGACGCCGCGCTCAAGCAGGCCAACCTGCTCACGCTGCGCGTAGACCAGCTCTCCGAGGGCATCAGCCGGCGCCGGCGCGCCCTGTTGACCGGCCAGCTGTTCGCGCGCTCGGCAGGGCTGCTCGACCCGGTGTTCTGGCGCGAGGCCGTTGCGGCCGTGCCGATCGAGGCGGACGCGATCGGCGATCTCGCGCGCTCGTCATGGTGGGCCGCGCGCGGCAAGATCGGGATGACGGGTCTGGTCGCTGCCGCCGCGGTCGTGATCGGCTTCGCGGCCGCCGTGATTCTCGCAACGCGCGCCTGGCGCCGCCGGCTGCGGGCGCGGCCGACGGAAACGCGGTTCGCGCGCGCCGCCGCTTCGGCAACCCTGCTCGCCACCATCACGCTGGTGGTGCCGGCCGTGGTGATCGTCGCGATTCTGGTGTTGCAGGGCCTCGGCATCGTCTCGGGTCCGCTCGAGAGCCTCGGCTACGGGATCGCGACCGCAGTCGCGGTCGCGCGCTTCGCCCGTGGTGCGGGGTACGCACTGTTCGCACCTGACGATCCGTCGCGGCGGCTGGTCGGCTGGCAGGACGGCGAGGCGCGCTTGTTCACCGGCCACCTCGCCTGGGCGGCGCGGATGCTCGGCATCGGGATCGTCTGCAATTCCCTGCTCCGCATCACCGGCGCGCCGGTCGCGCTGTCGGTCGCGGTCAATGCGCTGACGTCGCTCGCCATCGGCTGCGCAGCCGGGCACCTGCTCGGCCGCTTTCCGGAGCGCGAGGGGGGTGTGCGGCTGCCCGGTCTGCGGGTAGCGCTGTGGGTGTTCGTTGCGGCGCTCGTGGTGGCGCTCGTGTCCGGCTATATCGGGCTTGCCGCCTTCCTCGCCGGCCGCCTCATTGCGGCGTTGGCGCTCGCCTGCGCGCTCTACGTCATCCTGGCGCTGATCGAGGCGCTGTTCACCGAGGTCCTCACCGGCGACACCGATGCGGGCCGCCGCATCGCGGTGCTGTTCGGCATTACGCCGCGCGGGCTCGAGCTCTCCGGCACGCTGCTGTCGGCGACGCTGCGGATCGTCATCGTGCTGATCGCGCTGCCGCCGGTGCTCGGGCCGTGGAGCCTGTTCGCGACCGACGTGTTCGACTTCGTGCGCCAGGTGGCGGCCGGCGTGCGGGTGGCCGGCATCACCATTTCGCTGACCACCATCCTGGCGGCGCTCGTCTGGCTCGTCGCCGGCGTGCTGGCCGCGCGCGGCGTGCAGCGCTGGCTGGAGACGCGGTTCATGCCGCGCACCGGCATCGATCCGAGCCTGCAGCACTCGGTTGCGACGCTGATCGGCTGGACGCTGCTGGTCGTCGCCATCGCGCTCGCGCTCTCCCATCTCGGCATCGAGCCGCAGCAGATCGCGCTGATCGCCGGCGCGCTGTCGGTCGGCATCGGCTTTGGCCTGCAGGCGGTCGTCTCCAACTTCATCTGCGGCATCATCCTGCTGGCCGAGCGGCCGATCCGCGTCGGCGACTGGGTGGTGGTCAAGAGCGAGGAGGGCATCGTGCGCCGCATCAGCGTGCGCGCGACCGAGATCGAGACCTTCGACCGCGCGAGCGTCATCATCCCCAATTCCGAGTTCATCACCGGCGCGGTCAAGAACCTCACCCATTCGGACATGCTCGGGCGCATCACCATCAAGGTGCGCGTCGCCTACGACAGCGACATCGAGGCGGTGCGCGCCATGCTGCTCGCGGCGACTGCCGAGCATCCGCAAGTGCTGCAGACGCCGCCGCCGCGCGTCTTCCTTATCGCGTTCGGCGATATCGCGCTCGAGCTGGAGCTGCGCTGCATCGTCACCAACGTCAATTACGGGCTCAACGTGAAGAGCGACGTGCAGCTCGCCATCCTGCAGCGCTTCCGCGCCGCCGGCATCAAGGTTCCGGTGCTGCCGCACGAGGAGCCGATCGCGGGCGGCGGGCCTAAAGCATGATCTCGAAAAGTGGACACCGGTTTTCGGAAAAGATCATGCTCAAACAATGAGCTAAAGCGTGATGACGATTTCGAAGATAAGTCATCACGCTTGAGCGCCCGGGAGGCCCCGCTGGGCCCCTGATCTTCATCTTTTGGCTACTGTCGGGCCGCATGATCCGTCGCCCGAATTGGAGACCGAGCCTCATGTTCAACCTGCGGACCACCGGCCTGATTGCCGCGCTCGCCGTCGCGCTCGCGTCCTGCGCGGGCGAGAGCGAGCCGCCGGCCGAGCAGCCGACCTTCTACCGCAGCCTTGCGAGCCCGGTCGCCCAGCTCGACGCGGCGACCGCGGCTTCGATGATCTCCGGCTTCCGCCAGAACAACGGCCTCGGCCCCGTCACGCTCGATCCGGTCCTGATGCAGCTCGCGCAGACGCAGGCGAGTGCCATGGCGGCGCACGACAAGCTCGATCACGAAACCAAGGGCGAGTTCGCCAAGCGCATGAAGCAATCCGGCTTCGACCCCAAGGTCACGGTCGAGAACGTCTCGGCCGGCTACCATACGCTCGCCGAAGCCTTCTCGGGCTGGCGCGATTCTCCGCCGCACCGCGCCCACATGCTCCAGACCGGCGTGACCCGCATCGGCATCGCCGCGGTCTACACGCCGAACTCGAAGTACAAGGTGTACTGGGCGCTGATCCTCGCGGCGCCGGTCGGGACGTAACGGCTATTTCCGTCATGGCCGGGCTTGTCCCGGCCATCCACGTCTTGCTCAGTCGTAGCGGCGACGGACTCGTAGGGTGGGCAAAATCGCATTGCGAGGCCTACCCGCGTGGGCAACCGCGTGCGAAGCGATTTTGCCCACGCGGACATCGGGGCGCGTTTGCCCACCCTACGCCTTGCGGACGCCGTTGAGACGTGGATGCGCGGGACAAGCCCGCGCATGACGGAGTGTTATCGCGCTCCCACCACCCCGAACATCTCTTTCCCGTACGTCGTCTGCGCCTCGTCGAGCAGCGGCCGCACAGCGTCGGCGAACAGCGTGTGCTCGGCTGCCGTCAACTCGACGATCTCGCACCCCTGCGCCTCGATCGCGCGCCTCGCCTCGCCGTCTTCCTCGACCGCAAGGCCGCGCTGGAACGTGACTGCGTCTTTCACGGCGGCCCGCATTGCGTCGTGCAGGTCGGCCGGCCAGGCGTCGAAAGCGTTGCGATGCAGGAAGATCGGCCGCGAGATGTAGAAGTGGTTGGAGATGGTGTGGAAGCGATGGAACTTGTGCACCCCGTAGGTCACCGTGTTGGCGAACGGATTCTCCTGCGCGTCGATCGTGCCCGCCTTGATCATCGTGATCGCCTCGGTGAGGTCCATGCGCATCGGCACGGCGCCGAGCAGCTCGAAGGTGCGGCGCTGCACCTCGCTTGGCAGCACCCGGATGCGCAGGCCGGAAAGATCCGCGGGCGTGTGGATCGGCCGTACGCGATTCGAGATCTGGCGGAAGCCGTTCTCGAACCAGCCGAGGATGCGGTAGTTCACGGCCGCCTCGATCTTGCGTGCGAGATGCTCGCCGAGCGCGCCATCCATGGCGCCGCGCGCTTGCGCGTTGTTCGCGAACAGGAACGGCAGGTCGACGAAGCCGAGCTCAGGGACGCGGTCGGTGAGGTAGCTCGACGACTGGTAGCCCAGCGTGAGCAGGCCGTGCTCGACCAGCCACAGGATGTCCTCGGCCTTATAGCCGAAATCCATGATGTTCCAGACGTACTTGACCTGTACGCGATCGCCGAACTGCGCCTCCAGCCGATCGCCGATGAATTTCAGCGCGCGCGAGAAGCCCGTCGTCGCGGGGCCGTAGCCGCCCATGCGGATCTGGATCGGGTCGGTCATCTACTTCAGCCAGGTAGCCCGCATGGAGCGAAGCGAAATGCGGGAAGGGAGATGCCGGATTTCGCCTCGCTCCATCCGGGCTACAAGGCCTCCACATAGCAAAAAATTCCCCCTTCGAAACCCCGCACGCTCGACTATCATCGGCCAAACAATCGGCGACGGGAGGATGACAACGTGAAACGTGTGGTGTGGCTGCTGCTCTCGATCTGCTGCCTCGCGGCAAGCGCCGCCGCGCAGGACAAGTATCCATCGCGGCCGATCAAGATGCTGGTGCCCTACGCGCCGGGCGGCGCCGTCGATATCGTCACCCGCATCGTCACCGAGGCGATGCGCCAGAGCCTCGGCCAGACCTTCGTGGTCGAGAACAAGCCCGGCGCCTACGGCATCTTGGCCGTCCAGGACATGGCGCGGGCGAAGCCCGACGGCTACACGCTGCTGTTCGGCAACAACAACGCGAACGTGATCACGCCGATCCTCTACGCCAAGAAATTCACCATCAACTATGATCGCGACGTCCTTCCGGTGGCACGCGTCGCCGACGTGCCGTCGTTTTTGGTAGCGACCGCGAAGGACTTTCCGCCGACGAGCTTCGCCGAGTTCATCGCCTATGCCAAGAAGAACCCGAACAAGCTGCGCTACAGCAGCGTCGGCGTCGGCAGCTTCCCGCAGTTCGACATGGAGGTCCTGTCGCGCCACGCCGGCATGGAGCTCACCCACCTCCCCAACAAGAACGGCGCGACCGGCATGCTCAACGACCTCGTGCGCGGCGACGCGCACGTCGCGTTCATCAACGTCGCGACCGCGGGGCCGATGGTGCGGGCCGGGCAGCTGCGCGCGCTCGCGGTCGTCACTGAGAAGCGGCTGCCCGAATATCCCGACGTGCCGACGATGGCAGAGCTCGGCTATCCGGGCGTGGGCACCTTGCAGTGGCTCGCGCTGTTCGCGCCGAGCGGCGTGCCGTCCGACGTGATCGAGACCTTGCACAAGGCCGCGGTCGCGGCCGCGACCTCGCCCGCCGTCGTCGAGAAACTCAAGGCCCAGGTGATGCGCCCGGCGCCGTCGCAATCGACCGCGGAAGCCAAGACCTGGCTCGCCGGCGAGATGACGATGTGGCGCAAGATCGTCGCCGAGGTGAAGATCGAGATGCCGGATTGAGGGCGCGTAGGCGCCGTAGCCCGGATTTCGCTTCGCTCAATCCGGGCTACGGCTCCGCGATGAACGCGAGCGCGGCTTTTGTGGCGCCGTAGTCGTCGAGATCGTTATGCCGTCCCTTGTCGTAACGGATGAACCGCTTGGGCTCGTGCGCGAGCGCGAACAGCCGCTTGCCGAAGCGGATCGGGACCACGCCGTCGCGCGCGCCGTGCATGACCAGGATCGGCGCCTTGACGGCGCCGATCCACTGGTCGGAATGGAATTGGTCCTTCATCAACAAGCGCACCGGTGCGAATGGGAAGCGCATGACCGCCACGTCCGCGGTTGACGAGTAGGGCGCCTCGAGGATGAGCTTGGCGACGGGTTTCTCCGACGCGAGTTTCACGGCGACCCCAGTGCCGAGCGAATGACCCCAGAGCACGATGCGGTCCGGCTTGTAGTGCGCGACCGCGAACGCGTAGGCCGCCTCGGCATCGCGATGGAGGCCCGTTTCGGTGGGCGTGCCGGTCGAGCCGCCGTAGCCGCGGTAGGACAGCGCGATCACGCCGACGCCGTTGGCCATCAGCGCGCGTTATCGCGCGAACCGCGACGCGATCAGCTCGCCGTTGCCCGGGAAATAGATCGCCACCGGCTTGTCGTCGCGCGGCGGGATATGCCAGGCGATCACCTTCTCGCCGTCGCTCGTGTCGAGCACGACTTGGCTCGCCTCCGGCAGGATCTTCTCCGGCAGCGGCATATGGGTCGCGGGCGGGCGGTAGAGCATCGAGCGCTGCATCACATAGAGCAGCGCGACCACCACGACATAGCCGGACGCCGCGATGATCAGCAGCCATTTGACGATCGTCATGCGGTCCTTTTGGCGCATATCCCGGCGAAAGCCCGCCCCGGACTTGATCCGGGGTGGACACCGGTTCGCCGACAAGGATATGCGCGAATGAAAGAGGTTAGAGCATGTTCCGATTCGGCGGGAATCGGGACATACTCTAACCGCAAAATACGACCAAAATGTTCATGCGACCCGCCGCCGCTTGCAGGATCGCGCCCTTTCCGCCAATCTCGCAGTTCAATTTCCATTGCTCCGGAGCCTCGATGGCCGATCCGGCCAAACGCGTCGGTCTCTTCGTCACCTGCCTGGTCGACATGATCCGGCCGTCGATCGGCTTTGCGGCCGCAAAGCTCCTGGAGGACGCCGGCTGCATCGTCGAGGTGCCACGCCAGTCCTGCTGCGGTCAGCCGGCGTTCAACTCGGGCGACCGCGCGACCACCCGTGCCATCGCGGAGCAGGTGATCGACGCTTTCGCGCCCTATGACTATGTGGTCGCGCCGTCCGGCTCCTGCGCCGGCATGCTCAAGGCGCATTATCCCGAGCTGTTCCACGGTGACCCCAACTGGCTGCCGCGCGCCGATGCGTTCGCGGCGAAGACCTACGAATTGGTCTCGTTCCTGGTCGACGTGCTCGGCGTTTCGCGCGTCGACGCGAGCCTGGAGACGACCGCGACCTATCATGACTCGTGCTCCGGCCTGCGCGAGCTCGGCGTGCGCGTCCAGCCGCGCCGACTGCTCGGCACCGTGCGCGGGCTGACGCTGAAGGAAATGCGCGACGCCGACGTGTGCTGCGGCTTCGGCGGCACCTTCTGTGTCAAGTATCCGGACATCTCCAACGCCATCGTGGAGAAGAAGACCGCGAACATCGCGGCGACCGGCGCGAGCCTGCTGATCGCCGGCGATCTCGGCTGTCTCATGAACATGGCCGGCAAGCTGCAGCGCGAGGGCAAGCCGGTCGAGGTGCGTCACGTCGCCGAAGTGCTGGCCGGCATGACGGCCGAGCCCGCGATCGGCGCGCCGCATCATCCCGACGCGGAGCGCCGCCCGTGACCCACGTCGCCACCTCGCCGCGCTTCAAGGAGAACGCCAAGGCGGCGCTCGCCGACGTCGACCTGCAGAATGCGCTCAAGTTCGTCGAGGTGAACTTCATCGCGCGCCGGCGCGAGGTCGCCGACAAGCTGCCCGAGTTCGAGGCGCTGCGCGACGCATCGCGCGATATCAAGGACCACACGCTCGCCCATCTCGACCTTTATCTCGAGGCCTACGAGCAGAAGGTCACGGCGGCCGGCGGCGAGGTGCACTACGCCGTCACGGCCGACGACGCCAAGCGCATCGTCCTCGACATCTGCAAGAAGTTCGGCGCCAAGACCGTCACCAAGGGCAAGTCGATGATCGGCGAGGAGATCGCCATCAACGATCACCTCGAGGCGAACGGCATCACGCCGGTCGAAACCGATCTCGGCGAATACATCATTCAGCTGCGCCACGAGATCCCCTCGCATATCATCGCGCCGGCCGTGCATCTCACCAAGGCGCAGATCGAGGCGGACTTCCGCCGCGTGCACACAAATCTGCCGGCCGACCGTAATCTCACCGAGCCGACCAGCCTGCTTGCCGAGGCGCGCGGCATCTTGCGCGATAAATTCCTCGCCGCCGACGTCGGCATCACGGGCGCCAACTTCCTCGTCGCCGAGACCGGCACGTCGATCATCGTGACCAACGAGGGCAACGGCGATCTGACCCAGACGCTGCCCAAGGCGCACATCGTGCTCGCCAGCATCGAGAAGCTGGTGCCGACGCTGGAGGACGTGTCGCAGTTCCTGCGCGTGCTCGCGCGTTCGGCGACCGGCCAGGAAATGTCCGTCTATACGACGCTCTCGACCGGCCCGCGCCGACCGGGCGATCCCGACGGACCGGGCGAGTATCACGTCGTCATTCTCGACAACGGCCGCTCGTCCATGCTGGGCGGCGAGTTCGGCGACATGCTGCGCTGTATCCGCTGCGGCGCCTGCATGAACCACTGCCCGGTCTATCACGCGGTCGGCGGCCACGCTTACGGCTGGGTCTATCCCGGGCCGATGGGCGCGGTGCTCACCCCGAGCCTGATCGGCGTCGATCAGGCGGGTCAACTGCCCAACGCCTCGACCTTCTGCGGGCGCTGCGAGGAAGTCTGCCCGGTGCGCATTCCGCTGCCGCGCATGATGCGCTCGTGGCGCGAGCGCGAGTTCGAGCGGCATCTCTCGCCCGTGACGGTGCGCAGCGGCCTGCGCTTCTGGGGCTTCTTTGCCAAACGGCCGCAGTTCTATGGGCTCGCGACCTCGCTTGCGGCACGCCTGCTCGCGCTGATCGGCCGCCGCAAGGGCCGTTTTGGCTGGCTGCCGCTCGCGTCCGGCTGGACGCGCCATCGCGAATTTCCGGCGCCGCAGGGCGCGACCTTCCAGGCGCAGTGGAAGGCGCGCCAGCGGGAGCGGCGATGAGCGCGCGCGACCAGGTCCTCGGTGCGATCCGCCGGTCGCTCGGCGTCACCGGCAACGAGGCGCCGCGCCGCCGCGAGGTGGCCGACCGCATCGCGGGCCATCCGCGCGGCGTCGTGCCGGCGCGCGGCCAGGGCTCGCCGCAGGAGCGGCTCGATCTCTTCGCCCGCATGGTCGAGCAGGCAGCCGGCAGCATCGCGCGCGTCAATGATCCGTCCGCGGTCCCTGAGGAAGTCGCCGCCTTCCTGCGCCGCTACAACCTGCCGATGGCGGCGCGGCGCGGCGCCGATCCGCGGCTCGCCAGCATTCCGTGGGAGCGGGCCGCGACGCTGGAGATCTCGACCGGCGCGCCCGATCCAAAAATGCTCTCGTCCGTCTCGCATGCCTTCGCAGGCGTCGCCGAGACCGGCACGCTCGTGCTCACGTCCGGCGCCGACAACCCGACCTCGCTCAATTTCCTGCCCGACAACCACATCGTGGTGATCGACGCCAAGGACGTGGCGGGCGATTTCGAGACGATTTGGCAGCGCCTGCGGGAGAAGTTCGGCGAGGCCGTGATGCCGCGCACCGTCAACCTGATCACCGGCCCGTCGCGCTCCGCCGATATCGAGCAGACGCTGATCCTCGGCGCGCACGGCCCGCGGCAGCTGCACGTGATCGTGGTGGGCGCGCCCTGATTGCTCCACCAAATCCGTCATCCTGAGGCGCGAGCGTAGCGAGCCTCGAAGGATGGCGGCCCGTGCGATGCAACAAGCGAGCAAGCGGCACCGAACAGGCCCTTCGAGGCTCGGCCTTCGGCCGAGCACCTCAGGGTGACGGTCATCATTTGAGATAACACCTTTGGGTGGGCAGCCGTGGGCCAATCACATTGCCGCAAGTCGATAGGGTGCCGTGACAGCGCGCGAGCGCTTGCGTTAACCTGCGCGTAGCGCGGCCGTCGAACGAAACAAAAAAGTCGCCGCGCAACGGGAGGGCGTCATGGCGCGCGCGTGGTTGGCGGCGGTCTGGAAATCTTCAGCAGCTTTGTTGTCTGGCCTCGCCGCGGTGCTTTGGCTTGCGGCGCCGACGGCCGCGCAAGAACCGGCCAAAGAGCCGATCAAGATCGGATTCAGCGTCTCGCTGACCGGCGGGCTCGCCTCGTCCGGCAAGGCGCATCTTCTGTCGCAGCAGATCTGGGCCGAGGAAATCAACGCCAAGGGCGGCCTGCTCGGGCGCCCGGTCAAGCTGGTCTATTACGACGATCAGACCAACGCGGCGACGGTGCCGGGCATCTACGCCAAGCTCATGGACGTCGACAAGGTCGACATCGTGATGGGCGCCGCGACCAACCTCATCGTCGCCGCCATGCCGCAGATCATGCAGCGCAAGAAGATGGTGATGGTGCTGCTCGCGCTCGGCTCCAACGCCGAGTTCAAATATCCGAAGTATTTCCAGAGCGCGCCGTTCGGGCCGGATTCCAAGGGCGTGCTGTCGAACGCCTTCTTCGAGGTCGCCCAGACGATCACGCCCAGACCCAGGACGGTCGCTCTGGTCGGCGCCGACGCGGAATTCTCCAACAATGTGCTCACCGGCGCGCGCGTCAACGCCAAGAAGTTCGGCCTGCAGATCGTCTACGATCGCAGCTATCCGCCTAGCACCGTCGACTATTCGCCGATCGTGCGCGCCATCCAGGCGACCAACCCCGACATCGTGCTGGTCGCGTCCTATCCGCCCAACTCGGTCGGCCTCGTGCGCGCCGCGAACGAGATCGGCCTGAAGACCCAGCTCTTCGGCGGTGCCATGGTCGGCATGCAATATGCCTCGCTGATGGGTCAGCTCGGCGACAAGCTCAACCGCGTCGTGAACTACCACTTCTTCGTGCCGAGCCCGAAGATGAGCTTCCCGGGCATCGAGGAATTCCTGGCGAAATACCAGGCGCGCGCGGAAGCCGCAGGCGTCGATCCGCTCGGATTCTATCAGCCGCCCTTCGCCTACGCCGCGATGCAGGTGCTGGAGCAGGCCGTGAAGGCGACCGGCTCGCTCGACGACGATAAGCTCGCCGCCTACATCCACAAGAGCGCGTTCCAGACGATCGTCGGCGAGATCAAGTTCAACGAGCTCGGCGAATGGTCGACCGCGCGGCCGATCATGGTCCAGTTCCAGAACGTGCAGGGCGCCGGGCTCGACCAGTACAAGACCGGCCACCGCGAGGTGATCGTCTACCCGTCGCAATACAAGGACGGCGAGCTGCAAGCTCCCTTCACCAAGTAGCGGGCTGCTCGCCGCAGCGCATGTTCCGGCGAAGTGGACACCGGTTCGCCGATAAGAACATGCGCTAAACAAAGGGACGTCGCCCATGCGGATCACGGCCGCGGTCGCGCGCGAGCGTTTCGGCCGCTTCACGATCGAGACGCTCGACCTCGCCGATCCGCGGTCGGACGAACTCGTGGTCCGCATCGTCGCGAGCGGCATGTGCCAGACCGACCAGCACGGCCGCGACGGCTACTACGACACGCCGCTGCCGGCCGTGTTCGGCCACGAGGGCGCCGGCGTCGTCGAGGCGGTCGGTGCGGGTGTCACGAAGTTCGCGCCCGGCGATCACGTGGTGATCTCATATCCGTGGTGCGGGACCTGCGCCAACTGCCGCCGCCACATGGAATCGCACTGCCAGAACAACTTCGATCTCAAGATGCGCGGCACCCGCGCCGACGGCTCGACGCTGATGCGCGAGGCCGGCGGCGCGCCGGTCTACGGCGCGTTCTTCCAGCAGTCGTCGTTCGCGACCCACGCGATCGCCAACGAGCGTTTCGCCGTGAAGGTGCGCGGCGATGCGCCGCTCGAGCTGCTCGGGCCGTTCGCGTGCAGCGGGCAGACCGGCGCCGGCGCGGTGCTCAACACGATGCAGCCGCAGCCGGGCGATGCCTTCGCGGTGTTCGGCGTCGGCGCGGTCGGGCTCTCGGGCCTCATGGCGGCGCGCATCGCGGGCTGCGATCCGATCATCGCGGTCGACATCCACGCGCCGCGGCTTGCGCTCGCGCGCGAGCTCGGCGCGACGCACACGATCGATCACACGGGTCGCGACGACGTGGTCGCCGAGATCCGCCGCATCACCGGCGCCGGCGTGCGCTTCTCGCTCGAGACCTCGGCGCAGCCCGCCGTGTTTCGCGAGGCGGTCGAGGCGCTGATGCCGGCCGGCACCTGCGTGCTGCTCGGCAGCGCGCGCGCCGGCACCGAGGTCAAGCTCGACATGCCGTTCCTGCAGTTCGGTCGCGTGGTGCGCGGCGTCATCCAGGGCGAAAGCCACCCGCCCGAGTTCATCCCGCGGCTGGTCGATCTGCTGATGCAGGGCAGGATGCCGGTCGAGCGCATGATCACGGTCTATCCGCTCGCCGACATCAATCGCGCCGCGCAGGACTCGACCGACGGCACGACCATCAAGCCCGTGCTGCGCATGCCGGGCTGACGTGCCGGGTTCCATCGCCGGAACAGGCGTGCGCGCCAAGCGTTGATATCAAGCGTTTACCTCGAGCGTTCACGTCGTGACGCAGGCGGCGCGCGCCGCAAGGAGGCCGCTATGGAACGGAACACCGAACCCCGGATCGACCGCGAGCTCGACGACAGGGTCGAGAACAAGGTCGACGACAAGGTCGAGAAGGAGCGCGAACGCGCGCTCGACAAGGCGCTGGAGGAGACCTTCCCGGCCTCCGACCCGGTCAACCTGACGCAGCCGCCCAAGTCGAAGCATGAGCGACGTAACGAGAAGTCCGATAGGTCGGGCGGTCGGTCCGCCTAACTTGTTGAAACAAAGGGCTATTAAGCATGTGCCGGCAAACCCGGCACGCGCCCGTAAGGATCGCTCACATTTTTTGAAGCAATTGGGCGTATGATATTGCTATAGCCCCGTGTGCGTGGGAGTCCCGGCCTTGGGCCGGGCGAGGGGATATCATGGTGCGTAAGTATTTCGGCACAGATGGCATTCGTGGCCGCGCCAACGGTGTGATCACGCCCGAGTTGGCATTGAAGATCGGCCAGGCGACCGGCATCGTGTTTCGCCGCGGCGACCACCGCCATCGCGTCGTCATCGGCAAGGATACGCGGCTCTCCGGCTACATGATCGAGACCGCGCTGGTCGCCGGCTTCACGTCGGTCGGCATGGATGTGCTGCTGCTCGGCCCGATGCCGACGCCGGCGGTCGCCATGCTCACCCGCTCGATGCGCGCCGATCTCGGCGTGATGATCTCGGCCTCGCACAACCTCTACGACGACAACGGCATCAAGCTGTTCGGCCCCGACGGCTATAAGCTCTCGGATGCCACCGAGCTGGAGATCGAGGCGCTGATCGACGGCGATATGGGCAAGAAGCTCGCCAAGTCGGCGGCGCTCGGCCGCGCCAAGCGCATCGACGGCGTGCACGATCGCTACATCGAGTTCGCCAAGCGCACGTTGCCGAAGAACCAGTCGCTCGACGGCCTGCGCGTCGTGGTCGACAGCGCCAACGGCGCCGCCTATCGGGTCGCGCCGGCGGCGTTGTGGGAGCTCGGCGCCGAGGTGATCTCGATCGGCGCGGAGCCCGACGGCTTCAACATCAACCGCGACGTCGGCTCGACCGAGCCCGCCGCGCTCGCCGCCAAGGTGCGCGAGATGCGAGCCGACATCGGCATTGCGCTCGACGGCGATGCCGACCGCGTCGTCATCGTCGACGAGCGCGGACGCCTCGTCGACGGCGACCAGCTGCTCGCCGTGATCGCGGAGAGCTGGAAAGACGACGGCCGCCTCGCCAAGCCAGGCGTTGTCTCGACCGTGATGTCCAATCTCGGCCTGGAGAAGTTCCTGCGCTCCCTTGGTCTCGGCCTGGTCCGCACGCCGGTCGGCGATCGCTACGTGCTCGAGCAGATGCGCGAGCACGGCTACAATCTCGGCGGCGAGCCGTCCGGGCACATCATCCTGTCCGACTACACGACGACGGGCGACGGCTTCCTCGCCGCGCTGCAGGTGCTCGCGGTGGTCAAGAAGCGCGGCCAGCCGGTGTCGGCGGTCTGTCACCGCTTCGATCCGCTGCCGCAGGTGACCAAGAACGTGCGCTACCGCAGCGGCAAGCCGCACGAGCACAAGAAGGTGAAAAGCGCGATTGCCGATGCCGAGAAGCGCCTCAACGGCCATGGCCGATTGATCGTGCGTCCGTCGGGCACCGAGCCGGTGATCCGCGTCACCGGCGAGGGCGATGATCCGGCCCTGGTCGAGGAGGTCGTCGACGGCATCGTCGACGCGCTCAACGCCGTCTCGGCATAAACACCCGCGCGCTCGAATCATTGCAGCGCATATCCCGGCGAAGTGGACACCGGTTCGCCGACAAGGATATGCGCCAACACGTGAACCTAGAGCACGTTCCGATTCCATCGGAACGGAACGTGCTCTGACTTTGCGGCAGCGCTGCGCTGCGGCTGCCGCATTCGTAAACGAGCGCTGAAGAAACCCGCAATGAAAGGTTAATTCCGCGCGCGCCGCCGTCTCGGCGGCGCCGCCGGAATGCCGTCGGCTACCAGCAAACCGGCAGCCGTCATTAATCTTCGTGGTTAAAAGGTAAGGTTAAGTCCCATTTAACGAATGGAGGGCATTCTCGGCTCCGTCGACAGTTTGGATCGGCCGCGTCGTTACGCGGCCGCGAGTGAGAGGACGGACGAAGCCATGAGCAGCACACGATTGCTCGCAGCCGCCGGTGCGGCTGTGCTACTCGCAACGCCGGCGGCGCACGCCGCCGATCTCGGACCGCCGCCGCCGTGCAGCGTGGCGCCAGCATCGCCGGGCTGCGCAGCGCCGGCCTTTGACACTTCCGGCTGGTATCTGCGCGGCTATGTCGGCATGACCAACCAGAACGTCGATACGGCGGGATTCAAGCCGAACCCGTTTCCCAACGACACCATCGCCACCGCGTTCATGAGCTTTGACAGCTCGCCGTTGTTCGGCGGCGGCATCGGCTATCAGGTGAACAACTGGCTGCGCTTCGAAGGCACCGTCGAATATCGCTCGAGCGCGCACTTCCATGGCCAGCAGATCGACCGCTCGACCTCGCCGCAGTTCGCGGACGACTACAACGCGAGCAAGAACGAGCTCCTGTTCCTCGCCAACGGCTACATCGACCTGGGCACCTGGTGGAACGTCACGCCGTTCGTCGGCGCTGGCGTCGGCATGTCGCGCAACACCATCACGGGCTTCACCGACATCGGCAACAGCGTCGGGCTCGGCATCTCGAGCACGACCTACGCCGACGATCACTCGAAGTGGAGCTTCGCCTACGCGTTCTATGCCGGCCTCTCCTATCAGGTCACGCCGACGTTCAGCGTCGACATGACTTATCGATACCTCAACCTCGGCTCGGCGCAGACCGGCACCCCGCATGCGTTCGACGGATCGGTGATCCCGACCAATCCGTTCGTGTTCGACAACATCACCTCGAATGACGTGATGCTCGGCATGCGCTGGATGCTCGATCAGCCGCCGCCGCCTCCGCCGCCGCTCATGCGCCGCGGCTGATAACGCTTCATTTACCGAATCGACGGCGCGGCAACCCCGCGCCGTCTTCTTTTTGGGGCACGGCGTAGTCGTGCTCACTTGACGGCGGCGTCGCCCTTCCGTAATCCCGACGACGGGACACCCCTCCCCACCGAGGGGCGCCTATCTGGAAGGGTAGACACAACATGAGCACCACGACGCCCGGCGTGCGGCCGGTGATTCCGCACTTTTCGTCCGGCCCCTGCGCCAAGCGCCCCGGCTGGAGCCTGCAAGCCCTCACCGACGCAGCGCTGGGACGTTCGCACCGCGCCAAGCTCGGCAAGGCCAAGCTCAAGCGCTCGATCGATCTCACCCGCGAAATCCTGCAAATCCCCGCCGGCTATCGCGTCGGCATTGTCCCGGCCTCCGATACCGGCGCGGTCGAGATGGCGCTGTGGTCGCTGCTCGGTGCGCGGCCCGTCACCATGCTGGCCTGGGAATCGTTCGGCGAAGGCTGGGTCAGCGACGTCCAGAAGGAGCTCAAGCTCAAGGACGTGACCGTCATCAAGGCGCCCTACGGCGAATTGCCCGATCTCGCCAAGGTCGACTGGTCGAGCGACGTGGTGTTCACCTGGAACGGCACGACGTCCGGCGTGCGCGTGCCGAACGGCGACTGGATCGCGGCCGATCGCCAGGGCCTCGCGATCTGCGACGCCACCTCGGCGGCCTTCGCGCAGCGCATCGACTGGCCGAAGATCGATGTCGCGACCTTCTCGTGGCAGAAGGCGCTCGGCGGCGAGGCCGCGCACGGCATGCTGGTGCTCTCGCCGCGCGCTGTCGAGCGGCTCGAGACCTACAAGCCGGCCTGGCCGCTGCCGAAGATCTTCCGCATGACCAAGGGCGGCAAGCTCAACGAAGCGATCTTCGAGGGCGAGACCATCAACACGCCCTCGATGCTGTGCGTCGAGGACTGGCTCGACACGCTCGCCTGGGCGAAGTCGGCCGGCGGGATCGATGGGCTGGTCGCGCGCGCCGATGCCAACACCAAGGTGATCGCCGACTGGGTCAAGCGCACGCCGTGGGTCGAGTTCCTCGCGCGCGATCCGGCGGTGCGGTCCAACACGTCGGTCTGCCTCAAGATCGTCGATCCGGTCGTGACCAAGCTCTCCGCCGACGCGCAGGGCGCCTTCGCGAAAAGCCTCACGGCGCTGATCGAGAAGGAAGGCGCCGGCTACGATCTCGCCTATTACCGCGATGCGCCGCCCGGCCTGCGCATCTGGTGCGGCGCGACCGTAGAGGCCAGCGACGTCGCGGCACTCACCGAATGGCTCGACTGGGCCTTCGCCCGCACCAAGGACGCGCTGCCCAAGGCAGCGTGACCCTTTGCCCGCGAGCGGGCCCGTAGGATGGGTTGAGCGCAGCGAAACCCATCGGCTGAATCAAAGCGACCGACTCCGTTGATGGGTTACGCGCCTTCGGCGCTAACCCATCCTACGAATTCCAATCGAGAGAATCCCCATGCCCACCCCGCGCGTTCTCATCTCCGACGCCCTCTCTCCCGCCGCCGTCCAGATCTTCAAGGATCGCGGCGTCGAGGTCGACTTCCAGCCCAACCTCGGCAAGGACAAGGAAAAGCTCGCCGAGATCGTCGGCAACTATGACGGCCTCGCGATCCGCTCCGCGACCAAAGTGACGCCGAAAATTCTCGAACGCGCGACCTCGCTGCGCGTGATCGGCCGCGCCGGCATCGGCGTCGACAACGTCGACATCCCGGCCGCGACCGCCAAGGGCGTCATCGTGATGAACACGCCGTTCGGCAACTCGATCACCACCGCCGAGCACGCGATCACGCTGATGCTCGCGCTCGCGCGCCAGATCCCGCAGGCCGACACCTCGACCCAGGCCGGCAAATGGGAAAAGAACCGCTTCATGGGCGTCGAGATCACCGGCAAGACTCTCGGCGTCGTCGGCTGCGGCAATATCGGCTCGATCGTCGCCAACCGCGGCATCGGCCTCAAGATGAAAGTGATCGCCTACGATCCGTTCCTCTCGCCCGAGCGTGCGCTCGAGCTCGGCGTCGAGAAGGTCGAGCTCGCCGAGCTGCTCAAGCGCGCGGATTTCATCACGCTGCACACGCCGCTGACGGAGAAGACCAAGAACATCAT
Organism: uncultured Alphaproteobacteria bacterium; assembly: GCA_963819385.1. GTDB lineage: Bacteria > Pseudomonadota > Alphaproteobacteria > Rhizobiales > Xanthobacteraceae > JAVDCA01. The sequence goes on along the minus strand of CAWFVV010000006.1, from coordinate 2,025,151 downwards.
CGACGCCAAGGCGCTGGCCACGACCCGCAAGGGCGTGCGCATCGTCAATTGCGCGCGCGGCGGCCTCGTCGACGAGGCGGCCTTGCGCGCCGCGCTCGATTCCGGCCACGTCGCGGGCGCCGCCTTCGACGTGTTCGTCGAGGAGCCGGCGACCGCCAATCCGCTGTTCGGCCATCCCAACGTCGTGTGCACGCCGCATCTCGGCGCCGCCACCACCGAGGCGCAGGAGAACGTCGCGCTGCAGATCGCCGAGCAGATGTCGGACTACCTGCTGCGCGGCGCGATCTCGAACGCCGTGAACTTCCCGTCGATCACCGCCGAGGAGGCGCCGCGCCTCAGGCCGTTCATCGCGCTCGCCGAGAAGCTCGGCTCGTTCGCGGGCCAGCTCACCGAGACCGGCCTGAAGAAGGTGCAGCTTTCCTACGAGGGCGCGGTCGCGCAGATGAACACCAAGGCGCTCACCTCGGCCGCGATCGCCGGCCTCCTGCGCCCGATGCTGCAGGATGTGAACGTGGTGTCGGCGCCGATCGTCGCCAAGGACCGCGGCATCGTGGTCGAGGAGGTCATCCGCGAGGCCGCGGGCGACTACGAGAGCCTGATCACCGTGACGGTGCAGTCGCAGACGCAGACGCGCGGCGTCTCCGGCACCGTGTTCGCGGACGGCCGCCCGCGCATCGTCAATATCAAGGGCATCCGCATGGACGCCGAGTTCGGCCAGTCGATGATCTACATCACCAATCTCGACAAGCCCGGCTTCATCGGCCGCTTCTCCTCGACGCTCGGCGAAGCCGGCATCAACATCGCGACCTTCCATGTCGGCCGCGAGGCGCCCGGCGGCAATGCGATCGCGCTGATCGAGATCGACGGCGAGCTGCCGCCCGACGTGCTCGCCAAGGTGCGCGCGCTGCCGCAAGTGCAGCAGGCAAGGCCGCTGAAGTTCTGATTCCGTTTCGTAGCTTCGTGCCCGGATTTCGCTTCGCTCAATCCGGGCTATAGGACTCCAATATGCGCGGCTCTGGCTCGAAGCCGGACATCGCGCGCTCTCAAATAAATACGATGTTCGGCCGCCAAACTGCCTCGCGCTTGCCCCGGCGAAACCGCAGTTCGGCACGCTCTTTCGGCCGCGCGCATCCATGCGCGGCACGGAGGAAACTGCCATGCGACATCTCACACGCGCCTTGATGCTGTCGTGCGCCGTCGCGTTCGCGCACGCGGCGTCCGCCGCCGACCTCGAGGTCGACTCGACCATCGATGCCGTCACCGTCTATCCGGACGGCGCCGCCGTCACGCGTATCATCCACGTCGACGTGCCGGCAGGCGACACCGTGCTGTTCGCCCGCGACTTCCCGCCGTCGCTCGATCCGGCGACGCTGCGGGTCGAGGGCGAGGGCGGCGCGCACCTGATGATCGGTGCGATCGATGCGCGCCCGCCGCGCCCCGAGCCGCCGCGTGTCATTCCCGAGGTGGAGGCGAAGCTTGAGGCGCTGCAGGACGAGCACAATGCGCTCGACGACAAGATCGCCGCCGCCGAGGCGCGCAAGAAATTTGCCCTGCGCTTTGCCGACAAGTCGCCGACCGGGCTCGGCGAGAAGGGCGAGGCGCGGCCGCTCGCCGACTGGCGCGCCGCCTTCGCGGCGGTCGCCGAGGAAGTCGCGACCGCCGACGAGGCGATCCGCGCCGCGCGGCTGCGCCAGCGCGACATCGGCCGCGAGCGCATGCGCCTCGATGTGCAGCGTGCCGCCAACCCGCCGCGCAAGATGGAGGTGCGCATCGATCTCGCCGCCGACGCCCCAACGACGGCAACCTTCCGCGTCACCTATGCGGTGCCGGGGGCGCGCTGGCGGCCGCTCTACGACGCGCGGCTCGATTCCGGCGCACGCGACCGCAAGGCCTCGCTCGAGCTGGTGCGTCGCGCCGAGATCCTGCAGGCGAGCGGCGAGGACTGGAGCGGCGTTGCGCTCTTTGTCTCGACCGTGCGCACCGCGCGCGGCGGCAGCGCGCCTGAGCTCGCGCCGCTCGTCGTCGGATACGCACCACCGCCGGCACCCCCGATGGCCAGCAAGCGTGACAACGACGCCTTCAGCCAGAGCGCCCAGCGCGGGCACTACGGCAACGGGCTGAGCGCGACTTTGTCGTTCGAGAACGGCGGAGGCGTGCCGCGGCCTGTGGCCCCGGTGGGCAACTTGGTGTCGGCGCAGGAGCAGAACGCCGCGTTCGAGACAGGTGGCTTCCAGGCCGTCTTCCGTATTCCCGGCCGCGTTAGCGTCGCAACCAACGAGGGGGCGAAGAGCTTCCGCATTGGCGCAACGACGATCGCGCCCGATCTCCTGGTGCGCGCGACGCCGGTGCTCGACGCCACCGCCTACCTCGAGGCGGACTTCAAGCAGGGCGAGGAGGCGCCGCTCCTGCCCGGCATCATCTCGCTCTATCGCGACGGCGTCTTCGTCGGGCGCAGCGAGATGATGCTGACGCCGAAGGACGAGACCGCGCGCCTCGGCTTCGGCGTCGATGACCAGGTCAAGGTCGCGCGCGTCACGCTGCGCCGGCAGGAGGGATCGACCGGGTTGATCTCCACCGCCAAGACCGATGAGCGCGAGTTCAAGATCACGGTGCGCAACGGGCACGCGACGCCGCTGCGCGTCGCGATCGAGGATCAGCTTCCGGTCAGCGAGATCGACGACGTCAAGGTCGAGATGATGCCGTCGACCACGCCGCCGACCGAGCGCGACGCCCGCAACCGCCGCGGCGTGCTCGGCTGGACCTTCACGGCCGCGCCCGGCAAGTCGCACGACATCACCCTCGGCTGGTCCGTGCGCTGGCCGTCCGGCAAGACCGTCGTGTTTGGGCAGGGGCAGTCCTAATCTGGCCTCGTGTCCCGGATGCAGTGCAGCGGCGCGCGAAGCGCGCTGGTGCACTGCTGATCCGGGACCCATCCGCGTTCGCTGGGTCCCGGTTCTGCGGCGCACCGTTTCGCTTCGCTCCACGCTGCGCCGCGCCCGGGACACGAGTCATTTACTTCCGCGCCGCCAGCACCACCCCGACCAGCACCATCGCGTACCCGGCCGCATGAAAAAGCTGCGGCCGTTCGCCCAAAAACGTGATCGCCAGGATCGAGCCGAATACCGGCATCAGGTGGATGAACGGCGCCGCGCGGTTGGCGCCGATCAGCTCGATGCCGCGGTTGAGGCAGTAATAGGCGAGCACCGAGGGAAACACTCCGACATAGACGAACGCCGCGAGCGTGCGCGGCTCGATCACCGCAGTGTGCCCGGTCGCGATCTCGTAGGCGACCGGCGGCACCATCAGCACGGCGCTCGCGCCGATGGTGGCGGCGAGGAACGAGAGCGGATGCATGCGCGGGCGCACGCGCAGCAGCGTCATGTAGAGCGCGTAGAACACGAGCGCGACCAGGATCATGATGTCGCCGACGTTGAACGCGAAACGCGCCAGCACGCCGATGTCGCCGCGGCAGATGATGACGAGCGCGCCGGTGAGCGAGGTCGCGATGCCGGCGGCCTGCACGAGGGTCAGCCGGTCGCGAAAGAGCGTGAAGCTCCACAGCGCGACGAACAGCGGCACGACCGATTGCAGCAGCAGCGAGTTGATCGCCTGCGTGTAATGCAGCGCGAGGTAGGCGATCACGTTGTAGCCGGCCGAGCCCGTGATCGCGAACGCGAAGATCGCCGGCAGGTGGCCGCGGATCGCGGGCCAGTCGCGCACGACGTGCGACCACACGAACGGCAGCAGCACCGCGAAGGCGACCACCCAGCGCACGAAGGTGAGCGTCGCGGGCGGCACGAGATCGACCGCCGCGCGTCCCACGATGGTGTTGCCGGCCCAGAACAGCGAGCACAGCACGAGCAGGAGATAGGGCCGGTCGAGCAGGCGCATGGACGTGGTGAATAGGGAATGGCGAGTGGCGAGTAGGGGAAGAGAGGTGGCCACGAGCTAGCGCCTCCATGCGCTATTCGCCATTCGCCATTGGCGTATTTCGCGCAGATCAGCCGCCCCCATTCCGCCGCGCCGGCGCCCTAGGGAAAACGAATTGGCAGGCTTTTCAGGGGGTTAAAATCGGTTACCATGACGCCCTGGACAAATCGCGCGTTGCCATCAACCGTACGTGGTCCGGGTCGGACCGTTGCCTTGCGCTGGGTGGCGGCATCCACTATCCCCGCGGGCATTCCGGTCTATGCGCTTCATTCGGCTTGAGAATTCGCCTGGATCGGGGCGGAGGGGCGGGAAGGGTCGTTCATGGCGAATGTGGTGGTGGTCGGCTCCCAGTGGGGCGACGAGGGCAAGGGCAAGATCGTCGACTGGCTCTCCGAGCAGGCTGACATCGTGGTGCGCTTCCAGGGTGGCCACAATGCGGGCCACACGCTGGTGATCGACGGCGTCACCTTCAAGCTGTCGCTGCTGCCGTCCGGCGTGGTGCGCCCCGGCAAGCTGTCGGTGATCGGCAATGGCGTGGTGCTCGATCCGCACGCGCTGTGCCGCGAGATCGATGCGCTCGCGGGGCAGGGGGTTAACGTGACGCCAGACAGCCTGCGCATCGCCGAGAACGTGTGCCTCATTTTGCCGCTGCACCAGGAGCTCGACGCCATCCGCGAATCCTCCAACGCGCTGCACCGCATCGGCACCACGCGGCGCGGCATCGGCCCCGCCTACGAGGACAAGGTCGGCCGCCGCGCCATCCGCCTCATGGATCTCGCCGACATCCCGGTGCTCAAGCCGAAGATCGAGCGGCTGCTCGCGCACCACAATGCGCTGCGCCGCGGCCTCGGCATGGCGGAGATCACGGTGGGCGCGGTGCACGACGAGCTCGCGAGCGTCGCGCCGCGCGTGCTGCCCTTCATGGACTCGGTGTGGTCGCTGCTCGATCAAAAGCGGCGCGAGGGCAAGCGCATCCTGTTCGAGGGCGCGCAGGGCTCGCTGCTCGATGTCGACCACGGCACGTACCCTTACGTGACCTCATCCAATACCGTCGCCGCGCAGGCCGCGACCGGCTCGGGCCTCGGCCCGAGCGCGGTCGGCTACGTGCTCGGCATCTGCAAGGCCTACACGACGCGGGTCGGCGAGGGGCCGTTCCCGACCGAGCAGCTCAACGACATCGGCAAGACGCTCGGCGAGCGCGGCCGCGAGTTCGGCGTCGTCACCGGCCGTCCGCGCCGCTGCGGCTGGTTCGATGCCGTCCTGGTGCGGCAAACCGTCCGCACCAGCGGCATCGACGGCCTCGCGTTGACCAAGCTCGATATTCTCGACGGATTCGACGAGATCAAGGTGTGCGTCGCCTACCGCCTGGATGGCCGCGAGATCGACTATCTCCCGGCCGGCGAGCACGCGCAGGCCCGGGTCGAGCCGATCTACGAGACCGTCGCGGGCTGGCACGAGGCGACCGCGCGCGCCCGTTCGTGGGCGGACCTGCCCGCGCAGGCGATCAAGTATGTGCGCCGCGTCGAGGAATTGATCGGCTGTCCGGTCGCTTTGCTATCGACGAGCCCGGAGCGACAGGACACTATTTTGATGCGCAACCCGTTCGAGTCCTAGATAAGATCATGCTCGGCTCGGATAAGATGATGCTCGAAACGTAGACCTCATCACGCCGGATACTGATGGCCGACTACTATCCCCTGATCGCCAAAGCGGTCGCCGGTCTCGACAAGAGCACCGGCGAGGCGCGCCGTGCGCTGTATGAGCGCGCGCGCACCGCCCTGGTGACGCAGCTGCGCGGCGTCGTGCCGGCGCTGTCGGAGTCGGAGATCACGCGCGAGCGCCTCGCGCTCGAGGAGGCGATCCGCAAGGTCGAGGCGGAAGCGGCGCGCAAGTCGCGCTTCGATCCGCCGCCCGAGCGCCGGCGTGCCGATCGCGACGCTGCCGCTGATGGCGCAAGGGCGCCGCAGCCGCCGCGCCCGGCCGCGGCGGCCCCGCCGGCGGACGGGGACGACGACGAGGGGGCGGCGGAGTCGCCCCTGTCCGGCACGGCCGCCGATCTGCGCCGGCGCAACTCGCCGCCGCCCGAGCGCGGCTCGCTCTCCGGCGATGGCCTGCAGGGCTTCCGCAACGTGGTCGCCGATGTCGAGAATCTCGGCGACGCGACCGCCCAGGCCGGCCGCGCGGCGCGCGAGGCCTACAATCAGATGCCGGCGCCCAGCCCCGAGTTCGACCGGCTGGAGCCGCGGCTCGAGCCCGAAGGCTTGCGCTCGCGTGATCGCCGCCCGGCGGCGCGCGAGCAGCGCCGCGACGCGCCGCGTGACGCGCCGCGTGACGCGCCGCGTGACGCACCGCGCGAGGCGCCGCCGCGGCCGCCGCCGGCAAGCCGCGCCCCGCCACCGCCGCGCAACTCGTACACGCGCGAGCCGACGCGCACCCCGCGCGATTCCGTGCCGCGCGATCCTGCGCCGCGTGAGCGGCCCGATCGATCGATGTCCCGCCCGCCGGTGCCGCCGCGCGACCGGCCGTCCGGGCGCAACGGCGCGGGCCAGCGCGACACGGCCGATTACGATCTGCCGCCGCACAGCGAGCCGATGCGCGCCGACGAGTTCTCGGCGAACGATTTCGCCTCCGACTTCGACACCGCGCGCCGGCCGCCCGATCCCGATTTCGATTTCGAGTCTGCGCAGCCGCGCGGGCGCGGCGGCCGCCGTGCCGGCCCTGCCGCGCCGTCGGCGCGGGCCGCGCGCTCCGACGGGCGCTCGTATGGCCGCCTTTTCGTCTACCTCACGATCTTCGTGCTCCTGATCGCGGCCGGCGGCGGCATTGCCTGGCAGTGGCGCCCGATCGTCAGCACCATGCGCGGGCTCATCGCCCAACGCACCGCGCCGACGGCGCCCACGCCGCAGCAGGACAATCCACCACCATCGACGCAGAAGAAGATCACCGACCGCATCGGCTCGAACGACGCGGGCGCGCCCCAACCTCAGGCACAGAATCCCGACGAGGCCGCCGCGGTGGCGCAGCGGGTCGTGCTCTACGAGGAGGATCCGGCCGATGCGCAGGGCAAGCGCTTCGTCGGCTCCGCGGTCTGGCATGTCGATGCCGCCCCACCGGCCGGCGGCCAGGCGGCCGATAGCGTGGTGCGCGCCGATATCACGATCCCCGAGCGCAACATGACCGTGAAGTGGGTGCTCAAGCGCAACAGCGACAAGACGCTGCCGGCGAGCCACACGATCGAGATCAACTTCATGATCCCGGCCGATTTTCCCCACGGCGGCATCAAGAACATCGCCGGGGTGATCATGAAGGAAACCGAGGACAAGCTCGGCGTGCCGCTCGCTGGCTACTCGGTCAAGGTCACCGACGGCTACTTCCTGCTCGGCCTGTCGGCCTCGGATTCGGACCAGCAGCGCAACATCGCGCTGCTCAAGGATCGGCCCTGGTTCGACGTCCCGATCGTCTACAACGACGGTCGCCGCGCTATCCTGGCGGTCGAGAAGGGCATCCCGGGCGATCGCGCCTTCAAGGACGCCTTTGTGGCCTGGAAGCAGTAAGCGGTCTGGCTGCTAAAGCGCATTTCGTTCGCATTGAATCACAGCGTCATGCACGGCCTTGTGCCGGGCATCCACGTCTTGGTGGTCTGGCAAGAAAAACGTGGATGGCCGGGACAAGCCCGGCCATGACGATTGAGTGAGGAGCGTTTCGCTCAGTGCATCGGCTGCGGCTGCGGCGCCAACGTCGCCGGCGTCTCCATGGCGGCGACGCGGTTGCGTACGGCCTTCTGCACCTTCTCGAACGCGCGCACCTCGATCTGGCGCACCCGCTCGCGCGAGACCTGGAACTCGGCCGCCAGATCCTCCAGCGTGACCGGCTCCTCGGCGAGGCGGCGCGCCTCGAAGATGCGCCGCTCGCGCTCGTTGAGCACGCCGAGCGCGTCGGTCAGCGCCTTCTTGCGGTTGTCGAGTTCCTCTGAGTCGGCGAGCGTCGATTCCTGGCTGGCCTTGTCGTCGACCAGCCAATCCTGCCACTCGCCCGCGTCGCTTTCCTCGCGGATCGGCGTGTTGAGCGAGGCGTCGCCGCCGAGCCGGCGGTTCATGTCGACCACGTCCTGCTCGGTCACGCCGAGGCGCTTGGCGATGATCTGCACCTGGTCGGGCCGCAGATCGCCTTCCTCCAGCGCCGAGATGCGGCTCTTCGCCTTGCGCAGGTTGAAGAACAGCTTCTTCTGGTTCGCGGTGGTGCCCATCTTCACCAGCGACCAGGAGCGCAGGATGTATTCCTGGATCGCCGCCTTGATCCACCACATCGCGTAGGTGGCGAGACGGAAGCCCTTCTCGGGCTCGAACCGCTTCACGGCCTGCATCAGGCCGACATTGCCCTCCGAGATCACCTCGGAGATCGGCAGGCCGTAGCCGCGATAGCCCATGGCGATCTTGGCGACGAGGCGGAGATGGCTGGTGACGAGCTTGTGCGCGGACTCGCGGTCGCCATGCTCGCGCCAGCTCTTGGCGAGCATGTACTCGTCATGCGGTTCCAGCATCGGGAACCGGCGGATTTCTTCGAGATAGCGGGACAGGCCGGATTCGGCCGTCAAGATTGGCAGTGTTGCGGTGCGGGCCATTGTAGCGCCCTCCTTATATTAAGCCCCCGATAGCGGCGGGCTGATGAACGCCGTCGCTCGTCGAGCCGACGGCGCAAATCCTGTGTGCGATCGCGAAACCTGACCGCAGGTGCAGCATACACGGGTGGTGGCGGCGAAAGAAATCACGAACCGTCACTTCGCTGTGACGGCCACGTGAGCCACGGCCTCCGCGACTTAAACTATTGGCTGCCCTCAGGAATTCATGCCCGCCGGGGCTATATGCGAGATCAACCGGCGGCACGCCAATTCGTTCCGCGCAAGGCCTTGCGCAGAACGTCGAGGTCGAAGGGCAGTTCGGAGCGGTAGACTTGATGCTGTCCCGAGGTCGGGTGTTCGATGCCAAGTATATGGGCATGCAGGGCTTGTCTGCCAAGACCCCCCAGCGCCGCCCGCGCCGGCTCGGGCAGGAGGGCCGCCTTGGTGCGGAAGCCCGCCCCGTAGGCCTCATCGCCCAGGAGGGGGTGGCCGATCGACGCAAGGTGCACCCGGATCTGGTGGGTCCGCCCGGTCATCAACCGGCAGAGCAGCAGGCTCGCCGCCGGCGTGCCGTCGGTACCTGAATAACGCTCCAGCACCTCGTAATGGGTCACCGCCGCGCGGCCGTCCGGGCGCACCGTCATGCGCTCGCGCGCCTGCGGGTGGCGGCCGAGTGGCTTGTCGATGGTGCCGCGCGGACGCTCCGGCACCCCCCACACGAAGGCGAGGTAGGCGCGCTCGAGCGGCCCGCTGCGCCCGTGGTCGGCGAACTGCCCCGCCAGCGACTGGTGCGCGTGGTCGTTCTTCGCCACCACCATGACGCCGGTGGTGTCCTTGTCGAGCCGATGCACGATGCCGGGCCGCCGGACGCCGCCGATGCCGGACAGGCTCGCGCCGCAATGGGCGATCAGCGCATTGACCAGCGTGCCGGTGCGGTTGCCGGCGGCCGGGTGCACCACCAGGCCCTTCGGCTTGTCGATGACGATCAGGTCGTCGTCCTCGTGGACGATCGCGAGCGGGATCTTCTCCGCCTGCGGCGCCGCCTCCTCGGGCGGCGGCACCTCGACGGTCAGCCGGTCGCCCGCATTGACGTGGTGGCCCGGATCGCGGATCGTGCGCCCGCCGACCGCGACGCGGCCGGCGAGCACGAGCGCCTTGAGCCGGGTGCGGGAGAGCGCCGTCAGGTGCGCGGCGAGCACGCGGTCGAGCCGCGCGCCGGCATCCTGCGCGCCGACCTCGACGCTCTCGAGGTGGCCCTCGAACCGAGCTTGTTGTTCGACCATGTCCTATCCGTCGTCCGGCGCGAAGGCGCCTCTTGATCCCGCGCAGGACGCTGCGCCCGATCCGGCGCAGATGCGGTTCATCGCCCGCATGCGCTGGATGATGATGATCTCCGGCGCCACCACGGTGCTCGCCGTCGCGGCCATCATCGGCGTCATCGGCTACCGCCTTTTGCACCAGGAGGGAAGCGCGCCGCCCGACACGACCGCGCTCCTGCCCAAGGGCGCCAAGGTGGTCTCGACCTCGGTGTCCGGCGAACGCATCGCCGTCGTCCTCGACGTTGCCGGCAGCGTCGAGGTCCGCACCTTCGACATCAAGACCCTGCGCCCCGCCGGCACCCTGAAGTTCGCGACCGAGCCGTAAAGATACACGGCAATGCAGTCGCGCCCTCTCCCCCGCTTGCGGGGGAGAGCCGGAGAGGGGGAAGCCCCTTGCGCATGAGCCTGCCGAGACTTGCCCCCTCCCTGTCCCTCCCCCGCAAGCGGGGGAGGGGAAAGCAAGGCGGGGGGAGGGGACAGCGCTCCGCTTCTTGCACCGTCCCGCAATCAACGCTATTCCAAGCCCCGCACGCTCCCTTCGTCTAGCGGTTAGGACGCGGCCCTCTCAAGGCTGAAACACGGGTTCGATTCCCGTAGGGAGCGCCACCAGCGATATCAATGGCTTATAGGCTTGGTTGGCGGTACTGTCGGCGGTTCGATTCCGCCCCTGGGCGTCAGGATATATTCCTGTTTTCATAACGAAAAATCAGTAACTTAGACGGACTTGGCCGGAAAGGGCGAAGGACGAAATTGCTGATGGACGAGCCCAGAGTACTTGATCGAGAAACGATCGAGAGAGCCTTTCGTTTGATGGGACAGTATCTCCTCGATCGCAAGGCGCTCGGAGAAATCGCGATCTACGGCGGGAGCGCGATCATGCTTCAATTCGACTGGCGCAAAGCCTCGCGGGATGTTGACGCGCGAGTTACCAGTGAGCGCAGCCACGGATTGGTAATCGAGGCAGCGGCAAATGCAGCGGCTCAGTTGGGACTGCCTAGATCGTGGTTGAGCGAAAATGTTGCAATGTACGCTCGCCGGGGCGAAGGGGAGGCCGATCGCATATCGCTGGGATTGTATCCGTCACCTGAAAGATTCGGACTGCGGGTAACCGCGGCAAAGCCGTCTTACATCCTCGCAATGAAACTCAAGGCGTTGGAGCGAGTGACGATCGACGATCGCGACTACGAAGATGCGGTCAACCTGGGCATTGAGCGCGGCATGTCCAGGGTGGATGAGTTGCGCGAAGTCTTCCGGCAATTTTTCCCCGACGAGGAGCTGCCGCCGAGAGCGGCATTGCGTCTCGAGGAACTCGCCTCGGATATTCGCGCGAAGTTGAGTTAGGATTCTGCGATGTTCCGACCGCAAACACTTGCCGACGTCGCGCAAAGGGCCAGAGATGTTCCGTCCGAGCTCTACACGGCCCTGAACGAGTTCGCCGACGAGTTCTACCTCGATCATCCTGACAAGCGGGGCCAGCAGAGGCGCATCGACCCAATCCCGGAGCCGGTGGGCGAGCCGCTGATCGATGCTTTGATCGGGGCCGTCGGAGAACATCTCGCCCAGCGTTGGGGCTTGAGCGTCCCTGATTGGACTCGGCGCGCGGTACACTTTGCCCTCGAAGAGCCACGCTTTCTGCCCAACTCCAGGGCACTCAGAGGCGTTCTCATCGTCGAGAGCCCGCCTGCCTTCAGGTCCCGCCTGCTCTTCACTGGCGCAGAACCGCTCGACCGCGCTCAATTCCCGAAGAACGTTGCGCGCGCCCGGGTACCCTTGGACTGGCCGCCACCGCCGGACGAGCCGGAACCTGCGGCAGCGCCATCTAAAGCATCGTGATTCTTCCTTCAATCCACGATCAGGCGCCAACTCGTTGTCTGGGCACGGATCTTTTTCGATGGCGACCGCTTGCCGGAATGGATGATGCAGCCCGCTTCTCCAGCCTCCAAGACGAAACTGGCCACCGATACGGAGTCCTAAATCGGCGCTGCCGTCTCCCATCTCGCCCGCGTCATGCAGGCGGAGCGCGAGCGCGACGATCTCGTTGTCGCTGCGGCCTACGGGGGCGGGCAGCGCCGCGCGTAACTGCGCGATCGCTTGCGGATCGCCGTTCCGGTAGGCGCGGATCAGCCGTTCGATCGGCGCGTGGATCCGTCAGAACGTGAAGAGCACGGACGCATACCAGGAGTAGCGATCGGTATCTTCCGTATTCTCGATGCCTCGCCTGACGTAGCCCAGCAGATGATAGTTGTCGGTGACGTCATAACGCCAGCCGACGCCGAGGCTTGTGGACGCCGGCGTGCCTTGGGAATCGGCGGTCTGGTGGAAGAGCTCCCCGCCGATCTGAAGCTTGGGCAGCACCTGATAAGTTACGACAGCGCCGGCTTGGCAGAAATCGGCAGCCCGGATCTCGTTGAGTGTGCAGCCGCCGCCGCCGAACACGGACCATTGCTTGCCGAAGTCCTTCTGCGCCCAGACCGGCAGCAACAACGAAGCATGATTGTCACCGATGGCATCCGATCCACTGGGCAGGAACACGCGTGGAAAAACGCTGACATCGAGGCCGAACGTATCTTGATGCAAGAAGCGATACTTGGCGGCCAACTCGATATTGCTGAGCCCGATACGCGTGCCGCCTCCCGCCGCCTGGCTATAGCCCTCCGGGAGCGTCGCGGTGAGCTGGAGGTCAGGCGCCGCGCCGTAATTGAAATCGATCCCGGCCTCGCCCGACGTGCCGGCGCGCGTGTTGGTGCCGTTGTCGAACGTATAGATCTCGAAATGGCCGGTGTCGGTCGGCTGGGGATCATCGGACACGTATGGCGGCCCCGCGACGGCGGGCTGCGCCAGCAGTACCCACAGAACAAGCGCCGAAATCGGTGGCCGCGGCCAGCCTGCGCGTCGCACGACCATGAGGCGGCCAACCTTTCGGCTTGCATCGGTGTAGTGAATGCTACATCGATCTGCATCGCGTCGCAATTCACTACGATCACGTAACATGATTGCCAACCCCGGAACCGCCGCGCGGACACGCGAGCTCGATCGAAGGCTTGCAGAAACGAAACCTCGGCTTGGCGCTATCGGAATCCGACAGGCTCACGAGCAGGCCACGCCATGAAAACGATTCACATCCCCTCATTGGGGCCGCGTTATTGGACCGCGCTCTGCATCGCGAGCGTCTTTGGCGCCAATATGGGCGACTTCTTCGCCCATAACCTCGGGCTTGGCCATGTCGCCGGATTGCCGTTCCTCGCCGCCGCGCTCGCCGTCGTCATGATCGTCGAGCGCTTTGACGAGATGCGGCATCAATTCTACTACTGGTCGGCCATCATCATCGTGCGGACGGCCGCGACCAATTTCGCGGATTTCGCCGCGGGTGATCAGAAGCTGCCGCGCGTTTGGATCATGGTGGTGCTGGCAATCCTTCTGGCGGCGGCAGTGTGGTCGAGTTGGCAGCTCGCCTGGAGACGCTTGAGCGACAAGACGGACGGGGTGCTCCGCGCCGACCTCGGCTACTGGGTCTGCATGTTCCTGGCCGGCACGCTCGGCACCGTAATCGGCGATTATTGCTCGCACAATCTGAAGCTCGGCGACGCAGGCGCGGCGATCCTGCTGTCGCCGATCGTCGTCGTGCTGTTTGTCGCCGGCAGAAACGGGCGGCTCCTGCTGCTCCCGGTGTACTGGACGACGGTGGTCATGATCAGGGCCGCCGGCACGGCGGTCGGGGATTTCCTGGCGAGCCGCCATATGCTCGGCCTGCCGCTCAGCACCACCCTCACCGGGATTGCCTTGGCCCTTCTGCTGCTGGCTTGGAGGGAGACGCCGAGAGCGGACCGATCAGCGCGTGTTGGCGAAAGGTTGGGCGCCAGCTCGCCATAGATTGGGTCGACGCGGCCCCCGCTTCGCGGGTGGCGCCTCCGCCCCCAGAGGCGCCACCCGCAAAAACCGGCGTTGGTCCAGCGTGCCGTCTTGCCAACCCCTAGTGGTTGACGTGGATGGTGACGAACGCGCTCAGCGGCTCTCCGACAAATCCGCCGGCGCCGTTCGCGGCGATGAAGTAGCGCTCGTTGGTGAAGTTCTTCACGTTGAGCGCGATGCCCCAGGTGTCGGTGTCATAGGCGAGCAGGGCATTGCCGATGATGAAGGCCGGCACCGAGTTGGCGTTGGTGATGTCGCTGTACGTCTTGTCGCGATAGTTGAAGCCGGCGCCGATCTTGAAGCCCGGAATGCCGGCGATCGAGAACTTGTAGGTCGTCCACAGGTTGGCCATGTTGGCGGGGACGCCCTGCGGATGGTTGCCCACATCCGCGCCGAGCTGTGGATTGGCGGTGATCACCGCGTTCATGTGAGTCGCGTTGGCAAGCAGGCTCCAGCGATCGGTCAGTGCTGCGATCAAGGACACTTCGACGCCGCGCGTGCGCTGGCTGTCGAAGACGACCTGATCGATGGTGGGATCGGCGGTCGCCACCGTTGCGGCGACGTTGTCGCGCGTGATGTCGAACACCGCCGTGGTCAGGCTGATCCTGTCGTTCAACGTCGAGAACTTGATGCCGGCCTCGTACTGCAGCGCCAACTCGGGCGCCCCGGTGCCGTTCTGGGTGTTCTCCGAGTTGAAGTTGGTCAGGAAGCTTTTCGACACGCCCGCATAGGGCGAGACGCCGGGAAACAGCTTGTAGAGCGCGGCGACATTCCAGCTCACGGGGTTGTCGTCCCGCGCCTGCGTGACGCCCGCGATGAGCGGGACGCCGGCGCTGGTGAAGCGCCCCGGCACCGTGATCAGCGGTGTGAGGTCGGTGTCCCAGAAGTCCTGGCGGACGCCGAGCCGGACCTTGAAGCGGTCGGTCACGTCCATCTGGTCGGTGGCGTAGAGGCTGGAATAGTTCGCCAGCAGATGGTCGTTGTCGCAGGAATGCTTCGCGTCGCACATGAACGTGAGGCTGTTGATCGACGTCTCGGGCGGCACCGGAGCGAATGCATTCGCGATGGCGGGCAGCAGGTCGGCGGTCTGCCGATTGGTGTCGATGGTCTGGTGGATGTATTCGAACCCGGTCAGCAAGGTGTGGCCGACATCCCAGGTGCGGAACTTCCACACCGGCTCGAACTGATAGTCGAAGGTGTTGTCGATGTCGTCCTGGTGGCGCAGTTGCCGACCAACGACCATTCCGGCGGCGTTCACGTTCGTGGCCGTGCTGTCGTTGTTTCGAAACGCGTCGAGCGTGCGATGCACGTACGACAGCCGATTGTTGATCGTGAGGAACTCGTTGACATCCCACTTGTCCGACACCGTCGGGCGCATGTAGTCGCCTGTCGCGCTCGCGAACGGCGTCGAGTATTTGGAGTCGATCGGCACGCCCGTGATCGGGGTTCCATGAAAATAGATCAGGCCGTACGAGTCAGGCGTCTGGCTGATACGGCGCGCATCGAGCGAGAACTCGAACAAATGGTCGCCGCGCTGCCACGTGATGTCCGGCCGGATCTCGTAGTCCCGGCTCGCGAGACTGCGGAACCCGTCGTCGCGCGAGACCGAGGTATCGATGCGATAGTTAAGGCCCGGGACCGTGCTTGGACCGGTGACATAGGCGTTGTTGACGACGCGGCCGAACGATCCGGCCTCCAGGCTCTCGCCCCAGTGGAATTCATTGGACGGCGTGAAGTGCACGATGTTGATCGTGCCGCCGGGCGGGCCGCTGCCGAACAGGGCGGAGCCCGGGCCTCCGAGGATCTCGATCTGCTTCACGCCGTTCAATGAATGCGACAGGCCGCCGAGTTGGTCGCCGTCGGAAAAGCCGTCGGTGTAGATCTGGGCATTCATGCCGCGAATGAGGAAGTGGTCGAAGTAGCCGAGCGCATCCTGCCCGCCATAGTTGATGCCGCTCGCGTTGTAGATCGTGTCGCGCAGCTGGGTGGTGCCCTGCTCGGCCGGGATATCGTGCGGAATGATCTGCACGCTGGCCGGAAGATCGGACAGCTTGGTGCCGGTCTTGCTCACCCCGGCCGGTTGCTGCAGCGCCTGCGAATACGGATTCGTCGGGTGCCCGGGTGTCGAGGCGCCGCCGGCGATCGGCGCGGTTTGCGGGCTCGGGGTGCTGGGAGCCGGGGCGGCGGCGGGAGCGCGCTGCGCGACATTGCGTGGTTTCGCGGGACGCGGCTTGCGCTGCTTCGGCGCCGTGACGGTCACTTGCGGGAGCAGCGTTGCGGTGGTTGGCGGGCTGGCCGTTTGCGCGATGCCTTGGGTCGGGGCCGCTAGTCCGATCGTGATCGCAAGCGTTGCAATCGCCGCAGCATCACTGCCCCGGCCACGATACTGTGGCCGTCCCCGCTTACGCCCCGCCATCGACCCCGCTCCACTACTTGAGAACTGTTTTAAATTTGACGACGCTTTTCTATGGTCGTCTTCGTCCCGGGCTCAAAAAACAATGTTCCCGAACTGAGTCAATTAGCGTTGCGTAACATTCTGCGATGAAGAACAGTCTAGACTTGCTACAAACTATTTGTTTGCGCTCACCGCGCGTGCAGTTAGAGCAAGAATTTGAATGTTTCTACGGACGCTCACCTTGGACGCCGCATCCCCAATATGCTGGCGGCGCAGAGCGCATCGTCGCTGCCGAATTGGGACACGATCCGGATTTTCATATTGTGCCTGGTCTCGTGGGCGAGCCGCGACCACTCGCCGGAACATGCGCTGACGCGATTCGCGTCGATGCGCGCGCTTACTTCTCCGCCGCGCAGCCCGGCTGGTCGAACAGCGCCGCCAACCCGCACGGCGAGGTCAGCATATTGCCGCCCTCGTGGGCGACGCCCGGGACATCCCACACGACATGGTTGGGCGTGCCCTGGTCGCGCGCCTTCATGTAGTCCGCATAAGCGTGCCCGCGCGCGTATCGGTAGGGGCCCTCCGCTTCCCCCATGCAGCTCTTGTCGAGCGCCGACTGGTTGGGATCGATGTCATTCGTGCCTAGCAGGTAGATCACGCGGCGCGCCACGTAGCCCTTCTCCAGATCGGCGGGCGAGCGGTCCGCGAGATACGGCGGCAGCTTCGCCATGCCGTATTTCCAGTCGTTGTAGCGCGGACAACTTGCCGCGATCGCGGGCACCGGCCGATCCGCGCTGAAATACGCATAGGACGATGGATTGGCGACCACGTAGCGCACCGTGATGCCGGCGCGCAGCAGCGCCGCCTCGCCGCGGCCCGCGATCGCGTAGCGCTGCGCGACCTGGCCGCCGCCCGAATGACCGGCGACGACCACGACGGCGAGGCGGGGAAAGCGCTTGCGGTCGGCGAGACGCTCCAGGATCGCGTCGAGCGCGTCGAACGAGCTCACCGGTACCGGGCCGAGCGCCGGCTCGCCGCCTTCCCATCCTCCCCGGGTCCAGCGCAGCGTGTCCGCCGGCAGGTGATGGGCGTCGACGTCCACCTGGGCGAGGAACTGCGGAACGATCATGAGCGTCGTGCGGCCGGAATCGCCCGCCGCCGCCTGCGCGCGCTTGGCCGACGCGAAATAGACGTCCGCGTCGCGCTGCAGCCCGTGCAAAACGATGACGGCGCGCGTGATGTCCGCCAGCGGCGCCGACCAGTCGGCCGTGAGATAAAGAGGTAACACGCCGCCGCCACTGACCTGGATGCGCGCGTCGCCGACCGCCTTCACGGGCCGATGGTTGGGCGGCACCTTGTCCGGCGTGTCCTGTGCGGGCGCGGATGCGCCGAGCGCGCCGATGATCAGGATCGCGAGGGCGGCAAGCCGAGAATAAGGGCGGCGAGAATGGCGTAGCACGGCCGTGTCTCCTGTGCGCGCCCCCGATGGCTTACGATTAAACGACGCCGCGCGTCCGATGGCAATCGCCCGCGCGCGCTTGCAATTCCTTGCACGACGCGCTGAATGCGCCTGGTCGCACGGCGTGCGACCCTCGGGGAGGAAACCATGTCCGCGCCAGCCAACCGCGCTGCCTTCGTTACCGGCGCCTCGACCGGCCTCGGCTATGCGATCGCGTGCGGGCTCGCGCGCGCCGGCTATGACCTCGCGGTCGCCGATCTCGATATCGCGATGTTCGACGCACTCACGCGTGACCCGGCGGTCGCGGGCCGCAAGCTGCTGCCGCTGCGGCTCGACCTGCGCGTCGAGGCGGATATCGCGAGCGCCTTCGCGCAGGCGGCCGAGGCGTTCGGCGCGATCGACGCGCTCGTCAACAATGCCGGCCGCGCGCTGATCAAGTCTGCCACGGAGGTCACCTGGGCCGAGTGGGACGACGTGATCGACATCAACCTCAAGGGCGCCTATTTCCTCGCACGCACGTTCGCTGCCCGCTGCATCGCGCAGAAGCGCCCCGGCAGCATCGTCAGCATCGCGTCGACCCACGGCATGACCGGGCTCGCGGGCCGCTCGGTCTACGGCATCTCCAAGGGCGGCCTCATCCAGATGAGCCGCATGCTCGCCATCGAGTGGGCCGAGCACGACATCCGCGTCAACGCGGTCGCGCCCGCGACCGTGCTGACCGAGTCGCGCCAGAAGCTGCTCGACGATGCCGCGCGCAAGCGCATGCTCGCCCGCATCCCGAGCGGCCGCTTCGTCACCCCCGAAGAGGTCGCCGCCGCCGTTGTCTTCCTCGCGGGCCCGGCGTCAGGCTCTATCACCGGCCACACGCTGCCGGTCGATGGCGGCCTCACCTCCGTTTGACGCATGAGGCTTTGACATTGGTGCAATGCGCGCCGCCACGGTGCGCCGCCCACCCGTTGCGCCTGCGACCATCGCGGCGGTACCCTCACGCGCACGGCCAACAACAAATCGCGCGGGCCAGGGGAGACGTCGCACGTGAAAATCGGAATCCTGCTCGGCGACGACATCGGGCACGAAGTCGTGCCCGAATGCGTCAAGGTGATGAAGGCCGCCGCCGCGCGCACCGGGCTCGACATCGAATGGCAGCCGCTGCCGATCGGCAAGCACGGCCACGAGCAGCACGGCCACACGCTGCCGCCCTCGACCGAGGCGGCGCTGCGCGGGCTCGACGGCTGGATCATGGGACCGATCGGCCACGCCGCCTATCCGCGCGGCGACGCCACCTGGGTGATGCCGCCGGTGCGCAAGAAGTTCGAGCTCTATGCCGCGCTGCGCCCGTCGCGCTCGTTTCCCAACATCACGTCGATCCACAAGGACGTCGACATCGTGTTCGTGCGCGAGCTCTCCGAGGGCATGCTCTACTCCGAGACCGTGATCGCGGGCGGCGCCGAGTTCCGCCCCAACGACGACATCACGGTCGCGATGCGCGTCATCACCCGCAAGGGCTCGAACCGCGTCGCGCGCGAGGCCTTCGAGCTCGCGCGCACGCGGCCGCGCAAAAAAGTCACCGCCGCGCACAAGGAACCGGTCTATCGCCTCGCCTGCGGCATGTTCGCCGAGGAATGCCGCAAGGTCGCGCGCGAGTTTCCCGACGTGACCTTCGAGGAGGCGATGATCGACACCTGCTCGATGAAGCTCGCGATGGCGCCGCAGCAGTACGACGTGGTCGTCACCACCAACCAGTTCGGCGACATCCTCTCCGACATCGGCGCCGGAGTCGTCGGCGGCCTCGGCCTCGCGCCCGGCCTGTGCGCGGGCGAGCGCCAGGCCATGGCGCAGGCGACGCACGGCTCGGCGCCCGATATCGCGGGCCGCAACATCGCCAACCCCTACGCGATGGTCGTCTCCGGCGGCATGCTGCTCGGCTGGCTCGGCCGCAAGCGCAACGAACCGAAGGCGGTGCAGGCCGGCGATCTGATCGCCGCGGCCGTCGACAAGATCGTCGCCGAGGGTCGTACGCTCACCTGCGACCTCGGCGGCAATGCCAGTACCCAACAGATGGCCGACGCCATAGTGGCGGCGGTGTAGGGCGAAAGATGTTGAGCTCTTTCTTTTTGTCTCGCACAGCGCCCGCTCTCCCTCTCCCCGCGCGCGGGGAGAGGGTCGGGGTGAGGGGGCGCCTCCGCGAGTCCTTACCAACGATGTGCTCGCTGCAGCTCAGCGCCCCTCACCCCAACCCTCTCCCCGTAAGAACGGGGAGAGGGAGCGCTGATGCCGTGCCCGCTTAAACAATCGCGAGCTATTGACCGGAGCCCCTCCATGTACAACCTCCACCTCACGCCCGAGCAGCTCGAGATCCGCGACACGGTGCGCGAGTTCGTCACCCGCGAGATCAAGCCGGTGGTGCTCAAGGCCGACCGCCTCGACGTCGCCGATCGCAGCCTGCCGAAGCATCTCATCGAGGAAGCCTCGCGCCTCGGCCTGCGCACGCTCGCGCTGTCGGAGGACAACGGCGGCATCGGCGCTGACGCGCTCACGAGCTGCATCGTCGCCGAGGAGCTTGCCGCCGGCGACGCTGACATTGCCGCGATCCTGACCGAGACCTCGCGGCTCTCGCATCTGATCTTCGACCGCGCATTGCCGGAGACCGAGCGCGACCGGTTGATGCCGGCGTTTCTCCGCGCCGACGGTGCGCAGCTCGCCTTCGCGGACCGCGAGGAGGGGACCGATACGCGGCTCGGTGTGAACTACCATCGCGCCGGCACGACAATGCCTGCGCTCGCCGCGTCCGCCGCTGCGGCCGGCAACGGCGATTGGGTTATCACGGCCACCAAGACCGGCGTCGCCAACGCGCCGATTGCCGGGCTGTTCGCCGTATCGGTGAAGATCGCGGGCCGCGCCGGCGACAGTGTCCTATTGGTGCCGTCCGACACGCCCGGCGTGATTATGACCGCGCACGACAAGCCCTGGCCGCACGGAACCCGGGGCGACGTGACCTTCGCGGACTGCCGCGTGCCGGCCGGCAACCTGCTCGCCCACGATGCCGCCGCGCGGCTGCGCGCCGCCGACGGCCACGGCGTTCCGCTCGCCCA
This sequence comes from uncultured Alphaproteobacteria bacterium, assembly GCA_963819385.1. Lineage (GTDB taxonomy): Bacteria > Pseudomonadota > Alphaproteobacteria > Rhizobiales > Xanthobacteraceae > JAVDCA01. The sequence goes on along the minus strand of CAWFVV010000006.1, from coordinate 2,004,429 downwards.
GGCGATCAACGTCGGCATCGGCCGCGCCGCCTACGAGGCCGCCCTCGACTACGCGCACCTGCGCATCCAAGGCGGCCGTCCGCTGATCGAGCACCAGGCGATCGCCACCAAGCTCGCCGACATCGCGATCCGTCTCGAAGTCGCGCGCGCCGCCGTCTGGCAGGCCGCCTGGGCGACCGATCATCCCGACGCGGTCGCCGACCGCAGCCTCTCCGATCTTCCGCTCGCGATCGTCGCGCAGGTCTTTGTCTCCGACGCGATCGTCAAGGCCGCCAAGGACGCTGCCGAGATCTTCGGCGCCATGGGCGTGATGCGCGACATGCCGCTGCAGAAGTACCTGCACGACGCGCGCGTCTGCCAGCATGCGGGCGACGGCAACCGCGAGGCCCGCCTGCGCATCGCCGAGCATCTCGCCGGCTTCCGCCGCGGCGCGGCGGCCGTTGCCGCCGAGTGAGCCACCCCGTCATTGCGAGGAGGCCGTAGGCCGACGAAGCAATCTCGATCCAGGAACTCATGCGCAAGTGAAGCGGGATTGCTTTGCTTCGCTCGCAATGACGACGAGATAACCCGAGGACCTCTCCCATGGACTTCACCCTGAGCAACGAGCAGCGCTCCTGGCAAATGGCGGCGCGCAAATTCGCCGAGGAAGAAGTGCGGCCGATCTCGCTCGCGCGCGACGAGATCCCGACCGCGGCCGAGACCTGGGACTGGGACATCATGAAGAAGGGCTCGCGGCTCGGCTTCCGCACGCTCGCGGTGCCGAAGGAATGGGGCGGCCACGGCGCCGACTTCGTCTCGCAGGCGCTCGTGATGGCCGAGATCGCGCGCGCCGACAGCGCGATCTCGAAGGCGTTCAGCCAGAACTGGAAATGGAGCCACCTGATCTCGGCGGCGTGCACGCAGGACCAGAAGCAGCGCTTCCTGCCCGACTTCATCGCCGACGACACCTTCGTGCTCGGCAAGGGCATCACCGAGCCGGGCGCCGGTTCCGACAACCGCCTGCCGCCGCCCGACGACCCGAAGGCCGGCCTGCGGCTGCGCGCCGATCGCCGCGGCGACGAATGGATCCTCAACGGCGAGAAGGCCTTCATCGCCAACGCGCCGGTCGGCAAGCTCTTTTTCATCGACGCGCGCACCGACCCGAACGCGCCGCTCAAGCAGGGCACGACCATGTTCCTGGTGCCGCGCGACACGCCGGGCTTCCGCATCGGCAAGGTGTTCAACAAGGCCGGCTGGCGCTTCTACCAGAACGGCGAGATGATCTTCGAGAATGCGCGCGTGCCGCATGCGAATGTGGTCGGCGAGGTCAACGGTGCGGTGCGCAAATCCGGCAGCAAGGGCGGCGACACCACCGGCGGCGACATCTTCGGCGACCTCGAGCTCGCCGCCAACGCGCTCGGCATCTGCGACGATGCGTGCGAGAGCGCCATGCGCTTCGCCAGGACCGAGCAGCAGGGCGGCCAGCCGCTGTTCGCCCAGCAGGGCATCCAGCTCGCCATCTGCAGGATGCAGGCGATCACCGAAGCGCTGCGCTGCTTCGTGATGCGCGTCGCCTGGGAGCACGACAACAAGGTGCACTCCTTCAACGCCGGCCTCGCGATGAACTTTTCGACCGATGCCGTGCAGGAAGTAACCGAGCTCTACATGGACGTGCGCGGCGCCAACGGCTGCGTGATGGACCACCACACCGACAAGCTCGTGCGCGACGCCTTCATCTGGAGCCACCTCGCCGGCGATAATGTGCAGCGGATGAAGGTGGCGCGAAGATTGGCTAGTTAGGCGGGCACGACGCCCGCGCTCCCTCTCCCCGCGTGCGGGGAGAGGGTCGGGGTGAGGGGGCGCCTCCGCGAGTCCTACTGACGATTACTTCGCTGAACCTCAGCGCCCCTCACCCCAACCCTCTCCCCGCAAGAGCGGGGAGAGGGAGCGCTGGCGCCCTGCCCACGGAGAATCTTCATGAAAGCCATGCTGCTGCGCGGCCCCAACACACCCTTCGAGCCCGTGCAGCTCCTCGATCCGACCCCCGGCCCCGGCGAGGCCGTCGCGCGCGTCATCACGTGCGGCTCGGGCCTCACCATCCAGCACGTCAAGGCCGGCCGGCGAAAGACCAACTTCCCGCGCGTGCTCGGCCACGAGATCACCGCCGAGATCGTCGCGGTCGGTGCCGGCGTGACCAGCCTCGCGGTCGGCGACGGCGTCACGGCCTACTACTATCTCAACTGCGGCCATTGCCGGCATTGCCTCGCCAATCTCGAGCCGCTGTGCACGGCCGACGGCGGCAATGTCGGCATCGAATGTGACGGCGGCTACGCCGAATACATCAAGCTGCCGGCGCACATCTTCGTCAAATTCCCCGACGCGCTCGACTGGCGCGCAGCGCCCGCCGAGGCCGGCGTCATCACCGATGCGCTGGCGACGCCCTACAAGGTGCTGAGGCGCGCCGGCATCCGCGGCGGCGAGACCGTCGCGGTGATCGGCGCCGGCGGCGGCGTCGGCATCCACCAAGTGATGATGGCCGCATGGGCGAACGCGCGCGTGATCGCGGTCGAGGTCGCGGCCGACAAGTTCGACGCGTGCCGCAAAGCCGGCGCCGAGACGGTGGTCGATGCGCGCCGCAATGACGTCGCCACGGCACTACGCGATCTCACCCACGGCGACGGCATCGACGTCGTGATCGACTATGTCTGCACCAGCGCGACCTTGGAGGCTGGCGCCAAGGCGCTCGGCCGCCGCGGCCGCCTCGTCATCCTCGGCGGCGCCGCGCAGCCGTTCAACGTCGCCGGGCGGCAGATGCTGCTCGCCGAGCAATCGATCCTCGGCAGCCGCTACGTCACGCGCGCGGAAATATTGGAAACCTGCGACCTCGTCGCCCGCGGCGCCGTCCGCCCCCTCGTCACCGAGCTACGCCCGCTCGCCGACGCCGAACTGATCCACGACCGCGTCGAACGCGGCCTGGTGACGGGAAGGGCAGCGCTGCAAGTGGGGTGAGCACGGCGCCCGCGCTCCCTCTCCCCGCGCGCGGGGAGAGGGTCGGGGTGAGGGGGCCTCACCGCGAGTCGCTACGTCTGAGTTTGCGGAAACGCCCCCTCATCCCGACCTTCTCCCCGCAAGCGGGGAGAAGGAGCGCCGACGCTGTGCTCACATTAACTTCACCGTCTCCCGCAGCACCGCAAACAGCCTCTCCACATCTGCATCCGTATTCCACACATGCGGCGTCACCCGCATCGCGGCGCCGCGCACCGACACATGCACGTTGCCGGCCGCGAGCCGCGCCGGCAGGTCGTCCGGCACGCCGCCCGGAAAGCGCAGCCCGAGATAGTGCCCGGCGCGGCGCGCGTCCGGCACGCTGCCGATGCCGAGGTCCGCGCGCGCCCGCTCCGCGATCGCGCGCGTGCGCCGGCGCAGCGTTTCGTGGATGCGCGGCACGCCCCAGCCGAGCAGCAGCTCGATCGAGGCGCCGGCCGCCGGCATCAGCGCAAAGTTGCTGCGCTCGCCCACGTCGAAGCGTCGCGCGCCCGGCTGGAACGCGGGCTGATAGTTGACGAGCCCGGCAAAATCCTCCGAGTTGCGCCGCGCCAGCCAGTTGTTCTCGATCGGCACGCCGCTCTGCCGCCGCGGCGCCACGTAGAGAAAGCCGAGGCTGTACGGCCCGAGCAGCCACTTGTAGCCGGCGACCGCGAGGAAATCCGGATCGACCCGCGCCACGTCGAACGGCAGCGCCCCGACCGACTGCGTGCCGTCGACGCAGAGCGCCGCGCCGACCCGCCGGCACGCCGCGCCGATCGCTTCGAGGTCGAGCAGCCCGCCGTCCGTCCAATGGCAGTGCGGCACCGCGACGACCCCGGTCGCAGCATCGATGTGCGCCAGCACCGCCGAGGTCCAATCGTCATCCGCCGGGCGCGGCACCGTCACGTGTGCCGCGCCCGTGCGCGCCGCAAGCTCCATCCACGGATAGACGTTGGAGGGAAACTGCTCCGCGAGCGTCACGATGGTCTGCGCTTTGGTGAGCGCGATATTATGCGCCGCCTGCGCCATGCCGTATGACGCCGCCGGAATGATCGCGATGTCGTCCGCACGCGCGTTGACGAGCCGCGCGAACAAGCCGCGCACCGCCTCGCTGCCGGTGAAGAAATCCGCCGGCACGATCGACCACGGCCGACCCTTGCGCCGTAGCCCTTCCTCGCCCGCCGCCACCGACGCCTTCGGCAGCGGCGAAATGTAGGCGCAGTTGAGGAACGCCACGTCGTCCGGGATGTCGAACAGATGGCGCTGCGGGGGGAGGGGGGCGGGAGAGCGGTCGGACATTGGAATATCGGCTTTCTTCAGTGCCCCTGCGTACATCATCATAACGCCTGAAGCCACGCGACGGACGCAGAGGCTCCCTTCCTCGCTTGCGGGGGAGGGCGGGGAGGGGGAAGCCACTTGCTCTGCCTCGACGCGCTTGGAACGTGGCCGTAAGTGCGAAACAACATAGGGCATCGGACGTCGCCGGGAGCCCAGTGCTTTATCTCCTTGTGCACAGGCCTCATCGGAGATGCGATGCCGGTTCACTCGGATGAATTGCCCCAAGAAAGACATGGAAGCTTGCGACCGATCATCCCTGCATATTCAGGTTGAGCGACAGTCATTTGATGCGTCTCACCGCGATCCATCGCGCTCGTTCTTTGCGGACGGGAGGATTTCTCCTGGCCTTTGCGATGTTGCTTTTCGTGGCCGCGAATGCCGAATCTCAAGATCTCTCGCGGGCTGCCGAGGCTTGTGTCCACCTCACGGGTTCGTTCTGGCTCAGCGATGATGACGGGGTCGTCTGCTTCGATGGTGTCATCAGCGACAATCTCGATTTGGCTCCTGTTCGAAGACTGAAGCCGGGTGGCGTTGTCGTTATTCGTAGTCTCGGTGGATACACTGCACCGGGCATGGAGCTTTCCGATATCTTGCGCGAAAAAAACGCGACGGTTGTCATCCGCGACTATTGCCTGTCGGCCTGTGCAAATTATGTATTTGTGGCCACAGATAGAACCTATGTCCTAAAGAATTCGATCGTGGCATGGCGGCCCGGGGCGGTGGTCGGCTCGCTACTGCGATGAGTTGCAAGACAAAAGACGCCAAGGTCTCCCGGCAAACGTTAATTACTTTTGCGACACTCCTGCGGCAAAAACCTTCTATCAGCGGCGAGGCATAGATCCTGGCTTCATCTTTGCTCCGCAAACACTTTACACGAGGCAAATGTTCCGGCTTCTCGCCGGCGAAGGGTATGGCTGGCTCACTCCTGAGACGTATTGGACGTTCTGGATGTGGAATCCGAAGAACTACAATGATTATTTCAAAGATCGAATTACGTTTGAGGATTACCCGAGGGATCAATTCGAAGTTGATGATATCATCACCAGGAATCGGATTCCGGTCCGCCGCATAATCTACGATCCGGAATAGCCGGCCCTGCGTTGCCAATAGCTTGGCGAATCGCTCGTTACGGCGCCCACACCCACGCCTCCATCATCACCGTCGCCCCCGGCACCGGCAGCGGCGCCGGCACCTCCACCGCCGAGAACGGCAGGGGCGCGCCGCCCATGCGTCGCTCCCACACTTTGTTCACCGCATAGAACTCGCGGATGTCGGTGAGGAACATCAGCACCCGCACCACATTCGCGAGCGAGCTCCCCGCCGCCTCCGCAAGCCGAGCCATCCGCTCGACGATCACCTCCGCCTGCGCCTCCGCCGGTCCCCCGAAATACGGCTGCCGCGCATCGACCGCCGCACGCTCCACCAGCCCATCGCGATCGGCCGCCATTAGCGCCGGAATGAACACCAGATCGCCCGCGCGCGCCGCCTGCGGCTGGCCGCGGAACGCAGTCGGCACGCCCGCATCGATATTCCGCCGCGCCGCGGCGCTCCCCGGCCGCGCTGCAAGCACGTTGATCTCGATCTTGCCGTCGTAAGGCGCGAGCCCGCGCTCGATACAGGGGATGACCGAGTAGGTCGGGCCGCTCTCGCCGAAGTGCCGCGTCCACGCCGCGTTGAAGGCGGAATAGTCCTCACGGTCGGCGAGATAGACCTGCGCGTGCACGACGTCTTCCAGGCGCGCGCCCGCGAGTGCGAGCGACGCCTCCATGCGCTGCTTGATGATGAAATCGGTCTCGAGCTTGATCGGCTGGCCGCCCCATTGCGCGCCTTCCGGCATCAGCGCGGCCGCCGCGACGCCGTTGCGGCGCGGCTCGTCGCCGAAGGCGAGGGACGTGATGCCCGGAATGAAGATGAAGTCGCCGACCGTGAGCGCCGGCGAGTAGCCCGAGGTCGGCCGGCCGGCCAGTTGCTTGTGCTTCAGGTGCGTCACCTCGAAGCCCGGTGCCGGGATCACGCCCATCGCCTGGATATTCATGTCGGCGCCGGGCAGGAGCAGCTGCTGCATCGCGATCGAGGTCGAGGGCGGGATGCGTCCGCCCAGGACGGCGCGGCGCACCTGCTGATAAGGCGGCACGGCCTGGACGGTCGCGTAGTACTGGTCGGTGCGCACGAGGTTCGCCCGATCGGTGCCGGCGGCGCGCAGCACGGCGTCAAGGTTGTCGAAGATGCGCTGCGCCTCCTTCTCGCGCTTGGGCAGGCCGGCATGCGGCGCGCGCTCGGCGAGCACGTCCGGCGCGATGCCGTTGACGAAATCCTGCGCCATCAGCCCGGTGGCGAACACCCAGCGGCCCGCCTTGATGCCCTGCGCGAACCTGACCTTGCCGCGCCCCAGCTCGACCGGCAGCAGCGGCTCGACGGTTGCGTTCTTGGGCATCGCATTCTCCACATGGCACGGCCGTCATCGCCCGCGAAAGCGGGCGATCCAGTACTCCGCAGCGGATCTGTGGGGCACTGTCGGCGTCCCATTCGGCCGTCCGCGAGTACTGGATTGCCCGCTTTCGCGGGCAATGACGCAGTAGACTAAGCTCGACTCTCGCGCACAAGGCCCGGCCATGGCGATTTACGCGCTTGGCACACGTCGTGCATCGCATCAGAATGATTGGGCCGCACAGGAGAGCTTCATGCGTCACTCGTATCGCCTCGCGCTTGCGCTCGTCACTGCGCTGTTGCCTCGCCATCGCGCCCGCGCGGGCCGCCGACTACCCCGACCGCATCATCACGATGGTCGTGCCGTTCGCGGCCGGCGGCCTGAGTGACGTGCCGGCGCGGATCATGGCGGCCATGTTGGCGGACCGCATCCATCAGTACGATCGTCGTCGAGAACAAGACCGGCGGCTCCGGCACGGTGGGCGGCGCCTTCGCGGTGCGCGCCGAGCCCGACGGCTACACGCTGTTCGTCAACTCGATCGCGGATGCGCAGAACCTCTACTTCCTGCCCGTGCCCTACAACGCGGTCGACGACTTCGCGATGATCGGCATGATCGTCGAGGGTCCGCCGCTGGTGCTCGTGGTCGATGCCGCGCAGCCCTATCGCACGCTCGCGGAGCTGGTCGCCGATGCGAGGGAGCACCCGAACAAGATCAGTTTCGCGACCTCCGGCCCCGCGACCTCGCCCGCAATGGCGCTCGCCCAGCTCAACCTGCTCGCCAAGACCTCGATCGTCGGCGTGCCCTATCGCGGGGCCGGCGAGGCCGCGCGCTACGTCGCGGCCGGCGCCGTGCAGGCGACCTTCACGTTCTATGCCCAGGCGAAGCCGCTCGCCGACGCCGGCAAGGTGCGCGCGCTCGCGATCGCGAGCCCGCAGCGCATCGCGACCTGGGGCGAGGTGCCGACCATGGCGGAGCTCGGCTATCCCAATTTCGACTATGGCGGATTCGTCGGCCTCGCGGCGCCGGCAAAAACGCCGCCCGCGATCATCGCGTACCTCACCAAGGAGCTCAACGCGGTGGTGCAGTCGAAGGAATTCCAGGAGCGGATGACGGCGCTCGGCATGATCGTGCCGCCGGCGGCGCAGAACACGCCGCAATATCTCGCCAACTATCTGCGCCGGGAAATCGTCCGCCAGGGGCCGCTCGCGGCGCTGACCGGCATCAAGCTGGTGAAGCCCGCGCATTGATCGGCCGGGTCCCTCGGCGGCCGCCGCAAATTGCTCGAAATCCTGCGGCAAATTCGCCTGGTCCGAACCGGACGGAGGGAGGCCATCATGCGCGGCGTTTTCCTGCGGGCCGTGCTGCTGGGCGTGCTTGCGGCGCTCGCGCTCGCCGTCGCCCGCCGCGCGTGGGCGGAAACGACCGTATTCGTCTGCACCTCGGCGACCGAGCCGTCGCCGCTGCGCATCGTGCGGGACACCGAGCGCAAGACCGTGCTGGTCGAGAACGTCGCCCGCTCGACCAAAGACCTCTATCCGCTCAATGAGGCCACCGCGGCATGGACGGACGCGCTGCCGGCGCAGCTTCGTCACGACGGAAAATATCAATGCCACCCGGTATTCTGACCCCGCGCGCGGGCACGCCGTTAGTGATCGCGCGTCCTACGCCTGCCGTGCGTGCAGGGCCATCGCGATCAAGGCGGCGCCGCCGAAGATCAGGTTGACGCCGACCAGGACGCCGAGCGCCCAGGCGGCCGTGCCGGGCAGGCCCGCGAAGATGATGCCGGCGAGCACGAGGTCGATCACGCCGCTCAGCAGCATCCACTCCCAGCGGCCCGACAACTGCCGGCGATGCTCGACCGCGAACATGATCGACGCGATGCCCTCGATGACGAAGAAGGCGATCAGCAGCAACGTGAGCGAGATCGCGCCGCCGATCGGGCGGATCAGCAGGATCAGGCCGGCCGCCGTCGCCAGCAGGGCGGAGATCAGCGACCACCAGAATCCCGGCGCGCCGCGCGCGCCCAGCGTGGTGACCCAGCCGATCAGGCCGCTGACCAGAAAGATCCAGCCGAAGATGATGGTGACCGTAAGCGTCGCGAACGGCGGCAGCAGGATGGCGAGCGCGCCGAGCAGCAGCAGGATGATGCCCTCGACGAGGAAGAAGGTCGAATGCTCGCGGATCGTGCTCGCGACTGCGGACCGGACCTGGTCCGGATCGATGGGGGCTTGCGTCGACATGATTGTCTCCGGCGGTGAAGGTCCGCACGGCCGTCCTGGTCCGGCGGACGAGAGCCAGCTTACAGGGGCTGGCATGTCAGAGGGAAGACGAGCGGGCGCGCCTCTGCACGACTATCGAGCGCATTGCGCATTTCATTCTTGGGGCATGCGGGCCCGGGTGGGACAATGCCGTGAGAGGTTTGGACGTGCGCCACGCCGAGATCGCGATTCCGAACGCGGCGGATGTTTTGGCAGAGCAAGGCCGTCCGCATCCCGGGCAAAACGGCAGAACAAAGCCATGCGAGGAAAAGCGAGTTATTTCAATGAAAGACGGTGCGAGCCCGGGCGCGTCGGCCGGCCCGGCACATTGGCGCGGATCGGCAGAACAAAGCCATTCGAGGAAAGGTGAGCGATTTCAATGAAAGCTGGCGCGGGACGCGTCTCGCTGGGCCCCTTCGGCAAGTCGGCGGCGCCTGCAAACAAAGCGAAGGCAGAAAATGCAATGATTCCAGGACGCCCCCCATTCGCGCGAGCGGGCCGTGGTTGGCCATCCGTTGACCCGTCACGGCGCGTTAACGGTCGATTTCTGACTCGCCGCTAACATGGGCGAACGTGTTGTGGGTTGCGTGTCGAGTGTTCGGCCATGGCCAAGGAAAATGAGCTCAAAGGGACCGACCAGGTCGTCTTCGAATCCGGCTTCAAGGCGCGGATCATGGGCATCGACGGCACCTGGTGGCGCGAGTGCTACATCGAGGTGATCTCGCAGAGCGGCGCCAAGATCACGGTCGAGGGCAGCGTCGAGAACCTCAAGCTCAACGAGTTCTTCCTGATGCTGTCGACGGTCGGCAACGCCCACCGCAAATGCGAGCTGGTCTACGTCAAGGGCGACGAGATCGGCGTGCGGTTCCTGCAGAAGGCCGAAGGCAAGCGCCGCGCGCGCCCGGCTTTCACCGAGAGCGAGGATTTTGTTCCATAGCGCATGTTCCGGCGAAGTGGGTACCCGCTCGCCGACGAGGACATGCGCCAAGCATAGCGCATGTCCGTACAGTCGCGCCGTGCGCTCTTGCGACGCGGCGGTCGGTGTGATCAATCTGTCGGAATGACGGGGGCGCGGTTTCCTCTAAAGCTCGTGATCGGTTTGGCGGTGGCGATTGCGCTCGACACCGGGCTGCAGCTCGTCTGGAAGACCGGCATCGCCGACCTGCCTGAATCATCGTCGCTGCGCGAGCTCGCGATTGCGGTCGCGCGCAACCCGATCTTCATCCTCGTCGTCGTCCTGATGGCGGCGCAGCTCGTCAACTGGCTGAAGGTTCTCGACCACGCGGACCTGAGCTACGCCAAGCCGTTCACGTCGCTGAGCTACGTCACGGTCTGCGTGCTCTCGGTGGTGATCCTCGGCGAGCATATCGCGCCGTTGCAGATCCTCGGCATCGTGATCGTGGTCGCGGGCGTGTGGTGCGTGAGCCAGACCGGCCGCACGACGCTTCGTGACGAGGCGGACCGCGAATGAGCCCGACCGCGTTGGGCGTGCTGCTCGTCGTGGTGAGCACGATGGTCGAGGGATTCGGCCAGACCTTCTTGAAGAAGTCCGCGCTCGATGCCGCGCGCCGGCACTACTGGATCCTGCTCGGGGTCGCGGTGCTGATCGTCGAGGTGCTGCTCTATTCCGGCGCGCTGCGTTTCCTCGCGGTGAGCACCGCGTTCCCGATCACCAGCCTGAGCTTCGTGATGGTGACGCTGCTCTCGCGCTGGCTGCTCGGCGAGAGCGTGACGCCGCTGCGCTGGGCAGGCGTCGGCCTGATCCTGATCGGCACCAGCCTGATCGTCGCGCAGGCGTGAGTTTGTCATTGCGAGGAGCCGAAGGCGACGAAGCAATCGCGACCGGCAGACGCATGTACGAGCGGAACGAGATTGCTTCGCTTTGCTCGCAATGACGAAAGTCTACGACACCGGCTGCAGCCGCGACGCGCGGTTCTGCAGCGCGCGGATGCGGTCGGCGAGATTGCCGCCCTGGCTGTCGCCGCCGTTGGCGGCGGCGCTCGCCGGCGCGTCGGCCGCGAGGATCGCCTCGATCGGCGAGTCCGCGCCTTCGAGCGCCATGGTCAGCCGCGCGACTTCCGCCGCGATGTCGTTGATGCGCTCGCGCAGGAGCGCGTTGTCGGTCCGCTCATCCGTCCAGGCCTGGGCGGCCTCGTTCTTCATCGCGGCGATTTCCTGCTGCAGCTTCGTGCGCTCCTCGGTCACGCGCGCAAGCTCGGCGTAGACCCGCACGTTGTCGGCGCGCACGCTATCGGCCGATTGGCGCCCGCGATCGCCGGAGGCGGCGAGCTCTGCGAGGAGATCGGCTGCGTTCTTCTTCGCCGCATCGAGCTCGGCGCGCATCTGGTTGGCCGCATGCTCGCGCTCGACAAGCGCGCGGCCCTGCTCGGTGAGCCGCGCCTCCAGATCCTGGATGCGGCGGCCGAGGATCTCGGCCTCGGTGGTCTGCGCGACGAGCTGGCGCTCGAGCTGCGTCACGCGATGGGTCAGCGTCTCGGCCTTGTTGCGCTCGTCGGAGAGCTCCTTGGTCGCCGCATCGGCGTCGCTGCGCTCGCGCGCGAGCCGCGTTTCCGCGTCCTTCACGTCCTTCTCGTTGCGCTCGAGCTGCGTCTTGAGCGCGTCGATTTGGCTATTGAGGTTCAGGATCTCGGCCCTGTGCGCGCCGGTGGTCGCGGTGTGCTCGCCGATCTCGGTGTTGAGCTTGGCGAGCGCCGCTTCCATGTCGGCGAGCGCGGCCCCGGTCTTGTGCGCGGTGGTCGATTTGACGGAAAGCTCCTGCTCGGTCGCCGCGATCTGATCCTGCAGCGTCTTCAGGTGCGCTTCCATCGCCGTCATGGCGGCGCTCTTCTCGCCCAGCTCGTGCTTGAGCATCGCGATCGCCTCGGTCTTCTTGCCGAGCTCGCCGAGCTGCGTGGTCGAGCGCGCCTTGAGCTGCTCGACGCTCATCTCCAGCCGCCGCGTCGATATCGCGAACTCGGCGCGCAAGTGGTCCTTGTCGGCCTGGATTTCCGCCATCGACAGCGGGGTCGCGGCGTCGAGCCGCCGTATGGTGAGCCGCGCCGCGCGATTGTGCACCAACGGGATGATGACGAGCCCCAACAGGCTCGCGCACAGGAACCCGATCCCGAAATACATGACCGATTCGATCACGAACGCCTCCGGTCCGCCGCGCGCCAAGTTCCGGTGCGCCAGCAAGGACGCCGCTCAATGAGGCCCGAACATGCCACGCCGCCGGCGGTTCTGCCAGCTTGCGCGCGCCGTTAACCTAAACCCCGGCCGCACAAGCGAAAAATGCGGGCCGCCGGGCGGGTCAGAACGGGTTCCAGGTCGGCTGCGGCGTGAACTTGAGGTAGCCCACATTGGCGCCGAGGCGCAGCCCGACGCCGGCGCGGATCGGCACGAGGACGATGTCGTTGGCGGTCAGCGCCGTCATGCCGAAGCCGCCGATGAAATAGGCCGACCCTTCGATGCCGCCGAAGCGCTGATAGACCGCCTGGGTGGCGGGCAGATTGTAGACCAGCATCATGGTGCGCGCGCCGTCGCCGCCGAAATCCCAGCCCAGCGTCGGCCCCTGCCAATAGACTTTGAGGTCGCCCGCGTTCTTGGTGTAGAGCGAGCCCTCGCCGTAGCGCAGGCCGCCGAAGAACGCGCCGCCCGCCTCCTCGCCGAGGATGTAGCCGTTGGGCAGTCCCCATTGGGACACGGCCTTCTCGATCACGGTCGCCAGCCCGCGCGACACGCCGCCGAAGAAGCGGTGCCCGGCGTCGATCAGCTCGCCTGGCTGGAAGCGGTCGTTTGGCGGCGGCTGTTGGGCCCGGGCGACGCCCGGCACGACGGCGGCAAGCGCGAGCAGGACGACGAGGGTTCGCAAGGCAGAGCGCATCGCGGGCTCCATTGGGTCATCGACTCCCGTTCGGCTTAACGCGTTGGACACCGACATGGCCTACGGTCCCGCGCTGAGACCCGCGACGCGGACATCGCGCTCGGAGCCTCAAGGCACCGTCAACCTCAGGGTCGCTGCCGTTCCCCCTCCGCTCGCTGCGATGCGCAGCAAGCACGTACCGGCCCGGGCCGGCACGACCCCCGAATCGGACCACCATTGAGTAGAACTATGACCTCAGCGCGGCGGCAGCGAAAGTCGGGAATGGCGCCAATGGCCGCGAAACCGTCGCTCCGGACCCGTGCGGTGCTGCTCATGGTCCCGTTTTTGGCGCTGGGCGGCCTGCCGCGGGTCGAGGCGGCCACGACCGAGCGGGTGGTCAGCGACGTGGTGAGCGGGCTCGCGATCAGCGGGGTCGACCCGGTCAGCTATTTCACCCATGCGGAGCCGCTCTACGGCAACGCCGAAAACGAATACAGCTACGGCGGCGTGATCTGGCGGTTTCGCAATGTCGGCGACCAGGCGGCGTTCGCGGCGCATCCGGAGGTCTATATGCCGCGCTACGGCGGCTACGATGCGGTCGCGCTCGGCCGCGGCGTCGCGGTGGCCGGCAACCCGCTGCTGTGGGCCATGGTCGGCCAACGCGTCTATTTGTTCTACGACGAGAAATCGCGCGCCCGGTTTTTGGACAACCCGACCGACGCGATCGGGACGGCCGACGACAAGTGGCCGGCCGTGATGAACACGCTCGTGCCGTGAGGCCGGCGTTTCGCCTTCAGACTGGTCCTGGATCGAGGCGGCGCGTCGGATCGCCCCAGGCCACGAAGCCCGGAATCTTGAAATCCTCCTGCGCGCGGCCGTAGCGCAGCGGCGCACCGGACGGCGTCGTCACCACGCCGCCTGCCGCCGCCACGATCGCATGGCCCGCCGCCGTATCCCACTCCGACGTGGGCGCGAGCCGTGGATAGACGTCGGCGACGCCCTCGGCGATACGGCACAATTTGAGTGCCGAGCCGCACGTAATCCGCTCGCTGATCACAAGACGGGCGAGAAACGCCTCGCTGTCGGCGTCGAGATGCGAGCGGCTGACCGCCGCGACGAAGCCGTTCGCCGGTGCGCGGCGGCAGTGGATCGCGACCGGCGCGATTGCCGGATCGAGCGCGAGGCGCTCGGCGCCGCCCCCGACGATGCCCCTGTAGATGAGGCCGAGCGCCGGCGCCGCGATGAACCCCGCGATCGGCTCGCCGTTGGTGACGAGCGCAAGATTGACCGTGTATTCGGGCCGGCCGGCAACGAACTCCTTGGTGCCGTCCAGTGGGTCGACCAGCGCGAAGGTCTCGCCGAGCGCTGCCGATTGATCGCAGCTCTCCTCCGAGACGACCGTGACGCCGGGCAGGATGCGCGCGAGGCCTTGCGCGATTACCCGGTCGGCCGCCTCGTCGGCGGCCGTCACCGGCGTGTGGTCGGCCTTGAGGCGGGTCGCCATCCCGGCCGGCGAGATCGCGAGAATCGCGGCCGACGCGCGCGCCACGAGCGCCGTCAGTTCGGCCGCCAGCGCCGCGTCGACTGTGCGCAATACCGTCGAATTTTGCCTCACGCGCCGTCCTCTCTCGCCTTGGCAGGCTCCTGTCGCACGTGTATCACCCCGCAGTGCCGCAACGCGTGCCCGAATCGGCACACACTGCCGCCGATCGGAAGCCGGCACCAGTATCACCTCCCCATTCGTCCGGAGACGCCCCGTATGGCCGCGCCCCTTGAAGCCCTCGACCTCGCCGCGTTGCTGTGCTCGCGCGTCTGCCACGACCTGATCAGCCCGGCAGGCGCGATCGTCAACGGCCTCGAGGTGCTCGAGGAAGCGAAGGACGAGGAGACCAAGACCTTCGCGCTCTCCCTGATCAAGAAGAGCGCGCGCACCGCGACCGCGCGCCTGCAGTTCTGCCGGATCGCGTTCGGCGCCGCCGGATCGATGACCGCGCAGGTCGACACCGGCGATGCCGAACAGGTCGCACGCGGCTTCATCGAGGACGATAAGTTCAAGCTCGCCTGGAATCTGCCGCGCGCGCTGCTGCCGAAGAACCGGGTCAAGCTCCTGCTCAACATGCTCGTGGTCGCGACCCACGCGATCCCGCGCGGCGGCACGCTGACGCTGGATCCGGTCGGCAGCGGCGAGAGCGTCGGCTTTCGCGTCGTCGCGGCCGGCCTCAATTCGCGCGTTCCGCCCGCGATCCCGGGGCTGCTCGACGGCGGGGCAGCGAGTGAGCCGATCGATGCGCACGCGATCCAGCCCTATTACACCGGGCTCCTCGCCCGTGCCTGCGGGCTCACTGCCACGATCGCGGCGGATGGCGAGACCATCGTGATTGCGGCGACCTGATTGCACGCCGCCGCGGCGCGCGGCGCAACGTCGCGGTTCGACGCCCGCTTACTTAATTTCTTAAGCGCTCGTAAAGCGCATGCTTAAGCGATCGTAAAGAAATTCATTGCCTCTGCGCGGCCAATCAGGCGTTTCGCGCCGGTCGAAGCAGAAAAATTGTCTCAAATCGATCTGTAGCCGTTAGCCATCCGCAACGGCGCAACCAAACGTAAAGGGTTTGCCAACACACTGGCACCGCTCCCGAATGGCGCACGGCGATCTGTCGTGCCCGTTTTTCCGAAGGTCGCGTCCATGGACGACTTGTTGCGTGAGTTTCTGACCGAGACCGGCGAAAGCCTGGACACGGTCGACGTCGAGCTCGTGCATTTCGAGCAGGATCCCAACAACGCCAAGATCCTCGACAACATCTTCCGCCTGGTTCACACCATCAAGGGCACCTGCGGCTTCCTCGGCCTGCCGCGGCTCGAAGCGCTGGCGCATGCCGCCGAGACGCTGATGGGCAAGTTTCGCGACGGCATGCCGGTGACCGAAGACGCCGTCACGCTCATCCTCTCCACCATCGACCGCATCAAGCAGATCCTCGACCAGCTCGAGAAGCAGCAGCAGGAGCCGGCCGGCGCCGACCAGGATCTGATCGGCGAGCTCGAGCGCATGGTCGTCGAAGCGGCCGCCGCAGCCGCCGCCCCGGCGGCGCCCGCCGCTCCGCCGCCGACCACCGGAACGCTCGCCTTCCAGGTGCTGGAGCGTCCGCTGCGTGTGGGCGAGGTATCGCTCGACGAGCTGGAGCGCGCCTTCCGCGAAACCGCCGGCCCGACGCCCGCCGCGGCTTCGGCCGCGAAAGCCGCAAAGCCCGCGCCCGACAAGCCAGCCGGCGCCAAGGAGGATGAGGAGAAGTCCGACTCCAAGATCGCCAACCAGACGCTGCGGGTGAACGTCGAGACGCTCGAGCACCTGATGACGATGGTCTCCGAGCTGGTGCTCACGCGCAACCAGCTGCTCGAGATCGCGCGGCGAAACGAGAATTCCGACTTCAAGGTGCCCCTGCAGCGCCTGTCCAATGTGACGGCCGAGCTGCAGGAAGGCGTCATGAAGACGCGCATGCAGCCGATCGGCAATGCGTGGCAGAAGCTGCCGCGCATCGTGCGCGACCTGTCGGGCGAGCTTGGCAAGCAGATCGAGCTCGACATGCGCGGCGCCGAGACCGAGCTCGACCGCCAGGTGCTCGAGCTGATCAAGGATCCGCTGACCCATATGGTGCGCAACTCGGCGGACCATGGCCTCGAGACGACGGCCGAGCGCCGCGCCGCCGGCAAGCCCGAGAAGGGCACGATCCGGCTCGCCGCCTATCACGAGGGCGGCCACATCATCATCGAGATCAGCGACGATGGGCGCGGCCTCAACACGGCGAAGATCAAGGAAAAGGCGATCTCGAGCCGCATCGTCACCGAGGCCGCCGCCGAGAAGATGACCGAGGCGCAGATCCACAAATTCATCTTCGCGCCGGGCTTTTCGACCGCGGCGGCCGTGACCAGCGTGTCGGGCCGCGGCGTCGGCATGGACGTCGTGCGCACCAACATCGACCAGATCGGCGGCACCATCGAGGTCAAGTCGAATCCCGGCCAGGGGTCGAGCTTCGTCATCAAGATCCCGCTGACGCTCGCCATCGTCTCGGCGCTGATCGTCGAGGCGGCCGGCGATCGCTTCGCCATTCCGCAGCTCGCCGTGATCGAGCTGGTGCGCGCGCAGGCGAATTCGGAGCACAAGATCGAGCGCATCAAGGACGCGCCGGTGCTGCGCCTGCGCGACAAGCTCCTGCCGCTCATCCATCTCAAGACCCTGCTCAAGATCGACAACGGCGAGAACAGCGCGCCGGAGAACGGCTTCATCGTGGTGACGCAGGTCGGCCGCGAGACGTTCGGCATCGTCGTCGATGGCGTGTTCCACACCGAGGAAATCGTGGTCAAGCCGATGGCGACGCGGCTGCGCCATATCGCCATGTTCTCCGGCAACACCATCCTGGGCGACGGTTCGGTGATCATGATCATCGACCCGAACGGCATCGCCAAGTCGGTGGGCACGGCCGCCGTTCAGAATGCGGTCACGGACGAGGCCGCGCAGGACGGCGGCGCGAACGACGAGCTGATCTCGCTGCTGATCTTCCGCGCCGGCGCCGCGCAGCCCAAGGCGGTCCCGCTGTCGCTCGTGACGCGGCTGGAAGAGATCGACGCCAAGAAGATCGAGATGTCGAACGGCCGGCCGCTCATCCAGTATCGCGGCCAGCTCATGCCGCTCATCCGCGTCAACCCCGACCTCAAGCTCAAGACCGAGGGAACGCAGCCGCTGCTGGTGTTCTCCGACGAGGGCCGCTCCATGGGCCTCGTCGTCGATCAGATCATCGACATCGTCGAGGATCGGCTCAATGTCGAGGTACCGAGCGACACGCCGGGCGTCCTCGGCTCGGCGGTGATCAAGGGCCAGGCGACCGAGATCATCGACGTCGGCTACTACCTGCCGCAGGCGTTCGAGGACTGGCTGATCCGCACCGAGAAGAAGATCAGGGCGAAGGCGCGCACCATCCTGTTCGTCGAGGACTCGGCCTTCTTCCGCAACATGCTCACGCCGGTGCTGCGCTCCGCGGGCTACGCCGTCACCACGGTGGGCGGCGCCGAGGACGCCCTCCAGGTGCTCAAGGGCGGCGACCAGGTCGACATGATCGTCACCGACATCGAGATGCCCGGAATGAACGGCTACGAGCTGGCGCAGGCCGTGCGCAGCGACGAGCGCACCGCCATGCTGCCGATCATCGCGTTGTCGGCGCTCACCTCGGCGGACGCGATCGAGCGCGGCCGCCAGGCCGGCTTCCATGACTATGTCGCCAAGTTCGACCGCCCGGGCCTGCTCGCGGCGATCAAGGAGCAGGCGGCCGTGATGGGCGAGGCGGCGTGACGGGGGCTGACATGACGACCGGCAACGACAATCACAGCGGCAACTTCATCGAATACGTCACCGTGGTGATCGGCAACCAGCTGTTCGGGCTGCCGATCTCGCAGGTGCAGGATGTGTTCATGCCGCATCGCCTCGCGCGCGTGCCGCTGGCGTCGGCCGAGGTCGCCGGCGTGCTCAACCTGCGTGGCCGCATCGTGACCGCGATCGACATGCATTGCCGGCTCGGTCTCGGCAAACGCAAGACCGACCGCCCCGCGATGGCGGTGGGCATCGAATTCCGCGGTGAATCGTACGGGCTGCTGATCGATTCCGTCGGCGAGGTGTTCAAGCTCGCCGACAGCACGCGCGAGCCGGTTCCGGTGAACCTCGAACCGCATCTCGCGCGCGTTTCGTCGGGCGTGCATCGCCTCGACAAGCAGCTCCTCGTGGTGCTCGACGTCGATCGCATCTTCGACACCGGCCACGAGGCCGTTGCTGCGTAATCCGCTGTGCAAGCAGCGTGAAGCTTGACCGGAGCGGGCTCCCCGCTCGATAGAGGACCTAGTGCAATGAAGACCTGTCTGGTCGTCGACGACTCGAGCGTGATCCGCAAGGTGGCGCGGCGCATCCTCGAAGGGTTGGAATTCGAGATCTCCGAGGCCGAGGACGGCGAAGAGGCGCTGACCGCGTGCCAGCGCCGGCTGCCCGACGCGGTGCTGCTCGACTGGAACATGCCGAAGATGGACGGCTACGAGTTCCTGCGGGCGCTGCGGCGGATGCCGGGCGGCGATCGCCCGAAGGTGGTGTTCTGCACCACCGAGAACGATGTCGCACACATCGCGCGCGCGCTCCACGCAGGCGCGAACGAATACATCATGAAACCGTTCGACAAGGACATCGTCGAGGCGAAGTTCCAGGAGGTTGGACTGCTCTGAGCGGTACCGTCAGCGCAAGGTCCGGCGAGCTGGTCCTGGACTTGACCCGGGGTGGGCACCGGTTAGCCGGGAAGACCTTGCGCTAAGTGCAGTTGGGTGGCGTCTAGTCCGAGTAGCAAGATGGGTCTTGTAGTTTCTGCGGTGCCGTCCGCCGTCGCGACGGCCGATGCCGCGATCCGGGTCATGGTGGTCGACGACTCCGTCGTCGTGCGCGGCCTCGTGTCGCGCTGGATCGAGGAGGAGGCGGGCCTCGCGCTCGCCGGCTCGCTGCGCAACGGCCGCGACGCGGTCGACCAGGTCGAACGGATCAATCCCGACGTCGTCATCCTCGACATCGAGATGCCGGAGCTCGACGGCATCTCGGCGTTGCCGCTGCTGCTCGCCAAGAAGCGCGATCTCGTCGTGATCATGTCGTCCACGCTGACCCGCCACAACGCGGAGATCAGCCTCAAGGCGCTGTCGCTCGGCGCAGCCGACTACATTTCGAAGCCCGAAAGCAATCGCGGCGTCACCACCTCGGCGACCTTCCGTCACGACCTGATCGAGAAGGTGCGCGAGCTGGGCGGCCGTCGCCGGCGGCGCCGCGCGCCGCTCGCGCCGCAGGCCGCGGCGGCGCCTGCCGCCCATCCGCCGCCCGCGCGCACGCACGAGCCGGCCGCGCCGATCAAGCTGCGCGCCTTCCCGGCGATCCCGCCGCGCGTCCTGCTGATCGGCTCATCGACCGGCGGACCGCAGGCGCTCACGTCGGTCATCTCCAACCTGCGCGGCCTGCTGCCGCGCGTGCCGGTGCTGATCACGCAGCACATGCCGCCGACCTTCACGACCATCCTGGCCGAGCACATCGCGCGCGCCGCGTCCGGACGCGCGCGTGAGGGCGTCCACGGCGAGCCGATCGAGGCCGGCACGATCTATGTCGCGCCCGGCGGCAAGCATATGCAGGTGGTCAAGCGCGACCACGGGACTTTCATCGCGCTCGACGACGGCCCGTTGGTGAACTTCTGCAGGCCAGCGGTCGATCCGCTGTTTCGGTCCGCCGCCGCGGCGTGGGGGCCGGCGGTGCTCGCGCTTGTGCTCACCGGCATGGGCTCGGATGGCGCCAAGGGCGGTGCCGAGATCGTCGCCCATGGCGGCGGCGTCATCGCCCAGGACGAGGCGACCAGCGTCGTGTGGGGGATGCCGGGTGCGGCGGCCCATGCGGGCATCTGCTCGGCCGTGCTGCCGCTCGATCAGATCGCTCCCAAAGTGATGCGTTTGTTTTCCGGAGAGCGACCGTGACACCATTGGACTACGACTACCTGCGCAAGCTGCTCAAAGAGCGCTCCGGCCTCGTTCTCTCGGCGGACAAGCAGTACCTGGTGGAAAGCCGGCTGCTGCCGCTCGCGCGCAAGATCGGTGCGGCGCATCTCGCCGACCTCGTCGCCAAGCTCAAGGCGCCCGGCGCCGAGCCGCTGATCGTCGACGTGGTCGAGGCGATGACGACCAACGAATTGTTCTTCTTCCGCGACAAGATCCCGTTCGAGCATTTTCGCGAGTTCATGGTGCCGAACCTGCTCAAGGCGCGCGCCGCGCAGCGTCGGCTCCGCATCTGGTGCGCCGCCGCCTCGACCGGGCAGGAGCCTTATTCGCTCGCCATGATCCTCAAGGAGATGTCGGCGCAGCTTGCCGGCTGGCGGATCGAGATCATCGCGACCGACCTCTCGAACGAGGTGCTCGAGAAGGCGCGCGCCGGGCTCTACAGCCAGTTCGAGGTGCAGCGCGGCCTGCCGATCCAGATGCTGATGAAGTATTTCACGCAGGCCGGCGAGACGTGGCAGATCTCGCCCGAGATCAAGGCCATGGTGCAGTACCGGCCGCTCAACCTGCTGGCCGATTTCAGCCATCTGGGCCATTACGACATCGTCTTCTGCCGCAATGTGCTCATCTATTTCGACCAGCCCACCAAGGTCGACGTGCTCGAGCGGATCGCGCGCCTCACCGACGCGGACGGCTATCTGGTGCTCGGCGCCGCCGAGACCGTCGTCGGCCTCACCGAGGTGTTCAAGCCGAACAGCGAGCGGCGCGGTCTCTATTTGCCCAATGCGGCCGCCGCGAAGGCGGCGGTGCCGGGCTTCTCGGCGCTCAAGACTGCAGCCGTCGCGGCGATGCGCTAGGGCCGTTCGGCGGACACGTCACTCGCCCTTGATCCCGGCGGCCTGGATGACGGGCCCCCATTTTTCGTGCTCCGACGCAATCAGCTTGGCGAAGTCGTCGGCCGAGCCGCCGATCGGCGTGGCACCGAGCTTGAGCAGGCGGTCGCGCACGGCGGGCACCAGGGCGGCTTCGGCGCAGTCCTTGGCGAGTTTCGTCTTGACGTCCGCCGGCAGGCCCGCGGGCGCGAGAAACCCCCACCACACGCCGGTGTCGTAGCCCGGCAGGCCGGCCTGCGCGATGGTCGGCACGTCGGGCAGCACCGGCGAGCGTGCCGCCGTCGTCACACCGAGCGATCTGACCTTGCCGGCCTGCACGAAGCCGATCGATTCCGGAATGTTGTTGAATGACAGCGGAATGTGTCCGCCGAGCAGGTCGTTGAGCACGGGCGCGCCGCCCTTGTAGGGCACCGGCGTGATCTCGATCTTGGCCATGTATTTGAGGAGCTCGCCCGCGAGGTGCGGCGAGGTGCCGTTGCCGGCGTAGCCGTAGGAGAGCTGGCCCGGGTTCTTGCGCGCGAAGGCGAGCACGTCGCCGACCGATCTGAATGGCGAGTTGGCGCGCACCAGCATCATGTTGGGCGAGGAGCCGACGAGCGAGAGCGGCGTGAAATCGCGCACCGGGTCGTAGGGCAGGCTCGGATAGAGATAGGACACGATCGCATGCCCGCTCGCGACCAGAATGATCGTGTAGCCGTCGGGTGCGGCCTTGGCGGCGACCGCCGCCGCGATCGTGCCGCCGGCGCCGGGGCGGTTCTCGACCACGATCGGCTGGCCCCAGCGTTTCGACAGCTCGTCGGCGAGCGTGCGCGCGACGATGTCGACCGCGCCGCCGGGCGGGAAGGGGACGAGGAGGTGCACGGGCCGCGACGGAAAGGCGTCCTGGGCGGGCGCGACGCCGCCCGCGCCGATCAGCATGGCCAGCGCGGCGAGCGCGCTCATCCAACATCGCATGGTGTCTCCTCCCACAGCCTCGTCATGCCCGCGCTTGTCGCGGGCATCCACGTCTTTGCGATCTATCAGCATGAAAGACGTGGATGGCCGGGACAAGCCCGGCCATGACGATTGCTAGGGGTGGCAGCCAAACAAAAACCCCGCCATTTGCGGCGGGGTCCAGAAAGGTCCGAGTTGGGGAGGAATGTCCAACACGCTCCTACAAATCGTGCTCCGCGTCAGGCGGCCATACCCTCGTCGTCAGATGGTTCCCGCAGCACATAGCCGCGGCCCCACACGGTCTCGATGTAGTTCTTGCCGCTCGACGCGTTGGCGAGCTTCTTGCGCAGCTTGCAGATGAACACGTCGATGATCTTGAGCTCCGGCTCGTCCATGCCGCCGTAGAGATGGTTGAGGAACATCTCCTTGGTGAGCGTCGTCCCTTTGCGCAGGGAGAGCAGCTCAAGCATCTGGTATTCTTTGCCGGTGAGATGCACGCGCGCCTGGTTGACCTCGACCGTCTTGGTGTCGAGGTTGACGACGAGATCGCCGGTCTGGATGACGGACTGGGCGTGGCCCTTGGACCGCCGCACGATCGCGTGGATGCGCGCGACCAGCTCGTCCTTGTGGAACGGCTTGGTCATGTAGTCGTCGGCGCCGAAGCCGAGGCCTTTGACCTTGTCCTCGATGCCGGCGAGGCCGGACAGGATCAGGATCGGCGTCTTGACCTTGGACACCCGCAGCGAGCGCAGGACCTCGAACCCGGACATGTCCGGCAGGTTCAGGTCGAGCAGGATGATGTCGTAGTCGTAAAGCTTGCCGAGATCGACGCCCTCTTCGCCGAGGTCCGTCGTATAGACGTTAAAGCTCTCGGACTTGAGCATTAACTCGATCGACTGCGCTGTCGCGCTATCGTCTTCGATCAGGAGAACGCGCATGCCAGGTCCCTTCCGCTCAGGGTCGGCCCGCCATCGGGGCGGCCGTGGAATACGCCTTGGGAACTGATTCGGACGCTAACGAGTCGATGGTTAACAAAACATGATTCCCGCACGCAAGCGTCGACTGGGCAAAACCGCCCGAATCGGCCTAAAATATTGCGGAAAGCCAGTTTTCTCGACACGTTAGACTTCACGTTCAGCATTAAGAATTGGGGGTAACCGATTCTCAGCGACTCGCCCCTCCGTCCTGGTGGGCGAGCCCCTTCGATCCCAAGGACGGTGACGCAATGATTAACGACGCGGGTAAACACGAGGTTAAAGGTGAAGGCTTCGTTTCAACGCGCCGTCAGGCTGAGTGGACACCGGTCAGCCGCCCGGACGGCGCGCCAGACATGACCGCGAGCCCGTCATGAAGGCGCTGGCCGAGCAGATCGACGAGCTTGACGCGGCCGAAATCTACGGCCGGGTCGTCGGCGTGCGCGGCCTGATGATCGAGGTCGCGGGTTCCCTGCACGCCATGTCGGTCGGCGCGCGGGTAACGATTGAGGCGGGCGGACGGCTGATCCCGTGCGAGGTGGTCGGCTTCTCGGGCCCCAACGCGCTACTGATGCCGTTCGCGCCGCTCGAGGGCGTGCGGCGCGGCTGCCGCGCGGTGGTGACGTCGGTCGCTGCCGCCGTGCGCCCGTCGGCCGGCTGGCTCGGGCGCGTCGTCAATGCCATGGGCGAGCCGATCGACGGTAAAGGGCCGCTGCAGCTCGGGCCTTCGCCGTTTGCGTTTCGCAGCTCGCCCCCGCCCGCCCATGCGCGCCGCCGCGTCGGCGCGCCGCTCGATCTCGGCGTGCGCGCGCTCAATACCTTCACGACCTGCTGCCGCGGCCAGCGCATCGGCATCTTCGCGGGCTCGGGCGTCGGCAAGTCCATTCTGCTCTCCATGCTGGCGCGCAACGTCGCGGCCGATGTCTCGGTGATCGGGCTGATCGGCGAGCGCGGCCGCGAGGTGCAGGAATTCCTCCAGGACGACCTCGGCGACACCGGCCTTGCGCGCTCGGTCGTCGTGGTGTCGACCTCCGACGAGCCGGCATTGATGCGCCGGCAGGCCGCCTATCTCACGCTCGCGATCGCGGAATACTTCCGCGACGAGGACCAGGACGTGCTGGTGATGATGGATTCGGTCACGCGCTTTGCCATGGCGCAGCGCGAGATCGGCCTCTCGGCCGGCGAGCCGCCGACCGCCAAGGGCTACACGCCGACCGTCTTCACCGAGCTGCCGCGCCTGCTCGAGCGCGCCGGGCCCGGCATCGCCAACGGCACGATCACCGGCATCTTCACCGTGCTGGTCGACGGCGACGACCACAACGAGCCGGTCGCCGACGCGGTGCGCGGCATCCTCGACGGCCACATCGTGATGGAGCGCGCGATCGCCGAGCGCGGCCGCTATCCGGCGATCAACGTGCTCAAGTCGATCTCCCGCACGATGCCGAAATCGGCCGATCCGGCGTTCCTTCCGGTGGTCAACCGCGCCCGCCAGGTGATGGCGACCTATGCCGACATGGAGGAGCTGATCCGGCTCGGCGCCTACCGCAAGGGCTCGAGCCAGGAGGTCGACGAGGCGATCGGCCTGCACCCGACGCTCGAGGCTTTTCTGGCCCAGGGTAAGGAAGAATCAACCGGTCTGGCCGAGGGATACCGTCGATTGGCCGGGATTTTCGCCGGGGCGGAAACCGAAAACTAACACTATCCAGCCACACTCCTCGCCTGACCGCGTGGCGGGCGGCTGCGATTGGGTCAATGACCCCCGCTGACGCTCGCGGGACTTCAGGGGAGTAAGCGTAGATGAAGTCGCGTGACACGCTCATTCGGCTGAAGAAGTTTCAGGTCGACGAGAAGCGCCGCAAGGTCGCGCAGATCGAAGGCATGATCGCCGAGTTCGATCGCATGGCCGGCGATCTCGATCGCGAGATCAAGACCGAGCAGGAGCGCGCCGGCATCCACGATCCGGCGCATTTCGCCTATCCGACCTACGCCAAGGCCGCGATGCAGCGGAAGGAAAACCTCAAGCGGTCGGCCGACGAGCTCAAGGCCCAGCTTGACGACGCCAAGGCCTCGCTCGGCGAGGCCTTCGAGGAGCTCAAGAAGGTCGAGCTGCTCGACGAGCGCGACCAGGCGCGCGAGCGCGCCGACGAGAACGCGCGCGAGCAGAACGAGCTCGACGCCATCGGCATGCTGCGCGCGCGCGGCGCGATGGCGTAGGATGGGTTGAGCGCAAGCGAAACCCATCACTTTGATGCCGACGCATAGGTGATGGGTTTCGTGGAGCCTGTCCTTGGGCTTGCCGAAGGCAAGACCCGAGGGCTCAACCCATCCTACGTCGATCTCCATCGGCTATTTCCCGGACTCGACGGATGCCCTGCCGGCGTCGATAATCGGCGCACCGAAGCGGGGCGATCGACGCGATGCTGAGTTCGCAAGAGCTTGTGTGGCTGCTGGCCGCGGTCGCCAAGGCGGACCGGGTCGCCTTCGAGCGCCTCTATGCCGCCACGCGGGCGAAACTCTATGGCGTGGTGTTGCGTATCTTGCGCCGACACGACCTCGCCGACGAGGTCATGCAGGAGACCTATCTCAAGATCTGGAACAGCGCCGGGCAGTTCGACCCGGCGCTGGCGTCGCCGATCACATGGATGGTCGCGATTGCCCGCAACCGGGCGATCGACCTCGTCCGCAAGAAGACCGAAGTGTCGATCGAAGAGGAGTCCAACGTGCTCGAATCGGCCGCCGCCGATACCCCGGATCCGCTGGCCAGGCGGGAGATGACCGAGGAGCTGCGGCGGCTTCTGGCCTGCATGGGCCGCCTCGACGAGGAGCGTCGCCGCCTCGTGCTTTTCGCCTATTATGACGGCTGGAGCCGCGAGCAGCTGGCCGCGAAGTTCGCGACGCCGGTGAACACCATCAAGACCTGGCTGCGGCGCGCGCTCATCGAAATTCGGGAGTGCCTCGGGTCATGACCGACGACACCGAAACCCCGGAGATGCTGGCCGCCGAGTATGTGCTCGGCACCCTTGCGAGCAACGAGCGCGAGCAGGCGCAGGCGATGATCGAGAACGATCCGGCCTTCGCGCAGCTCGTGCGCGCCTGGGAGCAGCGGCTCGGGCAGCTCCAGGCCATGGTGGTGCCGGTCGAGCCGCCGCCCGAGACCTGGGCGCGCATCCAGGCGCGTCTCGACGGGACCGAGCCGAGCGCCGCGATGCTGCTGCCGCACCCCGACGACGCGGCGCGCATCGCAGCCGAGGGCAACGTCGTGCAGCTGCGTCTGCGCCTCGACCGCTGGCGCCAGGCGACGGCCGGGCTCGCCGCGATCGCGGCGGCGTTGATCGCGTTCGTCGCGACGTCGGCGGTCAAGCCCGGCATGCTCCCGGGCGCGCTGCGGCCGAAGCCGGTCGAGGTCGTCAAGACGGTCGAGAAGATCGTCGAGCGGCCGGTCAATCCGGGCCGCTTCGTCGCGGTGCTGCAGCAGGACACGGCCTCGCCGGCCTTCATTCTCACGGTCGACGTCGCGACCCGCACGGCCTCGGTGCGCCGCGTCGCGGCGGCGCCGCAGGCCGGCAAGAGCTATCAGCTGTGGCTGGTGTCCGACCAGTTTCCGAAGCCGCGCTCGCTCGGTCTCGTCGGCACGAACGAGTTCTCCCAGCCGACACTCGCGACCTATGACCCGGCGACCATCAGGGGCGCGACCTACGCGGTATCGATCGAGCCGGAAGGCGGCGCGCCGAATCCCGACAATGGGCCGAGCGGGCAGGTGATGTTCACGGCGAAGCTGGTCGAGGCGGTGCCGTCGTCGCCATGAAGGTCGGAGAAGAAGCCCAGGCAAAAAAAAGCGCGCCCGAAGGGCGCGCCAAGGTCTGGAGGTTCGACAGAAAATCAGCGGATGGTCGCGTTCTCGGCGCCGGTCGCGAGCATCGAGGGGGCGGCCTTCACGATCTGCGGGCTTCCCACGTCGACGTGCGGCCGGGCCGCAATGCCGATGACCATGACGGCGATGGAGGCGAGCAGGGCGACCGTGACGATCTTCAGGTGGGTGGCGCGGTCGGCGGTGATCAGCGAGGAATTGTTCATGGCGACGTCCCCGGAAATTCGGCGGTCAAGCCATTGACCTTGTGTTAACCGTTGGTCGCCGCGAGGCCCCCAAAGGTTCACGACTACCGCGAAAAAAAGTTAAGGCCGCCCCTGAGGGCGGCCGCATCTCATTGAGCGGTATAATGAATTTTTCGCGCAGGACGTATCAGCGAACGGCGGTCACGCCGGTCATCTGGGTCGCCACGACGGGCTGCGGCTTGTAGACGGTCGCCTGGGCCGTGTCGGACGCCTGCGGGCGGGCCGCGATGCCGACCGCCATCACGACGATGGAGGCGAGCAGCGACACCACGACGATCTTGAGGTGGGTGGACTGGTCGGCGGTGAAGAGCGAGGCGTTGTTCATCGGGCTGTCTCCCGGGCACGTCGGCCGGGTCATGGGTTGATCCTCAAGGGCGACAAAAAAGGGGTCCCGGACGCACACGCCCGAACACCCCTCTCCCTTACCCTGCTGGCTTATCAACTAGGTCCTCGTCTTCCGGTTCCAAGGCCGGCTCACGTTCGCTTGATCGATCGTGAGCTTTGGTGTTGGCGCCCACGGCTCATTGGTTGAGTTTGAGCATGATCTTTTCCGAAAACCGGCGTCCACTTTTCGGGATGCTCTAGATGCTTCCGACCGTCTTGAGCCGTGCACGCGGATGGATCTCCGACTGCGACAGGACCGTGGTCTGGCTGCGGAAGCGTTCGACGATCGAGCGCACGAATGGCCGGATGCCGGCCGAGGTGACCAGCACCGGGTTCTCGCCCTGGCGCGCCGCCTCCTCGAAGCGGTCGCGGATGAGCGCGATGAACTCGGAGAGGCGCGAGGGCTGCATGGCGAGCTGGCGGTCGTCGCCCTGGCCGACGATCGACTCGACGAAGGCCTGCTCCCACTTGGCACTGAGCGAGATCAGCGGCAGGTACCCCTGCGGCGAGGTGTATTGCGCGCAGATCTGGCGGGCGAGGCGGGCGCGCACGTGCTCGGCCAGTGCATTCGGGTTGCGGGTGAAGCTGATGCCGTCGGCGATGCCTTCGAGGATGGTCGAGAGGTCGCGGATCGAGATGCGCTCGGTGAGCAGGTTCTGCAGCACGCGCTGGATGCCCGTGATGGTGATCTGCGACGGCACCAGCTCCTTGACGAGGTCGCCATGCTCCTTGGGGAGATCCTTGAGCAGCTTCGCCACCTCCGAATAGGAGAGGAGTTCGGAGATGTTCGCCTTGAGGAGCTCGGTGAGATGGGTCGCGAGCACGGTGGCGGCATCGACCACCGTATAGCCGCGCACCGCGGCCTCCTCCTTGAGCGCGGCATCGACCCAGGTGGCGGGCAGGCCGAAGGTCGGCTCGGTGGTGTGGATGCCGGCGATGTTCACCTGGCCGCCGCCCGGGTCCATCACCATGTACTGGGCCGGCCACACCTTGCCGGTGCCGGCGTCGACCTCCTTCACCTTGATCACGTAGGTGTTGGCGTCGAGCTGGACGTTGTCGAGGATGCGCACCGACGGCATCACGAAGCCCATCTCGATCGCGAGCGAGCGGCGCAGCGCCTTGATCTGCTCGGTCAGCCGGTCGGCGCCGTTCGGCGCGTTGACGAGCGGCAGCAGCGCGTAGCCGAGCTCGATCTTGAGATCGTCGATCTTGAGCGCGGCCGAGATCGGCTCTTCCGCCGGCGGCGTCTTGGCGGCGGCCGCGTCGGCCTGGGTCTGCACGGCGGCCTGGGCCTTGGTGCGCCGTTCGATCATCACGGCGAGCGCGCTCGCGCCGCCGCCGAGCAGCATGAACGGCAGTATCGGAATGCCAGGCAGGAGCGACATGACGACCATCACGGCGCCCGACATGCCGAGCGCGCTCGGATAGCTCGAGAGCTGCCGCAGCAGCACCTTGTCGGCGGCCTCGCCGAGGCCCGCCTTGGAGACGAGCAGGCCGGCGGCAGTCGACACGATCAGCGCCGGCACCTGGGTGACGAGGCCGTCGCCGACGGTCAGGACCGTGTAGCTCGCTGCCGCGGCCGAGAAGCTGATGCCCTGCTGCGCGATGCCGATGATCATGCCGCCGATGACGTTGATGAACACCACCAGCACGCCCGCGATCGCGTCGCCGCGCACGAATTTCGAGGCGCCGTCCATGGCGCCGTAGAACGAGCTCTCGTCCTCGAGCCCTTTGCGCCGCCGCCGCGCCTCCTTCTCGTCGATCAGGCCGGCCGAAAGATCGGCGTCGATCGCCATCTGCTTGCCCGGCATGGCGTCGAGGTTGAACCGTGCCGCGACTTCCGCGATGCGGCCCGAGCCCTTGGTGATGACCACGAAGTTCACGATGATGAGGATCGTGAACACGATGATGCCGATCACGAAGTTGCCGCCCATCACGAAATTGCCGAACGCCGCGATGACGTGGCCGGCGGCGGTCGGGCCCTCGTGGCCGTGCGCGAGGATGAGGCGGGTCGACGCGAGGTTGAGCGCGAGCCGCAGCATGGTCGCGATCAGCAGCACCGTGGGGAAGGTGGAGAACTCGAGCGGCGCCTTGATGAACAGCGCCGTCATCAGGATCAGCACCGAGAAGATGATCGAGACGGCCAGCGCGAAGTCGAGCAGCAGTGGCGGCAGCGGCAGGATCAATATGACCAGGATGGTCAGCACGGCGAGCGCTAGCGCGATGTCGCCACGCCGCAGCAGGGCGGCGATGTCGGGGAGGCCGGGCAGGCGCAGGCCGCCGGTGCGCTGGCCTGGGGTGGCCACCGGGCCGCCGCCTGCGCCTTGGCCTGCCGTGACGTCGGTCATGCCGAATGCCTCCGCGCGCCGCGAACCGGCGCGTCCGTTGGGCAAAATTTGCCGGGTCTATGGTTAGCGGACGGTTAACGGCCGGCCGCGCGGGCGAGATGTGCTGTGGATCGCCGGCGGCCGGACGCTCGCCCGGCGAGGCTCAGGCAGGTGACTCGTTCGCCTTGACGAGCGTTGGCGCCGTGCACTGCAAACATCGCGGCGGAAATCATCCGCCGTTACATTGCGTCAGTCGATGCAAGCATTTGCCACGACTTCGACTTCGATCCTGAACGTTACTTCATCGACTGCCGCTCAAATCGCGTCTTATTACGTAACTGTAACTTGCCAATGTATTGGGCCCGCCTTTTACTTCACGCCACATAACGTACCCACCCGACAACTCTCAAATTCTGGAGAAACGACCATGTGGAAGGAAGCTGCTCTCGGCGCGGCCACGCTCGTCGTCGCCGGATCGATGTTCGCCTATGCCCAACAGCAGCCGGGCAGCCCCGGCCTCGGCGGCGCGCCGCGCGACGGCGACCGCATGCGCGGCCGTCACCTCAGCCCGCAGGACATGAGTGCCTTCGCGGATGCGCGCATCGCGGCACTGCACGCCGGCCTCGCGCTCAATGCCGACCAGGAAAAGAACTGGCCGGTCTTCGAGCAGGCGCTGCGAGAGAGGTCGAAGATGCGGATCGCCCGCATGACGGCGCGCGAGCAGCAGGGCAATCAGCAGCCCGCGAACCAGCAGCCGTCGGCCAACCCGATCGAGCGCCTGCAGAAGCGTGCCGACGCGATGACGACGCGTGGCACCGCCTTGAAGCATCTCGCCGACGCGGCGGCGCCGCTCTACCAGAGCCTCGACGATGCGCAGAAGCAGCGCTTCATGGTCCTCGCCCGCGTCATGCGCCGGCACGGCCCGCACCAGGCGATGTGGCGCGAGCACGGCGGCATGCGCGGCTCCGGCATGCGCGGCGAGTTCCGCGGCGACGGCCAGCATGGCTTCGGCAACCGCGACATGCGCGACCAGCGTCGTGGCGACGACGAGGGCAACGACTACCGCGGCCCGCTCTGAGCCGCGGGCGGCGCGGCCCGCCGCGCCGCCGCTCATCTCGGCGTTACTGGACGCCGCCGGCTTGCCGGCGGCGTTGCCGTTTTTTGCGGCGGGCGTTGCCGGCACGCGAGGAGGCGCAATCGACGCGGGTCCGGCGCCGGCACCTTCCCTGGACATGGCGGCGAGGCTTTGCTACGGACACGCCGCCGCGGGCAACCGCGACGGATTCGGGCGCATAGCTCAGTTGGTAGAGCAGCTGACTCTTAATCAGCGGGTCCAAGGTTCGAGTCCTTGTGCGCCCACCAATCAAATCAAGCACTTGGCGACGGTTGAAGC
The DNA here is from genome assembly GCA_963819385.1 of uncultured Alphaproteobacteria bacterium. Lineage (GTDB taxonomy): Bacteria > Pseudomonadota > Alphaproteobacteria > Rhizobiales > Xanthobacteraceae > JAVDCA01. The sequence goes on along the minus strand of CAWFVV010000006.1, from coordinate 1,972,974 downwards.
CCGGCCGCTTGGCGCTGGCTTACAGACCAGCTCACAATTTTGTTCTCGCTTCGAGCTTTTGCATCGCGATCTCGGCGAGCGTGACGTCGCGGCCGCGGCAGCGGGCGTCGAGGATCGCCGCGATGACGTCTGCGACCGCCAGGAGGGTGTCCGCGCAGCCATCGGCCCGATAGCAGCCTGGGCCGGACAAGTGCTCGGCGCCGCGACGGCACAGAACGCCGGTCTGATGCAGAAAATTGTGAACGAGCGTGTCGACTGCGACCATAAGCGCCCGCGTTGCGCCAGTGACGCCAGGTGGGCGGTCTTGTCTGACAGGCCGTGAACGCGTCGCAGCGGCCCGATGACGGCCTCACCCATTCGCGTGCGTCGGTTCCGCCTCGAGCTTCGTTCGGCCGCCGACGATTGCAGCGCGAGCGGCAAGCTCTTGATGGCCCATGCGCCCGCTGACGTGCAGGCGCGCTTCCTGAAGTCGGCCCCGTTCGCGCCCCGCACCAAGAAGACGATCACCACCGCCAAGGCGCTGATGCGCGAATTCCAGACGATCCGCCGCGCCGGCTATTCGCTCGACAACCAGGAATTCTTGCAGGGCGTAGTCTGCCTCGCGGTGCCCGACCGCGACCGCAGCGGCAACGTTGTGGCGGGTCTCGCCGTCATGGCACCGGAGGCGAGCTTTCCGCTGGCAAAAGCCAAGCGGCATCTTCCGGATATCCTGCACTGCGCCGAGATGATCTCGCTGCAGTTCGGCTCGCGGCCGCCCGGCACGCGTGAAGAGCTGCAGCGCAAATCGAACCGGGTTTGATCACGCCAACGACCGTATGCGCCTGAATTCGAGCTTAGGGATTCGAAGCCCTACGCGAATGCGGACGCACGATGAAACAGGGCTGGTTGACGCCGCCGGATGCGATTCCGCGGCAGGGACGGACAAAACGAAGCACGAAGATACAAGGGAAGTCGGTCGTCTCGACCTAAATCAGCGGTCGGATTGGCGGGCATGACCTGCCAATCGGGGGACGGTGCCTCCACCCCGCACCCAAGGGAGACGACCGGTCCGCTATCCCCGGCTGCATGCGCCTCAGCAGGCGTGCATCTGGAGCTTCCCACGTCAAATCAACCGCCTCCACCCGTCTAATGTCAGTCATGCGGGAACAGGCATCATCACGACAGGAGACTAAAATGGCTCGCTTCGGATTGAACTCGACGATGTCGCTCGCGTTCGTTCTCGGCTTGGCGTGCGCGGTTCCGGCCGTCACGATTGCGCATGCCCAGGCGTCGCGCGATCCTGCCAACGCGCGCAATATCAATGACCCGGCCAACGCGCGCAACCTCAACGACCAGCAAGACCCCAAGCAATCACGCGCCGTTGACGACAAGCGCGACACCCCCGCGCGCAATCTCAACGACCCCGTTGACCAGCAAGACCCCAAGCAATCGCGCGCCGTCGACGACAAGGCGACCAAGCGCGACGTCCACTGAGCTGATGACGAGGCTGTGCGCGGCGGCGTGACCATCTCCCGGCTGCACCTGCGCGCACATCGGTGGCGGATCAGGCGAACACCGGTTCGCCTGATCCGCTCCTGCGGGCAACCGGTCGCGACCTTGCGCAGCGCACGCGGCCTGCCTCGAATCGATACGCTGACATGAAATCATCGCTTCAGCGGGCCGCATGCCTGCTCGTTGCCGTCGCATTCGGATTGAGCGGGACCGTCGTTGCCGGAGAGATGTCTGCCGGCAGGATACGTGTCGAATACGTCGCATCAGCCGACCATAACGATTTGCTACGAATATCTGTACGAAATCTGGCAGCGGTTGCCTCGATGGTGACGAAAGAGGGGCCCACGCCGACCGACGCGCTTGTTGGCCAGCTGCTCTTCGCAACCGCCCACGAGTTCGGGCATCTTGCATTCGACGTCTACGAGGTTCCGGTATTCGGCCGCGAAGAGGACGCAGCCGACAATTTCGCGACTTATATGATGCTGCAATTCCGCGATGATGCGAGCCGGCTGATCATGGGAGCCGCCTGATCGTACCACGCCTTCATCGAGGACTATCGGCAGAATCCCAAAAAGACCCTTCCGCTCGCGGCATTTTCCAGCAACCACGGACAGCCGGAGGAGCGCTTCTACAATATGCAATGCATCGCCTACGGCTCAGACGAAAGGCGCTATGCCGGCCTGGTCGAGAGAGGCTTCCTTCCGCAGTCGCGCGCCAAGGATTGCAAGTACGAGTTCGAGGTACTGCACTTCGCATTCGAAAAGATGATTTCGCCTCATATCGATGACGAGATCGCCGCGAAGGTGCTGGCGACGGATTGGCTCGCGACCGCTCCCCCGCCGCGTGCCCTGCGTTGACGGGTGATGGCTTTGTTGAATCGACATCGAGCTTCAGCTTTCTGCCTTGACTGATTGCCACATCAATCGGTCATTGCGTCGCTGTCGGCCTGCTTGGCGCTGCCGAGCATCGACGGAGCCAGTGTGCAAAATGCCGCTAACCCAAATGGGCCACGTCGAAGGCCGTTTGGAATTAAGCTCCTGCCGCGCCCCAGCCCGATCATAGCTACGAAGGAACGTTTCCGCAGATTAGGGCGTTCGGCCTACAGGCTCACTGCGGGGACCGACCATGGCCGAGGGCCGCTACGCAAAGCTTCGACGCGAATTTGTCCTGGAGCACCGCCTGCCCGCGGCGAACCCGCCCGTGCGTCTGGTGAAGGCCGCACGCATCCGGTTCGCTCCCGGGCAACCCACTGGACTTCACCGGCATCCGATCTCGACGTGTGGCGTGGTCACGAATGGCAGCTTCATCCTGCAAGTCGAAGGCGAGGGCGAGCAGCATCTCAAGACGGGCGATGGCTTCTTCGAGCCGGCGGGCGCAACGATCCTTCGATTCGACAACGCATCGCGAAGCGAGCCCGCGGAAATCGTGTGTTTTTATCTGACAGATAATGTGGAGACGCCGCCTATCGAGATGCTCGAAGGCGGCATGGAGGCCCAATTGGGCAAGTAGGCGCGGCCTTCGCGGCGGAAAGATTTGCGAGGTTGCCCGCGGGATCCTCGAAAGGTGGCGCCGTTCGTGTTCAGCGACGTGATTGCCAGGGCCGAGCTCGAAGTCGTGGGCGCCGACCTTGTAGTCGAAGACCAATGAGGTCGGCGTCGAGTGGGCGGCGTCGAAAAACGCGATCCCGCCATCGTTGAGCGTCAGGGTCGGCGTGCCGCCGCTGACGCTGGTGGCCTCGTTCATATCGAACACGATATCGATCACGCTGCCGGTCTGGAACTGATGTTCAGCTCCTTCGCCAGCCGTCCATATTTCTCGTAATCCTCGCTGAACTGTTTCGCGGGCACCTCGGCGCTGGGGGCTGCCAGGCGAAAATACAATCGATCTGCAATGGAATCGCGACGCCAATTACAATGGAAGGCCTTGCGCGGACGAGAGAAAAGCCGCCGGCGCAGGAACAATGGCGAGCAATGGCAAAAACAATGCGCAGAGCAATGGAAACAGTCGGAAACCCGGGCGCGGGCTTACGTCCGGCTGTGACGCCGAAGACACGAAATGCGTGGCGCGCAAGGCGCCGTCGGGCGGACCGTGGTTGTCGACAGAATTTGCTGGCGAGCCTGGGCGTAATTCACACAGACTAGTATTTCGGCCATTACGCCCAATGGCAGACGCACGCAACTACAACATTACGTTTTGCTGGGCCGACGGCTTGGCGCAAGCGTCAATTTTCCGGGGAAAATGCGTCATCCCACCTTGATATTCAGCTCCTTCACCAGCCGTCCATATTTCTCGTAATCCTCGCTGAACTGCTTCGCGAGCACGTCGGGGCTGCCGCCGACTGGCTCGTTGGCGGACTGCATCATCTTGGCGCGGGCGGCGGGGTCCTGCACCGCCTTGTTGATCTCGGCGTTGAGACGCGTGATGACGGCCGGGGGGGTGCCGCGCGGCGCGAAGGCCGCGTACCACGTGTCGAGCACCATGCCCTTGAAACCCTGCTCCTCGAAGGTCGCAACGTCGGGCAGGCTGGGCGAGCGCTTCTCACCGGACACCGCGATGATGCGCAAGGTGCCGGATTTGGCGTGCGGCATGAGCGCGGTCGGGCCCAGGATGCCGATCGGCACGTGGCCGGCCAGGAGATCGCTCACCGCCTGGCCGGCGCCGCGATAGGGGACGTGGTCGAGCTTGATGCCGGCGGTCTTGGTGAACCATGCGCCGAGGATATGCTGGTTCGAGCCGACGCCGGACGATGCGAAGGTGAGGCCGGGCTTCTGCTTCGCCAGCGCGATCAGGTCGGCGAGCGAATGCAGGTCGAGCGAGGGATGGGTGCCGACCACGAGCGGCTGACGCGCGATCAAGATGATCGGGATGAGATCCCTGGCGTAGTCGCCATTGACCTTGAGGATGTGGGGCGCGCTCGCGATGTTGTCGTTGGTGACGAGCACCGTGTAGCCGTCGGGCGCGCTCTTCGCCGCGGCCTCGATGCCGATGGTCCCGCCAGCGCCGGTGCGGTTTTCGACCACGACCTGCTGACCGAGCGGCTGGGCAATGATCCCCGCCGTGAGCCGGGCGATGAAATCAAGCCCGCCGCCCGCCGCGAGCGGCACGACGAACATGACCGGGCGGCTCGGATAGGTCTGCGCCCAGGCGGCTGAGGGCGCCGCGAGCGCGCTGCCGCAAAGCCAGAGGAACCGGCGACGGGGGATTTGCATGGGAGGCGCCTTTGCGGGAAAGAGCCGAAGAGTTGTAGCATTTGACCCATGGAGGCGGAAGGACTTGTGCGGAGCTCGTGTTCGCTATGCCTCACCAGGAGCCGCGGTGCTCCGGCACGCGGGCGATCAATGGGAGCGCCGCGACGAGCAGCGCGCCTGCCAGAACGAAAAGCCAGGCTTGGGCGCGGCCGGGGTCATGGGAGCTGGCGAGAATCGCGGTGACGATCGAGATCGTGACGATCGTCCCGATGGCCATGCACATCGTCCGTAATGCAGCAAGGGTCGAGGAGTGTTCGGGGGCCAGTTGCAGTCCGGCGTTGCGGCTGGCGGGGTTGTTCGCGCCGCGGCCAACGCCGACCACGAAGGCGGAGCCGGCGAGCCATACATACGGCGGGATGCCCGCCAGCGGGGCGAGGGCCAGCAGCAGCATCCCGGCTGCGATAATGACGCCCCCGACATACATCGGCAGCCGGTAGCCCGTGCGCCGCAACGCGAAGGTACCCGCGATCGAGAATATGATCGCCGCAGCCCCTTGGGCGACAAGCAATGTACCGGAGCCGAGTGCGTCGATGCCGTAACGGTTGCTCGCGTAGAGCGGGACGAGCGCCACGACGCCCGAGGTGACGCCGCCGTAGAGTCCATTGATGAGATTGACCGTGCCGAAGCCCGGTCCGCTGATCAGGCGCGGCATGATGAATGGGTGCGCGGATCGGTCGATGTGACGGAAGAACATCCACAGCGCGACAATCGCGATGGCCAACGGGATCACGAGGGCAGGCGACCACGGGTGCGTATTCGGTTCGGACAAATGACTGAAAGCCAGCATGCCGGCGAGGAGACCGCCACCGAGCAGCGCCATGCCGGTGGCATCCATGCTCGGGTGGTCCGCGCCTATCCGCGATCGATCCCGCGGCACGTAACGCAGTGCCAGCACCATCACGGCGATGCCGATCGGCACGTTGACCAGAAAAATGCCCCGCCAATTCCAGTATGACACGAACAGCCCGCCGAATATGGGCCCGATCATCATGCCAATCGAGAAGATGCTGCCGAACAAGCTGACCGCGCGATCGCGCGCGTTGCGGAAGTGGCTGACGATGATCTGGGTCGCCGAGGGTGTGAAGCCCGCGCCGCCGGCCGCCTGCAGCGCGCGTAATGCAATGAGGACGTAGATATTGTCGGCCAGTCCGCAGCACAGCGACGCCAAGGTGAAGACGGCGACGGAGCCGAGAAACACCCTGCGGCAGCCGTACTGCCCGCTGAGTTTCCCGGCGACCGGCAGGATGACCACAAATCCAAGCGAGTAGGCCGTGATTGTCCACCCGACCCAGTCGATCGACGTTTGCAATTCGCGTTGCAAGGAATGCAGCGCCGTCGCCACGATCGTCGCGTCGATCGACATCATCAGCAACGCGAGTGCGATGATTGTGAAGACCATCCCCCGGTGAATGGGCTCGCTCTCCCCGCGAGGACTCAAAAGGCCGTCGGCCGTGCCGACTTCGTGCTGGGCATCCATGGCGCGTCTAATATCAGTCGCCTGGAGATTGGGGCGCCCTTTACCCATGCGAGCCGGGCATGGCAGCACCACGAGGGCCTTCGGCTGGAAGGGCCGTGCGCTCGCCTAAGCGGGTGATTGCGACCGCGTCGAAGATGCGGTCCCGGTTGCCGGGTCTTGAGGTCGCAATTTTCCCCGTTCCCGGATCAGCGCTTTCCCGCGACCTCCGACAGCGGCAACGCGAACACCTCGACGCCATAGTCGTCGGTGACGCGAATCTCCCAGGCATCCGGGTCGTCGGCGTAGGTGCGGTTGGCGCCGCTCAACAATTCGATGGCGAGCTGCTCGGCAAAATCGAGGATCGCGCGCTCGCCCGTGAGCTCGGCGATGCGCAGGTCGAGCATCACGTCGTCGTCGACGAGATGGAAATGGTAGCGCGTCATGAAATGCCTCGCGCGGCAGGGAGGCGGCACGACGCGGTGATGGCGATCGGGTGCGCCGGCGGGCCGCGGCGAGCGGCCACTTGGCGCGACGGCCATCTCGGCGCGTTATCTGGAGCCGGGCGCCGCGCCGTTCATCCGATCGCGCTTTTCACGCGCCCGCTTCGCGGCCTCGTGGTGGCCGATCACGCAGCCCGCGGCGGCGCCGGCGAGGCCGTGATGGCCCATGTAGTGGCCCGCGACGCCGCCCACGATCGCGCCCTTGATGCAGCCTTTGGCGGATGCGGTGTCGGTCTGGGCCATCAGCGCGAGCGCGCCAGCGGCGATGACGGACGGGAATATTCTCATGGGGCGCTCTCGTTTTCGCGATGCGAAGGACAGTCCTCCACGACAACTGGAGCGCGTCGGTTTCGTTCCGCAGCCGCCGCGTCGCGGGATTGACAGAACGTCGCGCGGGCACCCTGATGGCGGCAGCAATGCGGATGAGCAGGAGAGGCGATCGATGGCGGATCAACGCAAGGCTGCGTTCGTCGGCCGCTCGCTCAAGCGGCGCGAAGACCAGCGGCTGCTCACCGGCCGCGGCCTCTATGTCGCCGATCTCACGCTGCCGCAGATGCTGCACGCGGTGTTCGTGCGCAGCCAGGTCGCGCATGCGCACATCCGCGCGGTCGATCTCTCGCGCGCCGCGGCCTCGCCCGGGGTCGTCTATGTGCTGAGCGGCATCGATCTCGCCCGCATGCTGCCGCCGGTCTCCGACTCGCAGCTCGCGCTGCCGAAGAAATGGACCGCCCAGGTCCAGCACGCATTCATCAATCCGCAGCAGCCGCTGCTCGCGCACGACAAGGTGCGCCACGTGGGCGAGGCGGTCGCGGTGGTCGTCGCCGAAACCCGCGAGACCGCCGAGGACGCGGCCGCCCTCGTCACGCTCGACCTCGAGCCGCTGCCGGCGCTCACCGACGCCGAAGGCGCGCTCGCGCCCGGCGCGCCGATCATTCACGATCGCTTCAAGACCAATCTCATCGGCGAGTTCACGGTCGGTAAGGGCGACGTCGACGCCGCGCTCGCACGCGCGCCGCACCGGCTCAAGCGCCGCTTCCATCACCACCGCTACGCGGCGGCGCCGATGGAATGCCGCGGCGTCGTCGCCGCCCACGACGGGCGCACCGACTCGATGACGATCTGGTCCTCGACGCAGGTCGTGCACTGGGTGCGGCGCGAAGCGTCCACCGTGCTGCAACTGCCCGAGGCCCGCATCCGCTGCGTCGCGCTCGACGTCGGCGGCGGCTTCGGCATCAAGGGGCACGTCTATCCGGAAGACCTGCTGATTCCGTTCGTCGCCCGTGCGGTCGGGCGGCCGGTGCAATGGATCGAGGACCGGCGCGAGCACCTGCTCTCCGCCTGCCATTCGCGCGACCAGACGCACGACGTCGAGATCGGCTTCAACGACGAGGGAAAGATCCTGGCGTACCGCGACGATTTCACCGTCGACTGCGGCGCCTGGAACCCGATCGGGGCCGGCATCGCCTACAACACCGCCGTGCATTTGCTCGGGCCGTACCGGCACGAGAATTTCTCGGCGCACGCGCGCATCGCGACGACCAACAAGGTGCCGAACGCGCCCTATCGCGGCGCCGGACGTCCGGAGGCCGCGCTCGCCACCGAGCGGATGATGGACCTCGTCGCCGGCGCGCTCGGCCTCGAGCCCGCCGTCGTGCGGGCGCGCAACATGATCCCGGGGGCCGAGATGCCCTACAAGGCCGGCATCCCGTATCGCGACGGCCAGCAGATCACCTACGACAGCGGCGACTATCCGGGCGGGCTCGCGAAAGCGCTCGCGGCGCTCGGCGGCGTCGAGGCCTTTCGCCGACGGCAGGCGGAGGCGCGCCGCGCCGGCCGCTATCTCGGCCTCGGCATCGGCTGCTACGTCGAGGGCACCGGCGTCGGCCCGTTCGAAAGCGCGCTGGTGCGCATCGATCCGTCCGGCAAGATCTATGTCGCGTCCGGCGCCTGCCCGCAGGGCCAGGGCATGGAGACGATCTTCGCCCAGATCGTCGCCGACGTCTGGGGCGTCACGCCGGACAACGTCATCATGGCGCTCGCCGACACCTCGGCGATCGCGACCGGGTTCGGCACCATCGCGAGCCGCTCGACCGTGACGCTCTCGGGCGCCATCCACTACGCGAGCGAGCCGCTGCGCGAGAAGGTGTTCGCGATCGCGGCCAACATGCTCGAATGCTCGCCCGGCGATCTCGAATTGCGCGACGGCGGCGTCGGTCTCGTCGGCGTGCCCGGCGTCTCGGTGCCGCTCGCCAGGATCGCCAAGGCGGCGGCGCCGACCTGGGACCATGGCCGACCGGCAGGGGTCGATCCGGGGCTGGAGAGCACCTACTACTTCGAGCCCGAGACGGTGACGTGGTCGTATGCGACCCATGCGGCGATCGTGGAAGTCGATATCGAGCTCGGCCAGGTGAGGATCGAGGACTACGCTATCGCGCACGACTGCGGCGTGGTGGTCAATCCGATGCTGGTGGAAGGCCAGGTGATCGGCGGCGCCGTGCAGGGCCTGGGCGGTGCGCTGCTGGAAGAGTTCGCCTATGACCGCGACGGCCAGCTACAGACCGTCTCGCTCGCCGATTATCTGCTGCCGACCGCGAGCGACGTGCCGGCGATGAAGCTGATCCACCAGCATTCGCCGTCGCCGCTCAATCCGCTCGGCGTCAAGGGCGTGGGCGAGGGCGGCGCCATCGCGCCGCCGGTGGTGATCGCCAACGCGGTGTCGGACGCGCTCGCGCCGTTCCGCGCGGAGTTCAATGCGACGCCGGTGAAGCCGGATCAGGTGGTACGCGCGGTGGCGGCGGGTAGGATGGGTTGAGCGCAGCGAAACCCATCATATGACGCGCCACACGTGATGGGTTTCGGCCTTCGGCCTCTACCCATCCTACGATCACGCTCCCCAGGTCTTCCCCAACACGCGCAGCCAATTCCTGAAGCACACCTTTTCGATCAGCGGCTCGCCGAATTGACGCTCGCGCATGGCGGCGACCAGGTTGGGCAATCCGGCCGCGCTGCCGATGCCGGTGGGGATCTTGGCACCGTCGAAATCGGAGCCGATGCCGACGCATTCCTCGCCGGCGTGCTCGATAAGATGCGCAAGGTGATCGACCACGAGCTCGACGGGCGTGTTCCCATCGTGACGGCCGTCCTGGCGCAGGAAGCTGACCGCGAAATTGACGCCGACCATGCCGCCGGTCTCGCGGATCGCGGCCAGTTGCTTGTCGGTGAGGTTGCGCGAATGGGGGCTGAGCGCGTGCGCGTTGGAGTGCGTCGCGACGAGCGGCGCACCACTGATCGCCGCGACGTCCCAGAAGCCGCGTTCGTTGAGATGCGAGAGGTCGATCAGGATGCCTCGCTGGTTGCAGGCGCGGATCAGCTCCTTGCCGAGGTCGGTGAGACCAGGCCCGGTGTCGGGCGAGGAGGGGCACAGAAACGGCACGCCGTGCCCGAACGCGTTCGGCCGGCTCCAGACCGGACCGAGCGAGCGAAGCCCCGCCGCATAAAGCACCTCGAGTAGCTCGAAATCCGCGTCGATCGCCTCCGCGCCCTCGATGTGAATGACGGGCGCCAGCACGCCGTCCTTCAGGGCTTGCTCGATGTCGGCGACGCTGCGGCAGATGCGAACCCGGCCCTGCGACTTCCCGCTCGATGCGCAGAAGAAGCGCCAGCATGGCGAAGACCGCGCGCTGCGCCGGCGCAAGCTCGACGGTCGGCGGCATGCGGACCTCGCCCTCGGCAGGCCGCGGCGCCGCTTCGGTGCCGGGCGGGGCGGAAGGCGAGGGAACGAACATCGCGAACATGCCGCCCGCGAATCCGCCTTGTTGCGCCATCGGCAGATCGAGCTGGCCCTTGGCCTCGCCGTCGAGAAACGCCTTGGGAGCGTCCGCGCCGCCGCGCTTGTAAAGCCGGAGCAGAACGTCGTTATGGCCGTCGAAGATCGGCACCGGCCGAGAGGTGGTCATCAAGCATGCTCCAGGTGGAGAGGAGAGAGTGTAGGTTGGGTCGAGCCCTTGCGAGACTCAACAACATAACTGGCCGCACACCGCTGGGTCTCGCAAGGGCTCAACCCAGCCTACGGCCGTCACGGATCGTCGAACAGGTGTCGGTGCGAAATATCCAGGTAAGTCGAGATTTGGATCTGTGGCGCCTGCAGCGTACCTTGCACCGCGAAGGGCATGCCGTAGAGGCACCCCTTGCTGGCCTTGCAATTCTCCCGCTCCATCTCGGCCAGCACGAGCGGCAGCAGATAGCCGCGCAGGTGCAGGCTCTCGCCTTCGACCAAGCCTTCGAGCGTGGCCGCGAAGGACGGGCCGCGCATGAGGGTGTGCGTGATCGTGAGCTTGCCGGGCGTAAGCGTGGCGTGCGCGCTTAGACGGGAAAAGCCAAGCTCCCGCGTGTCGGGAGAAAGCGATGCCGACGCGAGGGCGTCGCGGATGGGTTGGGGCAGCCGCTCCCATGCCACGCTGAAGTCGCGCAATTGCAACACGCCCTCACGTTTGGCGGCGAGGTCCGGCGCGAGGTCGATCGCCATCCACGCATGACCGCCCGTTACATATGCAAGGATGTCGGCGAAGCGCAGGAGCGCGCCACCATCGTCAGTTTCGAGATGGACGAACGGTTGGCCGTCTCTGCGGGCGCGCAGCTCGCCGCGTACCCGGACATCGTTGCGGGCCCGTCCGGCGAGCGAGAACTGGCTCATCCGCCCGCCGCGCCGCGACAAGACGAGATCGACGCCGGTGAGCGTTTCGTCATTGAAACCGATCAACCTTGCGACCTGCATGTGCAGATCGAAATCCGCGTTGCCGTTTGCCGTCCCATGCCACGCCTCGTTGACGAGGCTTGCGACGAAGCGCCGTCCGTCGAATTGGTCGCCATGGATGCGGACCGCAATCTGGCCGTCCTGCCCGCGCTCAGTCTCGATTGCGGTGCGGGCGTCGAGCGGCCGCAGATAGTTCGGTGTCGCCGGATCGATCTCGGCGGCGCGCGCCGGGTGGGATGCAACCGAGATGATGACGAAGACGGCGGCGAGAAAGCGGTGTGAAATTGGAAACGCCATGCGTGCAGATGGCATCATCATTTTCTGCCACAGAGGTCGCAGCATAAATATCACGTGCCAATCCTGCGACCCGCCCGTGGCCGATTTATGGTTGATGCGCGGCCGCGGCGACGCTCAGCGCCGGAAGGCGAGCAGCAGGGCGACGATCGCGACGGCGATCAATCCACCGATGAAGATCGCGCGGCGCAGCTGCGTGCGCAGGATGATCCCGCCGCCGCGCGCTTTCTCGGCCGGGTAGGGAGGTGGCTGGGCAGGTCCTTCACGCACCATGCTTGTCTCTCTTCGTGGCGCACTCACGCGCGGCCGAAGGCCTTGCGCAGCTCGGCCTTGGCGCGCTGCAAGGTCCGGCGCCGCTCGGCGGGCAGGTTCTTGCCGGCGCGGTTGAGATAGAAAACCAGCATGGAGAGCGCTGAGCGGTAGGGATCGGCCTTGCGGCGCCGGCTGCGCATGGCCGAGCGCTTGAGCGATCCGGCGATGCGCCGCGGGTCCTTCCAGGTGAAGACGCCGCGGTCGAGGTCGAGCGCGTCGCTCGTGCGCGTCACCCGCGCCGACCAGCGACGGGCAGGCTTGCGTGCAGACCGGGAACGCTTGCGCGCAGACGATGTGCGGGCAGATTTTCTCGGCGCCATGCGGCAATCCGGGTTGCGTGCGTCGCGAATTTCTTGGCCCGGGCGTGTTTCGTTCCTGCGGAAGCGAAACCCGCTCGAGGCCTTTTCTTTTGCGCATGTTCTTGTCGGCGAACCGGCGTCCACTTCGCCGGAACATGCGCTACAATAAGGACCAGGAACGTCGATTTGTTCCGCCGCAGAAGAGGGGCGACATGAACCAGCTCGATCTCAACGGCCGGCACGCGGTCGTCACCGGCGGTGCGTCCGGCATCGGCCTCGCGATCGCGGATCGCCTCGCGGCGTCCGGCGCGACCATCACGATCTGGGACCGCGATCCGGGCGCCGCCCGCAAGACTGCCGCCGCGCTGAGCTGCGAGGGCGTCGCGGTCGACGTCGCCGACATGGCGGCGGTGACGCGGGCGGTCGCCGAGACGCTCAAGCTCGCGCCCGGGATCGACATCCTCATCAACAATGCGGGCATCACGGGGCCGAACGACAAGCTGTGGGACTATCCGGTCGAGGCGTGGAACGAGGTGTTCGCCATCAATCTCAACGGCGTGTTCCATTGTTGCCGCGCCGTCGTTCCGCATATGCGCGGGCGCGACTATGGGCGCATCGTCAACATCGCGTCGGTCGCCGGCAAGGACGGCAACCCGAACGCCTCCGCCTACAGCGCCAGCAAGGCGGCCGTGATCGCGCTCACCAAGTCGCTCGGCAAGGAGCTCGCCGACACCGGCATCCGGGTGAACTGCGTGACGCCCGCGGCGGTGCGCACGCCGATGTTCGCGCAGATGAAGCAGTCGCACATCGACTATATGCTGTCGAAAATCCCCATGGGCCGTTTCGGCGAGACGCACGAGATCGCCGCGCTGGTGGCCTGGCTCGCGAGCGAGGAATGCTCGTTCTCGACCGGCGCCGTGTTCGACCTCTCGGGCGGGCGGTCGACGTATTGAGGTCTAACCCTCTCCCGCAGGGAGAGGGTGGCTCGCGAAGCGAGCCGGGTGAGGGACGCTCGGAGTTTCATTTTTAGCTCTGAGAGGCCCCTCACCCCGGCCCTCTCCCACGCAGGTCGGGCCTGCCCGACCTGCGCATGATTGATGCCGAAATCGGGCAAGCCCGATTTCGGTGGGGAGAGGGAGCGCAGACATTGTGCCCTCCTTACTGTCGCAATTGGCGCAAATTCATGCGAACCTGAACAAAGGTTACGGCAGGTTTACGGGCGTGCGGTGTTATTAGCGTGATGGCTGCTTTTCCGGCGCAAGGGTTCGGGTTTACGGGCGACGACCTCGCGGAGCGCGAGGCGGCGCCACCTGTTGATTCTTGGACCAGAGTTCCGCAGATGTTTCGCGCGCTCGAGCCACTGCCTGCCCCCTGGGAGGAGCGTTTCGGGCCGCTCAGGTCCGGTGCGGTCGACGACCTCGTCGTGGTCGGCCAGTTCGGCCAATCGCTCGACGGCCGTGTCGCGACCGAGACCGGCCATTCGCACTACATCAACGGCCCGGCCGGCCTCGCCCACCTGCATCGGCTGCGCGCGCTGGTCGACGCGGTCGTGGTCGGGGTCGGCACCGCGAAAGCCGACGATCCGCAGCTCACGGTGCGCCATGTCGCGGGCCCCAATCCGGCGCGCGTCGTGATCGACCCGCGCGGCCGCATCGCGGCCGACGCCCGCCTCTTTGCGTGCGACAGCACCCGCCGCATCGTGGTGACGGCGCCAGACGCGGCGCCGCAGCTCCCGGACGACGTCGAGCGCATCGTTCTGCCGGCGATCGACGGCACCATCGCGCCGTGCGCGATCCTCGCGGCGCTCGCGGCGCTCGGCTTCCGCCGCATCCTGATCGAGGGCGGCTCGCACACGGTGTCGCGCTTCCTCGCGACCGGCTGCCTCGACCGCCTGCACATCGTGGTCGCGCCGATCATTCTCGGCGCCGGCCGCGGCGGCGTGGCGCTGCCGCCGGTCGCGAGCTGCGCGGACGCGCTGCGCCCGCCCATGCGGCTTCACCGCCTCGACGGCGAGGTGCTGTTCGACTGCGATCTTGCGGCCTGCCGGGTCTCCATCGGGCGCGCGAACAAGTCGATGTGACCGACGATCATCGATGAGCGTCCGGCCGCGACCATCTCGCGCCGGCGCGTCAGCCACGCGATGATGTCGTCGAGCGGCTGCGTGTCGAGCTCGCGCGCCGCGCCCGCCCAGCCGGCCAGCAGGGCGTTCTGCATCTCGCGGTCCTGCGGCCGCATGGTCCAGTCGGACGTCTCGTGAACCGTCACGTAGCCGACCGCCGCGAACCGGGCGATTGCCTCCGCGGCGGCGGTCGGGCCGAGCGCGGGACCGAATCCCTTGTCGGTGCGCTGATGCGCGTTCACGGCCTCGATGATCGCGGCATCGCCCGGATCCTGCGGCGTGAAGGCGATATGTCCGTTGTAGCTCAGCGTCGCGTAGAGCGGCAGCCGCCGCGCCGCGCATTCGATCGCGAGCCGCTCGAGCCAGGGCGCCGACACGAGATCGAGCAGGGCCGTGGTGGTGACGAGATCGACGGCGCCGTCGAGCGCAGCCTCGAGGTCGTGCGCGAGGTCGACCGGGACCGCGGTGGCCTGCACGCGGTCGGGCCGCGGGGTGTCGGCGGCGCGCGCCAGCAGGCTGAGATCGTTGTCGACCAGCCGCCATGTCTGGCGCGCCGGAACGTGCGGCGCAAGCGCGCGCATGCCCGAGCCGGTGCCGCAGGCGAGGTCGACGATCGCGACCGGATCGAGCCCGGCGATGCTGCGGAGCGCCTCCTCGCGCACCCGCGGGCGCCGCGCCGCCGCGTCGAAGGGCTCACGCAGCGCGAGCCAGTCGGCCGAAAAGCCGCTCATTGTGCCGCCTCGACGGCGCGCGCGAAGAGCTCGGCCGATTGCCGCCACGTCGGCAATCGCGCCGCCGCGGCGCGCGCCGCGGCCGCGACATGCTCTCGTTCGGCCGCATCGCCGATCAGGCGTCGCAGCGCGGCCGCGAACGCGTCGACGTCGTCGGGCGGGACCAGAATGCCGGCGCCCGGCGGCACGGTCTCGGGGATCGCCCCCCCGGTGGTGCCGATCACCGGCAGGCCGTGCGCGATCGCGGCCGCGAACGCCATGCCGTAGCCCTCGAACCGCGACGCCAGCACGAAAAGGTCGGCGCCCGCATGGAGCGCCTCGAGCTCGGTGTCGGATACCGCGCCCGCCAGCACGATGCGCGCGTCGAGGCCGAGCCGGCGGATATCGGCGTCGAGCGCGGCCGCGGTCGCGGGGCTGCGCGTGCGGTCGCCCGCGATGGTCAGGCGCCACGGCAATTCCGTGAGCCTTGCGAGCGCGGCCACCAGGACGTCGTAACCCTTGCGCCGCACCAGCGAGCCGACCGCGAGCAGCGCGACGGTTTCGTCCGTGCGCTGCGGCGCCGGCGTTCGCGGCTCGCTGCCGGGCCGCACGACCGTGATGCGCGCGGCCGCCACGCCGTAGTCGGCGGAGAGGCAGCGCGCAGTCGACGGGCTGGTGGCGATCACCCGGTCGGTATGCGCCAGCGCGCCGCGCTCGCTGCGATGGAACGCGGCCGCATCGGCGGGCGAGATGCCGCTTTCGAGCGCCAGCGGGTGATGCACGAGCGCAATCAGCGGATGGTCGCGATGCAGCTCGGCGGCAAGCTCGGGCAGCACGCCGAAGGCAAGGCCATCGACGACGATGGGCGTGCCCTTCGGCACTGCGAGAAGCCGCTCGCGCGCCGTCGCGAGCATCGTGGCGCTCGGCCGCGGAAAGTCGCCGCCGATGTCGACCACCTGCACGTCCCATCCGAGCTGCGTCAATTCGGCCACCACCCTGCGATCATACGCATAGCCGCCGGTCGGTGTCGCGAGGTCGCCCGGCACCGCGAACACGAAACGCTTCACCGCAACGGCCCCTCGTACCAGGCGCGCGCCACGTCCGATTCCGAGATGGTGATGCGGATGGCGCTGAGCTCGCGCCCGTCGCGGCCGAGGCCATTGTCGCGCGCCGCCGCCGCCAGGCGGTCGAAGATGTACCTGGTCAGGAACTCGGTCGTGGTGTTGCGGCCCGTGAATTCGGGAATGTCGTCGAGATTGCGGTAGTTGAGCTCTTTCGTGATCGCGTGCAGCACCTCGTGGGCGCGGCCGATGTCGATGACGACGCCGTTCGGGTCGAGCGCTTCGGAGAGGAATGCGGCGTCGATCACGAAGGTCGCGCCATGCAGCTTCTGCGCGGGGCCGAACATCTCGCCGCGGAACGAGTGGGCGATCATGATGCGGTCGCGGACTTCGACGGCGTACATCGGAACCTCAACTGGTTGTCGGATAGTCGATGAGCTGGCACAGGATGCGGGTCTCGGGCGCCAGAATGTGCGCAATGCGCGCCGGCAGCTCGGCGAACGGGATCGCCGGCGCGAGCAGGGCATCGAGCCGCGGATCGGCGAGGAGATCGAGCGCCGCCGCGAGCCGCCGGCGGTAGCTCCAGCGCGGCCGGTGCGACGGCGCGACCTGGCCGACCTGGCTCGAGATCAGCTTGAGGCGGCGGCTGTGGAACGCGCCGCCGAGCGGCGCCGGAATGTCGCCCGCGCCGTACCAGCTCATCTCGAGCACGGTCGCCTCGTTGCCGGCGAGATCGAGCGCGGTCGCGAGCCCGGCCGCGCTGCTGCTCGCATGCACCACAAGGTCGCAGTCGCGCGGCGCGGCCTCCGGCGCCGCAAAGCCGACACCCAGCTGGGCCGCGAGGCTCGCCCGCTCGGGCGCGATGTCGATCAGCGTCACCTGGGCGCCCGGCAGCCGGCCGGCAAGCCAGGCCACCAGCGCGCCCACCACGCCGGCGCCGACCACCGCGATGCGGTCGGCCGGACCAGGCGCTGCATCCCACAGGGCGTTGAGCGCCGTCTCCATGTTGGCGGCGAGGACGGCGCGCCGCGGCGGCACGCCGTCGGGAACCGGCGCGACGGCTGCGGCGGGCAGGGTGAAGCATGTCTGGTGCGGATAGAGCGCGAAGACGGCGCGGCCTGCGAGGTCCGCCGGCCCGTGCTCGACCCGGCCGACGGTCGCATAGCCGTATTTCACCGGAAACGGGAAGTTGCCGCCCATGTGCGGCGCGCGCATGCGTTCGAACTCGCCGGCAGGGACGCGCCCGGAAAAGACCAGGCGCTCGGTGCCGCGGCTGAGGCCGCCATGCAGCGCCCGCACCCGGACCTCGCCGGTTGCCGGCATGGGCAGGGGGTCGGACCGGATCTCGGCCCGGCCCGGTGCCACGTACCACAACGCTTGCGCCGTCTCGTCGGCCAAAGCCGCCCCCTGGTTGGACTTCAACCCCACCCCCTGGCTATATCCTGGACCGGCACGAAAGACACCGGGGTTAGGATGCTCGACTTTTCGACCGCGACGGTCGCGGCGCAAACCGGGATGCCGGTCACGGTCCGGCGGGCGCTGTTCGCCGCGCTGGTCGCGGCTGTGACCGCCGGCGCGCTGGCGCTCGCCACGGTTGCGCTGTTGCCCGGCGGGATCGACGCGCTCGACCTCCTGCTGCTCGCCCTCTACGCCATCGCGCTGCCCTGGCTGCTGATCGGCGTCTCGGTGTCGATCGTCGGCTTCTGCGTCATGCGCTTCGCCCGCGACCCGCTGGCCGCGACGTTCCCGGCGGCGGCGCGCATCCGCGGCGACGAGCCGATCATCGCGAAGACCGCGCTGCTGATCTGCATCCGCAACGAGGCCCCGGAGCGGATCGTCCGCAATCTCTCGCCGCTGCTGGCAGGGTTTGCGGCCGCCGGCGTCGGCGACCATTTCCACGCATTCATCCTGAGCGACACGGGCGACCCGGCGCTCGCCGCCGCCGAGGAGGCGCGGTTGGCCGCCTTCGCGACCGAATGGCGCGGGCGCGTCGCGGTGACTTATCGGCGGCGCGCGCACAACGCGGCCTTCAAGGCAGGCAACATCGCCGATTTCTGCCGGCAATGGGGCGCGGACCATGATTTCGCGCTCACCCTCGACGCCGACAGCTTCATGACACGCCGAAGCGGTGCTCCGGCTCGTGCGCATCATGCAGAGCGATCCCAAGCTCGGCATCGTGCAGAGCCTCGTCGTCGGCCTGCCGTCGACCAGCGCCTTCGCCCGCATGTTCCAGTTCGGCATGCGCCTCGGCATGCGCTCCTACACCATCGGCAGCGCGTGGTGGCAGGCCGACTGCGGGCCCTATTGGGGTCACAACGCGCTGCTGCGTCTCGCCCCCTTCATGGCGCATTGCGATCTGCAATCGCTGTCGGAAGAGGGCAGCCCGCAGATCCTCAGCCACGACCAGATCGAGGCGGTGCTGATGCGGCGCGCCGGCTACGAGGTGCGGGTGCTGCCGTTCGAGGATCAGAGCTTCGAGGAGAATCCCGCGACCTTGCTCGAATTCATCCGGCGCGATCTGCGCTGGTGCCAGGGCAACATGCAGTACTGGCGGCTCCTGCTGCTGCCCGGCATCCGTCCGGTCAGCCGCTATCAGCTCGCCTTCGCGATCCTGATGTTCCTCGGCTCGCCGGCGTGGATGGCGCTGCTCGCCATCGGCACGCTGAAAGCGGCCGCGACGCCGAACCTTGGCGATTTCATCCGCGCCGACGCCGGCCTCGCGTTGTTCGCGGTCACGCTGTTCATGTGGGCGTCGCCCAAGCTCGCGACCTTCATCGACGTGCTGCTGCGGCCGCAGGAGCGCCGGTCGTTCGGCGGCACCGGGCGCTTCGTCGCCAGCTTCGCGTGCGAGACCTTCTTCTCGTTCCTGCTCACACCGCTGATGTGGTGCGGCCATACGCTGTTCCTCGGCCGTCTGCCGTTCCGCCGCACCGTCGGCTGGGCGAGCCAGATGCGCGACGGCCACGCGGTGCCGCTCGGGCTCGCCTGCCAGGCGCTGTGGCCTTACACGCTGCTTGGCGCTGCCGCGATCGCGCTGCTCGCCGTCACCGCATCCGGCCGCGATCCTCTATGCGCTGCCGCTCGCCGCCGGTCCGGCCCTGTCGATTCCGCTGGCCGTGGTGACCGCGCGGCCGGAGGTCGGCGCCGCGATGGCGCGCATCGGCATCGGCCGCCTCCCCGAGGAGACCTCGGCGCCCCTTGCGGTCGCGGCGCTGGCCCTGCCGGCGATCGCCGCCGCGCGACCCGCTTCGGCGTGACCACGATCTTGCGAGCGACTGCGCGTCGCGCGCGGCGTCGCCCGCTCGCTTCTCATTTATTACGGCAAGCGTGGCCACGGCGCCGCGATGGACCGGCTTTACGCGCAATTCGTCAGGCCGGGCGACCTCGTGTTCGATGCCGGCGCTCATGTCGGCGACCGCGTCGCCGCCTTCCGCCGGCTCAAGGCGCGCGTCGTCGCGATCGAGCCGCAGCCGGCGTTGGTGCGCACGCTGAGGCTCATCTATGGCCGCGACCGCGACGTCACGATCGAGCCCGCCGCGCTCGGCGCCGCCGCCGGCACGGTCGAGCTCAAGGTCAACATCGACAATCCGACCGTGTCGACCGCGTCCGCCGACTTCGTCGCAGCGGCGCGCGACGCCGTCGGCTGGCACGATCAGGCATGGACCGGCCGCGCCACCGCGACGCTGACCACGCTCGATGCGCTGATCGCGCGGCATGGCACGCCGGCCTTCATCAAGATCGACGTCGAGGGTTTCGAAGCAGAAGCACTCGCGGGCCTCACGCGTCCCGTTGCGGCGCTGTCGTTCGAGTTCACCACCATCCAGCGCGCCGTCGCGCAGACGGCGCTCGACCGCTGCGTCGCGCTCGGCTTCACCGGCTTCGACGCCGCGCTCGGCGAGAGCCAGATGCTGGTGCACGGCGCCTGGCGCTCCGCCGACATGGTGCGGCACTGGCTCGCCGATCTGCCGGATGAGGCCAATTCGGGCGATATCTACGCGGTCCGGCAATGAAGGGCGACGACATGCATCCGACGTGGCGGCGCGCACTGCCGGTCCTCGTCCTGACCGCGGCCTGCTTCGCGCTCACCCTGCGCATCTTCTGGCCGGGCGTGATGACGTGGGACGCCACCTACATTTATTCCTACATCGCGCGCGGGCAGGCTGGCGACTGGCAGTCGCCGCTGATGACCTCGTTGTGGGCGCTGATAGATCCGATCGCGCCTGGTGCCGGCAGCATGTTCTTGTGCATCGCGACGGTGTACTGGCTTGCGTTTACGGTGCTGGCGCTCGCGCTGGCGCGCCGTTCGGTGTGGCTCGGGCTGCTGACGGTCATGCTCGGGCTCGCGCCGCCGGCTTTCGAGTTCGTCGGGATCATCTGGCGCGACATGCTGGCCGCTGGAGCCTGGCTGCTCGCCGTCGCGCTTTGCTATTCGGTCGCCGAACGGCGCGGGGCGCTGCGGCTCGCAGTCCAGGCGGTCGCGCTGGTACTGCTCGCGTTCGGCTTCCTGTTGCGCCCGAATGGACTGTTCGCCGCGCCGATCCTCGCCGCGTATCTCGTCTGGCCGCAACGCTTCGATCTCAAGCGCGCCGCCGTCCTCTACGTTCCGGCCGCCGCCCTGCTGGCCGCCCTCGTGCCGCTCGTCTACTACGCGATGCTCGGCGCGCGGCACGAGCATGCGCTGCACTCGATCTTCGTGTTCGATCTCGCCGGCATCTCGCATTTCACCGGCGAGAACCAGTTCCCGGTGACATGGAGCGCGGACCAGAACGCGATGCTGGTCGGCCCCTGCTACAAGCCGACCGACTGGGACAACTACTGGACGCGCGAGCCCTGCCTGTTCGTGATGAAGAAGCTCGAGGCCGAGAAGCTCTTCGGCTCCTCGGCGCTCACGCAAGCCTGGTTGCGCGCCCTCGCGGCCCATCCGCTCGCCTACCTCGAGCACCGCACCGCCGTGATGGAGAACTTCCTGGTCAACCAGAACCTCACGATGTTCACGACCGACATCGCGCATCCGGGGCAGACCGTGTTTGCCGACAACGCGTGGTTCACGGCGCTGAGATCGGTCGACGACCGGCTCACCGCGACGCCGCTCCTGCGCGCCGGAACGTGGCTGCTCATGTGCGCGCTATGGTGCCTTCTCGCCTGGCGTCGCCGCGCGACGCCGGCGGGCGCCCTCGTGCTCGGCGCCTGCGGATCGGCGGTCGTCTACATGGCGACGTTCTTTCCGGCCGGCGTCGCGGGCGACTTCCGCTACGCGCTGTGGGCCGTGCTGGCGGCGCTCGCGGGCGCGGTGGCGTTGATGGTGCGCGACGCGAGACCGTCCGCCGCGTGACGCGTCGCCGATCGCGCGCCCTTGTCTCGGCGCGCGATATGGTCGAACCTGTCGGCCGCGAGGGATGTCGATGAGTGCGTCTGACGCCATTCTGCTCGGCCTTGCGCTTTATGCCGCCGTAGGCATCGTTGCGGCGCTCGCCTTCGTCTCGTTCGGCATTTCGCAAGTGCTGCCGCATCAGATGCCGGCAACGCTCGGCGCGCGCATCCTGCTGCTGCCCGGCTCGATCGCGCTGTGGCCCTACATCCTGCTGCGCTGGCGCAAGGCGCGGAGCCGCGCATGACGCGCGCGCACCGCTCGCTGCATCGGATGATCTGGCCGATCCTGGCATTGCTGGTCGTGCTCGGCGTCGCGCTGGCGCTATGGCGGCGGCCGCCGCCGGAGCGTGCGCGCGCGGTTGCGTATACGGCCATTGCATCGAATGTCCTGGACGGCGGCTGCGCTCCCTCTCCCCCTTTAGGAGGAGAGGGTCGGGGTGAGGGGGCGTCTCCGCGAGTTGCGACTGGCGCAGTGCTTTGCGGAGCTTCAGCGCCCCTCACCTTGACCCTCTCCCCGCAAGTGCGGGGAGAGGGAGCGCGGGCGCAGCAGCAAGTGCTGGAGTGCCCCGCATGAGTGTCGGCTTGCGCGCGGTGCAGTGGAATTGCGACAAGGTCATCTACGATGCGATCGTGGTCGCGGGCGTCGTGCTCTACGTCGGCGGCTATCTCGCGATCGCATGGAGCACGGACCCGCCGAAGACATCTCCCGACGCGATCAACCTGTGGATCCGCGCGAGCGGGAGCTGCGCGTTCCTGATGCTGACCATCATCCTGTCGATCGGGCCGCTGGCGCGGCTCGATCGCCGTTTCCTCAAGCTCCTCTACAACCGTCGCCATTTCGGCGTGCTGACCTTCCTGGTCGCCTGCTTCCACTTCGCGTGCCTGCTCGATTGGTATGTCTCGCTCCACGCCCTCCCCAATCTTGCGGCCGAACTGACCAAGTGGGGCGACTACACCAAGTTCATCGGCTTTCCGTTCAAGACGCTCGGCCTCGCGGCGCTACTCATCCTCTTTCTACTGGCATCAACGAGCCACGATTTCTGGCTGATGTTCCTCACCCCGCGGGTCTGGAAATTCCTCCACATGCTGCTCTATGTCGGTTACGGCCTCGTCGTGATGCATGTTGCGCTCGGCCACATGCAGGACGAGCGCTCGCCGCTGGTGCCGATCGTGCTGTTCGCCAGCTTCGGGGTCGTTGCGGCCCTGCATCTCGTCGCCGGCTGGCGCGAGCGCGAGGCCGACCGCGCGGCGGCGAGCGGCGGCTGGCTCACGGTCGGCGCGCCCGCTTCGATCCCCGACGGCGGCGCACGCATCGTCACGACGCCGGGCGGCGAGCGCATCGCGGTGTTTCGCGACGGCAACCAGGTCGGCGCCGTCACCAATCTGTGCGCGCACCAGAACGGGCCGCTGGGCGAAGGGCGCATCATCGACGGCTGCATCACCTGCCCGTGGCACGGCTACCAGTATCGCCTCGCCGACGGCTGCGCGCCGCCGCCGTTCACCGAGAAGCTCGTGACGCATCGGGTGCGGATCGAGCGCGGGCTGGTCGAGGTCGATCCGACGCCGCTCGCGCCCGGCACCCCGGCCGCGATCGTGCTCCAACAACGATAGGATCGGGAGGAACGCCATGGCCGAGAACTGGGTCGACGTCGGCGCGGCCGCCGAATTGAGCGCGGCGCCGCTGCGGCGGATCAGCATGCAGAACCGCGACATCGCGCTGTCGTTCCGCGATGGCGCGTTCGGCGCGCTCGCCAACGCGTGCAACCACGTCGGCGGGCCGCTCGGCGAAGGGCGGCTCGACGGCGACTACGTCACGTGCCCGTGGCATCATTGGAAATTCCATCGCGCGACCGGCAAGGGCGAGCCGGGCTTCGAGGAGGATTGCGTTCCGGCCTATCCGGTGAAGGTCGAGAATGGGCGCGTCCTCGTCGATCTCGCCAATGCGAGCCGGCGCAACAAGAAGCCGCATCCGCCACATCCGCTCGAACGCGATGTCAGACGTGCGCCCGGCCCGCTGCGCGTCTGCGGCATCTCGACCACCGCGATGGACGGCGCCAACCCGCGCTTCTCGGGCTCCGACCATCTGCTCGGCCATGCCCTCGAGGCGGCGGCGCACGACGGCGCCGAGACGAAGCTCATCTGCCTCAACGATCTGAAATTCCGCGCCTGCGAAGGCTACTACTCGAAAGCGGCGCATGCCTGCACGTGGCCGTGCTCGATCACCCAGATGGACGCGAACGACCAGATGGACCAGGTCTACGACGCGATGGTGCACTGGGCCGACGCCATCATCATCGCGTCGCCGATCCGCTGGGGCGCGGCGTCCTCGCTCTATTTCAAGATGGCGGAGCGGCTCAACTGCGTGCAGAACGCGATCACGCTCAACGACAATGTGCTGATCCGCAACAAGGTCGCGGGCTTCATCATCGTCGGCGGGCAGGACAACATCCAGGCGGTCGCCGGGCAGATGCTCGGCTTCTTCGCCGAGCTCGGCTTCATCTTCCCGCAGTTCCCTTATGTCGCGCATTCGCGCGGCTGGTCGCATGAGGACATGGAGGTCAACGTCGAGATCGTGCGCAACTCGACGGAGCTCGCCGAGGGCGCCGCGATGCTCGCGATGCGCTGCATGGCGCTCGCCAAGTACCTGACCGCGCGCGACGAGGCGCCGGTCACGATCGAGCGCGGCGGCCGCAAGGCGCACGCCGTGTAAGTTTTATTTTGGCGCATGTCCTTGTCGGCGAACCGGGGGCAATCCCGGACCAAGTCCGGGGCAGGCTTTCGCCGGGACATGCGCTACGCCGCTTCGCGCAGCTCCCCGTCCGCGATCGTGCCGTCGTGGCTGCATTTGCAGTAGGGGCAGCGCACCCGGATCGGGACATCGCGCATCTTCAGCGCATCGCCACGCGCAACGTCGATCCCGGTTGCGATCGGGCGATTGCTGTAGGGGCAGCGGAACGTCAGCTCGGCCATCGATAGCACCCGGCGGTATCATCACATTCAACGCGGGCTGGGGCGCCGGCGTTCCTGGCCGCGCCGCGGCCGGCGTCTGCTGATCTTACGTCGGGATGCCCCTAATGGTTGCATAATACCCACGCAGATGATCTACTGCGGATGCTCGGTTCAGGCGCGACGGCAGGCGCCAACCGCATTGGGGGGAATTATGCGCATCTTTCTGACGATGGCGGTCGCATGCGTGATCGCGGCCGCGCTCATGGCAACGTCCGCTCGCGCGGACGACCAGTCGAAAGTGACGATCACGGTTCCGGTCATCAAAACCGACTCCACGGGCGCAACCGTGACGGTCGGCTTTCCGCGGCCGACCGATCAGCAAAATCTGACGATCGATAATGCGGCCGCCGCCGCGGGCTTCGCGGCCGTGAAAGCAGGGGACACGGTCGATATTCTGGTCGACGACAGCGCCAAGCCGACGCGCATCACCGGACTTTCCGGCGTGCGGCGTCCGGTCGACGCGGTCTATCGCTGGATCGCGCTGCTGGTCGGGTTCGTCATCGTGGTGGGGCTTGCGTCGCTGTGCGCCTGGGGCAAGCCCAACCGGTTCCTGCTCGGGGCCGACAATCGCTACAGCAACTCGAAATGCCAGCTCGCCCTGTGGTTCGGCGTCATGATGATGGTCTACCTCGCCAGCATCGTGGTGCGCGTCGGGGTCTGGGGCTGGGGCTCGCTCGGCGGGATCGGGCTGCCCGAGCACCTCATCGCGCTCACAGGCTTGAGCGCGCTGACCTTCGGCGGCGCCAAGGCCATCACGGCCCAGAAGGTCGATAATGCGGCACGCGACGCGCCCGCCAAGGTGAAAGAGGCCACAGCGGCGGCACAGCAGGCTGCCGGCGCGACCGCGGTTGCGACCGCGGCGGCGGCCAACCCCGACACGCCGCCGGAACTGCAGGCCGTGCACGATGCGGCGGCCGGCATCGCGGTCGCCGCGGCGCAGAAGCTGACGGCCGTTGCGGCGGCGACCGCCGGCGTCAAGCAGGGCGGCCAGCCGAACATCCTGACCGACCTGTTCACGAACGACAGCGGCCAGATCGATATCGGCGACTTCCAGATGGCGTTCATCACGCTCGTCGCGGCAGTCACCTTCGCCCTGCAGGGCTATAATTTCCTCGGCGACATAGCCCAGGGGCTGACGCAGCTGCCGGATATCGACTTGACGCTGCTGTCGACCTTCGGCATCGGCCAGGGCGCGTACCTGGTCAAGAAGATGGCGTCGAACGTGGGTGAGGGATAACGCGCGCAGGTCGCGCGATGCCTGTGGCGCGCGCGACTGCTCCCCGGCCGGACGCGTCACACCTTCTGTCCTTCACTCAGCGGAATGTCGCGCAGCGTGCTCGGCGCGAAAAGTTCCTCGAGCTTCACGCGGCGCGCCGTCAGGCCCTGCTCGTGGGTGTATTGCAGCAGCGCCTCGATGGTCGGGCGGTTCTGTTCGATTCCGTACGGATACCAGTCGCGGCCGATGATCGCCTGTTCCTCCTCGATCAGCGGCTGCAGCCAAGCAAACGAGGCCTTGGGCGAGCCGGTCTCGCTCAGGAGATTGTAGCAATGCTCCTTGGCCTGACAGAGTGCCTTGTAGAGATTGAGTGCAACCCACGGATCGCGCTCGTAGATGTCGCGACGGATCACGACCGTGTGCATGATCGGATAGATTTTCGTGCGGCGATAATAGTCCTTCTCGGCCGCCGCATAGTCGGGAAAGAGCCGCCGCACCGTCTTGGCGCCGCGCCGGAACGAGAGCGGATTGTTCGCCGTGATGAGGAAGTCGAGCTCCCCGCGTTCCAGCAGGTCGCCGAGTTCGGTGCCGGCCGGGGCCTGGGTGAGCTTGACGTCGGGGGGCAGGTTGCGGCCGAGCCGGTCGGTGCGGCCCTGCACCCACTCGACGTCGCTCGGCGCAACACCGAACTCGTGCTGCATCAGCCCGCGCATGTAGACCGCGGCCGTCATGCTGTATTCCGGCACGCCGCCGCGCTTGCCCTTGAGGTCGGCACCTTTCTCGATGCCCTTGGTGGTGTTGATGAAGAAGTAGCCGTGGCGAAACACGCGCGACGGAAACACCGGGATCGCGATGAACGGCGCGTTGCCGTCGCTCACCAGGCTCGTGTAGTTCGACAGCGACATCTCGGAGGCGTGGAATTCCTGGTACTGCAGCATGCGCCAGAAGATCTCCGCCGGCTGCAGCGTGATGTAGTTGAGATCGATGCCGTCCGGCTTGATCGTTCCGTCGCGCAGCGCATTGGTGCGGTCATAAGGGCCGCAGGCGAAGTTGAGACGCAGATTGGCCATGAGCTTTTGTTTCCGGCGTGATGATGCGTCGGCAACCTGTCGAGGGCCGACAGGGCTGTCAAGCCGCGTCGCATGCGCCGGCGCGCATACCGGCCGTGCCGGCGCATGGTCTTAAATCGATATAAAAAAGGGCCGCCGGCTGCCCGGCGGCCCTCGCTTGCAAACGTACGCCGATCGATTGCCGCGCGATCAGGCGATCTGTGTCTCCGGCGCGTCGGCGCTCTGCTCGCCCGCCTTTTCCCGATCGGGATCGACCGGCAGTTGCAGCACCGTCGCGAGCTGGCCTTCGCACAGCCGCGTCACCAACACGATCTGGCCGCTCGGGAACTCGAGCGCGTCGTGGTGGTCGTGCGGATTCTGCTGATTGACCTCGCGGAAACGCGCGACCCTTTCGGAGATTTGCCGGCTCGGCAGCAGGCCGAGCGCATGCACGCAGGTGACATCCTGCTCGAAAGCCAACTCGGTGCCGGGCATCAGGCAAACCGCGACGTTCGGCTCGCCGATCGCCGTAAACCCGCGGGTGATCGAGTTGGTGAACTTGGTGGAGACCAGCTTGTCGCCGACCTTGGCCGGGCGGCTCGCGAGATGCTCCAGACTGTAGTCACACATGGCGCAGCTCCTGTGAATTGAACAGCCGTGACGGATGTTCTGGCCTGACGGAATTGCGGCAGCCCGCCCCAGTGGCGGGGTAGTTGGTTGCCCGGGCGTCAACACGGCCCGGCGCAAGACTGTCGCACCGCTAAAAAACAAAAGGTGAAAGCGCGGGGTTAGTTCCGCGCGGGGCGAATTTTTTACGGACTGCGTCGTTCAGTCACCGAGCTGGTGGCGCAAATGACGGCGAGCGCCCGCGCCGGTGTCGCAAATCCGGCCATCCGCGCATATCCCGGCGAAGTGGGTACCGGTTCGCCGACAAGGATATGCGCCAACTCCATCGGGCCGCGGATTTGCCGGATTTGCAGGCAATGATTTGGGTATCGGCTACGTCCGCGAACGGGGCGGACGCACGCCGAGCTTTTGCGCAATGTCGATGAGCTCGCGCCAGAGCTTGGGCGCGATCGGAATTCCGTTGCGTCGCCGCAATTGTGCTTCGCGGCCGCCGCGTTCGCCCGGCAGCAGCAATTCGTCGAAGCCTTCGCGGCGCGGCAAGCCCTTCACGACCTCGATCAGTTGCTCGATGTTGCGCCGATAGTCGGGGAGCGGGCGGAAGTTCGCCACATTGAACACGATCACCATCGCGTTCTGCAGCGGAACGCGCGATCCCGTGAGGCCCGCGATCGTGGTGATGATCGGCGTGCCGGCCATAATGCCGGTGAGGCATTCGAACAGCAGCGACAAGCCCGAACCCTTCGGTCCGCCGAGCGGCAGCAGCGTTGCGGCCTTGGCGGCGTCCGTCGTCGGCTTGCCGTCGGCGTCGATCGCAAGACCCTCGGCGATCGGCCGGCCTTCGGCGGCGGCCTGGCGGATGCGGCCCGCGGCGGTCACGCTCGTCGCCATATCGAGGACGAGCGGATCGCGCTCCTCGGGTCCCGGAATGCCGATCGCGATCGGCGCGGTCGCAAGCGTGGTCGCCTTGGCGCCGTGATAGGCCATGAACGGTGGGCCCGCGACCATCACGACCGCCGCGTAGCCGCGCTCCGCGATCCAGTGCGCATAGCGGCCGACTGCGCCCGTGTGGGCGGTGTCGCTGACCAGCCCGACGCCGACGCCGAATTGCTCGGCGAGCTCGATTGCGTGCGCGGCGGCCTGCATCATGCACACCGGACCGGCCGCGCGCGCGCAATCGAGGATGAAGGTCGCGGGCAGCAGCGGGCGCACGGTCGGCTGCGCCGTCGGATCGAACGTGCCTTTCTGGATCTGGTTGAGATAGTCCGGCACGCGCATCGCGCCGTGCGAGTTGACGCCGCGCAGATTGGCCCACACCAGCATTTCGGAAAGCGTATCGGCATCCGTGGCGCGCATGCCCTTGGCGGTGAAGACGGCAACGAAGAAGCGGAACAGCTCGTCGTGGTCGACGCGAATGTCGCTCATCAAAACTCCTTCGGGGGAAATCGGGGGCGTCGCGAGACCGTCTCTATCCGGGATCGGACGCGGGAATTCAAGGCGGTCCCGCGGATGGCGCGCGAAAGCGCGTCGGGCCGACCGTCGGCTCGATGCTGTCCGATCGGTGGGTCAGTTGGTGACGGGGCTCGAGGCGGACGGGTGGCCCGCGAGGCCGTGCGCGTTGTGGCCGTTGCCGTTCGCGTGGCCGTTGGCCGGATGGGCGACGCCGTCTTCGACGGCGTCCGGCGGCACCGGGGTCAGCAGCAAGGATCGGAGCTGCGCGACCTGGTCGGAGACCTCGTTGATGCGCGTCCGCATCAACGCGCTCTCGACCCGCTCGTTCGCCTGCGAACCCTCCGCATGGCGCCGCAGCGCCTGCAACTCTCCCTGCAGCTTCTGGCGGTCCTGCTTGAGCTGGTCGACCTGGACCTCCAGCGCGGCCTTGGCGGCGAGCGCCGCCTTGCTCTCCAGCAGACGACGCTCCTCGACCTGGGCGTATTCGTAGCGCAATGCGGCCTCGGCGCGGTGCGCGCCCTCGAGCGCCACGCGCAGGCGGTCGCCCTCGTATTCGCGCGCGGCAAGAATTCGCGCCTGATCGCAGATGCGGTCGGCGGTGACCTTGCTGAGCGCCTCGGCCTCGTTGCGCTGGGCGATCAGCTCGATCTCGAGATCGGCGAGGCGGCGGCCGAGATTCTCGACCCTGCCGCGCTCCTGCATGAGCTCGTGCGTCGCGCGCTTGCTGTCCTCGCGCGCCTGCGTGAGCCGCCCGTTCAGCCCCTCGACCTCGTGGTTGAGGTCCTCGACCGTCACCTTGAGCGCCTCGACGTTGACCTGCGCCCTCACCAGCTCGAAGCTCTGGTGGTCCGCGATGACGTCGCGATCGTCGAGCGTGGCCGCGAATTGCGCGAGCTCGACCTCCTTGTTCGCAAGCGCGCGCCGGGCGTCGTCGAGGTTGATCGACTTCAGCGCATGCTCGTGCTCGGTTTCCCGCAGCTGGTCTTTGAGCGCCGTCTCGCGCGCTTCGAGCGCCGCGATCGTCCGCGCCTTCTCGCGCAGCTCCGTCTTCAGGGTGGTGACGACCGTGCCCTGGCGGCCGATTTCGACGCGCTGCGCCGCGGTCTTGGTCTGCATGTCGTTGAGGGTGCCCTGCAGCCGGGTGGTGGTGACGGCGAATTCAGAGCGCAGCAGGTCCTTTTCGGCGCGCAGCTCGTCGACCGATATCGGCAAGTGGGCATCGAGGTGACGGCTGGTGAGCCGCACGGCGCGACGGTGGATCGCGCCCATGAAAGGCAGCGACAGCAGCGCCGCAAGCAGGAACCCGATGGCGAAATACATCCCGGGTTCGACCAGCAGCGGAAAGTACGAACTCATCATCGGCCTCGACTTGCGGCGCGAGCCGGAACGGCGCCCGCGCGCATCACGCGCCGCACCATCGCACGGCACACCCGGCGTCACTACATTTACCGGCCATTAACCCTAAATCCCCTCCGCGGCACGGCCTTTCCACACGCGCCTCGATGCGCGTGCCGCGAGGGCGCCGCGCACGTTGAGGTTAATTCGCGCGAGCAATTGAGGCGGTGTCCGTTTTCTGGAAGAGACGCATGAGGCTCGCGACAAGGATCTTGTGAATGGATGCGTGGCTGGTGATCCAGCAAGCCGAGGCCTTGCCGCCCGGCGTGATCTATGCGGCCGGAGTTGCATCGGTCGTCCTTGTCCAATGCGTCATCGTCGTGGTCCGGCGCCTGCTGGCGCGGCGTCGCGCGGCGCGCGCTGCCGCATATCCTGTCCGCGACCCGCGGCGGTTGCGCGCGGACGCCGAGCGGCTGCGGGAAGCCTGCGATGTGTCCGCCGCAAATCTGGAAACCGGCATCGCGCGACTGAAGCAGCGGGCGCTCGAACGCGTTCGCGAGCTCGATCAGGCGACGGGCGAGGTGCGCGATCTGCGGCGCGAGCTTGCGGAGAAATCGGCGATCATCGCCGACCTGAAGCGCGCAAAGGCGGATCTGGAGTTGTGGAAGGAAAGGCATGTGCTGGACCTTCGGCGGCACGAGGATGAGCTGCGCGCCCGCGCCGATGGGCTGGCCGCCGCGCAGCAGACGATCGCTCTCCTGCGCAACATGCTCGATCGTCCTGAGCGCGCGCGCTCCGCGACGCCAAGCCGGGCCGCTCACTAGCGAGCGAGATCGCGCGCTTCTGCGCGCCGCCGCTCCGCATCGGCGGACCGAACCCTTGCGATCGACGACCGGCGCCGCCAGAATGATCCGGCGCTGGATATTGGGTCGGTCCGGCAAGAAGGATTGGAAACGCGCGATGGCGGACGAACGGATCAGCTTCACCTCGAACGGTCTCAAGATCGCGGGCTCGGTGCGTGTGCCGGCGGGCGTCGGGCCGGGCGAGCGCCGACCGGTCTTCATGGTGCTGCACGGCTTCGGCAGCAACATGAACTCGAATAACGTGCTCGAGCCGTGCGCCATGCTGGAGAAGCTCGGTTACGTCACGCTGCGCTTCGACATGCCGGGCTGCGGCGCGAGCGAGGGGCCGAAGGGCCGCCTCATCTGCCTCGACCAGGTGAAGACCACGAGCGATGCGCTCACGTTCCTGGCCCAGCACCCGAACGTCGAGCCCGACCGGATCGCGGCAATCGGCTCGAGCTTCGGCGCCGCGGTCGCGGTCTATACGGGCGGCGTCGACAAGCGTGTCGCGGCCGTCGTGTCGTCGGGCGGTTGGGGTGACGGCGAGCGCAAGTTTCGCGGCCAGCACGCGACACCGGAGGCGTGGGCCAAGTTCACCAAGATGCTGGAGGAGGGGCGGCGCAATCCGTCCCTGATGGTGCCGCGCTACGACATCGTGCCGATCCCCGAGCACTTGCGCGGCCACCTCGCGGCCGGCTCGGTGCAGATGTTTCCGGCCGAGACGGCGCAGAGCATGTACGATTTCCGCGCCGACGACGTGGTCGGCGGCATGGCCGGCCGGCCGCTGCTGTTGCTGCATTCCTCGGTCGAACTCGGTGACGCCGACCGAGCAGTCGGTCGAGCTGTTCAAGCGCGCCGGCCAGCCGACGGACCTGCATCTCTTCGCCGAGACCGACCACTTCATGTTCGCCGAAAGCAACACGCGCGTGCGCACCGTGCTGTTCGACTGGCTGTCGCGGTATTTTGCAGTGAAGGTCAAAGAGACGGCGTGACGCCGTCGGGTGGGCAAAGGCGCGCAACGCGCGCCGTGCCCACGCGTCTCTGCATCAAATGCGGTGGTGGGCACGGCGCTACGCGCCTTTGCCCACCCTACAGCGGTGACGGCGGAGTAGGGGCGATCACGCCGCCGCCATCTCGCCGACGGGCTGCTTGTATTCCTTCAGCCGCGGCAGCACTTCCTTCGAGAACAGCGTCAGATTGTCGACCGTGTCGGCGTGCGACATCGGTCCGGCGTGGCCCATCATCAGCAGGTTGCCCATGCCGCCGCAATATTCTGCGAAAGCGATGATCTGGTCGTAGACCTGGTCGGGCGTGCCGCAGAACAGGACGCCGGTGTCGACCAGATCCTGCACGCTCGCGACGCGCATGTCGATGAAGCGGCCGTCCTTGGTGCCGGTGCGGGGCTTGGCCTCGCCGCGCATCAGCCGCACGTTGTCCTCGATCGACAGATAGCCCGGCGGGTTGCGGAATTCCGGCGCCACGATGCCGCTCGACGGCAGGTAGATCGATACGGCCTTGCCGCGCTTCTGCGCTTCCGCCTCGTTGTCGGCCACCGCGACGAGACCCAGATAGGCGAAGCGATCGGCAGCCGGCAACTTGCCGTGCTTCGCCAGGTAACCTTCGCGGTACGCATCAAAGAGCGGCCGCGTCGCATAGCCGGTGCCGAGCGTCGCCATCGCGATGCCGCGCTCGCCGAGCACGCGCGCATTGCCGCGGCTGCCGGTCGTCGACCACACGGGCGGGTGCGGCTGCTGCACCGGGCGCGGCCAGACGTTGACGTGGCGATAGTGGAAGAACTCGGACTCCCAGTTGAACGGCTCGTCGTGGCTGGTCATCGCCTTGATGATGAAGTCGTGCGCGTCCCAGAAGCGATCCATCACGCGCACGGGATTTTGGTTCGACGGCGCGAACTCGAAGGGCACGCCCTTGACGAAGCCCATGTCGAGCCGGCCGCGCGAGACCACGTCGACGGTCGCGAGCTCCTCGGCGCAGCGCAGCGGGTCGGGCCGGTGGCCGAGTGGATAGCCGAGCACGAGGAGGCGCGCGCGCTTGGTGATGCGGGCGAGGATCGACAGCCCGACGATGCAGGTCGACGACATGCAGGTCGCGGTCTGGTGATGCTCGTTGAGCATGATGTCGAGGCCGAGCTCGTCGGCGAGCATCCATTCGTCGTAATAGCGGTGAAACAGGTCGGCCGCGATGTTCGGGTCCATCAGACGGTTGGGCAGCGTGACGCGCAGCGTGCCCTTGTGGTGCTCCCAGGCGGGTGGATAGGCCTGCTCGGTGAAGTGATAGACTTGCATGCGCCTGATCTCCGGATGAACGTTACGCGCCCGCGAACGCCGAGACGCGGTCGGCGAAGACCTGCGGCTGCTCGACATGCGGGAAATGCCCGGCCTTTTCGACCGGCTCGAAGCGCGCATTGGGGACAGCCGCGCAATAGGCGCGGCCGTAGCCTTCGCTCAGGATGCGATCGTGCGTGCCCCACAGAAACAGCGTGGGGATGCGGATGCGATGCAGCCGGCCCTTGAGCTTGGGGTCATGCATGTACGGTTGCCAGGCGAAGCGGGCGAGCGCCTCGCGATTGCGCGCCGTGACGGCGACCTCGGCGACCGGCAGGTTCTTGTAGTCACGTTCGCCCGCCTTGGGATCGAAATAGGCGAGCTTGTTGAGGTCCGGATCGAGCAGGGCGAAGATATCGACGATGTCGCGCGTCTCGCGGTCGCCGACCTTGATGCCGACCGCGTTCGCCATCACGAGACGCGACATGCGCGCCGTCGACTTGATCGCGATCGCGGCCGCGATCCAGGCGCCGAAGCCGACCCCGACGACGGTGGCGTCGCGCAGGTCCAGCGCATCCATCAGGTCGAGATAGAAATAGGAGAGGTCGTCGACCGTCGTCATCGTTGAGGGGAGGTCGGAGGCGCCGAAGCCCGGGTGCGACGGCGCGATCACGCGCGCCTTGGCGGCGAGGAGATCGAGCACCGGCGCCTTGGGGTCGAGGCCTATGCCGGGGTGCAGGAACAGCAGCGGTCGCCCTGTGCCCCCCTCGATCGTCTCGATCTTCAGCCCATTGACGACGATCGGCCCGCCTTCGCGTGGCGCCGCTGTACCGGCAGGCATTGGCATTTCGATCCCGAACGCTGTTGGTGTCAGTTGCCGGCATCGAACAGGCAGACGCGGACCCTGTCAACGGAGGTAGGACGGCGGTCTCGCATGGCGGGCATTGCGTGCGCGCCGATTGCGTCACGGCGCGCGCGATGACAGAGTTGCGCCGGACCGATCCGCCGAGCCTTCACGACCACGATGGATGCGATGACTTCCGACACGCATGAGCTGCGCGCGGCGCTGACCTACGCGACCCATGACGGGGTCATGCTGCAGGGCGATCTCTATGTGCCGAAAGGGGCGGGGCCGTATCCGGCGCTGGTCGCGGTACATGGCGGGGGCTGGCAGCAGGGCGTGCGCAGCCAGTTCCAGCATTGGGGGCCATATCTCGCGGCGCGCGGCTATGGCCTGTTCACGATCAGCTACCGGCTGGCGAAGAAGGGGACCAAAACGTTTCCCCAGGCCGTGCACGACGTGGTCGCGGCCGTGCGCTTCCTGCGCGCCAACGCGGCGCAATACCGGATCGATCCGGAGCGTCTGGCGCTGTTCGGCGCTTCGGCGGGCGCGCATCTGGCGTCGCTCGCGGCGCTCGGCGCCAATGCGGGCGCCTTCCTCGACGGCTATCCGGACGATCCGCAGGCGCAGGCGAACGCCAAGGTGAAGGTGCTGATCGGCGTCTACGGCGTCTATGACGTCATGGAAATGTGGGAGCGCTACCGCGCCGACAGCCCGCGCGACAACAACATCGAGAACTTCCTCGGCGCCTCACCGATGGAGAGCCGGAAACTCTATTTCGACGCGACGCCGATCAGCTATGCGACCTATGGCAACAACCAGACCGCGGTGCTGCTGGCCTGCGGCCTCGAGGACGACCTGGTCGATCGCAAGCGCCACACCGAGGCATTTCTGCGCGCGCTCAAGCAGGCCGGCTTCTTTACCCGGACGTGCTACGTGCCGGGCGCCGGGCACTACTGGGTGAGCGATCCGCTCGACGAGCCGGGCAGCTATCCGGCCGTGCTGGCGCCGCGGCTGCTCCGCTTCCTGGCCGAGAAGCTCTGAGCGCGTTCACGCGCTGACGCGGATCAGCGTCTTGCCGAAGTTCTTGCCCTCGAGCATGCCGAGGAACGTCGCCGGCGCGTTCTCGAAGCCGTCGGTGATGTCCTCGCGATAGCGCACCTCGCCGGACTTGATGCCGTCCGCGACGGTCTTGAGGAACATTGCGAAGTGCTCGGCCGCGAACTCGTAGTTGATGAAGCCGCGCAGCGTCAGGCTTTTGCTCAGCACTTCCCGCATGGTCGCGGGCAGAGATTCGGCCCGGGCGCGTCGCCGCCGGCATTGTACTGCGCGATCAGCCCGCACACCGGCACGCGCGCGAAACGGTTGAGCAAGGGCAGCACCGCCTGCCACACGGCGCCGCCGACGTTCTCGAAGTAGACGTCGATGCCCTTCGGGCAGGCGGCCGCAAGCTGCTGCGCGAAGTCCGGCGCGCGGTGATCGATGGCGGCGTCGAAGCGCAGCTCGTCGCGTACGTGGCGGCACTTGTCCGCCCCGCCCGCGATGCCGACCGCGCGGGCGCCGGCCATGCGGGCGAGCTGGCCGACCAGCGAGCCGACGGGGCCGCTGGCCGCCGCGACGACGACCGTCTCGCCCGGCTTCGGCTTGCCGATCGCGTAGAGACCCGAATAGGCCGTGAAGCCCGGCATGCCGAGCACGCCGAGGCCGGTGGTGATCGGCGCAAGCGATGGGTCGAGCTTGCGCAGGCCCGTCCCGTCGGAGGCCGCGTGCGTGCGCCAGCCGGTCGGCGCCAGCACGATGTCGCCGGCCTTGTAGTCGGGATGATCCGAGGCGGTGACGTCGCAGATGCTCTGGGCGGTCATGACCTCGCCGACGCCGACCGCCGGCGCGTAGGATTTGCGGTCGTCCATGCGCCCGCGCATGTAGGGATCGAGCGACAGGTAGAGCACGCGCAGGAGCAGGCCGCCGCGCGGCATCGCCGGCATCGGCACTTTCTCGAGGCGAAAATTTTCCAGCGTCGGGCGGCCCTTCGGCCGCGCCGCGAGCACGATCTGTTTCGCCATGGATTCGCTCATGCGTGGTCTCCGGAATTGCGTGGTGCCAAGCCGTTGACGCTCGTGTAAATCATATCGCCGATGCATGTTCGGGCGTGGAGGATCGCAATGGCCGCACAGTATGCCGAGGAGATCAAGGGCTTCCGCAAGCTCGGCCACGATCCGTCCGCCGCCTGGGGCTGCGGCAGCCTCGTGCAGGTGCACAAGGGCTATGCCTATGTGGGGTCAGTCGGCAAATCGAGCGGCCACGCGCCGGAAGGCTTCACGGCGCACGATGTACGCGACCCGAAGAATCCCAAGAAGGTCTACGAATTCCGCGCGCCGCCGGGCGTGCACTGCCACAAGCTGCGCGTGGTCGGCGATCATATCCTCTGGGTCAATTCCGAGCGGCTCGCCGGCGACCAGGGTCGCAACGCGCGCGCCGGCATCTTCATCTTCGACATCAGCAAGCCGGACCAGCCGAAGGAAGTCGGCTTCTACGACACGCCCGGCTCCGGCCCGCACCGCTTCGGTGTCGACAACAAGCGCCAGCTTGCCTTCCTGCCGAACGATGCGCCTGGCTGGAACAAGCGGGTGATCTGGACGCTCGACGTGCGCAATCCGCTCAAGCCGGACGTCATCAGCATCTGGGGCCTGCCGTGGCAGAAGGCGGAAGGCGAGGGCGGCGGCGACGATCCGATGCCGCACGAGGAGGCGATCACGCTGCACGGCCCGCCGATGATCCGCGGCAACCGCATGTATGCGGCGTTCTGGGGCGGCGGCATTGCGATCATCGACTGCACCGACTTGCGCAAGATGGAGCTGGTCGGCCACCTGCAATGGTCGCCGCCGTTTCCCGGATCGACCCACACGGCGTGGCCGGTCGGCGACCGGCCCTACCTGATCTGCACCGACGAGGCGCGCGCCAAGCAGAAATTCTGGGACGCCCAGTTCATGTGGGTGGTCGACATCCGCAAGGAGACCAACCCGATCCCGGTCGCGACCTTCTTTCCGGAGCGCGAGAAGTACTACGACCGCCCCGGCCGCTTCGGCGCGCACAACATCCTCGAGGACGTCCGCAGCGAAGGTCGGTGGGCGAACATCGTCTTCCTCACCTACTTCAACGCGGGCCTGCGTGCCGTCGACGTGAGCGACCCGTTGCGTCCGAAGGAGGTCGGCTGCTTCGTGCCGGAGCTGTCGGGTGACCGGCAAGCCGTGCAGTCGAACGACATCGGCACCGACGAGAATGGATTGCTCTACCTGATCGACCGCGCCGGCGCCGGGATGCACATCCTCGAGTACACGGGCTGATCGGAGCCTCGCGCTCGGCTCGTAGGATGGGTTGAGCGAAGCGAAACCCATCATTTTGCGCGCCGCGAACTCACCTGATGGGTTTCGCTTTGCTCAACCCATCCTACGGGTGCGCAACTGCGACGG
The DNA here is from genome assembly GCA_963819385.1 of uncultured Alphaproteobacteria bacterium. Lineage (GTDB taxonomy): Bacteria > Pseudomonadota > Alphaproteobacteria > Rhizobiales > Xanthobacteraceae > JAVDCA01. The sequence goes on along the minus strand of CAWFVV010000006.1, from coordinate 1,935,241 downwards.
AGAACATCATGGATCTCGGCCTCAAAGATCGCGTCGCCATCGTCACCGGCGCAAGCCGTGGCATCGGCCGCGCCTGCGCGGCGGAGCTGCTCGCCGAAGGCGCGCATGTGGTGGCGGCGAGCCAGGACCCTCAACGCAACGCCGAGGCCTGCCGCGCGCTGAGCAGGAAAGGGAGCGGCCGCGTGCTCGGCATTCCGTTCGACATCGAGAGCGACGACTCGGTCCGCCTGATGGTCGAGCGCACGCTCGCCGAGTTCGGCCGTCTCGATATTCTCGTGAACAATGCCGCGCTGGTGAGCCCGGGCGATCTCTTCACGCTCTCCGATGAAGCATGGGGCAAGAACTTCGACAAGAAGCTCAACGGCTTTGCCCGCTGCATGCGCCATGTCATCCCGCCGATGCGGGCGCGCAAATGGGGCCGCATCGTCAACGTCACCGGCAATGCCGGCCGCGAGCCGCAGCCGCGCGCGGTGGCGACCGGCATGAACAATGCGGCGATCCTCAACCTGACGAAGGCAATGGCCGGCGAACTCGCCAAGGACGGCATCCTGCTCAATGCCGTCAGCCCGGCCGGCACGCTCACGGAGCGGGTCGAGGAGCGGATGCGCAAGGAGGCCGCCGCGGCCGGCAAGTCAGAGGCCGACATCCTGCGCGAGCGCGGCGCCAAGCTGCCGCTTGGCCGCCTCGCCAAATCCGAAGAGGTCGCCGCCGTGGTGGCGTTCCTCTGCTCCGCGCGCGCGAGCTACGTGCTCGGCTGCGCCTGGCAAGTCGACGGCGGAGCGATGGCGGCGATTTGACCCTTCGTAGGGTGGGCAAAGGCGCGAAGCGCCGTGCCCACGCGGACTTTGCGCCGAGTTGATTGAACGGTGGGCACGCTTCGCTTTGCCCACCCTGTGATTCCTCCGCTATTGGCTGATCCGCGAATTCGACAGCAACAGGCGGAGTGCGCCGCGGCGTGGATGGCCTCACATGCTGAACCAACAGCGGAAAGGTTCAGCATCATGCACGCCACAATTGGAACTCGGCTCCCGCCCACCTTCAAGCGTCTCGCCTGGTCGAACCTCGCGGCGCAATCCGCGGAGCAGATCGGGCTCGCCGCGACGCCGATCGTCGCGGTTATTGCGCTCGGCGCCGGGACGGCCGAGATCGGCGTCCTGCAGACCGCCCAGACGCTGCCTTTCGTGCTCTTCGCCATCCCGGCCGGCCTGCTCGCAGACCGGCTGTCGCGCCGCACCGTCATGGCGAGCGCGGAGGCGCTGCGCGCGCTCTCGCTCCTCGGCGTGCTGGCGCTCGCGGCGTCGGGGCTCCTGACCTGGCCGCTGCTCGCGGGGTTGGGCTTCATCGGCGCCTGCGGAACGGTCGCGTTCAGCGTGGCGGCTCCCTCGCTCGTGCCGTCGCTGGTGCCCCAGGGCGCGCTCCCCGCCGCCAACGCCCGCATCGAGCTTGCGCGCACGATTGCTTTCGCGGCCGGCCCGGCGCTTGCCGGCGCCCTCGTGGGCTGGGTCGGCGGCTCGCCGGCCTTCGGCTTTGCAGCCGCGCTGTCGGCCGGGGCGGTGATCCTCCTCGCCGGCGTGCGCGAGCCACCCCGCACCGCGCCGGCGTCGCGCAGCGTGGTCGCCGAGATCCGCGAAGGTGCACAATTCCTCTTTCGGCACCCGCTGCTGCGCCCGGTGTTCGTCACGCAGTTTGTCTTCAACACGGCATTTTTCGTTCTCCAGGCCGTGTTCGTGCCCTACGCGGTCCACCGTCTCGGGCTCTCGGCATCGGGCGTCGGCGCGACGCTGGCGAGCTACGGCGTCGGCATGGTCGTGGGCGCGCTGATTGCCGATCGGGTCATGCGCCGGCTGCCGCTCGGCGTCGTCATCGCGCTCGGGCCGGTGGCCGGGCTCGTCGCCTCGGTCGTGATGGTGGCGACGATCTGGGCTCCCTCGGCGCTGCTCGCCGGCGCGAGCTTCTTCCTGATGGGCGCGGGCCCGATCATCTGGGTGATCAGCACGACGACGCTACGCCAGACCGTGACGCCGCCGCACCTGCTCGGACGCGTCTCGGCCCTCAACATCGTCGCCTACGGGGCGCGGCCGATTGGTGCGGCGATCGGCGCCGCCGTCGGCGGCTTCTACGGAGCGGAGGCATGCCTTGTGGTGGCGTGCGCCGGGTTCCTGGTCCAGGCCGCGACGATCCTCATATCGCCGGCCGTCCGGCTGACGCGACAGCCCGAAATGGCCGAGCCGGCAGCTTCGTCATCGACATGATCGACGTGGCGCTGTCATCGACGGCTTACTTCAGCAGCTTCGCACACCGTCGTAGATCACCGACGAAGCCCTCGTACTCGCGCTCCTTGGACGCATCGTCCCGCAGGCGCAGCAGATAGGACGGATGGATCGTCACGATGATGCGCCTGCCGTCGCCGGCGTCGAGCGTCTCGCCGCGCATGGACGCGATCGTGACCGTGCGGCCGAGCACGCCACGCGCCGCGGTCGCGCCAAGGGCAACGATCACGCGCGGCTTGATGATTGCGCGCTCGCGGTCGAGCCACCAGCGGCAGGCATCGACCTCGCCGGCACTGGGACGCTTGTGCAGGCGGCGCTTGCCGCGCGGCTCGAACTTGAAGTGCTTGACCGCATTGGTGACGAACACCTGCTCGCGATCGATGCCGGCATCGACGATCGCGCGATCGAGCATGCGGCCGGCGGGGCCGACGAACGGATGTCCCTGCCGATCTTCCTGGTCGCCCGGCTGCTCGCCGACCAGCATGACCTGCGCGTGCTTCGGGCCTTCGCCCGGAACGACTTGCGTCGCATTGCGATAGAGCGGGCAGCGGGTGCATGCGGCCTCGGCGTCGCGTAAGGCGGGGAGGCTCCTGATGTCGGTCATTTCGTCCATGCCCGGGGAATGGCGGCGGGGCGAGATGGTTCCATCTGGGCCGGCGCGCGCCATGCTAAGGTGGCGAAAATAGTTCAGGGAGGATGGCCATGCACGCGCATCTCAACGCGCCGCGTCTCGCGCGGCTTGCATTTGGCCTCTGCGCCGCGCTCGCAGCTGCCGCCTTCTCTCCCACAGCACATGCCCAGACCGACGTCGCCAAAGCGTTTGCCCCGACCGGCACCTTGCGGGTGGGCGTGCTGATGGTGACCTACTTCGCGCTTCCCGATTCCACCGGCGACCTCAAGGGCGTGGTGCCCGATCTCGGCCGAGAGCTGGCGCGCCGGCTCGGCGTGCCGGCGCAGCTCATTCGGTTCGAGAACCCGATTGCGGTGATCGAGGCGTTCCGCAAGGGCGAGCTCGACGCGACCTTCATCGGCATCACCGCCGACCGCGCCGTCGCGTTCGACTTCGGCCCGGTCGTGCTTGATCTGCAGACGAGCTACCTGGTCCCGGAGGGCTCGACGATCAAGGCGATCGACGAGGTCGACCGTCCCGGCGTGCGCCTGCTGGTGCCGGCGCGCAGCGCCCAGGAGGCGCAGCTCAAGAAAACGCTGACCAAGGCGACCATGATCAGCGTCGCGGTCGAGAATCCGAAGCCGGCAGTCGAGAAGCTCGCGGCAGGCGATGCCGACGCCTTCAGCCATGTGGTGCCGATGCTGATCTCGGCGCAGCGCATGATGGCGGGTTCGCGCATCCTGCCGGGCAGCTATTACAACGTGCCGATCGCGATCGGCTACGCCAAGGATCGGCCCGTTGCGGTGAAGGATTTTGCAGCGCAATTTGCCGGCGACGTGACGAGATCGGGCTTCGTGCAGCAGTCGCTAGCGCGCGTCGGAGATAGCGTCAGGGGCGTGGTGGTGCACGCGCCATAGTCGATAGTGGACGACACCGGCACCGTTCAGGTGGCGCTTGACCGTCTCGGGATGCTCCACGGCAGCGCGATCAGCAGCAGGTTGCTCAGCGCGACGGGCACGAACGCCGTTGCCGGGATGCCGCTCGCGTCCCAGAAGTACCCGCTCACGATCGGCACCAGCACGGCGCACGAGTAGCTGATGGTGAACATCGCCGCCGTGGTGCGGTGGATATCGTCGGGCGGGCTGACCAGCGCCGGCAGCGTGAGCATCAAGGTCAACGTCGTCGCGCCGGAAAAACCGAGCATTGCGGCGGACGCGATGATGACGGGGCCCGAGCCGAACAGGATGCCGAGCACGCAGGCGATCGATAGCGCGCCGCACACCGCATAAGGCCAGGCACGGCCGACGATCCGCCCCACGATGGCGAGCAAGATGAGCGAGGCCGGAAGCTGGCCGATGTTGAGTGCCGTGAGCGCCGGGCTGACCAGCTCGGGCCGGCCGATGTAATGCATGTAGTCAGGGATGAAGGCGTTGGTGGAGAAATAGGTGGCGTTGTTGGCGCCGAACATCAGGCCCAGGCGCCAAATCAGCCCGCTGCGCCAATCCGGCCACCAGCGGCGCGGCGCCGTCGCGGCGCCCGTATCGGCGGTCCGCGGCGCAAAAACGAGGAGGACCACGGCGATCACGGCGCACGGGACGGCCCAGGCCACGAAGGCGAGGCGCCAGCTTCCGTCGACCAGCGGCAGCACCAGCCACACCGTCAGCGCCACCGGAATGATCTCGCCGATCAGGAGGCCATTGGCGTAGACCGCGGTGCCGAAGCCGATGCGGTCTGGCAGCCACGCGCGCACCAGCGGCGGCAGGCCCGGCTGCATCACGGCGACGCCGAGGCCGGTGAGCACGGTCGCGGCGCACAGCAGGGTGAAATCCGGCGCGGCGCCGCGCAACGCGCAGCCGAGCGCGGTCGCGAACAATCCGCCGATCACCGCCGTGCGGGCGCCGAGCCGCGCGATCAGCAGCGATCCCGGCACCGCGGCGAACACGAACAGGATCGGCGGCAATCCCGACAGCACGCCGACCTCGGTCTCCGACAGGTTGAGGTCGGTGTGGATCAGGCGGATGAGCGGCGGCACCGCCAGGATGGTGACGCGCAGGCCGATGCCGCCGATCCACAGCAGCGCCACGCAGGCGAGCAGGCGCCCGAGCGGCGCGTCGCGGCGCGCGTCCGCGATGGTCGCATTCATGAACGGTTCCCGGCAAAAGGCGGCGGATCGCGCACCGTGACTGGCAGATACTGCTTTATCCGACGAGTCCGATCGGCTCCAGTCCCTGCCGGCGCATGGCGCCCATCGCCTCCGGCGTGGCGAGCCCGGCGATCAGCAGGCCGGCGGCCGCCGGCCGCGGGCATCGCGCGAAGACGCCGGCGGAGAAGACCGTGATCTTCTGCAGCTCGTCGGGCAGCGGGCCGACGATGTCGAGGCCATCGACGAGCTTGAGCTCGCTCACCTGCTGCACCGCGATCTCGACGTCGCCCCTCGCCGCAAGCTCGCCCACGACGCCGTCGAACACGCGCGCCTTGGCGTTGATCTCGTCCGCGATGCCGAGGTGGCGGATCAGCTCGGCGAAGTGCACGCCGCTGGCGCCGCTTTTCGAGAACGCGATCGAGCGCGCCGCGAGGATCGCCTGCTTGAACGACTTGACGGTGCGGATGTCCGGCTTCGCGGCGCCCGCCTTGACGGCGACGCCGATCCCGGAGCGCGCGAGGTCGCGCCGCGAGCCGGCCGCGATCGTGCCGCGTTGCGTCAGCGCCTCGATCGCCGTATCCGTGAGGATCGCGACGTCGACGGCTTCGCCCGCCGTGATGCGCGGCGTCAGCACGTTGGTCGCCCCAAAGGAGGCCGAAAAGTCGAGGCCGCGCCGCGCCAGGACGGGCGTCATCTCGGTGATCACGCCGCGCAGGCCGAGCGTGGACATGACGCGCAACGTGAAACGCGGATCGGTCATGTCAGCGGCCCTCCGCGACGCGCGCCGTCCGTCTCAGTCGACATGCGCGCCCGACTTGCGGATGACGTCGCCCCATTTTTTTGCCTCGGCTTGCATGAACGCGGCGAAGTCCGCGCCGAACTTGTCGCCCGGCTCGGCTCCGAGATCGCGCATGCGCGCGATGACATCCGGTGACTTGAGCACTTTCTGGGTGGCGGCGGTCAGGCGTGCTCGCGCGGCCTCCGGCATCTTCGCGGGCGCAACGAAGCCGTACCACGAGCTGGCGCTGAAGCCCGGCAAGCCCTGCTCGGCGACGGTCGGCAGATCGGGCAGGCCTGCGGGCCGCGTCTCGCTCGCATTGGCGATACCGCGAACCTGGCCAGTCTTGATCTGCGGCAAGCTCGTCGGCAGCAGGTCGAAGAAGATCTGGATGTGACCGCCGATCAGGTCGGTCATGGCCGGGCCCGTGCCGCGATAGGGCACGTGCGTGATGTCGACGTTGGCCATGCTCTTGAACAATTCGCCCGCCAGATGCGGCGTCGTGCCGATGCCGGCCGAGCCGAACGTGAGGCTGCCGGGCTTCGCCTTGGCGAGCGCGATCAGCTCCTGGACGTTCTTGGCGGGCACGTCGTTTGCGACCATCAGCACCAGCGGCGTCGAGCCAAATAGCGCGATCGGCGCAAAATCCTTGGCCGGATCGTAGCCGAGGCCCTTGGTGTAGAGCGTCGGGTTGATCACCAGCGGGGCGGGGGCGGTGAAGAAGAGCGTGTAGCCGTCGGGTTCGGATTTTGCGACCGACTTGGCGCCGGTATTGCCGCCCGCACCCGCGCGCGTCTCGACGATGAAGCTCCCGTTCATCTCCTCGCTGAGCTTCTGCGCGAGCAGCCGCGCCATGATGTCGACCGAGCCGCCCGGCGGATAGGGATTGATGATGCGCACCACGTGATCGGGGTACGTCTGCGCCGTCGTTGGTGCCGCCAAACATGCCAGTAGCGCTAGCGCCAATCCGGCACGGATCATTCCATTCGACATCTGCTTGTGGGCCATTTCGTTTCGGAGGATCGTGGGGTCGTGGTAAAAAGTTATTGCGTTTCGCCGGTGGGCGCCAGCAGCAGATTGCGCGATCCATCGCGCAATTGCCGCACCCTGATTTCGGGGCTTAATCTTTGACAAGGTAGGGGTTTTGCCGTTGTATGGGCCGAACCCACAACAAGCCTGTTCTCGGGAGGTTAACGTGAAGATCAACCGTCGTCGTCTGCTCGTCGGTGCCATGGCGGCGCCGGCCGTGATCGCAGCGCCCCGCCTCAGCTGGGCGGACCCCGCGCGCACGCTGAAGATTTCCCATCAGTTCCCGGGCGGAACGATCGACCAGGGTGATTTCCGCGACCGCCTGTGCCGCAAGTTCGCGCTCGAGCTGGAGAAGCGCACGGGCGGCGAGCTCGTCGCGCAGGTTTATCCCAACTCGTCGTTGATGAAGACCGTCGCGCAGTTCTCGGCGATGCGCAAAGGCGCGCTCGATATGAGCCTCTATCCGATCTCCTATGCGGGCGGCGAGGCGCCGGAGACCAATATCGGCCTGATGCCGTGCCTGGTCACCTCCTACAAGCAGGGCGCGGCGTGGAAAACCTCGCCGATCGGCCAGAAGTTCGGCGCCTATCTCAATGAGAAGGGCGTGATCCTGGTGTCGTGGATCTGGCAGGCCGGCGGCCTCGTCAGCCGCTCGACGCCGGTCGTCAACCCGGCGGAGGCCAAGGGCATGAAGATCCGCGGCGGCAGCCGCGAGATGGACATGATGTTCCAGGCAGCGGGTGCGACCACGCTCAACACGCCGTCGAACGAGCTCTACGCCGCGATGCAGACCGGCGCCTGCGACGCCTGCACGACGTCGTCGACGAGCCTCATCTCGTTCCGGCTCGAGGAAGTGTCGAAGAGCATCACCACGGGGCGCGGCAAGTCCTACTGGTACATGCTCGAGCCGCTGGTGATATCGAAGCAGGTATTCGAACTCGCTCAGCAAGAAGCAGCAGGACGTGATCATGGGCCTTGGCACCGAGATGGAGGCCTTCGGCACCACCGAGTCCGAGGCGGACGACCAGAAGGTCGCCGAGGTCTACGCCAAGAAGGGCGCCAAGGTTTTCGACATGGACGAGGCGATCGTCGACAAGTGGCGGGTGATCGCGCGCGACACGGCGTGGAAGGACTACGCGAAGCGGTCCGACCTCGCGGCCGAGCTCATCAAGCTTGCCGAGGGCGTCAACGCCTGACGCTGCGTGGCGCGAGCACGGGGACGTCGATGTCGCACGGCCTCGACCCGGTCGAGACCGCAACGGGAGGGGCGTCCGTCGTGGACGTCCCCGGCGCGGGCCTCGTGGCGTGGATCAATCGCGTCATCGTCGTCCTGTCCTCGATCGCGCTCATGCTCGCCGCCTGCGTGCTCACCTACAGCGTGATCGTCCGCTATTTCCTCAAGATCTCCACCGACTGGCAGGACGAGATGTCGGTGTTCCTGATCGTCGGCGCCGTCTTCATGTCGGCCGCCGCGATCCAGGCGCAGCGCGGCCATATCGGCATCGAGGCGATCGTCGGCCTGCTGCCGCAGCGGGTCAATCGTTGGCGGATCGTGCTGGTCGATACCGCGAGCTTCGCGTTCTGCGCCTTCTTCGCGTGGAAGTCGGCGACGCTGCTGCAGGAGGCGATCGTCAACGACTATCATTCGACCTCGACCTGGGCCCCGCCTCTGTGGATTCCCTACTCGCTGATGGCCGCCGGGATGTTCCTGTTGAGCGTTCAGCTCCTGCTCCAGGTGGCGGCGGGACTGCTCGGGCGTGACGTCCGGCATCAGGGTCCGGCATGACCACGCTGACGATCGGCCTCATGTACGGCGGCGCGACGCTGCTCGCCATGTTCACCGGCATGCCGATCGCGTTCGCGCTCGGCCTGGTCGCGACCGCGTTCATGATTGCATTCATGCCGCACGGCTCGGTCGATACCATCACGCAGAACGTCTACGAAGAGATGTCCTCGATCACGCTCTTGTCGATCCCGCTGTTCATCCTCAAGGGCTCGGCGATCGGCCGCTCGCGCGCCGGCCAGGATCTCTACGGCGCGCTGCATGCCTGGATGCACCGGATCCCGGGCGGCCTCGGCATCGCCAACGTATTCGCCTGTGCGCTGTTCGCCGCGATGGCGGGCTCCTCGCCCGCGACCTGCTCGGCGATCGGCTCGGCCGGCATCCCGGAGATGCGCAAGCGCGGCTATTCGCCCGGCTTCGCGGCCGGGATCATCGCGGCGGGCGGCACGCTCGGCATCCTGCTGCCGCCGTCGATCACCATGATCCTCTACGCGGTCGCGGCCGAGCAGTCGCTCGGCCGTCTCTTCCTCGCCGCCATCGGTCCGGCATTGCTGCTCGTGGTCCTGTTCGCCGGCTACGCGGTGTGGCGCTTCCGCCGCGAGTACGATGCCGCCAGGCGCGCCTACGCGGCGGGCGGGGAGGCCTCCGAGATCTTGCGCGAGGACACGCTCAGCACGCGCGACAAGTTCGCGCTGCTGCCGCGCGTGCTGCCGTTCGTGATCCTGCTCACCGGCGTCATGATCGCGCTCTATGGCGGCTACGCGACCCCGTCCGAGACCGCCGGGCTCGGTGCCGTGCTCGCGCTGATTCTCATCGCGGCGATCTACAGCGTGTGGAGCCCGCGCGAGCTCTCGCCGATCCTGGTCTCGACGCTCAAGGAATCGACCATGCTGATGTTCATCATCGGCATGTCGCTGCTCTACTCGTACGTGATGAGCTACCTGCACATCAGCCAGTCGACGGCCGAGTGGATCGTCTCGCTGCACCTGTCGCGATGGGTGCTGCTGACCGCGATCCTGCTGATGGTGGTGGTGCTCGGCTTTTTCCTGCCGCCGGTGTCGATCATCCTGATGACGGCGCCGATCATCCTGCCGCCGCTGCGTGCCGCGAATTTCGACCTGGTCTGGTTCGGCGTGATCATGACGATCGTGATGGAACTCGGCCTCATTCACCCGCCGGTCGGCCTCAACCTGTTCGTCATCAAGAACATCGCGCCCGACATCCCGCTCCGCGACGTCGTGTGGGGCGTCATGCCGTTCGTGGTGCTGATGATCCTCGCCGTGGTCGTGCTGTGCATCTTCCCCGGCATCGCCACCGGTTTCGCCGACCTGGTGATGGGCAAATAGGCCGGACGCCGCTCACGCCGCGATCAAGGTCGCACGTAGCTCCAGCCCTGCTCCTCGAGCTCCATGATCCGCACGACGCCCGCCGGCACGATGGTCGCCTGCGAGATGATCGGGATCGGGTGCCCCTCGCGCTTCTCCATGCCCTGCTTCGTGTTGTTGCAGGCGGAGAACGAGATGTTGGACGGGAAGCTCACCTCCTTGAGCTGCTTGATGCGGTCCTTCACGGGCGAGGTGTCTTCGCGCAGCATGTGCAGGCCAGGGCCGTAGGCGACGATCTCGACGTCGGCATCCTCGTGTTTGGCGCGATAGTGCTCGATGACGTTCTTGGCATTGTTGAGCGCCATGTTCATCACGTCCACGTCGTTCTGGTCGACCTGGATAACGACGCGGTGCGTCTTGGCGCTTTCGGCCGGGGCGGTGCCAATGGCGAGGAGGCCGAGCGCGCAAGCGAGCGCGAGCCGGCGCAGAGCGGAGATGAGCGGGGCCATGGCGGCGTTCCTCGTCTGTCTGTTGTGTGGACTATCGGGCCGAAATGCTAGTCAAGGCGCAATCGCGGCACCAGCCGCGGCTGCATCGATCCTGCAGCGCGTCGTGTTTATAGGATTAAAATCCTATACTTTGGTAGGCGGCGCAGGAAGGGTTAGTGACCTGTCGAACATAGCCTTAGCGCAATGAAAGCTCGTGCTGCACGCCGCCGACGCCGCCTTGCCACCAGCGGGCAAAATTCCAGAACAAAGCCAACTGGGATAACAGCAGTCATTACGAGCCCTTGGAGAGAGGATCGGTAAGCTGGGCCGTTAAAACATGCAGCGGATGCCGCCTCGCCCGGAAAACAGCGTGTTCTGGCCGCTGAAACCGATCGCCTCGGCGGCGCCGAAGAACTCGCGTGTGCGACCTTCGAGGTCGCGGCCCTGCCGCGGCGGGCAAAATTCCAGAACGAAGCCAACTGGGATAACAGCAGCGATTCCGATGGCTTGGAGGGAGGATCGGGCGAAGCCGTCAGGGTACGCTGCGCAGGCCGCCTCGCGCGGAGACGCCCCTCAGCCCTTCTCGGCCTCATGCCGGATGACGTTGAATCCTTCCGGTTCCGTCGGCGGAACGAGGAGGCGCATCACCGGATCGAAGAGCTCTTCCGCGACGTGGCCCCAATAGAGCCCGGCCGGCTTCGTCTCGTTGCGCAGCCGCAGGCGCGCCTTGCACATCTCGTCGGATGCGTCGACATAGTGCAACTCGTGCCGCGCCTGCGCGGCCTCGAACAGCGGGCGCATCCACGCCCGGTCCTTTGGCGTGTTGGCGGCAACGTCGAGCACGACCGAGGTGCCGAGCGTCAGCAACTGGATGACGTGCGGTGTCAGCGCGGCGCGCAGCCGGCGTGCATGGATGATGAAATCCTCGAAGCTCTCAATTCGGGCTTCGAGCCGCACCAGCCACTCGTCCTCGCAGATCAGGACCGCCGCGTGCTCGTTCGCGAGGCGTCGTGCGAGGGTCGATTTGCCGGCGGCGATCTTGCCGGCGAGAAGGTAGAGGGTCGCGCCCGGTTGCCGGCGCTCCGCCATCACGTTTCGCCGATCTCGCGCAGCACCTCCGCCGTGTGCTCGCCGAGCTTCGGCGCCGGCCGCGGGGCCGCCATCGGCGCGCCGTCGATCATGATCGGCGTGCGGATGCCCGGAATGGTGCCGCCCTTGGCCTCCGCGCTCGGCAGATCGAGCTTCATGCCGCGATGCTTGATGTGCGGGTCCTCGAATACCTGGTCGAGGTTGTTGATCGGGCCGGCCGGCACGCCGACCGCCTCGAGCTTGTCGAGCAGATCGGCGCTCGCGCGCTTCTCGGTCAACGCCGTCAGCTTGCCGACGAGCTCGGCGCGTTTGGCCAGCCGCGCCTTGTTGTCGATATAGGCCGGGTCCTTCGCCAACTCGGGCGCGCCCAGCACGACGCACAGCTTCTGGTACTGGCTGTCGTTGCCGGTCGCGATGATGATGTAGCCGTCCGACACTGGGAAGACCTGATAGGGCACGATGTTCGGGTGTGAATTGCCGATACGGCCCGGCACCTTGCCGGAGGCGAGGTAATTGAGTCCCTGGTTGGCGAGCACGCCGACCGTCGAATCGACCAGCGCGGTGTCGACATAGCTGCCGCGGCCGGTGCGCTCGCGCTGGGCCAGCGCGGCGAGAATCCCGATCACCGAGTAGACGCCCGTGAAGATGTCCGACACCGGCACGCCCGAGCGCGTCGGCTCGCCGTCTGCCATGCCGGTGAGGCTCATGAACCCGCCCATGCCCTGCGCCATCAGGTCGTAGCCGGCGCGCGTCGCATAGGGCCCGTCCTGGCCGAAGCCGGTGACCGAGCAGTAGACCAGCCGCGGGCAGTCCGGCGCGAGGCTCTTGTAGTCGAGCCCGAACTTGGCGAGCCCGCCCACCTTGAAGTTCTCGATCAGCACGTCCGAGCGCGCCGCCAGCTTCTTGACGATCCGCTTGCCGTCCTCGGTCTCGAAGTCCGCCTCGACCGAGCGCTTGCCGCGGTTTGTAGCGTGAAAATAGGCGGAGCCGAGATGATCGCCGTCCTTGCCGTCGATGAACGGCGGACCCCAGCCGCGCGTATCGTCGCCGGTGCGGCTGCGCTCGACCTTGACGACGTCGGCGCCGAGGTCGGCGAGGATCTGGCCAGCCCAGGGGCCCGCCAGGATTCGAGCGAGCTCGAGAACGCGTAGACCGGACAACGGGCCAGCCATCGGTTGGTTCCTCTCCACGTTATCAACGTCAAGAATGGGTGATATCCGGGGCTCTCTGTGGCTTGCGGCCGCGAATTTGTCTATACCTGAGCCATTCCGCGGTAGGCGCGTTCTTTTGCATCTTGCGGCGAACATCGTTGCGGGTTCGCGGTTGAAGATGCGGCCAGGAATCGGATCGGCGAATACGGCGGTATCGCCGCGATGGCGGATCGGCCCGTTCGAACGGAAAGATGAACGCGAATGAACACGTCGTTTTTCGGCGAATTGCTGCAGACCATTTCGGAGCGCGGGCGGGCGCTCGTCGACCGCACGCGCGGGCGCCGAGGCGCGCCGGCCGAGCGCTCGGAGAGCCTCGTCGACCTGTGCGAAGACCTCGTCTCGGTGCGCGGCGAAGCCTCCGGTACCGCGCTGGCGCGCGACATTTTGCTGCGCTTCTCCGAGATGACCACCGGCCCGCGCATCGCCTTCTTCGAGGCGCTGGCGCGCCGCTTCGGCCCGGACGAGAAGCGCATCGCCGCGGCGGTCGAGGCGTGGCAGAAGGCGCCCGGCGACGCCACCGCGGCCGAGCTGCACCGCGCCGCCGAGCCGCGCCGCCAGGAGCTGTTTCGCCGACTCAACATGGCGCCGGGCGGCACCCGGGCGCTGGTCGAGATGCGCGAGAAGCTGATGAACGCGCTCGACCACCGCGAGGACCTCGCCGCGGTCGACGCCGATTTCGTCCACCTCTTCTCGTCGTGGTTCAACCGCGGCTTCCTGGTGCTGCGGCGGATCGACTGGTCGACGCCGGCGAGCATCCTGGAGAAGATCATCCATTACGAAGCGGTGCACGAGATTGACGACTGGCGGGATCTGCGCGCGCGCATCGATCCGCTCGACCGGCGCTGCTACGCGTTTTTCCATCCGGCGCTCAACGACGATCCGCTGATCTTCGTCGAGGTCGCGCTCACCCGCGAGATCGCCGACGCGATCCCGCCGATCCTCGCGCCGAAGCGCGAGATCATCCCGACCGAACGGGCGACCACCGCGGTGTTCTATTCGATCTCCAACTGCCAGCGCGGCCTCGCCGGCGTGTCGTTCGGCAGCTTCCTGATCAAGCAGGTGGCGGCGGAGATCTCCAAGGAGCTGCCCAAGCTCTCGACCTTCGTGACGCTCTCGCCGGCACCGGCCTTCGCGAAGTGGCTCAAGCGCGAGCTCGCGCAGGACGTCTCCAACGCGATCGACCAGGACGATCGCGTGGTGCTCGCCGCGCTCGACGGTGGCCTGTGGGTCAAGGACGAGGCGGCAGCCGAGCATCTGCGCGAGCCGCTGATGCGCGCGGCCGCGACCTATTTCCTCACGGCGCGCACGCGCACGCGCGCGCCGGTCGATCCGGTCGCGCGCTTCCACCTCGGCAACGGCGCGCGGCTCGAGCGCATCGACTGGCTCGCCGATCCCTCGCCGAAAGGCATCGCGCAGTCCTTCGGCGTCATGGTCAACTACCTCTACGATCTCGACGACATCGAGAAGAACCACGAGGCCTATGCGGGCAGCCGCACCATCGTGGCGTCGAATTCGGTGAGGAGGCTCGCCCGCCCGGTGCGAGACCTCGTTCCGGCGGCGGAATGACCGCGCGCGCGTCGAGCCTGGCATAAAGTGCCGAAGCCGCGGCCATGATCGTGCTGGCGGCGAAAGTTCTGCTCGGGACGGCGCTCTACGTCGCGGTGCTGTGGGAGGCGCGGCGCAATCCCCGCGCCGCCGGGATGATGCTGACCTTCCCGACGCTCAACGGCATCAGCATGCTGATGACCGCGCCCGCCGAGCTCGCGCCGATCGTCAGCTCCATGCTGCTGATGCCGATCGTCAACGGATTGTTCTGCGCGATCTATCTCGCGGCGTTCGAGCGCATCGTGCGTGCCGGAACCGCGCCGGCGGCGGGCTCTGCCCTGCTGCTGACGCTGATCGCGGGAGCGTGGTTCGCGATTGCGTGGCTGATTTCGCGCAATCTCTGGGGCGTCCCGGTCGAGGACGATCTCGCGTACATCGTGGCGGCGATCGTCGGCGGCCTCGCGTTGACATGGGCTTCGCCGGGACGCCATTCGAACACGCCGGTCGCCGCTTCGCCGAAGCGGCCCGGCCATCTCGTATCGCGCAACTGGCGCCGCATCACGCTGTTCGCCCTCGCGCTGTCTTGCGTTCTCGTCGCCGACAGGATCGGGCATTCGCCGGCGCTGCTGGGCGTGCTGGCCGCGATGCCGCTCGTCGCCTTCTTCAGCCTGCACACGATCGCAAGCGACCGCGAACGCTTGCCCGAGGCTCGCCGCGCGGATCTCGCCGCCATGGGCAACGGCGTCTGGCTCGGGCCGGCGGTCGCGATCGTGTTCATTGTCGGCTTCTGGCGCTGGCTCGCGGCCGTGGCGAGCCACGTCGACGGCGCGCGCTATCTTGTCGTCGGCATACTCTCGCTGCTCGCCGGCTGGGGCCTGTGCCTCCTCGCGATCTGGGGATGCGAGAAGCTGCTGCGCCGCATGGCGTTGCAGGCAGCTTGAGCCGGCGCCGGTTTTTCACGACTTCCCGTACACCGGCACGATCGCGCCGCGCGTGACCTTGTTGTCGGGCGAGGCGAGAAACAGGATCGTGCGCGCCACCTCCTCGACCTTCGGCCAGGCGGCATGGTCGGCCTTGGGCATGTCCTTGCGGTTGGTCGGCGTGTCGAGGACCGAGGGCGCGACCGCATTCACCAGGATATTCTTGCCCACGACCTCCTCGGCGAGCGCCATCGTGAGGGTCGCGACGGCGGCCTTGCTCGCCGCATAAGCCGTCATGTTGGCGCCGGCGCGGCCTTCGAGGGCGGGGCGCGCCGAGACGTTGACGATGCGGCCGCCGTCCGGCGACTGGGTCATGGCCGCGACGGCGGCGCGACAGCACAGGAAGCAGCTCGTGAAGTTCATGTCGATCTGCTGGCGCAGCGTCGCGACCGTGGTCTCGCCGATCGGCGCATACGCAAACCCGCCGGCGATGTGGATCGAGGCCCACAGCGCGGGCACGCCGGCGTAGACGCGGGCGACCGCCGCCTCATCGGCGAGATCGCCGCCGTGGACGAGGGAGACGCGCGGATGTTCGCGGTGCGGGAAGCGCGCCGCCTCGGCCTCGGCAAAATAGGGCACATGGCAGGTTGCGCCCGCCTCGAGCAGCGCGCCGACGACCGCGATGCCGAGCGCACCGGTGCCGCCGGTGACGACGGCGTGACGACCTTGCAGCGACATTTGACGACTCCACTGGCTCGCTTGGACATCGAGGCGAATGTAACGTATTTGTGCACCGCGCCGCAAAGAATGCGCAGTCCGTCAGCAGGCTTCCGGCGGAGGGGGTATGGCGAGGAAGGTATTTCAGGATTTTGCGCATGTCCTCTGCCAGCGCTTCATCGAGACGCCCTCCCGCCGCGACCTGGTAAATCTGTATCTGTACGGCGGAGGAAGGCTCGTGATTGACCTGATGGCGCGCACGGCCACGTGCAATCGCTGGCCCATTGCGCCCTTGCCATATGCGGAGGACGCGCGTCGCTGGATCGAGATCCAGATGGGCAAGCACAAGATTCCGGCCGAACAGCTGTCAGGAGCATCCCTCACCGTAGATTATGAGATCATCGGGGTCGAATGGCATGGCGGTGTCCCGCATCCGTCGGTGACATTTCGATTTGCATGCACCGGCTCGATCGCTTCCCCGGATCGCGTGTATACGTCGGAGCTGGCGACAACGCAGACATGGGGATTGGGTGAAGTCTAGCCGCGCAGTATGTCATCTGGCGCCCGGATCGGCTTGAGTAGCGATCGATTTCGGGCCCATCCTGCGCGACATTCGCGACTCACCGGGGAAATCATGGCCGACTTCGATCTCGCCATCATCGGCGGCGGCATCAACGGCGTCGGTATCGCGCGCGATGCCGCCGGGCGCGGCCTGACGGTGCTGCTGGTCGAGCAGAACGACCTTGCCTCCGGCACGTCGTCGGCCTCGACCAAGCTCGTCCATGGCGGCCTGCGCTATCTCGCGTTCGGCGCCTTTCACCTGGTGCGCGAAGCGCTCGCCGAGCGCGAGGTGCTCATGCGCATTGCGCCGTATCTCGTCCACCCGATGCGCTTCGTGCTGCCCGCCGAGGCGGGCGATCGCCCGGCCTGGATGCTGCGGATCGGCCTCATGCTGTACGACTGGATCGGTGGCCGCCGCACCTTGCCGGGCCGCCGCACGGTCGACTTCAGCACCGATCCGGTGGGCGCGCCGCTCAAGCGCAATTTCACCTACGGCTTCGAATATTCCGACTGCGCGGTCG
Organism: uncultured Alphaproteobacteria bacterium; assembly: GCA_963819385.1. Taxonomy (GTDB): domain Bacteria; phylum Pseudomonadota; class Alphaproteobacteria; order Rhizobiales; family Xanthobacteraceae; genus JAVDCA01. The sequence goes on along the minus strand of CAWFVV010000006.1, from coordinate 1,918,251 downwards.
ACGACGCGCGCCTGGTCGTCGTCAACGCGCTCGATGCGGCACTGCATGGGGCGACCATCCGCACCCGCACGCGCTGCGTGGCCGCCGAGCGCGCCGCCGAATGGACGCTCATGCTCGATGCGCGCGGCCGCCGCGACGTCGCGACCGCGCGCGTGCTGGTCAATGCGGCGGGGCCGTGGCTCGCGAGCGCCGCCGAGACGGTGCTGCGGCTCGAGCGACCGCTGCCGGTGCGGCTCGTCAAGGGCAGCCACATCGTGGTCAGGCGCATGTTCGAGCACGGCCGCGCCTATATCCTGCCGACCCCCGACGACCGCGTCGTGTTCGCGCGCCCGTTCGGGCCCGACTTCACGCTGATCGGGACGACGGACGAGGATTTCGTCGGCGATCCGTCCGCCGCGACCGTCGAGCCGCGCGAAGCCGAATATCTGTGCGATGTGATCAACGGCTATTTCCGCGCGGCCATTGCGCCGCCCGACGTGGTCTGGGCCTTTGCGGGCGTGCGCGCGCTCTACGACGATGGCGCCAGCAGTGCGACCGAGACGACGCGCGAGTATCAGCTCACCCTCGATCGCGGCGAAGGCCGCGCACCGCTGCTCACGGTCTACGGCGGCAAGATCACCACCTACCGCCACCTCGCCGAGGATGCGATGGCCAAGCTCGGGCGAGTTTTTGCCGACGCGCGAGCGCAGACGCCCTGGACCGCCCGCCAGCCGCTGCCGGGCGGCGACTTCGCCCCGGGCAGCGACGACGCCGTGGTGGCGCAGACGCGCCACACCTGGCCGTTCCTCACTGAGGCGCATGCGCGCCGGCTGGTCGCCGCCTACGGCACCCGCGTCAGGCTCGTGCTCGAGGGTGTGGCGCGCGAGGAGGATATGGGCCCCCGCTTTGGCACCGATCTCACGGGCGTCGAGCTTCGCTACCTCATGCGGCACGAATGGGCGCAAACCGCCGACGACGTGCTGTGGCGGCGCAGCAAGCTCGGTCTGCATCTGTCGAAGGATGATGCCGCCGCGGTCGAGCGGTTCATGACCGGGGCCGTCGGCGCGTGAAGCGCGGCGCACAGGATTAACGAAAAACCTGCGCCTTGCCCGCTGCCGATCGCCCATCGATTGGGTCGCATTTTAGCGACCCGGCACACGGCCGCTTAAGCGATTTGTGTTTTCATCTTATGTCAGTTTTTCGGAAAAGCCGAACTCGATGCAGGTACTGGACGACAGGGTTGCGGCGCTGGTCGGCTCGCGCAAGGTGCTCGTCATCGACGACGAGCACTATACGCGCAAGGTCATCCGTACCTTGTTGATGACGATCGGCGTGCGATCCATCCAGGAAGCCGGCAACGGCTACGCGGGCCTCGACGCGATCCGCGTCTTCGCGCCCGACCTGGTGCTGGTCGACTGGGAAATGCCCGAGCTCGACGGCGCCGGCTTCGTGCGCGCCGTGCGCTCGCCCGACACCTTTCCGCATCCCGACATACCGATCATCATGCTCACGGCGCACGGCGAGCGCTCGCGCGTGATCGAGGCGGCGCGCCTCGGCATTCACGAATACCTGCTCAAGCCGGTGTCGAGCCAGGCGCTGCAGGCGCGTATCGTCTCGGTGCTCGCCCATCCGCGCCCGATGGTCCGCCGCGGCGACTATTACGGTCCCGAGCCGCGCAAGCTGTCGAGCTACAAGCCCCAGACCGATTACGGCCACGGCACCGTCGTGCTGCTGTAGCGTTGGTCGTCGCCGTCGTGCCCGGAGCGCCAAGGCCGGGCGCGGCGCGAAAAAATCGGGCATGATGGTCCCCGCCTCATCCGGGACCCCGCATGCCGACCCGCCTCATCGCCATCGACCAGGGCACCACCTCGACGCGCGCCATCGTGTTCGACGCGGCGCTGCGCCCCGTTGCCTCGGCGCAGCAGGAGTTCACCCAGCATTTCCCGGCCGACGGCTGGGTCGAGCACGATCCGGAAGAGATCTGGCAGAGCGTGGTCGCGACGGTGCGGGGCGCCATGGCGCGGGCCGGGATCACGGCCGCCGACGTCGCCGCGATCGGCATCACCAACCAGCGCGAGACCACGCTGATCTGGGATCGCGCGAGCGAGAAGCCGATCCACCGCGCGATCGTGTGGCAGGATCGCCGTACCGCGGACGTCTGTGCGGCGCTGCGCACGGCCGGTCACGAGCCTGGCGTCGCGCAGAAGACCGGGCTGCTGCTTGATCCTTATTTCTCGGGCACCAAGATCGCGTGGCTGCTCGACCACGTCGAGGGTGCGCGCGAGGCGGCGCAAAAAGGCCGGCTCGCCTTCGGCACCATCGACACCTGGCTGCTATGGCGGCTCACCGGCGGGTTTGCGCACGCGACTGACGCCACCAACGCGGCGCGCACGCTGCTCCTCGACATCCATAGCGCGACCTGGGATCCGGCGCTCGCCGAGCTCTTTCGCGTGCCCATGTCGCTGCTGCCCGAGGTGCGCGACTGCGCCGGCGATTTCGGCACGACGCATCTGTTCGGCGGCCCGATCCGCATCCTCGGCGTCGCGGGCGACCAACAGGCCGCGACGGTCGGGCAGGGGTGCTTTACGCCCGGCATGATGAAATCGACCTACGGCACGGGCTGCTTCGCGCTCCTCAACACCGGTAGCCAGATGGTGCAGTCGCGCAACCGCCTGCTCACCACGATCGCCTACCAGCTCGGCGGCAAGCGCACCTATGCGCTCGAAGGCGCGATCTTCATCGCCGGTGCCGCCGTGCAGTGGCTGCGCGACGGGCTGAAGATCATCGCTAGCGCGCCCGAGAGCGGCTCGCTCGCGATCGCGGCCGATGCGGGCGAGCAGGTCTATCTCGTGCCCGCCTTCGTCGGCCTCGGCGCGCCGTGGTGGGACGCCAACGCCCGCGGCGCGATCTTCGGGCTCACCCGCAAGTCCGGCCCGGCCGAGATCGCGCGCGCCGCGCTCGAGGCCGTCGGCTACCAGACCCGCGACCTGATCGATGCCATGCGCGCCGACTGGCCGGAGAGTAGCGAAACTGTCCTGCGCGTCGACGGCGGCATGACGGCGAGCGATTACGCCATGCAGTTCCTCGCCGACATCCTCGACGCCCCGGTCGACCGCCCGGTCGTCATGGAGACGACCGCGCTCGGCGCCGCCTATCTCGCGGGCCTCGCGGCGGGCGTTTGCCCGGCGCCCGACGAGTTCGCCAAATCATGGAAGCGCGAGCGCCGCTTCGATCCGCGCATGGATGCGGCGACGCGCGCCCGCAAATGGGCGGGCTGGCAAGATGCGGTGCGGCGCACACTTGCCGGGTAGCCGTCCCACGGCCTTTTGAACTCGGCGCTATCTCCGTGCTGCTATCGTGGCCGATCGGGCTGCCGGTTGCCGCGATCTATAGTCTTGCCGGGCAACCGATTTGGGGGATTTGACCATGTCTGTCGCAACCGCGCCGACGTCCACGTCGGCGTTCGCCAATCGCTGGCTCCAGCTTCTGCTCGCCGTCATCGTCATGATGGCGATCTCGAGCCCGCAATACACCTGGGCACTGTTCACCAAGCCGATCGGCGCCAAGCTCCACACCCAGCTCTCTGACCTGCAGCTCACGTTCTCGCTGCTGATCATTCTCCAGACCTTTTTCGCGCCGGCTCAGGCCTATCTGGTCGATCGCTTCGGGCCGAAGCTGCTCATCTCGGTCGGCGCGCTGTTGGCGGGCGGAAGCTGGGTGCTCGCCGCGCAGGCGAACTCGCTCATCGCCCTCTACCTCACTTACGGCGTCGTCGGTGGGATCGGCACCGGCATCATCTATATTGGCATCATCGGCCTGATGGTGCGCTGGTTTCCGGACCGCCGCGGTCTCGCCACCGGGCTCGCGGCAGCGGGCTACGGCTTCGGCGCGGTCTTCACCAGCATCCCGATCGGCGACATGATCAAGAGCGCCGGATATGAGCACACCCTGCTGGTCTGGGGCATCGCTCAGGCCGTCATCGGCTTCGTCGCCGCGCTCGGCCTGCGCGCGCCGGACCCGGGCTACGTACCGGATGGCTACGACCCCACAACCGTCGAGACCGAGATGCAGGCGAAGCGCAGCTATTCGCCGATCGAGATGCTGACGAACCCGATCTTCTGGCTCCTGTTCATCATGATGTCGATGATGTCCACGAGCGGCCTGATGGTGGTTTCCAACGTCGGCGCCTTCGCGAACGACTTCAAGGTCGCCGATGCGGTGGTGTTCGGCACCACGGCGCTCGGGCTGTCGCTCACGCTCTCGCGCATCACCAACGGCGCTACCCGCCCGTTCTTCGGCTGGGTGTCCGATCATATCGGCCGCGAGAACACGATGACGCTCGCGTTCGCGCTTGAGGCGGTCGCGATCCTGGTGCTCTTTGCGGTCATCGACCAGCCGGTTCTGTTCGTCGTCCTCACCGGCGTCGTGTTCTTCGGCTGGGGCGAGATATTCTCGCTCTTCCCCTCGACCCTCACGGATACGTTCGGGCCGAAATACGCCGCCACGAATTACGGCTTCCTCTACATCGCGCAGGGCGTTGGATCGTTTCTCGGCAGCTCGATGGCGGCGCATGTCAAGGAATGGACCGGAAGCTGGACGGCCGTCTTCATCCTCGTCGCTGCGCTTGATGCGCTCACCGCGCTGCTCGCCATCACGGTGCTCAAGTCCATGCGGCGCAAGCACTTCGAGGCGGGGGCCTGAACGGGCGTTCTGCCTTTCTGCAAGAAAAGCTGTCATGCGAGCCGGGCCTGCCCGGCTCGCAGTCGTTATGGGGGCCGCGGTCGATGCGCGGCACTGTCCACGCGCGGCCTCATGGAACCGGGCATCCGCACCCGTGTTGGCCCGGTGGGCGCGTTCCGCGCCACAGCCCGGCCGCTCGAGCACCCGATGCGCAAAAGCCTTCACCGTGCCCGCCTGCGCGGCGCCGTCGTACGCTATCGCGCGGCGCGCCGGGCGCTGCACACGCCCGCCTCGGCGCAGAGCCGGCGCGGCCTCGACTGGATGAACTTCTTCATCGCCGACGTTCAGACCGGCTTCGGCACCTTCGTCGCCTTCTACCTGGCGGTGCAGGGCTGGTCGCAGGAGCGCGTGGGCATCGCGCTTGCGATCGGCGGGTTCGCGGGAGTGCTGAGCCAGATCCCCGGCGGCGCGCTCGCCGACGCGGTGACATGGAAGCGCGGCCTGACGGCAATCGGCATCGTGTCGATCGGCGCCGCCGCGCTGCTGCTTGCGCTGACGCCGAGCTTCCTCACGGTCATCGCGGCCCAGCTGCTGCAGGGCGTGACGGGCGGCATCATCACGCCCGCGATCGGCGCCATCAGTCTCGGCCTGGTCGGCCGCCGCGCCATGTCGGTGCGCACCGGCCGCAACTATCGCTTCGCGGCCGCAGGCCACGTCGCGACCGCCGGCGCCATGGGGCTTGCCGGCGCCTACGTGTCGGAAGGCGGCATCTTCATCGTCGCGGCGGCGCTGTGCGTGCCGGCGCTGATCGCGCTCGCGCGCATCCGCGCCGACGAGATCGATTACGCGCGCGCCCGCAACGCGGCCTCCGGCAAGCATGCGGGCGAGGCCGGCCGCATCCTCGATCTCGCCAAGAATCGCCGGCTGCTGCTGTTCACGGGCGCGATCGTGCTCTTTCAGCTCGCCGACGCGTCGCTCCTCCCGCTCATCGGCGAGGATCTGGCGGCCACGAAGGCCGAGCATGCGTCGTTATGGATGTCGGTCCTCGTGATGGTGCCGCAAGTCCTGGTCGCGGTCTTTGCGCCGTGGGTGGGCTATCACTCGGAGCGCAAGGGACGCCGGCCGTTGCTGCTGGTGGGATTTGCGGTCGAGCCGATCCGGGCGCTGCTCCTGGTATTCTCGGCGTCCTTTCCGCTCCTGCTTGTCGGGCAGGTGCTCAACGGCGTCAGCGGCGCCGTCATCGGCGTGCTCACCGTGATCGTGGTGACCGATCTCACGGCGGGCACCGGCCGGTTCAATCTCGCACAGGGGACCGTCGGCGCGCTGAGCGGATTGGCCGCCGCCGCGAGCACGTTCGCGACCGGCTATATCGCCCGCTGGTTCGGACCAGCGGTCGGGTTTTCCGCCATCGCGCTCGTGTCCGGCGCCGCGACCGCCTTGATCTGGGTGTTCACCGAGACGAAGCCGGAACGCTATCCGGAGTGATCCGTCGTGCCGGTCCCGCTTGCGGCGTGAACGCAACCATCCTGCCAGACGGAATGTTCTTGTCCACGCGCGGTCACGGCGGTAAATGCGGATGGCGACCGGCTGCGGCGTCGCCGGCGCGGAGGGGACGCACGATGACATTTTCCGGCAGCGCGCGCCGCGGATGACCAATCGATGAGACGCGGATTTGCGCCCTGGGCCGACCCCGCGGCCCGCCCGCTGGTGCGCTTCGAGGCGGTGACCAAGCGCTTCGGCGGCGTCGTCGCGGTGGATGCGCTCGATCTCGCGATCTACGAGGGCGAGTTCTTCGCACTGCTCGGCCCCTCCGGCTGCGGCAAGACCACGCTGCTGCGCATGCTCGCCGGCTTCGAGACGCCGGATTCAGGCTCTGTCCGGCTCGGCGCCGACGACATTGCCCGCGTGCCGCCCTATCGGCGGCCGGTCAACATGATGTTCCAGAGCTATGCGCTGTTTCCGCACCTCACCGTCGCCGGCAACGTGGCGTTCGGCCTGAAGCAGGATCGCCTGCGGCGCGCCGAGATCGCGACGCGCGTCGCCGAGATGCTCGCGCTGGTCAAGCTCGAGGGCATGGAGGGCCGCAAGCCGCACCAGCTCTCCGGCGGCCAGCGCCAGCGGGTCGCGCTCGCGCGTTCGCTCGCCAAGCGGCCGAAGGTGCTGCTGCTCGACGAGCCGCTCGCCGCTCTCGACAAGAAGCTGCGCGCGGAGACCCAGTTCGAGCTGATGGATCTGCAGAAGCGGCTCGGCACCACGTTCGTGATCGTCACCCACGACCAGGAGGAGGCGATGACGGTCGCGCACCGCATCGCCGTGATGGACCGCGGCAAGCTCGTCCAGGTCGCGCCCCCGCAGCAGCTCTACGAGGAGCCGGCCTCGCGCTGGGTCGCGGGCTTCGTCGGCGACGTGAACCTGATCGACGGCATCGTGATGGCGATCGATGCGGGCTGCATCGCGATCGAGGGCGCGGGCGGGCGCCGCTATCGCGTCGCGGCGGCCGCGCCTGCAGTCAAATCCGGACAGCGGGTCGCGGTCGCGCTGCGGCCCGAGAAGCTGCGGATCGCGGCCGAGAAGCCGGAAGGCGTCGGCGAGAACTGCGTCGCCGGCCGGGTCGGCGATATCGCCTATCTGGGCGACATCTCGCTTTACAAGATCAGGCTCGACGACGGTGCCGTGATCACCGCCTCCCGCGCCAACGCAAGCCGTACGGCCGATCGCCCGATCGGCTGGGACGACGAGGTTTGGCTCACCTGGACGGCCGACGCGGGCGTCCTGCTGACGAGCTGAGCATGCCGATGGCGCGCAGCCGCATGGCCGCAGGATGGAGCGCACGCCTCGCACTGTGGGCGCCCTATCTCTGGCTCGTCGTCTTCTTCCTCATCCCGTTCCTGATCGTCATCAAGATCAGCTTGTCGCAGACCGAGATCGCGTTGCCGCCCTACGTGCCGACCCTCGATCTCGCGGCCGGCTGGAGCGGCCTCAAGAGCTTCGTCGGCGGGCTCGGCCTCGACAATTACCGCACGCTGCTCTCCGACGACATCTACGCGCTCTCCTATCTCAAGAGCCTGGAGGTCGCCTTCGTCTCGACCGCGATCCTGCTTCTCGTCGGCTACCCGATCGCCTACGGCATGGCGCGGGCGCCGCGGCGCATGCAGAGCGTGCTGGTGATGCTGGTGATCCTGCCGTTCTGGACCTCGTTCCTGATCCGCGTCTATGCGTGGATCAACATCCTGCAGGCCGACGGGCTGCTCAATCGCGCCCTGCTCGGCCTCGGATTGATCCACGCGCCGGTCGCCTGGCTGTCGAGCGACACCGCGATCTATATCGGCGTCGTCTATTCCTATCTGCCGTTCATGGTGCTGCCGCTCTACGCCACGTTGGAGAAGATGGACGACACGCTTCTCGAGGCCGCGGCCGACCTCGGCGCGCCGCGCTGGAAGGCGTTCTGGCAGGTCACCGTGCCGCTGTCCTTGCCCGGCGTCGGCGCCGGCGCGCTGCTGTGCTTCATCCCGATCACCGGCGAGTTCGTGATCCCCGATCTGCTCGGCGGCTCCGACACGCTGATGATCGGGCAGACGCTGTGGACCGAGTTCTTCTCCAACAAGGACTGGCCGGTCGCGTCCGCGATTGCGGTGGTGCTGCTGTTGCTGCTGGTCGTGCCGATCGCGATCTACCAGAACCTGCAGATGAAGAGCGTGGAGCGCTAACCTATGCGGCGGCTCTCCGCCTTCAACATGGTCTCGGTCGTGCTCGGCCTCGCGTTCCTCTATCTGCCGATCGCGATCCTGATCATCTATTCGTTCAACGCCTCGCAGCTCGTCACCGTGTGGGGTGGCTGGTCGACGCGCTGGTACGCGGCGCTCCTCGCCGACCGGGACATGCGCGACGCCGCGCTCGCCTCGTTCGCGATCGCGACCGCGTCGAGCGCGGCCGCGACCGTGCTCGGCACCTGTGCGGCGGTCGCGCTCACCCGGCTTGGCCGCTTCCGCGGCCGGCTCGGCTTCGCGGCGATGATCTACGCGCCGCTCGTCATGCCGGAGGTGATCACCGGCCTCTCGCTGCTGCTGATGTTCGTCGCCGCCGACGTCGACCGCGGCTTCCTCACCGTCACGGCCGCGCACACGACGCTGACCATGTGCTTTGTCACCGTGGTGGTGCAGTCGCGGCTCGCCACCTTCGACCGCAGCCTCGAGGAGGCCGCGATGGACCTCGGCTGTCCGCCGGCGCGCACATTCCTCACCGTGACGCTGCCGCTGATCGCGCCCGCGGTGGTCGCCGGCTTCCTGCTCGCCTTCTCGCTCTCGCTCGACGACCTCGTGATCGCGAGCTTCACGACCGGGCCGGGCGCCACAACCTTGCCGATGCGCATCTATTCCGAGGTGCGGCTCGGCGTGAAGCCCGAGATCAACGCGATCTGCACCATCCTGGTCACGCTGGTCGCGGTCGCGATCTTCGCGGCGGCAGCCATCAGCCGTCGCGCGCACGAGGGCGAGACCGCGGGCCTGCCGGCGAAGTAAAGCCTCGCGTTCCGGGCGCTGTAGGTTGGGTCTCGCTTGCGCTCGACCCAACCTACAGCGCCCAATGCGCAACTTATTCGCTGCTTCTTCCCGGCGGGCGGAAGATGAAGGCGAGAAACCACAGCGGCACAATGATCAGCAGGCCGAGCAGCAGATTGGGCAGCGCCCAGGTGATGCCGCGGCGGACCAGGTCCTCGATGCGGTCGGGCGAAAAGCCGATTTCCTTCATCAGGACATCGGCCGTGATGCCGAAATGCGCCAGAATGGTCCCGACGATCAGCGACGCGACCGCGATCTTGGCCAGCGTCCGCAGGAAGCCTTGCAGCATCCACGCCTCGTCATTGCCGGGCTGTTGCCGGCGGCTGATTTGCGATTCGGCAATGATAGCCCAAGTTGGGGCGAAAGCCTGCGTCCCGCCTACTGCGCCGGGGGCGCCGCGGTCGCGGTGGGGGCCGGCTCGGGCGCCTTGCGCGGGCCCATCAGGCGGTCGAGCGCCGAGCGCACCGCGTCGCGCGTCTTGCGGTCGCGGACCGCGTCGAGCAGCGGCGCCGCGGCGCCGGAGCGCCGGATCAGGCTCGCCGGGTCGGGCAGGGGCAGCGCGTCGTCCCACGGACCGTTGACGATGAAGGGAAGCTCGAACGCGACGTTGTTGGCGCTGTCCATCAGGCTCGCGGTGCCCTTGAGGTCGACCTCGCGCGACGGGACCGAGGCGGTGCCGGCGAGCGCGACCCGCACCGAGCTGCCGTCGACGCTCGCCTCGTCGACCGCGACGGCGCCGTTCGCGATCTTGAGCGACACCTTGAGCTTGTCGAACGGCGTGTGGCCGCTGCGATAGTCGCCGCCCGACAGCGGGCGCCGTTCGAGCCGCCGCAGCACCTGCTCGACATTGATGCCGGCGAGCGCTCCCTGCTGGGACTCGAGATTGATGGTGCCCGACAGGTTGCGGGTGAGGTTGAGCACGCTGTCGCCGGCCCCTTCGAGCGCGAAGTCGAGGTTGCCCTTGCCTTCGAGCCGGCGCAGGCCGAACAGCTCGCCGAGGCAGGACTCGAGATCGACGTCGACGAAATGCATCTCCGATTTGACCTCGGCGCCGCGGTCCGATTTGGCGATCGCGACCGAACCGTGGATGATGCCGTTGAACGCCTGCAACTCGCCGACCGAGAGCAGGAGCTTGCCGTCGTGCAGTACGGCCGCGAGCGCGGTGCGCCCGAGCAGCACGCGGCCGATCCGCACCTTGGCGGCGGAGAGGCGCAGGTCGATCCCGAAGCCGGTGAGCCCGTCGAGCGAGATCGGCACCCGGTTCCAATCGCGCGCGTTGGTGGTCATCAGCCGGACGGTCGAGACGTAGGGCGTGAGGTCGAGATCGCCGGCCGCGAGCGTGCCCTGCCAGGTGCGCTGCCCGTTCGCCGCGTAGGCGAGGACGCCCTCCGCCCCGTTGCCGTCGAGCTCGACGTTGACGCCCGACAGCGAGATCGCGTTCTCGACCAGGGTGGCGTGGCCCTTGAGTGTGAAGCGGCCGAAGCCGCCGCCCGGCACCGGTGCGTCCCCGGTCCAATGCAGCGCATCGCGCAGTGAGGCCGCCTCGGCCGAGAGCGTGCCGTCGGCCTTGAAGGTCGGCTCGCTGCTGATGATGCCCTCGAAGGCGAGCCGCAGCGGCGCGCCGCTCAGGCGGATTTTGAGGCCGGAATTGTCGCCGGCCAGCGCCGCGAGGAAGTCGCTGATCACGATGCTGGCGTCGACCGGCTCGCCGCGCCAATCGAAGCGGCCGGTGGCGCCGAAGCTCTTTGAGATCGACGGCCAGGCGAGCGACAGGTCGACATTGCTCAGGTTCTCGACCAGGGCGTGGTTCGCGTCCTCGACCGCGATGGTTCCGTGGTCGATCCGGATCTCGGTGAACGGCACGATGCGGTCGGCGGGCTTGAGCGCATCGGCGAGCGCGACGAGCAGCGGCGCCCAGTTCGAGCGGCCGTTCTTGTCGATCTTCACCGCGATGTGCGGATGATCGAGCACGATATCGGCGATCTCGATGCGGCCGAGCAGCAGCGGCAGGAAGCGCACATGGGCGATCAGCCGGTCGGCCACGAGCGGCGGCGTCTGGCCGTCGCCCAGCACCACATTGCCGAGCCGGACGGTGCCGGACGGAAACAACGAGACCTCGACCTGCCCGTGGACGGCGGGCTCGATTCCCGTGGCGGTGCGAATCTGCGCCGTCACGGCGTCGCGCGCGCCCTCGGCCGGGATCAGCTGCGGCGCCGCCCACAGGCCCGCCACGCCGGCGACGATCACGACGCCGATGGCGATCCCAAGACGCTTCAAGCCAGTGGCCGCAGTCACCGTGGACGCATCCGGATTTGAACGGGCGGGGTTCCGGGCGGAACTATAGCGCCCGTGGGTGCGGCTGCAACTTTGCCGGTCGTTGTGTCGGATTCGTGGCCGCTCTTCCCTCTCCCCTGCGGGGAGAGGGTGGCGAGCGAAGCGAGCCGGGTGAGGGCCGCTCAGCGTATCAATATGAACTCCGAGAGCCCCTCACCCCAACCCTCTCCCCTTCTTCGGGGAGAGGGAGCGCAACCGCAGTGCCGAGTGGCGTACATCAAGGGTCAGTGCAACCCCGGCCCGACCGCGAACGCCGCCTGCGTCTTGCGCTTGACCTCGTCGACCGTGACGCCGGGCGCAAGCTCGGTCAAGGTCATGCCGCCCTTGCCCTTGCGGTCGATGGTGAACACCGCGAGGTCGGTGATCACCATGTCGACCACGCCGGCGCCGGTGAGCGGCAGGTTGCATTGGTGCAGCAGCTTCGGCTCGTCCTTGGCGGTGTGCTCCATGATCACGACGACCTTCTTGACGCCCGCCACCAGGTCCATGGCGCCGCCCATCCCCTTCACCATCTTGCCGGGGATCATCCAGTTGGCGAGGTCGCCGTTCTCGGCGACCTGCATGGCGCCGAGCAGCGCGATGTCGATATGGCCGCCGCGGATCATCGCGAAGCTGTCGGCCGAGGAGAAGAAGCTCGTGGTCGGGATCTCGGTGACGGTCTGCTTGCCCGCATTGATCAGGTCGGGATCCTCGTCGCCCTCGTAGGGGAACGGGCCGAAGCCGAGCATGCCGTTCTCGCTCTGCAGCTGCACGCTCATGCCCTTGGGGATGTAGTTCGACACCAGCGTCGGGATGCCGATGCCGAGGTTGACGTAGAAGCCGTCGCGCAATTCCTTGGCGGCGCGCTCGGCCATCTGCTCGCGGGTCCAGGGCATGTGAGGCGCTCCGTTTTAGATTTCGGCGCCGGCCGCGGCGGCGGCCGGCCGCTTGCGCACCGTGCGCTGCTCGATGTGCTTTTTCGCGTTCGGCACGTTGATCATGCGCTGCACGTACACGCCCGGCGTGACGATGTGGTCGGGATCGATCTGGCCGGGCTCGAACAGATGTTCCACCTCCGCGACCGTCACCTTGCCGGCGGTCGCCATCATCGGGTTGAAGTTGCGCGCGGTCTTCCGGTAGACGAGGTTGCCCTCGGTGTCGCCCTTCCAGGCATGCACGATCGAAAGATCGGCGACGAGGCCGCGCTCCATGATGTAGCGCTCGCCATCGAAAGTGCGCTCTTCCTTGCCCTTGGCGATCTCGGTGCCGGCCCCCGTGCGGGTGAAGAAGGCCGGAATCCCGGCGCCGCCGGCGCGGATGCGCTCGGCGAGCGTGCCCTGCGGATTGAACTCGATCTCCAGCTCGCCGGCGAGGAACTGCTGCGCGAACGTCTTGTTCTCGCCGACGTAGGACGAGATCATCTTCTTGACCTGGCGGGTCTCGAGCAGCAGGCCGAGGCCGGCGCCGTCGATGCCGGCATTGTTGGAGACGATGGTCAGGTTCTTCACGCCCGCGTCGCGAATCGCCACGATCAGTGTCTCCGGGATGCCGCACAGCCCGAAGCCGCCGGCCATGATCAGCATGCCGTCCTTCAGGAGGCCGGCCAGCGCCGCTGTCGCATCGGGATAGAGTTTTTTCATGGGAGCTCCGCTCGCCGCCGGCGAATGATGCAAATCTCTAGCCAGCGCCGGAACCGCGATCAAGGGCGGTGGAGGAGGACAAACGACGCGGGATAAGATCCTGCGCCGCCCTACGGCCCGCGGTGGGCCATGCGGGGCTTAGGCGGGGTCGGCCCTCCGCCGGCGGCGATCTCGGCGACCATCTTGTTGATGATCGCCTGGCCGAACGAGTTGAAGTTCTGCGCCACCATCACGAAGGCGCCCGGGCCGCCGATCACATTGGTCTCGTAGTATTTGGCGAGGCCGCCCGGCGGATTGGTATGCTCGACGTTCCACGACAACGGATGGTCGCTCAGGATCACCAGGCCGTTGATCGTCACGCCCTTGGCGAGCGCCTCGTCGCGCGCGAGGCGGATGTCGCGGCCGGCATTGTTGGCGCCGTCGCCCGACACGTCGATGGTGCGGCGGGGCGCGTCGAACGACGCCTTGTCGAGCTGCGCCATGGAGAACTCGATCGCGCCGCTGATCGAGGTGCGGTCCTGGAAGGAGCGCGGCGCCTCGGCGAGCGCGGAGGCGAACTGCTGCGCGCTCGCGGCGTCCTGGATGATGGTCCAGTCGACCACGACCTTCTGGGCGCCGATGCCCGACCACTCGACGAAGCTCACCGCGATGCGGTGGTGCGGGCCCGAGCGGATCGCCTCGAGCACCCGCGGATTGGTCATCGCCGTGGCGTAGCCGTCGCGCTGCAGCTGGAACTTGTCCTGGTCGATGCTGCGCGACACGTCGACCGCGAAGACAAGGAGAAGGTCGACCGCCTCGGCGGCCGATGCGGCCGCGGGAACCAACAGGGCAGCCGCCAAGAGCGCGGTCGCCAAGAGGCGTGACCGCAAACGCAACGCCAACCGGATCGCTTGCCGCATGCTGGCCTCAGGGCGCTGGTGTCGCGCCCCCCAACCCGCAGATTAGCGCATTTTCACCGGCGCGTCCTATCGCGCCGGCAGGCGAGGTCGCAGAAATATCGGAGATTTTATGCGGGCGCCGGCCTACGGGCGTGTGGCCCATTAGTGCATACCCCGGCGAAGTGGAGACCGGTTCGCCGACAAGGATATGCGCCGACCCGTGAATCCAGAGCACGTTCCGATTCCATCGGGACGTGCTCTAAGCCTGCACGTGCGTCGCCGGGAACGCGATCTCCACCAGCGTACCGTCATTGATCTTGCTGGTGATCGTGAAGCGCGCGCGGTTTGCCTCCGTGAGCGCCTTGGTGAGCGGCAGGCCGAGCCCGGTTCCGCCCGAGCCCCAGCGCGCCGCGGTCGCGAGCTGGCGGAACGGCTCGAGCGCGACGCCGAGCTCCTTCTCGTCCATGCCGATGCCGGTGTCGCGCACCCGCAGCAGCACGTCGCCGTCGTCGGCTTGCGCGGTCGACACGATCACCTGGCCGCCGGCACCGGTGAACTTGATCGAGTTGGAGAGCAGGTTGAGCGCGATCTGGCGCACCGCGCGGGCATCGGCGACGACCGGCCGCAGCGCCGGCGCGAGCGAGGTGCGGATGATGATGCGCTCGTGGTTGGCCTGCGGCTGCATCTGTGCGACCGCGGCCTGCACCAGCTCGTTGAGATTGAGGTCCGCGAAGGTGAGATCGAGCTTGCCAGCCTCGATCTTGGCGAGGTCGAGCAGGTCGTTGACGAGCGCCACCACGTGGTCGCCAGCGCCGCGGATGTCCTTGAGGTAGTCGCGGTAGCGCTCGTTGCCGATCGGGCCGAAGCGCTCCTCCAGCATCACCTCGGAGAAGCCGATGATCGAGTTGAGCGGCGTGCGGATCTCGTGGCTGACCTTGGCGAGGAAATCCGACTTGGCGGCCGACGCCTTCTCGGCCGCGTCGCGTGCCGCCACGAGGTCGCGCTCGGCCTGCTTCCACGGCGTGAGGTCGCGGAAGACCGCGCAGACGCACTGCGGGTCGTCGGCGATGCGGCCGAGCGTCATGAACAGCGGCACGGTGCGGCCTTGCCGCGCCTCGCCGGTGAGCTCGCGGCCGTTCTGGACCGGGCCGTTCTCGCCGCGCGCGACGCCGGAGAGATGGTCGAGCGCCGCGGCGCGGCTCGCCGGGGCGAACAGGTCGGCGAAGGTGCGGGTCGTGAGCTCGGCCGCGTCGTAACCGAACAGCGTCTCGGCGCTCCGGTTGGCCGATGCGATGCGCCCCGCCGGGTCGATCACCACGACGCCGTCGGTCGCGGTGTCGAGCACGGTCTTGAGTTCGTGCGCCTGCGCCTGTGCCTGCGCCTCGGCGAGGCGGAGCCACGCTTCGCTCGCCTGCTGCGTGGTCTTTGCGGCCTGCAGCGATGCCTCGCTCGCCTCCAGCGCCGCCTGGGTGGTCTGCAGCTCGGCTTCGCGCGCCGCGAGCGAGGTTGCGGCCGTCTGCAGCGCAGCCTCGGCTGCCTTGATGCGCTCGTCCTGCCCGGTCGCGGCGAGCATGAGGGCGAGCGCGGTCTCGCCTTCCCAGGGAATTGAGAGCAGCCGCGCTTCGACCGGACGCTTTTCGCCGTGCGGGGTCGCGATCATGAGCGTCTTGCCGGCATCGCCGGCCTCGGTATCGGCATCGTGCTCGGCACCGCTTTCGACGAACAGGCTGTCGAGGCCGCCCGCGTCGGCAAGCGTGTCGAGATGCGCGTGGCCCGTCCAGTCGAGGAAGGCGCGGTTCGCGTAGAGCAGCGTATCGAAGCGGTAGACCAGAACGCCGACCGGGAGGCGGTCGAGCAGCGGACGCTCGGTGGGCTCCCGTCGCTCCGGCTCGGGCATCGCAATGGCCGCGGCCGTTGCGGCATTTGCGAGCGGCTCGACGATGCCTTCGGTCGCGGCCGGCACCGCGGTGTGCGCAGGCTCGGCGCGCGTGACCGGCGGCGCCTCGACTGGAGCGGCCGGCGGCTTCTCGGCCTGCGCGGCCGCGACGCCAAGCGCCGGCGCGTCCCGATGCTCGCCCGCCGGCGCCTCGGCTTCCTGCGCCGCATCGCCCTTGAGGCGGGCGGTGAGCTGGCGTGCGAGCTCATGAAAAGCGTTGCGCTCGACCGGGCTAAGGCTCGGGGACTTGGCTTCCGAAACAGGCGCCGCGCTGCGGAAAGGAACGACGTTGCGCGCCGACGGCACCAGCGTCAGCGTCGGGCGTGCCTCGACGGCGCTGGTCGGCGGTGCCGGCTGAGCGGCCGCATGGGCAGAGCGCCGCATCATCGCGAGCGTTGCGATGCGATCCACGTCGCGGCACACGCCGAAGCCCCGATAGCCGAGGAAGTTGCGGTTGCGGTCGTAGATCGGCAGGCCGGACAGCTCGACCTTCAGCCGCTCGGCGCTGCCGTCGACCGGCCACGACACCGTGATGCCGCTCCAGGTGTCGTGCGTCGCGACCGCCCGCCCCACTTGGTTCTCCGGATCGAGCGCAAGCTCGTTGTTGATTTCCTGCCACGATCGCCCGAGCGCGACCGCGATGCGCGGGCCGATCACCTCGGTGAACTCGTCGGAGCCGAGCGTGAAGCGTCCGTTCGCGTCCATCTGCCAGACGAAGCGCAGCGGATGGCGGCGCTCCGCGGCCGGCACGTCGACGTGCGTCGTGGGAGCCAGGTCCGACCGCGCCTCTGTGGAGGTGGCCGATGGAGTCTCTGGCGCGGCGGGTGGCGAAGCCTCTGCCGTCGTGCTCGGCGTCGCCACTGCCTGAAGGTCGGGCGTGGCGAGTAGTTCCAGCGCCGAAGGCGTTGCCGATCGATCCGCGGCGGGACTCGGCGAGTTGGGTACGACCGGCGGCGCCTCCGGAACAGCTGGCGTGGCCGGAACCGTCGGCGGCGCGACCACTTCTTGCGGCGGTGGCTCGGGGATTTGCGACGGCTCGGCCGCCGCCGTCGGCGCGGGTGCCTTCGCCGGGGCCGCGACCGCCTCGGGCGGCAGGGCCGCCACCAGAGCCGTCGTCGCGTCGGCGCCGAGGCGCTCGATCGTGACGCGGCCGAGCGCGATCTCGCCTTCCGCGCGGCCGCGCGCGACCGCGTCGGCGCCGAGTTGCGCGGCGCCGAGCGTCGCAAGCGTGGCGGCGCCGCCGAGCCGAGCGCCTGCCTGCGGCGTCGCGTGGATCAGGCCGCCGTCGGGTGCGAATGCGGCGACTGCAAGTCCGCTGCCGTCGTAGAGGCGCCGGATGCGCTCCGCGAGCGTCAGCGCCGGACCGGCCGGCTCCATCGCGACCACGAGCACGCCGGCCGTGTGGTCGGCGAGCGTGATGCGCGAGCAGCTGCAGGTGAGCGCGCGCCAGACGCCGGTGCCGAAGCCGCGCAGGCGCTCGAGCCGGGCGGCGGCGCCGAGCCGCAGCGTGCCGAGCAGGCGCCCGATCTGGGTGGCGGCCCGATCGTGCGGCTCGAAGCGCCGTGCCGGGATGTCCGCCGGCGACGCGCCGAAGATCGCGGCGCCGACCGGATTGGCCCACAGGATGCGGGTCGCGTCGGTGCTCCACAGCCACGCCGGCGTCGCCGCGGTTGCGAGCGCGGCGAGCCGCGGGTCGCGTAGATAGGCGAGATGGGACGCCAGTTCATTCATACGATGCACGCGAATCCGGCGCACGACCCTGTAAGGTCAACAAATTCTTAATAATGCCGGCCTGCCGCCCCGTCCACGCAAAGCGCCGCGCGGCGCACCGCTAAACGGGGCTAACCTTAACCTCGATCTCGCCCGTGCGCCGTCGTTGGCCTCCCGTCGTGGTGTCGGCCCGCGGCCGGTCGCCCTCTGCCTGAACGGAAAGTCAGGAACAGGCCCGCACGCAGGCGCGTTGACCCTGATGAGGGCTATGCGTGCTCGCATGGCCGACCCCGCTTGCGATGATCGCGTGAATCCCGGCGGCTCGCCCAGGCGAGCGCCGCCGCGAGGTGGATTTTGGCGCTTTTGTGCAGTGCAAAAATTTCTGTTGCGTTGCACCAAAAAAGCCGCTATATAGCCATCTAGCAAGCGACGCACGCGCCCAGGGCGCCTGCGGCCCACCAAGACCGCCAAACCAGCGCCGGACCGGGACCAGGGTGGAGAGTTCTCGCGCCAACAGGAAGAAATCCCCATGTCTGAGGCCAGCACCAACACGCAACGATCGAAGCCGCAAATGTCCCCGTTCCCCGGATTCCCTGGAGTTGAGGCGCCGGCGGCCTTCCGCGATATGGCCGAGAAGAGCCTGTCGCACGCGAAGGACAGCTACGAGCGGATGAAGTCCGCCGCCGAGGAGGCGACGGGCGTGCTTGAGAGCACCTACGCGTCGGCGAGCAAGGGCGCGGCCGACTACGGCCTCAAGATGATCGAGCTCGCACGCGAGAACACCAATTCGGCGTTCGATTTCTACGCCAAGCTGCTCGGCGCCAAGACGCTCTCGGAGGTCGTCGAGCTCTCCACCGCCCATGCGCGCAAGCAGTTCGAGACGCTCACCGAGCAGGGCCGGGAGCTCACCGCGCTCGCCCAGAAGGTCGCGACCGAGGCTGCCGAGCCGATCAAGGAAGGCATGACTAAGGCAGCCAAGAAGGCCGCCTGAGTGCCGTGACCTGACGCCGGCAATCGGCGCATTTCTCATCGATCCGTTCTGATGGCCGGGCACGTCCCGGCCATCAGCGTTTCGGTGGCCCGCGTGGCGCGCCAGGGCCCGCGCCCTTGCCAAATTTGCCCCACCCCCCTAGTTTCCGGCCGCTCGCGAGAGCCCGTGCAGCTGTAGCTCAGTTGGTTAGAGCGCCTGACTGTGGATCAGGAGGTCGGTGGTTCGAGTCCACCCAGCTGTACCAAATAAACCGCTGATCCAGAGAGATAATCCCTGCGTGCTCCCTGCGAGGCTGTTGTCGCGCGGCATCAGCGGTGGGTCGTCCACCAGCAACAGATCATTTGGCGTAAGAGAGAGCGCCTCGCTTGCCGCATTGCCGAACTTCGGCAGTTGCTAATCTCCTTGCGACCCCCCGAACCGCTGCCAGCTTTTCCGCAGCACTTCGAACATCACCGCGGTCGACCACCCGAATAGCAGCACACCGTTCATGGCCGTTATCGGACCGAGTAGCCGCCAGCGTTCCACCGGAACGATATCGCCGTAGCCGAGCGTGGCGTAGTTGACGAAGGCGAAATAAACGCGGTCGGCGCCGGCGGGCGCAACGCCGACGATCCAATAAGCCAAGGACCAGACCAGGACCTCAAGCATGTGCGTCACCATCAGGATGGCGACCGTCGGTATCATAACAGCCATGAGGAACAGCGACGGATGCGATGTCTGCTGACGGGCTGCGCGTTGCGCGGCCTGCACCACCATCGTCATGATAAGGGCGTGAATTGCGATATTGACCAGGCTCACGCCGCCGCCGATCACCAATTGACGCAACATGAATGCCGCTCAAACGCGCGCGACGATCCGCAGCACGTCCGCGGGCAACGGTCGCTGGAAAGGAGCACTTCCGAATCCGAAAACATCTCCACGACGCCCCGCTTCAATGAGTAACCGACGTCGGGATCCCGGTGACTTGTGCCGAAGGCTCCTCGCTGAGCCAGTGATAAACGATGCCGCCCAGCGCGCCGCCAATAAGCGGCGCGACCCAGAACAGCCACAGTTGCGCCAGCGCCCATCCGCCGACGAACAACGCCGGACCGGTGCTGCGTGCGGGATTGACGGACAAGTTCGTGATCGGGATCCCGAACAGATGGATGAGCGTCAGGCCGAGGCCGATCGCAATCGGCGCGAAACCGACCGGCGCCTTGCCGTGCGTTGCTCCCATGATGATGAACAGGAACATCATGGTGAGCACGATTTCCGCGACGAGCGCGGCCGGCAGACCATAGTGTCCGGGCGAGTGCTCCCCGTAACCATTCGCAGCGAAGCCATTTGCCAGGTCGAAGCCCGGAGCGCCGCTTGCGATGAGGTAGAGTACCGCGGCCCCGACCACGGCTCCGATGACCTGCGCGATCACGTAAGGTCCTATATCCTTCGCGGGAAAGCGCCCACCCGCAGCGAGGCCGATGGTCACGGCAGGATTGAGATGACAGCCCGAGATGTGACCGATCGCGTAGGCCATGGTCAGCACCGTGAGGCCGAACGCGAGCGCCACGCCCAGGTGGCCAACGCCGAGCTGCGGAAAACCCGCGGCGATGACGGCTGTTCCGCATCCCCCGAATGTGAGCCAGAAGGTGCCGATCGCCTCGGCGACGTATTTGCGCATGCTCGTCACGACATTGCTCCCTCCGCTACTCAGCACCTTGAAGCGAGTAGAAGCGATGACCGCGTTCCATCCATGAGCCGGACATCACCCAGCCGAACCCACGCCGAACCATGCCGATGGAGCAAACCCCGCAGATCGTTCGGCAATGGTCTCGCGGCGCGTACCCGGCCAGACGTAACATAGCGCGGATGGCGCTGCTTCCTCCGCAGCAGTGCGACCGCGCGCCATCGCCAAAAAGAATTGCGACAGTCGGTCCAGCGCCAAGTGCTGGCCCGACGGGTTGGTCATAGACCCCGCCGACCTTCGACTTGTTGGCGAGACCGCGTCCGGACGGTTTCGGCCCTAGCAAGTGACTCCGGCGGCGCACCTGCGGACGGCGCGGCGGAGCTGGCGACTGCCGACATTGGACACGCGGACGCCCCTCACTCGGTGCATCCCCACCCCGCATGCTTCGCGGACGGGAATGACGATATCGTTCGGCTGCCGTATGGGACCTTGTGGCATGGCCTGTGCCGAAGCCGCCAAAGCCAGGACTAAAGCAATGGCGCTCAACCGGATCATCGCGTGTCTCCTGTTGGCCAAAAAAGAGCAGGGACCTGCTTTTTCCAGGTGCCATCGGAGCACGCCTGGATTGGGAAGAATTTGATCTAGATCAACGGCGCCGTGGTTGTCAGCGAAGGCTCAGCTTGACCTTGCGAGCTTCGCCGCCATGCCTGCGGGTGTTCGCCGATTGACGGTGGATTGCTCAGGCGATGCGCACGCGCCGGCGCGACGCTGACGCAATCCAAGCCCGATCCGCAAAAACCGCCCCGGCTATGCGGTCGCTGGTCCGGAGGCCGATCGTGTGGCGGTCGTCATTTCTCGACCGGCGTCAACGCATTCGGCGCGCCGTCGCCGGCTCTCGCGGCGACGGGCCGCAGGAGGTTCGGCGAGACGTTCCATCGCTCGCCCGTGTCACTGACGACCGTCACGGACTTTTTGTTGTAGCGCGTGAGCACGCCGATCACCGTCGCGCCCTCCTGAGATTGAAAAGACACGCGGCCGCCGATGCGGAAATCGAGCATCCGCTTGTGCGAGCGCATCTGATGCAGAAACCGCAACCGCTCGACGACACGATGGTTGAGGTCGACGAGCTCTGCCTCGGTCAGGTGGTCGATGTCGATCCGCATTGGTGATTGCCGTCACGATCCCATCGCGCCGAAAAATGATAGTCGGATAGGCAGCCGCGGGAAAGTGGCTCGGTGGGCGATCGCGTGGAACAACAACCGACACCGCCGCGTTGACTAAAATCAGGTTGGTGACCGGCCGTGGGGCACGGAAGCGGTCGCGCGGCCGTGCACGCGTTCATCCACCCGCATCTCTTTAGAGGCCGCCATGCAGCAGCCGGCTCATCTGAGCGCCGAGACGATTCCGGAGCCCCAGTTCGCGGTGGCCGGCACGGCCTCGACGACGCGCCCGCGCCGCACGCTCAAGCACGGCGACACGTTCATCCTGGTCGACAGCCACGGCGACATCGGCGTCGTTCCGGACGGCGCCGATGGTCTCTTCCACAGCGACATGCGGTTTCTCTCGCTGCTCGCGCTCACGCTGCAGGGGGCGCAGCCGCTGCTGCTCGGTTCGAATCTCTACGACGACAACTCGATGCTCACCGTCGATCTCACCAACCCGGACCTGTCGCGCGGCGGTCATCTGGTCCTGCCCAAGGACACGGTCCACATCGTGCGCAGCATTTTTCTCTGGCAAGGCACCGCGTATCAGCGCCTCGCCGTCGGCAATTACGGCGAACAGGCGATCGACCTGCATCTCACGATGACGTTCGACGCCGACTTCGCCGACCTCTTCGAGGTGCGCGGCACGCCGCGCCGACACCGCGGGACGATGACACGCAGCGTCATCGAGCCGGCGCGGGTGCTGCTCTCCTATTGCGGGCTCGACGGCAAATTGCGCCGCACCGCGCTCGCCTTCGAGCCCGATCCGACGGTGTTGCAGTCGAAATCGGCGACCTATCGCTTCACGCTGGCGCCCGGCGAGGTGAAGCGGATCTACCAGTTCGCCAGCTGCGACGGCGAGGTGATGCCGAAGCCGCAGCCGTTCCTGCGCGGCCTGCGCGCGGCGCGGCGCGACCTGCGCAACGCAACGCAAAACGCCACCACGGTCGAGACCGGCAACGACATCTTCAACGAGGTGTTGTGCCGCTCGATGTCCGATCTCTGCATGCTGATCACCGATACGCCGCAGGGACCGTATCCCTATGCGGGCATTCCCTGGTACTCGACCACGTTCGGCCGCGACGGCCTCATCACGGCGATGCAGATGTTGGCGTTCCGCCCGCAGTTCGCGCGCGGCGTCCTGCGCCGCCTCGCGGCGTTCCAGGCCAAGGAGGACGATCCGCTCGCCGACGCGCAGCCCGGCAAGATCCTGCACGAGATGCGCAGCGGCGAGATGGCGGTACTGCGCGAGGTACCGTTCGGGCTCTATTACGGCAGCGTCGACGCAACGCCGCTGTTCGTGATGCTGGCCGGCCTCTACGCGGAGCGCACCGGCGACCACGCGACCATCGCGGAGCTGTGGCCCGCGATCGAGGCGGCGCTCGCCTGGATCGACGGGCCGGCCGATCGCGACGGCGACGGCTTCGTCGAATACTATCGGGCGACCGACACGGGCCTCGCCAACCAGGGCTGGAAGGATTCGTTCGATGCGATCTTCCACGCCGATGGCCGGCTCGCCGAGGGGCCGATCGCGCTCGCCGAGGTGCAAGGCTACGTCTATGCCGCGAAGCATCTCGCGGCGCGTTGTGCGCGGCGGATGGGACGTGACGAGCAGGGACGCAAGCTCGAGGCCGAGGCGGCGCGGCTCGCCGACGCGTTCGAGGCCGCATTCTGGTGCCCCGACCTCGGTACCTATGCGCTTGCGCTCGACGGCGACAAGAAGCCGTGCCGCGTGCGCAGCTCGAATGCCGGGCAGGTCCTGTTCACCGGCATCTGTGCGCCGGAGCGCGCCGCCGAAATCGCGCACGACCTCATGCGCCCGCACTTCTTCACGGGCTGGGGCATCCGCACCATCGCGGAAGGCGAGGCGCGCTACAATCCGATGTCCTATCACAACGGCTCGATCTGGCCGCACGACAATGCGCTGATCGCGCTCGGGCTCGCGCGCTACGGGTTGAAGCGCGCGGTCGAGCAGGTCTTTCAAGGATTGTTCGACGCCGCGAGCTACATGGATCTGCGCCGGCTGCCCGAGCTCTTTTGCGGCTTTACGCGGCGGCGCGGCCGCGGCCCGACGCTCTATCCGGTCGCCTGCGCGCCGCAGGCCTGGGCAAGCGCGACGCCGTTCTCGCTGATCGAGGCGGCGCTCGGCCTCGAGTTCGATCCGGAAGCGCGCGAGATCCGCCTGCGCAATCCGCGCCTGCCGCGGTTCCTCGGCGAGCTCGTGCTGCGCAATCTCCAGCTCGGCGAGGCCAGCGTCGATCTCATCGTCCGCCGCCATGGCGACGAGGTATCGATGGAGTTGCTGCAGACGACCGGGAAGATCCAGGTCACGGCCGTGTTCTCGCGGTGATGAACGCGGCCCGGGTCGTCACGGAACCGCGGTCGCCCGCTTCGCGTTGTCATAATCATCGTTGTGGAACCGAGGTGCGAGGCGATATGCGTCATTCGCGATGCGTCGTTGCGGCAGCGGCGGCTGCCGCATTCATTGTCGCGATGGCCTTTCCGATGACTTCTCCGGCATGGGCCAGAAATCATCATCCGTGGCACAGACCCAGCCACGTGAGCCCCACGCCGCCGCCGCAGGGGCCGGGATCGGGGATGCGCCCGGGCGAGGTGACGAGCTCGCCGCAGGCGGAGGTCGCCGATGGCGGCAAGGCGGGCTTGCCGCCCGTGCTCGGCGTTCGTGACGCTCTGGCGATCCTCGGCAAGAACGTGAACAGCAGCACCGGCGAGGACATGGGCCGCCTGGTCGACGTGATCGTCGATACCGACGGGCGTCCGCGCGCCGCGATCATCGATTTCGGCGGATTTCTCGGCGTCGGCAGCCGCAAGGTCGCGGTCGACTGGAGCGTGCTGAAGTTCGTGCCCGGTGATCCGAAAGGCAACGTCATCACGGTCGCGCTCACGCGCGACCAGGTGAAGGGGGCGCCCGAGTTCAAGGAGGGGAGTCCATTGGTTGCGCTCGGCGCGTCGGCAAGTCCGCCGCCGCCCAAGCCGCCGCCGCAGGCACGGGAGAAGTAACCCTGTCAGCAGCGCCGCGTCCCGCGTCGGACGATGCCGGACCCGCGCGCGCGGGCGCACGCGATGTCGCGCTCCCTGCCGTCATCGCAGGCGGCCCGGCGCCGCACCCCTCGCGTACGAGCTTGCGCGGCCTCGACTGGTTCGTCTTCTTCGTGGCCAACGTGCAGACCGGCTTCGGTCCGTTCATCTCGGTCTATCTCACGTCGTCGGCGTGGACGCAGGTCGACATCGGCATCGTGCTCTCGATCGGCAGCCTCGTGGCGCTGCTCGGCCAGATGCCGGGCGGCGCCATCGTCGACGCCGTGCCGTCGGAGCGGCTCGTCGCCGCGATTGCGGTCGCGATCGTCGGCGGCAGCGCGCTGATCTTCGCGGTCTGGCCGATCTACGTGGCGGTGCTGGGCGCGTCCGTGCTGCATGCCGCCGCAAGCTGCGTGCTCGGGCCCGCGATGGCGGCGATCACCCTCGGCCTCGTCGGCCACGCGGGCATGAGCGAACGGCTCGGCCGCAACGCGCGCTTCGCCGCGATCGGCAACGGCATCGCGGCGGCCGCGATGGGCGCCTGCGGCTACTGGTTCTCCAACCGCGCGGTGTTCTTCGTCACCGCGGTGCTGCTGGTCCCGGCGCTGGTCGCGCTCACCTTCATCCGCACGAGCGAGATCGATCCCGAGCGCGCCCACGGCGGCCAGCCCGAGCAGCCGCCGCAACGTCCGCTGTCGAGCCTGTGGCAGCCGGCGCGGCTGCGGCCGCTGTTGATCTTCTCGGCGAGCTTTATGCTCTTCCAGCTCGCCAATTCGGCGATGCTCCCGCTCATGGGCAGCGTCCTGACCATGCGCTCGAGCCGCTGGGCCTCGGTGCTGATCGCCGCCTGCATCGTGGTGCCGCAGCTCCTGGTCGCGCTGATCTCG
This sequence comes from uncultured Alphaproteobacteria bacterium, assembly GCA_963819385.1. Taxonomy (GTDB): domain Bacteria; phylum Pseudomonadota; class Alphaproteobacteria; order Rhizobiales; family Xanthobacteraceae; genus JAVDCA01. The sequence continues at coordinate 1,892,777 of CAWFVV010000006.1, read as the reverse complement.
CCGTGGATCGGGCGGCGCGCACAGCTCGTCGGACGCCGCCCGCTGCTGCTCTTCGGCTTCGCGGTGCTGCCGATCCGCGGTGTGCTGTTCGCCGTGATCCACAATCCCGACGTACTGGTGGTCGTGCAGCTGCTCGACGGCATCTCGGGCGCGGTCTTCGGCGTGCTGGTGCCGCTCGTCGTCGCCGACGTGACGCGCCGTACCGGCCACTTCAATCTCGCGCTCGGCGTCGCCGGCACCGCGATCGGCCTCGGCGCCTCGCTATCGACGACGCTCGCCGGCTATGTGAGCGATCACTTCGGCAGCGAGACCGCCTTTCTGGTGCTCGCCGTCATCGCGGCGGCCGGTCTCGCCTGCATCTGGGCCTTCATGCCCGAGACGCGGCCGCAGGAGCAGGACGAAGAACCGCCGCGGGCGGGATCGCCCACGGCGGCAAAAGCACCGGATGCCGCGACTTGAGGAGAGACGGCGTCTAGGAGGCGTCGCTCGCGGCGGCGAGCGCGGGCGCCTCGTCCGCGCCGACCACGCGCAGGCGAGGGGCATGGCTCTCGGCGAGAGCGCGATAGACGCCGAGGTAATCCTGCGCCATCCGCCGCGCCGTGAAGCGTTGCTCGAACCGCTTGCGGACACCCGCGCGATCGAGCTCCGCGAGGCGCTGCACCGCGCCGATGGCGCCGAGCTCGTCCTCGACGATGAATCCGGTGATCCCGTCGTCGACCACTTCGGGAACCGAGCCACGGTTGAAGGCGATCACCGGCGTGCCGCACGCCATGGCTTCGATCATCACGAGCCCGAACGGCTCGGGCCAATCGATCGTCGCGAGCAGCGCGTGCGCGCCGCTGAGGAAATCGGATTTCTCATGGTCGCTGATCTCGCCGATGTATTCGACGTGCGGCGGCTCGATCAGCGGACGGATGCGCTGCTCGTAGTACTCGGCGTCGACGCGGTCGACCTTGGCGGCGATCTTGAGCGGGATGCCGCATTTGCGCGCCACATGGATCGCCCGGTCGACCGCCTTTTCGGGCGCGATGCGGCCGAGGAACGCGAGATATGACGGGCGCACCGGCTTCGGCGTGATCAGCCTCTCGGGCAGCCCATGATAGATCGTGCGCACCCAGCGCGCCTGCGGCAGCGGCCGCCGCTGCGAATTCGAGATCGAGACGACCGGCGCCGCCGTGCACGCGTTGAAGATCGGATGCAGCTCCGGCAGATCGAGGCGGCCGTGCAGCGTGGTGAGGAACGGCGTCGACTGTCGGGAAAATACGGAAAACGGATAGTAGTCGAGATGAAAATGGAGAAAATCGAATTCATTCGCCCGGCGCCGCACGTTCTCGAGCATCGCGAGATGCAGCGCGTTGGCGTCGCGCACCGCGCCGTCCAATCGCAGCGCGCGCGGCCACCCGGCCTCGAGCTTCGCCGAGGTGCGCGAATCCCCGCTGGCGAACAGCGTGACGTCATGGCCGAGGGCGACCAGCTCTTCGGTCAGCCAATGAATGACGCGCTCGGTACCGCCATACAGCCTGGGAGGAACCGCTTCAGTCAACGGCGCGATCTGCGCAATGCGCATGGGAGGAATCTCCTTTGTCCGAGTTTAAGTGGGAGAACACCACCGGCGATCAGGCAACGCGCAGAGGCGCAAAAATGGTCAGGAGACATGCAACTTTTTTTGCAGACTGACCCGGAACGATTCAAACGCTGGTTCGTCGAGACTGGTGTGCCGCGGGGCGAGTTCGATCGTGACGCAATCCTGGCCGCATCTTGGTGCCCGTGTGGCTGGAAGAGCGGCTCGTTCTCATTGGGAGGCTCGGCGCGTGACTGATGGGCAACAGACGATTGCGATACCGAGACGGGCATCGCAGGCAGGGCCGGGCAGCGCGTTGGCGCGGGCGATCAGCCGATTGAGCGCCGGGCGACCGTCCGCGTTACCTGCCGAGGACCTCTCCCGCTACGCGGACCGCCCGTACGCATTCATCGGGCGCTATCTGCGCCGCCGGCCGCGATCGCATACCATCATCCTGACGGCGGTCGCGGCCGCGGTCGGCTGCTCGGTGTCGACGCAGTATGGCCTCAAATACCTGGTCGACACCCTGGCGCAAGGGCCGCAGGCGTCGGGCATCTGGTTCGCTTTCGGCTTTCTCGTCTCGCTCATCGCGATGGACAATTTGCTGTGGCGCGTCGCCAGCTGGATCGCGAGCGGCGCCTTCACGGCAGTGACCGGCGACCTGCGGCGCGACCTCTTCCGCCATCTTACCGGCCACGCGCCGAGCTATTTCGCCGAACGGCAGCCCGGCATGCTGACGAGCCGCATCACGGCGACTTCCAACGCGATCTTCACCATCGAGAACATGTTCGTCTGGAACGTGATGCCGCCGTGCGCCGCGACGGTCGCGGCGATCAGCTTCGTCGCGACCGTGAGCCTGCCGATGGCCGGCGTCCTGTTCGGGCTTGGCGGCATCCTGGTCTGCATCATGTTCCGTCTCGCGGCGGCCGGCCAGCCGCTGCACCATGATTTCGCCGACCGCGCCGCCGCCGTCGACGGCGAGATGGTCGACATCATCGGCAACATGCCGCTCGTGCGCGCCTTCCACGGCTTCCGCCGCGAGCGGCTCCGCTTCGAGGCGACCGTCGACCGCGAGATGACGGCGCGCCGCGCGAGCCTCATCTATCTCGAGAAGCTGCGCCTGCTGCACGCCGGGTCGACCATCGCGCTCACCATCGCGCTGCTCGCCTGGGCGGTGTGGCTGTGGCAGCAGGGCGAGGCGACGACGGGCGACGTCGTCCTCGTTTGCACCCTCGGCATGTCGGTGCTGCACGCGACTCGCGACCTCGCGGTTGCGCTCGTCGACGTGACCCAGCATCTGGCGCGCCTGTCGGAGGCGCTCTCGACGCTGCTCGTTCCGCACGAGTTGCGCGATCACCCGAAGGCGTCGGCGCTCGCGCGCCGCAGCGCCAGCGTCGATTTCGAGAAGGTCGACTTCCGCTATCCGGACGGCCACGCGATCTTCGAAAAGTTCAATCTGCGGCTGAAGGCAGGAGAGCATGTCGGCATCGTCGGGCCGTCGGGCGCCGGCAAGTCGACGCTGTTCGCGCTGTTGCAGCGCTTCTACGACACGCAGAGCGGCCGTATCCTGATCGACGGGCACAACATCACGCGCGTGACGCAGGAGAGCCTGCGCCACGCCATCGCGGTCGTGCCGCAGGAAGCCTCGCTGTTCCACCGTTCGGTCGCCGAGAACATCCGCTACGGCCGGCCGGAGGCGAGCGACGACGACCTGCTGCGCGCCGCGATCGCGGCGCACTGCGAGTTCATCGAGGCGATGCCGGAAGGCTTCGATACGATCGTGGGCGAACGCGGCGTCAAGCTGTCGGGCGGGCAACGCCAGCGCATCGCGATTGCGCGCGCCTTCCTCAAGGACGCGCCCATCCTGCTGCTCGATGAAGCGACGTCGGCGCTCGACTCGGATTCCGAGGAGGCGATCCGCGACGCGCTGCGCAACCTCATCCATGGCCGCACCGTCATCGCGATCGCGCACCGGCTTTCCACGGTGCGCAGCTTCGACCGCATCGTTGTGATGCAATCCGGCCGCGTCGTCCAGGACGGTGCGCCCGACGTGCTGATGCGGAGCGAGGGTCTCTACCGGGAGTTGGTCGAACGGGAAATCACCCGCCTGTCCAAGCATCGTGCCGCTGCCTGAGTTGTCTGTGATTCCTTGTAGCCCGGATTTCGCTTCGCTCAATCCGGGCTACTTCGCTGAGTTCGTGTGCGGCGCGCTAGGTGGAACCTAAGTTCCGTGCTGGCGTTCTACAAGACGCGCACAAGACACGCCGGTTGCAAGCGATGCGATGAATTTTCGGATGAATTTACGCAAGCCTTCGCTGCATGAATTCCCGCCTTTCTTCACCCTTCCTTCCGGCCGGATCGCGGGCGCGCCGGATGTCCGTCGCGCCGACGCGGGGGCAGGCGCAGGCGCCGCGGGCGGCCTGATCGACAGCGATATCGCGCCACGGCTCGACCGTCTGCCGTGGGATCGCTTCCATACGCTGGTAGTCGTCGCGCTCGGGATCACATGGATTCTCGACGGTCTCGAGGTCACCATGGTGGGCTCGCTCGCGGGCGCGTTCGAGGCGAGCCCGGTGCTGCACTTCTCGACTTTCGAGGTGGGCCTCACGGGCAGCGCCTATGTCGCGGGCGCCGTGCTCGGCGCGATCTTCTTCGGCTGGCTCACCGACCGGCTCGGGCGCAAGAAGCTGTTCTTTATCACGCTCGCCGTCTACCTTGCCGCCACGGCCGCGACCGCGGCGTCGTGGAATCTGGCGAGCTTCTTCGTCTTTCGCTTCCTCACCGGCGCGGGCATCGGAGGCGAATACACGGCGATCAATTCGACCATCCAGGAATTGATCCCGGCGCGCTATCGCGGGCACACCGATCTCGCCATCAACGGCAGCTTCTGGATCGGGGCTGCGCTCGGCGCCGTGGTGTCGATCGTGCTGCTCGGCGCGGCGCCGAAAGGCTCCGACTGGGGTTGGCGCCTCGCCTTCCTGGTTGGCGCGGGGCTCGGCCTGGTGATCCTGTTCATCCGCAGGTGGATTCCGGAGAGTCCGCGCTGGCTGGTAACGCACGGACACGGCGACCGCGCCCACGCGGTCGTCGCCGAGATCGAGGCGCGCGTGCAGGCAAACGGTCACGAACTCGCGCCGGTCGACGGCATGCGCGCACGCCTGCGCACGCGCGCCAGCACGCCTCTCCTGGAAGTCGTGGTCACGCTGTTCCGCACCTTCCGCGGCCGCACGCTGGTGGGCCTGAGTCTGATGACCGCGCAGGCGTTCTTCTACAACGCGATCTTCTTCACCTATGCGCTCATCCTGACGAACTTCTACGGCGTGCCATCCGCGCGGGTCGGTTGGTATATTCTCCCGTTCGCGGCGGGAAATTTCTTCGGGCCGTTGCTGCTCGGTCGATTTTTCGACACGATCGGGCGCAAGACCATGATCGCCTCAACCTACGTCGTCTCCGGCCTGCTTCTCGCCGCCACGGGCTACTTGTTCAGCGTCGCGGTGCTCTCGGCGCAGGCCCAGACGGTCGCCTGGATGATGATCTTCTTCGTTGCCTCGGCGGCGGCCAGTTCCGCCTATCTCACGGTCGGCGAAATCTTCCCGCTCGAGATGCGCGCGCTGGCGATCGCGTTCTTCTACGCGGTCGGCACCGGCGTCGGCGGCGTCCTCGGCCCGCTGCTGTTCGGCGCGCTGATTGCGAGCGGCTCCCGTGCGAGCGTATTCGTCGGCTATCTCATCGGCGCGGCGCTGATGGTCGCGGCGGGCGCGATCGAATGGGTGTGGGGCGTGGCGGCCGAGCGGCAGCCGCTCGAAGCAGTGGCGCGCCCGCTTGCGGCGGTCGACTGAGCCAAGGATAAAGGCACGGGATTCCTCGATGAGCACGGACGAACCGATTCTCCATCCGGATTTGCGCAAGAGTGCGCTCCTGCTCGACGTGGACGGCACCATCGTCGACATCGCGCCGAGCCCCGACGCGGTCCGGGTCCCCGCCTCACTGCGTGACGCGCTGGTGCGGCTGATCGCCGCGACCGACGGTGCGGTCGCGCTGGTCAGCGGCCGCATGACCACCGATCTCGACCACCTGTTCGCGCCGCTGCGCCTCGCGCTGGTCGGCGGCCATGGGGCCGAGCTGCGGCTGCTCGACGGTCGGAAGGTGCGGCCGGGCGCGGCGCCGCAACTCGACGCCGAGCTCAGGCGGCGGCTGAAAGCGCTCGCCCGCGACGGCGTCGCCGCGGAGGACAAAGGAGTTCTCGGTTGCCTTGCACTATCGGAAGGCGCCCGGCCGGGAAAAGCCCCTGCGCGCGGCCGTCGACAAGCTCTGCGCCCAGCCGTGGCCGATGCCGATCGAGATCCTTCCCGGCAAGGCCGTGATCGAGATCAAACCCGCCGGCTTCAGCAAGGCGAGCGGCGTGCGCGAATTGATGAGGCACCCGCCCTTCGCGGGCCGGCGCCCGATCTTCATCGGCGACGACACCACCGACGAGACCGTGTTCGCGATCATGCCGGAGTTCGACGGCACCGCGTTCTCGGTCGGGCGCGACGTCGCGGGCGTCGCCGGCCATTTCGCGACGCCGGCACGCGTGCGCGCCTGGCTCGACCGGATCGCGCCGGCAGGCGAGAGCGTCGCGCCATGACCGATTACGGTCTCGACCTCGCGGTCATCGGCAACGGACGTACGGCGGCGCTGGTCGACCCGTCGGCGCGCATCGTCTGGTGGTGCTTTCCGCGCTTCGACGGCGATCCACTGTTCTCCCGCCTGCTCGCCGGCGACGAGGAGAAGGGCTTCACCGACGTCGTGCTCGATGACCTGGCGCACGTCCATTCCGAGTACGTGCGCAATACGGCGGTGGTCTCGACCCTGCTGACCGACCGGCACGGCAACGCGGTGCGGATCACCGATTTCGCGCCCCGCTTCCGGCAGTTCGGCCGCGTGTTTCGCCCCCCGCAGCTGTTTCGCATCATCGAGCCAGTCGCCGGCTTGCCGCGCATCACCATCCGGGTGCGGCCGACCCACGGCTACGGTCTTCCGTTCGAGCAGCGCTCGATCGGCAGCAACCACATCCGCTATCACGATGGCAGCTCGGTGCTGCGCGTGACCACGGATGCGCCGCTGTCGTTGATCGAGAGCGAGGCGCCGTTCGTCGTCACCCGGACGCTCCACCTTGTCTTCGGTCCCGACGAACCGTTCACGGGCGCACTCGTGCATATCGCGGGAGAGTTCTGCAATCGCACGCGCGACTACTGGATGACCTGGGTGCGCGGGCTGTCGATCTCCTACGACTGGCAGGAGGCGGTGATCCGCGCCGCGATCACGCTCAAGCTCAGCACGTTCGACGAGACCGGCGGCGTCATCGCGGCGTTGACGACCTCGATTCCGGAGGCGCCCGGCTCCGGCCGCACCTGGGACTACCGCTACTGCTGGCTGCGCGACGCCTATTTCGTCGTGAAGGCGCTCAACAAGATCGGCGCGACGCAGACGATGGAGGATTTCATCAACTTCACGCTGTCGATCGCGGCCAATCGCGACGAGATGCTGCGGCCGGTCTACAGCGTGGTGCCGACCGATCCGCTCGAGGAGATGATCGCGCCGGCGCTCAAGGGATATCGCGGCGACGGGCCGGTGCGCATCGGCAACGCGGCGGCCGAGCAGGCGCAGCACGACACCTACGGCAGCATCATCCTCGCGGCGACGCCGATGTTCTTCGATCGGCGGCTGCCGCGGCCCGGCGACGAGGGGCTGTTCCGGCTGCTCGAGTCCCTCGGCAGCAAGGCGGCGCAGACGGCGCTGATCCCCGACGCCGGCATCTGGGAATTTCGCGGACGCAAGCGCATCCACACCCATTCGGTGGCGATGTGCTGGGCGGGTTGCCACCGGCTTGCCGCCATTGCGGCGCGGCTCGGCCTCAAGGATCGCGCGGAGCACTGGAACCGGATCGCCGAACCGATCCGCGATGCGCTGCTCGCCCGCGCCTGGAACGAGAAGCGCGGCGCGTTCACGGCGGCGTTCGAGTCGGAGGATCTCGACGCCAGCGTGCTGCTGCTGCCCGAGCTCGGCCTGCTCGATGCCGACGATCCGCGCTTCGCGCGCACGGTCGCCGCGATGGAGCGCGAGCTCGTGCGCGAGAAGCACGTGATGCGCTATGCGGATGCCGACGATTTCGGCCTGCCGGTGACCGCCTTCCTGATCTGCCGGTTCTGGCTGATCGATGCGTGGTGGTCGCTCGGCCGGGTCGACGAGGCGCGCGAGCTGTTCGAGGATGCGCTCGCGCACCGCAACCGGTACGGCCTCCTGTCGGAGGATCTCGATCCGCAGAGCGGCGCGCTGTGGGGCAATTTTCCGCAGACCTACTCGATGGCCGGCCTGATCCTCTCCGCGATGCGGCTGTCGCGCAGCTGGGAAGACCGCTACTGGCGCTGAGTTTTGCGGCCTCAGGCCGCCGGCTCGCGCGCGGCGGCGAGCGTGTCGCCAGGCTGCGCTCGCTGCCCGACCGTTGTCGCGGCCTGCGTCAGGTTGAAGGCGGTGTTGGCGAGCCCGACATGCGAGAACGCCTGCGGGAAATTGCCGGCCAGCCGTTTCGAACGGAAATCGTATTCCTCGCTCAGCAGCCCGACGTCGTTGCACAAGGAGACTAGACGCCGGAACAGGCGCTCGGCCTCGGCGCGACGGCCCTGCAGGAGGTAGGCGTCGCAGAGCCAGAAGCTGCATGCGAGGAACACGCCTTCGCCCGGCTCGAGCCCGTCGACGCCGGTGTGCGTCCGGTAGCGCATGACGAACCCGTCGACCAGCAGGTCGCGTTCGATCGCCGCGATCGTGCCGCGCACCCGCGGGTCGTCGATCGGCAGAAACCCGACGCAGGGCATCAGCAGCAGGCTGGCATCGACTTCCTTCCCGCCGAAATACTGCACGAAGCTGCCGAGGTTCTTGTCGAACCCCTGCGCGCAGGTCATGTCGTGGATCTCGGCGCGCAGCTTGCGCCAACGGTCGACCGGGCCATCGAAGCCGAACATCTCGGCGCTCTTGATCGCACGATCGAATGCAACCCACGCCATCACCTTCGAGTGGGTGAACTGCTGGGGGCCGCCGCGCACTTCCCAGATGCCTTCGTCCGGCTCCTTCCAGATGCCGGCCAGATGGTCGAGCAGCTCGAGATGCATCTTCCAGCCGGACTCGTGGGTCGCGAGCCCGCTGCGCCGCGCCTGGTGGGCGGCGTCCATCACCTCGCCGTAGACGTCGAGCTGGAGCTGGCGATGGGCGTCGTTGCCGATGCGGACCGGCCGCGAGCCCTCGTAGCCGGCGAGCCAGTCCGCTTCCCATTCGATCATGCGCCGCTCGCCGCCGAGCCCGTACAGGATCTGGATCTGGTCGGGGCTGCCTGCGATCGCGCGCAGCAGCCACTCGTTCCAGGCCTGCGCCGAGCCGTGGTAGCCGGCGTTGAGCAGCGTGAACAGCGTCAGCGTCGCGTCGCGCAGCCAGCAGAAGCGATAGTCCCAGTTGCGCGTGCCGCCGAACCGCTCGGGCAGCGACGTGGTCGGCGCCGCCACGATGCCGCCGGTCGGCGCGTAGGTCAGCGCCTTGAGCGTGATCAGCGAACGGACCACCACGTCGGTCCATGGCCCGGCGGGCCGGCAGTGCCCTGCCCACGTCTGCCAGAACGCCTCGGTCGCCTTGAGTGCGTCCTGCGGCGCGACCGCATGCGGTGCGGGCAGGTGCGAGGGCGCGTAGGTGAGGATGAACGGAACCATCTCGCCCGCCGAGACCGTGAATTCGCCGACTGTCGTGAGATTGCGGCCCTTGAGATGCACCGGCGTGTGCATCACGACCATGTCGGGCCCGGCGACCGCCCGCAGCGTGCCGTCCTCCATCCGCGTCACCCACGGGACGACCGCGCCGAACCCGAAGCGCAGCACCAGCTCGAGCCGCATGGCGAGGCGGCCGCGTTCGCCGACGACGAGGCGCACGACCGCCGGGTTCTCTCCGCGTATCGGCATGAAATCGACGAGCGTCGCCGCGCCGTCGTCGCTCTCGAAGCGTGTCTCCAGGATCAACGTGTTCGATCGGTATCGCCGGCTCACCCGTGCCTTGGCGTCGTGCGGCGCGATCAGCCAGCGGCCGTTGTCGGCCGAGCCCAGCAGCGCCGCGAAACAGGCTTCGGAATCGAACCGCGGCCAGCACAGCCAGTCGAGAGATCCGTCGCGTGCGACCAGCGCGGCCGATTTGCAGTCGCCGATGACGGCGTAGTCTTCGATGCGGGAGGACATGTGGTCTGACCTCGGCGTTACGCCGCGAAATCGATGACGACCTTCACGTCGTCGGGTTGGGTTTCGAGCGCCTGCGCCCACTGCGCGACCGGCACGCGGCGCGTGATCAGGCGCTCGAGCCAGTTCTTGTCGGCGTGTGCGAGCGCTTCGGCCGCCATCGCGTAATGATGCCGGTTCGCGTTGACGGTGCCGAACACGGTCTCGTTGTTGAGCACCATGGTGCGGTTATAGGCGCCGATGTCGAAGCTGAACGCGTGGCCGGGCGCGCCGACGCCGGCGAGGCACACGATCCCGTCCGGCGCCGTGCGGCCGAGGATGTCGCGGATCAGTGCCGGCGCGCCGGTGCATTCCATCAGGATGTCGGGCTCCAAGCCGTCGAGCGCCTTGAGGTCCGTGTGATAGGTGCCGCCGAACTCCTTGACGAGCGCGGGCTTGGGTCCCGTCGCGCTGTGGTCGAGCACGTGCACGTCGAGCCCGCGTTGCGCGCCCATCAGCGCCGCCAAGAGGCCGATCGGCCCGGCGCCGGTGACCAGCAGCGTGTGCGGGTGCCAGGCACGCGTGCGCGCCCCGATGCGCTCGGTGTGGTCCCAGGCCTTGGCGACGACGCTCGCCGGCTCGACCAGTACGCCGAGAAATCCGAGCGACGGATCGAGCTTGACCGCGAAACCCGGCTCGATGCGGAACTGCTCGGCGCCATAGCCGTGCCGCTCCTTGATGCCGCGCTCGACGTAACGCCCATTGCGGCACATGTCCCATTCGCCCGCCGCGCAGGCCGGGCAGGGGACCGGATCGGGCCGCCGCACAATGCCGACGACGAGGTCGCCGGGCGCAAAGCCGCAACCCGTCGGCGCCTCCTCGACCCGGCCGAGCGACTCGTGCCCGAGCACCAGCCGCTGCTCGCCGGGCGGCGTCCAGCCGTACAGGCCGGAGACGATCTCGCGATCGGTGCCGCACACGCCGAGCGCCAGCGTCTGCACCAGGATCGCGCCGTCCGAGAGTGGAGGGGCCGGCACGTCGTCGAGCCGCGCCGAGTTGGGCACGCCAGGCGTGACGGTAATCGCGCGCATGATGCTGGTCCTTGACGAAGCGATGCGCCCGCGCGCCCGCCGTCCGCGCCGAGCCAAAATGAGATGACGCTCGGTGGAACCAAATGGTTCCGTGCTTTGGCAAGCGGGCGCCCCCCTTTCGCCTTCAACGATTCGCGATGGGAACCCAGTCGCATCCACCGGCGTTCATCAAGATGTGCTGCTGGTGTTGCGGCGGAAGCGGACACCGGCGCCGATAAGAACATGCGCAAGCTTTGACGAGGAGGTCCGCCATGGAGGCACTCGGGCGGAAGCGGTGGGCCATCGCCGAAGGCTATATTCCGTCCGAAAGCTCGTTCTCCGATCGCGCGCTGATCTCGCACGAGACCGCCTGCATCCTGAATGTGACCGACCGCGACGCGCATGTGACGATCACGATCTTCTTTGCCAACCGCGAGCCTGTCGGCCCGTACCGGTTGACCGTCGCGGCGCGCCGCACGCTGCATCTGCGCTTCAACGATCTCGACGATCCGCAGCCGGTCCCGCGCGATACCGACTACGCCTCGGTGTTCGAGTCGGACGTGCCGATCGTGGTGCAGCATACGCGGATGGACTCGCGCCACGCCGAAATTGCACTGTTGTCGACCATGGCCTACGCGGCGGAGTGAGCGAACGGAACGCTGATGCGCGGCGTCTGTTTTTTCTCGCCGTCAGCGCATCTTTTTCGGCACAAGCGCACCGTCCGCCATGCAGTGACGCCGACGGGAACAAGGAACCATCGGCGCGACCACAGGTTATCCGGTCGGCATCGGAGATACCCCATGAGTTCTCGTAGTTGTTTCCAATCGTGTGGCGAAAGCCAAGGCAGATGAGCCGATCGCCGGTGGCTTGGCGAGCGCGCTGTTGCCCGTCGTGCAGGAGTGCGGCGCGATCTGGGTCGGATCGAGCGGCCGGTTGCGCGACGCCTCGCATCGCAACTCGTTTGCCGAGATCGAGGCGCTCGGCGCCGGCGCCATCGCGACCGTCGACCTGCCCGCCGCCTCTTATCGTGGCTACTACGAAGGTTTCGCCAACTCCGTGCTGTGGCCGGCGCTGCACTCGCGCCCCGACCTGATCCGCGCCACGCTCGATGACTATCGCTGCTATCGCGAGGTCAACGCGTTCATGGCGCGCGGTCTGCTCCGCTTCGGCCGTCCCGACGCGACCTACTGGATCCACGATTATCATTTCCTCACGCTCGGCGCCGAACTGCGGCGCCTCGGCGTCACGCGCCCGCTCGGATTCTTCCTGCACACGCCGTGGCCGAACCGCAGCGTGATGCTGGGCGTGCCGCATCATCGCGACCTCGTCGAGGCAATGCTCGCCTACGACGTGATCGGATTCCAGACCGAGGACGACAAGCAGAATTTCGCCGACTATGTTGCCAATGAGCTCGGCCTCGACGTGATCGATAGTCTCGTCGCCAGTGCCGGTGGCGTCGCGCGTATCGGGGTGTTTCCCATCGGCATCGACGCCGACGCGTTCGCGGCGCGCGCCGCCAAGGCGGTCGTCCGCCACGAGTTCGCGCGCCTGCGCGCGAGCCTGCGGGGCGTCAAGCTCGCCATCGGCGTCGATCGCGTCGACTATTCGAAGGGCCTCGACAACCGCATCCGCGCCTTCGATCGCATGCTGACGGCGCAGCCGTCGCTGCAGGGCGAGGTCTCGCTGCTGCAGATCGCGGTGCCGTCGCGCAAGCAGATCCCGACCTACAGCCAGCTCAACCGCGATCTCGCGACGCTCGTCGGCGAGGTCAACGGCCGGCACGGCGAGGTCGACTGGGCTCCGGTGCGCTACGTCAACAAGGGCTACGCCCAGTCGACGCTCGCCGGGTTCTATCGCGTCGCGCAGGTCGGGCTCGTCACGCCGCTGCACGACGGCATGAACCTGGTCGCCAAGGAATACGTCGCGGCGCAGAATCCGAATGATCCGGGCGCGCTGGTGCTCTCCGAATTCGCCGGCGCCGCCAAAGAGCTCGACGCGGCCGTGCTGGTCAATCCGCACGACATCGACGGCATGGCGCAGGCCTTTGCCCGCGCCTTCGCGATGCCGCTCGAGGAGCGGCGCGAGCGCTGGTCCGCGATGATGACCAAGCTGCGAAGGCATTCGGTGCAAAAGTGGTTCGCCGACTTCGTGGCCGCGCTCAAAGGCACGCGTCCCGCCGAGCAGCCCGCGATTGTCGCGCCGGCGCCCGCGGCCGCTTTGAGCTATCGTCCGGAGCGGCCGGCCGTCGGATTGCCCTGATCGGCGCGCGGCGATTTACGCAGGCTGAGCGGCGCTCTCGCCCGCTCGTCGGCGGAAGATCTTTCCGCCGCAGCGCCGGCAACCCGCGTCCTTGAGCGCCTCGATGGTCGCGGGCGCATCGTTCTCCCCCAGGATCGTTTCGGCTCCGCACGCGGCGCACGCATAGATCCGCGTCCGCGGGTTGAGCTCGGCCGTGTAGAGCGGCCCTTGCCAGGCCTCCAGATCCGCGTCCGCGGCGCGCACCTGGGCGAGCTCGAACAGGTCGCCGACGCCGCCCAGCACGCTCGCGCCGAGATAGCGGTTGAAGCCCGGGTGCACGGCGCGGATCGCGAAGCCGAGATCGAGGATGACGCGTTGCAGCTCGGCGAGCGGCGCGGCGGGCCAGTGCGTGAAGGAGAAATAGCACGCGCCGTCGCCGCGCAGCGCCGCGGCACCGCGGGCGAGAAAGAGCCTGGCGCCCGGCAGCGTGTAGGGCGGGTCGGTCGCGACCACGTCGAAGGCGCCGCCGAGCGAGGCGGGCAGCGGCGCCCGCAGGTCGTGCTCGATCGCGTCGATGGCGATCTGCTCGCCGGCCGCGGCCGCGCGCAGGAACGCGACGCGGCGCGGATCGGACTCGATGACCGTGATGCCGCGCGTGAGGTCGCCTTGCCGCAGCGCGCGACCCACGAGGCCGATCGCGACCGAGAGCGAGTCGTCGTCGCCGAGAACGAGCACGCGCTTGCCCTCGAGCGCACCGGTCTCGAGCATGAGCAGCGCGCGCAGCACCGCGGTCTCGGGCGTGCACGGGCATTGGTCGAGCGTCACGTCGACCGATGGCGCATCCGCGATGAGCGCCGTGAGGCGCTCGACCGCCGCGCGCAACGCCGTCGGAATAATGAGCCCGCGGCCCGCGCAGGCCGGACACGCCGCGTCGTGCGTCGCGCCGAGGCCGAGCGTGCCCTCGACGAAGCCGCGTCCCGCCTCGGTGAGTGAGAGGCCGTGCTTGCGCTCCAGGATGCCCGCTTTCTCGAGCTCGCGCCGGATCGCGGTCGTCACCGGCAGCGGCAGGCGCGCCTCGCGTGCCGCGTCCTGCAGGCGCAGCGAGCCCGCCCGATAGACGGCGCGCAGCACCGCCGCGACGCCGGCCGGGCCCTCGCGCAGCCGCGTCGCGCGGGCGATCGTCTCGAGCATGCCGGCATCGTCCATGCACGCCTTTTACGCGAACGCCGACAATCGCGCCACGGCCGCTCTGCCTATGCTATGCGTTGCACGTGCTGACGGAGATGGCGATGGCGGAAAACCCGGCCAACCGGGTCGTGTTGCGGCGGCTCGAGCCCGAGGACGTGCCGGTGATCGCGCAGTTCGAGCGCGAGATCGCCGAAATTTCATTTCCGGACGATCCCGTGACAGACCTCGCGTTCTATGAACGCAAGCTGCGGCAGGCGGTCGACGATCGCAAGAGCGAGCCCATGGTCGGCGAGGCCGATGGCCGCATCGTCGCGTGGGCGTGGATCGGCGCGCGCGAGAACTTCATCACGCACGAGCGTTACGGCGAGCTGCGCAGTTTCTACGTGGCGGCCGATTTCCGCGGCACCGGCTACGCCATGAAGCTGATGCGCGCCTGCCTCGACCATTGCGCGGCGCACGGGCTCGCGCGCCTTATGGGACGCACCCATACGGCAAACGAGGCGATGCAGTCGGTCTACGAGATGTACGGCTTCGAGGCGAAGCACGTTACCTACGAGCGCCGCGTCGAGCCGGCGGCCGCGCGCACGACCGCGATGCGCCCGCGGCCCAAACCCGGCCAGGGGCTGTTTCGCCGCAAGCGCGATCGCAAGAAGCCGCGTTAACCCAATGCCAAGGCCGCGAGCGCGCCGAGCGCCGCCCCGAGGCCGGCCGCCTTGCGCGCCGTCATCGGCTCGCGCAGCACCAGAATGCCGAGCGCGGCGGTGACGACGAATCCCATCTGCGCGATCGGGACGAGCACGCTCGCGGGCCCTTGCGCGACCCCGTGCAGCATGAACAGGAACGCGACGATCAGCACCGCGGCGGCCGCGGCCGCGTGCTTCCACATCATCGCGGGTGGCGCGATCTTTCCGTCGACGATGCGCGCGAATGCGGTCGCAAGCACGACGAAGACGGCGGCCTGCGACGCCAGCAATGTCTCGGGCAGGCCTCCATGGCGCAGCCCCATGGTGTGGCAAAAGTTCGCAATTCCGGTTGCCAGCGTCGCGATCAAGACGGCGCCGAGCGAGCGGCGGTCGAGTTCCGGCCGTTTGCCGCGCTCGCTGCCGCCGAGCAGCAGCCAGATCGCGGCGAGCGCCAGCACGAGCGCGACCGGCATGGGGAGCCGCACGGGCTCGCCCAGCACCGCGATGGCGAGGATCGCGGTGATCAGGAAGTTGAGGCGGAAGACCGGCGCGCTGATGCTGACCGATCCGCCCGCCAGGCTGCGCAGGAAATTGTAGAATCCGACGAAAAAGAACAGGCCCGCGAGCCCGCCCCAGGCGGCGGCGGGCCCGATCACCAGCGTGCCGGTCGCCCAGGCATAGAGGATGATGGCGGGCGTGAAGCACCACGCCTGTCCCATCAGGAAATGGTGCGGCTGCACGCCCGCGGCGGTGGCGTTCTTGTAGATGAAGTCGCCGAGCCCGTAGCAGACCAGCGCCGCGAACGCATATCCGGTCCCGCCGGTCATGCTGTGTCCGTATCCGTTACGTGAAGGCGATGTTTGCCCGGCAGTCGATTCGTTTGATAGAGCATAGCGGTCACAATGGCCGGAGGTGACGCGTGAACATGCATGGCCGGACCGCGCGACGCGCGGTCGCGATCGGCGGCTCGATGTCGGGGCTCTTTGCCGCCGCGTTCCTGCGCAAGATCGGCTGGCAGGTCGACGTGTTCGAGCGCTCAGCCGTGGAGCTGGTCGGCCGCGGCGCCGGCATCACGACCCATCCGGAGCTGATCGAGGCGCTGGAATTGTCCGGCGCCGGCACGCGCGATCTCGGCATCACGGTCGAGCGACGCATCGCCATCGACCGCAAGGGGCGCGTCATCGCCGACAAGCCGTTTCCGCAGGTGCTGACCTCGTGGGACCGGCTGCAGCGCCTGCTGCGCGATACCGTGCCGGCCGAGAACTATCATCTCGGCTGCAACTTCGAGCGCGCCGAGCAGGACGGCAGCGAGGTCGTCGTGCACTTCACGGGCGGGCGGCGCGAGCGCGCCGATCTCGTGATCGGCGGCGATGGCATCCGCTCGGGCGTGCGCGCCCAGGTCGCCCCCGAGATTCAGCCGATCTATGCGGGCTATTACATCTGGCGCGGCGCGCCGAACGAGGCCGATCTCGCGCCCGAGACGCTCGCGAGCATCTTTCCGCATTTCACCTTCTACCTGCCGGAGCGCCAGCAGGTGATCGGCTATCCGATCGCGGGCTTCGACAACGACCTGCGGCCGGGCAGGCGACGCTACAATTTCATCTGGTACCGGGTCGGCGACGCCGCGACGCTGCGCGAGATGTGCGTCGACGAGAACGGGCACCAGCACGAGTATTCGGTGCCGCCGCCCCTGGTGCGCAAGGATCTGATCGCGCGCCTGCACGCGGAAGCGAGGCGCGAGCTGCCGCCCGCCTTCCTCGACACGCTGTTGAAGATCAAGCAACCGTTCTTCACGCCGATCTACGATTTCTCCGCGCCGCAACTGGTGTTCGGCCGCATCATCCTGTTGGGCGACGCCGCCTCGAGCGCGCGTCCGCACATGGGCTTCGGTGTCGCCAAGGCGGGCGACGACGCCCGCGCGCTCGCCGAAGCGCTCGCGGGCCGCGACGACGTCGACCGCGCGCTCGCGCAATACCAGGCGCGGCGCGCGCCGATGGCCGACCGCATCATGATGCACGGCCGCAAGCTCGGCACGCACCTCGGGGTCGATCTCAAGACCGATGAGGACCGCGCCATGTGGAAGACGCTGCAGGACTATCGCGCCATGATGGACTGGATCGCAGTGCCGAACTTTTTGGCGGCATAACTTGCGCATCGTCTCCCTCCCCCGCAAGCGGCCGCAAGCGGGGGAGCGGACGCTAGAGCCGCTCACGCAATCTGAAGTGAGACCTTCATGATCTCCGACCTCCCCACCCCCGACCACGCGCGCAACATGCGGCTCATCGGCTACTCCGATCAGGGCGGCCGCCCGGACGGCGTGCAGATCATGGTCGAACGCGGCTTCGCCTATATCGGCCACATGTTCTCCAAGGGCTTCAGCATCGTCGACGTGCGCGATCCGCGCGCGCCGAAGCCGCACGCCCACATCGCGGCGCCGAACGGCACCTGGAACATCCATCTCCAGGTCCACGGCGATCTGCTGCTCGTGATCAACGCCAAGGACATGTTCGCCGAAGCGGCCTTCGCGGATGAGCGCGCCTATTATCGCAGCCAGGTCGGCACCGTCGTCGGCACCGCGCAACCCAGACCCGCGGAGGCAACGTCCGCGGCGCGCGACTGGACCGCGGGCCTCGCGGTCTACGACATCTCGACGCCCGGATCGCCGCGCCGGATCGGCTTCATGCCGGTCGCGGGTGGCGGCATTCATCGTGTCTGGTACACGGGCGGGCGCTGGGCCTACGTGTCGGCGCTGATCGACGGCTTCACCGATTACATCTTCGTCACCGTCGACATGGCGGATCCGACGCGTCCGCGCGAGGCCGGGCGCTACTGGCTGCCCGGCATGAAATCAGGCGGCCCGTGAGACCCCGTTATGGGCGGCGACGCGGCGCTACGGCCTGCACCATGCGATCGTGCACGGCGACACGGCGTACGGCGCCTGGCGCGACGCCGGCCTGGTGATGATCGACGTGGCGGACCGCGGCGCGCCCAAGCTGATCACGCATCGCAACTGGGCGCCGCCGTTCGGCGGCGGGACGCACAATTGCCTGCCCTTGCCCGACCGCGATCTCCTCGTCGTGCTCGACGAGGCCGTGCTCGATCACCAGGAGGACGGGCTCAAGCTGATCTGGCTGTTCGACATCCGCGAGCCCGCGAACCCGGTCAGCATCGCGACCTTCCCGACGCCGCACGAGGTCGACTACAAGGCCAAGGGCGCGCATTTCGGCCCGCACAACATCCACGAGAACCGGCCGGGCAGCTTCGTCAGCTCGGAGCTGATCTTCGCGACCTACCAGAACGCCGGCGTGCGCGTGTTCGATATTCGCGACCAGTATCGGCCCGCCGAGGTCGGTGCCTTGGTCCCGCCGACGCCCATGCGCCTCGTCGATCATCGGCCCAACCGCGCCTGCGTCATTCAGTCCACCGACGTATTCGTCGACCGCAATGGGATTGTCTATTGCACCGATTACAATGCCGGGCTTTATATCATGGAATATCTTGGCGGATGACGGTGTTGTGCCGGGATGCCGCGGACGAACAGCCCCGCAAGCGGGTTAACGCAAGGAGGACCGGCCCATGCCCATTCGCATCAATCGGCGCAAATTCCTGGCGAGCACGGCGGCCGGTGCCGCCGCCGCGACGGGGATTGCCATGCCGGCGATCGCGCAGGGGGCCCCGTTCAAGATAGGCCTGCTGACGGTGAAGACCGGCCCGCTCGCGCAGGGCGGCATCCAGATGGAGCAGGGCATCTCCACGTTCCTCAAGCAGAAGAACAACACGCTCGCCGGCCGCAAGGTCGAGTTCGTCGTCGCCGATACCGGCGGCAACCCGGCGGGCGCCAAGACCAAGGCCCAGGAGCTGGTCGAGCGCGACAAGGTCAATGTCATCCTGGGGCCGCTGGCGGCGTTCGAGCTGCTCGCCATCGCGGACTACGTGCGCGACAACAAGACGCCGCTCATCAGCCTCGCGGCCGCCGAGGACATGACCCAGCGCAAGGCCAATCCCTTCATCATCCGGCCGTCGGCGACGTCCGCCCAGTGCTGCCAGCCGATGGGCGACTACGCCGCCAAGGAGCTCAAGTACAAGCGCGCCGCCACCATCTCGGAGGACTTCGCCTTCGGCTACGAGCAGATGGCCGGCTTCCAGCGCGTGTTCGAGGACGCGGGCGGCAAGGTGGTGAAGAAGCTGTGGCCGCCGCTGGTGACGCCGGACTACACGCCCTACATCGCGCAGATCAGCAACGTCGATTGCGTGTTCAACGGCTTTGCGGGATCGAACCCGGTGAAGTTCATGCGCGCCTATGCGGACCTCGGCGTCAAGGCGAAGGTTCCGCTGCTCGCCGGCTGGACCGCGATGGACGACGCGCTGCTCAAGAGCCTCGGTGACGAGGCGGTGGGTGTGATCTCGTCGCATTGGTACTCGGCCGATCGGGACGTCCCGAGCAACAAGCAGTTCGTCGCCGACATGCAGAAGAACTACGGCGTGCTGCCGGGCGGCTACTCGGCCGGCATGTACATCGCGGGCCAGTGCGTCGAGGCCGCGATCCAGGGCGCGGGCGGCAACGCCGACGACCGCGCCGCATTCGCCGCGGCCCTGCACAAAGTGTCGCTCACCGATACGCCGCGCGGCCCGCTCAAGTTCGATCACCTCGGCAACGCGGTCGGTGACGTCTTCATCCGCAAGTGCGAGCGCAAGAATGGTCAGCTCGTCAACACGATCATCAAGACCTATCCGAACGTGAGCCAGTTCTGGACCTACGACGAGAAGGCCTTCCTTGCGAATCCGGTCTATTCCCGCGACTATCCGCCGGCCAAGAACCTCGAATAGTCGACCTCGAACAGCCGGGTGAAAGATCGGGATCGTGACGTTGCCGGATGCGGGGCGCATCGGGTGGGTTCGATAAGGCGGATTGTTAGATGAGTCAGTGGCTCCCCCTGGCGGTGAACAGCATATCCTATGGAGGGCTGCTGTTCCTGCTGTCGGCAGGCTTCTCGCTCATCTTCGGCCTCATGCGTATCCCCAACCTGATGCACGGCTCGTTCTTCCTGTTGGGCGCCTATTTCGGCGTTACGTTTCTCAGATACGGTGTGAACTTCTGGCTCGCCGCGCTGTTGAGCGCGGTCACCATGGCGCTGATCGGCGCGTTCATCGAGCGTTTCCTGCTGCGCCGGCTGGCCGGTCAGGAGCTCGCGCAGGTGCTGCTGACGCTTGGCCTCTCCTTCGTGGTGGCCGATGCCTGCCTGATGATCTGGACCGGCGATCCTTACCAGCCCGAGACGCCGAGCGGATTGTGCGCCTTTTGGCTATGCCGGGGCGCCGTCCAGGTCGGCAGTTCGTTGTTCCCGGTCTTTCGGCTTGCGATCGTGGTGGTCGCGGTCGTTGTCGCGGCCGCGCTGTGGCTGCTGGTCGACTGGACGCGGCTCGGCGCGATGATCCGCGCCGGCGTCGACGACGCGCCGTTCGCGCGCGTGGTCGGCATCAAGGTGTCGCAGCTCTTCACCCTGATCTTCGCGCTCGGTGCCGGGCTCGCGGCCTTTGCGGGCGTCATGGGCTCGCCCGTGCTCTCGGTCTATCCGGGCCTTGACGCCGAGATGCTTCCGGTCGCGCTGATCGTCGTCATCCTCGGCGGCACCGGCAGCCTGCTCGGCGCGCTGGTCGGCAGCTTCATTATCGGCTTCCTCTACAATTTCGGCCAGGCGTGGTTTCCCGACCTCGCCTACGTGATCCTGTTCCTGCCGATGGTCGTCGTCCTGGTGCTGCGCCCGCAGGGCCTGTTCGGCAAGGTCGTGCCATGACGGGGATCATGGCGCGGCGTGCGGCGATCGCCGCCGCGATCCTTCTGCTGGCCACGCTGCCGCTGTGGGTCGCGAACACCTACTACGTCAACGTCGCGAGCCAGATCCTCCTGTTCGCCGTGCTCGCGCTCGCGCTCAACGTCCTGGTCGGCTACGGCGGACTCGTCTCGCTTGGTCATGCCGGCCTGTTTGCGATCGCCGGCTATACGGCCGCGTTGCTGATGGAGGCCGGCCACGGCCATCTCCTGGCCGATCTCGCCGCGCTTGTGGCCGTGCTCGTCGCCTCGGCGGTGTTCGCGGTGCTCGCGTTGCGCGCGACCGGCATCGGCTTCCTCATGATCACGCTCGCGCTCGGCCAGATCGTCTGGGGCATCGCGTATCGCTGGGCCGGGCTCACGCACGGCGACAACGGCGTGAACGTGTCGGGACGACCGACCATCTTCGGCATCAGTCTCGCGAGCGCGACCTCGTTCTATTTCGCGACGCTCGTCGTCTTCCTGGTCGCGGTCGCCGCCATGGCGCTGTTCGTGCGCTCGCCGTTCGGCGCAAGCCTGCGCGGCACGCGCGACCAGCCGCGCCGGATGAATGCGCTCGGTTACAATGTCTGGCTTATCCGCTTTGTCGCTTTCCTGTTCTCCGGATTCTGGACGGGCGTCTCCGGCCTGCTCTTCATCTACTACAACCAGTTCGTCAGCCCGCAGGTGTCGGCGCTGCAGGCCTCGGCCGAGGCCCTCTTGATGGTGATCTCGGGCGGCAGCGCGACCCTGCTCGGGCCGATCGTCGGCGCCGCCATCGTGGTGATCATGAAGAACGTGGTGAGCGCCTATGTGGAGCGCTGGAACATGGCGCTCGGCTTCATCTTCGTCCTCATCATCACGTTCATGCCCGAGGGGCTGGTGCCGGGCTCGGTGCGCCTGTGGAGGCTCGCCTGGCAGGGGAGGCGCAAGCAGCCGGCGGCTCCCGCGGCGCCGCCTGCGCTCAAGGAGCATCGTCCATGACGGCGCCGGCCGACGCGATCGCGCGCGACGCGCCGCCGCCGGCGCTGGCGGTGCGTGGCCTGACGAAATCGTTCGGCGGCCTGCGCGTCACCAAGAACGTCGACCTCGCGGTCGCGCCGGGCGAGCGGCGGCTGATCATCGGGCCGAACGGCGCCGGCAAGACGACGCTGTTCAACCTGATCACCGGCGAGATCGCGCTCGACGCGGGCGCGATCATCTTCAACGGCACCGACGTCACCCGCCAGCCGAGCCGGCGGCGCGCCCATCTGGGCCTCGCGCGCACCTACCAGATCATCACGCTGTTCGCGCGCGACACCATCCTGCGCAACGTCACGCTGGCGCTGCTCGGCCTCTCGGGGCTGCGATGGAATCCGTTCGTCGATCTCGACCGCCAGCACCACCTGGTCGAGGCCGCGCACGCCGCGCTCGCCCGCGTCGGCCTCGACCATCTCGCCGGGCGGCCGCTGGCGCAGACGTCCTATGGCGAGCGCCGCCGCGTCGAGATCGCCATGGCGCTGGCGCAGAACCCGAAAGTGCTGCTGCTCGACGAGCCCTTCGCGGGCCTGTCGCTCGACGAACGGCGCGATGTGCAGAAATTGCTCCTGGCGATCCCGCGCGACGTGACCATCGTGATGATCGAGCACGACATGGACGTGGCGCTTGAGTTCGCCGAGCGGATCACGCTGCTGCATTTCGGCGAGGTGATCGTCGAGGGATCGCGCGCCGAGGTGGTCGCCGATCCGCGCACCCGCGAGGTGTACCTTGGCCACTAGCACCAGCGCGCTCAGCCTCAACGAGGTCGATGCCTACTATGGCGACAGCCACGTGCTGGCCAAGGTGTCGTTCGCGGCCGGGGAGGGGCGCCTGCTCGGCCTGCTCGGCCGCAACGGCGCCGGCAAGACGACCTGCATGAACGTGACGGTCGGCCTCGTGCCGGCGCGCCGCGGCGCCGTCGAGGTATTCGGTCAGGCCGTGCACCGGCTGGCGCCCGAGCAGATCGCGGCGCGCGGGGTCGCGCTGGTGCCGCAGGGACGCCGGATCTTCAAGAGCCTGACGGTGCGCGAGAACCTGATCGTCGCGGCCCGGCGGCCCGTGCAGGGCGGCGCCGCCGCCTGGACGCTCGACACCGTGTTTCGCACGTTTCCCCGCCTGTCCGAGCGGCGCAGCCAGATGGCGGCGCATCTTTCCGGCGGCGAGCAGCAGATGCTTGCGATCGGGCGGGCGCTGATGTCGAACCCGCGCGTGCTCCTGATGGATGAGCCGTCCGAGGGCCTTGCGCCGCAGATCGTCGCCGAGGTGATGGCGACCATCCGCAAACTCAAGGAAAGCGGCCTCTCGATCGTGCTCGTCGAACAGAACCCCAACCTGGTGTTCGACGTCGCCGACGAGGTCGTCATCCTCAACAGCGGGCGGGTCGCGGTGGTCGACGCGGCCGCCAACCTCAAGGGCGGCGCGGTCGACCTGCGCCAGCATCTCGGCATCTTCTGACGCGTTTGTGATGGGACTATCGATTGTGCGTTGCGGCATCCCGTCTTGCTTGTGACACGCGGCCCAGGTTAAAGTAAGCGTAAGTCGAGGCCGAGACCCAAAGCTCGGACCGAACATCGCAATAATTTTTGGAAGAGGAACGCGACAATGGCTTGGACCACCCCGACCCTCGTCGAGATCTGCATCGGCCTCGAGATCAACGGCTACCTGCCGGCCGAAATCTGATTTTCTGACCCTCTGACGACCCGGCCCCCTCGATGGGGCGGTTGACCGCCATCGTGCTCGGTGCCGCAGCCGGTGGTGGTTTTCCGCAATGGAATTGCCGTTGCCCGGTCTGCCGCTTGGCCTGGGATGGTGACACGCGCGTTCGGCGCAGCACCCAGGCCAGCATTGCCGTCTCGGTTGACGGCGAGAATTACACCCTCCTCAACGCGTCGCCCGATCTGCGCGAGCAGATCGCCGTGACGCCAGCATTGCAGCCGCATGCGGGCCTGCGCGGCAGCCCGATCGCAGGCGTGGTGCTGACCGGGGCCGAGATCGACCAGACCACCGGCTTGTTGGCGCTGCGCGAGCGCCACGCTTTCACGCTCTTTGGCAGCGCCGAGACGCTCGCGACCGTCGCCGCTAATCCGATGTTCAATGTGCTTGCGCCCGATCTCGTGGCGCGGCATCCGTGCGCGCTCGGCGCGCCGTTCGCTTTGGCCGACGGCCTTTCGGCCGAGCTGTTCACCGTGCCGGGCAAGGTGCCGCTTTATCTTGAAGGCACGGATCCGGCGCTTGCGGCCGAGACCGAGGCCAATGTCGGGGTCGAACTCGTCTGCGGCGAGCGCCGGCTGGCCTTCGTGCCGGGTTGCGCCGCCGTGACGCCGGCACTGATGACCCGCCTCGCGCGCGCCGATGCGGCGCTGTTCGACGGTACCCTGTTCGCCGACGACGAGATGATCGCGAGTGGAACGGGCGCCAAGACCGGCCGCCGCATGGGCCACATGCCGATCGACGGCGAGGGCGGCTCGCTCGCGGCGCTTGCGAATCTGTCCGGCCGGCGCATCTATATGCATATCAACAACACCAACCCGATCCGCGTCGCCGGCGCGCCGGAGCGCCGCAAGGTCGAGGCGGCCGGCTGGGAGATCGCCGAGGACGGGTTTAGGATCGAGCTATGAAAATGCTCTCTCCCGACGACCTCGAAGCGGCGCTGCGCGACATCGGCGCGCGGCGCTATCATCGGCTGCATCCGTTCCACCACCTGTTGCACGGCGGCCAGTGCAGCAAGGGCCAGGTGCAGGCGTGGGCGCTCAACCGCTACTACTACCAGGCCATGATCCCGGTGAAGGACGCGAGCCTGATCGCGCGCTGCACCGACAGCGACATCCGCCGCGAGTGGCGACGGCGGCTTGCCGATCATGATGGCCCGCAGGCGGGCGAGGGCGGCATCGCGCGCTGGCTCAAGCTCACCGACGGGCTCGGGCTCGACCGCGACTACGTCACGTCGCTCGCCGGCCTTCTGCCGGCGACCCGCTTCGCGGTCGACGCCTACGTGCATTTCGTTGCCGAGAAGACGCTGCTGGAGGCGATCGCGTCCTCGCTCACCGAGCTCTTTTCCCCGGTGATCATCAGCGAGCGCATGGACGGAATGCTCAAGAACTACGACTTCGTCACGGCGGAGACGCTCGCCTATTTCACGGCGCGACCGCCGCAGGCGCGCCAGGATTCCGATTTCGCGCTCGCCTACGTGAAACAGAATGCCAGGACGCCCGAGCAGCAACAGCTCGTGCTGGCGGCGCTCGAATTCAAGTGCGGCGTGCTGTGGTCGATGCTCGATGCGCTCTATCTCGCCTATGTCGATCCCAAGATGCCGCCGCCCGGCACGTTCGTGCCGAAGGACTGAGCAAAAGGGCCGACATGCCGAGCTATCCCGAGATGCGCGACAAGGTCGCGCTGGTGACGGGCGGGAGCAGCGGCATCGGGCTCGCGACCGCGCGCGCCTTCGCGCAGCAGGGCGCGCGCGTCGTGATCGCGAGCCGCAACGAGCGGCGCGGCAATGAGGCCGTGAAGGCATTGGCGGCGGAGGGCGACGTGCAATGGCGCGCCGCCGACGTCGCCGACGGCAAGTCGGTCGCCCGGCTCGTCGACGGCGTCATCAGGCTGCACGACCGGCTCGACTATGCGTTCAACAACGGCGGCAGCGGCGGTCGCGGCGCGCCGGTCGGCAAGATGACGGAGGACGCCTGGCGGCGCACCATCGACGGCTTTCTCACCTCGGTGTTCCTCTGCATGCGATGCGAGATTCCCGCCATGGAGCAGTCGGGCGTGATCGTCAACAATGCCTCGGTGGATGGCCTGCGCGGCTATCCGTTTCCGGCCGGCAGCGCCTACGCGGCGGCAAAGCACGGCGTGGTCGGCCTCACGCGCAGCGCAGCGCTCGAATATGCGGCGAGCGGTCCGCGCATCTGCGCGATCTGCCCGGGCTGGGTCGACACGCCGCCGGTCACCAATTGGATGCAGCGCGACCTCGAGGTCGCGGGCGCGATCATCCGCCAGACGCCGCGTGGTCGCATCGGCGACCCCGCCGAGATCGCCGCCGCCGTGCTATGGTTGTGCTGCGACGCCGCCTCCTATGCGATCGGAACCGTGATGCCGATCGACGGCGGTTACATGGCGTAGAGCATGTCCCAGTGAAAGCCTCCCCCGGACTTGAATCCGGGGTGGACACCGGTTCGCCGGTGAGGACATGCGCCAAACAATGAGGAGCGTAGCGTGACGGACACGCCGCAGACCGCATCGATCTCGCCCGAAGCGCGCCCGCGCCTGCCGCGCGGCGTGCGGCTCGTGCACAACGAGGCGCAGGGCGGCTGGGTGCTGCTCGCGCCCGAGCGCGTGTTCAAGGCGGACGCGATCGCGGCCGAGATCGTCAAGCGCTGCACCGGCGAGGCGACCTTTGCGGCGATCGTCGACGATCTTGCGAAGACCTTCTCGGCGCCGCGCGAGCGTATCGCGACCGACGTGGCCGCGATGCTGCGCGGGCTCGCGGACAAACGGTTGATGGAGCTCTAGGTGGCGACAAACGGTGCCGCATTGCCGCGTCCGCTCGGCCTGCTCGCTGAGCTGACCCACCGTTGTCCGCTCGGCTGTCCTTATTGCTCGAACCCGCTCGCGCTCGACCGGCGCGACGACGAGCTCGACGCCGCGGCCTGGGCGCGCGTGTTCACGGAGGCGGCCGCGCTCGGCGTGCTGCAGGTCCATCTCTCGGGCGGCGAGCCGGCGGCCCGGCGCGACCTCGTCGAGATCACGGCGTCGGCGCGTACCGCCGGTCTCTACACCAACCTCATCACGTCCGGCGTCGGCGTGACGTTGAAGCTCCTCGCCGCGCTCGCCGACGCCGGCCTCGACCATGTCCAGGTATCGATCCAGGACAGCGAGGAGAAATCCGCCGACCACATCGCAGGCTACGACGGCGCCTTTGCGCGCAAGCGCGCGCTTGCGGCCGGCGTGGTCGCGCTGAAGATCCCGCTCACCGTCAACGCGGTGATCCATCGCGCCAATATCGCGCGCGTCGAGGAACTCGTGACGCTCGCGCTCGACATGGGCGCCGCGCGGGTCGAGATCGCGCATGTGCAGTATTATGGGTGGGCGCTGCAGAACCGCGCCGCCCTGATGCCGACGCGCGAGCAGGTCGACGCCGCGGTCGCGACCGTCGAGGCGCTGCGCGCGCGCCATCACGGCCGCATCGTCATCGACGCGGTCGTGCCCGATTATCATGCGCGCTTTCCCAAACCCTGCGTCGGCGGATGGGGACGCCGCTCGCTCAACGTGACGCCCGCCGGCAAGGTATTGCCCTGCCATGCGGCCGAAAGCATCACGAGCCTCGAATTCTGGAACGTGCGCGACCATTCGCTGGCCGAGATCTGGATCTCGTCGCCGGCGTTCAACGCATTCCGCGGCACCGATTTCCTGCCTGAGCCCTGTCATAGCTGCGAGCGGCGCGAGATCGACTTCGGCGGCTGCCGCTGCCAGGCGTTCGCGCTCACCGGCGATGCGCGCGCGACCGATCCGGTGTGCCACCTCTCGCCGCATCACCAACAGGTGGTCGATCTCGCGGCGGTGCACGAGGATCGGTCCTATTCATACCGGCGAATGTAACCTGCAATTCCCAATTGCGGACCGCCCCGGAAATATCGGAGACTGATCGCAAGGGAGCCGGCTGGCGGCGCTGCCGCGGGTGGAAGGGCTCTCCAACTTCGGGAGGAGCAACATGATCCAGCGTTCCATATCTGCGCGGAACTTGCTGCTCGCCGGGACCTTTGCGGCCGCCTTCGCGGTCGTCGGGACGGCGGGCGCACAACAGCCGGCGGCACCAGCCACCGAGCCGGCACCTGCCGCGGCCCCGGCACCCGCCGCACCGGCACCTGCGGCTGCGCCTGCTCTTCCGGCTGGCTCCCCGCTGATCGGACGGCCCAATACCGAGGCCGCGATGAAGCTCGCGCCGGTCACGCCGCCGCCGCTCGCGGCGCCGGCCGACAAGTTGCCGGCGGCCAGGCTCAAGCTGCCGAAGGGCTTCCACATCGAGGTCTACGCGAGCGGCATCCCGGATGCGCGCGAGATCCGGCTGAGCGACAAAGGCACGCTCTTCATCGGCAACCGCCTGCAGGACAAGGTCTGGGCGGTTTACGAGAAGGACGGCAAGCGCATGCAGAAGGCGATCGTGACCGGCATGCACCGGCCGAACGGCGTCGCCTTCCACAACGGCACGCTTTATTTCGCCGAGCTGTCGAAGATCTGGAAGATCGACAACGTCGAGGACCATCTCGACAGCCCGCCCAAGCCGACGCTGGTCTATGACGACCTGCCGACCGACGAGGCGCATGGCTGGAAGTTCATCAGCATTGGGCCGGACAACAAGCTCTACGTTCCGGTCGGACAGCCCTGCAACAACTGCATCCCGGATGATCGGCACGGCCAGATCCGCCGCATGGATCTCGACGGCAAGAACGTCGAGGTGATCGCGCGCGGCGTACGCAACACCGTGGGCTTCGACTGGAATCCCGCGAACCACGAGCTCTACTTCACCGACAACGGCCGCGACTGGATGTCGGAAGATGTGCCGCAGGACGAGCTCAACCGGATCACCAAAGTCGGCCAGCACTTCGGCTCGCCCTACTGCTACCAGGGCAACCTCCCGGATCCGGAGTTCGGCTGGGGGCATTCGTGCAGCGAATTCGTCCCGCCGGTCGCGCTGATGGGGCCGCACGCCGCGGCGCTCGGCATGCGCTTCTATACCGGCAACATGTTCCCGGCCGAGTACCGCGGCGCGATCATCGTCGCCCGCCACGGCTCATGGAACCGGACCAACAAGTTCGGCGGCGACATCGCGGTCGTGAAGCTCAACCGCGACGGCACCGTGAAGTCGGTCGAGCCGTTCATCACCGGCTTCATCGTCGACAACAAGTACATCGGCCGTCCGGTGGACGTTCAGCCGATGAAGGACGGCTCGCTGCTGATCTCCGACGACTACAGCGGCGCTGTCTATCGCGTGACCTACGGCAATCCGCCGCGGACCGCGCATCGCTGAGAGCACGACGCCAGGCCGAGGGCGCGCCCGCGCCCTCGGCCTTTCTTTTTTTCGTTCAGTCGCAGAAGAGCAGGCCATGCGATCCTTGATTTGTGCGGCGCTGACTGCCGCAACGCTCGTCGCCGCGGCGCCGTCGCGCGCCGACACGCTGCACGACCGGTTGCCGGCCTGCCTCGCCTGCCATGGCGACAAGGGGCAATCCGCGACGGCGAACACGCCGTCGCTGGGTGCGCAGCAGCAGGCCTACATCCTGCTCCAGATCTTCATGTTTCGCGAGAAGCTGCGCAAAGCCGAGATCATGAACCAGATGGCCGAGGGTCTCAGCGACGACGACCTGCGCACATTTGCGGAGGCGATCGCCAAGCTGCCGGCGCCGCCGGCGGTTGCCGATGCGGGCGACGCGGCGCGCATCGCGCACGCCAAGGACATCGTCGCCAAGAACCGCTGCAATTTCTGTCACACGCCCAATTTCGCCGGCCAGGATCAGGTGCCGCGCATCGCCGATCAGCGCGAGGACTATCTCCTGAAGACCCTGCGCGAGTACAAATCCGGCGTGCGCCCCGGCTATGACGCCACCATGGCCGAAGTCGTGGCGCCGCTGCAGGACCAGGACTTCGCGGATCTGGCCTATTATCTCGCGCGCGTGAAGTGACGCCGCGATCTTAATCCTCGAGGATCGCGACCGCCCGCGTCCATCCGGCCGAGCCGCCGCGCACCTTGACGGGAAAGCAGCTCACCATGAAGCCGGTCGCGGGCAGCGCCTCGAGATTGTGCAGCTTCTCGATGTGGCAGTAGCCGATCTCGCGGCCGGCGCGGTGGCCCTCCCAGATGAGGCGTGCGTCGCGCGTCTTGGCGTAGCGCGCCATCGTGTGGATGAACGGCGCGTCCCAGCTCCAGCCGTCGGTGCCGGTCACGCGCACGCCGCGCTCGAGCAAATAGAGCGTGGCTTCCCGGCCCATGCCGCAGCCGCGTGCCACGTAGTCCGGCCGCCCATAGGCGGTGCCCGCGCTCGTGTTCACCACCACGATTTCAAGCGGTGAAAGCGTATGGTCGATCCGCTTGAGCTCCGCTTCCACGTCGGCCGCGGTCGCGACGTAGCCGTCGGCGAAGTGGCGGAAGTCGAGCTTCACGCCGGGCTGGAAGCACCAGTCGATCGGCACCTCGTCGATCGTGATGGCGCGCTGGTCGTGGTCCATGGTGGACGCGAAGTGATAGGGCGCGTCCAAATGGGTGGTGCAGTGGGTCGAGAGCCTGATCCACTCCATCGCCCAGCCCTCGCGATCGGGCAGGTCGTCGACCGTGAGGCCGGGGAAGAACTTGACGATCTCGGCCGCGGTCTGGCGGTGGTCGCGATATTCGATCGCCGGCCCGTAGCCGGGCGGATCGGCCGCGACGTCGTTCTCCAGCGGCACCGATATGTCGATCAGGCGGCGGGCCATGCATTTCCTCGGTTTGACAGGGTGATGGAGTCGCTGAATTCTGCGGCCGGTCTGTGCGTAAAGTCCAGAAGAGTCCAGGAGATTGCCATGCCTGCCTATTGGGTGGCGCGTTCGCGCGTGATCGATCCGGTCGAGTACAAGAAGTACACCGACCCGCTGCCTGCGATCTTCGCCAAGTATGACGGCAAGGTGCTGGCGCGCGGCGGGCGTTTTCAGATCATGGAAGGTCCGGAAAAGTTCGGCCGCTTCGTGGTGATCGAGTTTCCGACCTTCGAGCAGGCGGTCGCCTGCTTCAACTCGCCCGAATACGAGGCGGCGGCCGCCTTCCGCCGCAACGGCGCCGGCGAGGTCGAGAACGTCATCGTCGACGGCGGTGACGCGACGCCGCGCTGAGGCCTTGCTCCGGCGTCGGACCGCGGCGCCGCGCCGACGCGAATTAAGCATGCGTCGGTTAGCCTCTGGCGCCTGCGCGGCGATTGATCGTAAAGTACCGCCAAATCAACAATCCAAATGGGAGGAATTTGTATGATTCTCAAACGGCTTTTTGCGCGTGCGGCCTTGCTTGCCGCCGCCGCATCGCTGGTCATGGCGACCGGCGCCGCCGCCCAGGCCCCGTCGGGCCCACCCATCAAGATCGGCTCCAGCATGGCGATGACCGGCGGCCTCGGGCCGAACGGCAAGTCCGCCTTGCTCGCCTGGAAGATCTGGGAGGAAGAGGTCAACGCCAAGGGCGGCCTGCTCGGGCGGCCCGTCAAGCTGATCTATTACGATGATCAGTCGAATCCCTCGACCGTGCCGGGCATCTACACCAAGCTGCTCGACGTCGACAAAGTCGATCTCGTCGTCGGCGGCTACGCGACCGCGATGCTCGCGCCCGCGATGCCGGTCATCATGCAGCGCAAGAAGACGTTCATCGGGCTGCTCGGCCTCGCGGTGAACACCGAATTCCACTATCCGAACTATTTCGTGATGATCCCGTCGGGCCCCGATCCGAAAGCAGCCTTCACGCAGGGCTTCTTCGAGGTCGCGATGGCGCAGAACCCGAAGCCGCAGACCGTGGCGATCGTCGCGGCCGACCAGGAATTTTCCCGCAATGCCTCGGACGGCGCGCGGCAGAACGCCAAGAAGTTCGGGCTCAAGGTCGTCTACGACAAGACCTATCCGCCGTCGACCACGGACTACGCGCCGATCGTGCGCGCGATCCAGGCGACCAACCCCGACATCGTGGTGGTGTGCTCCTATCCGCCCGACTCGGTCGGCATCGTGCGCGCCGTCAACGAAGTCGGCTTCAAGCCGAGGATGATCGGCGGCGGCATGGTGGGTCCGCAGAACAGCGCGATGAAGGCCCAGCTCGGCTCGCTGCTCAACGGCTTCGTCAACTACGACTTCTGGCTGCCGGTGCCGAAGATGACGTTCCCGGGCGTCGAGGACCTGATGAAGAAGTATCAGGCGCGTGCCGCGGCCGAGGGCGTCGATCCGCTCGGCTACTACATGGCGCCGCAGGCCTATGCGCAGCTGCAGGTTCTGCAGCAAGCGATCGAGGCGACCAAGAGCCTCGACGACCAGAAGCTCGCCGACTACATCCGCAAGAACACGTTCCACACCGTCCTGGGCGACGTGAAGTTCGGCCAGGGCGGCGAGTGGGCGCAGTCGCGCGTGCTGCAGGTGCAGTTCCAGAACGTCAAGGGCAACGATCTTGCCCAGTTCAAGGACATGAAGACGCAGATCGTGGTCTCGCCGAAGGATTACGTCTCGGGCACCGTGATCTATCCGTACGAAAAAGCGAAGTAAGCGGAGCTCTCGTCAAATGACGCGCCGCGCGGCCCAGCCGCGCGGCGTTTCCTTTTGGGGGTAGGATGGGTTGAGCGAAGCGAAACCCATCAATCAAACCACGTTGCGAGCTCGGCCGATGGGTTTCGCTTCGCTCAACCCATCCTACGATCGCTGGCTTACAGCCCGAGATAAAATTTCCGGATCAGGTCGTTGTTGTTGAGCTCGTCCGCCGACCTGCCCTCGAACGCGATCTTGCCATGCACGATCACGTAACCGCGGTCGGCAATGCGCAGCGCCTGGGGAAAGTTCTGCTCGGCCATCAGCACCGTGAGCTGGTAGCGGTCCTTGAGCTCCTTGATCTTGTCGATGGTGCGGCTCACCAGCACGGGCGCGAGGCCGACCGAGGGCTCGTCGACGAGCAGGATGCGCGGCGCCGACATCAGCGCGCGGCCGAGCGCCAGCATCTGCTGCTCGCCGCCGCTCATGCTGCCGGCGAGCTGGCGGCGCCGCTCGGCGAGCCGCGGGAACGCCTCGAAACAGAAGTCGAGGTTGGTCTTGATCTCGGCGCGCGCGCGCGGCCGGAAGGCGCCGAGCAGCAGGTTTTCCTCGACCGACAGGCGCGGAAACAGCCGCCGGCCTTCCGGCACCAGCGCGATGCCGAGGTCGACGATGTCCTCGGTCGAGCGGCCGATCAGATCGTGCTTGATGCCGTCGATCTCGACCATGATCCGCCCGGCGCTCGGCCGCACGATGCCCATGATGCTCTTCATGAGCGTGCTCTTGCCGTTGCCGTTGGTGCCGAGCAACACGACGGTCTCGCCGCCCGCGACGGTCAGCGTCACGTCCTCCAGCACCCGGACGGCGCCGTAGGCGGTGTGGATGCCTTCGACGCTGATGCTATTGGCCAAGGTACGCCCTCTCGACTTCGGCGTCGCGAATGACCTCCTCGGGAGGTCCGTCGGCGATCTTGCGGCCTGAGACGAGCACGACGAGGCGTTGTGAGAAGTGCATCACGGCGCGCATGATGTGCTCGATCAGGATCACGGTGGTGCCGCGCTCGTTGAGGCGGATCAGCAGCGCCACGATGTCGCTCACCTCCGAATGCGATAGCCCCGCCATGGCCTCGTCGGCGATCAGCAGCTTGGGCTCGGCCGCCATGGCGCGGGCGAGCTCGAGCTTGCGCATGTCGACCTGGGTGAGGTCGCGCGGATACTTGCGCGCGCAATCGACGAGGCCGACGAGGCGCAGCAGCTCCTCGCAGCGCTCGTCGGTCTGCGCCGGCGTGAGATGCCCGTGTGCGCGCGCGTCGACCGCATAGAGCAGCGGTACCTTGAGATTTTCGGCGACCGACATGCTGACGAACGGTCGCGGCAGCTGGAAGCTGCGGGCGAGCCCGAGCCGGGTGCGGGTATGCGCCGGCAGTCCGTTGAGAATGCGGCCCTCGAACGTGACGGTGCCGGTTTCGTTGGCGAGCGTGCCGCACAGGCAATTGACCAGCGTGCTCTTGCCCGAGCCGTTCGGCCCGATCAGCCCGAGACGCTCGCCCTGGGCGACGTCGAGATCGATGCCGTCGAGGGCGACGAAGCCGCCGAAGCGCTTGCCGAGGCCGTTGACCTGCAGGAGCACGCTCACGCGGCGACCTCCGGTTGGCCGAGGCGCGACTGATAGAGCCGCTGCACGTCGCGCCGCTGCAGGAACCAGATCGCGACGATCGCGACAACGATGCCGCCGCCCCACATCGCGATGTTGCCCGGGGTGTGGTCGAGCCAGATGTGGACGGCGGCGAGCGGGATCGACAGGCCGAACGCGACCGTCGCCATCAGCGGGCTCCAGCGCTGGATCGTCAGCAGCCCGTAGGACGAGACGAGCCAGAGCGAGGCGAGAATGAGGCCCGCGGTCGCCATCGTGAGCCCGGTCGGGTCGGAAGCCGTCAAGTCGCCGAGGCTGAACACGACCTGGAGCACGCTGACGATGAAGCCGAAGGTCGCGGCCGCAACGAGGCCGATCGATCGGGCATCCGGGCGCGCCGGCGAGGCCACACGCATGAACTGCTGGATGAGGCCGACGAGGCCGTTCGGCGCAACGATGACGAAGCCGACCAGGAGGACGCCGACCAGGAGCAGGTTGACGGCGGACGAGATCGTCACGGTCGCGAGCTGCGTCAGCACGCCGAGCAGGATCGACCCGATCAGCGGGCCGAACCAGACCGTCGTTCCGCCGATCAGCGGCATGGCGATCGAGTTGACCGCGTAAGCGAGGCCGAACGTCGAGGCCGGCTCGACATAGCCGATGTAGTAGGGAAATGGCGCCCCGGCCATGCCCATCAGCGCGCCCGAGAGCGTGGTCGCGATCAGCTTGAGCTTGAGCGTCGGGACGCCCGAGGCCTCGGCGGCGAGCTCGTCGTCGCGAATGGTGGCAAAGCCGTAGCCGAGCTTCGAGCGCTCGATCGTGCGCGCGATCGCGACCGCGACCGCGGCGAGCAGCAGCATGATGAGGCAGAGGTAGCGCACGTAGTCGAGCTGGAAGCCGAAGAGGTCGATGCTGTCCGGCCGGATCACGTAGGCGCCGCGCGAGCCGCCCACATAGTCCCAGTTCACCACGAAGGTCTGCAGCACCACGGCGAGCGCCAGCGTCGCGATCGAGAAGAACGCGCCGCGCAGCCGCAGCGTCAGATAGCCGGTGCCGAGGCCGACCAGCCCGGAGACGCACGCCGCGATCGCCAGCAGGACCGGGATCGGTAGCGGATAGGTCTTGTGGAAGAACACGGCCGTGTAGGCGCCGAGCGCGAAGAAGCCGGCCGTGCCGAAATTCACGTAGCCGCAGTAGCCGCCGAGGATATTCCACGCTGCGGCCAGCACGACGAACTGCACCACGGTGTATCCGGCGAAGAAGACGTAGTCGTTGCCGATGAAGCAGGCGACGATGAAGACCACGGCGGCGGCGCCGATCGAGGCAGCGAAGAAGACCGGTGTGCGCACGGACTAGCGTCCCATCAGGCCGGCCGGCCGGACCGCCAGCGTCAGCAGCAGCAGGCCGAACGAGACCGCCGGCGCCCACGAGGGGCCGTAGAGCGTCGCCGTGAAGCTCTCGACGATGCCGAGCAGCATGGCGCCGATCAGCGTTCCGGGCAGGCTGCCGAGCCCGCCGAGCACGCAGATCGCGAAGACGCGCCCGATATATTCACGGCCGATCGACGGCTCGACCGGCTGGATGATGATCAGGAACGCGCCGGCGAGCGAGCAGGTCGCGATCGAGATCGCGAACGCGATGCGCTTGATCTTGATGGGGTCGGCCGCCATCAGCCGCAGCGCCTGCTGATCCTGTGCCACCGCCATGATGGCGCGGCCGAGAAAGGTGCGGGTGAGGAAGAGCTGCAGCAGCCCGAGCATCAGCAGCGACATCACGCACGGCACCACCATGCGCATCGGCAGCTGGATGAGGCCGACGGTGAACGACTTGTCGATATAGGGCGCGCTGACGTAGCGATAGTCGACGCCGAACACCAGGATCAGCACCACCTCGGTGATGAACAGGAGCCCGAAGAAGAAGGCGAGGCTGCGCAGCGCCTCCTGGCCGCGTCGCTCGAACGAGACGTGGTAGATCTGGTAGGTCGCGGCGCCGAGCGCGTAGAACGCCGGCAGCGCGACGACGCCGACCAGTATCGGGTCGAGCCCGAAGCGCGAGTTCAGGATATAGGCGACGTAGGATCCGACGATGATGAAGCCCGGATGCGCGATATTGACGATGTCGAGAATGCCGAACGACATCGAAACGCCCACCGTCACGGCGGCATAGAAGCCGCCGAGCAGCAGTCCCGCGACCAGCGCGTTCAACAGGAGATCGGCTGAAACGTCCATCCGCGCCTCGAACGGGACCTACTGCTTGAGCATGATCTTTTCCGAAAACCGGCACCATGCCGGATCAAATCCGGGACAGGCTTTTTCGGGATCATGCTCTATTCACACCAAGACGACGCGCCCCTCAAGCACGCTGCCGATGCCGCCGACGCGGCGAACGGCCGCGCAGCGGCTGTGACGCAATTGATCGTCAGGGTCGATCCCCGCAGAGGACGGCATGCTCCCCCCAACGCTCCACGGCCTGCGTGCGCGGCCGGTCTTTTGCGGGCAGTGTGCAGGAAGGTCAAGCGCTTGGCTAGCCTAAACGGCTTGGGTCGCGAGGTTTCGCAATGTCAAACGGCCCAACCCGGGCGCGCCGAGTTGGGCCGTCGATGGGACGCCCGATGCGCGGGCGCGCTTTCGCGCCGCGAAGGTGAACTTAAGCGGCCGCGGCGTCGCGCACGGCTTGCGGGATGGCGAGCGGCTTGTTGGCGCTGTCGAGGAATTCGACCGTCATGAACACCAGCTCCTTGTCGCCGATATTCTCCAGGTCGTGCACCTTGTACTCGTCGGCGCCGTAGGTCTCGTGCCGGGTCTCGCCCGGCTGGTAGCTGTACTCGACGGTCGTGCCGTCCATCAGGTGCTGCCGGCCGCGCCCACCCGACACCGAGGTCCAGAAATAGTCGAGCACGTGGCGATGGAAGCCGAAGCGCTGGCCGGGCTTGAGACGGATGGTCCACACCCGCACCCGGTTGTTCTCCGACACCAGCTCGCTGCCGACGCAGCCGTTGTGGTTCTGCGCCTCGCGCTCGAATTCCTGCTGCAGCGCCGGCGCCCATGCGGTCTTGTCGCTGCGCGCCGCCTGCTTGTCGATCATGGACATCGCCATGGCATTCCTCCAGTGATGTTCGCCGGAATATAGCGGATATCCCGTCGAAGTGGACCCCGGTTCGACGATAAGGATATGCGCAGATTAAGGTGTCCCGATGGGACAGGGAACATGGCAAGGGGAAGCGGGCGGCGCGCGCTGATTGTCGGCGGCTCGATGAGCGGGCTGCTTGCCGGCCTGATCTTGCGTGCGCGCGGCTGGCAGGTGGACATCGTCGAGCGGGTGGAGAGCGAGCTTGCCGGCCGCGGCGCCGGCATCGTCGCCCAGCCCACGCTCATCGAGACGCTGAGGGCGCTCGGCCTCGACACCCGCGACCTCGGCGTCGAGGTGAGCACGCGGCTGAACCTGGATGCTGCCGGTCGCGTCGCGGGCCGCGTCCACTGCCCGCAGGTCCTGACCGCCTGGGAGCGGGTCTATCGCGTCCTGCGCGACGGCTTCCCGGCCGAGCACTATCACCGCGGCACCGGCCTCAAGGCCTTCACGCAAAGCCAGCAAGGCGTCGTGGCCCAACTGAGCGACGGCGCCCGCGCAGAGGTCGACCTTCTGGTCGGCGCCGATGGGCTGCGCTCGACCATCCGCCAAGCCTGCCTGCCCGATGTCGCGCCGCTCTATGCCGGCTACGTAGCGTGGCGCTCGCTGATCGCGGAGGACGCATTCCCGGCCGAAGTCCATCGCGAGTTGTTCGACTGCATGACCTTCTCGCTGCCGCCCGGCGAGCAGTTCCTCGGCTATCCGGTCGCCGGGCCCGACAACGACCTGCGGCCCGGCCATCGCCGCTACAACGTCATCTGGTACCGTCCGGCCGACGAGACGACGGAGCTGCAGCGGCTGCTCACTGACGAGAGCGGCGTCACCCATGCGATCTCCATTCCGCCGCCGTTGATCCGCCGTGCCGCCATCGCCGACATGCGCGCCGCCGCCGACCGCCTGCTCGGGCCGCAGTTGCGGGCGGTCGTGCGCCTGATGGCCGAGCCGATCCTGCAGCCGATCTACGATCTCGAGAGCCCGCGCGTCGCCTTCGGCGGCGTCGCCATCATCGGCGACGCCGCCTTCGTGGCGCGCCCGCATGTGGCCGCGGGGGTCTCGAAGGCTGCGGAGGATGCGCTCGCCCTTGCGGACGCACTCGACGCCGGCGACGAGGTTGGCGCGGCCTTGCGTCGGTTCGAGGCGCAACGGCTTCCGGTCAACCGCCGCATCATCGAGCGCGCTCGCCATCTCGGGGCCTATCTGCAGGCAACGCAGACCGCCGAGGAGCGCGCACGCTCCGAGCAGCACGGCATCCCCGACGCCGTGCTCGCCGAGACCGCGGTGCTGGATTTTCTGGATAGCTGAGAGAGCGTCATTGCGAGGAGCGAAGCGACGAAGCAATCTTGCTCCGCAACGCATGCGTATGCCGTACGAGATTGCTTCGCTTCGCTCGCAATGACGCGAGTCTAAAGCCCCAGCAGCTTCTTCGCGTTCAATCCCGCGATCCCGGCGACCGTCGAGCCGTCGAGTCCCGGCCGAGACCAGATGCTCGATCGGCTCGTACTCGGCCATGTCGTACGGATAGTCGGTGCCGAGCACGACATGGTCCGCCCCGAAGGTCTCGATCAGCGCCCGCAATTGAATGGGTGTGAACACGACGGTGTCGAAATAGACCTTCTTGAGATAGTGCGTCGGCGGCTTCGGCAGGTTCGCCTGGCAGTCCGAGCGCGCGCCCCAGGCGTGGTCGATGCGGCCCGAGTAGCCGCCGAGATAGCCGCCGCCGTGCACCGCGATGATTTTCAGGTTCGGATGGCGCTCGAGCACGCCGTCGAAGATGAGGTAGTGCAGCGCGAGCGTGGTCTCGAACGGATTGCCGATCACGTTGTTGAAGTAGAAGCGCGACAGCCGCTGCCCTTCCGTGAAACCGATCGGATGCAGCAGCACGAGCGCCTGCAATTCCTCGGCCTTCTTCCAGAACGGCGCGAACGCGGGATCGGAGAGCTCGCGGCCCGCCACGTTGGTGAGGATCTGCACGCCCTTGAACTTGAGCTTGCCCATGCAGCGCTCGAGCTCTTTCACGGCCTCGGCGGCATCCGGCATCGGCACGCTGCCGAGCGCGACGAAGCGGTCGGGCTTTCCGGCGACGTATTCGGCAATTCCGTCATTGACCATGCGCGCCGACTGCACCGCGATGTCGAGCGGGACCGTGTAGTAGCACTGGTTCGGCGCGCACATCACGAGCTGGACGTCGATGCCCATGGCGTCGAGATCGGCGAGGCGTTGGTCGTAGCTGGTCATCACCCCGGTGCGGTCCACGTCCTGGCGCATGTTGAGCGCCTTTAAATCCGGCGTGGCATAGCGCGCCAGCGGAATGGTCGAGATGTCGAGATGCGGCTTGACGAACTCGGCCGCGCGCGGGAGCGCGATATGCGCATGCAGGTCGACGGTCACGCTTTGCGGACGCGTGGTTCGCCCAGGCTTTCCCGCCGGACGAGCGGCCGTTGGTGCGTAGCGGTTCCAGTCGTTTGCCATATCAATCCTCGTTTTTCGTAGGGTCGGCAAAGGCGCGCAAGCGCCGTGCCCACGCGGACGTCAGCGGCGGGAGCGGTGGGCACGCTTCGCTTTGCCCACCCTACGGCTCACTTTTTTCTTCGACTTCTTTGCCTTCCTCTCCACGACCGCTTCCCCGTGCGCCGGAATGATCGGCAGCAGCACGTAGTTGCCGTGGTTCGGGCCGGAATGCAGCGTCGTGGTGCCGCCGAAAATCTCCGGCGGCCGGTCGATCGGATCGTCGTGCAGGAACGGGCCGCAGCCGGTGAGCTCGTTCTTGAAGTTCGACAGCCGCCCGCCGCTTGGGCCGCCGTATTCGTAATCCTTGCCGCGGACCGAGAGCGCGATGCGATAGCCGGCCGGCACGACGATCGAGGTCGGCCACAGCTCGATGTCGAGCTCGGCGATCTCGCCCTTCTTGAGTGGCTGCTTCTTGTCGTGGGTGTGATACGGCCGGTAGGGCAGGGAGAGCTTCTTGTCGAGCTTCCGGTGCGAGGCGCGCAGCCAGCCTTGCGCGATCGGGGTATGCGGATCGATGGCGCCCTGGAAGACCACTTCCTTCAGGTCGGGTGAGAACACGCGCAGCACCAGAAACAAGTCAGCGTCGCTGGTCGATGACGAGACGAACAGCTTGGCGGCGATCGGCCCGGTGATCTCGGTTGCCTCGGCGAGCGGCGCCGTCATGAAGGTGAGGCCGTCGCCCATCGCCGCAAAGCCCGGCATCCGCTTGTTGGTCGGCACATCCTCCTTGAGCGTGCCGGACGTCACGTGGAGGTAGAGCTTCGTCCACTTCGTGCGCTTGAGCGGCCACTCGTTCTCGGCGCGCTCGACGAATGTCTCGCCCGGATGACGCACCTGCAGCAGCACCTTCGGCCGCTTGTCCCAGCCGTTCTGCTTGCCATGCAGGAAATGATCGAAGAAGGCGAGCTGCTGCTTTCGTCCGTAATCCGTATAGAAATGCGTCCAGTGCTCGATGCCGTGCGCCTCGAGCCACTTCTGTTTCGACGCCGCACGCCCGTAGCCTTCGAAATTGCCGCGCGGATGCAGGCCCTGGCCGCCCCAGTTCGCTGCCGAAAATAATGGTGTCGTCACCCGCGACCACACCGGCGAGCGCGCCCGGTGGTAGTCGTCGTCGAGCGGATGCTTGCGGATCTCGTTGCCGAAGTCGGCGCGGTTCTTCGCGAGATGCTCTTCGGCCAGCGTCTGCGGCCCGCACACCAGCTCGCCATGCACGCGGCTGCGCTTGCCGCGCTCGCCCGCGCCGTATTGCACGGTCTTGACCTGCATGTCGTACCAGTTGGCCCAGAAGGTCGAGAGGATGCCGCCGTGATGCGTCATGTCGCGGTACCAGTCGGCCGCGCCTTCCCAGATGCACATGGCCGCGAGGTGCGGCGGCTGCAGCGACGCGACGTGCCACTGGTTGATGCCGTAATACGAGATGCCGTTGAGGCCGACCTTGCCGTTCGACCACGGCTGCACGCCCGCCCATTCGATGCAGTCGTGGAAATCCTTGCTTTCGCGCGGCGAAAAGTGGTCGATGAAGCCGGGCGAGCCGCCGCAGCCGCGCGAATCGACGCGCACGCACACATAGTCGTGCGGCACCCATTTCTCCGGGTCGACCACCTCCCAGCTCTGGTAGAGGTTGCTCGACCCGGCCGTCACGTCGGGATGCTTGTCCACCATGCGTTGCCACGCGCTCGGATAGCCGTCCTGGAACGCGAGGCTCTTGGCGTAGGGGCCGTAGGAGAGGATCACCGGATAGCGGCCGTCGCGCTCCGGGCGAAAGATATCGGCCTTGAGCACCAGGCCGTCGTCCATGCGGATGTCGACGTCCCAGTCGATGCGCATGCCGTCGCGGACTTCCGTGCGTGGCTGATGCGTCGTTTGATGGTTGTTGCCTGATGTCACGCCAACCTCCCGAACTTCGCCCCGATCGTGCGCGGCGCGTTCAGCGCTTCTTGCGCGCCTTGCGGCCGCGTTTCACGCCGGCCATCTTCTCCAGCACGGCGCAGACCGCGGCGGTGTCCTGCATGGCGAGGCCGTTCGCCAGCGCCTTGTCATAGATCGGCTCGCTGGCGGTGAACAGCGGCGTCGGGACGCGCAGCGACTTGGCGTAGGCGCCGATCACGTCCATGTCCTTCTGCCAGACTTTGATCTTCATGGTGGCGTCGTCGTAGTCGTTCTTCACCATCATTGGCGCACGCAGCTCGAATACGCGCGAATTGCCGGCGCCGATGCGGACGAGATCGAAAATCTGCTGCGGATCGAGGCCGGCCTTCATGCCGAGCACCATCGCCTCGGCGCTCGCCACGTTGTGGATCGCGACCAGCAGGTTCGCGACATACTTCATCTTGCTACCGTTGCCGAACGCGCCGAGGTCGTGCGCGGCGCGCGCGAAGCCAGAAAAGAGCGGCTTGAGGCGGGCGATCGCCTTGCTGTCGCCGCTCGCATAGACGACCAAGTCCTTGACGGCGGCCTGGGCGCCGGTGCCGCTGATCGGGCAATCGAGCGGGACGTGGCCGGCCTTCTTGAGGGCGCGCTCGGCGCGCACCTTGTCGTCGAGCGTGAAGGTGCTCGCCTCGATCACGACTTTCGGCGGCAGCTTGGTGCGGGTGATCTCACCGACGACTGCATCGAGCGCCTGCGGGCTCGGCAGACTCGTGATGATGACGGGCGTCGACCCCGCGAGCGCCGCGACGTCGGGCGCGATCTCGACGCCGGCTTTGGCGAGCACGCGGCGGCGCGCCGCGTCGATGTCGTAACCGATCACGCGCCAGCCGGATTGGACGAGGTTGCGCGCGAACGAGCCGCCCATGATACCGAGGCCGATGACACCCACCGTGCCCTTCTTGCGCGCCTTGCGTGCTGGCATTCTCGTGCTTCCTTCGTGCAACTCTGCGTTTGCGGTCGGCGACGCTATCACAGGAAGTGATGGGACATGCAAGCGCAAGGAAATCCGCCAATCAAGGTGGCATTCTCCCGCCCTCCGTTTTCGCCTATCGTTGCGACCACGCCACATGACTGCACACGGAGACTGATCTCATGCGAATCGGAGTTGCCGGCCTCGGCCGGATGGGCGCCGCGATGGCGGCGCGGTTGATCGAGGTCGGTCACGACGTGACCGTGTGGAATCGCTCGGCCGCCAAGGCGAAGCCGCTCGTCGACGCCGGCGCGAAGCCGGCCGCGAGCGCGGCGGAACTCGCCGGCGCGGTCGAGGTCGTCATCACCTGCCTCACCGACGCGGAGGCGATCGACCGGGTCTACGGCGGCGCGTCCGGGCTGCTCGCGGGCGATCTCAAGGGCAAGCTCGTGATCGAGATGAGCACGGTGCGGCCGGGCGTCGAGGTCGCGCTCGCCGAAAAGGTACGCGCCAAGGGCGGCGCTTTCGTCGAATGCCCGGTCGGCGGCTCGACCGGCCCGGCGCGCCAGGGCAAGCTCATCGGGCTCATGGGCGCCGAGCCCGCCGACGCGGCGCGCGCCAAGCCCATTCTCGACCAGCTCTGCCGCCGGCTCGAGCATTGCGGCCCGGTCGGCAGCGGCGAGCTCATGAAGTTCACCGTCAACATGCCGCTGATGATCTACTGGCAGGCGCTCGGCGAGGCGTTGGCGGTCAGCCGCTCGCTCGGCCTCGATCCGGAGCGCGTCATGGATCTTCTGTCCGACACATCCGGCGGGCCGAATATCCTGAAGGTGAGGGGGCCCACCGTCGCCAAGCAGATCAAGGGCGTCCAGCCCGCGACGGTCACGTTCGACGTGGACAGCGGCCTCAAGGACCTGCGCGCGATGCTCGCCGAGGGGCACGCCCGCGGCGTCGAATTGCCTCTCGTCGAACGCTCGATCGCCTGTTACGAAGAGGCGTCCCGTCAGGGACTGGGCACGGCGGAGGTATCGGCCGTGTCGGCCTATTGGTCGGGGCGCAAGGCGCGCTGATCGCCTCACGATTTCCGTCGCCGCATCATTCCAGGGAGCAACCCCCATGAAGCTCTATTCGTTCTGGCGCTCGCTCGCGACCTATCGGGTGCGCGTCGCGTTGAACCTCAAGGGCATCGTCCCCGAGGAGATCATCGAGGTGAACTTGATGAAGGGTGCGCAGCGCGAGGCGGAATTCCGCGCCGTCAACCCGATGATGGCGATCCCGGCGCTGGTCGATGGTCCGGGGCCCGTGCTCGTCGAGTCGCTCGCGATCATCGAGTATCTCGACGAGACGCATCCTAATCCGCCGCTGCTGCCGAAGGATGCGCGCGGCCGCGCCCGCGTGCGCGGGATCGCCCAGCTCATCGCCGCCGATTCCCATCCGTTGATCGTTCCGCGCGTGCGCGAATATCTCGAGCACGAGCTCAAGATCGACCAGCCGACCGTGACGGCGTGGTGCCAGCATTGGCACGGCCGCGCGCTCACGGCGCTCGAGACCCATCTCAAGAACGCGGAGACCGGGCGCTACTGCCACGGCGACCAGGTGACGATCGCCGACATCTGCCTCGTGACCCAGGTCGCGGGCGCGAAATTCTTCAACGTGGATCTCGCCCCCTTTCCGACGGTCGCGCGCATCGCGGCGACCTGCAACGAGATCGACGCCT
Source organism: uncultured Alphaproteobacteria bacterium (assembly GCA_963819385.1). GTDB lineage: Bacteria > Pseudomonadota > Alphaproteobacteria > Rhizobiales > Xanthobacteraceae > JAVDCA01. The sequence goes on along the minus strand of CAWFVV010000006.1, from coordinate 1,848,928 downwards.
TCGCGCGCGCGCATCCGCTCAAGCAGCCGGGTGCGCCGGCATCGGTGTAGGGCTCGTTCGTCGTTCCAATGTTGAATGCGGCAGTCATCGGGCTCGGCTGGTGGGGCCAGCGGCTCGTCAAGTCGGCGCAGGGTTCGCGTGAGATCGCCTTCACGCGCGCCGTGACGCTCGAACCCGAGGTCGCGCGCGAATTCGCCGCCGCCCACCGGCTGGTGGTCGGCACCTCGCTCTATGAGGTGCTGGCCGACCGGTCGATCGAGGCGGTGGTGCTGGCGACGCCGCACTCGCGCCACCGCGAGCAGGTCGAGGCGGCGGCCGCCGCCCGCAAGCACATCTACTGCGAAAAGCCGTTCGCGATGTGCAAGGCGGATGCACAGGCGATGCTCGATGCCTGCGCCCGCGCGGGCGTGACGATCGGGGTCGGCCATCACTTCCGGCTGATGCCGTCGATGAAGGCGCTGCGGGAAAAAATCGCATCCGGCATGTTCGGCACCATCATGCACATCGAGGGCCACTACAGCCACGACTGGCTGGCGGCGCTGCCGCCCGACGGCTGGCGTGCCGCGCCGCAGGAGACGCGGGCGGGCGCCATGACCGGCATGGGCATCCACCTGCTCGACTGCTTTCGCGATCTGGTCGGTCCGATGCGGCGGATCAGCGCGCTGACCAAGCGCCGCGCCTTGGCGCTGCCGACCGGCGACACCACGGCGGCGCTGATCGAGTTCGCGAACGGCGCGACCGGCACGCTCGCGACCACGCTCAAGACGCCGTTCGCGTGGCGCCTCGCGGTCTATGGCGAGAACGTCTGGGCCGAGAGCGTGAGCGAGACGCGGCTCGTCGTGCACCGCTCGTCCGGCGAGCCCGAGACGGAGGATTTCCCCGCCGCCAATCACCTCGGCGAGAACCTCGAGGCCTTCGCGGCCGCGGCCCTCGGACGCAGCGCCTTCCCGATCGATCCGGCCGGCATCCTGCAGACCGCGTCGGCGCTCGATGCGGTGTTTCGCTCGGTCGACGCCGACGGGGCGTGGCAGCAGGTTTAACCGCTCAGCCCGCCGCGGCGGCGCGCCGCGCGCGGCGGCGCATCGACAGCGCCGCGCCGCGCTGGGAGATCGCCAGCGCCTCGTCCCATGCCGCGTGGATATGCGCGACCTCCGCCTCGAAGCGCTCGAGGAAGAGCCGGGCCTGCGCCGTCAGTGTCCGCCGCGCCGGCTGGATGAGCACGAACTCGGCATGCATCTGCGGATCGGCGAGCGGGTTCACGACGATGTCGCCCGTGATGATGTCGTTGATCGAGATCAGGCTCGGCAGCACCGTCACCCAGTCGGAGCGTGCCACGAGCTCGAGCGTGCCGATCATCGCGTCCATCTCCAGCATGGCGTCGACCTCGACGCCGTGGGTCTGGAAATAGGTCTCGAGGTTGCGCCGGCGCACGTTGTCGGGGCCGGGCACGATTACCTTGAACGGCCGAAGATCCCGCAGCCGCACCGGCGCGAGGGGGCTGAGGCCGCGGCGCGGGCCGGAGAGCAGCATCTCGCGGTCGCGGATCAGGAGCCGCGACTTGAGGCCGATGCGGCCCTCGAAGGCGGGCACCACCGCGAAGTCGAGGTCGTCGGCGAGCACCATGTCGGTCAGGAGGCCGCTGTAGCCCTCGACGATGTGCAGCCGCACGTCGGGGTGGCGGACGACGAAATCGTCGAGGGTCGGCGCCAGCACGGCGCGCGTGAAGGTCGGCATCAGCCCGATGCGCAGCTCGCCGGAGACGAAGCTCGCGAGCGAGCGCGCCTCCTCGCCGGCGGTGTCGAGCATGCCGACCGCCTCGACGCAGCGGCGGTAGTAGCGCAGCCCCGCGGGCGTCGGCACGACGCCGGTCGAGGTGCGCTCGAACAGCTTGACCTTGAGGGCGCGCTCGACCGCCGCGACATGCTGCGAGATGCCCGATTGGGTCGCGTTCTCGCGCTCGGCCGCGCGAGTGAACGAGCCTTCCTCGCATACCGCGATGACGGCGCGGACCTGTCGCAGCGCTATTCCGGCCATTAAGAAATCCTTATGCCCGGGCGCACCGTATATTAATTCGGCTACCGTCACCAGCCGTATTACAATGTATACCAAGTCGAATCTGTGTGTAACGGCGCGCGGATTCCAAGGAGAAACGCATGGGCACAGCAAACTTCGGCATCGCCGGCCTCGACTGGCAGCAGCGTGTCAACTGGGACCGGCTGCGTGAATACCGCATCGAGCGCGCGCGCCAGATGATGAAGAAGCACGGCCTCGGCGCCATGCTGTGCATGTACGACGAGAACGTCCGCTACATCACCGGCACGCTCACGCCCGGCTGGAATCGGCTCAAGCCCGGCCTGCGCTACGCCATGCTGTGCGGCGACGGGCGGCCCGTCCTGTTCGAGCAGGGCGACATCGGCTTCCAGATCGAGCGCCATTCGCCGTGGATTCCGAAGGAGAACGTGCGCCACTCGTACGCCTGGATCAAAGGCGCGGCCGGCCCGGCCTCGCGCCAGCAGGTGCAGAAGTTCGCGAAGGCGGTGCTCCAGGCGATGAGCGACAACGGCGTCGCCGGGCAGAAGCTCGGCGTCGACTTCGTCGACATCAACATGATCAACGTGTTCAAGGAGAACAACATCGAGTGGACCGACGGCATGACGCCCATGATGGAGGCGCGTGCGGTCAAGAGCGCGGACGAGCAGGAATGCTTCCGCATCGTCGGCGCGATCGGCGACGCGACGCACTGGGAGTGCATGAAATTCCTGCGCCCGGGCATCACCGAGAACCAGGTGACGGCGCACCTGATGCAATACCTCTACTCGATCCCCGGCATGGAGGACGTCGAGGACGTCATCGTCTCATCCGGCCCCAACACCTGGCCGAACTGGCGCAATTTCTCCGACCGCATCATCCAGCCCGGCGACATCGTGTTCATGGATTTGGCCGCGCTCACCTGGAACGGCTACAAGTCCTGCTACTACCGTACCTACTGCGTCGGCAAGGAGCCGAGCCAGGAGCAGAAAGATACGTACGATACCGCGCTCAAGTGGCTCTACGACTCGATCGGCGCCGTGAAGGTCGGCGCCACCACGCGCGACATCGCGATGAAATGGCCCTCTGCGAAGGAGGCCTGGGGCTACGAGGACGAGGACCAGGCGGCCGCCAACCTGTGGGGCCACGGCCTCGGCCTTGCCCAATACGATCCGCCGGTGATCTCGCGCATCTGGTCGCTCGATCATCCGATCGAGATCAAGGAAGGCATGACCTTCGCGCTCGAGACCCAGCACGGCAAGAGGTTCCGCTACGGGGTGCGCATCGAGGAAATGCTGATCGTGAAGAACGACGGCATCGAGATCGTCTCGAACTTCCCGGTCAAGCAGATCACCGTGGTCGATCCGATACCGGGCTATGGCGACCACGTGAAATAGGCATTTGCCGTAGGAACAAAACGCCCGCTTCCCGGCTGGGGGGCGGACGGCAAGCGCGGCGCCAGGGTGTAGGGCAGCGGGGCAATACACCTTGTGATTGTAAACGCAAGACCTGAGTCGGGCTTCCGGCGGAAGAGCATGGGCGAAACGCAGTTCGTCATCCCCTTGAGCAGCGCGGCGGCGGCCGATGTCGACCGCGTCGGGCCCAAGGCGGCCAACCTCGCGGCGCTCACGCGCGCGGGCCTGCCAACGCCGGGCGGCTTCTGCCTGACGGCGGACGCCTATCGGGCGCAGATCGCGTCGCTCGGCCTCGACGACCTGGTCGCGCGCTTTGCGGTGGCCGATCCGGTCGAGCGCCGCCGCCTTTCGGTTGCGATCCGGCTCGGGCTCTACGAGAAGCCGATCGCGCCCGCGATGCTCGATGCGCTGATGACTGCCTGGCAGGCGCAGCGCGCCGCGAGCGGCATGCCGTCGGCGGTCCGCTCGTCCGCGCTGATCGAGGACCGCAAGGGCGCGAACTTCGCCGGCCAGTTCGAAAGCTTTCTCGGCATCGCCGACGAGACGGCGTTCCTCACCGCGGTGCGCGCCTGCTGGGCGGCGCTGTGGACCTCGCACGCGCGCCGCTACATGGAGAACCACGATCTCTCGCCGTCGGACACCGCCATGGCGGTGCTGATCCAGCCGCTGGTCGATGCGCGCGCATCGGGCGGCGGCTTGAGCGAGACCGCCGAGGGCCAGATGCTGCTCAGCGCCACCTGGGGCCTCGGCTCGGCGATCGCCCAGGGCGAGGTGGTGCCCGACCGCATCACGCTCACGCGCCAGGGCTTCCTGCGCAAGAATGAGCCCGGCCGTAAGGATCACCGCGAGACCTGCGGCCACGGCCAGGGCGCGCTGCCGCAGGCGGTGCCGAAGGATCTCGTGAGCGAGCCCTGCCTCGATGCCGGCCAGGCGACCGCGCTCGGCCGCCTGCTGCGCAAGGCCGAAGGTATCTTCGGCATGCCGGTCGAGATCGAATGGGCGCTCGACGCGCAAGGGTTCAAGCTGCTGCAGGCGCGCCCGCTGCATGTCGAGCCGATCGTCGTGCCCGACGAGATCTGGCTGCAGCATCCCGGCCTGAGCGGCCATCCGGCCGGCATCGGCTGGGGCACGGGCCGCGCCGTGGTGATCAACTGCGAATGCGAGCTCGGCCGCGTCGCGCCCGGCGACGTGCTGGTGACGAAGGTGGCCGGGCCGGCGCTCAGCCAGATCCTGCCCTGCGTCGCCGGCGTGGTGGCGGAGCTCGGCGGCTCGACCTCGCATCTCGCCTCGCTCGCGCGCGAGCGCGGTATCCCGATGGTCCTCGGCGTGCTCGACGCCACCCGGCGCATCCCGGACGGCTCGCAGGTCGCGGTCGACGGCGTCGCCGGCATCGTACGATGGATGCGCTGATGCGGCCCAAGATCTTCGTTACCCAGCCGGTCGCCGAGAGCGCGCTTGCGCGCCTGCGCGCGGTCGCCGACGTCAAGGTCAACCCGGTCGCGAGCCGGGTGATGCCCAAGAAGGCGCTGATCGCCGCCGTGCGCAAGCACGACATTCTCTTTTCGCTGCTGCACGACAAGATTGACCGCGCCGTGCTCGTCGCCAATCCGAAGCTGCGCGCCGTCTGCTCGCAATCGATCACGCCCGACAACATCGACATCGCGACCGCGACCGCGCGCAAAATTCCCGTCACCGTGGTGCCGCCGATTGTCGCCGAGGCGACCGCCGACATCAATTTCGGCCTGATGCTGATGGTCGCGCGCCGCATGGTCGAAGGCGACCGCATGGTGCGCAAGGGCAACTTTCCGGGCTCGCAGTCGAACCACCTCGCGGGCGTCGCCGTCTACGGCAAGACCGTCGGCCTCGTCGGCGGCGGCGGCCGCATCGGCACCGCGGTCGCGCGCCGCGCGCGCGGCTTCGGCATGCGCATCCTCTACTGGACGCCGCAACCGCAAGCCCGAGATCGCTCGAGCGCGAATTCCACCTCGAATACGTCTCGCTCGACCACCTGCTCGCGCAATCCGACTTCGTCTCGATCCATTCGCCGCTGCGCCCGCGACCCGGCACCAGATCGGCGAGCGCGAGCTCGCGCTGATGAAGCCGACCGCGTTCCTCATCAACACGGCGCGCGGCGCGATCGTCGACGAGAAGGCGCTCATGAAGGCGCTCGCCAAGGGCACGATCGCGGGCGCCGGCCTCGACGTGTTCGAGCACGAGCCCAAGGTGCCGGCCGCGCTCGTCAAGATGGCGAACGTGGTGCTCACCCCCCATCTCGGCAGCGGCGTGCTGGACGTGCGCGCGCAGATGGCGAATATCGTGGTGGACAATATCCTGGCGATCCTCGACGGTCGGAAGCCGCCCAACTGCGTCAATCCGGAGGTGCTTCCGGCGTGACGCACGTAGCGCATGTTCCGGCGAAAGCCTGCCCCCGGACCTGATCCGGGGTGGCCACCGGTTCGCCGGCAAGAACATGCGCAAAATGAAAATTCGGCCGCGCGTGGAGAGAGCCATGGCCCAACCCCTGATAGCGGTCACCGACAGTCCATTTCCGTCGCTCGATCCAGCGAAGAAAGCGCTCGCCCGGCTCGAGCCCGAATTCCGCATGGCGAAGAGCGCCTCGGCCGACGACATCCTCGCGGTCGCGCGCGATGCCGACGCGATCCTCGTCACCTACGCGAAGCTCCCCGGCGAATTGTTGCGTCAGCTCACGCGCTGCAAGGCGATCGGCCGCTTCGGGCTCGGCGTCGACAATATCGACCTGCCGGCCGCCAAGGAGCTCGGCATCGCGGTCAACTACGTGCCCGACTATTGCCTGCGCGAGGTGTCGGACCACGCCATGGCGCTGCTGCTCGCGCTCGCCCGCAAGGTCCCGTTCTCGAACAAGCTGGTGCAGTCCGGCCGCTGGGAAGTGCCGCCGATCGTGCCGTTGCGCCGTCTCGAGGGCCAGGTACTCGGCCTCGTCGGCTTCGGCAATATCCCGCGCGCGCTCGCGCCCAAGGCCCAGGCCTTCGGCCTTAAGGTGCTTACGCACGATCCTTATGTGAAGCCGGAGGTGCTCGCCGCGGCCGGCGTCGACGGGGTGAGCTTCGATGACCTGCTCGCCCGCTCGGATTTCATCTCGGTGCACGCGCCGCTCATGCCGGCAACGCGCGGCCTGATGAACGCGGCCGCCTTCGCCAAGATGAAGACGGGCGCCTACCTGATCAACACCGCGCGCGGACCGCTGGTCGATGAGGCCGCGCTCGTCGCGGCGCTCGACTCGGGCCACCTCGGCGGCGCCGGCCTCGACGTCGTGACGACCGAGCCGCTCGCGAAGGATTCGCCGCTCATGGGCCGCGACAACGTCATCCTCACGCCGCACACCGCCTTCTATTCGGTCGAGGCGCTCGAGGAGCTGCAGACCAAATGCGCGAGCGATGTGGCGCGCGTGCTGTCCGGCGAGCAGGCGATCTATCCGATCTCGGCCTGAGCGGCTGTTTCGACTTCGTAGAGGCCGTGAACCTTTCGGCCTTTGGCTAGCGTGACAATATAAGCGGTCGCTCCGGTGCGTCGAAAGGCCCGATGCGGATCTGTCGGTAGGCAGGACCGGCCGTTGCCTCTCGTCTATGCGGCGGCGAGGCGATGGCCTTCCAAGATATTGTTGGTGAGTGCGTACCAGAGCACGACCGCGCGGACCTTTTCGATGCCGCGCACGCTCACTTGCCGCAAGCCCCAGTTGCGCCAGCGGGCATGGATGCATTCGCAAATGGTGCGGGCCTTGTACTGCGCCTTGCCGGCTTCGCTCGCCATGCGGGCTCGCCACGCCACCACGCCTTCTCGGTCCCGCGGCCGCGGCTGGTAGGGATCAGCTCCGCTCTTGGATTGCGTGGGCGGACAATAGACCTCGATGCCTTGGCTATGCGCCCACTCGATGTCCTCGGCGCTGCAAAATCCGCCATCAACGAGATGGCGTTGCGCAAAGCGCCCGTTGCGGGTGGCCCAGTCTTGCATCATCGGTCGCAAGAGGCCGCGATCGGAGCCGGTGTTCTCGACCTTGATTGCGGCAACGATCGTCTCACCTGCCGCGCTCAGCACTTGCACGTTATAGGCAGGACGGAAGCCGGCATCAGCCATCTTCATGACCCGCGCCTGCGGGTCCGTGGTGGAGGCGCGTGGCTCTTTCGGCTTCTTGCCGTTGCCGCCCTTGTCATCGAGTTCCTGACGCTTGCGCTTGATCTCGGCAAGCGCCGCCTTGGCGGCCTGCACGCGCGCGCTGCGCTCGCGTGCGGCCCGCTCCTTGGCAGCCCGGATGCGCTGATTGCTGGCCCCCGGATCGGCATCGGTCTCGCGCTTGAGCTCTTCCACCACCGCCTGCGCCAGGGCCAGTTGCCGATCGAGCGTCGCCTCGCGCCGAAAGGAGCCAGCGCCGGCATTCGCCCGTATCCGTACGCCGTCCTGCGCCAGCGTCTCGAGATCGACAAGACTAGCCTTGGCCAGCGCCGCAAGATGCTCGCTGAGCAGCCTGTCGAGCAGATCGGCGCAGCTCACCCGGAAGTCCGCCAGCGAGTGATAGTTCACCGAAACCCCGCCGCACAGCCAGCGATAGACGTCATCAGTGATGCACAGCCGCGCCAGAGCCCGGGCGCTGCCGACCCCATCGCTGGTGGCGTAGAGCCAAAGCCCCAGCAGAAGCCGCGGCGCGGCAGCCGGATGACCAGCCCTGTGCTCGCGCGCCTTGATCCGATCTTCGAGCTCGCTCAGGTCGAGCCCTTCCACGTAGTCCCAGATCACCCGCACCCGATGGTCCGCGCCGATCAAGCTATCAATATCGACGCTTCGCAGCTCTATCTGGTCACGCGCTGGCTCGCGCAGCCGAGGCGCCCCGAGTGGCGCCGCATCGGCTTGCGGCTTCGCTTGCCCCGGCAGATCACCGAACAGCTCGTCGCCTGCCATGATCTCCTCCCGCAAATCAACAATCGCAGGGAATCATACTTGCCGTGCCTTCTGCTATCTCGCAGCGACCATTCGCAAAAAATTTCACAGCCTCGTAGGGTGGGCAAAATCGCCTGGCACGGTCTACGCGTGGGCAACCGCGCGTGAGAGCGATTTTGCCCACGCGGACATCCGGGCGCGGTTGCCCACCCTACGGATTTACGATTTCGCCGGCGCCTCGCGGCTCTGCAACGGCTTTTCCTCGAGCAGCAGCACGCCGAAGAATGCGACCGTGAGGCTCGCGGCGGCGGCGAAGAAGACCCGGCGGAAGCCTGCCGCCGCGGCCGCACCCAACGCACCCGAGGCGCCGGCCGGAACGCCGGTCAGCACGATGGCGCCGAAGACCGCGATCAGCATCGTGGTGTAGAGCGTGCGCGAGAAGTTCATCGTCCCGACCGCGGTGCCGAAATGGTGGGCGTCGACGGTGTTCTGCAGCACGATCGAGCAGGCCGGCGGCACCGGCCCGAACCCGATGCCGATCAGCGCGAGCAGCAGCTCGAACTCGAGCGTGTTCAGGCGGTCGGCGGTGAGCGCGAGGGTCACGACGGCCGCGATCGCCAGTGCCAGCCCGGCCATCGGCAGCGTCTTGTAGTGCGTCATGCGGCCGTAGAGCTGGCCCGCGACGCCGGCCGATGAGTTCACCGTCACCATCAGCACCATCAGGCTCAGGCCCGAATTGGTCGGCGAGAGCCCGATCACGCTTTGCAGATAGATCGGCAGGAAGATGTTGAGGCCGACGATCGAGCCCCAGCCGAAGCTGTTCATCAGGAAGGTGCAGCGCACCACCGGATCGCGCAGCATCGGCAGCGGGATCAGCGGCTCGGGCGCGGTGAGCAGCCGCGCCACGAAGCCGCCGCCGAGCACCAGCGCGGCGGCCGCGAGCCCGAGGATCTGCGGCGAGGCCCAGGGGTAGCGCACGCCGCCGAGGCTCAGCGCCAGCATGAAGGCGGTGCTCGCCGACATGATGAGCAGCGCGCCGAGCACGTCGAGGCTGTGATAGCGCTCGTGCCGCGGCAGCCGGCGCAGCAGCCGCCAGGTGAGAGCCCACGCGGCCACGCCCATGGCGAGGCCGAGGCCGAAGATCACCTTCCAGTGCAGGTTCTGCGCGATGAAGCCGCCGAGCGCCGGCCCGCAGGCGCCCGCCGTCGTATAGGTCGCCGAGAACCACGCATAATACTTGCCGCGCTCGCGCGGCCCGGCGAGGTCGCCGAGCACGACCATGCCCATCGACGCCATGCCGCCGCCGCCGAGGCCGTGCAGCACGCGCCCGCAGATCAGGGTCAGCATGTTGGTCGCCGAAAGGCACACGATCGAGCCCACCATGTAGGTCGAGAGCGCGATCAGCACCGTGAGCCGACGGCCGTGGATGTCGCTGATCTTGCCGTAGAGCGGGGTCACGGCGGCCGAGGCGATCAGGTAGGCGGTGACCAGCCAGGGCAGGCTGTGCAGGTCGCCGAGGTCGTGGCCGATGGTCGGCAGCGCGCTCGCGAGAATCGTCTGGTCGAGCGAGGCCATGAACACCGGCAGCAGCATGCCCCACACGATCAGCCGCGTTTCCGCGTGGCTGAGCGCTGTTGGGGGCGTCGCCGGAGATGGTGGCGCGGCCGCGTCCATCCGGCTCACTCCGCGGTCCAGCCGCCGTCGATCACCATCGCGGAGCCGGTCATGAGGGATGAGGCGTCGGAGGCGAGAAACACGATGGCGCCGGTCAGCTCCTCGAGCTGGCCGAGCCGGCCGAGCTTGATCTTGCCCAGCACCTCGTCGCGGAACGCCTTGTTCTCGAAGAACGGCCGCGTCATCGGCGTCTCCAGGAAGGTCGGGCCGATGCTGTTGACGCGGATGTTGTGCGGCGCGAGCTCGACCGCCATCGCCTTGGTGAAGCCCTCCATGGCGTGCTTGGTCGCACAGTAGACGGTGCGGCGCGCCGCGCCCACATGGCCCATCTGCGACGACATGTTGATGATCGAGCCCGGCTGCTTGGCGGCGACCAGCCGCAGCGCCACCGCCTGCGCGACGAAGAACGCCGCGCGGACGTTGAGGTTGAAGATCGCGTCGAAGTCCTCGACCGTCACGTCCGCCAGCAAGGCCGGCCGGTTCATGCCCGCATTGTTGACGAGGACGTGGAACGGCTCGGCCCGCTCGATCGCGGCCCGCGTCGCCGCAAGGTCGGTGACGTCGAGCACCAGCGCGTCCGCCGATTGGCCGCGCGCCCGGATCGCCGCCGCGGCCGCCTCGATCTCGGCCTTGGTGCGCGCCGCGAGCGTGACATGCGCGCCCGCGTCCGCGAGCGCGGCCGCCGCCGTGAGGCCGATGCCGCGGCCGGCGCCGGTCACGAGCGCGCGCCGCCCATCGAGGCGGAAGGAGGCGCTGCGGGTGAGCTCGACGGTCATGTCCGGTCCCACATCAATCCTCAATTCTTGACCCAGAAACGGTTGGTCGCAACCGGCGCGAAGCCGGCGTCGCGATAAAGCGCGACGGCCGGCAGATTGCCCGCGACGGCCTGCAGCGCCAAGGCGCGGATGCCGCGCATCGCGGCCCATGCCTCGATGCCGGCGAGCACGGCGTTGGCGGCGCCCTGCCGCCGGGCGTCGGCGCGGGTCGCCATGCATTCCACCACCGCGAGGTCGCCGTCGGCGACGCACAGGCCGGTCGAGATGACTTGCCCGTCGCGCCGGCACGAGAACCACGCGCATGGCTGAGGGATCGCGTCGAGGATCTTCGCATTGGTCGCGCGCCGGCTTTTCGTGAGGGAATTGAGATAGATCTCCCGCCACGCCGCATCGGCCGCGTCGGCGGTCTCGACGCCCGCCGGAAGCTCGCGTGCCGTTACGGCCTTCACCATCGTGGCGGTGGTTTCGCTCTCGCCGTAGCCGCGCGCCTGCAACAGCACGGTCAATCCGTCCGGCGCCGTGAGGTCGTAGGTCTGGATGCGCATCGGCGCGCCGCGCGCCCGATACCGGGCCTCGACTTCGTCGAGCGCCGCACCCGGATCGTCGCCGCAGAACTCCACCGTCGAGACCGAATTCGCGCGTTGCGAGCCGCCGCCGGAAAAGCGCCAGAGCCAGCCGCAGACCGCCGCGGTCTCGATGGCGGGCCACGCGCGCACATGAAGGCGTTCGATGGCCCTGACGTCGTCGGTGCTGGCCAACATGGATATCCCGGGTCAGGCCGCGGATTTCATCGGGTTGATGGTCCAGCCGAGCTGCAATCGAACGCCCTGCAGGTCGATCACGCGGGATAGCATGCCGGGGTGCGTGACCGGCGCGCCGAGTGCGGCGGCGAAATCCTGGAAGTCGCCGAAATGGTTCATCACATTGTCGGGGCTGAATGATTGCACCAGCATGACGGCGTCGTGCGCGCCCGCCTCCTTCGCCTCCAGCAGTGTCGCCACCGTGCGATGCAGGAGCTGATAGCGCAACGTGCCGATCGAGGCCGACGGCGCGAGGCGCAGCCGCTCGACCAGGCCCGCGAGCCGCCGCAGTCTGGCCGGCGAGAAGTCGTTCCACTCGTGCACGGTCTGCCCGAATGGCTCGTTGACCTTGCCCTCGACGCCGAGCACCGCGAGGCCCGATTTGATCTCGAGGATGGCGAGCACGTCGGTCTGGCTTGGACTGCGCGTGAGCTCGTCGAGCACGGTCTGCTTCTCGAAGATCGCCTTGCGCAGCCGCGCGTCCGCGAACACCGGATCGGCGTCGAGGGTGGCGCGGATGGCGGGCGGCACGTCGTGCGCCGCGAACCAGCTGTGCGCCGTCTCGTAGGCCGAGTGTTTCGCCTTCCAGTGCGCCTCGCGCTTGCCGAGGTAATGGATCACGTCATCCGGCCTCGACAGAGGCCGGTTGTCAGCGCCGAAGAACAACGGCGTGGCCATCACTCGGCCGCCTGCGCGTAGCCGACATTGCGCCGGCCGTAGCGGCGCACGCGCACGTTCGCCTGCTCGGCGTGGCCGAGGAAGCCTTCGAGCACGCACAGGCGCGAGCAGTACTCGCCGACCATGGCGCTCGCCTCGTCGGTCATGACCTTCTGGAACGTGCAGGTCTTGAGGAACTTGCCGACCCACAGCCCGCCGGTGTAGCGCGCCGCCTTCTTGGTCGGCAGCGTGTGGTTGGTGCCGATCACCTTATCGCCATACGCGACATTGGTGCGCGGCCCCAGGAACAGCGAGCCGTAATTGATCATGTTGTTGAGGAAGAAATCCGGGTCGCGCGTCATCACCTGCACGTGCTCCGAGGCGATGCGGTCGGCTTCCTTCACCATCTCGTCGTAGCTCTCGCACACGATCACCTCGCCGAAGTCCTCCCACGCCTTCTTGGCGGCGTCCGCCGTCGGCAGGATTGTGAGCAGGCGCTCGACCTCGCTCATGGTGGCGCGCGCGAGCTTCTCCGAATTGGTGAGCAGCACGGCCGGCGAGGTCGGCCCGTGCTCGGCCTGGCCGAGCAGGTCGGTGGCGCAGATCTCGCCGTCGACGCTGTCGTCCGCGATGATCAGCGTCTCGGTCGGCCCGGCCAGCAGGTCGATGCCGACCCGGCCGAACAGCTGCCGCTTCGCCTCCGCCACATAGGCATTGCCCGGCCCGACGATCATGTCGACGCCCGGAATGCTCTCGGTCCCGAGCGCCATGGCGGCGACTGCCTGCACGCCGCCGAGCACGAAGATCTGGTCGGCGCCGCCGAAATGCATCGCCGCGACGATCGCGGGGTGCGGTCCGCCGCGGAACGGTGGCGCGCACGCGATGATGCGCTTCACCCCCGCGACCTTGGCGGTGACGATCGACATGTGCGCGGAGGCGACCATCGGGTAGCGCCCGCCCGGCACGTAGCAGCCGATGCTCGCAACCGGGATGTGGCGATGGCCGAGGATGACGCCCGGCAGCGTCTCGACCTCGAGGTCGCGCATCGTCTCCTTCTGCTTCTGCGCGAAGTGGCGCACCTGGCTCTGCGCGAACTTGATGTCCTCGAGGTCACGCTTGCCGACCTGCGCGATCGCGCGGTCGATCTCCTCGTCGGTCAGGCGGAAGCTCTTCGGCTCCCAGTTGTCGAACTTCTTCGACAGGTCGCGCACCGCCGCGTCGCCGCGCGCCTCGACGTCGGCGAGGATGCCCTCGACCGTCTCGCGCACCTTCGCGTCCGCCGCCTTGATGGCGCTCGCGTCCATTCCGCGTTTGAGCCAGCGGGCCATGGGAGTCTCCTTTCAGTCCGTCGCGTAGGATGGGTTAGGCGCGAAGCGCCGTAACCCATCATCTTGCGAGCGATGGGTTTCGCTGCGCTCAACCCATCCTACGATTGTTTGTGCGCATCATTGCGCCGGCGTTGCGCGCCGGGGAAGCACGCAACGGATGCCGCCGCGCGGGTCGGCGACGTCGCCTGTATAGCGCGGGATCAGGTGGACGTGAACGTGCATCCGCGACTGTCCGCCGGCACGCCCGACATTGACCCCGATGTTGTAGCCGTCCGGCCGGAACTCGGCGTCGATGTGCGCCTTGGCGCGGTCGAGCAGCCCGATCACGCGCAGCTTCTCGGCGGCCGTCATATCGAAGAAGCTCGCCACGTGCCGGCGCGGCACCACCAGCACATGGCCGCGTGACAGGCTGTTGTTGTCGAAGCGGACATAGGCTTCGTCCGCCTCGAACAGCACCTGGTCGAGGCGGCAGAGCTCGCAATCGTCGGCGGGGTCCGCCGCGTTCATGGGCAACTCCCGCTACTCTCCGCCAAGGCGCGTAGGATGGGTTGAGCGAAGCGAAACCCATCGCTTTTGCGGCGCGGAAGGTGATGGGTTTCGCTGCGCTCAACCCATCCTACGAGATGCTATTTGATCGCTTGCGGATTGATCGGCGAGCCGGTGCCGCCCGTGATGATCAGCGGCGGGCCGCAGAAGAAGAACTCGTAGACGCCATCCTCGGCGCAATCCTCGGCGAGCTCCTTGAGATAGAAAATCTCGCCCATGCACAGGCCCATGGACGGGATCACCACCCAATGCCAGGGCTGGTTCGCATCCCGGGTCTCGTTCGGCCGCACCTCGACGCCCCAGGTGTCGGTGCAGATCGCGGCGATCTGCTTGTCCTGGCACCAGTAGCAGTTCTCGAACTTGACGCCCGGCGCGTCGCCGCCCGCATAGCCGCCCCAGTCCTTCTCCTCGTGGCAGCGCTCCATCTGTCCGGTGCGCACGATCACGAAGTCGCCCTTGCGGATCTCGACGTTGGCGTTCTTGGCGCACTTGTCGAGCTCGTCGTTGGAGATGCTCTCGCCGTCCTTCATCCAGTTGACGCCGCGGAAGCGCGCGATGTCGAGCAGCACGCCGCGCCCGACCATCTTGCTCTTCGAATGCTCGATGCCGAGCACCGAGAGCCCGCGCGAGTTGATCAGCTTGGCGTCGTGGCCGTTGTAGGCCTTGTCCTCGTAGAAGATGTGGCCGAGCGCGTCCCAGTGGGTCGCGCCCTGCACGCACAGCGTCAGCGTGTCGTCGGCATAGCGGATCTTGTTCCAGTCCTGCTGCCCCGCGACCGCGTCGGTGCCGGTCGCCAGCATCTGGTGGATCGGGTTGAAGCGGCCGCCGAACAGGCCGGTCTGCGGCCCGGTGCGGTCGAGCGGGATGCCGAGCGCGAACACCTTGCCGGTGCGGATCAGGCTCGCGGCCTTGACGATGTCCTCGGGGCTGACGTGGTTGAGCGTGCCGATCTGGTCGTCCTTGCCCCAGCGGCCCCAGTTGGAAAGCTTCTTCGATGCTTCCTCGATGGCGGCTTTGCCGACCTTGATATCCATGGACGGTTTTCCTCTCGTGCCTGGCGATTTGGGGCGGATATTGCCCAGCGCCGGCGCTCGCGTCTACGCCAGTATCCGCATGCCGTCATGCGCGGCAGGAAAGGAATACGGTCTGGTCAGATTTTCCCGAGCGCTTCCAGGATACGGTCCGGCGTCATCGGGATGTCGGTGACCGGCTTTGCCCCAAGCGGCCGTAATGCGTCATTAACGGCATTTACGACGCAGGCCGGTGCGCCCGCGGTGCCGGCCTCGCCCGCGCCTTTGGCGCCGAGCTCCGAATCGGCGGTGGGCGACACCACGTGGGCGACCTCGATGTCGGGCATTTCGCCCGCCATCGGAACGAGATAGTCCGCCATGTTGCCGTTGAGGAGCTGGCCGCGCTCGTCGTAGCGGCAATGCTCGAACAGCGCGGCGCCGATGCCCTGCACGATGCCGCCGCGCACCTGCTCGTCGACGAGCTGCGGGTTGATCACCGTGCCGCAGTCCTCGACGCACCAGTGCTTCAGCAATGTGACAAAGCCGGTGTCGGTGTCGACCTCCAGGTAACTCGCCTGGACGCCGTTGGTGAAGGCGAACGGCCAGCCGCGCGGGACATAATGCCGCGTCGCCATGAGCTCGGCCTGGAAGCCGGGCGGCAGCGTGTCGGGGCGGAAATAGGCGATGCGCGCCACCTCGTCGAGGCCGAGCCGCTCGCGTCCTGTATCGGCATCGACCACCACGCCGTTGCGGATGTCGAGCGCCGCCGCGTCGGCCTGCAGGATCGAGCCCGCGACCGCGAGCACGTTCGCCCGCAGCGCCTTGCCGGCCTGCCAGGCGGCCTCGCCGCCGATACCGGCGGCGCGCGACGCCCAGGTGCCGCCGCCATAGGGCACGTTGTCGGTGTCGCCGAGGATCACCCGCACCTTGTCGATCGATACGCCGAAGGCGCTCGCGGTGCATTGCGCGATCACGGCCTCGGCGCCCTGGCCCTGCTCGGTGACGCCGCTCGCGACGAAGATCGCGCCGGTCGCGTCGAGCCGCACCGTCGCGCCTTCCTGCGACGTGATGCGCGCGCCGCCGACGCCGTAGAACGCGGCCGACGGATTGGTCACCTCGATGAAGCTCGCAAAACCGATGCCGCGATGGATGCCCTGCTGGCGCAGCCGTGCCTGCTCGGCGCGCAGCCCCGCGTAGTCCATCATCGTCACGATCTTGTCGAGCGAAGCGTGATGCGACAGCTTCTCGAGCTTGAGCCCGGTCGCGGTCGTGCACGGATAGCCGTCGTCGGGAAACAGATTGCGCCGCCGGATCTCCACCGGATCCATGCCGATCCGCGCCGCCGCCATCTCGACCAGGTTCTCGGTCACCGAGGTCGCGATCGGGTGGCCGACCGCGCGGTACTGGCACATCACGTTCTTGTTCTGGAAGACGACGCGCGCCCGCGCCCGATAGTTCGGGCACGCGTACGGGCCGCCCACCAGGTTGACGACCTGGTTCGCCTCGATGCCCGAGGTGCGCGGATAGACCGAATAGGGGCCGATGCCCGTGAGGTCGTCGATCTCGAACGCCGTGATGGTGCCGTCGCGCTTGACGCCGATCTTCGCGTGAATGCGGTGGTCGCGCGCATGGATGTCGGTGACGAAGCTCTCGATCCGGTCGGCGACGAACTTCACGGGCCGCTTGAGCAGCTTGGCGAGCGCGACCGTCGCCATCTCGTCTGCATAGGTGTGCACCTTGATGCCGAATGAGCCGCCCACGTCCTTGGTGAGCAGGCGCACCTGGTGCTCCTCGAGCCCGAGGTGCTTGGCGAACAGGTTCTGCATCATGTGCGGCGCCTGCGTGCCCTGGTAGACCGTGAGGCGCGCATCGCCCGCGTTCCAGTCGGCGACGATCGCGCGCGGCTCGTTGGTGACGCCGGTGTGGCGGCCGAAGAGGAAGGTCGTCTCGACGACCTCGGCCGCCTCCTTGAAGGCGTCATCGACCTTGCCGGCCTCGTACTTGCGCTCGAATGTGAGATTGTCGCCGAGCGAGGCATGGATGACCGGCGTATCCGCATCGAGCGCCGTCTCGGGATCGGTGACCGGGGTCAGCTCCTCGTAGTCGATGACGACCAGCTCGCAGGCATCCTCGGCCTCGGCGCGCGTGCGCGCCACCACGGCGCACACGGCTTCGCCTTGCCAGCACGCGACCTTGACCGCGATCGCGTGCTGCGGCGCCGACTTGATCCCCTTGAGATGCGTGAGCACCCCGACCCACGGCGTGATCACCTCGGCGAGCTCCGCGCCGGTGACGACCGCAATCACGCCCGGCGCCTTCTTCGCCGCCGCCGTCTTGATCGCCCGGAGGCGCGCATGCGCGTACGGCGAGCGGACGAACGCCACATGCGCCATCCGCGGCAGCGTGACGTCGCTCACGTATTGCGCCCGCCCCTGGGTGAGGCGCGCAAGATTCGGCCGCGGCACCGAGCGGCCGATATAGGAATTCGGCCGGTCGAGCGCGCTCAGTCCCGAAGGCACCTCGTCACTGATCTTCATATCGCCGGTCTTCATGTCTGGCCCCCGGCGCGCGCCCGCGCGACAGCCTCGACCGCGTCGACGATCGCGTGATAGCCGGTGCAGCGACAGTAGTTGCCCGACAGATGCTCGCGGATCTTCTCGCGGCTCGGGACGCCGCCTTGCGCCAGCAGCGCCGCCGCGGTGAGCAGCATGCCGGGCGTGCAGAAGCCGCATTGCAGCGCGTTGCGCCTGCTGAACGCTTCCTGCAGGTCGGCGATGGTGCCGGCGTCCGATACGCCCTCGATGGTCTCGACGGCGGCGCCGTCGCACTGCACCGCCAACGTCAGGCAGCCGCGCACGATGATGCCGTCCAGCTGCACCGTGCAGGCGCCGCACACGCCGTGCTCGCAGCCCACATGGCTGCCCGTGAGGGCGAGATCTTCGCGCAGGAAGTCGACCAGCGTCTTGCGCGCGTCGACCCGCTCGCGCACCTCCTCGCCGTTGACCGTCAGCGCGATGTCGTGAAAGCGCTCGCTCACGCCCGTGGCTCCGTAAGCTGCGCCGTCACGCGGCGGAGCAGCACGCCGGCAAGATGCTTCTTCGCAGCACCTGACGCCTGCACGTCGTCCGACGGGTCGAGATCGGCCGCGAGCGCTGCGACGGCGGCCTCGCCGCCTTCGATCGCGGCTTCCGCGGCGCGCGCCCGCACCGGCGTTGCGTCGACGCCGAAAAAGGCGAGGCGCACGTCCTTGAGCGATTTCCCCTCGGCGCGCGCCGAGGCCGCAAGCCCGACGATGGCGTAGTCGCCGTGCCGGCGCGCGAGCTCCGCGAAAGCATAGCGGCTGTCCGGCTTGGCGGCCGGAACGCGGATGGCCGTCAGGATGTCGCCGAATCCGAGCGCGGTCTCGAACAGGCCGGTGAAGAAGTCGTCGGCCGCGACGAGGCGGCGGCCGGTCGCGTTGGCGATCTCGACCTCGCCGCCGAGCGCCAGCAGGCAGGCGGGCAATTCGGCCGCCGGATCCGCGAACGCGATCGAGCCGCCGATGGTGCCGCGATTGCGGATCGCCGGATGCGCGATGTGCGGCAGCGCGAGCGCGATCAGTGGCGCGTGCCGCGCGATCTCGGTAGAGCGCTCCGCCTCGGCGTGGCGCACCAGCGCGCCGATCTCGACCATGCCGTCCTTGACCGAAATGCGCTTGAGCTCGTCGAGCGCATTGATGTCGACCAGGAGCTTCGGCGCCGACAGCCGCATGTTGAGGGTCGCGATCAGGCTCTGTCCGCCCGCGAGCAGGCGCGCGTCGGCATGCTGCGTCATCAGCGCGAGCGCGTCGTCGATCGAGCGGGCCTTGGCAAAACCGAATGGCGCCGGCTTCAACGCGCGTCCTCCCGTCGTGTTATATTCTTCGTGCCATTGTGGCCCAGAACCGGGGGGCGTCAATCGGACATATTCGCCCGCCTGAAAGTATCGTGCGAGGGAAGGGATCAAGGAAATGCCTGGAGAGTTTTCCAACAAGGTCGTCGTCATCACCGGCGGCAGCCGCGGCATCGGCCGCGCGATCGCGGTGGCTTTCGCGCGCGCGGGCGCCCAATGCGTGCTCGCGTCGTCGTCGGCCGATAATTTGGCGGCGGCCGCCAAGGCCGTGGCCGCGGAGGGCGCCGAGCCGCTCACCGTCGCGGCCGATCTGCGCACGCTTGCGGGCTGCGAGCAGGTCTTCGCCCGCGTCAACGAGCGCCACAAGCGCTGCGACATCCTGGTCAATTGCGCCGGTGCGACCCGCGCCGGCGATTTCCTCAACATCCCGGACGACGCCTGGCTCGACGGCTTCGCGCTCAAGTTCTTTGGCGCCGTGCGGCTGTCGCGCTTCTTCTGGCCGATGCTCAAGGCCGCGCATGGCCACGTGGTCAACATCATCGGCGGCGCCGCGCGCACCGTCGAGGCCGAGTTCCTGATCGGCGGCTCGGTGAACTCCGCGCTCGCGAACTTCACCAAGGGCCTGTCGCGCCGCGGCATGCGCGACGGCGTCAACGTCAACGCCATCCACCCGGGCATGACCGCGACCGAGCGCACCCACACGCTGCTGCGCCAGCGCGCCGAGGCCGCCGGCCGTCCCGTCGAGGAAGTCCGCGCCGAGGCGATCGCCAAGAGCGGCGTCGCCCGCATGGCCGAGCCTGAGGACGTCGCCGAGCTCACGCTCTTCCTCTGCTCCGAGCGCGCCCGCCATATCCAGGGCACCGCGACCGCCGTGGATGGTGGAGCAACGCCAGGACTTTATTGAGGGTCGGCGACGCCTCTTGCACATGCCTCCGTGTCCCGGATGCGGTGCAGCGGCGCGCTCTTGCGCGCTGGTGCACCGCTGATCCGGGACCCACCGGGCGCAAACAACAACATGGGTCCCGGTTCTGCAGCGCACCACTTCGCTTCGCTACGTGCTGCGCCGCGCCCGGGAAACGAGGCTCCCTTACGCCGCCGGCTCCCTGGCCTTCATCCAGTCGCGGATGTTGTTCGTGTGGATGCGGAACTCGGGGTCGATCTCTTGCACCTCGACCGAGAGCGCGAGCGGCGTCGTCGCGAACACGCCCTCGAGGTGCTTCGAGGCCGCCGCGAACACCGTCTCGGCCACCAATCGCCGCGTCTCCGCCGGCCGGCCCTTGGCGATCCGCACCGTGATGTTGACGAAGCCGTTCGCCGGATCGTTGTCGGCAACGCGATAGTCGGTGCGCTTCTCGCCGCGCGTGCGCAGGCCCGCGAGCTCGGAGATGCGCGTGCGCATCACGGCGGCATGCAGCGTCTCGAGCAGCGCGTCGAGCCGGATCTTGTCCTCGATATTGGCGGAATATTCGCAGATGACGTGCGGCATCGACGTTCCTCCCGACGTTTCTTCTGGCGCCCTGCGCGGCCGGCAGACATATTGACCCGCACGGGCCGCGATCCTACCAGTTCGCGCCGCGATGTGGAACGCGCAGGCGGGCACGGCTATCGCAAATGCTTGGCACTGCGCGAGGGCCAAATGCGATGGTCCTGCGTAGGGCGGGGGAGAGGACATGCGGCTCGCGAGCTACAACGTGCGTGGCCGGTCGAGCTACGGCGCCGTGGTCGGCGACGGCGTGGTCGACCTGCGCCTGCGCTTCGGCGCGCGCCATCCGACGCTGATCGATCTCCTGCGCGACCATGCGTTGCACGAGGCGGGCGCCGCGCTACGGGGCGTGCGGCCCGACTTCGCGCTGGCCGAGGTCGAGCTGCTGCCGCCGCTCGTCGCGCCCGAGAAAATCCTCTGCATCGGCATCAACTACGCCAACCGCAACGCAGATTTCGACGATCCGAACGTGCCGAAATATCCCAGCATGTTCTTCCGCGCGCCCAACTCGCTGGTCGCGCACGGCAAGCCGCTGATCCGGCCGCGCGTGTCGGAGCAGCTCGACTACGAGGGCGAGATCGCGCTGGTCATCGGCCGCGCCGGCCGCCACGTTCCGCGCGAGCGCGCGCTCCACCATGTCGCGGGCGTCACGCTGTGCAACGAGGGCACGGTGCGCGATTGGCTGCGCCACGGCAAGTTCAACGTGACGCAAGGCAAGAACTTCGACGCCTCCGGCAGCATCGGGCCGTGGATCGCGACCGGACGTCGATCTCACCCAGTCGCTGCGCCTGACCGTCAGGGTCAACGGCGAGGTCACCCAGGACGACACGACGGCGAGCATGATCTTCGGTTTCGCCGATCTCATCGCCTATGTGACGACCTTCATGACGCTCAAGCCCGGCGACGTGCTCGTCACCGGCACGCCGGTCAAGAAAGGCCCGCGCCTCGATCCGCCGCGCTGGCTCGTGCCGGGCGACGTGGTCGAGCTCACGGTCCCGGAGATCGGCACGCTGCGCAACGAAGTGGCAGACGAGCAATGATCCCCGCCGCCATTGCGAGCTCTGTCTTTGCGAGGCATGCGAAGCATGCCGAAGCAATCGCGTGCGGCAGAGATTGCTTCGCGGAGTTCATCCTTGGGCTTGCCGAAGGCAAGACCCGAGGGCTCGCAATGACCGGCTTGGAGGTCTTGCCGTGACTGAGCCCTTCCGCGCCGCCTGCATCATCGGCTGGCCGGCCGGCCATTCGCGCTCGCCGATCATCCACAATTACTGGATCCGGCAGCACGGCATCGCGGGCGAGTACCGCAAGGAGCCGGTGCCGCCGGAGGAGTTCGCGGCGTTCCTCGCCCGCATGGACGAGCGCGGCTATGTCGGCGCGAACGTCACCATCCCGCACAAGGAAGCGGCGCTGCGGCTCTCGGCGCCGGACGCGCGCGCGAACGCGGTCGGCGCCGCCAACACGCTGTGGCGCGACCGCGGCACGCTGCGCTCGACCAACACCGACGTCGAGGGCTTTCTCGGCAATCTCGATGCCGCCGCGCCCGGCTGGGACAGCGACCTGCAAGACGTGGTCGTGCTCGGCGCCGGCGGCTCGGCGCGCGCAGTCGTCTTCGGCCTGATCGAGCGCGGCGCCAAGCGCATCCACGTGGTCAACCGCACGCTCGAGCGCGCGCAGGCGCTGCGCGAGCGCTTCATCGCCGCGGTCGTGCCGGCGCGCTGGGAGGAGATCCCGGCGCTGCTCGGCGGCACGCGCCTGCTCGTCAACACCACCTCGCTCGGCATGAACGGGCAGCCGCCGCTCGCGATCGACGTCGGCCTGCTGCCGGCCGGCGCGGTCGTCGCCGACCTCGTCTACGTGCCGCTCGTGACGCCGCTGCTCGCGGCCGCGCAAGCGCGCGGGCTCGCGACCGCGGACGGCCTCGGCATGCTGCTGCACCAGGCCGTGCGCGGCTTCTCGCTCTGGTTCGGCGTGACGCCCACCGTCACGCCCGAGCTGCGCGCCCTGGTCGAGGCCGATCTTGCGCGGACCTAGCGCGTAGGATGGGTTGAGCGCAGCGAAACCCATCGTCTATGAGCCGGCCGTGAAGGCGATGGGTTTCGCTTCGCTCAACCCATCCTACGACCACATCGCGACATCGGCGCGCTTGCGCGAACGGCAATGCCGGGGAAGTATCGGCACCAACAAACGTCGGGAGGAAGGAATGCGCGCGTTTCGTCTCATCTTGCTGATGCTCGTCACCATGCTGCCGGTCGCGGCGCGCGCCGAATATCCCGACCATCCGATCCGTTTCATCGTGCCGCAGGCGGCCGGCAGCGCGACCGACACGGTGGCGCGCCTGCTCGCGGCCGAGCTCGGTCCGCTCCTCGGGACCCAGGTGGTCGTCGACGATCGCCCGGGTGCCGCGCTCACGCTCGGCCTCGACCTGCTCGCGAAATCCAAGCCCGACGGCTACACCATCGGCATGGGGCCGATCGGCGCGCTCGCCATCACGCGCCACATGATGGCCAAGCTGCCCTACGACATCGAGCGCGATTTCCAGCCGGTCTCCCTGATCACCCGCGGCCACCTGCTGCTCGCGGTCGCACCCTCGCTGCCGGTGCACTCGGTGCGCGAGCTGATCGCCTACGCCAAGACCAATCCCGGCAAGCTGCTCAATGCTTCGTCGAGCAACGGCTCGCCCGGCCACGTCGGCGGCGAGCTGTTCAAGTACATGACCGGCACCGACATCGTGCACGTGCCCTACAAGGGTGGCGCCGCCGCGATCCAGGACCTCATGGCCGGCCGCGTGCAGGTGATGTTCGAGAGCCTCAACTCGATCGCGTCGTTCGCCCGCTCCGGCGCCGTGCGCGCGCTTGCGGTCGGCAGCGATCATCGCTCGGCGGCGTTCCCGGACCTGCCGACCATCGCGGAGGCGGGCGTGCCCGGCTACGAGGCGGGCACCTGGACCGGCGTGATCGTGCCCGCCGGCGTGCCGCGGCCGATCGTCGACAAGCTCAACGCCGCGATCAACCGCGCGATCGCGTCGCCGACCTTCCAGGCGCGCTTCGCCCAGATCGGCGACGAGCCCGCCGGCGGCACTCCTGAGGATTTCGCCAAACTGATCGCGTCCAACTCGGCCAAATGGGCCGACGTGGTGAAGCGCTCCGGCGCGAAGATAGAGTGACCATCGTCATTGCGAGGAGGGCGAAGCCCGACGAAGCAATCTCGACCGGCACACTCGGTGGATCGAGATTGCTTCGGCACGCTGCGCGTGCCTCGCAATGACGCAGAGTCACTCTGCTCACGCCACCTGCTGCGCTTCCGCCGCCGTGTCGATCACCGTCGTGCGGCGCATGTCGCGGACATGGCCGGTCGCCTCGAACGGCGTCGCGCGGTGCATGGTGCAGCGGTTGTCCCAGATCACCAGCTCGCCGGGCCTCCATGGGTGGCGGTAGACGAAGCGCGGCTGCGTCGCGAACTCGATCAGCTCGCGCAGCAGCGCTTCTCCCTCGTCGACCGGCATGCCGATGATGTGCGAGGCATGCGACGCGACGTAGAGCGCGTGGCGCCCCGAGCCCGGATGCCGGCGCACCAGCGGATGCCGCGCCGGCGGCCGCAGCCGGCGCTCCTCCTCGGTCGGCACGTAGCCGCCGAGCTTGCCGCGCGAATGCCAGATCGAGTGCTCGGCGACGAGGCCGTCGAGCCGGCGCTTCATCGCATCGGGCAGTGCGTCATAGGCGGCGCGCGTATCGGCGAATTCGGTGTCGCCGCCGGCGGGCGGGATCACCCGCGCGTGCAGCATCGACCAGGCGGCCGATTTCTGCCGGAACGAGCTGTCGGTGTGCCAGAGCTGGTTGCCGAGCCGGTACACGGCCCGGGTGTCGCGTTCGTCGAGGATCGCGCCGCGCTCGTCGA
Source organism: uncultured Alphaproteobacteria bacterium (assembly GCA_963819385.1). GTDB lineage: Bacteria > Pseudomonadota > Alphaproteobacteria > Rhizobiales > Xanthobacteraceae > JAVDCA01. The sequence goes on along the minus strand of CAWFVV010000006.1, from coordinate 1,824,536 downwards.
GATTGGAGACGTCGAAGATCTCGCGGTGCTTCACCCGCGCGTTGAAGCCGATGCCGCCGGATTTGTTCTGCACCGGCGGCGACACCTCGAGCGGCCCGTACAGCCGCGCGAACGCGATCTGGTGCTCGTCGTCGAGCTGCTGGTCCGGCAGCACGCATACGGCGTATTCGTCCATCGCCCGCTCGATCGCGCGCGCGAGGTTCTCGCCGACCGGCCGGCTCAGGTCGGCGCCGGCGACACGTGCGGCGAACAGCGGGTGAAGCGGCGTGACGGCGAGGTCCATGGCGTCTCCTTCGGCTGCGGGAGTGTAACCCGGGTCACCCCGTCATTGCGAAGAGGGCAAAGCCTGACGAAGCAATCCCGATAGGCACACTCCGCGGATCGAGATTGCTTCGCTTCGCTCGCAATGACGACGGGTGGGGCGTCCCTCACTGCTGCTTGATGAACGTCCCGCCGCGCAGTTCGCTCACCGCTTGCTGCAGCTCGGCCTGCGTGTTCATCACGATCGGCCCATACCAGGCGACCGGCTCCTCGATCGGCTTGCCGGAGACGAGCAGGAAGCGGATGCCTTCCTCGCCCGCCTGCACCGTCACCTCGTCGCCGCGGTCGAACACCACGAGCGAGCGGTTGCCGGTGCGCTCGCGCACCAGCGTCTCGCCGGCCGCCGTCTCCTTCTCGGTGAGCACGCCGAACGGCTGCGAGGCGGCCGCGAAGCTGCCCGAGCCCTGGAACACATACGCGAAGGCGTGCCGGTCGGTCTCGACCGGCAGCGTCTTGCGCTTGCCCGGCTCGACCCAGATGTCGAGGTAGCGCGGATCGGCCGCGACCCCTTCGACCGGGCCACGTTTGCCCCAGAACTCGCCGCAGATGATGCGCGCCCTGGTGCCGTCGTCGTCGGTGGTCTCGGGAATCTCGATCGCCTTGATGTCCTGGTAGCGCGGCTTGGTCATCTTGAGCCGTGACGGCAGGTTCGCCCAGAGCTGGAAGCCGTGCATGCGGCCCTGCGCGTCGCCCTGCGGCATCTCCTGATGCATGATGCCGCTGCCTGCCGTCATCCACTGCACGTCGCCGGCGCCGAGCGAGCCTTTGTTGCCGAGGCTGTCGCCGTGGTCGACCGTGCCGGCCAGCACATACGTAATGGTCTCGATGCCGCGGTGCGGATGCCACGGGAAGCCGGCGCGGTAATCGTCCGGCCGGTCGTTGCGGAAGTCGTCGAGCAGGAGGAACGGATCGAACTCGTCGGTCTCGCCGAAGCCGAAGGCGCGCCGCAGCTTGACGCCGGCGCCTTCCATGGTGGGTTTCGATTCGATGATGCGTTTCACGGGGCGGATGGACATGGGTTGCCTCTTGGGATGTCGTCTGTGAATTTTGACAGGCGACTTATGTGGGAACCGTCCATGGCTTCGTCCAGGTCGGCGCCCCGTGACCCACCCCGATGCCGTAACGCGCCGCCTTGCCGCAGACACGCGATCGTGTCACGAACCATGCGCCCGGACCTGCTAGGGGAGGGCCGGGACGCCGGCGCGCAGCCGGAATACCCAGCCCCGGCCGGGGTTGATCCATAGGTCGCGGCACGAGAAAGCCCGCGAAATTCTGGGAGATTTTCATGCACAAGATCGCACGGGCGGCCGTCATCGCCGCCGGAATGAGCCTGATCGCGGCCTCGACCGCCTGGGCGCAGATGGCGCCCGCGAAGCCCGGTCACCTGCGCGGCACCATCGAGAAGGTCGACGGCAACGTCCTGACCGTTCAGGTGCGCGGCGGCGGCACCACCACGGTCAAGCTCGCCGACAACCCGCGCGTCACCGCGATGGAGAAGGCGCAGATTGCCGACATCAAGCAGGGCTCGTTCATCGGCGTCACCGCGATGCCGCAGGCGGACGGCAGCCAGAAGGCGATCGGTCTGCACATCTTCATGGACGCGCAGCGCGGCGCCGTGCCGGCCGGCTTCATCCCGTGGGATCGCGAGCCGGGCAGCACCATGACCAATGCGGATGTCTCCAACATGGTGACCGGCGTCGACGGCCAGACCTATACGGTCAAGTACAAGGACGGCGAGAAGAAGGTGATCGTGCCGCCCAATACGCCGGTCGTGCGCTTTGCGCCCGGCACCAAGGACGACCTTAAGGCGGGCGCGCAATTCTTCATCGTGGCCGCGACCAAGCAGGCCGACGGCTCCTATACGGCGCCGGCCATCAATGTCGGCCGCAACGGCGCTGCGCCGCCGATGTGATTTTTTAGATCGGGGCGACGATAAACGGCCGGCGGCGCCCGAGCATGATCCCGAAAAAGGCCCGCCCCGGACTTGATCCGGGGTGGATGCCGGTTTTCGGAAAAGATCATGCGCGAAAAATGCGCGCGCCGGCCATTTCACAGGAGGAAGTCGATGGGTGGAAGGACGTTGATACTTGCGGCCGCGGGCCTCGTCGTGGCGTCGGCCGCGCTGGCGCAGCAGCCGGTGCGCGTGCGCGGCACGGTCGAGGCCGTGAACGGGCCGATGCTCACCATCAAGACGCGTGAGGGCAGCGAGGTGCAGGCGAAGCTCGGCGACAAGACCACGGTCGTCGCCGTGGTCAAGGCCTCGTATGCGGACATCAAGCAGGGGTCGTTCATCGGCGTTACCGGCATGCCGCAGGCCGACGGCAGCCAGAAATGCAAGGAGATCCACATCTTCCCCGAGGCCATGCGCGGCACCGGCGAGGGGCATCGGCCGTGGGACCTCGAGCCGAAGAGCACCATGACCAACGCGACCGTCGACCAGATGGTGACCGCGAAGGACGATCACACGCTCACGCTCAAGTACAAGGACGGTGAGAAGAAGATCGTGGTCGGCGCCGACTGCCCGATCGTGACCTACAAGCCCGGCGACAAGGCCGAGCTCAAGCCGGGCGCCAAGGTCTTCATCGCCGCCGCCACCAAGGAGGCCGACGGCACGCTGTCGTTCGCGCGCATCAATGTCGGGCGCGACGCGCCCCCGCCCATGTGAGTTGAATGTGAGGTGTTTGTGATGAAGGGTTTCGGAAAACATGTGCTGATCGCCGCGGCTTTGCTCGCGGCGGTCGGCGCGACGTCTGTGTCGGCGCAACAGACGATGCGCGTCGCCGGCACGATCGAGAAGGTCGACGGCGATAAGGTCGTCGTGAAAGCGAACGGCGCCGAGACGACGCTGACGCTCACCGCCAAGGCGCAGATCGTCGGCGTCGCCAAGGCGAGCCTCGCCGACATCAAGTCGGGCGATTTCGTCGGCAGCGCCGCCATGCCGCAGGCCGACGGCAGCCAGAAGGCGCTCGAGGTGCATATCTTCGCCGAGTCGATGCGCGGCACCGGCGAGGGCCACCGGCCATTCACGGTGCCGGGCAGCACCATGACCAACGGAACGGTCGGCGACATGGTGACGGCGACCGGCGCCAACACGCTCACGGTCAAGTACAAGGACGGCGAGAAGAAGATCGTGGTCGGCCCCGACGTGCCGGTCGTGCGCTACGTCGTCTCCGACCGCAGCGAGCTCAAGGCCGGCGCGCACATCGTCGCGCTCAACGCCGTGAAGAAGCCCGACGGCTCGATCGACGCCCCACGCATCAACGTCGGCCGCAACGGCCTCGTGCCGCGCTGATCAGCGCGCACAAAGTGAGGTGAGCACGACGCCCGCCCTCCTTCTCCCCGCGTGCGGGGAGAAGGAGAACAAGCGTAGAAGTCCCTGCTGCTGAGTGACGCGGAGCAAGTCACGCGTGACTAGAATGGCCGGTCGCATCCCCTCCGCCGGATTACTTTTCAGGGCCATCTGCCGCCAAGGTAGCGGATAGCGCAAGGTCCCAGAATTCGAGATCCACTGGCCGCTTGATCTCCGCCTCCCGGTCAAGGCGGCGTTCTGTACCTTCGATGGCGAGCACGGTACAGCGAACGAACTCGCGTGCCGTGTCTGCGAGCAAGAACACGTCGTCTACCTGAGGGAGCGCGTCCGGTTCTTTATCAAAAAGGTGGTGAGCGAGACGGCGTGTTCGAAACTGACGGAGACGGTTCTGGGCGCCCTGAGCATCGCTCGACGTTTCGAACTTCTTGTAGACGTCCAGCGCCGAAGCAATCGCATCTCGGCAGGCATCTTCGCCGAGCTTCGGCCCATCGAGCAATTGTGGACTCCAACTCCGCGCCCGACCCAGGAGCTGTTGCTGCACGTCCTCTCGCATCAGAAGGTTAGCGAGAACGGGAACTGACGCCTTGTCCTGTTGCTCAGCTGGGTATCGGTCGCTATCGGAAGAATCGAATATGCGGGCGACCGACAGAGCAACCGTGATCAATAGGGCGTTCTGGACGACGTTGTAGGTGTCACCGAACTTGCTTGGTCGATTGAACCCCTCCCGCCAGAGCACCTCATTGGCTGCCTCGACAGCTACTCGTGCTCGCAGGGCTATCCAGGTGTCCGAAGCGAGCAAGGGACAAATCCGGTCTGTTCTTCGCAGCGCCTCATCGGCATCCAGTTGACGGGTCATGGGCATCCTTCACGTCCGGCTTAGCCGGCCCCGAATTCACGTCGTTCAATCCGGGCTACGCGCGCTTGGCTAAATTTTAGGCGGTTACCGCGACGAACTCTGCGCAGGCTCCGCATGTTCGCACAATGCATGTGATAAGGCGCTGATAATGCTGGTATTTTTATCAACATATCCCTTGGCACGTCGATTGCTAAAGTAACCTCGGGGGCCGTCCGCATTCACCAGGACGGCAGAGGAGCGTGCACATGCCGATGTTCGATCCATTCGAGTTCCGCCAGCTCGCGCGAGCAGCTGAGGTGCATTTGCGGGCGCCATCGCAGCCAGGCCGAGCACGACTATGCGGCGCGGTTTACGCTGGAGTGCGCGCCGGTCGCCGACGAGGCGGCGCGCAACGACGAGCGCTTCGCCGGCGTCGTTGCGGCGCGCGCCGCACGGGCAGCCTTCGGAAAGCCGTCGCGCGACTAACCCCAGCCTCGCGTCCCGGGCGCGGTGCAGCGCCATAGCCCGCGCGTAGCGCGGGCGTGGAACGGCGGCCGGTAGGCCGCCTATGGCGATGCACCGCAGAACCGGGACCCATCCGCGGCCACTCCAATCCACCAACCGGGAAGGAACGCATCATGCAACGGGCCGATCTCACCGAGAAGATTCTCGACATCAAGCGCGAGAAGGGCTGGAAGTGGAGCTACATCTGCGGCGAGATCGGCGGCATGTCGCCGGTGCTGATCGTCGGCGCGCTGCTCGGCCAGATGAAGCTCACCAAGCCGCAGGCCGCCAAGGCCGCCGACCTGTTCGGCCTCTCCAAGGCCGAGACCGCCATGCTCAACGAGGTGCCGACGCGCGGCAGTCCGATGCCGCCGACCGATCCGCTGATCTACCGCTTCTACGAGCTCGTGATGGTCAACGGCCCGGCCTGGAAGGCGCTGATCGAGGAGGAGTTCGGCGACGGCATCATGTCGGCGATCGATTTCGACATGCAACTCGAGCGCCTGCCCGATCCCAAGGGCGACCGCGTGAAGATCTCCATGTCGGGCAAGTTCCTGCCGTACAAGTACTACGGCGCGACCGGCAACATGCCGCAATACGGCTTCAAGGAGGAGTGAGCCGCACCGTCGCGGGCGCCTGCGGATCGCCACTCAGGCGGCGCGCTGCGGTGCGCTTTTCGCTCGAGCGGCGGCGGGCTGTGGCGTGGGCTTGGGACCCGTTTTCTTCTTGCCGTCATCCTTGTCGTCGCCCGCGTCCTTGTCGTCGGCGTCAACGGTCTTCAACCGGGTCGCCTCGAACGTCGAAATGATCGAGGTGGCGAGGCGCTCGCCCCAGCCGGCCGCCACCGCGACCACGAGCAGGATGATGTTCGCGCGATCGGGGCGCTCGGTCAGCGTGCCCACGATCAATCCGCTCTTGACCGCGAGGCTCGCCAGAAAACCGGAGATCGCCCCGGCGATGATGCGCGAGGCGCCTTCGAGGTAGTGGAGGAGCTTTCCGGCGGTCGAGTTCGAATTGCAGCTTGCCGCTGCGCCAGATCACCGACAGCAGCGCGCCGATCGCGCCCGCGGCCGCGCCCAGCGTGATCCAGAAGCCGACCGGCCCGAGAGCCGCCATCGCGCCCGCGCGCGCGAGCCAGAGCCCGCCGCCGGCCAGCGCGAACGGGAGCGTGATGGCCAGGCACGCGACGAGGTACCAGAATCGCGACGTCTCCTCGCTGCGGGCGCGAATGTAGGTTTGCGCGTCGGCGAGCATCTGGCGCCCGCTCGCATAGTCGACGTCGAGCGCGCACGCCACCGCCCCGCCGAGCAGCTTTTTGAAACGCCGGATGGTCTCGGACGTGAATCCTTCGGACGGGGTTGCCGACATGACCTCGACCTGGTTCGTGATCGAGTTCAACGCCGCCTGATCGTAGTTGGGCATGTGCGGCGCTTCGCGATCGTAGGCCGGGGTCGTCTCCCACGTGACGTCGCGCCCGTCGTCGATGTAGACGATGTAGTCGTTCGTCATCGCGACATACTCCTTGTAGTCGTCGCGATCGGTGACGTGCTTCCATTGTTCGTCGACGTCCATCGAGTTCCTGCGGCGCGGGCGCGAACTGGCCGGCCGCGCGCAAGGACTCGCGTGCTCCCTGGTAGTCGTGCCCGAAGGCGCGCGCCGCCGCGTCGCCGAGAAGGTCCTTGAAGCGGCGGATCGTCGCTTGGTCCAGCGCCTCGCCGTGCTGCGCGTCCAGCCGTTCGATGTCCTGCATGATCGCGGCGAGCGCGGCCGGATCGTAGGGCGCCTCATTTTTCGCCGCGCCCGCGAATTCGGGCGAGGTTGCCCATGCGACCTTCATGTCGCGATCGATGTAGACGATGAAGTGCTCGGCCTGGGCGATGTCGAACAGCCGGCTCTTGCCCGGGTCATTCCACGCGGCGCGCGCGTCCTCACCTGGCATGTCTTCCCCCCTCGGCCGCGATTTGGGCTCGGCTGGCCGTATCCGCCCGTTCAGGTTGCAGACTCTGCCACACGGGGCTGGCGCCGCCAATCGCCGGCGCGACAGATTGCATCGCTTTGCCCCCGGCCGGTTCGATGTTAGCCAGCGTAGGGCATCACTGAATTCGAGGCTCTCCATGGCTTTCTCGCGCTTCCTGCTCGCCGGCGGGCTCCTCGCGGTGGGCGCGCTCGTGCCGGTGCGTGGCGCGCCGCCGATCCCCGTGCCGCGCGGGCCTTCGCCGAGCGAGATGGCCGTCACGGCCAAATGTAAGGCGGCTTCCTTCGCGCGCCATCCCGCCGGCCAGATGGCGAGCACCATGCGCGACTTCGAGATCAAGCGCTGCATCAAGAGCGGCGGCGTGTTGTATTGACGCATCGCGGCGGCTCGCGCCGCCGTTCCGTCGCCGGGAAAATGATCTATTCTGGGCCCCGTGAAAAACGGGCGCATTCAAGCCGCCCGGTCGTCGGGAGGCGTGCATGCGGAAATTCCTTCTCGCGCTGCTGCTGGCGTGTCTTGCGGGTGTTGGTGCAGGTCTTGGTGTGAGCCTTGGCGGCGCGACGCCCGCATCCGCCCAAGCTTATCCGACGCGTTCCCTGACCATGATCGTGCCGTTTCCGGCGGGCGGCATCACCGACATCATCGCGCGCATCGTCGCCGAGGGCGTGCGCCAGCAGCTCGGCCAGACCGTGATCGTCGAGAACGTGGCGGGCGCGGGCGGCACTATCGGCCTCACCCGGCTCGCGCGCGCCACGCCCGACGGCTACACGTTCGGCATCGGCCAGTGGACGTCGCAGGTCGGCGGCAGCGCCATGTACAACCTGCCGTTCGACGTCCACAAGGATCTGCAGCCGGTCTCGCTCGTCTCGATCGGTCCGTTGTGGATCGTCGGCCGCAAGAACCTGCCGGCCAACAACCTCAAGGAGCTGGTCGCCTGGATCAAGGCCAATCCGAAGGCGACCGGCGCGACCATCGGGGTCGGCAGCGCCGCCCATCTCTGCTTCCTGAATTTCGAGCAGGAGACCGGCACCAAGTTCGTGATCGTGCCCTATCGCGGGGCCGCGCCTGCCATGCAGGACCTGCTCGCCGGCCAGATCGACATCTTCTGCCCCGAGGCCGGGCAAACCCTGCCGCAATACCGCGCCGGCAGCATCAAGGCCTTCGCGGTGCTCACCGAGAAGCGCTGGTTCGCGGCCCCCGACGTGCCGACGATCGCCGAGGCCGGCGCGCCCGGCGTGCTGTTCCCGTTCTGGCATGGCCTGTGGGCGCCGAAGGGAATTCCGGCCGACGCGCTCGCCCGGCTCGATGCCGCCGTGATGGCGGCGCTCGCCGATCCGGCCATCCGCAAGCGCATCGCCGACCTCGGCCACGAGGTCGCGCCGCGCGAGCAGCAGACGCCCGCCGGCCTCGCCGCCTACTACAAGGCCGAGACCGACAAGTGGTGGCCGATCATCAAGGCCGCGAATTTGAAGATGCAGTGAGGAGCAGGTGGGCTCTCCCACCGAGTCCGGCGCAGACGCTGCCGCCGACACGGAGGCTTCGACTGTGCAAATTGAAGGGTACGGTCGCCATCTCACGCCTGCTCGCGCGAGAAACGTGGCGCGACATGATGAGACTACGTAGCGATTCCGCCGTCCCAGGTTGTCCGCCGAGGCTGACTATTCACTGACCGAACTCACTTCTGCTTTTCATCCAATCCACGCGAATATTGTGCCTTCTTTCCTTCTCGCGCTCATTGAGCACGCTATAGATGACAAGGCCGGCTATCCCCACAAAGAGACTGCCAGCGACCGTCAGCCAACTCCCCGCGTAGAGCAAAGCCAAGAAGTCACTCAAGTAGGCCTTATGGCCCATGACTTGAGTTGGGTGAGCATAGAGCGCGTCAGGGACTGTCGGAAGAATCGCGTTGTAGATGGCGACCTGAGCAACAAAAATGGCCATTGTCGCGATTGACCCGAGTGCTCCTGCCAAGAGCAACACGAACCAAACGACACCCATCGCCGGCGTTGGATTTTGAAGCGCCTGTCTAAACGGGTTTTTCACAGCGCGCCTCCCTTCAAGATGCTCCAGCATTGAGGTGGTACATGAAGTCAACCAGCGCCTTGGCTGAGGCTAAGCGCCATCGCCTTTATGAAGAGTTAGATCGATTGTCGAAATTGAGTTCCCGCATCACGATGCGGTCAAATTCGAAGGCGTAGCGAGCCGTCCCCTCACGCAAACGCCACGCGCCCTTGCCGTCTACTGCGCAGCAGCAGCCACGTCGCGATCGTCACGTTGAGCAAATTCCACCCGATCCCGTTGGCGAAGGCGGCGCGGTAGGAGCCGGCGTAGTCGAAGATCGCGCCCGACATCCAGCCGCCGAGCGCCATACCGAACAGGGTCGCCATGATGACGAGGCCGATGCGGGTGCCGGCCTCGCGCGAGGGGAAATACTCGCGCACGATGATGGCGTAGCTCGGCACGATGCCGCCCTGGAAGAGGCCGAACAGCGCCGAGATGACGTACAGCGACGTGAGGCCGTCGAAGAGGAAGTAGAGCAGCAGCGCGACGCCTTGCAGCGTCGAGCCCATCAGCAGCGTCGCGACGCCGCCCAGGCGGTCGGCGATGAAGCCGGTGGCGAGCCGGCTGAAGATGCCGAAGCCGAGCATCAGCGACAGCATCTCGGCGCCGCGCGCCGGGCCGTAGCCGAGGTCGCCGCAATACGCCACGATATGCACCTGCGGCATCGCCATGGCGACGCAGCACGCGAGGCCTGCGACACACAAGAGCGCTTGCAGCGCATTGGGTGAGAGCCCGATCGAGCTTAGCGTCGCGGCGCCGTCCGTGCCGGCCGCCGGCGCATGCGCGGGCGTCGGGCGCCGCAAGGCGAACAGCAGCGGCAGCATCGCGACGACGCACAAGATGCCGATGGCCATGTGGGTCGCGCGCCAGCCGTCGCGCGCGATGAAATGCTCCATCAGCGGCGGCCAGATCGTGCCCGCGATGTAGTTGCCCGACGACGCGATCGCGACCGCGATGCCGCGCCGGCGCGTGAACCACTGCGACAGGTCCGCCATCAACGGGCCGAAGGTCGCCGAGGTGCCGCAGCCGATCAGCACATAGGCGAGTGCGAACAGCGTGAGGCTGCTCGCAAAGGCGGCCGCGACATAGCCGGCGCCGATCGTTATGGCGCCGATGGCGAGCGGCGTGATGATGCCCAGCCGGTCGGAGATGCGGCCCATCACGACGCCGCCGAACGCGAAGCCCATCATGGCAAGCGTGAAGGGCAGGGAGGCGTCCGCGCGCGGCACGCCGAACTCGGCCTGCACGGCCGGCAGCGCCACCGGCACCGACCACATGCCGACGCTGCCGATGGTGCCGAGCGCCGCGGCGGCGGCAAGGCGCATCCAGGCATAGGTGGATTCGATGCCGCTGGCGGCAGGCGAAGAGGCTGTCACTGTCGGTTCCCGGCTTTCGACGCGGGTTCTATCACCGCGCGGGCCGGCCGGCCCATTCATTAATGTCATGGAGCCGCTGCATTTGCGCTCCCTCTAGGCGCTGAGCCGGCGCTCCCTCTCCCCGTAAGAACGGGGAGAGGGAGCGCGAACGCACTGCCAAGGGAACAAATCCTGCGGCGCGATTGCCGCAGCCCCAATCGCTGGCATCCCGCCTCCAGGCTTATTAACATGAGCGCCGGGGGCAATGGTCCGGGGGTCCGCATGGCTGCGGCCGGTCGCAAGGCTGTCGTCGCGCTTCTCGTCGCCCGCATCGCGGCGGGCGTCGTCGTGCTCGTCGGCTCGTTTGCGGGCGCGCTGTGGGCGCTCAACACCTTCTTCCCCGCCGGCGGCAGCCGGCCGCCCGCGGTCGCAGCCATGCCGCCGCTCAAGCCGGCGACCCGCACCTCGACCATCACGGCGTCGATCGCGATCGCGCTCACGGTCATTCGTGATGCGCTCGAGGAGCGCGCGCCGCGCAATCTCACGGGCAAAGGCGACAATCCGCTGGGCGAATTGCTCGGCAAGGCCGACATCGGCTGGACGCTCACGCGCGGGCCGTTCTCGGTCGTCGGGCGCAGCGAGGCGCTTACCATCACGACCGCGCTCAACGGCACGCTGCGCATCACCGGCCAGATTGCCAACCAGGCCGGCAACGTCAGCGGCCAGCTCGGCAGCCTGCTGAACAGCAACCTCGGGCAGGGGCTGCAGAAAATCACCGGGAGGACCCTCGATCAGCGCGCCGACCTGCGCGGCACCGTCGCGGTCTCGTCGCGTCCGATCATCGACAACAACTGGCGCATCGAGCCGAACCTCAACGCCCAGGTCGCGATGGGCAACAGCGCGCTCTCGATCGCCGGCGTGAAGGTCGACGTCTCCGGCCAGGTGAAGCCGCTGCTCGACCGCACCGTCAACGAGCAGGTCGCCGCGCTCACGGCGCGCATCCGCAACGATCCGGCGCTCGAGTTCGCGGCGCGGCGCGAATGGGCGAAGATGTGCCGTTCGATCTCGCTCAAGGGCGTGGGCGCCAGCGCGCCGGATTTGTGGCTCGAGGTGCGTCCGACCCGCGCCTTCGCGGCGCAGCCGCGCATCGACCAGAACGCGGTGACGCTCACGCTCGGCGTGCAGGCCGACACGCGCATCACGCCGGCGCAGACCAAGCCCGATTGTCCGTTTCCGCAGCAATTGCAGATCGTCCAGCAGCCCGAGCAGGGGCGCGTTGCGATCGGCGTGCCGATCGACGTGCCGTTCACCGACGTCAACCGCATCATCGACGCGCAGCTCAAGGGCCGCAATTTTTCCGAGAACGGCGGCGGCGACTGGGCGATCACGGTGCTCGGCGCGTCGATCAAGCCTGCGGGCGACCGTCTGCTGATCGCACTGCGCGTCAAGGCGCGCGAGCAGAAGACGTTCTTCGGCTTCGGCGCCGAGGCGACCCTCTATGTGTGGGGCCGGCCGGTGCTCGACCGCGAGAAGCAGGTCCTGCGGCTCACCGACATCTCGCTCGACGTGCAGTCGCAGACGGCGTTCGGCCTGCTCGGCGCCGCCGCCAAGGCCGCGTTGCCCTATCTGCAGAGCGCGCTCGCCGACAATGCGGTGATCGATCTCAAGCCGTTCGCCGCGAGCGCGCAGCAGAGCATCGGCGCCGCGCTCGCCGAGTTCCGCGAGGCCCAGCCCGGCCTTCAGGTCGACGCCACGATCACCGGGCTGCAGCTCGTCGACATCGAATACGACGCCAAAATCCTGCGCATCGTCGCCGAGGCACAAGGCACCATGCAGGCCGCCGTGACGGCGCTGCCGAAGTGATGCCTCGTGCCCCGGATGCACGGCCTCGTGTCCCGGGCGCAGTGCAGCGCGAAGCGGTGCACTGCAGACCCGGGAACTCACCGGCTATTTGCTCCGTGTAGACGGTCTGATGTCGGCCCGCTTCTTCCTCTACATCCTCGCAAGCGGCCGCAATGGAACGCTCTATGTCGGCGTCACCAACGACCTCGCCCGCCGCATGACCGAGCACAAAGCCAAGCTCGTCGCCGGCTTCACGCGCAAGTACGGCGTGGATAAGCTTGTTTATGTCGAAGAATACGCCTCCATCCTCGAAGCGCGTGCGCGCGAGCATGCAGTGAAACGCTGGCGACGCGCCTGGAAGATCGCCCTGATCGAGAAGGACAATCCGCATTGGCGCGACTTGAGCGACCAGATTGCATGATCGCGCGGCCTCGTGTTCCGGATGCGCTGCAGCGCCGAGCGCGAAGCGCGAGGTGGTGCAGCGCTGATCCGGGACCCAGGGGTCATGACCGCAATGGGTCCCGGGTCTGCACCGCACCACTCCGCTGCGCTACGTGCTGCGGTGCGCCCGGGACACGAGGCCTGCCGTGACCTCCCCGCTTCGCCTTCTCCCCGACGCCCGCGACTACGACACGCTCTATCGCCAGTTCCGCTGGAACCTGCCCGCGACCTTCAACATCGGCGTCGCCGTCTGCGACCGCTGGGCCGCGGTCGAGCCCGGCCGGCTCGCGCTCGTCCATGCGCGGCCGGACGGGCGCAGCGACAACGTCACCTATGGCTGGCTGCGCGACACCTCGAACCGGCTCGCCAATGCGCTCACGGCGCACGGCGTCGCGCGCGGCGACCGCGTCGCGATCCTGCTGCCGCAGTCGCCCGAGGTCGCCGCGATCCATATCGCGGTCTACAAGCTCGGCGCGGTGGCGCTGCCGCTTGCGAGCCTGTTCGGCGTCGATGCGCTGAGCTATCGCCTCGATAATGCGGGCGTGAAGGCGGTCGTCACCAACACGCCGGGCCTCGCCAAGATCGCCGCCATCCGCGCGGAGCTGCCGCAGCTCTCCCTCGTCGTCTCGATCGACGGCGCGGCCGACGGCGCGCTCGGTTTCGCCGACCTTGTCGCGCGCGCCGCGCCCGATTTCTCGGCGGTCGCCACGACGCCCGACGATCCCGCCATGATGATCTACACCTCGGGCACCACCGGCCCGCCGAAGGGCGCGCTGCATGCCCACCGGGTGCTGCTCGGCCATCTGCCCGGCATCGAGCTGCCGCATGACTTCTTCCCGCAGCCGGGCGATCGCTTCTGGACGCCGGCCGATTGGGCGTGGGCGGGCGGCCTCCTCGATTGCCTGCTGCCCAGCCTCTACTACGGCGTGCCCGTGGTGGCGCGCCGCTTCGACAAGTTCGATCCCGACGAGGCCTTCGACCTGATGGCGAAGACCGGCGTGCGCAACGCCTTCATCCCGCCGACCGCGCTGCGCATGCTGCGCTCGGCACCCTCGCCGCGCGGGCGCCACGCGCTCGCGCTGCGCACCGTGGGCTCGGGCGGCGAGGCGCTCGGCGCCGAAACGTTCGAGTGGGGCAGGTCCGCGCTCGGCCTCGCGATCAACGAGTTCTACGGCCAGACCGAATGCAATCTCATCGTCTCGAGCTGCGCGCTGATCGGCCTCAGCCGCCCGGGCGCCATGGGCAAGCCGGTGCCCGGCCACACGGTCGCGGTGATCCGGCCGGACGGCGCCCTGTGCGCGCCGGGCGAGCTCGGCCAGGTCGCCGTGAAGCGGCCCGATCCCGTGATGTTCCTCGAATACTGGGGCAAGCCGGACGCGACGCGCGAGAAGTTTATCGGCGACTGGATGACCACCGGCGACCAGGGCCTCGTCGACGAGGACGGCTATCTCACCTTCATCGGCCGCGACGACGACGTGATCACCTCGGCGGGCTACCGCATCGGGCCGGGCGAGATCGAGGACTGCCTGATCCGTCATCCCGCCGTCGCGCTCGCCGCCGTCGTCGGCAAGCCCGACCCGGTGCGCACCGAGATCGTGAAAGCCTTCATCGTGCTCAAGCCGGAGGTCGCGCCGACCGACGCGCTCGCGACCGAGATCCAGGGATTCGTGCGCACCCGCCTCTCCGCGCACGAATATCCGCGCGAAGTGGCTTTCATCGACGAGATGCCGATGACCACGACCGGCAAGGTGATCCGGAGATTGCTGCGCGAACGGAGTTAGCTGGGCCTCATGTCCCGGGCGCAGTGCAGCGCGAAGCGGTGCACTGCAGACCCGGGACTCATCGGACCCATCCGCTTGCCGCACCTGGGCCCCGGATCAGCGACGCACCACTGCGCGCTTCGCGCTACGTGCTGCGTCGCATCCGGGGCACGAGCCAGCGATATGCATCTCGCGCCTTGCGACCCATCGCGGCGGCGCTGCGGCGTAGGTTCTCCATCCGGCACGCGAGCGCGAAATCGACCCCCGGCTCCAGCCCGATCAAATGATCCGCCAGCGTCCGCCGCTCGCGCCAGATCGAGTCGATCATCGCGTGTCCGGCGGTCGCGCACGAGTCGCACCAGTCGCTCGCGCCGTCGCTCAGCAGCGCGCCGGTCACGTCGAGCGTGAGCTGCACACCCGGCGAGGCGCGCGCGACGTCTTCGTCGTAGGCGACCTTCCAGAACCAGGCGCCGCGTCCGCTGGTGAGCAGCACGCCCGCCGCGATCGCGCGATCGCCACGCATGAGCCGCGCGATGCGCGCCTGGCCTTGCGCCGCGAGACCCGTGACGGCCGTTTCCATGAACGCTCGGACTGCGGCGTCCTGCGCGGCCGCGGTGCCGGCGCGGCCCTTCCAGCCGTGCGTTTCGAGCGCGAAGAAATCCGTGAGCGCGCCCGCGACATCCGCGGGCTCGCGCGCGAGCGTGAGTGCCACGCTTCCGGCCTCGTCAAGCCGGCGGCGCTGGCGCCGCAGCTCCTTGCGCTTCTTGCCGCCGAGCGCGGCATCGAGATAGCCGGCGCGCGCGGCGCCCGGTGCCAGCAAAGCGCGTCGATGACGGCCGAACGCGGCGGTGCGTCCGCCACGCTGGGCGAGCGCCGCCGCGAACGCGGTCGCCACCGGGCCGTCCTCGGACTGATAGGGCATGAGCAGCAGCTTCGGCAGCGTCGCATCGTCGGCGACGTGATCGAGAAAGGCCGCGATGGCCGTGGCCATGGCGTCGCGATCGACCAGCGGCGTGCCGAGCGGCCCGTAGGGGTGCGTCCAACTCGCCAGCAGCGGCAGGCGAATGCCGTAGCGCCGCGTCTCGATCCGGCAGGGAAAGAGCCCGATCAGCCGGCGCGGCTCGCCGCCGCGCACCAGCACGGCGCCGGCTTCGGGCGCGAGCGCGAGCGCGGCCGGAAGCGCGAAGGCGGGGTCGTAGAAAACGTTGGGCTCGGCGGCACGACCGGCAAGCGTCCGCCACTCGGCCGCGAGGCCGGCGAGATCCGTGAGCGGCCGCCATTCGGTCGAGACCGCGATTTCGCGAGGGGCGAGCATGCAATGGGCGCCTTGCGTCAGCGCCCACGGGTATCAGGGCGGCGTTAAGTTTCGGTTCGGCGGGCTTGCTGGGGCGTGAAAAATGACTGACTAGTCAGTCATTTAGTTGCACGGCGACACCATTTTGGCAGAACGAACCTAGAAAATCGTGAGATTTCAAGGAGGGCAGTGATGCGGCCATCGGGCCGTTTGACCCCGCCGGGTCGGGTCCGAGCGTCCGAGCAAAACGAACCTAGAAAATCGTTTGAATTCAAAGGGGGGCTATCCCGCAAACCCGCCGCCGTCGAGGAAGGTCTGCTCTTCCGCTGTCGTAGCGCGTCCGAGCACGGTATTGCGGTGGGGAAAACGCCCGAAGCGGCGGATGATGTCGGCATGCAGTTCGGCCCATTTGAGCACTGTCGGCGTCGCCCGAGCGCGCGGTATGAGCGCGACGCAACGCTCCTGGTCCGCCAGCGTCTCGGAATGCTCGAACGGCAGATAGAAGAATCTGCGCTCGCGGCACCGCGATCCGCCGGTCGAAGCCGCGCTCGATCGCGCGGATCGGCCACGGCGTGCGCAAGCGGGTCGGCCATAAAAGCGCGGGCATCTGCCGCGAAACATGTTGCGGGGAAACTGATCGAGCACGATGAGCAAGCGCGAGCGCGCCTTCGGCCGTCGCTTCCCAGTCTGAGCCCGCCCGCGGCCGCGGACTCGTAGGTCGCGAGGAATCTTTCGCGGATCTCGGCGTCGAAGGCCGTCGTCCTTCTCAAACCATCGCTCCGGCCCGGCGGCGCGCCAGAACGCAAGCACGGTCTGCGGGCGTGGCCACGCCGTGGTTCGCTGCATCAGTTCATAGCCGCACCTTTCCGCCGACGATCTCCCGAAAAGCGCGCCATCGAGCCGGACGAATTGGCCTGCGCCGCGGATCGTTGAAGTAGATTTGCGTCCGCAGTCTTGTCCGGATCGAAGCCTTGCGCGCACGAGATCGAATTTCTTCTGCTTGAATGTCGCGGTCACCTCGACGGGCTCGCGCGCATGCGCACGAACAGCGGACGCGCATAGGACGGCAGCCGCTCGTGCAGCTGCGCCCGCAGGGCGGCGAGATCGAAGTCGGCCGTCGACCACGATCGTCGCCATGCCGGCGCGGCCCTCGTGGCCCGGCACGTCGACGCCGTAGACGTTGGCTTCACCACGCCGGGGAAGGCCGTGATCGCCTCCGACGACCTCGGCGGTCGAGACGTTCTCGCCTTTCCAGCGAAACGTGTCGCCGATGCGGTCGACGAAATAGAAATAGCCGTCGCGCGTCCTGGCGCATCAGGTCGCCGGTGCGAAACCAGGCGTCGCCCGGCTCGAACACGTCGCGCAGGATCTTGCGCTCGCTTTCGGCGCGGTGGCATAGCCCTCGAAGCGGCCCGCGGCTTCGCCGGGATCGCTCATGATCTGCCCGATCGCTTCGCCGATCTCGTCGGGCTGGCAGGGAACGCATAAGCCGTGCGCATCACGCATCGGCTGTTCGGTCGCCACATCGAACCTGACGAGTCGGATCGGAAAGTGGCTGCGCCAGGAACCAGCGGATGCGGCCGATCGCGCCCCCTTCCGCTCGTCGAAATTGAACAGCGTCACGTTGCCTTCGGTCGCGGCATAGAACTCGAGGATGTGCGGGATGCGGAACCGCTGTCCGAAAGCGTCCCAGACGTCGGGCCGCAGGCCGTTGCCGCAGGCGAGCCGCAGCGCGATGCTTGCGTCTCGCTGTCGCGCGGCGGCGCGTTGACGAGATAGCGGCACAGCTCGCCGATATACTGGAACATGGTGCAGTCCTGGCGCACGACGTCGTCCCAGAACTCGTCGCCGAGAACTTCTCGCGAATCAACACCGCGCCGCCGTTGACCAGCAACGCGCCGGTCGCCGACCACGCCGCCGACCGTGTGATACATCGGCAGGCAGTCGTACATGCGGTCGGTAGGCTTGCGTGTCCATGATGCCCGAAAGCCGAGCTCGCCAGCATCACGCGATAGTGATTGATGTTGGCGGCTTTGGGCATGCCGGTCGTGCCCGACGTGTAGATGTAGAGCGCGCGGTCCTCGATCGTGAGCGCGGGCCGCTCGTCCGTCGTGAGCGCGGTCACCGCTCAGCAACTCGCATGGCGCTGTCGATGCGCGGCGCGGTGTCCCGCCGTTGCGCCGTGCACCCAGATCTTGCGGCTTGCGCCTCGATGACGGCGCGCGCGCTCGCGAACTGCGCGAGCGAGTTCGCGTCCGCCACGATGACGTGCTTCGGCTCGCACGACGTTGACGCTATAGGCGAGCGAGGCGCCGGTGAGATTGGTGTTGATGCAGCGCGACCACGGCGCCCGCCGCGTCGAGCCCGAGCCAGATCGCCATATATTCCGGCCGGTTCGGCATCATCAGGCAAACGACGTCGCCCTTGCGCACGCCCTGCGCGCGCGCCCAGCGCGCGTAACGGTTGGCGCGGGCGGCGAGCCCGCGATAGCTCAGCGTCTCGGCGTCCGAAATCAGCGCGGGCGCGTCGCCATATCGCTGCGCGAGCTCCGCCATCAGCAGCGGGAAGACGCGCGCCGGATTGCGCGCGATCGGCGTCGTATGCCGCAGCGCCCGCCAGGCGCCGGCGGCGAACATCGCGTCGTCCCTGAGGCGGCCGAGGAGGTTCATCTTCGTCATGGCCGGGCTTGTCACCGAAAGTCGGGCCTGCCCGATTTTCGGCACTCTAGAGTCTGCGCAACCCGGACAGGCCCGGGTTGCGGATGCCATCCACGTCTTGATTTGAGGGGTATCGTAAAGACGTGGATGCCCGCGACAAGCGCGGGCATGACGAAAAATTACCGGTCAACCCCGCCGAACGGCACCAGCGGATTGTCGACGAGCGCGGCACGGTCGGGCTGATCGACCGCGGCGTTGCCGAGGAACGCGTCGAACAGCCCGCTGATCATCGCCGGCGCGATGTCGCGCACGATGAATACCAGGCGGGTGCGGTGGTCGTCATCCGGCCAGGCTTCAAGTTGCGCGGCCGGATGGAAGACATGCTGCACGCCGTGGATGACCACCGGCTGCTCGGGGTTTTCGGCGATCTTCACGATGCCCTTGACGCGCAGGAGGTTCGGTCCGTGCGCCGAGCGCAGCAGCTCGAGGAACATGTCGAACGCCGAGGCCGCGATCGCGCGGTCGGTCGCATACGTGAAGGCGCGGATGCGCTCGTCGTGGCGGTTGACGTCGTGGCCGTGGTGGTGATGTTCGTGGTGGGCATGCGCGTCCGCATGTGCCTCGGCCGCAAGCCAGCGCTTCACGTCGGGAATCTTCTTGTCCGGATCGTAAAGCCCGCAGTTCAGCAGTTGCGCCGCGGTCGCCTCGCCGGCCGCGGCATAGAGCAGCGGCGCCGCCGGATTGAGCGCGCGCAGCCGCGCCACGAGCTGCTCCTTCGCGACGCGCCGCTCCGGCGTGTCGACGAGATCGGTCTTGGTGAGGATGAGGCGATCCGCGACCGCGGCCTGCTTCACGGCTTCGGCATGCGCGTCGAGCGTCGCGAGCCCGTTGACGGCGTCCACCACCGTGACGATGCCGTCGAGGCGGAAGCGCAGCACCAGATAGGGATGCAGCATGATGGTGTGCAGCACCGGCGCCGGATCGGCGAGGCCGGTGGTCTCGATCATCACGCGGTCAAAGGCGACGCGGCCGTTGTCGCGGTCGCGCAGGAGCTTCTCGAGCGAGTCGACGAGGTCGCCGCGCACCGTGCAGCACAGGCATCCGGTCGAGAGCTGCACCACGTTGCCGTCAACCCGCTCGACCAGCAGATGGTCGATCCCGATCTCGCCGAACTCGTTGATCAGCACGGCCGTGCCGGCGAGCGCCGGGTCGCGTAGCAGGCGATTGAGCAGCGTGGTCTTGCCGGCGCCGAGAAAGCCGGTGAGCACCGTGAGCGGCAGCGGTGCGACCGGCCCGCGCGGGCGGCCACCGGGCTCGGTCGTCATTGGCTCGCGGGCGTGGCCTTGGGCTTCGGCGTCGCCTTGGCCTGCGCGGTCTTGGCTTGTCCGGTCTTGGGGTTCTTCGGCGCCTTGGGCGACTTGTCCGCCTTCTGTGGCTTGTCGCCCTTCGCCTTCGCCGACTTCGGGCCGTGCTTGTTGTGCTTCTTGGACGATTTGAGCGTGGCGGCGTCCGCCTCGGCCTCGCCGCTGCCGGTCGGCCGCTTGGCGCCGGTGAACACCACGATGGGCGGCACGTCCGCCGCCGGATTGCCGGTCAGCAGCGAGCCGTGGGTCGCCCCCTTGAGATCGGAGAGCATGAAGGCGCGCTGCGAATCCGCTTCGCCGCTGTTCGCGGCCTCCTCGTCCTCGTTCTCGGCGGCCGGGCGTTTGCGATGAGGGCCGCAGATCTGATCATGCAAGTCGGGCGGCGCCGCGTTGATCGGTTGCAGCGAGTCGACCGTGCCGAGCGACGGCAGCAGCCAGCTCAGGCCCGTGCCGCTGTTGAAGCCTTGCTCCAGCAGCGCGGCCGCCTTGGCGGCGCGCGCCGCCGAGGAAGGCGCGCCGAGCACGATCGCGATCAGCCGGCGATCGTCACGTGTCGCCGACGCGATCAGATTGAAGCCCGATGCGCAGATGAAGCCGGTCTTCATGCCGTCGGCGCCCGGATACTGGAGCAGCAGCCGGTTGTAGTTCGTCATCACGCGCCGGCCGAACTTGATCGACGGGATGTGCCAATAGAAGTCGTATTGCGCGAAGTCGTGCATCAGCGCGCGGGCGAGGATACCGAGGTCGCGCGCCGAGGTGATCTGGCCCTCCGCCGGCAGGCCGTTCGGATTGACCCAGCTCGATTGCGTCATGCCGAGGCGCTGCGAGGTCGCGTTCATCTCGTCGGCGAATTTCTCGATCGAGCCGCTCACCCCTTCGGCGAGCACCACCGCGATGTCGTTCGCCGAGTGCACCAGCAGCATCTTGAGCGCATTGTCGACCGTGACCTGGACGCCGGCGCGGAACCCCATCTTGGAGGGCGCCTGTGCGACCGCATTGGGCGAGACCGTGAGCGGCGTATCGAACGTGATCCGTCCGTCCTTCACGGCCTGCAGCACCACGTAAGTCGTCATCAGCTTGCTGAGCGAGGCCGGGTACCACGGATAGGTGGCGTTCTCGGCCTGCAGCACCTTGCCGGTTCCCGCGTCGATCAGCAGGACCGACTCGGCGCCGGCATGGCTCGCCAGCGCGCACGCCACGAGACCGACCAGGGTCGCCCGGGCAAAGAACCTAACGATTGCTGACACGATGTGCGGTCCCGCTGTCTCAAGTAATCGCCGTGGCGAAGGCGAGATCGACCGCACCGCGGCCGAATACCTCGTTTTTCTAGCCCATCGCGGGTCCGGCGCAAAGCGCTGGCAAAGCTTGTCCCGCCCACTATGCTGGTCGCCGACGAAAGCGACCAAAGTTCGGCAAGGAGACGTCAATGACCGCTTGCATCGTCGGATGGGCTCATACGCCCTTTGGCCGGCTTGACACCGAAACGGTCGAGAGCCTCGTCGTCCGCGCCACCGATGCGGCGCTCAAGGATGCGGGCGTTGCGGCCGCGGAGGTGGACGAGATCCTGCTCGGACATTTTAACGCAGGCTTTTCGGCCCAGGATTTTACCGCCTCCTTGGTGCTGCAAGCCTCGCCCGACCTGCGCTTCAAGCGCGCGACGCGGGTCGAGAATGCCTGCGCGACCGGTTCCGCGGCGGTCCACCAGGGCCTCAAATCGATCGAGGCCAAGGCGGCGCGCATCGTGCTGGTGGTGGGCGTCGAGCAGATGACGACGACGCCTGCGCCTGAGATCGGCCGGAACCTGCTCAAGGCCTCCTATGTGCGCGAGGAGGCCGATATCGCGGGCGGCTTTGCGGGCATCTTCGGCACGATTGCGGGGCTCTATTTCCAGAAGTATGGCGACCAATCCGATGCGCTGGCGCAGATCGCGGCGAAGAACCACAAAAACGGAGTCGCTAATCCTTACGCGCAGATCCGCAAGGACCTGGGCTTCGATTTCTGCCGCACCGAAAGCGAGAAGAATCCCTACGTGGCCGGTCCGCTCAAGCGCACCGACTGCTCGCTCGTCTCCGACGGCGCGGCCGCGCTCGTGCTCGCCGACGTCGAGACGGCGCTCGCGATGCGCAAGGCGGTCGCGTTCCGCGCGGCCGCGCACGTGCAGGACTTCCTGCCGATGTCGCGACGCGACGTGCTCAAGTTCGAGGGCTGCGCCGAGGCGTGGAAGCGCGCGCTCGCGGGCGCCGGCGTCAAGCTCGGCGACCTCTCGTTCGCCGAGGTGCACGACTGCTTCACCATCGCGGAGCTGATCGAGTACGAGGCCATGGGTCTTGTGCCGGAAGGCGAGGGGGCGCGCGCGATCGCGCAAGGCTGGACGCAGAAGGACGGCCGGCTGCCGATCAACCCGTCCGGCGGCCTCAAGGCCAAGGGTCATCCGATCGGCGCGACCGGCGTCTCCATGCATGCGCTCTGCGCCATGCAGCTCTGCGGCGCGGCGGGCGACATGCAGATCAAGGACGCGAAGCTCGCCGGCCTGTTCAACATGGGCGGCGCCGCGGTCGCGAACTACGTGAGCATCCTGGAGCGCATCAAGTGAACCTTACGCGCCGCGCCTTCGTCGCTGCGACGTGCGCCAGCACCCTGGCGTTCCCCGCCCGCGCCGCGACCTATCCGGATCGGCTGATCAAGCTGGTCGTGCCGTTCACGCCGGGCGGGCCGGTCGACGTGATGGCGCGGCTCGTCGGCCAGTATCTGTCGGCTCAACTCGGCCAGCCGGTGGTCGTCGAGAATCGCCCGGGCGTCGGCGGCACGCTCGCCTCGAAGCTCGTCGCCTCCGCCGATCCGGATGGCTACACGCTGCTGTTCGCGAGCGCCGGCTCGCTGGCGATCAGCCCGTCGCTTTATAAGAACATCGGCTACGATCCGGTCGGCGCGTTCGCGCCGGTCGCCATGGTCGCGAACCATCCGCTCGCCATGGTGGTGCATCCGAGCATGCCGGCGCACTCGGTCGCGGAGCTGGTCGCCTACGCCAAGGCCAATCCGGGCAAGCTGAACTATGCCGCGCCGACCGGCACGCCGCCGCACCTGATGGGGGAGCTCTTTCGCACGCTCGCCGGCATCGACATCGTGTTCGTGCCCTACAAGGGCGCGGCGCCCGCGCTCACCGACCTGCTCGCCGGACGCACGCAGATGACGATCCTCTCGACAGCCGTGATCGTGCCGCCGATCCTCGCCGGCAAGCTGCGCGCGCTCGCGGTGACGAGCATGACGCGCTGGCACGAGTTGCCCGACGTGCCGACCATGACGGAGGCGGGCTTTGCCGGCTTTCCGCAGGGCTCATGGACCGCGGTGGTCGTGCCCGCCGGAACCCCGGCCGACGTCATCGCCAAGCTCAACGCGACGATCAACGCCGGCCTGCGCTCGTCCGCGCTGCATGACAGCTTCGTCAAGCTCGGCGCCGAGATCAAGACCGAGACGCCGCAACAGCTCGGCGCGCTGCTTGTCGACGAAATTCACAAATGGGCCGAGGTGGTCAAATCCTCGGGCGTCGCGGTCAACTGAGGGTGCTCGCGTATTGCAGAAGCGTTCGTGCGGTTGGGACTGAAGGGCGGCGACCGAACACCTGACTCAGCTCAGCGCAAAGGAACCTGCACCTCGTTGAGCTTACGGATCAGTTCCGGCATCCGGCTGCAGCCGGTCTTTTCCCGCAGGCGGCGCAGATGCGTGTAGGCGGTGTTCAGGCTCAGCCCGCGCGTTGCGGCATATTCGGTCAGGGTTATTCCCATCTGAAGCGCTTGGGCGACCGAGGCCTCGGCTTCGGTCAGTCCGAATACCTCGCGCAGCATCCGGATCGCCGCCGCGTTGGGGCTTGCCGGATCGCGTACGAAGAGGATCGCAATGGCCTGCGCTTCCGCGCCGCGGCGCTTGTCGCCAGCCGGCAGCGGCCGCACCGACACGTAATAGGGCGGTGCGCCCGCGGATCGCATCACGGGAAAATCGGAGCCCGCGGCGACCTCCACTTTGCCGTGCCGAATACCGATCGCGATGGCAAGCATGCGCTCGAGCCGGTCGCGTGCGTCCACTGCGGCCAATTCGATGCGGCCTTTTTGAATGGCTATGCCGTCCTTGCGGCGGGCCATCGCCTGCAACGCCTCGTTGGCGTAGACGACCTCGCCATCGGCCCCCACCAGTGCGATTCCGTCGGCGAGCCAATCGAGGGCGTGCTCGAGCGAATGGCGCGTTTCGGCAGTATCTCTAAGCCGTCGCGTCATGTCGAAGGCCTGCCGAACGTGCGGCAGCAGCAGCGCCATCTGCTTCACCTCGGCGCGATCGACGTGCCCTTGCGCTTTCGCCCGCTGAACGGAGAAAAAGAAATCTTCTTTCTTGGTCGTCTCGAGATGCCCGATGAGACAGTAGCGGCATCCGATCGGGGCGAGAAACCCGGCATAGAACGGATCGCGATCGATCGCTCGTTCTTCCATTATCATGTAATCGGAGATCAGGTCGCCGGGCTTGGTTTTGACCGCAACGGGAATGCGCGGATTGCTCCGCCAGTCCTGGTCGAGATACTTGAGCTCGTTGAGCGGAGGCACGCCGAAGGAATGGAATTCGCGAAGCGCGAACGGCGTCCGGTCGAACACTTCGACCATGGCCGAAATGCCATTGAAGGTTTGCGTCACCGCCGCGAGCGCTTGCGGCCAAAGATCGCCGTCGAGGCCCGCCGCGTAGATGGCCTCGATCGTAGCGAGAAGCTCGTCCGCCCCGGCCATCCGCGATCCGCCCGCCTCGCCCCCCGACAAGGGCGCGTACGTCGCATTGGCCGACCATAACCGACCTCGCTGGGAAGCCAAGCCCCGATTGTGATTTCGCAGTGTCGGGGAAGTCGGTGATCGGTGTCGTCACCAGAACTGGTGATGCGGACCGAAAGATCGCCGATGCAGGGCGCGCGGCCGAACGCACCGTGTGGCCGCAATATCACTGTGGATAGTATTCGGCCCAGGTCACCAAATCTGATGACGCCTTGTAGTCCGCGTGATGCTCCGATGCCCACGGAATGGTGAGCCACCGGAGTCCGGGTGCAACACCTTTCCGGAGTCGGGTTGCGAACGTGGGGGCAACAGTATGTACACTTACCTGAAGTCGGTCGACATTCGATATCTGGCGTGCATTTGCACGGCCTTGTCGATCATTGCGGCACCGCCTTTACGCAAGAGGTTCGCGCACAGTCCCCGGCGCCAACATTCCGACTTCCAGACCCCACCTTCCCGGACGCACTCACAATGCCCAACCTCCCGTGCATGACCAGCGTGGAGCAGGCGCACATTCGAGAGCCTGGTCGCGAAATACAACCGAGATGTGAAGGCCTACCCTGACGCTGCCAGAAAACTCGCTGAAGCTTCCCAACAGTTGGGCGAACTGAACGAAAGGTTGACGGAGCTCGAAGGCGAGCTCGTCAGCCTGGGGACACCGGACGGCCAGAAGGCGATCGCCCTCGGCTTTTACGAGAAGGACTACGCCAAAACCCTCAATGCCAAGATCAGCGACGTCAAAGGCCGCATCGCCAAAACGCGACGCGAGGTTACCGATGACCGCATCGATCTGGAGTCGATCAGCAGAGAGATGCGAAGCGCTCTCGGCGGTTTCGAGCATCTGGTCGGCCTGATCCGCAAGCGATGCCCGCCGCCGCAACTCGCACCAGGGGGCGGCGGCGGTGGCCGCTATCGTTACGTCTACGCGAGCAACCAGACCCACTTCGGCGTCTTCGTCGGCGGCGCGATGGTCACTGGCCTGCCCACCGCATCATCGAGCGGATTTTTCGCCGGCAACCTCGACCACGGCGCCGCCTCCCTGGGCGGCGGCGGCTCGGCCTTTGTCGACCTTGCCACGTTCGGAACGTCGCCGGGAGCGTTCGGCACATATACGCTGAGCGGCGGTGTGGTGGTCGATTATTTCGGTGGCACGTCACTTCAATATCATGGTGAGTGCGGCGGTTTTGCTTGCACGGGCACCGGCCATTTGAGCGAGCTCAACGCTATCGCTGAGCTCAAGCTGACGACGCCGATCTCGCCGGGCTACACGGTCAACGGTTATATCGGCGCCGGCAGTGCGACCCTATGGCCGACCGGACAGCCGACCGGGGTCGGGGGGCCGAACTTCCTCGGCAGCGCCACCACGGCGGCATTTCGTGTCGGCTGCGGCTTCGATCAACGGCTCGACCCGAACTGGTCGGCCGGCTTCAAGGTGGGTTTCCAGCACACCGGCAGCATTGAATACGACACGACGCTGCCGGGCGAGCGTTTCCGCATCGACGGCAAGAACGAGGTGCTCTTCGGAGCCACTCTGACGTGGACGCCGTCAGGCAGCCCGTGAGGTGACAGGAGCATCCGGTCGGCACCTGTCGCGAACGAAAGATTGGACCAATCACCAGTTCTGGTGATGACACAGGAGAGAATGGGGCGACTTGATGTGCCGCAGCCTCAAGAAAGGCTGAGAGACGTGGAGGTCCACATGTCGATCGAATTTCGACAAATCATATCGTCAGCGCCTCTTATGTTAGCGGTCGCGCTTTGCATCGTGTCCGATCAAGCTGTCGGTCGCACACTTACCGTCAATCGCACGACTTACAACGTTCCGAACAACCGTAGCGCCACGTCGTTGCGAGGGGCGGGTGTCACGCGTACGCAACCGAAGACATGGCAAAGGGTCAATAAATCCTCTCCGGCCGCGGTTCGCGGTTTCCTGACGCCCTATCAGAAGACCAACACGTCCGCTGGCGGCTTCTTTCCGTGGATGACAAAGAATCCCTACGGGACGCCGATGCGGGGCACTCCCGCGGCCAGGGCGGTCTGCGCGAACGGCGCCTGCGGTTCAGACATCCAACTCAAGACGGACGTTGCGTTGCTCGGCCGGCTCGAAAACCGCATCGGCATTTATCGATTTCGCTACATCGGCAGCGATCAGGTGTACGTCGGCGTGATGGCGCAGGAGGTGAGGGAGACCTTTCGTGACGCGGTCACGCGCGATCCGGACGGATTTCTTCGGGTGAACTATCGTCGCCTCGGCGTGCGCATGCAGACCTGGGAGGAGTGGATATCGACGACGGGCGAATGAGCGGGCGGCGTGTCCTCCGGCGCCGCAGTCAATTGAGGGCGTCGACACTCCGCAACTCCAGGCCGTCGATCAGCTCGGCCCGCAGCGCCTCGGCGCGCGCCATGTCCGCCGCCATCTGCTGCGCGGTCGACGTGTTGGTGCCCGACATGACGATCCCGCCGATGAAGGCGGTCACCGCAGCCATCATCACGATGGGATCGAAGCGGACGGCGCCGATCAACAGGAGCACCAGCACGATGGCGCCGAGCGCGATCGCGATCTTCGACGCGACGATGATCTTGCGGCAGCGCTCGATGCTGTCCGCCAGCGCGTCGATGCGCGCCTCGAGCTGCGAGATCCGGCGACGTGGGTCGCCATCCGGCTCGGTCGACCCGCCGCTGTCCGACATGAGGGTCAATCTGATGCCTTGGCGGCCGCCAGCGCGTCCGCGCGCGCGGCCGGCGCGTCCGGCTTGTCGCTCGCGCCGGGCGCCGGCGCGCCGATCATGAACTGCGCGCGCGCAAGCTCGGCGAAACGTCCATTCTGGCGCACCAGCTCGTCGAAGTTCCCGCTCTCGATGACGCGGCCCTGGTCGAACACCAGGATGCGGGTCGCGTTGCGCACGGTCGACAGGCGATGAGCGATCACGAAGGTGGTGCGATGCTTCATCACCTCGTCGAGCGCGGCCTGCACCTTGGCCTCGGTTGCGGCGTCGAGCGCGCTCGTTGCCTCGTCGAGGATGAGCACCGGCGGATCTTTGAGCAGCGCGCGCGCGATCGAGAGCCGCTGGCGCTCGCCGCCCGACAGCGCGCGGCCGCGCTCGCCCGCCTTGGCGGCGAAACCGTCGGGATTGCGCTCGATGAACTCGAGCGCTTGCGCACGCGTGCAGGCATCGCGCATCTCGGCCTCGGTCGCGTCCGACTTGCCGGCCTGCAGGTTCTCGGCGATCGAGCGGTTGAACAGCAGCGCCTCCTGGAAGACCACGCCGATATTGTGCCGCAGGGCCGAAAGCTTGAGCCCGCGAACGTCCATGCCGTCGATCTTCACGCTGCCCGATTGGGGATCGAACGCGCGGTGCAGCAGCGCGAGCGCGGTCGACTTACCGGCGCCGGTTGCGCCGACGAGCGCGATCGTCTCGCCGGGCAGCGCCGTGAAGGTGAGGTCGGCGACGGCCGCGCGCTTGCCGTCGTAGGAGAACGAGACGTCGCCGAATTCGACCATCCCGCGCAGCCGGCCCGGATCGATCGCGTCGCGCCGGTCGTGCACCGCGGGCTCCGTGTCGAGAATGCCGAAGAACTCGCGCAGCCGCGGCGCGTCCATGAACAGCTTGTTGACGAAGCGCACCAACCGCTCGAGCTGCCCGATCAGCAGCACAGCGAAGTTCATGAACATGACCATGTCGCCGAGCGACGCTTCCCCGCGATAGTGCAGCCAGATTCCGCAGATGAAGATCGCGAGCAGCGTGAGCGTGGTCGATGCGCGGGTGAGCACCGCGACGAGCGCCCACCACGAGAGCACCGGGATCTGGGCGGCAAGCAGATTGTCGACCACGCCGCGCAGGCCGGAGACTTCGGCCTCGACGCGGGCGTAGCCCTGCACGAGCGCGATATTACCGAGGGTGTCAGAGGCGCGCTCGGCGAGGTCGGAATAGTGCCGCTCGACGGTGCGCTGCAGCGTGTCGGTCTTGGCGACCACCAGCGAGGTGAGCGCGCAGAACACCGCGGCGACCACCATCAGCGTCAAGCCGAGCCGCCAGTTGAGGACAAGCGACACCGGCACGATCACGATGATCATCGTCGCGGCCGCAAACGAGTCGCGGAAGAAGTCGAGCCACAGGCTCCACAGCGCGTCGGTGCCGGCGAGCATCACCTTCATCAACCGCCCCGAATGCGCGCCGCCATGGAAGCTCAACGGCAGCTGGAGCACATGCTCGAAATAGGAGGTCAGCGCGGCGTGGCGGCGGCGATGCGCGAGCCGGTCGGCATGCAGTGCCACCGTGACTCCGGACGCGATCGAGAACAGGCCGAATCCGACCCAGGCGGCCATCAGGCCCACGATGGTGGCGGCCGGCGCCTGCCCGCCGGTGCGCTCGGCGCCCGCGAGGGCATCGATAATCCGGCCGAATAGTACCGGTTCGGCAAACTGCGAGCCGGCGAGCGCCAGGTTCCCCAGGGCCAGCAGCCAGGCAAGGCGCGCCTCGGGGCGGAGCAGGGAGAGCGCGCGGGCATAGATACGCAATAAATCCATAGGGATAGACCGACCGCTGGACGTGTCGGCAGCTTAGCGCATTTTCCGGCCCGGGGAGAGGAGGGTCGCCGTGCAGTCGTCAGGTTGGATGAGGGGCGCACCGCCACCACCCCCATATGCGCGCAAAGCCATTGTGGAATCAACCAACGGATGTAATAACCGATCCTGGGGGTGTAGTTCGATGCTAGTGCGCGCGCGGGAACGCGGGCGGGGGGTAACATCGTGACGGATCGTTTGTGGGTTCGGTGCAAGCCGGGCGTCGCGTGCTGATGAGCAATATTCCGACGGAGCTTCTCCGCACTTTCGTCGCGGTCGTGGACATGCGCAGCTTCACGCGGGCTGCCCAATCGCTCGGCATCACGCAGCCGGCCGTCAGCGCGCAAGTCAAACGGCTGCAGCAGCTGCTCGGCGGCGACCTCATGGACAAGAGTGCGCCTGGCGTGATGCTGACCCCGTTCGGCGAAAGCGTCCTCGGCTCGGCGCGCCAGATGCTTGCGATCAACGACCGCATCCTGACGCTGGCGGCCGAGCCTGCCGATGCGGCGACGATCCGTCTCGGCCTGCCCGGCGACTTCGTCGGCGACATCCTGTGGCGGACGGTGGCGTACAGCCAGGGGTCGCGGCCTGACGTCGGGTTTCACCTGAAAAGCTGCCCGAGCGAGATCCTGGCGCGCGAGCTGAGCCAGGGAGACCTCGACGTGGCCGTGATCGTCTCGGGCACGAGCCCGTACGCAGACGCCCGATATCACTGGACCGAGCCAATGGTCTGGGTGCGCGCGGCGCTGACGCGGATCGATCCAGGCGTGCCGGTGCCGCTGGTCAGCCATGGCGACAAGTGCCTGATGCATCGCCACGTCGGGGAGGCGCTCGAACGGGCCGGCCGTGCCTACAAGCTCTCGTTCACCGAGACGAGCATCACGAGCCTCGCGACGGCGGTGGGCGCCGGTCTGGGCGTCATGGCGCTGCCGCGGTGCGCATCGCTCCCCGCCGATCTCGCGATCTGGGCGGACGCGCCGCTGCCGCGGCTGCCGGAGATCATCTGCAATGTCTGTGTGCGGTCCGGTGCCCACGAGGCGGCCGACCGGTTCGCCCAGGACCTCGCCGCGGCCTATGCGGCTGGGCGGGCGCCGGCTGCGCCGGCCTAACTGAGCTGGCGCCGGTCGCGGGCAAAATTCCCGCCAGGGCCGCGCAGTTGCGGGCGGCGCCCGCAGGAGCCATTTTGGATGTCGGCGGACGTTGCGCGCAATGGTCGCGACGCCGCTGAAGAGAGTCCTAATGTCTCTGGATGCCGTGGCAGCTCCGGCCACCCGACGCGATCCTCCGGACGCGCCGTCGTTGTGCGCGCCTTATGCGGCCGCGGATGAGGAGCTCGCCGCCGCCTTCCTGGCCGAGGCCGCGAGGCCGCCCGCCGCCGAGGCGCGGATCGATGCACGGGCGACCAAGCTGATCGAGGCGATCCGGGCGCGCGCGGGCGGCGTCGGCGGCATCGAGGATTTCCTGCACGAGTATTCGTTGTCCACCAAGGAGGGCCTCGCCCTCATGGTGCTCGCCGAGGCCCTGCTGCGCGTCCCCGACAATGCGACCGCCGACCGGCTGATCGAGGACAAGCTCGCATCCGCCGATTTTTCCCACCACGAGGTGCGCTCGGATGCGCTCCTCGTCTCCGCCTCGGCCTGGGCGCTCGGCCTCTCGGCGCGGATCATCGAGGCGCATGAGACGCCGGAGACGATCGTCGCAAGCCTCGTCGGCCGGCTCGGCCTGCCGGCGGTGCGCACCGCGACGCGCCAGGCGATGCGGCTGCTCGGATCGCATTTCGTGCTCGGCCAGACCATCGCCGAGGCGCTCGGCCGCGCCGCCGCGAGCCGCACGGCGCGCTATTCGTTCGACATGCTGGGCGAGGGCGCACGCACGGCGGACGGCGCCGCGCACTATTTCTCGGCTTACGCGCATGCGATCGAGGCGATCGGGCACGGCAGCGGCCACCGCCCGCTGCCCGACCGGCACGGCATCTCGGTCAAGCTCTCGGCCCTGCATCCGCGCTTCGAGGCGGTCTCGCGCGACCGCGTGCTGCGCGAGCTCGTGCCGCGCGTCGTCGAGCTCGCGCGCGCGGCGAAAGCGCATGATCTCAACTTCACGGTCGATGCCGAGGAAGCCGATCGCCTCGAGCTCGCGCTCGACGTGATCGCGCGGACGCTCACCGATCCCGCGCTCGCCGGCTGGGACGGGTTCGGGCTCGCGATCCAGACCTATCAGAAGCGCAGCCTCGCCGTGATCGATTGGGTCGTGGCGCTCGCCGAGATGCTCGACCGCCGGCTGATGGTCCGCTTGGTCAAAGGCGCCTATTGGGACACCGAGATCAAGCGCGCGCAGGAACGTGGCCTCGCCGACTATCCGGTGTTCAGCCGCAAGGCGATGACCGATCTCTGCTACGCGGCCTGCGTGCGCAAGCTGCTGGCCGCGCGCCCGCGGATCTTTCCCCAGTTCGCGACCCACAATGCGCTCACAGTCGCGACCGTGATCGAGCAGGCGGGCGGCGTCGCGGGCTACGAGTTCCAGCGCCTGCACGGCATGGGCGAGGCGCTCTATGCGGCGCTCGTCGCCGATGCGCCTGCCGCCGCCTGCCGCGTCTATGCGCCGGTCGGCGGCCATCGCGATCTTCTTGCCTACCTGGTGCGGCGGCTGCTCGAGAACGGCGCCAACTCGTCCTTCGTGTCGGTGGCGGCCGATCCGGCGGTGCCGATCGCCGACATCCTCCGGCGGCCGCAAGCCTGGATCGCGGACGCAAGCCGTGCGCGGCATCCCAAGATTCCGCTGCCGCGCGACCTCTATGGCGCGAGCCGAAGGAATTCCACAGGCGTCGAATTCGGCGACCATGCGAGCCTCGACCGCCTCCTCGCCGACGTGCGAATTGCGGCGCCGCGCGCCCCGACCGCCGAGCCGCTCGTCGATGGGGTGGCGCTTGCTGGCCGGCCGCGCGCTGTCGTCTCGCCGATCGACGGCGAGCGGGTCGGCACCGTCACGGAGGGCGACGAGGCGATCGTCATCTCCGCCATGGCGGCGGCCGCGGCGGGCTTTGCGGCTTGGGATGCGACGCCGCGCGAGGTGCGCGCCGCCGCGCTGATGCGCGCCGGAGACTTATTGGAGGAGCAGCGCGGCCGCTTCATCGCGCTGATACAAACCGAAGGCGGCAAGACGCTGGACGATGCGGTCGCCGAGGTGCGCGAGGCCGCTGATTTCTGCCGCTACTACGCCGCGGAGGCCGTGCGCGGGCTCGCGCCTGCCGCGATGCCGGGGCCGACCGGAGAGACCAACGAACTGCGCTATCGCGGCCGCGGCGTGTTCGTGTGCATCAGTCCGTGGAACTTTCCGCTCGCGATCTTCACGGGCCAGGTCGCGGCGGCGCTTGCGGCCGGCAACACGGTGGTCGCGAAGCCGGCCGAGCAGACCCCGCTCATCGCGGCCGAGGCCGTACGGCTGCTGCATGCGGCCGGCATTCCGGCAAGCGCGCTTCATCTGGTGCCGGGCGACGGCAAGGTCGGCGCGCTGCTCGTCGCCGACGCACGAGTGGCCGGCGTCGCCTTCACGGGCTCGACCGAGGTCGCGCGTGCCATCAACCGGGCGCTCGCCGGTCGCACCGGGTCGATCGTGCCCCTGATCGCCGAGACCGGCGGCATCAACGCCATGATCGTCGATGCGACCGCCTTGCCGGAGCAGGTGACCGATGATGTGCTGACCTCGAGCTTCCGCTCCGCGGGGCAACGCTGCTCCGCGCTGCGGCTCCTGTGCGTCCAGGAGGACGTTGCGGACCGCATGATCGCGATGGTCGCCGGCGCCGCGCGCGAGCTCGTGCTCGGCGATCCGCGCGATCCAGCAACCCACGTGGGTCCGGTGATCGATGCAGACGCGAAAGAGCGGCTGGACCGCTGGATCGCCGACGCGCAGCGGCAGGGCCGCATCCTGTTTCGCTGGGATCACGAGCGCGCGCTGCCGGCGGCCGGAACCTTTGTGCCGCCCGCGATCATCACGCTCGATCGCGCGCGCGACCTCAAGGAGGAGGTGTTCGGCCCCATCCTCCACGTGGTGCGCTACGCGGCGGACGAGCTCGACCGGCTCCTCGACGAGATCGCGGGCAACGGCTTCGGCCTCACGCTCGGCGTCCACTCGCGCATCGACACGATGGTCGCCCGCGTCGCGGCGCGCCTGTCGCACGGAAATGTCTACATAAACCGCAACATGATCGGCGCCGTGGTCGGCACCCAGCCGTTCGGCGGCAGCGGACTGTCGGGCACCGGACCAAAGGCAGGGGGCCCGAACTATCTGCGGCGCTTTGCGCTTGAGCAAACGTTAACGATCAACACCGCGGCCGCCGGCGGCAATGCCGGCTTGCTGGCGGACGAGGACTCCTGACGCCGATTTTTCGCGCCAAGTGCCGTCGAACGGCCGCCGAACGGCCGTTTTTTCACGCGATGGATTCTCGTCTTAACCTTTGCACGCTAATCTGCCCCCATGTCTGATTTGGTCGACCGGCTTTATGCGGCCGTTCTTACGGCCAAGCACGCGGATCCCGCGACCTCGCGCACGTCCCGGCTGCTGCACGCCGGCCGCGCCAAGATGGCGAAGAAGCTTGGCGAGGAAGCCTTCGAGGTGGTGATCGGCGCGCTGCACGCCAATCCGGAATCCGTCGTGCGCGAAAGCGCCGATCTCCTCTACAACCTCGTGGTGCTCTGGGTGTCGTCCGGCGTCACGCCCGAGGACGTCTGGAAGGAGATGAACCGGCGCGAGCGGCTGTTCGGCATCGCCGAGAAGATGCTCAAGTCGCGCGACGAGAAGGTGCGGCCCCCGCTCGCCGCCATCAACATGCGGCGGGTGCACAAGCGCCGCTGATCCCCGATCGACGATGATCCGGCGTCAGGCGCCCGCGATGGACTTTCGCGGGCCTGCCCGTTAAGCAACGCGCCATGCTGCGCAAGCTCTATGACTGGTGTATCGAGGCCGCCCACAAGCCTTACGCGTTGTGGCTGATGGGGGCCGTGTCGTTCGCGGAAAGCTCGTTCTTTCCGATCCCGCCGGACACCATGCTGATTCCGATGTCGCTCGCCCGGCCCGAGCGGGCTTGGTCCTATGCGACGCTGTGCACGGTCACGTCGGTTGCAGGCGGCGTGCTGGGTTATGTGATCGGCGCCTACCTCTACGACACGCTCGGCCACTGGCTCATCGCGATCTATCACCTGAGTGGCAAGGTGGAGGCCTTCCGCGAGGCCTATCAGTGCTACGGAGCCTTGATCATCCTGATCAAGGGCCTCACGCCGATCCCCTACAAGATCGTCACCATCACGTCGGGGTTCGCGGGTTACAACATCTGGCTCTTCATCGGGTTCTCGATCATCGCACGCGGCATGCGGTTCTATGTCGTGGCCCTCGTGCTCAACCGCTATGGCGCGCGCGTGCGCGCGGTCATCGAGAAACGGTTGACGTTCTGGGTCACGATTGGTGTGGCCGTTCTGGTCGCCGGCATCCTTGCGGCAATTTATCTGCCCGGCATGTCCTGGTGGCCCGCCATGCCGCAGTGGCTCAATTTCTGTCCGACGAAATGACGCGCTGATCCGTCGCCCTGGCTGCGCATGCGGCAAGGGAGCGCAGGGTCGCGCTGGGTTGTGCGTCCTGTTTGCGCAACGCGGCTCCACAATTTCGCCATGCCGGGAACTAGGTTAATATCCTGTTCCCGTCGCACAGGCGTTTACGTGCGGCGGCGACAAGGGCGATGATGAGCGGATTACGGTCAAACGTGGTTCTGCCGCGGTGGGCGGCGCGGACGGCATGCATTGCCGTGGCCGCGCTGTTGCTCGCCGGCGCCGCCGCCGCCCAAGCGCCGCAACAAGCGCCGCAACAAGTGCCGCAACCAGCCCCACAAGTTCCGCAAGCGCCGACGCAGTTGCAGGCGCCGGCCATGCCGCAGGCGCAGCCGCAAGAAGGCATGCCGCCCGGCACCCGGCCGGGCTTCATCGACGCGTTCGGGCACTGGATCCAGAGCTCGGTGAACGGCTGGAACTCCGGAATCCAGGACGCCACCGGCGTCGCCAAGGATGCCGCGAACGGGGTCGGCACCGTGACGCGCGACACCGCCGGCGCGGTGGCCCGTTTTCCGGGGACACGGGTGATCTCCGAGCGCGCGACCTGTCCGACGGCGCCGAACGGCGCGCCCGATTGCCGCGTTGCCGCGGAGACGATCTGCAAGCGGCACGGCTTCGGGTCCGGCAGCAGCATCGATTTTCAGACAGCCGAGAAATGCCCGCCGATCGCGCTCAACCGTCCGAACGGCGAGCCGCCGCCCCCCTGCGTGCTGGAAAGCTACGTCACGCGCGCGCTCTGCCAATAACGCCCCTGTTGCTCATTGGTTGGTGATGGCCGGGCTTGTTCCGGCCCGTCGCGTCTTTCATGCTGGGACCGCTTTAGATGCGGTCCCATGAGGCGCCATGAATTTCTACACGAAGCTCGTTGAACGCGAGGCCGCCGGCCGGCCGATCACCGTCGGTCTCATCGGCGCCGGCAAGTTCGGCACCATGTTCCTCACCCAGGCGCGCCGCACGCCCGGCATGCATGTCGTCGGGGTCGCGGACCTCAACGTGGCGCGGGCGCGCGACCAGCTCCGCTCGGCCGGCTGGGAGGCGCCGGCGTATGATGCGGCGTCGCTCGGCGAGGCGCTCAAGGGGCGCCGCACTCACGTCGGGCCGGACGTGCAGGCGCTGATCGCGTGTCCGGAGGTCGAGGTCATCGTCGAGGCGACCGGCGTGCCGGAGGCTGGCATCCGCCATGCGCTCGCCGCGATCGCGCACGGCAAGCACATCGTCATGGTCAACGTGGAGGCGGACGCGCTTGCGGGCCCATTGCTCGCGCGCAAGGCCAATGCCGCCGACGTGGTCTACAGCCTCGCCTGGGGCGACCAGCCGGCGTTGATCTGCGAGCAGGTCGACTGGGCGCGCGCCTGCGGCTTCAAGGTGATCGCGGCCGGCAAGGGCACGCGCTACGAGCCGCACTACCACCAGTCGACGCCCGACACGCTGTGGGACATCCTCGACAAGTATCTGCGCATCGCCGACCGCGCCTCGATCAATCCGAAGATGTTCAACAGCTTCATCGACGGCACCAAGTCCGGCATCGAGATGACGGCGGTGTGCAACGCGACCGGCCTCGTGCCGCAGAGCGAGGGCCTCGCGTTTCCGCCGGCGACGCGCTTCGAGCTCGCCGACGTGTGCAAGCCGCGCGCCGCCGGCGGCACGCTGGAGCAGGAAGGCGTCACCGAGGTGACCTCCTCGGTCTACCGTGACGGGCGCGACGTGCCGCACCATCTCGCGCTCGGCACCTATGTGGTGTTCGAAGGCGAGAGCGATTACGCGCGCCGCTGTTTCGCCGAGTATCACCTGCTGCCCGACCGCAGCGGCCGCTACGCGGCGCTCTACCGGCCGATCCACATGATCGGGCTCGAGCTCGGCATCTCGGTCGCGAGCGCCGCGCTCCGCCGCGAGCCGACCGGGGCGCCGACCTGCTTCAACTCCGATGTGGTCGCGACCGCAAAGCGTGCGCTGAAGGTGGGTGAGATCCTCGACGGGGAGGGCGGCTTCTGCGTCTGGGGCAAGCAGATGCCGGCGCAACGCTCGCTCGACCTCGGCCTGCTGCCGCTCGGCCTGGCGCAAAAGGTGAAGCTCAAGCGCGATATTGCGGCGGGCGAGGCGCTGCGCTGGGACGACGTCGCCTACGATCCGACCGATGAGGCCGTGCGGGTGCGTCGCGAGATGGAAGCGGCATTCGGAACGTAGCCCGCATGGAGCGAAGCGGAATGCGGGGAAAGTCTCAGCGGATAGTGGAGTGCACCCCGGATTACGCTTCGCTCCATCCGGGCTACA
Organism: uncultured Alphaproteobacteria bacterium; assembly: GCA_963819385.1. GTDB lineage: Bacteria > Pseudomonadota > Alphaproteobacteria > Rhizobiales > Xanthobacteraceae > JAVDCA01. The sequence continues at coordinate 1,787,583 of CAWFVV010000006.1, read as the reverse complement.
CGCCCGCCCGCTTCACCTCGACCTCATACGTGCCGCCGCCCGGTCCGGGCTGGCGGCGCACCGTGATGTTGTCGTCCGGATCGACGCGACCGATATCGAGGTCGCGGTCGGGCAGCACCGCGATCATGCGCGGCCCGATGCGCACGAACACGAAGCGGCCCTCCGGCGCGCCTTCGCGCGCCCAGCGCTTGATCTGCGAGTAATAGGGCTCGCGCGTCCACGCATTCGGGAAGCTCGGATCGACGCCGACCTGCATGTTGATGCCGTTCTGCTGGATGTAAGTCGACGAACTTCGCCTTCTCGGGCTTCCACTCCGGCCCGAAGCGCGCGTCCTGCATCCACAGGCAGTAGAAGGCGCGGCACGAGTCCGGCCGGTCCGCATAGATGACGCAGCCTTTGCCGGCCGCGGCGTGCTGGCACCACACGCCGGCCGGCTTCTCGAATTCCTTGATGTAGGGAACCTTGCAACACATCATGCAGGAGCCGCAGGCGCGGCCCGGCACGAGGTGCGGCTTCGGCGTGTCCATGGATTTTCTGATAGCGGATCGCGCTGGCCGGCGGAAGGCGGGCTACGCGCCTACGCACTCCGTGGCAGGAACAACACGTTGCGTGACTCGATGTCCGTGCCCCAGGTCGTGTTCTTGCCGAGCGCCGCGATTGTCGGCAGTGCCGGGAGCTTCTCGCCCTTCTGCACGATGACGGCGTCGTAGCCGAAGCTCTGGCAGATCTCCGCCGTGAGCGCGCCGGGATCGTCGTGCGTGCCGGACAGAAGCTCGAGCAGGATCGGGGGGCGCTCGCGCGCGATCGTCGCGCGCGCGCCTTCCAGCACCTCGCGCTCGCTGCCCTCGACGTCAGCTTTGATGAAGCGCACGTCGGCGAGCGCGAATTCGTCGAGCGTACGGATGTCGACCTCGTAGGTCTCGATGGTCTTGAACTGGGAATGCGTCTGCTTGAGGCTGCCGGCGTAGTGCAGCACCATGCCGTCGTCCGCGTGCGGCACGTGAAAGGTCCCGCGCCCCGGCTTGTCGGCGAGCGCGAGCGCATGCACCTCGGCGCGGCCGCGCAGCATCCAGCGCGCAAAGGCCGCATAGTCGGGATTGGGCTCGAAGCAGACCACGCGGTCGGCGAACTCGGACAGCGCGAAGGCGAAAAAGCCCTGGTTGGCGCCGATATCGACCGCGGTGCCGCCCGGCCGCATCAGCTCGCGCAGCACGCCCAGCTCCGGCTCGCCGGTCGCTGCCTCGTAGGCGATGCGGCGGCGATAGAACCACGACGGCGGCTGCAGCATCGCGAGCTTTTCGCGCCAGGGCAGGGGCATTGCGCATGTTCCTTCGTCGTCATGCCCGCGCATAGCCGTTCGAAGAACGGCGCCCCTTCGGTCGCCTATGTCGCGGGCATCCACGTCTTGGCGGCGATGCAAGCAAGACAGACGTGGATGGCCGGGACAAGCCTGGCCATGACGGAGGGAAAGGCTCAGGCGTGCGAGCCCTCCGGCTCCCAGCTTTCGGCGCTCGCGCCGGCGAGCGCGCGCACGCGCTCCTCGTCCTTGGCGAACTCGGCGGCCGAGCCCGCATAGACCACTTTGCCGTCGTCGAGCACGTAGGCGCGGTCGGCGATCTCCACCGCGGCGCGCACGTTCTGCTCGACCAGCAGCACCGAGATGCCCTCGCTGCGCGCCGAGGTGACGACCCGGAATACTTCCTGCACGATCAGCGGCGCGAGACCCTGGCTCGGCTCGTCGAGCAGCAGCAGCTTCGGATTGAGCAGCAGTGCGCGCGCGATCGCGAGCATTTCCTGCTCGCCGCCCGAGAGCTGCCGGCCCTTGTTCGACTTGCGCTGCGCGAGGCGGGGAAACAGCTCGTAGACGCGCGGGATCGTCCACGGGCCCGGCCGCTCCAGCGGCACGCGCAGATTTTCCTCGACCGTGAGGTTCGGGAAGATGCGGCGGCCCTCCGGCACGTAGCCGACGCCGAGCGCCGCGACGCGGTAGGACGGCCAGTCGGTGGTGGCGCGGCCGAAGATGCGCACCGCGCCCTCGCGGGCGTGGGTGAGGCCGACGAGGCTGCGCAAGGTCGTGGTCTTGCCCGCCCCGTTGCGGCCGAGCAGCGCCACGAGCTCGCCCTCGCGAACCTCGAGGCTGACGCCGTGCAGGATGTGGCTCTTGCCGTAATAGGTGTGGAGGTCTTCCGCCTCGAGCGCCGCGCCGCTCATGCCGCCGCCTTTCCGAGGTAAGCCGCCTGCACCGCCTCGTTGGCGGCGATCTCCTTGGGCGTACCTTCCGCCAGCATCTTGCCTTCCGCCAGCACCATGATGCGATCGGCGAGGTGGAAGACCACGCGCATGTCGTGCTCGATCAGCACGATCGTCAGTTGCTGGTCGCGGTGCAGCTTCCGGATCAGCTGCGTGATGTCGTAGGTCTCCTGGTCGCCCATGCCGGCGGTCGGCTCGTCGAGCAGGAGCAGGCGAGGCTTGAGCGCCAGCGCCATCATGATCTCGGTCGCGCGCTGGTCGCCGTGGCTGAGCTCACCGACCGGACGGTCGGCCTTCTCGGCGAGGCCGCCCATGGTGAGCAGATCGGTGACGCGCGCGCGCACCTCGCCGTCGGCGTCCTTCGACAGCCACGGGCTCAGCCGGTGGCCGGCCGTGACCTCGACCGGGATGCGCAGGTTCTCGCGCACCGTGAGCTCGGGAAAGACCTCGGTGATCTGGAACGTGCGGGCGATGCCCTGCCAGACGCGCTCGGCCGGCGGCACCGCCGAGATGTCCTTGTCCTCGAACACGATGCGGCCGGAAGTCTGGGTGAGGAAGCCGCTGATGAGGTTGAAGAAGGTGGTCTTGCCGGCGCCGTTCGGGCCGATCACGGCGCGCAGCTCGCCGGGCTCGACCGCCATCGACACCTGGTCGACCGCGACCAGGCTGCCGAAATGCTTCGACACGTTCTCGACGCGCAGCAGCGTCATGTCGTGGCCCTCCGGCGGATGATGCCGAGCACGCCGCGCGGGAAGAACAGCACGACCAGCACGAAGAAGAGCCCGACGAACGACATCCAGTTCTCCGTCAGGCTCGACACCTTGTCCTGCAGGTAGACGAAGATCGCCGCGCCGATGAGCGGTCCCCAGAACGAGCGCATGCCGCCGAGCACCGCCATGATGACGAAATCCCCCGACTGGCTCCAGTACAGCGCGCGCGGGTCCACGAAATTGTTGAGCAGCGCGTAGAGCGTGCCGGCGAGGCTGACGAGGCCGCAGGAGATCACCCAGGATATCCAGATGTGGCGGTCGACCGGGATCCCGAGGAAGCGGGCGCGCCGCTCGTTCTCGCGGATCGCGATCAGGGTGCGGCCGAACGGCGAGCGCAGCAGCCACGCCATCACGCCGACCGCGATCGCGAAGATCGCGAGCGCGAAATAGTAGAAGGCGTTCGCGCTGTGCAGGATGTCGACCTTGGCGACGACGAAATCGAGCGGCTGCCGCGTCCAGTTGAGCAGGCCGTCGTCGCCGCCCGTCACGGTGTTCCAGCGGAAGGCGATGAAATAGAACACCTGGCCGAACGCGATCGTCACCATGGCGAAATAGACGCCGCGCAGGCGGACGATCAGCGGGCCGATCACGGCGGCTGCGAGCGTACCGACGAGGGTGCCGACGATAACGCCGAGACCGGTGCTCGGCACGAGGTAGCGGATCGTCATGCCGGCACCGTAGGCGCCGAGGCCGAAATAGGCCGCGTGTCCGAACGACAGCACGCCCGTGTAGCCGAGGAGGAAGTTCAGCGCCATCGCGGCAAGCCCGAGCACCACGATGCGGCTGCCGAGCTCGACATAGCCGCCGACATGCGGCAGCCACAGCGGCATCGCCAGCAGCAGGAGCCAGACGACGATGTTCGGCGCCTGTTTGGTCAGATCGCTACTCACTACAGTCTTCCTTCCTCACCCAGCAGGCCGCGCGGGCGCACGAGCAGCACGGCGGCCATCATGACGTACATCACGGCTTCGGTCGCGGACGGGAAGAACACCGTGGTGACGCCCGACGCGACCCCGATCAGCAGCCCGCCCAGCAACGTTCCCGGCAGGCTGCCCAGCCCGCCCACGATGATGGCGACGAAGCTCGGCATGATGAGCGACCCGCCGATGGTCGGCTGCAGCCCGAGCTGGCCGACCGCGAGCACGCCGGCGAGCCCCGCCAGATAGACGCCGAGCCCGAAGTTCAGGCTGCGCAGGATGCGCACGTTGACGCCGAGCACCGACACGGTCTCGAGATCGAGCGTGCCGGCCCGGATGCGCACGCCGAGCCGGGTGTAGCCGAGGATGAGAAAGAGGCCGCCGACCGCGATGCCGACGATCGCCATCATGAACAGCCGATATCCGGTGATGAAGAAATAGTCGCCGCTCAGGGGCGAGAGCAGCCAGGCGGGCACCTGATAGGGCAGGCTCTGCGCGCCCCAGATGAAGCGCGTTCCGTCCTCGAACATGAAGGCGAGCCCGAAGGTGAGCAGCAGGCTGTAGAGCGGATCGCGTCCGTAGACGCGGCGGATCAGCAGCCGCTCGACGATGAGCCCCAGGACGGCGGTGATGAACGGCGCGAGCAGGAGCGCGCCCCAGAAACCGACATAGGGGATCAGCGAGTACGCGACGTACCCGCCGATCGCCAGGAATCCGCCATGGGCGAAATTGATCACACCCGACAGGTTGAGGATCAGCGACAGGCCGAGTGCCATCAGCGCGTAGAAGGCACCGACGATCAGGCCATTGAAGACGTTGAACAGGACAAGTTGTGTCATACGCGATTACATCGCCCATCGTATGCCGGTCACGCGGCGGCCTTCGCCGGCGCGAGCCCGGGTCACTATCGATTGCACCGAGATGATCGTATCCCCCACCCCGGCCCCCGCCGGAATGCCGGGCGCCGCATGCGGCGCCCGGCCAGTCTTCGCCGATCAGGTCGGCCAAGTCATCTTGCAGCCGGTCTCTTCCAGGGTACCCGCGGTTTCGAGGCCCTTGGTGACCTCGGTCACCTTGAACAGATCCTCGGGATCCGCGCCCTTCGACTGCGCGGTTCCGACGAACTGGTTCGGGATCAGCTGGTTCTGCGCCGCGCGATAGTAGGCGCCGTCCGGCATCAAGGAGACTTCCGGCGGCAGCTTGAAGCCCTGCAGCGCCTTCGCCATCTTGACTGCCTCGAGCGATTTCGCCTGCTCGGCCGCGAGCGCGCAAGTCCAGATCGCCGCATAGCCGAACCAGGTTCGCGCCGTCGGAACGTGACCGCCGGTCCGCTTCCGGACTTCCGCGACAAAGTCGGCGACGTGCGGCGTGTTTGGCTGATTCCAGTACCACTCGAACACCCACGTGCCGATTCGCGCTTCCGGCGGCAGCCCGAGCAGCACTTCCAGCTCCTGCTGCGCGCCCGCGATGTGGGTCTTCTTGTCGAGGCCGAACTGCACCGCCTGCTTGAGTGCGTTGACGGCGTCGTCACCCGCGACCAGGAAGATGATCACGTCCGGATTCGAGGCCTGCGCCTTGATCAGATAGGACGAGAAATCGGTGGTGCCGAGCGGCGTGAGATCGCCGCCGACCTTGCTGCCGCCGAGCTTGGCCGCGGCCTTCTCGAGCCCCGCCTGCAGCGTGTGGCCGAACGCGTAGTCCGGCGTGATGTAGTACCACTTCTTGCCGGCGGTCTTGATCAGCGTGCCGGCGACCGCGTTCGCCTCCATCTGGGTGGTGTTGCAGACGCGGAAGACGTTCCAGTGGCAGTTGGCGCCGGTGATCGGGTCGGTGTGGCCGCCCGGGATGACGTGCAACACGCTCTTCTCATACGCGACGTTGGCCATGGCCGCGGCGAGCGCCGAGTTGATGTTGCCGATCAGGAAGTTGACCTTGTCGCGGTCGATCAGCTTGCGCGCCTTCTGCACCGCGGTGCCGGCGTCGCCGCTGGTGGAGTCTTCGATCAGCAGCTCCGCCTTGCGGCCGAGGATGCCGCCCTTGGCGTTGATCTGGTCGAGCGCGAGCTGGGCGCCGTACTGCTCGTTCTTGCCGAGCGCCGCGTAGGTGCCGGTCAACGGGTTGTCCATGCCGATCTTGACGTTGTCGGCCGCCCACGCGGGGACGACGAACGGTGCCGCGACCTGCGACACGCCGGCGGCGGCTGCCGCCTTGATCACTGTTCTGCGATTGAGTCCCTTGGTGAGAAAGCTTGCCGTCATAGTTCGAACCTCCCTGAGCATTCGTTGCGTTTCGGCGCGCCTAACGTCGCGTCCGCCGCACCGGGACGCCCGCTGGTCACTGTCCACTATCACACTATGGGGTGATTGGCTTGTCTCCCCGCGTCGGCAATCTCCCCGCGACATGCCGATCCCGGGCGGCGAAGATTATGAAAAAATGCGGTTTGTCAAATGTACGGTAGGACACGGCCGGCGCGCGCCGACCGCGACTTTCGTCTAACGGCGCGAGAAGCATTTGCACCGTGAGCGCGCTTTTGCGCCTCCGTTTGCGTCGTCGAACGGCGTTCGCTGAAAGGAAATGCCGATTGGCGCGGCTGACATTTTTGTCGACAACCCACAGGTCATGCGTTCGTCATTTGGCTGATGCGGCCGACGCGCGACATGATGCCGCGTCGGAAATACCAGCGATGGCTAATGCGCCGCGCCCTTGCCGAACCGAAGGCGGGTGGCCTGCGACCAATGCTCAGACCCCCCTCAAGGGTGTGTAGCGAGGGACGCGGGCTATGGGGCCGCTCGGGAGACGGATTCAGCCGGTCCGGCGCGGATCGTCAAAGGGTGTGCCAGTCCAGTGGCGAAACCCGTGTCATCCGGCAACGACCGCTGGACCCTCCCAAGGGGAATGACCTCGCAAGGTTGGCGGAAGACGCCGTAAAGGAGAAAGCCATGCAGTTGAACAGGTACACTCTGGCCGGAACGATCGGGACTTTCATGTTTGCGTGGTGCGGATCGGCTCTTGCGAGAAAGATCGGCCTGAGTGGGTGGGAGATATGGCCGGTAGCTGGATTTGCGGGCGGCCTGATGCTTGCCGGCGGGTTTGGGCTCGCGAGGCTGTCCGACCGGATCAAGGTGTTGGAGGATAAGATTGGGAGCGTAAAGGACGCATAGTAGCGTCGGTGCGCATAGACATGCTGTTTGATACTGATTGGCCGGCGCTCGCACGACGTTGGATGCTTCGTTCGCCGCAGTCGGCCGATTGGCTCGTTTGCGAGGTGGCCTGGACGTCAGCGCACGGCCACGAGGCACGCGTAGTTTTCGAACCCTTTGGGGTCTTCGATGTTCGGTTCGAAATGGCCGAGGCTTTTTGCATCGGAAAAGCCTGCCTCGCGCAGCAGCTCGATGTGGCGTTCGATCTCGAAGCGTCCAGGCTCATAGTCCCACGTGGTGCCATCCGGTTTGATGAAATCGCCGTTGACGAGCACGCCGCCGTCCGGAAGCGTCGCATGACATCGCGCGTACACGTCGGCGACGGCCTGTTGGCTCCCGAGATCGTGGAGCGCCCACGTCGAGATGATCGCCCCTGGTCTCTTTGAGACTGTCGTGGGCCAATTCTGGTCTATGAGGTCGGCCTTGGTCAGCGTCAGCCGCGGCCCGAGATCGCCGATAGTTTCCCTGGCGACCTTGAAAAATACGTCCGAGAAATCCAGACCCTCATAGGTGATGATCGGGTCCCGCTCCAAGATGTGGCGCGCCATATATCCGGGACCGATCCCGAGCTCGACCACATGCGCATTGGGCCTGCTCGGCCGGCGGATCTGATCCAGGATCATGTCGAACAGACGAAGCCGTTCCGCCGTCGGCACGAAGCGGCTCGACCAGCCGCGCACGAACTCTTCACTGTGAAATTCGTGCTGCGCTCCGACGTATCCGCCCATCGCTCGATCCTTCCAAGCCGCTGATGAAGAAGCGCGGCGATCCGTCTGGGCAGCTTGACATGTTGTCACGCGAAGGAGAACGGGGTGGTCGACGCTGTCCTGCTGCCTCAAGTCCCGTACAGATAGTTTGGCAGCCACAGTGTCATGCCGGGCCAGACATACATCAGCACCATGCAAAGGATGACGATCAGCATGTAGGGCATCATCCCGGCGAAAATCTGGTTCAGGGTCACGTGCTTCGGCGCCACGCCCTTCAGATAGAACGCCGACATCGCGACCGGCGGCGACAGGAACGCGGCCTGCAGGTTGACGAAGACCAGAACGCCCCACAGGATCGGGTCGATCTCGAAGTACTTCAGCATCGGAAGGAAAATCGGCACGAAGATCACGATGATCTCGGTCCATTCCAGCGGCCATCCCAGAAGGAAGATGATCGCCTGCGACAGGATCATGAACTGGACCGGAGTCAGGTTCAGCGACAGCACCCAGCTTTCCAGGAGCGCCTGACCGCCGAGGATGGCGAACACGGCCGAGAACAGCGCCGATCCGACGAACAGCCAGCACACCATCGAGGTCGTCTTGGCGGTCAGGAACACCGCTTCCTTGGTGCGCTTCCAATCCAGCGTCCGCGCCTGGTACGCGAGCAGGAAGGCGCCGGCCGCGCCGACCGCCGCCAACTCCGTCGCGGTCGTGATGCCGAACAGGATCACGGCCAGCACGACCACGGTCAGGATGCCGAGCGGCATCACCGACGTAATCAACAGCCGCAGCACTTCGAACTGCTCGGCCTCCATGATCCAATAGTAATATGCGAGGAGCAGGCAGCAGATGCCCGCGACCACCGCGAAGTAGATATAAAACTCTTGCGCCGGGCCGGACTCCGCGGGCGTCGCGGTGATCTTGTTGCGCAGCTCCTGGCTGCCCATCTGCTGCAACGCTTCCGCCTCGCTCTTCTCGGCCGCATCCCGCGGACTGACCCCACCGCCGAGCTCCTCGAGCTTTTCGTCCGCAGGCTGCGCGCCTGCGCCCATTGTCTGCGGCGCATCCTTTGCGCGCTGCAGCTCAGCCGTGGCCGGCACTGGCGATTGAATGTCCGGTTGCTGGTGAATGACGACGTACCACCAGGTGATCGACAGCGTGAGCAGCGTCAGTGTCAGCGGCACGAGCGCGTGGCCGAGGCTCTTCAGCAGCGCCGGGTAGGTGATCCGGACACCCTCGACGCTGGCGTTGACGACTCGTGCGGGCACCAGGACGGCCGCAATCAGCGCCGGCAACATCTTGCGCGAATAGGTCTGCTGCAGCTTGGTGATCCAGGGCCGGACGGGAACGCGGTTTTCGCTTTCGGAAAGTCTCGGGGCGATTTTCGGATTCAATATCGCCCAGCCGACGATGTAGACGAGATAGAGGAAGGCCAGAAGGAAGCCGGGAAACATCGCCGCCGCATAGAGCTTCACCACCGACTGCCCGGCAACCGCGGCATAGACGATGATCATCACCGACGGCGGGATCAGGATGCCGAGCGTGCCGCCGGCCGTGATGACGCCGGACGCGAGCTTGACGTCGTAGCCTGCCTTCAACATCGGATTCAAAGCGATGACGCCCATCAGCACGACGACCGCGCCGACGAGGCCGCTCGCGATCCCCCAGAACGTGCACACGATCAGCGTCGCTACCGCCAGCGAGGCCGGCACGCGGCGGAATGCGAGCTGGATCGAATAGAACATCTTGTCGACCAGCGCGCCGCGCTCCATGACGTAGCCCATCAGCACGAACAGCGGGATCGAGATGAGGACGTCGTTGGTCATCGCGCCGTAGGTGCGCTGGACCATCAGCTCGAAGATGTGATTGTCGCCCCACGCTTCGCCGCTCCGGTAATAGGCGAAGAAGCCGAAGAACATGCCGAGCCCCATCAGCGTGAAAGCCGTCGGGAAGCCCATCATGATGACGACCACGATCAGGCCGAGCATCAAAAGCCCGAGTGCCGGATCGCTCATCGCCGCCGGTCCCCGCCGATGCGGCGCTGCCGGGCGATCTCCTCGATGTCGTGCGCGTGCGCGATCGCGGCTTTGCGCGATTCCTCATCGACGTATTCGCTGAGCGCCAACTGCTCCTCGACGACGTCGATTTCCGAAACGTCGGCGCCCCGACTCGGCCATGTGCCGGTCTGCAGGCACATGATGCAGCGTGCGATCTCGGCCGCGCCTTGCAGCAGCACCAGCGCGCCCGCCAGCGGGATCATGAACTTGAACTGGTAGATCGGCGGGCCCTCCGCCGTCACGTTGGAATGCTCGTTGATCCGCCAGGAGTCCATTGCGTAGTCCCATCCTGCGTAGACCAGCGCCGTGATGCCCGGCAGGAAGAACACGAGATACAGTACGACGTCGAGCGCGGCCTGTTGGCGCGGCCGCATCGAGCCGTAAAGAAAGTCGCCGCGGACATGGGCGTTCTGCGCCAGCGTGTAGGCGCCCGCGATCATGAACAAGGTGCCGTACAGCATGTTCGAGGCGTCGAAGATCCAGGCCGTCGGCATGTTGAGCATGTAGCGCTTGAAGACTTCAGCGCAGACCAAAGCCATCAGCCCCACAACCAGCCACGCCGCGGTCTTGCCAGTCCACGTGCTGACGCCGTCAATGACATTGAGAAAGCGCTGCGCGCTCATGTGTGTTTGCCACCGTCAATGTGGGCGGCACTACGCTGTCGACACAGTATGGACACCGTCCGGGATCTGCGATCCCGGACGATGTCTTGAGACCGCGGACGATCCGGTCAGGTCCTCTTCTTGGCGTTCGGGCCGAAGTAATGGTTGTAAGCCATGCGCCGGCTGACCACGGTGTCCTGCTCCCACTGTGTCGCGCGCTTGGCGAAGGCCATTTGCGATTCGACGATTTCCTTGAACAGCGGGTTGTCGGCCGACTTCTTCTCGACGACCTGATCGTAGATATCCAGTTGCTTCTGCAGGATCGAATCCGGCGTCTTGTAGAACCGGACCTTGTCCTTGGTCTGCAGCTCCTCATAGTCCCGCGAGTAGCGGTCGATCGCCTTCCAGGCCATGTCCTGGCTTGCCGCTTCGGCGGCGTTGGCGATGATCGCCTTCATCTGCTCCGGCAGCGCGTCGAATTTCGTCTTGTTGAACAGGATCTCGAGCTGCTCGGCGTTCTGGTGGTAGCTCTGCAGCATGCAGATCTTGGAAACGTCCGGGAAGCCGAGGACGCGATCCGACGTCGCGTTGTTGAATTCGGCTGCGTCCAGCAGGCCCCGGTCCATCGCCGAGACGATCTCGCCGCCCGGCAAGGCATTGACCGCGGCGCCGAGACCGGTGAACACGTCGATGGAAATGCCGACCGTGCGGAATTTGACGCCCTGGAAATCTTCCGCCTTGCTCATCGGCTTCTTGAACCAGCCGAGAGGCTGGGTCGGCATCGGCCCATACGGGAACGAGACGACATTCGCGCCGATCGACGCGTAGAGCTTGGCGAGCAACTCCTTGCCGCCGCCGTATTTGTGCCAGGCGAGCAGCATGTTGGCATCCATCGCATAGCCCGGACCCGAGCCCCACAGCGCCAGCGCGGTCTGCTTGCCGTAGTGATAGACCAGCACACCGTGCCCGCCATCGAGCGTGCCCTTCGATACGGCATCGAGCAAGCCGAATGCGGGCACGACGGCGCCGGCGGGAAGGACCTCGATCTTGAGGCCGCCGCCGGTCATGTCGTTGACCTTCCTGGCATAGTCGAGCGCGTATTCGTGGAAGATATCTTTGGCCGCCCAGGTGCTCTGCCAGCGCATGCTGATCGGGCCCTGCGCGCGCACGATCGTCGGTGCGAGAGCCGTCGCGGCTGCTCCGGCCGCAGCGACCTTGAGGAAACGGCGTCGACCGGACGTGCCGTCCTTGCTTGAATTGGTCATCGTTTCTTCCCTCTGGATGGCGATCCCTCAGGGAATAGCGATCCCTCGGGGATCAGCTTATTTTCCATTTCAAGCGGACAACTTGCGCCGGTGTTTAGGCCAACATTTGGCGAAAGCCTTCGACGCGTTGCCGCGCGGCATAATTTCGCGGTGTCGGAACACGAGCCACCGGACGTGCGTTTTCACGTGCGTCATATGCGCCGACGCTGGTAGCCGATGGTCGCGGCCGGAGATCTGCGACAATTGGTGCAGAACGCCGCCGCGTTCCTCGTCCACGCTTCGGGTCGTCGCCGAAGCAACAAAGGCTTTGCCCTCCTATATGTTGGCAATGACGGTCGCTCGGCCTCCGGACGATGCGCCGGCTGCCCGCGACCTGACCGTCTTTCATTTGCGCGCGCCGACTACGCGCAAGCGCTGCATTTTGGCGCCGCATGGATGGACATGATGCCGTGGCAGATCCGCATTCATGAGCACGTTCTGCCGCAGCTGAAGCGCGATCCGAGGACGGTGAGACGATATCGCAGAAAGTTCACCAACGAGGTGGAGCCGCAACTGTCGGGGCGCGTCTGCGGATGCCAATTTCAGCGGCGAGGCATTCGGTTGAGAAAGCCGGGATAAATCAGCGAAAAATCAGTGGTGCCCCTGGCCGGACTCGAACCAGCACAGCCTTGCGGCTACCTGATTTTGAGTCAGGCGCGTCTACCATTTCGCCACAGGGGCTGAGTGGATAATCATAGCGGGCGAGGCGCGTCGGTCAACGGCCCGGGCCCGCTTCAGGTCTCAAATCGGCCTCACGACACTCGCACGCTCGTGATCGCGCGCCGGATCGACAGGATTTGCCGCAGGCGCTATGCGGATGCCTACAACCAGCAGGACCGACACATGTCCGTAATGCCGATCGCCGCACGTCGCACGCATCCGGCCGCCATCGCGGCGCTTCTCGTCGCAGCCGGCGGCGCGGCGACCATCCTGGGCGCCTATTACTTTCAGTACGTGCTGCACTATGCGCCGTGCGAGCTCTGTCTCGACGAGCGCATTCCTTATTATGTCGGCATTCCGCTGGCGCTCGTGGTCACGCTCGGTGGCTTGTCCCGCGCGCCGCGACCCTTGCTGGTCGGCGGGCTCGCGTTGCTGATCGTCATCATGCTGATCGGCGCCGGACTCGGCGTCTACCATTCGGGCGTCGAATGGAAGTTCTGGCCGGGCCCGGCGCACTGCTCGGGGGTGATCAACAATTTCGGCAGCGCCGGCGGGCTCATGGAGCAGATGAACCAGACCCGGATCGTGCCGTGCGATGCGGCGGCCTGGCGCCTGCTCGGCATATCGCTCGCCGGCTACAACGCGCTCATCTCGCTCGCGCTCGCCGCGATCGCGCTGTGGGGGATCAGGGCGCAGAAGGCGAAAGTCTGACCGCCGTCACACCACCACCGGCGCCATGATGCCCTTCTGGAAGATCTCCTCCGGCTTGGCGTGGCGGTGCGCGATGCCCTGCTCGTAGGTGTAGCGCAGGAAGGTCTCGAGCGTCGGACGATTCTCCTCGATCCCGTACGGGAACGGGTCGCCGTCGAACAGGTCGCGCATCTTGCGCCCATAGGTCGGCAGCCACGGCAGCGGATAGCGCGACACCGCAGGATCGAGCAGGCGTTCCAGGCTGCGGCGCTTCGACTCGACGAAAGCGTTGTAGAGATTGCGCCCGACCCACGGATGCGCGTCGAGCACCGCGCGCTTGACCGCGATGATGTGCATGATCGGGAAGACCCTGGTCCGCTTGTAGTACTCTTCCTCGAGCCCCATGAAATCCGGATAGAGCCGAACGATATCGGGATGGCCCTGCAGGAAGCAGGTCGGCGGCCGCGCGATCAGCGCGCAGTCGATCTCGCCCGCGGCCAGCATCTCGCTCAGCGACTTGTCGGCGACGCGGGTGAGCTGCACGCCCTTGGGCAGGCTGAGCTCGACCTTCTCGATACGGCCGGCCGCGTTGGCGCCCGCCTGGTACCAGTGGATGTCCTGCAGCTTGATGCCGACTTCGTCGCCGAGCCAGCCCCGCATGTAGACGGCGGCCGTGTGCGCCCATTCGGGCGAGCCGATCGTCTTTCCCTTGAGGTCCTTCGCGGTTTTGATCCCGCTCTTCTTATTCACGTAGAACGAGCTGAAGCGAAAAAGGCGGGAGCAGATCACCGGGATGCCGATGATGTCGGCATCCTCGCGCGTCACCTGGGCGGTGAACTTGGCGAAGGACAATTCGCTCACGTCCCATTCGCGGTTGAACGTGAAGCGGGAAAAGATCTCGTGATGTCCGAGCGTGAGCCAGGTGTGGTCGATGCCCTCGGCCATGACGACGCCGGTGCGGAAATCGCGGAAGTGGTCGTAGTCGGTCGTCGCGATGGTGAGCTTGAGCTTGTTCATGCGTATTCCTCTGGGCGATCGATTGTATGTGTAGTTTCCGTAGGGTGGGCAAAGGCGCGGAACGCGCCGTGCCCACGCGGGCTTCAGCGGTGGGCACGCTTCGCTTTGCCCACCCTACAGCCCCGCGTATTCATCCCGATCCCCACGGCTTGTGCTGGTGGTCGATCGGGTGGTCCTCGACGAGATGCGCACAGCCCGCCTTGTGCGCCCAATAGCGCCAGGCGCGGCGCGTTTCCAGCGAGTAGGGCTTGTAGCCGGCATCGCGCGCCGCGACCTCGCCCGGCGACAGCGGCGTGATGTCGCCGAGCCGCAGGCCGTTGAGCAGCGCGCGCGCATTGCGCGGCACGTAGACGGACATGCGCACCACCTCGATCAGCGAGCGCGCCGCCGCCGAGAAGCCGTGCCCGCGCATCAACGCGACGTTGTTCGGCCCGAGGCAGCCCGCGAGGTCGCGCGCCTGCTCCATGTTGGTCACCAGCATGTTGGTGCCCGGCCCGAACCGGTCGGCGATATCCCACACCGGGACGTGCAGGCCCATGAAGCTGCCCGAATGGATCACGGGCCGCAGCGGCGTCTTCGCGATCGAGAACGGCAGCACGTCCTCGGCGTGGGCGTGCACCACCGCGTGCACGTCGGGCCGCGCCTCGTAGATGCCGCCATGGATGAAGCGCTCGTGATAGAGCGGGCGCCCGTCGTTCACGACCGGCGTGCAGTCGAGATTGAGCTCGAGGATATCCGGCTCGCCGACCAGCTCGGGCGCGAGCGACGTCGCGATCAGGAAACGATCGGGCTTGTCAGGGTGGCGCACGCTCACATGCCCGTAGGCGTCGACCACGTTCTCGGAAGCGAGGATGCGGTTGGCGACGACGAGGTCGCGAATGAGGGCCTTCAGATCGGTCATCGAGCAGGGTCCGGCAGGGCAGGGTCGGTCTGTGCAGACGAACCCTATACATCATATCCCGGGGCTGCCGTCAGGGGCTGCCCTTGGCGGCCATGATCCGGCGAATATACAATCTTGAGTTCATCGGCGTGCATGGGGCACGACCACAAGACATGGGAGGATCGAGATGGGAAAGCGCATGATGTCCGTTGCGCTGGCAATGGCGTGCATGGCCGTTGTCACGGCGCCCATAGGCATGGCCCAGACGGCGGCGCCGAAGCCGCTGACGCCGCAGCAGCAGAAGATGAAGGACTGCGGCGCCGAATGGCAGAAGATGAAGAAGGACGGCACGACCAACGGCATGACGTGGGCCGCCTTCCGCAAGGACTGCCTGAAGAAGTGAGGACGCTGAAGTCGTAGGTTGGGGCGAGCCGAGAGTTGGGTCTCACACGTGCTCGACCCAACCTACAGATACGGTGTGGCGCCTGCCGCGGTGGCGGCAAGCTGGTGCGGTCGCAACGAGTCCCTCGTTTCGTGTCTCACAAAAGGGGTGCAGTCCAGCAGTCCGAACCCAGTCCGAGGGGGCCCTCAAAAAAATACAATCGATCTGCAATGGGAAATGCGATCGAATTACAATACAAACTATTGAAAGGGCAGCAAAACAAGCGCTCGCGCAATAACAATGAATAACAATGAGAAAAACAATGCGCGAAGCAATGGAAACAATAAAAACGGATCACCCTACGTTTGCTTCTTCCCGCGATTCATTCTCTCAAGTTTTATGGATGATCATAAAAATAAATGTGACACAGCGCACCCGGGTTCGTGCCCCAGTCCTAGGGGCCGCCAAAAAATACAGGCGATTTACAGGAGGAAATGCGACACCAATTGCAATGTAAGACCTTGGGAAGACGACAGAAAAGATGCCGGCGCAAGAACAGGGACGAACAGGCGAAAAAACAGGGCGCAGAACAATAAGAACAGGCGGAAATACAGGTGGAATGCTTACGTGCCGTTGTAACGCCGGAAGACCGGGCAATAGCGCCGTGCACCGGGCCCGCTGTCAGGCGAACTCGAGCTTGTCGGCAGAATTTGCGGATACGGCCGGGCGCACAAATCCTAGACTAGGATTTCTGCCATCACACGATTGGCAAACGCCCGCAACAAGGAAATATGTTTCTGCACTAAGTATTTGGGAAGTGACGGTTGCCCGCGCCTCACTCCACCTTGATGTCCGCGGCGCGGATCACGTCGCCCCAGCGGTCGGTCTCGGCTTTCACGAATGCCGCCATCTCGGCGGGCGATCCGCCGGCCGGCTGCATGCTCATGGTGGCGAGGCGGCTGCGGACGTCCGGCATTGCGAACGCGTCGTTCATCGCGGCGTTGATCTTGGCGATGATCGGCTGCGGCGTCTTCGGCGGCGCCGCGATCGCGTTCCAGGTGTCGGCCTGGAAGTCGGCGATGCCGGCGTCGGCGAGGCTGGGGATTTCGGGCAGGTCGGCAAGGCGCTTGTCGCTTGCGACCGCCAGCATCTTCACCTTGCCGGCGCGCCAGAGCGCGCGCACCGAGTTGAGCTGGATGAACAGGAGGTCGACATGGCCGGCGACCAGATCGTTCACGACCTGCGCGGTCCCCTTGTAGGGAATGTGCGTCATCACGGTGCCGGTGCGGCGCGCGAACAGCGCGGTGGTCAGGTGCGGCGAGGTGCCGATGCCCTGCGAGCCGTAGGTGATCTTGCCCGGATTGGCCTTGGCGTAGGCGATCAGCTCGCCGACCGTGTTGGCCGGAAAGTCCGCGCGCACCGCCAGCACGATCGGAATCCTGGTCATGACGATGACCGGCTCCAGCGCCGCCGGATCGAAGCGCAGGTTCTTGTAGAGCAGCGCGTGCGTGGTGAGCGGTCCCGGCTGCGCGGCGAGCAGCGTGTAGCCGTCGGGCTCGGCGGCCGCGACGTCGGCCGTGCCGAGCGTGCCGCCGGCGCCCGGGCGGTTCTCGATGATGACCGGCTGGCCCCAGCGCCGCTGCAGCTTGTCGGCGACGAGGCGTGCCGCGAGATCTGGCCCGCCGCCCGGCGGCGCCGACACGATGATGCGCACCGTATGGTTGGGATAGCCGGCGGCCGCGTCCTTCGTCTGCGCCAGCGCCGGTATGGTGGCGAAGACGACGGCGATGATGGTCAGAATATGGATCGGCATCCGAGAAATGCTTCGTGGTGGGTTGGGTCGAGCGCCGTTGGCGAGACCCAACACCCTGCGCGCGCTCGTTGGGTCTCGCAAGGGCTCGACCCAACCTACGCGACCGATGCCCGTCAGTGCGCCGCGGCGCCCGCCTTCGCGGCCGCCTCGTGCTCGGCCGCGAGCTTGGCATCTGCCGCATTCACCTTCGCGGCCGCCGGCCGCGCGCCGAGCCGTGCGATGTAGTCCTTGATGACAGGCAGCTCGGGGACCAGCTTGAACGCGGTCGTCCAGGTGAGCGCCGTGCCCCACAGCACGTCGGCCGCCGTCATGCGCTCGCCGAGCAGGTAAGGACCGCTGGCGAGCTGGTCGGTCAGCGTCTTGAGCATCGTGTCGTAGTCGCCATAGGGCATCATCTGCGGGGAGCCCGGCTCGCGCTTGAGCGCGCGATCGACCAAGGCCGGCTCGAAGCACGAGCCGTAATAAACCATCCAACGCAGGTAGGGCCCGCGCAGGCGATCGTCGAGCGCGGGCGCGAGCCCGGCCCGCGGAAACAGGTCGGCCAGATAGACGAAGATGGCGGGCTGCTCGGTCACGAGCTCGCCGCGATGCAGGATCGCCGGCACCTTGCCCATCGGATTGACGGCGAGGAACGCGGGCTTCCTTTGCTCACCCGCCTTCATGTTGATGACGCGCAGCTCGTGCGGCGCGCCGAGCTCTTCGAGCAGGATGCGCGTGCCGCCCGAGCGCGTGTGCGGGGCGTGGAAGAAGACGATCTTGTCATCCGACGTCATGGTGCTCTCGCCGTTCGTGTTGGATCGGTCGCGCCATCGCTGTGCGCCGACATGATGGCAAGAAACGGGTTGTGAATGCTTTGAGGGAGTTGGACGGCGCGCCCGCCCGCGTCATCCGCGCCGCGTCACGGATCGAGTTCCGTATCCCAGTAGAGATAGTCGAGCCAGCTATCGTGCAGATAGTTCGGCGGGAACAGCCGGCCGTTGCGGTGCAGGTGATGCACCGTCGGCTGGAACGGCATCTGCGACGGAAACATGTGCGCCTCGCCCATCGTCAGGTTGCCCTTGCGCAGGTTGCAGCCCGAGCAGGCCGCGACCACGTTGATCCACGTGGTCTGGCCGCCGCGCGAGCGCGGGACGAGATGGTCGAAGGTGAGGTCGTCGTCGGCGCCGCAGTACTGGCAGATGAACTTGTCACGCAGGAAGACGTTGAAGCGCGTGAAGGCCGGGTGGGTCGAAGGCTTCACGAAGGTCTTGAGCGACACCACGCTCGGCAGCTTCATCTCGAAGCTCGGGCTGTGCACCACCTTTTCGTAGAGCGCGACAATGTTCACGCGCTCGAGGAACACGGCCTTGATCGCGTCCTGCCAGGACCAGAGCGACAGCGGGTAGTAGCTCAGCGGGCGGAAGTCCGCGTTGAGCACCAGAGCCGGAAACCCGTTCGCCGACATGGCAGCGGTCACGCCGAAGCTCCTCTACTCCTCCTCGCCCACGGGCACTCGCCCGCCCGACTCGCAGTTTATATTAAGGCGTGACGGTATTGTGAAGGCCGGCCCGGGGCTTACGGAATGCGGGGCGCGCCGGCCCGGCTCAGAACCGCCGCCGCGCCAGGAATTCGCCGCCGTGGCGCAGGCCCTCCTGGTCGATTCCATGGCCGACGCCGGACGAAATGTGCCATTCGGCCGGCACCTCCAGCTCGGCGAGATCCTGCGTCCCTTGCAGCAGCGCCTGCACCGGGATCACCTCATCGCGGTCGCCGTGGACCAGCAGGACGGGCGGGCGCGATGTGATCTCAGGCGCGACCGTCTTGGGCTTGGTTCCCTCCGGCAGCACGAACAGCCCCGAATAGCCGATGATTGCGGCCGGCGCCCGCGCGCGCCGCAGGCCCACATGCAGTGCCATCATGGTGCCCTGGCTGAAGCCGACCAGCGCCAACGCCGAGTCCGGCAGCTTGCGGCGCGCGAGCTCTGCGTCGAGGAAGCGGTTGAGGATCGGCGCTGCCGCGTTGACGCCGCGCCAGCGCTCATCCGGATTGCGGAACGTGAGCGGAAACCACTGCCGTCCCATCGGCGCGCCGCCGCACGGCTCGGGCGCGTGCGGCGAGACGAATGCGGCGTCCGGCAGCAGCGGCTGCCAGACGCGGCCGAGCTCGATCAGGTCGTTGCCGTCGGCGCCGTATCCGTGCAGGAACACGATGAGCTTCTTCGCCGCGCCGGCGCGCGGCTCGAGCCGTGGACCATCGAGATCGGCGGCCATCGAGGATGCTCCGTATTCAAGGTGTGGGGGTGGGTGGGATCGGCACGGCGTCGCGCTTCTTGGCCGCGCGATAGTAGGTCCACAGCAGCAGCGCCGCCACCCCGCGCAGCGGCCGCCATGTCTCGGCGAGCGGGCCCATCTGCTTCGTCGTCGGCCGCGACTTGAGATGGAACGCGAGCCGCATCGCCTCTTGCACCGCGAGGTCTCCGGCGGGCCAGGCGTCCGCATGCCCGAGGCAGAACAGGAGATAGATGTCGGCGGTCCACGGCCCGACCCCGTGCAGCTCCGTGAGCGCACGGTGGGCGTCGTCGGCCGGAAGCTCGGCGAGCGCGTCGAGGTCGAGCCCGTCGCGGATCGCGACCGCAATCGCCTTCAAGGCGCGGATTTTCGCGCCCGACAGCCCGAGGCGCGCGAGGCTCGTGGCACGGGCGCGCCGGATCTTCTCCGGGTGCGGCGGATCGTAAGCCTTGGCGACGCGCCCCCAGATCGCGCTCGCGCTCGCGGTCGAGAGCTGCTGGTTGGTGATGATCTGCGCGAGCCCGGCATAGCCGCCGGCGCGCCGGCGCAATGCCGGGCGGCCGGCGATGGCAAGGACCTGCGCGAGCCGCGGGTCCTGTTGCACAAGCTGGCGGATGCCGGCGTCGACGTCGGCCTGGGTCTCGAGACGCAGCGTCAAATTCGTTCACCCCGGATGCGGCGCAGGAGTTAAGTCAACGGTCGCATGGTGTAAAGGAAGGCGCCACCCTCGTGCCTCACCTTGCGAGCATGACGACACCGACCTTCCGCTTCGCGCCGAGCCCGAACGGCCATCTTCATCTCGGCCACGCCTATTCGGCGCTGGTCAATTTCGATCTGGCGCGGACGCGCGGCGGGCGCTTCCTGCTGCGCATCGAGGACATCGACGCGACGCGCTGCCGTCCCGAATACGAGACGGCCATCTACGAGGACCTCGCTTGGCTCGGGCTCACCTGGGAAGCGCCGGTGCGGCGGCAATGCGAGCATTTCGCCGACTACCGGGCGGCGATCGACCGGCTGGTCGCGCAGGGCCTCGTTTATGCGAGCTTCGAGAGCCGCGCCGAGATCGCCCGCCTGGTCGCGGCGCGCGAGGCTGGCGGCGCGTGGCCGCGCGATCCGGACGGCGCGCCGCTTTATCCTGGTGATGTGCGCGCGATGTCGGCCGATGAGCGGGAAGCGCGCATGCGATCGGGCGCGCCCTACGCGCTGCGGCTCGACATGTCGGCGGCCGTGGCGCGCGTGGGTCCGCTGACCTGGCGCGAGCAAACGACCGACGGCCGCATCGAGATGGTCGCGGCCGATCCGGCCGCCTGGGGCGACGTGGTGCTGGCGCGCAAGGAGACGCCGACGAGCTACCACGTGTCGGTCGTGGTCGACGACGCCGCCCAAGGCGTCACCGAGATCGTGCGCGGCGCCGACCTCACGGCGGCGACCGGCATCCATCGGCTGCTGCAGGCGTTGCTCGGCCTGCCCGAGCCGGTATATTCGCACCATCGATTGATCCTCGATGCGGAGGGCCGGAAGCTGTCGAAATCGACGCACGCGACCGGGCTGCGCGAGTTGCGCGCCCGCGGCGTGAGTGCGGCCGAGGTCCGGCGCATGGTGGGGCCGGTCCGGTAGCCCCGCTTGCCGCGTTCATGCGAAGGTGGAGCCCGGTGGGTCATGGCCAAGCGCGTCCGCAGGAAAGCAAAAGCCCGTCGGCCGGCGTCGCGGCCGCGCGCGTCGACGCGCGCCATCGAGAGCGCGCTCGCGGCCTTTGCACATGATATCCGCACGCCGCTGACCGGCATCATCGCGATCGGAGAGCTGCTGTCGACCTCGGAGCTGGGCGAGCGCGAGCGGCGCTGGGTCGCGGCGCTCAAGGAGGCGGCCGAGCACATCGTCGCGCTCACCACCGTGGTGGTCGACGCGGCGCGGGCCGGCCAGCGCCGCGTCGCGCCACTGCGCGAGCGCTTCGACGCACGCGCGCTGGCGCAATCGCTGGCGGCGTCCTGTGCGGCGCGCGCGCAGGCCAAGGGGCTCGGCTGCAAGACCGCGATCGCGGCCGCGTTTCCGGGCTTTGTGATCGGTGACCCGGTGCGCCTGCGCACCGCCGTCGAGAACCTGATCGACAATGCGGTCAAGTTCACGGATCGCGGCGACATCGTGCTGAGCATGTCGGCGACCCGCGTCGGCCGCGATCGTTCCCGTCTGTCGTTTGAGATCGTCGACAGCGGCATCGGCATGACGGCGGGCGAGATCGGCCGGCTGTTTCGCCCCTTCGCGCAGGCCAACGACAAGATCGCCCGCGCCTTCGGCGGCGCCGGCCTCGGCCTCGTGCTGGTCAAGCGCCTCGCCGAAGCGATGGGCGGCGGCCTCAGGGTGAAGAGCCGGTCCGGACATGGCAGCACGTTCACGCTCACCGCCGTGGTCGCTGCCGATCGCGCGGCGGCCGGCATCGTGGACAGCCAGGCGGGCGCCCGCGTCGCGCGCCGCGCCGTGCGCAGCCTGCGCATCCTGTGCGCCGAGGACAATCCGTACGGCCGCGTCATCCTCAAGACCATCCTGGGCGAGCTCGGCCACCGTGCCGAGTTCGTCGGCTCGGGCGAGGCGGCGGTCGAGGCGGCCGCGCGCGGCGGCTACGACGCGGTGCTGATGGACGTCGCGCTGCCGGACATCGACGGCGTCGAGGCGACGCGCCGCATCCGCGCGCTCGCCGGCGCCGCCGGCCGAATTCCGGTGATCGGCGTTTCCGGCCGCAGCAGCACCGAGGAGGAAGCGCGCGCGCACGCGGCGGGCGTGAATGGGTACATCACCAAGCCGATCAGCCCGAGCAAGTTGAATACCTATCTGTCGGCGCTTGCCGCGACGTAGGGTGGGCAAAGGCGGCCGAGGCGTCGGCCATTTGGCACGGGCCTTGTTCCGCCGTGCCCACGCCGGCACGCGCTGACACACGCGTGGGCACGGCGGATCGAGTCGAGTGCGTCACGCCGCCGGCCGGGCCGCCTTTGCCCACCCTACGAGGCCTTCGCATCCACGATCTCCACGAGATCCTGCATGATCCGATTGAGCTCGAAATCCTTCGGCGTGTAGACGGCGGCGACGCCGAACTGCTTGAGCGCGGCGCGTCCTCGGGCGGGATGATGCCGCCGACCACGACCGGCACGTCGTCGAGCCCGGCCTCGCGCAGCCCCGCGACCACGTCCTTCACCAGCGGCAGGTGCGAGCCGGAGAGGATCGACAGCCCGACCACGTGCACGTCCTCGTCGCGCGCGGCGCGCACGATCTCCGCCGGCGTGAGGCGGATGCCTTCATAGACCACGTCCATGCCGGCATCGCGCGCGCGCACCGCGACCTGCTCGGCGCCGTTCGAATGCCCGTCGAGGCCGGGCTTGCCGACCAGGAATTTCATGCGGCGGCCGAGCTTCTTCGACATGCGGTCGACCTCGGCGCGCAGATCGTCGATGCCCGGCGAGTCGTTGCGCATGCTGCGACCGACGCCGGTCGGCGCGCGGTATTCGCCGAAACCCTGGCGCAGCACCTCGCCCCATTCGCCGGTGGTGACGCCGGCCTTGGCGCAGGCGATCGAGGCCGGCATGATGTTGTGGCCCGCGCTTGCGCGCACGGCGCAGCTCGGCGAGCGCCGCCTTGACGGCCTTGGCGTCGCGCGCCGCGCGCCACGCTTTGAGCTGGGCGATCTGCTCGGGCTCGACCTCGGTCCGCGACCGTGAGGATCGCGCCTTCGCCGGCGGCGAGCGGCGACGGCTCGGTCTCGACGAAGCGGTTGACGCCGACCACGGTCTGCTCGCCGCGCTCGATCGCCTCGATCCGGCGCGCGTTGCTTCGACGAGCTGCGCTTCATGTAGCCGTTCTCGATCGCGGCGACCGCGCCGCCCATGTCGATGCGGGCCGAGTTCCTCGCGCGCCTCGCTTCTTGAGCGCGGCGACCTTGTTCGCGATCTCCGTCGAGCCGTCGAAGATGTCGCCGTATTCGAGGAGGTCGGTCTCGAAGGCGAGGATCTGCTGCATGCGCAGCGACCATTGCTGGTCCCACGGCCGCGGCAGGCCGAGCGCCTCGTTCCAGGCGGGAAGCTGCACGGCGCGGGCGCGGGTGTCCCGCGACAGCGTCACCGCCAGCATCTCGATCAGGATGCGGGAGACGTTGTTCTCCGGCTGCTGCTCGGTGAGGCCGAGCGAATTCACCTGCACGCCGTAGCGGAACAGCCGCTGCTTCGGGATCGGCGACGCCGTAGCGCTTGGCGGTGATCTCGTCCCACATCTCCGACATCGCGCGCAGCTTGCACAGCTCGGTGATGAAGCGCAGCCCGGCATTGACGAAGAACGAGATGCGGCCGACCACCTCGCCGAATTCGTCCTCGGCGTCGACGTCGCCCGAGGCCTTCACCGCGTCGAGCACGGCGATCGCGGTCGCGAGCGCATAGGCGAGCTCCTGCACCGGCGTCGCGCCCGCCTCCTGCAGGTGGTAGGAGCACACGTTCATCGGATTCCAGCTCGGCATCTCCTTGGTCGTGAACAGGATCACGTCCTTGGTCAGCCGCATCGAGGGCGCCGGCGGAAACACGTAGGTGCCGCGCGAGAGATATTCCTTGATGATGTCGTTCTGGGTCGTGCCCTGCAGAGGCTCTTGCGCGGCGCGCCCTGCTCGTCGGCGAGCGCGATGTAGAGCGCCAGCAGCCACGCCGCGGTGGCGTTGATGGTCATCGACGTGTTCATCGGCGTCGAGCGGGATGCCCTCGAACAGGGCGCGCATGTCGCCGAGATGGCAGATCGGCACGCCGACCTTGCCGACCTCGCCCGTCGCCGGGCGGATGGTCGCTGTCGTAGCCGGTCTGGGTCGGCAGATCGAAGGCGACCGAGAGGCCGGTCTGGCCCTTGGCGAGGTTCCTGCGATAGAGCGCATTCGACTCCTTCGCCGTCGAATGGCCGGCATAGGTGCGGATGATCCAGGGCTTGTCGCGCATACCTCTCCGTTCTCGTTCGTCCCGGCTCCCCGTGCGGTGAGCCGCTCGGTCAGCCTATTGTGCGCTGCAAAAAGCGCGCTGGCAAATGCCCGGGCGGCTGCGTGTCTGCGCAATCCGCCCCGAAATCTACGTAACTGCGATCGAAATCGCCGTCATTGCCTCGCATCGTCGGATCAATCCGAATGATCACGAGAACGATCACGGCGCCGACAGTCGGACGATGATCGCGCTGACCCAGAAGTTCGCAATGGTCGGCAGCTCGACGCCAAGCCGCGGAAACAAGTATCCGGCAACAACGCACCGATGATGCCGACGACGATGTTGCCGATCGAGGCCGAAGCCGAAACCGCGCACGATCAGGCCGGCGAGCCAGCCGGCGATGGCCCCGACCAGGAGAAAATGATACTCAGTCGATGCCCAGCATATGTAGCCGTCCCTCCCGCATGAGCGCGACGGAATTTTCGTGCCGCTCGTCAGCCATATCGCTGTCGGAGGCAGCGTCGGTAACATGCGGCGCGGGCGCGACTCGTCAAATGAAGGGACATGAGAGTGGTCGTCTGTCGGCGCCGCCGCATCAGGTCGCTTGACGAGCAGCCCGGCGAAAGCTCGTCGCCCGACGAGCAGCGCAATCGATCAGGCATCGCCGCCAATCCGACCGCGTGTTGGCCACGATATAGCCAGCAACGAGAGCAGCCGGCCGCGCGAGCCGAGCGCCGGCCACTTCAGAGGGCAGAAAGCCGTCGCGCAGTCCCGTATCCGCATCAGGAAGGCGAGCGGGACCGCGAGAGACACGAAAATCGTAGATGTAGCAGGTAGGGCGTCGCCAGCACGCGCCCCGGCGGACAGCGCCGCCGCCTTGATCTCGTAGCGGACGCTCTGCCGCCCAGAGCCACATAGTGCCGGCCGCGCGCACGATCGCAGCCCGCCCTGCGACGAGCCAGGCCGCGGTCATGCTGCCGCCGAGCCAGCGCACCAGGCCGAGCAGGCTCTGCATCTTCATGAGCCCATGCGCGGCCTTCGGCGAACACCAGCTGGTTGGCGACCGCGAGCGTCGCGTCATGGAAGCCTCCAGCTTCGCTGCCGAAGGCGAGGATCGACGCGCCGCCGAGCGCACACGGTCGTGACGCCGCCGC
Source organism: uncultured Alphaproteobacteria bacterium (assembly GCA_963819385.1). Lineage (GTDB taxonomy): Bacteria > Pseudomonadota > Alphaproteobacteria > Rhizobiales > Xanthobacteraceae > JAVDCA01. The sequence continues at coordinate 1,761,976 of CAWFVV010000006.1, read as the reverse complement.
CGCGAAGAACCGCGCCAGCGCCCATCGACCATCAGCACGAGCGGAAACAGCACGCCGAACTGCGGCTTGTAGGTGAGGAGGCCGAGGCAGCACCCCGGCGACGAGCGGCCGGCGTTCGAGGCAAGCCGAGCGTGCCGCCGATCAGCGCCGCGGTCAAGAAACCCGTTCTGGCCGACCGATATGTTCCACAGCACGCCCGGGAAAGCCCAGCGCCAGCACGATGCCGATGCGCTCGCCGATGATGGCGCGGACCGCTGCCGACATAGGCGGGCAGCGTGACCGCCATCCACAGCGACCACGCCGCCAGATAGGGCAGGCTTGCGCGAGCGCCGCAGCGAACAGGGCGGCGGCGGATAGTGCCAGCCGTAATAGCTCTCGAAGTCGTGGCCGCCGCGGCCGCGATCTCGACCTGCCGGTGCAGGTCCCAGTCGTAGGCCTGCGCCGGCATGGCCCTCGAGCACCAGCCGGCCCGCCGCCCACACGGCGATGAAGTCGTTGTCGATGAGGTGGCCGTGGTCGTCGATGATCAGGCCCTGCGTGAACGCACCGCCGAGAAACACCAGCTGTAGGCAACCGCGAGCCCGAGCACGCGATCAGCCGAGCGCGGGTCGGTCGATGCGGGCGGGCGGCGAGGCGGGGTCGAGGGTAGCCACGTCCGGGTCCGGATTGCCGGCGTCCGGCGGACGGGACCTAGCCATTTCGGCCGTTGCGGAACCTTTAAGCCGCCGGGGGCATTGTTGCGGCGCAACATTTACTGAGGCATAATGCTTGCCCTGGGAGTCGCCGCCCGTCCGCCGCGCCCGGAGGATCCCCATGGCGGCAGTCGTCGAGTTGAAATCCCCGCTCGGCGAGCCACAAAGACCTCTACGCCATGGGCGAGATCCCGCCGCTCGGCCATGTGCCGGCGAAGATGCACGCCTGGGTGATCCGCAAGGAGCGCCACGGCCCGCCGCTGACCTCGATGCAGCTCGAGGTGGTGCCGACCTGGAGCATCGGCGAGGACGAGGTGCTGGTCCACGTGATGGCCGGCGGGGTGAACTACAACGGCATCTGGGCGGGCCTCGGCGTCCCGATCTCGCCGCTCGACGGCCACAAGAATCCGTACCACATCGCCGGGCTCCGACGCGTCCGGCATCGTCTGGGCGATCGGCAACAAGGTGAAGCGCTGGAAGGTCGGCGACGAGGTCATCGTCCACTGCAATCAGGACGACGGCGACGACGAGGACTGCAACGGCGGCGATCCGATGCTCTCGCCGTCCCAGCGCATCTGGGGCTACGAGACGCCGGACGGCTCGTTCGCCCAGTTCTGCCGCGTGCAGTCGCGCCAGCTCATGACCAAGCCGAAGCATCTCACCTGGGAGGAGGCGGCGTCCTATACGCTCACCCTCGCCACCGCCTACCGCATGCTGTTCGGCCACCCGCCGCACACCATGAAGCCCGGCGATTTCGTGCTGGTGTGGGGCGCCTCGGGCGGCCTCGGCGTGTTCGGCGTGCAGCTTGCCGCGGCCTCGGGCGCCAACGCGATCGGCATCATCTCCGACGAGACCAAGCGCGACTACGTGCTCGAGCTCGGCGCCAAGGGCGTCGATCAACCGCAAGGATTTCAACTGCTGGGGCCAGCTGCCCAAGGTCGGCACGCCCGAATACGACACCTGGGTCAAGGAGGCGCGCAAGTTCGGCAAGGCGATCTGGGACATCACCGGCAAGCGCGACGTCGACATCGTGTTCGAGCATCCGGGCGAGCAGACGTTCCCGGTGTCGTGCCTCGTGGTCAAGCGCGGCGGCATGGTGGTGTTCTGCGCCGGCACCACCGGCTACAACATCACCTTCGATGCGCGCTATGTGTGGATGCGGCAGAAGCGCATCCAGGGCTCGCACTTCGCCCACCTGAAGCAGGCGAGCGCGGCGAACCAGTTCGTGCTCGACCGCCGCCTCGACCCCTGCATGAGCGAGGTGTTCACCTGGGAGAACATCCCGCTCGCCCACCAGATGATGTGGAAGAACCAGCACAAGCCCGGCAACATGGCGGTGCTGGTCAACGCGCCGCGCGCGGGCCTGCGCAACTACGAGGACGTGGTGGAGGCGGAGGGCGGGTAGCGCATGTTCCGGCGAAAGCCTGCCCGACTTGATCGGGGGTGGATACCGGTTCGCCGACAAGAACATGCGCCAAAATAAAGCCTCAGGCCGCGTCGACCTCGCGCACCACCCGCGCGTGCCGCGCCTTGCGGATCGCCTGGTTGAATTCGCCGCCGTAGACGAAGATTCCCGCGGTCCAGTAGAGGAACACCAGCGCGATCATCGCGGAGGCGAGCCCCGCATAGGTCGTGACGTAGGCGCCGGAGAACTGCGCGAGATAGCGGCCGAATGCGGCGCCCAGCGACGATCCAGCCGCACGAGCGTCACCAGGATGCCGGGCGCGATGTCGGCGAGGCGGCGGCGGCCGAACGGCAGCCATTTGTGCACCAGCACCAGCGCGAACACGAGCACCACGGTGGCGATGCCGTAGCGGGCGAAGGTCAAGCTCCTCGATGCGCGCGAGCCAGGGCGCATAGAGCCAGCGCTGTGAAAGATCAGCGGCCCGCCAGCACGATCAGGAACGAGAGCGCGATGAGCCCGACGGCGCCGACCAGCACGTAGCCGATCGATTCCAACCGCAGCAGCCACCACGGCCGCATCTCGATCTCGTCATAGGCGCGGTTGAGGCCGATGCGCAGGCTCTCGATCCCGCTCGAGGAGAAATAGAGCGCGAGCACCACGCCGAAGGTCAGCGGTCCGCTGTGGGCGCGGGTCAGCACCCGCGCGATCTGGCTCGCGAGCGGCTCCGCCACCTCCTTCGGCCAGGCTTCGAGCAGGAGGCGCGCGACCTGGTCGGCCAGTTGCCTCGGTGCCGAATAGGAAGCCGGTCAGCGCGGTGATGAAGATCAGGAACGGAAACAGCGACATCAGCGTGGAGAGCGCGATGTGGCTCGCGATCGCCCAGCCGTCGTCGCGGGTGAAATCCTCAGAAGGCCGTCGACGGCGATGCGGTACCAGTGGGCGAGGCTCCGCAACGGGTCGCTCCCTGCAGGACTGGCCTTTGTGATAACGCGCGAAACCTGTGACCGGAAAATTATGTTCTCGGCGCGCGCCTGTGGAAGGCTGGCGCCGGGGGCCGAAACGGTATTATGCTGCGTTGCAACATGGGCGGTCCGGGCGCCCGTGGCCAGTCTGACGCGCGGAGGAGACGCATGTCGCAGGCAGCGCCGCTTGTGGAAACCGGATCGGATTTGCTGGGGCTGATGCAGGAGGCGCAGGAGCGCCGCCGATGCGCTGCTCGCCGACGCCACCTACAAGGTCCGCGAACGGGTCACGGTCGCCGGCAAGCTCGACGCGGACGCGATCGAGCGCGAGCAGCGCGCCACCCACGGCCTCGCCTGGCTCGCGACCTATGTCGAGGCGATCCGCCAGCTCTCGGCCTATGCGGAGCGCGATGAGCGAGCAGGGCCGGTTCGGCGAGATCGAGGAGCTGCTGGTCCGCATCGGCGCCGGCGAGTTCCTGGCGCAGATGGCGCGGCGGCATCCTGATGAGCCAGGGCGAGCTCGTCCGCCCCGCCGATCTCGGCCTCGACGCCAAGGCGGTGGCGGCGCGCTTTCGCCGGCTGCGGCGGACGAGCTCATCGCCACCGGCAACACGACGGAGAACCGCGCCCGCCTGATCGCGCTGATGGCGCGCAGCACAGCGGCGCGACCGTCGGCGATTGCGGGCTCGACGACATCCTCGACACCATGCGCGAGGAGATGCGCAAGTTCGCCGACACCGAGGTGGTGCCGCACGCGCAAGCAGTGGCACCGCACCAACTCCTACATCCCGCTCGAAGTCATCGGCAAGCATGGCCGAGCTCGGCGTGTTCGGCCTCACCCTCCCCGAGGAGTTCGGCGGGCTCGGCCTCGGCAAGGAATCGATGTGCGTCGTCTCCGAGGAGCTGTCGCGCGGCTATATCGGCGTCGGCTCGATCGGCACCCGCAACGAGATCGCCGCGGAGCTGATCCTCGGCAGCGGCACCGACGAGCAGAAGACGCAAATGGCTGCCCAAGCTCGCCTCCGGCGAGGTGCTGCCGACCGCGGTCTTCACCGAGCCCAACACCGGCTCCGACCTCGCCTCGCTGCGCACCCGCGCCCAGCGCGACGGCGACGTCTACAAGGTCAACGGCAACAAGACCTGGATCACCCATCCGGTGCGCGCCGACCTGATGACGCTCCTCGTGCGCACCAACCCGAAGGAGCCCGGCTACCGCGGCCTCTCCATGCTGCTCGCCGAGAAGCCGCGCGGCACCGACGCAAAGCCGTTTCCGGCGCCCGGCATGTCCGGCACCGAGATCGAGGTGCTCGGCTATCGCGGCATGAAGGAATACGAGATCGCCTTCGACGGCTTCGAGGTGAAGGCCGAGGGCCTGCTCGGCGGCGTCGAGGGCCAGGGCTTCAAGCAGCTCATGCAGACCTTCGAGTCGGCGCGCATCCAGACCGCGGCGCGCGCCGTCGGCGTCGCCCAGGCGGCGATGGACCAGGCGATTCTCTACGCCAACGAGCGCGTGCAGTTCGGCCAGAAGCTGATCGCGATTTCCCCGCGTCGCCGACAAGATCGCGATGATGGCGGCGGAGATCATGATCGCGCGCCAGATCAGCTATTACGCCGCGCGCGAGAAGGACAAGGGCCGGCGCTGCGACCTCGAGGCCGGCATGGCGAAGCTCCTCGCCGCCCGCGTCGCCTGGGCCGCGGCCGACAACGCCCTGCAGATCCACGGCGGCAATGGCTTTGCGCTGGAGTACCAGATCTCGCGCATCCTGTGCGATGCGCGCATCCTGTCGATCTTCGAAGGGCGCGGCCGAAATCCAGGCGCAGGTGATCGCGCGGCGGCTGCTCGACGGCGTCAACTGACGCCGTCGGGACTGGCCCAGTCGGCTACATCTTCTCGCTCGAAGATGCGTTGACTTCGACTGTGCGTGGCACACGCCGGTCCGCAGGCTTGCGCATCGCGAATAGGTCAGGAGACAATTCGCTCGTGGCTCGCAGCGGCCGCGACCGGTAACATCCCGTGCTGCCGCCACAGAATGTCATCGCATCAACGCGAGAACCGAACGGCAGCCCGGAGGATCGCATGGACCAGCGCAACGACCAGGTGCAGCAGCCCATCGACGTCGCGGCGATGTTTCCCGCCGTCAAGCAGATCGCCGACGCGAAGCTGCGCGCCGCCGTGGATGCGGTGTGGCAGGAGCTATGGTCGATGAGCGCGTGGAAACGGATGGAGGAGGTGCCGACCTCGCTCGAAATCCCGTATCCGACGCTGCCGCACAATCGATGCGTCCTCGATATGGCGCTCGCGGTCGCCGACGCGTTCGAGCGCCACCACGGCGTCAAGGTGAACCGCGACCATCTGATCGCCGCCGCCATCCTGCAGGACGCCAGCAAGGTGATCGAGTCGGCGCCGGGGCCGGACGGGGGCGCCGTCGCGACGGATATTGCCCGGCAATATCCGCACGCGTTCTGGGCGGCGCATCTCGCGCTGCGCCACGGCGTCCCGGACCCGGTCGTGCATGTGCTGCTGACCCATTCGCCGCAAGCGCCGGCATTTCCGTCCACGATCGAGGGCAAGATCCTCTATTACGTCGATCAGCTCGACGTGATCGGCATCTTCAAGGATCGCTGGCGCAAGGACCTCTACATCACGAAGTGACGTGCACAACGGCTTTGCGAAGAAGCCGACGGCGGGAGGAAACGATGACCATCACGAGGCCGCTCGCCGCAGCGCTTCTCGGCATCTCGGCACTTCTGTGCGCGTCGGGTGCGCGCGCTGCCGACACATATCCGAAAGGACCCATCCGGGTGATCGTGCCGACACCGCCCGGCGGCGGTGCGGACACCTTCGCGCGGCTGACCGCGCAGGCGGTCGAGCCGATCCTGCACACCAGCGTGATCGTGGAGAACCGGCCGGGCGCCGGCGGCACGATCGGCACCGGATACGTGGCGCGCGCCAACCCCGACGGTTACACGCTGGGCTTCGAGTGGAACGGCCCGCTCACCACGACGCCCAACACCATGAAGGTGCCCTACACGCGCGAGTCCTACACGCCGATCATCGAGATCGGCTACGCCTCCTATGTGATGTGCGTCGCGCCGGATTTCCCGGCGAACAACGCGAAGGAATTCATCGCGCAGCTCAAGGCTAATCCAGGCAAGTACACCTACGGCAACGATGGCGCCGGCGGCACGATGCAGCTTGCGGCCGAGCGCATCTTCGCGCATTTCGGCATCAAGCAGGTTGCGGTTCCGTTCAAAGGGTCGGGCGAAACCCTGCAGGCCTTCCTCGGCCATCAGGTCGATATCTTCGGCGGCTCGCTCCAGCCGATCCTGCCTTACATGAAGAACGGCACCGCCAAATGCCTGCTGCTGACCTCCGGGGCGGACAACCCGCAGGCGCCGCTGGCGTCCGGCCTCGACGCCGTCGGCGCCAAGGGGCTCGACGTCGGGCTGTGGTACGCGCTGATCGGGCCGCAGGGGCTGCCGAGCAACATCGTCGACATCCTCTACCGCGCCTATCGCCAGGCCGCACAGGCGCCGGCCGTCCTTGCCGCGATGGAGCGCAACGGGACGACGCCGGGCACGCACGATCCGAAGGAAACCAAAGAGATGATCGCGCGCGAGTACGACGCCTTGCACGAGGTCGCCGAGCGCCTCGGCCTCGCGGCCCACTGAACAATCAAGGGAAAGACACGCTAATGACCAAGGTCACGTCCAAGGCCCGCAAGCTGCGCGAGCTCATCAATGCGCCCGAGATCCTGGTGCTGCCCGGCGTCTTCGACGGCTTCAGCGCGCGGCTGCTGAAACCTTCCGGTTTCGCGGCGGGCTTCATCTCCGGCGCCGGCATCAGCGAGGCCGGCCTCGGCTGGGCCGACCTCGGCGTGATGGGGCTCGAGGAGAACCTGCGCGCCTGCCGCGCCTTCGCGGCGTGCTGCGACCTGCCGCTGCTCGCCGATGCCGATACGGGCTACGGCAACGCCGTGAACGTCCATTTCACGATGCGCGCCTTCGAGCAGGCGGGCCTCGCGGGCCTGATGATCGAGGATCAGGTCTGGCCCAAGCGCTGCGGGCACATGAAGGGCAAGGAGGTCATCTCGGCCGAGGAAGGCACCGAGAAGATTCGCGCCGCCGCAGAGGCGCGCGTCGATCCCGAGATGGTCATCATGGCGCGCACCGATGCGCTGGCGACGCACGGCATCGCCGAGGTGATCCGCCGCCTCAATCTCTATGCCGAGGCCGGCGCCGACCTCCTGTTCGCCGACGCGGTGCTCACGACCGAGCACATCGCGACGGTCACGCGCAACGTGTCGAAGCCGGTGTGCGTCAACATGGGCTTCGGCATCCGCCGGCGCTCGACCACGCCGCTGCTCTCGGCGCGCCAGTTGCAGGACCTCGGCGTCGGCGTGGTGATCTATCCGCGGCTGCTCACCGCCGCGTCCGTGCAAGGCATGAAGAATGCGCTCGCGGCGCTCGGTAAATCGCTGCGCACCGGCGAGGTCGTCGACCGCCCCGATCTGCTGGTCGGCTTCGAGGAGCTCAACGAGCTGGTGGCCATGCCGGAGCTCGAGCGGCTCGAGCAGCGCTATCTCACGAAGGATCAGCTCCGCCGCAAATACGAGAACGCCACGCACGAGGCGAAGGCGTAACCACACGTCATTGCGAGGGCGCGAAGCGCCCGAAGCAATCTCGTGCCGCGGATCGCGATTGCTTCGTCGCCCTGCGGGCTCCTCGCAATGACGCGGATGCCGGTTCCGCCGCGTTACTTGCGGCTCGCCGCGCGCAGCGCGCGATCCAGATCCGCGAACAGATCCTCCGGATCCTCCAGCCCGACCGACAGCCGCAGCAGGTCGGGCGGGCACGGCGAGGCCGGTCCTTCGACCGACGCGCGGTGCTCCAGCAGGCTCTCGACGCCGCCGAGCGAGGTCGCCCGGTTCCACACGCGCACCCGCGCCGCCGTCGCGATTGCGGCGCGCGCGCCGCCTTTGACGCGGATCGACAGCATGGCGCCGAAGCCGCTCATCTGCCGCGCCGCCACCGCGTGGCCGGGATGCTCGGGCAGGCCCGGGTAGAGCACGGTCGCGATGCGCGGATGCTGCCGCAGCCACGTGGCGAGCAGCACGGCGCTCTCGGTCGCGGCCCTGACGCGCGGCTCGAGCGTGCGCATGCCGCGCAACAGCAGCCACGCCTCGAACGGCCCGAGGATCAATCCGTGCTGCGAGCGCAGCGTCCGGATGCGCTCCCACCATGCGTCCGGCTTCGCGGTCGCGAGCGCGCCGGCGATCACGTCGGAATGGCCATTGAGGTACTTGGTCGCCGAATGCATCACGAGGTCGGCGCCGAGCGCGAGTGGCTGCGTGAACACCGGCGTCGCGACCGTCGAGTCGACCGCGAGCCGCGCGCCGGCGCGGTGCGCGATCTCGGCCACCGCCGCGATGTCCGTGATGCTCCACAGCGGATTGCCCGGCGTCTCGATCCACACGAGCTTGGTCTTGCCGCGCCGCACCGCCTTGGCGACCGCCTTGAGATCGCTGGTGTCGACGATCTCGACGCGATGGCCGAAGCGCGGCGCCTCGGCCGCGAGCCACTGGCGGAAGGCCCAGTACATCACCTGGCTCGCGACGATGTGCGAGGGGGCGGGCAGCGCCATCACGGCGGCGGTCGCGGCCGACATGCCGGAGCCGAGCAGCAGGGCTGCCTCGGCACCTTCCAGCGCCGCGATCACGCCCTCGGCCTGGCGCACCGTGGCATTGTCGGCGCGGCCGTAGATGTAGCCCGAGCGATACTGGTTGTCCGGGTCGCGCACGAACGTGGTTGCGACGTGCACGGGCGGCACCACGGCTTTCGTCGCGGGCTCGATGCCGCCGAGCGCCTGCGCCGCGATGGTCCGCGGCTTGGGGGTGGTGGAGTTCTTCTTGCGCATGTTCCAATCACAGCAGAGCGCGCGAGGATTGTAAAACGGCGCGGGATGGCGGCCCGCGTCCCCCAGTGCTAAGTAAGCGTCATGTCCGTCTATATCTGGTCCTACATCGCCGTAGGCATCGTCGCGTTCGTGCTGCTGCTCGGCCTCGCCAACATGCTGCGCGGCGGCTCCCCGAATACGTCGCAGAAGCTCATGCGGTTGCGTGTGCTCATGCAGTTCGTCGCGATCATCGTGCTGATGGCGACGGTCTGGTTCCTGCACCGATAAGGCGGCGCATCTCATGGTCGTCCTCAACCGCATCTATACGCGCACCGGCGACGACGGCACGACCGCGCTCAGCACGGGCGAGCGGCGCAAGAAATTCGATCTGCGTATCGCCTCGTACGGAACGACCGACGAGCTCAACGCCTGCCTCGGCATCGCGCGCTTGCACACCGCCGACGAGCCGACGGTCGACGCCATGCTGGCGCGCATCCAGAACGACCTGTTCGACCTCGGCGCCGATCTGTGCACGCCGGAAAGCGCCAAAGGCAAGGGTCCGGGCGGCGCCCGGCTTGCCGTCACCGACGCGCAAGTGACGCGGCTCGAGCACGAGATCGACACGCTCAACGCCGAGCTTGCGCCGCTGCGCTCCTTCATATTGCCGGGCGGCATGCCGGCCGCCGCCTATCTGCATCTTGCCCGCACGGTGTGCCGGCGCGCCGAGCGCCTGATCGTCGAGCTTGCCGACCAGCCCGGCGAGGTGGTCTCGGCCGCGGCGATCAAATACATCAACCGTCTGTCCGACTTTCTCTTCGTCGCCAGCCGTTTCCTCAACCACAAGGGCGCCGCCGACGTGCTTTGGGTGCCGGGTCAGAATCGCTGAAGATGCCGGCTTGCGCGTGGATGTTGCATTGCAGCGCGTTGACAGTACCGCCCGCCAGCCATAGCTTTCTCAGCCCCCGCAGGAGCTTATGCGCATGAAGGTTCTCGTCCCGGTCAAACGGGTGGTCGACTACAACGTCAAGATCCGGGTCAAGAGCGACGGCAGCGGCGTCGAGCTTGCCAACGTCAAGATGTCGATGAACCCGTTCGACGAGATCGCGATCGAGGAGGCGATCCGCCTCAAGGAAGCCGGCAAGGCGACCGAGATCGTCGCCGTCTCGATCGGCCCGCAGCAGGCGTCCGAGACCATCCGCACCGCGCTCGCCATGGGCGCCGACCGCGGCATCCTGGTCAAGGTCGACCAGATCGTCGAGCCGCTCGCGGTCGCCAAGATCCTCAAGGGCATCGTCGAGGCCGAGAAGCCCGGCCTCGTCATCCTCGGCAAGCAGGCGATCGACGACGACTGCAACCAGACCGGCCAGATGCTGGCGGCGCTGCTCGGCTGGCCGCAGGGCACCTTCGCGTCGAAGCTCGTGGTCGACGGCGACAGCATCTCGGTCACGCGCGAGGTCGACGGCGGCCTGCAGACCGTGAAACTCAAGGGCCCCGCGATCGTCACCACCGATCTGCGGCTCAACGAGCCGCGCTACGCGAGCCTGCCCAATATCATGAAGGCGAAGAAGAAGCCGATCGACGAGAAGGCGCCCGGCGACTACGGCGTCGATCCGGCGCCGCGCCTCGAGGTGCTCAAGACCACCGAGCCGCCCGGCCGCAAGGCCGGCGCCAAGGTCGGATCGGTCGCCGAGCTCGTCGCCAAGCTCAAGAACGAAGCGGGGGTGCTGTGATGACCGCGCTTCTCATCGCCGAGCACGACAACAAGACGCTCAAGGACGCGACCGCCAAGGCGCTGACCGCCGCCAAGGCGCTCGGCGGCGACGTGCACGTGCTGGTCGCCGGCAAGGACTGCCGCGCCGCGGCCGATGCGGCCGCGAAGCTCGCCGGCGTCGCCAAGGTGCTGATCGCCGACGCCGCGCCCTACGAGCACATGCTGGCGGAGCCGACCGCGGCGCTGATCGTCTCGCTGGCCGGCGCCTACGACGCGATCGTCGCGGCCGTCGACCACCAATGCCAAGAACATCATGCCGCGCGTCGCCGCGCTGCTCGACGTGATGCAGATCTCCGACATCACCAAGGTGATCGCGCCCGACACGTTCGAGCGGCTGATCTATGCCGGCAATGCGGTGCAGACCGTGCGCTCGAAGGACGCCAAGAAGGTGATCACGGTGCGCACCACCGCGTTCCAGGCCGCCGGCGAGGGCGGTTCGGCGGCGCGTCGAGCCGGCCACCGCGGCGGCCGATCCGGGCGTCTCGACGTTCGTGGGCGAGGAGCTGTCGAAGTCCGAGCGGCCGGAGCTCACCTCGGCCAGGATCATCATCTCGGGCGGCCGCGCCATGCAGAGCCGCGAGAACTTCACTAAATACATCGAGCCGGTCGCCGACAAGCTCGGCGCCGCCATGGGCGCCTCGCGCGCCGCCGTCGACGCCGGCTACGCGCCGAACGACTGGCAGGTCGGGCAGACCGGCAAGGTGGTCGCGCCCGAGCTCTACATCGCGGTCGGCATCTCGGGCGCGATCCAGCATCTCGCGGGCATGAAGGACTTCGAAAGTGATCGTCGCGATCAACAAGGACGAGGAGGCGCCGATCTTCCAGGTCGCCGACTACGGCCTCGTCGCCGACCTCTACAAGGCGTTGCCGGAACTCGCGGACGAACTCGCCAAAATGGGAAGTGACGATCGGGACGTGATGGTTGCGCGTTAATCACCGGGAGCGGTCCCGGTGGCGAGGGCGCGCGGTTCGCGCTAGAACATCGTTCTGCGCGCAGCGGGCGGCAGAAATTGCGTGGCCCGCGCGGCGCAGGCCGGCCGGGACGGCCAGTGGACGGACAAGATGGCGCACAGCATTCGTAAAGTGGGCGTGGTCGGCGCGGGTCAGATGGGCAGCGGCATCGCCCATGTGTGCGCGCTTGCGGGCCTCGACGTGCGCCTCAACGACGTCGGCGCCGACCGCGTCAAGGCCGGCATCGCCACCATCAACGGAAACATGGCCCGCCAGGTCAAGCGCGGCCTCATCACCGAGGAGCAGCGCCAGGGCGCGCTCAAGCACATCTCGGGGGCCGAGACGCTCGAGGCGCTCGGCGAGTGCGACCTCGTCATCGAGGCCGCGACCGAGAAAGAGGACGTGAAGCGCAAGATCTTCGCGGCGCTCTGTCCGGTCCTCAAGCCCGGCGCCTTTGTGGGCTCGAATACCTCGTCGATCTCGATCACCCGCCTGGCGGCCTCGACCGACCGGCCCGAGAAGTTCATCGGCATCCACTTCATGAATCCGGTGCCCGTGATGGAGCTCGTCGAGCTCATCCGCGGCATCGCGACCGAGGACAAGACCTTCGAGACGATCAGGGAGTTCGTCCTCAAGCTCGGCAAGAAGGTCGCCGTCTCCGAGGATTTCCCCGCCTTCATCGTCAACCGCATCCTGCTGCCGATGATCAACGAGGCGATCTACACGCTCTACGAAGGCGTCGGCTCGGTCGAGGCGATCGACACCGCGATGAAGCTCGGCGCCCACCATCCGATGGGGCCGCTCGAGCTTGCCGACTTCATCGGCCTCGATACCTGCCTGTCGGTCATGCAGGTGCTGCACGAGGGCTTGGCCGACTTCGAAGTACCGGCCGTGCCCGCTGCTGGTGAAATATGTCGAGGCCGGCTGGCTCGGCCGCAAAAGCCAGCGCGGCTTCTACGACTATCGTGGCGACAAGCCGGTCCCGACCCGCTAGCGCCTTCTTCCGCGACGATCGGCCCCAAAGGCGTTAACGCCGGCCGCGGTGCGCTTACGTTTCCTTAACGATCCGGGCCTAAGAGGAAAATGCGGGTTTTTCCGACCGTCGGGCAAACGACGGGTTGAGGCGCGTCATGGTGTCGGCAATCAGTAGCGGCTTCAATATGCCAGACTGGTCGACTGCGACGTCGGCCGCTGCGGATCTGAACGACTATTTCTCCAGCGCGGTCTCCGATATCACCAACACGCTCACCTCGGCCACGACCAATCAGCTCAACGGGCTCGTGAACAATGCCGCCGACGCCGCGGCCAAGCGCCTTGGCGTCACGATCCCCTCGTCGTCGAGTTCGTCCACCTCCTCGAGCTCGTCGACATCGTCAAGCTCGTCCAAGACCAGCACCACGTCGTCGGGCGGCCAAAACCTCGCGTCCAAGAACATCGATCAGCTGCTCGCAACCCTCGACGGCAATCCGCCGGCCCCGGCCACCAGCACCAGCAGCACCGGCAGGAACTTCGACCTCAACTCCTTCCTGGGCAGTCTCGACAAGATCACGGCCGGCAGCGCGGTGAGCAAGGTGCCGGCGACGCCGACTGGCAAGAACTTCAGCATCAACAGCTACCTGGCGACCCTCGACCAGATCACCTCGCGCCCGCCGTCGCTCGTCAACCTGACGACCTGACCGGCCGACGCGATTTTTTCGCAAGCTGTTAACGCTTTCTTGACTCGAGTCTTAACCGGCACCCCGGTAGGTGGGACTCGCCCCCTGACGCTATGTCATCCTGTGGGCCTCGACCTGTGTGTCGCGAGGCTCCCGCGATGGACACGACGGCGCTCACGACGGCTTGGCTCGACGCGGTTTTCCGCACGCGGTCGGCTGCGTACCAGAATTTCATCCAGCAGGTTCCGCAGGCGAAGCCGGCGCGCACCGATCGCACGCTGAGCGACGCGATCGAGAGCGGGCTGCAGGATGCGGGCGCGAAGCCGTTGCCGACGATCAGCCAGGTGCAGCCTGCATCCCCAAGCGACGCCACCTCGGCCGCGACGCCGCACGTCGACCGCCTCGCCTGAAGCCCCGATAGGTCTTTCCCGCGTTATTTCTGCAGCGCCGCCTGCACCAGGGCGAGCGCGTCCGGGCTCGCCCATTGGGCGGGGCCGGCGAGCGCGGCGATCTCGCAGCCCGAGCCGTCGACCAGGATCGACGTCGGCATGCCGATCGCCTGGCCGACCGCCTTGAGGTCCTGGAAGATGCGTGCGCTCGCATCCGCGTAGTAGGTGAGGCCGGTCACGCCGTTGTCCTTGAGCCACGTCTTCGGCTTGTCGGGGTCGCGCGTGTCGATATTGACGGCGACGACCTCGAAGTTCTGCCCGCCGAGCTTGCGCTCGAGCGCGTCGAGCGCCGGCATCTCCTTGCGGCACGGCACGCACCAGGTCGCCCACAGATTGAGGAGCACCACGCGGCCCTTCCAGTCGGAGAGGTGCCGCTCGGCGCCCGTCGCGTCGCGGAATGTGAGCGCCGGCAGGACACGCGGGTCGTCCATGACGCTGACGGCCGCGACCTCGCCGTGCGCGAGCGGCGCGACGCGCTTTGCGGTCGCCGCCGCCTGGGTGCAGGCCGGGTCCGTGCCATTGCGCTCCTGGCCCGCAATCCCGTATACCGCGGCAACGCCGAGCACCGCGATCAAAGCCGCTGCGATCAATGGATATTTGCGCCATTTCGGCGCTGCGGGTTTCTCGCTGCCAGCCGTCATGATCGTACGAACCGTGAGCCTTCCGATTTTGACCTTGCAGCCGGGGCTGTCCGAACCCTGCCAACCGAACCTTGCCAACCCAGACTTTACCGACCGAGACTTTACCAACCCAGACTTGGCGACCATCGGATCACGCATGAGCAACAAGATGTGGGGCGGCAGGTTCTCGGCGCAGCCCGACGCCGTGATGGCCGAGATAAACGCCTCGATCGATGTCGACCGCAAGCTGTTTCGCCAGGACATCGCGGCCTCGAAGGCGCATGCCGAGATGCTGGCGAAACAAGGCATCATTTCGGCGCAGGATGCGAAAAAGATCGTTCACGGTCTAGACACGATCCTGTCAGAGATCGTGGCCGGCAAGTTCAGGTTCAAGCGCGCGCTCGAGGACATCCACATGAACGTGGAGGCGCGGCTGGCCGACCTGATCGGCCCCGCCGCCGGCCGCCTGCACACCGCGCGCTCGCGCAACGACCAGGTCGCGACCGACTTCAAGCTGTGGGTGCGCGACGAGATCGATGCGCTCGACGTCATGCTCGCCGATTACCAGCGCGCGCTCGCCGAGAAGGCGCTCGCGCACGCCGCGACCGTGATGCCGGGCTTCACCCACCTGCAGACCGCGCAGCCCGTGACCTTCGGCCATCATCTGCTCGCCTATGTCGAGATGACGGCGCGCGACCGCGGCCGTTTCGCCGACGCGAGGAAGCGCCTCAACGAGTCGCCGCTCGGCGCCGCCGCGCTCGCCGGGACGTCGTTTCGCGCTCGACCGGGCCATGACGGCGAAGAAGCTCGGCTTCGATCGGCCGGCCGCGAACTCGCTCGACGCCGTGTCCGACCGCGACTTCGCGCTCGAGACGTTGTCCGCCGCCGCCATCGCGGCCGTGCATCTGTCGCGCTTTGCCGAGGAGATCGTGATCTGGACCTCGCCGCTGGTCGGCTTCCTCACGCTGTCCGACAAGTTCACCACCGGCTCCTCGATCATGCCGCAGAAGCGCAATCCGGACGCGGCCGAGCTGGTGCGCGCGAAGGCCGGTAAGCTGATCGGCGCCCTCGATGCGCTGCTCATCGTGATGAAAGGCCTGCCGCTCGCCTACCAGAAGGACATGCAGGAGGACAAAGCCGGCGTGATCGACGCGCTCGCCGACCTCGCGCTGTGCCTCGCCGCGATGGCCGGCATGGTGCGCGACATGGTTCCGAATGCGGCCCGCATGAAGGCTGCCGCCGGCGCCGGCTACGCGACCGCCACCGACCTCGCGGACTGGCTGGTGCGCACGCTGAACATGCCGTTTCGCGACGCCCACCATGTCACGGGGCGGATCGTCGCGGCCGCGGAGGCGCGCGGCGTCGCGTTGGAAGAGCTGCCGCTTGCCGCCATGCAGGCGATCGAGCCGAAGATCACCAAGGAGGCGCTCAAGGTGCTCTCGGTCGAACGCTCCGTCGCGAGCCGGACGAGCCTCGGCGGCACCGCGCCGAAGAACGTCGCCGCCCAGGCGCGGCGCTGGCTCAAGAAGCTCAAGGCGATGCCGGCAACCAAGCGGCGCTGAGCCGTAGGGTTGGGCAAAGGCGGCCCGGGTCTGCGTGTTAGGCGCAGCGCCCGACCCGCCGTGCCCACGCGTCCCGGTGCGCAAGATCCGCGTGGGCACGGCGGAATTGATATCTTGCTGGATCGCGAACACCTCGGCCGCCTTTGCCCACCCTACGCAATTGGCACTGGTGCGCGGTTCCCGCCACAAAACCAACAAGCTGAAATCGTTTACAGATTCCGTCTAGGTTCACCAAGGCGCGGAGCCTGATATCGCGCTCGCCTCAGCCGCGCGATCTGCTATGAATGGGGCGAACCCGGGGGAGGGTGGTGTTGACCCGTATCGGTGACCGTCGGCTGCTTCGCTTGGCTGCGCTTGCGGCGCTGGCCAGTGCGCTGGCGCTCGCCGGCTGCGGGCGCAAGGGTGCCCTCGATCCGCCGCCGTCCGCCTCGGTGACGCCGCCGCCGGCGCCCGACGAGCGCACGTCGCTCGGCCAGATCGCCGATCCCAATACGCCCGGCTACCTTCGCGGTCCGCAGCAGCCGGTCGCCGCCGCGGCGCCATCGACGACCGCGTCGCCGCCACCGCAACGCAGCTTCTTCCTCGACTTCCTCATCAAGTGAGCGCCGGCTGAGCCTCGCGCGCCGCGCGTTCGTCTTTGGCGCAGGCCCCGCCGAAACATCTCGAGCCCGCCATGTTCGAATATTTTCCCAACAATTATCCGTGGAGCCTTGCGGTCATGGGCGCGCTGTCGCGCGGCGGCATGATCGGTGAGGTCGACGAAGCCTGCCGGCCGCTGCGCGAGATCGCCGCGAAGAAGAACGATCCGGCCGCGCAGATGGCCTGGTTCGAGAGCTGGATGAAGCTCGCCGAGCGGGTCGAGCGGCTCGCCGACAGCGATGCGCAGAAGAGCCACCCGCTTTCCGCCGGCCGCAAATACATGCGCGCCGGCCTCTATTACCTGCTTGCCGAGCGCATGCCGAGCCACAAGGATCCGCGCCGGCTGATCGCCTACAAGCGCGGCATCGAGCTCTACGCGCGCGGCCTCGAGCTGCGGCGCGAGCCGGTCGAGCGCGTCGAGGTGCCGTATGGCTCAGCTTCGCTGCCGGCCTTCTTCGTCAAGGCGCCGGTGGCGGGCCGCGCACCCTGCATGGTGCATTTCGACGGCTTCGACGCCACCAAGGAGACGATCTACGGCGCGGTCGCCGAGGAATATCGCCGCCGCGGCATCTCGCTGTTGATCGTCGATCATCCGGGCGTCGGCGAGGCGCTGCGCTTGCGCGGTCTCACCTCCGGTCCCGACACCGAGAAGCCGGCTGCCGCCGCGGTCGACTACCTCGAGACGCGCGCCGATGTCGATCGTGACCGCATCGGCATCGTGGCGCTCTCGCTCGGCGGTTACTATGCGCCGCGCGCCGCCGCCTTCGAGAAGCGCTTCAAGTGCTGCGTCGCCTGGGGCGCGATCTTCGATTTCGGGGTGGCCTTCGCGGCGCGCGTCGGCGGCGCCGGCGAGCCCTCGGTGCCGGGCTTTGCCGAGCATGGCCAGTGGGTGTTCGGCACGAAAAGCCATGACGAAACGCTGGCGGTGACGCGGCAGATGACGCTGGAGAAGGCCGCCGCCAATATCACCTGCCCGTTCCTGATCGTGCACGGCGAGAACGACCGCCAGATCCCGCTCTGGCACGCCGAGAAGCTCTACGCGGCCGCCGTCAACAGTCCGGACCGCGAGCTCAAGGTGTTCTCGCTCGCCGACGGCGGGGCCGAGCATTGCGGCGCCGACAACGGCTCGCTCATCACCGATTACATCACCGACTGGGTTGCCGAAAAGCTTGGCGCCGCGCCGCGGGGGCTGTAGGTAGCCCGGATGGAGCGAAGCGCAATCCGGGGACGCCCCCTCCGCGGATAGGTTTTCCCCGCATTCCGCTTCGCTCCATGCGGGCTACAAGAGGGCCCCGGAGCATTTCTGATGCACCACTTCGACTACCGTGACGGCGTGCTCCATGCCGAAGGCGTCGACCTCGTTGCCCTCAGCGAGGCGGTCGGCACGCCGTTCTATTGCTACTCGGTCGCGACCATCACGCGCCACTACAAGGTCTTTGCTGGCGCGTTCGCGGACGTGCGCGCGCTCGTCTGCTACGCCATGAAGGCGAACTCCAACCAGGCCGTGATCGCGACCTTGGCGCGCCTCGGCGCCGGCGCCGACGTGGTCTCGCTCGGCGAGTTGAAGCGCGCGCGCGCCGCCGGCGTTCCGGCCGAGAAGATCATGTTCTCCGGCGTCGGCAAGACCGCGCACGAGCTCGCGGCCGCGGTCGACGAGGGCATCCTCTGCGTCAATGTCGAGTCCGAGCCCGAGCTCGACCTGCTGTCGCAGATCGCGGCCGCCAAGGGCCGCACCGCCTGTGTGTCGCTGCGCGTCAATCCCGACATCGACGCCCGCACCCACGCCAAGATCGCGACCGGCAAGTCGGAGAACAAGTTCGGCATCCCGATCAGCCGCGCGCGCGACGTCTATGCGTACGCGGCCAGGCTCAAGGGCGTGCGCGTGTCGGGCGTCGACATGCATATCGGCAGCCAGATCACCGAGCTCGAGCCGTTCGGCAATGCCTTCGCGCTGCTCTCCGACTTCGTGCGCACCTTGCGCGGCGACGGCCATCACATCGAGCATGTCGATCTCGGCGGCGGCCTCGGCATCCCGTACCGCGACGACAACGAGCCGCCGCCCGATCCCGACGCCTACGCGCAGGTGGTCAAGCGCGCGACACGCGACCTTGATTGCACGCTGATCTTCGAGCCCGGCCGGCTGATCGTGGGTAATGCCGGCATCCTCGTGGCGCGCGTCATCTATCTCAAGCGCGGCGACGCCAAGACCTTCGTGATCGTCGACGCCGCGATGAACGATCTGGTGCGCCCGACGTTGTACGAGGCGCACCACGAGATCTGGCCGGTGCGGCGCTCGCCCCCGGGCGCCCCGCGCATCCGCGCCGATGTGGTCGGCCCGGTGTGCGAATCGGGCGACTACCTCGCGCGCGACCGCGACCTCGTGGAACCCGCCCCGGGTGACCTCGTTGCCGTCATGTCGGCCGGCGCCTACGGGGCCGTGCAGGCCGGCACCTACAATACCCGCGCGCTCGTTCCCGAGGTTCTGGTGAACGGCGCCGAATGGGCGGTCGTGCGGCCGCGTGTCGAGGTCGAGGAACTGATCGGTCTCGACCGTCTTCCGGGATGGCTCGAGTGAGCATGATTGCAAGAAGCCTGCCCCCGCGGTGCCGGTTCGGATCAGACGATGCGCCGGCAAAAGCGCACAAAATTGCGTGAAATCCGCCGAAAGGGCCCATTTTGGCCTTGTCCGGATGGCAGGATGTCGCAGGCGTGATAGGATGTTGCGTCGCAATACGCACCGGAGAATCGGCCGGAGAATCGCGTGACGGAATCGATGCCTGACCCGACCACCCGTCGGCCTCACTCGCAGGGGGCGACCCAGCCGCTCGAGCGTGCAATGACGCGCGCCAAATGGGTGCTCCTGTGGGAGCGCTTGTGGCCGGCGCTGGCCTCGGTCGCGACCGCGGTCGGGCTCTTCCTTGCCGTATCCTGGCTCGGGCTCTGGCTGTGGCTGCCGCCGATTGGGCGCGCGGTCGCGCTGTTCTGCTTCGTGGTGCTGACCGCGGTCGCGACGCTGCCGATGATCTTCCTGCGCGTTCCGACGCGCAACGATCGCCTGCGCCGGCTCGACATCGTCTCAGGCTTGGCCCATCGGCCCGCAACCGCGATCGCGGACGAGATGGCGACGCCCGAGAGCGACACGTGGGCCAAGGCGCTGTGGCGCGCCCATGTGGAGCAGGCGCTCGCCAAGGTGCGCAACCTGCGCGCCGGCCTGCCGGCGCCGCGCCTGATGCTGCGCGATCCGTTCGCGGTGCGCGCGCTCGTGCTCATCCTGGCGGTCGCGACTTTTTTTGCGGCAGGCGGCGAGCGCGGCCATCGCATCGCGGCGGCCTTCGACTGGCAGGGCGTGGTGCTGCCGCCGAACTTCCGCCTTGACGCCTGGGTCTCACCTCCGAACTACACCGCGAAGCCGCCCGTGATCCTGCCGGGCGTGCGGCCGGGCGAGCCGGCGCCGAGCCAGGCCACCGCCGTTTCGGTGCCGGTCAACAGCGTGCTGATCGTGCGCGCCAGCGGGCAGGCGAAGTTCGACGTTGCGGTCAAGGGCGGGCTCGAGGAAGTCAAAGCCGACAAGTCCCCGCAGGCGCCCGCCGGCACCGAGGAGCGCCGCTTCACCATCACGGGACAAGGCACCGCGACGCTCTCCGGCGTCAGCAACGACGACATCGTGTGGGCGTTCAACGCCATCCCGGACCGACCGCCGACCATCTCGCTCACCAAGGAGCCCGAGCCGCAGGCGCGCGGCGCGCTCGCGCTCAGCTATAAGCTCGACGACGATTACGGCGTTTCCGACGCCAAGGCGACATTCCGGCTCAAGGACCAGGCGAGCGCGCCGCGCCCGCTGTATGGCGCGCCCGACTTCGCGCTCTCGCTGCCGCAGGCGCGCACCCGCAGCGGCGTCGGCCAGACCACCAAGGACCTGACCGAGCATCCGTGGGCGGGCGCGACCGTCGAGATGATGCTCGTCGCGCACGACGAGGCCGGCAACGAGGGGCGCAGCGAGCCCTACCAGCTCGCGCTGCCGCAGCGTCCGTTCTTCAAGCCGCTCGCCCGCGCGCTGATCGAGCAGCGGCGCGATCTTGCGCTCGATGCCAATGCGCGCGACCACGTTCAGATCGCGCTCGACGCGCTCACCATGGCGCCGGAGGTCTTCACGCCCGACACGCCGACCTATCTGGGCGTGCGCGCGATCTACTGGAACCTCGCCAACGCCAGGACCGACGACGATCTGCGCGGCGTCGTCAAGCGCCTGTGGCAGATGGCGACCGAGATCGAGGACGGCAACGTTGCCGACACCGAGGCGGCGCTGCGTCAGGCGCAGGAGAACCTGCGCCAGGCGCTCGAGCGCGGCGCGAGCGACGAGGAGATCAAGCGCCTGACCGACGAGCTGCGCGCCGCCCTCGACAAGTTCCTGCAGGCGCTCGCCGAGCAGATGCAGAAGAATCCGCAGATGGCGCGGCCGCTCGATCCCAACGTGAGCCGCATGCTGAGCCAGCGCGATCTGCAGCAGATGATCGATAAGCTGGAGCAGCTCTCGCGCTCGGGCGCGAAGGACGCGGCGCGCGCCATGCTCGATCAGCTGAACAATATGCTCAACAACCTGCAGATGGCGCAGCCCGGCCAGATGGACCAGGGCGACGACGAGATGATGGCGGAGCTCAACGAGCTCGGCGACATGATCCGCGAGCAGCAGCAGTTGCGCGACCGCACCTTCAAGCAGGGGCAGGACCAGCGTCGTCAGCAGCGCGGGCAGCAACGCCAGCAAGGCCAGCAGCCGGGCGACAAGAACGGCTTCGGCGACCTGCAGAAGAACCAGCAGGCCCTGCGCGACCGCCTCAACAAGCTGATGGAAAAGTTCAAGCAGAACGGCATGGGCCAGCAACCGGGCCAGCAGCCGGGCCAGCAACCGGGCGGGCAGAACGGCGGCGAGCCCGATCCGCTCGGCGAGGCCAACGGCGCCATGGACGACGCGCAGGGCGCGCTCGGCGACAAGAATGCCGACAGCGCGGTCGACAGCCAGGGGCGCGCGCTCGATGCCCTGCGCAAGGGCGCCCAGGGGCTCGCCCAGGAGATTCAGAAGCAGATGCAGATGGGCCAGGGTCCTGGCGGCCAGGGCCCGCCGCGAGGGCCGGGCCGCCAGCGCGCGCAGCAGGACACCGACCCGCTCGGGCGGCCGCTGCACGGGCATGAGTACGATGACGGCTCGAAGGTGCCGCTCGAGGCCGACGTGCAGCGTGCCCGCCGCATCCTCGAGGAGCTGCGCCGGCGCTATGGCGACACGCTGCGGCCGCAGATGGAGCTCGATTACATCGAGCGCCTGCTGAAGGGGTATTAAGCCTCTGGTTGAGTGCCCGCCCTCGGGCTAACGTGTCCCTCGCCATGGCGAGGGGACTTTGACCAACTCATCGCAAATCTGGCGGCATCCGTGCGCGATCGCGGCGGTTGCTGTCGCGGCTGTGCTGCTGGTGCCTCAACCGGCTCGCGCGCAGGACTGTCCGACCGCCCAGTCGGCGGCGCACGGGTTCGTCGTCGAGCGCAACGAAGCGCAGAAGAGCGAGGTGTTCCGCGCCGATCAGGGCCTCGTGCGTGTTGTCACACGCTATAACGGCGAGACGCTGCTCGAGACCACGCAGTACCAAGGGCTGTTCATGCTCGAGCGGCTGGATCGCGGCCGGCGCACCAAGTTCGATCCGCGCACCGATCTCAAGACGCTGTTTCCGCTCAAGCCCGGCGCGCAGCTCCACGCCAAGTTCGTCACCGAGCGCGACGGGAATTTCGGCCGTCTCTATGTCGAGCTCGACGTGCGCAAGCCGGAAGACTTCTTCGTCGGGGCCTGCAAGTACACGGTGCTGCGGATCGACCGGCGCAAAGTCGAGCAGCGCGGTGCCGCCGCAATACGCCTACACCGAACTCTATTCGCCCGACCTCGAGCTCGTGCTCGGGCGCGAATACAAGCATCCGGGCCAAGCGATGCATGTCGTCAAGTACGACCGCATCTATCCGCTGAAAAATTGACCGCGCTCAAAATAGAGGTGCGATCTCGCCGACCTTGAGCGGCCCGAGAAAGACGGTGCCGTCGGAGAAGCGCAGCGGCAGCGCCACGGCCTTGCGGCCCTCGAGCTCGGTCGGCCGGCCCAGCATGGTGGCGCCCATGGCGGCGAGCGCCGCATTGCCGTGCGAGCCGAGCAGGCGGTTGAGGTCGAGCCCGGGCGCCACGCGGTTGAGCGCGTTCTGCGAGGCCTGCCCCACCTTCTGGTCGAGACCGAGCGCCGCCATCAGGTCCTCTATGCCCGCGACCGTGACCTCGATCTCGCCGTCGAGCGCACCACGCGCCGTGAGGCGCAGCGTCCCGCGTCCGATGCTGAGCACGTTGCCTTGCTGGATGCGCAGCTGTGTGACGTCGAGCCGTCCGTTGGCGGCCTGCAGGTCGCGCAGGAGCTGCGCGACGGGCCGCGGCGAGAAATCGTTGAGGCCGTGCAGCGTGCCGGTGATCTGCACGTCGGCTGGCGTGCTCGGGACGCGCGGCACCCCTGGCAGGACGACCTGTTTGAGGTCGAGCGCAAGGTCGAATGCGGGCGGATCCTGCGGCAGTCGCGGCGCCTGGCGCACGTGGATTTCCGCATGCGCGGCGCGTGCGAGCGGCTCCTGCCCGCCGTTGCGGGCGACCGAGGGCTGGTCGAGCACCAACGAGACGCGCTCTGGCGGCACCGTCGGAAGGCCGCGGATGCTCGCCTGCGCGAGCGCCCACTCGACCGTGAACGCGTGGCCGGCGTCGTCCGTCGCGGCCAACGGGCCGGTAATCTCGGCGATCGCCAGGGTCGGCTGATAGACCTGCACGGCGGCGTGCAGGTCGCGCGCCTTGAGCGACACATGCGTCCGCGTGAGCGTGAGCTCGGGGGCGCCGCATGCGAGCTCGAAGCGGAACGGGAAGCCGCCGAAATCCTGCGTCGCACAGCTCAGCACCCGCCCGGCTGCGGCCTCGCGCTGGGTCCAGGCCGCAAGCGCCGTCTGCGCCCGCGCCTGCGCATAGAACCAGAACCCGCTCCAGCCGAGCGCCAGCACGACCACCAGCGCGAGCGGCAGCACGATGCGCCAGCGGCGCGGCGGGCGCGCCGCTGCGGCATCGAGGGTTCGATAGCTCACCGACATGGCGCCTCGCGGTTGCGTCCGGCCAACCGGCCTGTTAGCGAACGTGCACGGGCGACGCAACGCCGCCTTCGTCACGTTCGTACCGATGGAATCTCTCGATCACGCCGACGAGGATCTCTGGGTCTTCGGCTATGGCTCGCTGATGTGGCGGCCGGGTTTCGCGCACCTGGAGCGCGCCTCGGCGCGGCTCATCGGGCTGCACCGATCGCTGTGCGTCTATTCCTTCGTCCATCGCGGCACGCCGGAGAGGCCCGGCCTCGTGCTCGGCCTTGACCGCGGCGGCGCGTGCCGCGGCATCGCGTATCGGGTCGAGCGTGGCCTGCGTGACAAGACGATCTCCTACCTGCGCGGGCGCGAGCAGGTCACCATGGTCTATCGCGAGGCTTGGCGCGATGTGTTCATCGACGGTGATCCCGAGCGGCGCGTGCGCGCGCTGGTCTACGTGGTCGATCGCGGACATGCGCAATATGCCGGCCGGCTCGATCTCGAACAGCAACTGCATTTCGTGCGGCAGGGGCATGGCAGCTCGGGGGCCAATCCGGATTACGTGCTGGCAACGGTTGCGGAAATCGAGGCGCAGGGCATTCGCGACACCGACCTGCATCTCCTCGCCGAGCGGCTCAAGGGGCATGACAGCCGTTCCCGCTCGTCGGCAGCGCCACTGAAACCTTGAATTGGGGCGCGCGCGGGGCGGCCCGCAGCGTGCCGTGGGCGGGTGAATACTTTAGAAGTCGCATCGGTTTCGCGGCTAAATCAAGACCCAGGGGAGGGACGTGATGTCGAGCCGATCCGATGGCGGCCAACTGGCATTGGCGGCGGCTGCGTCGTCCGACATCGTCATGATGGATGCGGTCGGCTTGGCCACGGCGATCCGCTCGCGGCGCGTCTCGTGCGTCGAGGTCATGACCGCCCATCTCGACCACATCGAGCGGCTCAACCCGCGGGTCAACGCCATCGTCGCGCTGCAGGACCGCGCCGCCCTGCTGGCGCAGGCGCGCGAGCGCGATGCAGAGCTGGCGCGCGGCGAGCTGAGGGGGCCGCTGCACGGCTTCCCGCTCGCCGTGAAGGATCTCTCGCCCGTCAAGGGCATGCCGATGGCGATGGGCTCGCGCATCCTCGCGGACTTCGTTCCGCCGGCTGATGGCATCATGGTGGAGCGGATGCGCGGCGCCGGCGCGATCCTCATCGGCAAGACCAACGTGCCCGAATTCGGCCTGGGCTCGCACACCTACAATGCCGTCTATGGCGCGACCCGCAACGCCTACGATCAGACGCGGTCCGCCGGCGGCAGCAGCGGCGGCGCCGCGGTCGCGCTCGCGTTGCGCATGCTGCCGGTCGCCGACGGCGGCGACTACGGCGGAAGCCTGCGCAATCCGGCCGGCTGGAACAACGTCTTCGGGTTTCGCACCAGCCTCGGCCTCGTGCCGCCGGACGCGCGCGACGCCTGGCTGCCCTCGATGGGCGTGCTCGGGCCGATGGCGCGCAATGTGCCGGATCTCGCGCTCCTGCTCTCGGTGCAGGCCGGCCGCGATGCCCGCGCGCCCCTGTCGATGCCGGGTGACGGGACGCGATTTGCCGGCAGCCTGGAGGGCGATTTCAAGGGCAAGCGCATCGCGTGGGTCGGCGACTTCAAAGGCTATCTGCCCTACGAGCCGGGTGTCCTCGATCTTTGCCAGGAGGCGCTGAAGACGTTCGAAGTCGCTCGGCTGCATCGTCGAGGAAGCGCAGCCGGACTATTCCGTCGAGGCGGTCTGGAGGGCATGGCTCACGCTGCGCGCCTGGCAGAGCGGAAGCGCGTTGCTCGCCTACTACGAGGACCCGGCCAAGCGCGCGCTGATGAAGCCGGAAGCCGTGTTCGAGGTGGAAAGCGGCCGCAAGCTTTCGGCCTTCGACATCACGGCCGCCTCGGTCGTGCGCACCGAGTGGTATCAGGCCGTGCGGAAATTCTTCGCGACCTACGATTACTTCGTCATGCCGACCGCCCAGCTCTTCCCGTTCGCGGTCGATCTGCATTGGCCGCGCGAGATCGCGGGCCGCAAGATGGAGACCTATCACGAATGGATGAAGGGCGTGCTGCCGGTCACCATGTCGGGCTGCCCGGCGCTCGCGGCACCGGCGGGCTTCAACGCCCAGGGCCTGCCGATGGGAATCCAGATCGTCGGCCCCAACCAGGCCGACCTCGCCTGCCTGCAGCTCGCCCACGCGTACGACACTGCGACGAACTGGGCGGCGCGGCGGCTGCCGCCGCTGCTGGCGGAAAGTGGCAGCGCAGCGGGTTGAGCGTGCGTCAGCTTGGCGTCCGCGCTGCGGCGGGGGCTTCCGCCTCAGCGATCAGCCGCGCCGTCGCGGCCTCGAGCTCGCGCTGCAGCCGCGGGAAGAACTCATCGACAGCGAGCCCCGGCGCGATCGGGTCGAGAATCTCGACCGCGATCGTGCCTGGATAGCGCAGGAACTTCCGGCGCGGCCAGAACAGGCCCGAATTGAGCGCGATCGGCACGCAGGGCGTGCCGCAGGCGCCGTAGAGGTGCGCGATTCCGTACTTGTAGTGCGGCTCCGCCCCGGGCGGCCGGCGCGTGCCTTCGGGAAACACGACGATCTGGCGGCCGTCACCGAGCGCCGCGCGCGCCCGCTCCGCCATGGCCATGAGGGCAGGCTTGCCGCCGCCGCGCTCGACCGGGATCATGCCGGCATGCCGCGCGTACCAGCCGTAGAACGGAAGCCACAAGAGCTCACGCTTGAGGATGAAGGTCGGATCGTCGAACAGCGTGAGCAGCGCAAACGTCTCCCATGCTGACTGATGCTTGGCGGCGACCAGAATCGCACCATGCGGGATCTTCTCCAGCCCGCGCCAGTCGACCGTGATGCCGCAGATGATCCGCAGCAGCGCGAGGTTGGCCCGCGCCCAGTGGCGCGCGAGCGCGATGATCGCGCGGCGCGGCATCAGCAAGGTCGGGATCGCCGCCACCAGGTAGAGCGCGAGCACGAGATAGAACAGCGTGTTGAAGGCGAGTGAGCGCAGGGCGATCATGTGCGTGCGCCGCGATCGGGCGGGCGCGCCGCTTCGCCTTCGTCCTCGTCCTCGCGCGCCGGCAGGATGCGCATGCGCACGACCGCGGCGATGAACTTGAAGTACTCGGAGATCACGAGGCGCGCGGTCGCGCCGTTCGACCACCATGGCTCGGCGCGCTGGCGGTCGGTGAGCACCGGAAACTCGATCAGCGTCACGTCGGGAAGCTCGTGCGACAGCTCGGCGATCGCGCGCGGCATGTGGTAGGCCGAGGTGACGACGAGCAGCGAGTGGAATCCGCGCGTGCGCGTCCAGCGCCGCGTCTCGACCGCGTTGCCGATCGTGTTCTGCGCCGAATGGTCGAGGTCGATGCAGCAGCCGAACAGCGCCCGGTAGCGCGGCGTCAGACGCGCGAGCTCGCGCGAATGGGTGGTCGGGTTGACGCCGGTGATCAGCAGCCGTTGGCCTCGGCCGGCGGCCAGCAGCTCGACCGCATCGTTGATGCGCAGCGCGCCGCCGGTCAGCACCACGATCCCCTCGGCCGTGCGGTCGGTGGGCGCTTCGTCGGTCGGCACGCGGTGCACGAACCAGACGAAGCCGAGCGCCAGGCCGATGACGCCGGCCAGCACGGACAGCACGAGGCCGTAGCGCAGGATCGCGAGCGCGCGCGGGAACGCACGCGCCGGCGCGACGCGCTCCCCGGCTGCGGGCTCAACCGCCGATTTGGCTTCGCCATTGGGCATCGGTCTCTTCGTATAGCCCATCTTACGGCGGATT
Source organism: uncultured Alphaproteobacteria bacterium (assembly GCA_963819385.1). Lineage (GTDB taxonomy): Bacteria > Pseudomonadota > Alphaproteobacteria > Rhizobiales > Xanthobacteraceae > JAVDCA01. The sequence goes on along the minus strand of CAWFVV010000006.1, from coordinate 1,734,444 downwards.
TCCGGATGGCTACTCGATGGTCGCGAGTGTCTGGCTCACCACATGGCGCGAGGTGCCGGCCGTCACGGCGGCGACCAGCACGATCTGGCCGAGCACCGCCGCGTAGCCCGTGATGCCGATCGAGAAGGTGCTGAACAGCGCCGAGGTCTCCTCCTGCGCGGCGGTGCCGAGAAAGAGGTTGCTGAAGATGCCCGCGAGCGCCAGCAGGAGCATGGCGGCGCCGCCGCCGATCAGGCCGCCTTGCAGGCCGAGAATGAGAAATTGCCGCTGGAACTGGCCCGCGATATAGGCGTCGCGGGCGCCGATCAGGTGCAGCACCTCGACGATCGGCCGGTTGGTCGCCATGGCGCCGCGCGTCGCGAAGGTGACCGAGAGCACCGTCGCGACCAGGACCAGCGCGAGAATGCCGACGCCGACCCCGACCGCCGCATTGGCCATGGCGCGCATGCGGTCGATCCAGCCGCGGTGGTCGTCGACGCTCGCGCCCGGGATCTTGGCGGTGAGCGCCGCGCGCAGCGCCGCAAGATCGGCGCGCTGGCCCGATGCGACGCGCAGCACGATGATGCGCGGCACCGGCAGCGCGTCGAGCGAGAGGCCGGTGCCGAGCCAGGGCTCGAGCAGGCGCGCCGAATTCGGCCGCCGTGTAGGGCCGCACGTCGGCGATGCCCGGCGTCGCGCGGGCGATCGCGGCCGCGTCGTTGACCTCGGCGTCGAGGTCGCGGCCGGGCAGGGGGCGGATCTGGATCGTCATCTCGCGCGCCACGTCCGACTGCCATTCGGCGGCCGAGCCGAGCACCAGCATCACGGCGCCGGTCGTGAGCGAGGCGAGGAACGTCATGATGGCGACCACCGCGACCAGGGCGCGGCCGGAGATCGAGCTGCGCGGCACGACCGGCGTCTCGCGCGGCGGCTCCGCGGGCAGCCGCCGCGCCGCCGCGGCCGGCTCCGAATCGTAGGGGGCCTCGGCCATGCGGCTATTCGTAGACATGCATCCGGCCCTCGTGCAACACGAGGCGGCGCGCGTCGTACTTGTCCATCAGGGCGATGTCGTGCGTCGCGATCACGACCGACGTGCCCGATTTGTTGAGCTCGATGAACAGCCGCAGCAGCCGCTCGGCGAGCGAGGGATCGACATTGCCGGTCGGCTCGTCGGCGAGCAGGAGCTGCGGCCGCGCGATCACGGCGCGCGCGATCGCGGCGCGCTGCTTCTCGCCGCCCGAGAGCACCGGCGGCAGCGCCCACATGCGCTCGCCGAGACCGACCCAGTTCAAGAGCTCGCTCACCTCGTGGCGGTAGCTCGCCTCCGTGCGTCCGAGGATGCGCAGCGGCAGCGCCACGTTCTCGTAGGTGCTCATGTGGTCGAGCAGGCGGAAATCCTGGAACACGATGCCGATGCGCCGCCGCAGCGTCGCGCGCGAGTCCTTCGACAGCGTTGCGATGTCGTGGCCGAACAGGTGGATCAGCCCGCGCGTCGGCTTGAGCGAGAGGAAGAGCAGCCGCAACAGCGAGGACTTGCCGGCGCCCGACGGGCCGGTCAGGAACTGGAATGAGTGGGGCTCGACGTGAAACGAGAGGTCGCGCAGGACCTCGGGGCCGAGCCCGTAGCGCAATCCGACGTTTTCGAACCGGACCAAAATTGTCTCCGCGTCAGCAATCCATCGTCCGTGATGCACGTGTGAGCGGCCGCGGCGCTGTCTCCCTCTCCTCCTTCAGGGGAAGAGGACGTGCCCACCGTAGCCCGCAGAGCTGGGCCTGCCATAACGACATGTTTCGCGGTGTCTCAGCGCCCTCACCCCCCTCGCTCGAGTCCCCACGATGGAGCATGTTGCCGTGATTCGCACTTTTAACAGGAACGCGGCCACCGGTTCGATCGCTCCCTCATTCTACGCTCCGGGCGCTGCTTCGGACGATCCGGCGCTCGTAGCGGCTCTACGGGGGGCGTCGCGCGTGGTCCACTCGCTGGACGGGGGCGGCAAGCCGCAGGTGCGGTGTCCCGACCGGATTACCGGCCGATGCTGAAAAACGGCAGGGCATGGTTTCCGATCCGTTAACGGACCGCTGCTAGCGTCGGGGGGCTCGCGAGGATTATTCACGATTTACCGATGCTGATCTCCTGCCCGAACTGCGCAACCTCCTATGACGTTTCGGCCGCTTCCCTCGGTGCCGAAGGGCGCTCGGTGAAATGCGTGCGCTGCCAGGAGGTGTGGTTTGCGACCCCGCCCGCGTCCGCCGCCGACGAGGGCGTGGCGAGCGCCGCCGTCGCTTCCGCCCAGTATCGTCGCGCCGGGCCAGCCGCGTCGGGGCCGGAGCCGGAGCCCCCGGTCGACGACTTCGCGGCGAGCGACGATGCGTCCGCGATCGATTCCAACCTGGCGGCGCGGGCCGCCGACCGCCGGCATGTGGAATACGACGATCCGCCGCCGCTCGGCGCCGGCGCGCAGGCCTTCGCGGCCGACGACGCTGCCGGGCTCGACGCCCATGACGCGCCGCCGCTCGCGCCCGAGGCCGGCGAGACGGCAGCGCCCGCCGCACACACGCCGGGCGAGGACATCGAGACCATCGCGGCGCGCCGCGCCCGGCGCGCGCAGAGCAAGAGCGGGCGCTGGCGGCTGCGCCCGGGTGTCGCGACCGCGATCGTGGCACTGTTTGCCGCCAACGCGGTCGTGCTCGGCTGGCGCACCGACGTGGTGCGGCTGATGCCGCAGACCGCCTCGCTGTTCGCCGCCATCGGGCTGCCGGTGAACCTGCGCGGCGTCGCCTTCTCGGACGTGACCACCGCGACGGAGGCGAGCGAGGGCGTGCCGGTCCTGCTGGTCAAGGGACGCATCACCAACATCACCCGCCAGCCGCGCGAGGTGCCGCGCCTGCGCTTCGCCATGCGCAACGCCGCCGGCAACGAGGTCTATGCCTGGACGTCGCTCCCGGCCAAGACGATGCTCGCCCCCGGCGAAGCCGAGCCGTTCGAGACGCGGCTCGCCTCGCCGCCCGCCGACGGGCAGGCCGTGGTGGTGCGCTTCTTCACCCGCCGCGACATCGTCGGCGGCGCGCACTGAGGCCCGCGATGGCGCGCATCCTGGTCGCCGAGGACGAGGAGGCGCTGCGCGCCTTCGTCGTGCGCGCGCTCGCGCAGGACGGCCACGAGGTGATCGCGGCCGCCGACGGCGGCGAGGCGCTCGACGTGCTCACGCGCGAGCAGGGCAGGTTCGAGCTTCTCCTCACCGATATCCGCATGCCCGTGATGGACGGCATCGCGCTCGCGCTCGCCGCAGCGCGCGATTTTCCCGATCTCGTCATCCTGCTGATGACCGGCTATGCCGACCAGCGCGAGCGTGCGCATGGGCTCGACGCCCTGATCCACGACGTGATCGCCAAGCCGTTCTCGCTTAGCGATATCCGCAAAGCGGTGGCCGAGGCGCTCCTCGCGAAGGGGCGGTGAGGCGAGGGAAATTCCCTTAAATTTTACGCTACGTATTAAACCGGATGCAGGGGACGCTCGCTAAGGTGGCGCCGTGGCCAACTTGGTATTTTCTCTGGAGGTGGGCATGAAGTCCCAGCTGCTTCGTTTTCTGCGCGACACGTCGGGTGCGACCGCCATTGAGTACGGTCTCATCGCCGCCGGCATTTCGGTCGCCATCATCACGGTCGTGAACACGTTGGGCGGTCAGCTCGTCAACACGTTCACGTCGGTTGACAACCAGCTCGCGAACGCCGGTCAGTAGTTTCTCGCCATCGACGACAAAATAGTCCCGCGTGGGCAACCCGCGGGACTTTTCCTTGTGGCTCATTGCGGATTGATTGATTCTCCGGCGAGCCGAGACCGTCACACCAAAATATTGATCGTCAGGCCGGTGCCCTGGGCGTTCTGCGCCAGCGGCGGCTGTTGGTTCGGCGGGTTGGTTTGCGGTGTGGCAGTGCCGGTCGTCTGGGTGACGTTGTTGCCGCCATTGTCGGAGGCGGGACCTTGGACCTGCCCAGTCGTATGGCTCGTGTTGGCACCGTTGGTGCCGCTCGATCCACTGGTGCTGTTCGGTCCGTTGCTGCCGCTCGGGCCGTTATTGTTATTTGGGTTCTGCGTCGGGTTCAGCGGCTGGAATACCGGCAGTGGTGAAATGGAAGATACGCTCATGATGCATGTCCTTGTGCGGAGCCTGCGAGCGGCAGACTTCCCTATGCCATGCGGGCCGTTTCCTTTTTCCTCATTGGGCCTGAACGATTTTCAGCAAAGAAATGGCAGATTGAGCCGAGCTGCCATAACAGCCATGAATCCAAGGTTGTGCGCGTAGCCTCGGGCGCGAAGTATCCACAGACCACCGGCAGTATCAGCCGTCCGTCTTCGCGATCAGCCGTCCGTCTTCGCGATCGGCCGGCCGAAATCGGGTGCGGCGGAATCCTGGCCGATGCTGACGATGCCGCGGCGGATCGCGCGCGTGCGGGAGAAATGCTCGAACAGTGCCTCGCCGTCGCCGCGGCGCATCGCACGGGTGAGCTTGGCGAGATCCTCCTGGAAGGTGCCGAGCATTTCCAGCACGGCGTCCTTGTTGGCGAGGAAGACGTCGCGCCACATGGTCGGATCGGAAGCCGCGATGCGGGTGAAATCGCGAAAGCCGCCGGCCGAGAACTGCAGCACCTCGGATTCGGTCACATCGCCAAGCTCGTCGGCGGTGCCGACGATCGTGTAGGCGATGAGATGCGGCAGGTGGCTCGTCACCGCAAGCACGAGATCGTGGTGCTCGGGCGTCATGGTCGCGACCTTGGCGCCGAGCGCGCGCCAGAACGCGGCGAGCCGCTCGACCGCCTTCGGGGCGGTGCCGGGCGGCGGCGTCAGGATGCACCAGCGGTTGATGAACAGCTCGGCGAAGCCCGAGTTCGGGCCCGAATGCTCGGTGCCGGCGACCGGATGCGCCGGCACGAAGTGCACGCTGGCGGGCAGATACGGGGCCATGTCGCGCACCACCGCGCCCTTGACCGAGCCGACGTCGGAGACGATCGCGCCCGGCTTGAGGTGCGGGCCGATCTCCTGCGCGACCGGGCCGCAGGCGCCGACCGGAATGCAGACGATGACGAGATCGGCGTCACGCGCGGCTTCAGCGTTGGTCTCGACCACCCGGTCGGCGAAGCCGAGCTCGACCACGCGCTTGCGGGTCGCCGCCGTGCGCGCGGTCGCGACGATCTCGCGGACGAGGCCGTGCTGGCGCGCCGCATGCGCGATCGACGAGCCGATCAGGCCGACGCCGATCAACGCCAGCCGGTCGAAGAGCGGCGCTGCGGTCACCGTGCGCTCCCGAGGAACTCGGCGAGCGCTTTGACGACCAGCCGGTTCGCCTCCTCGCTGCCGACGCTCATGCGCAGCGCATGCGGCAGCTTGTAGCCGCCGACCTGACGCAGGATGAGCCCGCGCGCCGTCAGGAACTTGTCCGCATCGTGCGCGGTCCTGCCCTTGTCGGTCGGGAAGTGGATGAGCACGAAGTTGGCGACGCTTGGCGTCACCTTCAGGCCGAGGTTGCCGATCTCCGCGGTGAGCCAAGCCAGCCATTTGCTGTTGTGCTCGCGCGAGCGCTCCTGATGCGCCGTGTCCTCGATCGCCGCGATGCCGGCCGCGATCGCCGGCGCGTTGACGTTGAACGGCCCGCGGATGCGGTTGACCGCATCGACCACGTGCGCGGGCCCGTACATCCAGCCGAGCCGCAGCGCCGCAAGCCCGTGGATCTTCGAGAAGGTGCGCGTCATCACGACGTTGTCGGAGGTCGCGACGAGCTCGATGCCGGACTCGTAGTCGTTCGCCCGGACATATTCGGCGTAAGCCGCGTCGAGCACGAGCAGCACATGCGGCGGCAACGCGCCGTGCAGGCGCTTGATCTCGTCGAACGGCACGTACGTCCCGGTCGGATTGTTCGGGTTGGCGAGGAAGACGAGCTTGGTCTTCGCCGTCACCGCCGCCAGGATTGCGTCGACGTCGGCGGTGAAATCCTTCTCAGCGGCGACGACCGGCGTTGCACCGGTGCCGAGCGTTGCGATCGGATAGACCAGGAAGCCGTGCGTGGTGTGGATCGCCTCGTCGCCGTCCTTGAGATAGGCGCGCGCCAGCAGGTTGAGCAGGTCGTCCGAGCCGGCGCCGCACACGATGCGCGTCGGATCGAGCCCGAAGGCGCGTCCGATCGCCTCGCGCAGGTCGCTCGCGGCGCCGTCCGGATAGTCCTCGAGATGCTCGCCGACGTGCCGATAGGCCTCCATCGCGCGCGGGCTCGGGCCGAGCGGCGTCTCGTTCGACGACAGCTTGAAGACCTTGGCGACGCCCGGCGCTTTGCTCTTGCCCGGCACATAGGCCTGGATGTCGAGCACGCCGGGACGCGGATTGGGGCGCGGATTTGAGCGCGAGACGGACATTGATCGAGGCTCCGACAATGTAGCCCAGATGAGCGAAACGACATCCGGGGGCTGCTCCCGGATATCGGCGCTTCGCGCCTCATCCGGGCTACGCCGTTCAGCGCCCGGTCGGGACCGGCCGGGCGCCGTCGGCGTCGACCATATACCGGGTCGCGTGGCTGCCGACGAGGGCTTGGCTGCGCACCGAGACGCCGGCGCCGCGCAGCGCCGCGGCGGTGTCCTCGATCGTCTTGCCCTGCGGCACCGAGACGAGCAGCGCCGCGCCGTCGAAGGCGCCTTCCGGGATCGCGATCAGGTCGGCGAGCGCGGAGGCGGCGCGCGCCGCCTTGCCGCCCCAGCCCGACACTTTCAGGCTCCAGATCGTGACGTCGGCGACGATCGCGTCGGGATGCGGGCGCGCGATCGCGAAGACCGGGAGCCCGGCCGGATGGTCGGGCCGCTCGACGAAGGGCAGGCGCGCGATGATCTTCGGCGCGTCGTCGCCTTCGAGCGCGCTCCACCACGCGCTGCCGCCGGCGGTGGCCGAGACGAGGCCGAGATCGCCCTTCGAGGCGGCGACGTTCGCGACGACGCCGCTTGCGCCCATGTGGCCGACCAGCGGCACCGTGAAGCCGAAATGGAAGCGCTCCGAGTCGCGCATCGCGGGCTCGCCGGCGGAAAGGTCGACATGCACGCGGAACGGCGCCTGCACGTACGTGAAGCTCGCGATGATGACACGCCAGATGCTTTCCACGGTGTCGAGCGGAAGGATGCCGCGGTGGCGTTCCACCAGGCGCCGCATCATGTCGGCCTCGCGCGCCGGGCGAAACGCGGAGCCCGATTCCGAGGTGCGCTTGACCTTGATCAGGCGATCGATGATGTCGCCGCGCTCCATCAGGAGGCGGTGCACCTCGGCGTCGATCCGGTCGATCTCGGCGCGCAACTCGGCGAGCGGCGGCGGTTGGGAGGTATCGGACATGGGTCTGAATGGGCCGGCTTGGGTGGGCCATTAGATAGGTGGCGGTCGGGCCGAAAGCAAAGAAAACATTGACACTTGCGAGCCCGGGCCTATCTAAACCGCGCTCTACCGCGCCGCGCCCGTGATATTGATGACGGCGGTCCGCGTGGGCCGTGAGCCCCAGGAAATGAATAGCGGAACACATAGCCGAACGCATGGCCGAGATTGAGCTCAAGGAGGATCGCGACCTTCGCCTGCGCGAAGCCGAGCAGCCGCATTCGCCGGTTGCGCGCTTCGGCGCCGACGCGCCGCTCAAGCTCGACGCCGGCGTCGAACTCGCGCCGTTCCAGATCGCCTACCAGACCTACGGCACGCTCAACGCCGACCGCTCGAACGCGGTGCTGATCTGTCACGCGCTCACCGGCGACCAGCATGTCGCCAACGTCCACCCGGTGACCCGCAAGCCCGGCTGGTGGGAGACCATGGTCGGCCCCGGCAAGCCGATCGACACCGAGCGCTATTTCGTCATCTGCCCGAACGTGGTCGGCGCCTGCATGGGCACCACCGGCCCCGCCTCGCTCGACCCCAAGACCGGCGAGGTGTACGGGCTCGATTTTCCGGTCATCACCATCCGCGACATGGTGCGGGCGCAGGCGATGCTGCTCGACCGGCTCGGCATCGAGACGCTGTTCTCGGTCGCCGGCGGCTCAATGGGCGGCATGCAGGTGCTGCAATGGGCCGCGAGCTATCCCAAGCGCGTGTTCTCGGCATTGCCGCTCGCGACCGGGACGCGCCACTCGGCGCAGAACATCGCGTTCCACGAGGTCGGCCGCCAGGCCGTGATGGCCGATCCGGAGTGGCGCGGCGGGCGCTATTTTGCCGAAGGCACCAACCCGCGGCGCGGGCTCGCGGTGGCGCGCATGGGCGCGCACATCACGTATTTGTCGGACGCCGCGTTGCACCGCAAGTTCGGCCGCAAGTTCCAGGATCGCGAGAACCCGACGTTCTCGTTCGACGCGGACTTCGAGGTCGAGAGCTATCTGCGCCATCAGGGCTCGACCTTCGTCGAGCGCTTCGACGCCAACAGCTATCTCTATCTCACGCGCGCCATGGATTATTTCGATCTCGCCGCCGACTACGACGGCGTGCTCGCCAAGGCGTTCCGCGGCACGCCGACGCGTTTCTGCGTGGCCTCGTTCACGTCGGACTGGCTGTTTCCGACCCCGGAATCGCGCGCCATCGTGCATGCGCTCAATGCCGGCGGCGCGCGCGTTTCGTTCGCGGAGATCGAGACCGACAAGGGCCACGACGCCTTCCTGCTCGACGAGCCGGAGCTGCTCGCGATCGTGCGCGGCTTCCTCGACTCGGCCGCGCGTGCGCGCGGCCTCGTCGCGTCTGCCAAAGGATAACGCCCGTGCTGATGCGGCAGCGACGCGATCGCACCATGGCGGAGTCGGTACGCGCGCCCACCGGCGCGCGGCTCGACCATCTGCTGGTCGCCGACATGGTCGAGCCCAACTCGCGCGTGCTCGACGTGGGCTGCGGCGACGGCGAGCTTTTGAAGCTGCTGGAGGCGCGCGGCGTCGACGGGCGCGGCATCGAGCTCTCGCGCGAGGGCGTCAACGAATGCGTCGCCAAGGGCCTCGCCGTGATCCAGGGCAACGCCGACACCGATCTCGCCGATTATCCGGACGATGCCTTCGACTACGTGATCCTGTCGCAGACCCTGCAGGCGACCCAGCATCCGCGCATCGTGCTGGAGCATCTTCTGCGCATCGCCCGCCACGCCGTGGTGTCGTTCCCGAATTTCGGGCACTGGCGCATCCGCTTGCAGATCATGTTCGGCGGGCAGATGCCCGCGACCGCCAACCTGCCCGAGACCTGGTACGACACGCCGAACATCCACTTCTGCACCATCAAGGACTTCCGCGGGTTGTGCGACGTGGCGGGCGCCAAGATGGAGAAGGCGGTGGCGCTCAATGCCTGGGGCCGGCCGCTGCGCCTCAATGCGCCGTGGTGGTTCTGGAATCTGCTCGGCGAGCAGGCGGTGTTCCTGCTCAGCCGTCGGCCGGGCGGTTAGCGTTGCTCAGCGACGACGGCCGGGCGTAATCGGGCTGGAAGCCGGAGCGGCCACGCTGGAATCGGCATGACCATTGTTCGTCGTGGGCACGGTGCTCTTGCAGCCCTTTTCGTGGGAGGTCTGCTGCAGCAGCTCGATGTCTGCGCGCGTCTGGTCCAGCTGTGCCTGATAGACCATGAGGTTGACGAACGGGCCTGCCGCTTCCTGGTTCGCGCGCTCCATCTCGCTCATCAGCGTCTTCTCCTGCACCGAGAGGGCGACCGAGCGCTGGGCGATGTCGGGACATTTGATGAAATCGTATTTGCCGGGCTGCACCCAGAAGTTACCCGTGTAGACGCTCTGGATTCCGCCCGCACAGCCGCCGAGCGTCGCGCAGAGGATCGCGGCCGTGAGCGCGCCGTGCATCACGCGCGCTCGCCGGCGCGGCGTAGCCCGCGCGGATGCGCCCGAGCGGGGCCGCGGCCACCGGTGCGGGTTGCAGATGTTCGACAAGTGCGAGAGGCCCCTGACCATCCTGGAGATCTGACCATAGCCGGCAATCCTTGCGAAATTGCGCCCTTCCGGGGGCGCCGATGTTGGGATTTTATTCTTAAAAAGGCGGCCGGAATACCGGCCGCCCGGCTCACAAATTTGTGTCCGGCGCGCTGCAAATTCGCTGGCGGGGCTGCCGCAAACCGTCATTGCCCTTTGTTGGCCGCCGTGTGTAAGGTCGCCGCCCTTTCGGCGACGGACCCCCCATGGCTCGCGATCAGATCGACATGACGCCCCTCGGCACGCGCGACGAGCTTGTCGCGTGGTTCGAGCTGGGCAGCAAGCCGAAGTCGCAGTTCCGCATCGGCACCGAGCACGAGAAGTTTGCCTTCACGGTCGACGGGCGCCGCCCGCTTCCCTACGCGGGATCGCGCGGCATCCGTGCGCTGCTCGAAGGCATGCAGCATCTGCTCGGCTGGGAGCCGATCATGGAGGGGCCGAACATCATCGGGCTCGCCGACGTGACCGGCGGTGGCGCGATCTCGCTCGAGCCAGGCGGGCAGTTCGAACTGTCCGGCGCGCCGCTCGAGACCGTGCATCAGACCAACGCGGAGCTGATGGCGCATCTCGCCCAGTTGCGCGAGGTCGCGCGTCCGCTCGGCATCGGCTTCCTCGGCCTCGGCATGACGCCCGACTGGACGCGCGCCGACATGCCGATGATGCCGAAGGGCCGCTACCGCATCATGACCGCCTACATGCCGAAGGTCGGACAATACGGCCTCGACATGATGTATCGCACCTGCACGGTGCAGACCAATCTCGACTTCTCGTCCGAGGCCGACATGGTCAAGAAGCTGCGCGTCTCGCTCGCGCTGCAGCCGGTCGGCACCGCGCTGTTCGCCAATTCGCCGTTCACTGAAGGCAAGCCGAACGGCTTTCTCTCGTTCCGCTCCGAGATCTGGCGCGACACCGACAACCAGCGCGCCGGCATGCTGCCGTGGGCGTTCGAGCCCGGCATGGGCTTCGAGCGCTATGTCGATTACGCGCTCGACGTGCCGATGTATTTCGTCAAGCGCGGCGACGAGTACATCGACGTCGCCGGCCAGTCGTTCCGCGACCTCATGGCCGGCCGGCTCGCGGCGCTGCCGGGCGAGCGTCCGAGCGTGTCGGATTGGGCGAACCACGTCTCGACCATCTTTCCCGAGGTGCGCCTCAAGCGTTACCTCGAGATGCGCGGCTCCGACGGCGGACCGTGGCGGCGCCTGCCGGCGCTGCCGGCATTCTGGGTCGGCATTCTCTACGACGACGCCTGCCTCGATGCCGCCTGGGACGTCGTCAAGGATTGGACCGCCGAGGAGCGCCAGCAGTTGCGCGACGATGTGCCGAGGCTGGGTTTTCGGGCGAGCATGCGTGGGCGCTCGCTTCTCGATCTCGCCAAGCAATGCCTCGCCATCGCGCACGAAGGATTGAAGCGCCGCAAGCATCTCGACGCGAGCGGGCGCGACGAGACGCGCTATCTCGAACCGCTCGACGAAATCGTGGCGCGCGGCCGCACGCCGGCCGAGGATTTGCTGGAGAAGTATCACGGCGCGTGGGGCGGCTCGGTCGCGCCAGTCTATACGGAATACGCCTACTGATTTCCGTCATTGCGAGGAGCCCGCAGGGCGACGAAGCAATCTCGCCCCGAGGTCATGCGCCTGCGGATCGAGATTGCTTCGGGTCGCTTTGCGACCCTCGCAATGACAGTTACTCCGCGGCCTCGCGCGCTTCCGAGAGATTGTCGAGCGACGAGATGATATGGCCCGCGAGCGCGTCGGCAAGCTTCGGCCGCTCATGCGGATTGCGGATCAGCCCGACCTCGCAGGGCGGCAGCTCGCTGAATCCTTCGGCCGGCGTGAGCACGCGCATGCCGGGCCGCAGCGCCGACTCGGGAAAGACCGAGACCGCGAGCCCGGCAAGCACCGCCGCGCCGACGGCGCCGGCATTCGCGCTCGTGAACAGGATGCGATAGGGCCGGCCGGTCGCCTCCAGGCTTTCGAGCGCGGCGCGCCGCCAGATGCAGATCGGCCGGCCGAGCGCGAGCGGCACGCGTTCCTCGCTGTGCGGCGAATGGCGGTTCGACGATACCCAGAGCAGCCGCTCGCGGCGAAAGACCTCGACCGGCCGCTTGCGGTCGAAATTGGTGACGATCGCGAGGTCGAGCTCGTTGTCGTCGATCAGCGTCATCAGCTCGCTCGACGGCTGGCACGTGACGGTCAGCTCGACCCCCGGATAGGCGCGCGAGAAGCGCGCCATGATCTCGGGCAGATAGCGGTCCGCATAGTCGTCCGGCACGCCGAGCCGGACGCGGCCGCTGAGCTCGGTCTTGGAGAACGCGGCGAGCGCCTCGACGTTGAGCTTGACGATGCGGCGCGCGTAGTCGAGCAGCCGCTCGCCGTCCTCGGTGAGCTTCGAGGCGCGCCCGTCGCGCGCGAAGACCGGGCGGTCGAGCCGTTCCTCCAGGCGCTTCATCTGCATCGAGACCGCCGACTGGGTCTTGTGCACGAACTCGGCCGCCCTGGTGAAGCTGCCGGTCTCGGCGATGGCGATGAATGTGCGCAACTGGTCGATGTCGATGAGCGCCGTCATGGGTGGCTCCCGGGCGTGGAGGCGGAAGGAGCTATATATCACATGTTCTGATTGGTCAGATTAAAAACATTCGTTTTATTTATCAATCGATTTCTGCGACAAACAGGCAGTCCGATCCAATTGGTGGGGTGGTCGGGCCGCTGGCCTCGCCGGCGGTCGCGATTTGTCGCCTCTCCGGGGTCGGCGGACGAAGGAACAGCGCCATGACCACGCTCACGACATCCGCCCTTCCGGTTCCATTCGCACGGGCTTTCGCCGGTTTTGTCTCGGCCGCCGCGCGTCTCGGCCATCGCGTCGTAGCGGCATGGAGCCATCGCGGGGACGTCACGATGCTGGCCTCGTTGGACGAGCGCATGCTCCGAGACATCGGCCTCACCCGCAGCGATCTCAATGATGCGCTGTCCGAGCCGCTGTGGCGCGATCCAACCGCGGTGTTGGTTCGCCGGCAGCGCGAGCGTCGGTCCGTGCGCGTGACCAGCGCGGTGATCGATCTCTTGCCTGGTTGCGCCGGGCCCTCGATCGTCCCGCTCGCGGATGCACGTGCCATCGCGCGCCAGGATCCCCGCCGGCTCGCCATGTGAATCCGTCCCCGGCCGATCCCCTCCCCATCGGCCTTCGGCTCGATCGCGGCACCCCTCTCGCGGTCGAGTCCCGCGCCCGCCGGCCCCTCCGGCGGGCGCTTTTCATGATCATGCTCAAACAACAGAGCTATTCGGGATCGGCGACGTCGCTTGCCTCCGGATTGAGCGCCAGGCTCTCGCGCCGCGGCTGCGACAGCGGCTCCGGCTGCACGAAGCGCGCGCCGAACAACTCCAGCCCGGCCGATACGCCTTGCGCCTGCTGGATCGCCAGGCGATCGAGATCGCGCGCGCGCACGAAGTCCTGGACCGCTTGCGCCCGTTCGGGATCGAGGCCGAGGCCCTCGAGCGCGCGGCGGCCGAAGGCCAGCGCCGATTCGAAAGTGTCGCGCAGCTCGAAGTCGACGCCCTTGGCGATCAGCCGCAGCGAATGGCGGCGATCGTAGGAGCGCACGAACAGGGCCGTGCCGGGAAACTCCGCGCGCACCAGATCGACGATGCGCAACGCCATCTCGGGGTCGTCGACGCAGACCGCAATCACGCGCGCCGCCTCGGCGCCGGCGGCACGCAGCACGTCGAGGCGCCCGCCATCGCCGTAGTAGACCTTGAAGCCGAACCGGGTCGCGGCTTCGATCATCTCCGGGTCGCTGTCGATGGTCGTCACGTCGACGCCTTCGGCGACTAGGCATTGCGCGACGATCTGGCCGAAGCGGCCGAAGCCGATGAGCAGGATCGAGCCGTGCGCGCCGTCGAAATCGTCCGGCGCGCGCTCGGCGCCGCGGTCGAACCGCGCGATCAGCCAATCGACCAGCGCCGCCGTCGGCGTCGCGATCAGCATGGTGACGGCCGCGATCGCGGCGAACAGGCTGCCCTGCGCCGGACTGAGCGCGCCGAGCGCGACGCCGAGCGGGATGAGGACGAAGGAAAACTCGCCCGCCGCGGTGAGCACCGCGCCGGCGCGCAGCGCGTCGCGCTGGGTGGCGCAGATCGGCAGGAAGAGGAGCCAGACCACCAGCATCTTGAGCAGCGTGATCGCGATCGCCGCGCCGATGATCAGCGCGAGATTGGCGCGCACGACCGTGACGTCGATCGACATGCCGACGCCCATGAAGAACAGCGCGAGCAGCAGGCCGCGGAAGGGCTCGATATCGGCCTCGAGCTCGTGGCGATAATTGGATTCCGCGAGCATCATGCCGGCGAGGAACGCGCCGAGCGCCATTGACATGCCGGCAGCCTGCATGAGCGCCGCCGCGCCGAGCACGACCAGCAGCGCGGCCGCGGTCATCACCTCGCGCGCCCCGGTGCCGGCGAGCAGCTTGAGGAAGGGGTTGAGCAGGTAGCGGCCGGCCGCCACCACGAGGGCGATCGCGGCCGCGATCTTTCCGACCGCCCACAGCCCGTCGGCGAAGCTCGCGTGACTGTCGCTTTCGGGCGCGAGCAGCGGCACGAGCGCGAGCAATGGGACGACCGACATGTCCTGGAAGAGCAGGATCGCGAACGCGCGCTGGCCGTAGCTGCGTTGCAGATCGCCGCGATCCTCGAGGACTTTCAGCGCGATCGCGGTCGCCGACATGGCGAGCGCGAGCCCGACGATCGTCCCGCCGCGCCACGACGCGAGGCCGGAGGCGACCACAAGTCCGCCCAGCACCGCCGCCGTCAACGCGAGCTGCGCGGCGCCGAGGCCGAAGATCGCCCGCCGCATCGCGAGCAGGCGGCTGAACTCGAGCTCGAGCCCGATCAGGAACAGCAGCAGGACGACACCGAGTTGCGCGACCGTCAGGATCGTCTGCGGCTCGCGGAACAGCGCGACCCCGTACGGTCCGATGACGACGCCGGCCGCGAGATACGCGACGATCGGGGAGAGCCGCAGCAGGCGGGCGATCGGCACGCTCACCACCGCGGCCGCGAGCAGCACGAGCGGAAGCAGCAGGAGGCCGAGGTCGTCGGGGACGTGCGTCATGAGCCGATCCGGGGACAAGCGCGCGGATCGCCGCGGCGCCACTGTGATCACGATATGGTGGTCACCATATGGGATGTCGCACTGGCGCGAAACGGACGAGGTCCGCGGACGGCGCGCTACACCTGTGCGCCCGACGCGATCGCGCCGATCCCCTCCGGAGCCTTGGACGCGGCGCCTTGCTGGCGCAGCAACGCCAGCGCCGCCACCACGAGCGGGATCCAGGCGAGCCGCGCGCCGTAGCGGTCGTGCGGGTTCGACAGCGTCCCGCACGCGACCGCGTTGCCGAGGATGGCGAGCGACACCGTCGCGGCGAGGAGGCCGACATCGCGATAGTCGCGCGAGCGTAGTCCGAGGACGAACAGCAGCGGCAGCAGCGCCATGGTGGCGAGCGCGACCGGCACGTGCACGGCATTGATCGCCGCGAAGCGCAGCTCGTCGTGCTGCTGGCGTGCCGCCTCCATCGCCGGGACGACGGCCGGCATGTAGCGTTTGATGATGCCGTAGGTGTGCGCGAGCGGCGTCAGCACGCCTTCGCCGGAGCCGACGCTGATGAGCTGCCGGCCGGCGGCCGCGAGCGCGGCCTCGAGTTGCTCGCCCGGATATTCGGCCAAGCTGCCGAGCACGATGGTGCGCATCTCGTTGCCGAGGCCTTTGAAGCGGCCGAGCTTGTCGAAGATGCTGCCGTATTGCCACAGGAAATCGTCGGCGGTGGGCGGGAAACTATGCCGGTAGGGGCAGAGCGTGAAGTTCTCCTCGGCACAATGGGCATCGAGATAGCGCGTCACGATGCCGTCCTGCATCATGCGCGCGAACACGATGCCATAGCCGCCCGGCGTCCATGCGACTTCGCCGGAGAGCGCGAAGTTCGCCGACAACAGCATCACGGCGGCGAGCGCTACCGCCGCGGCGGCCCGCAGCGCGCCGGCGAGCGCGACGACTTGGCGACCGATCAGCGCCACCAGCAGGGCTGCGGCCGCAAGGCCGAGCAGGACGAGGAACGTGGCGCTATGGGTCGCGCCGCAGAACGCAACGAAGAGCACCAGCGCGAGGCGCTCACGGCGGCTCAACGTGTCCGCGCGCATGACGACGAGATGCAGCGCAAGAACCGCGAGCCCGGCGAAAATGTCGGTGAGCAGGATGCCGGCGAGCCACGGCAAGGTCGTCGTCGCGCAGAGCGCGATGACCACGGCGAGCAGCGTCCAGGGACGCCCGCCGAAGCCGTAGGAGCGCAGCACCAGTGCGAGCACCCAGACGGTGGCGGCCGCCTGCAGCACGACCTGCGGCCAGAAATCGAGCGGCCAGCCCGCCACGACGAACAGCCCGTAGACGGTCGAGCGGCTCGGCACGAGATAGCCCTCGAACCAGCGCGCGAGATAGCCGCCGGTGTCGTATTCGAGCAGCGGGAAGCCGTTCCACAACGCGGGTGCAAGCAGCGTAACCATCGCGGCGAGCGCCGCGATGGCCCAATTGGCAGTTTTCATTCACACCTGTCCCGGCACGCTTACGTTCACGCCGGCGATCTTGAACGGGCGGCGTGCTGTTGTCATGGCGGGAAGGCCCGTCGGCGGTGAGGCCAATTGACCCGCCTTTGTTGGGGGCAGGTCGACGACGAGCCTCGCTTCCGGGCGCGCGCATCTTTAACATGTGCTACGCATGCGTAGCGGGGCGCGCGCAAGAGTGCCGACCGGCGGGCAATTTCCATGCGATTTCGATTTATTGTGCTGGCGTCATTATCGTTGATCTTCGCGGCCCCAGCCTCCTGGGCGCAAGTCGGCTTCGACCGGCCCGGCGGCGACTATTCCAACTTTCCGGTGCGGACCGGCGATCCGGTGATCTGTGCGCTGCGCTGCGAGCGCGAAGCGCGCTGCCGGGCGTGGAGCTTCAGCTATCCGGCCGGCCAGAACACCGCGGTGTGCTGGCTCAAGTCGCAGGTGCCGGCGCGCGTCGAGCAAGCCGGCAGCGTGTCCGGCGTGCGCGGCGCAGGCGTGGTCGCCCCGCGGCGTGGGCCGGTCGAGTTCGCCATCGATCGTGTCGGCGGCGACTACAAGAGCGTCGACATAACGCCCGACCCCAGCGGTCTTTCCTGCAAAGCCGAGTGCGAGGGCGACAACCACTGTCGCGCCTGGACCTATCTGCGCCCCGGGTATGCGGGGCCGGCCGCGCGCTGCTACCTCAAGGACAAGGTGAAGCCGCCGCGTCACAAGCCGTGCTGCATCTCGGGCGTGGTGCGGTAGGACAGCTCAGAATCCGGTGAACAGCATATCGAGCGCGGCAATGATCTTGTCGCGATCGCTCGCGATCGAGGCACGCGCTCTTCCGAGCACGCTTTTGCGCACAGTCACGATTTCCTGGGTGATCACCACGAACGCGCTGCCCTCGATCTCGACCTGCGGATTGAGACGGTCCGCGAAGGTGCCGGAGGCGGCCGGTTCGAGCGGCGCCACGACGAGCGTATCCAGGTTGCGTGTCAGCAGGTCGCTTTGCAGAGCCACGAGAAAAGGCTGCCGCTCGCGGCTGCGCGGAAACGGGTTGTCGACGATGTCGAATTGATTCACGGGCGACTACAGGAGCGTCGCGTCGTCGGCGAGCAGACCGTGGGTGGCGACGCGTCGATTGTAGGCATCGATCGCCGCCCGATTCTGCTCCAGCCAACGCTTTTCCGCATCTGCCCGCACGATCGTGCGCAGGCGGCGTTCCAGCGTCTCCGACACATTGATGCGCAGCCGGCGCGCCTCGTCGAGCAAGTCGGCATCGACGAACAGGTTGACGGCGCGTTTCTTGACTGGGCGCTGGCTCATCATCGGCGCCTCCCGGGGTCATGCGCAAGCATAATGCGCATGGCCCCCGGGAGGCAAGGGTAGTTGCCGAAGCCGGCTCTTTTGCGTTCCGCAAAGGCCGGCTCGTTGGCTCAGCCGCGGCCGACCACCGCGAGCGTCACCGGCGCGAGACCCGAGAAGCCGAGCGCGTGCGCACCGGCCGGCGTGAGGTCGATCACGCGGCCACGCACGAACGGACCGCGATCATTGATGCGCACGACGATCGAGCGCCCGGTGCTGCGGTTGGTGACCCGCACCATGGTTCCGAACGGCAACGTACGGTGCGCCGCCGTCATGCCACCGGACGAGGCGAACTCGCCGTTTGCCGTATGGCCGCCCCGATAGACCGACGCGATACCGGAGTACTCGCCGCCACCGACCGCCACGTCGGCGCTCTCCGGCCGCTCGTGCCGAACCCGCCACGCGACGGCGCGATGATGGTGCGCATATCGGTGAACCGCGAGATAGGCGGCGTGCCGATGCAAGTGCAAGTAATGCACCCGCATATGAGCGTGCCGCTCAGTAGAGCTGGCAGAGCCTATTGTTGTCGCGAGAATACCTGCAGAAAATACGCACGCCAAAAGGATTTTCGACTTCATTCCATTCCCCCTTCCATGGTGATGGGATGACGATGGGGCGCGGAATGCTTGGCGATTGGCGCGAATCCCTGTTCAAAATGGGGTCATTTTGCGGCGCAACACGTTAATATGTTTAGATATTTCACAAATTCTCTAAAGAAATACCTTTTGTTGCTTGGCACATCGGGCCCGCGAATCGCGCTGAGGTGATTCGCTTGAGGGGGATGAAGGGGAGGGCGTGACATTCGCGCGCGCCAGCCCGGGCCGCGAATCACGGCCCGCAGTGCCCGCTCATGAAGTGAGGGATGATCAGCCGCCGGTGCCGCCGACCGTGATTCGATCGATCCGCAGCGTCGGCTGGCCGACGCCGACCGGCACGCCCTGGCCGTTCTTGCCGCAGGTGCCGACGCCGGTATCGAGCGCCAGGTCGTTGCCCACCATGGTGATGCGGTGGAGGTCGGTTGGGCCGTTGCCGATCAACATCGCGCCTTTGACCGGCGCGCCGATCCTGCCGCCCTCGATGCGATAGGCCTCGGTGCACTGAAAGACATATTTGCCGGAGGTGATGTCGACCTGCCCGCCGCCGAAGTTCACCGCATAGATGCCGTTCTTCACCGATGCGATGATCTCCTGCGGGTCGCGCCCGCCGGCCAGCATGTAGGTATTGGTCATGCGCGGCATCGGCACGTGGCCGTAGCTCTCGCGCCGTCCGTTGCCGGTGGGACGCATGTTCATCAGCCGCGCGTTCTGCCGGTCCTGCATGTAGCCGACCAGGATGCCGTCCTCGATCAGCACCGTGCGATTGGTCGGCGTGCCCTCGTCGTCGATCGAGAGCGAGCCGCGCCGCGCCGCGATTGTGCCGTCATCGACCACGGTCACGCCCTTGGCGGCGACCTGCTGGCCCATCAGGCCCGCGAAGGCCGAGGTCTTCTTGCGGTTGAAGTCGCCCTCGAGGCCGTGGCCGACCGCCTCGTGCAGCATCACGCCCGGCCAGCCGGCGCCGAGCACCACGTCCATCTCGCCGGCCGGTGCCGGGACTGCCTCGAGATTGACCGTCGCCTGGCGCACCGCCTCGTCGACCGCGTTGCGCCACGCGCCGGAGGCGATGAAGCGCTCGTAGCCCTCGCGTCCGCCATAGCCGTGGCTGCCGGACTCCTGGCGGTCACCGTCGCCCGCGACCACCGAGACATTGACCCGCACCAGCGGCCGCACGTCGCGATAGGACTCGCCGTCGGGGCGCAGGATTTCGACCACCTGCCAGGAGGCCGCGACGCTTGCCGTCACCTGCCGCACGCGCGGGTCCTTCGCCCGCGCATAGGCGTCGATCTCCTGGAGCAGCTTGACCTTGGCCTCGAACGGCGGCGTGCCGAGCGGATTTTCGTCCGTGTAGAGCCGCACATTGGTGCGGCCGGGCGCCTGCGCGGTCGTGCCCGAATAGCCGCCCTTCACGGCGCGCACCGAATCGGCGGCGCGCGCGATGGCGGCCTCCGAGACGTCGGACGCATGGGCATAGCCGACCGCCTCGTCCTTGACGGCGCGTAAGCCAAATCCTTGCGCCGTGTCGTAGGTCGCCTGCTTGAGCCGGCCGTTGTCGAACACCAGCACCTCGGACTGGCGGTACTCGAGATAGAGCTCGCCATCATCCGCCCCGTCGAGCCCGCGGATGACGATCTGGCTGATCCGTCCGCGATCGAGGCCGGCGCGGTCGATGAGCGATGAGGTGGGCAGGGTCATGGGCGGGTTCCCGGGGAGGGGGCGGCAACGAACGGGTCACCATCAGATAGGTCATCGCCGCGCAATTCGCATCCTTTTTGAACCCGCCGCCGCTGCCGGGCCACCAACCCATGAGTCCCCCACGGTCAGCCGGTGACGCGCTACCGGCATCCGCAAGGCTCATCGGACAACACCCTGGAGGCGGCTTGGGCCGCCACGAATGTGAGGAGCGCGCGATGACCATCGAGCAGCGACATTCGGGCGAGCAGGGGCCGGCCGCCGGCTCGGCGTCGCGGTCGCGCCGTTGGTATCGGTCGCTGCGCACGATCGTGCTGACCTGGCTCTCGATCGCGGCCGCCCCGGTTCTGTGGGCGAGCGTCGACAGCGCCGCCGCTATGGGGTCGCGCGGATCTTCCGGCTTTCATGCCGTTGGAACGGCCCGCCAGGCCTCTCGCCCGCTGACCCATCGCGGCTCCAACTGGGGCGCCCGTCGCCTGGGCGCGCGTTTTGTGCTGCTGCCACCGCCCGCGCGGGGCGGAGATAAGCCGCCGCGGCGGCCCTTCCGGCCACGCCGCCCGATCGTCATCGGGCCGCCCACGGTCCCGAACGGTCCGATCGGCGTGACCAATGCTCAGCCGTCCGGGCCGCTCGGCGCCTCGGCGGCAGGCGCAAACGCGGCCACCGGCACCTCGGGCGCCGCGGCCAGCGGCAGCGATCGCCGCTTCGTCCCCGACGAGGTCCTGGTCAGCTTCGCCGCCAATGTTCCACCCCAGGCGATCGTCAGTTTCGCCCAGGACCAGCGGCTGGCGCTGCTCGGCCGTCATCCGCTGCCGCTGATCAATACGGTGCTCTATCGTTTTCGCATCACCGACCGTCGGCAGGTCCCGGCCGTGATCGGCGGCCTGCAGGCCGATCGGCGCATCGCCGCCGTGCAGCCGAACTACGTCTATACGCTGCAGGACGCGGGCGCGCCGTCCGCCGCGATCGGCGATCCGATGCAGTACGCGGTGAGCAAGCTGCACCTGCCGCAGGCACATCGTCTCGCGACCGGCGACCACGTGCTCGTTGCGGTCATCGATTCGGGAATCGATTCGCGCCACCCCGATTTGAGCGGCGCCGTCGCGGGCGGGTTCGACGCCTTTGGCGGCGACCTCGTCCCGCACCGCCACGGCACCGCCATGGCGAGCGCGATCGTGGCGCATGGCAGGCTCATGGGCGTGGCGCCGGGCGCGCAAATCCTGGCGGTGCGGGCCTTCGACGGCGAGAGCAGCGGCGCGCGTGGCACGACGACCCGTGTCCTCGATGCGCTGCAATGGACGGCCAATTCCGCCGCGCGCGTCGTCAATATGAGCTTCACGGGGCCGCCGGATCCCGAGCTGCATAAGATGATCGCCGCCACGCGGCAAAAGGGCATGGTGCTGGTCGCGGCCGCCGGCAATGACGGCCCACGGGCGGCGCCCGACTATCCGGCCGCGTATCCCGAGGTGATCGCCGTGACGGCGACCGACATCGACGACCATGTGCTGAATGTTGCCAACCACGGCGCCTACGTCGCGGTTGCGGCGCCCGGGGTCGAGATCTTCGTCGCTGCCCCCCGGGGCGGCTACGGCTTCACCACCGGAACGTCGGTCGCCACCGCCCATGTGAGCGGGCTTGCGGCGCTGCTCCTCGAGCGCAATCCGAGCCTTACGCCCGCGGCCGTGCAGGCGATCCTGATGGGCACCGCCCACGACCTCGGCCCCAAGGGCCGCGACGACGAGTATGGGGCCGGGCTGGTCGACGCCTATGCGGCGCTGCTCGCGATCGCGCCAGCGACGGCGATGAGCACGCTGACGCATTGAGGGAAAGGCGAGTAGCGAATTGCGAATTGCGGCCTCGAGCCACTTTTCCCTACTCGCTATTCCCCATTCGCGGTCGTCACGGTAGCTGATCGTACCCCTCGCCGAAGCCTTTCAGGCTCAGCGGGAAACCGATGCCTTCCTCCGGCGTCTGGAAGATGAAAAAGGTCGCCGTGGTGCCGTTGCGCAGCTGGCCGACCAGCTTGTCGTCCATGACGACCTCGGCGTAGCAGCCGCGCGGCAGGCATTTGACGAAGCCGGCGCGGCCGACATCCACATTGTCGACCTTGAGGCCGAGCCCGGCCGGCAGCAAAACGCCGAGCGGGGCCTGGACCCGCATCAGGCGCGTCTTCTGGTCGGCGGTCTTGAGCACCAACACCGTGATGCCGACGGTGGCGCGATCCTCGGCGACCACGCTCTGAAACAGCGCACATTGCTCGCTCTGGGCGCCGGGCGGGGTTTCGCAGCGGATTTGCCAGTCGCCATGCACGGAGCGGATCGCGCCCTGGGCCGCGGCATCCATGGTCGATCCGAGCAGGCAGGCAGCGATCACGATGAAGGCGGTCAAAGCCGATCGCGGTGCGCCCCCGCGGAGATACGGCATGGTCGAGCTTCCTCCTGCGCCGGCGCCCGCCGGGTCGTCCGTGTGTGCAAATCGCGCCCGGCAACGGCACCGGAAGCTGAGGTACAGAACCGGCCCATCGTGTCAAGAATGAGGGGCGAACCGCCGGAGCGCGCTCGAATCCGATTGATCCACCGGCCGAATCGAGCTTCCCGCTGGGTCATGGGAAGATGTCGTGGGTCATGCAATGAGGCACGTTGCGAGCCGGGCTGAATTGTGGTTTGAGAAGCCGGGTTTCTTCCGGGCGCGCCCCCCGCGCGCTGGAAACTCGGCCAATGCGGCCCTGGGTCGCAGCGGCGTGTCAAAATCGCACCTGCCTCGCGAGTACGGTGCGAAGCGCATGTTCCGGTGAAGGGTCTGGGGTTCGCCGGCGAGGGTGCGCAATAAAGATATCGCGCATCTCCCGGCGGAGTGGATACCGGTTCGCCGTAAAGGATATGCGCCAACATAGCGGCTCGGCGACAGCCGCAACTCGTCGAAGGAGCACGGACAACGATGCGAGTCATTTCCCGAATTTGCATTACGGCGCTGCTGGCCGTGATGGCGATCGCGGGCGCGAGCGCCGCGTGGGCCGGGTACGGCCAGCCGACGCCCTGGGAAATCGGGCCGCAGGGGTCCGTCACGCCGGTGATGGACGACATCGTCTGGTTTCACAATTGGCTGGTGGTGATCATCACGCTCATCGCCGGGTTCGTCCTGGTGCTCCTGCTGATCGTGATCTTCCGGTTCAATTCGCGCGCCAACCCGACGCCGTCGCGCACGACCCACAACACGTTTGTCGAGGTCCTGTGGACGCTCCTTCCGATCCTGATTCTGCTGGGGATCGCGGTGCCGTCGTTCAAGCTGCTCTTCTTCCAGCTCAACACGCCGCCCGCCGACCTTACCGTGAAGGTGACCGGCAAGCAGTGGTTCTGGAGCTACAGCTATCCCGACAACGGCAAGTTCGAATACGATTCGCTGATGCTCAAGGACGACGAGCGCCAGGCGCGTCTCGTCAAGGATCCTAAGGCCGACGTTCCACGCCTCCTGGCCGTCGACAACGAGCTGGTGGTGCCGGTCAACAAGGTGGTGCGGGTGCTGGTCACCGGCGCCGACGTGATCCACTCCTGGTCGGTGCCTTCATTCGGCGTCAAGATCGACGCGATCCCGGGCCGCATCAACGAAACCTGGTTCAAGGCGACGCGCGAAGGCATGTATTACGGCCAGTGCTCCCAGCTGTGCGGTCGGGATCACGCCTTCATGCCGATCGCCGTGCACGTCGTGAGCAACCAGGAGTTCCAGGCCTGGCTCGCCGAGGCGAAAAAGAAGTATGCGAGCGACGATACGCCGGCCACGGTTGCAGTCGCGGCCAAATCGAGCAAAGACACGCCGACCGCGGTTGCGGTCGCGGCCAAGTGAAGAGGTTCGCCTGGGGGCGAGAGCGGAGAGCCCGCGCCATCGCGAGCTTGGGATTTGAACGAGCGTTGAAGGACTAAGGAAGCACATGGCAACGCACGCAGCAGCCGACACCCATGACCATGAGCACAGCCATCCGACGGGATGGCGGCGTTTCGTCTACTCGACCAATCACAAGGACATCGGCACGATGTACCTCGTGTTCGCGATGGCGGCTGGCACGATCGGCGCCGCGATGTCGATCGCGATCCGCGCCGAGCTAATGTACCCGGGCGTGCAGATCTTCCATCAGACGCACGAATACAACGTCTTCGCCACCGCGCACGGCCTCATCATGATCTTCTTCATGGTGATGCCGGCGATGATCGGCGGCTTCGGCAACTGGATCGTGCCGCTGATGATCGGGGCGCCCGACATGGCGTTCCCGCGCATGAACAACATCTCGTTCTGGCTGCTGCCGGCCTCGTTCGCGCTGCTGCTCACCTCGGCCTTCGTCGAGGGCGAGCCGGGCTCCGCCGGTGCCGGCACCGGGTGGACGCTCTATGCGCCGCTCTCGACGAGCGGCCACCCGGGCCCGGCAGTCGACTTCGCCATCCTGTCGATCCATCTCGCCGGCGCGTCCTCGATCCTCGGCGCCATCAATTTCATCACCACGATCTTCAACATGCGCGCGCCCGGCATGACGCTGCACAAGATGCCGCTGTTCGTGTGGTCGATCCTGGTCACCGTGTTCCTGCTGCTGCTGGCGCTGCCGGTTCTCGCCGGCGCGATCACGATGCTGCTCACAGACCGCAACTTCGGCACGACCTTCTTCAGCCCCGAGGGCGGCGGCGATCCGCTGCTGTTCCAGCACCTGTTCTGGTTCTTCGGTCATCCCGAAGTCTACATCCTGATCCTGCCCGGCTTCGGCATGGTCAGCCAGATCATCGCGACGTTCTCGAAGAAGCCGGTGTTCGGCTATCTCGGCATGGCCTACGCGATGGTCGCGATCGGCGGCATCGGCTTCGTCGTGTGGGCACACCACATGTACACGGTCGGCATGTCGTCGGGCACGCAGGCCTATTTCGTCGCCGCCACGATGGTGATCGCGGTGCCGACCGGCGTGAAGATCTTCTCGTGGATCGCCACCATGTGGGGCGGTTCGATCGAGTTCAAGACGCCGATGCTGTGGGCTGTCGGCTTCATCTTCCTGTTCACGGTGGGCGGCGTCTCCGGTGTGGTGCTCGCCAATGCGGGCGTCGACCGTTCCCTGCACGACACCTACTACGTGATAGCGCACTTCCACTACGTGCTCTCGCTCGGCGCCGTGTTCACGATCTTCGCCGGCTGGTACTACTGGTTCCCGAAATTCACCGGCTACATGTACGAGGAGTGGATCGGCAAGCTGCACTTCTGGGTGACGTTCGTCGGCGTCAACCTGATCTTCTTCCCGCAACACTTCCTCGGCCTTGCCGGCATGCCGCGTCGCGTCGCCGACTATCCGGATGCGTTCGCCGACTGGAATTTCATCTCCTCGATCGGCTCCTACATCGCCGGCGTCGGCATCCTGATCTTTTTCTACGGGATGGTGAGCGCCTTCCTGCGCAAAGAGAAGGCAGCCAACAATCCGTGGGGGCCGGGCGCGACCACGCTCGAGTGGACGCTCACGTCGCCGCCGCCGTTCCACCAGTTCGAGGTGCTGCCGCGCATCAAGTGAGGCGCGGCGGACGACCGCATACGAGTTGAGACTACGCTACGATGTCGCTGTTGACGCAAGGCGCCGAGCTCGCCCGCCCCGCGGGGGCGGACGCGCGTGCCGAGCCCAGTCTCGCGGACGTCGGCGACTACATCGCGCTGATGAAGCCGCGCGTGATGTCGCTCGTCGTGTTCACGGCGCTGGTCGGGCTGATGGTCGCGCCCGGCCATCTCAATCCGGTGGTCGGCTTCATCTCGCTGCTGTGCATCGCGATCGGCGCCGGCGCCGCCGGCGCGCTCAACATGTGGTACGACGCCGACATCGACGCCGTGATGGCGCGCACCTCGGCCCGGCCGATCCCGGCCGGCCGCGTCACCCGCGGCGAGGCGCTCGGCTTCGGCATGACGCTCGCGGGCGGCTCGGTCGTGGTGCTCGGCCTTGCCGCCAACTGGCTCGCCGCCGGGATCCTCGCCTTCACGATCTTCTTCTACGTCGCGATCTACACGATGTGGCTCAAGCGCTCGACGCCGCAGAACATCGTGATCGGCGGCGCGGCCGGCGCGTTCCCGCCGATGATCGGCTGGGCCGCCACGACCGGCGGCCTCGGCGTCGAGTCGATCATCCTGTTCCTCATCATCTTCTTCTGGACGCCGCCGCATTTCTGGGCGCTGTCGCTGTGGCGCGCCGGCGACTACGCGCGCGCCGGCATTCCGATGCTGCCGGTCGTCGCCGGAGAGGCGGAGACCCGGCGGCAGATCCTGATCTACTCGCTGGTGCTCGCCCCGCTCGGCGCGCTGCCGTGGATCCTCGGCTACGCCGGCGTGCTCTACGGCGCGACGGCGGTCGTCATGGGCGCCGGCATGGTCGCGCTCGCCGTCCGGGTCAAGCGCGAGACCGGGCTGACGGGCGCGAAGCAGCTGTTCGGATTCTCGATCCTTTATCTCTTCGTCCTGTTCGCGGTGCTGCTGGCCGACGACCGGCTCGCGCACCTGCTCGGCCGGGCCGTGTGAGCGGCGGATGAGCGTCATGGTCCAAGACAGCAAGCACGATGACAAAGACGGCATCGTGCTCACCGACGAGCAGAAGCGCCGCCAGCGCGCGCGCTCGATCGCCATCGCGCTCGCGCTCGGCGTGCTCGTTGCCGTGTTCTTCGCGCTGACCATCGTCAAAGTGGGGCTGCATCCATTGGGGCCGGCACCATGAGGACGATCGCACCATGACCGATGCACCCCGCCGCCCGACGCCGAGGCGCGACATCGCGGTCGCGGCCGCCTGCGGCGTGTTCGTCGCCGCGATGGTAGGTGCGGCCTATGCGGCGGTGCCGCTCTACAACTGGTTCTGCCGTACGACCGGTTTCGGCGGCACGACCCAGGTCGCCAAGGTCGCGCCCGCCGGGATGCTGGCGCGCAAGATCACGGTGCGGTTCGACTCCAATGTCAGCTCCGGGCTGCCGTGGCGCTTCGAGCCGGAGGTCACCTCGATCGACCTGCACATCGGCGAGGTCGCGACCGTCTACTACAACGTGATCAACGAGGCGGCGCGCGTCACCGAGGGGCAGGCGGCCTACAACGTGTCGCCGCCCCAGGTCGGCGCCTACTTCACCAAGATCAACTGCTTCTGCTTCACCCAGCAACGGATGGCGCCGGGCGAAAAGCGGCAGATGGCGGTGGTGTTCTACGTCGATCCGTCGATCGTGAAGGATGCCGACGAGGACGATCTCAACACCATTACGCTGTCCTACACGTTCTACCCGGTTCCGGTGACCGAGCCGTCGCAACCGGCCAGCGGGAACGCGGAGCTGCCGGGTCCGGGACGGAAACTGTGAGATTGCAAACGCAAATGTGGCGCGCAGGCGCCGCGACGGAATAGAAGACGGAGATGACGCAAATGGCGGATGCCCACGTCAAGCACCACGACTACCACCTGGTCGACCCGAGCCCGTGGCCGGCCGTGGGGTCGGTGTCGGCCTTCATCATGGCGGTCGGCGCCATCTGCTGGATGCACAAGCTCTTCCCCGGCGCGGGCTATCTCCTGATCGCCGGCGTGCTGGGCATCCTTTACACCATGTTCAGCTGGTGGCGCGACGTGGTGCGCGAGGCCGACAAGGAGGGGCATCACACCCGCGTGGTGCAGCTCTCGCATCGCTACGGCATGATCCTGTTCATCGCCTCCGAGGTGATGTTTTTCGTCGCGTGGTTCTGGGCCTACTTCAACACGGCGCTGTTTCCCTCCGACACCGTTCAGGCGATGCGCGACACGTTCATCGGCGGCGTCTGGCCGCCGAAGGGCATCGAGACCTTCGATCCCTGGCACCTGCCGCTGCTCAATACGCTGATCCTGCTCACCTCGGGCACCACGGTCACCTGGGCGCACCACGCCCTGCTGCACGACGACCGCAAAGGCCTCAAGTGGGGCCTCATCTGCACCATCGCGCTCGGCCTCACCTTCACCTGCGTGCAGGCCTGGGAGTACAGCCACGCGGCATTTGCCTTCAAAGGCAACATCTACGGCGCCACCTTCTTCATGGCGACCGGCTTCCACGGCTTCCATGTCATCATCGGCTCGGTGTTCCTGATCGTCTGCCTGATCCGCGCTCTCTCGGGGCAGTTCACGCCCAAGCAGCACCTCGGCTTCGAGTTCGCCGCCTGGTACTGGCACTTCGTCGACGTGGTGTGGCTCTTCCTGTTCGCCTGCATCTACGTGTGGGGCGAGGGGCCGCATCTCGCCGGCGCCGCCGGCTGAGGGGGAGCACAGCGATAGTGGGGGGCGGCCGAAGGGCCGCCCTCTTGCATTTCGTGGTGCGCGTAACGACGTGGCGAGCTTGAGAGATGTCCATGACCGAGCCCTCGATCACGCCTCCCAATCCCATCCTCGCCGGCCTTGCGTGCCGCTGCCCGCGCTGCGGCAAGGGGCGCATGTTTGCCGGCTTTCTCGGCCTCAAGGCGCGCTGTGAAGTCTGCGATCTCGACTATTCGTTCGTCGACGCGGGCGACGGTCCGGCGGTGTTCGTGATTCTGTTCGCGGGCTTCATCGTGGTCGGCGCGGCGCTCATCACCGAGGTGCGCTACGCGCCGCCCATATGGGTGCACGTGGTGCTGTGGCTGCCGCTCATCCTGCTCACCACGCTCGCGCCGCTGCGCTCGATGAAGGGCGTGCTGATCGCGCTGCAATACCACCACAAGGCCGCGGAAGGGCGGCTCGTGGGGCGAGGGGGAATCGTGACCGCCGACCAGCCGGCGCGTCGCGGGCTCGTGGGCCCGAGCATTACGGCGGCGTGCGCATTCGCGCTGCTCATCGGGCTCGGCACCTGGCAGGTGAAGCGCCTCGCCTGGAAGGAGGCGCTGATCGCGACCGTCTCGGCGCGCTTCGCGGCACCGCCGACCCGGCTGCCGCCGTCCGCCGACTGGGCGCGGCTCGACCCGGCGAGCGACGAATTCCAACGCGTCGCCTTCACGGCCCGGTTCCTCAACGACAAGGAGGCGCTGGTCTTCACCACGGGGTCGAGCCTGCATGGCGGCGACTCCGGCCCGGGCTATTGGGTCTTCACGCCGGCGCGCTTTCCCGGCGGCACCGTCATGGTCAATCGCGGCTTCGTCCCCGAGGGCCGCCAGGATCCGGCGACGCGCCCGCAAGGCGAAATCGCTGACCCGGTGGAGATCGTCGGTGTCATGCGCTGGCCGGAGCGGCCCGGGATGTTCACGCCCGCGGCGGAACCGGCCAAGAATCTTTGGTTCTCTCGCGATTCGACCGCGATCGCGGCGGTCAAAGGAGTCGGCCCGGTCGCGCCGTTCTATATCGAGCAGGAAGCGCCGCCCGTGGCGGGTGGCCTGCCGCAGGCAGGCACCCTGAAGCCGTCGTTCCCCAACAATCACCTCGGCTACGTTTTCACGTGGTATGGGCTTGCCGCCGTGCTGGTCGGAACCTTCGGCTTCTGGTTCGCCGGCCGCTGGCGGGCGCGGCGGGACGCGTCCACCCAGATCTGACCCAACCGGTTCTTGTGCGCCGCGACCCTTCCGACTAGTCTTCGGGCGATGTCGGCCCGGGTCCCGGAGGCCGGCGTTAATATTTGTGATTCCAACAAGTTAGATGATCGCCAGGGCGCCGGGATGGCCCTGGCGTCCACCGCCTCAACCCGCCGCCCACAGCCGGATCGAGACCGCATCGTGCGCTACATTTCGACTCGGGGCGAAGCCCCCGTGCTCGGCTTTGTCGACGTGACGCTCGCGGGCCTCGCGCGCGACGGCGGCCTCTACGTGCCGGAGTCCTGGCCGCGTCTCGATCGCCACACCATCGCGGGCTTTGCGGGCCGCCCCTACGCCGAAGTCGCCGTCGAGGTGTTGCGCGCTTTCGCGGGCGGGGCCGTGGCGGATGCCGACCTCGCCCGCATGGCGCGCGAGGCCTATGCGACGTTCCGCCATCCCGCCGTGACGCCGCTCGCGCAGATCGGCCCCAACACCTTCATCCTCGAGCTCTTCCACGGGCCGACGCTCGCCTTCAAGGACCTGGCGATGCAGCTTCTCGCCCGCCTGATGGACCACGCGCTGGCGGGCCGCGGCGAGCGCACCACCATCGCGGTCGCGACTTCGGGCGACACCGGCGGCGCCGCCGTGGAGGCGTTCCGCGGCCGCGCCCAGGTCGACCTCGTGGTGCTCTTTCCCAACGGGCGCATCTCCGAGGTGCAGCGGCGCATGATGACCTGCGCCGACGATGCCAACGTCCATGCTGTCGCGATCGACGGCACGTTCGACGACTGCCAGGCGATCGTGAAGGCCATGTTCAACCACCACGCGTTTCGCGATCGCGTCGGCCTCTCGGGCGTCAACTCGATCAACTTCGCGCGCATCGCCGCGCAGGTCGTGTACTACTTCGTCGCCGCCGTCGCGCTCGGGGCGCCGCACCGCAAGGTCGCCTTCACGGTGCCGACCGGCAATTTCGGCGACGTCTTCGCCGGCTACGTCGCGGCGCAGATGGGGCTGCCGATCGAGCGGCTCACCGTCGCAACCAACGTCAACGACATCCTCGCCCGCACGCTCGCGACCGGGACCTACGAGGTGCGCGACGTGGTCGCGACCGCGTCGCCCTCGATGGACATCCAGGTGTCCTCGAACTTCGAGCGCCTGCTGTTCGAGGCCTATGGGCGCGATCCGCAGCCGGTGCGCGCCGCGATGGCCTCGCTCGCCCAGTCGCGCCGCTTCTCCATTGCGGCGACCGCGCTCGCCGGGATTCGCGCCGTGTTCACGGCCGATCGCGCCAGCGAAGACGAGACGGCGGCGGCGATCCGCGCCACGCTGCACGAGACCGGCGTCACGATCGATCCGCATACCGGCGTCGCGATCGCGGTCGCCGAGAAAGAAGCCCGCGATCCCGCGGTGCCGATGGTGGTGCTGTCGACCGCGCATCCGGCGAAATTTCCAGATGCCGTCGCGGCGGCCTGCGGCGTGCGCCCGCGGCTGCCCGACCGGCTGGCCGATCTCGCGACGCGGCCGGAGCGGGTCACCGTCCTGCCCGCGGATCAGGCCGCGGTCGAACGTTTCGTCCTCGAAGCCAGCCGCGCCGCGCGCGAAGGGAGAGCCGCATGAGCGTCGAAGTCACCCGTCTGCCATCGGGCCTCACGATCGTCACCGACGCGATGCCGCACCTGCAGACGGCGGCGCTCGGCGTGTGGGTGGGCTGCGGCAGCCGCCACGAGCAGGCCGAGGAGCAGGGCATCTCCCACTTCCTCGAGCACATGGCGTTCAAGGGCACGACCCGGCGCACCGCCCGCCAGATCGCCGAGGAGATCGAAGCCGTCGGCGGCGACCTCAACGCCGCCACCGGCGTCGAGATGACCGCCTACTACGCGCGCACGCTCAAGGCCGATGTTCCGCTGGCGCTCGATGTGCTGGCCGACATCCTGACGTCGCCGTCCTTCGACCCCGACGAGATCGTGCGCGAGAAGAACGTCATCGTTCAGGAGATCGGCGCGACGGAGGATACGCCCGACGATCTCGTGTTCGAATATCTGCAGGCGACCGCCTTCGCGGACCAGCCGATCGGCCGCTCGATCCTCGGCACGCGCGCGACGGTGCGCTCGTTCGACGCCAAGCGCCTCAAGGCGTATTTGACGCGGCACTACCGCGCGCCGCGGACCGTGATCGCGGCGGCTGGCGGGGTCGACCATCGCGCGGTGGTCGACGAGGCCGAGCGCCGCTTTTCCGCCTTCGCGGGCCCGGTCGCGCCCGCCGCGCAGGGGGCGACGTTCCGCGGCGGCGTGCGGGTCGAGCCGCGCGACCTCGAGCAGGTGCACATCGCGCTCGCGCTCGAAGGCCTGCCGCAGCGCGATCCCGCGCTCCATAGCCTGCACGTGTTCACGAACGTCCTCGGCGGCGGGATGTCGTCGCGGCTGTTTCAGGAGGTGCGCGAGGTGCGCGGGCTGTGCTACTCGATTTCCGCGTTCCACATGACGTACACGGACACGGGCATGTTCGCTCTTTACGCCGGGACCGACGTCGCCGACGCCGCCGAGCTGATGCGCGTCGTGGTGGGAGAGATTGCGTCGGCGGCTGAGACGCTCGATGAATCCGAGGTCGCGCGCGTCAAGGCGCAGATGAAGGCCAATCAGCTGATGGCGCTGGAGAGCGCGAGCGAGCGTGCCTCGCAGCTGGCGCGCCAGATTTGCGTCTATGGGCGGCCGATGCCGCTGGAGGAGATCGTCGCCAAGATCGACGCCGTGACGGTCGAGAGCGCCCGCGCGGCGGGGCGCGCCCTGATCGCGCGCGGGCGGCCCGCGGTCGCGGCGCTCGGCCCCGCCGGGCTCGAAAACGCCGCCGCGATCGCCGAACGCCTCGTGCCGAAGGCGGCCTGAAGATCGAGCGGCGCATGGCCTTCTTTCGCACAGTCGGCTTTGCCGAGACCTCGCCTAGCCGTCGATGGCGAAGGCGTCACGCTGCGCCTGCCGCAGATGGCCGACTTCGAGGAATGGGCGGAGCTGCGCGGCGCGAGCCGCGAGTTCCTCACCCCATGGGAGCCGTCGTGGCCCGCCGACGATCTCACCCGTGGCGCCTTCCGCCGGCGGCTCAAGCGCTACGCGGAGGATTGGCGCAGCGACCAGTCCTACGCATTCTTCGTCTTCCGCAAGCCGGACAACCTGCTCGTCGGCGGCCTGACGCTCGCGAGCATCCGGCGCGGCGTCGCCCAGGCCGGCAGCATCGGCTATTGGATGGGGCTGCCGTTCGTGCGCCGCGGGCACATGACCGCGGCCGTCAAGGCGGTGCTGCCGTTCTCGTTCGGGACGCTGCGGCTGCATCGCGTCGAGGCGGCCTGCATCCCGACCAATACGCCGTCGATCCGCCTGCTGGAGCGCTGCGGCTTCGCGCGCGAGGGCTATGCGCGCCAGTATCTCTGCATCAACGGCATCTGGCAGGATCACCTGCTGTTTGCGCGGCTCAAGGACGAGCCCGCATGAACCACGCTGATCCCCGCGCATATCCCGACGAAGTGGAGACCGGTTCGCCGATAAGGATATGCGCTAATCAAAGCGTATATCCCGGCGAAGTGGAGACCGGTTCGCCGACAAGGATATGCGCTAATCAAAGCGCATATCCCGGCGACAGCCTGCCCCGGACTCGATCCGGTGTGGCCGCCGGTGTGGCGTGTCGCCGCAACGCAGCCTTGGGGACGCCATGGTTGGGTCGGTATAAGACGGCAACGGGCACGGACGGGACGATGCGGCCTCGGAGTAAAGCGCGAGCGTGGGCGGGCGGGATCGGCGTGGTTGCGGCGCTGGCCTTCCTGTCGGCATGCTCGTCGTTTGGCGGCCTGGGCAGCTCGAGCCCATCGGCCTCCTCGCCGCCGCCGGCCTCGTCCTCGTCCTCCTTCACCCAGCGCTTCAGCAATTTCGTCACGGGCGGCTCCTCGACCACGATGGCGGGCGACAGCGAGTTCAGGACAGTCCGATCTGGACTGTCCGAACGTCAGCATCCGGCAGGGGGCCTCGACCTTCTCGCAATCTGTCGCGGACAATGGGTCGACCGCATTGTCGCTGCGCTACCAGGCGAACTTCGTGCGGTTCGCACGTGAGTGCGCGCTGCGTGGCAAGGACGTCACCATGAAGGTCGGCGTGGAAGGTCGCGTCATCCTTGGGCCGGCCGGCACGCCGGGCGAGACCGCGCTGCCGATACGCCTTGCGGTCGTCAAGGAAGGCCTCAACCCGCAGACGGTCTGGACCAAGTTCTACATGGTGCCGGTGACGCTGCAGCCGGGCCAGCCGTTCGCGACGTTCACCCACGTCGAGGAAGACATGACCTTCCCGATGCCGCCCGGCAACCAGTTCGACCAATACGTGATCTATGTCGGCTTCGACCCGCAGAGCGCCGCGCCGGAGCCGCGCAAGAAGCCGGTCAAGCCGGCGCGCAAGCCGAAGCCCCGGCCGCCGGCAGCGCCGCCCCCGCCGCAATAGCGCATGTTCCGGCGAAAGCCCGCCCCGGACTTGATCCGGGGTGGTCACCGGTTCGCCGACAAGAACATGCGCAAAATAAAGGCAATCACCAGCCGCGCAGCGCGACGACCGTGCTCTTGAGCGCCCGCATGTCGGCGATGACGGTGCGCGCGCCGGCCGCGGTGAGTTCCGCCGGCGATAGCGCGTGGATGTGGCTGCCGCCGACGAAGCCGATCGCGGTCATTCCGGCCGCAACCGCCGCCGCGACGCCGACCGGCGAATCCTCCACCACGAGGCAGTCGCGCGGATCGATGCCCATCTGGCCTGCGGCGTGAAGGAAGATATCGGGTGCGGGCTTGCCGCGCGGCACGTCATTGGCGGAGAACAGGCGCGTCTCGAAGAAGCGCAAGAGCCCAGCGGTTTCCAGGCTCTCGCGGATGCGCTCGAGCGTCGCCGACGAGGCGACGCATTTAGGCCCGCGCACCCAGGTCAGCGCGTGGGCGGCGTGCGGCGTCGCGCGCAGCTCTTCGCGGATACGGCGTAACGTCGATGCGGCGAGATCGGTCGGGAAGCTTGTCGGCAGCTTGCGGCCGGTGGCGGCCTCGACGTCGGCGCACATGTCGATCGCGCGCCGGCCGGTGAAGAAGCGCGCGACGACCTGCGGCGTCATCTGGAAGCCCGCACGGGTGAATTCTTCCGCCGCGACCGTGGCCGAGATCGGCTCGCCATCGACCAGAACGCCGTTGCAATCGAAGATGATCACCCAAGTCCCCCGGGCATTCGGCAGGTACGCCGCCATCGGTTGATCGACGCACGCGCGACGCAACGCGCAACCATGCCACTGGGATCACGCGACTGGGAAACTCGGACGGAAATGCGGAAAAATCGAAATGGCTGACGGTCAATGACCGGCCGCGATGGCACAAATGAGCCGGCCTGTGTCGATCACGGCCGCGCCGCGTCGGTTCGACGCCGACGCGAATCACGGCAAACCTAGGGAATCATAAAAAGCCGTAACAGCAAGATACCGCGGATGAAAATCCGGTGGATTACTTACCGCTTTCGCCGCCGCTGATCGGCGGCAACGCCGTAGCCGCCGCCCGAACCAGGCTCAGTTCAGCTTGGCCTTGAGGTCGCGAATGCCCTGGGCGATCAGATCGTCGGCGACCTGGCCCTTGGCGGCGTCGCTGAGGATCCTTTCCGCGGCCGCGACGGCTGCGTCGGCGGCGGCGGCACGCACGTCGGCGACGGCCTGGGCTTCGGCCTGGGCGATCTTGGCCTCGGCCATCTTGGTGCGGCGGGCGACGAAGTCGTCGACTTTCGCCTTGGCCTCGGCGGCGAGGCGCTCGGCCTCGGCCTTGGCGGCGACCACGATGGCGTCCGCCTCGCGATCGGCCTCGCCGCGCCGGCGCTGGTAGTCGGCGAGCAGCGCCTGCGCCTCCTCGCGTACGCGCCGGGCCTCGTCAAGCTCGGCCTTGATGCGGGCGCTGCGGTCGTCGAGCACGCCGATGATCAGCCGGGGCGCACCGACCTTCACGAGCACGCCGAGAAAGATCACGAAGGCGACCGCGACCCAGAATTCGGCGTCGGCGAGGATGTGCATGGCGATCCTCTAGCGCTTGAGCACGGCGTCGACCGCCGCGCCGATCGTCGACTCCGGCGCGGTCACGCCGGCGAGCCTGGTGACGATCGCGGCGGCGGCTTCCGCCGCGATGCCGCGCACATTGACCATGGCGGCGTTCTTGGTCGCCGCAATCGACTTCTCGGCGTCGGCCAGGCGCACCGTGAGCTGGTCCTCGAGCGTCTTGCGGTTGCGGTCCGCCTCGCCCTGCAGGCGGTCGCGCGTCTCGCCCGCGATCGTCTGGGCTCGCGCGCGGGCGTCGCTGAGCGCCTTCTCGTAGGCCGCCATTGCGGCCTCCGATTCGCTCTTGAGGCGGCCCGCCTCGGCAAGATCGCCCGCGATCCGCTGATTGCGTCCCTCGATGATGCCGCCGACCCGCGGCCGCACCAGTCGCGCCGTCATCACGTAGAGCGCGATGAAGCAGATCGCGAGCCAGAAGAGCTGCGACGGGAACGTCTCACGCTCGAACGGCGGGAACGGCGCGCTGTGCGGCGAGCCGGGCTGTTCCGTATGCGCGGTTGTCGTGGTGGCCATCAGCCACTCCCTGATCGGCGGCGGACACGTGTCTGCCGGCCGAGCGAGTTACGCTCGTTCAGAGCACGAAGAGGAGCAGGAGCGCGATCAGCAGCGAGAAGATGCCGAACGCTTCCGCGAGCGCGAAGCCGAGGAAGAGCGTGTTGCGCTCGCCGCCGGCCGCGGACGGATTGCGCAGCGCGCCGGTCAGGAACTGACCGAACACGTTGGCGACGCCGATCGCGGTCGCGCCCATGCCGATGCACGCCAGTCCGGCGCCAACATATTTTGCTGCGATGGGATCCATGATGAAGCTCCTTTCGAGAGAGGTTGGATCGGGGAAGAGATGTGTCTCAGTGCGAGGGATGCAGCGAGTTGTTGAGATAGATGCAGGTGAGGATCGCAAACACGTAGGCCTGCAGGAAGGCAACCAGCAGCTCCAGCGCAAACAGCGCGACCGTGAACACGAGCGGCAGCGTCGCCGCGACCGAGCCCAGCACGCCGATGCTGCCGAGCGCGGTGATGAAGCCGGCCACCAGCTTCAGCGTGATGTGGCCGGCGAGGATGTTGGCAAACAGACGAACGCTGTGCGAGATCGGACGGGCGAAGAACGACAGGATCTCGATGAGGATGATCACCGGCAGGATGAGGATCGGAACTCCGCTCGGCGCGAACAGCTTGAGGAAGTGCAGGCCGTGCTGCCAGATGCCGTGCAGGATGACGGTGAAGAAGACGAGGAGCGCGAGCGACGCCGTCACGATGATCTGGCTCGTCACCGAGAACGTGTAGGGGACGAGCCCGACGATGTTGGCGAACAGCACGAACATGAACAGCGAGAACACCAGCGGGAAGAACTTGAGCCCGTGCTCGCCCGCCGCGCTGCGGATCATGTTGGCGATGAACTCGTAGGAGAGTTCCGCGACCGACTGCATGCGCGTCGGCACCAGCCGGCGGCCGGCCGTCGCGCCGAGCATCAGCGCCGCCGTCAGCACGACGGCGAGCACCATGTAGGCGGCCGAATTGGTGAAGGAGATCTGATGGCCCGCGATCTTCATGATCGGAAAGATCGGGTGGATCTCGAACTGTTCGATCGGGTTGGCAACCATGACCGCAATGGTCCCTTCGCGAGCATCCCTGTTCCGGCCGCGTCCGTGATCACGGTCGGCGGTCGGGTTTAGCCAGAAATCCGGCCGCACGCATCACGTTGAGCATGCCTGCAGCGAACCCCAGCAGCACGAACACGATGAATCCCCACGGCCGGACTCCAGGCAACCAATCGACCATATAGCCGATCACCGCCCCCACCAGCACGCCCCCCACCAGCTCGGACGAGAGCCGCAGGCCGCGCGCCATTGCCGAGGAGTCGGCGGCGGCCGGAGCGGGGGGTGGTTCGGATGGCTGGCTCGCCCGATGCGTGTCGAGCTGATCGCCGAGATGCCGAAGCCTCGCAGAGAGAGCAGCCTCGTCGGAAAGCCGGCGGTCCGGATCGTCGTGCCCGTCAGTGTCGTTGCTCATGTGCCGACACCCGCGATGCAACAAGTCGATTTCGAACGTTCCGCCCCCTCAAGGCCGCGCGGACCATACTGACTGGGTCAGGGCGAGTCAAGAATTGCCATTTTTGATCTAAGTCAATGATCAGGCAGCAGAAACAGCCATTTTCGAGTGCCCGCTTCGGCTCCCCTTACCGGCGTTTCCCACGATCCTGGCGAAGCGCGCGAAGCAGCGCGCCGGCAAACCACGGGCGCAGGATTTCCGCCCGCATCCCTGGCGGCAGCGTCGCCTCCGAAATAGGTTGTGACCTGATGGCTGTCGTCCGCTCTCCGATCAGTGAAACGCCTGCGCAGGTGGTTGCGACCGCGACTCTCTCGGTCGAAACCGCGGGCGAGGGGTTCGTCGAGATCACCCACGAGGCCGCGCGCTTCGTCGCGGATGTCGGCGCGCGCGAGGGGGCACTCGTTCTCTTCATCCGCCACACCTCGGCGTCGCTGACCATCCAGGAGAACGCCGATCCGGATGTGCGCAC
Source organism: uncultured Alphaproteobacteria bacterium (assembly GCA_963819385.1). Taxonomy (GTDB): domain Bacteria; phylum Pseudomonadota; class Alphaproteobacteria; order Rhizobiales; family Xanthobacteraceae; genus JAVDCA01. The sequence continues at coordinate 1,696,196 of CAWFVV010000006.1, read as the reverse complement.
CGATCTCGTCACCGCGCTGCGCCGGCTGGCGCCGAGCGACGGCTCATGGGTTCACGATGCCGAAGGGCCGGACGACATGCCGGCGCACGTGAAAGCCATGCTGAACGGGAGTGGGCTGCATGTGCCGGTGATCGACGGCCGGCTTACGCTCGGCACCTGGCAAGGAATCTACGTGGCCGAGCACCGCTCGCGCCCGCATCGGCGCGAGGTGGTCATGCAGTTCGTCGGCGCCAGATGATCGACGCTAGCGCGACGCCGTCCGCAGCAGCATGATGAGCGAGGCGAAGAAGACGATCACCGTGCCCTGCGCCACCAGGAAGATTCCGAGCGGCATGTCGAGCACCGGCACCATCACCTTGTTGAGGGCGCGCGACCATATGCTGATGATGACGAAATAGCCGATCCAGGCGGCCAGCATGGTGAGCATGCCGCGCTTGAGCCGGCGGATGCCGAAGTGCCGCTCCAGGTGGAGCATGGGCGCGGCCACGATGGACGAATAAGCCGCCGAGGCGGCCATTGAGCGTGATGCGTTCTGCATCGTCCGGGTCCTTTCATAGCGGTGTCGCCGTTCGGGCCGCGCTCATGCGCGATCCGACCTGCCTGACGCCGCCCGGCGGCGGCCTCCGCCCAATCGACATGCATGGGCCGTGCCGCCTGGCTCCTGCCCGGGACGCAGCGGAGCCTTAATCGCTCAGGCTGCGCCGCAAAGGTTAACGCAAGGTAACCTCGTGCCGGCGCGGGCGCCGGTCCGATCAGAAAAACGGCATTGTCGCTATCGGGGCACCGGACTAGGCTTCAATTCATCGGGCCGCGGAACCGCGGCGAACCGCATCGCGCGTGGCCCGAGGTGCGCGCAATGGACGTAACGGGCCTTCGCGGGGCCGCGCCGGGCGTGTGCGTCGGGCGGCGAGCAGGAGCCGGACATTTCGTTGAGTGAGGCCGCACAATATCGCCTGATGATCGCCGACGATCATCCGCTGTTTCGCGGCGCTTTGCGCGAAGCGGTGACGGGCCTTTTCGAGCGCGCCGATATCGCCGAGGCGGGGACCTTCGACGAGGTGTCGGCGATGCTCGATCGCGCGAGCGACGTCGATCTCATCCTGCTCGATCTCGCCATGCCGGGCGTGCGCGGATTCTCGGGATTGATGTACCTGCGCGCCCAGTACCCGAGCGTGCCGGTCGTGGTGGTCTCGGCCAATGACGAGCCGGCGGTGATCCGCCGCTGCATGGATTTCGGCGCCTCCGGCTTCATCCCGAAGACGCTCGGCGTCGAGGCGATGCGCGAGGCGATCACCGCGGTGCTGCGGGGCGGCGTGTGGACGCCGCCCGACATCGACCTCAACGCAGCCGGCGACGCCGAGACCGCGGCGCTGCTCGCGCGGCTTGCGACGCTCACGCCGCAGCAGGTGCGCGTCCTGATGATGCTGTCGGAAGGGCTGCTCAACAAGCAGATCGCCTACGAGCTCGGCGTCTCGGAGGCGACCGTCAAGGCGCATGTCTCGGCGATCCTGCAGAAGCTCGGCGTCGAGAGCCGCACCCAGGCCGTGATCGCCGCGGCCAAGATCGAGGTCGGCCAGTGGCCGCAGGCGGCGCCACTGCACTAGCCCGGTAGGGTGGGCAAAATCGCACCGAAAACCTCTCCGCGTGGGCAACCGCATTGATCTCGGGCTTGCCCGAGATCAGCATCAATAGTGCGCAAGTCGGGCAGGCCCGACTTGCGTGGCGATTTTGCCCACGCGGAGAGGTAGCGCGCGGTTGCCCACCCTACGGCTACTCCGCCGCCGCCACCCGCTGTATCCGCCACTGCGCCAGCAGCGCGCGCAGCGCCGCCGGCTTGATCGGCTTGTTGAGCACCTGAACGTTGTGCGCCTGGGCTTGTGCGCGCACGTTCGCCGAGCGGTCGGCCGTGACGAGGATGGCGGGCAGGGCGGGGCCGTGCATGCGGCGCAGCTCGTCGATCGCCGCGATGCCGTCGCCCCGGTCGAGGTGGAAGTCGACCAGGAGCCCGGCCGGCGCCGCCGCCTCCTGGCGTGACGCCGCGATCGCCTCGGCCAGGTCGGTCGCCGCGATCACCCGGCAGCCCCAGCCGCCGAGCAGCGTCTGCATGCCGTCGAGGACCTTGGCGTCGTTGTCGATGCACATGACCGTCATGCCGGTGAGCTGGCGGATGTCCCCGGGGCGCGGCTCGCCGCGGCCGAGCGGCGTCGCCGCCGCCGGTGCGAGCGGCACCTCGACCGAGAAATGCGAGCCGCGGCCGACCGTCGAGTCGAGCTCGATCGGGTGATCGAGCACGCGGCCGATGCGCTCGACGATCGAGAGGCCGAGCCCGAGGCCGCGCGCCACCCTGGCGCCCTGCTCGAGCCGCTGGAATTCGCCGAACACGGCGCGCTGTTGCGCGCGCGGAATGCCGATCCCGGTGTCGTAGACGTCGATGCGCAGCTGCCGGGCGCGGCGGCAGCCCACCAGCACGCGGCCTTCCATGGTGTATTTGACGGCGTTGGAGACGAGATTCTGCAGCAGCCGGCGCAGCAGCCGCCGGTCCGAGCGTACCGTGAGCGAGCAGGAGACGAAGACGAGCTCGAGGCCCTTCTCGCGCGCGAGCGGCGTGAACTCGACCTCGAGCTGGCGCAGCAGCTCGTCGATGCGGAAGCTTCCGATGTCCGGCTTGAGCGAGCCGGTGTCGAGGCGCGAGATGTCGAGCAGTGCGCCGATGATCTCCTCGACCGCATCGAGCGACGCATCGACGTGGCCGGCGAGCCGCGCGACCTCGCCGCCGGTCTGCCGCTCGACGAGGCTCGTGACGTAGAGCCGCGCCGCGTTGAGCGGCTGCAGGATGTCGTGGCTCGCCGCCGCGAGGAAGCGCGTCTTCGAGATGTTGGCCTCGTCCGCCGAGGCCTTCGCGCGCACCAGCTCGTCGTTGAGGTGCTTGAGCTCGGAAGTGCGCTCGCGCACGCGCCGCTCCAGCGCCTCGGCGGCCTCGACGCTCGGGGTGATGTCCGTGAAGGTCATGACGACGGCGCCGCCCGGCATGCGGTTGGCGCGCACCTCGATCACTAGGCCGCGGTCGGGGAAGCGGTCGAGGAACGGCTCGCCGGCCACGTAGCCGGCGATGCGCTGCTCGGTCAGCGCCTCGACCTCGCCCGGCCCGAACGCGCCTTTCTCGGCGTTGAAGCGCAGGATCTCGTCGAGCCCGATGCCGATGCGGACGAGCTCTTGCGGCAGGCCGAGCACCTCGCCGAACTGCCGGTTCCAGCACACGAGGTGCATCGACTTGTCGAACACCGCGATGCCCTGGCGCACATGGTCGAGCGCGGTCTGCAGGATTTCGCGGTTGTAGTGCAGCGCCGCGCTCGCATCGTCGAGCAGCTTGAGCGCGGCTTGTGTCGACACCGTGCTCCGGCGCAGCAGCAGCGAGAGCACGAGCCGCGAGGAAGCCGCGCCGATCGCCGAGGCGATCAGATGCTCGGCATGGCGCAGCAGCTGGAAATCGGCGGGCGCCTCGGGGGCGAGGCTGATATGGCGGGTCGCCGCGAAGCTGTCGAAGGAGGTGCGGGCGCGCTCCTCGCCGACATAGCGCGCGACCGTGGCGGTGAGCTCGCCGACCGTGATCGAGGAGCGCCGCAGCAAAAAGCTCGGCGCCATCGGCGCGAGGTCGGGCGGCACGAACAGGTCGGCCTGCACGCGCTCGATCGAGGCCGGCGCGCGGGCGAGCGAGCAGCCGATGTAGGCGATGAGGTTGAGCGAGAGGCTCCAGGCGACGCCGTGCACGAGCGGCGGCAGGTCGAGGCCGAACAGCGCCTGCGGCGCGAGCAGCGAGAGGCCGAACGGGCCGTGCGCCAGGATGCCGGCATTGACGAGGCCCGCGTCCGCGAAGCTCGGCAGCAGCAGCGTGTACGCCCAGGCCAGGATGCCGATCGACATGCCGGCGATCGCGCCGCGTGCGGTGGCGCGCCGCCAGATCAGGCCGCCGAAGAAGGCAGGCGCGAGCTGCGCGACCGCCGCGAAGGAGAGGAGGCCGATCGAGGCGAGCTGGGCGTCGCCGGCGAAGCGGTAGTAGAGGTAGGCGAGCAGCAGGATCGCGATGATGGCGAGCCGCCGCGAGGCGAGCAGCAGCCAGCCGACGTTGCCGCCGCCCGTGACATAGGCCTCGCGCCGCTTGAGCACCATCGGCACGACGATGTCGTTCGACACCATGATGGCGAGCGCGACCAACTCGACGATCACCATGGCGGTCGCGGCCGACAGGCCGCCGACGAAGGCGACGACCGTCATGACCTTGGCGCCGGCGGCGAGCGGCAGGGCGAGCACGTACATGTCGCCGTCGATGCGGCCGGCCGGAAAGGTCAGCAGGCCGGCCATGGCGATCGGCACGACGAACAGGTTGATCAGCACGAGGTAGAGCGGGAACAGCCAGGCGGCGCGCCGGACCTCGCTCTCGTTGTTGTTCTCGACCACCGCGACATGGAATTGGCGCGGCAGCAGCAGCATCGCGAACAGCGCGAGCAGCGTCATGACCGCGAAGGTGCCGAAGCTCGGTGTCGTGGTCAGCACCGCGGCGGCCTGCGGATGCCGCATGACCTCGGCGAACAGGGCGGCGGGTCCGTGCCACATCACGAAGGTGACGAAGACGCCGACCGCGAGGAACGCGACCAGCTTGACGATCAACTCGGCCGCGATCGCCAGCATCAGTCCGTGCTGGTGCTCGGTCGCGTCGATGTGGCGCGTGCCGAACAGCATCGCGAACGACGCCATCGCGAGCGCGACCAGCAGCGCGATGTCGCCGAACACCGGCTGGCGCGTCTCCGCGCCGGTCGCGAGCGGGCCCAGGATGGTCGAGAGCGAGCTCGACACCGCCTTGAGCTGGAGCGCGATGTACGGGATCGTGCCGACGATCGCGATGAGGGCGACGATCGCCGCCACGCCCTGGTGCTTGCCGTAACGCGCCGCGATGAAATCGGCGATCGAGGTGATGTTCTGCGCCTTGGCGAGCCGCACCACCCGCACGATCAGCGGGTAGGCGAGCGCGATCATCAGCACGGGGCCGACATAGATCGCGAGGAAGTCGTAGCCGGTGCGCGACGCCAAGCCCACCGACCCGAAGAACGTCCATGACGTGCAGTAGATCGCGAGCGACAGCGGATAGATCATCAGGCGCGAGCGGCCCTCGCGCCCGAGCGAGCGCAACCTGTCGCCATAGCTCGCCACCACGAACAGAAGCCCGATATAGGCGAGCGCGATGGCGACGACGATCCAGCCTTGCAGCATGCCGGCTCCAGCGTCACCGTCCTGGGCGATGGCGGCCGCTTTGAGCCCGCATCGCCCGCTCCAAATCATCACGGACGCCGCGGATTGTCCATCGCCGGCGACGTTGACGCAACGTAACAACGTAGCCCGGATGAGCGAAGCGACATCCGGGAACGGCGGTCCCGGATGTCGCTGCGCTCATCCGGGCTACGCGCTCATCGCGGCGAATGCCGAGTCAACGATCGGATTTTCGCCCCGACAGTTGACGCGCATCCGGTTTGCGCTAGGAGTGGAAAGAAAGAGGGGATAGTCCGCCGCCATGACGGGGACGCACACTGAGCTGACACGCCGCGAAATGGAAGTTGCCGAGCTGATCGCCGACGGCGCCTCGAACAAGGAGGCCGGCCGTCGGCTTGGCATCAGCCCGCGCACGGTCGAGCTGCATCGCGCCCACATCATGGAGAAGCTCGGCGCCCGCAATGCCGCCGACCTGGTGCGCATCGTCCTGTCGCGCGCGCCGAGGCTGTGATGGTGTTGTGCGTAGTGCGTAGGATGGGTTGAGGGCGAAGCCCGAAACCCATCAGCTATGAGTTGCCGTTAAAGTGATGGGTTTCGCTGCGCTCAACCCATCCTACGGCCGCTTGCCGCGAAAGCGCGGGACAGCAATGCGCGCGTACCGTGGCGTCGTCGTTGACCTGATGCGTCGCACCCGGCATTGATCGCGGCCGACTTCCGTGGCGGCGCCGGGCCGCCTTGCCGGCTCCAACCCGTTCATGCCTGTGCCTGCCACGCAAACGCTGCGCCGCACGATCGAAACCCTGCTGATCGCCGCGGCCGGCGGCATCCTGTTCAATCTCGCGCATTTCCCCGCCGGCTGGATCGCGGGCTCGATGATCTTTTCCGCGGCGGCCGCGCTGGCGGGACGGCCGCTCGGCCTGCCGGTGAACCTCGCGCGCGCCTTCTACATCGTGCTCGGCATCTCGATCGGCGCGGTGGCGACGCCGAAGACCTTGCTCGGCATGATGACTTGGCCCTTGAGCGTCGCGGCCGTCACGGTCGCGATGGGCGCCGTCACGCTCGGCACCGTCGTCTATCTCAAGCGCGTGCACGGCTGGGATACGTTGACGGCCGTGTTCTGCGGCATCCCGGGCGGCCTCTCGCAGGTCATGGTGCTCGCCGCCGAGCAGGGCATCGAATTGCGCGAGATCGCCATCGTCCAATCCGTGCGGGTCGTGATCCTCGCGGTGTGCGTGCCGGCCGGCCTCGGCCTGGCCGGCTTTGCCGGTCCGACCCTCCTGCCGGTCGGCTCGGTCGCGATCACGGACGCGCCGTGGGAGCTGGTCACCCTGGTCGGGCTGTCCATCGTGGTCGCGCTGGTGCTGCTGCGCGCCGGGTTTCCGGGCGGATTGATCTTCGGCCCGATGGTCGTCTCCGGCATCCTGCACGGCGGCGACTATGTCCACATCGCCTTTCCGCCGTGGTTCGCGGACATCGCGATGATCGCGCTGGGCTCGGTCGCGGGCTCGCGGTTCACCGGCACGCCGTTCCGCGTGCTGCTCGGCTATCTCGGCGCCGCGATCGGCTCGTTCGTCGTCGCCCTCGTGATCGCGGCGGCGTTTGCGCTCGCCGTGACGTTCGCGTTGTCGCTGCACGCCCCGGACGTGGTCGTCGCCTACGCGCCCGGCTCGATCGACGCCATGATGATCCTGGCGCTCGCGCTGCATCTCGATCCGGTGTTCGTCGGCGCGCATCATCTGGCGCGCGTCTTCACCGTGACGCTGGCGCTGCCCGTGATCGTGCGCATGTTCGCGCCGGCGAAAAAGGCGAAGCGCGAGCGGCCGGCGCGTCCGGAGGATGGCGAGTTCGCGGACTAGCCGCAGGAGCGGTTTGCCCCGACAGCCGCTGGAAACCAATTATTCAACAAGGGCTGGCATTTCGGCCAAATGGGCTTATGTGCAGAGGGATCCCCGACAATGTGACTCGCCTAACGAGAATTCTCGCTAGGGTTCCGGCTAACAGGAGATTGACGCAATGGCATTACGACCGGGCACCAAGGGCATCTTGAAATCGCCGGAGCCGCGCGAAGGCGCGGAAGAGCGTCACGGCGAAGATATCGAAGAGCAGGCCCCGCGCAACATCCCGCCCAACACCGCCCCGACCGAGGGCTTCTCCCTCGAGGTGGACGGCAAGATCAAGTCGCAGCATCCGACGGTCGAGGCCGCGACGGCGCTGGGTGCCGAGCTCAAGCGCAAGTTTCCGGTGCTGCAGGTGATGATCTTCGATGCCGTCGCGAAGACGCGCACGCCGGTGGAAGCCGCCAAATAGCCAAAACGGGCGTCGTGCGGGCGGTTTTGCCCGGCCTGCAGGCGCGTCACTCCGCCGCGAGTGCGCGCTCCAGGAACGTCAGGCCAGGCCGTTCCCACACGTCGACCAGCGCCTCGGCGGGCGCGTCGATCATCGCTCAGAGATGCGACGGATTCCAGCGTCGATACCGGCCCCTTGCGACCAAGTGCGGGCAAGAATGGGACGCGTGCCTTGCGCGATGCGGCGGGTTGCCGCCCGGTCACAAACGCACCGACTATTGACGTTGGCCACTGCGCGAGAGATCCGCACACTTCGGCGTATTGAAGCTGCGGAAGCACGACGAGCCCCCACCGCTGGGTTGCGTCCGCGCGGCGTTCGATGAGTTGGACCCCGATCCGTAAGGGCGACAATCCTCAATCATCCAAGGGCGGACAATACTGGCTCTGACATTTGAGCTGGCAGGCATGGTTTGTAGGGGTGTCGTGAGTGGTCGTGCGGCATTTATAGACACACGCAATATAACCCTGGGACGCCATGCAACGCTGCATGCCGGCGGCCAACCGCTGTCCCGAAATTGGCGGCAACAGGGACATCGACGCGCCGGCGGGCACGCTTGTGCCGAGGGCCGGTGGCGCCGAAAAAATCCCGGTCGCGACCAGCATGATGGCGCACGCGGGAACGAATAAGAAAGAGTGAGGGGAGCGGGGCATTGGTGGGTTCCTCGATCTGAAAGACGAAACGCGCATGGCCTCGGAGAAGACGCAGGCGGAGCGATGCTCGCCGGAGCAGGCTTCAGGTAGACCACCAAGCCGCGGGTGCCCTCGGCGGCGGAGGCGTCAGGTTGGATACGCGGCCGCACGCGAGGTCGCCCGACCTATTTGCAATATTTGGCCTCGCAGGTTGTGCGCGCCGCGTCGCACTTGTCGTAGAACGGTTGTGACCCATCCGTCTGCGGCCTTCCCCCCGTAAATTTCGGTGCGCCGAATTTTCGTTGAACCTGCTCAAGGCATGTCCCCCATGGCCTGTCGCAACTGTCATGCGAGGGGCCGCGTTGGAGCCAACATTTGTCTTCGTCTGCAACAAGCGTGAGCACGGGCGTGCCGCGCATGCCTTGCGGAAACGCAGCCGGCGATGCGAGCGCCGATTGCGACAATGCACCGACCGATAGAAGGAACGATAAAGTCACGGCGCGTTTCATGTATTTCTCCCCGCTGCATATTTGATTGGGCCGCGAGACCAAGAGATCATCACCACAACGCGCGCTCAGCTCCGCCGCTTCGCGCAGTGGTTCGATCGGACGCGACCGAGGCGCACACGGTATCACCGCCCGCGCCCGGTCGTTGGACAACTTTGCGCCTATTTCCCGCTCAGCTCCCTGCCGGCACCGCGGGACGACGCCGCCGCAACTCAGCGAGGTTCGCATCCGCCGGGGCACGAAATAGGCGCAAAGTTGTCCATGCGGCATCCCGTTGTTGTGATATCTTTGAGTTGAGAAGAAAGCCGTAGCAAGGCGCGTTGCTCCGCGTCCGCGCGTGGGCAAAACCGCTGACGCGCCTTGCCCACCCGGCGAGCGTCGTGCGAGCGGTTTTGCCCACCCTACAGGCGTCTTACTCCGCCGTAGGTTGGGTCGAGCCCTTCGCGAGACCCAACATTTCAGGGCGCTGCTGCATGTTGGGTCTCGCGTGCGCTCGACCCAACCTACGCCCACGCCGCATGGCCTTCAGTCGACGGCCGGGACCGAATGATGCTTGTGGCAAATCATCCACTGCCCGCGCGGCGGCTCTCCCGGCCGTTTCGCAGATCGCATTCGCGCAATCCTATCCATCGAAGCCGGACATTTCTCGCAGGCGCAGCCGCGCAGCTTCCACCACCAAGCGGGGTCACACAAAATGAACCGTTGCACGCTATTCACACGTCTCGCGATCATTGGTGCAGTGGCACTGGCAGCCGCAGGTTTCATCGCGCCGTCTGCCGCCGGACCCGCCTCATCATATTTTCATCGCAAATTCTTGTCCCACGATTTCTCTCAATTCACCGCGGTAGCATGCACCCCGCAGGCCACAGCGGCGTGCGATGCAAGCTACAAAGCCTGCCGCGAACAGTTGAATACACATCCCGTGGCGGGGTCTACGCCGGCGGCGACCAATGCTCTTATCGATCAAGCCTTCGCAAGGTGTGACGTCAAACACAACCAGTGTATTGGACACCTGAGTTGCGACAATATTTCTTGTCCAAAGGGATGGAAGTGCGATTGGTAGCGAGCGTGGTCCGGATTGAGCCTGGGAGCGCACCGCATCGATCAGGTCGGCGCGTCCGCGATTTGGCTGCCGGGACGTGTGCGAGGATTTGCGCGTTGTCCGAGCAGATCACCGCTTCTGCGGGCGCCAGGCTGCCGGCGCAGGAGAAGCTCGGACTGGCGGCGGCAGCCGGCATGGGCGATCCACCGACCAGCAGCGCGGCGGCGAGGCCGATCATCGGCAGGTCCGTTGGCAGGCATCGAGCTCTCGTTGACAAGGCGCGACGGACCCGTTGCCTATTCGATCCGCACAATCGGTGAACACCTTGACGCAGCGTTGATGGCACCTGCCGCGAGCATCCGCTGCGGCGGCTTGCACGCTCGAACCAATCACGACAACCGACGCCGCGAGGGCTGCCACGAGTAAGCTTGTCATTCTGGATCGTCCGCGAGTTGTCATGGGCCGTTGCTCCTCCTTCGGCTGCACTTTCAATGAACCTCGTATTGGCGCGTGCCTCTCTCAACGGCGGCGTCTCGGTTCGGTTCCGCTGCGGCGGCCGAGCCGGCCACAGCCCTTCGCATCATGCGCGCGCCGGGGCGGCGCGAATCACCTATGATTTCTGCCTTGGTGGTTCGTGCGATGACGTGATGACGGTGCAGCATCCGCTCTCAGCGGTATCGAGGGCGCGTTCCGGGTCAGACCAGCATGTGGGTTGCGTCTTCAAGATGGGCACACGAGCTGCTGACGAGTTTTCAGCAGGCTTCAGTCGAGGTGCCGGCACCGCCCGCTCGGGCACTCAGCCGCGCACCCGATCGCAAAGCCCGCGTGACGTACGATGGCGACATCATGCACATCATCAAGCAGTATCCAGGGTGCACTGACGTGCGCGTGCTCGCCTTTTTGCGCGCAAGAGTCCATTGGTTCGGTCGCGGTACATTGATCGACAAGGTTTTCCGGCCCTCGCTCGCCACCGTCCACGCGGCCGGGCGCCGTCTCGAGATCGCGGGCAGCATCAAGACGAAGGTGGATGCCTCGCCGCTCGAGGCGCTCCGGTTCTATCCCAACAACGCCGTGTGGCAGCGAAAGCTTGCTTCGCCGCCAGGCGAGTAGCGCGCGCCGGTCACCTCGGTTTTACCGTTGGTAAAGGGCGGGCATCGGCCAAGCATCAGACGTGCGGTGGGGGGATCTTTTCGGCAAGCCGCTCGATGCGCGCGGCCTTGCTACCCGGTTGCGCTAATACGGCCTCAAGCCGGAACTCACACGGGTGGATCAGTCAGTCGGCAGAGGCTATCGCCGGGCGGCCCTGGAGGATCAGTGGGCGCGCTATCTGCCCGCGGTGGCCGATACGAGCGTTACATCTGTTACATCCGTTACGGGTGAGGCGACGGCCGATCCGGCCGCGCCCGTCGCCGGCGTGACGCCGCTGGCCGGGCGGCAATGGGACCGCCGGCTGCCGCGGGAGGATGAGGAGGATCCGGGGTTATATGCGGAGAATCCGCTGTGAGGGTTTTCAGTTCAATCATCTAAGTAATCAGGAATGCGAATAGCGTATTGGCCCATCTGTTGGGCATCGTTGTAGAGTAGTCCGGATTGAGCGAAGCGGAATCCGGGACCGCTCTCGCCATACGCTTGCTCGACACCTCTACTCCGCCGCCATCGCGCTTCGCTCAACGGCAGCCCCAGCTTCTCCCACACATCCACCAGCGCCTCGGCGAGCCGGTCGACCATCGCATCATCGTGGTACGGCGACGGCGTGATGCGCAGGCGCTCGCTGCCGCGCGGCACGGTCGGGTAGTTGATCGGCTGGATGTAGATGCCGTGCTCCTCGAGCAGCATGTCGCTCGCCGCCTTGCATTGCTCGGCATTGCCGACCAGCACCGGCACGATGTGGGTGTCGCTCGGCATCACCGGCAGGCGCGCCGCGGTCAGCACCGCCTTGGTGCGCGCCGCGCGCTCCTGGTGGCGCTCGCGCTCCCAGTTCGACGCCTTGAGATGGCGGATCGCGGCGGTCGCGGCCGCGCAAACCGACGGCGGCAGCGCGGTGGTGAAGATGAAGCCCGGCGCATACGAGCGCACCGCGTCGATCACGTCGGCGCGGCCCGCGATGTAGCCGCCGAGGCAGCCGAACGCCTTGGCGAGCGTGCCCTCGCACACGTCGATGCGGTGCATGACGCCTTCGCGCTCGGCGATGCCGCCGCCGCGCGGGCCGTACATGCCGACCGCGTGCACCTCGTCGATATAGGTCATGGCGCCGTAGCGCTCGGCGAGATCGCAGATCGTCTTCACCGGCGCGACGTCGCCGTCCATCGAGTAGAGGCCCTCGAACACGATCAGCTTCGGCCGGTCGCCGGCGGCGTGCAGCAGCTCCTCGAGGTGCGCCATGTCGTTGTGGCGGAAGATCTTCTTTTCGGCCTGCGACTGGCGCACGCCCTCGATCATCGAGTTGTGATTGAGCGCATCCGACAGGATCACGCAGTTCGGCAGCAGCTTGACGATGGTCGAGATGCCGGTCTCGTTCGACACGTAGCCGGACGTGAACACCAGCGCGGCTTCCTTGCCGTGCAGGTCGGCGAGCTCGCGCTCGAGCTCGACCAGCGGATGATTGTTGCCCGCGATATTGCGCGTGCCGCCCGCGCCGGTTCCCATGCGGGTCGTGGTCTCCACCATGGCGCCGATCACCTTCGGGTGCTGGCCCATGCCGAGGTAGTCGTTGGAGCACCAGATCACGACGTCGCGCCGCCCCTGCGGCGCGTGCCAGATCGCCTGCGGGAAGCGGCCGGCGATGCGCTCGAGGTCGGCAAACACGCGATAGCGGCGCTCATCTCTGAGGCGGGCAAGCGCGCCGGCGAAATATCCGCTGTAGTCCATTGACGCGCCCCTCCGCGGGCTGCTGCCGCGCACATGGTCTGCCGGCCACCTTGCCCACAGGCCGGCGCCACATCCGCGAGCTACGAACGAGTTTTAGAAAAGTTCCAGGGGACTTGTCGAGGTCCTAAAATGCGGCCCCGGGATTGTCATTTTGCCGCTGATCGGGCCGCCGCCGACGGGAACTTTGCGGCGTGCCGCAGCGGTGCTGTCGCGCGCGTGAGCCATGTGCGGGTCTTCGTGTCGGTCTTGGCGTCGAGCAGCGGGGTGAGCTCGCGGCGCACGCGCGCGTGATACGCATTGAGCCACGCGATCTCGTCCGCCGTCAGCGCGGCCGGCGCGATCAGGCGGCGATCGATCGGCGCGCGCGTCAGCGTCTCGAACGCGAGCAGCGGCCGCTCGCCGCCCTCGACCTGCGGGCCTGCGACCGTCAGCACCAGGTTCTCGATGCGGATGCCGTAGGCGCCCGTCTTGTAATAGCCGGGCTCGTTGGAAAGGATCATCCCGGCCTTGAGCGCGGTGGCGCCGAGCTTGGCGATGCGCGCCGGCCCTTCGTGCACAGACAGATAGCTCCCCACGCCGTGGCCGGTGCCGTGCTCGAAGTCGAGCCCGGCGGCCCACAGGTGCTGGCGCGCGAAGCTGTCGAGCTGGGCGCCGCTCGTGCCTTCCGGAAACACCGCGCGCGCGATCGCGATGTGGCCCTTGAGCACGCGGGTGAAGCGGTCGCGCATCTCAGGCGTAGGCCGTCCGATCGCGACCGTGCGCGTGATGTCGGTGGTGCCGTCCTCGTATTGCGCGCCCGAGTTGATGAGGAAGAGGCCGTCGGGCGAGATGCGGCGGTCGGTCTTGCGCGTCACCCGATAGTGCACGATCGCGCCGTTCGGGCCGAACCCCGAGATGGTCGGGAACGAGATGTCCTTGAGCGCGCCGGTCTCGCGGCGAAAGTCCTCCAGCGCCTCGACGGCCGCGATCTCGGTGAGCTTGCCCTTCGGCGCCTCGCGATCGAGCCAGGCGAGGAAGCGCGCCACCGCGGCGCCGTCACGCAGGTGCGCGGCGCGCGCGCCGTCGATCTCGGTTGCGTTCTTGACCGCCTTCATGAGCGCGATCGGGTCGGCGCCGCGGCGGATCTTGCCGCCGCTCGCGCCGATCAGGCGCCCGATCGCGTCGGGTGCGCTCGCGGCGTCGAGCCGCACGGTCGCATGCGCCTTGCCGAGCGCCTTGAGGTCGGCCGCGAAGGCGTCCGGCTCGCGCAGCTCGGCGATCTCGCCAAGCGCGTCGCGCGCCGAATTCGACAGCTTGCGGGCGTCGACATAGAGCGACGGCCGGCCCTCGCGCGGCACGATCGCGGTCGCGAGCGCGAGCGGCGTGTGCGCGACGTCGCCGCCGCGGATGTTGAAGGTCCAGCATGCCGCATGCGGATCGGACACGACGATCGCGGCCGCCTTGAGCGCGCCGAGCTCGGCGCGGATGCGCTCGAGCTTGTGCGCGGCCGGCTCGCCGGCGAAGCGTTCGTCATGCAGCACCACCGCGCCGAGCGGCGGCGCCGGACGGTCCGTCCACACGGCGTCGACCGGATCGGGCTCCGCCGGCACCAGCAGCGCGCCTGCCGCCGTGCATGCCTTGGCGAGCCGCTCGGCGCCCTCGATCGTGTGCAGCCACGGGTCGTAGCCGAGCTTCTGTCCCTCCCGCAGTGTCTTCTCGATCCACTGCTCGGCCGTCGTCTCGGTGAGATGCACGATCTCGAACAGGCCGGCGCCGACCTGTTCGCGCGCCTGCAGCGTATAGCGGCCGTCGACAAAGAGGGCGGCGCGATCGGCAAGCACGATGGCGCTCCCGGCCGATCCCGTGAAACCGGAGATCCAGGCCAGCCGCTCGTCGGACGGCGGCACGTATTCGTTCTGATAGCGGTCGGCGCGCGGCACGACGAAGCCGTCGAGGCCGCGCCGCGCGAGCTCGGCGCGCAGCGCCGCGACGCGCGGCCCGCTCGCCGCACGGTCGGACGGATCGTCGAACGACTGAAATCGTGCCGCCATGGGGGCATTCTATATGAAGCGGCGCCGGGGGCCGCAACGGCCCGTGCTGAATGGTGGCCGTGCGGGCCGCGCCAACGACAACGCCCCGGACCGCAGGGCTATCGCAGATGATCCTTGCACGGTGTCTGCGCTCCCTCTCCCCGCACGCGGGGAGAGGGAGCGCCGGCGCCGCGAAAGATAGGCAAATGCGATAGCCCTGCCCCGGACCGGGGTCCGGGGCGTTGGTATCTACGCGTACGAGCCTCGTGCGCTCAGATCGTCACTCGTCGCACTTGGACTCTTCGATCTTGCAGAACTCGACACGGCTCGCGCCCGCCGTGAGCTTGCAGTTCGTCAGCGCGCGCTGCTCGGCGAGCTCCTTGGTCGGCGCGATGGCCCAGCCGGCGCCCGGCGTGCCTGCTTTCGGGTCGAACGAGACCGCGTAGCATTCGCTTTTGAAGGTTCCGACCGATTGGCACAAGGCGGCGGCCTTCGGCGCCGGCTTGTAGTTGCGGCAGCGCTCCAGCGCCGCTTGGAGCGCCTCGTCGGCGGACTTGTAGTTGATCGACGTTCCGACCGCGATGCCGTCCTTGACGACATCGGCCGTGGAACCGACCGCGAGCGCCCCGTCGGCGCGCGCCGCTGAGCTGGCGAGCACCGCCGCCAGCGCAAGCGCAGAAACGCAGCCAAGCTTGAACATCACCCCTCCATGCAGTTTTGACGGTAAAGGTTAGCGAGTTTGCGGTCTTTCGACAATCGGCCGGTGCCGGCTCACCGGCCGTGCCGACCGAGAACCAGCGTGACCCATTCGTCGAGCGGAATGCAGGATTCGAAGACGAGCCCCTGCGCCCGGTAGGCCGCGATCGCGGCCGGTGCCTGCGCGGCCAGCAGGCCGGAGAGGATGACGCGCGCGTCCGGCGCCAGCACCTGCGCGATCGGCGCCGCGAGTCGCCGGAGCGGCGCCAGCAGGATATTGGCGAAGACGAGATCGTATGGGCCGCGCGCGCGCAGCCGGCGCGCCGCAAGCCCGCTCGCGTGCACGACCTCGACCAGCGATCCGACCGCATTCGTCCGCGCATTGCCGCGGGCGACCTCGGCCGCGCGGGCGTCGATGTCGCTCGCCACAACCCGCGTCCGCAACGCCTTGGCGGCCGCGATCGCCAGCACGCCGGTCCCGGTGCCGATGTCGAGGATATGGATTTTTGCACGGCGCCCGCGCTCCCTCTGCCCGTTCTTACGGGGAGAGGGTTGGGGTGAGGGGCGCTGAGTTGCCGCAAACCGGGTCGGGAGGGTCGGGGAGGGGCGCGCACCGCGCCTCTTCAAGTACGCATCGAGCGCCAGCAGACATCCCCGCGTGGTGCCGTGATGGCCGGTGCCGAAGGCGAGCGCGGCCTCGATCTTGATGCCGATGCGGTGGCCCGGAATGTGGGCGCGGTCATGCGAGCCGTGCACCAGGAAGCGGCCGGCCGCGACCGGCTTGAGCCCCGCAAGGCTCGCTGCCACCCAGTCGCGCGCCGCGACGGTCTCGATGACGAGCTCGCGCGCGGCCTGCGCGCCCGCCACGGCGGCGACGAGATCGCGTACCGAAGCCTCGTCGGGCGCCTGGGCAAAATGCGCTTCCACGCCCCAGGTGCCGTCCGGCCTCTCGAACGCCGCGACCGCCGCATCGACGCAGACCTCGGCGAGCGCGTCGGCGAGCCTGCGCGAGGTCGGGCCGTCGCAATTCACACGCGCGAGGCAGGTGACGGATGAATCAGAGGGTGACTGCATTTCTTCCCTGGTTTTCCACAGCGCCGAAAACAGAAGAAGGACCGGGCCCAGCATAGGGTGAAGACAGCGAGCGATCGAGCCGGGGTGAGGAAATCCAGTTGCGGGCCGCGATGCGGCGTCGATAGCAGCGCTATCATCCACAACGGCGGCGACCGGTCCCGTCGCGGCCGATCCGCAAGTTATTCCCGAGTTGCCATCAGCTTTGTCCACAGAAGCCGCTTGCCGCGTGGCCGCCGGCCGTTGGGATCGACGGACCGGCATCTCGTTCTCCACGTTGTTATCCCCAAGCAAATTTCGAGCAAGTTTCGAGCAAATTTCGCATGGAAATCGCGCGCCTGCTGGACGCCGCGCTGATTCTTGGGCGCACAGTGCCCGAAGCCGAATTCGATCGGCCGGGGGGCCCGTCCTGTGAAAATTTTGCGTGTGGTCGCGTGCGTGCTGGCGCTCGGCGCGGCGTGCGCGGCGTCGGGTGCGCAACCGCCTCCGCCGCCGATCTATTTCAGCGATGCCTGCGGGGCCGGCGATCGGGTCACCATCGCGGCGGTCGGCGATCTCCTGTTTCATTTCAACCTGCAGCGGCAGGCGCTGGCGAAGGGCGCGACGTTCGCCGGCTTCTGGGAGCGCGTCGCGCCGGTCTTCCGGCACGCCGATATCGTCTACGGCAACCTCGAGGGGCCGGCCGCGCTGGCCGTGATGCCGGGCGGCCACGAGATCAAGCCTCCCGCCAAGGCCGACGAACGCGCCTATGACCGGCGCTTCTACGCCGGCGGCGAGAACATGGTTCTGGTGTTCAATTTCCATCCGAGTGCCGTCGCCGACATCAAGGCAGGCGGCTTCACCATCGTGTCGACCGCCAACAATCACGCCGCCGATCGCGGCTCGCTCGGCATCGACCGCACGATCGAGGCGCTGGAGGCCGCGAAGCTCGCTTTCACGGGCACGCGCCGGCGCGGCGAGACCACGACGGCGCGGCCGTGGAGCACGCTGACGCATCACAAGGGGTTCGCGATCGCGTGGCTCGCGTGCACGTTCTCGACCAACGGCATGCCCGATCCCTACGGCCAGGTGCTCGGCTGCTTCGGGCCGCACGGCGAGACGCGTGCCGAGGTGCTCGACGAGATCCGCCGGCTCGCGGCGCGGCCGGATGTCGACGCCATCATCCTCACGCCGCATTGGGGCATCGAATACCAGGCGCAGCCGGACGCGCAGCAGCGCCGGCTCGCGCGCGAGGCGATCGACGCCGGCGCGACCGCCGTCATCGGCTCGCATCCGCATGTGCTGGAGCCGTGGGAGAAGTACACGGCCGCGGATGGGCGCGAAGGCCTGATCGTCTATTCGAGCGGCAATTTCGTCTCCGGCCAGATGCGCACCGAGCAGCGCGCCGGCCTGATCTCGCTCCTCGAGCTCACCCGGATCGCGGGCGGCAAGGCGCGCCTCACCGCGGCGGGCTACGTGCCGACCTTCGTCGAGTTCGGCACGCCGTGGCACGTGGTCGAGAACACCGGCAGCGAGAGCGCGGCCGCGCTTGCGCTGACCATGCGCCTGCTGCCGCCGGCGAACCGCATGCGCGCGAGCGCGCTCGATGCGCCGCCCAAGGCCTGCGCGGTGGCGATCGCAGACGCGGCGACGACATCGGTGGTGTCGCCGCCGAAACCTGAACCCACGCTTGCGTCAAAGCGCGAGATCACCGGCTCGTTCGCGCCGCCGGCGGCGCGGCCGATCAGGCTCAGCGCCGCGACGCCGCCGTCGCGCGCCCTGCGTCGGGCGCGCGTGCCGGCGCCGAGCGCGCCCGACGTCATCGACCCGCATCAGTAGCGGGCCGATGACCTCTCTATCCCTGAGCTATTTGAGCTGATCTTCGACTTTGGCGAGGCCGGCGCGCACGCAGGGCTCGTCGACGCCGGGCGAGCCGGACAAGCCGACGGCCGCGATCACCTCGTTGCCGACCTTGACCGGGACGCCGCCCGGAATGCCGATCACGCCCGGCAGCGTCGCCTGCTGACGCCGCACCGCACTGGTTTCCATCAGCTTGGCGTACTCTTCCGTCGTGGTCTTGAACGTGAGCGCCGTATAGGCCTTGCGGCGCGCATTCTCCGTGGTGTGCGGGCCGGCGCCGTCGGCGCGCAGCGCCACGATGTTGACGCCGGCGCGATCGACCACCACGACCGAGACCGGATAGCCCTTGGCCTTGCAGTCCTCGAGCGCGCCGGTCGCGATCGTCAGCGCCATCGCGTAGGAGAGGTCCTTGTGGGTGAGCAATTGCGCCTGCGCGGGCGCCGCGAGTGCAAAGGCCAGCGGAATAGCGGCGGACAGGATTGCGGATTTCGTAACGGACATGAACAACCTCCCTGATGGCAACGCCGCCGTTGGGCGACGGCACAGCTTATCGCATCGGGATGACAGATTGTCGGCTCACATCTGCGTGCGGCCGGTCCACCTTCGTCATGGCCGGGCATAGCGCCGTAGAGGCCGTGAACCTTTCGGCCTTTGGCTAGCGTGACAATATAAGCGGTCGCTCCGGTGCGTCGAAAGGCCCGATGCGGATCTGTCGGTAGGCAGGACCGGCCGTTGCCTCTCGTCTATGCGGCGGCGAGGCGATGGCCTTCCAAGATATTGTTGGTGAGTGCGTACCAGAGCACGACCGCGCGGACCTTTTCGATGCCGCGCACGCTCACTTGCCGCAAGCCCCCAGTTGCGCCAGCGGGCATGGATGCATTCGCAAATGGTGCGGGCCTTGTACTGCGCCTTGCCGGCTTCGCTCGCCATGCGGGCTCGCCACGCCACCACGCCTTCTCGGTCCCGCGGCCGCGGCTGGTAGGGATCAGCTCCGCTCTTGGATTGCGTGGGCGGACAATAGACCTCGATGCCTTGGCTATGCGCCCACTCGATGTCCTTCGGCGCTGCACAAATCCGCCATCAACGAGATGGCGTTGCGCAAAGCGCCCGTTGCGGGTGGCCCAGTCTTGCATCATCGGTCGCAAGAGGCCGCGATCGGAGCCGGTGTTCTCGACCTTGATTGCGGCAACGATCGTCTCACCTGCCGCGCTCAGCACTTGCACGTTATAGGCAGGACGGAAGCCGGCATCAGCCATCTTCATGACCCGCGCCTGCGGGTCCGTGGTGGAGGCGCGTGGCTCTTTCGGCTTCTTGCCGTTGCCGCCCTTGTCATCGAGTTCCTGACGCTTGCGCTTGATCTCGGCAAGCGCCGCCTTGGCGGCCTGCACGCGCGCGCTGCGCTCGCGTGCGGCCCGCTCCTTGGCAGCCCGGATGCGCTGATTGCTGGCCCCCGGATCGGCATCGGTCTCGCGCTTGAGCTCTTCCACCACCGCCTGCGCCAGGGCCAGTTGCCGATCGAGCGTCGCCTCGCGCCGAAAGGAGCCAGCGCCGGCATTCGCCCGTATCCGTACGCCGTCCTGCGCCAGCGTCTCGAGATCGACAAGACTAGCCTTGGCCAGCGCCGCAAGATGCTCGCTGAGCAGCCTGTCGAGCAGATCGGCGCAGCTCACCCGGAAGTCCGCCAGCGAGTGATAGTTCACCGAAACCCCGCCGCACAGCCAGCGATAGACGTCATCAGTGATGCACAGCCGCGCCAGAGCCCGGGCGCTGCCGACCCCATCGCTGGTGGCGTAGAGCCAAAGCCCCAGCAGAAGCCGCGGCGCGGCAGCCGGATGACCAGCCCTGTGCTCGCGCGCCTTGATCCGATCTTCGAGCTCGCTCAGGTCGAGCCCTTCCACGTAGTCCCAGATCACCCGCACCCGATGGTCCGCGCCGATCAAGCTATCAATATCGACGCTTCGCAGCTCTATCTGGTCACGCGCTGGCTCGCGCAGCCGAGGCGCCCCGAGTGGCGCCGCATCGGCTTGCGGCTTCGCTTGCCCCGGCAGATCACCGAACAGCTCGTCGCCTGCCATGATCTCCTCCCGCAGAATCAACAATCGCAGGGAATCATACTTGCCGTGCCTTCTGCTATCTCGCAGCGACCATTCGCAAAAGATTCACAGCCTCGTAGGGTGGGCAAAGGCGGCCGAGATGCGGGCCATTTGGCACGTGCCTAATTCCGCCGTGCCCACGCCGGGAATGACGTCAGATGCAGCAAGCGGAATATGCGCTACCCGCCGCGCTTGAAGAACTGCACGGCGCGCTCGTGCTTCTCGGCCGCCGCGCGCGTGTGGAAGGTGCCAAGGTTGCGGCGCCGCCCCGTCTTCGGATTGGTCTTGCGCGAATAGAGGCGGTACTCGCCCGATTTGAGCTTGCGGATCATGGCAGTCTCCGGCGTCGGGTGGCATTCAACCTACCGACGCCGGAGCAGGCAAAAGGTTTCGCCGTGGACGCGCACCCGGTTTCAGCCGCGACGCATGCGTCAGTACGGGCGCGGGAACGGCGGGTAGCCGGGTGGCGGCGTCGGCGGGCCGCTGTAGAAGCGGTCGTCGCGGCTGTACGGATTGCCGTAGTTGCCGCCATAGGACGGGCTCGCCGGATAGGAGGGCGGCGGATAAGAGGGCGGCGCGACCTCCGCCTCGGCGGGCTGGTCATCCGGCGCGCGCCGCCGCGCGACGGCGTCCGATACGCGTCCCGTGATGACGACTGTCGTGTTGAGCACGCCTTCCTGCTTCACCAGCGCGTAGAGCGCCGCGGCATTCTGCGGATCGAGCCGCACGCATCCATGCGAGACCGGCAGGCCGAGATGGCTGGTGTTGAGATAGCCGTGGACCGCATGGCCGCGCGGGGTGAAGAAGATCGAATTCGGCATCGGCGCGTCGTCGAATTCCTTGGAGAAGTGGCTCGCCTCCATGCGGAAGGCGCGGAAGGTGCCGCTCGGCGTGTCGTAACCGGGCGCTCCGGTCGACACGCGCCACTGCCAGCGTGGCTGTCCGTCGACCGCGACCGACATCCGCTGGGTGCTCTTGTCGACCGTGATCAGGATGTTGGCGCTCGCCGGCGCGGCCACGGTGATCGCGGCCGCAAAAAGCGCGGCGATTGTCCGCCCGAGGTGACGCATGACCAGTCCTCTCCAGGCGGAAAGCGCCGCCCGTGCTGTTTATCTAATCATACCGGCGCGCCTTCGTTCCAAGCGGCCCGCCGCGCCGGCGCGGCTCACTGCAGCGTCGGTTAACGTTCCTTGCCCGCCGAATGCGGCGGTCAAACGGCGCGCCGGCGCCATCGATCGATTAACTCGATCGAGGGCGCCGGCGGTAGACGTGTGGTGGAGCGGACGCTCGGCGTCAGTCGCCCAAAACCACGCCCGGGCGGGGGAACGGCGGGTAGTTCGGCGGCGCGGCGGGCGGCGCCACGTACGGCGGAACGAAGGCCTGCCGATAGGTCGGCTGGGCGACGGGCTGCGGATAGAGCCGGACCGGGGAGAACATATCCTCGTTGGCGTTGCCGCGCAGAGTTGCGGTGGCCGGCGCGGGCGACGGCTGCGCGATCGGCGCGTGGCTCGTGATCGCGGGCACGACGTTGGCCGGCGCGACTGGACGATGGGCGCGCGCGAGCGCATCGCGCGCGTTGCCGGTGATCACGATCGTGGTGTTCTTCACGCCTTCGCTCTTGACGAGGGCGAACAGCGCGGTCGCGTTCGCTCGATCAAGGCGCACGCAGCCGTGCGAGGCCGGCGTGCCGAGCTGGCGCTCTGAGAAGGTGCCGTGCAGGGCGTGGCCGAGATCGGTGAAGAAGATCGAGTGCGGCATCGGCGCATCGTCGTACTTCTTCGAATGATGGTCGGCGTCGAGGTAGAGCGCGTGGAAGGTGCCGTTCGGCGTGTCGTGGCCGATACGGCCGGTCGAGACCTTCCACTGGTAGCGCGTCGCGCCGTCGACCTGGACGGTGACCTGCTGGGTCGACTTGTCGACCGTGATGACGACGTCGGCCCGGGACGGGACGGCCGCGAGCGCGGCAACAGCGATCCCGCCGGCCATGAGCATGGCGCGATAATTCATCGTATCCCCTCGTGCGCCTGAATGTCGTGCTGGCGTCCCGAGGACGCCCGTTCAATCGGTCTGTCGGCCCAGCCGGGCTAAAGGTTCAAATTGGTTGACGTCGACGCATGCCCGGGGCGCATATCCGGCCGCGGACGGCGCTCTTTCCGCCGCCTTGCGGGATACTTAGGTCAGCCGAATGGCGCAGCCGCTCGTCGTCTCAATCCCGCATCGCCTCGGACGCGACGAGGCGGTGCGCCGCATCAAGTCCGGGCTGGGCGATGCGCGCGCTCAATTCGCCCATCTCATCACCCTGTCGGAAGGCGTTTGGGACGAGAATCGCGTGAGCCTCCAGGCGAGCGCGCTTGGCCAGGTCGCGACCGCCCTCATCGACGTGCGCGATGATCACGTGCAGCTCACCGTGCAGCTGCCCTGGCTGCTCGCCCAATTCGCGCAGGCAGCCGGCACGCTGATCGAGCGCGAAGGCACGCTCATGCTGGAGAAGAAGTGAGGCGGCTTATTCCCGCTGCACGAAGCTGTCCACCACGCGCTTCTCGCCCGCCTTGTCGAACGCGATGGTGAGCTTGTTGCCGTCGACCGCGACCACGTCGCCGTTGCCGAACTTCATGTGAAACACGCGGTCGCCGACCGTGAACGGCGACACCGTGCCGGTCGATTTCGCGACCAGCTCGCCCTCGATGGTCAGCGGCGGGCGTATCGGCGGCACATACTGCGGAGCGACAGCTGCTGAACGGGGACGCGAATGACCCAAACGGACCAAAGTCGCGATTGTTCGAGGCCGGGCGGTGGCCGCACGGATCGAAACGCCCCCTCGCTGGCTCAGTCAGGGCCGGTGGATTGTTTCGACTTTCTCAACCCCGGATGCCGCCACAAGAAGGCATCCGGGTCGAACCCGTCGGCGATGAGTTGCGCCTCGTGCCAGTCGAGGTCCTGCCGACGCACGAGCGCGCGGTACTGCTGCGGCGGCACGCCGAAGCGCGCGCGGAATGCCCGGCTGAACTGGCTCGTGCCGCCGAAGCCGCAGCGCTCGGCGATTATCTTCAGCGAGTGCTCGTCCTTGTCGTCTTCCAGCATGAGCCGCAGAGCCGCGTCGAGCCGGCGCTTCAACAATACGACGCGAATGCCGCCTTCCGCCGCCATGAGCCGGTAGAGCGACGCGCGCGACAGGTTGATCGCATCGGCGATCTCGTCGGGTCCGAGCTGCGCGTTCGCCAGATTGGCGTCGATGTGATCCAGCGCGGCCTTTCGCCTCGATCTCAAGCGATCCAATTCCGTGCCCATCCGCCTTGCACGCGCGCAGGCAGTCGTCAGCGCCAAGATACCCTCGATCGCTGCCTCGGCTTCGATCATCGTCAGATGGTCGGCCTGCGCATAAAACGCCTGCAGCGACGCGCCGATCAGATTCGCCGCGCCGCTCCCGCGTGGAAAGACGAGGCCGTGCGGCTCCATGGCCAGCAGGGCCGCCGGCACGCTCTCGCGCGCAACGACAAGCAGCAGATTCTCGTAGTCGGTCGCCGCGGTGCGGAACGGCCGTGCATAATCGGTGATCGCGACAGCGCCCGCCTCTCTCCGCGTGCTCCGTCCGCCGTAGTCGGTGTCCACCGAGCCTGCGATGTGGAGAACGATGAGCAACTGGTCGGCGCCGCGTGCGACCAGGTCGGGCCGCCGCGTCATGATGAGCGCCGTGCCGCGTGTGCGCATCAGGATCGCGTTGGGCGTCGGATAGGTGCGGGTCGAGAAGGTGAAGCGTGCTTCCTCCGACGGGTCCGGCAGCGACAGTGTGTAGAGATGTGGAATCGTAGCGCGAAACGCCTGCCAAACCCGCGGGCCGCAATCGCCTTGCGGATTGGTATCCAACCCTCTCAGCTTGGGCGACGATGCGCCATCGCTTTTGTCCGCCGCCGACAGCTCCGCGGGGACATCCGTCTGCGAAACGTTGATGCGGCCGCCGACCATAAATGAAGTGCTTTCCCGATGCTGCTCTTGGCCATCGTATCACCGCGACGCGGCGTAGTCGAAAGCTCGCAGCGGGATGAGTTAATTGCATTCTGAGGTTCGCAGTCTGGAGCAGCGCAACCTATGGCGAGGCAGTTCGCGCAACTCACGTTTGCTCTTGCACCTTGAGCGCAGCCGACGTTTCACTCGCGCCACTGTGTGCTGCCGCATGAGCCGGCGAGACGCCGAGCTCGCCAGCAATCCATAAGGGAGCGGCCGGGTTTGTCTGCGGCGGCGAGCGGGGTGGGCTTGTTGCCGACAGAACCTGATTTCGGATGGGAAGGGCTGGACGGGCTCACTCATCCGAAAGAGCTGCCTCTCGGCGCAGCTGGCGCCGCTGATCGCCGAGCTCGAACAGGCCGGCGCGCTGGCCGGGTGGCAACAGCAGCGGCGCGCCGCTGATCTTCACCATGAGCGGCACACCTCGGTCACCGGATCCTCGACCCTGCCCAGCCCGGGCGGTAGCAACTGGCACGCCAATTCGGGTTGACAAAGCGCTGTCGACGTCATGCCCGGCCTTTTCCCGGGTATCCACGCCTTTCTTGGAGCGGCAAAGAGGGCGTATGGCCGCGGCAGCCCGGCGATGACGAGTCAAAGAACATCAAGGCCGGGGGCGACAACAGATCGCCCACGCGGGGCGCCTCACGCCCGCTGCACGAAGCTGTCCACCACGCGCTTCTCGCCGGCCTTGTCGAACGCGATGGTGAGCTTGTTGCCGTCGACCGCGATCACGTCGCCGTTGCCGAACTTCATGTGAAACACGCGGTCGCCGACCGTGAACGGCGACACCGTGCCGGTCGATTTCGCCACCAGCTCGCCCTCGATGGTCAGCGGCGGTCGTGATGCGCGCTGCGGTGCGCGGGGAGGGGCCTTGGCGGCGCGCGCCGCCGGCGCGGCGGCGTCCTGGTCGAAATCGTGCGCGTCCGCCTCGTCGAAGCCGCCGCGTCCGCCGCGCGCCTTCGCGCGCTGCCAGCCCGGCGTCGAATAGGTCGAGCCGAAGCTCTGCATCTCGTCGAAGCGCGAGGCGCCGTAGCCGGTGAAATTGCCGAAGCCGCCTTTCGATTCCTGCACCTGGACATGGGCCTCGGGCAGCTCGTCGATGAAGCGTGACGGGATGGTCGACGACCACGAGCCGTGAATGCGCCGGTTCGACACGAAGTAGATCTTGGCGCGCCTGCGGGCACGTGTGATGCCGACATGGGCGAGGCGGCGTTCCTCCTCCAGCCCGGCGCGGCCCTGGTCGTCGAGCGAGCGCTGGTGCGGCAGCAACCCTTCCTCCCAGCCCGGAAGAAAGACGGTCTCGAACTCGAGCCCCTTGGCGGAATGCAGCGTCATGATCGACACCGCCTCGCGGCTTTCGCCCTTGTCGGTGTCCATGACCAGCGCGATGTGCTCGAGGAACCCCTGCAGGTTCTCGAACTCCTCCATGGAGCGGGTCAGCTCCTTCAGGTTCTCCAGGCGCCCGGCCGCATCCGCGCTGCGGTCCTTCTGCCACATCTCGGTGTAGCCCGACTCGTCGAGCACGATCTCGGCCAGCTCGTTGTGCGGCAGCGAATCCTTCTGCGCGCGCCAGCGGTCGAAGGCGGCGACGAGGTCGCGCAGCGCCTGGCGCGGCTTCGCCTTGAGCTCGTCGGTCGCGACGAGCGCGCGCGTCGCCTCCATCAGGTTGGTGCCGCGCGCCCGCGCGTGATCGTGCAGCAGCTTGACGGTGGCGTCGCCGAGCCCGCGCTTGGGCGTGTTGACGATGCGCTCGAACGCGAGATCGTCGGCCGGCTGGTTGACGAGGCGCAGATACGCGATGGCGTCGCGGATCTCGGCGCGCTCGTAGAAGCGCGGACCGCCGATCACGATGTAGTCGAGGCCGATGGTGATGAAGCGGTCCTCGAACTCGCGCATCTGGAACGACGCGCGCACCAGGATCGCGATCTCGTTGAGCGAATGCCCGGCGCGGCGCAGCTCCTCGATCTCCTCGCCGATCGCGCGCGCTTCTTCCTCCGAGTCCCACGCCGAGATGACGGCGACCTTCTCGCCGGGCGCGTCCTCGGTGCGCAGCGTCTTGCCGAGCCGCCCCTCGTTGTGCGCGATCAGGTGCGAGGCGGTCGCCAGGATATGCGCGGTCGAGCGGTAGTTGCGCTCCAGCCGGATCACCTTGGCGCCCGGGAAGTCGTGCTCGAAGCGCAGGATGTTGTCGACCTCGGCGCCGCGCCAGCCGTAGATCGACTGGTCGTCGTCGCCGACGCAGCAGATGTTCTTCGGTGGTGGCGGCGGCGCCGCCGTGGCCTCATCCTTCGAGACGCGAGAGCTTCGCTCTCGCTCCTCAGGATGAGGAGAGCTGTTTTGATTTGCCGCTTGCTCATCCCCCTGCTCCTCATCCTGAGGAGCGTCGCGCAGCGACGCGTCTCGAAGGACGAGGCCCGTGCGCTCACCGTCGCCGCGCGTCGGCTGCGCCAGCAATCGCAGCCACAGATACTGCGCGACGTTCGTGTCCTGGTACTCATCAACGAGGATGAACCGGAACCGCCGCTGATACTCGCGCAGCACCTCGGGATGCTCGCGGAAGACCCGGATGGTCTCCAGCAGCAGGTCGCCGAAATCGGCGGCGTTGAGGATCTTCAGCCGCGCCTGGAAATCGGCATAAAGCTTCATGCCGCGCCCGCCCGCGAAGCTCGCGGCCTCGCCGGCCGGTACCTGGGCGGGCACGAGCCCGCGGTTCTTCCAGCCGTCGAGCATGCTGGCGAACACCCGCGCGGGCCAGCGCTTCTCGTCGATGCCTTCCGCGACGATGAGCTGCTTGAGCAGGCGGATCTGGTCGTCGGTGTCGAGGATGGTGAAGTCCGACTTGAGGCCGGCGAGCTCCGCGTGCCGGCGCAGGATCTTGGCGCCGATCGAGTGGAAGGTGCCGAGCCACGGCATGCCCTCGACGATCTGGCCGACCATCTTGCCGACGCGCTCCTTCATCTCGCGCGCCGCCTTGTTGGTGAAGGTGACCGAGAGGATCTCCGAGGGGCGGGCGCGGCCAAGGCTGAGAATGTGGGCGATGCGGGTCGTCAGCACGCGCGTCTTGCCGGTGCCGGCGCCGGCGAGCACCAGCACCGGCCCGTCGAGCGTCTCGACCGCCTCGCGCTGCTCCGGATTGAGGCCCGCGAGGTACGGCGGCGCGGCCGCCGCCCGCGCCCGCGCCGCGATGCCGCCCGCGGCCGGCCCCGGCGGAGCGAGCCCCGCGGGCCGCTCGAATTTCAATGGATCGGCCAAGTTCCGTGTTCCGTGATTCTCTGGGGCCTAAAATGGCATCCGGCCCTCGGTTTTACGAGGGCAGCGTGGCACAGCGTCCGCGCTCCCTCTCCCCGCACCGCAGGTCGGGCCTGCCCGATCTGCGCATTATCGATGCCCAGATCGGGCAAGCCCGACCTGGGCGGGCAGAGGGGGCCTCTCAGCAAAACATAACATCGGTAACGACTCGCGGAGGCGCCCCCTCATCCCGACCTTCTCCCCGCACGCGGGGAGAAGGAGCGCAAGCGGCGTGCTCACCTTACGTGCGGTAGCCCAGAGACCTCAGCCCTTCGCCGGCATCGCGATGCGGCGGCCGGCGGCCTCCGGGCGCGGCAGCCGCGCATGCGAGGCCTTCATCTCGGCGAGCCGGCGCGTCACCCCGGCCGGGAACGATGCGCTCTTGCGCGCCGCCATGTCGACATGCAGCGACATGTTCTCCGACGTCGCCGCGACCCAGCCGTCCTCGGCGTGAAAGAGCTGCTCGAAGGTGTGCAGCCGCTTGCGGTCGAAGTCGAGGAGCTGGAACGTCACCCGCACCGGGTCGCCCGCATGCAGCTCGCGCAGGTAGCGCAGGTGGACCTCGGCGGTGAAGAACGAGTGCTTGCGCTGCGCCACGTAGTCGGCGCCGATGCCGATCAGCTCATAGGCCTCGTCGACCGCGCGGTCGAACAGCACGTTGTAATAGGCCATGTTGAGATGGCCGTTGTAGTCGATCCACGGCTCCTCGACCCGCATCACCGAGGAGACGAACGGGGCGAAAAACAGCGGCTCAAGGTCGGTGCGATCGAGCATGATCAAGTGATTCCGCGAGTCAGTAATAGTGCCAGCATCCGCCGCGCATGTCCCGGGATTATTTGCCAAAGTTCAATCTGCCGCGCGATTTTCCAAGCTCTTTCGGCTGCCGGCCGCGCGGACGTCTGCTAGGAAAGCCTGCAAGAATTAAGAACGGAAACTGCATGATGGCTTCAGGGAAGAACGATACCGCGCCCGTGCGCGACCCGTCGGCGGTCGCAGCCACCCTCGAACGGCTCGCCGCCCGCTTCGGCAACCGCCTCGTCACCTCGGCGGCGGTGCGCGAGCAGCACGCCAACACGACCACCTGGATCGCGAACGAGCCGCCCGACGCCGTCGTGTTCCCGCAGTCGGCGGGCGACGTGCAGGACATCGTGCGCATCTGCGCCGCCCACGGCCTGCCGGTGATCGCGTTCGGCACCGGCACCTCGCTCGAAGGCCAGGTCAACGCGCCGCGCGGCGGCGTCTGCATGGACTTTCGCGACATGAACCGCGTGCTCGCCGTGCATGCCGAGGACCTCGACTGCGTGATCGAGCCGGGCATCACGCGCAAGGCCTTGAACGAGCAGCTCCGCGACCAGGGCCTGTTCTTTCCGATCGATCCGGGCGCCGACGCCTCGCTCGGCGGCATGGCGTCGACGCGCGCCTCCGGCACCAACGCGGTGCGCTACGGCACCATGAAGGACAACGTGCTGGCGCTGAAGGCGGTGCTGGCGAGCGGCGAAGTGATCAAGACGGCGCAGCGGGCCAAGAAAAGCTCCGCCGGTTACGACCTCACGCGGCTGTTCGTCGGCGCGGAGGGAACGCTGGGCGTCATCACCGAGATCACGCTGCGCCTGCACGGCATCCCGGAGGCGATCGCGAGCGGCGTCTGCCCGTTCCCATCGGTCGAGGCCGCCTGCAACGCGACCATCGCGACCATCCAGACCGGCATTCCGGTCGCCCGCATCGAGCTGCTCGACGAATTGCAGGTCAAGGCTTGCAACGCCTATTCGAAGCTCAGCTTGCCCGAGCAGCCGATGCTGTTTCTCGAATTCCACGGGTCGCGAGCCTCGGTCGCGGAACAGTCCGAGCAGTTCGGCGAGATCGCGCGCGAGCTCGGCGGCGGCCCGTTCGACTGGGCGACCAAGCCGGAAGATCGTACCCGCTTGTGGCAGGCGCGCCACGACGCCTACTGGGCGGCGCGCGGCCTGCGGCCCGGCGCGAGCGCGATCGCGACCGACGTGTGCGTGCCGATCTCGCGGCTCGCCGATTGCCTCATGGCGACGCAGGAGGACATCGCGGCGACCCGGCTGGTCGCGCCGATCCTCGGCCATGTCGGCGACGGCAACTTCCATTTGTCGCTGCTCGTCGACCTCGACGATCGCGACGAGGTCGCGCGCGCCGAAGGCCTGTGCGGCCGGCTGGTCGAGCGCGCGCTCGCCATGGAGGGAACCTGCACGGGCGAGCACGGCGTCGGGCAGGGCAAGATGAAATATCTCCTCGCCGAGCATGGCGAGCCGGCGCTTGCCGCCATGCGGGCGCTCAAGCAGGCGTTCGACCCGCACGGCATCATGAATCCGGGCAAGATTGTCACGCTTGGGTGATAGCGATGGCGGCGACATATATTCGCCGCTAAACCGTATGACCAAGCAGGCGGATCGCAGCTCGCCGCTTCGGGACGATTGGCGGCGGGCATTGCCATTGCGGTCGGCGTAGTTTTAGGGGCGTCTTTCGGGGAAGAGGCGGGGCGCGGAGCACAAGGGTGCAATCGACGCTGCTTGGGTTGGCGGTCGCGCTCATCGTGGTGCTGGTAACGGCGCTGGTGGGGCCGCTGTTCATCGACTGGGGCCGCTGGCGCACCAGCTTCGAGGCGGAAGCGACGCGGCTCGTCGGCATGCCGGTGCGGGTGTCCGGCGCGATCGACGCGCGCCTCCTGCCGACGCCGACGCTACGATTGAACGGCATCGAGATCGGCGAGCCGGGCCATGAGCCGCGGCTGCGGGCGCGCTCGCTCGGCGTCGAGTTCGCGCTCACGCCGCTGATGCGCGGCGAGTGGCGCGCCTCGCAACTGCATCTCGACGCACCGCAGGTCATGCTCGGAATCGATGCCGGCGGCCGTATCGAGGTGCCGCCGGTTTCCATCGGCTTCGATCCGGACCAGCTTTCGTTCGACCGCATCGAGGTCGAGAACGGCCGCGCCGTGTTGCTGGACGCCGCGAGCGGCACGCGCACGGTGCTCGGCCAGGTTTCGTTCAAGGGCGATGTCCGCTCCCTGCTCGGTCCGTTCCGGGGCGATGGCGCCTTCGTCGCGTCGGGCCAGCGCTACGGCTATCGCGTCTCCGGCGGTCGCCGCGCCGACGACGGCGGCATGCGGCTGCGCCTGAGCCTCGATCCGGGTGACCGCACGCCCTCGGCCGAGAGCGACGGCACCTTGTGGGTCGAGAACGGCCACCCGCGCTACGAAGGCACGCTGACGCTCGCGGGTCCGCCTCTCCCGGCGTCGAACGGCCAGACAGCCGCGGCCAATGCGTGGCGGTCGACCAGCCGGGTCAAGGCGACGCCCGCGGAAGCGTTGTTCGAGCAGGTCGATTTCCAGTACGGGCCGGACGATCGCGCGCTGAAGCTCACCGGCACGGCCGACCTCAAGTTCGGCGCGCAGCCGAGCTTCGAGGCCGTGCTCTCGGCGCGACAGGTCGATCTCGACCGCGCTCTGCGGCGGCCCGACGCGGAGCCGCGCACGCCGATCGCCCTCCTGCGCGGCCTGACCGACACGCTTGCGCAATTCACGCATCCGCCGGTGCCGGTGAAGATCGGCATCGGCGTCGATACCGTGACGCTCGGCGGCGCGTCGGTGATCGGACTGCACGGCGACCTGCATGCCGAGGCGGGCGGCTGGAGCCTCGACAACATCGAGTTCCGCGCGCCGGGCGCGACGCAGGTGCACGCGAGCGGGCTGCTCTCGCTTGAGCCCGGCGCCCCCGAGTTCGCCGGCCCCGCGCGCGTCGATTCGGCGGACCCCAAGGCGCTGATCGCCTGGCTCGAAGGCCGCACCGGCGCGCCGCGCGGGACGAGCGGCAGCTTCGGCGCCCGCGGCGACGTCACGCTCGGCGCAACGCGCGTCGCGGTCGAGCGGCTCAAGGCGG
This sequence comes from uncultured Alphaproteobacteria bacterium, assembly GCA_963819385.1. Taxonomy (GTDB): domain Bacteria; phylum Pseudomonadota; class Alphaproteobacteria; order Rhizobiales; family Xanthobacteraceae; genus JAVDCA01. Next base: position 1,664,646 of record CAWFVV010000006.1, on the reverse strand, counting down.
AATTCGACGGCAAGGCCGTCGAAGGCCGGCTCGCCTACGCGTTCGCGGCCGATCAGCGGCCGGCACGGCTCGATGCCGCGCTCACCGCGGCACAGATCGACCTCGATGGCGCGCTCGCCTTCGCGAACCACGCGCTCGCCGGCACGACGTTCGAGCTGCCGCGCGAGATCGCGCTGAAGCTCGACTTCGGCCACGCGACCTATGCGGGCGTCGAGGCGAAGGGCGCGAGCGCCGATCTCAAGTTCGACGCGAGCGGGCTCGATATCGAGCGTCTTGCCATCGCGGATTTCGGCGGCGCGGTGGTCAACGGGCAAGGGCATATCGACACCACGTCGTCGTCCTGGCGCGGCTCGCTTGCGTTCTCGCTCGAGGCCCAGCAGCTTGCCGGCGTGGCCGCGCTCGCCGCCAAGTTCGCGCCGGGCGCCGCCGATCTGCTGCGGACGACGGCGCGGCGCGCCGCGCCCGCCCGGCTCAGCGCGAAGCTCGATGTGGCGCCGGCGACGGACGGCGGCGTCGCACAGGGAAACCCCAAGACAAATGCCAAGCTCACGGTCGACGGTGTCGTCGCGGGCGTGCGCGTCAACGTCGTGGCGCAGGGCAACGGCGATGCGGCGTCGCCCACGGCAGCCGATATCCGGCTCGACGGCCACCTCGATGCCGCCGACGGCGCGGGCCTCGCGGCGCTTCTCGGCCTCGATCGGCTCGCCGTCGTCGATCATCACGCCGCGAACCTCGTCCTGACCGCGAATGGGCCCGCCAACGGCGAGCTGCACGTCGACGCGACCTTCAGCGGCGCCGGGCTCGATGCGGGTGCGCGCGGCACCTTGCGTCTCGCCGACGCGCGGCCGCGCGGCGCCCTCGACGTGAGCTTCGCGGCCACCGATGCCCGCTTGCCGCGGCGCGATCCGGCGGCCGCGGTGCCGGTCGTGCTCACCACGCGGCTGTCGCTCGATGGCGACCGGCTCACGCTCGCGGCGCTCAAGGGCAGGCTCGCGGATACCAGCCTCACGGGCGATCTCGCGTTCGTGCTGGGCCATCCGCTGCGCCTCGACGGACACCTCGACGCCGACACGATCGATGCGGCGGGTGTGATCGCGGGCGCGGTCGGTTCGCCGGCGGCGCGGCGTTCGGGCGTGATGTGGTCGGAAGAGCCCTTCGGCCCGGGACCGCTCGCCGATGTCGATGGTCGCCTCGCCTTCAGGATTGCGCATGCGAGCTTCGTCGGCGGCATCACGGGCGACGGGCTGCAGGGGACCGTGCGGTTCGAGCCGTCGGCGATCGGGATCGAGAAGATCGAGGGCCGCATCGGCGGCGGCAAATTCGCGGCGCGGGCCGCGCTGCGCGCCGCGTCATCGGGCCTGTCGGTCAGCATGCAGGCGTCGCTCAATGACGCGGATCTCGCCGCGCTGCTGCCGCGCGGCGCCGGCGCATCCGGCCGCATCTCGTTTCAATTCGACGCGGCCGGGATCGGGATGAGCCCGGCCGCGCTCATCGGCGCCTTGCGCGGCAAGGGCAGTGCGGCGGGCGAGAACCTGCAGCTCGCGGGGCTCGATCCGCGGGCAATCGAAACCGCGTCCCAGGCAGCCGAGCATGGTAACCTGCTCGACCCGGCACGCGTCGGCGATATCGTCCGTACGGCGCTCGATGGCGGTGGGCTCGATATTCCGGACGCCGGCGGCACCATCGCGATCAATGATGGGCGGTTGACCATTGCGCCGCTCGCGGCGCCTGCACAGGGCGCCGACGTGACGATCCGCGGCGGCTACGACCTCGGGCAGGACGCGCTCGATGTCGGCTTCGACCTCGCCGGTGCGCCAAGCGCCGACGCGGCGCCCCACGAGCGTCCGCAGCTGACGATTTCGTTCAAGGGGCCGTTTGCGACGCCGCGCCGCAGCGTCGACGTGACGGCGCTGGTCGGCTGGCTCACCTCGCGCCGGGTCGAGCGCGAGGCGAAGCGGCTCGAGGCGGCCGAACGGGATGCGAAGCGCGTCCAGGCGCAGGAGGCAGAGGCGTTGCGCCGCGCGCAGGAAGAGGCTCGGAAGGCCGCGCAGCGGGCAGCAGCCGCACAACGCGCCGCCGAGCAGGCCGCCGTCGCATCACCGGCGGCTGTGCCCGATGGCGACAAGGCGCCGGAGCTGCCGCCGACGATCGAAATTCAATCGCCGCCGAGCCCACCGGCCAAGCCGCGGCGGGCGTCACCGCCGCGCGGTGCCGCAGCCGCACGGGCTCCGGCGCCGCCGCTGGTGATCACGCCACCCGCGGCCCGCTGAGCACCGGCCTCACGGCCGGCGCCGACCATTGAGTGCCGGCCTTACGGTCGGCACTGTGGCGCCGCGTACCGGCCTCACGGCCGGCACTGTGGCATGTTGTGTCTGAACTCGTTCGAGTCTCAGTCCGCCCGCATCGCCGGCTGCGCGGTGCGCACGCCGCCCATGATGTCACGCGGCGCGTTGTGCTCCGACTGGTGCCCGGGAATCTGGGCGCGGTAGTAGTCGAGCACGAAAAGGCGGATCGCCGACGAGAGATTCCCGTGGCGGCGATCGGAATCGATCGTGGAGACGAGGTCGGACAACGTCATGTCGCGTCCCCCCGCGATCTCCTTCAGGCCCTTCCAGAAGGCGTCTTCGAGGCTCACGCTGGTCTTGTGCCCGGCGATGACGATTGAGCGCTTGACGACCGGCGATTTCATCGACCTTCTCCATTTTCGATCCGGTGACCCTCGACCTCGCTCCGGGCTTTGTCGGCCCGGGCTTTGACGAGAAGCTTCTCAGCCTTCGGCACCCCATACTGTGCCCGACGTTCGGCCGCGCGCTGCTCACCCTGCAGTCGTGCGGCGCGCTTACGGGCGGCCCGAAGATTGATAACTTTCGCCATACGAATGGTCGAAGGTGTCTGGATGCTTCTGTGTGGGTCGGGACTGACCCACTCATTAGTGTCAATTACGCCGATACCGTGGCGCTGGATCATTAGGAAATACCCCCGCTTGTAGTGTCCCAGCCGTACTCAACGCCGGGCGGCCCGTTTCGTTCAGTGAAATTGGCCTTGGGCGGTAAAGCTCAAAACGCACAAAGGTTCCTGCGAAAACGCGAAAATCTATCGCGTTCTCCTGATCGCCTGTTTCCCTCTGCTATCGTTCTATTTTTTCGCCATTGGTTGCATCGATTCGTCTACGGTTCCCTGGATCGCATAGCGGGGCGACTGGCCGCGTTCCTGCAAAGGAACCCGCTCGGCACAGCCCACTTATGCGCTGGCCGAGGGGCAGACCTGCCAAATTTCACATAACGTTCCCGTGGTTTTAGTCGAGGTTCCGCTCGCAAACAGAGCGCCATGGCTGGATTACGGCCACGGCGAGCGAATCACCGGCAGCCGGGAGCGCCGCGGGGAGGTCGGACCCAGCGGCAGCGTTCCTGGGGCCGTCTCTATTTTTTCCTGAAACGGTCGAGCCGAACCACTTCGCCGCCCGTCGTGGGGGCGTCGGCCGGCTTGGCGGCCGGTTCGGCGTTGGAGGCTGGATTGGCCGGCGTCGGCAGCACCTGCGTCGGCATTGGTTGACGCTCGTGGCGCGCCGGCGGACGCGCCGTCTTCTTGTCGGTCTTCTCGGCCGTGGCGTCGTCGCTCGCCTCGTCCTCGTCCCCCGATGCGGAGAACTGCAGCCCGAACTGGACGGAGGGGTCGGCGAATCCGGTGATCGCGCGCAATGGAATGACCAAGCGCTCCGCGATGCCGCTGAACGACAGGCCCACCTCGAACCGCTCGTCGGTGACGATCAGGTCCCAGAACTGGTGTTGCAGCACGATCGTCATTTCCTTCGGATACTGCGCCTTGAGGCGCGCCGACAGGCTGACGCCGTCCGCCCGCGTGTCGAAGGAAATGAAGAAGTGGTGCTCACCCGGCAGCCCCTTGGTGGCGGCGTCGGTAAGGACGGTGCGCACGACCGAGCGCAGCGCGTCCTGGGTGAGAATGTCGTAGCGAATGTAATCGACCGTCATGGCACCGAAGTCTAGTTGGCTTCCCGATTCGATCGAACTGCTATTCGCACCGCACTTGATTCACGCCGCGCGGCCGCGTCGCGAAAGAAAGTGGGGGCTTCTGTTGCCAGGTGCCCCCGAACCCCGCCTGACGCTGCTAAGACGTCAGGACTTTAAGATCGGCTTTTCAAACCGCTTACGCGGCCTGAGCAACCGGAGCATAGTTGTCGTTGGCAACTATGAAAGTGGCCCGATAACGGCGGAACCATGCCGAGCAAAAGCACGCCCTTTACGCCCTCGTCGATCCTGTTTCGCCCCCGCCGAAGCCCAGCTCCATGTGCGCCGATTTGGGCACCTGATCTGGGCTCTGGTGGAGGCGCCGGGTACTGCCCCCGGGTCCGAAAGGTTTATTACGACGCCCGTTTATCGCCATATCCGGCTTGCGCCGGCACCCCCGAATATAGGCGCTAAACGTTGACAGTCAAAGAGCAATCCGGACTGTCTGCAGCGACGCCCCTGCCGACGCCGGCAGAGCTCTTCGTGGCGTTCGCGACGATTGCGGCGCTCGGCTTCGGCGGCGTGCTCGCGTGGGCCAGATACGTGATCGTGCAGAAGCGCCGCTGGCTCACGCCCGAGGAATTCAACGAGCAGCTCGCGCTCTGCCAGGTGCTGCCCGGCGGCAACATCTTGAACTTCTCCGTCATGTACGGCTGCCGCTGCGCCGGGGCGCTCGGCTCGCTCGCGGCCCTGCTCGGCCTCATCGGGCCGCCCGTGATCCTGATGATCATCGCCGGCATGCTCTATCGTCGCTACGGCGATCTGCCGGCGCTGCACGGCGTCTTCGCGAGCCTCGCGGCGGCGGCGGCCGGCCTGTTGATCGCGACGGCCGCGCAGATGGTGACTGCGAGCGTCAAGGCGCGCGTGCGGCCGACCCACATCGTCGCCGCCGCCACGTTCGTTGCCGTCGGCGTGCTGCGCTGGCCGCTGCTCTGGGTCACGGTGGTCGTGGCCCCGATCGGCGTCGCGCTCGCATGGTGGGAACGGCGATGAAGGACGATACCGGCGTCTACGGCGCGCTGATCTCGATCTTCGCGATGTGCTCCGTGATCGCGGTCGGCGGAGCCAACTCGACCGTGCCCGAGATGCACCGCCAGGTCGTCGATGTGCATCAGTGGATGGGCGACCGCACGTTCAGCGAGCTGTTCGCGATCGCGCAGGCGGCGCCGGGCCCGAACGCCGTGTTCGTATCGCTGCTCGGCCAGTACGTCGCCGGCGTCCCGGGCGCGCTCCTCGCGATCGCCGCCATGTGCGCGCCGTCCTGCCTGATCGCGTATGGCGCGGCGCGCCTCGTCGACCGCTTCCGCGACGCGCGCTGGCGCGTCTTGATCCAGGCGGGCCTCGTCCCGGTGACCATCGGGCTCGTCGCGTCGAGCGCGCTGGTCGTGGCGCGGGCGGCCGATCACGGCGTTGCGACCGTGCTGATCACCGCGGCGAGCTTCGCGTTGTGCTATTGGACGCGGGTGACGCCGTTGGTCGCGCTGGTGCTCGCAGCCGCCTTGGGCCTGACGGGAGTTGTTTAGCGCCGCCCGTTGACGTACTCTCCCGGGCGCGACTCAGGCCATATATGTCAACGGAGCCCCGGTCGGAGACCCATGCGTCAGTATCTCGATCTGATGGACCGCATCCTGTCGACCGGCGTCGAGAAGCGCGACCGCACCGGCACCGGCACGCTGTCCGTGTTCGGCCACCAGATGCGGTTCGACCTCGCGCACGGGTTCCCGCTGGTCACCACCAAGAAGCTGCACCTCAAATCGATCGTCTACGAGCTGCTCTGGTTCCTCGCCGGCGACACCAACGTCAAATATCTCAACGATCACGGCGTCACGATCTGGGACGAATGGGCGGACGAGCGCGGCGAGCTCGGGCCCGTGTACGGCCAGCAGTGGCGTTCGTGGCCGACGCCGGACGGCGGCGCGATCGACCAGATCGCCAACGTGCTCACCATGATCCGGCGCAATCCCGATTCGCGCCGTCTCATCGTCTCGGCGTGGAATCCCGCCGACGTCGACAAGATGGCGTTGCCGCCGTGCCACTGCCTCTTTCAATTCTACGTCGCCGAAGGCCGGCTCTCCTGCCAGCTCTACCAGCGCTCGGCCGACGTCTTCCTCGGTGTGCCGTTCAACATCGCGTCGTACGCACTGCTCACCCTGATGGTCGCGCAGGTCACCGGGCTCCAGCCTGGCGAGTTCATCCATACGCTCGGCGACGCGCATCTCTATTCAAATCACCTCGAGCAGGCGCGCCTGCAGCTCGACCGCGAGCCGCGCAAGCTGCCGACCATGCGGCTTGCGCCGTCCGCCAAGGATCTGTTCGCCTTCCGCTTCGAGGACTTCGTCCTCGAAGGCTACGATCCCCACCCGCACATCAAGGCGAAGGTCGCGGTGTGACGCGACGATCCGGATCAGCCCGATGACCGCCGCGGTCCGTTCCGCGCGGCCCGGCGAGGCGGGCCTCGTGCTCGACTTCGTGCGCGAGCTTGCCGCGTATGAGCGCCTGCTCGACGAGGTCGACGCGACCGAGGCGATGATCGACGCCGCGCTGTTCGGGCCTGATGCACGCGCCTTTTGCGACATCGCCGAGTGGGACGGCGCGCCGGTCGGTTTCGCGCTGTGGTTCACTAACTTCTCCTCGTTCCGCGGCCGCCACGGCATCTATCTCGAGGACATCTTCGTGCGCCCCGCGCTTCGCCGGCTCGGCATCGGCAAGGCGCTGCTGCGCCACCTCGCGCGCCGCTGCGTCGAGAACGGCTGGGCGCGCTTCGAATGGTCCGTGCTCGACTGGAACGCGCCGTCGATCGCGTTCTACAAATCGCTCGGCGCCGTCCTGCTGGACGAGTGGACGACTTGCCGGATCACCGGCGACGCGCTCGCGCGGCTCGCCGACGGCGGAGCCGCCTGATGGAGATCGTCCTGGTTGCGGCCGTGGCCGAGAACGGCGTCATCGGACGGGCCGGCGGGCTGCCGTGGCGCATCAAGTCGGACATGCAGCGCTTCCGCGCGATGACCTGGGGCAAGCCGGCGGTCGCCGGGCGCAAGACCTACCTGTCCTTCGCCAAGCGGCCGCTGCCGGGGCGCACCAACATCATCGTCAGCCGGTCCGCCGATTTCGCGGCATCCGGCGCGATCGTGGCGCCGACGCTCGCGGCGGCGCTCGAGGTTGCGCGCGGCGACGCGCTGCGCCGCGGATGCGACGCGATCATGGTGGTCGGCGGCGCCGAGATCTACGCCCAGGCGATGGCCCTGGCGGATCGGCTGGAGATCACCCATATCCACGCCCAGCCCGAAGGCGACGCGATCTTTCCGCCGATCGATGCGGCAACTTGGCGCGAGGCGGCGCGGGCCGCCCATGCGCCTGAAGCGGGCGATGACGCAGGCTACGATGCTGTGACATACATACGAGTTCGCCCCGCCAACGCCGTCCGCGACCGGCCATAGGCGAGCGAAGCGACGCCGTTGCGCGTTGAAAGGGTGCTTAGGCTCTCCTATAACCCGCTCCGAACGATGCAACGGGGCTCGGCCGCGCAGGCGGCGTCCCAGGAGGACGTGTTCATGCCCTGGAATAATCAAGGCGGCGGCCCCTGGGGTTCGGGCCCCAAGGGTCCGTGGGGGTCCGGCCCTCAGTCGTCGGGCCCGACGCCGCCCGATCTCGAGGAATTTCTCCGCCGCGGCCAGGACAAGCTGCGGTCGGTGATGCCCGGCGGCGGCTTTGGCGGCCGCGGCGTCTTCCTGATCGCGATCCTCGCCGTCATGTTCTGGATCGGCTCCGGCATTTATTTCGTCCAGCCCGACGAGACCGGTGTCGTGATGCGCTTCGGCCAGTACGTGTACGACACCAATCCGGGCGTGAACTATCACCTGCCCTATCCGATCGAGACCGCGCTCACGCCGAAAGTGACCCGCGTCAATCGCATCGATGTCGGCATGCGCGTGGTCGAGGACACCCGGCGGGGCGGCACCGAGCCGCGCGACGTGCCGGAAGAGAGCCTGATGCTCACCGGCGACGAGAACATCGTCGAGGTCGAGTTCTCGGTGTTCTGGACGATCAAGCCCGGAAAGGGCGCAAGCCAGTACCTGTTCAACATCCAGAATCCGGAAGGCACCGTGAAGGCCGTCGCGGAGAGCGCCATGCGCGAGGCGATCGGCCACGCGAGCCTTCAGCCGATTCTCACCTCCGCGCGCACGGAGATCGAGAAATCGGTGCATGACCTGATGCAGAAGGTTCTCGACCGCTACGAGGCGGGCGTGCAGATCACCGAGGTGCAGATGCAGCGGGTCTATCCTCCGGCGGAGGCGGCTCCCGCGTTCCGCGAGGTGCAGGCCGCGCGCATCGGCGCCGAGAGCGCGCAGAACGAGGCGCAACGCTACGCCAACCAGAAGATACCCGACGCGAAGGGCCAGGCCGCGCAGATCACCCAGGCCGCGGAAGCCTATCGCGAGCAGACCGTCGCCGAGGCGACGGGCCAGGCGGCACGCTTCCTCAAGGTCTACGATGAGTACGTGAAGGCGCCGGAGGTCACGCGCCGCCGCATCTATCTCGAGACGATCGAGAAGGTGTTCGGGCGCACCAACAAGATCATACTGGATACCAATGGCCCCGGCGGCAACGGTATCGTGCCTTATCTGCCGCTCACCGAGCCGGCGCAGCGGTCCGCACCGGCGTCGCCCGGCACACCGGGAGGTTCGCGATGAGAGTGGGATTTACCGGTGTTGCGGCCATCATTATTGCCCTGGTCGTGCTGATCGCGGGCTACAGCTCGCTGTTCACCGTCTATCAGACGCGCCAGGCGCTGGTCGTGCGGCTCGGCAATCCGCTGCGGATCGAGACGCAGCCGGGATTGCACGTCAAGGTCCCGCTGATCGACAGCGTGATCTACGTCGACAAGCGCATTCTCGACATCGAGAACTCGGCGCAGGAAGTCCTCGCCTCGGACTCCAAGCCGCTCCTCGTCGACGCCTTCGCGCGCTATCGCGTGCGCGACCCGCTCAAGTTCTACAAGACCGTGGGCACGACCGAGGGCGCGAACTCGCGGCTCTCGCCGTTGCTCAATTCGGCGGTGCGGCGCGTGCTGGGCGATGCGACGCTGATCCAGGTGGTGCGCGACCAGCGCGAGGCGCTCATGGGTCGCGTGCGCGAGCAGATCGAAGCCGAGGCGCAGAATTACGGCGTCGAGATCGTCGACGTGCGGATCCGCCGGGCCGACCTGCCGTCGCAGAACAGCGAGGCGGTCTACAAGCGCATGCAGACCGACCGCGAGCGCGAGGCGCAGGAATTCCGCTCGCTGGGCACCCAGAGGGCGCAGGAGATCCGCGCCCGCGCCGACCGCGACGCGACCGTCATCGTCGCCGAGGCGACCTCGAAGGCCGAGCAGACGCGCGGCGAGGGCGATGCCGAGCGCAATCGCATCTTCGCGGAAGCCTACGGCAAGGATCCGGATTTCTTCGCCTTCTATCGATCGATGCAGGCCTACGACACGGGCCTGCAGCAAGGCGACACGCGGCTCGTGATCCGGCCGGATTCGGAGTTCTTCCGCTACTTCCTGGATCCGAAGGGCAAGGTCACCAGCCCCGCGGGCGCGCCGGCGCCGAATGCGCCGCCGCCGGCGGCGCCGACCGCCACGCGCTGAGCGCGCCGAGGCATTGCGCGGCAGCGTCGTCGCCATGCGCGACTTCATCGTGGCCCTCGGCCTCGTGTTCGTGATCGAGGGGGTCCTGTTTGCGGCCTTCCCGGAGACCGCGAAGCGCGCGGTTGCGAGCGTGCTGGAGACGCCCGATGGGGTGCTCCGCGGCATCGGGTTGGCGAGCGCGGTCATCGGCGTCGTGCTGGTCTGGTTGATCCGCGGCTGAGCCGCGCCGCGGGTGTCTCGTTCACGCAGCTTTGTTCGCGCCGGCGCTCGCGTGGCGCGACGAGCGCTGCCCAAATGGCGGGAAACCTGCTATTTTTTGCCGCTGCGGTGGATTGCGTTGCCTGCGTCGGCGTGCCGCAGGCCGCTATTCCGCCTCAATCCGTTTCTAACCGCGCTCGGTTAGGCTTCTGTCGGCCGCATTTTCGACGGCGAACGCGCGTTTGGTTTGCCCGAAAGAGCATTCGCCGGCCGGGGCATGAGCTATGTATCATGCGCCAATGCGTAAGGCGCCCCGGCGAAGGCCGGGCAAGCGTCGAGACCGGGCCCTGCGAGGAGAGATCAAGATCATGGACGACGTCATGACCCAGCTTGGGACCCGACTTGGGATTTGTATGCGGCGTGTCGCGCTGGCCGCGGTCACCGCAACGGTCGTTCTGCTGCCGGTCACCGCCGGCTCCGCCTGGGCCCGCGGCCCGGAGGGCATCTCGGACGTCGCCGAGCGGGTGATCGACGCCGTGGTCAACATCTCGACGTCGCAGAACGTCAGCGGCCACAGCACCGCCATGCCGAAAATCCCGCCGGGCTCGCCGTACGAGGAATTCTTCGACGAATTCTTCAAGAACCGCCGGCGCCCGGGCGGCGACAATAATCCTGGCGGCGGCGACCGCGAGCCGCGTCGCGTCAACTCGCTCGGCTCGGGCTTCATCATCGATCCGAGCGGCCTCGTGGTGACCAACAATCACGTGATCGCCGACGCCGACGAGATCAGCGTCATCCTCAACGACGGCACCCGCCTCAAGGCGACGCTCGTCGGCAAAGATCAGAAGACCGACCTCGCGCTTCTGCGCGTCAAGCCCGACAAGCCGCTCAAGTTCGTCAAGTTCGGCGACAGCGACAAGCTGCGGCTCGGCGAATGGGTGGTGGCGATCGGCAATCCGTTCAGCCTCGGCGGCACCGTGACGGCCGGCATCGTGTCGGCGCGCAACCGCGACATCAATTCGGGGCCGTACGACAACTACATCCAGACCGACGCCGCCATCAATCGCGGCAATTCGGGCGGTCCGCTGTTCAACCTCGACGGCGACGTGGTCGGCATCAACACGGCGATCATCTCGCCGACCGGCGGATCGATCGGCATCGGCTTCTCGGTGCCGTCGAAGACCGCGATGCCGGTGATCGACCAGCTGCGTCAGTTCGGCGAGACCCGCCGCGGCTGGCTCGGCGTCAAGATCCAGCCGGTGACCGACGAGATTGCCGAGACGCTCAACATCCGCCCGGCGCGTGGCGCGCTGGTCGCGGGCCTCGACGACCGCGGCCCCGCGAAACCGGGCGGCATCGAGCCCGGTGACGTGATCATCAAGTTCGACGGCAGGGACGTCAAAGATATGCATGATCTGCCGCGCATCGTCGCCGACACGCCGGTCGACAAGGTCGTCGAGGTCGTCGTGCTGCGCAAGGGCCAGGAGGTCACCAAGTCGATCAAGGTCGGCCGCCTGGAGGACAACGACAAGCTCGCCGCCGCGACGCCCGACAAGAGGGATGCGCCGCCCGAGGAGAAGACCGTCGTGCAGAAGGCGCTCGGTCTCGACCTCGCCGACATGAGTGCCGACCTGCGCAAGCGCTACAAGATCAAGGACACCGTCAACGGCGTGGTGATCACCGGCGTCGACTCCAATTCGGCCGCGTCGGAGAAGCGCCTGTCGCCCGGCGACGTCGTCGTCGAGGTCGCGCAGGAAGAGGTCAAGACGGCGGCCGATCTGCAGCAGCGGGTCGACAAGCTCAAGAAGGAAGGGCGCAAGAACGTGCTCGTCCTCGTCTCGAGTGCCGACGGCGAGCTGCGCTTCATCGCGCTCAATCTCGACTGAGCACGTCGCTGTAGGGTGGGCAAAGCGAAGCGTGCCCACCGCGAAGGTTATGAAAAGGGCGACGGAGAAGCAGCCTTCTCCGTCGCCCTTATCGTTTGTCTCTCACCTTGTCCTTTAGCGGTGGGCACGCTTCGCTTTGCCCACCCTACGGTTCGCCATTCGTCGTCTTCTCAATCCAGCACGTGGCTGACCATGCCGTCGGCGAGCTTCGGCTCGAACCAGGTCGACTTGGGCGGCATGATGCCGTTGGCATCCGCCACCGCCATGAGGTCGGCCATCTGCGTCGGATAGAGCGCGAAGGCGACCGCCATCTCGCCCGACGCGACGCGGCGCTCGAGCTCGGCGAGGCCGCGTCCGCCGCCGATGAAGTCGATGCGCTTGTCGGTGCGCGGGTCGGTGATCCCGAACAGCGGCTCGATCACGTTGCGTCCAAGCAGCGTGATCGGCAGCCGGCCGATCGGATCGGCGGTCGGCACCGCGTCGGCCGGCAGCTTCAGCCGGTACCAGCGGCCCGCGAGATACATGCCGAACTCCGCCGCGCCCGCCGGCGCGACCGGCTTGTCCGACGTCTCGACCGTCATGTGCTTGCGCAACTCGGCCAGCAGCTGCGCCGGCGTGCGGCCGTTGAGGTCGCGGATCACGCGGTTGTAGTCGAGAATGGTCATCTCGTGATGGGGGAACAGCACCGCCAGGAAGTAGCGGTGCGAGCCGGCGCGCGAGCCGCGCCCTTCGGCGACCCGCGCGGCCGCGGCCGAGCGATGATGCCCGTCCGCGATATAGACCGCCGGCAGCTTGTCGAAGGCGCGCGTGAGCGCGCTGATCGCCTCGTCGTCATCGATCACCCACATCTGGTGGCGCACGCCGCCGTCGGCGGTGACGTCGACCGCGGGCGTGCGCGCGGCCGAGCGGCCCAGGATGGCGTCGATGTCGGGCGCCGCCGGATAGGCGATCATCACGGGGCCGGTCTGGGCGTCGACCGCCTCGATCTGCCGCACGCGGTCGTCTTCCTTTTCCGGGGTCGTGAGCTCGTGCTTGCGGATCCGGTTGGTGCCGTAGTCGGCGAGCGACGCGATGGCGGCGAGCCCGGTCTGCTGGCGGGTGCCCGAGGTCAGGCGATAGACGTAGTAGCCGGGCTTGTCGTCGCGCATGAGGATGCCCGACGTGATCATGCGGTCGAGGTTCTCGGCCGCCTTGGCGTAGACGGCGCGGTCATGCGGATCGATGCCGGGACCGAGATCGATCTCGGGCTTGGAGATGTGGAGGAAGCTCCACGGCTTGTCCTTGGCGCGCTCGCGCGCCTCGGCGCTTGACAGCACGTCATAGGGCGGCGCCAGGACTTCGGCAGCTCGTCCCTCGGCTGGACGCAAGGCGCGGAACGGCTGAATGAGCGGCAAGAGTTCTCTCCACGTGGACGATTGACGGGCGATGGTTTAGCGCATGTGCGGCCGCAGTGGCTACGGGGCCGCCGGCAAGTGGTAGTCGCGGCGGGCGAGTGTCCCATGCAGGCGGTAATTGGAGCCGTGACATGAATCGCGGGCAGCATCGGTCCGTGCTTATCGCCGGCCCGACCGCGAGCGGCAAGTCGGCGCTGGCGCTGGCGCTCGCCGAGCGCATCGGCGGCATCGTTATCAACGCGGATTCGATGCAGATCTACGGCGACCTGAAGATCATCACGGCGCGGCCGACGCCGGCCGAGGAAGCGCACGTGCCGCATCGGCTGTATGGACATGTCGATGCGGCGGTCAACTATTCGGTCGGACAATACGTGGCCGATGCGACCGCCGCGGTCGACGAGGCGAGGCGCGGCGGCAGGCCCGCGATCCTGGTCGGCGGCACCGGGCTCTATTTCAAGGCGCTGACCGCCGGCCTCGCCGCGGTCCCGCCGATCCCGGCCGATATCCGCGCCGCCGTGCGGGAGCGGCTCGAGCAGCATGGTGCCGCGGCGCTCCACGCGGAGCTGACGCGCCGCGACCCGCTGGCCGCCGGCCGCCTCAACGTCAACGACCGCACGCGGATCGCGCGCGCGCTCGAGGTCGTGGAGGCGACTGGGCGCTCGCTGCTCGATTGGCAGCGCGAGGGCCTCCCGGCCTTGCTCAGCCCTGACGCGCCGCGGGTCTTCATCACCCCCGACCGCGCCGCCCTCTATGCCCGCATCGATGCGCGCTTCGACACGATGCTGGCGGGCGGCGCGCTCGACGAGGTCAGCGCGCTTGCGGCGCGCAGGCTCGATCCGCTGCTGCCGGCGATGAAGGCGCACGGTGTGCCCTGGCTCATCCGCCATCTCGCGGGCGAGTTCCCGCTCGACGAGGCCGCCCGCCAGGCCAAGCTCGACACCCGGCATTATGCCAAGCGCCAGTTCACCTGGTTCCGCCATCAGCTCGGCGACTGGCCGCGGATGCCGCCCGAGGCGGCGCTCGACGCGCTCCTGCGGGCAGTCGACCCCTAACAGGTAGTTAAGTGGGCTTGTGGCGGGCGGAAACGCGCCCCAGATGACGGTTTGCGGCCGTTTTTCGCTTGACGCCGCGGCGCAGCATGGGTAGGTTCGCGCAACTTTCGGGCAGAAGAGCAAGTCAATGCGTAATTTTATTATCGTACTTAGGGAGCGCATCGCCGGGGGCGGCTAGGTCCGCCCGCGAAGTTTGGCGATGCGCATACGGGCCCCTTCGAGGGCCTTTTTGATTCCCGGGACGAGACAGACAGTTCAGACGAGTGGAGCAAGCCATGACAGAGATGACCGGCGCCGAAATGGTGATCCAGGCGCTCGCCGATCAGGGGGCCGAGCATATCTTCGGTTATCCGGGCGGCGCCGTGCTGCCGATCTACGACGCGCTGTTTCAGCAGGACAAGGTCCGCCACATCCTGGTGCGTCACGAGCAGGGCGCCGTGCACGCGGCCGAGGGCTATGCGCGCTCGACCGGCAAGGTCGGCTGCGTGCTGGTGACCTCGGGGCCGGGCGCGACCAATGCGGTCACGGGCCTCACCGACGCGCTGATGGACTCGATCCCGGTGGTCTGCATCACGGGCCAGGTGCCGACGCACCTGATCGGCAACGACGCCTTCCAGGAGTGCGACACGGTCGGCATCACGCGCCCGTGCACCAAGCACAACTACCTGGTCAAAAACATCGAGGATCTGCCGCGCGTGCTCCACGAAGCGTTCTATGTGGCCAAGAGCGGCCGGCCCGGCCCGGTCGTGGTCGACATCCCCAAGGACATCCAGTTCGCCAAGGGTGACTACTTCAAGCCGAAGGACTTCCCGCATCGGGGTTACCAGCCCCGGATCAAGGGCGACCTCAACAAGATCAAGGCTGCGGTCGACATGATGCGCACCGCCAAGCGGCCGCTGTTCTACACCGGCGGCGGCGTGATCAATTCGGGCCCCGAGGCGAGCCAGCTCCTGCGCGAGCTCGTGAACCTCACCGGCTTCCCGATCACCTCGACGCTGCTCGGCCTCGGCGCCTTTCCGGCCGCCGATCCGAAGTGGCTCGGCATGCTCGGCATGCACGGGACCTACGAGGCCAACATGGCGATGCACGACTGCGATCTGATGATCTGCATCGGCGCGCGCTTCGACGACCGCATCACCGGCCGGGTCGACGCCTTCTCGCCCGGCTCGAAGAAGATCCACGTCGACATCGATCCCTCGTCGATCAACAAGAACGTCAAGGTCGATCTCGGCATCATCGGCGACTGCGCCCACGTGCTCGAGGACATGGTGCGGCTGTGGCGCACCGGCTCGGTCACGCCCGACAAGCCGGCGCTCGCGGGCTGGTGGAAGGAGATCGGCCGCTGGCGTGCGCGCAACAGCCTCGCGTATCGCGGCTCCAACGAGATCATCAAGCCGCAATACGCCATCCAGCGGCTCTACGAGCTCACCAAGGACCGCGACGTCTACATCACGACCGAGGTCGGCCAGCATCAGATGTGGGCGGCGCAGTTCTTCCGCTTCGAGGAGCCCAACCGCTGGATGACGTCGGGCGGCCTCGGCACCATGGGCTATGGCCTGCCGGCCTCGGTCGGCGTGCAGCTTGCCCATCCGAAGTCGCTCGTCATCGACATCGCGGGCGAGGCCTCGGTGCTGATGACCATGCAGGAGATCTCGACCGCCGTGCAGTATCGCCTGCCGGTCAAGATCTTCATCATCAACAACCAGTACATGGGCATGGTGCGCCAGTGGCAGGAGCTCCTGCACGGTGGGCGCTATTCGGAGAGCTACACGGCCGCGCTGCCGGACTTCGTGAAGCTCGCCGAGGCCTATCACGCGGTCGGCATCCGCTGCGAGAAGCCGGGCGACCTCGACCACGCGATCCGCGAGATGATCGACGTCGACAAGCCGGTGATCTTCGACTGCGTGGTCGACCCGAAGGAGAACTGCTTCCCGATGATCCCGTCGGGCCGCGCCCACAACGAGATGATCCTCGGCGACGCGGCCGTGAAGCTGGAAGACGCGGTCACCGAGGAAGGCAAGATGCTGGTTTAGGCGCCCACACACTCCGTCATGGCCGGGCTTGTCCCGGCCATCGACGCTTTTGCCACGAGAAGGAAGACGTGGATGCCCGGCACAAGGCCGGGCATGACGTCGCCAAGTTTAGGAAAAGGGACGTTTCCGTGAGTAGCACCAGTCATTACCCGGCCGCGACCGTGCATGAGCGCGTGGAGAGCCACACGCTGTCGGTCATCGTCGATAACGAGCCCGGCGTGCTCGCGCGCGTCATCGGCCTGTTCTCCGGCCGCGGCTACAATATCGAGAGTCTCACGGTCTCCGAGACCGAGCACCAGAAGCATCTTTCGCGCATCACCATCGTGACGCGTGGCACGCCCATGGTGATCGAGCAGATCAAGAACCAGCTCGACCGCCTCGTGCCGGTGCATCAGGTGGTCGACATGACGGTCGCGGGCCCGTCGATCGAGCGCGAGCTCGCCATGGTCAAGGTGCGCGGCAAGGGCGAGCATCGGGTCGAGGCGCTGCGCCTCGCTGACGCCTTTCGCGCCCGCGTGATCGACGCCACCACCGAGAGCTTCGTGTTCGAGATCACCGGCGGCTCCGACAAGATCGACCAGTTCGTCGCCCTGATGCTGCCGCTCGGCCTGATCGAGGTCTCGCGCACCGGCGTGGTGGCGATCAGCCGCGGCCCGGAGGGAATGGATCCGCGATAGCTCGTAGGGTAGGCAAAATCGCGTGGCAAACGCTCTCCACGTGGGCAACCGCGATAAGCGATTTTGCCCACGCGGAAGCCCGGGCGCGGTTGCCCACCCTACGGTGGGCCTTGCCGCGGTCGTTCGTTGAACTTACAAGCACCACCACAAACCGGGGGCCGAGACTGGCCGATTAGGGGTTAGAACCATGCGTGTTTACTACGATCGCGACGCCGACCTTAATCTCGTCAAGGGCAAGAAGGTCGCCATTGTCGGCTACGGCAGCCAGGGCCATGCCCATGCGCTCAACCTGCGCGACTCCGGCGTGAAGGAGGTCGCGGTCGCGCTGCGCAAGGGTTCGCAGGGGGTCAAGAAGGCCGAGAACGAGAAGTTCAAGGTGTTCGAGGTCGCCGAGGCCGCCAAGTGGGCCGACGTGATGATGATGCTCACGCCCGACGAGCTGCAGGGCGACATCTATCGCGATCATCTGCAGGCCAACATGAAGCAGGGCGCGGCGCTGATGTTCGCGCACGGCCTCAATGTGCACTTCAACCTGATCGAGCCGCGCGCCGATCTCGACGTGCTGATGATCGCGCCGAAAGGCCCCGGCCACACGGTGCGCTCGGAGTATCAGCGCGGTGCCGGCGTGCCGTGCCTGATCGCGATTCACGCGGACAAGTCGGGCAACGCGCACGACCTCGGCCTCTCCTACGCGTCGGCGGTCGGCGGCGGCCGCGCCGGCATCATCGAGACCACCTTCAAGGAAGAGTGCGAGACCGACCTGTTCGGCGAGCAGGCCGTGCTGTGCGGCGGCGTGGTCGAGCTGATGAAGGCGGGCTTCGACACGCTGTGCGATGCCGGCTATGCGCCCGAGATGGCCTATTTCGAGTGCATCCACGAGATGAAGCTGATCGTCGACCTGATCTACGAAGGCGGCATCGCCAACATGAACTACTCGGTGTCGAACACCGCCGAGTACGGCGAGTACGTCTCGGGCCCGCGCGTGATCACGCAAGAGACGCGCGCCGAGATGAAGCGCATTCTCGCCGACATCACGTCCGGCCGCTTCGCGCGCGACTGGATGCTGGAGAACAAGGTCAACCAGACGTCGTTCAAGGCGACGCGCGCCAAGCTCGCCCAGCACCCGGCCGAGCAGGTCGGCGCCAAGCTGCGCGACATGATGCCGTGGATCAAGCAGCGCGCCCTGGTCGACAAGAACCGCAACTGAGCGCCGCGGCGGTGGTGCACCACGCTCCCGCGTCATGGCCGGGCATAGCCGTTCGAAGAACGGCGTCGCTTCGCTCGCCTATGTCCCGGCCATCCACGTCTTGCTGAGAGGCCACAAGGAAGACGTGGATGCCCGCGACAAGCGCGGGCATGACGGACTAGTGTAGGGGCCTGCGATGCCCCTTGATCGACCCGAAATTTCCGAACTCATCGCCCGCGCGCGCGAGATCGCCATCGTCGCGCGCGAACGCGCGCAGGAGACTGAGGCCGCCCGCCGCGTCTCTGCCGACATGATCGCGCGCCTGCGCGCGGCCGATCTCTTTCGCGTCCTGCAGCCGCGCGCCTATGGCGGCTTCGAATACGGCTTCGAGGTGTTCGGCGAGATCGAGGCCGCACTCGCGAGTGGCTGCGGCTCGACCGGTTGGGTCTACGGCCTGCTCGCCTCGCACCAATGGCTGATCGCGTGCTTCGCGCAGGCAGCGCAGGACGAGGTCTGGCGCGACCCCGACGCGCTCGCAGCCGGCACCTACGCGCCCGTCGCCCAGGCGGAAGCCGTCGAGGGCGGATATCTCGTATCCGGATCGGGCGGCTTCTGCAGCGGCTGCGACAACGCGCAGTGGCAGTTCCTTGGCGGCATGATCCCGCAGCCGGACGGCCCGCCGCGGCCCGGCTTCTTTCTTCTGCGCACAGCCGACATCACGATCGACGACGACTGGCGCACGATGGGGCTCGCCGGCACCGGCAGCAAGCGCATCGTCGCGCAGCGCGCCTTCGTGCCGTCGCACCGTGGGGTCAGCTTTGCCGAGCTCGCGGACGCGACCGCGCCCGGCATGCGCGCGCATTCAAATCCGCTCTACAAGCAATCGTTCCTCGCCGTGCTGCCGGTCACCATCGTGGCACCCGTGCTCGGCATGGCCGAGGGCGCGCTCGGCGTCTTCCTCGACGACGCGAAGGTCCGCGTCACGCGCGGCGCGGTCGCGGGCGGCAAGCGTCAGATGGCCGAGCTCGCGACCGTGCAGCTGCGCGTCGCCGAGGCCTCCGCCTGCATCGACGCCGCGCGGCTGATGATGTTTCGCGACCTCGCCGATGCGGCCGCGCTCGCGGCGCGCGGCGAGCCCGTCGGCATCGACGTGCGCCTGCGCAACCGCCGCGACCAGGCGTTCTGCGTGCGGCTCTTGATCCAGGCGATCGACGCGCTGTTCCTCGCCGCGGGCGGGCAGGGGCTCTTTCTCGATCATCCGCTGCAGCGCTTCTGGCGCGACGCGCACGCGGCCGCCTCGCACATCAGCCTCAACTGGGATTCGACCGGCAGCATGTACGGGCAATACCTGCTCGGCCTGGAGCCGAAGGGCCAGTATTGAGACGCTGGCCTCCGCCCATTCGCTTTTGCGGTATGGCGATCCGCGCGAATTGATTTTCCAGCGAAATCGTTCGCCCACGCGCTGGACCGTGGGCAGCCCGCCAAACACGAAATCGTGTTCATCGAGTCTTGCCAGCGGCGCTAGCATCGCAACGATTGGTGGGAACGCACCTTTTTGGTTTCCCACCGCAACTATTCGCGATCGATAAAAAAATCGTCCGGCCGAGGTCGTCGTACATGGCGGTGTCCATCGGTCGGCGGCCGAATGCCGGCGACGTCACGGGAGCTGACGGCGGCAGCCCGCGACTCAAGCATACCGCTCAAGGAGGAACGAATGGTCAGCATACGTGTGAACGGACAGGAACGCACCTTCGACGGTGATTCCTCGATGCCGCTCTTGTGGTACCTGCGCGACGAGCTCGGCTTGACCGGAACGAAGTTCGGTTGCGGCGTCGCGCTCTGTGGCGCCTGCACGGTTCATCTCAACGGCGAGGCGATCCGCTCCTGCAGCATCGCGATGTCGGACGTCGCGGGCAAGTCGGTGGTCACCATCGAGGGCCTCGACCCGAAGGGCGACCACCCGGTTCAGGTGGCCTGGCGCAATGTCAGCGTGCCGCAATGCGGCTACTGCCAGGCCGGCCAGATCATGCAGGCCGCGGCGCTGCTGGCGAAAACGCCGGCGCCCACCGACAAGCAGATCGACGAAGCGATGTACGACAACATCTGTCGATGCGGCTGTTATCAGCGCATCCATGTTGCGGTCCGCAACGCGTCGAAGGGGGCCTGACATGACATATCATCATCGTAATCAGCACGACGTTGCGATCGCCAACGTCAGCCGCCGCAAGCTGCTCAAGGGCCTTGCCGGCACCGGCGCCTTCGTGCTCGCCGCCCAGTTCCCGGCGGTCAACGCCGCCATGGCCTACGCCACCGGCGCCGCCGGCATGCCGCATGGCGTGGTCACCAACCCGAGTATCTTCGTCTCCATCGCCAAGGATGGCACCGTCTCGATCGTGGCGGCACGGGCCGAGATGGGCACCGGCGCGGCACGCACGTCGCTGCCGATGATCGTCGCCGACGAGATGGATGCCGATTGGACGCGTGTGCGCGTCGTCCAGTCGCCCGGCGACGAGGAAACCTTCGGCAACCAGGATACCGACGGCTCGCGCAGCGTCCGTCATTTCATCCAGCCGATGCGCCAGATCGGCGCCAGCGTGCGCAAGATGCTGGAGCAGGCGGCGGCCAAGCAGTGGAACGTCGATCCGAGCGAAGTCGCCGCGCGCCTGCACGAGCTCGTGCACACGCCGTCCGGCCGCAAGCTCGGCTACGGCGACGTGGCCGAGGCCGCGGCAAATCTGCCGGTGCCGGCGCCTGACGCGCTGCATATGAAGAAGGCGGCGGACTTCCGCTACATCGGCAAAGACGGCGTCACCATCGTCGACCTGCACGACATCACCACCGGCAAGGCGACCTATGGCCAGGACGTCGTCCTGCCCGGGATGCTGTTCGCCGTCATCGAGCGCTCGCCGGTCGTCGAAGGCAAGGTCGCTTCCTACGACGCGACCGCGACCATGAAGGTCCCGGGCGTCGTGAAGGTCGTGAAGATCGACACGACGCCTCCGCCGGCGGCCTTCGCGCCGCTGGGCGGCGTCGCCGTCATCGCCAAGAACACCTGGGCGGCGATGAAGGGCCGCGAGGCGCTCAAGATCGTCTGGGACAACGGGCCGAACGCCAACTTCGATTCCGTCGCCTACAAGGCGCACCTCGAGGAGGCCGTGCGCAAGCCCGGCAAGCTCGAGCGCAACGAGGGCGACGTCGACGCGGCGCTGAAGTCGGCCGCGAAAGTGGTCACGGCGGAATACTATTCGCCGCACCTCGCGCACGCGACGATGGAGCCGCCCGCCGCCACGGCGCGCATGACCAACGGCAAGTGGGAGATCTGGACCTCGGTCCAGAGCCCCGGCGGCGCCCGCGATGACATCGCCAAGCGCCTCGGCGTCGACGCGAAGAACGTGACGCTGCACACCACGCTGCTCGGCGGCGGCTTCGGCCGCAAGTCGAAATGGGACTTCGCGATCGAGGCGGTGCTGTTGTCGAAAGCGATGGACGGCGCGCCCGTCAAAGTCGTGTGGACCCGCGAGGACGACATCCGGCACGACTTCTACCACACCGTGACGGCGGAGCGGCTCGAAGCGGGCGTCGACAAGGACAACAAGGTCGTCGCCTGGCGCCACTGCAGCGCGGCGCCGAGCTTCATGGCGAATTTCAAGCCCGATCCGAAGTATCCGGGGGAGATCGAGCTCGGGATGGGATTCGTCGACACGCCGTTCAACGTGCCCAATGTCCGCCTTGAGAGCGGCGAGGCGCAGTCGCACGTGCGGGTCGGCTGGTTCCGCTCGGTCAACAACGTCGCGCACGCGTGGGCGATCCAGTCCTTCGTCGGCGAGGTCGCGCACGCGCTCGGCCGCGATCCCAAGGACATTCTGCTCGAGCTGATCGGGCCGGCGCGGATCGTGACCGCGCCCCAGAAGGCCACGACGCCCTGGTGGGACTACGGCGAGCCGCACGACGTCTATCCGGTCGACACCGGGCGCCTGCGGCACGTGGCGGAGCTCGTCGCCGAGAAGGCGGGCTGGGGCCGGCAATTGCCCAAAGGACACGGGCTCGGCATCGCGGCGCACCGCAGCTTCGTCACCTATGTGGCGACCGTGGTCGAGGTCGCGGTCGACGACAAGGGAAACATCACGGTGCCGCGCGTCGACACCGCGATCGACTGCGGCTTCTACGTCAATCCCGAGCGCATCCGCTCGCAGATCGAAGGCGCCGCCGTGATGGGGCTCTCGCTCGCCAAGTATGGCGAGATCACGCTCAAGAACGGGCGCGTGGAGCAGAGCAACTTCAACGACTACCAGGTCGTCCGGCACGACGAGTCGCCGGCCGTGACCAACACCTACATCGTCGAGAACGGCCTCGACGTGCCGGCGAGCGGGGTGGGCGAGCCGGGCATGCCGCCGTTCGCACCGGCGCTGTGCAACGCCATCTTCGCGGCCACCGGCAAGCGCATCCGCCGCCTGCCGATCGGCAATCAGCTGGCGTAGCGCATAGTCGAAGGAGCGCCACGTCGTGGCGCGTAAATCCTGCCGGGACTTGGGGCTGCCGAGTCCCGGCTTTTTCATGTCCCGCGGCCCGCGATCTAAGTGCCACGAGGGCTTCGGCATGTCGGCTTTCGGCGAAGAACCGGACAACGTTTGTTTCGACCCCAAGCGATCACGCCGATGATGGGGTGCCGCAAGAATTGCGCCGGCCATTGATTGAGATCACCTTGGCGGGTAGTCATTTCAGCCTGACGACGGCGACGCCGAGCGAGATTTGACCCGCAATGGCAAAAGACTTCACGCGCTCATCCGGGAAGGTTGCGATTCCACGGCCGGCGCATCCCGACAGACGGCAACAGCCGCTGCCCTCGCACCGGCCGAAGCCGCCCGACGAGGACCCCGATGCGCCTTCAAGAATAAAGGCAATTCTCGCGAGTGCGAGCTATGGCCTGGCCGAGCAGGATCTGGGTTTCCTGGCGCGCGACGAGGCGCGCGGCGTGCGCCTCCAGCTCGAGTACCTCAAGCCGGAGACGCTGCTTGCGGAGCACGCCATTCGCGATACCGTCGTGGTGTACGGCAGCACGCGAATTGCGGAGCCCGCCGCGGCACGACGAAGCGTAGAGGCGCTGCGCCAAGCTCGCGAATCCGATCCCGGCAATGCGAGCCTGAATCGCAAGCTCGCTGTGGCCGAGCGCATTCTGGCAAAGAGCCGCTACTACGAGATCGCGCGAGAGTTCGGACGGTTGGTCGGCAGCAGCCTTGATGACGATGGGGGACCGTCCAAGCTGGTGATCATGACCGGTGGCGGCCCGGGGATGATGGAAGCCGCCAACCGTGGAGCCTTCGAGGCCGGCGCAAAATCCGTCGGTCTGAATATCAATCTGCCGCACGAGCAATACCCCAATCCCTACATTACGCCGGACCTGTGTTTTCGATTTCACTACTTTGCTCTGCGCAAGATGCATTTTCTGCTGCGCGCAAAGGCGCTGGTCGCCTTCCCGGGCGGTTTCGGGACGATGGACGAGCTGTTCGAGGTCTTGACCCTGGTGCAGACGCGCAAGATCAAGCCGGTTCCGATCGTGCTGGTCGGCGAAGAGTATTGGCGTCGAGCCGTCGACTTCGGGTTTCTGGCCGACGAAGGCGTCATCGACGCCGAGGATCGCGAGCTGTTCTGGTTCGCCGAAACCGCGGATGAGATCTGGAGCAGCATCCTGGATTGGTACGACGCATGCGGTGCCCCACTGGGCTTGCGGGGTTGATCGCCTCCGTCGTCACACTGTACCGGCTTTCGCAGGAGAAATGGTTTTGAGACTGTCATTTCATGGGGCTGATCGCGACGTCACCGGGTCATGCCATCTCGTCGAATGCGCCGGCCGGCGCTTTTTGATCGATTGCGGGCTCTATCAGGGTAGCCGCGAGCTCGCGGAGGAAAATGCTGGCGATTTTGGTTTCGATCCCGCCAGCGTCGATGTCGTGCTGCTGACGCATGCCCACCTCGATCATTGCGGGCGGCTGCCACTGCTGACCAAGCGTGGGTTTCGCGGTGAAATCATCGCGACCGGCGCCACCGGCGAGCTCGCCCGGCTGGTCATGCTCGATGCCGCTCACCTGCAGGACGAGGCGCGTCCAAACTCGCATCGACCGCGACACGGCGCGGACAACAAGCCGGCGGAGCCTTTGTTTACGCTGGCCGATGCGCTCAAGAGTGTGGAATCGTTCAAGCGCAGTGCCCGGTATGGCGAATCGATCGATCTTGCCCAAGGCGCCCGCGCAACTTTTGTGGACGCCGGACATATTCTTGGCTCGGCCAGCATCCTGCTTGAGCTGACCGAGGCCGGCCGCACGTTGCGGCTGTTGCTGTCAGGCGACATCGGCGGCGGCACAGACCCCTTGCTCCTGACGCCGCCACCGCCGCCGCGCGCGGATGCGGCCGTGATCGAGACCACATACGGGGATCGACTCCACAAGCCGATGGACGCGTCGATCGACGAGCTGTACGGCACGATTTCCGACACGCTCGGGCGCGGCGGCAACGTCATCATCCCGACCTTCGCCCTCGAGCGCGCACAGGAGCTCCTCTTTCTGCTCAACCAGGGGATCGAAAAAAACCGATTGAAGCCGTCGATGCAGGTCTTCCTCGATTCGCCCATGGCCATTTCGGCGACCGAGATCTTTGCTCGTCACCTCGACTCCTTGCGGCCTGAGGCCGTTCGGCTGTTCCGGGAGGGGCGCGACCCGCTTGCGCTGCCCGGCCTGCACTTCGTCCGGGAAAGGGCCGAATCGGTGGCGCTGAACAATGTCCGCGGCGGGGCGATCATCATGGCTGGGTCCGGGATGGCCACGGGAGGACGGGTGCGCCACCACCTCAGACACAATATTTCACGCGAAGAGTGCAGCGTGATTTTCGTCGGCTTTGCAGCCGTGGGAACGCTGGCGCGGCAGATCATCGATGGCCAGAACCCGGTGCGCATTCTTGGGGAAGATATCCCGGTCAGAGCCAGGATCCGCACGATCAACGGGTTCTCGGCCCACGCCGATCAGGCGGCGCTGTTGAAATGGCATGCGCATACTGGTGCGGCGCGCACGTTCCTGACCCACGGGGAGGAGGACGCCATGCAGGCGTTCGCGACGCGACTTGGCAAAACGCAGGTCGAAATGCCCGCGCTCAATCAGAGCTTCGATCTGTAGCCGAGCCGCACCATGACAATTACGCTGGATCAAATAGCGCCCGCGTCAGCGTAGCCGCGAGGGCGGCTCTGGATTTCGCGCCGCTCGATCCGGGCCACTCGCTTCGTCAGCCGAGCGTCACCAGCTCTCGCGGCTAATCCGGTATGAGATCAGCTTTTGGCGGCTCGGGTGCGGCGAAGTCACGAAAGCAATTTCTGTCACCCAGATGAATGATCTGCTTCCAACGCTTTTGGCAGTACGCGTACTGTTCATCGCAAGACGTTTGTTCGCCGGTCAATTGCACGTGGCGTTTACACTTGGCCAAATCGGTGTCGCAGCTTTGCTTCTTGGCGGCGTACTGTTGCAAGCAACGAGCGGACTCTTGCGCACCGGCGGAGGCGCCGAGGGTGACGGCCGCGAGCATGGCCCAGACCGGCAGGGTGCGGACATTCATGCGCATTGGGATCGCCTCCTTGATACCGCCGCTATTTCGGTCGCGGCCTGCTTCGTTGAGGTTATTTCTCCTCTATGCATTTCTTGAAGCATTCATACGACTGGTTCAGACACTTTTGGCCCTCTTCCCGCGCGTGCTTCTGTCGCCATTCGGATGGTTGGCGATTGATCGCTTCGTTGCAGGGGATGGTCTTTGCATCGCATATCGCATTGCAGTCTTTCGCCACGGCGGATGTCGCGAGAAAGAGGCTCGTGAGCATCAGCAAGCCGGCAGCGATCTTCTTCGGCGGCAGCGTCGCAAACTTGAACTGGTCCATGAATCCCTCCTGATGGAAAGTTGCTTCGTTTCCGCGCCACCGTGGGCAAGGCGCGGCTTGCAATGTGTTTTTCTCTACAGCCGGCGATGGACTCCCGCAAGCTGCGGCGATGGACAAGTTTGCGTATAATCTGCCGATCGGCCATCGGCTGGCGTAGCGGCGACGGAGCAACCGCCCTCGTGGCGCGTCAAATGTGGCCCAGACTCGGGTGATGCCGAGTCCCGTTTTTTTGTATGTCTGTGACGAACAGTCGTGAGCTCGATGACGACTCGAAGAAAAGTCATCATGCTGTAGGCAAGGGCACGAGGAAACTCCATGGCCAATGTCTACGTCCAGGCGCGGCCCAAGGGCCTACGGGAGGGCAGCCCAATCGAAGATTACGTTGTCGAAGATCACGCCGACCGCCTGCTTGGAACTTTCAAGACCCAGTCCGATGCAATCGCGTGGGCCAAGAAGATGGGACACTATCCGCTGGTGGCGCGCCTGCGGCACCTCAACAATAAAAGGGTACCGGATAACTGGCGCACGGGGTAACGCGATCGTTGTTCTAAGGCACGAGAGAGGGGCGGCGACCGGGCTCCGCGCTGCTCGATGCGGCGCATGATACCGGTCGCTCGCTGATGCTCGTCTCGGCCACCGCGGTGCCGCTCTCTTGTTCAATGCCGCGCGTCGACACCGCGATGGCGGCCGCCATTCTCGGCATGATCCCGATCGCGCCGACCATCTTTTGGGGGCCGATGGCCTACGCCATCATGGGCGGCTTGGCGGTTGCGACAGCGCTGACGCTTGTATTTCTGCCGGCGCTTTATGTGGCTTGGTTCCGTATCAATGAGCCGTCGCCCCCAGAGGTCCATTCCGTCGATCTCTCCGACCAAATTCAGCAGACCTCTACGGCTCCGGGTGCCTGACGCGGAGCAACTTCAACGACTACCAAGTCGTGCGCCACGACGAACCGCAAGCCGAGGCCGCGCGTCAGGCCGCGGCCTTCGCGCGCACGCTTCGCCGAATCGCCTGCGGCGGCTGTCCGAATGCGCGCAGGAAGGCGCGGCGCATACGGTCGCGATCCGCAAAGCCCGCTTGTCGAGCGATAATCTCGATCGGATGGCTGCTCTGCTCCAGCATCAACCGAGCGGCCTCGAGCCGCAAATTCTCAATCGCCTTGGCGGGTGATTGGCCGGTCTCGGTGCGAAAGACTCGGCTGAACTGGCGCGGACTGAGATGCGCTGCCTCGGCGAGATGTTCGACCGTCAGCGGCTTGTCGAGATTGCGTTTCGCATACGCGAGTGCGTTCTGGACGCGATCAGATTTGGGTTCGAGCGCCAGCAGCGTCGAAAACTGCGATTGGCCGCCGGCACGCCGGTGATAGACCACGAGCCTTCTCGCTACTGCACGCGCGACCTCCGCGCCGAGATCCTCCTCGATCATGGCCAATGCCAAATCGATGCCCGCCGTCATCCCGGCCGAGGTCCATACCGCACCGTCGGTGATGAAGATCCGGTCAGTCTCCACTTTCACTTTTGGAAAGCGAGACTGCAGCTCGCGTCCACGCCTCCAGTGCGTCGTCGCACGGCGGCCGTCGAGCAGGCCTGCTTCGGCAAGGACGAACGCACCGACGCAGGTCGAGGCGACCCGTCGCGATCGCTGCAGAGCCCGACGCAGAAATTTCGCCACGCCCGGCGTCACAGCTCCGGTCACGGCACTGCCGCCGACGATCAGCGTGTCGAAATTCCGATCGCTGAAGAACTCCGTCACGACGCTGACGCCGATCGAGCTGCGGATCGCCCCGCCGGTCTCGGACAGCACGTGAATCTCATACGCGGGCGCCGTCATCTCCTTGTTCGCGAATTCGAAGGCGGACATCACGGCCATGCTCATCACCTGAAAGCCCGGGAGGGCGATGAATCCGATGCGCCGCATGGGCACCTCCGAGCGATGTCCTGAAACGTCGTTTATATGACATTTGAGACAAGCGCCCGCAAGGTTACCTTTGGTGAAGGCGACGGACGTGTGAGGAGGAAACATGAGCGCAACTCAAGCGAAGGGGACCGCGCTGGTAACCGGCGCATCGTCGGGCATCGGCGCGATCTATGCCGACCGCCTGGCGAGGCGCGGCTACGATCTGATCCTGGTCGCACGCAATCAGCGACGGCTTGCGGCGCTGGCCGCGCGCCTGAAGACGGAAACCGGCCGGACGATCGAGACGGTCGCCGCCGATCTCACGAACAAGGCCGATCAGGCTCGGATCGAAGCGACGCTGCGCACGGACGCGAGCATCACGCTGCTGGTGAACAATGCCGGCGTCGGCGCAACCGCCCCGCTTCTCGATGCCGATGTCGACAAGATGGAGGACATGATCCGCCTTAATGTGATCGCGCTCACGCGGCTGACCTACGCGGCGGCGCCCGGGTTCGTGGCGCGGGGACGCGGCACCATCATCAATATCGCATCCAGCGTTGCGATCTCGCCGGAAACGCTCAACGGGGTCTATGGGGGCACCAAAGCCTTCGTGCTGGCGTTGAGCCAATCGCTTGATCGTGAGCTCGGGGCCAAGGGGATACGCGTGCAAGCCGTCGTGCCCGGTGCAACGGCAACCGAGTTCTGGGATATCGCCGGGCATCCGGCCAGCAATCTTCCTGCCGCGATCGTGATGTCGGCGGAGGACCTGGTCGACGCCGCACTCACCGGTCTCGACCAGGGGGAGACCGTCACCCTTCCGTCTCTGCCCGACAAGGCGGAGTGGGATGCGTTCGACACCGCGCGGCGCGCGATGGCGGAGAGGCTCTCGAGTTCGCTTCCGGCGCGCCGATACGGCATCAGGTATCCGCAAGCTACCGGAGCCTGATGTGACGAGCCTGGCAACGGCGAAGTCGCCTTGCCGGCATTTCGATCGATGTCCGCGAACGGGCTGGAGGAAGTCATGGCGATCATGATCAATGTGAACGGTGTGGATCGGGCGGTCGATGTCGACAGCGACACCCCGCTGCTGTGGGTGCTGCGCGACGTGCTCGGCATGACCGGCACCAAGTTCGGGTGCGGCATGGCGCTATGCGGCGCCTGCACGGTGCACATCGACGGCGCCGCGACGCGTTCCTGCGTCACCCCGGTCGACAGCATCGGCACGTCCAAGATCACGACGATCGAGGCGATCGGCGCGACGCCGGCGGGCGCCGCGATCCAGAAGGCCTGGCTCGACCGCGAGGTCGTTCAGTGCGGTTACTGCCAGTCGGGCCAGATCATGTCGGCTTCGGCGCTGCTGGCGAGCAACCCGCATCCGACAAATTCGCAGATCGACGACGCGATGTCCGGCAACATCTGCCGTTGCGGGACTTACGTCCGCATTCGCGAAGCCATCAAGCATGCCACGCGATCGAACTGATCGGAGACTGACCATGATCCTCGATCACCGCACGTCTCCGGCCGCCGGCTCTGCGCACGCGCGATCAGCGCACCATCTTTCTCGCCGCAGCGTGCTGCGGGTTGCGGTGGCGGCGGGCGGCGGCTTGATGCTGGGCCTGAACCTGCCGTTCGGAAACTTGGACGCCGAGGCGGCGGGCGCGGACGTCTTCGTGCCCAATGCCTTCATCGGCATCGACGACGACGGACAGGTCGTGCTCACCATGCCGTATGTCGAGATGGGGCAGGGCACCTACACGTCGATCTCGATGCTGATCGCCGAAGAGCTGGAGGTCGACCTCGAGCGGGTACGCCTGGAGCATGCTCCACCGAACGAGAAGCTTTACGGCAATCCCTTACTGGCCGGCGTGCAGGCGACCGGCAACTCGAACGCAATCCGTGCGGCGTGGCAGCCGCTGCGCCAAGCCGGCGCGACGGCACGGGCCATGCTGGTGTCGGCGGCCGCAAAGCGCTGGAACGTCGACGCGGCGTCCTGTCTGGCGCAAAAAGGCGAAGTGCTTCACGCGCCGACGCAGCGAAGCCTTCGATATGGCGAACTCGCCGCCGAGGCCGCCCGCCTGCCGGTGCCCCAAAAGGTAGCGCTCAAGCGGCCGCAGGACTTCAAGCTCATCGGTACGCCGGCAAAGCGGCTGGACACGCCCGCAAAGGTCAACGGAACCGCCATCTATGGCATCGACGCGAGGCCGCCGGGCGTGAAGATCGCGACCCTTGCGCAGTCCCCGGTCTTTGGCGGCCACGTGAGGAAGGTCGACGCCGCCGCCGCCAAGGCCGTGAAGGGCGTGCGCCAGATTGTGCGGCTCGATGACGCCGTCGCGGTCGTCGCCGACCATATGGGGGCGGCGAGGAAGGGGCTCGCGGCCCTGAAGATCGAATGGGACGACGGGCCGCACGCCAAGCTCGACACGAAGGCGATCGTGGGCGAGCTTGAGAGGGCGACGCTCAACGCCGGCGCGGTTGCGCAAAACATCGGCAATGTCGATGGCGCCATGGCGGGCGCGGCCCGCAAGGTCGAGGCGACGTATCAAGTGCCGTTCCTCGCGCACGCCGCGATGGAGCCGATGAATTGCACGGTGCATGTCCGCAAGGACGCCTGCGAGGTGTGGGTCGGCAACCAAGCCCTGGCGCGCGTCCAGGGGGCGGCCGCGAAGGTCACTGGCCTGCCGTTGGACAAGGTCGTGGTCCACAATCACTTGATCGGCGGCGGTTTCGGGCGGCGGCTGGAGATCGATGGCGTCACGCGTGCGACCGAGATCGCCAAGCAGGTCGAGGGACCCGTCAAGGTCGTATGGACCCGCGAGGAGGATATCCAGCACGACATGTATCGCCCCTATTTCTTCGATCGCCTGGTCGCCGGCCTCGATGCGAAAGGAACGCCGGTCGCCTGGCATCACCGTTTCGCCGGCTCTTCGATCATTGCGCGATGGCTTCCTCCCGGCTTCCACAATGGCCTCGACGGCGACACCACGGAGGGGGCGATTGATCTCGTCTACGCACTGCCGAACTTTCACGTCGAGTATCTGCGGGTCGAGCCGCCGGCCATCCCGACCGCCTTCTGGCGCAGCGTCGGGCCGTCGCACAATGTCTTCGTGACCGAGAGCTTCATGGACGAGCTCGCGGCCGCCGCGAAGCAGGACCCGGTCGACTATCGACGCGCGCTTCTCGACAAGGCGCCGCGCGCCAAGACTGTGCTCGATCTCGCCTCGCAAAAGGCGGGGTGGGGGAAGCCATTGCCCAAAGGGGTGGGCCGCGGGGTGTCGCTGCAATTCGCGTTTGCGACCTACCTGGCTCAGGTGGCCGAAGTCGAGGTTGCGAAGGACGGCGCTGTGCGCGTGCGCCGCGTCGTCTGCGCCGTCGATTGCGGCACCGTCGTCAATCCCGACACGGTCCGCGCCCAGATCGAGGGTGCGATTATCTTCGGCATCACGGCGGCGCTGCACGGCGAGATCACGCTGAAGAACGGCCGGGTCGAGCAGAGCAATTTCGATACCTATGAAATGGTGCGCATCGACGAGGCGCCGGCCATCGAGGTCCATATCGTTCAGAGCGCCGAGCCGCCGGGCGGAATGGGCGAAGCGGGGACTTCGGCGATCGTCCCCGCCGTGGCCAACGCGATCTTCGCGGCTACCGGCAAACGCCTGCGAAAGCTGCCGGTGGACACGACGGCACTTAAGCAGCCGACATGAACAGGGGGGCCGCATCGGCGGACCCGGCGCGGGAGCTGCCGCGACGCGCCGGCGCATGAACGACATCTCGATGGACGAGCCTGGGCCCGCGCGCCTATCATCGTCATGAGCTTCGGCCGCAACGAGAGAGCCGACGTCGGTCATCGGTTGCAGGCGAAGACACAAATTGGAGCTGAGCGCGGTCGGCATGCAGTTTCATCTCAATGGGTTCGAGCCTGGCGACCCGGAAATATTCGATCCCGCGGAGCGCGATCCGGCTTCGGGCGCCCAGGGCGCGATCCCCGAGGAGGTCGATGTCCTGATCGTCGGCTGCGGGCCGGCCGGGTTGACGCTGGCCGCGCAATTATCGGCATTTCCCGACATCAAGACCTGCATCGTCGAGCAGAAGCCGGGGCGGCTGCTGCGCGGACAGGCGGATGGCGTCGCGTGCCGAACTGTGGAGATGTTTCACGCCTTCGGCTTCAGCGAGCGCGTGCTCAAGGAGGCCTGCTGGATCAACGAGACGACGTTCTGGAAGCCGGACGACAAGCAGCCCGACAAGATCACCCGCAGCGGCTGGGTCCAGGACGTGGAGGACGGGCTGTCGGAATTCCCCCACGTCGTCCTCAACCAGGCGCGTGTGCACGACTTCTACCTCGACGTCATGCGCAAATCGGCCGCCAAGCTCGAGCCGTACTACGCGCGGCGCGTCGTTGCGGTGACCCCGGCGAATGGCGCCAACGGGAACGCGCCGCGGCGTGCCACCGTCACGCTGGAGCGCGTCGATCCGGCGCATGCGGGAGCGACCGAGACCGTCAAGGCTCGCTACGTGGTCGGTTGCGACGGCGCGCGCAGCGCGGTGCGTACCTCGATCGGGCGAGAGCTATCCGGCGATTCCGCAAATCACGCCTGGGGCGTGATGGACGTGCTGGGCGTCACCGACTTCCCGGACATCCGCTGCAAGTGCCTCATCCAATCCGCGCACGAGGGCAGCATCATCGTCATCCCGCGCGAAGGCGGATATCTCTTCCGCCTCTACGTCGAGCTCGCCAAGCTCGACAGCGGCGAACGTGTCTCGAGCCGGAATATCACGCTCGACGCGCTCATCGCGAAGGCGCAGCGGATCCTCAGCCCATATCGCTTCGAGGCGAAGGAGGTTCCGTGGTGGTCCGTCTACGAGATCGGGCAACGGCTGACCGACAAGTTCGACGACGTGCCGGAAGCCGAGACCGCGACGCGGCTGCCGAGCGTGTTCATCGCCGGGGACGCATGCCACACCCACAGCCCGAAAGCCGGGCAGGGGATGAACGTCTCCATGCAGGATGCGTTCAATCTCGGATGGAAGCTCGCGGCCGTCCTGCGCGGGCGATGTCCGCCCTCCCTGCTGCACACCTACTCGGCGGAACGCCGCGCCATCGCCAAGGAGTTGATCGACTTCGACCGCGAATGGGCCGCGATGCTGGCCACGACGCACGACGATGGCGGTGCGGCGGACCCTGCCAAGACGCAGAGCTATTTCGTCAAGCACGGGCACTATACGGCCGGGACGGCGACGCACTACGGTCGCTCGCTCCTCACCGGCGGCGGCGACCATCAGCATCTCGCCGAAGGATTTGTCGTCGGCACGCGCTTTCATTCGGCGCCGGTCATCCGGCTCGCCGATGCCAAGCCGGTCCACCTCGGCCACGTCGGCGGCGCGGATGGACGCTTTCGCATTTTCGTCTTCGCCGGATCGGGCGATCCGGCGGCGCGAGACTCCGCCATCCGTCGCCTGTGCGATTTCCTCGCGGAGAACCGCGAGTCGCCCATCCGCAAATACACGCGCCAGGGCGAGGATATCGACGCGGTCATCGACGTCCGCGCGGTGTTCCAGCAGGCTCATCGTGAGCTCGCCATCGAGGCGATGCCTGCGCTGCTTCTGCCCCCAAAGGGACGCTACGGCCTTCACGACTATGAGAAGATCTTCTGCGCGGATCGCGCGAGCGGTCGCGATATCTTCGCCCTGCGCGGTATCGATCGCGAGGCCGGGTGCATGATCGTGGTGCGGCCGGATCAATATGTCGCGCAGGTCCTGCCGATCGACGGCTACGGCCAGCTCGCTTCCTATTTCGACCGCTTCATGCTGCCGCAATAAGACAGCGGTTTGCGTAGTTGCGTAGCCCGGGTTGAGCGGAGCGAAACCCGGGGTGCAGACGGCGAGGGACGGTGGCGTCCCGGGCTTCGCTCGGCTCAATCCGGGCTACTCACTTCCCCTCGTCGAATCCGTTCAGCCGCGATGCAGCGCGCAGATCTTGTTGCCGCAGGGATCGCGTAGGTAGGCCAGGTAGAGCTTGCCCGAGGGGCCTTCGCGCCAGCCGGGCGGATCCTCGATGCTCTTGCCGCCATGGGCGACGCCCGCGTCGTGGAACGCCTTCACCAGCTCGGGGCTGGCGCAGCCGAAGCCGATGGTGCCGCCATTGGCGTGGGTCGCCGCATTGCCGTCGATCGGCTTGGTGATCGCGAACACGCCGCTCTTCGAGCGATAAACGACGCGGCCTTTTTTGGGATCGTCCTGGCCTTCCGGCAGGCCGATGACGCCGAGCACGGCGTCGTAAAACTTCTTGGACGCCACAAGGTCGTTGGCGCCGACAAAGACGTGTGTGAACATTCGCTGCTCCCCTCGGTCAGGATTCGAAACTCGGCGTTTATATTTCAAATCGGGGGATTCCGCAGAACGTTCTTGTGCCCTTGCCGCATTGGCCATACGGCGGATGAGATGCGGCGGTATGCGCTCCGTAAAGGCAGTGTACGTCGGCGCGCGGTAGCTTTTCGCTTGGGATCGACGGGAGGGCCGTTTGGCAGAACGAAGCTAGACCAGAAAATCCAATGCTTTCAATGAAGCCGCCGTCAGCGCCGCGTGCGCACACTCGGCCGGCGACGGCGCCGCCGGCCGCCCGTGCAGAACAAAGCTAGAAAAGCCAATGTTTTCAGTGGCGAGTTGCCGCGGTCAGAAATCGCATTTGGCATCGCACTCCCGCGCCACGCGAAACCCGTAATAGGGCTCGCGCGTGTCGATCGGCTGCTTCCAGCGGGCGGCGGACCGCACATTTCTCGGCTGGCTGCCCCACGACCCGCCGCGCAGGCCGCGGCGCGTGCAATCGCCCGTCAACCAGGCCGAGCTGTCGGTCGGCGCCTGATCGTAGCTGTCATGATAGCAATCCTCGACCCAGTCCCAGGTATTTCCGCTGACCTGGTAAAAGCCCCACGGATTTGCATCGAACGTATTGACTGTCAGCGTCTGCTTCCGAAAGAGGCCTGTCTTCTCGTCGATATATCCCTTGGTGCCGTCATAGTTCGCCTGTGCGGGCGTGATGTTGTCGCCCCACCAGAATGGGGTGTTTGTGCCGGCGCGGGTGATGTATTCCCGCTCCGCCTCCGTCAGCAGGCGATATTTCTGGCCGGTCAATTTCGACAGCCAATCGATGTAGCTCTTCGCATCCTCCCAGGACACGTTGATGACCGGATTCCTGCCGCGGCCCCAATTGTTGTCGGACGGAAGCACGCCCGCGCACCCGCCCTGCGCGTGACAGAAATCCCATTCCTCGAATGTCGCGGGAAACTGCGCGGCGGCGAATGTCTTGCGAATGGTCACCTTGCGGACCGGGCCTTCATCATTGCCGCGCTGCGGCTCGCCGTCCTGCGAACCCATCTCGAACGAGCCGGTCGGAACGACGATCATGCGCGGGCATCCGACGGGGCAATCCGAGAAGTTGCGTTCGACCGGGACCGGGCGTGTCGGGACGGAATTGTGCGCCACCAGGGAGTTCACGAACGTGCGCAGCGGCGGGATGGCGAGATAGGCCACAACCGCCGCGACGACGGCTGCCGCAAGACTTGCGGCCGCGATCCACCGGGTGCGGGGCCGGGTCGATCTTCCTGTCTTGGCCTCGACCAAACTCGGACTGCCGGCAGGCTGGCGGACAAGCCGGTGAACGCCGGCCAGCAGACGCTGGATGCGCGGGTCGTCGCCCCCTCCGTTCCAGTCGCTCAGGACCGCGGTGTGCAGCTGGCGGAAGCCGAGCGGCGGCGTGCTGCCATCGAGGCTGACGGGTACTAGAATGTTTCGATCGCGACCGACGCTGGCTTCGTCCTGGACCCAATGCGAGTTGATCGAGAGCTTCGTCCAGGCAACCACGATGCATGAAGATGCATCGAGCGAATCCCGGATGACCTTGGAGAACTGCTCGCCCGGGACCAGGGTGCGGTCCCACCAGACGCTGAATCCCTCGCTCTCCAAAGCACGTACGAGCGGCTCGACGGCCGCCCGGTCTTCGCTCTTGTAGCTCACGAAAACGTCGGTCGCTGCTCGCGAAGAACGGCCGGCTAAGCTGTCGCTCTGCACCTTCTGGCTCGGTCTGGGACCCCTTGCAAAACGATGATAGATGAACAGATATCTACGTCAATGGATGACGCCGTCGGCCGCACGTGGCACGGAGCGGGATTAGTCGAATGCCCTCGGAGAACGCTCTGACGCTGCGCCTGGATGACGTCCGCATCGGCCGCACGTCGATCCACGCACGCTATCTGATCGATGATCTGTCGTTTTCCAATACGATCTGGTACGGCGACATCGATTTTCGCGACCTGACCCGCCGCTTCGGCGAAGACTTCATGTCTTCGGTCGCCTTCCACATCGCGGCATTCGAGATCAACAAGATCGCGAGCCTCCGTCCGGCGCGGCTCGATTGGGGCCGTTATGGCCGCTTCGTTACGCCCGACTTCAAGCATCTGTGGCAGACGGTCTTCAAGAACGTCTGGGCGCAATGGCGCTACGAGAACAACGATCCGTCCTACTTCGGTCCCGCATTCGATGCGGTGTCGGATGCGTCCGCTTTGTCCGCCGCAAACCCGGCGGCGGGGCCGCAGAAGATGCTGGCGTTTTGCGGTGGCGGCAAGGACAGCCTGGTCGCGATGAAGGCACTCGAGGAGATCGGCGCCAGCTACGATTCCCTGGTCTATTCGACCTCGTTCTACGGACGCCAGGAGCCGCAGCATCAACTGGCGAACCGGCTTCTGGCCCACTTGAAGCCGGCGCACCAGCGCCGGCAATGGATTGCCGACGATTTCGTCGATTTCCCGGTGTTGCGCCTGCGCCCCGATTTCCACGCGAAGACGATCACGGCCGCGGAGACGCCGAGCTCCATCTTCAACGCTTTGCCTTACGCGCTTCAGTATGGATACCGCTATTTATGCCTCGCCCACGAGCGCAGCGCGGATGCGGGCCAGCTGTTCTGGGACGCGATCGGCGAGGAGGTCAATCATCAATGGGGTAAGTCGTTCGAAGCCGAGAAGCTGATCAATACGTATGTGAAGCGCCATCTGGTGGCGAATTGCGAGTATTTCAGCATTCTCAAGCCGCTTTACGATCTCGCCATATTCGACCGGCTGCGGTCCTACCAGTCGGCGGTGCCGGCGACGCATTCATGCAACATCAGCAAGCCGTGGTGCATGCGGTGTCCGAAGTGCCTCTACGTCTGGCTCGGCTATGCGGCATTCCTGGATGCCGAGACCGTGAAACGGACCTTCGGCGATAATAATCCGCTCGACGTGGAAGAGAACATCTTCCTGTTCAGGCAGCTCGTCGGCCTCGAAGATCAATTGCCGTTCGAATGCATCGGAGAGGCGAAAGAGGCCGGTTTCATGATGTCTCTGTGCCGGCGCCGCGGGTATCGCGGACGCGCGATCACGGCGTGCCAGACCGCACTCGACCGGCTCAAAGAGGACGAGATCCTCGACCACTATCTTGCGGTGACCACCGACAACGCGAATCTTCCGCCGGAGTTTCGCGCTACGCTGAACCAGAACTATCTCGACAGCGTCAATCGCACCCGGCGTTTTGTTCGCGAGCTGACGCAAACCGGCGCTTCACTCGCGGTTTGAGCGCGCGGCCCCGTTCACGCGCTTCCTCATTTGCGCTTCTCGATCCCGGACCATAGCGAATCCGCCATCGCGGCGGGGGCGAGGCCGTTCTCGACGCGCGAGTTCGCCTCCCGCATCGTGGCGACGTCGATGGCGCCGATGAGCGGCCGGAGCGCCTCGACCAGCTTGGCATCGTTTGCTCGCTTCGGCGCGATGAGGATGATGGCATCGAAAGGGGGCAGGGCGTGCTTGGGGTCGGACAGCACATCGAGGTGGTATTGCGCAATGCGGCCGTCGCTCGTGAAGGCGGAGATGACGTCGACGTCCCCGCGCGCAACGGCCTGATACATGAATGTCGGGTCCATGGAGCGCTGGGCGCCGAAGGTCAGGCCGTAGGCATCGCGCAGCGAGCGCCATTCGGTCTGGGCGAAGAACTCGTAGTCGGCTCCCAACGTGAGCTGCGGCGCGTGGAGCGCGAGATCGGAAATCGATCTGATGCCCAGGTCGCGCGCCCGCTTGTCCTGCATGGCGAGCGCATAGGCGTTCTCGAATCCGATCGCGCCGAGGAGACGCACGCCATAGGTCTGCTGCAGCCAGGATGTGATCTCCTGCAAGATCTCCTCGCGCGGCCGCACGTCCTTGCGGCCCATCTCGTTCGCCCATATCGTGCCGGAATAGTCGACGTAGACGTCGATGTCGCCGGCGGTCAGCGCCTTGAAGATCACCGCCGAGCCGAGCCCGCTGCGCTGCTCGCTCGACAGGCCCGCCGCGGCGAGGCGCTGCTGGATCAGCGCGCCCAGCACGTATTGCTCGGTATAGTTCTTGACCCCGATCACGTAGCGGGCGCGCGGGTGCGACCAGCCGGGCGCGAGCGCGCCGGCGAGGATCAGCGCCATGCCGAGGCTGCCGGCGACGACCATGCCGCGCCGCCGCGTGCCGAGACCGCGTTCGATCAACGCCAGCAACTGGTCGACCGCGAGCGCGAGCAGCGCCGCAGCAACGCAGCCGAACAGCACAAACACCCAGTTCTGCGTCTGCAGTCCCGCGAAGATGTAGTTGCCGAGACTTGTCTGGCCGATCGGCGTCGACAAGGTCGCGGTGCCGATCACCCAGACGGCGGCGGTGCGGATTCCGGCCATCACGACCGGCAGCGCGAGCGGCAGCTCGACCATCCACAGCGCTTGCCGTCGCGTCATGCCGACGCCGAGGGCGGCCTCCTTGATGGCAGGGTCGATGCCGGTGAGCCCCGTGACGGCGTTGCGCAGCACCGGCAGCAGGCTGTAGAGCGCGAGCGCGAGCACCGCCGGCGCGAAGCCGAGCGCCGAGAAGCTCACGCCGAAGGCGCGCGCCGACAGGGCCGCGAGCCCGAGCAGCAGCGGATAGAACAGCGCCAGCAGCGCGAGACCGGGGACCGTCTGCACGACGCTCGACAGCGTGAGCGCGACCGCGCGGAAGGCCGGCCGGCGGATCGACACGAGCGCGAGCGGGATGCTGAGCGCGATGCCGAGGGCGAGCGCCGTCATGCTCACGCGCACGTGGCCGCCGAGATAGTCCGGCAGGCGCGCCAGCGCGTCGGCAAGTCGCGCCTCGAGGTCGTTCGTCATGCGGGTTGCCCCGCGATCAGCGCGTTCAGGCGCTCGGCCTGGCGGCGCGGCGTCTGCATCAGCTCGCGCACGTACGGGTCGGCGTCGGCGGCGAGCAGCGCGCGCGGGGTGCCGTCGGCGATCGTCTTCCCGCCGCGCATCACCACGATGCGGTCGGCGAGCAGCACCGCTTCGAGCGCATCGTGGGTGATCATCACGGTGGTAAGGCCGAGCTGATCGTGCAGGCTGCGCACGTCGCGGCCGAGCGCGTCGCGCGTGATCGGATCGAGCGCGCCGAACGGCTCGTCCATCAGCACGATGCGCGGCCGCGCCGCCAGCGCGCGCGCGACGCCGACGCGCTGGCGCTCGCCGCCCGAGAGCTGGTGCGGGAGGCGGTCGCGATGCCGCGCGCGATCGAGGCGGACGAGGTCGATGAGCTCGTCGACCCGCGCGGCGCGCGCCGTGGCGTCCCAGCCGATCAGCCGCGGCGTGATCGCGATGTTCTCCGCCACCGTCATGTGCGGGAAGAGCCCGATGTTCTGGAAGACGTAACCGACGCGGCGGCGCAGCCCGATCGGATCGAGCGTGCGCACGTCCTCGCCCTCGACCCGCACGACGCCGTCGCTCGGGTCGGTGAGCCGGTTGATCAGCCGCAGCAGCGTGCTCTTGCCGGCGCCCGAAGCCCCGACGATCGCCAGGAACTCGCGTTCGCCGACCGCGAGCGTGACGTCGTCGAGCGTGCGCGCGCCGTCATAGACCTTGTTCACGCGCTCGAAGCTGATGACGGGGGCAGGTGACATCGGCGGGTTCACCATGGTGACGCATGTGAGGGGTTTGCGGCGCCGGGGCTCCCTCTCCCCGCTCTTCGCGGGGAGAGGGTTGGGGTGAGGGGCAGCCGCAAACTCCGCGCTCGCGGAGAGGCCCCCTCATCCCGACCTTCTCAGCCAAAGTCGGGTTTACCCGACTTTGGCCCGCTATCAATGCCGAAATCGGGCAAGCCCGATTTCGGATGCAAGAGGGGAGAAGGAGCGCAGGCACCGCGCTCACCTCACACGGGTCATCATCGCATGATTGCGCCATGCGGTCGCGGGCCTTCGAGCCTCTGATTGTTGCCTTGATCTAAGTGCTGCGGTCGATACACTCCCGGCCGCATCCCCCAGACCTTCAGGGAGTACCCCAATGATCGGAAAGCATCTCGGACAGCTCGTGCTCGCAGGCGGCATTGCGCTTCTTGCCTCGGGCGCGCCGCAAGCGGCCAGCGCGGCGGATTTCCTCTTGACCTCGTCGGCGTTCCAGGACGGCGGCAAGCTCGCCGTGAAGAACGCGGGTGACCGCAAGGACAGCCCGAACTGCGTCGGGCAGAACGTCTCGCCGCCGCTGCAATGGTCGGGCGCGCCGGCCGAGACCAAGAGCTTCGTGCTGCTGATGTTCGATCCGGAAGGCCGCAACGGCCTCGGCGTGTCGCACTGGGTCGCCTACGGCATCGCGCCGACGGTGACGGGATTTACCGAAGGCGAGGTGAGCAAGGCCTCGGACAAATATGTCGGCGGCAAGAGCCTGATGGGCGTCGGCAACTATTCGGGCCCATGCACGCCGGCAGGCACCGGCTATCACCACTATACGTTCACGCTGATCGCGACCGACCTCGACCCGAAGGCGCTCAAGCCCGGCCTCACCCGCGATGAGGTGTTCGACGCGCT
Source organism: uncultured Alphaproteobacteria bacterium (assembly GCA_963819385.1). Lineage (GTDB taxonomy): Bacteria > Pseudomonadota > Alphaproteobacteria > Rhizobiales > Xanthobacteraceae > JAVDCA01. The sequence goes on along the minus strand of CAWFVV010000006.1, from coordinate 1,623,900 downwards.
CAAAGGGCACGCGCTCAAGGCGACCGGCCTGGTCGGCCTGTTCACGCGCCCCTGACGGTCACGTCGCGGCGACGCGCCGCGGTTCCGAATTGATAACGGAGGAGCTTGAGCGTTCGGCGCATCAAGCTCCTTCTTTTTTGTCAGCGACCGGGTTACCAGCGGCGCCAGCCGTTATGGCTTTTCTGCCGCCGCCATTCGCTCGGATAGATGAACGATCCGCTCCAGATGCCGCGCTTCGCCGCCTTCGCTTCCGCCTCCTCGGCCGCGTAGAGACGGCTGAAGCCGTAGGCGACAGCCCAACCTTCACGCACGAGCCACGCGTTCACGTCGCTGCCGTCAGGGAGCTGGCAGGTCGCGATGGTCCGCCCATAGCGGTCGATCGCCCTCGGCTGGCAGCGCAGCGTGCGTCCGGCCGCGCGCTCCTTGAGCTGCCGCGTCGCGGCGCGGCCGCACGCCCAGGTCCGGCCGCCGGGATCGGTGCAGGTCTGGTCCCATTCCGGCGCATCGATGCCCTCCAGGCGGATCGAGATGCTGCCGATGCGGATCGAATCGCCGTCGACGATCCAGGCGGCCCCGACGATCGGCGGGCGCGGCGCCGCTGGCGATCGTACGATGTGACGCCCGCCCACCGCGTAGAAGCCGGTGAGGCATACGAGCGCGATTAGCACCAGGAATAGCTGCTTGCGGCGCGGCCAGCCGCTGCTCGACCTGTAGTAAGGGTGCTGGAATCCAGCCATCCGGTGATCCGCCCGACACGGGTCAAAACCGCGGTATTAGAATTGGCCGCCGGCACACGGTCCAGCCGCAAATTCGGGCGGTGCAGATATTTCCGCGAGCGCTTTGCGTGCGCGGGGCCCTTGCCCCGCACGTCTCCCAAGCCCGCGGCGGCCGGACAAGCACAAGGACCTGACGCTCCTCGGTCTTCGCCGGCGCTGATGGCCGCGATCACGAGATTTGGTTGGTACGCATCATTCGATCGGCGCATTCTGGCGCGATGAATTTGCTCAGCATCAACTCGCACGTGGCCTATGGTCACGTCGGTAATTCGGCGGCCGTGTTCGCGCTGCAGCGGCTCGGCGTCGAGGTCTGGCCGATCCATACGGTCACGCTGTCCAATCATCCGGGCTACGGCGACTTTCGCGGCCGCGCCGCCGATGCGGCCGCGATCCGCGATCTCGTCGCGGGCATTGCGGCGCGCGGCGTGCTCGCCGGTTGCGACGGTGTCATCTCGGGTTATCTCGGCACCGCCGAGATCGGCGCCGAGGTTCTGGCGGCGGCCGCGAGCGTCAAAACGGCCAATCGGTCGGCACGCTATTGCTGCGACCCGGTGATCGGCGACGGCGACCGCGGAATCTACGTGCGGCCCGAGGTAGCCGATTTCATCCGCGCGCGCCTTGTGCCGGCCGCGGACGTGGTCACGCCGAACCAGTTCGAGCTCGACTTTGTGAGCGGCCGCAGTAGTGGGACGCTTCGCGAGGCGCTCGCGGCGATCGACGCGGTCCACGCCCTCGGGCCGTCCGTCGTTCTCGCAACCTCGGTGGCGACCGAGGAAACGCCGGCGGATGCGCTCGACCTCATCGTGTCCGATGCTGCCGGCCGCTTCCGTCTGCGCACGCCGAAGCTGGCGCATGCGGCGAACGGCGCCGGCGACGCCATCGCGGCGCTGTTCTTCGCCCATCTGTTGCGCAGCGGCTCGGCCGCCACGGCGCTCACGCGTGCTGCCTCATCGGTGTTCGGCATCCTGCGCCGCACCGCGGCAGCGGGCGCGCGTGAGCTCATGCTGATCGAGGCGCAGGATGAAATCGTCGCGCCGAGCACGTCATTCCAACCCGAACCGATCTAGGAGATCCCATGCGCCGCCGTTTTGTCACCCTCGACGTCTTCACCGACAAGCGCTTTGCCGGCAACCCGCTCGCCGTCGTGCTCGAGGCGCAGGGCCTCGATACGCCCGCGATGCAGGCGATCGCGCGCGAGTTCAATCATCCCGAGACCGTGTTCGTGCTGCCGCCCGATGATCCGGCGCATCGCGCGCGCCTGCGTATCTTCACGCCGGCTTTGGAGCTGCCGTTTGCGGGCCATCCGACGGTCGGCACCGCCATGCTGCTCGGACGTATCGATGGCGGCGCCGAGCGCGAGATCGTGGTCGAGGAGCGGATCGGTCCGGTCCGCTGCCGCACGGCCATGATCGATGGCGATCGCGGCAGGGCCTCGTTTGCGCTTCCGCAGCTGCCGACGAGCGCAGGGCCCGGCGCTCGATGCGGCCACAGCCGCAGCCGCGCTCTCGCTCGAGCCCGGCGATATCGGTTTTGACGGGTTTGTCCCGTCGCGCTGGTCGGCGGGCATCGCGCAAAACTTCATACCGGTAGGCTCGCTCGCCGCGATCGCCCGCGCGCGCCCCGATTCGCCTCGGTTCGCGGCGGCCTTCGCGACGGAGGGCCGCGGCATCGCCTATCTTTATTGCGGAGAGGTCGCCGAGACGGGCCACGATTTCCATGCGCGAATGTTCGCGCATGGCCTCGGCCTGTATGAAGACCCGGCGACCGGATCGGCCGCGGCCGCCTTTTCCGGCGTCCTGGCGGCACGCGGAAAAATGGCCGAAGGCGAGCACACGGTGCGCATCGAGCAGGGCTACGAAATGGGACGGCCGAGCCTGATCGAGCTGTCGCTGACAATCGCCGGCGGCAGGCTCGCGGCGGCGACCATTGGCGGCGGCGCCGTCGTCGTGACAGAGGGCGCGATCGAGGCTTGACCGCGGCGCGGCGCTTCGCCACCACTGCGGCGATGAGCCTGCCCGTCATCGAACTCGACCGGATAGACATCGTCTTAGCGCCTCGTCGCTGGCCGTTCGCGCACGAGCGGCGCGCCGAGATCGACGCGCATTTCGCCGAGCGCCGCGCGCGAAAGCCGCAGATGTGGAACGGCCGCATCGTGCTCACGAATGGCGACTATCGCGTTGCCGACCGCGGTCTTATGGGCACATGCTTCGAGACGGATTTCGCCAGCCTGCTCGCCTGGCGCGACTGGGGTTTCCCGGATACGAGCGCGGTCAACTGCTTCTCCATGGGCGCGCTGCGGAGCGCCGACGGCGCCTTCCTGCTCGGCGTCATGGGCGGCCATACGGCCAATGCGAACCGCGTCTATTTTCCGGCCGGTACGCCCGAGCCCGACGACATCGTCGATGGCCGCCTCGATCTCGCCGGTAGCGTGACGCGCGAGATCGCCGAGGAGACCGGCCTGACGGCCGCCGATTATGTGGCCTCGCCGCAGTGGCATGTGGTGCTGGCCGGCCCGCGGCTGGCGGCGATCAAGCTGCTCGCGGTCGACGCCCCCGCGGTCGAGTTGCGGCGCAGAATTCGTGATTTTCTCGCCCGCGATCCAAACCCGGAGCTCTCGGATATCCAGATCGTGCGTGGGCCGGACGATTTCGACGAGCGCATGCCGCCTTTCGTCACGGCCTGCCTCGAACATTTTCTGCGCGAATAAGTCGGAGGCGTTCTTGCATCCCGCGCCCGATCGTGGATGTTCAGTCCTATGAATTCTCGTCAAGGCCATCAAACGCATCCGGGTCGACAAGCCGAAAAAATTCCGGCTCGCCGACCGCGATCCGTCGGAGACCTTCGGCGTCGACAAGGACGCGGCCGAGACGCTGCTCGCCGACGGTGCGGCGCAGCTTGCCGATCTGCACGAGCGCCTATGGACCCAGGACCGCCGGGCCGTGCTGATGATCCTGCAGGGCATGGACACGGCCGGCAAGGACGGCATCGTCAAGCACGTGATGTCCCACCTCAACCCGCAGGGCTGCGAGGTCCATTCGTTCAAGGCCCCGACTCCGGAGGAGCTCGATCATGATTTCCTCTGGCGCACCACGCGCAAGCTGCCGGAGCGCGGGCGCATCGGCATCTTCAACCGCTCCTATTACGAGGAAGTGCTGATCACGCGCGTGCATCCGGACGTGCTCGCGCACGAGCGCTTGCCGAAAGAGGTCGTCACGCCGGACATCTGGCGTCGGCGTTTCGAGGACATCTGCGCCTTCGAGCGCATGCTCGCCCACAACGGCACGCTGGTGCTCAAGTTCTTCCTCCACATCTCGCGCGAGGAGCAGCGCCAGCGCCTGCTGGCGCGGCTCGAAGAGCCGGCCAAGCGCTGGAAGTTCTCCATGAGCGACGTCGCCGAGCGCAAGCGCTGGCCCGACTATATGCACGCCTACGAGGACATGATCCGCGCGACGAGTCACGCCGACGCGCCCTGGTACGTGGTGCCGGCGGATCACAAGCCGTTCGCCCGCCTGATGGTAGCCCGGGTCTTGAGCGAGGCTTTGTCCGGGCTCGACCTCGCGTTTCCCGAGGTCAAAGGAAAGGCGCTGGCCGAGCTGAAGAAGGTGGAGCGCGCGTTGAAGTCGGAGCGCGGGCCGCGCAAGCGGTAGCCGATGGGATGCCGCGAGCTTCCGATCTCCTTACAGCTTGCAGTCCATGCCGTACCTCTTGATCAACGCCTCAGCCTCCGACTTGGGCCGCTGCTTGAAGGAGGCGCAGAGCGTGTAGTTGCCCCGCATCCTGCGGCCCTCGAGATAGGACCAATCGACGATGTCATTCAGGATAAAGGTGATCGGCTCGCCGAGCTTCACATTCTTTACCGTGTCGGGTGCGTTATCGACCGTACCAGAGAAGCGTCCATTCTCCTCGGCGAAGGGCACGATCCAAAAGTATTCGACGTCCTCACCGTCGCGAATCCGCACCTTCACGGTGAACAGCCTCGTGTCCGCGCGCGGCGTACGTGCCAGGGCGAGGAATTCGGGCAGCGTCGCGCGCGCCGCATCCATCGCGGCGTTCATGTCGGGATCATTCTTGGATGCCCAGAATATCCCGTCCGGGTCCAGCCTGGGTGCTGATGATTGTCCGCGAACCTCGCCCATGAGGCTTACGGAAGCGAGGATTGCGAGGGCCAAATGATTGAGAGACATGGCGAATTCCTTTGCGAATTCGTTTGGATCGGCGATGCACGGATCGATTGCATCATAAATCGACCAGCTGCGCGGCCGCAAAGGGCTTGCCTGACCTCTTGCCCGTGACTAAAAGGTCGCCACGGCCCCGGATTAACGCGACATTCATCGATCTTCGCGACCCTGGGAGCCGTCGAGGGATTTGAGGCAATGTCGATTCGCCGCAATAGCTGCGCGATCGCCCGGGGCACCGCCCCCGGTGCCGCCCTCATTCTTGGGACGCTCCTTCTGCTTACCTGCCCCTGAGGGCCGGACGGGCATTTGTGCCTGGGCACTCAGGGGGTGAGTAGACCGAACCCCAAGAGCGCCCTGCGGGCGTATTCCAAGATAGAAGGAACCTCTCCATGACCACGCCCACCCAGTCCGACAAGGACCGCGTCGTCATCTTCGACACTACCTTACGCGACGGCGAGCAGTGCCCGGGCGCCACCATGACGCACGAGGAGAAGCTCGAGGTCGCCGAGCTGCTCGACCAGATGGGCGTCGACATCATCGAGGCGGGCTTCCCGATCGCCTCGGACGGCGACTTCGCGGCCGTCAACGAGATCGCCAAGCGCACCAAGAACGCCGTGGTCTGCGGCCTCTCGCGCGCCGCCTTCAAGGACATCGACCGCTGCGCCGAGGCGATCAAGCCGGCGAAGCGTCCCCGCATCCACACCTTCCTCTCCACCTCGCCGGTCCACATGAAGTGGAAGCTGCAGATGGAGCCCGAGAAGGTCTACGAGCTGGTGATCGCGCAGGTCACGCGCGCGCGCAACTATACCGACGATGTCGAGTGGTCGAGCGAGGACGGCACGCGCACCGAGATCGACTTCCTCTGCCGCTGCGTCGAGGCCGCGATCAACGCGGGCGCGACCACGATCAACATCCCCGACACCGTCGGCTACACGGTGCCGGAGGAGTATTTCTCGCTCTTCCAGACGGTGCGCGAGCGGGTACCCAATTCCGACAAGGCGCGCTTTTCGGTGCATTGCCACAACGATCTCGGCATGGCGGTCGCGAACTCGCTCGCCGGCGTGCGCGCCGGCGCGCGGCAGATCGAGTGCACGGTCAACGGCATCGGCGAGCGGGCCGGCAACGCCGCGCTCGAAGAGGTCGTGATGGCGATGAAGGTGCGCAACGACGTGCTGCCGTTCTGGACCGGCATCGACGCGACAATGCTGACCCGCGCCTCGAAGCTGGTCGCGGCCGCGACCTCGTTCCCGGTGCAATACAACAAGGCGATCGTCGGACGGAACGCGTTCGCGCACGAGTTCGGCATCCACCAGGACGGGATGCTCAAGCACACGCAGACCTACGAAATCATGGTGCCCGAGACCGTCGGCGTGAAGCAGACGTCGCTCGTCATGGGCAAGCATTCGGGCCGTCATGCCTTCGTGCACAAGCTCAAGGAGCTGGGCTACGAGCTCGCCGCCAACCAGCTGGAAGACGCGTTCGTGCGCTTCAAGACGCTCGCCGACCGCAAGAAGCACGTCTACGACGAGGACATCGAGGCGCTGGTCGACGAGGAGATCGCGACCGCGGCCGACCGCATCAAGCTCGTCTCGCTCTCGGTGATCGCCGGGACGCGCGGCCCGCAGCGCGCCACCATGAAGCTCGACATCGAAGGCAAGACGATGATCGACGAGTGCGACGGCAACGGCCCGGTGGACGCGGTGTTCAACTGCATCAAGGCGCTGGTGCCGCACGAGGTGACGCTCGAGCTCTACCAGGTGCACGCCGTGACCGAAGGAACCGACGCGCAGGCCGAGGTGTCGGTGCGGCTCGCCGAGAACGGCCGCTCGGTCTCCTCGAAGGGCGCCGATCCCGACACGCTGGTTGCCTCGGCCAAGGCCTATCTCGGCGCGCTCAACAAGCTGATGGCGCGCCGCCAGCGCGGCCAGCTCGAGTCGGTCGGCGTCGCGGCGCGGCGGGTCCACTCGACTGACGTTGGGTGACGGGTCGCGGGCGTCTGCCCGATCGTTGCCGCAATTCTTTCACGGTTGGCGGGCCGCGCCGGCTGGCGCGGCCCATTTTTGTCTTGTTCGTGGCATGGAACCGAATGGCGGCTTGCAAGTTTAACGAATTGCTCGTGCATGTTCCGTCGACGTGGCCGACAAGAACATGCGCAAAATAAAAGGGATTTCAGAATGTGCTCCGATTCCGCGGGAGCAGAACACATTCTGATGTGAGATCCGCGCGGCCGTTAAGGTTGAAAAGTTCCCATGCCCCGACAATACCTTACGGATGCCGCGATTGAGCAGGCTTCGCGCTTGCTATCATTTTGTGCAGCCGGTACACCGCGCGCACACCCAGCAACAAATTGGAGAGTGGAATGAGGAAAACAGCGCTCGCGGGCGCTTTTGCGCTCGCGATGGTGGGCTCATTTTCGTTCTCGCCGCAGGGCTTCGGGATCTCTTCCGCGTTCGCTCAGGAAGTCGTGGTCACCGAAGGGCAGATATCGCGCCTGCACGCGGCATTGCATCTCACGCCGGCGCAGGAGCATCACTGGTACGCGGTTGCGTCCACGTTGCGCCGGCTCGGGCACGCGCAGCAGCAGTATCAGGTGGCCTCGGCCGACGCCGGGGGATATGTCGAGCGTGCTCGGGCGCGCGTCGCCGGCTATACGGTGACCGCGATGACGATGCAGCGCCTGCGCTCCGTCGCCCAGCCGTTGATCGCCGCGCTCAGCGAGGAGCAGAAGAACGCCGGCCGCGACGCGCTCGCGTCGATGGGCGTCTCGTTCTGAGGAAGAGCGAACATAGCGAATAGGGAGTGGCGAATAGCGAATTGAGGTCTACTCGCTATTCGCCACTCGCCATTCGCGCCATTCACTTCCGCTCGGCGCGGTAGATCACGGCCCAGTCGTTCGGCGCGACGCCTTTGCAGGTCGGCATCGACTTCGCCCCGATCAGGCGAAAGGCGTGCCCGTCCCACACCCATTCGCTCGACTGGCCGCAATCCGCGATGCCGCGGCCTTTGTTGAACAGCGACAGGGTCTGGGTCGATTCGTCGAAGCCCGGATTCATGTTCGTCTCCACGCCGCTGTCATCCTTGTTCGCAAGCTCGCGCGGCTGCTTGAACTCGACCTCGCGCACCGGCTTGCCGCGCTCGGCGAGGATCAGGGCATAGGCGAAATTGTACGCGCCGCTCTTCTCAGTGCATGGGAACCAGTACATCACCTGATCGGCGCCGAGGCGGGTTTCGTCCTCGGACTCGCTGATCTTCTTGTCCTCGCACACGGCGCGCGCTTTCGCGATCACGGCGGCGGGCGCCTTGTCGGGCTTCGGTTCGGGCGGAATCTTCGCGGCTGTCACGACCGGCCGCGCGGGCGGCGGCGGGACGGCGGTCGCAGGCTTGTCACCGCGGCTGACCAGTGCCGTCACGGTGCCGACGCGCTTCTGCTGATCGTCCATCCACAGCATGGCGGCCACGACGCCGGTGAGTGAGATCTCGGTCGTCACCGGATCGCTCGCGGTCGCGCCCGGCGCGTCGAAACGGGTGACGATGAGCTTCTTGGCCTTGCGCAGGCTCGCGACCAGTGTCTCGACCGCCTTGGGATCGGAGATCGCGAGGCGCTTGAGATCATCGTCGTTGTTCGACTTGCCCGCGGTCGCCTCGGCGGGCAGGCCGCCGAGCGCCGGGTCGTCGAACGACACCTTGAATTTCGAGCCTTCCTGCACGTTGATCGCGATGGAGACGCGCAAGCCTGCGTCGCCGCCGCCATCGCGCGTCAGTTGGACATAAGCGTAGCCGCCCATGTCGGTGTCGAAGCCGTAAGCCGTGCAGCTTCGCGTATTGTCGCAGGCCGCGAGCCAGTCGCGGAATTCCTTCACTTGGGCTGAGGCGGGGGTTGCCGCACACGCGGCGCCGGCAATGAGACCGATCGCGACAAGATGGCACGCGACGGACGGGCGGCGGGCAAGCGGCATGGATGGGAGTCCTCCTGGGCGCAGGTATGCTGCCCAGCTTAGTCGCCGCAGCGCCCTCCGAGGTTCATTTCTTTCGCGTCGTCCACAGCGCTACGCCGCGCCGCGCACCTCGCCGCCGTTCGGCGCCGGGATCGGCACGCCGGCGGACGAATACTCGTTGAGCTTGTTGCGCAGCGTGCGGATCGAGATGCCGAGGATGTTGGCCGCGTGGGTGCGGTTGCCGAGGCAGTGCTTGAGCGTCTCGAGGATCAGGTCGCGCTCGACGTCGGCGACCGTGCGGCCGACGAGGGAGCGGGTGACCGCCTCGGCGGCGAGCGCCGCATGCGCGACCGCGGCGGGCTTCGACTGGTCGAGCCGCAGGCCGTCCGGCGAGAGGATCGCGTCGACGCCGATCTCGTCGCCGTTCGCCATCAGCACGGCGCGATGCATGGTGTTCTCCAGCTCGCGCACGTTGCCGGGCCAGCGCGCCAGCGAGAGCTGGCGCTTGGCTTCGTTCGAGAGCGGCCGCAGCGCCACGCCGTTCGCCTGCGAATAGAGCCGCACGAAGTGCTGGGCGAGCTCGATCACGTCGGCCGGGCGCTCGCGCAGCGGCGGGAGCTTCAGGTTCACGACATTGAGGCGAAACAGGAGATCCTCGCGGAATATGCCCTCGCGCACGGCCTCGCCGAGGTTGCGGTTCGAGGTCGCGACGATGCGGATGTCGACCGGCACCGGCCGGTTGCCGCCGACCCGATCGATGACCCGTTCCTGGAGCGCGCGTAAAAGCTTCGCCTGCAGGCGCACGTCCATCTCGGAGATCTCGTCGAGCAGCAGCGTGCCGCCGTTCGCCTCCTCGAACTTGCCGATGCGGCGCGCGACCGCGCCCGTGAACGCGCCCTTCTCGTGGCCGAACAGCTCGGACTCGAGCAGCGACTCCGGGATAGCGGCGCAGTTGACCGAGATGAACGACCCGCGCGCGCGGCTCGAACGGGCGTGCACGTAGCGCGCCAGCACTTCCTTGCCGGTGCCGGACTTGCCGGTGATCAGCACCGAGGCGTCGCTCGGCGCGATCTGCTGGGCGAGCTTGACCACGTGCGCCATGGCGTCGTCGCGGTAGACCATCTCGCGCGCGTCGTTGGCGACCGCGGCGAGCACCGCCGCGATCATGTCCGGGTCGGGCGGCAGCGGGATGTATTCCTTGGCGCCGGCGTGGATCGCGGCGACGGCGGCGCGTGCGTCGGTCTGCACGCCACAGGCGACCAGCGGCACGTGGATGTGCTCGGCTTCGAGCCGCATCACGAGGTCGCGGATGTCGAGCGCCACGTCGACCATCAGCAGGTCGGCGCCTTTGCCCGAACGCAAGACCGCCATGGCCTGCTCGTTGCTTTCCGCGTGCGTGACGGCTGCGCCCTTGTCCATGGCGATCTTGGTCGCGGTGGTGAGCTGGCCCTTCAGGGTTCCGACGATCAGGAGGCGCATGAGAGGCTCCGTCTTTCTTCGTTTCTCGTGTCAGAATTCGCGAGTGGCGAATTGCGAATAGCGAATAGGGAAGCGGCCCGGGACCGCCATTCCCTATTCGCTATTCGCCGCTCGCCCATTTAGTTCCGGTCCGCCTTGATGATTTCCGTCATGGTCACGCCGAGCTTGTCCTCGACCAGCACCACCTCGCCGCGCGCCACCAGGCGGTTGTTGACGTAGATGTCGATCGCCTCGCCGACCTTGCGGTCGAGCTCGAGCACGGTGCCGGGGCCGAGATTGAGGAGCTCGCCCACGTCCATATGGGCGCGCCCGAGCACGGCCGAGACCTGCACCGGGACGTCGAACACCGCCTCGAGGTCGGCGGCGCCGCGCGCTTCCGCGGCGATCGTCGCGACGTCGTTGCTGTCGTCCACCACGGCGTTCTCGTTGAGGTTCGGAAACGGGACCTTATCGTCGGCCATTGTTCACTCCCGGAAAATCATGACGCGGTCTCGCCGCGGCGCGACGCGATGTAGCGCCCGACGGCTTCCGCGATGGCGTCTTCGGTGGCGGCGCGGTCGCGTTTCAATCCGCCGTCCGCCCATTCGATGCGGCAGTCGCCCGGCGCGATCTCCGATTCGGCGATCACCACGACGCGGCCCTCGAAGCCGCGCGCGCGGGCGATCCCCTCGAGCTTCTCCTTGGCGGTGCCGTAGAGCGCGCCGTTGACGCGCACCACGATATGCGGCGCCGCGATCAGCTCGCGGAAGCACTGATCGGCGAGCGCTGCGATTTCGGCGAAGGGCTCGTTTGCGATCAGATCGGCCGAGAGCTTTCGCCCGACCGCGAGCGCGACCTCGACGGCCTCGGCCTCGAAGCGGTCCTCGACCTTCTTGAGGCTGCCGCGCAATTGATCGAGCCCGCTCGAGATGCGCTCGTAGGCGGCGGCCGTGCGGCGCTCGGCCTCGGTGCGCGCCTGCGCCTCGGCGGCGTTGACGCCGTTGCGGTAACCGCGCTGCTCCGCTTCGGCGAGCGCGGCCTGGTGCTCGGCAGCGGCGACCGCGGGCGTCGCCTCCTTGGCGGCGGCCGCCGAAATCGACGTCGAACAGGTATTTGGCCGTTGCGCCCATTCACGCCCTCAATAGACCAGCTCTTCGTCGCTGCGATTCTTGGTGATCATGATCTCGCCCTTGGCGGCGAGATCCTTGGCGAGGTTGACCAGCAGGCCCTGCGCCTCGTCGACGTCGCGCAGCCGCACCGGCCCGAGCGCCCCCATGTCGTCGGCGAGCATCTTGCCGGCGCGCGAGGACATGTTCTGCATGAAGAAGGCGCGCACCGCCTCGTTGGCGCCCTTGAGCGCGACGGCGAGCTTGTCCTTGTCGATATGGCGCATCAGCGTCTGCGCCGACCCGTTGTCGAGCTTCACCAGGTCGTCGAACGTGAACATCAGGTTCTTGATGCGCTCGGCGCTCTCCCGGTTCGCCTCCTCGAGCGCGGTCATGAAGCGCGTCTCGGTCTGGCGGTCGAAGCCGTTGAAGATTTCCGCCATCACCTCATGGGCGTCGCGCCGGCGGGTCTGCGACAGGTTTGACATGAACTCGGTGCGCAGCGTCGCCTCGACCCGCTCGATCACTTCCTTCTGCACCGCCTCCATCTTGAGCATGCGGTTGACCACGTCGAGCGCGAACTCCTCGGGCAGGATCGCGAGCACGCGCGCCGCATGCTCGGGCCGCAGCTTGGAGAGCACGACCGCGACCGTCTGCGGGTATTCGTTCTTGAGATAGTTGGCGAGAACCTGCTCCTGCACGTTGGAGAGCTTCTCCCACATGTTGCGGCCGGCGGGCCCGCGGATCTCGTCCATGATGCCGGTGACGCGCTCGGGCGGCAGATACTGGTGTAGCAGCCGCTCGGTCGCGTCGTAGTTGCCCATGATCGCGCCGGTGGCGGAGAGGCGCCCGACGAACTCGAGCAGCAGGCCCTCGACCGCCGAGGCGTCGACGGTGCCGAGCTGGGACATGGTGATGGAGAGCTGGCGCAGCTCGTCGTCGTCGAGCAGGTTCCACACCTTGCCGCCATACTGTTCGCCGAGCGCCAGCATGAAGACCGCGGCGCGCTCGGGTCCCGTCAGCGCGCGCCCCTTCTGGCCGTTTGCGGCCTGGCGGCTCGCGAGCGTCGCGACGACGCTCTCGATGTCTGCGTTGGAGTTGGATTGTGCGGCCATGGCGCTCTACATCGCGATCTAGGCCGGCTGCTCTTGCAGCCACTGGCGGACGATGGCGGCGGTCTCGTTCGGGTTCTTGTCGGCGAGATCTCCGACCTTCTGCACCGACTGGGCGTGCACCTGGCCCTGCACCTGCGCGATGTCGATCATCTTGGAGGTGGCGCTCGGCTTGGCCTGGGGCATCTTGTCGTCGGTGAGTTGCGGCAGGTTCACGATATCGGGCAGCGCCGACGGGGCGGCTTCGATCGGCTTTTCCGGCGTCACGATGCGGCGAACCATCGGGCGCACCACCATGAGGAGCACCACGACGCCGAGCAGCAGCATGACGCCGAGCTCGACGAAGCGCATGATGTCGTCCTTGGTGAACTGGAACATCGACCAGAAGCCGGTCGGCTCGTTGAACGTGGTGGTCGGCGTCTCGGCGAAGCGCAGGTTGACGACCTCGACCTGGTCGCCGCGCTTCTGGTCGTAGCCGATCGAGGAGCGCACCAGCGTCGCGATGCGGTCGAGATCCTGCTTCGAGCGCTCCTGGTAGACCATCTCGCCCTTGTCGTTCTTGGCGTAGTTGCCGTCGACCAGCACGGCGACCGAGATGCGGTTGACGCGGCCGCCCTCGATCACCCGCGTCTCGGTGACGCGCGAGATGTCGTAGTTGACGATTTCCTCGGATTTCTTGCTCAGCTCGCGGGCCGCGGGGTTCTGCCCGTTCTGCGTCCCGGGCAGCTCGTTGCCGACCGTGACTTGCCCCTGGTTGTCGGCGGTGGCGGCGCTTTCCTCGCGCGTCTGCGTCGAGCGCACGACGCGGCCGTCCGGGTCGAACTTGTCGGAGGTCTGGGTGATGCGGTTGAAGTCGAAATCGGCCGTGACCTCGACCCGCGCGTGGCCGGGCCCGACGACCCGGGAGACGATGTCCTCGACCTGCTGGCGCAGGCGGCGCTCGTAGCTGACCTGGCGCTCGTCGGAGATCGCGCCGGTCTGGTCGTCGGCCGAGCCGTCGGCGAGCAGGCGGCCGGCCTCGTCGACGATCGAGACCCGCTCGGGCTTGAGCCCGTTGACCGCCGAGGCGATCAGGTGGCGGATCGCGCGCACTTGCGAGGCCTCGAGCCGGCCGCGCACCTTGAGGACGATCGAGGCGGACGGCTCGATCTTGTCGCGCGAGAACAGCGGCCGCTCCGGCAGCACCAGGTGGACGCGGGCCGCCTGCACGCGATCGATCGCCTGGATGGTGCGCGCAAGCTCGCCCTCCAGCGCCCGCAAGTGATTGATATTCTGGACGAAGCTCGTGGTGCCGAGCGCCTCGGACTTGTCGAAGATCTCGTAACCGACGCCGCCGCCCTTGGGCAGGCCGGCCTCGGCGAAGCTCATGCGCAGCCGCGCCACCCGGTCCTTCGGCACCATGATGACGGCGCCGTCGTTGCGCAACTCGTAGGTGATCACCTGGCGGTCGAGCTCCTTGATGATGGCGGAGCTGTCCTCCATGGACAGATCGGTGAACAGCGGGGTCATCTGCGGCGCCGTGAAGCGCAGGATGACGAAAGCAAAGAAGCCGACCAGCGCGATGGTCACCGCGAACATGGCGGCGATGCGCGTTGGTCCCAGCGCCTTGATGAAGTCGACGACGCCTTTCACCGCGAAACCCCTGGATCGCCCTTAGTTTTTTCGCCCGGCGCACGCGCGCGCCCGACCCGGCAAGTTTTGCCGGGTTCATGGTTTCCATTCAGTTAACGAGACGGAAAAGCCGTGTGGATGGCCAACGGCGCGTAGCGAGCAGGCCACAAATTGTAAGGAGCCGGGCTGCGCGCTCTGGGCGGCGGCCGCTGCCAGCTGTTCCACAAAAAAAGAAGGTCGCCGAAATGGCGACCTTCTAGCCCTGCCTATGGCCACACAGGATCAAGGCGCTGTCGGAACAGATTGGGGGGGCATGGGGGGGCATCTGTCCGACTGTGAATCAAACGCCGCATCCCGACGCCAGTTCCGGGGCGCCGGTGATTTTTTGGCGTCGGACGTGGAGGGGGCTTACTGCCGATACTGCTGGATGCGCGTGGTGCGCAAGCCCGCGAGGCCGTGCCGGTCGATCGAGTACTGCCAGGCGAGGAATTCCTCGACCGTCAGCGTATAGCGGCTGCAAGCCTCTTCCAGCGACAGGAGGCCGCCACGCACGGCTGCGACGACTTCGGCCTTGCGACGAATCACCCAACGCTTGGTGCCCGGCGCAGGCAGGTCCGAAATCGTGAGCGGGCTACCGTCAGGCCCGATGACGTACTTGACCCTCGGGCGATGAGGTTCGGTCATGGATACTCTCACGCACTGGACTGACGAACTAACTCGGCAAAAATGTAACCCCGCCGGCTTAAAATTTACCTAAGCGGCCCCGCGAATTGGGAGGTGTCGGCTTGGTGGGCTTGGAGGGCGGGCGGCGGCGCGCGGCGTGCCCGCCGCGCTGCAGCGAAGCCCGCGTCCGCTCGCTCAGAGGAGCGAGGTCAGCTGGTTGGTGAGCGTGCTGAGCTGGCTGGTGACCGCGCTGAGGCTGTTCTGGATGCTGCTCAGGCTGTTCGAGGACTGCGTCACGTTGACGATCTGGCTCACCGTGTAGTTCTGCCCCCCGATGTTCAGCAGAGGCGGGTTCTTGCTGACATCGACTGAGTTGACCACGCCCGTGACCGTGGTCGGGACCGCGACCGATTTGCCGCTCGTGTCGGTCGCCGTGATGGTGAGCGTGTAGTTGCCGGGCGGGTTCTGCTGGCCGTTGGTGCCGACGCCGTTCCAGGTGAACTGCGCGCTGCCGGGCTGCACGGTGCCGCTCTGGGCGAACACCGTCTGGCCGGTCGAATTGGTGACCGTGAAGGTCGCGGTGGCGGGGCTCGTCGGATTGTAGGTCCACTGCGCCGGCGTGTTGGCGGCGAGCGCCGCGGTCGAGCCATTGACGGTGACGGTCTGCCCGACGAAAGCGAGCGCCTGGGTGTCCTGGGCGGTCTGCTGCAGCGTCACCAGCGTCTGCAGGTTGGTGTTCATATTGATCTGCTGCTCGACGCTCGCGAACTCGACGAGTTGCTGCGTGAACTGGTTGGTGTCCATCGGCGAGAGCGGATCCTGGTTCTGCAGCTGGGTCGTGAGCAGGCCGAGGAACTCATTGAAGTTGCCGGCGATCTGGTTGTTGAGATCGAGCTGGCTCGTCGTGTCCGACGTGCTGCCTCCCGGCGTCGAGGTGCTGATCGTGTTGGAGGCGCCGGTCGGCGTCACCGGAAGGTTGGACGTGGTTGCAGGCAGCGAGCTGGTCGTCATGGCCTTGCCTCATACGCGGATGTCGACGCCGCCGCTCACGCCAAAGAGGCGGCCGTAGGAGCGGGCGGTCTCGACGGGTTGCACATCGTTGGTCGGCACCGCGACGCGCGCCGTGCGCGCCGCGGCCTGATTCTGGAAATTTTGCTGTTGCTGCTGGCTCTGCGCGTTCGTGCTCTGGTCGCGCAGCGAGAACTGCAGGCCGTCGTTGCTGGTCTTGAGGCCGGCGTCCTGCAGGGCGCGCTGCAGCTGCGGCGCGTCGCGGCGCAGCATGTCGAGCGTGCTCGAGCGGTCGACCACGAGATGCGACGTGACGTTGCCCTGCTTGTCGACGTTGAGCTGCACGTCGATGCGGCCGAGGTCGGGTGGGTCGAGCCGGATCTCGAAGCGGTTGCTGCCGCCCTGCGCCCGCGCCGCGATCTCGATCGGCACGGCGGCGAGCGGGACCGCCATCGCGGTGGCGGCGGCGTTCTGCGTCGGCGCAGGGGTGGCGGTGGCGGCCGCGTTGGTCGAGCCGGCTGCGCTGGCGGCGAGCGGCTGCATCGCCGCGGTAGCGGCCGCTGGGCCGTTCGCCGGCGCCGTCGGATTGGCTTGCGCCGCCAGGTTGGCCGCGAACGTCGCGGCTTGACCCGATGGGTTATTGGTCGCGTCGGTGTGATTGCTGCCGGCCTGCGGGCTGGCGGTCGTGTCGGTGCCGGGATGCGCGGAGGCGTGTGCGCCGGCTGCGGCCTGGGCGTCCGCATCGGTGTTGGCGCTCTGGATGCCGGCCGCGAGCTGGGCCTGGGCGCTCGTGCCCGCATTGGCCGTCGACGAGGCGGCCGGCTGCGCGCTATCGCCGTCGCTGTCGGTCTTGTCGGAACCCGTCGGCGCGGTCGGGATGCTGCCCGCCTTCTGACCGGCCGCTGCGGCCTGGGCGCCTGCGGCGGCGCCGGATCCGAGCGCCGCGATCGCATCGGTTGCGGCAGTCGCGGACCCAGCGCTCGCGCCGCCGCTCGCATCCGCGGCCGCGACGGCGAGCAACGGCATCACGGGCGCAATGATCGCGGTCGCGACGACGCCGGTCGGCACCGCGACGGCCGCGGGCGTGTCCGTGTCATCATGGTGATCGCCCGGCTTGGCGGGGGCGTCCGTTGCGGTCGTCGCGGTGGTCGACGACGACGTGGTCTTATTGCCCTGCGCCGCCGCGATCGCGGCCTTGAGCGCGGCGAGCTTGGGATCGACCGGCGCGGTCGTGTCGGTCGTGTCGGTCGGGGTGGTCGGATTGGCCGGTGCACTGTTGGACGACGTGCCCGTGGAGGCGTTCGCGGACGAGCTTGCGGACGAGTTGCTCGACGAGGAGCTGCCGGTCGCGCTGCTTTTCGCGGTCGTTGAGGTGCTGCCGCTCGCCGCCGCGGGCGGCGGGGCCGTGGAGGTGGTCGGCGGTGCCGAGGAGGACGACGCCGGCGGCGGCGGCGTCGACGGGGCCGGGGCTTGTGAAGGCTGCGGGGGCGGTGCCGGTGGCGGCGGCGGTGGATCCGGCGGGGCGGCCGCGTCCATCAGCGCCGAAAACGGGGTGTCGGGCGCGCCGCCCTGCGCCGGCGGCGTCGGGGCCGAAAAGGTCGAATGCAGGCTCGATGGCGGCGGCGGAGCGGGTGACGCGACAGCAGACACGAGGTGACCTCAATCGGGAACTGGTGCGCATCGGCTTGCAATCGCCGGGCCAGCCGCGTGCCGAGGAAAAACATCGTATTTGCAGTGGGTTGCGAAAAGGCGCCGGAGGTATCCGGGGCCCATGGGGCAACCCCTTCCGGCCCGCCCGGCAACATCTGCCGCCCGCCACCGGCCGCCCGCACATTGCGCCTGCGGCGCCGCTTCCTATAGTAATGAGGACGCTCTCATCCCTTCGATTGGTGGTCGCCGCCGGCCGGCGGCCCGCGATGGTCATGTCGGCCAAGGAGTGCGGCTTGCCGGGCCGCGGGTCTCGATGCGCAACAGTCTCGATCTCACCGGTGCGCCGCAGGATACCCGCGTCGTCGTCGCCATGTCGGGCGGCGTCAACTCGTCGGTGACGGCTGCGCTGCTGAAGGCCGAGGGCTACGACGTGGTCGGCGTCACGCTGCAGCTCTACGACCACGGCGAGGCGACGCATCGCAAGGGCGCCTGCTGCGCGGGCCGCGACATCCACGATGCGCGCCGCGTCGCCGCCGACATCGGCATTCCGCATTACGTGCTCGACTACGAGAGCCGCTTCAAGGAGGCGGTGATCGACCGTTTCGCCGAGAGCTACGCGGCCGGCGAGACGCCGGTGCCCTGCGTCGAGTGCAACCAATCGATCAAGTTCCACGACCTGCTCGCGACCGCGCGCGACCTCGGCGCGCAGGCGCTCGCGACCGGCCACTACGTCGCGTCGCGGCGGCTGCCGGCCGGCGAGCGCGCGCTCTTCCGCGCCCGCGAGGAGGAGCGCGACCAGAGCTACTTCCTGTTCGCGACCACGCGCGAGCAGCTCGACTTTGCGCGCTTCCCGCTCGGCGACATGACCAAGGCGCAGACGCGCGAGCTCGCGCGCCGCTTCGGCCTCTCGGTCGCCGACAAGGAGGACAGCCAGGACATCTGCTTCGTGCCGGCCGGCCGCTACACCGACGTGATCGAGCGGCTGCTGCCCGGCTCGGCGGTGCCGGGCGACATCGTCGACCTCACCGGCCGCGTGCTCGGGCGCCACCGCGGCATCGTGCATTTCACGGTCGGCCAGCGGCGCGGCCTCGGCATCGCGTCAGCTGCGCCGCTCTACGTGGTGCGGCTCGACGCCGAGCGGCACCGCGTCGTGGTCGGCCCGCGCGAGGCCCTGCGCACCATGCGCATGCGGCTGCGCGACGTGAACTGGCTCGGCGACGGCGAGATCGCGCAGGAATGCCCGGTCATGCGCCGCGACGTGTTCGTCAAGGTGCGCTCGACGCGCCCGCCGCAGCCGGCCTGGCTCGGCGTGACGCGCGACGGCGTCGAGGTCGAATTGGTCGAAGGCGAGGAGGGCGTCGCGCCCGGCCAGGCCTGTGTGTTCTACGATGCGCGCGAGGGCCAATCGCGTGTGCTCGGCGGCGGTTTCATCAAGAGCGTGGCGACGCCGGTCGAGGCGGTCGCAGCCGCTGCGCCGCAACGCGCGCCGGCGGCGGTGCGGGGTTGATGCGCGTCGCCCGGCAAGGAAGAAACTGAATCGCCGCCAGGGACATGCGGCGGGCCGTTGCAGTTGCGATGCAGGTTGAATGTGGGCCGGGAGCTTGCAGTTGTTGTATAAGTTAAGCGTGAGCCGAGCTGCAGTTGTTGTGTAGGTTGAGCGTGGGGCGACGATGACGGTCACGGACCTCGACAAGGGGACCATCGAGAAAGCCTATGCGCGCTGGGCGCCGTTCTACGACATCGTGTTCGGCGCGGTATTCGACCGCGGCCGCCAGGCGGCGATCGAGGCCGCCGAACGCATCGGCGGCCGCATTCTCGAGGTGGGCGTCGGCACCGGCATCTCGCTGCCGCACTACCGGCCCGACATCCGCCTGACCGGCGTCGATCTCTCGCTGCCGATGCTCAAGAAGGCGCGCGAGCGCGTCGTGGCACAGCGGCTGCGCAACGTCGAGACGCTCGCCGTGATGGATGCCGAGCGTCTCGGCCTCGCCGACGCGAGCTTCGACGTGGTGGTCGCGCAGTACGTCATCACGACCGTACCGCACCCCGAGGCGACGCTCGACGAGTTCGCCCGCGTGCTCAAGCCGGGCGGCGAGATCGTGCTGATCAACCACATCGGCGCCGAGACCGGCCTGCGGCGCGCCTTCGAGCAGGGCTTCGCGCCGGTCGCCCGCCAGCTCGGCTGGCGGCCCGAGTTTCCCTGGGGGCGGCTCACCGCCTGGCTCGACCGCACCCCCTCGATGCGCCTGGTCGAGCGCCGCCCGATGCCGCTGCTCGGGCATTTCTCGCTCATCCGGTTCGGCAAGGATGTGCTGGCGGCAGCGGCGTGAGACGCCAAGCGATCGCCGGACGGCGCATTGAAATCATTGCTGTTATCCCAGTTGGGTTATTCTGCCAAAAATCGTCCTGGTGCACCCGCCCGATGCTGTGGCGAGCGTGCCCTGAGTCCAGCCAGTCCCCGGCCCATTGAAATCGTTGCTTTTTCCTGGTTTGTCGTGTCCCGACCGCCTCGGCTTCGGTCTCGCGACCGGGCCTCTCGGTTCGTTTCCGAGCTGCTCCGTCCGACCGGCTGGTCTCCGCATTGAAATCGTTGCTCTTTTCAGCGATGGCTTTGTTCTGCCAAATCGAGGCGCTGGATTTCGGTCTACCCGTTCGGCGATGCCTCGTGCTCGCGCGGCCCTGCGGCCCTCAACTTGACTTGGGTTTCGGCCGCTCTCTATAACGCGGCTTCCCCGGTCACCGGCGGTTGGCGGAGTAGCTCAGTTGGTTAGAGCAGCGGAATCATAATCCGCGTGTCGGGGGTTCGAGTCCCTCCTCCGCTACCAAATTTTGCTGCCGCCCCTCTCCGCACATTGCAGACATCGTCGAGCGTTGGGCGCGGTTCGATCATCGCCGTTTTTGACATGTTGCTAGAGCCGGGACGGCGTATGGGGAAGAACATTCCTCTGAACAATGCACGTCATTCGCTGGTGACAAGCTGTCGACGCCCTGCGTTTTCGGAGTCTGCGCAAACGCGATCGGCGTCAGCACCGTGAGCAGGTCTCGGACGGAAGAAGGACGCCTGACCGCGCAGCACCGCACCACTTCGCGGGCGGCAGCATCATCGTCACCCAACAGGATTTTCAACTGCGACGCGTTGGGTTTGCGAACTCCGGAATGGAACCGCAACCCGTTACCTTGATATTCCAACAGTCCTAGGACCAATGTGCCGAGCCGTCTGGTTCGGCTCCGCCATTTTCATGCGGATTCTCCGCGCTTTTGCAATTTCCTCGACTCCCGCGCTGTCACCCGCGCGGGACCTTTGGCTGATTTACCTCCGGTCGACACGATCCCAATCTCCGCCGCGATGCGCATTCTCTGTGGGCCGCGCGACGTGGGCGAAAAGAACCATCACCGCGTGACCGCGCCGGTCGGCAAGGCACGCGGTTCATCCGGCATCCAATTTCCTGATCTTGCACTGGACGACTCCGGTCGGTCGCAGCGCCGCGCACACGCGCGCGCTGGCGAGCGCGGGGCGGACCACCAAACCTGAAACCAGAATTCAACTTTTGCAGGGAGACCTCTGTGAGCGACATAACCATCGGGAACGGCAACGGCACCTATGATGTGGCCGGTGGCCAAGGCGGCACGGTCACGGTCGGCAGCGGCAATGACACGGTGGTCGTCACGGGCGGAAGCGGGCAGGCGATCACGGTCGGCAACGGCAACGATTCGCTCACCGTCGACGGAGCAAGCGGCGACACCATCACGGCCGGCAACGGCAACGACACCGTCACGGTGAGCGGCGGATCGGGAAACACCATCGTCGCCGGCAACGGCAACGTTACGGTTGTGGCCAGCGCCGACGACAACGACACCATCACGGTAGGGAACGGCAATATCACCGTCGATCTCGGCGCGAACGACAGCGTCACGGTCGGTAAAGGCAATGACCTCCTGGTCCTGCCGCCCTCGACCCCGACCCTGAGCGCGCCAGCTTCGCTCACGGTGCTCGAAGATCACAGCCTCGGCATGGGCATCATCTCGGCCCTGTCGTCGTCGGGTTTCGGCCAGGAAAAGATCTACGGCTTCGCCACGTCCGACAAGCTCGAGGTCACGACGTCGCAATTCGCCAACTTCGCCACGCTGCTCGCGGACGCCAAGCAGGTCGGCCAGAATACGGTGATCACCGCCGATCCTTCCGACGCGATCACGCTCGAGAACTTCCAGCTCGCGAACCTCAAGTCCAGCAACGTCCTTTTCACCAGCGGCGGATCGTCCGCGACGGCCTCGCTGACCATCGCGGGCCTGCCGGCCGGCGCGACGCTGAGCTCGGCGGCAGACCCGAGCGGCGTGAGCTTCAACGCGGCGACGAACATCTGGACCGTGGCCTCCGGCGCGCTTGCCGACCTTACGCTGCATGCCGGCGAGGTGACGAGCGCCACGCTGCTGGTCACCGCGACCGACAGTGCCACCGGCAGCTCGATCTCGCAGTCGATCGCGCTGACCGTGAATCCGGTCGCACCGACGCTGACGGCGCCCGCGTCCCTCAACGGGACGACGGGCCACGCCATCGCGCTCGGCATCAGCGAGACGCCATTCGACGTGCGTGACGTCGTCTCGCTCAAGATCTCCGGCGTTCCGACTGGCGCGACGCTGTCGGCCGGCACCCGCAACAGCGACGGCAGCTGGACGCTGACGCCGGCGCAGCTGTCGGGTCTGACGCTGACGGCCGGCGCCGCGGCGACCGCGAGCCTCACCGTCACGGCGACCAACACGCTGGGGATCACGGCGTCGAGCACCGACACGATCGCGCTGACGATCACCTCGCCGGTGACGATCGGCGTGGCGGTGCAGGGGATAGCCCAGGAAGGCCAGTCGCTGAGCGCCGTCATCACCGGCGCCGGCGGACAGGGCCTGACGTATCAGTGGCAGAACTCGACGGACGGGGTGCATTGGAACAACATCGTCAATGCGACGGCTGCGGCCTATACGGTGCAGGAAGGCGACGAGAACGACGAGATCCGGGTTCAAGTCACGCCGGCCGGCGGATCCACAGTGGCGAGCGCCGCGACCGCGGCCGTGCTCGACGCCGCGCCGACGGTGACGACGCCGATCGTCACCGGCGTCGCGCAGGAGGGCCAGACGCTCTCCGTCTCGGCGAGCGCCGGGCAGAGCGACAATCCGGTCACGTATGCGTGGTACTCGTCCGCCGACGGCTTCACAAATGCGATCGCGACCGGCGCGACCTACCAGGTCAAGCAAGCCGACGAAGGCTTCACGCTCGAGGCGAAGGCGACCGTCACCAACGACAACGGCGTCACGGTCTCGGCCGCCAGCACGCCGACGGCTTCCGTGATCGAAGACGCGACAATCTCGGTCGCGGTCAGCGTGGTCGGCGGGGGGGCGGTGCAGCAGGGGCAGTCGCTGCTCGCGCAGGCCACGATCACGGGTGACGCGCCCGATCTCGGTGCTCCCGTCACCTATCAATGGCAGAGTTCGAGCGACGGCGGCAGCACCTGGACCAACGTCCCCGCCACCGCGGCCGGCACGTTCGGCGGCGTTGTCAGCTCGCTCTATCAATTGACCGAGGGCGACGAAGGCAAGACCTTCCGGGCTCTCGCGTCCTTCACGGACGATACCGGCCAGGTCGTCTCTTCAAACAGCACGCCGACCGCGGCCGTCGCGGATGTCACGCCTGTCATCACGGTCCCGTTCAGCTACGCCGCGGACGGCCTGTCCATCGTCAAGAACGGCACGCAAATCTACGACGATACGTTCAGCCAGGCGCCGCCGGCCTCGCCGACGATCCTGTCCAACGGCGTTCCCACCCCCATCGCTTACGTGACCTTGGGCGGGACCTGGACCGAGTCGGGCGGCAAGGCGATCTTTTCGTCGTCCGGCGCGGCGCCAAATCCTGCGGTGGCCGGCGGCGTCGAGGATTTCGCCGAGCTC
This sequence comes from uncultured Alphaproteobacteria bacterium, assembly GCA_963819385.1. Taxonomy (GTDB): domain Bacteria; phylum Pseudomonadota; class Alphaproteobacteria; order Rhizobiales; family Xanthobacteraceae; genus JAVDCA01. Next base: position 1,600,469 of record CAWFVV010000006.1, on the reverse strand, counting down.
AACACCAACACCGATCCGACCAGCAACCTCGGGCTCAAACTCGCGACCGGATTCACGGTGAGCTCGGTGTTCGATCTCACGGCGCCGACGAGCGGCAGCTACGGCATGGAGCTCAACGACGGCACGCCGACGCACGGCGTCGACCAGCTCGAGCGGCTGATCGTGGCGCGCGTCAACGGCAATTCGGTCGTCGAGCTGGTCCAGGCCAATCTGACCACGAATACGCAGACGGTGCTCGCGAGCCAGACGCTCACCAGCGCGCAGCTCGCCGGCAACAATCAGATCGAATTCCAGTTCACCCATGCGGCGAACGCGCAGACGGTGAGCGGCTCGTTCGAGCTGATCGACAACGGCGCGGTCACGTCGACGGTCAATTTCGTGCCGACAGCTTCCATCTTCACCAACGGCGTCGACTGGACGCGCGTCGATATCGGCGCCTTCACGAACCCGGGCGTCGGCCTCAATGTCGCGCCGGGCCAGGCGGTTGCGGCCGGCGAGACGCTTTCGGCGAGCGCCGCCACGAACGACGCCGATGCCACCATCAACTATCAATGGGAGAAGTCGAGCTCGGCGGCGTTCACGACCTTCACCAATATCGGCACCAACAGCGCGAATTACGTGGTGCAGTCGGCCGACGCGGGTTCTTTCATCCGGGTGGTGGCCACGACGAGCGACCCCGACAGCGGCCAGAGCGCGACCGCGACGAGCCAGGTCACGGGTACGGTGCATCTCCCGTCCGCGACGCCCGACTTCACCGTCGTGTCCCAGGATAACCTCGGCGAGGACAGCACCAGCCCGGTCAGCGGCAACGTGCTGAGCAACGACCTCGGCGCGATTGCGGGCGACCAGCTCAGCGTGACGGCCGTCAACGGCAGCGCCGCGGGCGTCGGCAATGGCGTGGCCGGCACTTACGGCACGCTGCTACTCAACGCGAACGGCAGCTACAGCTATCAGCTCGCCGATGGCCAGGCCAACGTCGACGGCCTCTCGTTCGGCCAGATGGTGACGGACACCTTCACCTACACGGCGACCGACAGCTTCGGGACGCCCACGTCGTCGACGCTCAACGTCGTCATCAATCCGCACAACGACGCGCCGGTGATCGCCAGCGCCGGCACGACGGCGAGCGGCTCCGTCATGGAGTCGCCGGCTAACGTGCCGGAAACGGTCCATACCCTCTCGGGGACGGTGGCCTTCACCGACGAGAACCTGCTGGACACCCACGTCGCCAGCATATTCGTCCCGGCACCCGGCAACCTCGGCAACATGTCGGTGGCCCTCAACACCGATTTCGACCGGGGGCGCCACCGGGACGGCGACGTGGACCTATACGGTCAGCGATGCGAGCCTCGATCCCCTCGCCCAGGGTCAGACCGCGACCGACACCTTCGACGTCCTGGTCGCCGACCCCAACGGCGGCATCGCGCAGCAGCCGGTCACGATCACGCTGACCGGCGGCAACGACACGCCGGTTGTCCGGACGCCGGACCAGAACCTCGTCTTCACACAGGGCGGCGCCTCCGTCTTCACGGCAAGCGGAACATCGAGCTTCACGGACGCAGATCTCACCGACACGCATGCGGTATCGGCAACACTGCAATCAGCGACGCTGTCGGACGGAGCGGCGCTGCCCACGGGGCTGACGGCCACGCTCGACGCTGCACTGTCGGCAACTTTGGTGAATGACGACAGCCAGTTCGTTCCAGGACAGTACGGTTGGAATTTCTCGCTCAACGACAATGCGGTCGATTTTCTGACGAAGGGCGAGGTCCTGAACCTGACCTACCGGGTCGATACCCAGGATCCGTTCGGGGGCGTCGCGACCCAGGACATCAACGTGGCCATCACGGGTGTCAACGAGGCGGCGCCGACCGTGACGACGCCCATCATCACGGGGACCGCTCAGGAAGGGCAGACGCTCACGGCATCCGCAAGCCCCGGAGCGGGCGGCAATGCGGTGAGCTACGCCTGGTACTCATCGGCCGACAGCTTCACCGATCCGATCGCGACCGGGGCGACCTATCAGGTCCAGGAAGGCGACGAGGGCTTCACGCTCGAAGCCAAGGCGACCGTCACCAACGACGATGGCGTCAGCGTGAGCGCGACCAGCCCCGCGACCACGCCGGTGCTCGATGCGGCGCCGACGGTCACAACGCCGATGATCACCGGCACCGCGCAGGAAGGCCAGACGCTGAGCGTCTCGGCGAGTGCCGGTCAGACCGACAATGCGGTGAGCTACGCCTGGTACTCATCGGTCGACGGCTTCACCAACCCGATCGCGACCGGCACCACCTATCAAGTCCAGGAAGGCGACGAAGGCTTTACGCTCGAAGCGAAGGCCATCGTCACCAACGACAACGGTGTCAGCGTCACTGCGACCAGCGCCGCGACCACGCCGGTGCTCGATGCGGCGCCCACCGTCACCACGCCGGTCATCACCGGCACCGCGCAGGAAGGCCAGACGCTGAGCGTCTCGGCGAGCGCCGGGCAACCCGATGGTGCGGTGAGCTACGCCTGGTACTCGTCGGTCGACGGCTTCACCAATCCGATCGCGACCGGCGCGACCTATCCGGTCAAGGAAGCCGACGAAGGCTTCACGCTCGAGGCGAAGGCGACCGTTACCAACGACAATGGCCTGAGCGTGTCGGCCGCCAGCGCGCCGACGTCCTCGGTCATCGACAATGCGAGCGTCTCGGTCGCGGTCTCCGTCCTCGGGAACGGCGCGGTGCAGCAGGGCCAGATCCTCGTCGCGTCGGGGACCGTCACGGGCGACGCGGACGATCTCGCGGCGCCGATCTCGTATCAGTGGCAAAGCTCCGCCGACGGCGGACTGACCTGGACGAACGTGACGGCCACGACGACCGCCAACATCAACAACGTGGTGTCGTCGCTTTATCAGCTCGGCGAAGGTGACGAGGGCAAGCAGTTCCGTGCCGTTGCGTCAATCACGGATGAGACCGGCCAGGTGGTGAGCGCGGCGAGCGCCCCGACCGCCGCGGTCGCCGACGTGCCGGCGGTTCTCTCGGTTCCGTTCAGCTACGCGGTAGACGATTTCAAGGTCGTCAAGAACGGCGCCGTCGCACTCGACGACAACTTCAGCAATGGACCGCCGCCCGTCGCGGGCGTGTTCTCCGGCACACCGGTCGCCTTCGCGACCAATTCGGCGACAGGCGCCGGCACGTGGAGCGAGGCGAACGGCAAGGCGATCATGTCGTCGAGCGGCGCCATCCCGGGCGGCACCGGCGCGCTGGTTCAGGCGATCCTGGTCACGAATACGCAAGCCGAGGGCACCGGCGCGGGCCAGAGCAATGGCGGGCTGAAGGAGAACGCGACCTTCAAGGTCAGCACCACCTTCGACCTTGCGGCGCCGGTCGCGGGAGGCGGCGGCTACGGCATCATGCTGACCAACACGGCGCCAGGCGTTCCCGGCAACGAGGTGGTCGAGCTCGAGGTGCAACGCGCGACCTCCGGAGCCGCCAACATCGTCCTGCTGCAGGTGAACCAGGCGACGAACCAGACCACGGTCCTTGCCAACCAGGTCCTCACCCTCCCGCAGATGTCGGCCAACACGCAGATCGAGCTCGATCTCGCGCACAACACGGTCAACACAACGACGATCACCGGCTCGTTCGAGCTGTTCAACAACGGCACGCAGACCGCGGCGACGACCTTTGCGCCGGCCACGCAGGCCCACGCCTTCACCAACCAGACCTTCACGCGCGCCGACATCTTCGCGACCTCGGCGGCGGCGGCGCTGATCAGTGGCACGGCGCAAGAAGGCCAGACGTTGACGGCGCAGGTCTCGGCCAACGACAGCGACGCCGTTCTGACCTACCAGTGGCAGCGTTCGAGCGACAACGGCACGACCTGGAGCAACATTTCTGCTGCGACGAACGCGACCTATGTCGTGCAGCAGGCCGACTTGAACGACGTCCTGCGGGTCACGGTCAGCTCTCACGATGACGACGGCACCGGCGCGAGCGTCGTGAGCGCCGCCACCGCAACAGTTACCGCTGCGCCCCCGACCGTATCGACGCCGGTGATCACCGGCACCCCGCAGGAAGGGCAGACGCTGACAGCGTCCGCCACGGCCGGCGTGCCCGACGAGCCGGTGACCTACACGTGGTTCTCGTCGCAAAGCGGGTTCACGATCGCGATCGGCACCGGTGCGACCTACGCGGTCCAGGAAGCAGACGAGAATCATACGCTGGAGGTCACCGCGACGGTGACCAATGCCAGCGGCGCCACCGCGTCCGCGACCAGCGCGCAGACGGCGACTGTGCTCGATGCGCCGCCCACCGTGACGACGCCGACCATCACCGGCACCGCGCAGGAAGGCCAGACGCTGACTGCGTCCGCGACGGCCGGGGTCCCCGACGAGCCGGTGACCTACACGTGGTTCTCGTCGCAAAGCGGGTTCACGATCCCGATCGGCACCGGCGCGACCTATGCGGTCAAGGAAGCTGATGAGAACCACGCGCTCGTCGTCACCGCGTCCGTCAGCAATGACAACGGCGCCACCGCGTCCGCGACCAGCGCCTCGACGGCGGCTGTGCTCGATGCGCCGCCCACCGTGACGACGCCGACCATCACCGGCATCCCGCAGGAAGGCCAAGTCCTCACGGCCTCGGCGAGCGTCGGCGATCTCGACAATACGTTGAGCTATACGTGGTACTCCTCGGCCGACAATTACACGAACCCGATCGGCTTCGGCCCGACCTACACGGTCCGGGAATCCGACGAATCCCTGGCCGTCACCACCCCCGACGGCCTCCTCACCGTCGTCGTGGAGCACGCCATCGAGGTGAAGGCGACTGCCACCAACGACAACGGCGTGAGCGTATCGGCGTTCAGCGCGCCGACCGGGCCGGTCCTCGACGCGCCACCGACGGTGACGACGCCGACCATCACGGGCGGCGCGCAGGAAGGCCAATTCCTGAACGCCTTCGCAAGCGCGGGGCAGAGCGATAACCCGGTGACCTACGCCTGGTTCAGCTCGACTGGCGCCCAGATTGGAACCGGTTCGAGCTACCAGGTCAAGGAGAGCGACGAAGGCACCACCATCACGGTCAAGGCGACCGCGACCAACGAGGACGGCCTCACCGCGTCGCAGACGAGCGCGCCGACCGCGGTCGTGCTCGACGCACCGCCGCAGTTTGCGGCGTTCCCGGTGATCAGCGGTACCTGGGATGAGGGGAAGACGCTCACCGTCTTGGCGGCCCCCGTGGATAGCGACAACACGGTGAGCTACGCGTGGTACAGCTCGGTCGATAATTTCACCAATCCGATCGCCACCGGTGACAGCTATAAGCTCCAGGAAAGCGACGAGACGCACGAAATCCAGGTTGTCGCGTCCATCACCAACGACAATGGCGTCACGATCGCATCGGCGAGCAACCCGACCGGCGGCATCCTGGATGCGCCGCCGTCGGTCGACACGCCGGAACTCGCCGGCATCGCGCAGGCTGGGTTCGTCCTCCATGCGGCGGAGGGTGCCGCTCAAGAGGCCGATGCCGCCCCCATGGTCTATATCTGGTACTCCTCGGCGGACGGCTACACGACCCCACTCGGAGCCGGGCCTTCCTACCTGGTTCAGAAGGCCGACGAAGGTTTCTCGATCGGGGTCAGGGCCATCGCGCTCAACGACTACAATGCGATAACCAACGACGGCGTTGCCACTTCCGACCTCGCAACGGTTGCCATCATCGCCGACGGCAACGGCAATATTCCAAACCTGAACGGCGCGATGGTCGAGGGCCACCAGTACTTCAACGTCAACGGCAGCAACATCGTCCCGGTAACCGATGCGACCATCGTCGGAAACAACAACTTCATCACGCCGAATGGCGTAACGGTGACGCTCTCCCCCAGCGGTCGGCAACATCATCGCGGGTGACGCGCAGAACATCATCACCAATTACTCGACGTTCGGGTTGACCGGCAACGGCGACACCATCTCGGGAAGCTGGGACACGATCAATGCCGCGCCCAACACGACCGTAAACCTCGACGGCGTTTCCGACGTCGTCAACGGCGACGGCGTCGCCGTCAATGTCAGTAACGCCTTCGTGGCGCTGACTGGTGCGGGAGACCAGGTGGCTGGGACGCAGGACATAGTGTCCATCTCCGGCACCAATACCACGGTCAATGGCGATGCCCAGCTTGTCCTCCTCGCCCCGAATCTTCACGGTCAACCTGACCGGCTCGAACGACGTCGTCTCGGGCCCGAGCAGCGACACGATCAACCTGCAAGATGGCGCCAACCTGATCGTGGGAAACGGCGGATCGAACGTCGTGGTCAACGGCAACAACGTCACGATCAACGGCCAGGTCAACGGGCTCATGCTGACCGGCAGCAACGACACGGTCGAGGGATTCTCGAACATCATCGACCTGCCGGACGGCTCGGGCGTGACGCTCAAGAATGTGGGGGGATTCACGACGATCGCCGGAAACAACGAGGTGATCAATGCGCCCGATCCGACCCCCATGGTGCTGACGGGGTCGGGCGATATCGTCAACGGCGACAACGTCCTCGTCGAGACGCCGAACGGCGGCAGCGTGACGCTGAACGGCAACAACGACCAGGCGTACGGGTCGAACGAAATCCTCTACGTCGACAACAAGAGCATCAGCCTGGGCTCGCTCGACGGCGGTCCGCTCACCGGCGTCACGATCGTCGGCAGCAATGATCAAATCGTGCTGCCGGTTCAGGACGCGGTGACCCAGACGAGCCTCACGGTCCAAGGGAACAACAACCTGCTGTTCGGCAGAGGCGAAGCGATCACCATCGCGGACGGCGCGAGCATCGAATACCAGACGACGTCCGGGACCACGGTGACCTTTGCGGGCTCGACCGGGACGTTGCAACTGTCCGGGCCGGGCAGCTTCGACCCGCCGGAACAGAACGGCGTGGTCGGTTTTGGTGGCCAGGATCACATCGACATCGGCAACCTCGTCTATGACCCGATCACGACGAACGCGAACTTCACCGAGAACGCTGCCGGCACCGCCGGCACGCTGACGGTGAGCAACAACGGCGGCGCCTCGGCGAGCCTTCTCTTGTTCGGAGACTACACCACGGCGAACTTCGCGCTCGCGAGCGACGGCCATGGCGGCACGCTGGTGACCGATCCGCCCGCACCTCAGCAACCGCAGTTGGCGCCATCGCACACGTGACCGGCCCGCGAAGCAGTGTGGACGATTGCGACCGCGCTCTGCCTTGCCGCGATCGCCTCGCTCCAAGCGCATGCGCAGGCGCCCGACCCGCGCGTGACCGCCTCATCGCGCGGCAGGGTCGCGCCTGGGCTGATCCGCGGGTGAGGGCGGACAAGGGAGAGGCGACCCGCGACGGTAGGTGTGGGGCCCGATGGCGGACGAACCGGCAGCCAAACGCAACAAGGGCATGATCTTCGGATTCTGCCTGATCGCATTCGGCATCGCCGGTGCGATCGTCGGATATGTGCAGGACTCCGGTTCCTTCGACATCATCCGCATGACGGAGGCGGGCAATTACGCGATGCTGCACCTCGTGCTGTGGACGATCGCGGGGCTTGCGGTGATCGCCTGGAATTGGGTCAAGGCCGCCGAGGGCGGTCATGACGACGATCCGCCCGAACGCTTTCGGGACTAGGTCGGCATCTGAGCGCGGGGCGCCGGCCCGCGCTCAGTGGTGGCATCGGCCGTTGGGGACGCTCGCGCTTGACTTCGCGATGGGCCGCCAAATAATGAGCGGGACCGCAAGAAGAAGAGGACCTTGTTCCCGGGCGGTTCCGTGGGGGCGCGTTGAGAATTCCGGAAGCAGACCACCGGCCTGCAACCTTCGAGGCTTGCGCGTTCGCCGCGCTCGCTGACGCGGCGGCAATATGCCTTGCCGCGAGCGTGATTGCATGAGGCGGCGCGACTTCCTGGCTGCGGTCGGCGGCGCCGCGACCTGGCCGCAGCTTGCCGGCGCGCAGCAACGCAGCGTTCGCACGATCGGCTATCTCTATGCCGGGACGGTGGCCGAGGGGCGGGACAACGCGGACGCGTTTCTCCAGGGCCTCGCCGAGACGGGCTACGTCGTCGGGCGAAACGTCGAGTTCGAAATTCGCGAGGCCAAGGACGACCTCCAGCGGCTGCCGGAGCTTGCCCGTGACTTGGTGCGCCGCCAGGTCGACGTCATCCTCGCGCCGGGCAGCGGTGCGGCCGCACTCGCCGCCAAGGGCGCGACCGCCGAGATTCCCATCGTGTTCAGCATTGCGGGCGATCCGGTCCAAATGGGTCTCGTCGGAAGCCTCAGTCACCCGGGCGGGAACATCACGGGTGTCGCCGATTTCGGCATCGCGCTGTCGGCGAAGCGGCTGGAGCTCATCAAGCTGCTTATTCCCGCGACGTCCGTCGTCGCCATCCTGGCCGTGCGCAACCAGCCGCAGACCGCGCGCGAGCTCGCGAGCGCGGAGGAGGGAGCGCGTTCGCTCGGGATCGACATGTTCGTCACCTGGGTCAGTGCCGTCGAGGAGATCGACGCGGCCTTCGCGACGCTCGCGGGCAAGCGCGTGGACGCCGCCTGCATGGTCACGAACCTGTTGTTCTTCGGCCACCGCCAGCGGGTCGTGGAGACGGCGGCGCGCCACCGCGTGCCGATGATGTATCCTTTCATCTCCTACACGCAGGCCGGCGGGCTCGTGAGCTATGGCTCGAGCGTCCTGGAGCGCGCGCATCAGGCCGGCCTCTATGTCGGCCTGATCCTCAACGGGCAGAAGCCTGCAGATCTGCCGGTTCACCGGCTCACGCAATTCGAGCTCACGATCAATATGACTGCCGCCAGGGCGCTCGGGCTGACGGTTCCGGCGCACTTTCTTGCGCTGACCGACCGGGTGATCGCATGAGCGGCGAACGGGACGCCGCGGCGGCCGCGGACTTGATGACATGAGGCGGCGCCATTTCCTTGCAACCATCGCGGCCGCAGCGACTTCGCTGCCGACCTGGCCGCCGTCCGCGCGGGCGCAACAGCGGAGCCGGACCATCGGCTACCTCTATTCCGGCGAGCTCGCCGCGAACGCCGCCGGCGTCGATGCGTTTCGCCGGGGCCTCGGCGACATGGGCTATGTCGAGGGACGCAACGTCACGATCGAGTTCCGCGAGGCGGGGAACGACGTCGCGCGCGTCCCGGCGCTGTTGCGCGACCTGGTCGGCCGCCATGTCGACGTCCTCGTGGTGCCCGGCAGCATGCCGACGGCGCTCGCCGCCAAGGCGGCGACCGCCGAGATTCCCATCGTGTTCAGCATTGCGGGTGACCCGGTCGAAACGGGTCTCGTCGCAAGCCTCAACCGTCCGGGCGGTAACGTCACCGGCATCACCGATTTCGGCAACGAGCTGTCGGCCAAGCGGCTGGAGCTCATGAAGCTGCTCGCGCCGGCCACCTCCCGCATCGCCCTGCTGGTCACGCCGAACAACTCGCGGGCCGCGGGCGAGGTCGCCAACGCGCGCGAGGGGGCGTGCGCGCTCGGATTGGACGTGGTCGTCCTTGCGGCGAACAGCGCGGCGGAGATCGATGCCGCTTTCGCGACGCTCGCCGAGCAGCGCACGGACGCGTTTTCCCTGGTTCCGAGCACCTTGTTCCTCAACAACCGTTCGCAGATCGTCGCTCTGGCCGCGCGCTACCGCGTCCCCGGCGCCTATCCGTTCATCCAGTTCGCCGAGATCGGCGGGCTCATGAGCTACGGGCTCGACCTGACGGAGCGCAACTATCAGGCGGGCCGCTATGCCGGCCTGATCCTCGGCGGCACGAACCCGGCCGATCTTCCGGTTCACCGGCTCACGCGGTTTGAGCTGGCACTCAATACGACGACCGCGAAGGCGCTCGGCCTGACGGTGCCGGCACGCTTTCTCGTACTGGCCGACAAGGTCCTCGCATGAGCGACGATCCGAGGCGCATCCGTCGCGGCCAACACGCGCGCACACGGCGGCGCGATGTCCTGGCCGTGATCGCGGGCGCCGCGATGTGGCCGCGGGTCGCCCGTGCGCAACAACGTCGTGTGCCGACGATCGGCTATCTCGAGGCGGGTTCGCTCGCCGCCAATAAGGGCAGCTTGGATGAGTTTCGCAGGGGCCTCGCCGAAATGGGCTATGTCGAGGGCGGAAACGTCGCCATCGAGTTCCGCGAGGCCCATAACGACCTCACCCGCCTTCCGGAGCTTGCGCGCGATCTGGTCCAGCGTCAGGTCGACGTCATCGTGGCGCCAAACAGCGGGGCGGCGGCGCGTGTGGCCAAGGCGGCGACCGCCACGATTCCCATCGTGTTCAGCAATTCGGGCGATCCGATCGAGATAGGCCTGGTCGCAAGCCTCAGCCATCCGGGCGGCAATGTCACCGGCATCAGCGATTTCGGCGACGGGCTATCGGCCAAGCGATTGGAGTTCATGAAGCTGCTGGTTCCGACCACGTCCGTCGTCGGGCTTCTGATCGGGGCGAACCTCCGGGCCACGGTACGCGACGCCGAGGCTGTGCGCGAGCCCGCGCGCTCGCTCGGCATCGATACGTTCGTGCTCCCGCTCGGCACGGCCGACGACATCGACGCGGCCTTCACAACGCTGGCCGAGAGACGCGCGGACGGCTTTTGCATCATCCCGAACGTCCTGTTTGCCAATCGCCATAACCAAGTCATCGATCTGGCGCGGCGTCATCGCATCCCGGGGATCTATCCGGTCACCTATTTCGTGCAAGCCGGCGGGCTCATGAGCTATGGGACGAACGTCTCCGAGCGGAACTACCACACCGGCATCTACGCGGGCCTGATCCTGAAGGGCAGAAGCCCCGCCGATCTTCCGATTCGCCGACTCGCGGGATTCGAGCTTGCGATCAACATGACGACCGCGAAAGCGCTCGGCCTGACGGTTCCGGCGCGCTTTCTCGCGCTCGCCGACAAGGTGATCGAATGAGCGACGCGGTCGACCCAGCCGATCCGTCGTCGCAGTCGTCCGCCCCGACGGGTCGGCTCGTGCGCGGCCGTGCCGGGCTGCGCGGGGCGTTCGATCGGCTGCGGCAGAGCGCCGGATGGGAGCAGATCAGCGGTCCGTTCTTCCGCAAGTACGTGGCGCTGTTTCTCGCCGCCGTCTGCATCATCCTGGCGAGCAGCGCCGTGCTCGACATCTGGTTCTCGTCGCGCGAGCTCAAGGATGCGCTGGTGCGCGTCCAGCACGAAGAGGCCGTCACGGCGAGCGGCAGGATCGAGAACTTCATCGGCGGCATCGACGCCCAGCTGCGCTGGTCGGTGCAGCTGCCGTGGTCGGCGGAGACGTTCGAGCAGCGGCGCTTCGACGGCCTGCGACTGATCCAGCAGGAGCCGGCGATCAGCGAGCTCGTCGAGATCGACCCGTCCGGGCATGAGCGGCTGCGGCTCTCGCGCGCCGCAGTTACGGTCGTCGACAGCGGCATGGACCGCTCGAACGACGAGGCCTACCGGCAGGCGGCGGCGCACAAGGTCTACTACGGGCCGGTGCATTTCCGTCTCGAACTCCGAGCCGTACATGGCGATCGCGATCGCGGGGCCGCGACAGGACACCGGCGTGACCATCGCGGAGGTCGACCTCAAGCGGATCTGGGACGTCATCTCGCTGATCAAGGTGGGCGAGCACGGCTACGCCTATGTGATCGACGCGCGGGGTGGACTGGTGGCGCATCCCGATCTCAGCCTCGTGCTCAAGCACACCGATTTGTCGAAACTGCCGCAGGTGGAGGCGGCGCGCGCCGCCACGGGATCAGCCACGCGGGATCCCTCTGGCAGCGTCGACCTGGGCGGCCGGCCGGTGCTCGCCGCCTATGCGCCGGTCGCGCCGGTCGGCTGGTTCGTGTTCATCGAATTGCCGCGCGCCGAGGCGTTCGCGACGCTCTACGGCTCGCTCGCGCGCTCGGCCGTGCTGCTGGTCGCCGGATTGCTGGCCGCGTTCGTCTGCGGGCTGGTGCTCGCCCGCCGGATGATCGCGCCGATCCAGGCGCTGCGCACCGGCGCGGCGCGCATCGGCGGCGGCGACCTCGGCCATCGCCTCTCGATCAAGACCGGCGACGAGCTCGAGTCGCTGGGCGACCAGTTCAACGCGATGGCGGCGCGGCTGGAGGACTCCTACTCGACGCTCGAGCGCAAGGTGGAGGAGCGCACGCACCAGCTCGAGACCGCCAACATGGCGAAATCGCGCTTCCTCGCGGCGGCAAGCCATGACCTGCGCCAGCCGCTGCACGCGCTGGGCCTGATGGTGGCCCAGCTGCGCGATCGCGGGACCGTGAGCGACCGCCGGCGGCTGATCGAGCGGATCGGCGCCGCGGTCGCCGAGATGAACGAGCTGTTCAATGCCCTGCTCGACGTGTCGAAGCTCGACGCCGGCATTCTCGCCGCCGATATGAAGGACTTTCCCGTCGCGGGCCTGCTCGCCAAGATCGAGCGCACCTTCGCCCAGACGGCACGCGACAAGGGCTTGTCGCTACGGGTCGTCCCCAACCGGGCGTGGATCCGCAGCGACGCAATCCTGCTCGAGCGCATCCTGCTCAACTTCGTGTCGAACGCGGTGCGCTACACCGGGGCGGGCGGCGTCGTGGTCGGGTGCCGGCGGCGGGGAGACCGATTGCGGATCGAGGTGTGGGACACGGGGCCGGGCATTCCGCAAGATCAGCAGCCGTACATCTTCGACGAGTTCTACCAGGTTCCCGATCCCGATCGCGACCGACGCGGCGGCCTGGGGCTCGGGCTCGCCATCGTCGACAGATTCCGCCGCCTGCTTGATCATCCGCTCGCGGTGAAATCCCGCGTGGGCAAGGGTTCGTGCTTCAGCATCGAGGTTCCGCGCGCCGCGGCGCTGCCGACGGCCGCGCCGCCCGCCGGCCTCGCGGAGCCCGCACCCGAGGGCGATGCGAGCGGGGTCGTGCTGGTCGTCGACGATGACCCGATGGTAGTCGAGGCCATGGGCGGTCTGCTCGGGAGCTGGGGCTACGGCGTGGTCACGGCCGGGTCGCCCGATGACGCCGTCGCGGCGTTCACGGCGCGAGCCGGAAAGCCGGACCTGATCATCGCCGATTTCCATCTCTCGGGCGGCAGGACCGGGATCGAGACGATCGAGCGGGTGCGCGCCGCATTCGGCGCCGAGATCCCGGCGTTTCTGATCAGCGGCGACACCAGCCCGGAGCGGCTGCAGCAGTCTCGCGCGAGCGGCTACATGCTGTTGCACAAGCCGGTCAATCCGATGACGCTGCGCTCGCTCCTGGTGCGGCTCTGCGGCGGATCGCGCCAGGGGGGCGACCACGCAAGCCCTGCCGATCACGTCACGGCGTGAGGCGCGGCTCTCGCACCAGCTTGCCGACCGCGATCACCGCCTCGGTTCGGTTCGTCACCTGTAATGCCCTGAAGATGGCGGTGACGTGGTTCTTCACAGTGTGCTCCGCGACATCGAGCTGGCGGGAGATCGCCTTGTTGCTCTTGCCCTCCATGACGAGCGCGAGAACCTCGACCTGGCGCTCCGTCAATCCCAGTCCAGGCGGAAGACGGCGCCGGAGACCGGCGTGAGCCTTTTCGTCAGCCTTTCCGTTCGCCCCGGGCGGGGGAGACGGCCGGTCCAGGGCTTCGACCGGAATATAAATGCCCCCCGCGAACACGAGCCGAAGGGCGCCGAGCATCACGTCGCGTTCGGTGTTCTTCGGGATGAAACCCAGCGCGCCGAGCCGCAGGGCCGCCCGGATCGTCGGCTGATCCTGGAACGCGGAAAGCACCACCACGGACATGGCCGGATAGCGCTCGCGCAGGTCACCGAGCAGCGCCAGCCCGTCGCCGTCGGGCAAATTCAGGTCGAGCAGGACGAGGTCGGTATCCGGATTCTGCTCGATGAGGGCACAGGTATCGCGCGCATTGCGCGCCTCCAGCACGGACGCGTCGGGAACCAGGTCATGGAGCACGCCCCGCATCGCCTCGCAAACGAGGGGATGATCGTCGCTCACCAATATCTTCATCGGCTCCACTCGCGCGGCGACCCGGCTGGTCTCGCGACGATACATCAGTCCCGCGACCAAAGCACCAAGCCGCGCGTTGCGTCCGCCCTCTCGTCATGCCGATTTCAAGGGGTTTTGGCGTGAGCCGCAACCTTCCCCATGGTCAAGTTGCGGAACACCGCGTCAGGCATGAGCCATGCGCCACCGCACGGTCGTTCGACGTTCCCGGGGCGCGACTTGGAAGCCAGAGTTGCGAGCGCGTCCCCCATCCGGCGGGCATTGATCGCCGGATGGGCAAGCAGGCCCGCGTGCGTTGCCAATGAGCAGCGCGAGGCGCTGCCAGCCTCAGCGGCAGCGCAGCGTCCGCCGGATCACCGGACGGCCATAGTGGTCGTAGTACGCGATGAAACGCCGCGTCACGCAGAAGAGGTCGTCACGCCCGTCATCGTAGACGACACGATGTGTGTGGCCATCGACGATGAGAAGGCGTTGGTTGGGCGAGCCCTGGTTGGACGTGTCCTGGTTGGGAACCTCCTGGCCCCGCGCGGAGCCTGAGAGGCCGATCAGTGTGATGATGGAGGCAGCAACAACGGCGCGGAGCATGGAGACCCTCGTTTGGATGTCATCGATGCGATCACCATCGGCCGGATTGGATCTGATGGAAATGGTCGCAGCTTCCAAACGGATTGGAGGGCTTCTTCTTTTCGGTCTGCGAGTTGAGAAGCCGCGCGGCAAGTTCGAACCTGCGCGCTCTCCAACGCCTGTCGAGGGCGGCGCCTCACCTCTTCATCGCGCAGCCGTAAAAATCGCCTGCATCCCCACTTGAACGTCTGGCTGGTCGGCCACGCGCCCCAGCGCATCGATCACCGTCATGGAATCGCGCCGGCCGTCGACGCTCTCGAGCACGGCGATCAGGTCGGACAACGGATGCGCGGATGAAATCGCGATGACGCGATCGGCGCCGAAGGGCGCCGTGACGTCGAGCGGCAGCCGATAGCCCTCCTGCGCCTTGATCGTCGGAGCGTCATGCTGCGTGCGGCACGAGCCTGCTTGCCCGCGGCATGGATACAGCAGCTGCACGGTGCCATTCCCGGTGATGTCGAACAGTGCGAAGTAGGGGTAGCGCATCCCGCTCGCCGTCAGCGTCAAACGCGTGCCCTCCGGATGGGTGCGATCCGAGGCGCGTGAGGGTGCGGCTGTGGCTTGCTCGCCCGGCAACATCAGCCGCATGTCGATCCCGGAATCCGCGACCATCTGGCGGACCGCATCGAGCGCGATCGCGGCATCGATGACCGGCTGCAAATCCGCGGCCGCGACGTTCCAGGCGAGCACGCTGCCCATCGGGTCGAGCACCCGTTGCGGCTCGCTATCCCAAACGACGTCGGCGGGGTCGTCGCGGCCCACGATGGTGACGCGGCTCAGCGATTGCGCGAGCGACGCGGCGGCCGGCTGGTCGCCGAGAATTCGCAGCCGGACCACGGTGGCGCCTGACGGCGGACGCGGGACCGCGGCGGTGCCGCGGAAAAAGACCGGATCTTCGGGCTTGAACTCGCTTCCGGAGACGGCGTCCGCGTGCGGCCAATGCACCTCCGGGTGCTGACTGGAATCGGAAAAGCCCCGCACGGTCCGCAGCACGTACGCGCTCAATTCCGCGCCGGTGATGACGCCGTCCTGGTTGGCATCGGCGCGCCCGGCAAGCGCCTGGGCGAATGCGACGCTGAGCGCTCCGTGAAACGCGCCGTTGATCCTGATCTCGGGGACGGATTCGTCGTCCTCGCAGCCGGCAAAAAAAAGGACGTGTGGCTGGTCGTCGTTGTCGGGCACCGCATCGATCTTGACCGCGCTCGGCATCGCCGACGCATAATCGTATGCGGGGACCTTGCGGTACGTGAGGGTCTCGTCGATGCGCGCGTCGACGGCGCCGCGCGTCATGGTGCCGGAGTGGCACGCATCGGCCACGAAGATCACCTTGTTGCGCCCGCGGATGGAGGAGAACAATCCGGCAATCTCATCGTCAATGATGCGCTCCTCGCGCAACGACGGCATGCAGGTATCGAACGGGGACAGGATCAACGTATCGTCAAATCCGCTCGGCTCGCTGCCCTTGACGTGCTCGGGCTCCTGTCCGCCATGGCCCGAATAGGTGAGCAACAGGGTATCGCCCAGCGCGGCGTTGGCCACCATGTCGCGCCAAGCGCCGACGAATGAGGCGCGGTTGACCTGCTCATCGAGCAGCACGCGCGTGCTGGCCGCGAGCGGCCGCACCGAAGCTTCGATCGCCCGGGCGTCGTTGATGCAGCCGCGCAGTTGCGGGATCCGGGTCGGAATGCACCGGCCGCTGCGCGGGTCGTCGCGCCCGACGTGGCCGGTATAGACGTTCATCCCGATGATCAGCGCATGCAGCTTGGGGCGCGCCGACGTCTGCGCGAAGGCGTGCCGGCCGGCGACCGTCAGCGGGATCGTCATGCCGGCGGCCAAGCCGCGCAGAAACGACCGGCGGGTTCTCGATGATCGCGAAGCGCGCGCCGCGAAGCTCATTGCGGCTTATCGAGGTATTTCAATTCGACGCGGCGAAGCATCTGGTCGACCGTGGCCTGGTTGTATTTCGCGGCATCCGTGATGCGCAGGGGATCGTGCCAGCCGCGGCCGTCGACGTAAATCGAGGCGGCCGGATAGCCCTGGCTCGCAAGAAAGCGCGCGACCGCCTGCGCCCGTTGCCTCGAGAGCTCCACATTGTATCGGTCTGCGCCAACATGATCGGTGTGGCCGATGAGCTTGATGCGAGGCATGGACTGGTCGCGGAGAACCCTGAGCATGTCTTCGGCGTATTTTCTTCCCAGCTCGGTCATCTCGACGCGATTGAAGACGAACTGGATCGGCACCGCGACCTCCTCGACCACCACGCCGCGAACGTCGCGCGTCATCAGGTCGTCGCCGCGTGTAAAGGTGTTCGCCGCCAGACGATCCTGCTGCGCGAGCGCAATGATGTGTTCGATTGTCTCCTTCGGCGGCGGTTCCGGATTCCTCTGCTTGTCGGCGAGATCCCTCAGGGCGTCCTGATAGGCGAGGCTGGCGCCCTGGTAGTCGGGCTGCCCATCCGTCGTGCGGACTTCCTTGCGCACATCGCCGATCGTCGCCATCAATTGCCAGGGGTGGCCGAAACGCATTCCGGCCTCGAGCAGCTGCAGCCGGCGCGGCGCATTCTCGGGCGTGTCGGGAATCTTGGCGGCCTCGCGAAGATGCGCGATCGCCGCCGTCCGGCCAACCGAGTTGCGGACCGCGGCCCGGCATGCCGAGCTCTCGATGACGCTGCCGGCGGCCGCGACGATCGCCTGGAAATCACTCTTCGCCAACGCGGCGTTGAAGCCGTTGACGAGCGGCTCGCAGGACGCTTCGGCATGCGCGAATTCGGTCGACACGGTCACGCACGCGATCACGGCGATCAGCCGGATCATCGCGCCGCTTCGGGCTCTCGCACTCGTTCGGAACATGGCTTTGGGTCCGGTCAGGTTGGCCTCACGCGGTCGGATCCGCGACATACCCGATGAACAGAACGGCTCCGGTGAGCCGGTCGACGATCCCGAACGCGAACGGACGATCGACGACGAACTGAACGGGCTGTGCGGCGACGGCGGATCGCGTTCCAATCACGGCGGTCGCGGCCGCCGCCTCGGTGCCTTCTTCGTCGACGGCGACGACGGCACGGTGAACGACTCGCGCCGATTGCAGGCGAGTGGCGGTGAGCTTGCGATAATCTGAAGATGACCCGAAGGCCGGCCCGAGGCCCAGTCGCGTCAGGACATCGGTGAGATCCGAACCGTATTCGGCGCGGAACCGGGGAAGCCGCAGTTCGATCTCGTGCGCCGCGAACTTGATGCCGTGCAGCGCCTGCACGAAGCCGGTCGATTGGAGCTCGTGCTGGACCGCAATGGTCTGCGCCGGGTTCTTGGCCGTCACGACGATCATCTCGAAGCGATCGCCGCGATAGGGTATCGCGACGGCATGCCAGCGCGGGGTCTCGGCATACCCGAGCCTGGTCGTCGCGGCCATCATCGGAACGTCGTGCTTGGAGCCGTCCGCGCGGGTGAACGGCGCAGGCCTGGTTTCGGCCTTGTCGAACGGAATGGCCCACTTTCCCTTGAAATAGGTGGTGTTGACCAACAGGAACTCGGTAGTCGGCTCGAGCTTGTCGACAATACGTTCGATGACGTTCTGCGTGTTCTGCTTGACCCAATCATTCACCACCCCGGTTGTCGCGGGGCTGGCGAAATCGACGTTGGTGACGGTCGCGCCATAGCCGTCATGGATGGCCGAGACGTAGGCCGGAAGCGCCAACGCACCCGGCTTGAGCCAAACCGAATTCGCCATTTGCAAGACGACATCCGGGGTGGAAGCCGCGCTCAATGCGTGATTGAGCGCTTGCTGTTCCGCGAGCGCCTTTTTCGACGGGGGGATCCCACGTCTTGCGGTCAGCACGGTGGCGGTGTGTCCGGCCGCTCCGAGGGTCAAGAGGTCGAGCGCGCTGTTGATGCTGTAAGGCGAGACCACGACGGTCGTTGCCGTGCCTCTCCCGAGCAGGCGATCGAGCACCTTGGCGCCAAAGACATTGGCTTGTTGAGCCGCGTTCTTGATGCCGGCGGCATCCGCCGTCGCTCCCGCCGGATTCGTGCTGGCCGGCGTTGCGACGGGAGCGGCCACCAGGTCCTTCGGCTTCATGGGCTCATTCGCATTCTGCGACCGTGCGAGCGGGCAGAGCGCGATAGAGGCGAGGAGGCCACCGATGATGATTCGATTAAGGGACATGGTGCGTCGGACCGCCCCGTCTCACTGGACGATGAGGTAAGAGGCCGAGGCCTGCTCGGCCTTTGCGGGGGCGTCGCCGGCGGTCGTGAGGGTGACGACGAGGTCGTGCCCGATCGAGTTGGTGGTGCCGACGACCGGGTATGCGTCGCCGCCCGAGCCGGCCTGCATGGAATTGGGATAGAGCGCCGGCATGGCCTCGTCGCGGCAGATCGCCACGACACCCTCGACGCCGGCCGGCCCGTGCGCCACGAACTGCACCGGCGATTGCGGCGAGGGGATCATCGCGACCTCACCGGCGCGCAGCAGGTTGTCGCGCTGGTACGTGTTGGGGAAAAGCTGCACCGCGTGCCCGCCGGCGCCCACATTGATCAGCGTCAGCCGGCAATCATGCTGCGCCGACGCAATGATGCGGACGGTCTCGCCGACCCGGTAGACCGGCTTGTCCGAGCGGATGCTCAGGCCGTAGACGGCGGCAGGCTGCGGCGGGAGCAGCGTCGACACGGTGGGGGCCGGCAGGATGCCGGCGGCCCGGTCGACCACGCGAACGAGCACGTTGCGCACCCCCGCATTGGCTTCGGTCCCGGTGCCCGGCTGCGTGAGCTGCGCGACGAGGTCGCGCGCGACCTCCTCGCCCGAGCGCCCCAGCGTCACGAACGGGGAGCCCTCGCTCGAGCGCACGAGCTGGGTCAGCTCGGGCAGCGTGAGCGGCCGCCGCGACGCGATGACCTGGATGAGATCGACGCCCGCCGGTCCGCCGACATTGATCTCCCAGCTCGCGCCATGGCTCGGGATCATGACGGTCGAGCCCGCGCGCACGCGTGCGTCGCGCTGATAGTGATTGGGATAGAGGATCGCGACCCGGCCGCTGCTGCCGACGTCGACCACCGTGATGTAGGCGTCGTGCTTGGGCCGCACCATCAGGTGCAGCGGCTGGCCGACCGCATAGGTCAGCCCCGGATTGTCGACCCAGGCATCGACGTCGATGCGGTTGGCGCCGAGGTGTCCCGGGACCTGATAGATCGGCTTCTGTGCCACCGTGAGATCGCGGGCAAGCTGTTGCTCGATCTGCTCGGTGCTTTGCGCCAGGGCCGGGGCCCCGGCGCCGAGGAAGCCCAGGGCCGCACCGGCCAGCCCGATCCGCACCAGGTTCATCAATTTACGCATGGTCTTCGTTCCTTGCTCTGTCTGGTTGACCCAGAGCCGCAGATCGCATCCTGCGACCCGGACACTCACGTCGGGTTATTCAACGATCTCGTATTCCCGGATGCCGATGGCGCGATTCTTCGGCGCCGCCTCATCAACCCTGATGCCGCGCGTCCGGTCGGAGATATCCTTGAGCAGCGCATTGAGGTCCGCGATCGGCCGCATGTCGGCGTGCTGGCTCGCAAGGTCACTCATGCGAACGCTCGACGGCACGACGACCGCGATGATCCGGTTCATGCCCGCCGGCGGCGTGACGGTGAGCTTGAAGCGGTCCATCACGTCCGGAACCGTGACGGTCTGCCCCGCCGCGATGTCCGTCCTCGCCTCGCCGATGCGGTTGTTCCCGCTGTATTTGTTGGGGAAGAGCTGATAGGCGCTCCCGTCGCGCTCCTGGTTGACCACCAGCAGATGCCCCGCGACCGAGCTCGTCACCCGTACCTCGATCTCGCTCCCGACCCTCACCTGCGCGCCAGGCAGGACATCCACGCTCACTTGCGCCATCTGGCTCGGCGGAGCGGCGTTATTGTCGCCCAGGTATGAGCCGAGCTGTTGGTCAGTGCCCGGAGCTCCCGCGTCGCCAGTTGCAAATCTCGCGTTCGGCACATGGCTCCTGATCCAATCCTCGAAAAAGCCGACGGACGCGTAGACACCATAGGCGTTCGGTTGTGCGCAGCCCTTGCCCCAGCTCACGATCCCGATCTGGATCGGCTGGTTCAGCTTCGAGAGCTCATAGAGCGGACCGCCGCTGTCTCCCTGACAGGAATCCTTTCCGCCCTGATCGAGCCCGGCGCAAATTGCGAAGTCCCCGATCGCGTCGCTGCCGTATACGCCCGCGCAGCGAGACTGAGCGACAAGCGGCACATCGACTTGCCGCAAGTGCGTGATCGGTGTTGGATCATTGGGTTTGAGCAGGCCGTATCCGACCACGATGCTGAGCTTGTGATCGACCAGGTAGGTCGGGCGCAGCTTGTTGCTCAGTAAGATTTGCCCCTGCGTCGTGGCCGGGCGAGACAGCCGTAACAGGGCAATATCATTGCCGATACAGTTCTCCTTTCGCTGCGCGCAAGGATTTCCAAAACCTTCATGGAGAACGATGTCGCTCACGGGTATGACGGTGCCGCTATTGACCAGCGTTTCAAAGGTGCTGGTCTTTACTGCGCTGAAAGCCTTCTTCTGTCGATTGGTCCCTTCGACGATCGCGTAGCGCCAGCCCTTCTCCTTGTGGATGCAGTGACCAGCGGTCAGAACCCACTCGCGATCAATAATAGACCCGCCGCAATATCCGCCTTGCTTGGTATCGGGGTTCGCGAACAGCACTGCCACGTAATTGGGCCACGCGCCGGGAGAAGCGGTTGATCCGCCGACGATGCGCGCGCCTCCTATCTCGCTGTCCCAGTCGATTCCTCTGAACTGGCGCAGGAGTTCGCCGTCGCCGTTCCGGTCACGATCCGCTTGCTGGGCACTTGCGCCTGTGGGAAGCAGGATTGCAGACGTTATCGCGATCAGCAGGGACAGCCACTTGGAGCGAGAATCGAAGTACTGAGCGACGCGTGTCATGTGATTTTCCCTCGGGTGAGCGCATGCGCACCCGCAGTTGTTATCTTTTGTGGACGAAGCGACGCTCTCACTGGACGATGAGGTAAGAGGCCGAGGCCTGCTCGGCCTTTGCGGGGGCGTCGCCGGCGGTCGTGAGGGTGACGACGAGGTCGTGCCCGATCGAGTCGGTGGTGCCGACGACCGGGTATGCGTCGCCGCCCGAGCCGGCCTGCATGGAATCGGGATAGAGCGCCGGCATGGCCTCGTCGCGGCAGATCGCCACGACACCCTCGACGCCGGCCGGCCCGTGCGCCACGAACTGCACCGGCGATTGCGGCGAGGGGATCATCGCGACCTCACCGGCGCGCAGCAGGTTGTCGCGCTGGTACGTGTTGGGGAAAAGCTGCACCGCGTGCCCGCCGGCGCCCACATTGATCAGCGTCAGCCGGCAATCATGCTGCGCCGACGCAATGATGCGGACGGTCTCGCCGACCCGGTAGACCGGCTTGTCCGAGCGGATGCTCAGGCCGTAGACGGCGGCAGGCTGCGGCGGGAGCAGCGTCGACACGGTGGGGGCCGGCAGGATGCCGGCGGCCCGGTCGACCACGCGAACGAGCACGTTGCGCACCCCCGCATTGGCTTCGGTCCCGGTGCCCGGCTGCGTGAGCTGCGCGACGAGGTCGCGCGCGACCTCCTCGCCCGAGCGCCCCAGCGTCACGAACGGGGAGCCCTCGCTCGAGCGCACGAGCTGGGTCAGCTCGGGCAGCGTGAGCGGCCGCCGCGACGCGATGACCTGGATGAGATCGACGCCCGCCGGTCCGCCGACATTGATCTCCCAGCTCGCGCCGTGGCTCGGGATCATGACGGTCGAGCCCGCGCGCACGCGCGCGTCGCGCTGATAGTGATTGGGATAGAGGATGGCGACCCGGCCGCTGCTGCCGACGTCGACCACCGTGATGTAGGCGTCGTGCTTGGGCCGCACCATCAGGTGCAGCGGCTGGCCGACCGTGTAGGTCAGCCCCGGATTGTCGACCCAGGCATCGACGTCGATGCGGTTGGCGCCGAGGTGTCCCGGGACCTGATAGATCGGCTTCTGTGCCACCGTGAGATCGCGGGCAAGCTGTTGCTCGATCTGCTCGGTGCTTTGCGCCAGGGCCGGGGCGCCGGCGCCGAGGAAGCCCAGGGCCGCACCGGCCAGCCCGATCCGCACGAATTTCATCAATTTGGACATGGTTTTAGTTCCTCTGTCTGGCTGATCCGGTGCGGCACATCATATTATGTTGTCCGGACACTTACCTTGGTTCAGTCCACGATCTCGTATTCGCGAATGCCGACGGCGCGGTTCTTCGGCACCGCCTCATCGAGGCCGATGCCACGCGTCCGGTCGGAGGGGTCCTTAAGCGGCGAATTGGGGTCCGCGATCGGCTGCATGTCAGCGTCGCACGCCTCAAGGCTCGGGCCCTTGCACATCCAAAGGCCTTGAACACCGCCGCTCCCGGAGCCATTGTATGAAGCTGCCCGAATGACGTCATCTGCCTTCGTTTGGTCTGTGAGCGCCGCCTGCCAGTGGATGGTCGCGTCACGGCCCTGCCGGGTTCGATCCGGACCCAGGAGGGCGCAACGATCGGGCTTGCGGCCGCGGCCGGGATCGGCGTCCCTTGCATGCATCGTCCCGTCGATCATCTTTCTTCCCCGTTCAGCCTCTGGCTGCGAACGCGTCGTTGCGCGATAATTCCTCACACTCTGCGTTAAACCTCAACTAGCGGCGGAGCCTTTCACGCTGCTGGGTTCCCATTCGATGGGAGGGGCCATGCTCGAACCGGGACATTGGCGACGGCGATGACGAGGAAGCCCAAAGCGAAATCCCTGGCGGCGAGCAGGCCGGAGCCCGACGCCGAGGCGGAAGCGGAGCGCAAACCGAAGGCGGATTTCGACTGAGGACCTGCTGCGCAACGGTCCAGAACTCGAAAAGGATCTGCTATTTCTCGAGTGCCTCCGCTGGATCCGCAAGGAATTCACCGAGCGAGCCTGCGAGGAAAGCGCGGCGCGTGACGATCAGACGCTCGCGACCTTGCGCCTGGAAGCGACCTATCAGCTTGCCGAGTTCTTTTATCTGCTCGCCGTCCGCGGCCTGACGACCGTCGAGCACATCGAAAGGCTGACGGATCTACACAACACCTACATCATCGGACTCACCAAGGATCCGGCCAAGATGGCCCGGCTCGGCCTGACCGGGGACCGGCTCCTCGACGCGATGTTTACGGCCGATACGCTTCCTCGTCTGCTGCAGAACTGGCGCGACAAGCCGGGGGCGATCGATCAGTCGAACCTGGCGCGATTCCTCGCGATCGTCATGTCGGCTGAAACATGCCGGAAGGTGGTGGTGGCATGCGGCGCGGCGGGCTTCCTGGCGCGCGAGAAATCGGTCTATGGGACGATGCTCATCGCCTCGCGAGGCAGTCTGGAGCGCATCTTGGGGCGTTGCATCCGTGATGCGCGTACGCGGATGCAGCAAGGCGAAGATGGCGTCGAATAGGCCGTGCCCGGGTCGCCCTGACCGGGTGTGCGAGGCTCAATCCGATGTCCACGTGGCTCGGCGCGAGTGTTGCAGACCACGGGCGCGTGACGCCTCGTCTTGCGGCCCTCCAATCCGATGGGAGAGCAAGCGAGGCGCAACGACTGGGAAAGTACGCTCGGCCGAATTATTATCGCCAATCATCACCCGCGACCGACGACGACGCATTTTTTAGTGAGCGACCGGTTCGCACGCCGGAGGACGGAAGAGGATGAGCATGTCGAGCAAAATCCTGATGGCACTGGTCCTGACGTTCGTGATTGCGAGCGATCCGGCGTTCGCGGAGGTGCGACATGGCGAGGCGCCACCCGCGTTCACGGCGGCCGAGCAAGTCATCATCCACCGGAACGCGGCGCTGTTGGCGCTGGTCGGCCGTGATCCCTGGCTCGTGCGCCGCGTGCTGGACGCGATCGAGACGACGGCGACAAGCCGCTCGTCCGTCATGGTCGAGGGACGAGAGAATCAGCGTCGTGAACCGGCTCCCGACCCCGCCCGAAACCCGGACCTCGATCAGCTCGGCCGCGCCTCACCCGAGGCGGCCCACGACCTGTTCCAATTGATCAAGCAGGCGGGCAAGAAGTGATCAAGCAGGCAGCCGGCAGGATGAACCGGGCGCGTTCTTGATGTGACAAACGGTTGGTTGTTCGACGTGGGCAGCCCTGCGGGACCACGGCCGCCAACCCGATGGGAAGTGACGTGGTCATGAGCATTGGGGGTGCGCGTCTTGGTCGTCATCGGTGTTGGCCGTGTCGACAACCCGGAACTCACACAGCCGTGCGGCAGAGGCGTACGCGCCGCGATACGGATCGAACACCCATGGAGAACTCGTATGATGCATAAGACGATGTGTGCAGCCGTTGTTGCGGTGCTGGGCTTCGGCGCTACGGCGGCGCAATCCGCAGAGGGCCTGGCCGGCAGGACCATTCAGGCCAAATTTGTCGGGCAAAGCTGCTCGAGGGACACCGGGGAGTGTTTGCCGGGGGTCCCTTTCAATATCAATATGTACGTCAGTCCGACTGGCAGCATCTACGACTATACTCAGGGGCGGAAAGGAAACGTATTTCAGAATGACGTTGTCAGGTCGAACGCGAATGGAAGCTCGAGTGCGGTATCGGTTCGGGGCAATACGCTCGTGCAATCGGTGAATACCGGAGCAGGCTCATTGGTGGTTTTCATTACGGCACGCGGGGGTTCCTGTTCCGTAGCGATGAGGAGCAGTGTCGAGGCGTATTCTCAAAAGGTCATGGTCGAATATTGCCGCGTGCTCGACAAGCACGTCGAACGGTAGCCGGCGGCGGCTCGCCACTTCGGGGTGGAAGAAGCCAACGGCTCGCTGAAGCGAGTTGACACGTTGACAACGAACCTCCCAGCGCGACGTTTGGGCCGGGCGTCGGAGCACACGGGCTCTCGAGCGTCCGGCCGTACTTTCAGAGCACCAGGCATTGTGGCAATCTGCCTTCGCGCCCCGGCACCTGGGAGGACCGTTTTGCGCCAACTTGTCATAGCGGCCTTGACCGCGGTCATGGTGCTGTTCGGTGTTGCTCAAGGCCACGCGGAGCGGCGGGTCGCGCTCGTCATCGGCAACGGCGCCTACGAGCACGCGGACCAGCTCACCAATCCGGTGATCGACGCCCGCCGGCTGCGGGACGCGCTCACGAAGCTCGGGTTCGAGGTCGTCTTCGCCGAGAATGTCACCAAGCAGGCCCTGGAACGCTCGATCGGCGACTTTGCTAACGCCGCCCAGGATGCCGACGTGGCGCTGGTGTACTACGCGGGTCATGGCGCGACGTTCGGCGACGTACCGTACGTCGTTCCGACCGACGCACGGTTCTCGAGCCTTGCGGGGATGCCCTACGAGCTGGTGCCGGTCGAGACACTGATCGGTGAGCTGCGCCGCGCCAAGGGGTTGCGCATCGCGATCCTCGATGCCTGCCGCGACAATTCGGCAGAGCGCAACCTGAAGCGGACGGCGGTGCGCGGCGGCGAGGTCAGCCGCGGGCTCGCACGGGTGAGGAATCCCGAGGGGCTTATTCTCGCCTACGCGACGCAATACATGGAAACCGCGAAGGACGGTCCGCCCAATCAAGACAGCCCATTCACGGCCGCGCTGCTCGACAATATCGCGACGCCCGGGCTCGACGTGAAGGACCTGTTCTTCCGGGTCGGCAATGAGGTGATCACCAAGACGAAGGGCGAGCAGCGACCGGAAATTTCAGTCTCGTTCTATGATTCCTACGCGCTCGTCACGGGGTCTTCGGCGCCTGCCGCTCCGGTAAATACTCCGGTGAGCGCTCCAGTAAGTATCCCGATTGGGCCCTCGCCCGATCAGGCGGCCTGGGACTTTATCAAGGATACCGACAGCGTCGAGATACTCAAGCATTTCATATTTCAATTTCCAAACAGCCCCCACCGCAGTGAAGCCGAGCAGCGCATCAAGAAGATCGCAAGTATCCCGACGAATAACAACGAATCGCGGCCCGCTCGGCCCGCCGCCGTGACGCGGCCGGCAGCTTCGCCGCATGTGGAGACGCCGGCAAAGCCGAAAGCCAAGAAGAAACCACAGCAGGAATTGCATACGCGTGCTGAGCGTCCGAAAGGAAATTGCTTCGCCTTCAATGGGCAACAGATCTGTGAATGACCGGATCGATCTTTCGCGTGCTCGGGCCGTGACGCAGCTTTGACCGCGGCCATCTCCTCGCCGAATGGAACAGCAGGGGCGACAATGAGATCTGATGCGAATTGGCGTGCGCTCGCCGGAAAGTCGGCCTTGGCGGCGATCGTCGCGGGCCTTGCCTGCCTGCCGGCGACCGACGCGAATGCGGCAACGTTCTCGTTCACGGTCGAGTCCGGGCAAGCGCGCGTGCTCAGAACCTACAAAGCATGGAAGCACAACGTGTGCCATTCCTTGGGGGCCAAGGTCGACATCACGTCGCCTCCCCGGCACGGCGTGGTCAACGCGCGGGTCGTGAACACCACCATCACGGCCGCGGAGCACGGCTCGGTCGATAAGTGCGCCGGAGCACCGATAAAAGGCTTGTCGATCGAATACAAATCCGCCGACGGATTCCACGGCACCGACGGCTTCTCGGTGAACGTCTTCTACGGAGACGGGGTTCGGACCAACGACACCCTCATCGTGACGGTGCAATGATCGGGCCGTGACGATCGAGGCAGCGCCGAAGAGGTGGCCGAGGCCGGGTTCGCGTGCAATCGCCGAAGAATTCCTGGCGACAATCCAAGCCC
The DNA here is from genome assembly GCA_963819385.1 of uncultured Alphaproteobacteria bacterium. Classification (GTDB taxonomy): domain Bacteria; phylum Pseudomonadota; class Alphaproteobacteria; order Rhizobiales; family Xanthobacteraceae; genus JAVDCA01. The sequence continues at coordinate 1,573,156 of CAWFVV010000006.1, read as the reverse complement.
CTGCACAGGCGTGCACGGCACCAATGGGTGCGGAGGAGGGATAATGACGACCGATACAACTTGGTGCGCCCACGCCGGCAGATCGATCTTGACGGCAATCGTCGCGGGTTTTGCCTGCCTGGCGATCACGGACGCGAATGCGGCAACATTCCCCGTCACGGTCCAGTCCGGGCAACCCCGCGTGCTCAAACTCTATCAGGCGTGGCAGCACAACAAGTGCTATTCCTTGGGCGTCAAGGTGAACGTCACGGCGCCTCCCGACCACGGCGTCGTCAATGCGCGGGTCGAGAACACCACGATCACGAACGCAACGCACGGTTCGGTTGGAACGTGCGCCGGAGTTCCGATAAAGGGATTGGCAATCGAATATAAATCCGCTGACAGTTTCCACGGCATGGACGCTTTTCAATAAATGTCCTGTACGGAGATGGGGTTCGGGAAGCCGCAACCTTCATCGTGACGGTGCAGTGATCTTGCCGCGCTGATCGACCGCAGGCTGAGCCGCCATCACTCGCAGGGGCAGTCGCACCATCGGCGTGCACATGAGGTTTATGCCAAACTGGCGTGCACAAGAGGTCTATGCGGAGATATAGATCGCCAAATGCGAATATTTCGCGCGCGATCGCAACCATGGCGAGCAATCAATTCAACCGGCGGTTCCAAACAGGCGGCTTGAACGTTTTGGTTTTCTCCATGCGGCAAAACCGCTCGCGGAGCAAAACGACATATCTCGGCGCTGAGATATATATGAAAAAAATATATAATGGTTCTAACATGCTGCTGAAAACGCATTTTCGCCGTGAACATAGCCGAGTCCACGAGCGAACGAATTGGCTCCTGTTTTTCGATAGCCTGCCGAATCTGTTTGGTTGGGATATCCGATGATCATCGAACGTTTACGAGTTGTCCGGAGCTGACCGATGGATCTCAAGGGCTTACGAGTTCCTCCTGGTCGAGGATTCCTGGCATCTCGGCGTTGCCATGAAGAACCTGCTTCGGGCCTTGGGAGCGGACGTCGCCGGACCTGCCGCGACCGCGGCCGAGGGCGAGCGACTGCTCGTCGAGCATGCTCCCGACGTCGCGCTCGTCGACTTCCATCTGCGCGACGGCGAGCGAGCCGACGTCCTGATCGATCGTTTGCATGATCGCGGCGTGAACGTCGTCGTGACGTCCGGCTATTCCGTTGTCCCGTTGGCGCCGGAAAAGGTCACCGCAATCCTGAAAAAGCCCATCACCCAGTCGCAGCTTCTCGCGGCGTTACGCGCGGCGGTCGCGAAGAAATCGACGCCGTGAGCATCGGCCCGCGCGGCCGCGCTCACGCCGGGGCAAGCGGAAATTCGATTATGCAATGCGCACCTTCGAGCTGGAACGCAAGGTCGACCTTGCCGCCGATCTCGTGGGGAATGAGATCGCGGATGAGATTGGTGCCGAACCCGGATTGAACCGGAGCCGTTATCGGCGGGCCGGCGATTTCACGCCATATGATTGACAGCATCGGGGCCGCGGTTCCGATGCGCGAGCACTCCCAGGTCATCGACACCCGACCGGTCGCGGTCGACAATGCGCCGTATTTCCCGGCGTTCGTCGCCAGCTCGTGAAGCACCATCGCGACCGCCTGGGTCGCCACGGCGGTGAGCACGACATCCGGGCCGCCGGTGATCATGTTCGCGCCCGTCGCGTAGGGCGCCAACTGGTGACGGACCAGATCGGTGAGGCCGACCCCCTGCCAGCGGTTTTCGCTGAGCAGCGAATGTGCCGTCGCCATGGCCTGGATGCGTCCGTCGAGGGTCTTGACGAACTCGTCCATCGATCCGCTGCCCTGGCGCGTATACATCGCCACCACGGCGACGCGCGCGAGGACGTTTTTGACGCGGTGGTCGAGTTCGGCGATCAACAGGTCTTGGCGCTCCTCGGAGCGCTTGCGCGCCGTGATATCGCGGGTCAGGCCCTTGAGACGGACGAACCGTCCCGCCGCGTCGAACTCGGCTTCCGAGGTTTCCTCGAGCCACATCTCCCGGCCGTCGGGGTGATTGAAGCGGAACGTGATCGCATAGGACGGATGGTCGGGGCGGACACCGAGGGCGAGGGCCTTGAACCGCGCGCGGTCGTCCGGATGGACTCGCGCGAGAAAGCGGGTCGCATTGGATGCCTGGTTCGAGTCAAGACCGAGGATGCGACCGGCATTCTGGCTGCGCCGGGTCAGACCGGTGCCGACATCCCAGTCGAAGGCCGTCACGGCTCCGGCCGTCAGCGCTTCCTGCAGCCTGGCCTCGCTCTGCACCAGAACGGTTTCCTGCTCGCGCCGCTCGGCAAACAGCGCGGCAAGAACCAATGCGCAGAACGTCACGGAAAGGATGCCGGCCTGGGCGCCCAGGATCCGGTCGGCGAGCGGAAAATTCTCATCGCCGAAAAGACCGAGGCCAAAAGTCGTCATCCAGACGATCGTGAACGACATGATGAACGCAGCCGCCGTGCTGAAGACCGGCTGGCAGCGGGCGGCGAGCCACAGCAGCACCGGGAACGGCAGTGCGATGGACACAAAGGTCTCCCAAGATCGCTGCGGCTGCCAGATAACAAGCACGCAAATCACGATCGTCGCCACCAGCGCAAGACCGCCTTCGATGAGCTCGCTTCGCCGCGGGGGCCGGCGCATCGCGCAGACGAGCCCGACCAACACCGGCGCGACCGTGACGATGCCGAGTGCGTCGGATGCCAACCAGTGGTCCCAAATCGTCAGCGCCGAAGCATTCGATCTGTGGAAAAATATGTAACCGACGGTGCCGCCGATCCCCGAGACCGCGGTCCCGACGACCGCGGCGGCCAACAGCCCGAGGACGCAGCGCAGGCGGTCAAGGCTGAATCTTGCACCGAAATAGTATTCGACGAGGCCTGCCGTGAGCAGCGCCTCTATGGCGTTGCACAGGGCGAAAGCCATCGAGCTCACCAGGCTCCGGTCGCCCAGCAGATTGGCCACGACGGTTGCGACCATGGCGCCGACCACGACCGGCCACCGCGCGACCGGCCCGAGAGCGATCAGCACGCCGGCGGCAACACCCGAGGCCGGCCAGAACACGGCAACGCCATCGGGTTTGGTGAGCAAGAGACTCATCCGCGCCGACAGGAAATAGGCGACACCGACCGCGACGGCGAGCGCAGCCGCGCCAAGCCACCGCCGCGTCGGGTCCCCGACGACGGACAGCCGATGCTGCATCTGCTCTCTCAATTTCTGGGGCATGTCGCGTATTCCCGGCGCCTGGACGGCCTCAATCTAAGCACGCTTCGTCTGAGTGCGGGTGAAGTTGCGCCGATGCACGGTGCCGACGCGCGGTTCGGCGACCACCCTTGAGCCCGCTTGACATCGGGAACCCCTGCTCAGTCGTGGAGTCGGCGATTTTTGGAGTTTATTGCACCAAAGGGCAATCTGTCCGCTTCATGACTCGGGATACGGTAGGGATGAGACGATAGTTTAGTCATCTCAATCGTCCGGCCGGGTCATTTACGGCGGCGCCAATCCCGAGCGGGGGCCGTAAACGACGCCATCGCGGCCGTGCAGATCGCCGTCGGGGGCATCATGAGCGACCTTCTAGCAACGACAGGCGTCATGGCGTCGGCATCGACCGACTCTGCCACGCCCGGACTGCACACCCAGTTGCCTGCCCTTCAAGTCCTCTACGACACCGCACCCGTCGGTCTGGCATTCTTGACCCCCGATTGCCGCTACCGGCAGATAAACCAACGTTTGACCGAGATTTGCGGAACTTCGGTCGCCGATCATCTGGGCCGGTCGGTGCGCGAGATCCTCCCGGCGCTCGCCGATCAGATCGAGGTCCTGGTCAAGACCGTCCTCGAGACAAGCGCGCCGGTCACGGGCATCGAAGTCAGCGGGCAGCGACCGGATGGCGCCCATCGCGTCTGGGTCACCGGCTGGCATCCCCTCAAGGACGCCGACGGGAAGCCACTCGGGGTCAATGTGGTGGCCGAGGAAATTACCGAACGTAAGCAGATCGAAGCAGCGCTTGTCGCCAGCGAGACCAGATTCCGCGAGCTCGCCGACAACATCAGTCAATTCGCCTGGACGGCGGACGCCCAGGGCTGGACCTATTGGTGCAACAAGCGCTGGCACGATTACACCGGCACGACGCTCGAGGAGACGCAAGGCTGGGGTTGGCAGAAAGTCCACCATCCCGCGCACGTGGATCGTGTCGTCCGGCGCCTTCGGCAAAGCTTCGAAAACGGCACCCCGTGGGAGGACACATTTCCTCTCCGAAGCAAGGACGGCACCTACCGGTGGTTTCTGTCGAGGGCTCTGCCGATCCGCAACGAGGCCGGCGCGGTCGTCCGCTGGATCGGCACCAACACCGACGTATCCGAACAGATCGAAGCCGAGCAGGAACTGCGCCATTTGAATGAAACGCTGGAGCAGCGCGTCGAATTGGAAGCGCGGGAACGGGCCCGCATCTGGAATGTGTCGCGGGATCTTCTCGTCGTTGCCGATACCGAAGGCAGGTTTCTTGCGGTCAATCCGGCCTGGACGGCGACGCTCGGTTGGTCCGCGGAGGACCTTTTGGGCAAGACGTCGGAGTGGCTGCTTCACCCTGACGACTGCGAAAAGGCGCGCGCAGAACTCAGTCATCTGGCTCAAGGCGGCAAGACATCGCGTTTCAAGATCCGATTTCGACACAAGCTCGGATCGTACCGCCGCCTGTCCTGGACCGCGGCCCTGGACCGTGGCCAGATCTACGCGGTCGGGCGGGATATCACCGAGCTCAAGCGCGCCGAGGAGGCGTTGCACGAATTGCGTGGGGAGCTTGCGCGCGCCTCCCGGCAAACCACAATGGGCGCGATGACGGCGTCCATCGCACATGAGATCAACCAGCCGCTGTCGGCGATCGTCACCAACGGAGAAGTCGGATTGCGCTGGCTCACACGGCCCGAGCCCGACCTCGACGAAGTCCGCGGGGCGCTGCAGCGCATCGTCGATGATGGCCTGCGCGCCTCCGAGGTGATCGACAGCATTCGGGCCATGTTCGGAAAAGATCAGCGGGAAAAGACACGCGTGAATTTCGATGACGTCATCCGCGAGGTGCTTGCCCTCACCCATGCGGAGCTGGAGAAGTCACCGGATCACGCTTCAAACCGAGTTGCGCAACGCTCATTCCGAGGTCATGGGCGATCGCGTTCAATTGCAGCAGGTTTTTCTCAATCTGGTCATGAACGCCATCGAGGCAATGGCGCCCGTGAGGGACCGTGCCCGCGTGCTGGTGGTGACCACCGGAAGCGGCGAAGCCGACCAGACGCAAATCAGGGTGAAAGACTCGGGGACGGGTATCGCCCCGAAGGACGGCGACAATATCTTCCGTCCGTTCTTCACGACGAAGTCACAGGGCATCGGGATGGGACTTCGCAATCTGCCGCTCGATCATCGAGGCGCATGGCGGGCGGCTGTGGGCGTCGCCCGGCGATCCGCACGGGGCGGTGTTTCACATTGATCTGCCGAAAGCATCGGGCGGAGGATGAGCAAGGCGCAGGGCGATATGCGATCCGCGGTTTTCGTCATCGACGACGATGCGTCCGTGCGCGCGTCGCTCGGGGCCCTTTTCCGGATGGTCGGTCATGAGGTCGAAGCATTTGCCTCGGCCGCCGACTTCCTGAAGAGCAAGCTGCCGGAGGTTGCGAGCTGCCTCGTGCTCGATATCCGGCTGCCCGGGATCAGCGGGCTCGATTTTCAAACCGAGCTCGCCAAGGCAAACATCCAGATTCCGATCATCTTCATCACCGGGCACGGCGACATCCCGATGTCCGTCAAGGCGATGAAGGCGGGCGCGGTCGAGTTCCTCACCAAGCCGTTTCGCGATCAGGACATGCTCGATGCCGTTCATACGGCGCTCGAGCGCGACCGCACGAGGCGCGAGCGCGACGAGGGCGATGCGGCGTTGCGAGCTGCGTACGAGACGTTGACGGAGCGGGAGCGAGAGGTAATGACGCTCGTGACCGCAGGCCTCATGAACAAGCAGATCGCGGCGCAGATGGGCCTCGCCGAAATCACGGTCAAGCTGCACCGCGCCAACGGTACCCGGAAGATGAAGGCGCGTTCATTGGCGGAACTCGTCAAGATGGCGCAGAGCCTGGGAATTACGGGGGAAAAGTCCTGAACCTATACGTGTGTATGGTTTCGCAGACGGCGTCCGGCGTCCATCTGTGCAGCCGATGTCGGGGTCCGGTGATTTGCCGGCTCGAGCCGAGGAAAAAAAAGTGGGTCTGCCGGACACCATCATATCGATCGTCGACGACGATCCCTCGTTCCGCGAAGCGACCAAGGGGCTCCTGAAATTGCTGGGCTACGCAACGGCCTCCTTTGCGTCCGCCGAGGATTTCCTCAAGTCGGAGCGGCTGCGCGACAGCTCCTGCGTGATCACCGACATGCAAATGCCGGGGATGAACGGCGCCGAGCTGCAATGCCGTCTGATCGCGGACGGCCACAGTCTTCCCGTCATCTTCATGACCGCTTATCCGGAGGCAGCGGTGGGCTTACGGGTCCTGCAAAAGGGAGCCTGCGGCTACTTGAGCAAGCCTTTGGACGAGGAAACGCTCCTCAGTTGCCTCACCAAGGCCCTCAAACAACCACGAGCCGGACCCAACCGAGATTCAGCTCGTATCGCGATATGCATTGACGAGAGTTCGACGAACACGAGGGCGGCCGGCGCGTCGTAGCGGAAGACAAAATACGCCCGCAACGCAGCACGCCTTACCTTTCGAGCACTTTCCGTTCCGATGGCAATTCTGATCGACGATCCGGTCACCTCGGCTCTGCTGGCTTCTCGGTTTTCGGTTGTTTCTCGACCGGCGCTTCTGGTGCGTCGGTAACGCCAAGCGGGCCCAGGCTCGAACGAACCTCGTATAGAACTCCTATCCTTTCAGGCGTGGCAGCCGTCCCGGCGTATGATGGAGGATCGGCCGCCGCCTTCAGTAACGTCCCGTTAACGATTGTTAACGGGGGACGTCATGCAAATCTCATCAGCGCCATCCGATCGATCCAGTGGGCCCAATCGTACGGGCATCCCGCAAATGCCGGACGAGGCGCTCATCGATGCGATCATCGATGGCGACGGAGGCGCGCTGCAGAAGCTCTACGCCAGGCACCAGGACCGGATTCTTCTCTTTCTCACGCGGCTGATCCGAGATCCCTCCCTCGCCGAGGAGCTCGTCAACGAGGTGTTTCTGGCGGTGTGGCGGCACGCCTCCGAGTTCAAAGGCCGATCGCGAGTTTTCACGTGGCTCGCGGGAATCGCCCGCTACAAGGCGATGTCGGCCTTGAAGCGCCGTACGGAGGCGCAGTTGCCCGATGACGTCGCGACGTCGATCGAGGATCCGTCGGACAACGCGGCGGCCAAGATGGAGAAGGACGACAGGCGAATCGTTCTCCAGCGATGCCTGGCGAAGCTGCCGCCTACGCAGCGCGAGGTCATCGACCTGTTCTACTTTCAGGACGAGCCGATCCAGGACGTGGCCCGGCGCATGGGCGTTGCCACAAGCACCATCAAGACCCGCATGTTCTACGCGCGCACCCGCATGGCGGAATTGCTCAAGGAGGCCGGGGTCGATCGTGCCTGGCTGTGACGCCCCAGGCTGAGCAATCCTTACGGCGACGCGCGCAACGACGGCATGTACCGCGATCGCGCGTGACGCTCGTGTGATCTGGACGGATACGCGTGGATCCTCGCGGGACGCTGAAGCGCGACGTCGTTTCCTCGCATCGTCATCACGCTTCAGCTCATTGATACGCTTCAGCTCATTGATCGAGCGTGATTTTTCCGAAGCCCGGCATCGATCCCGTCGCAGGCAGGGAGCAGGCCTTTGCGGGATCATGCCCCGGTGGGATCGCCGGCCAGTTGCGCGTGGATCCGGCGGCGGTCGCATCGCTTGTTGCCCCTAAGGGCAATATCGCGCGGCGCCGGCCTGGCGGCAGAATTGCCGGCGAATCGACGTTGCCCGTCTGGGCGGCACGGGAATTGCGCAACGTCGCTCGGGGACACGCCGCCGGTTGTGACCCATGAATACTTTGTCCGAAAGCGCCCGCAATGGCGGCATTGGAGTCGGCCACATCCAACTTTCCGACTTCAACTCTTACGCAGCGGAGCTGCATCGGATGGACATCATGGTCATGCTCGCCGGGAGCGAGCAGGCCGATTGGCATATCGATCGGTACTCGCTCGACGGCATGACACTTCAACATGAGCGGGAAGGGGCCCCCAATGTCTGGATGGGCGTCATGCCGAAGGACGTCATCGGCCTTCGCATGAAGACATCCGCCGGCCCGGAGCCTGCACGCGCAAACGGCCGCGCGATCGCGCCGGGTGATATCGTCGTTATCCCGCCGGGGAGCCCATTCCTTCTCAGCTCGGGCGCCGCGGGCGACTGGATATCGGTGTTCCTCAAGACCGACAGCGCGCGGATTTCCGGCACGCCTTTGGTGGAATACGCCAACGACCCCCTCGGAGCGGGCGTGTCCGTCGTCTCGACAGTCCCGATCGTGATTTCGCGCGTCGTCGAGCTCGCAACCCGGATCCGAGAGGCTGCCGACCAAGCCGAGGCATCGCACGCGTCTTGCGCGGCGGAGCTCGAGCAGCCCTTGATCGACCTGCTGGCCGTCGCGGCCAGGCGCCGCAAGGATGGACGTCCGCGGTTGCCCGGCCGAAGTCGGGCCCGGCCGGAGAAGATCGTGCTACGCGCGCTCGAATTCGTGCGCATGCAGAGCAAGACGCGGCCTACCGTGCACACTCTTTGCGAGGCGATCAGCGCGTCCGATCGAACCCTTCGCCGGGCCTTTCATTTTTTCCTCGGAATGGGGCCGGCCAGTTTCCTCAAGGTCTATCAGCTCAATTACGTGCGCCGAACGATGCTCAGCGAGGCGTCTCTCTCGCTCACGGTGACGCGTCTGCTCGCCGCCTGCAGCGTCAGGGAATTCGGCAGGTTCGCGGGCGAATACAAGGCGCTGTTCGGGGAATTGCCATCGCAAACACGGAAGCGATCGCTCAGGGGTCTGCCCTGCGCATGACGCGCGCCGGCGCGCTGCTCGGATCGTACCAAAGGGCGTTCGCGTGACCGCCGGTGCGCTTTCGTGGCCACGGTGCGGCCGGTCATTCAAGCCGTGCTATCCAATCACCTATGCGTTGGTACAGTTGATGAGGTGACCGAGAGCGCCGAGAAAGAGTTCACGCCTCCCGGGGAGGCGGGTTCGTCCGGTATCCGTGGCGGGAGCTGGTCATGTCTCGGCGACGAGTTCTCGCGTTCAGCGATCCTTATTCGTACCAATCCGCGATCCATGGTGCGCAGTTCGAGGTCCTGGTGACGGGGCGGGGCGAGTTTCATGCCGAGCTCACACAGATCGAGCTGCCGCGGCTCTGGATACAAAGCGGTCGCGAAAGCCTTCCCCGAATCCTTCGCGGCTCGGTGGACGCCGATCGTCCCGCGATCGCGTTTCTCCTCGGGGAAGACGCACCGGCGATGTTTCGCTGCGGCAGAATTGTTTCGTCGGGCGATATCATCGTCGACGATGCGCATCCCATGCACAGCCGGACCGAGGCGGCGTCCCACTGGGGATCGCTGTCCTTGACGACGGCCGACCTCGCGGCCGCCGGCAAGGCCATCGCGGGCCGCGAACTGACCGCCCCATCGCGCGCCTACATCGCGCGGCCGAGCACTTCGCGCATGGCGCGGCTGGTGAGGCTTCATAAACGGGCAGTGCACCTCGTCCGAACGGCGCCGGACAAGATCGCTCACCCGCAGGTCGCTCGGGCGCTCGACCAGGCGCTCGTCCATGCCATGGTCATGTGCCTGACCGAAGCCGAGCCGGTCGACGATGCTACCGGCGCTCACCGGCACCTCGCGATCATCGAGCGGCTCGAAGACGTCCTGACGGCAAACCAGGGCGAGCCGATGTACCTGGCGGAGATTTGCGCGGCGACCGGTGCAACGGAGCGTACGCTGCGGGCGTGCTGCCAGGAGCATCTGGGCATGGGCGTCATCCGGTATCTGTGGCTGCGCCGGATGCATCTCGCGCACCGCGCGCTCAACCTCGCCGCCCCGACGACGACGACAGTGACCGAGATCGCCACCAAGTGCGGCTTCTGGGAGCTCGGGCGTTTCTCCGTCGAATACCGGGCGCTGTTTCACGAAGCCCCCTCCGCATCGCTGCGCCGGCCGCCGGCCGATCCGGCCAGACGCGGCGATCGCCGGTTGGACCGGCATCTTAGCGCGATGCGCTCATCCGGTCGCGGATTGGCGAGCGGCCATCATCCTCGACCGTAGGTTCTCTGCGACGACGTCCCGTCGCCGCGCCGCGGCATCGCGAACTGGGAGTGAACGAGACACGGCCTGCCGGGTTTGAATAACCCGGCGGACGATTTACCTTTTGATACCGCTCACGAATAACGTCTTAAATACCATCGGCTTTTACTGAAAGTCGCGGCGCCAGCCGCAGAATTTGCATAGCGCGCTGCCCGTTTTCGCCGCTGTATGACAGGGCACGGGGCAATCCGCCATCAGGCGGATGCATGGCGCCGACGCTCGATCTGGCGGCGGCGGAATTGGCATGCGGCCGTCGTTTCGTCAGCGCTTTGGCTTGACGGCCATCGGGCACAGGCTGCCGGCCCTTCTCGGGCAGCAAAGTCGAGGAAATCGGATTATGGAGATGGCTCGAAAAATGTGGTTGGGCCTGCTGGCATCGCTCACCGTCACCACGACGCTGGTCCCGCCAGCGGCCGCGCAGCAGCCGCAGAGACCCAATATCCTCTTTATCATGGGCGACGACATCGGCTGGATGCAGCCGAGCATCTATCACCGTGGCCTGATGGTCGGGGAAACGCCCAACATCGATCGCATCGGACAGGAAGGTGCGATCTTCATGACCTACTACGCCGAGCAGAGCTGCACGGCCGGGCGCAATGCTTTCTTCACCGGCATGCATCCGTTGCGCACCGGCATGATCCCGCCGCAACTGCCGGGCAGCCCGTCCTACCTGCGGCCCGGCACCCCGGCGCTGGCCAAGTTCCTGTATGACCTCGGCTACACCACCGGCGAATTCGGCAAGAACCACCTGGGTGACCACACGCAGGCACTGCCGACGGCGCACGGCTTCCAGGAATTCTGGGGCTACTTGTACCATCTGGATGCGATGCAGGGGGTCAGCTTCCCCGACATCAACAAGTCGCCGACCCAGCAGTCCATCGTTCCGCCGTGCAAGAACACGCCGGTACGCGGCCTCTCGGACCCCCCCGGCGCCGTGGATTCGAAGACGACAGTCTGCCTGACGCCGCCGCGCCCGATCATCGCATGCACGTCCCACGACGGCACGGAGCTGAACCAGACCTGCAGGGACGAGGGCCCGCTCACGCTGGACCGGTCGCGAACCGTGGATGAGGAAATCTCAGCCAAAGTGGTCGACTTCCTCGACCGCAACGACCCGAAGAAGACCAACAAGCCGTTCTTCGTTTGGTACAACCCGGCGCGCATGCACATCACGACCGTGCTGTCGCCGAAATACATGGCGATGGTCGGCGAGCCCGGCGGCAAGGACTGGGGCGTCAACGAAGCCGGCATGAAGCAGATGGACGACAACATCGGCTATGTCTTCAAGAAGCTCGAGGACATGGGCCAGCTCGACAACACGATTGTCGTGTTCACCACCGACAACGGCGCCGAGGTGATCACCTTCCCGGACGGCGGCAACACCCCCTTCAAAGGCGGAAAGCTGACGACCTGGGAAGGCGGAATGCGGGCTCCACTCGTCGTCCGCTGGCCCGGGCATATCAAGCCGGGCACCGTCAAGTCGGATATCTTCGCGTCTCTCGACTGGTTGCCGACGTTGGTCGACATTGCCGGCGGCCCCAAGGGCGACGGACTGAAGAAGCAGATCGAGGCCGGAAGCTACCCCGGCATCGTCAAGACCACGCTCGACGGCTTTAACCAGCGCGACTACCTGGAAGGCAGGTCAACCCAGTCGGCCCGCGACACGTTCTTCTATTACACCGGCCCCACACCGTCGGCAGTGCGATACAAGAACTGGAAGATCTACTTCTCGATGGCGGGTTCCTGCGCGAGCTGCGGGCTTGCCGGGGTGCAGACCTACAAATGGCCCCAGGTCGCCAACATCAAACGCGATCCGTTCGAGGGTTCGGTGGGTGATGAGATGAAAACGCTCATCGGCGAAGGCGGCGCCCTTGCCGGTCCGGTCACCGCGTATCTCTACGACTGGAACATCATCCCGCTCGGCCAGCTCCTGTGGCTGAAGGAGCTTGAAAGCTACACCCAGTTCCCACCGCTGCAGAGCCCGGAAAGCTACAACCTCGACCAGGTGCTGCGGCAGGTCAAGGAGCAACGGGCTACCAGCCACTCCGGTGACTAGGACGTCGAGACGCTGACGACCGAGCGGGCGGCCCGAAAGGGCCGCCCGCTAACGACAGGCAATATCTCGATCCGCCTCATTGGTCGACGAACTGGCTCCATCCGATCAACTTCCGGCGAACGCACGCGCGAACCATGATCGACCAGCACCCCAAGGACGTTGCGCCGATTTCTTCAAGCGCAGGCCTCCGCGCAGGTCTGCGCGCGTTCGTGGCGCGCGAGCTGCCGTATCTCGCGATCCTCCTCCTGGCTCTGTTCGGCATTGCCTATACGAGCGTCGCCCGGCAGCCGATCTTACCCTATTGGCTGGCTCTCGCGCCATTCATCGGAATAGTTTGCATCGTGACCCGCTGGCATGTCGTCGAGGGCCGCGGGATGCGGTCGTTGCTGATCTGGACGAATGTGCTCCACTGGGCCGCAGTTCTGGCCGCGATGTATTTGATGTCCGTAGCGGACGTCGGCCAAATGGCGAATGCCGACGGCCGGGCGCTAGCGTCCCTCATCATCCTCGCCTTGGGCACCTTCACGGCCGGCGTCCATATGGCGGCCTGGCGCATCTGTCTCGTCGGGATCGTCCTGGGAGCGAGCGTCCCGCCGCTCGCGTGGCTCGGCCAATCGGCCCTTCTTCTCGTGTTGGCGGCCCTCGTCCTGATCGGGATCACGGCCCCGTTCTGGTGGCGCGACAGCGCGGCCATCAAGAAGAGCGCGACTCCAGGCGGCGCTGCGAAAAGCGCTCCTTAGGCCATCCGGATAGCCAAATCGTCCGCGGTGAAATAATCCGAAAGCCGCTACGATGCGCTATTTGGTGATCATCGTCTTCGCCGGGGCGGCGGGGGCGGCTGGCGAGACGACGAATGTCAGCCAGACATTCCACCCATCGGCCCGGTGGTCGGCGTCGAATTCCTTGTAGGCCTTGAGGTTCAGATATCCCTGATGCGTACTGTCGAGCGGAAAGATGTAGCCGACCTGCGGTCCGATGCCCAATACGCGCAACTCGAAGCAGCCGAGCCGGTCGCCAGATCCGCTGTCGCAGGAGAGCTGGTCGTAGGCATAGCCGACCACGCCGACCTGCCATTGCTTGGTGATGAACTGCGACGCGCCCCAATCGAAGTGCATGTCGATGCCGTTCTGATATTGGGTCGTCTGATTGATGAAATTGTAGGTGAAGCCCAGGGTCGCCGAGAATTCATGCCCGGTCTGCGGATTGAAGTAGGTGTAGCCGCCGCCTGCGTCGATCGCACCGTGCCCGATGCCGATGTTTGCGAGGCTGCTTGCATCATAGACCCCGACCGGGATGTCCCCCGTGACATAGGTCATGAAATTGTTCGCGCCCATGTTCCAGCGAAGCGAGAATATCGGAACCAGGTCGCCGAACCCGCTCGATACGTCGGTGCGCCCGCCACCGATCGAGAACGGGATCGGGCCGGCCAGCCCGGTCAGCGTCGAGTTCGACGGAGGCCTTGGTCGTGCCGATCGGGATTATCATGGCAATTCCCGCCTGACCGCCCAGGACCGGCTCGGCGAACGTGTAGGACGGGATGGCGAAACCGAGATCGCCGCTCGCATTGAGACTGCCGGTCAGATTTGCGCTCAGATTTGCGGTGATGTTGCCGCGCGTGACCTGGCGCGCGGCGGCGACGTCGGCGCCGGCGGACACGCTCGTATGATAGTAGATGCTCGTCAGCGAGAATCCCGGCTGCTGGGGAGCCGAGGCGAGGCTCCCGTAGAAGCCCGGGACCCAGAAGCTCACGCCGCCTTCGTCGGCCGCGGCGATCGTCGGCATCGATACTGCAGCCGCCATGGCAAGCGCGCCGCTGACGAGGCGTGACCGGATCTGATGTTTCTGATTGCGCGTCTTCCGCAAGCTCATGTGATCGAACATGGGAGCCCCATTTCCCCTTCGAGATGAGATCGGCGGTAACGGCAGCAATAGTCTTGCCATTTCCCAACGCGGGCAAGTGAATTGTCGCCTTGAAAAGGCGAATAGCCCGCCGATGTGCCAAATACGCAACATCAGGTTGCGCAGTATCTCTTGATTGAGGGCTCGAAGTTTTTGGAGCACGGCCTCACGGTCGAGCGACCGTCATCGCGCTTAATCTGACGAGAATGATTTGCTCAGATACGCAGTGAATCGCGCTTCCATGGCCGCCCGTTTAGTCGTTTCACTATCATCGGCCGTCATAAATATGATCGGAAGCCTGATATCGGCTGATATTCAGTTGACGGTTCAAAGCGATCGAATGTGCAAATTCGGCCACCAGCCAATTCCGAGTACATTCGCAACTGCAGGCCCGGTGGAAAAGTCACCCATGACCATGAACGAACTGAACAAACCGAATCCATGACGCGCCGCTATGCAGAAACAGACGTCATGCTTCATAAATGCGCCGCGTAGGGGGGCTGACCCAAACGATGACGCCGGCGTTATCCGCGAAGGAGGTCCTCCGCATGCGACATGCAGACGCGTCGCTGCGCCCGATCCATGTTCTCAGGAATGAAAAAAGGCCAGCCAGCCAGACCAGCGCCCCGGAGATCGTCACGATTCAGGATAATGAGCAGCGCCGGCCGTTGCCTCGCCCGCTTATTCCTTGTCGATCGCCGGTAAGGAATTGACGTCCTTGGTGAGCTGGAGGCATGTCAGGAGCTCGACATAGCTGCTCATGCCCGCAATATCGGTGGAAGCTGCCAAGCACTGCTGCTTGGCCGTCGCCGGGAACCGCGGCCACTGTTGGACCAGCTGCTCATGCGCGGCGCGTTCGTCGGCCAAACAGACGGCGTCCGTCTTCCTGCTGCCGTCAGCTTCGGTGCGGCAGGTCGGGGTGGCTTGAAATGTCGGGACGTCCGGTTCGACGGCGAACGCGGCCGGCAAGCCGAGGAAAGTAGTCATGACGATGAGGGCCAGTCTCGCACGTCTCATGGCGATCACTCGCGCGGGTTTCTCGATCGCTCAAAATATCGGTTGCGTTGCGCGCGGCGATATCTGTCAATGTTTACAGGTGTGGATAAGACATTGGTCACGTCGAGGTATGGATGCTTGCCGGGAAAGCGCTGTTTCACTCCGATAATACCGGAGATCACGAACATATTACCAGATGGGGCGGGTTCGCGGGATATTCTTCTTGCGTGAAGGCGTGCCGGGGGCCTCCCGAAAGTTGCATTGGCAACTGTTGCGAAGGCGTCCAGCCGGCCGATTATGATCGATGTGGACTCGCTGATGGGCTATGGTGGTACCGGCGGGTACCTGATCGACGATATGTCGTTCCGTCCGGTCAGGAAGCGGGTCGGCTCGTGTTGCGTATTCTTGACGGCGAGCGTGTCGCATGAACGACCCAACGGCCGTGATCCATGTGGTCGATGACGACGCGTCGTTTCGCACCGCAATCGCGCGCGTTCTGAGCGCTTCCGGATTCCAGGTCGCGCTCTATGAATTGGCGCAGAAGCTCCTGGAGGCGCCACCGTCCCGGGGAGCCGGATGCATCCTGCTCGACGTGCAGATGTCGGGCTTGAGCGGTCCGCAGTTGCAGGAGCGGCTGGTCGAGCTCGGGAACGTATTGCCGATCATATTCGTGACCGGCCACGGCGACATCCCGACCAGCGTGCGGACCATAAAGGCCGGCGCCCAGGACTTCCTGACCAAGCCTGTGCCGAGGAATCAGCTGCTCGAGACGATCAGGAACGCTCTCGATCGTTACGAGCAGCTGCAGGCGCAAAACCTTCGCGTCGACGCCCTGCGCTCGCGCGTCGGCCGGCTCACGCCGCGCGAGAAACAGGTCTTCGAGCTCGTGGTTCGCGGCTGGCTCAACAAGCAGATTGCCCATGAGCTCGGCACCTCGGAACGCACCATCAAGGCCCATCGGCACAAGGTGATGGAAAAGTGCGAGGTCAGGTCTCTCGCCGAGCTGGTCGTGATCGCCGAGCGGATGGGAATCGTGCCCATATCGGTGAGCTGCGGCCCGGAAGCGCGAAAAATAGAGACGAGGGAGTGAGACGTCGAATTGCCAAGCGCAGCGCCGTCTCGGGCGGCCGGCGATGCGAGGAAGAGTTGCTTCCCATTCGTCTCATATCCATTCCCCGCGACGTCGGGTCATGATACGCAATTCGTAGTCACGCGGTGCCGGTGAAGCCGGCTCCTTCGTCCGCGTTGAAGCGAAACCAGAGCTGGACATGGTATTCACGGTCGCGGTGGTCGATGACGACCTGGGCATGCTCACCGCTGTAGAGCGGCTGCTGAGCGCCCATGGGTATGGGACGGCCGTCTTCAAGTCCGCCGAGGACTTCCTGGACCACGGGGACCAAAGCAAGCTCACCTGCATGGTGTTGGACGTCAATTTGGGCGGAATGTCCGGAATCGAACTGATGCGTGTATTGCGGGCCTCAGGTTCGACGCTTCCTGTCGTTTTCCTGACGGGGGACAGCAATGAGGATAAGCGTGTGATCACGCTGCGCGAAGGTGGTTTTGCCTTCTTGCGCAAGCCGTTCACCGGCAATGTGCTGATTGATACGATCAAGAAGGCGGCTGCCTAGCGCAGGCGCCGCCAAGGCGGGTGGCCCACAAGGACAAGCGCCAACGGGCAAATCCGGAGCGCGCCCCGATTTCGCGGGGATGCGACCTTGTTGCCCGCAAGGACAATAGACCCTCGCGGCGCCTGCCGTAGGGTTCAGTTCCTCTCACGAACGATGATGACCGCCCCAGCGTGAAAGGCGTGGCATGAATTCGTCGGCGCGCACGCGGGTCCTCATCGCCGAGGGTGTATCGTCGCTCCCCTGCGCGATCTCCGCCATGCTGTCGGCCGAGTTCGAGGTCGTCGGCAACGTCGATGACAATGGATTTCTGCTCGCCGAAGCCCTGCGCCTCGAACCCGATTTGATTCTCCTCGACGTGGATATGGCTCTCAAAGACGGGTTCCAGGCCGCAAAGGAAATCATGCGACGGCTGCCAGGTACGAAAGTGGTTGTTTTGACGCTATCGACTCGAGGGCACCACGGAAGCGATGCTCCGAAGCGATCGCGGGATTTATCCCGAACAATCCGCCTGGCGGCCGTGGCGGACGATCGCGCGCCGGCGGCCCGCAGATTGCAGCCGCCGATGAGGGCGATGTCGAAATTCGGATGCTCGTCTCCGGCCAGATTGACCCACCGCGAACGCGAGATACTGGCGCTGTTGGCCAGCGGCCGCGCCATGAAGGTGATCGCGTATGAGCTCGGGATCTGTTACCGGACGGTGGCATTCCACAAATACAGAATGATGCGTCGGCTTGGGATACGGACCAATGCGGGTCTGACGACCTATGCGCTGCAAACCGGGGCAATCGAGTCCGCGGGCGATCTCATGGCTAAAGCGTGATGACTTTGTCTTCGAACCGTCATCACGCTTCAGCTCATTGCAGGCCTGTTGCCGTGGAATTAGCCGTGGCGGATGGTCTCGTTGATCTCGGTCACCTTGCCGCGGCCGACGCCGCCTCGATGGGAAGCTCCGAGCGCCGAAGGCATCATGCTGGCTGTGTCTTTGCCAGCGGCAGCGTGAAGCGGAAGACCGTGCCCCCGTCACGTCGGTTCTCGGCCCAGATCTTTCCTCCATAGGTTTCCAAGATCGTGCGGACGATCGACAAGCCAAGGCCGGTCCCGCGCTGCTTGGTCGTGTAGAAGGTTTCGAAAATGGCATTCAGCTTGTCGTTCGGAACTCCGGAACCGCGATCACATACCGACACCTCTACCTTGGAGTCTCCGACGAGCGCCGCCTCGAGCATCATCACGCGGGTGGCCGGGTCGTTGTCCTCCATGGCGTCCATCGCGTTGGTCGCTAGATTCAAGATGACCTGTTCAAGATGCACTTGATCGGCCTTCACGATGAACGGGCTTTGCGGCGAATAGGCCTCGATCCGGATTCCTTTTTTCCTCGCCTCGGGGCCGAGGGTGTGGAGCGCATCCCGGATTGCATTGTTGAGGTCGAATATCTGCAGCTCCGCTTCGCTTTCCTTCCTCAGCAATCCCCGCAGGTGCGCGATGATCTCGCCGGCGCGCTGATCGGATTGCCGGATATCGGTGAGAACGGCCCTGAGCCGATCGCGGTCGATCGGGTTCGCCGAAAGAAGCAGCTCGGCGGTCTCGGCATTGAGGAGGATGGCCCCCAGGGGCTGGTTGAGCTCGTGTGCGACGGACGCGGAAATCGCGCCGACGGCGGCGACCCGTTCCAGATGAATGACCTCATGAAGCCGATTGCGCGACTCCGATTTCGGCAATGCGGCGGCCGCGACGCTCGAGCAGCAGCCAGCCGATGATGCCCGCCTGGATCAGCAAGACGACGAGGATCGTAACGACCTGTATGCCGTACTGATGCCACAGCGATGGTTGGCGGAATCGCACGGCGCTTCCCGCCGGCAACCGTGCTTCGCTGATGCCCCAGCGGCGCAACTCCCTGTCATCGTACACCGGCAACTCCGGCGCCAACGGCGCCGTCGTGATGTCGGCGGGCGTCTCGCCACGGAGGATTCGAGCCGCGACGCTGGCCGCAAGGCGGGCGAGCTTCTGGTGCGAATTGAGAGGACCGCCGACGATTCCCTGACCGAGAAAGCCGTCCGAGAAGGTGAAAATGGGCGCGCTGGCTTCCGCACGTAGCTCGGCTAACACGCGCTCCTGCTTATGCGGGACATCCTCCGCGTCCACGACAACCATCACGTAGAAAATGGCGGACCGGGGGGGAAGCGCGGCAACGCGCTTGCGCATGTCGCTCAGCGACATCGTGTTGAGCCACTCGAATTTGACCCGGTTTTCGAAAGGCTTGAATTCGCGACGCATTTCCTGCAGCCAGAACTTCTCCAGCGGCGAATTTCCGATCACCACCGCGACGTTATTCGTCTCCGGCAGCACCTGCAGAATGTTGGAGATGACGCCGGGGAAATCGATGCGTTCCGAAATGACGGTGTCGTTGGCGGTCAGGCTCGCCCTGTCGATGCGTCGCTCCTCGATCGACATGATCATCGGAACGGAGGGAAAAAGGCGCGATCGATTACGTTGGGCAAAATTCGCCGCCGGCGCACCGACGGAGACCACCAGGTCCAGCTTGGTTCTGCCAAAGAGAGCCAGCAGATAGTCGACGAACGGTGTCTCCTGGACACCTTCCTGGTACCGTGCCATCGCCAGGGAGGTGTCATAAAAATCTATCGGCTGCGGCGACTTCCTTGCGAGGTCCTGCCGAAACTCTTCGGCGAAGTCGGAAAAGGGCGCAATATCCAGGTCGAGCGAGTGCAGCATGAGCACGCGCCGGGGCTCGGCGGCTGCTGCGGAGCCGATCGCGAAGACCAGAAGTGTCGACGTGAACATTACTACCTGGGCGAGCCGCCAGATGCGACGCCCTCGAAGGAGCGCAAGCCGCAGGTTTGTGTCGCTCAGCCGGAAATGCCGGCGGATGATCGACGTCGGACGCATGAACAAACCGTTCTTAAACCCCTCGGCATTACGATTGACGCTATATCAGAAAAACGCCGGGCAGGACATGAAGCCGGATCGCATAGCCGTATCCTGATGGAATTATCCTTAAGGATAGTATCGTACCAATGGCCATCGTTTCAGGATGGGCACGGTTAATGACGGAACGGCATCCTGGAGATACCCGCTGCGGCAGCGCTTGACGCTTCCCTATGCTTCCGGTTTTGGTGTGTTCGTTCTGCCCATGATCGGCGCCTACGCGACGGTTCTCTACAGGCGTTTTGTCGCAAGCCGCGCAATGGCTACGATTTGGCGAGATCGCGCCGCCCTCTGCCGTGGGCGGCTCATGATGCCCTGCGTCTTGCTCCTTTACGACATCTGTGGATCGAAGTCGGCCCGTTCATCAATCAATGAAGTTCCGCCGCCTCAGGTTTAGTGGGAAACACTCGGCGCGAGCGGGACCCGGAACAGGAGAGCCACATGCCAGTTCGCACATCGAAGGCTACGCGATGGGCACTCGGAGGCGCCGTCGGCATCGCATGCCTGTTCATCAGCGAGAGCGGCCCGATGACACAGGGGGCGAGCTTGATCACGCAGGCGAATGCGCGAATGAGACATCAGTTGACGCCGCCAAGCCACGCCGGCGTTGCGCGGCGCACGAGCCGTCGCGCAACCGTGCGCAGCCCTGGCAGCGGAACTATCTATCTCGGTTCCTTCGGCAGCAATAGTGTCGGTGTTTCTTACGGCTACGCCCCCGGCACCTATGGCGGCGTCGGCTGTTTTCCCAACACGTATGGGGCGTTCGTCTGCCCGTGACCAAGTGGATGCGAGCGATGGCGACACCTGCGTCGATATGTCCGCGCGCGGCAGGTGCCGAAAGGTCTCGCGCCAGGACGTGTGATCGCGACGTCCTGCTCGCGCCGGCTGTTGTCGTGCGCTGGCGGCGGAATGGCGAGATACCCATCGTCGGCTGACGGAGCGTACGGCCTCTTCTGAGCGCGAGAGACGCTGTTGTGCAACAATGCCCCGGGCGGAAAGCCCGGGGCTTTGTTTTGGCGCGCCGGCATCGGCACAGACTTGGCGGTGGAAGCCGTTCCGCGAGCCGGTCAGAGCGAGCGAGGAGAGCCGCAGAGCGTCGGACCGCGTGTGCACGCACTCGAAGGAGCGCAAGCGCCTGTTATGTGTCGCCCGGCTGGAATTTCCGGCGAATGATCGACGCCGGAGGCATGAACAAAACTGTCCGCGAATGCGGTCGGCATTACGATTGACGGTGCGTCAAAAAATGCCGGGCGGGACACGAAAGGGGGCGCTCAGTCGCAACCTGACGGCGTGCCCCTAAGGACAATATCGCCGCGATAGCCCTCGTTTCAGGATGGGCAGCGTTGATGACGGAGCCACATCCGCATGTGTCCTCCCTTACCCAACACACCTGCGAGGCTGCTTCGAACGATCAATCGACATGCGTAACTGCCAGTGGACGCGGCGCAGCTGACGTGCGTGCACGTCTCGTCCTGATCCGCGTCGTTTCTCAATTGCAATTTTTGCGGCTGGCGGCGTCCGAAGAGTGCGAGAGGCATTCATGTCGTTTCACGCGGATGCGATCGACCCGCGACTCCGAGTTCCGGCATCTCGGGATGAGTCCCGCGACATGGTGCACATTGCGGGCGGCACGTTCCGCATGGGCTCGGACAAGCACTATCCCGAAGAGGCACCGGTCCACCGCGTCACGGTCGGCGAGTTCTGGATGGACCGCACACCGGTTACGAACCGGCAGTTCAAGGAGTTCGTGAGGGCGACGGGCCACGTCACATTCGCGGAGATCCCGCCAGACCCGAAGGATTATCCGGGTGCGCTGCCGCATATGCTCTATGCGGGCTCGCTCGTGTTCTCGCCGCCGACGAAACCGATCAGTCTGCGCAACTGGAGTGAATGGTGGACTTTCCTCAGGGGGGCGAACTGGCGTCGCCCCTACGGTCCGAAAAGCAATATCAACGGGCTCGACAATCACCCGGTCGTGCATGTCGCGTTCGCCGACGCGCTGGCTTACGCCACATGGGCCGGCAAGGATCTGCCGACCGAGGCCGAATGGGAATTCGCCGCACGCGGCGGCCTCGATGGCGTCGAGTTTGCCTGGGGTAACGAGCTCGCGCCCGGCGGCAAGCACATGGCGAATACCTGGCAGGGCGAGTTTCCGCGGCAGAATCTCTGCTCCGACGGCTTCAGCCGCACATCGCCCGTCACCGCATTCCCGCCGAACGGCTACGGCCTGCGCGACATGATCGGCAACGTCTGGGAATGGACCGCGGATTGGTATTCGTCCAAGCACGAAGCGGACGCGCCGAAGGCCTGCTGCATTCCGGAAAACCCCCGCGGCGGGCCCGAGAGCGCCAGCTACGACCCCTGTCAGCCCAACATCAAGATTCCCCGCAAGGTGCTCAAGGGCGGTTCGCACCTCTGCGCGCCCAACTATTGCCGCCGCTATCGCCCGGCCGCGCGCCACGCCGAGCCGGTCGACACCTCGACAAGCCATGTCGGCTTCAGATGCATCGCCAGGACGCAACTGAAGGAGAGGGCGCCATGAGCGAGGACGAAGTCGGGGGAAAGCCGGACCGCACGCCGCAAAACAATGAAGGCTTGAAACGGCGCGACGTGCTGTTGAGCGGCTCGTCGGCGCTCGCCGCGGCGGCGATGTCGGGCGCCGGATTTGCGACGTCCGCGCAAGCGCAGCAACAATCATCGACATCGCCCGGCGGGCAACGGCCGAACATCGTCTTCATCATGGGCGACGACATCGGCTGGTTCAACATCGGCGCCTATCACCAAGGCATGATGTCAGGACGGACGCCGCATCTCGATCGGCTCGCGGCCGAGGGCATGCGCTTTACCGACTACTACGCGGAAGCGAGCTGCACGGCAGGTCGCGCCAACTTCATCGCCGGCGAGCTCCCGATCCGCACCGGGTTGACGACGGTCGGGCAGGCCGGCTCTCCGATCGGCATGCCGGCGCAAGCGCCGACCATCGCGACGGCGCTCAAGGCGATGGGTTACGCCACCGGTCAGTTCGGCAAGAACCACCTCGGCGATTTGAACCAGTTTCTCCCCACGGTCCACGGGTTCGATGAGTTCTTCGGCTATCTCTATCACCTGGACGCCATGGAGGACCCGGCCCACCGCAATTATCCGCCGGCGCTCAAGGCCACGGTCGGGCCACGGAACATGGTTCATTCCTGGGCGACCGACACGGATGACCCGACCGAGCAGCCACGCTGGGGCAGGATCGGCAAGCAGAGGATCGAGGACGCCGGCGAGCTCTATCCGAAGCGGATGGAAACGGTGGACGACGAGATTCTCTCCACCGCGCTCAAGTTCGTCGACAAGGCCAGGAGCGACCGCAAGCCGTTTTTCCTGTGGCTCAACCCGACCCGCATGCACGTGGTCACGCATCTGTCCGAAAAATATGACGCGATGCGCAACGCGGAGAATGGCTGGAGCGTCCAGGAAGCCGGGATGGCGCAACTGGATGACGTCGTCGGCTCCGTGATGAAATACCTGCAAGACAACGGCCTCGATCAAAATACCATCCTGGCCTTCAGCACGGACAACGGCGCGGAGAATTTCACCTGGCCGGACGGCGGCCAGACGCCGTTCGCCGGCGCCAAGGGAACGGCCCTGGAAGGCGGCTTCCGCGTGCCCTGCATGATCCGCTGGCCCGGCCATGTGCCGGCCGGCAAGGTCGAGAACGGGATCATCTCCGGGCTCGACTGGTTCCCGACCCTTGTCGCCGCCGCCGGCAACCCGAACATCGTCGAGGAACTGATGAAGGGCAAACAGCTCGGCGATCGGACCTACAAGGTCCACCTCGATGGCTACAACCAGATGGATTTGATCACCGGAAAGGGTCCATCGACCCGCCATGAGGTCTTCTACTTCACCGAAGGCACGCTGAGTGCCGTGCGCTTCGACGACTTCAAGTATCGCTTCGCCGATCAGCCGGGCGGCTGGCTGGGCGCCACGGTCAAGGTCGATTGGCCGATCATCGTCAATCTCCGCCTCGATCCGTTCGAGCGGACCGGGTTGCCGAGTGGCGATAAGGGCTCGGCGGCCTTCTACAACTGGTTTGCCTACGAGTTCTGGCGCTTCCAGTTCGCGCAGCAGGAGGTCGGCAGGCTCGCCCGCACCGCGATCGAGTTCCCGCCGATGCAGAAGGGCGCGAGCTTCAACCTCGAGGCCGTGAAAGCGCAGATCGAAAAGGCGATGCTCTCGCATAGCGCGCGGTAGGGCGACGATCACTCCGGCGGCCGGATAAGCCGCCGGAGCCTGACTCAGCTGGTCGATTCCTCGACGAGTAACGTCGGCTTCAAATGCGTCGCTGAATCAACCGAACCGAAAGAGAGGACGTCATGACCAAGGAAAAAATGGGCGTTACGCCCGACGATGTCACGCACAACGGCGAAGGATTGAAGCGGCGCGATCTACTGTTGAGCGGCTCGTCGTTGCTGGCTGCGGCGGCGATCTCCGGCGGCGGTTTGGCAACATCGGCGCAAGCGCAACAACCGCCGCCGACGCGGGCGGGTGGGCAGCGGCCAAACATCGTCGTCATCATGGGTGACGACATCGGCATCTGGAATATCGGTGCCTACCATCGCGGCATGATGGCTGGACGGACGCCGAATCTCGACAAGCTCGCCGCCGAGGGCATGCTGTTCACCGACTACTACGCCGAGGCGAGCTGCACGGCGGGCCGCGCCAACTTCATCACGGGTGAGTTGCCGATCCGCACCGGCATGACCACCGTCGGCCAGGCCGGCGCACCGATCGGCATCCCCGCCGAGGCCGTGACAATTGCGACCGCGCTCAAAGGGATGGGCTACGCCACCGGCCAGTTCGGAAAGAACCACCTCGGCGACAAGAACGAATTCTTGCCGACCGTGCACGGGTTCGACGAGTTCTTCGGCTACCTGTACCACCTCGACGCGATGGAAGATCCCGCGCATCCGGCCTACCCGCAGGAGCTGCTGAACACCGTCGGCCCGCGCAACATGATTCATTCGTGGGCCACCAATGTGGACGACACCACGGTGGATCCGCGCTGGGGCAAGGTCGGCAAGCAGAAGATCGAGGATGCCGGCACGCTCTATCCCAAGCGGATGGAGACCGTGGACGACGAGATCCGCGACCTCGCGTTGAAGTTCATCGAGAAAGCGAAGGCGGACGGCAAGCCGTTCTTCCTGTGGCTCAACCCGACGCGCATGCACATCGTCACCCACCTCTCGCCCAAATACCAGGCGAAGCGCAACTCGACGAACGGCTGGACCATTCATGAAGCCGGCATGGCTCAGCTCGATGACGACGTCGGTCTGGTGATGCAAAAGCTCAAGGACATGGGCGTCGACGACAACACCATCGTGGTGTTCACAACCGACAACGGCACCGAAGTGTTCACCTGGCCGGACGGCGGACAGACCCCGTTTGCCCAGAGCAAAGGCACCATCCTGGAAGGTGGCTTCCGCGCCCCCGCCATGATCCGCTGGCCCGGCAAGGTGCCGGCCGGCAAGG
Organism: uncultured Alphaproteobacteria bacterium; assembly: GCA_963819385.1. Taxonomy (GTDB): domain Bacteria; phylum Pseudomonadota; class Alphaproteobacteria; order Rhizobiales; family Xanthobacteraceae; genus JAVDCA01. The sequence continues at coordinate 1,547,773 of CAWFVV010000006.1, read as the reverse complement.
TGGAGAACGGCATCATCTCCGGGCTCGACTGGTTCCCGACGTTCCTGGCGGCTGCCGGCAACCCGAACATCGCCGAGGAGCTGAAGAAGGGCAAACAGATCGGCGACCGCACCTACAAGGTCCATCTCGACGGCTACAACCAGATGCCCATGATCACCGGCTCGGGACCGTCGAACCGCCACGAGATCTGGTATTTCGGCGAAAGCGAGCTAGGGGCCGTGCGCATCGACGACTTCAAGTATCGCTTCGTCGACCAGCCGGCGGGCTGGCTCGGTGAAAAGACGAAGCTTGACGTGCCCACGCTGACCAACCTTCGCCTCGATCCTTTCGAGCGCACGGGCTGGCCCGACAGCGGAACCAAATACGGCGCGCAGCAATACTTCGACTGGTTCAAATACGAATTCTGGCGCTTCGTGTTCGTCCAGCAGCAAGTCGAGAAGCTGGCCATGACGGCGATCGAGTTCCCGCCGATGCAGAAGGGCGCGAGCTTCAACCTCGAGGCCGTGAAGGCGAAGATCGCCGCGGCCCAGGCGGCCGTCGCCAAGTAAGCAGCGACGATGCACATCGCGGGCGCCCGCGGAAGGGCGCCCGCGCGGTTGCGGTCGCTTCTTCATCCACAGCCGTGCCGTTCGAGGAGACCGCCATGAAATCGAATCTTCCGTCTCCCGGGCCCAGCCGCCGTGCCCTGCTTTCAATCCTGGCGGCGCTGCCGACCTTGTCCTTTCCCATGTTCGCCATCCCCGTAAGGGCGCAGACGGCGACATCGACGGCACCGCTGCCGTCGTGGAATGACCGCGCCGCGAAGCAATCGATCCTGAAGTTCGTCGCCGACGTGACGCGGGAGGCATCGTCGGATTTCGTGCCGGCGTCCCAACGCATCGCCACCTTCGACAATGACGGCACGCTGTGGGTCGAGCAGCCCATGTACACCCAGCTTGCCTTCGCGCTCGACCGCGTGAAGGAGCTCGCGCCGATGCATCCCGAATGGAAGGACAAGCAGCCGTTCAAGGCGGTGCTCGAAGGCGACACGAAGACTGTCGTGGCATCGGGCGAGCACGGGATCATGGAGCTGATCATGGTCACCCACGCCGGCATGACCAGCGAGCAGTTCGAGAAGATCGTCAAGGATTGGCTCGCCACGGCCCGCCATCCGAGATTCAAGCGGCCGTATACCGACCTCGTGTACCAGCCGATGATCGAGCTGCTGGCCTATCTGCGGGCGAACGGCTTCAAGACCTTCATCGTGTCCGGCGGCGGCGTGGAGTTCATGCGGCCGTGGACCGAACAGGTCTACGGCGTTCCGCCCGAGCAGGTGGTGGGATCGAGCATCAAGACGAAATTCCAGATGCGGCGCGACATCCCGGTGCTGTTTCGTCTGCCGGAGCTCAATTTCGTCGACGACAAGGCCGGCAAGCCCGTGGCCATCAACGAGTACATCGGCCGCCGCCCGATCGCGGCCTTCGGCAATTCCGACGGCGATCTGCAGATGCTGCAATGGACGACGAAGGGGGCCGGTCGTCGGTTCGGCCTGATCGTGCACCACACCGACGCCGAGCGCGAATATGCCTATGACCGTGAATCTTCGGTCGGCCGGCTCGATGCGGCGCTCGATGCGGCACCCATCAACGAATGGACCGTCGTCAGCATGAAGGACGACTGGAAGCAGATCTTCGCGTTCGAAAGCATGCGCTGAACCAGCGTGGAAAGGAAAAAGCCATGAAAGTTGGTCCACTCAAAGCTTTTGCTTACGGCTTGGCGTTGCTGATTGCCGGTTCTTTGACGGGAGCTCCCGCCCGGGCGGCGGAGCCGATCAGCGAACAGCAAGCCTACGAGATTGGCGTTGAGGCCTATGTGTACTTTTATCCTCTGGTGCTGATGGACGTGACGCGCCGCCAGGCCGTCAACGTCGATGCCGGAAAGGTCTTAGGCCGCGGGCCGACCAACACGTTCACGCAGGTTCGGGCATTCCCGCCCGCCGACTTCCGCGACGTCGTGCGGCCGAACTTCGACACGCTGTACTCCATTGCGTGGCTGGATCTCACGCAGGAGCCGATGGTGGTCACGGCGCCGGATACGCACGGCCGCTACTACCTGCTGCCGATGCTCGACATGTGGACCGATGTTTTCGCCGTGCCGGGCAAGCGGACGACGGGGACCGGCGCGGGCCGTTTCGCGGTGGTCCCGCCGGGCTGGCATGGCCGGCTTCCCGACGGCGTGCAGCGGATCGACGCACCGACGCCGCGCGTGTGGATCATCGGTCGGACGCAGACCAATGGCCCCGCGGATTACGATGCGGTCCACAAAGTGCAGGATGGCTACACGATCGTGCCGCTGTCGCAGTGGGAGAAGCAGCCCCAGCCGGTGAGGGCCGTCATCGATCCCGGCGTCGACATGAAGACGCCGCCCATGACCCAGGTCGACACCATGGCGGCGGACAAGTACTTCGCCTACGCCGTGGAGCTCCTCAAGAACAACCCGCCGCATATCACGGATCAACCGATCCTCGCGCGCATGCGGCAGATCGGCATCGAGCCCGGGAAATCCTTCGACCTCGCGAAGGCCGATCCAGTCGTCAAGCGCGCGCTGGAACGCGCCGCGCCCGACGCTCTCAGCGGCATGCGGGCGAAGATTCCGACGCTCGCCCGCGTGGTGAACAACTGGCAGCTGAACACCGACACGATGGGCGTATACGGGACCTACTATCTCAAGCGTGCCATCGTCGCGATGGTCGGCCTCGGCGCCAACCTGCCGGAGGACGCGGTCTATCCGCTCAATGCCGGCGATGCCGATGGCAAGCCCTTGACCGGGGTGAGCAAGTACGTGCTGCACTTCGCCAAGAGCGAGATTCCGCCTGCGGAAGCCTTCTGGTCGGTCACGTTGTACGACAAGGACGGATTTCCGACCGCCAACGCGCTGAACCGAAACGCCATTGGCGATCGCGACGCCCTCAAGTTCAACGCCGATGGCTCGCTCGATCTGTACTTCCAGAACGAGTCGCCGGGCGCCGACAAGGAATCCAACTGGCTGCCGGCTCCGACAGGAGCGTTCAACCTGACCATGCGTCTCTATGCGCCCAAGCCCGAAGTGCTCGACGGTCGATGGGCGCCGCCGGCGATCAGACGAGTTGCCGCGGGCGGCTGACGATCAATGAGCCGGCGGCGGGATGACCGATGAGCGCTTCATGGCACGCTGCTGCTTGATCGCGATGGTCGCGTATGGACCCGAAACCGCGGGCGTCCGCAGTCTGCTGCGCCAACTTGTCGCGGCGAAGATCCGGCAGGTTTGGCCGGGAGGACAGCAGGGGAAATGTCGGCGTAGGTCGCGATATCGGCGCGGTTGCGCTCCCAGTCGCCCGGATCATCTAACCCTAGGTATAGGCCTGCCATCCGCACTGATATGGCTCGGAACCCCAGGGACAGTAGAGGTAGCGCCTCGCCGGCCGTAGCGTCTCAATCGTTAAGAAACGATTAACACCACGGGGGTCCATCATGCAGATCGGACAGACGCGATACGGCACAGCGACCGAGTTCGGTGCCGCGGTTCCGGCCGGCAGGAAATCGACCGATTCCAGCCGCCAGGGCGACGGGCATGGATGCCGGTCGATAGACCGTGTTTCGACGAATTTGAACGGAGGCGGATCTTTCGACCCTGAAGCGATCGACCTGCTGCAAGCGGCGCTCGACGAGGCGTGGGCGTCTCTGCCTCCATCACGGCGCGTATATACGAGCCGCAGCGACGTGGCGAGACAGGTGCTGGAATTGGCGACGCGGGGCGAGCGCGCTCGCGCTCAGCTGTAAGCGTTCGCGTTGACCGAAGCCGAATGCGCCGGTTCGGCAGGATCGGGTCCGGCGCGTCCAGATGGCAACCTCGATCGTGACTGAGGCGGCCGCTCGGATTGCGACGTCGCTCGCACGCACCGCACTCCGAACGACCCCGAGCGCCCGGCGAAGGATCAGGACCATGTATCATCTCCCTTCAATTCTCATGGGTGGATTGGCGGCGGTCGGCGCCTGGGCATTGGTGGCGCCATCGAGCGCTCCCGCGCACGACAAGTCGGGAATCGGCGGAGCCGATGTGCAGGCGCTGGTGAATAGCGCCCAAGGCGATCGTCTTGCTGCCCGGCGTCTTCAGCGGCTCGAGGTGCCGCGCGGCGTGCCAGTGCCGCCTCCGATCCCGAAAGGCTGCGATCCGGTCGTCAGCCGGTTCGTGCAGCCGGGCCTGTTCGAGGCACTCGCCCATCAGACGGGTCATTGCGTGACGTAAACGAAACGACGGTTTCGAGGGCGTCATGGCAAATCGGTCGATCGCCGCCGCAATTGCCGCCATGGCCGCCATCGCGCTCGTTGCACCCGATAGTGCCGGCGCGAGAGGCGGAGGCAGGGCGACGATCGGTGGGTTTCGACCGGCCGCGCACGCAGCCGCGCGGTTCGGCGCCCGGCCATTCTTCCGCAATGGATTCGTCCGTACCGGCGCCAACCCGTTCGTGCGGCGATCCGGCCGCTTCATGCGCTTTCCGCATCCGTTGGTGTTACCGGATGGCGGCCTGCTGTATGGCGCGTATTACGATGGAATTGGAGGCGCAGGGCCGTACGCCCCGACGGTCGACGACAGGGGCCTCGCCATTCCGCCGCCGGCACACGACAACATCCAACTCGAGATCTATCGCCCCAGTTGCCGTTTTCAGACGCAGACCAGCGTGGTGCCGTCGGAAGCGGGCGGCGAGCGGAAAATCGCGATCACGCGGTGCCTTTCCGAATTGCCCCCTGCGACGAGAACCGACAACGGATCGTTTCGGCCGTCGGGCGCCGTGGACGAGCCTGACCGGCGCGCGCCCGTCTTGATGGCCGCAGGCATGTCGGCTGAAAGAACGGACGAAAGCGATCTCATCAAAAATCGAAGCTGCCAAATCGGATCGCAACATGTTCACTCGGAGGATGGCGTCGAACGCACGATCACGATCAGACGGTGCTAGTGCGCATCGCGCCGAGCGACCGCGGCTCGGCGAACCTCATTCGGGAAACCGCAGCATCACGTGAAGAAGCCGGATACGCACTGACGCATCGGCGACAACCCGGGAGACAGGACGATGAGAACGATACTTGGAGCGGTAGCCGTAATCGCGGTCTTGGGTGCAACGGGCGCATCGGCGCAGGGCGTCAACCTGACCGGCCAATGGCAATGCGTAGCGGCTTGCGCCGGGCCGCCGGGCGCTATCGCCCACATCACGCAAAATGGCTGGGAGCTCAATATTGTCAGTGACGCGGGGCTCTCGTCGCGCGCGTGGGTCAACTATCCGGGCCGCATCTGGGTCGATGCGGCGCAAGAAGGCGTCATCTATTCGCCCGAGGGCCTGGTGCTGCAATTCGACCACGGAGCGGTCTGGCACCGCGCCCCGGAGCTGCCGCCCGAACCGCCGCCTCTTCTCCGTCGCAGGTAGGTGCAGCAACTCTCAATCAGGCTGACAGGCCGCAATCGGAGCGGACACGCCTGCGCCCCGATCGACTTTGCACCATGCCGCGCTAATTGCATCCTGACGGTTCGCTGGTATGTCCCCTGGCCCCCGTGCAATGCGGCGCGGCCACCTACCCGTACCTCCTCATATCCTGCCCCGGTGGTCGTGCCGACGCGCGCGGCTCGGCGAGCCGTGCGCCACGCAACGCCGGCGTGACCTTGCTAGGTACGGGCGTTGATCAAATCGGATAGCCGCCATTCCGGGCGGCCGACTTCAGGCGTTATCCCACATCAACAGCCATTTCGGCTCGCGGATGACGCCGCAGTCCACCGTGTTGCCGACGATGGCGACGGCGGCCTCGCGACTATGGTTGAGGATCTCTTCGAGAGACTTGTCGGCAGCCGGATCGAGAGTGGTCCGGCCGCTTCTGCAGAGAACCAATTCTCTCAAGATTGCGGGCGGACATTGGAAAAGCAACCTATAGTAGCGCGCGGTTTTCCGAGGAATGGACGTCCTTTCTTGAGAATACTTTGCCGAGACCTCGGACTCTGAAAATGGCGACACGCGTATGCATTGTATATACCGAAGTATAGTCCACTGTATTACTCTATGGTACTATTATTACGGAGGATTGTGATCAATTTTGAACAGATCAGATGCTCTGAACAGACCTAGTCTCTGTGGTCATCGAAAAGGTCGCATCCAAAAGATGAGATCGCAGCAGAGCGGGAGGCGGGAAAAGTCCCAGGAAAGAATCGCGAGGTGAAGAGACGCCGTTTGCAGCGGAATGTGTCATCGACGAGAGCGTGGGGGAATGTGTCATCGAGTGCAGGATACGAAGGGCGATGGAGTGTGTGATGAAGCGTAACGTGCTCACGGTCATCGTTGAACCCCGAACGCTCCTGCGGGAAGGCTTGGCTTCGCTTCTCGACGAGAGCAACTTCACGGTCGTAGCGAGCGTCGCAACGCTCGAACAAGTACCTCGGACGGCCGCGGGGCGGGTCGGCCTCCTCATCGTCGGAGTCGGAAAAGGAGCGCCTGACGACTTCCAGCTGTTGGAAGGACTTTCCTTGATCAAGCAAGACTGCAAGATCGTCGCAGTCGCGGACGTCAACGATCAACCGACCCGGATCGATATTACGCAAATCTTGCGCAGCGGCGCCGATGCATACATCCTGAACATCCAGTCGCGCGATGTCCTGCTTAAATCTCTGGAGCTTGCCTTTCTCGGACAGAAGCTCGTCGTCGTGGGAGAGAAATGCAGATCGATCGAGCTGGTGCAATCGGGCCAGAACTTCGCGACGTCGGACGAAGTCCTCCGCGCAACGGCGGCAACGGCATCAATGGCGGCAATGGAGCAACGCGTCCGATACTTTCCGACCGCGAACTGGAAATCTTGAGCTGCCTGGCATCCGGCGATCCCAACAAGATCATCGCGCGCACCTGCCAGATCGCCGAGTCGACGGTCAAGCTCCATCTGAAGTCGATATTGCGGAAGATCCACGTTCAGAATCGGACGCAGGCGGCGATTTGGGCTCTCCAAAACAATCCTCCCGGCATGCGGCCTTCGCCGTCGGTCAGCTCGCCAGCGCTTGCGCCGTACAGGCTGCCTGATCACGTTGAGTGAAATGATCCTCACGCGCCGGACTTCGAGTAGATGAGCGTGCTCTTAAATCGCCAAGAGGCAGAGCGGCGACGCGACGGCCAGCCACGCAAGTGCGGATCCGCGAGTGGACCCTTCGCTCGAACGGAGCGGGCGGCCCGTCCCTGCCGTGGCGGAGCTCGCGGTGGCGATGCCGAAGGTCTTCTCCATGCGCGTCGATCTGCCGCGACGATCTCGCGCCGCATATGGGTTTACCTTCAGATGCCCGCGGGCGGACCCAACGGCATCGAGTCATGTACCACTCGTCCCATTTACTGTTTTGAACGGCGTCGGGCGCAAGCCATCAGGAGACCGTGTGAGCGGGAGAGCCAAGAGCCCGAGAGCCTCGTTCGATCCCAAGGCATTTCTCGCCGATGTCGGCGAGGGCAAAGCAATCGCCAAGTTTCCCAAGCGGAGTGTCGTTTTCTCGCAGGGAGACCCCGCAGACGCGGTCTTTTACATCCAGAAAGGGAAAGTCAAGCTCACCGTCGCTTCCAGGGAAGGTAAGGAGGCCGTCATCGCCATCCTGGGGCCCGGCCAGTTCTTTGGAGAAGCATGCCTGCATAGCCATACGTTGCGCATTGCGACGGCCACCGCGATGGATGACTGCGTGATCACAAGAGTTACTAAGGCCGCCATGGTCGCCGTCATGCGCGCCGAGCCGCGCTTTTCCGAGCTGTTCGTGGCGTATTTGCTGGAACGCAACGGCCGCATCCAGGAGGACTTGATCGACCACATGTTCAATTCGAGCGAAAAGCGTCTTGCTCGCCTTCTCCTTCTTCTTGCGAATTTCGGCAAGGAAGGCCGGCCGCAGCCGGTCGTGGGGAAGATCAGTCAGGAGATGCTGGCGGACATGATCGGAACAACGCGCGCGCGCGTCAGCTTCTTCATGAACAAATTCCGCAAATTGGGCTTCATCGACTACAAACGGAAGCTGGAAGTCCGTAACTCCCTATTGAACGTCGTGCTGTACGACAATCCTGAGATCGCAATCAATCCGGTAAAAGCCGCGAAGCGCTAGCTTCGAGGTTCCCGAGCCGAGAAACTCGAATTCGGGGCGGCAGCCCGCGCAGGACGCCGCGGCAACCCGGCCCTTTGCGCAACCGCGAAGGTTGATCATCTCGTTGGTCATCGGGCTTTCGTCGGTTGCGGTTGGATGCCGCAGCCCTAACCTATCAGCGACTATTAGATGACCGCGGGCGCCGCCGCTCGGTCGCCACGGACTTCGCGCCGGGCGGTTCGCAGGCCGAATTGCTGCCGCTGACCTCCACCATCGGAGAGCTGCAACTTGCGCCGTGTACGATCGGCATTTCACGGGAGTACTACCAACGGAGTAGTGCCTCTGTCCGCTCGTCTACTCCTTTTGCTGCCTCGTAGCGAAGCGCGGCTGGCGCACAATGCAGGCCGAGGACGTGTGCTGGGAGGCAAGGCGGGTAGAGGTCAGGAAAATGCTGTCGAAGTCGGAGATCTCCTCGACTGAGCTCCAGAATGTCGCGGAGCGGATCAAGCTGCTTCGTCAAAAGGCGACCGAGCATGCGGTCGAAATCGGACGAGAGTTGTTACGGGTCAAGGCAAGCCTGCCGCACGGGGTTTTTGTCAACTGGGTTGAACGCTCCTGCGAATTCAAGATCAGAACAGCGCAAGATTTGATGAAGCTGGCCCGCGCGGCGGGAACAAATGCGCAGCTGGTTGCGCTTATGGTGCCCTCGACCCTTCGCGTCTACCTTTCCAAGCAACTCCGCCGGAAGTCAGAAGCGCGATTCTCGGGCGCCTCGAGAAGGGCGAGCGAGTGTCGCGCACCCATCTGCACACCGCGGCCGCCACCGAGAGAGCCAAAGCGGAGATCGTGAGTCTCGCTCCGCGCAATCGCGCCGATCACGCGCGTCAGCCAATGTTGGATTTGCTCACAGCAGGTGAGGTCTCGAGCGATCTGCATGGCGACAAATCGCGGCAGGTCGCCGAACTTCTGCTCAGCCGGCTGAGCAGGGAGGACTACGAAAATATCATGCACGAAATGACGTGGGGCGTGTGGAATTGGGTGTTTGTCTGGATGCGAGCCGCGCAACGGCCGTCGCATTCGTCCGAGCCGGTGACCCCATGCATCGCTCCGTCTCTCCGAGCTGCGACTTCCGATGCGTAGTGATCCGCCTGCCTTCCGTTCCACAGCGAACCTCGCCCGGCCGAAAGCACCGGGGCTCGTGCGCCGCGGCGGACGAGAGAGCGAAAGCGGGTTGCGGCGCGGCTTTGGTCCTGCCGGTCCGCTCCTGCGCCATTGGCGCCTCGTGTGTCTCTGTGGCGTCTGCTTCCTTCTTCTCGCAGCTTTGTTTCTCGCGGTGAGGCCTGCGCGGTACACCGCTTCGACGCAGCTCCTCGTCTACACCAGGGAACTCCATCCCACTGCCAAATCGGTCATTTCACCGGGACGTGCCGACGTTGCGTTGGTTCAAAACCAGATCGAGATCCTGCGGGCGGACAGCACCTTGAGCAGGACGGCTCGTGCCCTGAGGCTGACGGAAGACGCTGAATTCATGCGCGACGGCGTGGTCGGCGAGTGGCTCGCCGGGCTTCTTGCCCCTGCCGTGGCAATCGCGGATGAGCACCGCGAGAAGGTTGAGCGCGCCGTTCAAGCGATTCAGAAGAGGCTTTCGGTCAAGCGGATCGGCATGAGCCATACGATCGACGTCAGCATGACGGCGAACGATCCAGATAAAGCGGCTCGGATCGCGAACGGAATCGTCAGGAATGCGCCGGCGGAGGGCCTTAGCGAGGACACGGAAGGATCACACGCGACGCTCTTGAGGGAGCGGCTGCAGGGTCTCGGCCCGAGTATTTATGTAATGTCCACGGCCTATCCGCCGGTGCGTCCGGACGGCCCGAGGCGGTTGGTTCTCGTTCTCGCCGCGATGATGTTCGGGTTCGTTTTCGGCGGCGGACTGGCGATCCTGCGCGACTTCCGCGACCGCAAGATCCGGACCGCCGAACAAATCGAGGCTCTCGGGTTGGAATGCCTCGGGCTGGTCTCGCGTGTTCAGAGCACGCCGGCCGCGCAGGCGCCGTCGGTCGGCGGCAGCCCCGCCAGCGGCCTCTCTTCGCTGACGGTTGAGCCGCCACACTCGATGATGTCCCACACGCTGCGGCGCGTCCAAACGGCAATTCGGTCGTCTGGATCGATCAAGATTGGTGTGACCTCGGAAGTCGCGGGAGCAGGAGCCACGACGCTGGCGACAAGCCTGGCTCGCCAGATGGCCGCTGCGGGCAAAACCGTCCTATTGGTTTGTGACGCTGGCGTAAGCCCACTCGGGTCCGGCGCACCGATTGCCGTCACTGCAGGCCATGATGAAGCAAGCGCGGGGTCTGCACCGACGTCGACGTGGGATGCCGGGCGGGAGTCCGGCAGGCTCGGTCTCCTCACGCTCGATCGTTCGGACGGTCCGCAATTCTGGAGCCGAATGGACAACGCGAGCCATGCGGAGGGATGCGCTCACGACGTCTTGATCGCCGTGCTGCCGCCGCTTGTCGATGGCCCCGAATTCCGCATCGCAGCGGAGAAACTCCAGGGACTTCTCTTGGTTTTAGAGTGGGGAGGGACCGACTTCGAGCGTATCCAACGCTTGTTGGAAATGTCCGGCAGTTCGCGTTGGAAATTCATCGGAGCCGTCTTGAATGTAGCGAACGAGAAGGCGATCGGCACGGCTGCCAACAAGTTCCAGGCGGCGGAGGCGAAATTCGCAAAACGACGTAGCGCATCCAACGCCTGTACGTCCGGAGCACACGATTACCCTTTCGGAGATACGCTTCCGGCTAGTCTGAACCAGAAAACGTCGTGAGGTGCCGTGATGAAAGTATTCCGTATGTCCACCAGAGCTCTTGCAGCCGCCGTGATGCTCGCTGCGTTGCTGGCCGGGAGTGCGGTCAGCGGAACCGCGGAGTATGCCGTCCGGCCCGATGACAAGCTCAAGATCAAGATATTTCAATATCCCGAGCTGAGCGGGGAATACACGGTCAGCGCCAATGGCACGCTCACCATCGGCCCGATCGGAGAGATCACGGTGAACGGGTCGTTGCCGGAGCAAATCGCCAAGCTGATCTCCGATCGCTTCATCCGGTCCGGACTATCCGATAAGCCGGGTACCACCGTCGACGTCCTGCAATCGCGACCGATCTATGTGATGGGCGATGTGCAAAAGCCGGGTGAGTACCCGTACCGGTCCGGCCTGACCGTCCTCCAGGCCGTGAGCCTCGCCGGTGGATGGATGCGGTTCAACGATCCGGCCCTGATGCGGTTCGAGCGCGACAACATCCAGATCAGGGGCGACATGCGCACTCTCGTGAAGCGATACTATGTGTTGCTTGCCCAGCGCGCTCGCCTCAACGCGGAGCTTGCACTGAAGACGGACATTTCCTTTCCTCCCGAGCTCGTGCGGCAATACGCGGACGACAAGGGACTGGCCGAGCTCGTCGATGAAGAGCGATCTCTCCTCGGGATCCACATCGAGGCCTTGAAGACCCAGCTCGACAGCTTGGAGGAGACCCGCGACCTCTACGAACGTGAGATCGAGACGGTCACCCGCCAAATTCAGGCGAACAAAGTCCAATATGCGACGGTGCAAACCGAGCTCGATCGGGTGAAAGCACTGTATGCACGTGGCCTGGCGACGGCCCCCCGCAAGTCGGACCTCGAGCGGACGCTGGCTCAGATCGATGTCGCCGAGCAAGGCTTTCAGACCTTGATCCTGCGAGCCCGCCAGAACGTCACCCAGGTGGACTTGAAGATCTTCGATCTCAAGTCGCAGCATAACGCGACCACCAGCCAGGACATGCAGCGGACGAGGCTGGAGCTCGACGAGATCTCAGTCAAGTTCGATACCAACCGCAGCATTCTGGTCGAGGCGCAACTCACGTCGCCGACCCTCGTCAGCAGCGTCGACGAGGGCGCGATCGGGGCGCGCAGCCTCACGGTCGTGCGCGTCCAGGATGGAAAGCCGCTGACTCTGGACGCGGAAGAGCACATGATCCTGCTTCCCGGCGATGTGCTCAAGGTTCAGAGAAGCGTGATTCCCTCCACCAAGGGACCGGACCGGTTTCCGGCGCAAGGCATGATCAGCCATACGTCGGCGCACGAATGATCTTGTGATGTGCAGGGATCCCTCGCGGGCTCGCCGCGAGGGAGGCGCGGCCGAGGTGCTCAAGCCAGTATCGTCTTCGTCGTGCAGGCAGCCCCAGACGTGGTGTTGGCGGCAGTCAAACGGCGCTTGTGCTCATTCGACGAGCTGACGGGCGAATCATTTTCATCGCTACTTTATCGCGCCTGCGCCTTATCGCCACTGCGCCGAGCAGACACCGTTGTTCGAATCGAGTATGGCGCGGGTTTTGTCGTCGCAACCAAGATCGCTGACGCTGTCGATCGACAGAAGAATTGCGAGACGTGTGCGGGCGCGATTGATCCGGCTTTTGATCGTCCCGGTCGTGGTCTGGCAGATAGTCGCGATGTCGTCGTATGAAAATCCGGCGGCGCCGACCAACAGCAGCGCTTCACGCTGGTCAACCGGCAGCTTTGCGAGAGCGGCCCGGAATTCATCCATGCCCAGGCGGCTTTCCTGCTCGGGGGCGGACCGCAGGCTTTGGACGTAACTTCCCTTGGTGTCTTCAACTTCCTTGCAGCGTTTACGAGTTTCCGAGAGAAAGCAGTTGCGCAGGATTGTCACGAGCCAGGCCCCCAGATTTGATCCCGGCTGAAAAGAGTCGATGTGGGTAATGGCACGCAGCAGCGTCTCCTGGACAAGATCATCCGCGCGATCCGCGTTTCCGCACAATGAGACCGCAAAAGCGCGCAGGCGCGGCACCATTGCGAGCATGGATTGCTCAACCGAGGACGATAGACGTCCGTCTTGCACGTTGGTGCTCTGGTCTGGAGCCATCATCGCGTATCGTCCTGGTCGGTTGCGTTGGGCGAAGGATCCTTTGCCCGGCGGGAACGTCTTGGATAACGTGCGAGAAGAGTCAGATACCGACGAGACAACGCTGAGAATTGAATTTCGGATCGGTGCAAGCGCGTTATATTTTCATTAGTCACGCTTCAATACCCGGATGTATCTCCGGCGCTAAGGCGGGGTATGGCCGCCGGTGCCTTTCATGTCGAGCTAATACGCTCGTGAATAAGCTGCGCGGCTTGTTTGGGTCCGATGTCGCGTTCGAATGGCGGCAGGACTATAGACGTCGCGATGAGCGCGCGGCGCCGGGGCAGCCGGGCTCCGCGGGGCACTCCATGGTGCCGGCATTCATCAGGCCGGCTCGCGCCGACGCGACTTGTCGACGTGAGGGGCCTTTCCGGGGCATTCGTGGGAATTGGCCGATGTCCGCGGAGCGGCGTCGAAGCGACGGCCGCGGCGAAGCTGCGGGCGCAGGAGGCCTCGGTATGACGGGCGCTGAACTCGGGCGAAAAGCGCATCTTGCGTTCCGCGATGTCGCTCGAGCGTCGTGGTGGTTTGAGGGACGTGTGCGCATCGGCGGCAATCGCCGGGTGGCCTGCGGCCCCTCGGCGCCAGGTTGGCGGCCGAGCCGGTCGGCTCCGTAACTCTGGAGGTATGGGTTCCCGGGGCCCAGAAACGCCGGGGCGCGCGAACCGTTGAGACCGGTCGCGCGCCCCGACTTGAGCTTCGTGAATTTCCGGCGGTGGGTCGCTACGCCGATTGGGGCCGTGTCAGTGTCGGCGTCTGCACGGACGATAGCGCCTCACGCACGAGCGATCCTCCGGACAGATCGGCCGACGACGCAAAGCTCGAGGCCGCGTATTGGCTCAACAGGGCAAGCTTGGCACCAATCGCCCCGTAGCCCGCCGCCGACGGACCACCCGTGTTGCCGCCGTTGGACGCCTGGCCGGGCATGGCCGCGTCCGCGAGCCCTAGTCCGGACAATGCGTCCGACGTCAGCCTGCCGCCGGCAGCGGGTGTGAACCAGGCGGGTTGGGCGGGCGCGCCGAGCGGCGCCGTGCTGGTCGAGCCCGCGACCGCCGCACCGCTGGAGCTGGCGCTCGAGGGAGAGCCGCTCTGGCCAATTGCCGTTTGCCCGCTGTCGGTCGGCAGTGAGGCCATCGCGCTGGCACCGGCGCTCGTGCTCGTGTTGACGGTGCTCGTGTTGACGGTGGTTGAGGCGTAGTCGTGCCAGTGTCCCCACGAGCCCCATCGCGAGCCGATGGCGAGCGTTCCGGCCGGGTTCGTCGGTGCACCCGTCAGGCTGACGTTGTTGCCCGCCAGATCCTTGACGCCGCTCAGATTGAAGCTGCTGACGGCGAGGTCCGACGTCCGCTGGCCGGTCCCGATCGTATAGTCGAACACCAGCTTGTTGGTGCCAGAACCGCTGACGTACTTCGCCGTGCCGCCGTCATTCAAGGTCAGGCTCGGCGTGCCGGTGACGTTCACGGCTTCGTTGGTGCCGACCGTCAGGTGCACTGTCCCGGAGTGCAGGTGGCCCGTCCCGCCGGTGATGCCCTGACCGCTCGCGCCGATCGACGTCAACGTGGGGGCGGCGGTGTCGATCTTGAGCGTTCCGGCTGGATTAGTCGGCGCACCTGCAAGATTGACTGCGTTGCCTGCCTGATCCTTCACTCCACTCAGGTTGAAGGTTTTGATGGTGAGGTCCGATGTGTTCTGGCCCGGCGCGATTGCGTAGTTGAACAACAAGTTGTTCGTGCCCGACCCGCTGACATAGTTCGCGGTGCCGCCGTCATTCAACGTGAGGGTCGGTGTGCCGCTCACCTGCACCGGTCCGCTGAAGTTGAGGTCGAGATGCACCGTCCCGGCACTCAGGTCACCGTTGCCATTGCTGATTCCGGCGCCGAGTGCGGCATCCCACGACAAGGTTACGGCGGGCGGTGTCGGAACGGGCGTTGGAGTAGGGGTCGGAGTTGGGGTTGGAGTCGGCGTCGGGGTTGGTGTCGGAGTCGGAGTCGGAGTCGGAGTCGGGGTTGGTGTCGGCGTCGGGGTTGGTGTCGAAGTCGGGGTCGGCGTTGGCGTCGGCGTCGGCGTCGGCGTCGGCGTTGGTGTCGGCGTCGGGGTTGGCGTCGGGGTTGGAGTCGGAGTCGGAGTCGGGGTCGGAGTGGGAGTCGGCGACGGGCTGCCTGCGCCTGCCGTGACCTCCTGCAGTAGGGGCGTGATATTCCCCATGTCGTGCCAGAGAGCCGTTATGGTCGTCGCGTCGTAGGAGTTTGCCTGCGCGCGCACATTGGTCACTCCGCCGGCCACGTCGACCACATACGCGCCGTACTGCTGCATCGCGCGGAAGACCTCCTGACCGAGCGGCGAAAGGCCCGCGGGCATCGGCGTTCCGGCTGGAATGCCCAAGTGGTCACCTTCCTTCACGATACCCGTCGCGCTGCTGCCGTCGCCCGCGATGGCGCTGCCGGTAAATCCCGACTTGACCAGCGTGGAATCGACAACGAGCTGCAGGGCGTGATCGATCGTGCCGCTGTCGGTCTGGGCCTTCACCAGCAGCCCGCCCAGCTCGCTTGCCCCGACAGCTGTCGTGCCTGCACCGAGGAAGGGCGACTTGCTTCCCCAACCGTCTCCGGTCACGACGTTCTCGACGCCATACGACGAGGCCTTCGCGCTCGTCGTGCTCGTGCGGTCGAATTGCCAGAAGTTGTAGGCGTTGTCGCCGTCGATGACGACCAGCTCTCCATCGGTGCCGGCAGCACCGTTGGCTGCCGCCGGCATATGAACGCTGACCGTCCCGCCCGGGTATCCCCAGCCGCCCGGAACCGAGACCTGCACCACCGGGTCGGTGGGCGAAGCCACGTAAACCGACGGCGAGTAGGCGTCCCATGCGACGCTATAGTTGTATCCCGTCGGCGCGGGCCAATTGACCTTCCCATAAGTCGACCCTTGCGGGATCGCCGTATTCCAAGACGAGTTCGCCGAAAACGGAGCGTTTGATAGCGAGTACATACTTCCCCCTTTCATTTGATACGCGTAGGGATAGACGTTGTTAAACCAGATACGAGTGACGTGCCTTCCCGACATAGCGCACCTGGAGCAGGCGCTGTTTTGTCATATACTTTGGCGAAACTTTGAGCAGAATCGGACGACATAGCCATGTAATAAGGTATTATCGCGATATGACTTTATCATTTTCCCATGATCGTGCCCTCGAGATTCATCTGTCTCCGAAACCAACTCTTGCAGCGGGTGCCGCCGCCGACAGCGCGACGTCGTGGTGCCGCGGGCACGAAGGCCGGGTCGTGTCGATGGGGTCATGTTTTACCTTTCCCGCAGGCTGTCATGCCCATAGCGCGACAGCGGCGAAAGCAGATAGCTCATGATCGTGCGCGAGCCTGTCTTGATCTCCGCAGTGACGGCCATTCCGGGCGAGAGATTGACTCGCTTCCCGTCGATCGCCATTTGGCTGCGGTCGAGCGAAATGCGGGCAGCGTAGATCAGCTCCTGGCCTTTCGGCTCGCTACTGCTCGACTGCGTGCCTTGCGTTTCCTCATTGCCCTTGTCCGGCGGCTTGTCGCGCGTGATGGCGTCCTGGGATACGCTAACGATCTTCCCTTGCAGCAGGCCGTAGCGCGTGAAATTGAACGTATCCACCTTGATCGCGGCGTCCTGGCCGGCTTCGACGAATCCGATGTCGCGGTTCGAGATCATGGCCTCGACCTCGAGGCTGCTTTCGGCCGGGACGATAACCATGATCGACTGAGCCGGCGTCACGACACCGCCGACCGTATGGATCGCGAGCTGCTGCACGATTCCGTCCACCGGCGCTTTCAGCGTCTGGAAGCTCATGCGTTGCTCCGCCTTGATGACGTCCTGCGCGAGGCCTCCGACCTTCTGCTCGGCTTTGGCCAGCTCGTCGAGCAGGCCGCGCTGATACTCGGCGACGGTCTTGCTCCTGGTCTCGACCAGCGCGGCGACCGCAGCATCGGTTTCCGCATAACGGCTTTGCTGGACCCGGATGTCCTGCTTTTGCCCGACCAGCTCCTGCAACTCGGTCAAATAGGTGATCTTGGACCCCAGCTCTTTTTGAAAGAGCTGCTCGCGGATGTCGACGCGTTGTTGCAGCGGCGTGATGGTCGCCTCGAGCTTGTCGATCGACGCCTTGATGGTCGCGCGTTCGGCGTTCTTCTGCGCGATCTGCCGATCGATGGCGGCGAGCTTGGCGTTTTGTTCCGTGGTCTGGCTGACCAGAAAGCGATGTTGCATCTCGATCAATTCGGCCGGCGCGCCTTCGGGCGGCGTAAAGGCTGCAAGCGGAGCATCCGTGCCCGCAAGCGCCGCCCGAAGACGTGCGACCTCCAATCGCGCCGCCATGAGGTCGCTCCGCAGATGGCCGAGCTCGGCCGCGCTCATCGTCGTGTCGAGCTCGACGAGCACGTCGCCGGTCTTGACGTTCTGGCCGTCGTGGACGCGGATCGAGCGTACGACGCTGGTCTCGAACGGCTGGATGGTTTTCGTGCGTCCACTGGGGATGATTTTTCCCGGCGCGACCGCGACGATGTCGACCGTGCCGAAGCTCGCCCAGACGATCGCAACGCCGAACACCCCCATGATGCTGTAGGCGATCGCACGGCCTAGCGGGGAAGGGGGCGTTTCCTGGATCTCGAGGGCGGCCGGCAGGAACGCGAGCTCGCTCGAGCGAGTGTCATCCGCCAGCTTCGGAAACTCGACGGCGTGTCGGATCTTGCGGGCGCGCTCGGCGAAATCGATCACGACGGCGCCGGCCGTGCTCAACAGCCCGGCCGTTTGGGCGAGCTTCGGTCTGACCGCGCGGCGCCCCGTCGCGGAGAGCGAGCGGCGCAGCACGGCGCCGGGTCGGCGCGGATCGAGCCGCCGCAGAAAGCGGGCGAGAACGCCGCGCTTTCGCATCACCACGACACCGCCATCCCAGATGGACGCGAACTCGGCGCGCGAGATCATCGTCGGCCGCTGGGCGTCCGGCGCGAGGACGATTGCCTTGTCGGCGCTCACCTTGCCGAGCAAAAGAAAACCCCCGCCGCGCAGCACGGCGATGCCGGGCAGCGGAAGAGCCGCCAGCCCGTCCCAGTCGGTCTTGCGGCATCGGCCCGCAAGACCGAATCCGTCGGCACACCGCAACATCTCGGAGACGCCAACGGGACCGTCGCCGACGCTACGGCGCAGGCTTTGAGCGTCGACATCGTTGCCCCGCAGACGCAGCAACATCTCGAGGACGAAGAGCCCCGGGTCGTTCGATGATCTGACTATCGCTTCCATGCTTTCGCTCGATCTTGGACTTGTTCGTCGTGGGTGGTTGCCGCGGGCCTCGACGGGCTCAGCTCCAATCAGTTGTGGGACGATCGTGCCGCCGCAACGGCGTCGAGAGCCGTCGAGCGGTCGTGCAGGCCCGATTGAAGGCGATACAGGTTCGCGTATCGTCCGCCGGCCTGGATCAGCTGGTCGTGGGGGCCGTCTTCGACCAGCCGTCCGTGCTCGATCGTGATGATGCGGTCGGCCATCCGCAGCGCGGAAAGGCGATGCGCGATGATGATGACGGTGCGGCCGCGCGAAATCTGGGTCATGTTGGCCTGGACGATGCGTTCGCTTTCATAGTCGAGTGCGCTGGTCGCCTCGTCGAAGATCAGGATTCGCGGATCGGTCACCAGCGCGCGCGCGATGGCGATGCGCTGCCGTTGGCCACCCGAAAGGTTGCTGCCCCGCTCGCCGACATTGGTGTCGTAGCCCTCGGGAAGCTTGAGAATGAACTCGTGGGCACCGGCGAGCTTAGCGGTCGCGACGATGCGCTCGGTCGACATGGTCGGATCGGCGAGCGCGATGTTGTCTCGGACGGAGGTGTTGAACAAAACGCTGTCCTGCAGCACGACGCCGATCTGGCGGCGCAGCCACGCCGGATGGACCTGCGCG
The DNA here is from genome assembly GCA_963819385.1 of uncultured Alphaproteobacteria bacterium. Lineage (GTDB taxonomy): Bacteria > Pseudomonadota > Alphaproteobacteria > Rhizobiales > Xanthobacteraceae > JAVDCA01. Next base: position 1,528,803 of record CAWFVV010000006.1, on the reverse strand, counting down.
ACGTCTACCCCGTCGATCAGCACTCGCCCGCTCTCGGGCACATAAAGACGCTGCACCAGCTTGGCGAGCGTGCTTTTGCCCGATCCGGATGCGCCGACGACGCCGATCACCGCGCCGGCCGGCACCTCCAGGTTGACGTCGTGGAGAATTTCCGGGCCATCGAGGCGATAGCGAAACGTGACATGCTCGAAGGTGACGTTGCCGCGGATCGCCGCGAGCGCCATCCGCCCCGGATTGTAGAGCGGTTCGGGTGCGGTATTGAGGATGTCGCCGAGACGCGCGATCGACAGGCGCGCCTGGTGGAAATCCTGCCACGTCTGGGCGAGGCGCAGCACCGGGGTACTTACGTGCCCGGCGAGCATGTTGAAGGCAATGAGCTCGCCGACCGTGAGATCGCCCTGGATGACGAGCTTCGCCCCGACGTACAGGATGGCGCCGGTGACCAGCTTGCTGACGAACTGCACCGTCTGGCTCGCGGTGTTTCCCAGGCTGATCACGCGGAAGCTCGCGGCCACGTAGCCGGCGAGTTGCTCCTCCCAGCGCTGCTGGATGCGCGGCTCGACCGCCATCGCCTTCAGGGTTTCTATCGCGGTGACGCTCTCGACCAGGAAAGCCTGGTTCTCGGCGCCGCGCTTGAATTTTTCGTCGAGCCGCCTGCGAAACAAGGGCGTCACGGCGACCGAGATGCCGATGTATATCGGGAACGCGGCCAGCACGATCCAGGTCAGCAGGGGCGAATAGAAGAACAACACGGCCACGAAGACGAGCGTGAAGAACAGGTCGATGACCAGCGTCAGCCCCGAACTCGTCAGAAAATTGCGGATGTTCTCGAGTTCGCGCACGCGGGCAACCGAATCACCGACCCGCCGGGCCTGGAAGTAGCTGATCGGCAGCGCCATCAAATGGCGGAACAGACGCGCCCCGAGCTCGACATCGATCCGGTTGGTCGTATGCGCGAACAGGTACGTCCGCTGAATGCCGAGGATCGTCTCGAACAGCGCGATCGCGATGATGCCGGCCGCAATCACCTGGAGCGTGCTCATGCTGCGATGCACGAGGACCTTGTCGATCACGACCTGAAAGAACAGGGGCGACACCAGCGCAAACAGCTGGAGAAAGAACGACGCGGCAAGGACCTCGCCCAGGAGCCGGCGATACTTGCCGATCGCACCGATGAACCAAGTGATGTCGAACCGCCGTGCCAGGTCGGTGAGTGTGGCTCGTCGCGTCATAAGAACCAGACGGCCGTCCCACACGGTCTCGAGTTCGTCTCGACTCATCATGGCGGGCCGTGGCGAATCCGGCGCCTGCACGATGATCCGGTCCTCGCCTGCTTTCCCGAGCAGCAGGAACCGGCCGTCCCGCAAGGCGGCTATCGCCGGCAAAGGCGTCTTCCCGAGGCGATCCCAGCTCGTCGACACGCAGCGGGCCTTGAGCCCCAAGGCTTTCGCGCACCGGATCATATCCGGGACGCCGATCGGCCTTCCCTGGAATTGGTGTCGAATCTGCTCAGCGTCGACGGCGACTCCCTGGCAATGCATCAGCATGATCAGGGCGATCAGTCCGCGATCTGGCTCCGGGCGCACGCTGTTCTCGTGGTTCAGCACGATTTATCCTCAATGGTCCGATCAGTGCCGGCGCAACATCCGAGAAAGGCAGCATTGCTCAGTCCGCGCAGCGAGATTGTCGCTTCGGAAAATGCTGCTCGATCAGGCGTGGTCAGATGAACTTCTGACGGCGCCGGCAAAGTCTGGTGGTGAACTTTCGCGGTCCGATGGTCTCAAGCCGGAATTCGGCTGCCATAGGTGTCGAGCGTCAAAGCTATGCTGTCACTTGTGGACATATTTATTCCCCCTCTGTCGTTGTCGCTGAAAGCGCGACGTTGCCGCGGATTGCGGTTCGCGATCTGCTCGAGCTGATGATCGATTTGTTCCCCTTCCGACAGCGACCTTGTCGGTGGAGTTTGTTGTGAATATGGTGCAGTGCTGAAATTATCGGGGCGCGACCAGTCAAGGCCAAGTACATGCACGTCGCGAACAATATTACGTACGATTTTTACATTCGAGAGGACAATAGTAAACGGATTCAATGTCGTCGTGATGTCTTTAGCGCGCCGGCGCGGACCGCGCGTGGTTTGGTTTAGTCGCTTGCGATGGCGAAATTCATACCGACTTACCTTTGGTCGCGGCACAAGTTTGGCGGATGACGTATTTGCGCCGGGGCCGGAAGGCCGCACGACGATAGGACTTTCGCGGCAGAGCGTGGCTCGCGAGACGGCTTTGGCAATGTGAATACGTGCCTGTTCGACGGCACCCGCGGCGTCACTCCACAGTCACCGATTTCGCCAGGTTGCGCGGCTGATCGACATCGGTGCCCATGATGACGGCCGTGTGGTAGGCGATGAGCTGCACCGGGATGGCATAGACCAGCGGCGTCACCATGGAGGGCATTGCCGGCAGCGCCAGCGTGATGGTCGATTCCACCGTTGCGGCCTGCGCGCCGCGTGCATCGGTGATGAGGATGATGCGGCCGCCGCGCGCCGCCACCTCCTGCATGTTCGAGACGGTCTTTTCAAACATCCGGTCGTAGGGCGCAATCACCACCACCGGCATCGTGTCGTCGACCAGCGCGATCGGGCCGTGCTTGAGCTCGCCGGCGGCATAGCCCTCGGCGTGTATGTAGGAGATTTCCTTGAGCTTGAGCGCCCCTTCAAGCGCCAGGGGGAACGAGGTGCCGCGGCCGAGATAGAGGACGTCGCGGCTCCCCGAGAGATCGTGCGCGAGATGCTCGATCCTGGGCTGGAGCGCCAGGGCTTCCGCCATGAGTTCGGGGCACCTCGATGAGAGTGCGCACCAGCCCGTGCTCGTCCTCGGCGCTCAGGACGCCTCTGGCTCGCCCGGCTGCGATCGCCATGCACGCCAAAACCGCGAGCTGGCAGGTGAACGCCTTGGTCGACGCGACACCGATCTCGGGGCCCGCCAGGGTCGGCATCACCACGTCGCTTTCACGCGCAATGGTGGAGGTCGGCACGTTGACGATCGAGAGCACGTGCTGCTTCTGCTCCCTGGCGTGGCGCAGCGTCGCGAGCGTATCGGCGGTCTCCCCCGACTGGGACACGAACACGGCGAGATTGCCGACCTCGAACGGCGCCTCGCGGTAGCGAAACTCGGACGCAACGTCGATGTCGACCGGCAGATGCGCAAAGCGCTCGAACCAGTATTTCCCGATCAAGCCCGCGTAATAGGCGGTGCCGCAGGCGGAGAGCGACAATCGCTTGATGGCGCGGAAATCGAACGGCAGCGCGGTCGGGAGCGCAATCTTGCCGACCGCCATATCGATGTAATGGGCAAGTGTGCGCCCGACGACGTCCGGCTGTTCGTGAATTTCCTTCGCCATGAAATGGCGGTGATTTCCCTTGTCGACCCGGACGGTGGCGGCATCGGATCGGATGACATCGCGCCAGATCAGCTTTCCCGAGGCATCATGAACCTTTGCTCCCTCGTGGGTCATCACGACCCAATCGCCGTCCTCGAGATAGCTGATTGCGTTGGTGAACGGCGCGAGCGCCAGCGCATCGGAGCCGAGAAACATCTCTCCGGCGCCGTAGCCGATTGCAAGCGGAGAGCCGCGGCGCACCCCGATGAGCAGATCGTCTTCGCCGGAGAACAGGAAGGCGAGGGCGAACGTCCCGGACAGGCGTGGAATAGCGGCCTTGACGGCCTCGACCGGGCTGAGGCCTTTGTTCATCTGGACGGTGACCAGCTGTGCAATGACCTCGGTGTCGGTCTCGGTCGAAAACGTCACGCCGCCCTTTTCAAGCTCGGCGCGCAACTCGCCGAAGTTTTCGATGATGCCGTTGTGAACCACCGCGACGCGGTCGGTCGCATGCGGATGCGCGTTGATTTCGTTCGGTCGTCCGTGCGTTGCCCAGCGGGTGTGGCCGATGCCGGTCCTCCCCGCCAGCGGTTCGCGGGCAAGCCGCTGTTCCAGATTTAACAGCTTGCCCCCGGCGCGAATGCGCGCCAGGCGCCCGTTCTCGAGCGTGGCAATGCCGGCGGAGTTGTAGCCGCGGTATTCGAGCCGTTTGAGAGCGTCGACGATGAATGGAGCAACCGGGGAATGCCCGGCAATCGCAACGATGCCACACATCATACACCTCACGAGGCAAGAGGCCCTTCAGGGCGGGATGTTTCGACCGTCCGCCGGGCGAGTAGGGGGGGCCGAATAATGGGGACGACGGCAGCGGTGGTCGAAACGCGATCGAGTCCATCAATTCACCCTTTGCAGCAGGGGAGTGATCCTCCTCAAATCCAGCCGCAGCGATTCGATCGTCTGAGCGTCGTAAGCATTCGCCTGCGCGCGCAGGTTCGTGACGCCGCCGGCGACGTCGATGACAAAGGCACCATAATGTTGATAGGCGCGAAACACCTTCTGGCCGAGCGAAGAGAGCCCAGCGGGCATAGGCACGTCCGGCGGGATCGCGAGGTGCTCGCCCATCTGGACGATGCCGTTTGGATTTTTGCCGTCGCTGCTGATTGCGTCGCCGACACGTCCCGGCTTTGCAAGCGACATGTCGATGCAGAGCTGCAGCGCGTGCGTGATGTCGCCTCGATCCGTCTCTGCCTGGATCAGCAGACCGGCGAGCTGGCTCGAACCTGCGGCGACAATCCCGGCGCCGAGGAACGGGCTTACGCGCCCCCATCCGGTTCCTGAGACGATGTCCGCTGCCGCGTACGAACTGGCCGTCGCTGTCGTCTTGTCGAGGCGTTTGAACTGCCAGAAATTGTGAACGACGCCGCCGTCGATGATCAGCAGTTCGCCGTCCGTGCCGCGGGCGCCATCGGCCGGGAGGGGCATGCGCACACGCAGCGCACCGCCGCGATAACCCCATACGGCCGGATATGCCACCGACACGAGGGAATCCGACGACGAGCTGACGTAAATGGCGGGAGAATAGCTATTCCAGGCTACGCCGAAGCGCGATCCGGCGGGCCATCGCACGCTAGAATAGTGTGCGGACGCCGGAATTGGCGTATTCCACGAGGACGCGGGCGAAAACGGTCGATCGCCGAGCACAAACGACCGTTCCGAGGCGGCGCTGCGGGATGGCACGCTCGCGGCGTTCTGTTCGGCGGCAAGGACGGCCGAACGTTGTGCGTCGATGACGCCTGCACTTGATACGCCAAGGGCGAGCATCCCGAAGACGGTGACGAAAGAGGCATGCATCTGGCCGATCCAAGATGACGTTGACGACGGGCACCTGGTTAGTCGGACCATCATTCCATGAGATCCGCCCAGTCCTTAAACGCGGTCGGTTCTGATCCAGTCGACTTGACGGTGGACGAAATAAAGCAGGAGCGACGGAAGCCGAGCGATGCAGTATGCGGGCGCTAAAAGCATGTCGCGCAGCGAGATCACGTCGCGCCCGAATTGCCACCAAGCGAGCGCAAGCGATGCGACAAGCAGCAGGAGGGCCAGCGAGGAGACGAGGAGCGGGACAAATGCATCCGCCAACAGGAGCCAGCACAGGTTCAACGACTGAACCAGGACCAGCGAGATGAGCAGAAGCGACATCGGCGGGATGCAGAGATCGAGCGCAAACGCGAGCAGAAGAAAATTCCGGTTGCGAAACGCGCAGGCGATCAGGCGAGGAAAGTACTCCGCGATGAGGGCGAGATGGCCGTGCTCCCAGCGTGTCCGCTGGGTGCGCTTTGCTTCTTTCGTGACGGGCGAGCGGCTGGTCACCTGCACGTCCGGACAGAACAGCGGAGGCTTGCCGGCAAGCGCGAGATCGGCGCCGAGCTTTTGATCTTCGGCCAGATGTCCGCTCGCGAGATGGACGCCGGCGGCCGCCGGCCAGGGAAGCGCCATTCCGGTGCCCATCAATTGGCAGGGCCAGCCGAGATTGGCGGCGCCGGACGGGCGTACGAATGACCTTACTCTCCACGCAAACTGTGCGATCCGATCGAAAAGGCCGATCTCGGTCGAAGGCTGCATGATATAGCGCGCTTGCACGGGCCGCTGCGTCGCGAAGCAGGATTTCGCGAGCACTTCGACCGTCGCCGACTCGACCTCGCAATCGGCGTCGATGAAAATGACGACGTCCGGCGGATCGGCCGCGAGCAGCCGAAGGCCGTGATCGAGCGCATAGCCTTTGCCTTTGCGATCGGCATCCCGGCGAACGGTGACCTCGGCGCCAGCCGCCAACGCCATTTCGGCGGTACTGTCCGTGCAGTTGTCCGCGACGACCAACAATCGTCCGCCCGGCGGGAGATGCGATCTGACCGAATTGATCGTCTTCTGGATCATCAGGCTCTCGTTGTGAGCCGGAATGACAATCGCAAGACGCGGGCTGCGATCGCCGAAGGCCGGGCGCGCGCGACGATGCGCAAAGAGAGCCGCGCCACCCTGTACGGCGAGAAAAGCCGCGGACAACAAGTATATCGTCGAGAGCAGCACAAGAGCGCCAGTGAGCACCGTGATCATGGATCAATCCGATTCCGGCGGATAAGTGCCCCAACATCGTCGTCGACGTGTCGTCACAGGCGCCGTCGGCCTGCACGATCGGCTCCCGCGTCTTCCATGTTCGTTGGGCCGCGGCCGCGCGCGGCGTCGGCTCGGTTGTTCCCGGACGGAAGGCCGACAGCGCCGGAACGGGACATCAGCGCGAATGCCTTCTCGAACGTCGGTGTATCGATCGGCCTCGTCGAGGGAGCGTCTTCATCCAATCGGGACGCGATCGGAAAATCAGCAAGGACGTCGAGAATCCGCTCGGACGCGTGACCATCACCGAACGGATTTCTCGCGTGCGCCATCGAACGATAGTGCTCAGGGTCGGACAAAAGTCGCTCGCATTCGGACACGATGGCTTTGACATCTGTGCCGACCAGGCGAGCCGTCCCGGCTTCGAGGGCCTCGGGACGTTCCGTAGTGTTGCGAAGGACGAGTACGGGTTTTCCCAGCGCCGGCGCCTCCTCCTGAACGCCGCCCGAGTCGGAAAGAATGATGTGGGCGTCGTTCATCGCCAGGACGAACCGCTCGTATCCCAGCGGCTCAAGCAGCGATACGCGCGGGTGCGATCCGAGCATCGGCTCGACGACGTGACGGACACGAGGACTGAGGTGGAGAGGACAGACGACGCGCAGGGTGGGGAAGCGATCGAGGAGGATCAGGACCGCCTTGCAGATGCGAGACATCGGCTCGCCGTGGTTTTCGCGCCGGTGCGTCGTCAGCAGTATGGTGCGTCCGTCGTCGGGAGCGGTCCCCGGGATTTTTCCAGCGGCGCCCAAGGTCCAGAACAGGGCATCTATCGCGGTATTGCCGGTCACCCATACCCGGTCGGCGGAGACGTTTTCCTTCAGGAGATTGCTCCTGGCCGTCTCTGTCGGAGCGAAATGCAGATCGGCGAGCACGGTCGTCAGGCGCCGGTAGATTTCCTCGGGAAATGGCTGTTGCTTGTCATAGGTGCGCAAACCAGCCTCGACGTGGGCAATCAGCACGTTCTGATAGAACGCCGCCAGTGCGCCGACGAAGCTCGTCGTGGTGTCTCCCTGGACCACCACCACGTCGGGACGCACCTCGCCGATCACGCGATGGAGCCCCGCGAGGGCCGCGTTCGTCACGTGCACCAGATCCTGGTCGGGGCGCATGATGTCGAGGTCGCGAAGGACCGGAAAGCCGAAATGGTCCACGACCTGGTCGAGCATTTCCTGGTGCTGGCTGGTTCGCACGACGAGCACTTCGAAGCGGCGCGTGTCGCTCTTCGCTTGAAGGATGAGGGGCGCGAGCTTGATGGCTTCCGGGCGCGTCCCCATGATCACGAGCAGTCGTCGTCGCGCATTCATCGCGGGTCTCATTGACTGCGCCAGGCGGGACGCAATGATCGGACCGCGTGTACTATCGGATCCCACGCGATCAGGCCGAGAAACTGCGAATTGGTGACCAGATAGCGCATGAACAGTCGCCGCGGCTCCTGCGCGAGCCGATAAGCCCATTCGAGGCCCAGCCTTTGGGCGAAACGGGGGGCGCGCTTCCGGAGTCCCGCAACGACATCGAGGCTTCCGCCCACCCCGATCGCAACATGCGCGCCAAGTCGACCCCATTGCTCTTCGATGAAATATTCCTGGCGTGGAACGCCCATCGCGACAAACAAAAGCTGCGCGCCGCTCCGGGCTATGGCGTCGGCGCGATCGCTTGCTTCATTCGGGCCGAAATAGCCGTCCGCCCAGCCACGCACGTCGAGGCCCGGGTGCTTCTTCCGAAGTACGTCGACCGCCTGGCGCACGATCGCGTCGGATGCGCCGAGAAAGTACACGCCGATGCCCTCGCGCGCGGCGCGCGCGCAAAGGAGGTCGATCAAATCGGCACCCGTCACCCGCTCCGGCAGCGTCGTCCGTCCGAGATGCGACGCCCAGACGAGCGGTTGTCCGTCCGCCACGGCCCACCTGGCGGCGTCCGCGAATTGTTGCAGGCGCGGGTTGGAGCGCATCATCATGAGAATCGCGACATTGACCGTGCAAATGACACCGCGCTGTCCGGCGTCAATCGTCCGAACGACGTCATCCACGACCTGATGCGTCGATAGCGCGTCGAATTCTCCATTCAGAATGCGCACCGCTTTTCGCGTCGTGCTCGCGGGAGCGCCGGCCGGTATTGCGTGAGCCCCGGGATATGCCGAGCGGTTCGCCAGCGACATGGTTGCTCTCCAGTCGAACTCGAGTTGACCGGCCAAGCACCGTCGATATCGGCCCGGCACACGGTGCCCGGCGATTGCGGGCGACTATGAAATCGATGGCCAACGGGATTGTTGCGCGCGACATGGATTATTGAAGGCCGGGCGTCGCCGCGCCCCGCCGTTGCAATTGAGCTTTTCGCGGCCGCCGCCTTCCAAAATATCTTTCAAAGCCAAGCGGCACCGGGCGAAACGCGAGAACCCGCAAAATACGGGCAGGCACTCCGCGGCGACCAAGCCGATTGCGGGAACGTGCTGGCGCACACACGCGCCGGGCGATCGTCGGCCTCCGACCCAAATACGCAACAGGTTGCGCTTTCTCGGACTCAGTGCCGGTCGCTCCCATCGAGATCGTCGGAAAGCATCCGGGCGGGTCACCGCAGAACTTGCGGCGATCGCGTGCGTTCAGGGGGCGAACCCATTCCTGCTTTCGATTACTGCCGGCGACCACGAGCCCCACGAAAATGGCTACGGACGTTTCAGTCCACTCAGTCGAACATTTTCCTGCGCGGCGGCTCGCAAATACGCAGGCGTTTTGGGCCATTGCCGCGGTTCTCGCCGAGACCGTGGTGATCGCCGCGGTCACCTACGCCGCCTTCGTCGTGTACAATTACGTGGCCTACAGAGTGATTCCCGACGATGTCATCTATGTGTGGGCCTCGGTCGCCATGGGTGTCCTTTATGGCGGATTGGGCATTGCGGACAATCAATACGACCTTCTCGGTGAGAAGTGGAACGAGCACAATCGGTCGAGGGGCGTTGCGATCGTCGGTTTGACGTTCGTTCTTTTTCTGACGATCGGCTTTGTCAGCGACGAGCTCAGTGGATATTCCCGCGGGACATTTCTCGCTCAGCTGGTGTGCGCCCTGGTTGCGCAGATCGTCACTCGAACCATTCTTTGGCAAATCGTCGACCAGGCGCGCGTACGCGGGCAGTGGCGGCGGGCCGGCATGGTGATGCTCATCATGCCGGGGGTCTATCCCGCGATCGACGTGCGCGAGCGGTTGTCGACGCGCAATGAACGGATCCTGCGGTCATATGACCTGGGGCGAGCCGTCCGGCGCTCGCCGCATGCGTCCGATGTGGACGATCAGCTGGCGAAGATTTGGGCTGAATGCCGGACTTTGTCCATCGACGCCGTCCTGATCGTATTCGATGCCGACAACATGGCCTTCGTCACGCGGGCGGTCTCCGCCTTGTCCGAAATTCCGGTGCGGATACAGCTGCTGCCGGTCGGAATGATGGACTTCATGCGGTGCAGCCGGATCGGAAGCTGCGGCCGCGTTCGGGTGCTGGAGCTGTTTTGTGGTCCCAGTTCGTTGCGGGACCGTATCCTCAAGCGAGGATTGGATTTGGTAGCGGCATCGACGCTCATCGTCCTGCTTTCCCCGCTGTTGTTGATCGTCGCCTGTCTTATCAAGCTGGACTCGCGCGGACCGGCGCTTTTCCGGCAGACGCGACATGGCTTCAATAACGAGCTCATTCGAAGTCCTGAAGTTTCGCAGCATGTCGACGTTCAACGACGACCCGCGTGGAGAATTCCGACAGGCGGTGCAGGGGGATGCCCGGATCACGCGCGTGGGGCGGATCATCAGGCGGACGAACATCGACGAGCTCCCGCAGCTCATCAATGTCCTCAGGGGAGAGATGTCGATGGTGGGGCCACGTCCGCATGCGCTCGCGCACAATGACATGTTCGCAAACCGAGTCAGCAGGCTGTGGCGCCGCCACAACGTCAAGCCCGGCATCACCGGCTGGGCGCAGGTGAATGGTTTGCGCGGCGAGACCGACACGATCGAGAAGATGCGCAAGCGCGTCGAATACGACCTGCACTACATCGACAATTGGTCGTTCTTCTTCGACCTGAAGATCATGGTCATGACGGTGCTTTCGAAGAAATCCTACGAAAATGCATGGTAGCGCATGAGGGGGCGGCGATGCGAGTTTGCTACTTTATCTCCGAGTATCCGGCCGTTTCGCACACGTTCATCCGCCGCGAGATAGCCGAGCTCGAACGGAACGACTGTTCGATCCTGAGGGTGTCTCTCCGCGGGAACGGGCGCGACTTGGTGGACCCGGCGGACCGGGAGGAAAAAGCCCGGACGAAGTATATCTTCGACGCGCCGACGCTGGAATACGTCAAGGCGCTCGCGCTCTCGTTGATGGGCAGGCCTGTGCGGTTTCTCAAGGCCGTTGCCGGCATGATCCACATGATGAGGCGCACCAGCCGCCCGCGTGTCTATCATCTTGCGTACCTGGCGGAGGCGCTTGTCGTGGCGAAGTGGAGCCGCGAGCAGGGCGTCAGTCACATTCACGCTCACTTCGGCACCAACAACGCCGAGGTCGCCATGTTGGCGCATCTCCTGACGGGAATTCCTTACAGCTTCACGGTCCACGGCCCGGACGAGTTCGACAGGCCGGAATATCTGGGTCTCAATAGAAAGCTGAGGCACGCGGCGTTCGCATGTGCGGTGAGCTCGTTCACGGGCAGCCAGCTTCGTCGTTGGACGGATCCGAGCGACTGGCCCAAGATCAAGATCGTGAGATGCGGGCTGGACACGGCCTTCACGGGCGAGCCCCCGCGAGGAATTGTTGCAGGCACGACGCTTGTGACCATCGGCCGGTTGAACGAGCAGAAGGGACATCTCGTGCTGCTCGACGCCCTCGGTGCGCTCGCGCGCGCGGGGATCACGGTCAAAACGTTCATCGCCGGGGATGGTCCGCTGCGCCCGCTGCTGGAGCGCCGCATCCGCGAGCTCGGCTTGACCGGGCAGGTCGTGTTGACCGGCTGGCTCAGCAACGCACAGGTGCGTGGTCTGATTCTCAGCGCGCGGGCCGTCGTTCTGCCGAGCTTCGCCGAGGGCTTGCCGGTCGTTCTGATGGAAGCGATGGCGCTTAGCCGGCCTGTCATCACGACCTATGTGGCGGGCATACCGGAGCTCGTCACGGACAAGATCTGCGGCTGGCTTGTGCCGGCCGGGAGCGTCGGTGCGCTCGCCGCAGGCATACGGCAGTGCTTGGACGCACCCGATGCGCTCATTAGCGCGATGGGCCAGGCCGGCCGCGTGCGGGCGTTGGAAAGGCACAATATCGCTCGAGAATGCCGAAACCTTGCCGCCCTTTTTGCCGGCGCCGAAGCCTCGCCCGAGGAGCCTGTGGATTTGCGCCTGCCTGCGGTTGTCGAATTCGTAGCCGCCGAGCACCTGGGCGGGCTGCGTCGAGCGGCGGGATCGATCGATCTGGACCCGTTCTCCTACGCCGGGTCCGCGGCCCGCCGGAAATCGAATACGTGTCATTGAGATCTATCGCATGCAGCGCCCGGCAACCGACGTGAGCGTGGTCCTGCCGACCCACAATCGGCTGCACCTCCTTCCCGTGGCGATCGGCTCGATCCTCCGACAGGATGGCGTGGAGATCGAGCTCATCGTGGTCGATGACGGATCTACCGACGGGACGGGCGCGTGGCTCGATCGGTTTGCCGTCGCAGAGCCGCGGGTCAAAGTCGTGCACCATGATCGACCGCGTCTCATGTCCGGCGCGCGCAACGCCGGTATTGCCCGGGCATCTTCGCCGTGGGTGGCGTTCTGTGACGATGACGACGTCTGGGCGCCTGGCAAGCTCGCGGCGCAGCTTCGTGCCCTGCAGGCGAGCTCGGCGCGGTGGGGCTGCACCGGTGTGGTGGTGGTGGACGAAAGGCTCGAGATCGTCGGGCACCATCAGGCCAAGGGCGGACAGGTTCTTTCGGCGCTCCTCGAAACCAACATCGTGCCGACCGGCTCCTCCGTGATTGCCGACCTGAGGCTCGTTCGCGAGATCGGAGGCTTCGACAAGGCACTTCTCGGATCTGAGGATTGGGATTTGTGGATCCGGTTGGCGCAGCGTTCGCCTCTTGCAGCCATCGACCGGCCGCTGATCGCCTATCGGCTCGGAATGATTTCGGCTTCGATGAACGTCGGCCGCATGCGGACGGGCCACTCGATCATCGTCGAGCGGTATGCGTCATGGGCCGCGGAACGCGGCGTCGAGCCGGATCGATCGAACCATGAGCGCTACCTCGCGAAGCAGCTTTTGCGCGCCGGCGCGCGATGGCAGGCCGCCTCGATATTCGCGAACTCTCGCCATGCGCCACAAGCGCTGGCGGGAATTGCCACGGGTGGGGGCTGCACTTCTAGCGCCGCGGCTCACCGACCGTCTCGGCCGCGCGCGCGCGCGAGCGGCGGTCCCGGCCGCCTGGAACCACGAAGCCGATGCGTGGCTCCGGCCGTTGCGCGGCCGCGACCGCGAGCCCTCCGGCGACCGCTCGGAAGCGCGGCACTGATGGCCGGCATCGCGGAAGCCCAGGGTTTCGATCGCGGCATGGCCGCCCGTCCTGTCGGCGCGACCCCATCGATCCGGACCATCAACCAGGAACGAGTTACGGCTCTGTTGCGCGAGGTCGCGTTTGCGATCCTGCTCACGCGATCGATCTGCGATCCGATCTTCAATCTTTCGGGAGGAGGTACGGCGGACGCCGGCATGGGCGTCGGCGCCGTGGTCAATGCAATCGCGGTCGGGGTCGCCATCCTGCTCGCAATTCAGCGCCCGCCGACGAGCCCCTTCGCGGTCTTTGCGTTATGGAGCCCGTTCCTGCTGATCGCGGCAACCGCCACGTTCTACGCCCCGCAATTTGTTCCCGCCCTGCGGCTGGCATTCGTGCTTCTCACGTACTGGGCCTTCTTCGCCATCCCGTTCTTCATCATGCGATCCGAACGGGACTTGACCCGATTCATCCTCGTGGTCCTCGCGTCCTCGATCGCTCCATCGCTCTACTCGTTCTGGGAATTGCGGCTCGCATTTGCCGACATGGGCGAATTTCGCCTGCAGAGCACCTTCTCGCATCCGAACATATTTGCCTTCTACCTCGTGCTGATGCTCGGGCTCGCACTCTACCTCAGGACTGCGGCGGCCGTTCACTTGACCCGGGCCATGCGGACGCTGGTGACGGCCTACATCCCGCTGCTGATCGTTTTCCTGCTGCTGACAAAGACCCGCAGCGCGTGGCTGGCCTGCGGCCTGATTTTCCTGCTCTATGGGGTCCGTATGGACCGCCGGTTCCTGTTAGGGTTTCTGCTGCTGCCACTGGCCCTCGCGGTCGACGCGAGCTTGCTCGAGCGCATCACGAACATCACGCAGAGCACCGAGATCGAGAGCCTCAAGCAGCTCGACGAGAACGTGAGGTTGAATTCGTTCGCCTGGCGCCAGGCCCTGTGGGAGTCGGCAATTCCGGAAATCGTGGCCAATCCCCTGCTGGGACATGGCCTCGAATCGTTCAAGCCCGCGACGCCCGACTTTTTCGCCCTCATCGGGCCGGAGGGAATCGACGCCCATAATTTCTACCTGCAGGTTGCCTTCGAAATGGGGTCGGCAGGTCTTCTGGCCCTTCTCTGGCTGTTTGGATCGTTGGCTTGGCGTCTGGCACGCGGGCTGTGCTACGACCGCGACGGAGTCACGATCATTCTCAGCATTCTTGGTGCATACGTTCTCGTGTCGTATTCAGACAACATGCAATTCTATTTGTCGTTCAATTGGTATTTCTGGTTCGTGATGGGAACGGTCTGCGCCTGGATCGAGCATAGACGCCACTTCTCGGCTGCCGCCATCCGACCAACGTGACCCCGATAGGCCGTCGAAACCGGGCGGCGTCCTCCACGCGAGGCCCGATGACTTGGCCAGACCGGGTCGTCGTCACGCCGTCACCGGCGACGCCCCTGTTTCGATCGTGCACTTCCCATTCTGTCGATCGGGAACGCCGGCCTGCACGCCGCGTTTCCGAGGCGAGCAGTTCGACCGCAGGAGGCATGACGGAGCGTTGAGTGAAGATGACCCACGCCGTTGCGAGAACGATGGTCTTTTCTCATGGGCTCGCCGACTCCTTCCCTTGATGAGACGCGAACCGATCTATTCGGTGGAGTGGATTTCGCATGCTGGATAGAAGCAGCGAAGCGCCAGTCGTCGAGGCCTCCGCCGGAATGGATTCTTCAGCCTTTTCAGCTAGCGCCACCGCGGGGTTCGGGCTGGAAAGCCTGCGACGCCACGCCGCGATCGTGGGGCTCGGCGTCTTGCTGTTCATCGGCATGGGACTGGCGTTCGTTGCTCTCAGGTCCCCCACATACACCGCCTCGACTTTGTTGCTCGTCTACAACCGGCAGATCTCGACCGGCCAGGATGCCGTGGTCCTTCCCGGGTCCGCCGACATCCCATTGGTGCAAAACCAGATTGAGATGCTGCAATCCGGCAACGTCCTGGTGAAAGTTATCGGCCAGTTGGGCCTGGATCGTGAGTCGGCAAGCACGGAATCCGACTGGAGCGTCGGCGTCCTTATCGACCGCTTTTGGCCATGGCCCGCGGCTGCCCTCACGAAGGATCAGCGCCGTACCTTCCTGCTTGAACAATTGAGACGGAAGCTGAAGGAGAAAAGGGTGGGAGCGAGCCACCTTATTTCCTTGAGCTTCAAGGCGCGGGATCCGCAACACGCCGCGCGCGTCGCCAATGAAATCGCGAAGACGTATATGCAGGAACTCTCGCGGGCGTGGGACGTCGGCACCACGCGCAGCCCCGCGTTGCGCGAGCTCTACCGGAGCCTCGGGCCAAGCGCATACATCGTCTCCAAAGCCGAACCCCCGACCCGCTCGGATGGCCCGGCGGCATATTTGATCCTGATCGGTGCCGCCGTGGCCGGAGCGCTGCTCGGCGCAGCAGCTGCATTGCTGGTGGACTTCTTCGACAACACATTCCGCAGCGCGGACCAGGTCGAAAGTGTCGTCGGCCTGCCATGTCTCGCCGTCATCCCCCGGATCGGAGGCACGCGTGCGCGACGCCGGGGAAGGGGGCCGCCTGCGATGGGCACCGCTGCGAGCGGACTCGGTTGGCCCGACACCCAGGATCGGAGCCTCCCGTATGGCCGGGCATTGCGACAGCTCGTGGCGGTGATCCAGGATCCCTCCCTCCCGGAGCTGCGAAGCATCGGGGTGACCGCGGCGGACGCGGGCGAGGGCGCCACGACGATTGCAATCGGGCTCGCACAATCGTTGGCGGCAGCCGGCAAGAAGGTGCTCGTGATCGACGCCGTGCCGGAGCACCCATCTGCTCGCAATTGGTGGATCGGCGACAACGATTGCGGATCCGCGAGCTCTCGAAACGTTCGCTGTTCAGACAGCGCGGGCGACGCATTCGACATGAAGGGCGGATTGAATGTCGTTCCGCTCGAACGGACGTCCGATGTCGACCCTTATTCGGTATGTCCGCAAGCGTTGGAAAGCCGGATCAAGGGAGCATTGAATCAGTATGACATGGTCATCATCGACCTGCCCTCGCTTGCATCCGGGCCCGGCGCGCGAACCGTGGCGCAGATAGTGGACGGATTCCTGCTCGTGGTGAGATGGGGACAGACGGATTCCGAGCTGGTCCGCCAGGCCATTCAATCGACCGGCGAGGCGCAAGCGAAGTTCATCGGAATAGCCTTGAACGCGGCCGACGAGAGGGCTCTTCGGTAGTCCGGAGAGTTTCCGCCTCGGCGGGAGATGTGACTGCGAAAACGTCCCGCGGATTGTACGCTCAGGCGTGAGCGCGCAAACGCTACAAGATGGAGATAGGCGATGAAAGTCGTGCTCTTTTGCGGTGGCTCCGGGATGCGGCTCAGGGGATATGTCGACGAGATCCCGAAGCCGATGGTCCAGATCGGAACGCGCCCCATTCTCTGGCATCTGCTGAAGTATTACGCGCATTTCGGCCACAAGGACTTCGTCATCTGTCTCGGCTACCGCGGGAACGTGATCAAAGATTACTTTCTACGCTACGACGAGTCGGTATCGAATGACTTCGTGTGGTCGCGCGGCGGAAAGAACATCCGGTTCATCAACCGCGACAGTGACGACTGGACGATCACCTTCGTGGAGACCGGCCCCACCGCGACGATCGGCGAACGGCTGAAGGCCGTCGAACCATATGTGCGGGACGAGAAGATGTTCCTGGCGAACTACGGCGACGGCCTGAGCGATCTCGATCTGCCGGTGATGATCGATGAGTTGGAGAAAAGCACCGCAATAGGGTCATTGCTGCTGGTGCAGCCCACGGCCAGCTTCGATATGGTGCGTTCCTCTGCGGACGGCCACGTCACCCAGATCGAAGCGCTGAGCCGGTCGGACATCTGGATCAACGGCGGCTTTTTCGTCTTCCGCAACGAGATCTTTCGCTATATCGAGCCCGGAGACGAGCTGGTGCGGCGGCCGTTCGAGCGGCTGATCGAGCGAGGCGCGTTGCTGGCCCACAAGTGCACCGGCTTCTGGCAGTGCATGGATACTTTCAAGGACAAGCAGCGGCTCGAGGAGCTCTACAATAGCAATCCTCCCTGGAAGGTATGGTCCAACCCGCCCGGTGCGGCGCCGTCCGAAGCGCCGGCGAAAGTCGCATAGCCATGATCAGGCTCAAGCCTGTTGAAAGCACGAAGGGCACGTTTCAAGTCCTGTGCTTGGGATGCCATTCGGACGACATAGAGATCGGTTGCGGCGGCGCCATCCTGCAGCTCGCAGCCGAGCGTCCGGAAGCCGTCTTCTCGTGGGTGGTCTTCAGCGCAGACGGGGTTCGTGCTTCGGAGGCGAGGCAGGGCGTCGCCCAGATTTTGGATCCGTCGCGATTGACGGCCGTGACGCTGAAGCCGTTTCCCGACGGCTTCATGCCCTATGTGGGCGCCGATATAAAGCGGGTGTTCGAGGAGCTCAAGCATTCGACCGCGCCCGACGTGATCTTCACCCACAATCGCAATGACGCGCATCAGGATCACCGGCTCATTTCAGATCTGACATGGAATACGTTCCGCGATCACCTGATCCTGGAATACGAAATTCCGAAGTATGACGGAGACATGGGCCGTCCCGGCGTATTCATCCCGCTGTCGAAGGATGTATGCGAAAAGAAAGTGAATGTGATCGTCAATACATTCAGATCGCAGAGCGAGAAGCGCTGGTTCGATCGGGAGACGTTCCTGTCCCTGATGCGTCTTCGAGGGATGGAGTGCAACTCTCCGAGCGGCTACGCCGAGGCGTTTTACGGCCGCAAGCTCCTGCTGTGAATACAGAGAAATTACCGATGAAAGATTTGCGGACCAAGACGATTCGGGCCGGACTTTCGAGCATTGCGGGGCGCGGAGGAGTATTCGTCATCCGTCTCGCGTCCATCATAGTCCTCGGGCGATTGCTCGACCCCACGGAGTACGGCCTTGTCGGCATGGTGACCGCCTTCACCGGCATACTGGGGATGTTCGGCGGATTCGGCCTGTTCCAAGCAGCCATTCAACGCGATTCGTTGACAAACGAGCAGGCCTCGACGCTGTTCTGGTTGAATATCCTCCTGGGCGGCCTCCTCACGCTGGCCTGCATCCTCATGGCGCCCGTTGTGAGCCGATTCTATCACGAGCCCCGCTTGGTGGCGATCATGAGCGTGATGGCGATCGGGTTTGTGATCACCGCCGCCGGAGCGCAGCACGCAGCCCAGCTGCAACGGGAAATGCGGTTCGGCATTTCGGTTGTCATCGACCTCGTCGCGCTTTCGATTTCCACGATCATTGCGATTGCCATGGCTCTCGCTGATTTCGGCTATTGGGCCGTTGTCTCGTCTTCGGTCAGTCTTCCATTGGCCACGACGACGGCGCTGTGGCTGACGAGCGGCTGGATTCCCGGGCTTCCGAAATGGAGGCGGGGTATCGGATCGATGCTGAACTTCGGCGGAATGATGACGTTGGCTGGCTTGGTCGCGGCCGCCAACAGCAGCATCGACAAGCTGCTGTTGGGGCGGTTCTGGGGGGCGGAAGCGCTCGGCCTCTACGGCCGTGCGTACCATCTGATCTGGTTTCCCTGCGACAATCTCAACGTGACGGTCGGCGAGGTCGCGTTTGCGGCGCTGTCGCGAACCAAGGACGATCCTGCGCGGTGCAAGAGATACTTCCTCCAAGGATACTCGCTTGTCGTTGCGCTGACATTGCCGCTGACAGTGATCTGTGCGCTGTTCGCGGAGGATATGATCGCCGTTGCCCTGGGACCGAAATGGGGAGCTGCGGCGGACATATTTCGTATCATGGCGCCCACCATCTTGGTGTTCGCGATATTAAATCCGCTCGGCTGGCTCGTGAATGCGCTCGGCTTGGTCAAGCGAAGCCTCATGATGTCGCTGGCATCTGCGCCGCTGTTGATCGCCGGCGTGGCGATCGGGCTGCCCTACGGACCAAAAGGGGTCGCCGTTGCGTATTCGGCGGTCATGCTGGCGAAAGTCATTCCGATTGCCTGGTGGGCGCTGCACGGCACCGGCATTCGGACATCCGAGATTCTGCTGGCTCTCGTTCGCCCCCTCGCGGCGAGCATCGCGGCGGGGGGAATTGCCTACGCGGGTCACATGATTTACGGCCCGATTTTGCCGCTCGTTCCCCGGCTCTTGGCGGATCTCGTCCTATTCGGCGGCGTCTACCTGACAGGGCTCCTGCTCGTCGCGGGCCAGGGTGCGCTCTACGTGGACGTCCTTCGGGCAGTCAAACCCGCCACGTCGGTCTGACCGCGTCTCGTTCAGATCATCCTGCGCCCGGCTGACGAGCCGCGTGAGCGGCGCATAGGCCGTTCGTTCGCTCGCTCGATCCAAACGCCCCGGGGTTTCCGAAAAAAATCGAGCTCGCGCGCCTGAAGGCCCGAATGTCGCGCGTTACTGCGGAAGGACCGAGTGCAGCGAGAGGGCGGGCGGCAGATGCAGTTCACGGAAACCGGAATAACGGGCGCCATGTTGATCGAGCCGGTGCAGCAGCGGGACGAGCGCGGACGCTTCATGCGGGCCTGGTGCTACCGCGAGTTCGCCGAACGGGGCATCCCCTTCCTTCCGGTGCAGGCAAATCTCGGGTTCAGCTTCAAGATGGGAACCGTGCGGGGCATGCACTACCAGGAAGCGCCGGCGAGCGAGTCGAAGCTGGTTCGCTGCACCAAAGGATCGATTTTCGACGTCGTTCTCGACCTTCGTCCGAACTCACCCACCTATGGTGAGTGGCGCGGCACCGAGCTGAGCGCGGACAGCGGGCGGATGCTGTATCTGCCGATGGGCTGTGCGCATGGCTATCAGACACTCGAGCCGCGCACAGAGATCTACTACATGACATCATTCTACTACGCGCCGAGCGCGGTACGCGGCAGGCGCTTTGACGACCCGGCGTTCAATATCCGCTGGCCGCTTCCTCCGATCATGGTCTCCGAGCAGGACCGCAACTGGCCGCTCATGGAGACGCCGCCGCGCCAGAGAAGCGACGCCGAAGGCACCCTCACGGTTTGAGTTTGTGCGCCCCAATTCCGGACAGGAGACCACAATGACGATCGATATCGCGCTGCAAGGGCGAGAACGCGCCGGGTCGATGATCCGCGTCGGAATGGTCGGCGCCGGCGCGACCGGGCGCGCCATCGCGCTGCAGCTCGGGACCCCGGTGCCGGGCATCCGGCTCGTCGCGATCGCAAACCGGACGTCCAGCCACGGCGAGCGTGCGTTCCGCGAAGCCGGCATCGATTGGGTTCGCGCGGACTCGGTGGCCGAGGCGGAGACGGCGATTTCGCGCGGGGCGGCGATTCTGACCGAAGACCCCTCCATTCTCTGCGCCTGCGACCTCATCGATATCATCGTGGAAGCCACCGGCTCGATCGCGCCGGCTGCGAGCGTGGCGCTCGACGCGTTCGCTCATGGGAAGCACGTCGTCCTGGTGAACGCCGAGCTTGATTCACTGCTGGGTCCACTCCTGCGCGCGAAGGCCGCGCAGGCGGGCGTGGTCGTCACCAACACGGACGGCGACGAGCCCGGAGTGGCGATGACCCTGTTGCGCTACGTCAAATCGCTGGGCCTGCGTCCGGTGGCGGCGGGCAATATCAAGGGAATGGTCGATTACTATCGAAATCCGGAGACCCAGCGGGCGTTCGCCAAGAAGCACGACCAGGACGTCATGAAAGTCACGTCGTTTGCGGACGCGACCAAGCTGTCGATGGAAACGACGGTTCTCGCCAATGCGACCGGGTTTCGCGCCGGTCGCCGCGGAATGTACGGACCAAGATGCGAGAAAGTCCAGGACGTCGGCGGCCTGCTGCCGGCCCGGCAGATGCTTGAGACCGGGCTTGTGGACTACGCCGTGGGCGCGGCGCCGCACACGGGCGCGTTCGTCGTCGTCCATGAGGATGCGCCGCTCAAGAAGGCGCAATTGGCCTACTACAAGCTCGGCGACGGCCCGTTCTACGTCTTCCATACGCCGTTCCATCTGCCTCACATCCAGATCGCATCGACGATCGGGCGCGCGGTGCTCGACCGTGATCCGACTGTGACGCCGATCGACGGGCCGGTCTGTGAAGTGGTGACGGTGGCGAAGCGCGATCTGAAACGCGGCGAGCGCCTGGACGGGATCGGCGGATTCTGCGCCTACGGCCTGATCGAGAACACGGATGAAGCGCGCAACAGGGCCGCGCTCCCGATCGGTCTTTCGGAAGGTTGCATGCTGCGCCGGGATATCTCGAAAGACGACGTTCTCTCATTCGCCGACGTCGAACTGCGGGCCGAGCGGCAGGTCGAGGCATTGTGGCGGGAACAGAATGTGCGCTGGCCGATGTCGCCGCTCGAGGACGCGTCGTCCCGGCGCCTCCTCGCCGGGGCGCGCCGATGAAGCGCGCTTCACACCTTCGGCCTGTGCGCGACCTCTAATGAGTTGGCGAAGCCATCTGGGAGCGGGCGATGATTGATCATTCCTTCTGGCGAGGTCGCAAAGTATTGCTGACCGGCCACACCGGCTTCAAAGGGGGCTGGCTTTCCCTATGGCTCGATGCGCTGGGCGCGAATGTCACCGGCTATGCGCTTGCGCCACCCACCACGCCGAGCCTGTTCGAGAAAGCGAAGATCGCCAGCCGCATTCGCTCAATTCAGGGCGACATTCGGGATTTCCGCGGTCTGAAGGCGGTCATTACCGAATGCCGCCCTGATGTGATCATCCACATGGCCGCGCAATCGGTCGTGGGCCGTGGATACGAGGATCCGCTCGAGACCTACACCTCCAACGTCCTGGGCACGATCCACCTTCTCGAGTGCGTGCGGCAACTCCGCCGTCCTTGCGTCGTCCTCAACGTCACGAGTGACAAGTGCTATTCCAACCAGGAGTGGGTCTGGGGATATCGCGAGACCGATATCCTGGGCGGCCGGGATCCGTACTCCAACTCGAAGGCGTGCGCCGAGCTCATTACCAGTTCGTATCGAGCCTCCTTCTTTCCGCCCAGCTCCAGCACCCAGCAAGGCGTCGCGCTCGCGAGTGCCCGCGCCGGGAACGTCATCGGCGGCGGCGATTGGACCAGCTATCAGCTCGTTCCCGATCTCATGCGCGCGTTCATCTCCGGCCTTCCCTGCCAGATACGCAATCCATCGGCGGTTCGGCCTTGGCAATTCGTCCTGGAGCCGCTGCACGGATACCTCTTGGTATGCGAGCGAATTGCAAAGGACGCGCCCGCCTTCTCGTCCGCGTGGAACTTCGGTCCCGCCGACGAAGACGCAAAGCCGGTTTCTTGGATCGCCAAGGAGCTGGCGCTCGCGTGGGGACACGGCGCAATTTGGACGTGTGACCAGGCGCCGCGCTTCCATGAGGCTCAGCTGCTCAAGCTGGACACGTCGAAAGCGCAGCGGCTCCTGGACTGGCATCCGGTCCTTCCCTTGCGGGACAGCCTCGGCTGGGTCGTCGAGTGGTACCGCGCCTTCCGCGACGGCAAAGATCTTGAAGCCGTGACGCGGTCGCAAATCGAGCGATACGAACACATCCTGCAGAACGGGAAATCCGAAACAGCGGTGGTCGCCCCTGCCGAGACGGGTATTCGCGCGCGCCTCGCAACGGCTTGAGGCAACGCGCCAGCATAGGAGAGCAATCCACATGCCGAACATCGCTGTTATCGGGACCGGGATGGCGGGGCTTGGCGCGGCTCACCGGCTGCACCAGCTCGGGATCAAACCCGACATGTACGACAAGAACAGCTACTATGGAGGACACACGAATTCGTTTCGCCATGCTCCCGGCTTTGTGTTCGACATAGGGCCGCACATTTCCTTCACGAAGGATACGCGTATCCAGGAGCTGTTCGCCGACAGCGTCGACCAGTCGTACGAGACCGTACAGATCAACCTGAACAACTATTGGCGGGGGTACTGGCCCCAGCATCCCGCGCAGCTTCATCTTCATGGGCTGCCGGAAGATGTCGTCATCAAAGTCATCACCGACTTCATCGAGGAGCGCCAGAGGCCCGAGCGGCCCGTGAAGACCTACAGCGATTGGCTGGTCGCGAGCTTCGGGCGTACGTTCGCCGAGCTCTTCCCCATGCAATACACTCGGAAATACCACCTCACCACGGCCGAAAACATGAGCACCGATTGGCTGGGGCCGCGGCTCTACAGGCCGAACCTGGAGGAGGTCTTGCGAGGCGCGATCTCTCCGTCGGCGCCGAACATCCACTACATCACGCACTTCCGTTATCCGACCCATGGCGGGTTCGTATCCTATTTGAAGAAATTCGTGCCGAACGGAAACATCCACCTGAACCACGAGCTGGTGTCGGTGGATCCGCGAAGCCGGGAGATCGTGTTTTTCAACCGGACGCGCGCCTCCTATGACGCACTCGTCTCCTCGGTCCCTCTTCCCGACCTGATTGGCATGATCCGGGGCGTTCCGACCGATGTGCTCGCCGCGTCCCGTCGGCTCGCCTGCTCGACGTGTGTTCTGGTCAACATCGGCGTGAACCGAGCCGATCTTTCCAGCGCCCACATGACATATTTCTACGACGACGATATCTGCTTCACGCGTTTGTCCTTTCCGCACATGCTCTCGTCGCACAACGTGCCGCCCGGGATGGGAAGCATTCAGGCCGAGGTGTATTTCTCCGACAAATACAAGCCGTTCACGGGCGCTCCCGCCGATTACATTCAGCCGGTGATCACCGACCTCGTCCGTTGCGGCATATTGCGCGGCGAGGACGAGGTATCGTTCAAGACCTCGATGCTCCTGCCGTACGCCAACATCATCTTCGATCTGGATCGGTCCGCCGCGCTCGAGACCGTTCACGGCTATCTCGACGATATCGGGGTCGCGTACTGCGGCCGCTATGGAGACTGGGGTTACATGTGGACGGACGAAAGCTTCAAGAGTGGCGAGCTTGCCGCCCAGAAGGCGCTCGATCGCGCGTTGACCGCAGCGCCGAGACTGCGAAGGCTCGTATCATGATCGATGGTGCCACGATCCGAATTCGGCAAGGTGCCGATGATCGGGACCTGGCGCCGTCGATGGACGTCCCGCATGAAGCGCCCTCATCGCGAAAGCAGGCGAGGATCGGTCTTCTGGAGCACTGCGGTACGGGCAATCTCGGGGATGACGCCACGGTCGCGGCAGTTCTCCAGCAAATCAGAACCCGATGGCCCGACGCATCCGTCGTTGGTTTATCCCTCGACCCCTCGGACTCGCAGCATCGGCACGGAATTCGGGCGTTCCCGATCCGCCAGTCGGTATTTGCCTTCGAGGAGGATTGGTCCTGGGACAGGCCCGCTCTTGCGCCCACGATCACGCTTCCGGGCAGGTTGAAGCGGCTGCTGAGTAGAAATCGCGTCCTTTTCAACGTTGTGAAGTCCTTATACGCCACCTTCATCAGGAGGCCGGCCAGCCTCATTCAGGAAGTTGCTTTCCTCAGCCGATCGCTGGTACTCACGTATCACCTCGATATCCTGGTCATCTGCGGCGGCGGACAGTTGCTCGACTGGGGCGGCCCGTGGGCTTTCCCGTATACGATTTTCAAGTGGGTGTTTCTCGCCAGATGCACCGGGGCGAAGTGCTTCTTCCTCAACAATGGCGCGGGCCCGCTCGATCACCGTTTGAGCAGGTGGTTCACGAGGCAGGCGCTATCGCTCGGTGATTACGTGTCTCTCCGTGATCGCAAGTCGGAGGCTGTCGTCCGCAGCATCGGCTTCCGCGGCAGCACTCAGGTGGTTGCCGATTGCGCGTGGATCCTGCGTCTCCCGGATTGTTTCGGCCGTGCTATCGGCCGCCCCCAAAGGGGACAGATGTCTGTGGGCATCGGGCCCATGGCCTACTGCGATCCGAGCCGCCATTGGGTCAAGGACGGCGAGCGATATCGCGAGCTCATCGACACGCTGGCTGATTTTGGAAGCCGGCTGGTGGCGCGCGGGTACCGGCTGAGCCTCTTCAGCAGCGATATCTGGTTCGATTCTCGTGCAATCGCCGATCTCGAAGCGGCGATCAGAGAAAGGAGCAGCGAGGCCGCGCGACACCGGGTGGTGCGAGAGTCGGTCTCGAGCATGGATAACCTACTGAGCTGTCTGCAGCGCGTGGATTGCTACGTCACGTGCCGATTTCACGGGGTCGTTCTATCTCATCTTCTGGGCGTGCCTGCCCTCGCGATCGCGCCGCATCCCAAGGTGACGACGCTGATGGAGGAGGTGGGTCTTTCCGATTACTGCATCGACATCTCCCAATGTCGAGCCGACTCCCTGATGCTGAAGTTCGATCGCATGGTCGGGAATGAAAAGGAGGTCAAGCTGCGCATGCGGCGCCATGTCTCGATTTGCCAGGAGGCGCTGATACGCCAGTTCGATCATTTGTTTCCTGCGACGGCCGACAGCAAGCGGTGCGTCGAAAGAGGGTGACATGAGCGCGCAGCGGAGTCCTTTGGTCAGCGTGGTTACGCCCGTTTACAACGGCGAGCCGTACTTGCGGGAATGTATCGAAAGCGTTCTCGCGCAGACCTATCAACATTGGGAATATATCATTCTCAACAACTGCAGCACGGATGGGACGCTCGAGATTGCAGAGGCATATCGCCGGAAGGATCCACGAATCCGAGTGTGCGGCAGCGACCGCTTGCTGCCGATCATCGAAAATCACAATAAGGCCTTCAGCCTGATCGACCCGGAGAGCAGGTATTGCAAGGTGGTTTCCGCCGACGATTGGCTGTTCCCGGAATGTCTCGCCCGGATGGTCGCATTGGCCGAGGAAAGACCGTCGGCGGGCATCGTGGGGGCGTACCAACTGAGTGGCGGCGACAATCAATGGTACGTTCGGAACAACGGCTTGCCCCACGCGAAGTCGGTGGTTCCGGGACGCGAGATCTGCCGCTCCCAGTTGCTGGGAGAGCTGAGCGTATTCGGAAACCCGACCTCGAATCTTTACCGTGCTGACTTGATCCGGAGCACGAACACATTCTATCCCAACGCGACGGCGGAGGCCGACGTAAGTGCGTGCTTCGAGCATCTCCAAAGCGCTGACTTTGGGTTCGTCCATCAAATTCTTTCGTTTGAAAGACTTCATGAGATCAGGGTGACGGCAGTTTCGCTCGACCGCAACGCATATCTGTCGGCGGCGATCGACGATTGTCAAAAGTACGGCCAAATTTATTTGACGAATGCCGAGCGCGAGCGCCGTATCAATGACCTGCTCGAATCGTACTACAGGTATCTGTCCATCAGCGCGCTCAAGCGCCGGGAAAAAGCGTTCTGGGAGTATCACTCCACGAGACTTCGGGAGCTCGGCTTTCCGCTCGATCGGATGAGGCTCCTCCGTGGCATTTCATTGAAGGTGATCGACCTGTTGTCGAATCCGAAGGGGACCATGCAGTTGTTAGCCAAGCGCCGGCGACCGGGTGGCTCGACGGCGGTTCACCACTGACGTCCCTCGGCGCAGATCGAGCTCGGCAAACCGGCGCGGTGCCGTGCATTCCGAAACGTTGGATTGCACGGAGGGCGTCTGCGGGGGCGACCGCCTCATCCGCTCCGCCGGCGATCATCGCAACAACGGGCCCGGAATCCCGATGGCGTCGCGGGCCCGAAAACCCGCGGCCGTCAGCGCTTAGGGATCCACCCGGTGAGCCGAAGGACATGTTCTCGGATCGCAAAATAGCACTCGCATGCGTCTGTTTCTAATCCAGTCGGATCCAACACGCGGACGTGACCTCGCCGGGAAGCAATCAGACCAGCGTTTTCAAGGTCTCGGGCAATCAGGGTCACGCTAGCACGACGGACACCTATCATTGCCGCCAGGAGGTCTTGGGTCAGGGGAAGATCGTCGGCCTCGAGCAGGTCTCGACATTGGAGAAGCCATCGACAAACCCTCTCGTGAGCGGAATGAATGGCATTACACCCTGCAATCTGGCTGATATGCGCGCAAAGGGCCTGTTGGTGCCTGCGCAGGCCTTTGGTGAGCGTCTCGCTCAGCCGCGCGCAGTCCTCAAGCTCGGCCCTGTCGATCCTGTCGGCGATGCCGGTGACGTGAGCCGTGATCAGGGTTGGCGATCTTGGGTCGCCAAATAGCGCCGACAGCCCGAGTGCGGTATTCGAACCCACCAATGCGGCCTCGGCGATCCGTTCTTCCGCAAAGGGGACCAGAATGGAGGCGATGCCGGACCGTGGAAAATAGACGTACTGCACGTCCTCGCCGGCGACCTGGAGCACTTGCTTTTTCGTAAGCACGACGGAGCGCAAACGCGAACTCGAGCAATGAACGGTCCACACAGGATAAGCGTGCCAAGAAGTGATTTTGGTCGCGAGGCTCCATCACGCGTTCCGCGACTGCGTCGGCGCGGCCGGCTGCGCCGGACGCCAGCAGACATGAAAACGCGCGAGCAGGAGCCTTCGTTGCGTCGTTTTTCGTCTCTCCGTGACTTCGCCGCCTGCGCTGATTTGTCGGACGTGGCGACCGACGCTGCCGCGATCGCGGCGGCCGTGAGCCAGGTCCGGCACGGCGCAGCGTCTCTTCTGCGGCCGAGGCCGCGAGTGCCGCCTGTGACGATCGCGATCTCGGCTTTTGAGGTTTCGTCATTTTCCGCCGGCCGTCGCGCTCCCCGCTAAGGTGTTCCGGTTCAAGCAGCCGCGACGCCTGCCGCAATGCCGTCGAGCATCCTGACGGCATTCTCCGGCAGATGTAGTTCGGCGGCCGCGAGGTTCTCGCGCAGATGCGCGAGCGACGAGGTGCCGGGGATCAGCAGCATGTTGGGCGCGCGGCGCAGCAGCCAGGCGAGCGCGACCTGCATCGGTGTGGCGCCAAGGCGCAGCGCGATGCCGGAGAGCGTCGACGACTGCAGTGGGCTGAACCCGCCGAGCGGAAAGAACGGCACATAGGCGATCCCGTCGCGCGCAAGATCGTCGATCAGGCGATCGTCGGTCCGATGCGCCACGTTGTAGTGGTTCTGGACGCAGACAATGTCGCAGATCCGACGTCCTTCCGCGATCTGCGCCGGCGTGACGCTGCTCAGCCCGATATGACGAACCAGGCCTTTGCGCTGGAGCTCGGCGAGCGCGGTCAGTGGCGCCTCGATCGATCCTTCGCCGGGCTCGGCATGACCATACATGCTGCGCAGGTTGACGACCTCGAGCACATCGACGCCGAGATTGCGGAGATTGTCGTGGACGGCCTGCGTGATCTCCGCGGGCGACCAGGCCGGAATCCAGGATGCATCCGCGCCGCGCCGCGCGCCGATCTTGGTGACGATGACGAGGTCGTCCGGATAGGGATGCAGCGCCTCGCGGATCAGCTGGTTGGTGACATGCGGGCCATAGAAGTCGCTGGTGTCGATGTGGTTGACGCCGTTTTCGATCGCGGTGCGCAGCACGGCGCGTGCGGCGTCAGGATCCTTGGGCAGGCCGAACACGCCGGGGCCGGCCAGCTGCATGGCGCCATAGCCGAGCCGCCACACGTGGCGGGTGCCGAGGGCGAAAGTGCCGGAATGATCGATTTTCAACATGGCGATCTCCTGTCCAATCGAGGTGTTGCGATGACAGTTCACCTACGCCTTGCCGGCCTGTACGATAATGGGTAATTATCTGTACAGGCTGTGCGGGAAATCGGACAATGGCGGCGGACTTGGCCGATCTGAATGCGTTCGTAGCCGTGGCGCGCGCCCGCGGCTTTCGCGACGGCGCGCGGGCGAGCGGTGTCAGCGCGTCGGGGCTGAGCGAGGCGGTGCGACGCCTGGAGGCGCAGCTCGGCGTGCGGCTGCTCAATCGGACGACGCGCAGCGTCGCGCCCACCGAAGCGGGCCAGCGCCTGCTTGATCGCCTCGGTCCGGCGTTGACCGAAGTCGAAGCGGCGCTCGACGTGGTGAATATGTTTCGTGAAAGGCCGGCCGGCACGCTGCGGCTCAACGTGCCGGTGAGCGCCGCGCGCCTGGTGCTGCCCGCGATCGTGCCGGCGTTTCTCGCCGCCTATCCGGAGATCCGGCTCGAGGTGATCGCGGAGGAGAGCTTCGTCGATGTGCTCGCGGCCGGCTGCGATGCGGGCATCCGCTACGACGAGCGACTCGAGCAGGACATGATCGCGGTGCCGATCGGCCCGCGAATCCAGCGCTTCGCGACTGCGGCGGCGCCCGCCTATCTCGACCGCCGCGGCCGGCCCGCGCACCCGCGCGAGCTGCTCGACCACGCCTGCCTGCGCGTCCGTTTCAGCAGCGGCACGCTGGTGCCGTGGGAGTATGAGCGAAGCGGCGAGGTGGTGCGCGTCGACCCGACCGGGCCGCTGATCGTCGGCATCGGCGGCGGGACCGAGCTTGCGGTCGGCGCCGCGATCGCCGGCACTGGCGTCGTCCATCACTTCGAGGACTGGCTGCAGCCGCACTTCGACAGCGGCGCGCTCGAACCGATCCTCAAGCCGTGGTGGCAGCGTTTCTCCGGACCTTTTCTCTATTACCCGGGACGGCGGCTGGTGCCGGCGCCGCTGCGCGTGCTCGTCGACTTCATCAAGAAAGCGGCGCCCGACCGGACGTGGAGCGCAAGCCGCAACCGCCCGGAGCGGACCACACGACAGCGTCACAAATCGAAAGGCCCGGCGCGATCAGGCTGACGCGCCGGCCACGGATTCGAAATAGCCTGCGGCTACCGTTCACGGTCGCGTGAGGCCTCGCCGCAGCGTCGCCCGCTTGGCGAGTTCGCCCAAGGCAAGGGCCGCCGCCGGCCGCGCATACGAGGCCGCCAAGGGCGCGGGCGGGCTCGCCACGGCCATCACTGACCGCGTGTGGGCCGGAACGCTGCTGGCGGTCGAAGACCAACGCGCCGGTATCCGCCAATTTCCTCCATGATCTCGTCCCGCTTGAAGCGGACGAGTTGAACGCGAAGCTTGCTCGCGCGCGCCGCCTCAATGGCGAGCTGGCCCATGATCGGCGCAAGGCATGATGGGCTTGGAGGATTATTCGGCGGTCTTTTCACAGAGGAAGTAATGAGCGTGGTGCTTCCAAGTTTCGCGCACTTCGACCACCTTGAAACCCGCGACGCGGATCATCCCCTCAAGCGTTGAAGCGGGCCAGCACCACCACCACGGCGCATAATTGATGTTGCGGCCCGAGCGCCATGGATCATCCATTCCCTCAGTAATGTTGTGGGGGCTGATTTCGATTTTTGCAAAATGCGCTGCCAGAATGCTCCTCGTTTCGCGATCGAGCGACGGAATAAAAATGCTTTGTCCGGAGTGCAGCACGATCTTGCCCGTCCGCCCGCCATCAATGACCGTTGGGACTGTCATGCTACCCAACAGCAGATAGCGATTCGTGAGGTCTCGCAGCCGCTCAAGCGTCGCGTTCGGGCTCGGCACGTGGTAAATGACGCCGGCGCAGTGCACAAAGTCGAAGGTGCCAGTCCTGTCCTTCAATGTCGGATCATCGATATTGCCGACAAACTCCTTCACACCCTCGATACCGATCTCGGCACATCGCTTCCGCAAGTCACTCCAGTCGTTGTGGCCTTCAGGCGCCACGTCGATCATCGAGGCAGATGATGCGCCTGCCTTCAGCGCCACCGAGACCTTCTCGTTGACTAGGCCCCAAAGACCACCGACATCAGCGAAGGACAGACCACGCACGCGGCTGGCGATCGCGTCATCCTGGTAGCTTTTTTTCCAGCTCAGGATATCGAGGGAAATCATCGGCATTGGCATTTCCTTTCGATAGGACACGGCACCGCGACAGGTCGAGCCTTCAATCCGTTCGGAAGCGTAATTTCTACAACCAACGGTATCATTGATTTAGATCAAAAGACGGAACGCTTTTTACAACCAGCTGAGGGCGCTGGAGGGCGCGCCTCGGCTGCGGCGGACCGGCTGTGGAGCGAGACGCTCCTCGCGAGCGGAGGGCCAAGGGCTCGGCAGCCGAGATGTACGAGCGTACCGCGTGGCTGTTCGTGCTGCTGGCGGATCGGCAGACGTGGCCGCGATGACACGACCGGTTCGGGAGTTAGCTTGGTCCTGACGGTCATCGCTTGAGGCCTCGCCGCAGCGCGCTGCGGCGGCGTCCGGCGGGCGGATCGAGCGAAAGTTCGGGCCGAGGGGGTCGCGATCGACCCTGATTTTCCCATATGCAGAGCCGACGACGGCGGAGGCCGCAGGCGGCGTGCCCCCGTCGGGCATCGGCCCGTATCGGCAGGCAGATGAGAACGCGCGACAGGCCCGGTCGCGACCATCGGAGCGAACCACAATGGCACAGCGGATCGAGGACTATGCGCTGATCGGAGACCGCAAGACGGCCGCGCTGGTCGGGCGTGACGGTTCGATCGACTGGCTGTGCTGGCCGCGGTTCGACTCGGCCGCGTGCTTCGCGGCCCTGCTCGGCAGCGCCGACAACGGGCGCTGGCTGATCGCGCCGCGCGAGGCGGCGCCCATCGTGACGCGGCGCTACCGTCCCGGCACGCTCGTATTGGAGACCGAATTCGCGACCGCGACCGGCCGCGCCGTGGTCGTCGACTTCATGCCGCCGGCGGACGGCGCCCATCTGGTGCGCATCGTCATCGGCCTGGCCGGGCAGATCGATTTCTGCACCGAGTTCGTCGCGCGCTTCAACTATGGCGCGACGGTGCCGTGGGTCAACCGGCTCGACGACGGCGCGCTCGACATGATCGCGGGGCCGGAGCGGCTGACGCTGCGCACGCCGATCGCTCTGCGCGGCGAGAATCTCAAGACGGTCGGCACGTTCTCGGTTGCGGCCGGCGAGACGATCGCGTTCGTCGTTGCCTACGCGGCGTCGTTCGAAGCCGCGCCGGCGGGGATCGATCCGTTCGAGGCGCTGGAGCGCACCGAGACGTTCTGGCGGGAATGGAGCGACCGCTGCCCCGCGGCCGGGCCGTGGACCGACGCGGTCAAGCGCTCGCTCATCACGCTGAAGGCGCTTACCTATGCGCCGACCGGCGGGATGGTCGCGGCGGCGACCACCTCGCTGCCGGAGCGCCTCGGCGGCATGCGCAACTGGGACTACCGCTATTGCTGGCTGCGCGACGCGACCTTCACGCTGCTCGCCTTCATCCATCTCGGCTATTACGAGGAGGCGCATGTGTGGCGCGACTGGCTCCTGCGCGCGGTCGCGGGCAGCCCGAGCCAGGTGCAGATCATGTATGGCGTGGGCGGCGAGCGGTGGCTGCCCGAGCTGACCGTCGACTGGCTCCCCGGCTACGAGGGCTCCGCGCCGGTGCGGGTCGGCAACGCCGCCTACCAGCAGCGCCAGCTCGACGTGTTCGGCGAGATCGCCGACGCCATGTTCCAGGCGTTGAAGGCTGGCATGGCACCGTCGCCGCGCGGCATGGAGCTGCGGCCGGTGGTGCTCGACTATCTGGCGAAGGCCTGGCGCGAGCCGGACGAAGGCATCTGGGAGGTGCGCGGCGAGCCGCAGCACTTCGTCCACTCCAAGGTGATGGCGTGGGTCGCGTTCGATCGCGCGGCGAGCGACGGGCAAAGCCCCGACGCGGCGTCGCGGCTCTGGCGCGCGATCGCGGACGAGATCCACGCGGAAGTCTGCGCGCGCGGATTCGACCGCGACCTCGACAGCTTCGTGCAGGCCTACGGCTCGCACGAGCTCGACGCGAGCCTGCTGCTGATCCCGATCGTCGGCTTCCTGCCGGCGGACGATCCGCGCGTGCGCGGCACCTTGCGGGCGATCGAGCGGCGGCTCGTGATCGACGGCGAGTTCGTGCTGCGCTACGAGAGCGAGCACACGATCGACGGGCTGCCGGCGGGCGAGGGGGCGTTCCTCGCCTGCAGCTTCTGGCTGGTCGACAATTATATCCTGCAAGGCCGGCGCACGGAGGCGCGCAAGCTGTTCGACCGACTGCTCGCGCGCTGCAACGACGTCGGGCTGCTCGCCGAGGAGATCGATCCGGCCACCGGCCGCATGCTGGGCAATTTTCCCCAGGCCTACAGTCATGTCGGGCTGATCAACTCCGCGCTGAGCCTGTGCCG
Source organism: uncultured Alphaproteobacteria bacterium (assembly GCA_963819385.1). GTDB lineage: Bacteria > Pseudomonadota > Alphaproteobacteria > Rhizobiales > Xanthobacteraceae > JAVDCA01. Next base: position 1,495,798 of record CAWFVV010000006.1, on the reverse strand, counting down.
AGACGTGGGTCCGGTCGAGGAGCGCGCCGAGGCGTCGGACTAGCCTGCGCCGACGCCGCTTTAGCGGCCAGACGGCCGCCGTGAAATCAGCAAATGAGACGCGTTTTCAGCAAGGGCCGCCAATCGCGTCGCGATCCGGTGACTATCTGGAGGGCGAGTTCATAGCCGAGGGCCACGTGATGAACATGCCGATGAGACGACCGAGGTCGGAAATGGAACGATTGACGCAGCCCCTTACCATGCCGCGCGTCGGGCTCGGCACCTGGGCGATCGGCGGCTGGATGTGGGGCGGCACCGACGAAGCGGAATCGATCCGTACCATCCAGGCGGCGCTCGATCTCGGCGTTACGCTGATCGACACCGCGCCCGTATATGGTTTCGGCCGCTCCGAGGAGATCGTCGGCAAGGCGCTGGCGCAAGACGGCCGGCGCAATCGCGCCGTGATCGCGACCAAGGTCGGGCTCGACTGGAAGGATGGCAAGCCTTTCCGCAACGGCCGCCCCGAGCGCATCGTCAAGGAGGTCGAGGATTCGCTGCGCCGCCTGCGCACCGACGTGATCGACCTCTACCAGGTGCACTGGCCCGATCCGATGGTGCCGCTCGACGACACCGCCGAGGCGATGGCGCGGCTCTATCGCGCCGGCAAGATCAACGCCATCGGGGTGAGCAATTTCAGCCCGGCCGAGATGGATGTGTTCCGTACCGCCGCGCCGCTGCACACCGCGCAGCCGCCCTACAATCTGTTCGAACGCGCGACCGAAAAGGACGTGCTCCCCTATTGTATCGCGCACGGCATCACGACGCTCACTTACGGATCGCTCTGCCGCGGCCTGCTCGCCGGGCGCATGCGGCCCGACACGGCCTTTGCGGGCGACGACCTGCGCCGCCACGATCCGAAATTCCAGGCGCCGCGTTTTGCTCAATATCTCGCCGCCGTCGATGCGCTCGATCAGCTTGCGCGCAAGCGGTTCGGCAAGCGCGTGATCCATCTCGCGCTGCGCTGGGCGCTCGATCAGCCGGGCGTCGGCGTCGCGCTGTGGGGCGCTCGCCGGCCCGACCAGCTCGTGCCGGTCGTCGACGTGATGGGCTGGCACATCGACACGGACACCATGCGCGAGATCGACGCGATCCTTCGCACGATCACGGATCCGGTCGGGCCGGAGTTCATGGCGCCGCCGGTGGCGCTCGATACCTGACAGCGAGGCCAGCGGAGCTGCGCCACGCCTGAATCGAAATGACCTACGCGAGCTGATCCCGCGGCCCGACGTGGGCCAGCCAGATGCCCTTGACGCTCGATGCGTGGCTGACCCAAATGCCGGCGTGAATTGGGTTGAATGGGTTCGCGGCGGTCATCATGCAGATCACGACACTTGGACGCGCGGGACCGCAGGTCGGAGCGCTGGGGCTCGGCTGCATGGGCATGTCGCCGGGTGTCTACGGCGCCGTCGACGAGGCGGAAGGCATCGCGACCATTCGTGCCGCGCTCGAAGCCGGGGTCACGCTGATCGATACCGGCGACTTCTACGGCATGGGTCACAACGAGATGCTGATCCGCCGTGCGCTTGCGCAGACGCCGCGCGATCGCGTCGTGCTCTCGGTCAAGTTCGGCGCGATGCGCGATCCATCCTGGGCGTTCGGCGGCAACGACTGCCGGCCCGCCGCGGTGAAGAATTTCCTGGCCTATTCGCTGCAACGCCTGGGCGTCGACCACATCGACGTCTATCGGCCGGCGCGGCTCGATCCGACGGTGCCGATCGAGGACACGATCGGGGCGGTCGCCGACATGGTGCGTGCCGGCTATGTGCGCCACATCGGGCTGTCGGAGGTCGGCGCCGCGACGATCCGGCGCGCCGCCGCGGTCCATCCGATCGCGGATTTGCAGATCGAATACTCGCTGATGAGCCGCGGCATCGAAGCCGAGATCCTGCCAACCTGCCGCGAGCTCGGGATCGCCATTACGGCCTACGGGGTGCTGTCGCGCGGCTTGCTGGCCGGACGCGTCCCGCCGGCCGACAGAAAGGGCGACATCCGGCTGATCCGCATGCCGCGCTTCGGGCAAGGCAACCTGGAACGCAATCTCGGCCTGGTGGACGCGCTCCGCCGCATCGCCGATGAAAAAGGCGCGACCCCGGGCCAGCTCGCTGTCGCCTGGGTACGCTCGCGCGGCGCCGACGTCGTACCGGTCGTCGGCGCCCGCCGCCGCGATCAGCTCGAGGAAGCGGCCGGCGCTTTCGATCTCACGCTCAGCGCGGCCGACCTCGACCGTATCGACGCGACGGTTTCGCCGGCGCTGACCGCGGGCGAGCGCTACGACACGGCGCAGATGGCCCATCTCGATAGCGAGGCGAAGCATTAGCGGGGCAAGCAGCGTCGCGCATTCTCGTGCGACACGGCGGCATTCGGGGCGATCATGAATTCCCCAACGCATTGGCCTGTCGTCGTGGTGGGCGCCGGCCCGACGGGCCTGACGCTCGCGGGCCTGCTCGCGCGCCAGGGCATCGACGTCCTGGTGATCGAGCGCAACGCGCAGACCGTGCAGGAGCCGCGCGCGGTCTCGATCGACGACGAGTCGCTGCGCACCATGCAGGCGGTCGGTATCATCAACGAATTGGTGCCGAACCTCGTGCTCGGCTATGGCGCGGAATATTTTTCGCCGTCCGGCCGCCCGTTCCTCAAGGTCAAGCCGACCACGCTGGAGTATGGCTTCCCGCGCCGCAACGCGTTTCGCCAGCCCGTGCTCGAGGCGATGCTGCGCGAGAACCTCGCGCGTCATGCGACCGCGACCATGTGGTTCGAGTGCGAGCTGACGGGGTTGTCGCAATCCGCGAACGGTGTCGCGCTGACGGTCAAGAAAGACGGCGCGGCAGTCGACCTGACCTGCGACTACCTCGTGGCGTGCGACGGCAGCCGCAGCTTCGTACGCCAGACGCTCGGCATCGAGCTGCGCGGATCGACCTTTCGCGAGCGCTGGCTCATCCTCGACCTCGAGCAGACCACGGATCCAAGCCGCGACACCAAGGTCTTTTGCGATCCGGCGCGGCCCGGCCTGTCGTTGCCCGGCCCCAACCGCACCCGCCGCTTCGAGTTCATGCTGCATGCGGACGAGAACGACGCCGACATGCTCGCTCCCGAGACGGTCACGGCGCTGCTGCGCCGGCACGGAAACGACGACCGCGCCGTGCTCCGGCGTAAGGTGGTCTACACGTTCCACGCCCGCAACGCGGAGCGCTGGCGCGACAGCCGCATCTTCCTCGCCGGCGACGCCGCGCACCTGATGCCGCCGTTCGCCGGGCAGGGCATGAACAGCGGCGTGCGCGATGCGCATAACCTCGCGTGGAAGCTCGCCGCGGTGGTCGCCGGCAGGCTTGGTCCGCGGCTGCTCGACAGCTACGAGACCGAGCGGCGCGGTCATGTGGGCGAGATGATCCAGCTCGCGGTCCGCACCGGGCACGTGATGATGCCGCGCACCCGCCTGCGCGCATTTGCGCTGCAGACATTCTTCCGCGCGCTCGCGCTGTTTCCGCCGGCGCGCGCCTATTTCGCGGAGATGAAGTACAAGCCGAAGCCGCGATTCAGCCGCGGCTTCCTGGTCGAAGCGGTGCCCGATGCCGCGCCCTCCCTGGTCGGCAAGCTCTTTCCGCAGGCGCTGGTGATGACGGCGACCGGATTTGCGCTGTCGGATGACGTGCTCGGGGATGGTTGTGCCCTGGTCGCGCCGCCCGGCACCTCACCGGACCTGCTGGCGCGCGTGCGGCTCGACGACAAGCTGCCGGTCCGGCTGGTCGCGATCCTCGACAAGGAGGATGCCTCGCCGGTCGCGGCGCCGGCGGTCGCGGCGCGCGATCTGCGCGGCGATCTCGCCGCGCTTCTGGCCGGCCAGCCGCCCGGACTGTTCTTGCTGCGGCCCGACCGTTACGTCGCGGCATTCCTGGCGGCCGACCGCGTCGCGGCGGCCGCCGAAGAGGTCGCGCGGTTGGTGCAAAGCACGTGGTCGGATATTCCGCGATTGGCGTCGTGACGGTCGCGGAGACGATCTGGAAAGCTTTCTTCCGGTAGGAAACGCGTCGAGAGGGCCTGCGGCACGCCGGCACGCGATATCACGCATCGTCCGCGACATCATAGAGGCAGATCATGAGCAGCGCATCGATCGACCCGCGCGTCCTGCGCACCGCCAAATGGTTCGCCGTCAACGGCTGGACCATCAACGTCAACCACGGCGAGGGCATCGTCGAGGCGACGATGTCGCGCCGCGACGGCGAGGCGCCGGTGGTCGTCAACGTGATCGCGCTGGTGGCGGCCGTCGTCGGGTTTTGAGTGGCGCGGTCGAGGGCCGCCTTCGCGACCCACGCCGTCCGCGGCGCCTCGCTCCACTGTCCGCTGCACGTTAGCTATCGGGAGACAAAGCGGGTCCGATGTGCTCAACCTGAATGCGACAGGTTGCGACCTGGAGCGGAGGCGAGATGCGCTTTCCGCCGCTCTCCTCGGCTGATGCGCGAGGGAATTGCCTCACCGCAGTCGTCCGCTCCATCATGACCGGCCATGCCATGGAGGTCGCGTCGATGACCCTCGTCTATCGGCCCGCACGCGCGGACGAGCTACAGCGGGCGGAAGAGCTCGTCGTTCGCAGCATCAACGACCTGACCGAGCGTCATGGCTTCGGGCCGATGGCCACTTTGCGGCCTCCCGATTTCCAATTGTTTTCCCTGAAAGATGATCCCGACGGCTTGTGGGTGGCCGAGGCCGACGGGGAGATCGCCGGCTTCGCGCTGAGTTGGGTGTGTGGCGACCTGTGGTTTCTGGCGGAACTGTTCGTCGCACCCGGCCACCAGGGCCGCGGCGTCGGCAACGCGCTGTTGGCGCGAACGTTCGAGCACGCCGGGAAGGCAGGCGCCACCAACCGGAGCCTCCTCACGTTCGCGTTCAATGTCGTGTCGCAGGGATTGTATATTCGGCACGGCCTGTTTCCGCGGCTGCCGGTCTATATGTTCAGCGGCGCACGCGACGCGCTGCGCACGCATCTGCAAGGCGACAAGCTCCGCTCCACGCCCATCGAGCCGACGGCCTCGCATCTCGAGACTCTGGCGCGGCTCGACGTCAGCACCTTGGGCGTCTCGCGCGAAAAGCATCACGGCTTCCTGCTCGGCGACGACGCGATGAAAGGCTTCTTCCTCCACGACGGTGGCGATTGCATCGGGTATGCCTACGTTTCCGCGACCGGTCACGTGGGCCCCCTTGGGGTCGCGCAAGCGAGCCGGATGGGCTCGGCGTTCAGGACAGCGCTGGACCTGGCGGCGGCGAGCGGAGCCGCGCAGGTGTCGGCGTTCCTTCCCGGTGTGAGCGAAGCCGTCGGCATTGCGGTCGCGCACGGCATGCGGATTACGTTTCCGATGGTGCTGTTGTCGACGCGCGATTTCGGCGATTGGACGCGGTATCTCCCACGAAATCCGGGCTTCATGTGATCACGCGTCACACGTTCCGCTCGCCTCGGCTCGATGCGGTACTATTTATCACCTCGTCCTCCAACCTGGTCGCGTAGCCGAAGATCGCCGGCAGGCCGCCGGTGTGGATGAACAGCACGCGGCTGCCCGGGCGCAGGCGTCCGTCGCGCACGCATTGAAACAGCCCCGCCATGGCGCGGCCGGTATAGACCGGATCGAGCAGCAGGCCGTCGAGGTGGGCGCAGGTGCGGATCGCCTCCGCGACGGCGTCGTTCATCACGCCGTAGCCGGGCGCCAGCACGTCGTCATACGTATTGATGTCGGCGGCCGCGACTGGATTCGGGAGGCCGAGCAGGGCGGCGATCCGCTCGCAATGGTCGGCGATGCGCGGACGCTGAAGCCGCGCGGCGCGGCGCACGCAGATGCCATGGACGGGCCCGCCCCAGCCGAGCGCGCGCAAGCCGAACAGCAGGCCCGCGTGGGTGTGGCCGCTGCCCGACGCGATGACGACATCGTCGACATCCCGGCCCTGCGCGAGCAGTTCCTCGGCGCAGCGGACGTAGCCGAGCGCCCCGGTCGGCGGATTGCCGGGGCCGAGCGGGATGACGTAGGGCCGGCGCCCCTGTCGCTCGAGCTCGCCGGCGATCTCGCGAAGGCGCCGGTCGGCGCCTTCCTCGTCCTCGCCCTTCGGATAGGAATGCAGCGTGGCGCCGAGCAGCCGGTCGATCAGCACGTTGCCGGACGCACGGTAGGTCGCGTCGACGTCGGGCACGCGCTCCTCGAGCTGGATGTGGCAGGCCATGCCGAGGCGCGCCGCGCAGGCCGCGGCGACGCGCACATAATTCGATTGCACCGCGCCGGTGATCAGCGCCGTGTCGGCGCGGGCCGCGAGCGCCTTGCCGAAATAGAACTCGAGCTGGCGCACCTTGTTGCCGCCGAACGCGAGGCCGGTGAGGTCGTCGCGCTTGACCCGCAGGTCGATCGCGAGTGCATCGCTCAGGCGCGGCTGCGACTCGATCGGCGTCGCCCACGGCAAGAATGGCGCGCGCGGCTGGGCCGCGATGGCGCGGGACAGGGCCTCGTTGCGCGGGAAGTCAGTGTGCGTCATGTCGTGCCGCGGCCGGCTCAATGGGTGGTGCGGCCGGTGCCGACGATGCGCCGCATGGCGTCGGCCGCAGCCTCGATGCCGGCCGCATCGACGTCGAGATGCGTCACGGCGCGCAGCGAGGTCTGGTCCTGCGGACCGATGAGGATGCCCTCCTTGGCGAGCTCGCGCGCGAGGCCGGGCGCCGTGACGCCGGCCGCGCCGACATCGAAGAACACGATGTTGGTCTGCGGCTCCAGTACGGTCACGCCCGGAATGGCCTCGAGCCGGTCCGCGAGCAGCCGCGCGTTATCGTGATCGACGCGCAGGCGCTCGACGTTGTGGTCGAGCGCGTAAAGACCGGCCGCCGCGATCACGCCGGCCTGCCGCATGGCGCCGCCGAGGCGGAACTTCCACTGCCGCGCCGCGGCCACGAAATCGTCGTCGCCGACCAGCACGGCGCCGACCGGGCAGCCGAGGCCTTTGGAGAGGTCGAGCCACAGGCTGTCGCACAGCTCCCCATATTGCTTGGCGCTCACATTGCTCGCGACCACCGCATTGAGCAGCCGCGCGCCGTCCATGTGCAGCGCGAGGCCGGCGTCCTTGGCGGCGCGTGCGACGTCGGTCATCGCCTCGAGCGACCAGATCGCGCCGCCGCCGCGGTTGACGGTCTGCTCGACGTGGACGAGGCGCGACTTCGGCGCGTTGATCTTCTGCGGCCGGACCGCCGCCGTGACCTGCGCGCCCGTGAAGACACCGCGCTGCGACGGCACCGCGCGGATGAGCGCGCCCGAGAGGCCGGCGCCGCCCGATTCCGACGACATCAGGTGCGACATGTCGGCCGCGATGATCTCGTCGCCGTAGCGGCAATGCGTCATCACGGCGATCAGGTTGCACATGGTGCCGGACGGCACGAAGATGCCGCGCGACTTGCCCAGCAGAGCGGCGACGCGCTCGCACAGCGCATTGACGCTCGGGTCCTCGCCGGACTGCTCGTCGCCGACTTTGGCGGCGGCCATTGCCGCCCGCATGCCCTCGCTCGGCAGGCTTTTGGTATCGCTGCGCAACTCGATGATTGGGGGCATGGTCTCTCCGGTGCGGGGCAGAGCCGTAGGGTGGGCAAAATCGCAACGGGACCTATCCGCGTGGGCAGCCGCGCGCAAGCGATTTTGCCCACGCAGACACGTGGGCGCAGCTGCCCACCCTACGAAGCTGTCTCACGGTCGGCAAGATATCGGTGCGCGGAATAGGAGTGGCAAACTCAATGCGTCAGGCGGCCGATCGCTCTTTCGTCCACCCCATCACCTTGTCGAGCGTGATCGGCAGGTCGCGCACCCGCTGGCCGGTGGCGTGATAGACCGCGTTGGCGATCGCGGCGGCGGTGCCGACGATGCCGATCTCGCCGACGCCCTTGACGCCGAGCGCATTGATGGCGTCGTCCTTCTCCTCGACGAAGATCACGTCGATCGCGTGCACGTCGGCATTCACGGGCACGTGGTATTCGGCCAGGCTGTGGTTCATCGGCCGGCCGAGCGCGTGGTCGATGAGCGTCTCCTCGTGCAGCGCCATGCCGATTCCGCCGACCACGGCGCCGAGGATCTGGCTCGATGCAGTCTTCGGATTGACGATGCGGCCGGCCGCGACCGCGTTGACGATGCGGGTGACGCGGATCACGCCGAGCTCCTCGTCGACCTTGACCTCGGCGAAGATCGCCGAATGGGCGAACTTGGCGTGCGTGTCGCCGTCGGACGGGTCGGCGGTCGCCGTCTGCTCGATGCGCTCGACGTTGCCGGCGCGCATCGCGTCGGCGAGCGAGACCGCGCGGGCCGCATCGGCGGTCTCATGGGACTTGGCGCGGATCTCCCCGTCGGCGAAATCGACCTCGTCCAGGCTCAAATCCGCGAGCGGCGAGCCTTCGATCGCCTGGGCGTGGCGCAGGAGCTCGCGGCGCACGCCGTTGCAGGCCTCGAGCACCGCGCAGCCGAGCGAGGCGGTGGTCCATGAGCCGCCCTCGACGGGCGCCGCGGGCAGCGACGAGTCGCCGAGCTTCGCCACCACGTTGTGGATCGGCACGCCGATGAGCTCGGCGGCGATCTGCGTCATCATCGTGTAGGTGCCGGGCCCGATATCGGCGAACGCGCTCGCGATCTCGAGGTCGCCGTTGCGGCCGAGCACCGCGCGGGCGCTCGCCTTCACCTGGAACGCCTCCCAGATGCCGGTCGCCATGCCCCAGCCGACGAGCTCGCGCCCCTCGCGCATCGAGCGTGGCGCGCGGCTGCGCCGGCTCCAGCCGAATTTCTCGGCGCCCTGGCGATAGCATGCGCGCAGCTCCTTGCTGCTGTAGGGCTTGTCCGTGTCCTGGTCGACCTCGGAATAGTTGCGCAGGCGCAGCTCGAGCGGATCGACATCGGCCGCATAGGCGAGCTCGTCCATCGCGCATTCGATCGCGAACAGGCCTTCGGCGCCGCCCGGCGCGCGCATGTCGCACGGCGTGTTGAGGTCGAGCTTCACGAGCTTCTGGCCGAGCTCGCTGTCGGCGCAGGTGTAGAGCTGGCGCGACCAGCCGACCAAGTTGCGCTGGAAGTCCTCGAACTGCGACGTCGTGCCGATCGCCTCGTGGCGGATCGCGACCAGGCGGCCGTCGGACTCGGCGCCGAGCGCGAGCGTCTGCACGTTGGCGGGGCGATAGCCGAGGGTGAACATCTGCTGGCGCGTCAGCACGACGCGCACCGGGCGTCGCAGTGTGCGCGCCGCGAGCGCTGCCAGCGGAAGCTGGTATTGCGGCCGCAGGCCGGCGCCGAACGCGCCGCCGACGAAGGGCGAGATCACGCGCACCTTGTCGCGCGGCAGGCCGAGCACGTCCGCGAGATAGTTGCGGCTGTTGAGCGCGCCCTGCGTCTTGTCGAACACCGAGATCTGGTCCTCGCCCTCCCACACGGCGGTCGCCGCGAATGTCTCCATCGGATTGTGGTGCTCGATCGGCATGCGGTATTCGGCTTCGATCCGCACCGGCGCGCTGGCGAGCGCGTCGGCGGCGTTGCCGTGCGGCGCGAACTCGCGCTCGCGGTTCGGCGTCGCGTCGTTGCGCCAATGCGCCGCGAAGTCGGTGACGTGCTCGGCCTGCACGTATTCGATGCGCACGAACGCGGCGGCGAAGCGCGCGATCTCGAGCTCCTCGGCGATCACCAGGGCGACCGGCTGGCCGCTGAACAGGATCTCGTCGTCGTACAGCGGCCGGTAAGGCGCGCCGGGCGGCGCCACCTCGTCCTTGTACTTGTCGTCGGAGGTCGCGAGCCGCGGCCGATGCTCGTGGGTGAGCACGTCGATCACGCCCTCGATCGCGAGCGCGTCGCGCACATCGATGCGGCGGATGCGGCCTCTGGCGATCGGCGCGCCGATGACGTAGCCGTGCGCGAGGCGGCCCAGGTTATGCTCGGCGGCGTATTTGGCGGTGCCGGTCACCTTCATGCGGCCATCGACGCGGGAGACGGGCTGGCCGATATAGCTCGTGCGCGTCGGGGTCTTCATGCTGGTCAGGGTCATGGTCCGCCGCGCCTCACGCGATCCGCTTGTCGGTCTGCGACTGCGGCGTGCCGCGCGCCGCCTGGTCGAGGGCACGCACGACCGTGCGGCGCGCGAGTGGGATCTTGAAGTCGTTGCCGCCGAACCCGCGTGCCCCGCGCAGCAGGATGTCGGCCGCGCGGGCGAAGTTTTCCTCGGTCGCGGGCTTGCCTTTGAGGGCATCCTCGGCCTCGCGGTCGCGCCACGGCTTGTGGGCGACGCCGCCGAGCGCGAGCCGCGCCTCCTTCACGCTGTCGCCCGACATATCGAGCGCCGCCGCGACCGAGACCAACGCGAACGCGTAGGAGAGGCGGTCGCGGATCTTGAGATAAGTGTAGTTGGCGGCGAAGCCCTTGGGCGGCAGCTCGACCGCGGTGACGATCTCGTCGGCGTGCAGGCTGGTGTCGCGCTCGGGCGCGTCGCCGGGCAGGCGATGGAACGAGGCGAACGGGATCGTGCGCTCGCCGGCGCGGCTGATCGTGCGCACCCGCGCGTCGAGCGCCGCGAGCGCGACGCACATGTCGGACGGATGCGTTGCGATGCAGTGCTCGCTGGTGCCGAGGATGGCGTGGATGCGGTTGAGGCCCGACATGGCGCCGCAGCCCGAGCCGGGCTCGCGCTTGTTGCACGGCGCCGCGACGTCATAGAAGTAATAGCAGCGCGTGCGCTGCATCAGGTTGCCGCCGGTCGAGGCCATGTTGCGCAACTGCGGCGAGGCGCCGGCGAGGATCGCGCTCGCGAGCAGCGGATAGCGGCGCTCGATCTCGGGGTGCCAGGCGAGATCGGAGTTGGGCACGAGCGCGCCGATGCGCAGCCCACCGTCGCCGGTCGGCTCGACGTCTCTGAGCGGCAGATGCGAGATGTCGATAAGCCGCGTCGGGCGCGCGATATCCTCCTTCATGAGGTCGATCAGGTTGGTGCCGCCCGCGATGAAGCGCGCGGTCGGCTCGGCCGCGATCTGGCGCACCGCGTCGTCGACGTCGCTCGCGCGCGAATACGCGAAATTGTTCATGGCTGTGCCTCGCCGTCGCGCTCAGGTGCGGGTTCAGGCACGGATCCGAGCACGGATTGGATCGCCGTCAGGATGTTCGGATAGGCGCCGCAACGGCAAATGTTGCCGCTCATCAGCTCGCGGATCTCGTCGGCCGTGTGGGCGCGGCCTTCCGCGATCAGGCCGGCGGCCGAGCAGATCTGCCCGGGCGTGCAGTAGCCGCACTGGAAGGCGTCGTGCTCGATGAACGCCTGCTGCAGCGCGTGCAGGTTCGGCCCGCGGGCCAGGCCCTCGATGGTGGTGACCTCGGCGCCGTCCTTCATGACGGCGAGCGCGAGGCAGGAATTGATCCGGCGGCCGTCGACCAGCACCGTGCAGGCGCCGCACTGGCCGTGGTCGCAGCCTTTCTTGGTGCCGGTGAGATCGAGATGGTCGCGCAGCGCATCGAGCAGCGTGGTCCAGGGCGCGACATCGAGCTTGTGCGTGACGCCGTTGACCACCAGCGTGATCGCGAGCTTCCCGGGCGCCGGAAACGTCTCGGCGGGCCGGGCGGCGGTCTTGCGAGCCATCGATCACTCCATCCACTCGTCACCGAGCGTGTTCCGTTCGTACGGATTCGGACCACGCTTTGGATTGCTCATGTTGTTGCGCATCCGGTAGCGGGGGCACGCATGGGCTGCGCCCAGCTTGCGCCACGATTTCGCGCCTTCACGGCCTACGAAATTACCGGAATCTCCCCATGCACTTGCTGCACCCTTGCCCACGGGGCAACCGCGCATTCGCCGCGTTGGTTCCGCGTTGCGAAAAATTTTGCGCTTCGCGATCGAAGAGGTAAAAGACGAGCGGGTGGATCAATCGGAAATGGTCGTCAGAAGCGTCGAACTCGCCGTCGCGGCCCTCGCGAGCCTGCCTGAGCGCGATCAGGATCGCATGGGCCGGCAATTGCTGGCCTATATCGAGCGGCTGCTGCAACTGCGCGCCGAGATCGACAAAGGCAGCGGCGCGTTCGAAACCGATGCGGGCGCCATGCTCGACATCGAGGATTTCCTGCACCGGCAGAACGAGCGCCATGGCCCCGCATAGCCGGCCGCCCGTGTGGTCGCCGGTCGCGCTCGCTGATCTCGTCGCCACCTGGAACCACTATGTGAAGATCGCCGGCCGTCTCACGGCCGACAAGGCCGCGCGCGACGTCGGCATCGCGTGCCGCACCCTCGAGGCGCGCCCGTTCGCGGGCCGCGCGCGCGACGAGGTCCGCCCCGGCCTGCGCGCGATCGCGGCCGGGCCGCTCACCGTGTTCTACCGGGTGGGGCCCGAGCAGGGCGCCGAGATCCTGCGCGTGCTCGATCGGCGCAAGGATATAGATGAGATGTTCGGCGCGGAGGGGGAGAGGAGATAGGTGGGGTGAACTGGCGCTCCCGCTCCGCGCTCTGAGTTCGCGCTCCCTCTCCCCGCACGCGGGGAGAGGGAGAGCAGGCGCTGTGCCCGCCTCACTCTGCCTTGAAATTCATCGCGACGCCATTGATGCAGTAGCGCTGGTGCGTCGGCGGCGGGCCGTCGGGGAAGACGTGGCCGAGATGGCTGCCGCAGCGGCTGCAATGCACCTCGGTGCGGACCATGCCGTAGCTCGAGTTCATCGGTGGTTTCGGTCGCGCCTGCCTCCGGATCGTTGAAGCTCGGCCAGCCGGTGCCGCTCTCGAACTTGGTCTTCGATTTGAACAGCGTCTGGCCGCAGCCCACGCACGTGAAGGTGCCGGCGCGCTTCTCGTAGTTGAGCGCGCAGCTTCCCGGCCGCTCGGTGCCGTGCTCGCGCATCACCGCGTACTGCTCGGGGGAGAGCAGCTTGCGCCACTCCGCGTCCGTGTGGGTCACCGGATATTGCTTGGTCTGCGTCGAGGTCTGCATGGCCTGCTCCGTGCGAACGAGGATACGAGCGAGGATACGAAGATTCCTGGCATAATATCGGTCTCCGGACGGCATTCGCCAAGGACCCAATTGCGCCAGTTGCCGTCACGAGGGCTGAGCGCTCATAAAATCCTCGTGTTCAGGCACGTATTTCTCGCCGGGAGGGCCGCATGACCGACCAGCCATCCGTTCTCGTCGACCGCCGTGCGGATTATCGCGTCGTCACGCTCAACCGGCCGCACCGCCTCAATGCCTTCAATGAGGAGATGCACCATGCGCTCGCGGCCGCGCTCGCCGACGCCGAGGGCGATCCCGACTGCCGCGCGCTGCTCCTCACCGGTGCCGGGCGCGCCTTCTCGTCGGGTCAGGACCTGAGCGACCGGCTCCCGGGCGCGACGCCGCGCGACCTCGGGCAGTCGCTCGACAAGCTCTACAACCCGCTGGTGCGCCGGCTGCGCGCGCTGCCGTTTCCGACGGTCGCGGCGGTCAACGGGACCGCGGCGGGCGCGGGCGGGAGCGTCGCGCTTCACTGCGACATCGTGCTGGCGGCGCGCTCGGCGCGGTTCATCCAGGCGTTTGCCAAGATCGGCGTCGTGCCCGATGCGGGCGCAAGCTGGCTGCTGCCGCGCCTCATCGGCATGGCGCGCGCCCGTGCGCTCGCGCTCACGGCCGAGCCGCTGGCCGCCGAGACCGCGCAGCAATGGGGCCTGATCTGGAAGGCGGTCGACGACGCGCGCCTCATGCCGGAGGCCGAAGTCCTGTGCGCGCAGCTCGCGGCCGGCCCGACTGCTGCGCTCGGCCTGATCAAGCGCGCGCTCGACGCGGCCGAGACCAACGATCTCGACACTCAGCTTGATCTCGAGCGCGACCTGCAACGCGAGGCGGGGTTTTCGCCCGACTACGCCGAAGGCGTGCGTGCCTTCGTGGAGAAGCGCCCGGCGAAATTCTCCGGCCGGCGGCGCGGGTGAGGTGAGCAGTGACGTCGGGCTCCCTCTCCCCGCGCGCGGGGAGAGGGTCGGGGTGAGGGGGCGTCTCCACGAGTCACTCCAACGACATGTCTTGCTAAGACTCAGCGCCCCTCACCCCAACCCTTTCCCCGTAAGAGCGGGGAGAGGGAGCGCTGGCGCCGTGCGAAGGATCGGGGAAACCGGATGGCCCGTACCGCGTTAAGGTCTAATAGGGCGGCCGGGTGCGCGCTCTGGTCCCGCCATCGGGAGGTCTTTTTTTCGCCCCGTCATGACGCTTTAGATTATTGTCGTACCATGATGTTTTCCGAAATCCGCATCCCGATGTCGCAACCGTTTGCCGGCGATGAGGGCCCAGAATGTTGACGCGATCGATCGTCCGGGTCGTCGGCTTCTGCGCGCGGCATTCCTGGAGCGTGATCCTCGTCGGGCTCTTGCTCGCGATCGGCACGACGGTCCACACCGTGCGCGACTACGCGATCAACGCCAATATCGACGACCTGATGTCGCCGCACCTCGACTGGCGTCAGCGCGAGATCAACTACCACAACGAATTCCCGCAGAGCCTGCAGCTCGTTCTCGTCGTGGTCGACGGACCGACGCCGGAGAAGACCGACGCGGCCGCGCAGGTGCTCGCCCAGGATCTTGCCAAGCGCACCGACCTCTTCCGCTCGGTCGCGATCCAGGGCGGCGACGAATTCTTCCGCCGCAACGGCCTCCTCTACGCGCCGCCCGACCGGCTCGCCGGGATGACCGAGCAGCTCACCCGCGCGGGTCCGCTGATCGGCGCGCTCGCGAGCGACCCGAGCCTGCGCGGCCTCGTGCAGGCGCTTTCCTTCTCGCTCATGGGCGTGCAGCAGCAGGAGATTCCGCTCGACGCCATGGCGCATACGCTCGAGCAGGCGGCGGCGCCGATCGAGAAGATCGAGGCCAACCAGCCGGCGGATTTTTCCTGGAAGGCGCTGCTCGCGGGCGGCACCGTCGAGCCCTCGACGCTGCGCCGCTTCATCGCGGTCATGCCTTATCTCAAAGCGGACGAGCTCGAGCCCGCCGCCAAGGGGATCGCCGCGATCCGCGCCTCGGCGGCCAACCTCAAGCTCGCGACCGTCGACGGCGCGCGCGTGCGCATCACCGGCCCGGCGCCGATCGCCGACGAGGAGCTCGCAAGCGCCAGCGAGGGCGTCCTCCTCAACAGCATCATCACGGGCCTGATCATCATCGCGATCCTGTGGCTCGCGCTGCGCTCGGTGCGCCTCGTGGTCGCGGTGTGCATCACGCTGTTCGTCGGCCTCGTGGTCACGGCCTCGATCGGGCTCCTGATGTTCGGCGCGCTCAATCCGATCTCGGTCGCCTTCGCGGTGCTGTTTCTCGGCCTGGGCGCCGATTTCGCCATCCAGTTCACGGTGCGCTACCGCGCCGAACGGCACGCGAGCGGCGATCTCCACGCCGCGCTCGCCCAATCGGCCGACCGGGTGGGCGCGCCGTTAACGCTCGCGGCCGGCGCCGCGGCGGCCGGCTTCCTGTCGTTCCTGCCGACACCCTATTCGGGCCTCGCCCAACTCGGCACCATCGCGGGCGCCGGCATGGTGGTGGCGTTCCTGGCGAGCCTCACGTTGCTGCCGGCGCTGCTTGCCGTCATGCCGCCGCCCGAGGAGCCGCGGTCGCTGCGGCTGCCCGCGCTCGCGCCGGTCGACAATTGGCTCAAGCGGCACCGCTACCTGATCATCGGGCTCACGGCGGCGCTGAGCCTGATCGGCCTGCCGGCGCTCGCCAAGCTGCAGTTCGATTTCGATCCGCTGCACCTGCGCGATGCGCGCTCGGAATCGATCGCGACCGTGCGCGAGCTGAGCAAGGATCCGTCCAACGCCGTGAATGCCGCGCAGGTGCTGGATCTTTCGCCCGAGGAGGCCGACAAGGTCGCCAAGCGCCTCGCGACGCTGCCCGAGGTGGGGCAGACCCGCACCATCGACAGCTTCGTACCGACCGACCAGGAGCGCAAGCTCGAGATCATCCGCAAGGCCGCGACCGCGCTACGCGCGGCGCTCGAGCGCGGCGTGAAGCCGGCGCCGAACGATGCCGAGAACGTGGCGGCGCTGCGCAACGGCGCGGTGCTGCTGCGCCAGACCGCGGGTGACGCCAAGGGCGCCGGCGCCGACGCGGCACGCCGGCTCGCCGACGCGCTCGACAAGCTCGCCAACTCCGACGCAGCGCACCGCACGGCCGTGCAGGACGCCTTCGTGGTGCCGCTGAAGGTCGATCTCGCCGACCTGCGCGAGGGATTTAAAGCGGAGCCGGTGACGCGTGCGAACCTGCCGGCGTCGCTGACCGAGAACTGGGTCGCGAGCGGCAACCGCGCCCGCGTCGAGATCGTGCCGAAGGGCGACAGCAACGACGACCAGGTGATGCGCCGCTTCGCGCGCGCCGTGCTCGCCGCCGCGCCGACCGCGACCGGGCAGGGTATCTCCACCTTCGAGTGGGGCGACACCATCGTGCGCTCGTTCGAGGAGGCGGCCGCGGTCGCGCTCGTCTCGATCGCGCTGCTGTTGTGGATCGTGCTGCGCCGGTTCGGCGACGTGCTGCTCACGCTCATTCCGCTGATCGTCGCGGCGGCGGCGACGCTGGAGATCTGCGCGCTCTCAGGCTTCGCGCTCAACTATGCCAACATCATCGCGCTGCCGGTGCTGCTCGGCGTCGGCGTCGCGTTCAAGATCTATTATATCCTGGCGTGGCGGCGCGGGCAGACGGACTTCTTGCAATCGGCGCTCACCCGCGCGGTGTTCTTCAGCGCGCTGCTCACCGCGACCGCGTTCGGCAGCCTGTGGCTCTCGGCGCATCCCGGCACGTCGAGCATGGGCAAGCTGCTCGCGCTCTCGCTCGCCTGCACGCTCACCTCGGCGGTGCTGTTTCAACCCGCGCTCATGGGCGAGCCGCGCAAGAAGGTCGGCGATCCGCCGCCGCCGAAGCCGGACGCCGCGCAGCGCGCGTAGGGTGGGTTGAGCGTAGCATAGTGCGTAGGATGGGTTGAGCCCTCGGGTCTTGCCTTCGGCAAGCCCAAGGACAGGCTCCGCGAAACCCATCGCTTTACGGCCACCTCATAGATGATGGGTTTCGGGCTTCGCCCTCTACCCATCCTACGCGTCCGCTTTCGCGCGTAAGTACTGTGTCGCGCCCGACGCCCACAGCAAAACTGTCACACAAATGAGACATGAAGTCGCAACGTTGTCATCCGGCGATTCGACAACAGGCGAAAGCACGGGCTCGAGACGAACGCGATGCGGGTTCTGATTGCGACGGATGCTTGGCACCCCCAGGTCAACGGGGTGGTCCGGACCCTGACCTCGCTGGCGCGCACCGCGAAGGGACTGGGCGTCGACATCGAGTTCCTCTCGCCTGACGGATTCCGCACGTTCCCGCTGCCGACCTATCCGGGCCTGCGGCTGGCGCTGCCGGGCCGCGGCACGATCGCGCGCCGCATCGAGCAGCACGCGCCCGACGCCATCCATATCGCGACCGAAGGGCCGATCGGCCACGCGGTGCGCGCCTATTGCGTGCGGCGCGGGCTGCCGTTCACGACGAGCTATACGACGCGCTTTCCCGAATACATCTCGGCGCGCGCGCCGATCCCGGAAAGCTGGATCTACGCGGCGCTGCGCCGCTTCCACAATTCCGGCGCCGTCACCATGGTGGCGACGCCGTCGCTGATGGCGGAGCTCAAGGCGCGCGGCTTCGAGCGGATCGGCATGTGGACGCGCGGCGTCGACACGAATCTGTTTCGGCCCGACCGCGCGATCGATCTGCCGTTTCCGCGCCCGATCTTCGTCTGCGTCGGCCGTGTCGCGGTGGAGAAGAACCTCGAGGCGTTCCTCTCGCTCGATCTGCCGGGCACCAAGATGGTCATCGGCACGGGCCCGTGCGAGGCGGAGCTCAAGCGCAAGTTTCCCGACGCGAAGTTCCTCGGGCAGATCGAGAACGGCACGCTCGCGGCGCATGTCGCGGCGGCGGACGTGTTCGTCTTTCCGAGCCGCACCGACACGTTCGGCGTGGTCCAGCTCGAGGCGCTGGCGAGCGGCCTGCCGATCGCCGCGTTCCCGGTGACCGGCCCGAAGGACGTGATCGCCGATCATCCCGTCGGCGTGCTGAGCGAGGACCTGCGCGCCGCCTGCCTCGCGGCGCTCGAGCTCAAGCGCGAGACCTGCCGCGCGTTCGCGCTCAACTATTCGTGGGAGAACAGCGCGCGCCAGTTCATCGGCCACCTGCAGCGGCTGCAGGCGGGCGAGCGCGCGGGCCGCGACATGCCCGCGGCCGTGGCGCCGGCCGCGTGAGCGCACGGAGCATGATCCCGAAAAGCGGATACCGGTTTTCGGAAAGATCATGCTCAGGCAAATGCCGACAACGAGATGTCCGGCCGCGCGCCGGACTTGAAGCCAAGGAGCACTGCATGAACATCCAGTCGTCCACCGCCCTCGACAAGGAAACGATCACCAAGGCCTATGCGCGCTGGGCGCCCGTCTACGATCTCGTGTTCGGCGCGGTGTTCGAGCGCGGCCGCGTGGCGGCGATCGAGGCGGCCGAACGGATCGGCGGCCGCATCCTCGAGGTCGGCGTCGGCACCGGCATCTCGCTGCCGGACTACTCGTCCGCCAACCGCATCTGCGGCGTCGACATCTCGCAGCCGATGCTGGAGAAGGCGCAGGAGCGCGTCACCAAGCTCAACCTCAGCCACGTCGAGGGCCTGTGGGTGATGGACGCCGAGCATCTGCGCTTTCCGGACGATTCGTTCGACGTGGTGGTCGCGCAATACGTTGTCACGACGGTGCCGAACCCCGAAGCGACGCTCGACGAGTTCGCCCGCGTGCTCAAGCCGGGCGGCGAGATCATCCTGGTGAGCCGGGTCGGCGCCGAGGCCGGCATGCGCAGGGCGCTGGAGAAGTGGTTCGCGCCGGCGGCGCGCAAGCTCGGGTGGCGCACCGAGTTCTCCTGGCAGCGCTATGCGCAATGGGCGGGCGGGCACCCGACCGTCGAGCTCGTGGAGCGGCGCGCCATGCCGCCGTTCGGCCACTTCTCGCTCATCCGCTTCACCAAGCGCGGCGGCGTGGCGGCGCGGCCGGCCGAGGACGCGCGCATGCGGGCGGCGGGCTGAGTTCGAGTGTCACAGAGGAGTCACCGAATCAGCCTAGCAACGCCGGAATGCCTGCGAACGGGGACACATCAATAATGGCCAGCTTTTTGGAGACGCTGCGCGAGCAGCGCTGGGACGATCACCGCTACTATCATCACAGCCGGATCAACCAGACGCTGCACCTCGTCAGCGCGATCAGCTTCCTGTTCGCCTATGTGATGATCTTCAAGGACCCGGCGACCTCGGCGCTGGTCGGCTGGCTGGTGGCGATGACCAGCCGCCAGGCCGGCCACTTCTTCTTCGAGCCGCGCGATTACGACATGGTCAACGACGCGAGCCACGAGCACAAGGAAGAGATCAAGGTCGGCTACAACCTGCGCCGCAAGGTGGTGCTGCTGACGATCTGGGCGCTGTCGCCGATCCTGCTCTACTTCGATCCGACCTATTTCGGCATCTTCACGCCGCACGCCGGGACGGCCGAGTTCATCCGCCACGTGGCACAGATCTGGCTGGTGATCGGCGTCGGCGGGCTCATCTTCCGCACTGTGCATCTCTTCTTCATCAAGGACGTGCAGAGCGGGCTCGCGTGGGCGACCAAGATCCTCACCGACCCGTTCCACGACATCAAGCTCTACCACAAGGCGCCGCTCGCGCTCATGCGCGGCGAGCTGATCGACCCCAACCACGGCCGCCATCATTGGGACGAAGACGAGGCCGAGGTCGAAGAGCTGCCGCACGCGAGCTGACGGACGCGCCTGAAGATGATCTGGGAAGACGTCATGGCCGGGCTTGTCCCGGCCATCTCGTTTAGGCGGGCACGGTGCGTCCCTAAGCGGGATGCCCGGGACAAGCCCGGGCATGACGGAATCGAAATATCTTGGTCAGAAACCGAGGCGTGTAGGTTGGGTCGAGCTTGCGAGACCCAACAGCCGCGGGTGCTTGCGCGGCGTTGGGTCTCGCAAGGGCTCGACCCAACCTACGAAGGAAGGAAACGTAGAGCCTTAAAAGCCGAAGCGGCCGCGCAGGAGCGGCATGCGCTCGGCGATCATCTCTTTCAGGATCGCGCGCCTGATCGACTTGTTGGTGGCGGCGGGGTCGCGCCACCACCAGCCGTCTTGCGCCATGGCGCGGGCGGCGGCGACGAAGCGGTCGCAGACCGCGGCGAAATCGGCGTCCGTATAGTCGAGGCTGAAGATCAGGCGGCCGGTGCCGATCCAGCTCAGCGCCAGGCCCTCGGCGCGCAGGTAGTATTGCAGCATCCAATTGTAGCGCGACGGCTTCGTGTAGCAGACCGTCCAGATCGACGAGAGATTGACGATCTGCACCGGAACGCCGGCATCCGCGAGTCGCTCGTTGAGAAGCCGCGTGCGCGCGTTCCAGCGCTCGTCGAGACCGTCGTAGAGCGCGGCGACCTGCGGCGTATCGAGGAGCTGCAGGAACTCGTTCATCGCGCCCATGATGACGGGATGCGAGTTGAAGGTGCCGCGCGCGAAGCAGATGTCGGCCGGCCGGTCGTCGCGGAAGCGCTTCATCAGCTCGCGTTTGCCGCACACGACGCCGATCGGGAAGCCGCCGCCGACGGTCTTGCCGTAGGTGACGAGGTCGGCGCGCACGCCGAAATACTCCTGCGCGCCGCCCGGCGCGAGGCGGAAGCCGACGAAGATCTCGTCGAAGATCAGCACGATGCCGCGCGCGCTGCACACCGCGCGCAGCTCCTTGAGCCAGGCCGCGTAGGCGGCGCGGTCGACATGGGCGGAGCGGCCGCTGTCCACCAGCGACGTGTCGGCCGGTGCCGAGCCGTTCGGGTGCAGCGCCTGCAGCGGGTTGACCAGCACGCACGCGATGTCGTGGCGCGTGCGCAGGACGCGCAGCGCGTCCTCGGACATGTCCTTGAACGTCAGGGTGTCGCGCGCGGGCAGGGGATTGCCAACGCCTGGCTGCACGTCGCCCCACCAGCCGTGATAGGCGCCGCAGAAGCGCGCGAGATAGCGCCGCCCCGTGTGATAGCGGGCGAGCCGCACCGCCTGCATCACGGCCTCGGTGCCCGACATGTGGAACGAGACTTCGTCGAGGCCGGAGATCTGCGTGAGCCGGCGTACGTTGTCGCCGATCACCGGGTGATAGGGGCCGAGCACCGGGCCGAGGTCGCGCGTCGCCGCAAGGCCGCGCTCCATCGTGCCCTTGTAGGCGTCGTAGCCGAGCAGGTTGACGCCGTAGGAGCCGGTGAGGTCGTAGAATTGGTTGCCGTCGAGGTCCGTGACGGTAACGCCGGCGGACGACTGCAGGAAGGTGCCGATCTTGAGATGCCGGCGGACATAGCGGCTGTACTGGAACGGCACCCGGTAGGCGTCGGTGAACTGCACGTCGGAGATATGGCCCGCGACCTCGGCGGTGAGCCGGGTGGTCTGCGGAAAGCGCTGCTCATAGAGCGCCGCGAGCCGCATGAAGCCGGCACGCCGCCGTGCCGCGATCTCGGCGGGCGCGCCGTCGGAGCAGAAGAAGCGGCTCTCGCCGTATTCGTAGAATGGCACCAGGGACGCGATGCGGCGCGCCATGCGGGCGTGGCCGGCGAGCGAGGGATGCTTCGCCTTGGAGAGCTGCAGCCGCCGTTGCAGCTTGAACGCCGAGGCCGCGACGGCCGTCGCGCCGAGCCCATAGAACGCCAACGCGGTGCCGCTGATATCCATGGAGTTGCGGCCTAACCCACTCAGTTTACGGGATCATGACGGTCAGATCGCAGATATTTCGCTTGATGGCACAGGAGGATATCAACTTCCTGCTGACCAACCGCATTCCGCGCCGGCTCGCCACCCGGTTCATCGGCTGGTTCAGCAAGATCGAGCAGCCGCTGATTCGCGACCTGTCGATTGCGACCTGGCGGTTCTTCTCCGACCTCGACCTCAGCGAAGCGAAGGCCACGCGCTTTCGCAGCATGCACGACTGCTTCACCCGCGAGCTCAAGGAGGGCTTAAGGCCGGTCGCGCCCGATCCGAAAATCGTCGCGAGCCCGTGCGACGCGATCGTCGGCGCCTGCGGCAAGGTCGAGGGCACGCGGCTCTACCAGATCAAGGGCTTTCCGTACGCGCTCGACGATCTCCTGTGCGACCGCGGCCTCGTCGCGGCGCACCGCGACGCGCGCTATGTGACGCTGCGGCTGACCTCGAGCATGTATCACCGCTTCCACGCGCCGCACGACTGCCATGTCGGGCGAGGTGAACTACATCTCGGGCGACACCTGGAACGTCAATCCGATCGCGCTGCGCCGGGTCGAGAACCTGTTCTGCAAGAACGAGCGCGTGGTCGTGCGTACGACGCTCGCGGCGACCGGCCAGCCGGTGACGCTCGTGCTGGTCGCGGCCGTGCTGGTTGCCAGCATCCGGCTCACCTTCGTCGACGGGCCGCTCAACCTGCAATATCGCGGGCCGAACAAGATCCGCTGCGACGCGCGCCTCGCCAAGGGCGCGCAGATGGGCTGGTTCGAGCACGGTTCGACCGCGGTGCTGTTCGCGCCTCCCGACTTCGAGCTGTGTGACGGGATTCAGGAAGGCGCGACCATCCGCATGGGCGAGCCGCTCATGCGGATGCCTTGAGAGCTATTTCCTCACTCGCGTCCCATAAGCGCTTGGCGAGCGTGTCATCCTGCGCGTCGGCCGTGAGCGTACCGCGTTGGCCACGATAGAAATATTCGCCGCTGCTCGATGCCGCCTCCGGCGCGGAGGCCAGCCAGATCAGCGTCTCGGCGCCTTGCTCCTGCGTGCCGGCAAAGAGCTTGGCGATCCGCAGATAGAGCGCGGCGAGCCCGCCGGCCTGGTTGCCGAAGCGCGTCGCCACGAAGCCGGGACTGAAGCTGTTGGCGGTGACGCGGTGCGGCGCGAGCCGGCGCGCCAGCTCGCGGGTGAACAAGATGTTGCACAGCTTCGACGTGCCGTAGACGACGGATGGCGAATAGGACTTGGCCGATTGCAGATCGGCGAAGTCGAGCCGGCCCTTGCGGTGGGCGTTCGAGGCCGTGTTGACGATGCGGGCGGGCGCGCTGGCGATGAGGCGCTCGGTCAGCGCCGCCGTGAGCACGACATAAGACATGTGGTTGAGCGCGAAGGTGCGCTCGAGGCCGTCCGCCGTGACGGCGCGGTGGGCGAAGATCGCGCCCGCATTGTTGACCAGCACGTCGATGCGCGGCGCGGCGGCCGCGATCTCGGCCCCGAGGCGCTTGACCTCGGCGAGCTGCGACAGATCCGCATAGTGAACCGTGTGGCCGAGGCCGCGCGCGGCGGCATCGAGCTTGGCGAGCGTCGCCCGCCCGCGGGCGCGGTCGCGCGCCACGATCACGAGCCGCGCGCCCATGGCGGCGAGGCGCAGGGCCGCGACCTCGCCGATCCCGGAGGTCGCACCGGTCATCACCACGGTCTTGCCGCGCATCGGGCTTTCCTTGCATGCGGTGCCTGCGTCAACGTATGGCATCGCGTTCCGCCGGCAAGATGCGTCCTATGGCGTCATCATGATCGGCGAATGACGTAAGGAGAGCATCGGATGAGGTGGGGCGTCGTCAATTGGGCGGGGCGCATCGCGCTCGTGGTTTGCGCGTTTGCTGCGGCGCTGCCGGCCCGTGCGGCCGATTATCCGACCCATCCGGTGCGCATCATCGTGCCCTACGGCCCGGGCGGCATCGCCGACGTGATGATGCGGCTCGCTGCGGCGAAGCTGAGCGAGAAGCTCGGGCAGAATTTCATCATCGACAACCGGCCGGGCGCGGGCGGCGTGCTCGGCGCGCGCGCGGCGGCCGCGGCGGCACCCGACGGCTATACGCTCGGCATGATCGGCGGCGGGCTCACCATCGCCAAGGCGCTGTTCAAGTCGCTGCCCTACGACATCGAGAAGGATTTCGTGCCGATCTCGACGACCGCCTTCTACGGCCTGGTGATCGCCGCCAAGGCGGACACCGGGCTCAAGACCGTGAAGGACGTGATCGCGGCGGCGCGCGCCAAGCCCGGCAAGCTCAACTTCGGCACCATCAATCCGGGCAGCAATCAGCATCTCTCGGCCGAGCTCTTCCGCACCATGGCGAAGATCGACGTCGCCATGGTGCCGTACAAGACCACGCCCGACCTGATCACCGCGCTGCTGCGCGGCGACGTCGACGTCGTGTTCGAGTACGAGGCGGGGCTCGGCGCCATGATGATGGACCCGCGCGTCCAGCTCATCGCCTACACGGGGCCGCAGCGCATCGAGCACCAGCCCAACCTGCCGACCGTCGCCGAAAGCGGCGTTCCGGGCTACGAGGTCACGAGCTGGAACGGGCTTGCGGCGCCCAAGGCGACGCCGCGCGACATCGTCGACAAGCTGTCGCACGGCGTGATCGACGCGATGGCGCTGCCCGACATCAAGGCCGCGGTGGCGAAGTTCGGCATGGAGGCGCGCGGCTCGACGCCGGAGGAGCTGACCGCGCGCATCAGGAGCGACGTCGCCAAGTGGACCGACGTGATCCAGAAGGCGGGCATCGAGAAGAAGTAAGTTGGGCACGGCGCCGGCGCTCCCTCTCCCCGCGTGCACCCGAAATCGGGCTTGCCCGATTTCGGCACTAATGGCGGGCCGAAGTCGGGTACACCCGACTTCGGCTGAGAGGGTCGGGGTGAGGGGGCGTTTCCGCGAGTCCTTACTAGCGATGTGTTTCGCCGCGCCTCAGCGCCCCTCACCCCCTCCCTCTCCCCGCAAGAGCGGGGAGAGGGAGCGCCGGCGCCGTGCCAACAATTACGCCCGCTTCGCCAGCGTCCGTCCCTTGTCCAGCGCCGCGAAGCTGCGGGTCGGGGCGGCCATGAGGAAGCTGTAGCCCTCGCTCAGGATGCGCTCGACGTTGGTCGCGTCGACATGCGGGTGGCCGACCGCGACCTTGTGCTTCTTGCAGGTCTGCACGATGTGCTTCATCGCGTCGAGCACCGTCGGGTGCTCGTACTGGCGCGGGAGGCCGAGCTCCTGGCTCAAGTCCCCTTCGCCGATCAGGATCAGGCCGATGCCCGGCACCTTCGCCAGGATATCGTCGAGGTTCTCGATCGCGAGCGTATCCTCGATCATCAGCATCACCAGTACCTCGCCCTCGGGATCGAGCGGCCAGACGCCGGCCTTCTTGTAGTATTCCTGCTGGGTCAGGCCCCAGTAGCGCGAGCAGGTGTGCGGGCCGTCGCCGCGGATGCCGGCCGGCTCGAAGCGCGGCGCGGACTTGAGGCGCGGATAGCGGCAGGCCGCGACCGCGTTGTAGGCCTGGTCGACCGTCGAGATGTGCGGCCACAGCACGCCGTAGACGCCGATGTCGAGCGCCTGCTTGGCGAACCACTGGTTATGCTCGCCGCCGTTGGGCGGGATACGCACCATCGGAGTCACGGCGGCGCGAGCGATCCGCCGGTGACGAGCTGGCGGCGGTTGAGCATGTACTGCATCGCGTCGCGCAGCGCGCGCGGATCCCAGAAATTGTGCTCCATCTCGTACACGACGCCGTCGAACTTCGACTGGCCGAGCGCGACCGCGGGCTCGATGTCGGCGGGCGAGAAGCACGTGAAGGCGGGCTGGCCGCTCTCGAAGGCCTTGATGACTTGGTTGAGGCGCGGCAGCTCGGCCATGTGGGTCCCCTGTGGTCGCTATGGGTGGCGGATTTGGCGCCCACCATATTGCGACTTTGCGCGGACGCAATGGGGGTCTTCGACCGGGCCTTTGCGCGGGTTTCGGCCGGTGGCGCGGGCAGGCGGCGTTTGATATTGGTGTAGCGAATTTCGCGACACATCCTGCGAGGCGTTATGATCATCGACTGTCACGGCCACTACACGACCGAGCCGCAAAAGCTGCACGACTGGCGCAAGGGCCAGGTCGCCGGCATCAAGGACCCCGCGCAGAAACCCTCACGGAGCGCGCTCAAGATCAGCGACGACGAGCTGCGTTCGAGCGTCGAGGGCGCGCAGCTCAAGATCCAGCGCGAGCGCGGCACGAGCTGCACGATCTTCTCGCCGCGGGCCTCCGGCATGGCGCACCACATCGGCGATGCCGGCATCAGCCTCGAATGGTCGCAGATCAGCAACGAGCTGGTGCACCGCGTGTGCGGGCTCTACCCGGAGAACTTCATCGGTGTTTGCCAGCTGCCGCAGTCGCCCGGCGTCGACCCGAAGAGCTGCATCGGCGAGCTCGAGCGCTGCGTGAAGGAATTCGGCTTCGTCGGCTGCAACCTCAATCCCGATCCCTCGGGCGGCTCATGGACCGCGCCGCCGATGACCGACAAGTCATGGTATCCGCTCTACGAGAAGATGGTCGAGCTCGACGTGCCGGCGATGATCCACGTGAGCGCGTCGTGCAACCCGGCGGCCCACACGACCGGCGCGCACTACATCAACGGCGACACCACCGCCTTCATGCAGCTCATCCAGGGCGACCTGTTCAAGGATTTTCCGACGCTGCGCTTCATCATCCCGCACGGCGGCGGCGCGGTGCCGTACCACTGGGGCCGCTATCGCGGTCTCGCGCAGGACATGAAGAAGCCGCCGCTCGAGGAGCATCTGCTTAAGAACGTCTACTTCGACACCTGCGTCTATCACCTGCCGGGCATCGAGCTGCTCACCAAGGTGATCCCCGCCGACAACATCCTGTTCGCCTCCGAGATGGTCGGCGCCGTGAAGGGCATCGACCCGCGCACCGGCCACCACTACGACGACACCAAGCGCTACCTCGACCAGGTGACTTGGCTCACCGCCGCGGACAAGAAGAAGATCTTCGAGGACAATGCGATGAAGGTCTACCCGCGGCTGAAGGGGAAGGTCTAGCAACCTTCTCCGTCATGCCCGCGCATGCGGGCATCCACGTCTTTGCCGTGAAAGAAAGGCGTGGATGGCCGGGACAAGCCCGGCCATGACGGGGACTATGTCTTGATGCCGTTCAAGAACGCCGTCCGCTTCGCCCCCGCGCTCATCATGAAGGCCAGGTCCGCCCCGGCCATCAGGAAGCGGCAGCCGATGTCGACGTAGCGCTGCATCAGCGGCTCGTCGTAGACGCCGCCCATGCCGGCCCATTTGCCGTGCTTCTTGCAGGCCGCGACGATCGCGGCGTAGCCGTCGGCGATCTTCGGGTGCGCGAGCTCGCCCGGGATGCCCAGCTCGATGCAGAGATCGTTGGTGCCGATCATCAGCGAATTGATGCCGTCGATCGCCGCGATCGCCTCGGCATTGGCAATCGCGGTCGGCGTCTCCAGCATCACGGTGATCAGGTTCGCGGCATTGAGCGCGGCCGTCATCTCGGCGGCCTTGACGGCGCGATAGCCGAGCTGCGGCATGCTGGAGAAGATGCTGCGGTGGCCCTGCGGCGGGTAGCGCAGGCGGTCGGCGACCTCGCGCGCCTCGTCGGCGGTGTCGACATGCGGCACGATGATGCCGAGGGCGCCGTTGTCGAGCAGCCTTGTCGCGAGCGAATACTCGCCCTTCGGCACGCGCGCGATCGGCGCGATGCCGGCCTCGAGCGCCGCGATCGCGAGCTGCGAGGCGGTCTCGATCGACAGCGCGCTGTGCTCGAGATCGATGAAGAGCCAGTCGAAGCCTGCGGTCTTCGCTGCCTTGGCGATCTCGGCCGATTTCGCCAGGCGCACGCCGAAGCCGAGCGCGACCTCGCCGCGCGCGAGCCGCTCGCGCGCCGAATTAATGACCAGAGGGGGTGCCATGTTCGCTCTCAGCTCGCCAGGTTGTCGATCAGGTCGGCGACGTAGTCGCGGTCGGAGGTGGTGACGAAGAGGTCGGCCGAGCTGCGCGCGCCCGCGACGCTCGGCTGGCGCACCACCAGCAGGTTGCCCTGTCGTTGCAGCAGCACGAATGTGACGAGCGATTGCGGCCGCTCGCGCTCGGGCCGGAAGAGCCCTTCGTCGCCTTCGCCGCACACGATGACCACCATGTTGGTGTCGCGGGCATTCCCGGCGCCGCCCGTGATCTCGGCCCAGCCGGCCGCGCGGGTGCCGGTGCGCACCTCGACATTGGGCAGCCGGCGCTCGCCGACCGCGCGCGCGACCGACGCACCGGTCTGGCCGAGGCCGTACAGCTTGATGTGGCGGCGCGCTGAGTTGCGGTAGCCGCCGATGCGGCGGCCCGGAATGGTCGTCAGGTCGGGTGCGGGCTCCATCATCCGTCTTCTGTCCTCGCGCTGCGGGCCGCATCTTCGGCGAAACCAGTGGCGCCTGCCAGCCCCTTGTCAATGCTCCGACCTGCTGCGGCGATTTCGCATGCGTGGTCGGCGGCGGGGTCGTTGACATGCTGCGATCTTGGCCGAAACTGCCGCGGTTGCCGTCGAGGATGGAATGCCGATGACTTGTATGCTGCGCCCGCTTGCGTTCGCTCTCGGCTTTGCGGCGTTTGCTTGCGCCGCCGCGGCGCAGACGCCCGAGCAGGTGCAGGTCGGGACCACCAATGTCGCGTCCGACGTCGCGATCTTCATCGCCGTCGAGAAGGGCTATTTCCGCGACGAGGGCATTGTGGTGACGACCACGTCCTTCGCGTCGGCCGCCAAGATGATCGCGCCGCTCGGCACCGGCGAGCTCGATGTCGGCGGCGGCACGGTGGCGGCCGGCCTCTACAACGCGGTCGAGCGCGGCATCAACATCAAGGTCGTCGCCGACAAGGCCTCGGTCGCCGAAGGTTACGAGTACTCGACCCTGCTGGTGCGCAAGGATCTGGCCGACAGCGGGCGCTACAAGTCGCTCGCCGACCTCAAGGGCATGACGATCGCGGCCGCGGCCCAGGGTGCGGGCTCCGAGTTGGCGATCAACGAGGCGCTGAAAAAGGGCGGACTTAAGTTCCCCGACGTGAACGTGGTCTACATGGGCTTCCCCGAGATGCTCGCGGCGTTCCGCAACAAGGGGATCGACGCGGGCGTCACCAACGAGCCGACGGTGACGCGCGCGATCGAGCAGGGCTTTGCGGTGCGCGCAAGCCAGCGCGCGATCTATCCGGGCCAGCAGACCGCCGTGATGCTGTTCGCCGAGGAGTTCATCAACAAGCGGCGCGTGGTCGCGCAGAAATTCATGAATGCCTACATCCACGCGCTGCGCGACTACAACGACGCGCTCAAGGACGGGCACATCGCAGGACCGGGCGCGGACGAGATCATCGCGATCCTGAACAAATACACCCGCATCAAGGACCCGAAGATCTATCGCGACATGACGCCGTTCGCCGCCAATCCGGACGGCCACGTCAACAAGGTGAGCCTGCAGAACGACTACGGCTTCTTCAAATCGCGCGGGCTGATCAGCGGGCGCGTCACGGTCGACCAGGTGATCGACAACTCGTTTGCCGATGAAGCCGTGCGCCAACTTGGAGTATATAAGCCGAAAGGCTGAGCGGCGACGAAACGAGCCAGCACGAAACGAACCCGCGCGCGGGATCGAGGACGAGAGCGATGATCACCCAGGAACAGAACGAATATCTCTGCCGCACCAATGCGGGCACGCCGATGGGCGAGCTGTTTCGCCGCTACTGGATCCCGGCGCTGCTCGCCGAGGAACTGCCGCGGCCGAACTGTCCGCCGGTGCGGGTGCAGCTGCTCGGCGAGCGGCTGATCGCGTTCCGCGACACGCAGGGGCGCATCGGCCTGATGGACGAGTTCTGCGCCCACCGTGGCGTGTCGCTGTGGTTCGGCCGCAACGAGGAGAACGGGCTGCGCTGCTGCTACCACGGCTGGAAGTTCGACGTGACCGGGCAGTGCATCGAGGTGCCGTCCGAGCCGGCGGAAAGCGGCTTCGCGCAGAGGATCAAGCTCAAGGCCTATGAGACGATCGAGCTCGGAGGCGTGATCTGGGCCTATATGGGGCCGGAGGCCGAGAAGCCGGCGCCGCCGAACTTCGAGTGGGTGCACCTGCCGTCATCGCACGTCTACATCTCCAAGCGCTGGCAGGAGTTGAACTTCCTGCAGGCGATGGAGGGCGGCATCGATTCGAGCCACGTCTCGTTCCTCCACCGCTACGATCTCGACCGCGATCCGCTCCACCGCAACACGGATGGCGCCAAGCACACGCGCAACACCAACACGGTGTTCGACATCCTCGAGTTGCCGGGCGGGCTCCTGATCGGCGCGCGGCGCAATGCCGATCCGGGTTATCACTACTGGCGCGTCACCCAGTGGCTGATGCCCTGGTACACATTGATTCCGCCGTACCGCGGCAATGCGCTCAACGGCCACGCCTGGGTGCCGATGGACGACGTCAACAACATGGCATGGACCATGACGTTCCACCCGGTGCGGCCGCTTACCGAGGAAGAGCTCGACACCATGCGCAAGGGCGGCGGTGTGCATCCCGAACTGATCCCCGGCACGTTCCAGCCGGTCGCCAACCGCCACAACAACTACCTGATGGACCGCGTCGCGCAGGAGGCGGGCCGCACCTACAACGGCATCAAGGGCCTCGCGATGCAGGATGCCTCGGTGCAGGAGAGCATGGGCGCCATCCAGGACCGCAGCAAGGAGAACCTGGTGTCGACCGACAACGCGATTATCATGGCGCGCCTGCGCCTGCGCAAGGCCGCGCAGGCGGTGACGAAAGGCGAGCCCGCGCCCGGCCTCGAGCAGGACGCGCAAAGCGTGCGCTCCGCGTCGTTCATCATCCCCGAGGACGAAGGCTTCGCCGAGAAGGCGCTCGACGCCGCCAAGGTGCGCGCGGGCCAGCCACACGTGGCTGTTTGATTTTTCGTCATTGCGAGGCGTGCGCAGCACGCCGAAGCAATCTCGTGCGTCATATCGAGATTGCTTCGCTTCGCTCGCAATGACACCACATGAAGGTATCGCGTGATGTCTGCTGTTGAAGTCTCCACCGATCCCGACGAAGTCGCAGCCCTCCTCGGCGACTTCGCGGCGCATGCGCCGGGCGCGCTTGACGCCCGCACGACCCGCGCCGCCAAGGCGGCGCTGATCGACTCTCTCGCCGTCTCGATGGGCGCGCTCACGCACCCGGCCGCGCAGGCGGCGCGGCGGCACGCGTATCGGTTCGCGACGGCCGACGGCTGCGTGATCTGGGGCAGCAGCAAGCGCGCGGCGCCCGAGCTTGCGGCGCTCACCAACGGTGTGCTGCTGCGCTGCTACGACTACAACGATTTCTTCGTCGGCAAGCGCAACAGCGGGCATCCAAGCGACATGGTGGCGGCCGTGGTCGCGGCGGCCGAATGGGCGGACGTGGATGGTACAAAGCTGCTCTCGGCGCTCGCGCTCGGCTACGAGGTGGTGGCGGCCGCGTTCGACGCCTTCTCGACCGCGCCGGGCGGCTGGGACTACACCAACCTGGTGGCGCTCGGCGCCACGTGCGCGGTCGCGCGTGTGCTCGGCCTCGACGCGATCCAGGCGCGCGAAGCGCTGGCGATGACGGTGGTGCCGCATTTCGCGAGCGACGAGATCGAGTTGGGCGAGCTCAACCGGCGCGGCGATCTCACGATGTGGAAGCGCTTCAACGGCAGCGACGCGGCGCGCAACGCGCTGCAGGCGTGCCTGCTGGCGCAGGTCGGCGTCGAGGGCGCGGTGCGGCCGTTCGTCGGCAAGCAGGGCTTCATCCAGAAGCTCGCCAACAAGAGCGAAGATGCGATTCCGGCGCTCAAGGAGCGGCTCGCCGCCAAGCGGCCGCTCGCGCGCATCGCCGAGACCAACATGAAACGCTGGCCGGTCGGTTCGCTGGCGCAGAGTGCGATCCAGGCCGCGCTCGCGGCCCGCGCGCAGGTCAAGGACATGGCGCACATCAAGCAGGTGCGCGTCTTCGCCGAGGAGGGCGCCTACGACCACCTCGTCAAGATTCGCCAGGCGCCGTACGCGCCGATCTCGCGCGAGACCGCCGACCATTCGCTGCCGTACATCGTGGCGGCGGCGGTGCTCGACGGCGTCGTGACCACGGAGAGCTTCGCGCCCGCGCGCGTGCTCGAGCCCTCCCGCCAGCACTTCGTCGCCGACAAGATCAAGGCCGCGCCCGATCCCGCGCTCGGGACCATCGCGGGCGGCAAGCACAAGCGGCACGCCATGGGTTATCTCGGCCGGGTCGAGATCGAAATGGATGACGGCCGCGTGATCCACGGCGACGCCAAGCCGTTCCCGGGCCATCCGACCAATCCGTTCTCGGACGACGATCTCGCCGGCAAGCTCAAGGAGAACATGGAGCCGTTCGCCGGGCCTGAGCGCACCGCGCGGCTCGCGCGCTGCCTCGGCACGGTTGAGACACTCGAGAGTTTGCGCGAGCTCACGGCGCTGCTGGCGCTGCCCGACGCGTCCGGGGTCGATAGCGCGAAGGCCGAATAGTCCTGCGTCAGTCGTCATCCACCAACGTCATCGGTGCGGCGCGCGCAATGCATGCAAACTTGTCCGCGTGCATACCTATGCGCCGTGATAGCGTGACCTCGAATTGAGGTCCGGATGTACCCGCTCAGGAATCTGGTGGAGAGCGCCCGGGTCTGCTCATCACCGGGAGTCATTCGCATGTTGAAAATCGCGGGCTTGGCCGCCGCCGTCCTGTTCGTCGCGTGCACGTCGATTCCAGCGTACGCCGATTGTCCCGACGGCTATTGCCCGAACGGAACCGTCCTCCCGGGCACGCCGCCGCGCGAGCGGGTGGACGAAGCGCAGCGGCAGCGCACACAATGTCTCGCCCGCTGCCAAACCCTGTGCAATGGGCGGCTGGACCGCCAATGCTTGCAATGCCAGGCGAAGTGCGAGCACGCCGGCCGTTGACGCGGCGCGCCTGTGCGCCACCGCGCCGCCGATCTCAGTCCCCGGCTTGAAGCATCTTCCAGCCCATCGGGGACGGGTAGGGCGCACCAGCAGTCGCGGCGCGACTTCGGCCGATGTCGTCGGTTCCCGATCGATGCAAAATGTTCCGTTGCGCCCGGTTCGCTCCGTTATTACGCGGATGTGGGCGCGCTCACCATACCGACCAGCCTGGCCAGGAAGAAGGTTTCGCAAATGCAAAACCGCGAGCCGAGTCACCGCGTGGGGGTGTGCATTGCGTCGCTGAGCGTATGCATCTTTCTTATGGCCACAGCCAGCGAGGCGGCTGCCCAGGTCCACGACCCCGCCTGCATACGGTCTTGTGTCGAGAAGGCACACGACGCCTGTATCGATGCGACGAACGAGCAGTGTTTCCGTCAATCTGCCGTAAACTGTCAAAAGAAATGTCCGCCACCACGCCGTCATCGATAGAGGACGGGTGGATGATGTCGGCACTGCCGGGGATGAGACGCGTGAACGCAAGGCTCGTCGTCGCGGGCCTCTTGCTTGCCGCCGTGGCGCTCGCCGCTGCACTCGCGCCCGCACGGGCCGACGAGGGCATGTGGACGTTCGACCGTTTTCCCGCCGCCGCGGTTGCCAAGAAGTACGGCTTCGCGCCCGGCCAGAGATGGCTCGATCATGTCCGGCTCGCCTCGGTGCGGCTCGCCGGCGGCTGCTCGGGGGCGTTCGTGTCGCCGCGCGGCCTGGTCCAGACCAACCACCATTGCGCAGCCGAGTGCATCGAGCAGCTCTCGAGCGCCGACCGCAACCTGGTCGCCGCGGGCTTCTATGCGCGCGCCGAGGCGGACGAGCGCAAGTGTCCGGACATCGAGGTCAATCAGCTCATCGCCATCACGCCGGTCACCGACCGCGTCAAGCGGGCGACCGACGGCAAGGACGGCGCCGCCTTCGCGGCCGCGCTCAAGGCCGAAAAGGCGAAGATCGCTGCCGAGTGCAGCCGCAACGACGACAACCTGCGCTGCGACGTGGTCGAGCTCTACGGCGGCGGCGTCTATGATCTCTACAAGTATCGCCGCTACCAGGATGTGCGGCTGGTGTTCGCGCCGGAGGCCTCGATCGCCTTCTTTGGCGGCGACCCCGACAATTTCGAATTCCCACGCTACGGCTTCGATGTGAGCTTCCTGCGCGTCTACGCCGACGGCAAGCCGCTCGACACCAGCGCGAGCTTCCTGCGTTACGCCAAGGTGGACGCGCGAGTAGGCGACCTCGTCTTCACGTCGGGAAATCCCGGTTCCACCGATCGCCTGCAGACGGTCGCCCAGCTCGAAGACCAGCGGGCGGTCGCGCTTCCGCGCGACATTGCCTGGTATTCCGAGGAGCGCGGCCTGCTCACGCAATTCGCCGCCGAGTCGCCCGAGCGCGCGCGCATCGCGCGGACGGTGCTGTCGGAGATCGAGAACGTGCTCAAGGCCGAGAAGGGAATGTTCGCGGCCCTGATGGACCCGCGCATCATCCACGACCGTGCCGTGTCCGAGCAGGCGTTGCGCGCCAAGGTGGATGCCGACGCGACGCTGCGCCGCCAATACGGCGCGGCCTGGGAGGGAATCCGCGCGACCCTCGAGCGCTATCGCGCGCAGGACGATCGGCTGTTTCTCCTCGCTGGTACCCGGGGTTTCGCCTCGGAGCTGCTCCAGCACGCGCGGGAGCTGGTGCGCCATGCGGCCGAGAAGGTGAAGCCGGATGGCGAGCGCCTCGCGGATTACACCGAGGCGGGATTCCCGGAGCTGCGCCAGCGGCTCCTGTCCGATGCGCCGATCTATCCCGAGCTGGAAAAGCTGCGGCTCACCTTCACGCTGACGAAGCTGCGCGAGATCTTGGGCCCCGACGATGATTTCGTCAGGCGAGTCCTCGGCGACAAATCGCCTGCCCAGCTCGCCGCCGCGCTGGTCGACAACACCAAGCTCGCCGATCCCGCGCTGCGCCGGCGCCTGCTCGACGCCGACCTCGCGACGCTCGAGGCATCGGACGATCCGATGATCAAGTTCGCGCTCGCGATCGACCCGGATCTGCGCGCCGCGCTCAAGGCGCGCGACGACGGCCGCAAGGCGGCGCTCGCCCGCTATGGAGCACAGATCGCAGCCGCGCGATTCCGGGTGGAGGGCGCCTCGACCTATCCGGATGCGACGTTCACGCCGCGCCTCTCCTATGGCGCGATCGCGGGCTACGAGGTGGGTGGCCGCAAGATCGGGCCGGTGACCTATGTGCGTGGGCTCTATGCCCGCGCCACCGGCGCGGAGCCGTTCCGGCTGCCGCCGCGCTGGATCGCGGCGCGCGCCGCGCTCAATCCCGACACGCCGTTCAACCTCGCGACCACGAACGACATCGTCGGCGGCAATTCGGGCTCGCCGCTGGTCAACAAGGACGCTGAGGTCGTCGGGCTCGTATTCGACGGCAACATCCAGTCGCTCGGCGGCGACTACGGCTATGATGTCGCCGTCAATCGCACCGTCGGGGTCAGCGTCGGCATCCTGCGCGAGGGGCTCGCCAAGGTCTATGGCGCGGACCGGCTCATCCAGGAGCTCGTGCAGTAGCCGCGGGTCGCAAGCCTGCGCGTCGTGTAAGCCGTGATCATTCCGGCCAAGGGAGGTTCATGAAGCGTGCCGTCATCAGCTTCGCTTTGATTGCGGCCTTCGCGGCCATTCCGGGCGTATCCCGCGCGCGGGAGCGACCGAATCTGATCGTGCGAACGGCGTCGTCCCCCGCCAGCGCGAGGGTTCAGTTTCGCGGAAGTGTGCTCAGCAGTGCGAGGCGTCAAAGTGCCAGATCGTCATCAGACGGAACCGCCCTGGACAGTCGTTCGAATCGCGCACTCCGGTCGATTCCCCGCAAACTTGTCCAAACGGACTTTCGCAAATCAGGGTACAGGAGAGCCGTCATCAGCTCGGAATTGTTTCGGTTTGGCGGAAGCACCTAGTCCGGATTGAGCCCTCGGGTCTCGCCTTCGGCGGCTCAAGGGTGAACTCGGCGAAACCCGGAGGACACCATGAAGCGAGTGACGATTATGATTGCTGCGGAGCTTGTGGCCCCGCTTCTCTGGGCGACGGCTTCCTTTGCCGAGAGGCCCATTGATCGGTGCGTCTCCGAGTGCATGGACAGGCGTTGTCCGCAGATGACTGGCGAAAAATGGGTATGTGCGGAAAAAGTGAAGGGCAGCTGTATAGACGAGTGTCGTAGGAGCTTAAGGCACTAGTCCCGCTTGTCCTCGCGGTGCTGCGGGATTCGTGAGAACGAACTGCTTCAAGAGCTCCCAACCAAGGAGAGATGACCCATGAAAGCAGCTCTTTTGTTCGTCGCATGCAGCGTCGTGCTGCTCTTGTCGAGCATTGATCCATCCCATGCGCGCGGGTGCCGCTATGGGTGCTGGGAGCAGGATGGTCAACAGGTCTGCGGCTGTGATCCGAGGCCCGATGGCTACCCTCCTCCGCCGCCGCCGCGGTAGTCGGCGCGGACCGCGTGTGCGGGCCGCTATTCAACCTTCCGGAATTTGTGCAACGTCGCGCCATTCGGAGATGACGCACGAGGCAAAGCGCGTGCCGCTCGCACCTGGCGGAAAGGGACAATCCACATGTCTACGTCTTCAATCACACGGGCGATGAGGGCCTCTATTGTCCTCATGGTTCTGATCGCCCCACTTACGGCACGAGGGGCATCACCGGACAAACCGGACATGCCCAACGGACCACGATGTTACGGAATTACGTTGAGCTGCAACGAAACAAGGCAAAGGTGTGCCGTTGTTGAGCGCACCCGCGGCGTCTACGAAAAGGCGGGGTGCAAGCATGACCTGGAGCAATGCCGCAATGCCGAATGGCATTGTCAACACCAGGGGCATTAGCGCATATCCCGGCGAAGTGGCCACCGGTTCGCCGACAAGGATATGCGCAAAAGCGTGAATCTAGAGCGCGTTTCGATTCCATCGGAACG
Organism: uncultured Alphaproteobacteria bacterium; assembly: GCA_963819385.1. Classification (GTDB taxonomy): domain Bacteria; phylum Pseudomonadota; class Alphaproteobacteria; order Rhizobiales; family Xanthobacteraceae; genus JAVDCA01. The sequence continues at coordinate 1,459,044 of CAWFVV010000006.1, read as the reverse complement.
GAACGTGCTCTAAGGGCGATGCGAGGGCGGCGTGAAGCGGAGAATTGAATCAGCGGCAAGTAGCCCGGATCGAGCGCCAGCGAAATCCGGGATTCAAGTTCCCGGATTTCGGCGCTGAGCCTGTCATCGGGCGGCGCTTCGCGCCGACCCGTTGGCACCCCGATCGGAGCTAGGCCGCTACCCCGTTTTGCGGAACTTGTGCAGCGAGCGCAGATTGTCCGGCCGTGGCGTGTCTTTGAACGTCTGCGGCCAGTTCGTCCATGACACCTCGCCGACATAGAGATCGCCGCGGCGGTCCACCGCGAGCCCATGCGGGGCGAGAAACTCGGTCGGGCCGAGGCCCGGCCCGAGGCCGCCCAGCCGGGAAATGCGCTTGCCCGTATTGTCGACGATCGTCACCCGCGGGCCGAGGTTCGGCACATGGCGGTTGACCGGCTGCACCGGGCCGAGCTCGCCGATGTAGCACACGGGGCATTTGCCGGGCGGCATGAACAGACCGCACGGGCGGTGCAGGTTGTTCCACTGCGCCTGGTACTTTCCGTTGCCGTCGAACACCTGCACGCGATGGTTCTCGCGGTCGGCCACATAGACCCAGCCGTCGCCATCGCAAGTGATGTTGTGCACGATGTTGAATTCGCCCGGGTCGCTGCCGGGCGCGCCCCAGGACATGAGCGGCTTGCCGTTCGGCGCGTATTTGTGCACGCGCGCATTGCCGTAGCCGTCGGAGACATAGATGTCGCCCTGCGGCGACATCGCGGTGTGGGTGCAGCGATGGAACGGCTCGCCGCTCATGTACGGCGCCGGCTTGCCCGGCATGCCCAGCGTCAGCAGCACTTTGCCGTCCAGCGCACACTGGCGGACCGTATGGTCGCCGTCGTCGGTCAGCCAGACCGTGTCGTCGGGCGCCATGAACACGCCATGCGCGCGGGGAAACAGTCCCTCTCCGAACGAGCGCAGGAAGTTGCCGTCGCGGTCGAACACGATCATCGGGTGCTCGCCGCGATTGAAGACGTAGACATTGTCGTGCCGGTCGACGCCGACGCCGCCGATTTCCTTGAACGACCAGCCCGGCGGAAGCTTTGCCCAGTTCTCGACGGGCTCGTACGTGTAGTCGCCGCTGCCGACGATCGCCATGCTCAGGTCCCCGCGGTTCGCTGCCGTGGCGAAGGTTGACACGAGTCAAAACGCCAAGCCAGCCAGATAGCACCAGACAGGTAGCGCGGCCCGAAGGGCAGACAGCCCCGTGCGCGCCCTGTAGGCTTTGCGCGCAAAGACAAAGTCATTACGCTCCGCAAATGGTCCTTGGCGCCGAGGCTCCGGGCCGCCGGAGCTATGCCGAGGCCAGCCGATGCGTCTGACGATCGAAGCCGCTTCATCGCTCGCGCGGCAGGCGCTCGGCGCCCTCGGCTACGACGCGGACGAAGCATCGCTGATTGCGGATCACCTGCTCGATTGCGAGCTGCGCGGCCTTTCCTATGGCGGCCTCGCCCGCATCATCAGCATCGGCGAGCGCCTGACGCGCATCGGCGACCGCCGTGCGCCCATGCGCATCGTGCGCGAGACGCCGGTTTCGGCCAAGATCGATGGCGGCGACCAGATCGGCTACCTCGTCGCCCATCGCGCGACCAGGATTGCGATCGACAAGGCTAAAGGGACCAAGGAGACGACAGCATCGGGCATCGCCATCGTCGCTGCCTACGAGACCTGGTACACCGGGATGCTGTCCTACTATGCCGAGATGATGGCGGCCGAAGGCCTCGTCGCCATGATCGCGTCGAACACCTCGGCGTGGGTTGCGCCGCACGGCGCGAGCGAGGGACGCTTCGGCACCAATCCGATCTGCTTCGGCTTTCCGAGCACGGCGGACCCGGTCATCTGGGACGTCGGAACGTCGGCGATCATCCATGCCGACGTGACGCTGCACCAGCGGCTCGGGCAGCAGCTGCCCGAGGGCGTGGCGTTCGATCCGCAGGGCCGCGCCACGCGCGATCCGGCGGCTGCGCTCGCCGGCGCGTTCGCGGCCTGGGGCGGCGCCAAGGGATCGGGGCTCGGGCTCGTGGTGCAGCTCCTGGGCACACTCGCGGGCTCGCCACCCATCCCGCCGGAGCTTGCGAATTTCGGCTTCCTCGTGCTGGCCGTCAGTCCGTCACTCTTCGGCTCGGAAGAAGAGTACCGGTCGCAGGTCACGCACTACGCCGACGCCGTGCGTGCCGCGCGCCCGGTCGAGGGCGGCGCGGGGGCGCGCATGCCCTTCGAACGCTCGCTCGCCGAACGGCGCCGGCGCCGGTCGGAAGGCGAGATCGATGTCGCCGACCAGGTCCACGCCGCGCTCGCGAGCCTCGTTGCGCCGGCGCCCGGACGCGCCGCGGGCGGACCACGCACGACATGACGATCGTCTCTCGGCACGGCGGCGGCCTTGCGCTCGCCAGGCAGCGACAGGTCAGATCAGCACGACCAGCGCGATCGCCAGCAGCACCACCATGACGCTGCCGACGAGCCCGCTTTGCGGGGATTCGGCGAATCCAACGAGCCAACGGGGGCCCTCGAAGACCACATACAGCCGCGGCACCTCGATGCTGAATACGGCGGCGGCGTGCACCGCGACCGGAAGCCAAAGGCTGCGTCCGCCCACGACGTAAGCCAATCCGAACAGGCAGCCGACCAGGAAATAGCCATAGGCCGCTTGGCGCACCGGCTTGCCCTTGGCGGGCTTGACGAAATGAATCGCCGCGAACGCGGCGGAGCTCAACACGATCGCCAACGCCGTGTACCCATGCGACGATGGAAGCGATTGCAGCAGCTGCTCGAGAAGGATTCCGCGAAACACGCCTTCCTCGAACACCGCCAGCGGCAACGGTCCGGGAAGGAAACGCCGGAAAAGCTTGGCGCGGCGTGTGGCCCGATCGCCCTGGGGCTCGATGCGTATCCAGTCTGCGATCAGAAAGAACGCATAGGTCAGGCCCGTTGCGATGAACATGAGCGCGGCAGCGACCCCGATGTCGCGCCAGGGGACAGGTGTCGGGAACGCTTGGTGCAGCACGTCGAGTGGATGCATCCCCAGCGCCAGCGGCGTGCCGATCAGGATGATCAGCCATTCCGTGTGCACGATCGCACGGCCGGTCCACTTCATGACCGGCCTCCGTGTCGCAAACCGCAAGGGCATGGCGAGGGGCTCGCCGGCGACCGCGAGCACGACGCTTTGAACGCCCCAAAGCATGACGAGTTCGCTGGCCGCGACCGCAAGGGCGATCAGGATGTTCATGTCACTCCGGACGCGGCGGGAGTCGTGCGCAATAAACGCGCCCAGCGCTTGTCGAGCCAGAACAGCCAGTTCTCCGGGTTCGCCTGCAGCTTGTCCTCGAACCAGCGGCACCAGTCCTGCACGGCGATGCGGATTGCGGCCGCGCGGTCGGCCATATTCGGCATCGGCGCACGATCGAACGAGAGAACCAGGGTGGAGTCGTCCTGCCATTGGAAGGAAAGTCGTATCAGGGGCGCTCGCGCCGATATCGCCAGGGCGAAAGCGCCTGCGTACAATCTCGCGGGACGCCCGAAGATGGAAGCCTCGACGCCTTGGTCGGGGTCGGCCAGAAGGTCGGGCGTAATGGCCAGTATCTTCCCGCGCTTGAGGACGCCGAGGTAGGCGGCGGCGTCCTTGATGGTCGAACTGCCGCCCGGACGCACAACGATCTCGGGACCGAGCGCCCGGTACCATTTCAGCTTGCGCGCCTCGCGCTCCGACGTCGGAGCGCCCCGCACCAGCATGACCATCGGATGCCGCAGATTGATGCTCGCGCCCGCGAGCTCGTGTCCCGACCAGTGAGCGGAGGTCAGCACCACACCGCGGCCTTCGGCTGCAGCCTCGTCGAGGATGCGGATGGATTGGTCGAACTTCACCTCGGCCGGCACTGGCGTCGCCGTGAATCCGCGATTGAAGGTCGCCAGCGCGCTCGACCAGAACCAGCCCAGGTGCTGAAAATAGAGGCGGACGGTTTGCGCCGGCACGTCCCGGCCGAGCGCCAGGCGCATGTTTTGCCGGACCGCGCCGCGCACCGCCGGAATGCGGCCGGCGAGCGCAGCCAAGGACCGCGCGGCCGAACGCTGCGCGCCGATCGGGAACGGCGCGGTGACGCTGATCAGATGACGAATCGCAAACTGCGTCGCGCCGCGCCGAAATCGACGCAGAAGATCACTCATCCGCCCCCCACAACAACGGTATTGTTATAGCCTGTGCCTCGAGATTGTCGACAGCATTCCTCGCCGCAACCCAAAATGGCAACGACGATCGCCGGCCGCCGTGGGGCAGACAGCCGCATGCTCGCCCTGTAGGCTCCGAGCGCAAAGCTGACATCGTCATGCTCCGCAGGCAGCCCTGAGCCGCCATATCGGGTCAGCGGGAAGAAAATGCCATGCGCGCGGCAGTTCTGACGCAAGTCAACAAGCCCCTCGAGATCCTCGACCTCGAGCAGGAGCCGCCGAAGGCGAACGAGGTCCGCGTTCAGGTCAAGGCGGCGGGCGTCTGCATGAGCGACTGGCACATCATGAACGGCGACTGGCCGCTGCCGCTGCCGATGGTGCTCGGGCACGAAGCCGCCGGCATCGTGGTGGAGAACGGGCCGGGCGTGACGGCGGTCAAGCCGGGCGATCATGTGATCTTCTCGTTCCGGCCGCATTGCGGCCACTGCCGCTATTGCTCGTCCGGCCGCACGGTCTTATGCGTCGGCCACAACGATACGCCGCGCTGGGTGATGTACGACGGCACGACGCGCGTGAAGCTCAACGGCGAGCCCGTCAACCAGATGGCGCGGATCGGGACGTTTTCCGAGTTCGTCGTCTGCCCGGCCGAGCAGGTGGTCAAGGTTCGCAAGGATCTCCCGTTCGTGCATGCGGCGATCATCGGCTGCAGTGTCGCGACCGGCGTCGGCGCCGTCATTCGGCACGCGCGGGTGGCGGCGGGCGAGAGCGTGCTGGTGATCGGGTGCGGCGGCGTCGGGCTCAATGTCGTGCAGGGCGCGCGGCTCGCCGGCGCGCGCACGATCATCGCGTGCGACCTGCTCGACAACAAGCTCGCCTATGCGAGGACCTTCGGGGCGACGCATACGATCAACGCCAAGCGCGACGACGTGATCAAGCAGGTGCAGGCGCTGACCGACGGGCTCGGCGTCGATTTTGCCTTCGATGCGATCGGCGGCGAGACCACCGCGCTGCAGGCGCTCGACGCGGTCGCGCCGGGCGGACGCGTGGTGCTGGTCGGCATCCCGGCGGCCTCGGCGCGGGCGCCGATCGGCCTTTCCAACATGGTCTGGGCCGAAAAGTCGATCAGTGGCACCTATTACGGCTCGGTGCGCCCCGACATCGATTTCCCGATGCTCGCCGATCTCGACATGGACAAGCGGCTCAATCTCGACGACCTGATCAGCCGTACCTACCGGTTCGACGAGATCAACGAGGGCTTCCGCCTGCTGGTCTCGGGTGGGGTGGCGCGCGGCGTGATCGTGTTTGATTGATGGCCCGGCGCCGAAGGATGGCGCCGCGGCGTAGCGGGAAATCGTGAAGGCGTGGCTCGATGCCCGATGTGAAGCATCTCCCGGCCTATCATTCGGTGGATGAAATCCTGTCGCATCCGCGCTTCCCGGTTGCGCGCGACGAGTTCGTGAAGGCGATCCTCGCACTCTATGAATATGAACCCGCCGTGAACCGGCTGGTGGAGGCCGGGCGGGGTGTCCTGTTCATCGTGATCATGTGCCTGCATGCACGCTATGACGAGGCTGATCGCGCGACCTGGCCGACGCTGCGCCTGGTCACGCAGTCGACGATGCTGCACGACGTGTCGAGCCCGCGCCGCATCCACAGCCTCATCTCGCAATTCATCGATGCCGGCTATCTCGAGGCCCGCCTGTCGCCGAATGATCGCCGGGTCCGCATCCTGACGCCGACGGCGAAAATGCTGGAGCAGGACCAGGACTGGCTCGTGGCGCACTACCGTCCTTTGCAGACCTTGTTCCCGCAGCCCGGCTACGCGGGGATCATGAAGCGCGACGTCTCGTTCCAGCTCGCGCAGCGCCTCGTCGCATCGGGCTTCTTTGCGCACGGCGCGCAGATCATGGCGAGCAATCCGATCGTGATGCAGTTCATGCGCCGCGAGGCCGGCATCACGATTCTGATGAAGCTGATGGAGCTCGTCGGACGCAAGGGACCCGCCGCGCGCGAAGAGATTTTTTATTCCGACATCGGTAAGCGCCTGGGCGTGTCGCGCACCCATGTGCGCAAGACCCTGCAGGAGGCCGAAAGCGGCGGTCTCGTGCGCTTGATGAAGGACGGCGGCCGGTTCGTCGAGGTCGCGCCCACGCTCGTGCAGGCCTTCGATCGCTTCGTTGCAGAGGCCATGTCGGGGCACGATCTGCTCTACCAGTTGGCGCTGCGACAGGTTTCCTGAGGGTTCCGCGAGACGTTGCCTGGTGGATGCATCGGCAACTCGTCGACGTCGACGGTTCCCGATCGATGCAAAATGTTCCGTTGCCTCCCGTTCACCGCGTCATTAGCGTAACGCACCCAGGGCGATGTGGGAGAAAACAGATGTTTCCGGGCCGCCGCGCGCTTGTCGTGCTTTCCTTCACGCTGCTTATGGCCTGCAGTGGAGGTGCGTTGACCTCCGCAAGTGCAGCCTCGCAGGATGCGGTTGTCCGCCGAGCTTCCCTTATAGAGTCCTTCAATAGCCAGCCTGTCAAAGCAACGATCATCCCGAAAGAATTGACCCGCTATGCCGAGAGATGTCTCCCGGCATATCAACCGTGCGGGTACTGGAAATGTTGTCCGGGGTTGGAATGTCTGCCGATTACCGATACCGGCCCTGTTTGCGCCACTCCGCCCAGGCGCCGCTAGCAGCCTGCCGCGCGGCCGACAAGTTCCCTGACGCGATGCAAGTATTCGTCGAGTGCCGGTGACCGACCTCGTGAGCGCCGCCGGTTCCCGATCGATGCAAAACGTTCCGTTGCTGCCGGCTCGACGCGCCGTTACGGTCGCGCCGAGAGACGATGTACCCGCCACGAGGCAGAACGCCCGCAAAGGTCGCGTTCGAGGTTCGAGGGCGAACACCCAGCGATCACGCAGAGCAGGAGGGACAGATCGATGAGCCATCAAGGAAGTGAAACGCGCCAGCGGGCCGCCGACATCGGCGCCATGTTCGCGCACACGGCCCGACCTTTTCTCCTTGCTCTTGCGATCGGCGGCTTCTCCGCGGCCTCCGCCTTTGCCGATGAGTGCCCCGGAAGCAGGATAGCGGGCGCCGAATTCAACAATGTGTGGCGCGTCCGTATCGACATTGCAGCCGGGACCGTGGACCAGACGAGCAAGGATGGACGGCATCTTACGGCGGATATCGACGTCGCTTGCGTGGGCTCAAAGGTAACGATGCGCGAGTTGAACAAAAGCGATGGAAATGATTGTACTTACATCTTGAATTCGAAAAGGCCGGTATGTGCAAGGAAACGGTACCTGCACAAACGGCGGGGGCGTTACTGATTTTCACGGGATGTTCGAGTAGCGCTACGAAGACTGCAACACATGCAAGTAGCTGAGGTGCCGGCTGTGCCCAGGCTCGGTCGGCTCAACTCACTCATCGGATCGGCGGCGCATATTGCAGGCCGCCTTTCGTCCACAGTGCGTTCAGTCCGCGTTCGATCTTGAGCGGCGAGCCGTCGCCGAGGTTGCGATCGAACACCTCGCCGTAATTGCCGACATGCCGCACGATGTGGACGACCCAGTCGTTGGTCAGGCCGAGCTGTTCGCCGAAGTTGCCCTCGCGGCCGAGGACGCGCTTGAGCTCCGAGTTGGTCGTTGTCCGTGCCTGCTCCTCGACATTCGCTTTGGTGAGGCCCTGCTCCTCGGCGATCAGCAGGGCGAAGTGCACCCAGCGGACGACGTCGAACCACTGCGAGTCGTTCTGCCGCACGAAGGGCGAGAGCGGCTCCTTGGAAATGATGTCCGGCAGCACGACGTGGTCATCCGGCTTGGCGAGCTTGAGCCGCGCCCCGTGCAGCGCCGAGGCGTCGGTCGTATAGGCGGTGCAGCGCCCGCTGTCATAGGCACTGACGGATTCGTTGACCGTCAGGAAGGTGACGTTCTTGAGCCGCATCTTGTGCGCGCGGAAATAGTCCGCGAGATTGAGCTCGGTGGTCGTACCCTGTCCGACGCATACGGTCGCGCCATCGAGCTCGAGCGCCGACTTGAGGTTGAGGTTCTTGCGCACGATGAAGCCCTGGCCGTCATAGTAATTGACGACGGTCGCGTTGAGGCCGAACTGGGCCTCGCGCGAGGAGGTCCAGGTGGCCTGGCGCACGAGGACGTCGATGTCGCCGGTCTGCAGCGCCGTGAAGCGGTCCTTGGCGGTGAGGGAGACGAACTTGACCTTGGCGGCATCATCGAAGATCGCCGCCGCGATTGCACGGCAGTAGTCGACGTCGAATCCCTGCCAGGCGCCTTGCGCGTCCGGTATGCCGAACCCCGGACTCTCGCCGTTGGAGCCGCAATGGAGGATGCCGCGCTTCTTCACGACATCCAGGGTGCCGGCCGAGGCCGCGCCTGCGAGGCAAGCAACCACGATTGCGCAAGCTGCCGCAAAGCGCCTCATGCCATCCCCCCTGCTGGTGACCGGCCGCCTGCGCGCCGGAACGGGCTCTATCCCAGGACGAATGTCACCGGCGGTCAAGAGTGACGCTGGCCAATTCGTCGGCGTGGTCGGTACGAATGGATAGGGGGCGGCCGAGACGATGACGCCGTTGTCCGCTATTTCTGCTTCCGCGGATCCGCGTCCGACCACGTCCATGTCGGTTGCGTCTGGCTGATCCGGTTGGCGCGCTTGAGCGCCGTTGGCGTTTCCGTCTCGTACACCTCACCCTTCGGTCCGCTCACCTTCAGGGTTGCGTCGATCTGCAGCCACTTCGTGCCGATATTGCAGACGTAGGGGACGACGTGCTCGCCGTGGAGGTTCTCCCACGGCCCCGGGAATCGCGGCGACTCGCAGAGTTGCTCGTCCGGCTTCTTTTTCGCGGCCGCGAGGGCGGCGTCGATTTCCTTCTTCAGCCGCGGTGACGAGCTGATCAACGGCATGAAATCGCCGAGAAAAAGGCTGCCGTAGCCGAGCTTGCTCATGTCGAAGCCGGCCGCCGGCCGCCAGTCGCGCAGCACGAGCAGCGCGCCGCGCTCGGGCGGGTTCTCCATGCGGAAATCGGTGATCAGCAGGTCGTCGCCGCGGATCATCAGGGCGCGCGGCTCGACCTTGGGCACGGCGAGATTGATGATGCGCTCGAGCTTGAGCGTTCCGGCCGCCAGCACGAAGAGCTTGCCCTCCTCGCTGGCCGCAACCACATGCCGGGCGTCGGCGGTGATCACGCTGATCCGCGCATCGACGGCGGTGCGTGCGGTCTCCTGCAGCGTCGCGGGATCGATGGCGATCACGAGCCTGGTATCGCCGCCGTCCACGCCCGCATAGAGCGTGCCTTCGCTGGCTGCGAGCGGCCCGAACGCCGCATCGTTGCCGAACTTGCTGGAAACATCCAGCGTCTGCATCGCGAGCGTCGTCTCGTCGATCACCACGAGCTTGTCGAGGCCGACCCATACCTTGCCCTGCCGGACCAGAAGGTAGCCGCCCGCGCCGGCGCCGAGCGCGACCTTCGCGGACGCGCCGGTCTTGAGATCGACCTTGAGCAGGGCCGCATTGTTGTCGCCGTTGCAGCCGCCGACGATCCACGCGAACGCGCCGCTGCCGACCGCGAGCCCTGATGCGCAACCCTTGGGATCCAGCGTTGCGATCGCCCGGCCGCCGTTGCCGGGCGGCTGCTGCCAGAGCTTAACGTCGTTCTCGACCTGGAGGAGCATGTAGAGCGCGCCGTCGTGCCCGATGTCGATTTTGTCCGGGATGCCGACGAGCTTGATGCGCCGCGTGAGCCTGAACTTGGCGTCGAGCTGCGCCAGCGAACTCTGTCCCGTCTCGACGACGAACAGCGACTTGCCGTCCGACACGATGCCGTCGACCCACAGGCCGAGCATGTGCACGGCGGGCTTGAGCGTGACCGTGTCGGCGCGGGCCGCGCCCAGGGCGGCGAGAGCCGCGGCAAGAACGAGCATGAACGATGGCGATCGCATGGGCCGGCTCTCCGTCGGGCGCGCGGGTTGGGCGTCGCGCGGAGGCTACACCGATCGTTACGCCCGTCGTTGGACAACTTTGCGCAGATCGGCCGGCCGAGCCGAGACTTCGAAGCAGCAAATCGTGATCCATCCCCGTCACCCTGAGGCGGCCGTGCGAAGCACGGCCCTCGAAGGGCGACGGCCGAGGTGGCGCCATTTGCTCGCATGCTGCACTATCTCGGCCCGATCGTCCACGCGATCCCGGGTTTATCTGGGATCGCCACTATTGATGCTCAGGTCGGCTAAAGCCGACCTGAGTGGCTCGCTTCGCACATCAGGATGACGGGTTCAGCGGATCACTTCTGGCACGTCTCACGGAAAAGCACCCCATGCCCCTCTCGGCAAAGACCCGCGACAAGCTCAAGACGGTGAGCACCGCCACGATCGCGACCGCGCTCTACAAGCGCGGCTTTCGCATCCAGATGATCCAGAACGTGCAGCCGCTCGATCCGGGAAAGCCGACGATGGTCGGCGAGGCCTTCATGCTGCGCTACATCCCGGCGCGCGAGGACCTCAACCCGATCACGGTCTTCCAGGACCGCGGCCACCCGCAGCGCAAGGGCATCGAGGATTGCCCGCCGGGCGCGGTCTTCGTCATCGACAGCCGCAAGGACGCGCGCGCGGCCTCGGCCGGCTCGATCCTGGTGACGCGCCTGATGAAGCGCGGCGTCGCCGGCATCGTCACCGACGGCGGCTTTCGCGATGCGGCCGAGATCGCGCGGCTGGCGATCCCGTCGTTCCACCAGCGCCCGTCCGCGCCGACCAACCTGACCCTGCATCAGGCGGTCGACACCAACGTGCCGATCTCCTGCGGCGACGCGCCGGTGTGGCCGGGCGACGTGATCGTCGGCGACGCCGACGGCTGCATCGTCATCCCGGCGCACCTGGCCGACGAGATCGCCGACGAGGCGGTCGAGATGACGGCGTTCGAGGACTTCGTCACCGAGAAGGTGCACGAAGGCCGCTCCATCATGGGGCTCTACCCGCCGACCGATCCGCACACGAAGGTGGATTTCGAGGCCTGGCGCAAAACCAACGGGCGGTGAGGCCGGCTGAGCCGCCGGCGACCTCTCCCGTGTGAGGGGATGGTCCCACGATGGGGAAATCGATGGGTTAGCGGGTACCCGAACTGTTTTCCGCAGGTTTCCACGCGAACGTGTCGTTGGACGTTGGGCAGCTATCGGAGGCGAAGCGGACATCGGCGGAAAGGGGAGCGACGCGATTGACCCACAGCGGACCTGCCTCGATCACACAATCAGGGGGTACGCCGCGGGGCGCCTGCGCGCCCTGCTCAAGTCCGTCCCGGCAGGTGCCGCGATCCGTGCCATCTGTCCCAGAGTACAAATGCCAGGGAGAACCACAAGGCGCTCCCGGCTTCCTCTGACGACGAGTACACCGACCAAACCAGGATGGTGGCGAAAGCAAGGTAGATGACGCCGAAAACAAGTGCCGTTCCGAATTTTCTCTGTTGCGCCGCGCGAGCTACTCCCAATTTCCGAAGAGAAATCACTCCGACCAAGCCGGCGGCAGCCGTAATGATCTTCCACGCCGCACCGCCTAAAATGCTCTGCGATGCGAAATGCGGGAGGAGCGTCAAAACACCGGCAACACAAAGCGCGACGATGCCGATGACGGTGAGCCGAGTCCGCTTTTGTTCGGACATCGTGATGCGGATGTTCATGTCAATCTCCCGTTTGGCTGGATGTGAATCTCAGGTTGGAGAGCCGATTTGACTGGCTCTCCCTCACACCCGAGGACCACGGGGGGTTTGACGGCTTTTTCCCATCCCGCTGACGCAGACGCCCCGGCCCGACCGACGACGTGATAAGGTCACGCTCGATGCCGTCTGGATACCCGCGGGCGAACGCGCCGCAATTTCAAGGCCATCCTTTGATGACCGGATGTGGCCCAACGCGGAAGTCCGCGAGAGGTCCGGAATTGGCGCCGAAGCGGACATTGGCCGCCAACTGGGGCGACGCTCATGACCCGAAGCGGACATCTAGATGCGGCGTTGACGAGGTCGCACCGCTACGGCAGATATTTGCGCTCTCGGCCGGTCCGAGCCGCGAAGGAGTGTCGCGATGAGCGCTGCCCCACACCACAGCTGGCATCGTTGGTGAAAGGCTTTCAATCATGTCGTGGCGCTGGCTTAGGACAATCGGGGTCGATATCGCGTTGCTTGCGATGACAGCATGCGCGTCCGCCGCGACCAGCGGACAAGCAGCGGATTACTCGCTCGCCTACGGTCTCGAGCTGAACGGAATACGGGACACGGGCGTTCTAAAATGCGACGTTGCGCAGCTCTGCAAAATTCAGGACACGCGGCGCGACGTGATGATCGTAGTGACGATCAATCGTGTTGACGACCGGTTCTCCTTCCTCCAGATGTTCGGATACCGACGAGGCTGTTGTTTTTTTAACGGAGGCAGCGAGCGTAGATTTGTCAACGCCAGCAAGAAGCTGATCAGCGTTCCGATCTTCGCGGGCAGACGGCTTCAGGGAAACGAGCTGGTTGTTGGCAACATCTCGGTTGGGACGCTGTGGTTATCCTTCTCGATTGTCCCAAAGCCGAGGCCGCAGACGGGCTCGGAGAAGGGTCCGATTTGATGTCCGCATCATGAAAAGAAGCGCTGACGCGTCGCCGCTTCGCGTGCATGGGTGTCGCTGCCGGAATGACGCCCCTTTCGCGGAGGCCTGCGTGCGCCGTTTTGCTCCATCCCCACGATGACACATTCGCGGTGCGCATCGCGGTGCCGTATTTTGTCGCCGGCACCGCTGCCGACGCTGAATTCGGCGCGCATCATCTCGGCGATCATCATGGCCAACCTCGCTCGCGATGAGCGGTTTGTGCTGATCGATCAGGCCGCATTCCCAGACAAGGTCCCGACCATGAATGAGTGGCCGCAGTTTGCGGATTGGCGCGCCATCAAGACCGTGGCGCTACTCGTGGGGCGCGTCGCCCACCAACCCGATGGCCGCATCAACGTGGCGTTCCGGCTTTGGGATGTGTCCGGCGATGTGTCCGCGCCCACGCAACTCATCGGCAGGCAGCATGCCGCCATGCCAGACATGTATCCGCGCGTAGGCAACATCATTTCGGACGAGGTTTATGAAGCCCTGTTCGGCGCACCGCGCCATTTTGATGCAAACGCTTCGCCTCGATAGCCAGAACGGTGCGCGCCACCCCGTGTCGTCTGCTATTGGCCCCAATGCGGAAGTCTGCGAGAGGTCGGGAATTGGCGCCGAAGCGGACATTGGCCGCCAACTGGGGCGACGCTCATGACCCGAAGCCGACATGGTCCGGGCAAGCGCTCTAACGAGATGAGCCGTCAACCTGGCTTTGCACCCGAGAACTTGATCACCTTCGCCCACTTTGCAGTGTCCTCCGCGATGAGGGCACCGAACTTGCCGGGCGACAAAGCAAGCACAGTGACGCCCAATTCGGCAAACCGGTCTTTCAACTTGGCATCGCCGAGACCCGCATTGATCTCGCGGTTGAGCTTTTCGACGATCTCCGCCGGCGTATCCCGGGGAGCGCCCACGCCGGACCAGCCGACGACCTCGTACCCCGGTATGAACTCTCCAACCGTCGGAATGTCCGGCAGCGAGATCGATCGCGTTGTCGTCGTCACGGCGAGTGCACGAATCCTGCCGGAGCGGATGTGCTGGATCGACGAGTTCAGGGTGTCGAACATGACCTGCACCTGGCCCGCCATCAGGTCGGTCAGAGCCGGCGCGACCCCGCGATAGGGAACGTGCAGCATGTCGACGCCGGCCATCATCTTGAAAAGCTCGCCGGCGACATGCTGGGGGCTGCCGATCCCGGCCGACGCCATGTTCACCTTTCCGGCATTCGCCTTGGCGTAGGCAATGAATTCCGGGACGCTCGCGGCCGGAACGGAGGGGTTGACTTCGAGGACGAGCGGCTGGCGGTACAGGCAGGCGACGGGCGCGATATCGCGGACGAAATTGTAGCTCAGCCTCTCATACAGGGTTGCATTGATGGCCTGCGATGAGTTGATCAGGGCCAGCGTATAGCCGTCTGCCGGCGAGCGAACGACCATCTCGGTGGCGACATTGCTGGCAGCGCCCGGGCGGTTCTCGACGACGAACGGCTGCTCCAGCCGCTCCGACAGGTACTGCGCGATCAGGCGCGCCCCGATGTCGGCGGCGCCGCCGGCCGGATACCCGACGACCAGGCGGACCGGCCGCGCCGGATAGGACCGCGCCCAGGTCGGGCGCGTGAGGGCTGGCAGGCCGGCCGGTAGCGCGGCGGCACTTGCTGCCAGGCGCAGAAAATGACGGCGTTGAAGTTTCATGGTATCCTCACGTCTTACGACACGTGATCCATGGATAGTTCGTCTCTGGAAAATCCGGTAATTCGATTGCAGCATGCCGTCATAACGATACGCGATGAGGACCACCAAGCCGTTTGATGAGCGGATTTTGCAGCGGCTGAAGCTGCGCGACCTGCGGGTGCTGGTGACGGTCGCCCAATCGGGCAGCATGGGGAAGACCGCCGCGCAACTGGCGATGTCCCAGCCCGCCGTCTCCAAAGCGATCGCGGAGGTCGAGCGCATTCTCGGCGTACGGCTGCTCGACCGCAGCGCACAGGGCGTCGAGACGACGCGCTACGGTGATGCGTTGCTCAAATGGGCCGTCGCGGTCTTCGACGACCTCCGACAGGCGGTGAAGGAAATCGACGTCCTGTCCGATCCCGCATCGGGCGAAGTGCGGATCGCGACCACCGACTCGATGATCGCGGGCTTCGTTCCGGAAGTGATCGACCGGTTCTCCCGGCAGTTTCCGCGCGTCGTGTTCGACGTCGTTCCGTCACCGACTTTCGCTGACCAGTACAAGGCTTTGCGCGAACGCACCATCGATCTCATTCTCGGACGAATGGTGGCACCGCCCGACAGGCAGGAGGATCTCAATTCGGACGTCCTGTTCGAGGATCCCATGGTGATCGTCGCCGGGGCGAGCAGCAAATGGGTCCGCCGTCGGACGGTCGACCCATCGGCGCTTCTGGACGCGCATTGGTGCATACCGCCGCAATTCAGTTTCGTTCGCGGGCTGATCGCGGAGGCATTCCGGGCAAAAGGCCTCGACGAGCCGGCGCACACGGTGGGATCGAACTCGGTGCAGCTGGCGACAGCACTGCTCGCCACGGGCCGCTTCGTCGGAGTGCTGTCGGGCTCGACACTGCGTCTCAGCGGCAAGCGCCTGGGATTGAAGCGCCTGCCGGTCGATCTGCCGATCCGGCCGTTGACCACCGGAATTGTGACGCTGAAGAAGCGCGCGCTCAACCCGTCGGTGAAGCTGTTCATCAAATGCGTGCAGGACGTCTCGCGGGAAATGGCAAAGGCTACTGAGGAGCTGTAGGTCGAATTCTGGCGACCGCAACTCGAGCATCGGTACGAGGCCTGGGCAAAATCAACGGGCGGTGAGGCCGGCTGAGCCGCCGGCGACCTCTCCCGTGTGAGGGGATGGTCCCACTATGGGGAAATCGATGGGTTAGCGGGTATCCGAACCGTTTTCCGCAGGATTCCACGCGAACGTGTCGTTGGCCGTTTGGGCAGCTATCTGTGGCGAAGCGGACATCGGCGGGAAGGGGAGCGACGCGATTGACCCGAAGCTGACGTCCGGCATAATGAAAAGCCGTCTCGCCTGGCATCGCCGTCACGCACTTGGCTGAGAAAATCTCAAGCAGAAATTGCCTTCGCAACCTGATGCGCGCTAGCGATGAAACGCTCGATCACCGGGCTCAGAGTTCGATTCTTCAGCGTCATAATCGTAAGCGGCCATGATCGAGCCGGCATGGCGACCGGCAGCATTTTCAGGCCGTATCGTACGCGGTCCCGCAAATAGACCGATCTTGGAAGGACCGAGACAAAGCGGCCGCTGGCAAGCAGACTCACCCGCAAGTCGATCGTGCTGCTCAGCAACGCGACCGCGGGAGGATCGAGACCCTGTTTCCGATACGCCTCTGCAACGAACCTGTGGGTCAATCCGTCAGGCGGAGGCAGAATCCAGGACGCGTCGACGAGGTCCGCAAGGTCGACCGTTCGCCGCCGAGCCCACGGACCATGGCTGCCGGCTACAACAATCATCGGATCTTCGACCAAGAAATCCGTCTGAATGTCTTCCATCGATTGATCCTCGCCGCGCGACGGCCTTGCGAGGATGAGGTCAAAGGTTCGATCGCGAAGTCCCGGAAGAGACTCCACGATAGGCGAGCGCACGAGTTCAGCTCGGACGACGACGCGCGGATATTGTTCGATGAATTGCTCGACAATCGTCGGAACGATCGCTTCCAGCATGTCGGTGTAGCCGACTGCCACTGCGCCTGATTTTGGGTCAGCCAGGAATTGGATGTCCCTGACGCCCTGTTTCAGCTCGTCGAAGACCGTCGCGCTTCGCTTCAGGATCGCATCTGCATACACCGTCGGCTCAACGCCCTGTGTGCTGCGGTCGACGAGACGGACGCCAAGCAGGTGTTCGAGATTAGCGATCGCCTCTGAGACCGAGGGCTGAGATATGGCAAGCTCTCGCCCGGCCTTGGCCATGCTTCCCGTCTTGACGACAATCGAAAGGATGTAGAGGTCGCGGACCCGTAGCCTGCGACCAAGCCGTTTTTCCCATTCCATCGGGACGGCTGTCGTCGCCATAGGGCTCACCTATATGGTTAGCGCGAAATCCCGCGTACCCTCGATAGCCGACCAGGGCTATGGTCACAATCGAATTCAATTGCAGGCTCTGACCCGGCAGGCAGGAGGGACGGAATGGCATTCACCAGGACAGCGCCGCCGACAGTCGAGCAGCTCGACCACGAACTGGCGCAACTTTCGATTGAAGGCTACTGGAACACCATCGGGGTGAGCCCGCCAGAGCCGAAGCCGCGCGCCGACGCACATCTCTGGCACTGGAAGGACATCTACGAAAACCTGTTCAAGGCGAGCGAAGTCGTGAACCTCGAGGATGGCGCCGAGCGCCGATCATTGAGGCTTTGTACGCCGGGGTTGCCGTGGCGATCGACGACCGAAACGATCCAAGCCTCGGTCCAGATGGTGCTGCCGGGCGAAGTCGCACGCGCTCACCGGCATTCCGCTGCGGCGCTACGGTTCGTCATCGAGGGCAGCACCGGATATACGACGGTCGACGGCGAACGCTATGTCTTGCTACCTGGCGATCTCGTGCTAACTCCGCAGGGAACCTGGCACGACCACGGAAATCTTTCGAGCAATCCCATAGTTTGGCTCGACGTGCTCGATTTCCCGTTCGTGCGCACGCTCAATGGTCTCTTCTTCGAAGCTTTCGATGATCGCAGCCAAGCGATTGTTCGACCCGAGGGTCATGGACGTCGGATGACCGGGCCGGCACGCCCTGCTGGCACGCATGCACCGCGAGCCGGCGTCCCGTTCCACTACAGCGCGGCCGAGTCGGTCGCGATCCTGAGAGAAATACCGGTCGCGGAGGCGGATTCATGTGACGGGACGACGCTTGAATTCGTCAACCCGATCAACGGCGGCTCGACACTGCCGACCATGCAATGCCGCATGCACCGTCTTGTCGCAGGGTGGCAATTTGGCCGTCACCGCCACACCTGGAACACCGTGGTGCACGTCGTGTCAGGAAGAGGACGGACCGTGGCCGGCGAAAAGACGATGACCTGGGGAGCGCACGATACGTTTTCCCTTCCATCGTGGACTTGGCATCAGCACCAGGTGCTCGACGGCGACGCGATCCTCTTCACGGTCACGGACGAGCCAATCTTCAGAGCATTCGCACTCGACCGCGTCGAAGAGCGGGCGCCTTAGTCCGCCAATCCAGCGAAAAATCTCCCAGCCCCCGAAGCGGAGAAGAACCATGAATTTTCCACGTCGGCGATTTCTTCAAATGGCGACCAGCGCAGTGGCGCTTCCTGCGATGTCGCGCATCGCGGTCGCCGAGAGCTATCCCGCTCGGCCGGTCCGAATTGTCGTCGGTTCCGCGGCAGGCGATTTGACCGATATCGTCGGTCGCGTCATGGCCCAGTGGTTGTCGGAGCACCTCGCTCAGCCCTTCGTGATCGAGGATCGTCCAGGAGCCGGAAGCAACCTCGGCACCGAAATGGTCGTTCGCTCACCAGCGGACGGCCACACCCTTCTTATGGTCGCCGCCTCGGCTGCGATCAACGCAACTCTTTACGAGAACCTCAAATTTAATTTCATGCGCGATATAGCGCCGATCGCGAGCATCGTTCGGCAACCCCAAATCGTCGTCGTCCATCCATCGGTTCCGGCCACAACCGTCCCAGAGTTGATTGCATACGCCAAAGCCAACCCGAACAAGCTCAGCTTCGCCTCTCCGGGAGTCGGCACGGCGCCCCACTTGGCGGGCGAGCTATTCAAAATGATGTCAGGAATCAACATGACTCACGTACCGTATCACGGCGCCGCGGCGGCGCTGAACGACCTGTTGTCCGGCCAGGTGCAGGTTATGATCACGGCCGCAGCTCGCGAACTCGTCAAAGATGGCACGCTGCGGGCTTTGGCGGTGACCTCGGCGAAGCGGTCAGAGCACGTGCCGGGCATTCCCGCGGTCGCCGAATTCCTGCCGGGCTTCGAATCAAGCGCTTGGTTCGGCATCGGCGCACCCAAAGACACTCCGGTCGAGGCAGTGAATTTGCTCAACAAGGAAATCAACCGCGGTCTCGCCGATCAGAACATCAGGACGCGGTTTTCCAAAATGGGTGGCGACATCATTCAGGGGACGCCCGCCGACTTCGGCCAGCTCATTGCCGACGAAACCGAGAAGTGGGCGAGGGTCGTCAAGTTCTCCGGCGCAAAGGTCTAGCGATCGACGCGCAGATAACGGCGGACAGCCCAACTCTGGCACTCGCCTGAACGTCGTCGCTTCGTACCGGTATCGTCCGCGTGAGAGCCGCGATGATGTCGGCTGTTGGCACCGAGCCGACATCCTGCCACGTCCGCTCTTGCGCCGCTATCTGAGGTGAAGCGGACTGGACGCGTCGACGAGGCGACGCGGCGCGATCACCAGCGCGAGGTCACGCTACGGGTCGGCACGCAACATTTGTGTGCGGGAGTAGCGGCCGCCAAGTCCGGCGGACTGGAGCCCCTGCTGCCAAAGGACCAGTTGTTCGTCCCCTACTACACGACCTGACGCGCGGACGCCGTGCCGGGATTGTTAGGGACTTTCGTGATCCAGCGCGGTTGACGCTGGCCCGAGACGGGCCCGCTTAGATGCCAGGGATCATGGACATCGGCCGCACTTGAGTTGGCCGTGATCTCCGGGCCGACCCCTGCCGTGATGCCGATGCGTGTCTTTCTTTTACTTCACTCCTTTCTCTGCGCCAGTCCAGAGAAGAATCTGTCGATCTCTCGCGCGGCCAAGTCCGGGCACTCGTAGTGCACAAAGTGACCCGCATCCTCGGCGAAGGATACCTCGACGTTGGTGAAATACTGGTCCAGGACATCGGCCCAATCGGATTTGAGAATGGGATCATGGCGCCCCCAGAGAACGCGAGTTGGGACCATAATCCGCGGCGGCCTCTGCGCAGTGCCTGCCATGACAGCCAGGCGGCCGGCATTCTGGCCGATGTACCAGTTGAAGCCGCCTTGCATGTTGCCCGGCCGCATGAAGTTGTCGACCCATCGCTCCAGAACGGCGTCGAAAGCATCCTTTTGGTGCGACCAGTGGCGGAGGAAATAGCCGATATGCGCCCGGCAGGTCTCGCGTGAGGAGGCCACCAACGCCGCCGCGTAATGCATTTGGTGGAAGCTCTGGTACCAGATCTGATTGATGTGACCCGGTTCGTTCCAGCGGCCACCTACGCCGGGCGTCGCGCAATTGAAGAAGAACAGGCCCGTCGCCCGCTCCGGGCATCTCGCCCCGAGAATCTGCATCACATTGGAGCCGACGTCGTGACCAACGAGGCCGCAGCGATCGATCTCCATGGCGTCCAACAGCGCGATGATGTCCTCGGCAAGAGAGGCGGCGTTAACGGTGTCGGTCGGCGTGGGGTGCGGGTTCTCGCTCTCTCCGAATCCACGAAAGTCAGGTGCTATGAGCCGGTAGCGGTCGGCGAGGCGCGCGAAGATCGGCTCCCATGCTGCCCAGAACTCGGGCCAGCCGTGCAGCAGCATCAGCGGTGGACCCGAGCCTGCCTCCGCGACGTGATGACGAACACCGCGTACGGTTACGAAGCTATGCCTGGTGTCGACCATGCTCATGTTTCAAACTCCGGGGTCCTGGACGATTGCCGGCTTCGGCAGCAGCAGTATGAAGATTGCAGCAACAAGGGCGCAGCCGGCGCTGACCGCGATCGGCAGCGAATAGCTGTGGAAGAGATCGAAGCCATCGCCGGCGAGCTTCGGTCCGGCGAGCGTGCCGATGGCCCCGGCTGTGTACAGAATACCGATGATACTGCTGGCGTTGCGCCCGCCGAAATAATCGACAGTCAGCGCCGGATAGAGCGCAACGAAACCACCCTGGCAAATCCCGAACACCAGCGCGAAGATCGTGAGTTGCCACACACTAGTGGCGGCGAGCCACCACAGCAGCATTGCGGCGAGGCCAAAGAACACGAGAGCCAGTGACCGTCCCCGGCCGATCCGGTCGGCGATGCCGCCGATGGCGAAGCGCCCGCCGGTGCTGCCGATGCCGAGCATGCTGAAGATTGCAACCGCCGAGGTATGAGGGATGCCGTGATCCTCCGCGTACGGAACGAGATGGACGAAGGGGACGAAGGCGCCGACGCTTGCAAAGACCAAGCCGACATAGAGGAGACAAAACGGGCGGGACCGGATCGCGCCTTTGATGCTCCAGCCTGCCAGCGCCGTTCTCTGATGCTCCGCCGAAGAATCGGCAACACCGCCATCGGGCAGCCAGCCATAGCGCTCCGGACCCCGATCGAGCAGCAGCGCTGCGCCTCCAGCGACGACGATCATCAGCACAGCAAAGACTGACCACGCACCCCGCCAGCCCACCCAGGAGATGAGGGGTGCCGCGACCAACGGCACGGCGAGCGTGCCGAGGCCGATGCCCGCGACGGCGAGACCAGAGGCAGTGCCGCGCCCCCTGAGATACCAGCGTTGCACGGCGGCAATCGCGGGCACATAGGCAAAGCCGACGCCGCTGCCGACGCCGACACCGAACCCCAGATATATCTGCCAAAGCGCTGTCGCCTGTGCGGCGAACAACAAGCCGGCTCCTCCGAGCAGGACGCCGATCAACGCAACCCGGCGCGGCCCGAGACGGTCTGCGAGCGGGCCACTGACCAGACCGAGAAGGAAATAGAGCGGAGCGGCAATCGAGTAAATGAGCGCGATCGCCCCCCGCTGCGCCGTGAATGTCTCTTGCAGCGAGGCGAAGAACGGCGAGAAGCTGTTGATAGTGCCGAACATCACGAACATCACGCCGAAGGCGCCGACGACCACGCGCCGGCCGCGCTGCTGCGAGCGCCGCCGTGCTATCGCAACGTCACCGATCTCGTGCTTTCCGCCGACATACGCTTCCATCATTCAGCTCCCGACGCTCGGCTTTCCTCTGCCAAGCGTTGACCAAAGTCCTGTTGACCAGCGACCCGATTGCCCGGTCGCGATCCAGATCCCGATGAACACCGTCACGATGCCGGCCACGAGATTCCAGCGCAGCGGCTCGCCCAGCAATGTCGCGCCGACCAGCGAGGCCGCGACCGGATTGACGGTGACGGAGATCGCGACACGGGTCGGCGTGGTTCGCTCGAGCGCGAAGGACCACAGATAGAAGGTCAACGCGCTGCCGAAAGCTCCGAGATAGAGCACGCCGAGCCACTGCGGCGGGCCGAAGGCTTCGACCGGCGCGAAGCTGCCGTGGAGCTTCGAGAGGATGACGAGGACGCTCGCGCCGGCCGCCATCGCCAGCGTCGTGAAGGGAATGGGGCCGGAGCGGCGGATCACGGGTTTGGACCAGATGCTGTAGAACGCCATGCACAGCGCGGCGGCGACCATCAGAAGGTCGCCGCGCCACGCGCCGTCGGGCGCCGCGGCGAGGCCGCTCAGCAGCGCGATGGACACCCCTGAGATCGCGATCAGGACTCCGGCGCTCTTGCGCGCCGTCAACGGCTCGCTGCCGAGCGCCGCGCCGACCAGCATCGTCAGCAAGGGCAGCGTCGACAGCGCCAGGGCACCGCGCGCCGCGGTGGTGAGGATCAGCGACGCGTTGAACAGGATCGGAAACACCGCATAGAAGAGCAGGCCGAGGCCTGCGACCGCCGGCCAATCATGCCGCGTCGGCCAGCGATGGCCCTGCACCAGCGCCACCGGCAACAGCAGCAGGAAGCCCATGCCGAAGCGGAACGAGCCGATCGCCAGCGGATCGATGGCGTCGACCAGAAACCGCGTCGCGCCGATCGACGTACCGCCGAGCGCGCTCGAAATCACCGCAGCTAGCACGCCCCAAACCTCGGTCATCGCCGATCCTGTGCTCCAGGGTTGCGACCGTAGGGGCTGCGCGATAATCAAGGAATGGAATTTAACTGATCCACATAATCACGGATCGTGATGATGGCGCCGACCCTGGACCCGGATCTCCTGCAGGCCTTCCTCGCGGTGGCGGACCATCGCTCGTTCACTCGGGCGGCCACGACGCTGAACCGGACGCAGTCGGCCGTGAGCATGCAGGTGAAGCGGCTCGAGGAGCAGCTCCAGGCGGAGCTGTTTCACCGGACCAAGCCGAACCTCGATTTGAGCGTGGCGGGCGAGCAGTTGCTCGGCTACGCGCGGCGCATCCTCAGCCTGAACGAGGAGGCGGTGGGTCGCATCCGCGAGCACAGGGTGGAGGGACGCGTTCGGCTCGGTGTGATGGATGACTACGGAACGATCCTCGTGCCGCCGCTGCTTGCGAGCTTCATCGCCAACTATCCGCTGATCGACGTCGAGATGGAGACGGGGCTGACGTCCACCATGACCGACCGGCTCGGCAAGACCTACGACATCGTCATTGCCATGCATCGGGAAGGACATTCCGAGGGCGAGTTGCTGCGACGCGAGCAGGCGGTGTGGGCGGCGAGCGCCGCGCATCGCGTGGAGGAGCTGGACCCGCTTCCGGTGGCGCTCTATCCGCGCGGCTGTCTGTTCCGCAGCTGGGCCATGCAGGCGCTGGACGAGGCGAACCGGACGTGGCGGCTCGCCTTCGTCAGCCACAGCCTTGCGGCGGTCGAGGCGATCGCGGCGCAGGGCCTTGCGGTGACTGTGTTCAAATCGGGGACGTTTCCATCAAGACTGCGGCGCCTTTCGGGGCGCGACGGTCTGCCGCCGCTGCCGGGCGCAGAAATTCGGCTGCATCGGGCGCAAAAACTGTCGCGCGCCGCAACGCTGCTTGCCGACCATCTGGTGGCATCGCTGGCCGAGCCGGTGCGAAGCAAGGTCGCGCGCCGATGACATTTTGAGACTCTTCGCCCGATTGGCCGTGGTCATTGCAGCGCCGCCGCTCGTGCGACGCGTGGTTAGCCGGGTCGCCTGACCTGAACGCCAGGATGACGATCATGTCCTGGTCGCCGATTGCGCATTGTGGTGGTTGGTCCAGTCGGTCGGATTCGAACCCGCACTGCTTCTGGGAATAGCGCCCCCTCTCCAAAGGCTGCTCGCTGCGTGTATCGAGTGTGTAAGTCTTTTAAATCGAGTATCGTCAGCAGTGACTTGAGAAAATCGCGTCAATTTCTGAAGCTATCTGATCTTTTGTCAGGCGCGTCTATCCCGCAAGATGCAGTGGCGAGAGCGGCCAACGCGGCGCGACTAAGAAGACCGTGCCAAATCTCGACAATCGCCTTGGTGCCCCTGGCCGGACTCGAACCAGCACGACCTTGCGGCCACCTGATTTTGAGTCAGGCGCGTTTAGCAAGGATTGCCCTTCGTGACTTCGCGGGCCGATCTTTTGGTACTCCGCCTGCCGAGCCGTAGGTCGCGAGGCGAGCGAAGGCCGGTGAGCGATACTGGGATCGAGTTGTCGACCTCCTCCGTATGAAGGGAGCCCCCTCCCGGCCGATCCCGCGGAAATCGCCCCTTGCGCGCGCCGGGCGTGCCTCCCGCGCCCCTTGCATGTTCTCTTTTTGTTCTTGCGTCCTCCCGTCATTGCCTTTAGCCGTCGGGTACTTGGAGAAAATGCAACCCAGGAGACCCCCATGACTGCTCCATGCGATTCTTCCCTTCCCAGCGTTTCCACCCCCTCGACCGCGCTCGCGCTCGCACAGCCTGCCCCGCTTGCCGCCGGCGAGGATCCGGCGACTTACGACGATCTCCTCGCCCGTGTCGCCGCGGCCGTCAAACCGAACGGCGTGATCGAGGACCTGTGGGTGCGCGACGTGGCCGACGACGCCTGGGAGGTGTTGCGCCTGCGGCGCTACAAGGCAGGCTTCCTCGCCGCGTCTGCGCCCGACGGGATGCAGGCCGTGCTCTCGGGGCTTGGCGAGATCAAGTCGTTTACCCTGTCGCAGCGCTGGGCCACGCGTGAGCCGACCGCGCTCGGCGATGTCAGGGAGCGACTCGAAACCGCCGGGCTCACGCTGGATGCCGTGATGGGAAGCGCGTTCGCGAAGCACATCAACGAGTTCGACCGGATCGAGCGGCTGATCGGGGCGGCCATGGCGCGCCGCGCCGCGACGCTGCGCGAAATCGCCCAGCATCGCGCCGAGCTCGCCGAGCAGCTTGCCGCCGCGACCCAGATGGCCGCCGTCCAGGCCACGGTCCAAGCCACGGTTCACGACGGCGAGTACACGGCCGTGGCGTCGGCGCCCGGCGCCGGCGAGGCGGCCGCATGAGCCGCGAGAAGCCGCGGCAGGCGGGCCGCCGCACCGGGCCACGCACGCCTCACGGCAAAGCACGCGTCGCGCGCAACGCGCGGCGCCACGGGCTCAGCTTACCGGTCACGGCCGATGCGGCCCTCGCGCCCGAGATATCGGCGCTCGCCCTCGAGATCGCGGGCGAAGGAGCGAGCGATGCACGCCGCGCCGCCGCCGTGCCCATCGCGGAAGCGCAGGTCGACCTCTTCCGCATCCGACGTGTGCGGCTGGCCGTGACCGAGCAACTCCTCGCCGGCAACGAGATGACGGGCGAGCTGGTGCGGCTCGACCGTTACGAACGGCGCGCGCTGTCGCGGCGTAGGCTCGCGATCCACGACTTCGACGAGGCAGGATGGGAGGCGTTGAAACTTGAAGTTGTAAACTAGAGAAACATACAACTCTTTTCCAAGTTCGGCAGAACAAATTCGATTTCTGCTGAGATTTCAGTGGCGGGGTAAAACGCCTGCATCGCTGGACATCGTCATGGCCGGGCATAGCCGTTCGAAGAACGGCGTCACTTCGCTCGCCTATGTCCCGGCCATCCACGCCTTCCTTGCCGCAAAGGAAGACGTGGATGCGCGGGACAAGTTTACACCCGGGCCGGCCGGAGGCCGGACCCGGGTGCCCGCGCATGACGCTTGTATCTTTGCTGATCCCGCCGCTTACCCGATTGCGGGCGCCGCCGTCTTGCGTTCCGTACGCGCAGCCGCCGCCTTCAGCGCATCGAGGATCGGCGTCGTCGACGCGACCACGCCCGCGCGCTGGATATTGTCGAGGAAGGCGCGCGCGCAGTCGTCCCAGCTCATGGTCTGCGCGAAAGCGCGGCAGTCGGTGCGCGAGAGTGCGAGCGCCTTGAGGCAGGCCGTGCGCAGGTCCTCGTCGAGCACCGCGACCGGCGCGCCGCCGACCGCGTCGCGCGTCGCCGCGACCGGAAAGCCCGCGATCGGCGTGCCGCACGCGAGCGCTTCGAGCAGCACCATCCCGAACGTGTCGGTCCGGCTCGGAAACACGAACACGTCGGAAGCCGCATAGATGCGGGCGAGGTCGCCGGCGTCCTTGACGCCGAGGAAGATCGTCTTCGGGTAGCGGCGCGCGAGGTCGTCGCGCGCCGGCCCTTCGCCGACCACGACCTTGGTGCCGGGCAGGTCGAGCGCCAGGAACGCCGCGACGTTCTTCTCCGCCGCGAGCCGGCCGACCGTGAGGAAGATCGGCCGCAGCAGGCCGAGGCTCGCATTGGCGCGCGGCCGGAAGAGATGCGCGTCGACCCCGCGCGGCCAGCGCAGCACGTTGCGGAAGCCGCGGGCCGTGAGCTCGTCGGCGAGCGAGGCGCTCGACGTCATGACGCCACGGCCGCCGTTGTGGAACCAGCGCAGCCAGCCCCAGGTGAGCCGCTCCGGGATCGACCAGCGCGCCGCCACCAGGTCGGGCAGGCGGGTGTGGAAGCTCGTCGTGAACGGCTTGCGCCGGCGGCGGCAGTACCAGCGCGTCGCGAGGCCGATCGGCCCTTCGGTCGCGATGTGGATCGCATCGGGCGCGAAGGCCGCGATCCGCGCCGCGACCTTGCGCGGGCTCGGCAACGCGATGCGGATGTCCGGCGCATTCGGCAGCGCGATCATGCGCATGCCCTCGGGGGTGAGGAACGCGACCTCGACGCCCAGGCGTTGCAAGGCCTCGGCCAACGACGTCAGCGTGCGGACGATGCCGTTCGTCTGCGGAAGCCACACATCGGTCGCCACCAGGATACGCATTACGCGGCTTTCGCTTCCGTCAGCTCCGGCTTGTGCAGGGGATGCTGCGCATCCTCGACGAAGGAGATGATCTCGAACCGGCCGTCCGGATGCTCGACCACGGCGCTGCAGCTTTCCACCCAGTCGCCGCAATTGATGTAGCGGACGCCGCCGAACTGGCGCATCGCGGCGTGATGGATGTGGCCGCAGATCACGCCCTCGGCTTGGTGGCGCTCGGCCTCGTTTGCGAGCGCGGTCTCGAACTCGCCGATGTAGTTGACGGCGTTCTTGACCTTGAGCTTCGCCCATTGCGACAGCGACCAGTAGGGCAGGCCGAACCGGCGCCGCACGGCGTTGAACGTCGTGTTGAGGACGAGCGCGAAGCGGTAGGCGTGGTCGCCGAGGAGCGCGAGCCAGCGCGCATAGCGCACCACGAGGTCGAACTGGTCGCCGTGCGTCACGTGATAGCGCCGGCCGTCCGCCGCGACATGCAGCGCATGGGCGACCACCTCGACGCCGCCGAAATGCGTGCCGTAGAAGTCGCGCAGGAACTCGTCGTGGTTGCCCGGGATGTAGATCATGCGCGCGCCCTTGCGCGCCTTGCGCAGGAGCTTCTGCACCACGTCGTTATGGGTCGACGGCCAGTACCAGTTCGCCCGCAGCGCCCAGCCGTCGACGATGTCGCCGACCAGGTAGATCGTGTCGGCGTCGTTGTCCCGGAGGAAGTCGAGCAGGCGCTCGGCCTGACAACCGCGGGTTCCGAGGTGCACGTCGGAAATGAACAGGGCGCGGAAACGTCGCGCGGACTCGTCCTTCGTCACCATTCCGGACCCAATCGGAAATCGCTGTCGCTATGATATGTAGTTGATTTGTATATCAATCTTATGACGGTGCGACACCGCGGTGGTGGACAGGCGGGCGCGGCGCCTACCTCTGTCGTCAATCTGTCGTATCGGCATGGGAACCGTCGACGCCGAGTCACGAAAATCCAAGTCGTAAGCCCAAATCGTAAACCCAAATCGTAAACCCAAGTCGTTGAACCATAAAGGCCACGAGGACTGCGATTGCTCGCCGGGGTTTGGAACGCTGCGATCGCGGTCATTGCGCGCACTCGCTGGAGCCGGGTCGGCCTCGTCCTGAGCGCCTGCATCATCGGCGTCTCGATCGCGATCTTGTGGCGCCGGCTGCATCACCTCGACATCCATCACGTGATGACGGCGCTCGCCGCGAAGCCGCCGCATGAGATCGTTGCGGCGGCGCTGGCGATCGCGGCGTCCTACGCGTCGCTCACCTTCTACGACTGGTTCGCGCTGCGCACGATCGGCATACGCCACGTGCCTTACCGCATCGCGGCGCTCGCGAGCTTCACGGGCTATTCGATCGGCCACAATATCGGCGCCACCGCGCTCACCAGCGGGGCGATCCGCTACCGCATCTATTCGTTCTACGGCCTGCGCCTCCTCGACATCGCCAAGCTCTGCTTCGTCACCGGGCTCACGTTCTGGCTCGGCAACCTCACGGTGCTCGGCCTCGGCCTCGCCTACGTGCCGGCGGCCGCGAGCGCGGTCGATCATCTGCCGGCATGGGCGAACCGCACGGCCGGCATCACGGCGCTCGTCGTGATCGTGAGCTACATCGTCTATGTGTGGCGCCAGCCGCGCATCGTCGGCGTCGAGCGCTGGCAGGTGACGCTGCCGAACGGCCCGCTCACGCTGGTGCAGATCCTGATCGGCATCACCGACCTGTTCTTCTGCTCGGTGGCGATCTCGTACCTGATGCCGACGCAGCCGCCGATCGATTTCGTCGCGCTGTCGGTGATCTTCGTGTTCGCGACGCTGTTCGGCTTCGCGAGCCACGCGCCCGGCTCGCTCGGCGTGTTCGACGCCGCCATGCTGGTGGGCCTCTCCCAGTTCAACCGGGAGGATTTGGTGGCCGGGTTGCTGCTGTTTCGGCTGCTCTACTTCATCATACCGTTCGGGTTCGCGCTGACGGCGGTCGGCGCGCGCGAATTGTGGCTCGCCACCACGCGCGCCCAGCCGGTTGCGCACCCGGAGCCGCGACCTTAAATTCACGGAACTCGCAGCCTATACAAAGAGTTGATTTGGACTTGAAGTCGGGTCGCTCCTAGGACCGGTGTTGCAGGTTCTCGGATCGATACTTAAATCGCGTTTTCCTGGGTAAATCATTGGCCCGCCGGTCGGGGCAAGCTCTCGCCTGAAAATGCATTTTTCGCGGGGGCGCCGCATGGCCCAGATCGCTCCTATGTCCACCGTTCCGCTTGCGAGCGACGGCGTGCGGGATCCGCGCGGCGCAACGATGGCGGCCTTTCGCGAGGTGCGTGCCGAGACCGAGCGCCGTGCGGCACCGCTCTCGGACGAGGACCAGGTCATCCAGTCCATGCCGGACGCGAGCCCGACCAAATGGCATCGCGCGCATACGACCTGGTTCTTCGAGCAGTTCCTGCTGGTCCCGCATCTCGCCGGTTATCGGCCGTTCGACGAGCGCTTCGCGTTCCTGTTCAACTCCTACTATGTCGCGGCAGGGCCGCGCCATGCGCGGCCGAAGCGCGGCCTGATCACGCGGCCGAACGCCGCCGAGGTCGCGGCCTATCGTGCCCATGTCGACGCGGCGGTCGAGCGGCTCATCGCCGACGCGCCGGCGGCCACGCTGCCCGACGTGATCAAGGTGGTCGAGATCGGCCTCAATCATGAGCAGCAGCATCAGGAGCTGATCCTTACGGACATCCTTCACGCTTTCGCGGAAAATCCCGACGGTCCGATCTACGACGCGGCGTGGTGCCTGCCGCGCAGTGGCGCCCGGGAGACGCGCGGCTTCGCCGACATTCCCGAAGGCATCCGCCCGGTCGGCCATCAGGACGCGGGCTTCTGCTTCGACAACGAGGGGCCGGCGCATCGCGCCCTGGTCGGTCCGGTCGGCGTCGCGCGCGGGCTCGTCACCAACCGCGAGTGGCTCGAATTCATCGCGGACCGCGGCTACGCGCGGCCCGAGCTGTGGCTCTCGGACGGCTGGGCGACGGTCGTTGCCGAAGGCTGGAACGCGCCCGGCTATTGGCGCCAAGGGGATCAGGCGGATCAAGGGGATGGAGCCGACGGCCGCTGGCGTGTCATGACGCTCGCGGGTCTCGTGCCGGTCGATCCGGAGCTGCCGGTGTGCCACGTGAGCTACTACGAGGCCGATGCGTTCGCACGCTGGGCCGGCAAGCATCTGCCGAGCGAGGCCGAGTGGGAAGTGGCGGCGCGCGGCAACGAGGTCGACGCGGCGTTCGGCATCGTGTGGCAATGGACGCGCAGCGCCTATGCGCCGTATCCGGGCTATCGGCCGGTCGAGGGGGCGCTCGGCGAGTACAACGGCAAGTTCATGGCCAACCAGATGGTGCTGCGCGGCAGCTCGTGCGCGACACCGCACGGGCATGCGCGCGTGAGCTACCGCAATTTCTTCTATCCGCCGGCGCGCTGGCAGTTCACCGGCCTGCGGCTTGCTGATTTCCCCGCCTGACGAGCGTCGCGATCACGGAGATATTGTTCATGAGTATGCTCGCCCGAACCGACGCACGTGCGCGGCCCCAAGCTCCCGATTTTGCCTCCGATTTCGGCCGCGACGTGATCGCGGGGCTGAGCGCGCGGCGCAAGACGCTGCCGGCGAAGTATTTCTACGACGACCACGGGTCGGCGCTGTTCGAGCAGATCACGGCGCTGCCCGAATATTATCCGACCCGCACCGAGCTCGGCATTCTCGAAGCGCGCTCGGCTGACATCGCGCGCCTGATCCCGGCCGGTGCGGCGCTGATCGAGTTCGGCAGCGGCTCGACCGTGAAGGCGCGCATCGTGCTCGCCGCGGCGGCGGTCGCGGCCTACGTGCCGGTCGACATCTCGGCCGGCTTCCTCAACAGCGAGGCGGCCCGCCTCAAGCGCGACCTGCCGCGGCTGCAGATCCTGCCTGTGGCGGCGGACTTCACCAAGCCGTTCGACCTGCCGGCGGCGATCCGCGCGCGCCCGCGCGTCGGCTTCTTCCCGGGCTCGACCATCGGCAACTTCGAGCCGGCCCAGGCGGAGAAGTTCCTGCGCCATGCCGCGAACCTGCTCGGCCGCGGCGCGCACTTCATCGTCGGGGTCGATCTCGTCAAGGACGCGGCCGTGCTCGACGCGGCCTACAACGACGCCGCCGGCGTCACGGCCGAATTCAACCTGAATCTCCTTCGCCGCATCAATCGCGAGCTCGGCGCCGACTTCGACCTCGAGCGGTTTCGCCATCGCGCGCTGTTCGATCCCGCGCGCAGCCGCATCGAGATGCACATCGAGAGCCGCGCCGCGCAGACCATCCGGCTCGACGGGCGCGCGATCGCGTTCGCGGCGGGCGAGACGATCCACACCGAGAACAGCTACAAGTACACGATCGCGTCCTTCCTGGCGCTGGCGGCGCGCGCGGGCTGGACATCGGACGCGGCATGGACCGATGCGGCCGGATATTTCTCGGTGCACGCCCTCGCGACGCGTTGACGCGTCGTTTTTCCCGCTACGAGCATGTAGCCGGCCGTAGGTGGGCAAAATCGCCCAAAATGTCGCGCGGCACGCACCGGGCTTGCGGGCGATTTTGCCCACGCGGTACAAGCGTCGGCACCGATCCGCGTGGGCATTGCGCCTTTGCTTCTCGAGCACGCGGCGCGGCCGACGAAGCGCAATGCCCACCCCACGCATCCCATGCGGGAAAGAGGAAATCATGAAAATCGTCGCGTTCGAAGCACAGGGCGGCCCGCATCTCGGCGTGGTGGAAGGCGACCAGGTCGTCGACCTGCAGGCGGTCGACGCCAAGGTACCGAGCGATCTCGCTGCGCTGCTCGCCGCCGCCAAGGGCGATCTCGCGTCCGTGAAGGACCTCGCCAAGCGCGCGCCCGCCTCGGCCCATCGGCCGCTCAACGGCATCAAGTACGCGCTGCCGGTCGGGCGCCCCGGCAAGATCATCTGCCTCGGCCTCAACTATCTCGATCACGTCAAGGAAGGCCCCAATCGCGACAACGTCCCGAAATTTCCGACGATCTTCTTCCGCTGCCTCACCTCGATGGTGCCGCACGAGAGCTCGATCATCCGGCCCAAGGTGTCGGAGACGCTCGACTACGAGGCCGAGCTGATGCTGGTCGTCGGCAAGCCCGCCAAGCACCTCACCATGGACAACGCGACCTCGTGCGTCGCGGGCTGGTCGTGCTCGAACGAGGGCTCGGTGCGCGAATTCCAGCGCAAGACCACCCAGTGGGACATGGGCAAGAACTTCGACCGCACCGGCGGTTTCGGCCCCTGGATGGTCACCGCCGACGAGCTGCCCGACGCCGGCAAGGGCCTCAAGATCGAAAGCCGGCTCAACGGCAAGGTCATGCAGTCGGACAACACCAATAACATGATGTTCCCGGTGCGCGAGATGCTGGTCTATCTCACCCAGGGCCTGACGCTCGAGCCGGGCGACATCGTCTTCACCGGCACGCCGTCCGGCGTCGGCCATGCGCGCAAGCCCGATCCGGTGTGGATGAAGAACGGCGACACCTGCGAGATCGAGATCGAGGGCATCGGCATCTTGCGCAATCCGATCCAAGACGAAAAGTGAGGAATGGCGAGTAGGGAGTGGCGAATAGCGAATGGATCGTTTCCTATTCGCTACCCGCCATTCGCCATTCGCCAGAAGGGGACGTGATGAAAAGCTTCCTGGCTCTTCTGCTCGCGCTGCTCTGCGTCTCACCGGCTGATGCGCAGGACTGGCCGACGCGGCCGATCCACGTCATCGTCGGTGCCGGCCCCGGAGGCGGCACCGACATCGTCACCCGCATCATCGCGACGCCGCTCGGCGCGCTGCTCGGTCAGCCGATCGTGGTCGAGAACAAGCAGGGCGCCGGCAACATCATCGCGGCCGAGACGGTCGTGAAGGCGCCGCGCGACGGCTACACGGCCTACATGATGAACAATGCGCATGGCGTGTCGGCCGCCATGTACAAGCATCTGCCGTTCGATTCGGTGAATGACTTCGCGTTCGTGTCGCTCACCGGCACGGCCGGGCTCGTGCTGGTGGTGCGGCCCGACTTTCCGGCGAAGAACGTCGCCGAGCTGATCGCGCTCGCGAAGAGCCAGCCCGGCAAGCTCAATTTCGCCAGCGTCGGCATCGGTACCACGCAGCATTTCTCCGGCGAGCTGTTTCGCCAGCTCGCCGGCATCGACGTGAAGCATATTCCCTATCGCGGCACGCCGGCGGTGCTGACCGGGCTGCTGGGCAAGCAGGTCGACTTCACCTTCGAGCTGGTGCAGCCGGTGCTCGGGCAGGTCCAGTCGGGGGCGCTCAAGGCGCTCGCCGTCACGTCGCCTCAGCGCTTTCCGGCACTCCCCGACCTGCCGACGGTCGCCGAGTCCGGCCTGCCGGCTTTCCAGGTGATGAGCTGGTACGGCCTATCCTTTCCGGCCGGCACGTCGCAGCCGATCGTCGACAAGATGAACAAGGCGCTGCACCAGGTGTTGGCGCGGCCGGATATCCAGGCGCAACTCCTCAAGGTCGGCGCCTCGGCCCAAACCTCGACGCCCGAGGGGATGCGCCAGCACGTCGTCAATGAGATCGCCAAGTGGACCGCGGTGCGCGAGAAGGCCGGCATTCCCCAGCAGGAGTGAGGGCGCTCGCAAGGCCTATGTGCATCTGCTAAACGTCGTCATGCCCGCGCTTGTCGCGGGCATCCACGTCTTTAGGGCGTCGTAAAAAGCAAGGCGTGGATGGCCGGGACAAGCCCGGCCATGACGGCGCAAAACCTCGGGGCTAGGGCATGACCGATACTTTGAAAATTCTCACCATCTGCGGCTCGCTGCGCAAAGGCTCGTATAATGCGGCGCTCGCCCGCATGGCGCCGAAGCTCGCGCCGGCCGGCCTGACGTTCCAGGATGCGCCGTCCTTCGCGCAGATGCCGATCTACAATCACGACGACCAGGACGCGAACGGCTTCCCATCGTCCGTCACCGCCTGGGCGGACGCGATCCGCGCCGCCGACGGCGTCCTGGTCGTATCGCCTGAATACAACTGGTCGATCCCGGGCGGCCTCAAGAACGCGATCGACTGGGCCTCGCGCCTGAAGAACCAGCCGTTCGCCGGCAAGCCGTTCGCGGTGCAATCGGCGGCCGGCGGCCTGCTCGGCGGCGCGCGCATGCAGTATGCGCTGCGCCAGTCGCTCACCTCGGTCGATGTGCTGTGGTTCGGCCGACCCGAGGTGATCGTGAACTTCGCGGCGCAGAAGTTCGATGCGACGACCCTCGAGCTCAAGGACCAGGGTGCGATCGACATGGTCAAGGCGCAGCTCGCCGGCTTCGAGAAGTTCATCCGCATGGTGAAGGGGACGTAGCGGCGAGGCCCTGGGGCGAATTCGCCTATCGTGCTCACCGTCATGCCCGGCCTTGTGCCGGGCATCCACGTCTTGGCGATCGGACATGAAAGACGTGGATGGCCGGGACAAGCCCGGCCATGACGGCTTTAGGCTACTCCACCCGCTGCAACACGATCGACAGATCGAAATGGCCGCGCTCGTTGTTGGAATCGAGCTGTCCCCACATCGAGCCGTCGGGCATCAGCAGGAAGTTGTAGGTCGAGCGGCCCCACGCGAAGTGCAATCCCTTGTCGGTGACGATTGCCGCGAAGGGCACGAAGCGCGCCGAGTTCTCCGTGGCCGCATTGGGGTTGAGCGGCACCCCGTGCGCGTAGACGCCGATCGCGGTGCCGGCCCCGTCGATGCTCTCGACGATGAGGATGGCCTGGCGGCCCCGCGCGTTCCACCGCTTATCGCCGCCCCACGCGCCGAGATAGTCCGTCAACCCGTGCGGCACGGTGCCGGCGGCCGGGAGGACCCTGAGCTGCGGCGGGAGCGGGATCGATTGCCGCTCCGCCAATGCCCGCACCTTGGCCTCGTCGAATCGGAGCCCGGTCGGGACCGTGGCAAGCCGCGGCGTCGCGGGTGATGCCGGCGCGGGGCCGCCAGCCGTCGACCCGCTTCCGTGCCATTGCGTGGCCGCGACGATCGACGCCACGCCGGCGACGACGAGCACGCCGGCCGCGGCGAGCGCGCGGCCCGTCGTGACCAGCTTGCGGGATCGGCTGTCGATCGCGCCGGGGGGTTCGATCACATAGGCGCGGATGGGATTCGGCAGGTTCTTCACCCGCTGCTCGCCGATGTCGCGAAAGCTCGCCGCGATCTTGCCGGCGACCTGCTCGCGCACGGTCTGCGACACGCAGATGCCGCCGGGCGGCGAAAGGCTCTCCAGGCGTGCCGCGATGTTGACGCCGTCGCCGAACAGCTCGCCGTCCTGGTCCATGATGTCGGCGAGCGTGACGCCGATGCGGATCTGCATGCGGCGCTCGTCCGGATAGGCCTCGTTGCTGGTCCGCGTCCCTTCCTGCGCGTCGAGCGCGCAGCGCACCGCGTCGACCGAGCTCGGAAACTCGGCCAGCACCGCATCGCCCACCATGTTGACGACACGGCCGCCATGGCGCGCGGTCAGCTCCTCGAAGCGCGCGCGATAATCGGCGAGGCGGCGGACCGTCTCCTCCTCGGCCTCGGCGACGAGCTTGCTGTATTTGACGATGTCGGCCGCGAGAAGCGCTGAAATCTTGCGTTTCATGATCGCTCGCCGGCAGTCATCGGGGACATGCATCGCGCGTTGCGGAGCCGTCTGGTTGTTCGCGAGATATTTCCACCGCGGCCTCGAGCCTGTCCAGTGTGGTGGTTGGGCGTCATCATGCGTCGGCCGCGCGCTCCAGCGCCTCCTTGCGCTCGACGCAATAGTAGCCCGCGAGGCGGCTGACCAGCTCGGTCTCCATCCACTCCTGCAGGATGCGGCTCAGGTTCTCGCGCGCGATGCCCGCCATGGCGGCGAGGTCGCCCTGGCTCACCTTCTGGCGGATGAGGATACGGCCCGCGCCGACGTCCTTGCCGAACGCCTCGGCGAGGCTGAGCAGCGCGCGGGCGGCGCGCGCCTTGATCGAGAGCGACGTCATGGCGAGCGTCGCGCTGTTGTCGCGCAGGCGGCGCGCCAGGAGGTCGGCGATATGCCGGTAGATCTCCGGATGGGCGGCGCCGAACGCGTCGAACGCGGTGCGGCTGACGAAATAGAGCTTCGCGCGCTTGATCGCGATCACGTCGGCGGAGCGCGGCGCGCCGTCCATCAGCGACAGCTCGCCGATGAAGCCGCCACTGCCGAGGATCGCGAGGATGCGCTCGCGCCGCGACGGCAGCTCGACCGTGACCTTCAGCAGCCCGTCGATCACATGATAGCAGCCGTTGCATGGATCGCCGCTGCGAAACAGTGCCTGGTCGGGCGTGAGCTCGATCGTGCTGGCCTGCGCGATCAGGCCGTCCGCGAGCGCCGGCGGCAGGATCGAAAACAGGGTGTCGCGCGCCATCTGGTGGGCTCCGTCGCGGGGGCGGCTGGGCATCGCTTCCGTCGTCCCGGATGATGCGCAAGCGCGGCGCAAAAAGACAGGCCCCGGCAGGACATCATCCTGCCGGGGCCCGGGACCGCGCCGGACGCATCCGGTCGCGTGCCGCATGCCTTACCGCGCGCCGGGGCCGGGCTGGCCGTTCGGCATCGCAATCGCCTGCTCCTGCGTGCATGTGTCGGCGAACTCGACCGCGCCGTTCGGCAGGTAGTGCTTGACCAGGCAGTTCGGCTGCTGCGCGGTGGGCATCGCCTGCGCCGCGGCCGGAGCCGCACTCGCCGCCGCCAGCGCACCGGCACCAAGCCCGCCGTAGACGATCGGGCGCGGGAACCAGCGATACCGCGGCCAGTAGCCGTAGCGCGGCCAGCGATACTCGTTGCCGAAGCCCCAGCGGTAGCGGTTCCAGCCCCAATGGCCGAAGCCGAAGCGATACGGATAGTGACGATAGAAGCCGCCGTGGTAGCCGAAGTGATAGGCGTGGAAGCCGTGGAAGCTGTGGAAGCCGCCACCGCGTCCCCAGGCGGACGCATTGGTCGGCGTGAGGGCCGAGATCGCGACCGCGGCGGTGGCCGCGATGGCGAGCAGGGAGGTGCGGGACAGTCGGGACATGGGTCTTCTCCTTGACGGGTTGGGTTCAGAATCAATGTTCGGGTTCTCTACCCACCCGTTGGTCGGAGGCGCGCCAAGATGCGTTCGTGCGTAAGCGCCGCGGCGCGGCGCATTCGCGCTTTCTGTGACGCACATCACGACGTGAGAGATGGCGCCGTCCGCAGCAGCACGATGCGCATGTGCAAAAAGAAAAATCGCGGCCGAGCGGCCGCGATTCGCTTGTCGTGAGATGGAGCGTGCGTGCCGTCAGTGCTTCGGTGGCGGCGGCGGTTGATCCTGCGGCTCCTGCTCCTGCGGTTCGTCTCCCGGCCCCGGTGGTTGCCCCGGAGGGCCGGCCTGCGGCGACCCGCCCGGTGCATTTTGCCCGGGCGGCCCGTTGCGCGACGGTTGGGCCCTGGCCATGCCGAAATTCGGATTAGCCGCCCGGCAGGCTTCGATCAGCGCCGGATCGACGGCGGGTAGCGGCTTGGCCGCGCGCTTGGGCTGCGGCGCGCCCTGCATGATCGGCCTGATGCAATCGACCACGAGACCTTCGCCGGCACGCGCGCCGTTGAGGACGAATCCCGCCTGCAGGCAGACCTGCCGGATCGCGACGCATGGCCGTGGCGGCTGCTGCGGCTGCTGCTGTTGCGCGATCGCGGGCGCAAGACCGGCGATCGATGTGGTGAGGACGGCCAGCAAAAAGGTATGTCGCGACATGCGGCGCTCCCTGATGAATTCGCGGCAGAATGGTACGCGGCCCGTGCCGATCGGTCATCAGCAATCGCGTGTCCATCCCGTGATGCCCGTCACGGAATGGTCGTTTTTTGACAAGACTTGCGGCGACGGCGCACCCGGGCATCGACGGTTACGGCGCGCATTACTCCGGCGCACGGATGTCGGCGTCCTTGATCACCTTGCCCCACTTCGCGATTTCCGACTTCACGTAGGCGTCGAGCTCCTCGGGCGTGCCGCCGCCGGACGTCATGCCGAGATCGGTGAAGCGGCGCACAGTGGCGGGATCGGTGAAATCGCGCTGCACCTCGGCATTGAGCCGCGC
Organism: uncultured Alphaproteobacteria bacterium; assembly: GCA_963819385.1. Lineage (GTDB taxonomy): Bacteria > Pseudomonadota > Alphaproteobacteria > Rhizobiales > Xanthobacteraceae > JAVDCA01. Next base: position 1,421,201 of record CAWFVV010000006.1, on the reverse strand, counting down.
GACGATCGCACGCGGCGTGCGGGCCGGGGCGACCACCGCGAACCAGGTCTCGACCGCGAAGTCCGGGATCGCAGCTTCGGCGAGCGTCGGGATCTCGGGCGCCGAAGGCGAGCGCTGCGCGCCCGTGACCGCGAGCGCACGCAGCGAGCCTGCCTTGATGTTGCCGATCGCGGCCGAGAGGTTGGTGAACATCATCGGGATCTGCCCGCCGAGCACGTCGTTGAGCGCGGGCGCCTCGCCCCGGTAGGCGACGTGCACGAGCTTGATGCCGGCAAGCTCGGCGAACAGCTCGCCCGCCATGTGGGGGGTCGTGCCGACGCCGCCCGACGCGAAGTTGAGCGTGCCGGGCTTGGCCTTGGCGAGCGCGATCAACTCGCGCACCGAGTGCGCCGGAAACGACGGGGTCACGACGAGCACGAGCGGCGAGGCGCCGGCGCGCGCGACGCCCGCGAAGTCGCGCGCGGCGTCGATGGCGAACTTGCGATAGAGCGTGGGCGCGACCGCGAGCGTGGTCTGGCTGCCCATCATCAGCGTGTAGCCGTCGGGCGCCGCGCGGGCGACGTCGGCGGCGGCCAGCATGCCGCTCACGCCCGGCCGGTTCTCGACGACCACCGACTGATGCAGGCCGGCCGACATCGCCTGCGCCACGATGCGCGCGATCACGTCGGTGCCGCCGCCGGCCGAGAAGCCGACGACCATCTTGAGCGGGCGGTCGGGGAAAGTGGCGGTTTGCGCGCCGGCGGTCGAGATCGCGAACGCCGTCGTCATGGTGGCCAGCGCGAGCGCCAAGCCACGCACGATCGCGAACTGTGGCGCACCAGTCCGTGCCTGCCGCGAACCACTCTGCGTGCCGCGCTTCGTCATGGCCGCGCTCCCCGGGTGCGAACAGCCTCGCGGCGCATCATGGCCCGCCCGGGGGCAGGCGGCAACGCGCCTCAGGCGAGCTTTTTCGCGGCAACCAGCAGGATGCCGAGCGCGAGCCAGAGCAGTCCGCGCGTCATCGCCGGCCGCATGGAGCGATTGAGGATGTAGCTCGAGACGAAGCCGGTCGCGAAATCGGTCGCCATGCCGACGTAGAGCACCGAGTTGAGCAGCGTGGGCCAGCTCTCGGTGGTCAGCGCCGCGATCAGGATCAGCAGCGCGGTGACGATTGGAAACAGCATGACCAGGAGCGAGTCCGCGATGATCCCGCCCGCCTTGGCGAGCGAGAGATGCACGCCGATCTCGGCTTCCTTCTTCGTCACCTCGACGAAGATGCGCGTTACCGTCATGGCGAGGCCGATCAGGATGGCGCCGAGCGCCGTCTCGAAGTGGCTGTACTCGCCCCCGCGCACCGACAGCTCGGCCGTCATGATGGCGACCACGCCGTAGAGGATCGCGCTCACCCGCTGCGCCGCGGCCTGGCGCTGCTCCTTCGACCAGTTGTCGGTGAGGTGGGGCATGGAGGGGAATCCGATTGCGTCGAGCGGCTTATATCAGGCTGCGCCGCACGGATCGACGTGGTTCAATACGCCCATGCTGACGTGATATCGTGCAGTCGTCGCATCACCATGGGTGACACGGATGACGTCTGCATCAGACGCCGCCGGCAACAGGCTGTTCGGCCGGCGATTTTACAAAACTGTCGCGTGGATCGGCACGCTCGGCTGCGCCACGCTCGCGCTCTGCGGCATCCTTTTTCGGGTGGCGATCAGCCCATCGCAATTGGGCTGCTCCACATGGCTCAGCCCGGTCGAGAAAGGCGCATGGGCGCCGGCCTGGATGTTGGCGCCGCTGGTGGCGCTATGGGCGGTCTCGACGTGTTTCGGCGCGGTCAGGTGGGGCTGGTTCGCGCGGAATTACGCTCGAGCCGCGCGTCTCACTCGCGATAGGGGCCAATACGGTTTGAGCATGAATTTCGATCGGCTGCTGGTCCTCGTCGTGGTGACGGCCGCATTGCTGTGTGCGACCCCGATCGTCGTTGCGCTCGCAAGCTGCCAGGCGGCGCGATAGACGGGTCCGCTAAATCGCTTCGCCCCTCAGCCAGCGCTCACCGCGCCGTTGGAGCGCATCGAGCTCGGGCCCGATCAGCCCGGGCATGTCCATCTTCACGGTCTGGCCGTTCTTGGCCTGCAGGTAGGCGAGGTGGCGATAGCCCTCGGGAAAGCGGTCGAGCAGCGCCGGGTCGAGCCGCACGGTGGCGGCCGGATCGACCGGATTGATGCGGTCGCGCTCGTAGATCGGCTGGCGCAGCACGATGCCCCAGCGGTCATCCCGCTTCTCGAGGAAATCGTAGAAGCGGCCGGAGCAGACCACGTCGCACACGACGCCCTCGATCGGGCCGCGCTGGGCGATCTGCATCTTGGTCTGCGCGATGGCGCGATCTCCCTTGAGGTCGACGCTCGTCCCGCCCTGGAAATGCGACGTGCGGGCACCGCGCGCAAAGCCTTCCTGGCTTACCGCGATGAATTCCTCGAAGCCGCCCTGGAACCAGGTCGCCATCATGACGCCCTCGGCGTGCCAGCAGGTGCGGAAATCGTTCCAGCGGCCGGTGTCGCGCCACATCGCCCAGTTGTCGATGAGCTCGCGGATGGCAAGGCGGTCGAGGAGGGCGTCGGTGGCGGGCATTGAGTCCCTCATGAATGTACGTCGTCATTGCGAGGCGGGCGAAGTCCGCCGAAGCAATCTCGTGCGGCAGGGATTGCTTCGCTTCGCTCGCAATGACAGGGTCCCGTGAGACCTACCGGAGACATATCGTCAATGGCAAGACTGGATGGCCGCGTCGCGATCGTGACGGGCGGGGCGAGGGGCATCGGCCGCTACTACGCGCGGGCGCTCGCGGCCGAAGGCGCGCGGGTGATGATCGCCGATATCGCGGACGGGCGTGAGCTGGCGGCCGAGATCGCCACGCAGCATGGCGCCAACTCGGTGACCAGCGCGCTGGTCGACGTCGGCGACGAGGAATCGGTCAAGCAGGTCGTCGCCGCCACGCTCGCGCGCTTCGGCAAGATCGACATCCTGGTGAACAACGCCGCGCTGTTCGCGCCGTTGCAGGAGCAGCCCTTCGCCGAGATCGACGTGGCGCTGTGGGACCGCGTGATGGCGGTCAACGTGCGCGGCATGTTCCTGATGGCCAAGCACGTCGCGCCGCACATGATCGCCCAGCGTTCCGGCAAGATCATCAATATCGGCTCGGGGACGGCGGCGCGCGGCATCCCGCACATGCTGCACTACGTCACCTCGAAGGGCGCCGTGACGTCCTTCACGCGGGCGCTGTCGCGCGAGCTCGGCGCCCACAATATCTGCGTCAACACGCTGGCGCCTGGCTTCACGGTCAGCGACAGCGTGGTCGAGCACAACCCGGGCCACCTCAAGTCGGCGCGCGAGCCGGCGATTGCCCGCCGGGCGCTCAAGCGCGACGAGGTGCCGGAGGACCTGGTCGGCACCTTGATCTTCCTCGCCTCGTCCGAGTCGGATTTCGTCACCGGCCAGACGCTCGCGGTCGACGGCGGCGCCAACAACACCTGAGCGGCGGGCAGTCCAGGGACGCGGAATTGCGTATTCCCGGGTTCCGGTAAATTTCCTATATTGCGGGCAAGGGCTTGCGAATTCCGGGCCCAACGGAGGAACGAACACATGGCGGTCGCGACGGCAACTAAGACCAATCCCGATCCGAAGCACAATCTGCAGGGCGCGCGGCAGGCCTACTACGACAAGATCTCGAAATACGACATGGCGCCGCTGTGGGAGGTCCTGAAGAACCTCGTCACCAAGGAGCCGAAGTCGCAGTGCGAGCCGGCGCTGTGGAAGTTCGACGACGCCAAGAAGCTGGTGCTCGAGGCCGGCGAGGTCATCTCCGCCGAGGAGGCCGAGCGCCGCGTGCTCGTCCTCGAGAATCCGTCGCAGCGCGGCAAGTCACGGGTCACCAATTCGCTGTTTGCCGGCATCCAGCTCATCCTGCCGGGCGAGATCGCCGAGGCGCACCGCCACGTCTCGTCGGCGATCCGCTTCGTGCTCGACGGCGAGGGCGCCTATACGGCAGTCGAAGGCGAGAAGGCGATGATGTCGCCGGGCGATTTCCTCATCACCGCCAACTGGGCGCCGCACGATCACGGCAACACCGGCAACAACCCGGTGCTGTGGCTCGACGTGCTCGACATGCCGACGGTCAACCATTTCGAGGCGTCGTTCGCCGAGCACTTCGACGACAAGATGCAGAACACGTCGCGTGGCAACGGCGACTCGCTCGCCTTCTACGGCTCGGGCGTCCTGCCCGACGGCGCGCCGGTCGACATGAAGCGCACGCCGATCATCAATTACACTTATGCCACGATGCGCCCCGTGCTCGAGCGGCTGCACAAGGCCGGCGAGATCGACAAGCGCCACGGCGTGCGGGTGCGCTACGCCAACCCGATCAACGGCGGTCCGGTGCTGCCCACCATGGGCGCCAACTTGGCGCTGCTGCCTAAGGGCTTCAAGGGCGAGCCGTACCGCTCGACCGACGGCGCCATCTTTGTCTGCGTCGAAGGGCAGGGCACGACCACGATCGACGGTAAGCCCTACGAGTGGGGTCCGAAGGACGTGTTCGTGGTGCCGCCGTGGAAGCGCTACTCCCACGACGCCGCCAAGGAGTTGGTGCTGTTCTCGATCTCCGACCGCCCCGCGCAGGAATCCCTCGGCATCTGGCGCGAGGGGCATTGAGTCCATCGTGACTAACTCGTCATGGCCGGGCTTGTCCCGGCCATCCACGTCTTCCTTGCTGCATCGCTGTTAAGACGTGGATGCCCGCGACAAGCGCGGGCATGACGATGGGTGTGTTTTATGCCTCCTTCCTTCACCCATGACGCGCCGGCGCAGCGGGTCGTCTTCGGCGCCGGTGCCATCGCGCGCATCGCCGACGAGGCGGCGCGGCTCGGCATGTCACGCGCGCTGGTGATCGCGACACCGGGCAGCGGCGCGCGGCTCGGCGCGCGCGTCGCTGAGCTCCTCGGCGCCCGCTCCGCTGGCCTGCATGCGCAGGCCGTGATCCACGTTCCGCGCGCGGTGGCGCAAGCGGGGTTTGCGGCCGCGCAGGCGGCGCGCGCCGACGGGCTCGTCGCGGCGGGCGGCGGCTCGGCGATCGGGCTCGCCAAGATCATCGCGCGCGACACCGGGCTGCCGATCATCGCGCTGCCGACGACGTATTCGGGCTCGGAAGCGACGCCCATCTGGGGCACCAGCGAGGGCGAGCGCAAGACCACGGGGCGCGACGCGAAGGTGCTGCCGCGCGCCATCATCTACGATCCCGAGCTGACCTACGCGCTGCCGCCGGCCGTCACGGCGGCGAGCGCCATGAATGCGATCGCGCACTGCGTCGAGGGCCTGTGGGCGACCGAGCGCACGCCCGTGACGGTGGCCTACGCGACGGAAGCGATGCGCCGGTTCGGCGCGCACCTGCCGCGCGCGGTCGCAAACGGCGCCGACGCCGCGGCGCGCGCCGAATGCCTGGTCGCGGCCTGGCTCGCCGGCGCCGTGCTCACCGGCGGCACCGGGCTGCATCACAAGCTCGCCCACGTGCTCGGCGGCTACGGCCTGCCGCATGCCGAGACACATGCGATCATCCTGCCGCATGTGGCGCGGTTCAATCTCGCGGCGGCGCCCGACGCGCGCTCGCGGCTGGCCGATGCGCTGGGTGCGGCCGATCCGGCCGACGCGCTCGGGCGCATGGTGCAGGGCTTCCCGATCCCGCAGCGCCTGCGCGACGTCGGCTTCAGCGATGTGAAAATCGACGATGCGGCCGGTCAGGTCGCGGCGCTTGGGATCAAGGAGCCGCGCCCGGTGTCGGCGGAGGACGCGAAGATGATTTTGCGGGCCGCCTTGTAGCCCGCATGGAGCCCTCGGGTCTTGCCTTCGGCAAGCCCAAGGACAGGCTCCGCGGAATGCGGGGAAACCGCCTTAGCGGATGCGGTGTTCCCGGATTACGCTTCGCTTCATCCGGGCTACAAGCTACAACGACAGAAATCCAATGGGAGGACTCGGAATGATCCGCGTGTTGCTTGCCTCGGTGATGCTGATCGCGGCTGTGCCCGCGCTCGCGCAGCAGCAGAAGATCGGCGATTCGCCCGAGGCGAAGAACATGCGCCTCGTCGGCTACAGCGACCTGCAGGCGCGCAGCGCCTATCAGCCGGTGATCCACCGGCAGGGCGACCGCTACATCGCCTATATCGGCCATCACGGCGGTACGCCCGAGATTCCGAAGCCGCGCAACCCGCTCACCGGGAAGGACGAGTTCAACGGCACCTCGATCGTCGACGTAACCGATCCGGCGCATCCGAAATATCTCAAGCACATCCCGGGCCTGCCCGGGACCTACGAGGAGGGCGGCGGCCAGATGGTGCGCGTGTGCGACGGCAAGACGCTGCCGCACGCCGATCCCAACAAGGTCTACCTGCTGCGCGTGTTCGGCGGACAGGCGCACGAGATCTACGACGTGACCGACCCGGCCAATCCGGCGCTGCTCGCGCGCATCGACGGGCTCGCCGACACGCATAAGAGCTGGTGGGAGTGCGACACCGGCATCGCCTACCTGGTCTCCGGCGCGCCCGGCTGGCGCGTCAAGCGCATGACCATGATCTACGACCTCAGCGACCCGGCGCATCCGGTGAAGATCCGCGACTTCGGCCGGCCCGGCCAGCAGCCGGGCGCGACCGGCCCGATCCCCGAGCAGCTGCACGGGCCGATCTCGACCGGCCCGCAGGGCAACCGGGTCTATTTCGGCTACGGCACCAACAAGGGCGGCCTGCTGCAGATCGTCGATCGCGACAAGCTGCTGCACGGGCCGAAGGAGCCGACGCCCGAGAACCTGCGCTATCCGGTGATCGGCGAGCTCTACATGTCGCCGTGGAACGGCGCGCACACGGTGTTCCCGATGCTCAAGATGCCGATCGCCGAGTATGCGAAGGACAAGGAAGGATCGACACGCGACATCGTGATGATCGTCGACGAGCAGATCCGCAACGAGTGCGAGGAGCCGCGCCAGATGGCGTGGTTCGTCGACGTGACCATCGAGACGCATCCGATGGTGATCTCGAACTTCCAGGTGCTGGAGGAGAGCGGGCATTTCTGCGACCGCGGCGGCCGCTTCGGCACGCATTCCTCGAACGAGAGCATGGCGCCGATCTTCTACAAGAAGGTCGTGTTCCTCGCGTACTTCAACGCCGGTGTGCGCGCCGTCGACGTGCGCGATCCCTATCACCCGAAGGAGATCGGCTACTTCATCCCGGCGATCACCGCGGCGACCGACAAGCGCTGCATCAAGGTGAACGGCCAGGACCGCTGCAAGGTCGCGATCCAGACCAACAATGTCGAGACCGACGATCGCGGCTACGTCTACATCGTCGACCGCGCGAATACGGGCATGCACATTCTCGAGCTGACGCCCGAGGCGAAGAAGATGGTGGGGATTCAGTAAGGCTGGCACAGAGCGCGCGGCTCCCTCCCCCGCTTGCGGGGGAGGGCGGGGAGGGGGAAGCTACGAGCACGGAGCAAGCGGCTTCCCCCTCTCCGGCTCTCCCCCGCAAGCGGGGGAGAGGGCGCAGGCGCCTACTCCTTGGCTCTATTGATCAGCTCCACCAGCCGCTGCGGCGACACCGGCTGCTCGCTGATCCTCACCCCGAGCGGGCTCAGCGCATCCTCGATCGCCGAGATCACGCAGGCGGTGCCGGGGATTGTCCCGCCTTCGCCGGCGCCCTTGACGCCGATCGGATTGAGCGGCGAGGGCGTCTCCAGGTGGATCACCTCGATCGGCGGAAAATCAGTCGCGACCGGCAACAGGTAGTCGGCGTAATTGGTGGTCACCGGCTGCGCCTGGGAGTCAAAGTGCATGTGCTCGTGCAGCGCATTGCCGACGCCGTGCACCACGCCGCCGCGGATCTGCCCGTCGACCAGCAGCGGGTTGATCAGCCGCCCACAGTCGTGCGCCACCACGTAGCGCAGGAGCTTCACGGCGCCGGTCGCCGTGTCGACCTCGACCTCGCAGACATTGGTGCCGTTCGCGAACGCGAGGCCGCCGCCCTGGAAATAGCCGTCCGCCGCGAGGCCGGGCTCGACGTCCTTCGGCAGCGGGGCGCCCGAGAAGCCGGCGAGCCGCAACGCGATGTCACCGAGACTCACCGAACGGTCTGTGCCGGCGACGCGCACCAAGCCGTCGTTGAGCGTGAGGTCCGCCTCGGAAGCCTCGAGCATCTCGGCCGCCACCTTGATCGCCTTTTCCTTCACGTGCGTCGCCGCCAGATGCACCGAGGAGCCGCCACGCACCGCGATGCGGCTGCCGATGGTGCCGATGCCGTGCGGAAACGCTGCCGTGTCGGCCGAGATGACGCTCACGTGCTCGATCGGCACGTCGAGGATGTCGGCGGCGATCTGCGCGAAGATCGTGGCCTGCCCCTGGCCCTGCGAGGCGGCGCCGGTCGTGATCACCACGTGGCCGTTCGGCTCGATCGCGACCTGCGCGCCCTCGTACGGGCCGATGCCGGTGTCCTCCACGTAGCTCGCGATGCCGAGCCCGAGATACTTGCCCTCCGCGCGCGCCGCCGCCTGGCGCGCGGGAAAATCGCGCACGCGCTCGACCGCGGTGTCGAGACAATTGTGGTAGTCGCCGCTGTCGTAAGTGACGGGCGAGCCGTCGCGCGCTTTCGCGCCGGTCGCGTACGGGAATTGCTCCTTGCGCACGAAGCTCCGCCGGCGAACCTCGGCGCGGTCGAGCTCGAGCTCGCGGGCGACGCGGTCGGCGAGGCGCTCCAGCACGAAAGCGACATTGGGCCGGCCGGCGCCGCGGATCGGCGTCGTCGGCACCTTGTTGGTGAACACTACGTCGAGCGAGACGTCGAGCGCGTCGAGCGCATAGGGCCCCGGAAACGGCCCCAGGCTGGTGAATGGCAGGATCAGCCCGTACGGCAGATAGGCGCCGTTGTCGTGCAGGCAGCGGCCGCGGATGCCGAGCATGCGGCCGTTCGCATCCGCCGCGACCTCGAGGTCCCAGATCTGGTCGCGCTGCTGGGTGGTTGCCAGGAAGTGTTCGCGCCGGTCCTCCACCCATTTGACCGGGCGCTTGAGCTTCATCGCGGCAAGCGCGATCGCGAACTCTTCCGGATAGACGCCGGCCTTCGGCCCGAATCCGCCGCCGACCTGCGGAGCGATCACGCGGATGCGGCTTTCGTCGCGGCCCATGAACTGGGCGAGCGAGCGGCGCACCATGTAGGGCGCCTGGGTCGAGCTCCACACCACGAGCTGGCGCGTGATCGGATCCTCGGCGCCGATCACGCCGCGGCATTCCATCGAATGGCAGCCGCCGCGATGCTGGGTGATGTGCTCGCGAAACACGTGTGTGGCGCGGGCGAAGACAGCGTCGATATCGCCGAATTTCGCCCGCAGGACCGCGGCGCGGTTGTCGGGCGCGCCTTCGTGCGCCCGCGGCGCGGCGGGATCGAGCGCGGAGGCGAGATCGGCGACCGGCGCGAGCGGCTCGTAGTCGACGACCACGAGGCTCGCGGCATCCTCGGCGATCGCGCGCGTCGCCGCGACGACGATCGCGATCGCGTCGCCGACATAATGCACGGCCTGCGACGCGAGCACGTGCTGGGTGCGGTTCTGCGCGATCAGCGGCGAGGGCGCGAACTGCGGCGTCGCCCGGCCGGCGACGCCGAGGTCCGCCGCGGTGAGCACCGCGACCACGCCCGGCAGCGCGGCCGCGGCCGCCGCGTCGATGCCCTTGATGCGCGCATGCGCTTGCGCGGAGCGCACGAACGCCGCGTGCGTCATGCCGGGCAGGTCGATGTCGTCGAGATAGCGCCCGCGTCCGGAGACGAGCTCCGGATCCTCGATGCGCGGCACCGCCGCGCCGAAATAGCGAACGCCCATGATGGCCTCGGGATGGAAAGGCGGGGACACCGAATTTAGGGGCGCGCGTGCGATACGCAAGCCGTAAAGCCCGGACTCGTGTCCCGGGTGCAGCGCAGCGTGAGCGAAGCGAACGGTGCGCTGCAGAACCGGGACCCACGACACTCGAGATTGACAGGCGGATTTGCCCGGCTCATCCTTCGCGCGTTGCTGCAGGGCGCACCGGCCACCGGCCAGAGGGGCAAAGCCCACCTGCGAAACATGATCCGTAAACGCGCCCACGTTCAGCTCGATGCCGAACCTCGAAAATCTCAAGAAGCAAGCCAAGCTCGTCCTGCGCTGGCACCGCACCCGGTATTACCCGGTCGCGGCGCAGATCAGGGCGGTGCTGCCGCGCTTTGCGGGCTTGAGTGATGCGGAGGTGCTGGCGCACGAGTTCAAGCTCGGCGATGCGCAGGAACTGGTCGCCCGGCAGGAAGGCTTCGACAGCTGGCAGGCGCTCAAACAGGGAGTTGCAGCCATGCCTCGGCAATCATCACCACAGGCCCACCAGCCGCAACCGGCCGCCGCCCGGCCCGTCCTCAGCGCCATCTCGGCCCAGCTGTTCGTCGCCGACATCAGGGCGGCGTGCGACTACTACGCGCAGAAGCTCGGCTTCTCGATCGCCTTCGTCTATGGCGAGCCGCCGTTCTACGGCGAGGTCAAGCGCGACCGGGCGCGGCTCACCATGCGTTGCCTGGACAAGCCGCCGATCGATCCGGCGCTGCGTGAGCGCGAGAGCCTGCTGTCGGCCACGATCGAGGTCGACACCAGCCATGAGATCAAGCAGCTCTTCATCGACTTCCAGTCCGCCGGCGTCGACTTCCACCAGACGCTCAAGCACGAGCCATGGGGCGCGCGCGATTTCATCGTGCGCGATCCCGACGGCAACTTGATCTTGTTCGCCGGCCCGGCGGAGTAGGCGAGGCGCGTAGGATGGGTTGAGCGAAGCGAAACCCATCGCCGCAGCGCCAGCTCATAGGTGATGGGTTTCGGGCTTCGCCCTCTACCCATCCTACGTTGCCGCTTGCGCGAGCGGCGGCATCTGCGATTGTTTACGTGTTCTGTCTCGAGGAACCCCCATGACATGGAAATCATTGACGCGCCGCACAATGCTGACCGCCGCGGGCGCAGCCGCATTGGCGCCCAGCGCGGCGGCCGCGTCGTCCTGCCCGCTCGGCCCGCCGCCGCACGACAAGGGTCCGCGCGTCTTCCTCGACTACGATCAGGCCGAGCTCGATGCGGCCTATGACCAGAGCTTCTATGCGCCGCTGGAGGCGCAAATCCACAAGCGCCTCGATGTTCGCAGCGACGAGACGCGCGCCCGCCTCGGCGCGCCGCGCCGGGCCGCCTATGGGCCGACCGCGATCGAAGGGCTCGACATCTATCGCACCAGCCGCGCCAAGGCGCCGATCTTCGTCATGATCCATGGCGGCGCGTGGCTCTACGGCTCCGCCAAGGCCTACGGCTTTGCGGCCGAGACCTTCGTCAAGGCGGGCGCGCATTTCGTGGTGCCGGATTTCATCTCGGTCGACAAGGCGAGCGGCGATCTCACCGTGATGGCCGATCAGGTACGCCGCGCGATCGCCTGGACCTACAAGAACGCCGCGAGCTTCGACGGCGACACCAGCCGCTTCTTCATCGGCGGGCATTCATCGGGCGGGCATCTGTGCGGCGTGGCGCTCACCACCGACTGGACCCAATTCGGCCTGCCGGCGGACGCGATCACGGGCGGCCTGTGCATGAGCGGGATGTACGACATGCGCGGGCCGCGCCTCTCCAAGCGCGGCAACTACGTCAAGTTCACCGACGCCATGGAGGAGGCGATGAGCTCGCAGCGGCACCTCGACATGCTACGCGCGCCGGTCACGGTCGCCTACGGCACCAACGAGACGCCCGAATTCCAGCGCCAGAACCGCGATTTTGTGGCGGCCGTGAAGGCGGCCGGCAAGCCGGTCGAGCTGGTCGTGGGTACGAGCTACAACCACTACGAGATGGCGGAGTTGCTCGGCAATCCATACGGCCCCAACGGCCGCGCCGCCCTCGGGATGATGAAGCTCGCGTAATCGCATTTGATTGGCACTGCGCGTGCGCTCCCTCGCCCCGCTCTTGCGGGGAGAGGGTTGGGGTGAGGGGCGCTGAATCTCAGCAACGCACAATCGTCGGACGTGACTCGCGGAGGCGCCCCCTCACCCCCGACCCTCTCCCCCTGAAGGGCTGTCGTGTGCACACATCTGATTCGTGCGAGGTCGCCTGCAAAGCGAAAAACGTAAGTCATCAAAATCATTTCGCCCGTTTTCGCAAACATCGCATGGCTCAAGGGGTGGGTTCACGTAACCTATTGATCCGGAGTCTCTTTTCGAGATGTGTGAATCCAATAGCCCTGAAGGGGGAGAGGGAGCGCGCGCCGCGTTTTGGGTGCCGCGTTACGGCCCTTCGACTCTGAACCCGCCGTTGCGGTCGAGCGCGATGCGGCCGGCCGCGACGGCGGCGGCCCAGCGGGCGGTCGCGCCGAGGCCGCCGAAGGTGAAGAAATGCGGCGTGACGTCGCCGAGCGTCGCACGGGCGGCCGCCAGCGCGCGGATGACGGCGTCGGGCGCGTTGGAGCCGAACAGGTGCTTGGCGAGGCCGGCATTGCGGGCGAGCGCGCGGGCGGAAGTCGCGACGCCGCAGATCGCTGCGAAGCGCATGAGCGTTGCGACCGACGCCGGACCCGCGATGCCGACCCGCACCGGCCACTCGACGCCCATCTCACGCAGGCGCGCGACGAATGCGAGGACAGGCGCGGGCGAGAACGCGAACTGCGTGACGATGTGAACGCCGAGCCCGGTCGCGGCCGCCGCCTCGATCTTGGCGGCGAGCGCGCGGTCGATTTCGGTTGGCGCGACGCGCGGATGGCCCTCCGGATAGGCCGCGATGCCGATCTCGCGGATGCCGCGGTTCTGCGGCAGGCCGCTGTCGATCACCTCGATCGCGTGGTGGAAGTGCCCGGCCGGCGCGTCGCGGTCGCCGCCGATGACGAGCAGGCGGCGCACGCCGGCCTCCTCGACGAGACGCGCCAGGTGGCCGTCGAGATCGACGACGCTGGCGAAATTGCGCGCCGCGATATGCGGCACCGGCTCGAAGCCGCGGGCCGCGAGGCGCCGCGCGATTGCGATCTGCTCATTGGGCGGCCGCGCCGGCACCGCGCTGATGTAGACCGGCGTGCCGCGCGCCGCGGCAGCCGCGAGCGCACCGATCTCGGTGTCGGACGGCCGCGTCGCCTCGAAGCTCGCGAGCCGCGCGAAGTCGGCGATCTGCGCCGCCTCGTTCGGCTCCGCGGTCGGCACGAGCGGCGGGGCGGCCATCGGGGGAGCCTCGGTGGCGGGTGCGGCGGGCGGGCTCATTCGCGCCGCCGCGAGATCACGTAGAACTCGTCCCAGAACCACAGGCCGCCGTGGCGGCGCAGCACCTCGCGCGTCGCGTCGAGATAGCGCTGGGCGCCGTGCACGGTCTCGAGCCGGTCGTCCTCGACCTGCGAGACATAGATCGCGGCGTTCCAAGCGGCGAACAAGGTCGAGGTGCCGATCGACTCGGAGACCTCCGAGGGCAGGGTGTGCATGTCGTAGCGGAAGAGCGAGCGGTTGTCGGCGTAGGCGTTGAAGTTGAGCTCGCGGCCGGACGGACCGAGCTCCTGCTTCACGGCCTTCATGATCTGGTGGCGGTCGTGGACGAACGGATTGTCGCCCGGCCATACCTGCTGGATGATCTCGTGGCCCGGATCGTTGCCGTGCGAGTGGATCGCGATCAGCCGGCCGCCCGGCCCGAGCGCGCGCGCGAGCGGCGCGATGACGCGCTTCGCCTTGAACTCGAGCGAGGCGCGGGCGCGATAGGGCTGCGACGCGATGACGAGGTCGTAGCTCGCCTGCGTGCCGCCCGGGCGCGGGATGATTGGGTCGAGCAGGAACTTGTGGTCCTGGCGGTAGATCACGAGCACCACGGGACGCTCGTAGACCGGGTTGCCGGTCTTCGGGCTCACGCCGGCCTTCCAGTTCTCGGCGAGGAACGGCTCGAGATCGATGATCTGCTGCTCGAACTGGTGTGCGCTCGAGCCGGTGAGCGCCACCTCGTGCCACACCAGGCTCGACGCCGCCGACATCGACTTCACGTGCAGCCAGGGCGCGTCCGCATAGGCGAGGTTGGTGAGCACGAGTGCGGTCGCGGGATGCTCGACGAAGCGATCCGCCACCTTCTGCAAGGTGAGGCGGATGTCCTCGAGGCTGATCTCCTTGCCGACCGCGTAGAACGGCATGGTCGGAAACCGGTCGTGCATCGCCCGCATCACGCGGGTGAGCACCGAGCCGTCGCCGACGCCGGCGTCGAACACGCGCACCGCCGGCGGGCGCGGATGGATGTTGGCAAGCTCGAGCGAGACGCGGTGGGCGACGACCCACTTCTCGCTGCAGGTGTTCACGAACAGCAGATATTTCTGCCGGTTGTCGAAGAAGCGGAAATTGCGCTGCGGATCGCCCTCGGTAGGTTTGGCGGGCATCGAGATGCGTTGTGCCGGCATGGCGGAGGGCAGGGCTGGCATCGAGTGCGTTGCGATCTCGGGGCTGCGGGGGATCAGCGCCGGACGTCCGGCGAGATCGGTGCGGTTGTCGGCCATGAAGGCGCGGATGCGGTCGAGCGTGTCGGTGGTGATGCGGCCGCCGTTGCGCAGCCGGTTGGCGAGCTTGCCGTCGTTGACGGCGCGCCGGCCGAAGGTCGACTCGGCCAAGCCGGTCTGGCGGCAATAGTCGGAGATTTCCTGCAGCAGCTGTTGGGCGTTCATCGCGGATCCTCGCCGATCCCGACGGCCACGAGTTCTTGTCGCTCAGGTCATCCTCGGGATCGGACGCCATCGGACTGCTGTTTCTTGGAGGGGTCAACCACAAAATGTCCCACTGATTTAGTGGGCAGGATAATGGGCGTGTGCCCGTTATTGATAAATCATTAATAAATCAATATATTATGGGCCGTCGGGACCCGCAGGGTGGGCAAGGGCGTGCCTTGCGCGCCGTGCCCACGCGACCGCCCACCGTTGGTGGGCACGGCTCTTCGCGCCTTTGCCCACCCGACGGACCAAGCCCGAAGGCCTTGCGGGCACCCCCGCCCTCATCGATACGTAGGTCCGTCGCGCGCAAGGGCGCCGGACATCGTGAGGGCCGAGGGGACCAACGGGACCATGCCGCGCTTCGCCGCCAATCTCGCCTACATGTTCACCGAGCGGCCGATGATGGCGCGCTTCGGCGCCGCGGCAGCGGCCGGCTTCGAGGCGGTCGAGCTGCAGTTTCCCTACGACCTTGCGCCCACGGATGTGCGCGCCGAATTGCAGCGCCACGGGCTCACCCAGCTCGGCATCAATACCCAGCCGCGGCCGAACGGCGGCGAATCCGGGCTCGGCGCGGTGCCGGGGCGCGAGCGCGAGTTCGCCGAGGTCTTCCAGAAGGCGCTCGACTACGTGGTCGCGATCGGCGGCACGGCGATCCACACCATGGCGGGCGTGGTCGCGCCCGAGCTGCGCCCGGCGGCGGAGCGCGCCTTCGTCGCGAACTACACGCGGGCCGCCGATCTGGCGGCGGAAAAGAACATCACGCTGCTGATCGAGCCGCTCAATCCGCGCGACCGTCCGGATTATTTCGTCGGCCGCGTCGAGCAGGCGGCCGACCTGATCGCGCAGATCGGCCGGCCGAACGTCAAGATCCAGTTCGATTTCTATCACGTGCAGATCATCTGCGGCGATCTGCTCAAGCGTTTCGAGAAATTCCTGCCCGCGATCGGCCACGTGCAGATCGCGGCGGTGCCGTCGCGCGCCGAGCCCGACGAGGGCGAGGTCAATTTCCCCGTGGTGTTCGATGCGCTCGACCGGCTCGGCTATGCGGGTTGGGTCGGTTGCGAATACAAGCCGCGTGCGCGCACCGAGGACGGTCTCGGCTGGGGGAAGCGATATGGCCTCGGTGCGCTGTAGCCCGCATGAGCCCTCGGGTCTTGCCTTCGGCAAGCCCAAGGAGAACTCCGCGAAATGCCGGAAACGGCGTTCCCGGATGTCGCTGCGCTCCATCCGGGCTACGATCCGACGCACCCATGGCAATTGAACATCGCGACTTGACGTGATCTTCTCGGCGCGCTTTCGAGGTCGCCCGGAGTCCGCCCCATGCGTCTTGCCGACAAGGTCGCGATCGTCACCGGCGCCGGCTCCGGCATGGGCGCCCACATGGCCGAGACCTTTGCGCGCGAGGGCGCGCGCGTCGCCGTGCTCGACATCGATGCGGATGCGGCGAAGAAGGTCGCGCGCGGCATCGGCAACACGGCGCTGGCGCTCGGCTGCGACGTGGCGAAATCGGCCGAGATCGACGCCGCGATCCGCTCGACGCTCGCGGCCTACGACCGTGTCGACATCCTGGTGAACAATGCGGGCGTTGCTCACGTCAACAAGCCGGTGACCGAGATCAGCGAGGCGGAGTTCGACCGCGTCTTCGCCGTCAACGTGAAGGGTCTCTTCCTGTTCAGCCAGGCGATGGTGCCGGTGTTTCGCCGCCAGGGCGGCGGCGTGATGATCAATATCGGCTCGACCGCGGGTCTGCGGCCGCGGCCGGGCCTCTCGGCCTACAACGCGACCAAGGGCGCGGTGCACAACCTCACCAAGACGCTCGCGGTCGAGCTTGCGCCCGACAAGATCCGCGTCTGCGCGATCGCGCCGGTCGCGACCGAGACGCCGCTGCTGCCGACCTTCCTCGGTCCCGCGCCTGGCCAGCGGGAGAAATTCGAGGCGACCGTGCCGCTCGGCCGCCTGGCGCGGCCGCAGGACATCACCAACGTCGCGCTCTTTCTCGCCTCCGACGAGGCTGCCTTCGTCACCGGCAACATCGTCGAGGTCGATGGCGGGCGGTGCGTCTAACCAGGCGTCAAAGCAACAATGTCCGACGACGATGCGATCAACGACGCGCTCCTGGCCGTCAACACGGCCTATTACCAGGCGTTTGCGACCGGCGATGTCGCCGCGATGTCGCGCGTGTGGGCCGAGGACGGTGTCTCCTGCGTGCATCCGGGTTGGCCGCCTTTGGTCGGACGTGACGACGTGATCGAATCCTATCGCGGCATCCTGTCGGCGCCGAGCCGCGTGCGCATCGTGCATCAGGACGAGATCGCGATCGTGACGGGCGACGAGGGTCGGGTGCTGTGCATCGAGATCGTCGAGGGCGCGGCGCTCGCAGCGACCAATTTCTATCGGCGCGTCGGCGGTGAATGGCGCATGGTGCATCATCAGGCGAGCCCGATCGCGCTGGGCGACGAGGAAGAAGAAGAGGTTCCGCCGTCGAACCGATTGAATTGACGCGGCCTTATCTTCTCTTGCAGGGGCGATTGCAGGTGAGGTGAGCAGTGAACTCGCGCTCCCTCTCCCCGCGTGCGGGGTGAGGGTCGGGGTGAGGGGGCGCTTCAGCGAGTCCTTACGCCTGACGTGTTCGCGGCGATTCAGCGCCCCTCACCCCAACCCTCTCCCCGTAAGAACGGGGAGAGGGAGAGCAGGCGCAGTACCGAGTTCAAGGAATTCACCGCCACATGCGGCGAAGCCGCGCGCCTATATCGACCGGCGCGCGGGCCGGCGCGGTCGGCGTCCCGGCGGGCCGCGCGACGGGCCAGGCGCGGCTCGCGAAATGATGGCGGATCGCCGCCGGGATGAAACGCGTCACCGTCGCGTACATGTGCCGGTCGGCGTTCTGGCGCTGCTGCTGGACGTAGAAGCGCTGCGGCACGACGAGATGCAGGTGATCCTTGGCGCGGGTCATCGCGACGTAGAGCAGGCGGCGCTCCTCCTCGATCTCGTGCTCGGCGCCGGTCGCGAGGTCGGACGGAATGCAGCCGTCGACGCAGTTGAGCACGAAGACAGACTTCCATTCCTGGCCCTTGGCCGAGTGAATGGTCGAGAGGATGAGGAAATCCTCGTCGAGGAGCGGCGTGCCGGCCTCGTCGCTGGTGGCGTTGGGCGGATCGAGGGTGAGCTCGGTGAGGAAGCGCTCGCGGCTCGGGAACGTCGCGGCGATCTGGGTGAGCTGCTTGAGGTCCTGCTCGCGCATCACCGCATCCTCGTAGATGCGGTTGAGGTGCGGCGTGTACCAGCCGCGGATGAGGTCGAGTTCTGCCGGCCAGCCGGCCGACTTGCTGCGCGCCAGCTCGAAGGTTCGCAGGAATTCGGGCCAGTCCGCCGCGGAAGCGGCGGGCGGCTTGAAGCCGGCAATTGCGGCGAGCGGATCGGCGTTCTCGGCGATGCGATCGAGCAGCTTGGCGGCAGTCGCTGGCCCTGCGCCAGGCAGGAGGTGAATGACGCGAAAACCCGCGACGCGGTCGCGCGGGTTCTCCACCCAGCGCAGGAACGCGACCACGTCCTTGACGTGGGCGGCTTCGAGAAAGCGCAGGCCGCCGAACTTCACGAACGGGATGTTGCGGCGCGCGAGCTCGATCTCGAGCGAGGCACTGTGGTGCGAGGCGCGAAACAGCACGGCCTGCGCCTTGAGCGCGAGGCCGGCCTCGCGCTGCTCCAGCACCTGCTCGACCACGTAACGCGCCTGCTCGGTCTCGTCGCGCAAGCTCACCAGCGCGGGCAGCTCTGCCGACGCGCGGTCCGACCACAGGTTCTTGGTGAAGCGCTCGCTCGCGAGCTCGATCACCGCATTGGCGGCGGCGAGGATCGGCTGGGTCGAGCGGTAGTTGCGGGTGAGCGTGACGATCTCGGCGGGCGGCGCGAACTGATGCGGAAAGTCGAGAATGTTGCGCACCGTCGCGGCGCGGAACGAGTAGATCGACTGCGCGTCGTCGCCGACGACCGTGACGCCGTCGCCCTTCGGCCGCAGCGCGAGCAGGACCGAGGCCTGCAGCCGGTTGGTGTCCTGATATTCGTCGACCAGCACGTGATCGAAGCGCGCCGCGATCTCCTCGGCGATCGCGGGCTCCGCCATCATGTGCGCCCAGTAGAGCAGCAGGTCGTCGTAGTCGAGCACGTGCTGACGCTGCTTCGCCTCGACATAGGCGGCGAACAGCGCGCGCAGCTCGTCCTCCCAGCCGCCGCACCAGGGGAACGACGCGCCGAGCACGTCTTCGAGCGGGCATTCGGCGTTGACGGCGCGCGAATAGATGGAAAGGCAGGTGTTCTTGGCGGGAAAGCGCCGGTCGGTCTTGGAGAAGCCGAGGTCGTGGCGGATCAGGTTGAGGAGGTCGGCCGAATCCTCGCGGTCGTGGATCGTGAAGGCGCGGTCGAGCCCGATCGCCGGCGCGTATTCGCGCAGGAGCCGCGCGCCGATCGCATGGAATGTGCCCGACCAGGCGAGCCCGCCCGGCGCCACGCCGGCGCGCGCGTGCAGGGCCTGCGCCGTGATGCGCTCGACCCGGCGCGTCATCTCGGCGGCGGCGCGGCGCGAGAAGGTCAAAAGCAAAATGCGGCGCGGGTCGGCGCCGCGCGCGATCATGTGCACGACCCGGTGCGCGAGCGTGTTGGTCTTGCCCGAGCCCGCGCCCGCGATGATGAGCAGCGGCAGCGCGCCGTCATGCTCGACCGCGCGCCGCTGCTCGGTATTGAGCCCGGCGAGCCAGGATGGGCCGGTCGCTTCGGTCGGATCGGTCGGCGGCATCAGCTGCGAATCATGGGGCGAATCGGTGCGCCTCCAGTCAGCACGCTTGCGGCCCGGCATGCAAATGGGGCGGATCATGATACCGTCGACCGCTCGCATTCGACCGTCGACGTTGAGTTGGCGTTAAATCCTGCGCGCCATCATGGTGTCCGCCTCGGGTCGTCCTTGCTTGGGCGGATCGGCCCGAACGTGGAGCGGCGCCATGTTGACCACGCCACAAAAACGCTTCGTCTGGGCTCGATCGGAGCGGTTTCCCGACTTCTCCGAGTTTTCCTTCTTCCACACGCTGCTCAAGCGCCGCCGTCCTGCATCGCGCGGCGACGCGAAGGAGCCCGTGAGGGAGCGTCCGAGCAAACGCTGGAAGCCGGCCGCGTGGACGCCGTGGTTGTGGATGAAGTGAGCCTCATTTTTGCGCATGTTCTTGTCGGCGAACCGGTCCCGACTGTGCCGGAACATGCGCCCGCATAATCCGGCTGCCTGTTGGACATCCCACACTCTGTAGTATTGTGACACTCATCGGTCGGCACAGGATGTGCGCAGCGGCCGGACGGGGTGTGCGATGTGGGGACGTAAGAAGCAGGCGACGGCGCCCAAGCCGGACGCGAAGTCGCCGCTGCGCGATGCATTGCGCCAGGCGCGGATCGAGTCGGCCGAGCGCACCGGCGTCATCGTCGATCTGCGCGACGCCGAGATAGCGCGGCTCGAAATTCTCAACGAGGCGCTCGATCCGCTGTTTGGGGAAATCCCCGACAGCATGGAGATGTTCGACCGCGGGGTCGCGCGCGGCGACCCGCCGCGGCTATGGGTTGACGTGATCGCGCATGTCGACATGGGGCGCGACAAGCGCACCTATCGTTTCGTGCAGGACAGCCGCTACGGCCGGACGATCCTGGCCGAGTTGGCGGAGGTCAGCGAGATCGTCGATGCGGTGACCAAATATGTCGCCCGCCGCATCATCGAACGCGATCGCGCGCTCGCGGGCGATAACCGGCCGCTGCTGCTCGATCCGCCGCGCGACGCCCGCTCGCGCCGGCGCGCACGCTGGCGCGCGTTCCGCGCCTTCGTGTACGGGCTGCTGCTCGGCATTGCGGCCGTGGTCGGCACCATCGCGCTGATCGTGATGCAGCTCAACGATTGAGCTCGCGCCGCGCGAGCTCGACGACGCCGTCCGTGCCGCCGCGAAAGCCCCGCGTCACCACCTCGCGGCGCCAGGCGCCCGGGCTGCCCGCGATCCGATAGAGATTGTACGCGGCGGGCTCGACATGACGCCCGCCGAGGGTCGCGGCCGAGGCGGACGGCACGCCGAGCGCCGGCACCGGGCCGTCCGGCCCGGCAAGCCAGTCGAGCGCCTGGACGTGGTCGTGGCCGTGCAGCACCAGCTCGGCGCCACGCCGCGTGAGCGCGGCGCGCAGCGCGGCCGCGTCGGTCAGGCGCCGCAGCCGGCCGCTACGCGAGCGGCCGGGCGGATGATGGATCAGCACCACGCGGCAGCAATCCGACAGGCCCGCGAGCAGCTCCTCGAGGCGGGCGATCTGCTCCGCGCCGAGCCGGCCGGTCGCGAGCAGCGGCGCGGTCGGGATCGCGCTCGAGAGGCCGATCAGCGCAAGCGGCCCGCGTCGGCGCACGAACGGAAAGCGCAGGTCGGCGGAATTCGCCGCATCGTCGCGCATGAATTCGTGCCAATGGGCCGCGTGCGCGGCGTGCGACTGACGCAAATAGGCGTCGTGATTGCCGGGCACCAGCGTCACGTCATGCGGCGCCCCGAGCGAATGCAGCCAGGCGCGCGCGGGGGCGAATTCCGCCAATAGTCCGATATTGACCAGGTCGCCCGTGACCGCGATGTGGTCGGGCGCCTGCGCCTTGAGATCGCGCACCAGCAGATCGACCTGCTCGGCACGGTGAATCTTGCGACGGCTCTTTTGCCAATGCAGGTAGCCGAGCACGCGCTTGTTGGCGAGCTCGGCGAGGCGCGGCCGCGGCATCGGCGGAAGATGCGGGTCGGAGAGATGCGCGAGGGTGAACATGGCCAATGGCGATTAGCAAATGGGAGTGGCGAATAGCGAGTAGCGAATAGTGCTTCTTTCCATTCGCTATTCGCTATTCGCATCTAAGAGCTGCCGATCAGGATTCCCGCCGCGAACACCAGCACGCCGCCGACCACCACCTGGAAGGCGGCCTGCAGGAACGGCGTGTCCATGTAGCGGAAGCGGATATACGAGATGATCGCGAGCTCGATCGCGACGATCACGAAGGCCGCTATGGTCGCGGTGAGGAAGTGCGGGATGAGATAGGGCAGGGTGTGGCCGAGCCCGCCGAGCGCCGTCATCGTTCCGCAGACGCCGCCGCGCAGCACCGGCGAGCCGCGCCCCGTGAGCGAGCCGTCGTCGGAGAGCGCCTCGGCAAAGCCCATCGAGATGCCGGCGCCGATCGCGGCCGCGAGGCCGACCAGGAAGGTCGGCCACGTCTGATGCGTCGCGAAGGCGGCCGCGAACAGCGGCGCCAGCGTCGATACCGAGCCGTCCATCAGGCCAGCGAGGCCCGGCTGCACGTATTGCAGCACGAACATGCGCCGCGCGGTCTCGTCCTCGCTGGCGCGCGCGCGCGGCGTCAGGATCTTCTCGCCCAGCTCCTCGGCGATGTGCTCGTGCTTGTCCTCGGCCTCGGCGAGCTTCACCAGGAGCTCGCGCACCGAGGCGTCGCGCGCCTGCTCGGCGGCCTTGCGGTAGAAGCGCGCGGTCTCGAACTCCATCGCGGCCGCGTATTTGCGCACCTCGTCGAGGCCGAGCGGGCGCACCAGCCACAGCGGCCGGTGGCGCACGAAGCCCTTCACGTCCTGACGCCGGATCAGCGGCAGATATTCTCCGAACTTTTCGCGATAGAGGTCGTACAGCATGGCGCGATGCCGGACCTCCTCCTGCGCCATCGCGTCGAACATATTTGCCGAACTCGGATACTGCGCGCGCAGGCCGTCCGCGAAGCCGTTGTAGATGCGCGAATCCTCCTCCTCGTTGGTGATCGCGAGGGCGAGGACCTCCTGTTCGCTCAGATCGGCGAAGCGCTTCATCGCGGTATTCCGGTGGCTTTCCGATGCATATTGCCGGTCCACGCGCAAAAATGCGAGGCAGGGATGCAAAAGATTTGCAGCGTCAAAGATTTGCGGCGACGATGTCGGGCGCCAAAAAGCAACGGCGCCCCCGGCAAGCCGGGAGCGCCGTAAGCGTCGGGGACATTTGTGGGGGGATGCACCCCGGCCGCTTTTCGAATTCGTTTTGCTTGAGTTGCTCTTGCGTGACGCCCGTGTCGTGATGCTGATAACGCAGGCGCGCCGCGATGACAAAACCCATGGCGACAAGTCAGCCATGCGATGGTTGCGGGTGCGACATTGGCGCGCGGTGTGAACGGTCATCGTGAAAAGTCCTGGAGATGCGAGGAACAATATGCGGGACGCCATAGAGGCCGTGATGCGGCGCGGCTTGCATGTCTACTGGCGCTTTGCGCGCGGGCTCACGCTCGGCGTGCGCGCGCTCATCATCGACGACGCGCGGCGGATATTTCTCGTCCATCACACTTATGTGAAAGGATGGTACCTGCCGGGCGGCGGCGTCGAGCCGGGCGAGACGATGCACAACGCGCTCGCGCGCGAGCTCGCCGAGGAAGGGAATATCGAGCTGACGGCGCCGCCGCTGCTGCATGGCGTGTTCTTCAACGAACGGGTCTCGCGGCGCGATCACGTCGCGTGCTTCGTCGTGCAGTCGTTCCGCCAGAGCGCGCCGTTCACACCCAACCGCGAGATCGCGGCGAGCGGATTCTTCACGCTCGACGAGCTGCCCGGCGACACCACGGCCGGCAGCCGCGCCCGCATCGCCGAGATACTGCTCGGCGCGCCGGTGAGCGAGCGGTGGTGATCGCGCGAGCGTCGTAGCCTGGGTGAGCGGAGCGATACCCGGGTGACACCGAGACGGACGATCCCGGATTTCGGCGCGATGCGCCTCATCCGGGCTACAGCGCTGCCCGTTGACGGCGATGGACCTTCAACGCGCCAAGTGGTAATCGCGCAAGTGTATGATCGCGAAAAGATCATGCA
The DNA here is from genome assembly GCA_963819385.1 of uncultured Alphaproteobacteria bacterium. Taxonomy (GTDB): domain Bacteria; phylum Pseudomonadota; class Alphaproteobacteria; order Rhizobiales; family Xanthobacteraceae; genus JAVDCA01. Next base: position 1,397,579 of record CAWFVV010000006.1, on the reverse strand, counting down.
CTGAGCCTGTGGGGAATGAGCGAGCTTTCCGTCACCATCCGGCCCGAGAGCGCCGCGGACGCCGACGCGATCGAGCGGCTGCACGAGCGCACCTTCGGTCCCGGACGTTATGCCAAGACCGCCTATCGCTTGCGCGAGGGCGGCCCGCCCTCGCTCGCGCTGTCGTTCACGGCGCGCATCGGCACGCTCCTGGTCGGCTCGGTGCGGCTGACGCCGGTGCGCCTCGGCGCGACGCCGGTGCTGCTGCTCGGGCCGCTCACGGTCGAGCCGCCGTTCCGCGCGCGCGGCATCGGGCTCGCGCTGATCGAGCGCGCACTCGCCGAGGCGCGCGCGCAGGGCCACAAGCTGGTCGTGCTGGTCGGCGACGAACCCTACTACGCCCGCGCCGGCTTCAAGCCCGTGCCGGCCGGCCGTGTAAAATTGCCGGGGCCGGTCGATCCCGCGCGGCTCCTGGTCGCCGAACTGGTGCCCGGCGCATTCGACGGGGTGTCAGGCCTGGTTCGGCCCGACGACGAGAGTGTTGCGCTCGCCGCGCAAACACTGCGGTAAAGGATCGACAAGAAACGGCGGCGTCCGTCCGCCTATCTTCCCTCGCGCGCCCACGTCGCCGCCAAGCTGCCGATCAGCAGCAACAGCCCGAGCAGCCCCGCGAACACCGGCAGGACGCCGATGCCACGCACGATGCTCGCGTCGCGCATCTTCACGCCCAGCCAGTCGTCGCCCTTGAAGGTGTCGCTCGAGCGCACCGCGAGGATGCGCGGCATGTCGAGCGCGCCGGAAGCGTCGGCGATGCGCCGCGCGTCGCCGCCGGTCGCGTTGGCGATGGGGCTGAGCACGTCGGTCGTCGACGTCACCTCGGCGAATTCGCGCGGGTTGGCGGGGCCGACATTGACCAGCGCCGTGAGCTTGCCGTCGGTCGCGCGCCACAGGCCGAGCTCGTTCGCCTGCACGGTCGAGTGCCACACGCCGGGCTCGCCGGCATCGAGCGTGAGCGTGCGGGTCGCGCCGGACGGCGATGTCAGCGTCACCGGATCGACCGCGTCTGCCATGGTCTGGCGCTCGACGCTGAGATCCTTGCCGTGCACGACGAGGCGCAGCGCCTCCTCTTCGAGGTCGGGCTGCTGCATCAGCCAGTGCGAGAGCCGCCGCAGCAGGTCGATCTGCGGTCCGCCGCCCTCGTAGCCGCGCGCCCACAGCCAGATGTGGTCGGAGAGCAGCATCGCGACGCGGCCCTTGCCCTCGCGCGAGAGCAGGAGCAGCGGCTTGTCGTCCGGGCCCTTCATCACCGCCGTGCCGGTCGGGCTGCGCGTATCGACCAGCCGGAACCAGCGGCTCCAATGCGGCGGATCGTCGGCGCCGCCTTCGAGGCCGCGCGTCACCGGATGGCGGCGGCCGGCGTCGGTGAGCTGGGCGTAGAACGGCTGCTGCGTGAGGTTGCCGGTCGGCTCGGCCGGCAGGATCTGGTTGAGCGGGGTGCGCCAGATGCTGGTCTGGCTCGCGTAATCCGGGCCGGCCGCGACCAGCACGGCGCCGCCATCGCGCACATACTTGGCGATGTTCTCGAAATACACGATCGGCAGCACGCCCTGACGGGCATAGCGGTCGAAGATGATGAGCTGGAAGTCGTCGAGCTTCCCGGTCGGATGGTTGGTGAACAGCTCGCGCGTCGGGAACGCGATCAGCGACAGCTCGTTGATCGGCGTCCCGTCCTGCTTCTCGGGCGGCCGCAGGATCGTAAAGTGCACGAGGTCGACATTGGGGTCGGACTTGAGCAGGTTGCGCCAGGTGCGCTCGCCGGCGTGCGGTTCGCCGGAGACCAGCAGCACGCGCAGCTTGTCGCGCACGCCGTCGATCGAGACGACGGCGCGGTTGTTGACAGTGGTGAGCTCGCCGCCCGGCAGCGGCGAGGCTTCGATCTCGACGATGTTCTGGCCCGAATGGGGAATCGGGATCTGCACCTCGGAATTCGTGCCGGCGCGCACGGTGCGCTGGTCGACGAGCTCGCCGTCGCGGCTGATCTTGACGTCGGCGCTGCCGCCCGGCGGCACGCCCGAATCCTCGACCCGGAACGTGATGGTCTGCTGCTGCCCGACGATGCCGAAGCGCGGCGCCGATACGAGCGCGACGCGGCGGTCGCGCTCGTTCGGCACGCCGGTGATGAGCGCATGCAGCGGCGCCGCAAAGCCGAGCGCGGCCGCATCGCTCGGCACATCGTGCACACGCCCGTCGGTGATCATGAAGGCGCCGGCGATCCGCTCGGGCGGCACGTCGGCGAGCGTGGTCTGCAGCGCGTGGAAGAGCCGCGTGCCGTCGGTCTCGCCGTCCGCCTGGCCGGCCTCGACCACGCGCAGCTCCAGGCCCTTGATGCTTTGCAGGCGCTTCACCAGCGCGTCGCGCGCTGCCTCGGTCTGCCGGGTGCGGTCGCCGAAGCTCTGGCTCGGGCTTTTATCAACCACGATGACCGCGACCGAGGTGAGCGGGTCGCGGTCCTCGCGGGTGAACGACGGGTTGGCGAGCGCCGCGACCATGAGCGCGAGCGCGCCGGCGCGCAGCAGCGCGCCGCGCGTGCGGCTGACGAACAGCAGCAGCGCCATCGCGGCCGCGACCGCGAGCGCGGCCCACAGCACCGCGGCGGGCACCAGTGGCGAGAAGGTGATTCCGTATTCCAACCCGCGCTCCTATTGGCCGAGCCGCTCGAGCAGAGCGGGCACGTGAACCTGGTCGGCCTTGTAGTTGCCGGTGAGCGTGTACATCACGATGTTGACGCCGGCGCGGAACGCGAAGTCGCGCTGGCGCGGCTCGCCCGGCACCAGCGGCAGCATGGGCTGGCCGTCCGCCCGGAGCGCCCAGGCGCCGGCGAGGTCGTTCGACGTGATGAGGATCGACGAGACGCCGTCGCCGCCGCGCGCCGGGTGCTTGCTGTCGTCGTCATCGGCGTGGTCCGCGTTCGGCAGCGCCTCGACCCAGAGCTGGCCGGTGGTGAAGCGGCCCGGAAAGTCGCGCAGCAGATAGAACGTCTTGGTCAGCACGTGATCCTTCGGCACCGGCTCGAGCTCGGGAATGTCGAGCGAGCCGAGGATCTGGCGCAGCGCCAGCATGCCGGGGCTGCGATTGTCGCCGCCGGGGCCGGGCGGCGCCAGCACGGCGTCGCGCGTGTCGAACAGGACCGTGCCGCCCTGCTTCATGTAGGCGTCGATGCGGGCCAGCGCCTTGGCGGACGGCTTCGTGGCCTTCGCCGAGATCGGCCAGTAGATCAGCGGGAAGAACGAGAGCTCGTCGCGCTCGAGGTCGAGACCCATGGGCTGGCCGGCCTCGAGCGCGGTGCGCTGGGCGAGGTAGAGGGTCAGGCCTTCGAGGCCCGAGCGGCTGATGCTGTCGGTCTCGCTGTCGCCGGTCACCACGTAGGCGAGGTGGGTCTGCAGCGTCGCCTCCATGGCGAACTTGTCGGCCGCCTCGTCGGCGAGCGACGGCGTGACGCGCCCGAACGCCGCGAGCGCGACCGCGAGCGCCAGCACGGCGGCGACGCGGTGGCGCCGCGTCAGTCGATAGATCCCGCCGGCGAGCCAGAACACCACCACGGCATCGACGAGCAGGAGTGCCAGCGTGCCGAGCAGGATCGGCCCGCGCAGGTCCTGCGGCTGCGCCAGCCGGTAGCTCTCGATGCGCGCGTGCAGCGGCGCAACGTCGATCGGCGCGAGGCGATCGGCCGGCGCGAGCGTGTTGACGGCGAGCATCCCCTCGGGCGGCCCGTAGAAGCCGGGCGGATTGTCCGATTTGGCGCGGCCCGCGTAGTTCGCCGGCATCGGCCGCGCGGTCGGCGGCGGCGACACGAAGGTGCCGAAGCCGTCGAGCACGCGGGTCGGCGGCAGCACCTCGCGCGCGCCCTCGGACGCCGTCTTTTCGTCGCCCGCCATGGCGCCGGACAGGTTGACGACCCGCCGCAGCATGTCGACGAAGGCGCCGGAGATCGGCAGGTTCGACCAGCGCGTGTCGGCGGTGACGTGGAACAGCACGATGAGCCCCTTGCCGTGCCGGGCCGCGGTGACGAGCGGCGTCCCGTCACCGAGCGTCGCCCAGGTGTGCTCGGCAAGCCCGATATCCGGCTCGGCCAGCACCTGGCGCGTCACCGTCACGTCGTTCGGCACCGGCATGCCGACGAACGGGCTCTCGCGCGAGAAGCCGGCGAGCGGCTGCGGCTTCTCCCAGCTCAGGCTGCCGCCGAGGATGCGGCCGCCGCGGCGCAGCTTGACCGGGACGAGTTCGTCGTCGGACGCCGCGAGGCGCGGGCCGGCGAAGCGCACCAGCACGCCGCCGTCGTCGACCCAACGGGCGAGCTTGGCGCGCTCCTCGGGCGCGATGGTGCCGACGTCGGCGAGGATGATCATCGGAATGCGCTGCTCGGCAAAGCGCGCGATCGCAACCGAGGGTGAGCCGCGCTCGCCGAGGCGCACGTCGGCGAACGGCGCGAGCGCGCGGGTGAGATAGTAGTTCGAGGCGAGCAGCGGCTCGGCGGTGTCGGCGGTCGAGCCCGACACGATGCCGATCGTGCGCCGGCGCCAGCGCTTGTCGAGCAGCTGCACGGCGCCGGCCGAGCGCTCGCCCTCGATCTCAAGGCGCGCGATGTCGTTGCGGATCTCGACCGGCAGGTCGATCTGGGCCTCGGCCTCGCGCTCGTCGCTCTTGATGGTGTAGTGCGCCTCGCCGATCGGCAGGCCCTTGAGGTCGAGCGCGCGCACCGTGCCGTCGTCCTGCGTTCCCGTGTAGGCGCGCAGCACCTTCACGCTCAGCATGCCGGCCGCGTTGTCGGCGCCCGTGAGCGCATGCGCGCCGCGCACGCCGCCGATCACGACAGTGGTCGGGTTGTTGCCGGCGAGCCGCGCGAGGCCGTCGACGAAATTCTTGGCGCCGCCCGAGTTGCCACCCATGTCGATGCCGTCGGTGAGCCAGACCAGCTCGATGTCGTGCGTCTTTCCGATGAGGCGCTCGATCTCGGGCAGGGCTTCGGCGCGGTCGATCGTGTAGGGCTTGGGCACGAGCTCGCGCAGCCGCACGCGCGCGGCGGCCGGCGTCTCGAGCGACACGTCGCGCTTGGTCTCCGACAGCGGGATGAGCGCGACCGCGCGATTGTCCTGCTCGGCACGCGCGATCAGGTCCTCGGCGGTGCCGAGCCGCACCGGCCAGGTCGCGGCCGCGGACCAGCCGTCGTCGATCAGGAGCGCGAGCGGCAGGCGTTCGGCGCTGGTCGCGATCGGCGGATTCCACAACGGACCGGCGGCCGCGAAAATGATCAGCGCAGCGAGCAGCAGACGCAGCAGCGTGAGCCACCACGGCGTGCGCGACGGCGTCTCTTCCTTCGGCGCGATGTCGAACAGGAGGCGCGTCGGCGGGAACGCGATGCGGCGCGGCCGCGGCGGCACCAGCCGCAGCAGCCACCACAGCACCGGCAGGCCGAGAAGCGCGAACAGGACGAGCGGCTGGGCGAAGGCGAGCGGGAGGCCGGGGATCATGCCGGGCCCTCCGCGGCGTCGCCGATGTCGGAGCCGCGCCAGCGCTCGAAGTCGAAGCCGCCGCCGGTGCCGCCGAGCCGCGCATGCAGCGCGAGCAGGAGATCGCTCGCCGGCCGGTCAGTGCGATGAATAATGAAGCTCCAGCCCAGATGGTCGGTCTCGGCGCGGATCGCGGCGCGGTGGCGCTCGATGCGCGCCTGGTAATCCTCGCGCCAGGTCTCGGCGCGGCCGGCCGTGATGGCGCCGGCGCCTTCCGGCTCGACGAACTCGACGCGGCCCGCATACGGGAAGGTCTCTTCGGCCGGATCGACGATCTGCACCACATGGCCGTGCGCGCTGGTCGCCGCAAGCTGCGCGATCATATGCTGCACCTCGGCGATCGGGCTCCACAGGTCCGACAGGACCACGACCTCGGCGCGCGGCGAGGGCGCAAACGACACCGGCAGGCTGGTACGCGCGGCCGCGTCATGCAGCATCACCTCGGCCATCCGCTCGATCACGTTGCGGCTCGCGGTCGGGCGCATCAGTCCCGGGATGCCGACCCGCTCGCCGCCCTCGATCAGCACCTCGGCGAGCGCAAACGCGATCACCAGCGTGCGCTCGAGCTTGCCGTCGAGCGCGAGCGCCGACTTGAACGACATCGAGGCCGAGCGGTCGGGCCAGATCCACACCGTGTGCGCGGCCTCCCATTCCTGCTCGCGCACGTAGAGATGATCATCGCGCGCCGAGCGGCGCCAGTCGACGCGCGCGGCCGGCTCGCCCGACATGAAGCGGCGGTACTGCCAGAAATTCTCGCCCGGTCCGGCGCGGCGGCGGCCATGCAGGCCATGGATGATCGTCGCGGCGATGCGGCGCGCCTCGAGGATCAGCCGCGGCATGGTCGCCGCAAGCGCACGGCCGCCGCCGACCGCTTGCGCGATCGACTGCCCCTCCTGCGGAATTGCGGTGGTGCTGGCCGCCATTCGCTAGCCGATCTTGGCCTTGAGCCGGCCGATGACCGCCGGGATGGTCTCGCCGTCGGCGCGCGCCGCGAAGGTCAGCGCCATGCGATGCTTGAGCACCGGCTCGGCGAGCGCCACCACGTCGTCGACCGACGGCGCGTAGCGGCCTTCGATGAGCGCGCGGGCGCGCACCGCGAGCATCAGCGACTGGCTGGCGCGCGGCGAGGGGCCCCAGGCGATCAGCTTGCCGAGGTCGCCGGCTTCCGGGCCGGGACGCGCCGAGCGCACCAGCGCCAGGATCGCGTTGACGACCGACTCGCCGACCGGCAGGCGACGCACGAGGCGCTGCGCCGCCATGAGCTCGTCGGCGGTCATCGCGGGCTTCGGCTTGGTCTCTTCCGCGCCCGTCGTGTCGAACAGGATGCGCCGCTCGGCGTCGCGGTCCGGATAGTCGACGTCGATCTCCATCAGGAAGCGGTCGAGTTGCGCTTCCGGCAGCGGGTAGGTGCCTTCCTGCTCGATCGGGTTCTGCGTTGCCAGCACATGGAACGGTTTCGGCAGGTCATGCCGCGCGCCCGCGACCGTGACGTGCTGCTCCTGCATCGCCTGCAGCAAGGCCGACTGTGTGCGCGGGCTCGCGCGGTTGATCTCGTCGGCCATCAGGAGCTGGGCGAAGATCGGCCCCGTGATGAAGCGGAAGCTGCGCTTGCCGCCCTGGCTCTCCTCCAGCACCTCGGTGCCGAGAATATCCGGCGGCATCAGGTCGGGCGTGAACTGCACGCGCCGCGCCTCGAGGCCGAGCACGGTGCCCATGGTGTCGACGAGCTTGGTCTTGGCGAGGCCCGGCACGCCGACCAAGAGGCCGTGGCCGCCCGACAGCACCGTGATCAGCGCCTGCTCGACGACCTTGTCCTGGCCGAAGATCACCGCCCCGATGGCGGTGCGGGCGGCCTGGACGTGCACGGCGGTCGATTTCGGCCGCGCGCACGATCATGTCCTCGAGCCTCTCGGGGCTCTCGCTGCCGGTTGCGGCCATTACCTGCTCCTCGTTGAATTCTCGTCACGTTTCATACACATAACGCACCATGTGCCGGCTGCGACCAATCACAACCGGGCTCGACGTCGGGCCTTCCGCCCTGTCCCATCGCCATGGGTCGTCCGCATCCGCGTTCGAATCTTACGCTATTTTCGCGCGATGCGGGCCCGGTCAGGACCCTCACGATCGCGCGAGCGGACGTTCGGCACGCAAGTTTGAGGCCAACAATGGCGAAGGAAGGGCAGACTGCCCAGTTGGAAGGCATAGCCGGCGCGCTTAAGCAGGCCGGCGGCCGCGGCCGCCGCCTGTGCATTTATGGGACCCGCCCTATTGCGGCGAGATCGACATGCGGATCGCGGCCGATGGTACCTGGTTCTACCAGAAGACGCCGATCGGTCGCGCCGCCCTGGTGAAGCTGTTCGCCTCGGTCCTCAAGCGCGAGGGCGACCACTATTTTCTTGTCACGCCTGTGGAAAAATGCGGCATCACGGTCGATGAGGCGCCGTTCCTCGCCGTCGAGCTTGCGGTCGATGAGGCCGACGCGGCGGCCGCGGCCGGCCCGACCTTGCGCTTCCGCACCAATGTGGACGATTGGGTGACGGCCGGCCCGGACAATGCTTTGCGCTTCGAGCCCGAGCCGGAGACCGGTGGACTCAAGCCGTTCCTGCACGTGCGCCGCAACCTGTGGGCCAAGGTGACGCGCGCGCTGTTCTATGATCTCGTCGAGCTCGGCGAGGAGCGCGAGGTCGAGGGGCGGCGCATGTTCGGGGTCGCGTCCGGCTCCGCATTCTTCACCATGGCGCCGGCCGAGAGCATTGCGGGGTTGCGGGATTAAGATGACCGATCAGCAGGTCGATGCGGGTGCCGCGCCGGTGGTCACGCACGCATTCTTCGGTCACGCCCGCGCGCGGCTCGCGCTCGACGTGCCGGCGGGCCTCACCGATCCGAACGTGCCGGTGACGCGCGGCGACCTCGATCTCGATCCCGCGACGTGGGAGCGTGCCGGCGTCAAGGCGACGCGGCCTGCCGCCGTGCTCATTCCGGTGGTCGACCGCGCCGAGCCGGGCGTCATCCTGACGATGCGCACGTCGGAACTCTCGAGCCACGCCGGCCAGATCGCATTTCCGGGCGGCAAGATCGAGAAGACGGATGCGAACCCGCTCGCGGCGGCCCTGCGCGAGGCGCACGAGGAGATCGGGCTCGACGCCGCATTGATCGAGCCGCTCGGCTATCTCGATCTCTACTTCACGTTTTCCGGCTTCCGCATTCTGCCGGTGGTTGCGCGCGTCGCGCCGACCTACACGCTCACCATCAACCCGTCGGAGGTCGCCGACGCCTTCGAGGTGCCGCTCGACTTCCTCATGCGCCCCGAGAACCACCAGCGCCACTCGCGCGACTGGAAGGGTATCCAGCGACAGTACTACGCAATGCCTTACCAGGAGCGGTACATCTGGGGCGTCACGGCCGGCATCCTGCGCAATTTATATGAGCGGGTTTACGGCGCCTGATGTATGAGTACCGGCCTTTCGCGATTCCGGTTCCATTCCGCGTCGCGTGTTTCCGCACAGCGGCTTTCCGCGTAGCGGCTTTCCGCGTAGCGGACGGAATGGAGATGCCGGCGCATGTTGAGAACGGTCGAGTTGGTCCGGGGGTGAGGACGTGAACCGCAGCCTGCCGGATGCCACTTGGCTCGCCTCGGGCGCGCTCGCGCATGTGCTCGCCGTGCTCGACCATGCGGGCGAGCAGGCGCGCGTCGTCGGCGGCGCGGTGCGCGACGCCATGTTCGGCGAGACGCCCGGCGAGATCGACATCGCGACGACCGCCGTGCCCGACACCGTGATCGAGCGCGCGCGCGCCGCCGGCTTCAAGGCGGTGCCGACCGGCATCGACCACGGCACCGTCACGGTGATCGCCGACGGCACGCCGTTCGAGGTGACGACGCTGCGCGCCGACGTCGAGACCTACGGCCGCAAGGCCAAGGTCGCGTTCGGCCGCGACTGGAAGGTCGACGCGGAGCGGCGCGACTTCACGATGAATGCGCTGTCGGTCGATCGTGCCGGCGAGGTTTTCGACTATGTCGGCGGCCTTGCCGACATCGCGGCGCGCCGCGTGCGCTTCATCGGCCAGCCGGACAAGCGCATCGCCGAGGACTACCTGCGCATCCTGCGCTTCTTCCGCTTTCACGCGAGCTATGGCGCGGGGCCGCCCGATCCGGACGGGCTCAAGGCATGCATCGCGGCGCGCGAGGGGCTGGGCCATCTGTCGCGCGAGCGCATCCGCATGGAGCTGATCAAGCTGCTGCGCGCCGCGCACGCGACGCCGACGATCGCCGTGATGACCGAGGCGGGCCTGCTAGAGACGGTCCTCGGCGGCGTGCCGCTGCTCGCGAGCTTCGAGAACACATGCAAGGCCGAACGCACGATCGGGGCCGACGCCGATCCGGTGCGCCGGCTCGGCGCGCTCGCGGTCACGGTCGTCGAGGATGCCGACCGCCTGTGGCAGCGGCTGCGGCTGACCAATTCGGAGCACAAGCGGCTCACCTCGATCGGCGAGGGCTGGTCGCAGGCTGATCCCGCGCGCGGCGAGGCGCCGGCGCGCGAGGCGCTCTACCGGCTCGGGCCCGATCGTTACATCGACCGCGTGCTGATCGCCTGGGCGCGCTCGCCCGCCGGCGTTGCCGACGAACAATGGAAGAATCTCGCCACGTTGCCGGCGCGCTGGACCGCGCCGATCTTTCCGCTCAAGGCGAAGGATTTCAGCAAGCGCGGCGTCGAGAAGGGCCCGCGGCTTGGCGCGGCGCTAACCGCCGCCGAGGAGGCGTGGATCGCGGCCGGGTTCCCGACCGATAAGGCGGCGCTCGCGGCGCTCGCCGACGCGGCGGTCGCGGCCACGCCCGGAGAGCACTCGTGACCGCCTCGGTGCTTGCGGCGTTCGCCGGCATCTCGGTCCTCCAGCTCCTCGCCATCGCGGCAATGGGCGTGTTCACGTCGCTCATCGGCGGAGTCGCGGGCTACGGCACGGGGGCATTGATGCCGCTTGTGCTGGTGCCGATCCTCGGCGCCCCGCCGCTCGTGCCCATCACGACGATCTCGGCGCTCATGACCAATACGAGCCGCGGGACCGCGTTCCGCACGGCGATCGACTGGCGGCGTGTCGCCATCGTGCTGGTCGCCGCGCTGCCGACCTGCATGCTCGGCGCCTGGGGCTACACCCGCCTCACCAGCGTCGGCGTGCTGATCCTGATCGGCTCGATGCTGATGCTGTCGGTGCCGCTGCGCCGTTTCCTGCGCGCGCGCGGATTTCATCTCGACGACAGGCAGCTTGCCGGCGCCTCGTTCGGCTGGGGATTGGTCATGGGCGGCACCAGCGGCGCCGGCGTCATCCTGCTGACGATGCTGATGGCAGCCGGCCTCGAGGGCGCGGCCGTGATCGCCACCGACGCGGTGATCTCGGTCGCGCTCGGCATCGTCAAGTTCGCGGTGTTCGGGTTCGCCGGCGTGGTCACCGCCCAGGTGATCGCGGTCGCGCTGCTGATCGGCGTCGTCGCGCTGCCGGGTGCGTTTCTGGCGCGCGCGCTGGTGGCGCGGCTGCCGATCCATATCCATGCCGCGATGCTCGATGCGGTGGTGATCCTCGGCGGGGCGGTGATGATCTTGGGGGCGTTGAAGCGCTATTGAGCGCGCCTGACATTGGTCGAGCTTCAACGAAGACGTGTCGCCAAGCGGCCGGCATCTGCGCAAGCATGAAACGAAGCCTCATTGATCGAAGCGGCGAAACGCAGCCTCGACCTCGGCATCAGTTGCAAACTGGCGGCGTTTGGCCTGCGCAAGGCTTTCAAGCACATCGGGCAGATGGGCCGGGTCAATCGCTTCGAGCTCGCTTTCATCACCTGCCAGCACCAGCATGGCGCGTGCGATCTCGTTTTGCGCTTCGGGTGGCAGCCGGCGTACGGCTTCTAGCGCCTGCTCGAGAAGTTTGGTCATTGAAGAATGATACGCTTCTGGCCCGGTCTTAGAAAGGTTTTCGGATCCGCTCCCGCAGGTCCAGGACTGCCATGTCACGCGCCGCACATGCGGCATTGCGCGCCCGCCGCGTCCCTTGTGGCGGCGCATCAATTCACCCATTATCCGGCCGAAATTTCAAAAACACCTCGAAGGGGATGGCGATGCCTGTTCGCACCAGCAAGTTCACCATATCGCGCCGCAGGCTGCTTGCCGGCGCGGCTGCCGCCAGCGTGCTGTCGGCGCCGCGGGTGCTTGCGCAGTCGGCGGAGCCGCTGCGCATCGGCTTCCTCACCGTGAAGACCGGGCCGCTCGCGGCTGGCGGCGCGCAGCAGATCGAGGGCGCGGCGCTCTTCCTCAAGGAGCGCAACAACATGGTTGCGGGCCGCAAGGTCGAGCTCGTCACCAAGGACACCGCCGGCAATCCGGCGACTGCCAAGACGCGCACGCAGGAACTGGTGGAGCGCGAGAAGGTCGCGGTCACGATCGGCCCGCTTGCCACCAACGAGGCGCTGGCGATCGACGGCTACATCCGCGACACCAAGGTGCCGCTCATCACCACGACCTCGGCCGCGACCGTCGACCTCAAGTCGCACGCCGTGAACCCGTATGTGCTGCACGCCTTCGGCACGGCGCCGCAGGTGACCTACGCGCTCGGCGACTACGCGGCGAAGACGCTCAACTACAAGCGCGTCGCGATCGTCGCCGAGGACTTCACCTACGGCTACGAGGGCGCCGGCGGCTTCCAACTCGCCTTCGAGGCGGGCGGCGGCAAGGTCATGCAGAAGCTGTGGCCGCCGCTCAACGCGCCCGACTACGAGCCGTATCTGGCGCAGATCAAGCACGACGTCGACGCGATCTACATGGGTTTCGCGGGCAGCAATCCGCTGCGCTTCCTGCGCCAGTTTAAGGACGCAGGCCTCAAGGGCAAGATCGCGGTGCTCGGCAACACGACGAGCACCGACGAGGGCATCCTCAAGGCGATGGGCGACGAGGCGCTCGATGTCGTGACGGCGGGCTGGTACGCGGCGGGGCTCGACACGCCCGACAACAAGAAGTTCGTCGCCGCCATCAACGCCGACGACAAGCACGACCCCGGCTTCTACACGGCCGGGCCCTACACGGCGCTGCTCATCATCGAGGAGGCGCTCAAGACCACCAACGGCAAGACCGACGACGCGGCAGCCTTCCTCAAGGCGATGCACGACGTGCGCCTCACCCACGGGCCGATCGGCCCGGTGCGGCTCGACGAGTACGGCACGCCGATCCTCGACATCCACATCCGCAAGGTCGCGCGGGTGAACGGCAAGCTCGTCAACACGATCATCAAGACCTATCCGCAGGTCAGCCAGTTCTGGACCTACGACGCCAAGCAGTTCGTCCAGCAGCCGGTGTTCTCGCGCGATTTCCCGCCGAGCAAAAATCTCGAGTAGGTGCTCGCGCGAGGCGCGTTAACCTTAGCCAACTCGCAGGAATCATCGTCCGCGCACGCGAGGGCTTTGCGGATCAGCATCTTCATCGAGCAGGTCTATGATCGCCAGCGGCTGCACTCGTCGAGTCCGTCCAAAACGCGCAAGCGCTGCCGCCGCCGTGCCGCGTGGACAAGCTGATGCTCTCGCAACCAGTTCCTAGTTTCGTGTCTCACCACAGGGGTGCAGTTCAGTGCACTCCAAAAGGGCCTTGCAAAAAATACAATGGATCTGCAATGGAAAATCGAACGAATCTGCAATGCAAGTCACTGAGATCGCGAGGAAAAACACGCCAGCGCAAGAACAATGGGAAACAATGGCAAATAACAACGCGGAAACAATGAAATCGCGGATGCGATGCAATCTTAGGTGAGGCGCCAGCCAGCGATCGGGCTCGTTCGCAGCAACAGAAAACCGCTAACGAGCGGCGGCGGGCGGCGAGTGGCACCAATCCGAGACTAGGATTTCAGCCATCGCCGATTTGGCGCGCGGATGCAAGCAACAGAAGAAATATCCCCACCGGAATGGCCGGAATCGGAACAATGATTTCTGCGAAGCCCTCGCGAACGCGGGCGATCCAATACGCCGCCGCAAGTGTTTGAACAGCGGTCGACGTTCCACCGACAGGTCTGCGCGTACTGGATTGCCTGCTTTCGCAGGCAATGACGCCGTCGTTTGATACGAGGCGCACGGATATCTTTTTCACCGTGCATGCTCGGAGGAGAATTTTTCGCACGTATTTTGCGCCTGTCGGGCAATTCGTCTCTTATCTTGCACGTTCGCCCGCGAAACGATGGCGGCGTGGGTTCCGCATCGCTATTTCAATGACCCCATTGCGACGAATTGTGCGTGAGGAAAATGGTTATGCGTGCCAGCCTGACTCACACGGATGATGTCCCGCGCGTCTACGTCATCCACGAGAACGATGCATGGGTCGAGCCGCTGCGGCGCGAATTCGAGGCGCGGGCCATTCCGTACGCCGAGTGGTTTCTCGACCAGGGCGTCCTCGACCTGCGCACGGCACCGCCGCAGGGCGTCTTCTACAATCGCATGAGCGCGTCCTCGCACACGCGCGACCATCGCTACGCCGCCGAGCTGACCGGCGCCGTGCTCGCATGGCTCAAGCGCCACGGCCGCACCGTCGTCAACGGCGAGCGCGCGCTGGCGCTGGAGATCTCGAAGGTCGCGCAATACGAGGCGCTCGCCGCCTTCGATATCGAGACGCCGCCGACAATCGCGGCGGTCGGGCGCGACAACATCGCGCAAGCTGCGGCGCGGCTCGGATTTCCGTTGATCCTGAAGCACAACCGCGCCGGCAAGGGGCTGGGCGTCCGTCTTTTGCTCTCGCAAGCGGCGCTCGACGAGCACCTTGCCAGCCCGCAGTTCGAGGAGCCGATCGACGGCATCACGCTGATCCAGCGCTACATCAAGGCGCCGGAGCCGTTCATCACCCGGGTCGAGTTCGTCGGCGGCCGGTTTCTCTACGCCGTGCGTGTCGATACCTCGCAGGGCTTCGAGCTGTGCCCCGCCGATGCCTGCCAGGTGGATGCGGCGGCGGTGGCCGGCGTCTGCCCGGCCGAAGCCCCGAGCGAAAAGTTCCGCATCCTGCCCAAGTTCGATCATGCGCTGATCCCGCGCTGGCAGGCTTTCCTCGCCGCCAACGACATCGGCATCGCCGGCGTGGAGTTCATCGTCGACGAGCGCGGCCGCGCGTTCACCTACGACGTCAATACCAACACCAATTACAATCCCGATGCGGAGGCCAAGCACGGCCGGCGCGGCATGGGCGCGATCGCCGACTATCTCGGCGGCCTGCTGGCGCGCTCCGGCGAGCAACGGGTGCTGCGGACGGGCACGTAAGGCGAGCACAGCGTTTGCGCTCCTTCTCCCCCTTTAGGGGGAGAAGGTCGGGATGAGGGGGCGCTTCCGCAAACTCCAACGTAGCGATAAGCGGCGACTCAGCGCCCCTCACCCCAACCCTCTCCCCGCAAGAGCGGGGAGAGGGAGAGCACGCGCTGTGCTTAATGGCCGCGAATGACGTCGAGCAGTCGTCGGATGCCCATCTCCGGCGCTCCGACATTCTCGATCATCACATCGGCGTCGAGGCCGCGTTCCGCGACGGCGGAGCGCGCCATGCGGTCAGCAAGATTGCCGTCGCTACTGCGCTCGCGTGCCGCGAGACGCGCCTGCAGAACGTCGGGCGGCGCCGTCACGAGCACGGCCGTGACCGCGGCGTAGCGCTGGCGTGCCAGCGCCGTGATCGTGCGCGACACGTTGCAGACGATGGTCCGGCGCGCCCGGATGTCGGCGTCGATCGCAGCCGGGATGCCGTAGCAAAGCCCGTGCGCTTCCCACCACAGCGCGAAGCCGCCGGCTGCCGCTGCTTGCTTGAACAGCTCGTCCGAAACCGTGTCGTGCTCCTCGGAGGCGTTCGACGCCCGCGTGATCACACGGCGGGGAAAGACGATGGAGTCATCGCCCGCGCAGGCGGCGCGCGCGCCGGCGATCAGCGTGTCCTTGCCGGCGCCGCTCGGGCCGACCACCAGGACCAGCCGGCCCGGGCCGATGCGCAATGCCGGCGCATGGGCCGGCGCGCTCATGCGACGCGTCGCCCGCGCTGCCAGGTCGCGCGCACGGCCGGCACGTCGCCCGCGAGATGCACGCGGATCATGTCGCCGCGTTTGCCGACCGCGATCTCGCCGCGGTCCGCAAGGCCCACGGCCTCGGCGGGCGTCTTCGTCACGGTGCGCACCGCCGCCGGAAGATCGATCGCGGGCACGACCTTGGGCAGCCGCAGCGCCGCCATCAGCAGGCTCGCCGGCATGTAGTCGGACGACATCACGTCGAGCACGCCGGCGCGGGCGAGATCGACGGTCGCGACGTTGCCGGCGTGCGAGCCGCCGCGCACCAGGTTGGGCGCGCCCATGAGCACGCGGACGCCGGCGGCATGCAGCGCCTGCGCGGCTTCGATCGTGGTCGGAAACTCGGCGATCGCGACGCGGTCGCGCACCGCGTCGGCGACGTGGTCGAGCGTGGTGTCGTCGTGGCTCGCCAGCGGCACGTTGTGCGCCTGCGCGAGCGCGACGATGCCGCGATAGTTCTTCGCCGCATGCGTGGCCTGGTGTGCGACGCGCTTGGCGAACAGCACATCGAGCTCGGCGTCGGACAGCCCGCCTTTCTTGCCGCGGTAATAATCGCGCAGCTTCTGCTCGTCGCGGAATTGGCGCTGGCCGGGGGTGTGGTCCATCAGCGAGGCGAGGCGCACGTCGCTGCGGTCGATCAGCGCCGTCGCTTCCGGGATCACGCTCGGCATCGGCACCTCGCAGCGCAGGTGCAGGAAATGGTCGATGCGCAACAGCTTGGCGTCGCGTGCCTCGCCGATCGCGCGCGCGAGCGTCGCGGCCTCGCCGTCCGCCTCGCGGATGCCTTCCTCGCTCCACACCCGCAGCGAATCGAGCACCGTCGTGATGCCGCTCGTCGCGAGCTGGCCGTCGAACGACACGACCGCGGCGACCGGGTCCCAATGCACCTTCGGGCGCGGCGAATAATGCGCCTCGAGATGGTCGGTGTGCAGCTCGACGAGGCCGGGCATCAGCAGGTCGCCGTCGAGGTCTTCGCCGCGCTCGGGCGGCGCGCCTTCGCCGATATTCGGCGACCGCGCCGCCGCTGACCGCGACCCAGCCGCGCTCGATCACGCGGTCGGCCAGCACGATCCGCGCATTGGCGAGAATGCAGTCGGCGTCTTGCGATTTTTCTTGCGCTTTGTCTTGCAGTTTCATGGCCTCGCTCACGCGGCCGCGCCGAAGCGCGTGATGTCGATGACGGTGTCGGCGATGCGCTCGCGCACGTTCGCGTCGTGCACGATAGCGACCATTGCGGTGCCGCGCCGCTTGCGCTCGGCGATCAGGTCGACCACCACGGCGGAATTCTCCGCGTCGAGCGACGCGGTCGGCTCGTCGAGCAGCAGGAGCGGGAAGTCGGCCAGGAATCCGCGCGCGATGTTGACGCGCTGCTGCTCGCCGCCCGAGAAGGTCGCGGGCGGCAGGCCCCACAGGGTGGGCGCGATGTTGAGACGGCGCAGCAATTCGGCCGCCTTTTTGCGCGCAGCCTCGCGATCCGTGCCCGCGGCGACGAGCGGCTCGGCGACGACGTCGAGGGTCGCGACGCGCGGCACGGCGCGCAGAAACTGGCTCACATAGCCGACGGTGCTTCGCCGCAACGCGAGGATCTGCCGCGGCGCCGCGCTCGCGACGTCGGTCGCGGTGTCGCCGCGATGCACCAGGATCTGCCCGCGGTCGCAGCGATAGCTGCCGAAGATCATCTTGAGGACGGACGATTTGCCGGCGCCGGACGGCCCCGCCAGCACGGCGCATTCGCCCGGGTGCACCGCGAAGCTCACGCCCGAGACCACGGGCAGCCGCACGCCGCCCTGCAGATGCATCGTGAAGGCCTTGGCGACTCCGGAGAGTTCGAGCGCGACGGTCATGTTGGTCTCACCGATCCCGTCATTGCGAGGAGCGAAGCGACGAAGCAATCTCGATCCGCAAACGCACGCTTCGCGGATCGAGATTGCTTCGCTTCGCTCGCAATGACGTTCTTCATGGCGGCAAAATTGATGCGACTAAGAGCTGCGTGTACGGCTCGCGCGGATCGTCGAGCACCTGGTCGGTCAGGCCGGTCTCGACCACGCTGCCGCCCTTCATCACGATGATACGGTGCGACAACAGGCGCGCGACCGCGAGGTCGTGCGTGACGATGACGGCGGAGAGCTTGAGGTCGGCGACGAGGCCGCGCATGAGGTCGAGCAACCGCGCCTGCACCGAGACGTCGAGACCGCCGGTCGGCTCGTCCATCAGCACGAGACGCGGCTGCGTCACCAGGTTGCGGGCGATCTGCAATCGCTGGCGCATGCCGCCCGAATAGGTGCGCGGGCTGTCGTCGATGCGGCCGCGGTCGATCTCGACGCGGTCGAGCCAGCCGGCCGCGGTGTCGCGGATGCGTCCGTAGTGACGCGCGCCGACCGCCATCAGCCGCTCGCCCACATTGGCGCCGGCCGACACGCCCATGCGCAGGCCGAGCGTCGCGTCCTGGTGCACAAAACCCCAGTCGGTGCGCGCCAGGAACCGGCGCTCCGCCTCGCCGAGCGCCGCGAGGTCGCGCGTCGCGCCGTCGCGCATGCGATAGAGCACGCGCCCGTCGCTCGCCTCGATCTGTCCGCACAGCAGTTGCAGCAGGGTCGACTTGCCGGAGCCCGACTCGCCGACCACGGCGATCACCTCGCCCTCGTACAGGCTGAACGAAACGTCGCGGCAGCCGAGCTGGCGGCCGTACCATTTGCCGAGACCCTCGGCGATCAGCAGCGGTTCGTCGTTGTCCGTCATGTCCGTCATGGCGACATCAATCATGGAGACTTGGGCGCGACATCGAGGCGGAACGAGTAGCCGTAGATCTGGTAGCCGAGCCGCTCGTAGAAGGCGTGCGCACGCTCGCGCTTGACGTTCGACGACAGCACGACCTTGTAGCAACCCTTCTCGACGCTGCGGTCGCGCGCGAAATCCATCATGATCTGGCCGATGCCGCGGCTCTGCATGTGCGGCGCGACGACCACGCCTTCGACGACCGCGGAGGGCGTGCCGAGATGCCCGAAATTATCCATGACGAGGAGCGCAAAGGTGCCGACGATCGCGCCGTCGAGCTCCGCAACATAAAGTGTGTAGTCCGGATAGCTTTTGAAGCGCGCGAGCATCTTGCGCGCGTCGGCGATCGGCAGCTTGCGGCCGTCGTCGTATCCGGGCTGCGCGTAGAGGCCGAGCACGGCGTCGAGGTCCGCCTCGGTCGCGGGCCGGATGGTGACGGCGGGTGCGTCAGCCATTGCGCCCTCCGTCTCGGCTTGCGCCGGCGCGGCGCCCGGCTGCGCGGCGCGCCGGCCTCTCGCAGATAGTCGGTGTCGGAGCACACGAACATGCGGGTGCCGCGGTCGTCGGTGATCACCTCGTCGAGGTAGCTGTCGGCCGCGCCGCACAGCGCGCACGAGCCGGCGAAACGATAGCGCTCGAACGGATGGTCCTCGAAGTCGAGCGAGACCACCTCGGTGTAGGGCGGGATCGCATAGATGCGCTTCTCGCGCCCGGCGCCGAAGAGCTGCAGGGCCGGGCAGTCGTTCATCTTGGGATTGTCGAACTTCGGCGTCGGCGAGGGGTCCATCACGTAGCGGCCCTCGACCTTGACGGGATACGCGTAGGCGGTGGCGATGTGGCCGTGCCGCGCGATGTCCTCGTAGAGCTTGACGTGCATCAGCCCGTATTCCTCGAGCGCGTGCATGCGGCGCGTCTCGGTCTCGCGCGGCTCGAGGAAGCGCAGCGGCTCGGGGATCGGCACCTGGAAGACGATGATCTGGTTTTCGGCGAGCGCCGCCTCGGGGATGCGGTGGCGCGTCTGGATTACGGTCGCGTCGGGCGTGCTGGTGGTGGTGCGAACGCCGGCGGTGCTTGCACGAAGAACTTGCGGATCGACACCGCGTTGGTGGTGTCGTCGGCGCCCTGGTCGATCACCTTGAGCACGTCGTCCGGCCCGAGCACCGCGGCCGTGACCTGCACGCCGCCGGTGCCCCAGCCGTAGGGCATCGGCATCTCGCGGCTCGCGAACGGCACCTGATAGCCCGGGATCGCCACCGCCTTGAGGATGGCGCGGCGGATCATGCGCTTGGTCTGCTCGTCGAGATAGGCGAAGTTGTAGGCGGGCGGCGTCGATGGCGCGTTCATTCGGCGGCCTCCTGAACGGGCGATCCGACCGGCTCCTCGGCGCGCCGCGCCGGCACGCCGGCATCGAACTCGGCGCGCAGGCGCCGCACGAGGCCGAGCTCGGCCTGGAAGTCGACGTAGTGCGGCAGCTTGAGGTGCTCGACGAAGCCGGTCGCCTGCACGTTGTCGGAATGGGAGAGCACGAATTCCTCGTCCTGCGCCGGCGCCTTCACGTCCTCGCCGAGCTCGCGCGCCCGCAGCGCCCGGTCGACCAGCGCCATGCTCATCGCCTTGCGCTCGCAATGGCCGAAGCCGAGGCCGTAGCCGCGGGTGAAGCGCGGCGGCTCGTGGCCGAGCCCTTGAACTGGTTGACCATCTGGCACTCGGTCAACGTGATGCGGCCGAGCGGCACCGCAAAGCCGAGCTCCGGCGGCGTGAACTCGACCTCCACCTCGCCGAGGCGGATTTCGCCGGCGAACGGATGGGTGCGGCCGTAGCCGCGCTGGGTCGAGTAGCCGAGCGCCAGCAGCAAGCCTTCGTCGCCGCGCGCGAGATTTTGCAGCCGCAAATCGCGGTCGGCCGGGAAGCTCAGCGGATCGTGGGTGAGGTCGCCGACCGGCTGATCCGGCGCGGCCTGCGGCGATGGCTCGATCAGGTCGTCGTGCGCGAGCAGGTCGGTCACGCGCGGCATGCGTGCCGCGTCGGGCGCGGCGCGCGCCGGCTCCGCGGCCGGCCCGCCGTCGGCGCCCGCCTGCGTGTCGAGCAGGCGATGCGTGTAGTCGAAGGTCGGCCCGAGCACCTGGCCGCCCGGCAGATCCTTGAAGGTGGCCGAGATGCGCCGGCGGATCGTCATCGCGGCGGTCTCGACCGGCTCGCTCGCGCCGAGCCGCGGCAGCGTGGCGCGGAAGGCGCGCACCAGGAAGATCGCCTCGATCAGGTCGCCGCGCGCCTGCTTGATGGCGAGCGCCGCGAGCTCGCGGTCATAGAGCGAGCCCTCGTTCATCACCCGGTCGACCGCGAGCGTGAGCTGTTCCTCGATCTGTGCGAGCGGTGATCTCCGGCACCGCGGGATCGCCGCGCCGCTCGTGCGCGAGCAGCCGGTGGGCGTTCTCGATCGCGCGTTCGCCGCCTTTGGCCGCCACATACATCTCAGGCCTCCTGCGTGACGCGCACCGAGCGCGGCAGCGCCGCGACCGCATCGTCGGTCGCGAGCAGCAGATCGATGCCGCGCGGAAACAGCGCATGGTTCTGCGCGAGCCGTGCCGTCATGTCGGGCGGCAGCGGATCGGCGAGCAGCCGGCTGCGCTCGCGGATGCCGGGGCCGGTCGAACACCAGGCCGGCGCCGCCGTCGAAGCGTCTCGACCTGCAGGATCAGCGTGGTCGAACGATCAGGATATTCGGCCGTGCCGAGGTTGAATGCCGCGAAGTCCGGAACGTCGGCCGCCGTGCCGGCGAACGCAAAGGCGGCGCGCGCCGGTTCTGCGACGAGCTCGCAGCCGCAGTGGAAGCGAAGCCACGCCGCAATGTCGTCGTGCGCGGCGAGGTCTGCGCCGAGCCAGACCGGCGTGTCGTGGTCGCACAGCGTCAACGCGATCGCGGCGGCGCCGCGCGCCAAGGGGGAGGGCGGCGACAGCGCGGCACTGATCGCGCTGCACGCTGCCGGGCCGCGCCATCGCGTCGAGCACGGCGCGGAAGGTTGATTGCGCGGAGAACACCGGATCGGCAAAGCCTGCGGTCAGCATCGTCAGCCCTCGCCGCGCACCAGCGTGAAGAACTCGACCTTGGTCGCCGCGACCTGCTCGGCGTCGGTACGGCGCTCCGCGACGAGGCGCGCGCGAATCGGCGCCAGCACCTGGCGCTCGACCGCCTCGGCGTGCGTGGAGGTCTGCACCAGCGCGTCGACGAGCGCGATCAGCCGCGCGTGCTCGCGGTCGCGGCCGAGCACGTAGCCGACGCCGGTCTCGCCGCCCTCGAGCCGCACCGCGGCGCGCGACACGGTCGCCTCGCCGAGATTGAACGGCGCGCCGTCGCCGCCGATGCGGCCGCGCACCATCACCATGCCGTTCTCGCCGGCGCGCATGTTCTCGTGCGCCGGTAATGGTGCGAGCGCTGCGAGATGCTGTGCGATCTCGCCGGCATCGCTTGCCGCCAGCACCGACATCGCTTCGCGCCGCCGCTCGCGCAGCGCGGCCTCGTGCGGAGAAATCTGGTCGGTCGCTGTTGCCATGATTCCGATTGTCTGGCGTAGTTGTCTATGATACTAGACAACCCTGTCCTAGCCCGCAAGGGTGAAGATCGCGTGACGTTGCCATGACGGATCGGAAATGACGCTTGTGGAATGACAAGTTGTCTATGAAAGCGCGAACATGACACGCCGGGCCTTGCAGCGCGCCGACGCCGGCGGAGCGGACGACGCTCCGTCCGGTGTCCTGCTGTGGCGCCGCATCGCCGACGAGCTCGAGCAGTCGATCGCGCGCGGCACCTACGAGCCCGGCAGCAAGCTTCCCGGCGAGATCGACATCGCGGAGCGCTTCGGCGTCAATCGCCACACCGTGCGCCGCGCCATCGCGGCGCTGGCGCAGCGCGGCATCGTGCGCGCCGAGCGCGGCAGCGGCACCTATATCGAGCAGCGGCGCATTCCCTATCCGATCCGCTCGCGCACGCGCTTCTCCGAGATCGTCGGCGGCGCCGGACACGCGGTCGGCGGCCGGCTGATCGCGCATGCGGTCGAGGAGGCCGATCCGCATCTCGCCAAGCAGCTCAAGCTCAAGGCGGGCACGCCGGTGCTGCGGCTCGAGCGCCTGCGCCACGCCGACCGCGTTCCGATCTGCATCGGCTCGACCTGGCTCGAGGCCGCGCGCTTTCCGGGCGCGCCGCGCGTCTATGGGGCGAGCAACTCGATCACCCGCATGCTGGCGCATTTCGGCGTGCGCAACTATGCGCGCAAGTCGAGCCACGTCACGGCCGCGATCGCCGAGGCCGCAGACGCTGCGGTGCTGCGCATCGCGATCGGCCGCCCCTTGCTGGTGGTGGACAGCGTCGACGTCGACGCGGACGGCGCGCCCGTGCTCACCACCCATGCGCGCTTCGCGGCCGACCGGCTCGAGTTGGTGATCGAGCCATGAAGCCACCCACGAGTTGCCGTGCGCCGTGTCACGCGACTGTCATCGCCGCCATGAAGTTTGGTGCACCGACGAAGTGGGCGACGATTTGGAGCGCGATGCGATGAACGAGAACACCTCCGCCCGCAAGACGATGTCTGTCCAGCCGCTCGTGCATCCGAGCGCCGACGTCAAGGCGTCGACGCTCGGCCGCTACACCGAGGTGGGCGCGCGCACCAAGCTGCACGAGGTCGCGCTCGCGGACTATTCCTACGTGGTCAACGACAGCGACATCGCCTATGCGCAGATCGGCAAGTTCTGCTCGATCGCCGCGATGACCCGGATCAACCCGGGCAATCATCCGATGCATCGCGCCAGCCAGGCGCACTTCACCTACCGGGCGAGCGCCTATTTCGCGGGCGAGGACGACGACCATGAATTCTTCGCGTGGCGCCGGGCGCATCGCGTGACCATTGGCCACGACGTATGGATCGGCCACGGCGCGATCGTGCTGCCGGGGCGCAGCATCGGCACCGGCGCCGTGATCGCGGCCGGCGCGATCGTCACCAAGGACGTCGGGCCCTACACGATCGTCGCCGGCAATCCGGCGCGCGTCATCCGGCCGCGCTTTGCGCAGGAGATCGCAGCGCGCTTGCAGGCCTTGGCGTGGTGGGACTGGCCGCACGAGAAGCTGCGCGCCGCGCTCGCGGATTTCCGCGCGCTGTCGGTCGAGGCGTTTCTCGACCGCCACGAAGGTGCGTCCGGACGCGCGCAGGCGTCGGCAGTAGCTTGAGGGAAGTGATGGAACTGAAGATTACGGGCGCGCAGGTTCTGCTCGATGAAGGCCTGACCGATACGCCGGTGCACATCAGTGTGCACGACGGGGTGATCGCGGACGTCGGTGCCGATCGCGCCAACGGCCGTACGCTCGACGCCACGGGTCTCATGCTGCTGCCCGGCGTCGTCGACATCCACGGCGACGCCTTCGAGCGGCAGATCATGCCGCGCCCGGGCGTCGATGTCGCGCTCGATATCGGCCTTATCGACAGCGACCGGCAGGCGGTCGCGAACGGCATCACCACGGTGTTTCACGGCGTCACCTGGTCGTGGGAGCCGGGATTGCGCGGCGCCGCCAATGCGCGCGCGATCCTCGCCGCGATCGAGGAACTGCAGCCGCGGCTCGCCGCCGACACGCGATACCATCTGCGCCACGAGACCTACAACCTCGCGGCCGAGACCGAAGTGTTCGACTGGCTGGCGGGACGGCGCATCGGCGCGCTCGCCTTCAACGATCATCTGCCGACCGAAGACAATCTCGCGGCGCGTCCCGACAAGCTCGCCCAGATGGTCGCGCGCTCGGGCGTCACGCACAAGGAATTCGTCGCGCTGGTGGACCGGTTGCGCGGGGATGGGCCCGAGGTGCCGAACTCGATCGGTCGCCTCGCGAAGCAGGCGGGCACGCACGGCGTTGCGCTGCTGTCGCATGACGACGCGAGCCCGCAGACGCGCCAATGGTTCCGCGCGCTCGGTTGCCGGGTGAGCGAGTTCCCGATGACGATCGAGACCGCCCGCGACGCGGCCGCGGCCGGCGACCAGATTGTGCTCGGCGCGCCCAACGTGATGCGCGGGGGAAGCCATCTCGGCTGGGTCAACGCAAGCGACATGATCGGGCAGGGGCTCTGCTCGGTGCTGGCGTCCGACTACTACTATCCGGCGCCGCTGATCGCGGCGTTCCGGCTGGTTGCCGACGGCGTGGTGCCGCTGGCGCAGGCGTGGCGGCTGGTGTCGGGCGCGCCGGCGCGCGCCGTCGGCCTCGACGATCGCGGCAGCATCGCGCGCAGCAAGCGCGCCGACCTCATCCTGGTCGATGCGAGCGTCGACCGCCGCCCGCGCATCGTCGCCGTCATGGTCGGCGGCCGCATGGTCCACATGGTCGAGCCGGACCGCATCAAGCACTGATGCGTTGCGGCGCAGCGCCGCCATCCACAGCAAAAGGCCTAAACCGTGGTGACGTTTCTTCGAATCGTCACCACGCTTTAGTTGGTTGTTTGAGCATGATCTTTTCCGAAAACCGGTATCCACTTTTCGGGATCATGCTCTAATCGTCGCAGCCGCTTGTCTAGCGAAAGCCCGACAGGCCCCTCTTGGTTCACGGGAGTGTCATGCGCCCCTGTTAGCGCATCGGACGACGCCAGAACCATAAGGGGTCGTCCAATGAAACAGGGATTCGTCTTTGCCAGTGCGGCCGGTGCCGCGCTCGTGGCGCTCCTCGCCACATCCTCGCTGGCGGTCGCCGAGACCGCCAAGGACTGCCCGAACGGCGGCACGGTTCGGTTCGGCGTAGAGCCGTACGATACCGCGCCGAAGCTCGTGCCGATCTACGACAAGATCGGCAAGCTCATCGGCGACAAGCTCGGCTGCGAGGTCAGGGTCTACGTCGCCACCAATTACAACGCCGAGATCGAGGCGATGCGCAACGGCAAGCTCGAGATGGGCCAATTCGGCCCGCTCGGCTACGTGCTGGCGCACCAAATCGCCAAGGCCGAGGCGATCGCGACCTTCGCCACCGCGGATAACAAGCCGAACACCTATTGGGCGAGCCTCGTCACCTGGCCCGGCTCCGGCATCAAGACGGCCGCGGAGATCAAGGGCCACTCGTTCGCGTTCTCCGATCCGGCCTCGACCTCGGGTCATCTTTTCCCGGCCTATGGCCTGCGCAAGGTCGGGCTCGATCCCGACAAAGATGTCGCGCGCGCTCTACGCGGGCAGCCACACGGCCTCGTTCGAGGCGCTGCGCAACCACAAGGTCGACGCCGGCGAGCTCAACAGCGAGCAGATCGAGTTGGCGACGCAGCGCGGCCATTACAAGGACGGCGACGTCGTGTTCCTGTGGAAGTCGGACCCGATCCCGATCGATCCGATCGCGGTGCGCGGCGACCTGCCGGAGGGCTTCAAGAAGCGGCTGATCGCGATCGTGCAGAACCTCGACCTCTCGGAGCTCGCCGAGGCCGATCGCAAGCTCATCGGGTCGCACGGCCTGCGCTTCGTGCCGCAGTCCGACGCCTCCTACAACGGCATCCGCGACCTGGTGAAGACGCTGCACATCGATCTGGCGGCGATGTAGGTGTCGCCACCACTCGACAGGGCTGGAATCGCGACGTGTTGAAGGTCCGCGATCTCACGCTGCGCTACCCGAACGGCAAGCTGGCGCTCTCGCGATTCAACATCGCGGTGAACGCCGGCGAGCTTGTGATCGTGCTGGGCGGCAATGGCAGCGGCAAGACGACGCTTCTGCGCTGCATTACCCGCACGCTCACGCCGGCCGAGGGCGAGGTCAGCGTCGCCGGCACCGACCTTGCGCGGCTCGAGGGCGAGCCGCTGCGCCGCGCGCGCCTCCAGCTTGCCCTCATCTCGCAGCACGGCAGCCTGGTGCGGCGGCGCAGCGTGCTCGCCAATGTGGCGACCGGCGCGCTCGGCCGGCTCGGCGGAATTTGGACGACGCTCGGCGGATTGCCGGCGAGCGAGCTTGCGGCCGCGCACAACCATCTCGCCGAGGTCGGGCTCGCCCACCTCGCGCATCAGCGCGCCGGCACGCTTTCGGGCGGCCAGGCGCAGCGCGTCGCGATCGCCCGCGCGCTCGCACAGCATCCGCGCGTGCTGCTCGCCGACGAGCCGATCGCGAGCCTCGATCCGGAGGCCGCCGAGGAGATCATGCGCCTGCTGCGCCGGCTCGCGGTCGAGGAAAACCTCGCGGTGCTGTGCGTGCTGCATCAGGTCGACCTGGCGTACAAATACGCCGATCGCCTGGTCGGCATCCGCGACGGCGCCATGGCGTTCGACCTGCCGCAGGCCGAGCTCTCGCGCGAGACGGTGCGCCGCCTCTATCTCAGCGAGGCCGCGTGAGCGCGCCGACCGCGACGATCGGAGCCGATGCGCGCGACCTCGGGCGCACCGGCACGCTGGTGCTCGTGAAGCGCATCGGCATCGCGTTCGTCCTGCTGCTGATCTTCGTTCAATCGTGCATTGTGGTCGAGGCGCGGCCGCAGGATCTCATCACCGGCGTGCACGGCATGGCCGACATCATCCGCCGCGCGGTGCCGCCGGACTTCGAGAAGTTCGCCACCGAGCTGTGGCCGGCGCTCGAGACGATCGACATCGCGATCTTCGGCACGGTCGGCGGCGTCGTGCTGGCGATCCCGTTGGCGGTGCTCGCGGCGTCCAATGTCAGCCCGTCGCGTCCGGTGTACTTCGTCGCGCGCGCCATCATCGGCTTCTGCCGCGCGGTGCCGGACCTCGTATGGGCGCTGTTCTTCGTCACCGCGGTCGGGCTCGGGCCGTTTCCGGGCGGGCTCGCGCTCGCGGTGCATTCGATCGGCATGCTGGGCCGGCTCTTTGCCGAGACGATCGAGCAGATGGACATGGCGCCGATCGACGCGCTTGCGCTCACCGGCGCGCGCCGCATCCAGCTCTTCACCCACGGGGTGGTGCCGTCGGTGCTGCCCTCGCTGCTCGGCATCTCGCTCTACCGGCTCGACGAGAACATCCGCTCCTCCCTGGTGCTGGGCTTCGTCGGCGCCGGCGGCATCGGCTTCCAGCTCCTCACCGCGATGAACCTCTTCCAGTACCGCGAAGTCTCGCTGCTGCTGATCATCACCTTCGTGATCGTGCAGGCGGCCGAACGGCTTTCCGCAGTGTTGCGTGAGAAGATTTCCTGACTTCGTAGGGTGGGCAAAATCGCTTGGCACGTCAGTCCGCGTGGGCAACCGCGGGCGAGCGATTTTGCCCACGCGGACAGCCGGGGCGCGGTCGCCCACCCTACGAAGCGATCTCCGCATGGTGCAGCACGCGAAACCGCGCGTCCGCGTGCGCCTGCTTGAACAGCCCGAGCCGGTCGACCGCGATCGGAGCGTCGCGGCACATGCGGGCAAAATGCCGGCGCAGGATGGCGGGCATCGCGTCCTGCTGGTCGGGCGCGAGACGGCCCGTCAGGGTCATGTGAAAGCGGAAATCCGCGAAGACATACGGGTAACCCCAGCGATCGAGATTGCGCAGCTGGCGCTCGTTCAGGCTGGCGGTGCGGCGTGCGCGCTCCTCCGCCGGCATCGGCGCCCGGAATGCGTCGAATTCCGTCGTGCACCGATCTGCGAGGGCCGCAAGCGGTGCCGATGGCTCGCCCGGCACGATCGCCGTGAACGTGCCGAGCAGGCGGATCTCCGGCGCGATGCGGACGGGTGGGTGTCCGTGGCGCGCGAAATCGAGGAAGGCGCGGGCAAGCTGCGCCTCGTCGCATCCGTCGGCGAGCCGGAACGGCGCCTTGAGGGTGGCATGGAAGCCGTAGCGGCGCGGTTCGTCGGTCAGCTTGTGCCATGTCCGCGGATCGAGGCCCGGCTCGGCCGGCATGGGGACGTCGTCGCCCGAATAGCAATCGTATCCGAGCATGGCGCTGCCGAAGCGATAGAGGTCGGAATCCGCCGCCGGCACGAAGTAGATGGCGTAGCGCGCCTGGGCGTCGCTCGTCACGCCGCGCCGCCCTCGACCGTCTGCGGCAGGGCGGCGGCCTCGGAGGGGCGCTCGCTCGGCAGCGGTGGGCCGTGTGGTGCATCGGGCGGCGCGGCCGTGGGCACCAGCAGCGCCTCGCCGATCAGGAAGAAGAGCCAGGTCGCGACGCCGCCGAACATCACCCAGGCGAGGAAAGTGCGCTCGTCGGCGATGACCGATTGCGGCTCCTCGACCCAGTAGAGCAGGGGCGCCTGCGGCGCGGCCGTGAGGTCGAAGCGCTCGAGCGCGCGCGTCAGCGCCGTGTGCGCGGGCGAGAACGCGGTCGCGACATAGCGCACGCCTGCCCGGTAACTTTGCTGCTGCCAGCTGCGCGGCGTGCGGAAGTCGAGCGGTCCATAGCCCGACACCCTTGCCACCGCCCAGGCCTGCACCGGCTCGGTCGGCGTCCAGCTGCTCGACACGATCGGCGCGATCCGCCAGGCGCCCCGCTGGGCGGCGCCGTCCGGCCGGCGCGGCTGGGAGGATGTGGCGAACTCGGTCGCGACCCGCGCATCGGTGAAGCGGAACTGGGCCGCATAGGGAAAGCGCCCAATGTCATGGAGCGCGATCACGCCGGCGTTCGGACCCATCATCTGCACGTCGGAGTAATGTGCGATGACGAGCCCGACGATCGGCATCAGCACGGCGCCGGCGAGCGACGCGAGGCCGCTGCCGCGCCCCGCCCACAGGCCGAGATTGAGGCCGAGCACGACGGCCGTGAAGATCGCCAGCGTGGTCCAGCCGAGCGAGGCGAGCGGCACGACGACCGCGGTCACCACCAGCACGGCCGCGAGCCCGTGGACGGCCGCCCGCCACAGGGCGGGGCGGATCAGCCGGCCCAGCCGGCACGGCGCGTTCGGCTCGTCGGACGCGCTCATGACCACCTCATGAACCACCTCATGGCCACTTCACCACGGGCGGCATCGACGAGAGGATCGAGTTCGACATTGCCGCCGGTCTTGAGGCCGAACAGGGTGCCGCGGTCGTAGAGCAGGTTGAACTCGACGTAGCGGCCGCGCCGCACGAGCTGCTCCTCGCGCTCATCCGCGCTCCACGGCAGCGCCATGTTTCGCCGCACCAGCGCCGGATAGATGCCGACGAAGGCGCGTCCGACCTCCCGCGTGAAGGCGAAATCCGCATCCCAGTCGCCCGACGCGAGGTAATCGTAGAAGATGCCGCCGATGCCGCGCATTTCGTTGCGGTGCTTGAGGAAGAAATAGTCGTCGCACCACTTTTTGTACTTGTCGTATGGCGCGACGGCCGGATGGGCGTCGCAGGCGGCCCGCATGGCGGCGTGGAAATCCCTGGTGTCCGGATCGTCCTGGGTGCGGCGCCGGTCGAGCAGCGGCGTAAGATCGGCGCCGCCGCCGAACCAGGCTTTGCTGGTGACCACGAAGCGCGTGTTCATGTGCACGGCCGGGACATTCGGATTGAGTGGATGGGCGATCAGCGAGATGCCCGAGGCCCAGAAGCGCGGGTCGGCCTCGGCGCCGGGGATCTGGGCGCGAAACTCGGGCGCGAACTCGCCGAACACGGTCGAGGCGTGCACGCCGGCCTTCTCGAACAGCCGGCCTTTCATCATCCCCATGGTGCCGCCGCCGCCAGGCACGCCCGTATGATCGGCGCGGGTCCATGGCGTGCGTGCGAAGCGGCCGGCCGCGGCGGCGCCATAAAGCGCCGCCGGCGCCGCATCCTCGAGCGCTTCGAGCGCCGCGCAGATGTCGTCGCGCAGGGCTTCGAACCATGCCCGCGCGCGCGCCTTGCGTCCTTCGAGTTGTCCGGTGTCCATGGGGTTCGGTGAATTTGCGAATGGCGAGTGGCGAATGGCGAGTGGCGAATAGTAGCGTCCGCGGCCCCTATTCGCCATTCGCTATTCACTATTCGCGATTTCTCTCCGCCTGCCGCAGCGCCTCGCCCACCGCCATCGCGCACGTCATCGCCACATTGAGCGAGCGCATGCCGGGCTGCATCGGGATCCGCAGCCGCGTCTCGGCGGCGGCATGCACGGCGTCCGGCACGCCGGCCAATTCGCGGCCGAACACCAGGATGTCGTGCGGCGCGAATGCGTGGTCGAGGTAGGAGGTCGCGGCGCGCGTGGTGAACAGAACGAGGCGCAGCCCCTGCGCTCGCCGCCAGTCCTCGAAGGCGCCCCAGGACGCATGCCGGACCAGCTCGACCTGATCGAGATAATCCATGCCGGCGCGGCGGAAGGCGCGGTCGCTGGTCGGGAAGCCGGCCGGCTCGATCAGGTGGGCCTCGAGCCCGAGGCAGGCCGCGAGTTCGGAGAATCGTTCCGGTGTTCTGTGGAATGTCGGGCTCGAACAGGGCAATGCGCATGCGCGGCGAGCGGTCCTCCCTGCGCCAGATGCAGGGAAATTGCCGGTTATCAAGTGCTTTGGCCAGGGTTCCTTTCGTCGGACTTGCGCTATTATTCCAGTGGTGCCAATAGAACGCCGCGAGATCGTGCCGCTTGGCCGCCTTCCCCAGGGCCGGCTGCGGCCGGATTTCCCGCCGGAATGGGGGGCGGCTCCGACGGGGGCGCCAAGGGGTTCGCCGCACACGCGGGCCGACGGAACAGAAAGGAACCAAGATCGTGACGACGATGTCATCGGCCGAGCCGACGCGGCGCGATTTTCTTTACATTGCCTCCGGCGCCGTGGGCGCCATCGGCGCGGCCGCCACGCTGATACCGCTGATCGGCCAGATGAATCCGGATGCCTCGACGATCGCGGCCGGCGCGCCGGTCGACATCGACCTCTCGCCGATCGCCGAGGGGCAGGTCATCAAGGTGTTCTGGCGCAGCAAGCCGATCTTCATCAGCCACCGCACCAAGAAAGAGATCGACGAGGTCCGCGCCGTCCCGACCGACACCCTGAAAGACCCGCAGACCGACCAGTCACGCGTCCAGCAAGGCCACGACCAGTGGCTGGTGCTGATCGGCATCTGCACGCATCTCGGCTGCATCCCGCTCGCCAACCAGGGCGAATATGACGGCTGGTTCTGCCCCTGCCACGGCTCGCAGTACGACGCGTCCGGCCGCATCCGCAAAGGTCCGGCCCCCCTGAACCTCGCCGTCCCGCCCTACAAGTTCGTCTCCGACAGCAAGATCACGATCGGCTGACGGCCGGCCATTTTCGAGAAGGCACCGAGAAGGCACCATGAGCGGAACTTCGACCTATCAGCCGCAGAACGCGTTTCTCAAGTGGTTCGAGCGGCGCCTGCCGATCATCGGCCTCGTGCATTCCTCCTTCGTGGCCTATCCGACGCCGCGCAACCTCAACTACTGGTGGACGTTCGGCGGCATCCTCTCCTTCATGCTCGGGGTGCAGATCGTCACCGGCATCGTATTGGTGATGCATTACACGCCGAACGTCGACCTCGCGTTCAATTCCGTCGAATACATCATGCGCGACGTGAATTTCGGCTGGCTGCTGCGCTACGTGCACGCCACCGGCGCCTCGTTCTTCTTCTTCGCCGTCTACATCCACATGTTCCGCGGCCTCTATTACGGATCCTACAAGGCGCCGCGCGAGGTGCTGTGGATCCTCGGCGTGATCATCTATCTGCTGATGATGGCGGCTGGCTTCATGGGCTACGTGCTGCCGTGGGGGCAGATGAGCTACTGGGCCGCGACCGTGATCACCAGCCTGTTCTCGGCCATTCCGGTGATCGGCGACTCGATCGTCACCTGGCTGTGGGGCGGCTACGCGGTCGGCAACCCGACCCTGCAGCGTTTCTTCTCACTGCATTATCTGCTGCCGTTCGTGATCGCCGGCGTGGTCGTCCTGCACGTGTGGGCGCTGCATGTCGCCGGCCAGAACAATCCGGCCGGCGTCGAGCCGCAGTCCGACAAGGATACGGTGCCGTTCACGCCCTATGCGACCGCCAAGGACGGCTTCGGCCTCGCCGTGTTCTGCATCATCTTTGCGTGGTTCGTGTTCTACAGCCCGAACTATCTGATGGCTGCCGACAACTACATCCCGGCCAATCCGGCCCAGACGCCGCCGGAGATCGTGCCCGAGTGGTACTACCTGCCGTTCTACGCGATCCTGCGCTCGATCCCGAACAAGCTGTTCGGCGTGACCGCACTGCTCTCGTCGATCCTGGTGCTCGTCTTCGTGCCCTGGCTCGACACGTCGCGGATCAAGTCGGCGACCTACCGGCCGATCTACAAGATCTGCTTCTGGCTCTTTGTCGCGGTCTGCATCGGCCTCGGCTATCTCGGCTCGCAGCCGCCCTCCGGCATCTATGCGCAAATCGCGCCGTGGCTCACCTTCCTCTACTTCGCGTTCTTCCTCATCGCGATGCCTCTGGTCGGCCTGATCGAGACGCCGCGGGCGCTGCCGAACTCGATCGCCGACGCGGTGCTCAAGAAGAAGGGCAAGGCCGCCGCCATGGTCGTGCTCGTCGGCCTCGCGCTCGGCCTCGCCGGCCTCTTCGGCTCGACCACGCAGGCCTCGGCGCAGGAGGCGGAGGCGCCCAATCCGCCCATGCAGAAGTGGTCGTTCGCGGGCCCTTTCGGCACCTATGACCGGGCGCAGCTCCAGCGCGGCTTCAAGGTCTATCACGACGTCTGCCAGAACTGTCACAGCCTCAAGCTGCTGTCGTTCCGCAATCTCGGCGAGCCGGGGGGACCGAGCTTCACCGAGGCGCAGGTCGCCGCGATCGCCTCCGAATACAAGGTCAAGGACGCCAACGACCAGGGCGAGATCGCCGAGCGGCCGGGCCGGCCCGCCGACCACTTCCCGCCGCCGTTCGAGAACGACGCGCAGGCGCGCCAGGTGACCGGCGGCGCGCTGCCGCCCGACATGTCGGTGCTCGCCAAGGCGCGCGGCTACAAGCGCGGCTTCCCGACCTTCCTGGTCGACATGGTGGTGCCCTATCAGGAGGCCGGCCCCGATTACATCGCGGCCATCCTCAACGGCTTCGGAGAGAAGCCCGCGAACGTCACGCTGGCGCCGAACACCTACTACAACAAGTACTTCCCGGGCCACGCGATCGGCATGCGGCCGCCGCTTACCGACAAGCAGGTCGAGTACACCGACGGCTCGCCGCAGACGGTGGATCAGTACGCCAAGGACGTCGCGGCCTTCCTGATGTGGGCGGCCGAGCCGCACCTCGAGGCGCGCCACCGGATCGGCTTCCAGGTGATGATCTTCCTCGTCGTGTTCGCGGGGCTGCTCTACTTCACCAAGCGCAAGGTGTGGGCGGACGTGCACTGATCTGCACGTTGCTCATCGACCACGATGTTGACAAAGGGCCCCGATCCGGGGCCCTTCGTTTGTTGTCTTCCTGTCATTGCGAGGCGCGCGCAGCGCGCCGAAGCAATCTCGGCCCGCGTGTTGTCGAGATGGCTTCGCTCCGCTCGCCATGACACCGATGGGGAGGGGATGGGCGCATGACCAAATCCGTGCTCGGCATCATCGGCGGCTCCGGCATCTACGACCTGCCGGGCCTCGAGAAGGTGAAAAGCCGCCGCATCAAGAGCCCGTGGGGCGAGCCGTCGGCGGCGCTGCGGGTCGGCGAGATCGCGGGCCTGCCGGTGGTCTTCCTGCCGCGCCACGACGCCGGCCATCGGCTGTCGCCGTCCGACATCAACTACCGCGCCAATATCGACGTGCTCAAGCGCGCCGGCGTCACCGACCTCGTCTCGCTCTCGGCGTGCGGCTCGTTCAAGGAGGATCTGCCGCCCGGCACCTTCGTGCTGATCGACCAGTTCGTCGACCGCACGCACAAGCGCGAGAGCTCGTTCTTCGGCAAGGGCTGCGTCGCCCATGTCTCGATGGCGCACCCGGTCTCGCCGCGGCTGCGCATCCATCTCGCCGAGGCCGCCATGGCGGAAGGCATCCAGGTGGTGCGCGACGGCACCTATGTCTGCATGGAGGGGCCGCAGTTCTCCTCGCTCGCCGAAAGCCTCACCTACAAGCAGCTCGGTTATTCGGTGATCGGCATGACCAACATGCCGGAAGCGAAGCTCGCCCGCGAGGCCGAGATCTGTTACGCGACCGTCGCGATGGTGACCGATTTCGACTGCTGGCACCCCGACCACGACGCCGTGACGGTGCAGGACATCATCAAGGTGCTCACCGCCAATGCCGAGAAGGCGAAGCGCCTGGTCGCGCGCCTCGCCCGCGACTTCCCGCGCGAGCATGAGCCGTGCCCGATCGGCTCCGACCGCGCGCTCGATACCGCGATCATCACGGCGCCGGATGCGCGTGATCCGAAGCTGATCCGGAAGCTCGACGCCGTGGCGGGCCGTGTGTTGGGGAAGAAGAAAAGGTAGGGTGGGGGGCGCCGCCCACGCCGCACCACGAGAGGAGCGCCCCATGGCTCACTTTCACGCCGTCATCTGGATCGACCATCGCGAGGCCCGCGTCTTCCATTTCAATCCGGCCGAGGCCGACAAGCTGGTCGTGCATCCGCATGATCCAATGCGACATATCCATCACAAGGCGAACGCGATCGGCAGTGGCAACGCGGCCGAGGACGAGGCTTTCTATCATCGCGTGGTCGAGGCGGTCGCGGACGCCGGCGCGATCCTCATCACCGGCCCGGCCAACGCCAAGACCGAGCTCGTCAAGCACATCCATCATCACGACGCGGCGCTGATGAGCCGCATCAAGGGGATCGAGACGGTCGACCATCCGACCGACGGGGAGCTCGTCGCCCATGCCCGCAAGTATTTCAAGGCGGAGGATCTCGTCGACTCCGCAGAAGCGCTGAGCCGCCGCATGCGTGCCCTCATCGCGGCAACGGCTCGCGCTTCTCGTGGTTGTCGCCGCGATGGGCCGGCCATTCGCCGCCCGCGCCGAGACGCTGGACGAGCTCTATGCCAAGGCGAAGCCCGAGGGCGCGCTGCACATCGTCGGCGGCGGGCCGGCGCGCCTGTACGAGCCGTGGATCAAGGAGTTCGAGGCCAGGTTCCCCGGCATCAAGGTCACGCTGACCGGCGGCTACGCCGGCGGTCTCGCGCCGGCCATCGACAAGCAGATCGCCGCCAAGCGGGTCGACGTCGACTTCGTCACTTTCCAGGCGGTGCAGGAATTCATCCGCTGGAAACGCGAAGGCGTGCTGCTGCCGTTCCGTTTCGACGGCTACGAGGCGCTCGATCCGCGCTTCCGCGACGCCGACGGCGCCTACACGCCGATCGCGGTCTTCGCCCTCGCGCCTGCCTACAACACGCGGCTGGTGTCGTCCGCCGACGCGCCGCGCTCGGCGCTCGACTTCCTCAAGCCTGCCTGGCGCGGCAAGCTGATCACCGCCTATCCGCATGACGACGACGCGACGCTGTTCGCCTTCTACACCATCGTCAAGACGCACGGCTGGTCGTTCATGGACCGCTACATGGCGCAGCAGCCGAAGTTCATCCAGGGCCATCTCGGCGTGGTGCGCAGCGTGGCGTCGGGCGACAGTGCCGCGACCTTCGACATGATGCTGCACCACACGATGGAGGAGAAGGCCGAGGGCAAGCCGATCGAGGTCGCGTTTCCGACCAGCGATCCGCTGCCGATCTGGGGCCAGCTCGGCGCGATCCTCCGGGATGCGCCGCATCCGAACGCGGCGCGGCTCTGGCTGCAATGGTACATGGGCCGCGACGCGCAGGCCCGCATCGGCACCTGGTCGGCGCGCACCGACGTGCCGCCGCCGTTCGGGCTGAAGCCGATCTTCGACTACCACGTCGCCAACGATCTTGCCGACATCGTCACCGACCGGGCGCGTCTCGCCGAGCTGCGCAAGAAGTTCGAGAGCTATACGGGTGATGTGGCAAACCGCGGCGGCATCCGCTGAGTACTGAGCCGTAGCCCGCATGAAGCGAAGCGAAATGCGGGGCAGAGTCTCCACACAGAAAGACCCGGATTACGCTTCGCTCCATCCGGGCTACGGAGCATCCCGATGAAGTCCGTCCTCGCTGCCGCGCTCGCCCTGCTGCTCGCCGCGTCGTCGCCGTCGCACGCGCAGACGACGCTGCGCCTCGGCGTCGTCTCGCGCACCGTCTTCTATTTGCCGGTCTGGACCGCGCTCGAGCACGGCTTCTTCAAGCAGGAGGGCCTCGACGTCGAGGTCGAGGTCTATGACGGATCGGACAAGATCTCCGAGGACCTGCGCACCGGCACCAAGCAGATCGGCATCAATTCGATCGAGAACCTGATCGCCGAGGCCTACAAGGGCGGCTCCCTGCGGGTCGTGGCCGGCACCGCGCAGCGGCCGCCGCATTACATCATCGCTCAGCCGGAGATAAAGTCGCTCGCCGACCTCAAGGGCAAGACCATCGGCGTCGTCTCGCTCCGGGAAGGCACGACCTTCTTCGTCGCCGACATGGCGCGGGCGGGCGGGTTCACGCTCGCCGACGTGAAGGTGGTGGCTGCCGGCGGCTCGCCGACCCGCGCGCGCCTCCTCAAGGAACGCAAGATCGACGCCGGCCTGCAGCCCTATCCGCTGAGCTACGAGGCCGACGCCGCCGGTTTCTCGGACCTTGGGCCGATCGCCAAGCTCGTGCCCGACTATCAGTTCACCTCGGTCGTCGTCGATCAGGCCTGGGCGCGCGACCATCGGGCCGCGCTCGTCGGCTTCCTGCGCGCGCTGCGGCGCGGCACCGACTACATGTTCGCGCATCCCGACGAGTCGACCGCGCTCGCCGCCAAGGAGCTGCACACCACGCCCGCTTTTGCGCGGCGCGCGATCGAGGACACCGCGCGGATGGACGTGCTCGCGCGCGATCTCACGCTCACCGACGCGAGCCTCAAGCGCGTGTTCGACAACGTGAAGGCGGCCGGCCTCGTGCCGCCCGACACGGCCTATGACCGAACGAGGTTCGTGGACGAGAGCTATCTGCGCGAAAGCGCGCGGTAGCACACGCTGGCGGCATTCATCGACGGTTCTCCAGTTGCGATCCGGCGCGTGGTTCGCCACAGTGTGCGCCGCCGCAAGCGCCCCTCCCGTTTCTCCACCCCGCGTGAGCTGACCATGGCGACGACCATCCTCGAAAACGACCTCAAGGCCGCGATCCGCACGATCCCGGACTACCCCAAGCCCGGGATCATGTTCCGCGACATCACGACCCTGCTCGGCGATGCGCGCGCGTTCCGCCGCGCCGTCGACGAGCTGGTGCAGCCATGGGCGGGCTCGAAGATCGACAAGGTCGCCGGCATGGAGGCGCGCGGCTTCATCCTGGGCGGCGCCGTCGCGCACCAGGTTTCGGCCGGCTTCGTGCCGATCCGCAAGAAGGGCAAGCTGCCGCACAAGCGGGTGTCGATCGCCTATTCGCTCGAATACGGCATCGACGAGATGGAGATGCACGAGGACGCGGTGGCGAAAGGCGAGCGCGTCATCCTGGTCGACGACCTGATCGCGACCGGCGGCACCGCCGAGGGAGCCGTCAAGCTGCTGCGCCAGATGGGCGCCGACGTTCTCGCGGCCTGCTTCATCGTCGATCTGCCCGAGCTCGGCGGCGCCGACAAGATCCGCAAGCTCAACGTGCCGGTGCGCACGCTGGTGACCTTCGAGGGGCACTGAGAATTTCCAGCCGCGCCATCGCGGCATTCACGTCGGCGGCGGCGCCTCGTGGCGCGGCGGCTCGGCCCCCGCGTCCTCCATGCTTCCGCGCAGATTGGAGAGCAGCACGCGTGCCTCCATCTCGCGGATCTGGAGATAGACCCGCCTGAGCCAGGAATCGAGCTCGCTCGCCAGAACTGCCGGCATATCCGGCGGCGGCGCTTGGCGGAATTCCGCGAACGAGAACGGCGGCCGGTCGATGATCGCGCGCAACGCCGCCGAAAGCGCCGGAATACGCAGCGCCATCTCCTTGACGCTGGCGGACGGAAAATCGGCCCGCAGGCTCTGTGCGCGCGCGATGCCGTCGTTGTAGATCGGCGTGAGCGTCAGGCCGGGAAACCGCTTGCGCAGCTGCGCAAACGCCTTGACCGACTGCGGCTCCGTATTGGCGGCGAACAGGATCACCGGGTTGATCGCGTAGCGCGGTGCCTCTTCGGCGAAGCTGATCTGCTCGGTCAGCCGGAAGAACGCCTCGTAGGCATGCGCGCCGACGTCGACCACCTTCGGCTTTTCGTTGGCGATGATCAGCTCGTCGAACAGCGCGACCTGTCCGCGCGTGTCGGCGATATCGGCGCGCACCACGGCGTTCGGCAGGTGCTGCGCCAGCGTGCCGTCGAGCGTATCGAGGTCGAACGCACCGACCGGCCGGCCGTCGGTGCGATAGAACTCGATCAGGGCGCGCGCCAGCAATGTCGTGCCGGTGCGCGGCCGAGGCGACGCGACGATATACACATGGGTCGGGCGACTCATACTTGCCTCGACTGCGTGACTCGATACCGCGCGCTGGCAGGCGGCGCGCGTCGCGGGCTCGCCCCGGCCCGCGTCAGGGCACGGTCAGTTGTTGGCTGCCCGCATCGGCACTTGATCTTTCGGGCTCACGAGGTCGACGAGCTGGATGCGGTCGTACTCGGCCCAGACGTGACCGAGCCAATGGCGCACATAGCCGCGCAGCACGAACGAGTAGGCGGCGTTCTCGCCATTCGCGCCCTTGTTGGCGATGAAGGAGAGATACGGCACCGAGGCGAGCTCCACCTGCTCGCACGCCATCTCGTTGAGCTTCTGGATGGTGAGCTCGACCGCGCCGTTGATCCGCTTGAAGTAGGAATTGTAGGTCGACTGGTCCCACTCGAAGAAATGCGTGTTGTTGATGAAGTTCTTCACCAGGAAGTACTTCGCGTCGGTCATGTGCTCGGCGATGTCGGCGATCTCGTCGAGTGAGGCGACGGAGGGGCCGAGGATGTGGAAGACCGAGAAGGTGATCTGCCCCTTCTTCGCCGCGTCCAGGAAGCCGATGTCGCGCAGCGCGACCAGCGTCGGCGACAGGAGGCCGGCGCGCACGTCGATCAGCGTCACGGTCGAGTCGCTGAGCGTGTCGAAGATCTGCATCTGGTCGGGGACCTTGGTCACGTCGACCACGTCGGTCGCTTCGGGATGGAAGCGCTTGAGCGTGCCTTTCGGCGATTCGGTGTCGAACGCGCGGGTCGGAACCTTGCGCGCGCTGAAGTAGTCGAGCAGCGTGCGCGCGACCGTCGTCTTGCCAACGCCGCCCTTGTCGGCCCCCACGATGATGACTGCTGGCTTGGACATGGACCCTTCCTTCCCCGATGAGTGACGCGTGTTAGAACGCACGGCCCCTTAGGGCAGAAACGTGACGGAATAACAGCAATATTCCAATCATGCGCTTGCGGGCTGCGATTTGCGAATGTGCCTCGCGGCAACGCGCCGGCCCTGTGGATATGTTCCATCCGATCGCGGGAGGGTCGCGCATGCGTTGACGGATGACGCCGTTACCGCCAGGCGTCAGCCGTTACCGCTCAGACGTTAGCCGTTACCGCAAGGTCTCAATTGTGCGGGCCCCATGGCCCGTCCTTGCCGGGAATTGGCGGCGGGCCGGGCGGCGTGTTGCCGCCGAGCTGGACGGGCGGCAGGTTCGGCAGGAATGGCTGGCCGCCCTGCTGTGGCGGCACTCCGGTTTGGTCGTTGCTCGCACCCGTGGTGGTACCCCAGGGCCCTTCGGCCGGCGGTTGCTCGACTGGGGCCTCGGATGTGTCGAGCGCGATCGGGCCCGGATCGTGACCGCCCGCGAATTTGATCAGCGCCTCGATGCGCTTCTCGACCGACGGGTGCGTGTCGAACACGTCGGAGAAGCCCTCGCGCGGATTGTCGACGCACATCTCCATGACGGCGGAGGTCGCGCCCTGCAGCTCGCCGCGTCCCTCGATCTTGCGCAGCGCCGAGATCATCGCGTCCGGATTCTTGGTCAGCTCCACCGAGCCCGCGTCCGCGAGGTACTCGCGCTGGCGCGACAGCGCGAAGCGGATCACGACCGAGAGCAGCCAGGCGACCGCCACCAGGCCGACCGCGATCAGGATCGCGATCATGTTGCCGCCCTTGCCGCGATCCTCGTCGCTGCGCGAGCGGCCGCCGCCGAACGAGATGCCGGTGTTGAACCACAGGCGGAAAAGGAGCTCGGCGAAGAAGCCGATCGCGCCCGCGATGATCACGGCGACCACCATCATGCGCACGTCGCCGTTGCGGATATGGGTGAGCTCGTGGCCGAGCACCGCCTCGAGCTCGGCATCGTCGAGATGGGCGACCAGCGCGCTCGTCACGGTCACCGAGTACTGCTTCTCGTTCATGCCGGTCGCGAACGCGTTGAGCGCGTCGGTGTCCATCACCTTGAGCTTCGGCATCGTGATGCCGCGCGAAATGCACAGGTTCTCCAGCAGATTGTAGAGCCGCGGCTCCTCCTGGCGCGTGACGTCGCGTGCGCCCGTGACGGCGTCGATCATCGACTGGTGGAACTTGTAGGCGATGGCGATCCACGCGAGGGTGCCGATCGTCGCCCATGGCGAGGCGACGAGCAGATCGTGCGCGGCGCGCTGCAGCAGGAAGCCGAGCGACGCCTGGTACGACAGCGCCTCGGCGGCGAGCGCGCCGGCAAAGACCATGAGGTAGACGAGGAAGAAAAGGCCGGCGAGCAGCGCGATCGAGCGCCGCTTGTTCGATTGGATGTGCGTATAGAGCCCGTAGGCGGCCATGCCGGCTAGCCCTTGCTGCGTGTTAGCGACGCGATGCGGCGCGACAGGGTAAGCGACGTGTCGCGCCGCATCCGGGGCATGTCGATCCGGATCAGAACTTCACCTGCGGCGCGGTCTCGACCGTCTTGCGGTCGTCGCCGAGGTCGAAGAACGTGCGCTGCGTGAAGCCGAACATGCCGGCGAACAGCACGGCCGGGAAGCGCTGGATGCCGGTGTTGTACTCGCTCACCGCGTTGTTGAAGAAGCGGCGCGCCGCCGCGATCTTGTTCTCGATGTCGGTGAGCTCGGCCTGGAGCTGCTGGAAGTTGGTGTTCGCTTTCAGGTCCGGATAGCTCTCCGACAGCGCGAATATCTGTCGCAGCGCGCCCGACAGCTGGTTCTCGGCGACGCCCTGCGCGGCCGGACCTTGCCCGGTCGCCGCCACGGCGGCGTTGCGCGCCTGGATCACCGCCTCGAGCGTGCCGCGCTCGTGCGCCGCATAGCCCTTCACGGTCTCGACCAGGTTCGGGATCAGGTCGTGGCGCTGCTTGAGCTGGACGTCGACGTCCGCGAACGCCTGGTTGGCGCGCTGGCGCATCGCGACGAGGCTGTTGTAGGCCGCGATCACCACGATCGCGATGACGACGATGACGGCGAGGACGATCCAGCCTGTGGACATCGCAGCACTCCCTTCGGGGTGACGGCCGCGGCGCGGGATCGCGCCGCATGGTGAGAATTATCCCAGATGTAATGCGGCACGTTACGGTACGGAAGTGTGGCAGAGACCGGGGGCGCGCCGCAAGAGCCGGCCCCGGTCAGGGCTGCGGGTCTGGCCCGACGACCCGATCGCCCCAGCGCCAGCGCTTCTGCGCCGCGTAGCGCGCGCGGTCGCGCCGGCCAGCCGTCGCGGTGACGATCCCGTCGGTGGTGCAGAGCTTGGCGTCGACAGCCGCCTTGCCGACGCGCGGATGCGCTAGCACGCGCGCGCCCGCCACGGGTTGTCGGTGACGCGCCAGCGCCACATAGGAGAACTTCTCGTCCTCGAACGCGAGCGCGGCGCGCTTGACCAGGCGATGATCGCGCGAACGCGGCAGGCGCTGCGCGAAGTGGCACCAGTCCGGATCGACGATCGGGCAGGCATGATCGTGCGGGCAGGGCGCGAGCGCATGCGCGCCCTGCGCGATCAGATGCGCCCGCAGCGCGCGGATGCGGGAAAAGCCCGCCGGCGTGCCGGGCTCGATGACGAGGAGAACGTCGGCGGTCGCGGACCACAGCGCGTCGGCGGCGCGCAGCAAGGTACGAGGCGCAAGCTCGCCGATGGCGTAGCCCGCGATCACGAGATCGGCAGGCGCGGCGTAGCGCGCAAGCGTGACGAAATCGCCTTCGTCATAAATGGCGCCGCGCAACGCTGCGCTCGCGCTGAGCAGCGCGACCCCGAGCGTTCGCAGATGGGGATTGTCGTCGATCAATCGTATTTCGGCGAGCGTTGCGAGGTGCGCTGTGGCCGCCCATACGGCGCTACCAGGTCCGGCGCCGGCATCGATCAGCGTGCGCGGTGCGAAATCGCGACCAGCCGCGTGCAGGGCCGCGAGGGCGGCGCTCGTCGCCGCATATGTCGCGGGCAGACGCGTGAATGCATACGCGAGGGCATCGTCGCTGTTGCGGATTGCCACACGCGATCCGGCGCCCGACCGAAAGAGTTGCGAGATCGCCTCGGCGCGCTGCGTCAGCTCGCGGCGGGATTTCCCTTGCGCGAGATGGTCTAGGGCGGCTTGCAGGTCGGGCGGGACGCTTGCGTCCATGTCACCGTCATGCCCGGCTTTATGCCGGGCATCCACGTCTTATCGTTCGCCTCATAAAGCAAGACGTGGATGGCCGGGACAAGGCCCGGCCATGACGCTCAAACGTTACGCCACCTGCTGGTCGCGGATCTTCACGGCGCCCTCGAGGTCGACCGAAACGAGCTGCGACACGCCGCGCTCCGCCATGGTGACGCCGAACAGGCGGTTCATGCGCGCCATGGTGATCGGGTTGTGCGTGATGATGACGAAGCGCGTGTCGGTCGAGCGCGTCATCTCGTCGAGCAGGTCGCAGAATCGGTCGACGTTGTGATCGTCGAGCGGCGCGTCCACCTCGTCGAGCACGCAGATCGGCGCCGGGTTGGTGAGGAACACGGCGAAGATCAGCGCCAAGGCAGTTAGCGCCTGCTCGCCGCCCGACAGCAGCGACAGCGTCGCGGGCTTCTTGCCGGGCGGCTTGGCGAGAATATCGAGGCCCGCGTCGAGCGGATCCTCGCTCTCGATGAGCTGCAGCTCGGCCGTGCCGCCGCCGAACAGCTCGGTGAACAGCCGCTTGAAATGGGTCGACACCACCTCGAACGAGGCGAGCAGCCGTTCGCGCGCCTCCTTGTTGAGGCTCTGGATGCCCTGGCGCAGGCGCTTGATCGCTTCGCCCAGGTCCTCGCGCTCGGTCGTCAGCGAGCCGTGCTGGGCCTCGACCTCGCGCAGCTCTTCCTCGGCGCGCAGGTTGACGGCGCCGATGTTCTCGCGGCTGCGGCGCAGCTTCTCGAGCTCGGCTTCGATCTCGG
Source organism: uncultured Alphaproteobacteria bacterium (assembly GCA_963819385.1). Classification (GTDB taxonomy): domain Bacteria; phylum Pseudomonadota; class Alphaproteobacteria; order Rhizobiales; family Xanthobacteraceae; genus JAVDCA01. The sequence continues at coordinate 1,354,086 of CAWFVV010000006.1, read as the reverse complement.
TCACGTCCGGCAGCACCATCTCGGACGTGATCTCGGCGAGCGCCGCGACCTCGGCCGGCTCGACCTCCAGCATCTCGCGGATCTCGTGCGCGACGTCGGTGAGGCGGCGCTTGGCGCCCTCGTGGCGCTCCTCGGCGCGCGCCGCATCCTCGCGCGCCGTGCCCATGGCCTCGAGGGCGGCACGCGCCGCCTTGTCGGCGTCGGCGAGCGCGTTCTCGCCGCGCGCCAGCGTGTCGGCGGCGGCGCGGCGGCTCGCCTCGGCGGCCTCGACGTGGGTGATCAGCGCGCGGCGCTGCTCGGCGAACACCTGCGGCGCATCCTGCAGGCCGGCGCGCTCGGCACGGGTCTCGGTCTGGCGCGCCTGCAGCGTCTCGATCTGCGTCGCGGCGCTCTGGCGGCGCTCGTTCCACGCCGTGCTCTCGGAGCGGATTGCGGCAAGCCGGCGCTCGGCCAATTCGACCTCGCGGGCGAGCGCCTGCGCCTCGGCCCGCACCTCGGCGAGCTGGGTGCGCTGCTCGGTCAGCCGCGCGCGCACCTGGCCGAGCTCGGCCTCGATCGCGTCGGTCGGCGCCAGCGCGGCCAGCGCCGCCTGCGCCTCGTCGTGGGCGGTTTGCGTCTCGGCCTGCGAGGCGGCAAGCCGCGTCTTCGCCTCGGACAGCGCCGAATGGCGCGCCGTGATGCGGGCGAGCTCGCGCTCGGCTGCCGCATGGCGGTCGCGCGCCGCGTCCGCCTCGCGCTGCAAATCGCGTCGGCGGGCATGCGCGGCGGTCTCTGCCTCGGAGGTCGCGGCGACCTCGGCTTGCGCCAACGTCACCACGGCCTTGCGCGTCTCGACGTCGGCGCGCGCGATCTTCAGCTCGGCCTCGACGTCGGTGAGCCGGTTGCGCTCGGCGAGCCGGCGTGCCGCGCTCGTCGGCGCATTGGCGGCGACCGCAAAGCCGTCCCAGCGCCACAGATCGCCTTCGCGCGAAACCAGCCGCTGGCCGGGCTTGAGCTGCCCGACGAGGCCGGCCCCGTCGGCGCGTGCGATGATCCCGATCTGGGCGAGCCGGCGCGCGAGCTCCTTCGGCGCCGTGACATGCGCGGCGAGGGGCTCGACGCCCTCCGGCAGCGCCGGGTCGCCGTCCGCGGCAGCGCCGCCCCAGTGCATCGGGGCGTTCGGCTCGATCGGCGCGTCGAGATCGTCGCCGAGCGCGGCGCCGAGGGCGGTTTCCAAGCCCTTCTCCACCACCAGCTGGTCGATCACCGGCGGCCAGAGGTTCTTCGCATCGACGTGCAGCACCTTGGCGAGCGTCTTCGCTTCGGTCTCGAGCCGATGCGCGCGCCGCTCCGCTTCGCTGAGCGGCTGGCGCGCGACGTCGAGCGCCTGACGCGCGCCCGAATGGGCTGCTTCCGCGCGCAGCGTGATCGCCTCGGCCTCACCGATCGCGGCCTGCGCGGCCGTGACCGCTTCGGCGAGCGCCGCGAGGTCGACCGTCGCGGCCGCCTCGGCCGCAACCCGCTCGAACTCGGCCGTGACGCTCGCGAGCTCGCTCTCGATGCGCGCGCGGCGGTCCGCATGGCCGCGTGCCGCGTTCTCGAGCTCGTGCCGGCGCGCCGTGAGGTCGGCGAGCGCCGTGGTGATCTGGTCGAAGGTCCGCTCCGTCGCGCCGACCTGCTCGTCGGCGGCGGTGACGCGCGCATCGACGCTCGCGCGGCGCTCGGCCGCCGCGGCGGCCTCGCGCTCGAGGCCGCTCCTGCTCGGCGGCGAGGCGCGCGATCACGCCTTCCGCGTCGGCGGCGAGCTTCTGCTCGCGCGCGATGTCCTCGTCGAGCTGCACGATGCGCCGGTCGAGCTCGGCCATGCGCTCCTTGGCGCGCGCCTCCTCGCGGTCGAGCGTCTCGCGCGCGATCACGAGGCGCTGCAGCGCGGCCGCTTCCTTCGCTTCCGCCTCGCGCAGCGCCGGCAGCGCCGCGGCGGCGAGCGCCTGCAGCGTCGCGGCCTCGGCCTGCGCGCCGGTGCGCTCGGCGACCACGCGGATGCTGACATCCTTGGCGTGCTCGGCGTCCGCGACCTCGGCGGTCGCGTTGACGAAGCGCAGGTGATGCAGCGTCGCCTCGGACTTGCGGATCTGCTGCGACAGGGCGCGGTAGCGCACCGCCTGGCGCGACTGGCGCTTCAAGGCGTCCATCTGGCCCGCGAGCTGCCCGATCACGTCGTCGAGGCGCGCGAGGTTCTGCTCGGCGGCGCGCAGGCGAAGCTCGGCCTCGTGGCGGCGCGCGTGCAGGCCCGAGATGCCGGCCGCTTCCTCGAGCACGCGGCGGCGCTGCTCGGGCTTGGCCTGGATGATCTCGCCGATGCGGCCCTGGTGCACGAGCGCGGGCGAGCGCGCGCCGGTCGATGCGTCGGCGAACAGGATCTGCACGTCGCGCGCGCGCACCTCGCGGCCGTTGACCCGATAGGTCGAGCCCTTGTCGCGCTCGATCCGGCGCGACACTTCGAGGGATTCGTCGCCGTTGAACTGCGCGGGCGCGCTGCGATCGGTGTTGTCGATCGCCATGGCGACTTCGGCGGCGTTGCGCCCCGGCCGGCCGGTGTTGCCGGAGAAGATGACGTCGTCCATGTCGGCGGCGCGCATGGACTTGTGCGACGTCTCGCCCATCACCCAGCGCAACGCCTCGACGAGATTGGACTTGCCGCAACCGTTCGGCCCGACCACGCCGGTGAGGCCCGGCTCGATCAGGAAATCGGTCGGCTCGACGAACGACTTGAAGCCGAGAAGACGCAGCTTTGTCAGTTTCATGAACGCATAAGCCTCTGGGGGCGCGTGCGAATCACCCACAAGAAGGTGGGCGCGCAACGGCCGATTTGTCCAGAGCCCGGGTCCGCGGCCCGGGCAGGAAGGGAGACGGGGCACCGCATCGGCCGCACCATGATCAGCGGCGCAGATTCCGGCAACCCCGCAAGGGGGCGTTTTCCAGCGCTTCCTGGTCGCTCCCGGCTAAAAAATAGCCGTGGAAAATCCCCGCGCACGCGTCCGCTGATCGCCCTTAAGTCCTTGTCAGGCCTTCACAAGCGGGTCGATCAGCTTCTGCATTTCCTCAAATGACATGGCCCCTTTGTACACTTGGCCATTGATGAAGAAGGTGGGGGTGGAATTGACCCTGAACTTGTCGGTGGCGCGCTTGCGCACCCACTCGATACCGTCGAGCACCTTTTGATTCGCCAGGCATTCCTTGAAGCTCTGCTCCGTGAAGCCCGCCTGCTTCACGATGCCGAGCATGGGCTCGAGCGGCTTCTCGACCGCCCAGGTCTGCTGGGTGCGGAACAGGAGGTCGACCAGGGGGTAGTATTTGTCCTTGCCGGCGCAGCGGGCCAGCATGAAGGCGCCGGCCGCGACGGGGTCGAACGGGAATTCGCGGAGAATATAGCGTACCTTGCCGGTATCGATATACTTCTCTTTGAGCTCCGGGAACGTGTTCAGCGCGAAGTGAGCGCAATGCGGGCAGGTCATCGACGCGTATTCGATGATGGTGACCGGAGCCTTGTCCGAGCCCAGCACCTCGTCGCCGAGCGGGCCCGCCTCCATCAGGTCGGCCTGGGCCACGGACTGCGCGAGCGCCGCGTGGCTGTTGAGGAGCAACTCAACGCCGCTGCCCGCGAACGCAGTCGCGAGCGCGAAGGATGAGCTGGCGAGGAGCAATTGGCGGCGGGTTACACGCAACGGAAATCCCCTTTGTGTTGATCGATCAGCCTGATCGGTACCTCTTTCGCCCGAATGTGGCAATGTCGGGCCGACGCCGCGAGAGCGCGGGTCACGTTCGCTTGAGGCCGGCGGGGGAGGCGCGAATAGGGAATGGCGAATAGCGAATAGATGAACGCAAGCCCCTGCCGTCGCTCCCTACTCGCTACTCGCTATTCGCCATTTGCTATTTCCCCTTCACGGCGGCGCCGAGCCGGCCGAGTGCGGTGCGCAAATCCTCGTCCGCGACCCCGGTCATGCTGTCGGCGATGCGGCGCGCGGCTGCGGCGTCGATGGTCGTGCGCGGGCGCGGCTTGGCGCGGCGCGCGAGCGGCGCCTGGCGCAGCGCGACGCGATCGATCGCACGCCAGCCGAGGAACTGGTTGATGCGCCCGACGATCACGTCGGTCTGGTGCTGGATTTCGAGCGCGGCCGGGCCCTCGCAGCGCAGGACGAGCGTCGCGGGCTCGGGGTCGTCCGGATCGGATTGGCGCGGCCAGGTGATCTTGATCGGCTCCGAATGCGCGGCGATCTCGGCGCCGACGATTGTCTCCCAATGGGTGACGATCTCGGTCGACGCGAAGCCGTGCTTTTTGAACGCTTCCGTCAGGCACGGCCCGACGAGGTCGGCAAGGCGGCGGGCGGGCCTACGTTTGTCGCCAGGCTTGTTCATGGGCCGCGCCTCTGCCACACGGGACGACTTGAGCATGATCTTTTCCGAAAACCGATACCCACTCTTCCGGATCATGCTCTAGGGAAGCGGGATGACGCTAGCAGGCGAGAGCGCGGGACGAAAGCGCAAGCGCGTACACGCGCCAGCGCTGGTTCCGTCCGCCGCCGCGTTGCTCGACTGGTACGACCGCCATCGCCGCAAGCTGCCGTGGCGCGCCGTGCCGGGCGAAACGGCCGATCCCTATCGCGTGTGGCTCTCCGAGATCATGCTGCAGCAGACCACCGTGAAGACGGTCGGGCCTTACTATGCGCGCTTCCTCGAGCGCTTCCCGACGGTCGAGCGGCTCGCGGCCGCCTCGCTCGACGACGTGCTGCGCGCTTGGGCCGGGCTCGGCTACTACGCGCGCGGCCGCAACCTGCATGCCTGCGCGCAGGCGGTGGTCGCGCGCCATGGCGGGCGATTTCCCGCAACCGAGGCGGCGCTCGCCGAATTGCCCGGCATCGGCCCCTACACGGCGGCCGCGGTCGCCGCGATCGCGTTCGATCAGCCCGCGACGCCGGTCGACGGTAATGTGGAGCGCGTGGTGGCGCGGCTGTTCGCGGTCGAGGACGCGCTGCCCGACGCCAAGCCCGAGATCCGCCGGCTCACCGCGACGCTGACGCCGGCGCGCCGCGCCGGTGATTTCGCTCAGGCGATGATGGATCTCGGCGCCACGCTGTGCTCGCCGAAGAAGCCCGCCTGCGCGCTCTGCCCGTGGAACGAGCCTTGCGCGGCGCGCGCGCGCGGCGACGCCGAGACGTTTCCGCGCAAGGCTGCCAAGCGCGAGGGCAAGCTGCGCCGCGGCGCCGCCTTCGTGGTGGTGCGCGCGGATGGCCGCGTGCTGCTGCGCACGCGGCCCGCCAAGGGCCTGCTCGGCGGCATGAGCGAGGTGCCGACCAGCGCCTGGACGCACGATTTCGACGACGACACCGCGCTCGCCGACGCGCCGCGCTTCCCGCGCGCCACGTGGCGGCGCGTGGCCGGGCGCGTCAGCCATGTGTTCACGCATTTTCCGCTCGAGCTCTCCGTCCATGTCGCGCGCGTCGGCGCCGCCGCGAAGGCGCCCGACGGCACGCGCTGGGTTGCGCTCGATGAGCTGAAAGATGAGGCGCTGCCGAACCTGATGCGCAAGGTGGTCGCACATGCGCTTGAGTCGTAGGGTGGGCAAAATCGCCTGCACCGTCCATCCGCGTGGGCACGGCGCTTCGGCGATTTTGCCCACGCGGATGGACTGTGCATCGCGCCTTTGCCCACCCTACAAGAAGAGGAAACGCTCATGACAGCGCCCGCCGAACCCGCCTGGACGCCCAGCCAGCGCTATCCCGATCCGTCGGTGCAGATCCTCGATCCGAGCTTCGCCAAGTATCGCCTGCCGCTCGCGGGCGTCGAGCGGCTCGCGACCGGCATGCGCTGGAGCGAAGGGCCGGTCTGGTTCGGCGACGCGCGCTGCGTGCTGTGGAGCGATATCCCGAACAACCGCATCATGCGCTGGGACGAGGAGACCGGCGCCATCTCGGTCTTCCGCAAGCCGTCGAACAACGCCAACGGCAACACGCGCGACCGGCAGGGCCGCCTCGTTACCTGCGAGCACGACGCGCGGCGTGTCACCCGCACCGAGTATGACGGGTCGATCACGGTGATCTGCGACCGCTACCAGGGCAAGCGGCTCAACTCGCCGAACGACGTGGTGGTGAAATCCGACGGCTCGATCTGGTTCACGGATCCGCATTTCGGCATCATCGGCTACTACGAGGGCCATATCGACACCTCCGAGCTGCCGATGAACGTCTACCGCGTCGACGGGCAGACCGGTGAGGCGACCGTTGTCGCCGACGGCATCGTCGGGCCGAACGGGCTCGCGTTCTCGCCGGACGAAACGAAGATGTACATCGTGGAGTCACGCGCGCAGCCGCGCCGGCTCCTGGTCTACGACGTGATCGACGGCCGCAAGCTCGCCAACGGCAAGGAGTTCATCAGCGCCGGCCCGGACGGCACGCCCGACGGCTTCCGCCTCGATCTCGACGGTAACCTGTGGTGCGGCTGGGGCATGACGGCGGCGCTCGACGGCGTGCGCATCTTCAATCCGGCCGGAGAGCCGATCGGCCACATCGCGCTCCCCGAGCGCTGCGCCAACCTCTGCTTCGGCGGCCGCTACCGTAACCGCCTGTTCATGGCGGCGAGCCACTCGCTCTATTCACTCTACGTGAACACGCAGGGCGTCGCCGGCGGGTAGGCAGAAAGCTCATAGGATGGCAAAACGCCGGTAACGGAATCCGCGCGGGACGCTCCTCATCTTCTTGCTCAACCTCATCTCATCTTCTTCCTGAACCTCAGCTCCATCTTCATCCTGAACGTCAAGCACAAGGAAACATCATGACCATTCAACGCATTGACGCCGGACCGCGCATGAGCAAGGTCGTCATCCACGGCGACACCGTCTATCTCGCGGGCCTCACGGCCGCGAAGAGCGTAGGCCAGAGCTTGGCCGACCAGTCGGCCGAGATCCTCTCCCTCATCGACGGCTTTCTGGCAAAAGCCGGCACCGACAAGTCGAAGCTGCTCACCGCCACGATCTGGCTCTCCGACATCCGCACCGTCGACGAGTTCAACAAGGTCTGGGACGCCTGGGTCATTCCGGGCCAGACGCCGGCCCGCGCCTGCATCGAGGCGCTGCTGCAGGGCCCGGACAAGAAGATCGAGATCCAGGTGACCGCCGCGCGCTGATCGCCATACGAATTCGGCGCCGTAAGGTGGGCAAAGGCGGCCGAGGTGCCCGCGTATAGGCATGCTGCCCGACCCGCCGTGCCCACGCGGTAAGGCAATCCGCGTGGGCACGGCGGGACAGCCGAAGAACAAACACGCAGGTGACTCGGCCGCCTTTGCCCACCCTGCGGCGTCATCGCGAGGCCGCGGCTTCTCTGCGCAAGACGCACAAGCTTGCGCCGCGACGCAAGGGTCATTTGTTGTCGCCGCAATCATATGTCGACCACACTCTCGTGAAAGCATTTCCACCGCGGCGGGGAGGTCGCGTGTGATGGCGTCTGTATCTGTATCGAGTAAGATTCTGCGAAATTCACAATGGTGCGCTTTGCTCGGCGAATGGGAGATGATTTCCTCCGATTTCCAGGGTGCGCGCGGCCTTGCGGTGTTCGAGTGGGTCGAAGGTGGAGCGTATCTCGCGCTTCGGTCGAGGCCGCCGGAGCCGGCGCCGGCGAGCGTGTGGCTGATCGGCGCTGACGACTCGGCTGAGGACTGCGTGGCGCTCTACAGCGACTCTCGTGGTGTTTCTCGTATCTATCGCACGCAGATGGCGGCGGGTGTCTGGTCGATCGCGCGCAGCGGTAAGCCGTTCTCGCAGCGCTTCGAGGCGCGGCTCGACGAAAACGCCGGCACGCTGCGCGGCACGTGGTATTCATCTGACGACGAGGTGACGTGGCAATCCGATTTCGATCTTTCGTATTCCCGGCGCCGCCCGTAGGCGCGCTTTTTTTCCAGGCCGTGTCGGGCGCGACGTCTGTCGTCCGTCCTTAATCAGCGTATCGAGCTTTGGAGGGACGACCGATGAGCAAGACCATTGCGGTTTTGACCGCGAGACTGATCTTTGGCGCCCTTTTCGCGATGGCCGCCGTCTTCAAGTTCGCCGGAATGGGCGGCACCGCAGCCTACATCGGCGCCGCAGGATTTCCGTTTCCGCTCATGCTGGCCTGGATCGCCGCGTTCTTCGAAAGCGCTCTCGCAATAGCGCTATGGAGCGGGGCCTTCTTCTCCGAGGCGGCGCTTCTTGCCGGTGTCTACGTCCTGTTCCTCGCCTTCGCGTTTCATGGCCCCTCGCATTGGAACGGCAACCAAACGGAATTCGGCTTCTTCGTCGATCACTTCACGTTCTTCGCCGGCCTCCTGTTCGCAGCCGCTCACGGCCCCGGGGATAGGCTCGTCGTCCGGAGGGGAGTTATCTGGCGGCAAGACGCGGCGAACCCGTCATTTGCCAAGCAGGTGTGATAGCGCAAACGCCGCCGCTAAGCCGTCTTCATCGGCTCGAAGCTCGGGGCGGGCTGGCCGTCGAGCGCGACGTTGATCACGGCCGGCAGGCCGGACGCGATCGCGCGCTCGACCGCGGGCGCAATCTCGTCGGCGCGCGTCACGTGCTCGCCGTAGCCGCCGAACGCGATCGCGACGTTGTCGTAGCGCGTCGGCAGGAGCTCGCAGCCGCCGACGCGGTTGGTGCCGTAGTCGCGCAGCTGGATCTGGTACTCGGCGTTCCAGCGCGCATCATTGCCGATGATCGCCACGAAGGGCGCGCCGGCGCGCACCGCCGTGTCGATCTCGGCCGGATGGAAGCCGAAGGTCCCGTCGCCCATGGTGGCGATCACGGGCGCCTGCGGTTGCGCGAGCCGCGCCGCCACCGCGAACGGCAGCCCGGCGCCGATCGCGCCCGCAACGCCGTTGGTCACCCGATTGGGCGCCGTGAGCAGGGCCTGCGCCCATTGGCTGAACTCGCCGCCGTCCATGACCAGAACCGAGTCCGGATGCCGATCGATGAACGGCTGCAGCGGCCGCAACGCCTCGAGCGGATGCAGGCGGCCGGGCTGGCCGGATCGCGCGCTGTCCCAGCCGGCCGGGCGCGCCGCGAGCGCGGCGAGCACCTCGTCGTGCCAGCCGCCGTTCGCCGGGCGGCTCGCTTGCGCGCGGCGCACCAGCGCGTCGGCAGCCGCGAACGGCTCGGCGCGCGTGCTCGCGGCGAGCCGCGCCCCGATGGCGCGGCGCGTCCGCGCGAGTTGCTCGTCCTCGGCGTCGATCTGCAGCACCTCGCACGTTGCCGCGAAGGCGGGCGGTTTGCCGAATTTGAGCGTGTAGTCGAGCCGCTTGCCGAGCAGCAGCACGCAATCGGCCTGCGCCAGCATCTGTGAGAAGCCGCCGAGACTCGCGTCGGCAAGCCCGCGCGGCGACTCCATGCCGACCACCGCAATCCCGAGCGCTTCTTCCAGACGCGTCGCCGCATCGCGCCCCGCCCGCGTCATCATCATCGGCCCGACGACGATCAGCGGGCGCTTGGCGGCGGAGAGGCGCGCCAGCATGGCGTCCGCCGTCGTCGCGTCGAGCGCCATCGCGTCGGCCGCGAACGCCGCGGCCCCGGGCACCTGCGCGAGATCGGCCTCGCCGTCGAGGCAGTCGCTCGGCAGGCTCAGGTGCACGGGCCCGCGCCGGCCCGAGTGCGCCGACCGCATCGCGGCCGCGAAATCGCGCGCGATCTCGCCGGAGCGCATGCTCGTCGTCGCAAGCTTGGTGAGCGGCTCCGCGATATCGGCCTGCCGCATCTCCTGGAACGCGCCGGTGCCGAGCTGGCCCGCCGGCGCATGGCCGGATAGGAGCACGAGCGGCGATTCCGCCATCGCGGCCGTGTAGAGCGCGCCGACCGCGTTGGCGTGGCCCGGCCCGCCGGTGACGAGCGCGACGCCGGGCTCGCCGGTGAGCCGCCCCCACGCGTCCGCCATGAACACCGCCGCCGCCTCGTGGCGCGTGTGGACGAGCGTGATGCCGGCGTCGAGCACCGCGTCGAAGATCGACATGATGTGGTTGCCGGAGAGCGTGAAGAGGCGGCGGACGCCGGCATTCTGCATCGCCCGCACGAGCGCATCGGCGCCGCGAGTTCGTGTCGACATGGTCTATTTCAGTTCCAGATCTATTTCAGTTCCAGATGAAGCTGCGCGGCGAGCCGCGCATAGATGTCGTACTGCTCGCCCATGAAGCGCTCGGTCTCCTGCGGCGACAGCATGCGCGGGATGCTGCCGATCTTCTGCTCGGACGCGCGCCAGGCCGCATCCTGCGCGACCGCCCGCAGGGTCTCGACCCATTTGCCGAGCGCCGCCTGCTCCATGCGGGGCGGGCCGAGCAGCGCGCTCCAGCCGACGATCGCCTCGAGCTGCGGATAGCCGGCCTCGCGCGCGGTCGGCACGTCGGGAATGTCCTTGAGCCGCTCCGGCGTCAGCACGGCGAGCGCGCGCAGGCGCTTGCTTTGGATGAGGCCGACCGCCGAGGGGAAATTCAGGCAGCTGAAGTCGACGTCTTTCGACAGCACCGCGAGCGCGGCCTCGCCGCCGCCCTTGTAGGGCACATGCGTGGCGGCGTCGGGCGCCGCTTGAAACGCCTGCAACAGCATCTGCGCGCCGAGATGCAGGATCGTGCCGATGCCCGAGGAGCTGTAGTTGAGCTTGCGCGGCTGCGTCGCGATCGCCTTCTTCAAATCGTCGAGCGTGCGGTAGGGCGACTCCGCATTGACCACGCACACGACCGGATTGAGCTCGAGCAGCCCGATGAAGGTGAAGTCGTTCCACTTGTAGGAGAGGTTCTTCTTGAGCGCCGGCAGCACCGCGTGCGAGGCGACGCGCGCGACCAGCAGCGTGTAGCCGTCGGGCGTCGCGTCCTTGACCTGCTGCGAGCCCAGCGCCCCGCTCCCGCCCGCCTTGTTGAGGACGATGATGGGCTGGCCGAGCAGGCGCTGCGCCGCGGGCGCGAGGTTGCGCGCCGACAGGTCGGCATCGCCGCCGGCCGTGAACGGCGCGATCAGCGTAATCGGCCGATTCGGATAGGCGAGGGCCGGCAGTGCGATGAAGCTCGCCAGCGCGGCCAGCAGATATTGTCTCATACGGCCTCCCCGGGTGCCGCACGGCGTCGGCCGAGGGCCTTCGCCAGTAGCGGAAACGTGCCCTATTATGGGCGGGCCGTCCATGGCGCGGCCGGCCCGGTCGTCCCGGACACTTCGTGCGCCCCCGAAGCAGGCGCGCGGGACTTTCGCGTATCGCAGGCATTGACGTACGGGACCTGGACAAATTGAAAGGACGCGCGATGTTCGCGGTGATCTTCGAGGTGCAGCCGAAGACGGAGAGGTTCGACGAGTATCTGGCGCTCGCCAAGTTCCTCAAGCCGAAGCTCGAGGCGATCGACGGCTTCATCGACGTCGACCGCTTCGCGAGCCAGCGCACCGCGGGGCGCATCCTGTCGCTCTCGATCTGGCGCGACGAGAAGGCGGTGGTCCGCTGGCGCACCCAGGCCGAGCACCACGGCGCGCAGGAGCGCGGCCGCTTCGAGGTGTTCGAGGATTATCGGCTGCGTGTCGGCGAGATCACGGCCGATAGCGCGTCGGGCACGCCCGTGCAGCAGCGCTTCGACGAGACGCAGGCCGGTGACGCCAAGGCCATGACGATCTCGGTGATCGCGCCGCGTCCCGACGGCGCGCCCGGCAACGCCGCCGACCTCGCGGCGCAGCTTGGCCTGCGTGCCGGCGCCGACGGGCTCGTCGATTACGAGGCATTCGAGAGCATCTACGCGCCCGGCAAGCTCCTGCTTCTCGCGTCGTGGCGCGATGCCGCGGCCGCGCAAGCCTGGACGCCGACGCAGCCCGTCGGCGCCGCGCCCGTGCATCAGCGGCAGGTGCGCATCATCCGCGACTACGGCATGTTCGAGCGCCGCGAGGCGCCGCAGTTCTATGCGGAGGTGAAGCGCGAGGGGGCGCAGGGCGTCGATGCGCCGCCGCCGCGGCGCGCCGCTGTGCGGTGAAACGCGGTTGCGGCCGCCCCAAGGTCCTGCGCGCGATCCGGGCCCCCTTTCAGGTCGCCTTGGCGCCGCCACTTTGAGGCAATTGCATAGGCCCGCGTTTACCTTCGTTCGTCGCACGGATCGTCGCGATAAGGATTCATTCAATCCGCGTGACGATGGTCAATTCGCGCCGCTGCACGAGGTCCCCGCATGAAACGGATTGCCGGACTTGCCCGCGGATTGACGCTTGGGCTGGGCCTTTCCCTGTGCCTGCTGGCATATCCGGCGGCTGCCCAGTTTCCCGACGTGACGGCGCAGACATTCCTCATGTATCTGCAGCCCGGCGCCACGCTCGGCACCTATACGGAGCGCCTGCGGCAGGAATTTCGCCAGCTCGACGCCGACCAGGACGGAGTGCTGACCGCGGCGGACGCCGACCTGCACGACGCCGTCGCCAAGGCGCAGTTGCGCATGGCGGCCGCGATGCAGGTCCTGCGCGCCGATCTCGATCGCGACGGCGCCGTGACGGCCGACGAGTTGCGCCGGTATCTCGCCTATGAGCGGCGCAGCCAGACCGGCCCGTCGGTCGCGCAATCGATCGAAGCCGAGGTGCGCCGCGCGATGGCCGCCGACAAGGACGGCGACGGCAAGCTGACCCTCGCCGAAGTGATGAGTGCCGCGGAGGGCCTCGCCGACAACCGCTACAATGCGATGTTCGGCCTGTCGGCGCGCATTCGCCAGCTTGTCGCGCAGTCGCACAGCGGCGACGGACGCCTCACCCTTGCGGACTTCGAGGCGCTCGGCGCCGAGCAGTTCCGCGCCGTCGACGCCGACAACAACGGCACGATCTCGCAGGACGAGCTCAATGGCTTTCGCCGCCGCCAGGCCGAGGAGACGCGGCGCAAGGCGGAAGCCGCGTTCGCGGAGACGCGACGCAAGGCGGAGGCGGAGCGCGAGGCCAAAATGCAGGCTGAATGCGTTATGCCCAAGGCGTCCGACGCCGCCAAGGTTGTGGTGCTGAGCGCGCGTCGCGGCGAGGCGCTGTCGCGCGTCGCCCTCGGCTCGCAGGACGTCGTGACCGGCACCGGCGAGATCAGGATCGAGCCGGGCGCCGAGCCGCTTTACATCGTCGTCATCACGGACGAGCCGACGATCTGGCGCCTGACCGGCGCGGTCGACCGCGTCGAGCGTCTCGTCGGCGCCGGGCTCTCGAACATGGAGGCCAAGGCGCGCGTTTCCGTCTCGGCGGGCGTGATCACCTTGGGCTCGACCGCGGGCGAAGCCAAGAAGGCGGATGCGACGCCGTTGATCGGGTTCAGCGGGTTGCCGGCGGAGCGCGTCAGCTTCGTGGCGCGGACCAGCTGCTTCAAGCCCTTCGTCGAGGCGAAGTCGACCGATGCCGCCGTCGCGGTCGGGCTGGTGCGCCGCCAAAGCGGCAAGGACCCGACTGTGGTCGTCGGCCGCTACAATGTCGGCGCGTTCGTCGTGCCCTCCGGCACGATCCGCTCCGGCTATGACGACAAGACGCAGCCGCGCCTGACCATCGTCAAGGAATTCGGCACCTTGACGCTGAGCGGCGACGTGAGCGGCGTCGTCGTGCAGACCGGTCCGATCGATCTCGACCAGGATCTGGCGAACTCGCGTCCGGGCGGCGTCGTCGACGTCGACGACAAATCGGTCGTCGCCGGCGTGCCGGTCATGCGCTACGACATGCTGCCCGGGCTCGCGGGCCTGATGCAGCTGCAGAACTCCGGCGCGATCACGCGCAACAAGCGCGGCGAGTTCATCATCCATCGCGAGATCCGCCTTCCGGCCGGCCTCTCCGATCACCCGGTGAAGTTCCTGCTGCTGCACGGCGTGCCGCTGCCGCAGGGCGACACCGGCGGCGTGACGGTGATCTCCGAGGACACCGGCCAGGTGATCAGGTTCGATCGGCGGTAGGGAGATCGAGCGCACACCGGCTTGCCCGTCCGGCTGCGTCAGTATTCTGGCCGAAGGCGCATTCAACTTTTGTTGATCGCGCGCAGGTGAGCGTACGGGTTCTCACGAGCGTTGTTGGTTCTCTGCACGGGCTGCCGAGGAACACGCGATGATTGATGCACCGCTGCGACGGATCGTTCTCTCAATTCCCCTGGTCTTGATCGCGACCCTCTCGGCCTGGGGCGCCAGGGCGACCGTAGAGAGGTTCGACGGACCCTGGAGTGTCGTCATTATCACCGATCAGGGGACCTGCGACCGTGCGTATCGCTACGGCCTGCGGATCCAGGGAGGCCGGGTCTTCTACGCGGGCGGCTCCGATGTCGCGGTGTCGGGTCAGGTCGACGCCCAGGGGCGGGTTTCGGTCGTGGTCCGCTCGGGCGGCTCGTCGGCGCGCGGCATCGGGCGCCTGTCCGACTCGGCTGGCGAAGGCCGCTGGCAGGGCACGTCGCAGAACGCGAGCTGCTCCGGTCGCTGGCAGGCCGAGCGCGGCTCGCCGTTAGCGCGCATGCGCTGACGGGTGTCGTCTTTGTCAGCCGTGCACGCCCCAGCCGATCAGTCCGAGCCCGGCCGCGGCGAGCACGATGCCGAGCCACAGCAGCCCGGTGATCCAGTGGCCCAGCGACCTTGAGCGCTCCTCCTTCGACTTGTTGCTGACGACGAAGACGTTGGACGTCGAGCCGTGCTTGCCGATTGAATTGTTGGGTTGCACCTGCCCGAGGACGTAGACCGCGATGTCGGACGCGAGGATCGTCTCGGTATAGCGGCGCCGCGCGTTGACGTTCTGCATCGCGTTGACGATGACGCCGAGCACGTCCCGCTCCGCCTCCTCGCGATCGACCACCTTCTCGCCCTCGACCTCCGCGCCATCGAGATTGAGCGCCACGCGGCCGCTCGCGTCCTCGACCGCGCACGGCGCATGCATCGTGTTGACGTGGATGCGCGACGTCTCGGTCCCCTGGTTATTGGCGCGCGTCACGGTGCGCGTGATCTCTGACTTGAAGTAGGCGCAGGGCCGGTTGGAGAATTCCGCCGTCAGCGGATTGGGGCAGCGCAGCGTCCCGACCACCTCGACGACGCTGCCCGGCGCGAGACCGGCGACATCGGCTGCGCGCGACGTCTGCGTCGCCGCCATCAGGGTGGCTTCCGAGATCAGCCGTTTGCGATAGAGCAGAAAGCCGGCGGCCACGATCGCGACGATCGCACCGGCGCCGATCGGCACCCAGTTCATGGCATCCCCCCGGTTCGCCACGCGACGATGGCAGGCGACGATCCTAGCCAATTGCGAAGAGAGCGGGTAGCGCTCTGACCGGATCAGCCAGGCGACCGGAGGATTTTGGCCGACGGCCTCCAGGTGCAGCCAGGAATCAGTGCGACAGCATCCAGGGACGGTTGCCCGGGAAGGTCTTGGCGCCGTTCTTGCCGCGGCGCACGGTGCGCGTCGACTTCGTCGCGCAGCAGCTGCAGCCGGCGCCGTGCCGTCCGCCGAGATCCGACAGGCGCCGCGGTGCATGCGCGCTTTTCTCGTTCGTCGCATGGACGATACGCCGCTCGGCCGGCATCGCGAGGTAGGGGACGTTCAGGAAGGCCCGCGGCGCCTTGCCGCCGCATCGCGGACAGGGCGCCGGCCGGTCGCACTGCGCCATCGGCCGCATGGTCGTGAAAGGTCCGCAGCCTTCGCATTCGTAGTCATAGACGGGCATCGTTCTCTCCCAACAAACGCAGTGAGGTTGGGGCGAGGACGGCGGCCGTCCTCGCCTCGAGCATGATCCCGAAAAGTGGATGCCGGTTTTCGGATAGGATCATGCTCAACAATCAAGTTCGGGGTCGGACTACTTGTCCGGCGACATCGGAATGTCGACCCCGCCCTTGATGTGTTTGATCGGCCCGGCCGAACTCGGCATCAGATCGAAGTCGAAGATGTCGGTCGGCAGCCACAGCGTCGCGCACGCGTTGGGGATGTCCACAACGCCCGAGATATGTCCCTGGCACGGCGCCGTGCCGAGGATGGCGTAGGCCTGGGCGCGCGAGTAGCCGAACTTGGTGAGGTACTCGATCGCATTCAGGCACGCCTGGCGATACGCGATGTGGACGTCGAGATAGTGCTGCTTGCCCATCTCGTCGACCGAGATGCCCTCGAAGATCAGGTAGTCGTTGTAGGTCGGGACGATCGGCGATGGCTTGAAGATCGGGTTCTTGATCCCGTACTTGGCGATGCCGTCCTTGATGATGTCGACCTTGAGATGCAGCCAGCCGGCCATCTCGATCGCGCCGCAGAAGGTGATCTCGCCGTCGCCCTGGCTGAAGTGCAGGTCGCCCATCGAGAGGCCGGCGCCCTTCACGTAGACCGGGAAGTAGATCTTCGATCCGCGCGACAGGTCCTTGATGTCGCAGTTGCCGCCGTGTTCGCGCGGCGGCACCGTGCGGGCGCCCTCGGCAGCGACCTTGGCCTTGGCGTCGCCAGTCGCGCGGCCCGCGTGTGCGGTCGCGGCGAATGGCGGCGCCGCGAGCGGCGGCACGCGGTCGGGATCGGTGGCGATGAGCGCCGTCTCGCGCGCGTTCCAGGTGTCGAGCAGCTTCTGGTCGGGCAGGCAGCCGATCAGGCCGGGATGGATCAGGCCTGCGAAGTTGACGCCCGGCACGTGGCGCGAATGGGTATACATGCCGGAGATGTCCCAGATCGATTTCTGCGCCAGCGGGAAATGGTCGGTGAGGAAGCCGCCGCCGTTCTTCTTGGAGAAGAAACCGTTGAAGCCCCACAGGCTCTCGGGCTTTGCGCCGACGTCGAGCAGGTCGACGACGAGCAGGTCGCCCGGCTCGGCGCCCTCGACGCCGATCGGGCCCGAGAGGAAGTGCACGATCGAGAGGTCGATGTCGCGCACGTCGTCGGCGGAGTCGTTGTTCTTGATGAATCCGCCGGTCCAGTCATAGGTCTCGATGATGAAGTCGTCGCCCGGCTTGACCCATGCGATGATCGGGATATCCGGATGCCAGCGGTTGTGGATCATGTCGTTCTTGTAGGGCGATTCCGATAGATCGATTTTGACGATCGTCTTGGGCATTGGCGGCTCCTTGCGCTTCGTTGTGGTCAGCACTCGCACCCCACGCCGGCCACGTGGAATCCCTTCGAATGAAAATCAGACGGTGAGAAAGCGCGCGATTGCGGCTTCATCGGCGTTCGCGCGCGCGTCGCTATGGACGATGCGGCCGCCTTCCATCACGAGAATGCGGTCCGCGACGTCGAGGACGAAGCTCAGCACCTGCTCGCACACGACGATGCAGATGTTGCGGATGGTGCGGATGTCGCGCAGCAGCCGGGCGATGTCCTTGATGATGGAGGGCTGGATCCCTTCGGTCGGCTCGTCGAGCAGCAGCACCTTGGGGTCGGCGGCGAGCGCGCGCGCGATCGCGAGCTGCTGCTGCTGGCCGCCGGAGAGATTGCCGCCGCGCCGCTTCTCGAAGTCGGCGAGGATCGGAAACAGGTCGTAGATCTCGCGCGGCACCTCGTCCTTGCCGGTGACGACGAGGCCGGTCTCGATGTTCTCGCGCACCGTCATGGTGCCGAAGATCTGCCGGCCCTGCGGCACGTAGGCGAGGCCCTTGGCGACGCGCTGATGGCTCGCGAGCGGCGTCAGGTCGACGCCGTCGACCGCGATGCGGCCGCTCTGCGTCGGCATGAGGCCGATCAGGGACTTCATCAGCGTCGACTTGCCCATGCCGTTGCGCCCGACCAGCGCGACGATCTCGCCGCGCGCGACCGAAAGGTCGATCCCGTGCAGGACCTGGCTCTGCCCGTAGGCCGATGAGAGATTGCTGACTTCGAACATGGTCGCCTCTCTTTGGTGGCTGTTTCTCGTCATTGCCGGGCTTGTCCCGGCAATCCCGCTTAGGTGCCCACCTGAGCGGGATGCGCGGGCCAAGCCCACGCATGACGGCGGGTGATCTCAGTGCCCCAGATAGACTTCCTTCACTTGCGGATTGGCCTGCACGGTCTGCATGTCGCCCTCCGCCAGCACCTTGCCCTGATGCAGCACCGTCACGTGCGACGCGATGCTCTCGACGAACTTCATGTCGTGCTCGATGACTATGACGGAGCGGTTCTTGATGATCTCCTTGAGGAGCTCGGCGGTGCGCGCGCGCTCGGAGACGCTCATGCCGGCAACCGGCTCGTCGAGCATCAGGAGCTCCGGCTCCTGGATCAGCAGCATGCCGATCTCCAGCCATTGCTTCTGGCCATGGCTCAGCGTCTCCGCCGGGCGGCCGAGATGGTCCTCGAGGAAAATCATGCGCGCGATCTCGCGCACCCGCTCGATCACCTCGTCGGTGCGCTTCCAGAAGAGCGCACCGGTCACGCTGCGCCCGCGCGGCAGCGAAAGCTCGAGATTCTCGAACGTGGTCAGGTCCTCGTAGATGGTCGGGGTCTGGAACTTGCGGCCGATGCCGAGCCTGACGATGTCCTGCTCCTTGCGGCCGGTGATCTCCTGGTTCTTGAACTTGATCGATCCGTCGGAGACGCGGGTACGGCCGCAGATCAGGTCGAGCACGGTGGTCTTGCCGGCGCCGTTCGGCCCGATGATCACCCGCATCTCGCCCTTGTCGACGTAGAGATTGAGCGCGTCGACCGCCTTGAAGCCGTCGAACGAGACGGTGACGCCTTCGAGCGCGAGGAGGAAATCGGTTTCCGACATGGGTTGCTCCTATTCGGCGGCTGCCGGCAGCGTTTGCGCGATCGGCGCCGTGCCGGCCGGCGGCGCTCCGTCGGCGCGCTTGCCGAACCGCAGGCGCGGGATGATCTGCTCGGTGACGAGCCCGGCGAGCCCACCCGGGAAGGCGAGCACGACGCCGATGAACAGCCCGCCCATCGCGAACAGCCACAGCTGCGGAAAATCCTCGGAGAACGTCGTCCTCGCCCAGTTGACGAGCAGCGTGCCGAACACCGCGCCGACGATGGAATTGCGCCCGCCCACCGCGCAGAAGATCACCATCTCGATCGACGGCACGATGCCGACGAAGGAGGGCGACATGAATCCGACCTGCAGCGCGAACATCGCGCCGCCGATCCCCGCGAGCGCCGAGGCGAAGCAGAACACGAAGATCTTGATGTTGGCGACGTCGTAGCCGGAGAAGCGCACGCGCTCCTCCTTGTCGCGCACCGCCACCAGGATGCGCCCGAGCTTGCTCGCCTCGACGAAGCGCGCCACCAGCATCGAGCCGAGCAGCAGGAGGCAGCAGACGAAATAGAGGATGTACTTCGCGTGATCGGTGCGGATGTCCCAGCCGAGCAGGGTGCGCAGGTCCGTGATGCCGTTGATGCCGCCGGTGTAGCCCTGCCGCCCGACGATCAGGATGGTGAGCACCGAGGCGATCGCCTGGGTGATGATCGCGAAGTAGACGCCGCCGACGCGACGCTTGAACATGGCGGCGCCGACGATGAAGGCGAGCAGCGTCGGCACCATCACGACGGCGATCAGCGTGAAGGTCAGCGACTTGAACGGCGTCCAGAAGAAGGGGAGCGAGGTGATCTGGTTCCAGTCCATGAAGTCGGGGATGCCGGGCGTCGACTGGATCTTGGTGTTGGCGACGCTCGACGCCTCGAGCTTGAGGAACGCCGCCATGCAGTAGCCGCCGAGCCCGAAGAAGATGCCCTGGCCGAGGCTCAGGATTCCGGTCTTGCCCCAGCACAGCACCAGCCCGACGGCGACGAACGCGTAGGTCAGATACTTGCCGACCAGGTTGAGGCGAAAGATGTCGAGGGTGAGCGGCAGCACGACCAGGATGAGTGCGGCGAGGATCACGAAGCCGATCAGGTCGGGCGAGCGCAAGCGCGTGAGTGCGATGGATTTCGGAGCCATTGGCAAATCACCTTCTGACCTTGAGGACGAACAGTCCCTGCGGGCGAAGCATCAAGAGGCCGATGACGGCGAGCAGGGTGATCACCTGCGCCATCGATCCGGTGAGGAAGAACTCGAGCGTCGAGCGCGTCTGTGAGATCGACAGCGCCGACGCGATGGTGCCGAGCAGGCTCTGGGCGCCGCCGAACACCACGACCAGGAAGGTGTCGACGATGTAGAGCTGGCCGGCGGTCGGCCCCGTCGAGCCGATCATGGTGAAGGCCGAGCCCGCGACGCCCGCGATGCCGCAGCCGAGCCCGAAGGTGAGGCGGTCGATCCGCCGCGTGTCGATGCCGACCGCGCCGCTCATCGGGCGGTTCGCCACCACGGCGCGCACCTGCAGGCCCCAGCGCGAGCGGAACATCAGCAGCGCGACGATGCCGGTGATGATCAGCGTCAGCGCCATCACGAACAGGCCGTTGATCTGCACCTGGATGGTTTGGGTGACGTTGAGCGAGCCCATCATCCATTGCGGCAGCTCGACGCCGACCTCGCGCGCGCCGAAGATCGAGCGGAACGCCTGCTGCATGATGAGGCTGAGCCCCCAGGTCGCGAGCAGGGTGTCGAGCGGGCGTTTATAGAGATGGCGGATCAGCAGCCACTCGGTCGCGATGCCGGCGGTGCCCGAGACGACGAACGCGATCGCCATGGCGACGAAGAAGTAGCCGGCAAAGAGCCCGGGCAGATAGCTCTGGAAGATGTGCGACGTGAGATACGTCATGTAGGCGCCGAGGATCATGAACTCGCCATGCGCCATGTTGATCACGCCCATCTGGCCGAAGATGATCGCGAGCCCGAGCGCCATCAGCACGAACACCGAGAACAGGATCAGCCCGGCGAAGCCCTGCATCGCCAGGATCGACATGAAGTCGCCGAACGAATAGTCGCCGAGCATCTGCGTTGCGTCCTTGTCGGCTGAAAGCGATCTTTGTGGATGAGCGGGCGCCCCGACAGAGGACGGGACGCCCGCCATGCAAGCTACCGGGACATCACTGGTAGCCTTTGGGGAACGGATTGGGCTCGACCAGGTCGGCGGTCTCGTAGATCACGTCGTACTGACCGTCGGTGCGCGCGCGGCCGACCCGCGTCTTGCTCCACAGGTGGTGGTTCTCGTGGATGCGGACATAGCCTTCGGGCGCGCCCTTGAACTCGACGCCCGGCGAGGCAGCCGCGATCTTGTCGATGTCGAACGAGCCCGCCTTCTCGGCCGTGAGCTTCCACAGCCAGGGGCCGAGATAAGCCGCCTGGGTGACGTCGCCGATCACCGTCTTCTCGCCCCACATCTTCTTGAACGCCGGGACGAACTTCTTGTTGTTCGGATTGTCGAGCGACTGGAAGTACTTCATGCACGCATAGGCGCCCGCGATGTTCTCGCCGCCGATGCCGTCGATCTCGTCCTCGGTGACCGAGATCGTCAGCAGCGTCTGCTTGGTGAGATCGATGCCGGCCGCCTTGAGTTGCTTGTAGAACGCGACGTTCGAGCCGCCGACGACGATCGCGTAGATCACGTCGGGCCGCGTGAGCTTGATCTTGTTGATGACCGAGTTGAACTGGGTGTGGCCGAGCGGGAAGTACTCCTCGCCCACCACCTTGCAGCCCTTGAGATGGCCCTCGATGTGCTTGCGGGCGATCTTGTTCGACGTGCGCGGCCAGATGTAGTCCGAGCCGATCAGGTAGAAGCTCTTGGAGCCCTTGGTCTTGTTGACCCAGTCGAGGCCGGCGAGGATCTGCTGCGTCGCCTCCTGGCCCGTGTAGATGACGTTCTTCGACTGCTCGAGGCCTTCGTAGAAGGTCGGATAGTAGAGCATGCCGTTGTACTGCTCGAACACCGGCAGCACCGCCTTGCGCGACGCCGAAGTCCAGCAGCCCATCACGGCCGCGCACTTGTCGCTGGCCAGCAGCTTCTTCGCCTTCTCGGCGAAGGTCGGCCAGTCGCTGGCGCCGTCCTCCTGGATGAACTTGATCTTGCGGCCAAGCACGCCGCCCAAATCGTTGATCTGCGAGATCGCGAGCTTCTCGGCCTCGACCGAGCCGGTCTCCGAGATCGACATGGTGCCGGTGACGGAGTGGAGGATGCCGACCGTCACCTCGGTGTCGGTCACCGCAAGGCCGGTCGTGTTGACCTTCGCGGTCGGTGGCACGTCGGCGAGCGCCCGGTGCGGCACGAGGGCCGCGGCGCCGAGCGCGCCGGCGCCGACGAGAATTTCACGTCGGGTGGGGGTGAGAATGTCGGTTGTTCGTTTCCTGGATGACATGCGACGCCTCGATCCGTTTCCGGCGGGGTTCAAATCTGCGAAGCGAGCCGAACTCAGCTTCTGACGCCAACTATCGGATCGAATTGCTGCGATGCAGCATACGTCGTTTGACGTATATGCCTACGCCAGACCGCGTACCAACATGCCTGCAAGACAGTGGGAACGTGACTTATGCTCGACGGGCGGGGTCGCAGGCACATGTGCATTTTTTTGCACCGCACACTGCCGCCTTTTTGCTCATCTGCCGCGCGAGCGGGCCGGCTAAAGTCCCCTTCGAGCGGTGGCGGCCTCCCTTCGGGGAGGACATCGCGAGCGGACGATGCCGGGAGTGGATGGAGCGGATCAGCGCGTCCGCGGAGCGACGGACGTCGATGACGGCACAACAGCGAATCGTCCGGGTGCGGCGCAGCTACAATCAGTGGGTCGCCAACCAGACGCTCGAGGACTACGCGCTGCGCTTCACCGCGAAGAGCGCGCGCCGATGGTCCAGCTTCCGCGTCGCCAACACGGCGATCGGCGCGGTCTCGTTCCTTGCGCTCGAGGCGATCGGCGGCTCCATCACGGTCAACTACGGCTTCGTCAACGCCGGCATCGCGATCGTCGCGGTCGGCGCAGTGATCTTCCTCACGAGCCTGCCGATCGCGCGCTACGCCTCGACCTATGGTGTCGACATCGACCTGCTCACCCGCGGCGCCGGTTTCGGCTACATCGGCTCGACCATCACGTCGCTGATCTACGCGTCGTTCACGTTCCTGTTCTTCGCCATCGAGGCGGCGATCATGTCGCTTGCGCTCGAGATGTGGTTCGGCCTGCCGCTGTTCATCGGCTATGTGGTGAGTTCGCTCGTCGTCATCCCGCTGGTGACGCACGGCATCACGTTCATCAGCCGGCTCCAGATGTGGACGCAGCCGTTCTGGATCGTGCTGCACCTGCTGCCGTTCGGCTTCATCGCCTTCGCGGATGCCGGCTCGTTCACGCGCTGGACGCACTTCGATGGGCTCGCGGGCGAGCGCGGCCAATCGTTCGACATCATCCTGTTCGGGACCGCCGCGACGGTGGTGTTCTCGCTGATCGCGCAGATCGGCGAGCAGGTCGACTTCTTGCGCTTCCTGCCGGCGCGCCCGCAGACCAGCCGATGGCGCTGGTGGCTCGCCAATCTCTCGGCCGGGCCGGGCTGGATCGTTCCGGGCGCGCTCAAGCTGCTCGCCGGCTCCTTCCTCGCCTGGCTCGCGGTCGAGCACATGGTGCCGCTCGCCAAGGCAGTCGAGCCGACGCAGATGTACCGGATCGCGTTCCAGTACGTATTCGCCTCGCCCGGCGTCGCGCTCGGCTTCACCGGCGCCTTCGTGATCATCTCGCAGATCAAGATCAACGTGACCAACGCCTATGCGGGCTCGATCGCGTGGTCGAACTTCTTCTCGCGTCTCACCCACAGCCATCCGGGGCGCGTGGTGTGGCTCGTGTTCAACGTCGCGATCGCGCTGATGCTCATGGAACTCGGCATCTTCAAGATGCTCGAGCACATCCTCGGTCTCTATTCCATCGTCGCGGTGTCGTGGGTGAGCGCGCTGGTCGCCGATCTCGTCATCAACAAGCCCCTCGGGCTGAGCCCCAAGGGCATCGAGTTCAAGCGCGCGCACCTCTACGACATCAACCCGGTCGGCGTTGGCGCCATGTCGATCGCAACCATCGCGGGCCTCGTCGCGATGTCGGGCGCGCTCGGCGCCGTCGTCCAGTCGCTTGCCGCCTTCGTCGCCGTCGGCACCGCCTTCGTGATGGCGCCGGCCATAGCGTGGGCGACCGGCGGGCGTTTCTACATCGCGCGCGCGCCGCGGCGCGACTGGAGCGGCCAGGCGGTGATCCGCTGCTCGATCTGCGAGCATCATTTCGAGGCCGAGGACATGGCGCACTGCCCGGCCTATGCGGGCGCGATCTGCTCGCTGTGCTGCTCGCTCGACGCGCGCTGCGGCGATTGCTGCAAGCCGCAGGCGCGCATGTCCGACCAGATGCTGTCGCTCGCACGCCGCACGCTGCCGGCCCGCGTCGCGCGCCTGCTCGACACCGACGTCGGCCACTATGTCGGCGTGCTCTCGCTCTTCGTCCTCGTCATCGGCTCGGCCCTGTCGGTCGCCTATCTGCAGGTCTCGCCCGCGGCCGACATGGCGAAGGAAGCCGTCAAGTCGGCGTTCTGGACCGTGTTCTTTATCCTCACCATCATCGGCGGCGTGGTCGCGTGGCTGTTCGTGCTGGCGCAGAACAGCCGTAAGTTCGCCGAGGAGGAGACGCGCCGGCAGACCGATCTCCTGATGAACGAGATCGAGGCGCACAAGCGCACCGACGCCAAGCTGCAGCGCGCCAAGGAGAAGGCGGAAGCCGCCAGCAACGCGAAGAGCCGGCACGTGGTCGGCCTGAGCCATGAGTTGCGCACGCCGCTCAACGCCATCCTCGGCTATGCGCAGCTGCTCGAGCGCGATCCTGCGCTTCCGGCCCGGCGCCTCGATGCCGTCAAGGTGGTGCGCCGCAGCGCCGAGCACCTGTCGGGGCTGATCGACGGCCTGCTCGACATTTCAAAGATCGAGGCCGGCCGCTTCCACCTCGATCGCGTCGAGGTGCACACCGCCGAGTTCTTCGATCAGCTGATCGACATGTTCCGCCTGCAGGCCGCCGCCAAGGGCCTCGCGTTTCGCCACGCCGTGACCGAGCGACTGCCGTCTGTCGTCCACACGGACGAGAGTCGGCTGCGGCAGGTTCTCATCAACCTGCTGTCCAATGCCATCAAGTTCACCGCCACCGGCCACGTGACGTTTCGTGTCGACTATCGCAGCGAGGTCGCGACCATCGTGGTCGAGGACACCGGCATCGGCATCGCCAAGGGCGACCTCGAGCGCATCTTCGAGCCGTTCGAGCGCGCGCACGGCAGGCGCATCGATGCGACCGGCCTCGGTCTCGGCCTCACCATCACCAAGCTGCTCACCTACGTGATGGGCGGCGACATCACGGTCGCGAGCGAGCCCGGCCGCGGTACCGCCTTCACGGTCAAGCTGCTGCTCTCCGCGGTCGCGCGCCCGCGCGTCGCCTCGATCATGGAGGAGCGCGTGCGCGGCTATGTCGGGCCGCCGCAGACCGTGCTGGTGGTCGACGACAACGCGGTGCAGCGCGACCTTGTTGCCGAGGTGCTCACGCCGCTCGGCTTCCGGGTCGAGGCCGCGGCGGGCGGGCGCGAATGCCTCGCCCTCGTCGAGCGGCTGCGGCCGAACCTGATCCTGCTCGACATCGCGATGCCGGACATGGACGGCTGGCAGGTGGCGCAGCGTATCCGCAATGCCGGACGCGAGCGGCCCGCCATCCTGGTGCTGTCGGCGAACGCGCTCGACCCGGGCCGGCTCGCCGGCGCCGAGCGCCTGCACGACGACTACCTGATGAAGCCGATCGACCTGCGCCAGCTGCTCAAGAAGATCCACGCGCTGTTGAACATCGAGTGGATCTACGAGGAGCCGGCGGCCCAGGCCCCGAACGTTGCGCCCGCCGCCGGCGCCATCCCGTCCGCCGCCGAGATCGCCGAGCTGCTCGGCCTCGGCGAGATCGGCCACGTGCGGCGGATCCACGAGAAGCTCAACGCCATCATGATTGCGTCGCCTGCCTGTGCGGGCTTCGTCGGCGAGCTGCGCGGCTTCGTGAAGGCGTTCGATCTCAAGCGCTACGTCGCGACCCTGGAGGCCATCCGGACCGGCCATGCCTAGAAAGGAATGCAGGAACATCGTCCTCGTGGTCGACGACTCGCCCGGCACGCTCGGCGTCCTCACCGACGCGATCGAGGAGGCCGGCATGACCGTGCTGGTGGCGCGCGAGGGTGAGGACGCGCTCGCGATCGTCGAGAAGGTCACGCCGGACGTTGTCCTCATGGATGCCGTCATGCCCGGCACCGACGGCTTCGAGACCTGTCGCCGCCTCAAGCAGAACAAGGCGCTGGCGCACGTGCCGGTCATCTTCATGACCGGGCTCAGCGACTCGGATCACCTCATCGAGGGGCTGGAGGCGGGCGGCGTCGATTACGTCACCAAGCCGATCGTGCCCGGCGAATTGCTCGCCCGCATCCGCGTCCATCTCGCCAACGCGCGCATGGCGCACAGTGCGCGCGCCGCACTCGACGTGTTCGGCCGCTTCCTGCTCGCCGCGAGCCTCGATGGCCGCATCCTGTGGTGCACGCCGCAGGCCGGCAGGCTGCTCGGCGCCGCCTTCAAGGATTTCGACACCGAGGGCTACGTGCTGCCGCGCAACGTGCGCGACTGGCTGCAGCAATCGGCCGCCACCGCGAAACCCACCGTCACGCCCGCAGTCGACCTCGCGCCCCGCGCCGCCATGGCGCTGCGGCTCGTCTATGTCGGCCAGGTCGGCCCCGACGAATACCTGCTGCGCCTCGTCGAGGGCGACGCCGCGGATGACCAGAGCGTGCTCAAGCAGAAGCTCGCCGTCACCGGCCGCGAGGCCGAGGTGCTGTTGTGGATCGCGCGCGGCAAGTCGAACCGCGACATCGCCGAGATCCTCGACTTGAGCCCGCGCACCGTGAACAAGCACCTCGAGCAGATCTACGCCAAGCTCGGCGTGGAAAACCGCGCCTCCGCGGCAGCGCTCGCGGTGCGGACGATCGGGATCAGGTGAGCCGAGCGCCGCCTGGCACGGGCCGAGAGCGCTTCCATTCGTTATGGCCGGGCCTGTCCCGGCCATCCACGTCTTTCTTTCAGCCGCAAAGACGTGGATGCCCGGCACATAGGCGAGCGAAGCGACGCCGTTCCTCGAACGGCAATGGCCGGGCATGACGGGAAAGACGGGGGAAGCGCAAAGCGAGGCGGGGAAGCGGCCGCTACTCCGCCGCAATCGCCATCGTGGCGCGGATCTCCGAGCGGAAGCTGTCGATCAGCGTGAGCCCGGCCTTCGTCTCGACGTGCCAGAACGTCCAGCCATTGCACGCGTCGAGGCCTTGCGCGAGCGCGCCCATGCGATGGATCGAGCCGACCGCGTCGCCGAGCGCGACCGCGCCGTCGGCGCGCACCAGCGCCTTCACCTTGCGCTTGGCGTCGACGAGCTTGTCGCCCGGAGAGATCATCCCGCGCTCGATCAGCGCCGCGAACGGCACGCGCGGCGCCTCGCGCGCCGTCTGGAACGCGGCCAGCGAGGCCTGCGGCAGTGGTTCGATCGCGGCGATGCGCTCGCGCGCCGCCGCCGCATATGATGCATCGCGCTCGATGCCGATGAAGCGGCGGCCGAGGCGTTTTGCCACCGCGCCGGTGGTGCCGGTGCCCGCGAACGGGTCGAGCACGACGTCGTCGGGCCGCGAGGCCGACAGGATCACCCGCGCGAGCAGCGCTTCCGGCTTCTGCGTCGGATGCAGCTTCTTCTTGTCCTTGCCCTTGAGCCGCTCCTCGCCGGTGCACAGCGCGAGCGTCCAGTCGGAGCGTACCTGGATGTCCTCGTTGCCGGCCTTGAGCGCCTCGTAGTTGAAGGTGTAGCGCGCCTGCGCGCTGCGGCTCGCCCAGATCAGCGTCTCGTGCGCATTGGTGAAGCGCCGCCCGCGGAAATTCGGCATCGGGTTTTGCTTGCGCCAGATCACGTCGTTGAGGATCCAGAAGCCGAGATCCTGCAAGATCGCGCCGACGCGGAAGATGTTGTGGTAGGAGCCGATCACCCACAGCGTCGCGTCCGGCCGCATCACGCGCCGGCAGGCCATCAGCCAGGCGCGGGTGAAGTCGTCATAGGCCGCAAAGCTCGCGAACTTGTCCCAGTCGTCGTCGACCGCGTCGACGCGCGAGTCGTCCGGCCGCTTGAGGTCGCCTTGGAGCTGCAGATTATAGGGCGGGTCGGCGAAGACGAGATCAACGCTCTCGGCCGCCAGCTTGCTGAGTTCAGCGACGCAGTCGCCGCCGATGACATGCGGCGCCGTCGCGGACTCGAAACGAGAGCGGGGCGCCCTGACGGACGCCCCGCGACGCGGTACAACCATAACTCAGAACTCTGAGGCTCTTGGCGACGCAGTCGGCGACGCGGGACCTACAACCGACGATGCGCATACTGCCGCGCCAAGGTAAAAATCGGCTTAACCACGTCGGCGTGCGTGCGCTTTTGTGCGAATGCGAGAAATCGTTGCGGCACAGCGATATCTCGCAATCCTGCCGCGGCGCTTGTCCAAGTATTGTCAAAGCGTAAACGCAGGACCACATTAAGGAGCGGTCCAACCCGGCAGGAATTGCCGGGTCCACCTTGGTTCCCGGCACGGCCAGGCGCGACGGAGCGAATCGATGCGGTGGGAAGATCTCGAGCAGAGCAGCAACATCGAGGATCGCCGCGGTGAAAGCGGCTACGTGCAGGGCGGCGGCGGCATGCCGATGGGCGGGGGTCTCCCGATCGGCGGCGGCGGGCTCGGCCTCGGCACCATCGCGGTGATCGTGCTGGTCGGCTGGGGCGTGTTCGGCATCAGTCCGATCCAGATGATCGCGCTGTTGAGCGGAGGCGGCGGCGGCAGTTACCAGCAGTCGTACCCGCAGCCGCGTCCGCCCGGCATGCAGACGCGCCAGACCGGCACGCCGAGCGGCCAGAGCGGCAACTTCGTCTCGCGCATCCTCGGCAGCACCGAGGTGCAGTGGAAGGACATCTTCGCCAAGAGCGGCAAGACCTACCAGCCGCCGATCCTGGTCATGTATGCGGGCTCGACCGATGCCGCGTGCGGCGGCGTGGCGCGCAGCGCCATGGGCCCGTTCTATTGTCCGCAGGACCACAAGGTCTATCTCGACACCGCGTTCTTCCGCGACATCCAGACCCGCTTCAACGGCTGCAGCGGCGCCGCCTGCCAATTCAGCCAGGCCTACGTGATCGCGCACGAGGTCGGCCATCACGTGCAGACCCTGCTCGGCGTGCTGCCCAAGGTGCAACTCAAGCAGCGCGGCCTCGATCGCGCGGCCGCCAATGCGCTGCAGGTGCGTGTCGAGCTGCAGGCGGACTGCTTGGCGGGCGTATGGGCGAACCACGAGAACCAGCGCCAGCAGCGCGAGGGCAAGCCGCCGTTCTTCGACCAGAACGACGTCGCGGCCGCGCTACAGACCGCATCCGCGATCGGCGACGACACGCTCGAGCGCAAGGCGACCGGCCACGTGGTGCCCGACTCGTTTACTCACGGCAGCGGCGCCGAGCGCCAACGCTGGTTCACCAACGGGCTCCAGCGCGGCACGCTCGACGCCTGCGATACGTTCGGGGCGGGCAGCTTGTAATCGAGTGGGCACGGCGCCCAATCTCCCTCTCCCCCTTTAGGGGGAGAGGGTCGGGGTGAGGGGGCCTCTCCGCCAGTCGCGACGTCGGAATTTGTGGAGGCGCCCCCTCATCCCGACCTTCTCCCCCTAAAGGGGGAGAAGGAGAGCAAGTTCAGTGCTCCCCTCACGTGCGTTCGCGACCAGCTCTTGATCTCCCGCGCTTGCTGCTACCCGCTCGCCATCATCGGGACACCGTAGGCTCCCCAACGTCGAGCGTTCAGTGCTTGATCGAGCAGTGGCACTCGTCATGCTCCCAACTGGGGCCCTGCTTCTCCCAATAGTAGCGATGACCGAAATCAGTCGTGCGAGCGCACAGTTCGGGGCAGATGCGCCGGGCATCGCTCTCGCTGCGGATCGGATGATCGGAATGAACCCGAATCATCTGCGCATCGGCGTAACCGACCGAGGCGATCATGACGATGAGACCAAGTCCAAACGACAGCGAGCACCTCATGGCATCATGTCCTCCGCATGGCTCGCGCACAGTAGGTCGGATCGTTGCGGTTCGCAATTCGCGGCGCTAGTCTGTCGCTCCGGGGACACCGCAGGCTCCCCGTCAGACCCTCGTCCAAGCGCTGCGCAACACTCGACGCTTCGAGGAGATTGCGCGTGGATGCCCTCAAGACATCGACCGCTTCAGCCGACCCCGCGGACGAGGCCGCCGCGCATCGCCGCGACCTGCGGCTCATCCTCGCGGCGCGCGCGGCGCGCAATTTCGGCGACGGCTTTGCGGTCATCGTTCTGCCGGCCTACCTGACGGCGATCGGCTACAGCCCGGCGCAGTTCGGCGTGGTCGCGACGACGGCGCTTTTCGGCTCGGCATTGCTCACGCTGTCCGTCGGCTGGCTCGCGCCGCGCTTCGATCTGCGCAGCCTGCTGATCGCCGGCGCGCTGTTGATGGCCGCGACCGGCCTCATGATGCCGAACGCGCATCAGATCGTGCTGATCCTCGCCATCGCGTTCATCGGCACCATGAACCCTTCGACCGGCGACATGGGCGTGCTGGTGCCGATCGAGCACACCATGCTGGCGCGCGAGGCGACCGACGCCGATCGCACCAAGGTGTTCGCCCGCTACAGCCTGATCGGCGCGATCGCGACCTCGGCCGGCGCGCTTGCGGCCGCGATGCCCGACCTGCTGCGCGCGCTCGGCCTTGGCGCCCTGCCGGCGCTGCAGGCGATGCTCTATCTCTACGCGCTGCTCGGGTTCGCGGGCATCGCCTGCTATCGCGCGTTGCCGCGGGCGCAACGCGCCGAGGCGAAGCCCGCGGGCGCGCCATCTCGATTGGGTCCCTCGCGCGGCGTCGTCTACCGGCTCGCCGCGCTGTTCAGCGTCGACGCCTTCGCGGGCGGCTTTGCGGTGCAGTCGCTGGTCGCGCTGTGGCTGTTCGAGCGCTTCGGCCTCTCGCTGTCCGCGGCCAGCATGTTCTTCTTCGGCACGAGCGTGCTCGCCGCCTTCTCGTTCCCGGCCGCGGCGTGGCTCGCGCGGCGCTTCGGCCTCGTCAACACCATGGTCTACACCCACGTCCCGTCGAACCTCTGCCTGATCGCGGCGGCGTTCGCGCCCAACCTCGTGGTCGTGCTCGCGCTCCTGCTCGTGCGCGCCGCGCTCTCGCAGATGGACGTGCCGACGCGCACCTCCTACGTGATGGCGGTGGTGACGCCGCCGGAGCGGCCCGCCGCCGCGAGCGTCACCACGGTGCCGCGCAGCCTTGCCGCGTCGCTCAGCCCCGCGCTCGCCGGCCTCATGCTCGGCACGCCGTATTCGGGCCTGCCGCTCGTCATCTGCGGCGCGCTCAAGCTCGCGTATGACGTGGCGCTGCTGCTCTCCTTTCGCCATATCAAACCGCCGGAAGAGCGCGGGGCGGTGTGAATCCGTCGCATCGCCGCCTTGCGCCGGCGACATCCTCTTGCGAAGCTGATGGCAGAGCGATCCGCGCGAAACCTTGAGAGACACCACATGGCCCGTACACTATTCATCCCGGCGCTCGCGCTCGTCTGGCTCGCGCTTCCCGCACAGGCGCAAGCGCCCGCGCCCGTCAACCCGAAGGATTTTCCCGACGGCCCCGGCAAGGAGATCGTCACCACCACCTGCAACATCTGTCATTCGGCGACGCGCGTGCGCGCCGGCTACACGCCCGAAGGCTGGGACACCATCGAGCACATGATGCAGAACTTCGGCGCGCCGGTGGACGCCAAGGATTGGCCGGTCGTCAAAGCCTACCTGGTCAAGAATTTCCCCGAGCGCAACCGCCCGCCCGCGAAGATCATTCCGGGCCCCGTGCAGGTGACGATGAACGAATGGCCGCTGCCGACGCCGGGCTCGCGCCCGCACGATCCGGCGGCGGGGCGCGACGGCGGCATCTGGTACTCGGGCCAGCTCGCCAACCTGATCGGCCACCTCGATCCGAAGACGGGGCAGTTCAAGGAATATCACATCGAGCGCCCGATGACCGCGCCGCACGGCCTCGTCGAGGACAAGGAGGGCAACGTCTGGTTCACCGGCAACTTCGCCGGGCTGATCGGCAAGCTCGATCCGAAGACCGGCAAGGTCACCGAATATCCGCTGCCCGACCCGGCGGCGCGCGATCCGCACACGCTGATCTTCGACCACAACGGCATCCTGTGGTTCTCGGTGCAGCAGGGCAATTTCGTCGGTCGCCTCGACCCGAAGACCGGCGCGATCAAGCTCGTGCGTCCGCCCACCGCCAACGCGCGGCCCTACGGTCTCGCGGTCGAACTCGAAGAACAAGGTGTTCTTCGTCGAGTTCGGCGCGCCCAAGGTCGCGACCATCGACGACGACATGAAGATCACCGAATGGACGCTGCCCGATCCTGGCGCGCGGCCGCGCCGAATCGCGATCGATGCCGACGACAACATCTGGTACACGGATTTCGCGCACGGTTTCCTCGGCCGGCTCGATCCGAAGACCGGCAAGGTCACCGAATGGCAGTCGCCGAGCGGGCCGCAGTCGCAGCCCTACGGCATCGCCTACGCCAAGGGAGCGCTGTGGTACTGCGAGTCCTACGCGAAGCCCAACACCATCGTGCGTTTCGATCCGAAGACCGAGCAGTTCCAGACCTGGGCGATCCCGGGCCGCCTGGGCGGCGACATTGTGCGCAACATGGACGTGTCGCGCGACGGCAACGTGCTGCTCGCCAACAGCCTCGCCAACGAGGTCGGCGTGGTCGATATCAAGTAGGACGGCTTCGTAGGATGGGTTGAGCGCAGCGAAACCCATCACTTCGGTGGCCAACGCATAGATGATGGGTTTCGCTTTCGCTCAACCCATCCTACATAAACCATCATGCCGGGCATCGACGAAACCAAATCCTTCATCCCGCTGCGCATCGCGGTGCTCACCGTGTCCGACACGCGCTCGCTCGACGACGACAAGTCGGGCGCGACGCTCGCCGAGCGCATCGCCAAGGCCGGGCACGCGGTTGCGGCGCGCGCGATCGTCACCGACGACGTCGACGCCATTCGCGCCCAGGTGCGGACCTGGATCGCCGATCCGGCGATCGACGTCGTGATCTCGACCGGCGGCACCGGCTTCACGGGCCGCGATGTGACGCCCGAGGCGGTCGAGCCGCTGTTCGAGAAGCGCATGGACGGCTTCGCGACCATGTTCCTGATCGTGAGCCACGCCAAGATCGGCACCTCGGCGGTGCAGACGCGCGCGACCGCCGGCGTCGCCGGTGCCACATATATCTTCTGCCTGCCGGGCTCGCCCGGCGCCTGCCGCGATGCCTGGGACGAGATCCTCGTCCATCAGCTCGACTACCGCTATCGGCCGTGCAACTTCGTCGAGATCATGCCGCGCCTCGACGAGCACCTGCGGCGCGCCAAGGCGAAGGGCGCGACGGTGTGATGTTGCTGCCGCGTCTTGCCGAATGGTTAACGGAGCGCATTGCGCTCCGTGCAGCGTCGGCAAAAACACCTGTGTAATCAACGCACGCACGGGCCGCGCAAGAAATCGTAAACCATATCGCTTTACGGTTGTGCCGACGCACAGTTGGCGGGCCGGAAATGATGTCGAGTCGGGCGGCGTTGAGCGCAAAGGTCAGTGCAGCGGGTACGCGCCGACACACTATACTGACCGCCGCGGCGGTCGTGATCGCCGGATCGCTCGCCTCGCCCGCATCCGCCGCCGATTTTCCGCTCCTGTCGTCGTCCCCCATTTCCTACTACCGCTGGGAAGGCGGCTATGTCGGCGCGCACCTCGGTTACGCGCTCGGCGAGAGCGACTTCGGCCTGACCGGCTTTCCGGCCGCCTCCTTCGCGGGCGCCATCCCGCCGATACCGACCGCGTCGTCGGCGAAGACCAACGGCTTCGTCGGCGGCTTTCAGGCCGGCTACCTGCATCAGATCGATGCGTTCGTGTTCGGCGTCGAAGGCGATTTCATCCTCACGAGCGCGTCAGGCCTCGCGTCGTCCTCCGGTGGCACCCCGATCGGCCTCGGCTACGGGCTGCGCGAGCAGCAGGAAGTCCCGTGGATCTCGACGCTGCGCGGCCGCATCGGCTATGCGCCCAACGACCGCTACATGATCTATGCGAGCGGCGGCCTTGCGCTCGCGGCCGTGAAGACGACGAGCGACCTCACATTCTCCAACGGTCTTGAGTTTCGCGGGCTCGCGCGACGACATCCGCCCCGGCTGGGCCGCCGGCGCCGGCGTCGAGTACGCGATCTCGCCGTCGACCTCCGTCACGCTCGACTACCTGCATTTCGATCTCGGCCACGTCACGGCGGTCGGACTGCCGAACGCGGCCGCGAGACTTCGAGACCCATACCGGCGCCTCATTGCGCGGCGACATCGTGCGCGTCGGCATGAATTACCGCTTCGACCACGATGACATGTCGTTCGTGCAAGGCTTCGCCGGCCTCATTCCGCAGGTGAAGCTGTTTGAAAGCGAGTTCGGCCTGCGCTACTGGTACAGCACCGGCCGCACGTCCAAGAACCTGTTCGACTTCGACGGCTCGACCATGCTGTCGCGCCTCACCTACAGCGACCTCACCGCCAGCACCGCCGAAGGCTTCTTCCGCTTCGACGATCGCGGCACCAATCTCTTCGCCAAGGCCTTCGTCGGCGCCGGCGGCATCGGCTCGGGCAGCCTCAAGGACGAGGATTTCCCGCCCGGCATCAGCCCGTACTCGTCGACCAACAGCGCGCAGCGCGACGGCAGCCTGCTCTATTTCGCGGGCGACGTCGGCTACAACGTGCTGTGGACGCAGAACTATCGGGTGAGCCCGTTCATCGGCTATTTCTACGAGCACGAGCTCGTCAACGCCTATGGCTGCGCCCAGACCGCGAGCAATCCCGACGTCTGCGCCCCGGCCATTCCGGGCAATGTCCTCGGCATCACCGAGGACGCGCATTGGAACGCGATCCGCCTCGGCGTCGCCGGCGACGTGACCTGGAACCGCTTCAAGCTCAGCGTCGACGCCGCCTGGCTGCCGTGGGTCACGCTCGCGAGCGCCGATTCGCACTGGCTGCGCATGCAGCCGATCCCCGGCAATTTCATCGGCCCGACCCCGGAAGACGGCAACGGCTTCACGGGCGTCCAGCTCGAGGCGATCCTGAGCTACCTGGTGACGCAGAACTTCAGCCTCGGCGTCGGCGGCCGTTATTGGAATTTCCAGACGCGCGGCAACGCGCACTTCGAGGACAACATCTACGGCGGTGGCGGCGGCATCCAGGCGATCGATTTTTCCAGCCAGCGCTACGGCGCCTTCGTGCAGGGCGCGTTCAAGTATTGACCGACCGCAGAGCGTAGGATGGGTTGAGCGAAGCGAAACCCATCACCTTGACGGTCGACGCATAGATGATGGGTTTCGCTTCAGCTCAACCCATCCTACAAGAGCTACTCACAGCTCCCTTTCCCACGTCTCGCCCACCACCTCGACACCCCATTCAGCGTGCCGCTCTTCCGCAATCTTCGCGAATCCCGCCTTCCGATAAATCTCCCGCGCCGCCGTCAGCACGCTATGCGTCCACAGCGTCATCTTGCGGTAGCCCGCCGCGCGCGCGAACACGATGCACTCATTCACCAGCCGCTTGCCGATGCCGAGGCCGCGCGCCTTCGGCTCGACCAGCAGCAGGCGCAATCGCGCGACCTCGTCTGAATCCTTCACCACGAAGGCCGAGCCGACCGGCTCGCCGTCGAGGTCGGCGATCATGTGGCGGTCGCGCGCCGGATCGTATCGGGCGATCATCTGCGCGACGATCTCGGCGCACAGGCCCTCGAACTTTGCGCCCCAGCCGTATTCCTGCCCGTATAGGACCGCGTGGCGTGCCACCACCCAGCCCATCTCGCCGGTGCGGGGAGGGCGCAGCACGTAAGACGCCCGCGCCGTGTCCTTCGTGCCGCCGATGAGCTGCTCGATCGCGCCCATGGCGGCGACGACGCGCGCTTGGTCGGGCGCCGACATCGCGGCCAGCATCGCGCCGACGTCGTCCTGCGAGCGCTGGTTGATGGCGGCGAATGCCTGCCGCCCGCGCGCGGTCAGCGAGAGCAAAGTCTGCCGCCCGTCGGCGCGCGACGATGTCTTGCGCACAAGGTCGCGCTCGCTGAAGTCGCGCAGGATGCGGCTCAGGTAGCCGCGGTCGATGCCGAGCGCATCGGCAACCTCGGTCGCGGTCGGCTTGTCGCGCTGGGCGAGCTCATAGAGCACGCGCGCCTCGGCGAGCGAGAACGAGGTCTGCAGGAACGCGTCCTGCAGCATGCCGAGGCGGCGCGAGTAGAAGCGGGAGAAGCGCCGCACCGCGGCGACGCGCGTGTCGATGTCGGTCGAGGCCTGTGCGCGCATGGGGCGATACCTGCGCAGATGACGATATTTGACATCGTCAATAAATCACTTGACTGTGTCAAGTATCTCCGCGCCACGCGCTGGCGGCACTGCGCAGCGTCACGATCCGCCGCCGCCCGATCCGCCGCGGCAGTTCGGCTTCCGGATCGGCGATGCCGTCGCGGTGGCCGCCGAGCCGGTCGTAGGCGGCGCGGCTGATCATGAGGCCCTGCTCGGGGTGCGGTCCGCGCCACGCGGTCGCGAGCAGCGCGAACATCTGCCGCGGCACGCCGGCGTCCGCGTCGAGCGCGCGGCGAAAAACGGCGGCGTGCGAGCCGGCGGTGCCGCGCAGGACGGCATGCTCGATCGTGCGCGACGCCTCCTCGACCCAGATCGGGTCGAGCACGACGCCCGCCCGCAAGAAAAGCAGCCAGTCGCCGCGCGCCGCCGCGGCCGCGGACTTGAGCCGTGCGGCGAGCGGCGCGTCCGACACCATGATCTCGCAACCCGCGACGTCGACCACGCGCGCGGTCGCGTCGGTCGAGCCGGCATCGGCGACGATCACGTCGCGCACGGTTCCGGTCAGCGCGCCCGGAACCAGCATCGCGAGCGTCGGAACCAGCGCTCGTTCGCTGTTGTGGGTCGGGATGATGACGGTGAGCATGGCGGGAAATAGCTTGCGGCTATGCAGCATAACACAGGACAGCGAACGGGCCATGAACTTGATTTGACGGCAAAATGACTGCCGATTCAACATGATGAAAATTCAGCAGAAAAGTTCCAGAGTTTGTAAGGCGTATTAGTTCTTGTTTTGTTCTTGCGTTCGGTCTATTCTTTGTCTATGGCTTCCTCCGCTGCACCTAGCCGTCGCCCGCCGTCGCCGCCGCAAGCGGTGCCGGCGGGCGCATCTTCCGCCCCGGCGGCCCCGAATGACTTTACCGGCACGGGCGTCGAGCGCGAGCGCCGGCGCGGGCGCGGCGCGCAGTCGAACGCGGCCGGCCGCTACGAGCCGCACGGGCGCGAAGGCTTCGACGACGGCTGGCAGAGCCTCGAGGACCTGCCGCCGTTCGCGACGACCGTCGGCGTCGATACCGCGCGCAAGGTCATCACGCGCAACGACTCGCCTGACATTCCGTTCGACCGCTCGATCAATCCCTATCGCGGCTGCGAGCATGGCTGCATCTACTGCTTCGCGCGGCCGACCCACGCCTATATGGGCCTCTCGCCCGGCCTCGATTTCGAATCGAAGCTGTTCGCCAAGCCGGATGCGCACGAGCTCCTGGAGCGCGAGCTGTCGGCACCCAATTACTCGCCGCGCGTGATCGCGATCGGCACCAACACGGATCCGTATCAGCCGATCGAGAAGCGCTACGAGGTGATGCGGCGGATCCTCACCGTGCTCGAGCGCGCCGGCCATCCGGTCGGCATCGTCACCAAGTCTGCGCTCGTCGTGCGCGACATCGACATCCTCGCCCGCATGGCGAAGCGTAACCTCGTCAAGGTCGCGATCTCGGTGACGACGCTCGACGCCAAGCTCGCCCGCGTCATGGAACCGCGCGCGCCGACGCCGACGCGCCGGCTCGACGCGCTGCGCGAGCTCGGCAAGGCCGGCATCCCGATCCGGGTGATGACGGCGCCGATCGTGCCGGCGATCAACGACGCCGAGATCGAGCGCATTCTCGAAGCGGCGGCCTCCGTCGGCGTTACGGGCGCCGGCTACGTGCTGCTGCGCCTGCCGCTCGAGGTGCGCGATCTCTTTCGCGAGTGGCTCACGGCCAATTTCCCCGACCGCGAGAAGCATGTGTTCACGCTGATCCGCCAGATGCGC
Organism: uncultured Alphaproteobacteria bacterium; assembly: GCA_963819385.1. Lineage (GTDB taxonomy): Bacteria > Pseudomonadota > Alphaproteobacteria > Rhizobiales > Xanthobacteraceae > JAVDCA01. Next base: position 1,316,082 of record CAWFVV010000006.1, on the reverse strand, counting down.
GGCGGCAAGGACTACGACGCCAAGTGGGGCGAGCGCATGACCGGTTCCGGTCCTTACGCCGACATGATCCGCCAGCGCTTCGAGGCGGCCTGCGCGCGGCTCGGCCTCAACAAGGAGAGGAAGCCGCTCACCACCGAACATTTCCGCGCGCCCGCGCGGCGGGGGAGGGGAACAACTGAGCCTGTTCTGACCCGCGTCGCAAAATTCCAGAACGAACCCAACTGGGATAACAGAGGCAATTTCAATATGTTGTAGCTAGTGGGTGTAGGGTGGGCAAAGCGAAGCGTGCCCACGCGCTGCTTCCGTCGCGATGGAGGACTTGCGCGGCTGCAGAACAAAGCCATTCGGCGAAAGCGCAATGATTTCAGCGCGGCAAGAACAGCGGGGACGGCATCGCCCTCGCCATTGCGTTGCCATGCTCGTCCGCACAGCATGCACGCGACATGAGTCGCACGTCGCCCAAGAAATCCCCCCGCCTACCGCTCGACGAGCCGCCGCTGCGGCCGACGTTCCGGCGCGAGCGCGCCGCCATGAAGCGCGGCATTTTTCCGGTCGCGGGCTGCGACGAGGCGGGCCGCGGGCCGCTCGCCGGGCCGGTGGTCGCGGCCGCCGTGATCCTCGATCCGGCGCGCATCCCGCGCGGGCTCAACGACTCCAAGAAGCTCGACGCCGCGACGCGCGAGAAGCTCTATGCCCGCATCTGCGCGACCGCGCAGGTCGGCGTCGCCTTCGGCTCGCGCGCGCGCATCGATCGCGACAATATTCGCCAGGCCTCGCTGTGGGCGCTCAGCCGTGCCGTGCTCGCGCTGCCGATCAAGCCGCGTCTCGTCTTCGTCGACGGCATCGACCGCATCGACTGCGGCTGCGATTGCCAGGCCGTGGTGAGCGGCGATGCGCTGGTGCTCTCGATCGCGGCCGCCTCGATCGTCGCCAAGGTGACGCGCGACCGCCTGATGGTGCAGATCGGTGCCGCCCATCCGGGCTACGGCTTCGAGCGCCACATGGGCTACAGCGTGCCCGAGCACTTCCGCGCGCTCACCGCGCTCGGCCCGACCGTGCACCATCGCCGCAGCTTTTCGCCGGTGGCCGTCGCGGCTGGCGACCGGCCGCCGCCGCTGCTCGACCTCGGCGACGCGGAAGGCCTGGATTAGATCACTCAATCGTCATGCCCGCGCTTGTCGCGGGCATCCACGTCTTCCTTCTCCTCCTTGATGACGCCAAGCAAGTCGTGGATGGCCGGGACATAGGCGAGCAAAGCGACGCCGCCCTTTGAACGACTATGCCCGGCCATGACGTGGAAACTTTCGAGCTCGGCATTCATTGTTGCCTCGCCGCCGCCCACCGGGTTAAGTCGGCGCCTCAATCCCGTACCCGCCAGCGGCCGATGCTCCACGTCTCCATCTTCGTCGAAGGCCTGCGCTCGCAGCCGCGCGTGATGTTCTGGCTTGCGGCGCTCTCCCAAGCCGCGATCTGGTGGCTGGTGCCGGCGATCTTCTACTCGGCGCCGCCCGGCGACCTCCCGATGGTGCTCGCGATCGGCCACGAGTTCCAGCTCGGCACCGATCTCGGGCCGCCGCTCGCCTTCTGGCTCGCCGAGGCCGTCTACATGCTCACCGGGCTCGTGGGCGTCTATCTGCTGGCGCAGGTCTGCATCGTCGTCGCCTATTGGGCGGTATTTTCGCTCGGCCGCGCGCTCGTCGGCACGCAGCAGGCCGCGATCGCGGTGCTGCTCATGCTCGGCATCCTGGTAATGACGGTGCCGTCACCCGATTTCGGGCCGACGGTGCTGGGCACCGCGCTCGCCGCGCTGATGATGCTGCACTTCTGGCGCGCGATCGGCGAGGGCCGCCGCCACTACTGGTTCGTGCTCGCTTTCGATCTCGGGTTGCTGCTGCTCACCACCTATGCGGGCCTCATCCTGTTCGTCTGCCTGATGCTGTTCCTGTGCGCGACCGAGCGCGGCCGCGCCGCGTTGCGGACCGTCGAGCCGTGGTTCGCCGCGATCGTCGTCGCGGTGCTGCTGTTTCCCCATCTGATCTGGCTCGACATCTCGGGCGACGCCACCTTCGGCCCGCTGTGGGCGCGCCTGCATTCGGGCGAGGCGGCCGACACCAACTTGATTGCCTGGGTGCGTCTGCTCGCGACCGTCGCGGCGGTGCATGTCGGGCTCGTGCTGCTCGTCGCGCTCGCCGGCAGCTGGTGGCGCAAGTCGCCCGACCGGCTGCCGACCTTCGTGCGGGCGCCGCTCGATCCCTTCGCGCGGCGCTTCGTGTACTTCATGGCGCTCGCGCCCGCGGTCGTCGCGACGCTGCTCGCCGCCATCGCGGGAGCGTCCGCGCCGGTCGGCGGCATCGCGCCCTACGTGACGCTGTCCGGGCTCGCGGCCGTGATCGCGGCCGGCGATGCGGTCGTGATCCATCGCCAGCGCATCCTCGGTCTCGCCTGGACGCTCATGCTACTGCTGCCGCCCGCGATCACGGTCGCGGCGATCGTCGTCGTGCCGTGGACGCTCGCGATCGAGCTCAAGAGCGCGCAGCCCGCCAACCAGATGGGCGAGTTCTTCGGCGACACGTTCCAGCGCCGCACCGGCAAGCCGCTCGAGATCGTCTCGGGCGACGCGCGCCTCGCGACGCTCGTCGCACTCGCGGCGCCGTCGCGCCCGAGCTACTACGACCAGGTCGTGCCCGCGCGCACGCCCTGGGTCACGGACGACGACATCCGCAAGCGCGGCCTGATCGTGGTGTGGCCCGCGGGCGACACGCAGGGCCTGCCGCCCGCCGACGTGAAGGCGCGCTTTCCGGGTCTCGTACCCGAGGTGCCGCGCACGTTCGGGCACACGAACGAGGGCGTGCTGCCGCCCGCGCGCATCGGATGGGGCATGATCCGGCCGGCCCCGTAGGGTGGGCAAAGGCGGCCGAGTGGCCTCGGTTTATGGCACGCCATCCGATCCGCCGTGCCCACGCTGACAAGCCTGACGCGTGGGCACGGCGGATCGAACTCCGCGCCACGACGCAGGCACTTCGGCCGCCTTTGCCCACCCTACGGCTGCTCGGTGGAAAACTCCGGTGGCGTGCGCGCAGCGGCCGGGCGCCTTCGCTAAGCTGGTCGAAACGGAAAGCGCCGCGACAAGGCACGCACCGTGGGGGAAAAGATCATGACCGACCAGACCGCACCCGCCGGCGATTCCTTCCTCGAGCGCTGGTTTTCCCTCAAATCACAAGGCACCACCCCGCGCACCGAGCTCGTCGCCGGCGTCACCACCTTCCTCACGATGGTCTACATCGTGTTCGTCAATCCCTCGATCCTCGGCAGGACCGGCATGGACGTGGGCGCGGTGTTCGTCGCGACTTGCATCGCGGCCGCGGTCTCGACGCTCGTGATGGCGCTCGTCGCCAACTATCCGATCGCGCTCGCGCCCGGCATGGGGCTCAACGCCTTCTTCGCCTTCACGGTGGTGCTGACCTACAAATATACGTGGCAACAGGCGCTCGCCGCGGTGTTCTGCTCGGGCGTGATCTTCTTCCTCATCTCGATCTTCCGCATCCGCGAATACATCATCAATTCGATCCCGCGGAACCTGAAGCTCGCGATCTCGGCGGGCATCGGGCTCTTCCTCGGCATCATCGCGCTCGAGGAGGCGAAGATCGTGGTCGGCAACCAGGCGACCCTGGTCGCGCTCGGCGCTCTCAAGGAGCCGGCCGCGCTGTTGTGCATCCTCGGCTTCGTGCTGATCGTCGCGCTCAATGCCCGCAAGGTGATCGGCGGCACGCTGATCGGCATCCTGGTCGTGACCGCGATCGGCGTGCTGCTCGGCACCGTCAAGTACGGCGGCATCGTCTCGGCCCCGCCCTCGCTCGCGCCGACCCTGTTCAAGCTCGACTTCTCGCGCATCAGCGATCCGAACTTTCTCATCGTCATCGTGAGCTTCCTGTTCGTCGATCTGTTCGACAATACCGGTACGCTGATCGGCGTGACGCACCGCGCCGGCCTGCTCGACCAGGACGGCAACCTGCCGCGCATGAAGCAGGCGCTCATGGCCGACAGCTTCGCGGCCATGTTCGGCTCGCTGATCGGCACCTCGACCACGACGAGCTACATCGAGAGCGCGGCCGGCGTCGCGGCCGGCGGCCGCACCGGGCTCACGGCGGTCGTGGTGGCGGTCCTCTTTCTGCTCGCGCTGTTCTTCGCGCCGCTCGCCGGGATGATCCCGGCCTATGCGACGGCGGCGGCGCTGCTCTACGTCGCCTGCGTGATGGCGCAGGGACTTGCCGAGATCGGTTGGGACGACATCACCGAGTACGGCCCGGCGGTGATCGCCGCCGTCTCGATGCCGCTCACCTATTCGATCGCGACCGGCATCGGCCTCGGTTTCATCACCTATGCGCTGGCGAAGATCATCGCGGGCAAGTTTGCCGACGTGAAGCCCGCCGTGCTGGTGCTCGCCATCATTTTTGCCGCGAAATTTTACTGGGTGGGATGACGCCGATGAACCGGATGCATTGCCTCGCGCTCGGAGCTGCGCTCATGCTCGCTCAAGTGACCTCCGCGCCCGCCGACGAGCTCAAGATATTCGGCTCGCGCGTCACCAGGATGGTGGTCGGCGATGTCGGGCCGGACTACGAGCGCGCGACCGGGCACAAGCTGACGGTCCTGACCGACGTCGCCGCCGTGATGAAGCGGCGGATCGAGCAGGGCGAGCCGTTCGATCTCGCCGTGCTGGTGAATTTCCAGGCCGACGATCTGATCAAGAACGGCAAGCTCGTCGCCGACAGCCGCGCCGACGTCATGAAGGCCGGCATCGGCCTTGCGGTGCGCCGCGGCGCGCCGAAACCCGACATCTCGACCGTCGAGGCGTTCAAGCAGACGCTGCTCAAGGCGAAGTCGATCGTCTATCTCAAGGAAGGAGCAAGCACGCTGCATCTCAACAAGGTGCTCGCCCAGCTCGGCATCGGGGATCAATTGGCGGCGAAGACCATCAGGACGTCGGGCGAGTTGGTGTCCGAGATGGTCGCGTCGGGCGAAGCCGAGATCGGCATCATCGTCATCCCCAACATCCTGTCGGTGCCGGGCGCCGAGCTGGTCGGCCCGCTGCCGGACGCGATCCAGTCCTACATCACCTTCACGGCCGCGGTGTCGCCGAACGCGCCCAACCCGCAGGCCGCTCGCGACGTGATCAGGCTGATGCGCAGCCCGGCCGGTGTGCAGTCGATCAAGAAGAACGGGATGGAGCCGGGGTGAGCCTGTAGCCCGCATGGAGCGAAGCGCAATGCGGGGAAGCGTCTCCGCGGAGGAGCCCCCGGATTACGGCGCTGCGCGCCTCCATCCGGGCTACGACAGCGCCTTCCTGATCGCCAGAAAATCCCGCCAGGCGAGCCGCTTGTAGAGCGGCGAGCGCAGAAGATACGCCGGATGCAGCGTCGCCATCGCGCGGATCTCGCGCGCGCCGGTCCGATAGGTGAGCCAGCGGCCGCGCGTCTTCGTAATCCCCTCGGTGAGGCCGAACAGCGTCTGGCTCGACGGATTGCCGAGACACACCAGCACATCGGGATCGACCAGCTCGATCTGCCGCTGGATGAAGGGCAGGCAGATCTGGCTCTCCTGCGGCGTCGGCGTGCGGTTGCCGGGCGGCCGCCACGGAATGATGTTGGCGATGTAGACACCCGTGCGGTCGAGGCCGATCGCCTTGATCATCAGGTCGAGCAGCTTGCCGGAGCGGCCGACGAACGGCAGGCCCTCGAGATCCTCGTCGCGTCCGGGCGCTTCGCCGACGAACATCAGGCGCGCCTGCGGATTGCCGTCCGCGAATACGAGCTGCTTGGCGTGGCGCTTGAGCTCGCAGCCCTCGAAGCCCGCAAGAATCCTTCGCAGGTCATCGAGTGTCGCAGCCGAGCGCGCCTGCGCGCGCGCGTCCATGATCGCCGCTTCGGGCGCGGCCGGAGCGGCAGGTGCGGCCCGCGCTTCGACGGGCGCCTCAGGACGCAGCGGCGGCCGCTGCAAACTTCGCGGCGCCTCATGGCGAGGAACCGGCTGCGGGCTCGGGTCGCGAACCATGGGGCGGGCGGGAACAGGCTCTGGCTCGGCGAGCCGGTTGACCGGTTCCTCGCCGAGCACCGCGTCGGCGCCCGCTTCCAGGTAGAAGGCGAGCAGCGCGCGGGCGGCCTTGGTTTGCTCGGGCGTCATGGCATCGCTGTGTAGCACAGGCGCGTGCGGATTGCCGCGCTCTGCCAAACATGGAAAAGATACGAGCATACAAGGCTGACCGCCGCATCGGCGTTTATCGGAGCTTCCCATGGCCGATTTGCCCGCCCGTGATTCCATGGAGTTCGACGTCGTCATCGTCGGCGCCGGGCCGGCCGGCCTCGCGGCCGCGATCCATCTCAAGCAGCTTTCCGCCGACATCTCGGTCGTGGTGGTCGAGAAGGGTTCCGAGGTTGGCGCCCATATCCTGTCGGGCGCCGTGATCGATCCGATCGGCTTCGACCGCCTGCTGCCCGACTGGCGCAGTGAAGAGACGCCGATCAAGACCGCGGTCACCGTCCGATCGCTTCTACTATCTCGGTGCTTCCGGCGCGCTGCGGCTGCCGAATTTCATGCTGCCGCCGTTGATGAGCAACCACGGCAACTTCATCGTCTCGCTCGGCGAGGTCTGTCGCTGGCTCGGCCAGAAGGCGGAGGCGCTGGGCGTCGAGATCTATCCGGGCTTTGCGGCGACCGAGGTGCTGTTCGGCCAGAATGGCGAGGTCGTCGGCGTCGCGACCGGCGACATGGGTGTCGGCAAGGACGGCACGCCGAAGGCGTCGTTCACCCGCGGCATGGAGCTGCGCGCGAAGTACACGCTCTTTGCCGAGGGCGCGCGCGGCAGCCTCAGCAAGCAGCTCATCGCCCGCTTCAAGCTCGACGAAGACCGCGAGCCGCAGAAATTCGGCATCGGCCTGAAGGAGCTGTGGCAGGTTGCGCCGGAGCATCATCGGCCCGGGCTGGTGCAGCATTCGTTCGGCTGGCCGCTCGGCAATTCGACCGGCGGCGGCTCGTTCCTCTACCACTACGACGAGAATCTCGTGTCGGTCGGCTTCGTGGTGCATCTCAACTATGCCAACCCCTATCTCTCGCCGTTCGAGGAATTCCAGCGCCTCAAGACCCATCCGCTGATCCGCGACACCTTCGCGGGCGGCAAGCGCATCGGCTATGGCGCGCGCGCCATCACGGAGGGCGGCTGGCAGTCGGTGCCGAAGCTGTGCTTCCCGGGCGGCGCGCTGGTCGGCTGCGCGGCCGGCTTCGTCAACGTGCCGCGCATCAAGGGTACGCACAACGCCGTGATGTCCGGCATGCTGGCCGCGGTCTGCGTCGCCGAGGCGCTCGCAGGCGGGCGTTCGAACGACGAGCTTGCCGACTACGAGGCGCTGTGGCGCGACTCGGCGATCGGCAAGGATCTGCGCAAGGTGCGCAACGCCAAGCCGCTGTGGTCGAAGCTCGGCACGCTTTCTGGGCATCGCGGCGGGCGGCCTCGACATGTGGACCAACACGCTCGGCTTCTCGCTGTTCGGCACGCTGCGCCACGGCAAGCGCGACGCCGATTGTCTCAAGCCGGCCGCGCAGTGCAAGCCGATCGCGTATCCGAGGCCCGACGGCAAGCTCACATTCGATCGGCTGTCATCGGTCTTCCTCTCCAATACCAATCACGAGGAGGACCAGCCGGTGCATCTGCACGTCGCCGACCTGGCGCTGGAGAAGGCCTCCGAGCACGACGTCTATGCGGGCCCGTCGACGCGCTATTGCCCCGCCGGCGTGTACGAATGGGTCGAGGAGGCAACCGGGCCGCGTTTTGTGATCAACGCGCAGAACTGCGTCCACTGCAAGACTTGCGACATCAAGGATCCCGACCGGAACATCACCTGGGTGCCGCCTGAGGGCGGCGGCGGGCCGAACTACCCGAATATGTGATAGGGTGGGGCTCTGAATCGCCCGACCTCGCCACGATCCCGCCATATCGGGGTCGTCAATGGCCGCCCGGGCGAACCGGCCCTTTTCGGGCGTCCTTGCCGGGGCGCCATAAACAGGCCATTGTCGCGCGCCCGTGCCGGGTGCCTTGCCGGGCCTCTTTCCGGCGCTGGGCGACGCCGGTCCCGAGTTCATGGAGAACCGCAAGCCGTGAAGAAGATGCCCTTTTTTCGCTGCCTCCCGGTAGCGCTCGCCGCCGGCATCACGGGTGCCCTCGCCGCGCAGTCGCTCGCGGCGCAGACGGTGCCGAGCCAGATCGAGCTCGAGCACAACACCCCCTCCGGCAACTATCTCGCGGCACGCACCGCCAATGTCGACCGCGACGCGGCGGCCGCCGCCGCCTACTACACGGCGGCGCTCAATGCCGACCCGAAGAACACCGAGCTCATGGAGCTCGCCTTCTACGCCGAGCTCGCCAGCGGAAACATCGAGCGCGCCGTGACGCTCGCCGAGCGCCTGCTCGCGATCGACCACAACAACCGCAACGCGCGGCTCATCCTCGGCGTCCATGCGCTGAAGCTCAAGCAGTACAAGGAGGCGCGCGCCCAGTTCGCGCAGGCCGGCCGCGATCCGATCACCAGCCTGACCGTGACCCTGCTCTCGGCGTGGGCGAGCTACGGCGCGGGCGACCCCAAGGGCGCGCTCGACCAGATCGACAAGCTCAGCGGGCCCGATTGGTTCGGCGTCTTCAAGGACCTTCATGCCGGCCTGATCGAGGACCTTGCGGGCGCCCGCAAGGACGCGGGCAAGCGCTTCGAGCGCGCCTACAAGATCGACCAGAATGCGCTGCGCATCGTCGAGTCCTACGGCAGCTGGACCTCGCGCAACGGCACGAAGGAAGACGCGATCAAGATCTTCAAGGAGTTCGACAAGACGCTGCCGCATCATCCGCTCATCGACCAGGCGCTCGCGCGCCTCGATCGCGGCGAGAAGCTGCCGCAGATCGCCGACAGCGCGCAGGTCGGCGCCGCCGAGGTGCTGTACGGGCTCGGCGCCGCGCTCGGCCGGCGCGAGGAGGAATTGAGCCTCGCCAACCGCGGGCTCGCCTATCTGCAGCTCGCCCTCTATCTCGACTCGACGCACAACCTCGGCATCCTGTCGCTCGCCGATCTCTACGAGGCGATGAAGAAGCCGGAGCTGGCGATCGCGACCTACAAGCGCCTGCCGGCCGACTCGCCGCTCAAGCGCAACGCCGAGATCCAGATGGCGATCGATCTCGATTCGCTCGAGCGGACCGCCGAGGCCGAGAAGAGCCTCAAGGACCTCCTCGCGACCCATCCGAACGACGTCGAGGCGATCACGGCGCTCGGCAACATCCAGCGCGAGCGCAAGCAGTTCGCCGATTGCGGCGACACGTACGGTCGCGCCATCGGGCTCGTCCCGAGCCCGACCAAGACAAACTGGACGCTCTTCTACTTCCGCGGCATCTGCTACGAGCGCAGCAAGCAGTGGCCCAAGGCCGAGGCCGATCTCAAGCGGGCGCTCGAGCTCTATCCCGACCAGCCGCACGTGCTCAATTATCTCGGCTATTCCTGGGTCGATCAGGGTATGCATCTCGACGACGGCATGCGCATGATCAAGCGCTCGGTCGAGCAGCGGCCGGACGACGGCTACATCGTCGACTCGCTCGGCTGGGCCTGGTACCGGCTCGGCAATTACGACGAGGCGGTCAAGCAGCTCGAGCGCGCCGTCGAGCTCAAGCCGGTCGATCCGACCATCAACGACCATCTCGGCGACGCCTACTGGCGCATCGGCCGCACGCTGGAGGCCAGGTTCCAGTGGTCGCACGCGCGCGACCTCAAGCCGGAAGAGGACGATCTCAAGAAGATCGAGGCGAAGCTGAAGAACGGCCTCGTCGAGCCGCCCCGGTCGCCTTCCGCGGCCGTCGACAAGAACAAGCGCCCGGATGGCGGCGGTTGATAACGCGTAGGGTGGGCAAAATCGCCAAGTGATTTGTCCGCCCCCTTGCTCGGAACCGCGTAGCGATTTTGCCCACGCGTTCGGACGGCTAGGTCCTGACCGCGTGGGCCTCGCGTACGCGACGCTGTGATTGATCGCGACGCCTTCGACGCGCAATGCCCACCCTACAAGCCACGTTTTCCGACCGCGCCCCCGCCAAGGTCAACCTGACGCTGCGCATCCTCGGCAAGCGCGCGGACGGCTATCATGATCTCGAAAGCTTGGTCGTGTTCGCGCGCCTCGCCGACGAGGTGACGCTCACGCTCGATGCGCCCCTCGGCCTCGACGTTGATGGTCCGACCGCAGCCGCAGCGGGGAACGGCGCCGACAATCTCGTGCTGCGCGCCGCGCGTGAGCTGGCGGGCCGGACCGACGGGTTGCGGCTCGGACGCTTCGCGCTCACCAAGCATCTCCCGGTCGCAGCCGGCCTCGGCGGCGGCTCGGCCGATGCGGCGGCAGCGCTGCGCCTGCTCATGCGCGTCAACGGGATGGCGCGCGACAGTCGCCGGCTGATGGAGGCCGCGCGCGCGACCGGCGCCGACGTCCCGGTGTGCCTCGATCCGCGCCCGCGGGTGATGCGTGGCATCGGCGACGTCCTGTCGGCGCCGCTCGACCTGCCGTCCCTGCCGGCCGTGCTGGTCAATCCCCGCGTGCCGGTGCCGACCAAGGACGTATTCGCCCGCCTCGGCCTCGCGCCCGGCGAGCGGCGCGGGGAGGCGAGCGAGATCGATGCGGATGCGCTGAAGGACCGCGACGAACTGATCCGCTATCTCGCGTCGCAGCCGAATGATCTCGAGCCGCCGGCGCGCGCGCTCCAGCCGGTGATCTCGGACGTGCTCGCGGCGCTGTCGGGCTGCGACGGCTGTCTCTTTGCGCGCATGTCCGGCTCGGGCGCGACCTGCTTCGGATTGTTCGGCACGGACGCGGCCGCCGCCGCCGCGGCGCAGCGGGTGTCCGGCGGGCATCCGGGATGGTGGGTCGCGCCCACCGTGTTTGCGAGCTAAAGCGTCGCTTAGTGCGTACGCGCGATCGTGAAGTCGACCGCGTCGGCGAGCGCTTCCTTCATCGGCGAGGCCGGAAACAGCGCCAGCGCGTCGGACGCGATCGCGCCGTAGTGCCGGGCGCGCATGATCGTGTCCTCGAGCGCGCGATGCTTGGTCATCAGGCCGATCGCATGCTCGAGATCGGCCTCGGTCGCCTCGCCGTGCTCGAGCACGCGCCGCCAGAACTCGCGCTCGTCGCCGGAGCCGCGCCGATAGGCGAGCACGACCGGGAGTGTGATCTTGCCCTCGCGGAAATCGTCGCCCGTGTTCTTGCCGAGCTTCGCGGATTTGCCGCCGTAATCGAGGGCGTCGTCGACGAGCTGGAACGCGACGCCGAGGTTCATGCCGTAGCTGCGGCAGGCGGCCTGCTCGGCCTTCGGGCGCGCGCCGATCACCGGCCCGACCTCGCAGGCGGCGGCGAACAGCTCGGCGGTCTTGGCGCGGATCACCGCCAGGTACTCGTCCTCGGTGGTCGCGGTGTTCTTGGCGGCGACGAGCTGCATCACCTCGCCCTCGGCGATCACGGCGGCGGCCGAGGAGAGGATCTCCAGCGCGCGCAACGAGCCGACCTCGACCATCATCTTGAATGCCTGGCCGAGCAGGAAGTCGCCCACCAGCACGCTCGCCTCGTTGCCCCACAGCATGCGCGCCGCGAGCTTGCCGCGCCGCATGTCGCTCTGGTCGACCACGTCGTCGTGCAGCAGCGTCGCGGTGTGCATGAACTCGACCGCGGCGGCGAGCTTGACGTGGCCTTCGCCTGTATAGCCGACGAGCTGCGCCATCGCGATGGTGAGGATCGGCCGCAGCCGCTTGCCGCCCGAGGTGATCAGGTGCTTGGCGACTTCCGGGATCATCGTCACCTCGGACCCGGTGCGCGACAGGATGGCGGCGTTGACCCGCCCCATGTCGGCGGTGACCAGCTCGATCAGCTTGTCGATCGAGGCTTCGCCATGGCTTTCGAACGGGACGACGACGGCCAAAATTTTCACTCCGGGCGGTGCGGGACGATGCGGACAAAGCAAGCATAGAAACGGTATGCTGAGCCGGCAAGGGCGTTCGGACGCCAGCGGAGCGGTGAAGCACTGCGGCCGGCGTCGGGAATACGGGCCGGGGCACAGGAGTCGATTGCAGAATCGACAGGGCGATATGCGGCAGGTCGTCGAATTGGCGGAGGGACGTGGCGAGCCGGCTGCCGGCACGCGCCGGCGCGTCGCCGTGCTGGTGCCCTGCTACAACGAGGAGGCCGCGATTGCGCGCGTGGTCGAGGATTTCCGCGCCGAGCTCCCTGACGCCGTTGTCTACGTCTACGACAACAACTCGACCGACCGCACCGCCGAGTTCGCCCGCGCGGCCGGCGCGACGGTGCGGCGCGAGCCCCGGCAAGGGAAGGGCCACGTGGTGCGGCGCATGTTCGCCGACGTCGAGGCCGACATTTATGTCCTGGTCGACGGCGACGCGACCTACGATGCGCCGAGCGCCCATGCGATGATGGAGCGCCTCGTCGAGGGCGGGCTCGACATGGTGGTTGCGGCCCGGCGCGGCGACGAGCGCGCCTACCGGCCCGGGCACCGCTTCGGCAACCATGCACTGACCGGCTTCGTCGCGCGCGTGTTCGGCTCGCCCTTCGGCGACATGCTGTCCGGCTACCGGGTGTTCTCGCGGCGCTTCGTCAAGTCGTTCCCGGTGCTCTCCAGCGGCTTCGAGATCGAGACCGAGCTCACCGTGCACGCGCTCAATCTCGAGCTGCCGGTCGCCGAGGTCGAGACGCCGTACTTTGCGCGCCCGGCCGGCTCGGTCTCCAAGCTCAGCACCTGGCGCGACGGATTGCGCATCCTCGCCACCATCGTGCGCCTCTATCGCGCCGAGCGGCCGCTGCCGTTCTTCGGCATCATCGGCGCCGTGTTCGCCGCCGTGTCGATCGTGCTCGCGATCCCGATCGTCATCACCTATGCGCGGCTCGGCGTCGTGCCGCGCCTGCCGACCGCGGTCCTGTCGACCGGTCTCATGATCCTCGCCTCACTTGCGGTTGCCTGCGGGCTCGTGCTCGATACGGTGACGCGTGGCCGACGCGAGATGAAGATGCTCGCCTATCTGGCCCAGAAGGGGCAAGATCACACCAGCGCGCCGGAGCACGGGCCATGAGGGAAATCGTCCGCACCAACGACAGCATCCTGGTGACCGCGATCGAGGCGCTGCTCAAGGGCGCCAACATCCCGCATTTCATCGCCGACCAGAACATGAGCGTGCTCGAGGGCTCGGTCGGAATCCTGCCGCGCCGCGTGCTGGTGGCCGACGAATATCAGCGCGCCGCGCGCATGCTGCTGCAGGACGCCGGCCTCGGCCACGAGCTGCGCCCTTGATCGAGCGTGGGCGCATGTTCTTGTCGGCGAACCGGGTTCCACTTCACCGGAACATGCGCCATGGCCGCTGAACGCTCGGGCCCGGCCTTCACCGACGATCTCGTGCTCGGCGGCCGCCTGCGCCTGCGCCAGCCGGCGCGCGGACATCGCGTCGGCCATGACGCGATCCTGCTCGCCGCCGCCACGCCGGCGGCGCCGGGCGAGGTCGCGGTCGATCTCGGCGCCGGCGTCGGCGCGGCGGGGCTCGCGCTCGCGCAACGCGTGCCCGGCCTCGTGGTGCGGCTGGTCGAGCTCGATCCGCAGCTGGCGGAACTCGCGCGCACGAACGCGGCGCGTAACGGCCTGGGCGAGCGCGTCCGCGCACATGCGCTCGACGTGACGGCGCCGTCCGCGCAATTCATCGCGGCCGGGCTCGGCCCCGCGACGGCGGACCGGGTGCTGATGAACCCGCCGTTTCGCGCCGCGGGCCACGCCCAGGCCTCGCCCGATGCGCGCCGCCGCATCGCCCATGTGGCGCCGCCGGGCGCGCTCGCGATCTGGCTCGGCACCGCAGCCCGCCTGCTGCGTCACGATGGAACGCTGTCGGTGATCTTTCGCGCGGACGGCTTGGCCGAGCTTCTCGGCATCGTCGAAGAGGCTTTCGGCGCGGTCGCGATCCTGCCGGTCCACCCCAAGCCCGCGGCGCCGGCGATCCGCGTCATCGTGCGCGCCGTCAAGGGCAGCCGCTCGCCGCTCGCCTTGCTGCCGGGCCTCACGCTCAATGGCTCTGACGGACGGCCGAGCGCCGAAGCCGAGGCCGTCTTGCGGGAAGCGCAAGTATTGCCGCTGGCGCTGTCGTAGACCTGAGTGAAATTTTACGCCGACTTAATGCGCTCGATCGACCCGAACGGCCGGCCACGCGACCGGCTGTCGGCACCTATGGTCGAAAAATGCCTACGGCATGTTCTTCGCTGCCGGATCCATGGGCAGCGTATAGCCGCATCTCTGCGTTCCGGCGCGTCAGCTGGTCTTGCGCTGGCGTGCCGCGATCCGCGCCTGAAAGTGATAACTCGCTGCGATCGAGGCCAAAAGCAACGCGAGCAGAAGAATCTTCACCGTCATCGTCTGTCCCCTTCCGGCGCCCCGGATGTACGACCAATAATTTGCCAGCAAGATTTGTTCCAAGCGGGGCGCGAATACGGCGGTGCCGGGACCGCGCCGCTTGAGCAATGATTCGGCCGGGCCCGGCGCACGCGTTGGTGCATAATCCTTGTCGGCGAACCGGTATCCACTTCGCTGGGATATGCGTTTAAGCAAGACCACGATGAGCGGACCGATGATGGACAATATGCGGCAATGGCTGGGACGTGGGCGCGCGTTGCTGCGGCCCGCGATCCCCAAGCGCTGGCGCGGGATGCCGCGGGTGCCGGTGGTGCGGCTCTCGGGCGTCATCGGCTTCTCGACGCCGCTGCGGCCCGGGATGACGCTGTCCGGCCTTGCTCGCGCGCTCGACCGCGCCTTCGCGATGGGCAAGGTCAAGGCCGTCGCGCTGGCGATCAATTCGCCCGGCGGCTCGGCGGTGCAATCGCACCTAATCTATCGCCGCATCCGCCAGCTTGCGCACGAGAAGGGCGTTCCGGTCATTGCCTTCGTCGAGGACGTGGCGGCGTCCGGCGGCTACATGATCGCCTGCGCGGCCGACGAGATCGTATGCGATCCATCCTCGATCGTCGGCTCGATCGGCGTGGTCGGTGCGAGCTTCGGCGTTGTCGAGGCGATGAAGAAGCTCGGCATCGAGCGGCGCGTCTACACGGCGGGCGAGCGGAAGGTGACGCTCGATCCGTTCCTGCCGGAGCGACCCGAGGAGGTCGAGCATCTCAAATCGATCCAGCGGGAAATTCACGAAACGTTTATCGCGCTCGTGAAGACGAGCCGCGGCGCGCGCCTCACGGGCCCGGAAAATACCATGTTCTCCGGCGAGTACTGGGGCGCCAAGACGGCGCTCGGCTACGGCTTGATCGACCGCCTTGGCGATCTGCGCTCGGTGTTGCGCGAGCGTTTCGGCGACGACGTGACGATGCCGCTGGTGAGCGCCGAGCGCGGCTGGTTCGGCCGACGCACGCCCGGCGTTGCGGCGGACGTCGCCGGGTGGCCGGGTCTCGTATCCGGCCTGGGTTCCGGTTTGGGCCCCAATCTCGCCGAGGACGTTATTTCGGCGATCGAGGCGCGTGCACTATGGGCGCGCTACGGACTATGAGCTGAGGTTGCGATAATGCTGATCTTCATTCGGCCCGTGCTCGGCTGGACCCTTGGCATTCTCGGCGCCGCCGTCATCGCCAAGGCTGTGGCAAAGGAGTGGCGGCGCGTAAACGAGGATTTGCACGCGCGTGAGACGTTGCGCGAGGCGCCTGTGCGCGAGAAGATCCCGGTGCTCCGGCGCGATCCGACAAGCGGAATTTATCGGCCGGAGTAAGGCCCTCGTTATTGCGGGCGCTTATTTCTCCGTGATGCCGTTCTCGCGGATGACCTTGGCCCAACGGGCGAGCTCCTCGCGCAGGAAGCTCGTGAATTCCTCCGGCGTCGAGGGCGCCGGCACCGCGCCGACCTTCACGAGCTTCTCCTTCATGACCGGATCCACGAGCGCGGCACGCATCGCGGCGTTGAGCTTGGCGATGATCGCCGGCGGCGTCTTCGCCGGCGCGAGCAGGCCGTACCAGTTGTCGCAAGTCGTATTCGCGTAACCCTGCTCGGCGAGCGTCGGCACGTCCGGCAGCACCGGATTGCGTTGCTCGGCCGCGACCGCGAGCGGCTTCAGCTTGCCGGCCTGGATCTGCGGCAGCAGCACCGGCGCATCGGCGAACATCGCGATCACCTGGCCGCCGAGCAGGTCCGTGATCGCGGGCGCGGCGCCGCGATAGGGAACGTGCACGAATTTGACTCCCGCCGCCCCCTGAAAGAGCTCCAGCGCGAGGTGCGGAGGGCTGCCGACGCCGGTCGACGCAAATGCCAGCGTCCCGGGCTTGGCCTTGGCCATGGCGACGAGGTCCGTCGCGGAGTTCGCCCCCAGACCGGGCCGCACCGCCAGCACCTCGTTGACGTTGACGACCTTCGAGATCGGCGCGAAATCTCGCAGCGTGTCGTAGGGCGTGTCGGCGCGCAGATTGGGCGTGATCGTCACGGCGCCCGACGTGGTGAGGAAGAGCGTGTAGCCGTCCGGCGCCGATTTGGCGACTTCGTTCGCGCCGATCGCGCCGTTCGCACCCGCCTTGTTCTCGATGATGACGGGCTGGCCGAGCAGGTCCTTGAGCTTTTCGGCAAGCAGGCGCCCGACGAAATCGGTCGGCCCGCCCGGCGGGAACGCGATGACGACCTTGATCGGGCGCGTCGGATAGTCCTGCGCCTGTGCGCTCGCGCCGGCGATCAGCAGAGCCATGGCGGCGGCGGCCAGGAGGCGGCGGATGAGCATGCGTTTTCTCCCTCGCTTTGGCGAATAGTGAATGATGAGTGGCGAATAGAAGGGGATACGTGTTGCGATCTCGCTATTCGCCACTCGCTGCTTCAATCTCGCGCCTTCACGCCGGTTTCCGCGACCACCTTGCGCCAGCGCGCGGTCTCGCTCGTGATCAGCGCCGTCAAGTCATCGGGGGTGCCGCCGATCGGCGCCACGCCGACCTCGGCGAGCCGGCGCTGCACATCCGGATCCTTCACCACCGCGTTGAAAGCGGCGTTGAGCTTGGCGACGACCTCGGGCGGCGTCTTGGGCGGTGCGAGCACGCCCGACCAGTTGTCGGCGACCACGTCGGGGTAGCCGAGCTCCACGAAGGTCGGCACGTCAGGCATCGCGTCCGACCGCGTCTGCGACGCGACCGCGAGGAGCTTCGCCTTGCCGGCCTTGATCTGCGACATGAGCACCGGCACCTCGGCGCTCATCGCGTTGACCTGTCCGCCGACGAGGTCCGCGATCGCGGCGCCGGCGCCGCGATAGGGCACCGCCTGCAATTTGATCTTGGCGGCGACCTGCAGCATCTCGATGGTGAGATGCGAGATCGCGCCGATGCCGGTGATCGCGACCGTGATCGAGCCGGGCTTTTCCTTCGCGCGCGCGATCATGTCCTGTGCGGTCGCGATGCCTTGCGCGGGATTGACCGCGAACACCACGGTGTTTCGCGCGACCGGCAGGATCGGCGTGAAGCCCTTGATCGGATCGTAGGGCAGGTCGTTGCGCATGCTCGGATTGATCGCGAGCGCGCCGGCGGTCGAGAAGAACAGCGTGTAGCCGTCGGGCGACGCCTTCGACACATAGTCGGCGCCGATCGCACCATTGGCGCCCGGCCTGTTCTCCACGATGATGCTCTGGCCGAGCAGGTTCTTCGCCCGGTCGGCGACCAACCGGCAGACAAAATCGGTGGTGCCGCCTGCCGAGAACCCGACGATCAGGCGGATCGGGCGCGTCGGATAGGTTTGCGCCGCCGCGTCGGTCGCAAGCAGCGCGGCCGCGAGCGCTGCAACGAGCGACGCGATGATCGGCACTAGTCGGAGCACGCAACGGCGCAAGGCATTTCCCCCGAAGGCTCAAAGGTGTGTTGCCCAGTCCTACGGCCTCGGTCGCAATCCCCGCAAGGGGGCGCGGTCCGCCCGCGTCATCGCGTCCGCGCGTGCAGGCCCGTGCCGAGGCCGGGCCAAGTCCCTGACAAGTCCGTAGCGAGTGCGCGCCTTGACCCCATGGGGGGTGGCCATTACGTTCCGCGCGCATTTGTCCCCGAAAAACGGCCCCGATTTACGGCTATGTCCAACGCCGATATCCCCGCTCACATGCGTCCCGAGCGCTCGTTCCAGGGCCTGATCCTGGCGTTGCAGCGCTTCTGGGCGGACCAGGGCTGCGTGATCCTGCAACCTTACGATATGGAGGTCGGCGCCGGCACGTTTCATCCTGCGACCACGCTGCGCGCGCTCGGGCCGCGCCCGTGGAATGCGGCCTACGTGCAGCCCTCGCGCCGGCCCAAGGACGGGCGCTATGGCGAGAATCCCAACCGGCTGCAGCACTACTATCAGTTCCAGGTGATCCTCAAGCCGTCGCCGCCGGACATCCAGGACCTCTATCTTGCCTCGCTCGGCGCGATCGGCATCGACCGCGCGCTGCACGACATCCGTTTCGTCGAGGATGACTGGGAGAGCCCGACGCTCGGCGCGTGGGGGCTCGGCTGGGAGTGCTGGTGCGACGGCATGGAGGTCTCGCAGTTCACCTACTTCCAGCAGGTCGCCGGCTTCGAATGCGCGCCGGTCGCGGGCGAGCTCACCTACGGGCTCGAGCGCCTCGCGATGTACGTGCAGGGCGTCGACCGCGTGTTCGATCTCAACTTCAACGGTCGCGACGATGGCCGCCGCGTCACCTATGGCGACGTCTTCCTGCAGGCCGAGCAGGAATACTCGCGGCACAATTTCGAGTTCGCCGACACCGCGATGCTGTTCGAGCAGTTCAAGATGGCCGAGGCCGCGTGCCGCAAGTACATCGCCGATGGGTGGGCGCAGGGCGGCAAGGTGCACCTGATGGCGCTGCCTGCCTACGACCAGTGCATCAAGGCGAGCCACGTGTTCAACCTGCTCGACGCGCGCGGCGTGATCTCGGTGACCGAGCGGCAAAGCTACATTCTGCGCGTGCGCGAGCTGGCCAAGGCCTGCGGTGACGCTTGGCTCAAGACGCAGGGAGGCGGGGCGTGAGCGTCATGCGACCCGCTCTTCTGCACCCTCCCCTGAAGGGGGAGGGTCGGCGCGCGCAGCGCGCCGGGGTGGGGTGACGGAGCCAGCCCCATGCGACGCACGATCAATAGCTTCCGTCGCGATACAGCGCGCCGCTTGCGGGCGAATGCGACGGGCGCAGAGGATACCCTTTGGCGGCATCTGCGTCGCTCGCCGGTGCTCGGGACGCATTTCCGCCGCCAGGTTCCGATTGGTCGCTACGTTGCTGACTTCGCTTGCTTGGCTACGCGCCTCATCATCGAAATCGATGGCTCGCAACATGCGGAAGGTCCGGTCGCAGAAGCCGATCAAGAGCGAACCCGGTGGCTTGAATCCGAAGGCTATCGCGTGCTGCGCTTTTGGAATAACGACATCACGCGGAACGTCGAAGGCGTGCTGGAAGCTATCCATCACGCAATTTCTCCCGCGATGACATTCGAGACGCCGCTGAAGCATAAACGTCGCCGTGACTGGGCGATGGCAGCGTCAGCCACCCCACCCCGGCGCGCTATGCGCGCCGACCCTTCCCCTGCAGGGGAGGGTGAAGAGTAAACCCATGCCTGACCTCCTCCTCGAGCTGTTCTCCGAAGAAATTCCGGCGCGCATGCAGGCGCGGGCGGCGGAGGATTTGAAGAACATCGTCACCGGCAAGCTGGTGGATGCCGGGCTCGTGTACGAGGGCGCCAAGGCGTTTGCGACGCCGCGCCGGCTCGCGCTCACGATCCAGGGCTTGCCGGCGCGCCAGCCGGATCTGCGCGAGGAGAAGAAGGGCCCGCGCCTCGGCTCGCCCGCCAAGGCGATCGAAGGTTTCCTCAAGAGCGCCGGCCTCGCCTCGATCGACGAGGCGACCATCCAGCGCGATCCGAAGAAGGGTGACTTCTATCTCGCGTTGATCGAGAAGCCCGGCCGTCCCGCGATCGACGTGCTGTCCGAGATGCTTCCCGTCGTCATCCGCACGTTTCCCTGGCCGAAGTCGATGCGCTGGGGCGGGGGGCGGCTCACCTGGGTGCGGCCGCTGCACTCGATCGTCGCGACCTTCGGGCCGGAGACCGAGGAGGCCGAGGTGGTGCCGTTCCAGGTCGAGGGCATCGCGGCGGGGCGCACGACGCGCGGACATCGTTTCCTGGCGCCCGACGCGATCGAGGTGAGGCGCTTCGACGACTATGTGGCGAAGCTCGCCAAGGCCAAGGTCGTGCTCGATCCCGAGCGGCGCAAGGCGCAGATTCTCGCCGACGCCAAGAACCTCGCCTTCGCGCAGGGCTACGAGCTGGTCGAGGACCAGGCGCTGCTCGACGAGGTCGCCGGACTCGTCGAATGGCCGGTCGTGCTGATGGGGTCGTTCGACCGCGAATTCCTCGCCATCCCGCCCGAGGTCATCCGCACCACCATCCGCGTCAACCAGAAGTGCTTCGTGCTGCGCGATCCGCAGACCGTGGCGCTCGTCAACAAGTTCATCCTGGTCGCCAATATCGAGGCGTCCGACGGCGGCACGGCGATCGTCGCCGGCAACGAGCGCGTCATCCGCGCGCGGCTTTCCGACGCGAAGTTCTTCTACGAGACCGATCTCAAGACGCGGCTCGACGACCGCTTGCACAAGTTCGAGCATATCGTGTTTCACGAGAAGCTCGGCACGCAAGCCGAGCGGATCGGGCGGATCGAGAAGCTCGCCGTCGAGCTTGCGCCGCTCGTGCGGGCCGACGTCGCGAAGGTCCAGCGCGCCGCGAGGCTATGCAAGGCCGATCTGGTCACCGACGTCGTGGGCGAGTTTCCCGAGCTTCAGGGCCTGATGGGAAAATACTATGCCGAGGCGCAGGGCGAGGACGAAGCGGTCGCTCACGCGTGCGAGGATCATTACAGGCCGAAGGGACCCGATGATCTGGTGCCGGCGGATCCGGTGTCGGTCGCCGTCGCACTGGCCGACAAGCTCGATACGCTGGTGGGTTTCTGGGCGATCGACGAGCGGCCGACGGGAAGCAAGGATCCCTACGCGCTCCGCCGCGCGGCGCTCGGCGTCATTCGCATCATCCTGGATGATGCAATTCGCCTCCCGCTGCTGGCGACGATCAAGCAGGCGATCTTGGTGGCGGGCACGCGTCACGGCTTGATCGACAGCCAGCGGGTGCCCGCCGACCTTCTGGTTTTCTTCGCGGATCGCCTCAAGGTGCAACTGCGCGAGCAGGGTGCACGCCACGATCTGGTCGACGCCGTGTTCGCGCTCCAAGAGGCGGGGAGCGCCGAAGGCGCGACAGGGACGAAAAATGGTCAGGACGACCTGGTCCTGATCGCGCGGCGCGTTGAGGCACTCGGCAAGTTCCTCGACACCGAGGACGGCCGGAACCTTCTCGCCGGCGCCAAGCGCGCCGCCAATATCCTGCGCATCGAGGAGAAGCGCGACGCGACCACGTTCGCGGGCGCGCCCGACCCGCAACTCTACGCCCAAACGGAGGAGCGCGCGCTCGCCGACGCGATCGACATCGCCAAGCGCGACGCCGCGGCCGCGGTCGAGCAGGAGGACTTCGCCGCGGCCATGCACGCCATGGCAAAGCTGCGCCCGCACGTCGACGCCTTCTTCGAGAAGGTGACGGTCAACACCGACGACAAGCCGGTGCGGGCCAACCGGTTGCGGCTGCTCAACCAGATCCGCGCCGCGACGCTCGCGGTCGCCGATTTCTCCAAGATCGAGGGGTGATTTTCACGCGGATGCCGCGATGCGCGGATAACTCCGCGTGTGCAAGGCCTCGCGCGTTTCGATTTTCGTAAGGATAATGTTTGGATAACGCCCAGTATGCTTTTCACGCCTTCGCAGTCGGCGATAGCCTTTTTTAATGCCGGCCGTGCTACGTAGAATTTCTTAAGGCGGTGTCTCGGATCGGGCTCCTTGCACGGGGGGCCGGTCGCATGTTGGCGTACAGTTTATGTTCGGATCGCTACGCTTCTTTCTGGCGTATATGGTGGTGCTGTCGCATCTCGTCGGCAGCCAGTACCTCGCTCATTACGGCTTCTATGCGGTCCGCGGCTTCTTCGTGCTATCCGGTTTCATCATCACGGCGGCGCTCAACGAGGTCTATCAGTTCAACGGCGAGCGCTTCTGGACCAACCGGCTGCTGCGTCTGCTGCCGCCTTATTATCTCGTCTGCGCCGCGACGCTCGCCTTCGTCGCCTTCGTCCCGCGCCAGGCGGCCGAATTCCTGAAATTCTGGCAGCTCGAGGACGGCAATCATCGCGACGTGCTGATGAACCTGCTGGTCCTGCCGCTGCAATTCCGCGATCCGCAGTTTCGCGTCTCGCCGGCCTACTGGTCGACCGCGGTCGAGATCGAGATGTACGTGCTGCTGTGGCTCGTGATCGCCCGGCGCGAGGCGTTCGCGGCGGCCGCGGTGGGCGTCGGCATCGTCTATCACCTGGCGTGCCTCGACGCCGGATACGGCCTCGGCGCACGCTACTTCAACGCGCCGTCCGCGTTGCTCTCGTTCGCGGCCGGCGCGCTCGTCTATTTCATGCGTCGGCGCGGCGCCTTCAACGTCGATCTGCGTTGCGGCCTGGTCGCGCTCGCGCTGTGGGTCGCCAACATGATGGCGGCCGGATCGATCCTACCCAACTCGTACATCTACGGCGCGAGCTACTACATCGGCACGCTCGCCTTCGTGTTCGTGCTGGCGGGCCTCGCGGACTACAAGCCGGGGCCACGCCTCGCGCGCATCGACAAGGCACTCGGCGACATCGCTTATCCGCTCTTTCTCGTCCAATGGCTCGCCGGCTTCATCGTCGCGCTCGCCTTCTTCCCGGGGATGTGGCGCGGCTGGGTCCTCACGCTGGCGGCGACGCCATTCATGGTGGGCATGGCGATCGGGCTCGCCAAGTTCAACGCGCTGGCGATCGAGCCGCTGCGCGACCGCGTGCGCGCGACCGCACGGCGTAAATCGCCGCGGACGGCGTCGGAAGCTCAGCCGAACTTGCCCGAGATGGCGCCCGCCGCGTCGCTCGGCACTTCGCTTGGCGCGCCCTGAACTAATATAAGTCCCTGAGCTCAAGGAAGTTCCGGCGCTGGGCTGGCGCCAGAAGCCGCTTACGCGTTGACCCAAATGGAGGGTTGCGCGTCACCCGCCGGGCGTGCTTTGTGCCGGAGATACAGCATCTCTCCGGTACTGCTCCATGGCCAAGAAATCCATTGCCCGACGCGCGCGATCGGCCGGGGCGGCGCGACGCGCCGTCGACAAGGCAAAGCGCAAGAACAAGCAGGTGCGCGTCGCGAAGCCTTCTCGCGCTGCCGCCGCGAAGCCTGCGCGCTCCGTCGCCGCGCCTGCGGCGCGCAAGGGCAAATGGGTCTACACCTTCGGCGACGGCAAGGCCGAGGGCAAGGCGCAGATGAAGAACCTGCTCGGCGGCAAAGGCGCCAATCTCGCCGAGATGGCCAATCTCGGCCTGCCGGTGCCGCCCGGCTTCACGATCACGAGCGACGTCTGCACCTATTTCTACGCCAACCGCAAATCCTATCCGAAGGAGCTCAAGGCCCAGGTCGAGACCGCGCTCGGCCATGTCGGCAAGCTGACCGGCAAGCGCTTCGGCGACGCCAAGAACCCGCTGCTCGTGTCGGTGCGCTCCGGTGCGCGCGCCTCGATGCCCGGCATGATGGACACGGTGCTCAATCTCGGCCTCAACGATACGACCGTCGAGGCGGTGGCCGTGCAGTCGAAGGACCGCCGCTTCGCGTATGACAGCTATCGCCGCTTCATCACCATGTATTCCGATGTGGTGCTCGGTATCGAGCATCACGTGTTCGAGGAGATCCTCGACGAGCACAAGGACAAGAACGGCTACATGCTCGATACCGATCTCGAGGCCGACGACTGGGCCGAGATGGTGACGCGCTACAAGGCGCGGGTCGAGGAGGAGCTGGGCAAACCGTTCCCGCAGGATCCGCACGAGCAGCTGTGGGGCGCGATCGGCGCGGTGTTCGGCAGCTGGATGAACCAGCGGGCGATCACGTATCGGCGGCTGCACAGCATTCCGGAGAGCTGGGGCACTGCCGTCAACGTCCAGGCCATGGTGTTCGGCAATCTCGGCGAGACCTCGGCGACCGGCGTCGCCTTCACGCGCAATCCCTCGACCGGCGAGAAGCGGCTCTACGGCGAATTTCTCATCAACGCGCAGGGCGAGGACGTGGTCGCCGGCATCCGCACGCCGCAGGAGATCACCGAGAAGGCGCGCCGCGACACCGGCTCGGAAAAGCCGTCGATGGAACGGGCGATGCCGTCGGCGTTCGCCGAGCTCACCCGCATCTACGGGCTTCTCGAAAAGCACTATCGCGACATGCAGGACCTCGAGTTCACGGTCGAGCAGGGCAAGCTGTGGATGCTGCAGACGCGCGCCGGCAAGCGCACCGCCAAGGCGGCGCTGCGCATCGCGGTGGAGCTCGCCAACGAGGGCGTCATCACGCGCGACGAGGCCGTGACCAGGGTCGAGCCGGGCTCGCTCGACCAGCTGCTGCATCCGACCATCGACCCCAAGGCGGAGCGGCAGGTCATCGCGACCGGCCTGCCGGCGTCGCCCGGCGCCGCATCGGGCGAGATCGTGTTCTCGTCCGACGAGGCCGAGCTCCTCAAGACGCAAGGCCGCAAGGTGATCCTGGTGCGCATCGAGACGAGCCCCGAGGACATCCACGGCATGCATGCCTCGGAAGGCATCCTGACGACGCGCGGCGGCATGACCTCGCATGCGGCGGTGGTCGCGCGCGGCATGGGCAAGCCGTGCGTCTCGGGCGCCGGCGCGATCCGCGTCGACTACGCCGCGAACACGCTGCAGGCGGGCGGCGCGACGCTCAAGAAGGGCGATATCGTCACGATCGACGGCTCGACCGGCCAGGTGCTTGCCGGCAAGGTCGCGATGCAGGAGCCGGACTTGTCCGGCGAGTTCGTCACGCTCATGGGCTGGGCTGACCGCGCCCGCAAGCTTCGCGTGCGCGCCAATGCGGACACGCCGAACGACGCGCGCGTCGCCATGAAGTTCGGCGCGGAAGGCATCGGGCTCTGCCGCACCGAGCACATGTTCTTCGACGAGGACCGCATCCGCGCGGTGCGCGAGATGATTCTCTCCGACGAGGAGAAGAGCCGGCGCGCGGCGCTCGCCAAGCTCTTGCCGATGCAGCGCCAGGATTTTGCCGAGCTGTTCGAAATCATGCAGGGCCTGCCGGTGACTATCCGCCTGCTCGATCCGCCGCTGCACGAGTTCCTGCCGCATACGCCCGCCGAGATCAGCGAGGTCGCCAAGGCCATGGGCGCGGATCCCAAGAAGCTCGCCGACCGTGCGCGCGAGCTCGCCGAGTTCAATCCGATGCTGGGCTTCCGCGGCTGCCGGCTCGCGATCGCGTATCCGGAGATCGCCGAGATGCAGGCGCGCGCCATCTTCGAGGCGGCGGTCGAGGCCGGCAAGCGCACCGGCAAGCCGGTGGTTCCCGAGGTGATGGTGCCGCTGATCGCGACGCGCGCCGAGTTCGACCTCGTCAAGGCGCGCATCGACGCCATGGCGGAGGCGGTCGCGAGGGAGACGAAGACCAAGGTCGACTATCAGGTCGGCACGATGATCGAGCTGCCGCGCGCGGCCCTGATGGCGGGCGAGATCGCCGAGACCGCCGAGTTCTTCTCCTACGGCACCAACGATCTCACGCAGACCACCTTCGGCATCAGCCGCGACGACGCGGCGAGCTTCCTCGGCATCTATACGGCGAAGGGAATACTTCCGGTCGACCCGTTCATCTCGATCGACCGCGAGGGCGTCGGCGAGCTGGTGCGGATCGCGAGCGAGCGCGGCCGCAAGGTGCGCAAGGACCTGAAGCTCGGCATTTGCGGCGAGCACGGCGGCGATCCCGCCTCGGTCGCGTTCTGTCACGAGATCGGGCTCGACTATGTCTCGTGCTCGCCGTTCCGCGTGCCGATCGCGCGCCTCGCCGCCGCACAGGCGGCGTTGGGCAAAGAGATCTCAGGCACGGCGTAGTCGATACGCTTCCGTCATCGCCGGTATGTAGCTGCCGATCGCTAGTTGCCGCTCGGCGGCCGCGCTGCGCTCATCGCTTTCCCGGTCGAGAACTGGCTTGCCGCCCATCAGAGGCGGCATCTGACGCGCGTCACGCCATGCGCGGCGCTCGCGGCCATTAACATGACGTCAAGGTTAATCCGTCAGAAAGATTGACCGTTCTCCAAGAGCAACACTCGAATTTTACTCATCCCGCGTCATGCTCGAAGTCCGATGATGAAGTTCGCGTTGCGTTCGTAGCCCGCATGTTTCGGCGAGGGGGCGCCGGTTCGCCGACAAAAAGCGTGCGGAAACCCGAGTTGCGTGAGCGTTGACATGCGGATCGTGCGTCGCGTTGCAAAGAGTTCCGTGCTTGCGGCCTTGGGCCTTGGCCTGCTGCCGACCCAGCTCGAGTTCCACAACATCGGCGCCCTCATCGCGCCGCGGGCCGAGGCATCCGACTATTTCCCCGATCGCCTGATGGTGTCGCCGTTCGGTACCATTCACGCGTCGCTGTTCACGTTTCCCCGGCTCGCCGGCGCCGAGGTCGCGGATGTAAAGCTCGCGCGCCTCGACCTCGATGATCACGACGTGACCGGGTCGCTCGCGTCGCGCGCGCTCATCGACCCGCGCGACCAGCAGCGCCGGTTCTTCCCGCAGGTCAATCGCGCCGACAAGGGCGACCGGCTGGTGCCGGCCGCACCGCCGGCCACGATCAACTCGCAGCGTGGCGCGCAGGATGCGCCCGGCGACGTCGACCAGACGTTCTCGCTTGCGAGCGCGCCGGTCACGACCGACGATCGGCCGACGGCGCCGGACGCGCCCGTGCGGGTCCCGGTCACGATCATCACCGCGCCGACCGCTACGCCGGCGCAGCCTGCGGGCGATGACGAACAGCCCGCCGCATCAGTCGCGCAGCCGGCAGCAGCGCCGCCCGCGGCTACACAGCCCGCCCCGCAAGCCGAAGCGCCCGCCGCTGCCGTGGCGCCGGCGCACTCCACGACCGCCGCGACACAGCCGGCGGCGCCGACGCAGATGGCTTCATTCACCAACGAGAGCGCCGACGACGCCGCGCTCGACGACGGCGACAGGCCGGCTGTTCCCGCGGCGCAGGTTTATTTCGGCATCCAGCCGATGGGTGGCATGCTGAACACGATGCAGCCGTGGTCGCCGGATGATCCGATCATCGTCGTCACGCCGGCCGATGCGCCGCCGCCCGCGCCGGGCGCGGCCAACACCGATGCAGTCGCAACCGCGCCGGCGATGCCGCCGCCGCCCACCAGCAACGAGACGGTCGCGAACAAAGGCGAGGTGACAGGCGAGGGGCATCATCCGAAGAGCCCGGCCGAACGCCTCGGCCTCATCGACAAGACGCGCGTCAAGGCGGAGAAGTGCCTCGCCAACGCGATCTATTTCGAGGCGCGCGGCGAGTCCGTGCGCGGCCAGATCGCGGTCGCGCAGGTGGTGATGAACCGCGTCTTCTCGGGCTACTATCCGCATGATGTGTGCGGCGTCGTCTACCAGGACGCCCACCGCCATCTCGCGTGCCAGTTCACCTTCGCGTGCGACGGCATTCCGGACGTCGTGAACGAGCCGGACGCCTGGAAGCGCGCGACCGAGATCGCGCGCGACACCCTCGACGGCAAGCTCTGGCTGCCCGAGGTCGGCAAGGCGACGCACTATCATGCGTACTGGGTGCATCCCTGGTGGGTGCGCGAGATGCACAAGCTCGACCGCATCGGCGTGCACACCTTCTATCGCCCGCGCCTGTGGGGCGACGGCTCCGCGGCTCCGGTGTGGGGCGACGCGGAAGAGACGAAGAAGCTGGAGAAGCAGCTGTAGCCCGGATGGAGGCGCACGCAGGTCGGGTTTACCCGACCTGCGCATCAATTGGGTCGATCTCGGGCGGGCCCGAGATCGATGCGCCGTAATCCGGGGACGCGGTGTCCCCGCATTCCGCTTCGCTCCATGCGGGCTACGGTCCGGTCGCAATTCCTTCCGAAAATAGTGCGATCTGCTTGGTGCCCAGCATCTGCAGCCGCCGCTGCTCCGCTTTCCGCGCTGAAGCAATGCGCGGGCGTAGGATGGGTTGAGCGAAGCGAAACCCATCGGCTGAATCAGCCAGACGCGACTCACTTGATGGGTTTCGCTGCGCTCAACCCATCCTGCGGGCGTCTCTAAATCTCGATATCCAACCCGACGTCCAGGTTGGGCGACGAATGCGTGATCGCGCCCGACGACAGGTAGTCGACGCCCGAGGCGGCGATCGCGGCGGCGCTCGCATGCGTGATGCCGCCGGACGCCTCGATCGTCATGCGGCCCGCCACCATGGCGACCGCCTGCTTCATCGTCGCGGGGCTCATATTGTCGAGCAGCACCGCGTCGGCGAGGCCGACCTCGAGCACGGTCGCGAGCTGCTCGAGGGTGTCGACCTCGATCTCGATCTTGACCAGATGTCCGGCGGCCGACTTGGCGCGTTCCAGCACGGCGCGGACGCCGCCCGCGACCGCGATGTGGTTGTCCTTGATCAGGATCGCGTCGTCGAGGCCGAAGCGGTGATTGAAGCCGCCGCCGCAGCGCACCGCGTATTTCTGCAGCGCGCGCAGGCCGGGCGTGGTCTTGCGCGTGCAGCAGATGCGCGCCCTGGTGTGCGCGACCAGGCGGACGAACTCGGCCGCGGCGGTCGCGATGCCCGAGAGATGGCCGACGAAGTTCAGCGCCGTGCGCTCGGCGGCGAGCAGCGCACGCGCGTCGCCCGCGACCGTCATCAGCGTGGTCTTGGCCGTAACCGCGGCGCCGTCACGCACGTGTCCGCTGATCTCGATCGCGGGATCAAGCTTGCGAAATACTGCGGCCGCGATCGGCAGGCCCGCGATCGTGCCTGCCGCGCGCGCCGCCATCACGGCGCGGCCGCGTGTCCCCTCGGGGATCGTCGCGGTCGAGGTCACGTCGCCGGCGCGGCCAAGGTCCTCGGCGAGCGCACGCACAACCGCCTCGTCGATCGCGAGTGGTGAGAGGAAGGCGTCGGGACAGAAGAGGGACATGGGCGCACCTTGCTCGGTCTGCTCCCTCTCCCCGCAGGGGAGAGGGTTGGGGTGAGGGGCTCTATGCGCTTCGATTGAAACTTCGAGCGGCCCTCACCCGGCTCGCGGAGTTCACCCTTGGGCTTGCCGAAGGCAAGACCCGAGGGCTCGCCACCCTCTCCCTGAGGGAGAGGGAAAGAAGCGCGTCAGCTCTTGAGATGGATCATGCGCTCGACGGCGCGGCGGGCCTTTGCGGCGATCAGCGGGTCGACCACGACCTCCTCCTGCATGTGCACGAGGCTGTCGAGGATTTTCGGCAGGGTGATGCGCTTCATGTGCGGGCAGAGATTGCACGGCCGCACGAACTGCACGTCCGGCAGCTCGGCCTGCACGTTGTCGGCCATGGAGCATTCCGTCACCATGACGACGCGGCGCGGGCGCCGCTCGCGCACCCAGTCGATCATGTGCGCCGTCGAGCCGGTGAAGTCCGCCTCGGCCAGCACGTCGGGCGGGCATTCGGGATGCGCGATGATCTGGATCGACGGATCGCTTTCGCGATAGCTGCGCAGCTCGTCGGCCGTGAAGCGCTCGTGCACCTCGCAGTGGCCCTTCCAGGCGATGATCTTCACGCTGGTCTGCGACGCGACGTAGCGCGCCAGATACTCGTCGGGCAGGAAGATCACCTTGTCGGTGCCGAGGCTCTCGACCACCTGCAGCGCGTTCGAGGAGGTGCAGCAGATGTCGCTCTCGGCCTTCACCTCGGCCGACGTGTTGACGTAGGTGACGACCGGGACGCCCGGGAAACGCTCGCGCAACAGCCGCACGTCGTCGCCCGTGATCGACTGGGCGAGCGAGCAGCCGGCGCGCCGATCGGGGATCAGCACCGTCTTGTCCGGATTGAGGATCTTCGCGGTCTCGGCCATGAAGTGCACGCCGCATTGCACGATCACGGGGGCCTTGGTCTTCGCCGCTTCGCGCGCGAGCTGCAGCGAGTCGCCGACGAAATCGGCGACGCAGTTGTAGATCTCGGGCGTCTGGTAGTTGTGCGCCAGGATGACGGCGCCGCGCTCGCGCTTGAGGTCGTTGATCGCCTTCACGTAGGGCGCGAAGAACGGCCACTCGACGGACGGCACCACGTTCTTGATGCGCTCGTAGAGATGCGCGGTCTCGCGCGCGACCTCGTCGTTCCACTCGAGCGCCGGCATGGGCAGGCGTGGAAAGCGGCGGGATGCGTCGGTGCCGGCGGACGGCAGCGACTGGTCAGATCCGGGTCCGAAGGCTGCGAGAATGGGCATGACTGGCTCCCTGCAAGGCTCGGTTGGCGCGCCGCTCGGGCGGCAAACCGCTGTTCTTCCACCCCAAATCCCATATTTGCTCAATATGAGCATATATGGGGACTAAGATATCCGGCCACGGGCCGGAGAAGCTCGCTGACTTATCCTCACTTCGAGCAAATCTTATATAACACCACTTCGGGAAAACCGCCAGACCCCCGGCGCGACGCAGTTATGCGCGATGCAGGCACGCATGAGCCCCGTGAATTCATCGGATGAGGAAGATTGGTTTGGGACGGACCGGCGGGAGTCGTATTTAGTTTGTTCCTCGGAACGCTCTGCGTCCGCAACCCATCGGGATTTTCGATGACGACCGTTCAATCGACCGCTCGCCTCTCGTCCTGGCGCACGCCGGCCGTGATCGTCGTGTGCGGTTGCGTGATCGCGATGCTGAGCTTCGGGCCGCGCTCGGCGGCCGGGCAGTTTCTCAACCCGATGTCGTTTGCGTATGGGTGGGGACGCGAAGTCTTCTCGTGGGCGCTCGCGATCCAGAACCTGCTGTGGGGCGCCTTCCAGCCGTTCGCCGGCGGGGTCGCGGACCGTTACGGCGCCGTGCGGGTGCTGTGGACAGGAGCGATCGCGTATGCGGCCGGGCTCATCCTGATGGCGCATGCGTCGACCGCGGGCGCGCTCGATCTCAGCGCCGGCGTGCTCATCGGATTTGCGCTGTCGAGCTGCTCGTTCACGATCGTGATCGGCGCCTTCGGCAAGCTTCTTCCGGAGACGTGGCGCTCGCTCGCCTTCGGGCTCGGCACCGCGGCGGGATCGTTCGGCCAATTCCTCTTCTCGCCGCTCGCCCGCCTGCTGATCGACGCGACCGGCTGGCAGAACACCCTCGTCATCTTCGGCGGGATGATGTTCCTGATCCTGCCGCTCGCCCTGGCGCTTGCGACGCCGCAGACCGCCGCGCAGGCGGGCGCCGCCGCGCCGCGCCCGCAGCAATCGGTGTTGCAGGCGTTGTCGGAGGCCTTCCGGCATCGCAGCTACATGCTGCTCGTGCTCGGCTTCTTCACCTGCGGCTTCCAGCTCGCCTTCATCACGGTGCACCTGCCGGCCTATCTGGTGGATCGCGGCCTCAGCGCGAACGTGGGCGCGTGGACGATCGGGTTCATCGGGCTTTTCAACATCGTGGGCTCGATGCTGTCGGGCTGGCTCGGCAACCGCATGCCCAAGCGCTACATCCTCTCGGCCATCTACTTCAGCCGCGCGCTGGCGGTCGTCGCCTTCATCACGCTGCCGGCGAGCCCGGCCTCGGCGCTGGTGTTCGGCGCCGTCACGGGCTTTCTCTGGCTCTCCACCGTCCCGCCCACCTCGGGCCTGGTCGCGCTGATGTTCGGCACGCGCTGGCTCGCCATGCTGTTCGGCTTCGCCTTCTTCAGCCACCAGGTCGGCGGCTTCCTGGGCGTTCTGCTCGGCGGCTACGCGTTCGAGCAGACGCATTCCTATAATCCGGTGTGGTCGCTATCGGTGCTGTTCGGCGTGCTTTCGGCCGTGATCAACCTGCCGATCGTCGAGAAACCGGTGGAGCGGCCCGCGGCGGCGCCGGCGTGATAGAGTGAGGCTCCCGACCGGAGCCCAGCTTGGCCGATCAGCCGGACATTTCCGTCGTTCTTGCGACCCATAACCGAGCGGCCCTGCTGCCGCGCGCGATCGCGGGCGTGCTCGCGCAGCAGGGCGCGCGCTTCGAGCTGATCGTTGTCGACGACGCCTCGACCGACGGCACGCCGGCCTACCTCGCGACGCTCGCCGATCCGCGCATCCGGGTGATCCGCGCCGTGCGCAATCTCGGCCCGAGCGGCGCGCGCAATCGCGGCCTCGAAGCCGCGCGCGGCGAGATCGTCGCGTTCCTCGATTCCGACGATGCCTATCGGGCCGCCCGCCTCGCGGTGCCGCTCGCGGCCTTTGCGGCGGATGGCGAGCTTGTCTGCGTGCTGTCGTCGGCCGTGAAGTTCATCCGCGATGCCCCGCGCGAGGCGCGCATCCCGGACGTGCGGCTCGCGCCGGCGGCGTTCGCATGGGCGCTCACCGCGGATCTCATTCCGGTCGAGGCCACCAGCATGACGGTGTGCCGCGCGGCGGCGCTCGCGGTCGGCGGCTTTTGCGAGAAGCTGCGGCTGACCGAGGACCGCGAATTCCTCATCCGGCTTGCCGGCCAGGGAGCAGGGCGCCTTGTCCCCGATCTGCTGTGGGAGAAATCCTGGGTCGACGACAGCCTGTCGAACGACTGGGCCGCGGCGGGGAGGGGACTCATCGCCTACGTCGAGCAGCAGCCGGAATATCGCGGCCGCTTCCGCAAGCTCGGGAGCTACCTGGCCACCAAGGTGCTGGTCGGCCATCTGCGCAACCGCGCGCCGCTCGCCTTCGTGCGGGATTTCGCGCGGCTCTCTGCCGCCGGACTGATCGATGCCAACATCGCGCGCCTCGTCCGCGACCATCGCACGGTGAGCCGCTATCGTCGCGCGATGTCGCGCGAGGCCGCGCTCGCGGCGCTTGTTGGACCGCCGCCGGATTGGGCGTGAGTCTCCGTCATCACTCGCGAAACAGCTCGACCAGCGCGCGCCGCAGCCAGCGGTTCGCCGGGTCGCGATGGAAGCGCTCGTGCCAATAGGCGCGGATGTCGTAGGGCCGCAGCGGCACCGGCGGCCGCATGATCTTGATCGGCACCAGCAACGAGAAGTTCTTGGCGAGCCGCTGCGGCATGATCACCAGCAGGTTCGAGTTGGCGATCACCAGCGGCAGCACCATGAACTGCGGCACCACCAGCCGCTCGGTGCCGGCAAGGCCGTGCTTCTTCAGCTCGGCCTCGATCACCGCATGCGCCATGCCGCTCGCGTCGGCGAGCGCGCGCGGCGAGGCCGCAAACGCCTCCGCCGACATGCCGGCGCGGAAACTCGGATGATCGGTGCGCACCACGCAGACATAGCGCTCGCGAAACAGCAGGCTCTGGCGAAACCCGGCCGTGAGGTTGTCGAAGAAGCCGACCGCAAGGTCGACCTCGCCGGAGGCGAGCGCGGCGCCGGGCTGGTCGAGCGGGATCGGGCAGGCGCGCAGGCTCGCCTTCGGCGCCTCGCGTCCCATGAAGGCGAGCAGCTTCGGCAGCAGCACCATCTGCCCGACGTCGCTCATGTAGACGTTGAACCGCCGGGCCGACGCCGCCGGATCGAACGGCGGGTTCGCGGCAAGGCCGTCGAGGAGAATGTCGAGCGCCGCGCGCGCCGCGGTGCCGAGCCGCTCGCCGTAGGGCGTCGGCTGGAAGCCGCCGGCGCTGCGGATGAACAGCGGATCGCCGGCGCGGCGGCGCAGCCGCGCGAGCGCGTGGCTCGCCGCCGACTGCGACAGGCCGAGCCGGGCGGCCGCCGCGGACAGCTTGCGCAGCTCTCCCAGCTCCGCGATGAGCCTGATCTCGCCGAGATCGAATTCGTCGATATGCATGCCATTCATATTGTACATGCATGCGGAAGATTGACCAGAGGCGCGCGCGATACGCGATTTGTTGGCATGATCGGCCGAACGACGCGTTGAATGCGCCAGATGAAAACGCCTCGAGGAGGACGCCGCATGAACAAGCCATTCGCCTTCAACCAGGGCCGCCCGCTCACGACCGAGCGCGCCGGCGTCACGGTGACCAAGGCCGGGGCCCATCTGGGCGCCGAGATCAGCGGCGTCGACCTGCGCAAGCCGTTGCCGGACGAACAGTTCAAGGCGATCGAGGCCGCGCTGGTCGAGCACGAGCTGATCATCTTCCGCGGCCAGGAGATTTCCTCCGACGACCTGAGGGCGTTCGGCCGCCGCTTCAACGAGCTGACCGTGCATCCGTTCGCGCCGAACGAGGGCAAGGACGCGCCCGAGCTCATCAAGTTTCGCAACGACGAGAAGACGCCGCCGTTCGGCACCGACGTGTGGCATTCCGACGAGACCTTCCGCGCCGAACCGCCGATGGCGACCATCCTGGTCGCCAAGGAGGTCCCGGCAGTCGGCGGCGACACCATGTTCGTCAGCATGACGGCCGCTTACGAGGGCTTGAGCGACCGTGTGCAGCAGTACATCGGCGGGCTCGAAGGCGTACACGATCTCAAGCCGTTCCGCGCGCTGTTCGGCAAATCCGAGGAGGACCGGCGCAAGCTGCAGCATTACGAGATGATCTATCCGCCGTACCTGCATCCGGTGGTGCGCCTCCATCCGGTGTCGGGGCGCAAGGTGCTGTTCGTCAACCCGCAGTTCACGATCGCGATCGACGGCCTCGACGAGCGCGAGAGCCGCGCGCTGCTCGACCAGCTCTTCCACCAGGCGTTCGTTCCCGAATATCAATTCCGTCTGCACTGGGAGCCGCACACCATCGCGATGTGGGACAACCGCTCGACCCAGCACTACGCGATCCACGACTATTATCCGCAGCGCCGCTACATGGAGCGCGTGACGATCAAGGGTGGCCCAGTGACGGGCGTGCCGCGCGCGGACGCCGCGAGCCTGCGCCGGCTCAAATATGTCGCGCCCGCGGGCGTCGACACGCACGGCGGACACAAGCCGCACTGAAGGTCGCCGGATAGCCGCCGGGCGCAGCGCAGCCTCGGCGTGCGTTGCCAGCCCGGCTTTTCCGGCGCACAGTCTCGCGATGGGATGAAGCGGCCCGCACAAGAGCCGGAATTGAGGGAGGGGACGCCGATGAACAGGCGTGAGTTCACCAAAACGCTGCTGGCCGGTGCGTCGGCGGTTGCGGCGCCCGCCGTGGCGCGCGCCGACACGGTCTATAATCTCAAGCTCGGCCACTTCATCTCGCCGACCCACATCTTCGCCCAGTATCTCGAGCGCTGGACCAAGGAGCTGAAGGAAAAATCCGACGGTCGCCTCAACATCACGATCTTTCCCGCCAACGTGATGGGCCCGGTGCAGAACTATGCGGACTATGCGCGCACCGGCGTCGCCGACATCACCTGGTTCCTGCACGGCGCGACGCCCGGCCGCTTCCCGATGACCGAGATCATCCAGCTTCCCTACATGGCGGGCAGCGCCGAGATCGGCACCCAGGCGCTCAACGATCCCGCCGTGCTCAAGCTGCTGGAGCCCGAATACCAGGGCCTGAAGGTCCTCTATCTGCTCACGCACCAGCCCGGCAACCTGCACACCAGCGCGAAGCCGGTGCGCACGGTCGAGGAGATGAAGGGGCTGCGCATCCGCTTTGCCTCGGTCACGATCAAGAGCTTCATCGCGGCGCTCGGCGGCACGCCGGTCGGCGTCCCGCCGAGCGGCATTGCGGACGCGCTGCAGAAGGGCACCATCGACGGCTGCTTCGTCGACTACGGCGGCGCGGACAGCGCGTTCCATCTCGGCGGTATCGTCAAGTACACGACCGAGATGTACTCCTATGTGAGCAGCTTCGGCGTGGTGATGAACCCGGCGTCCTTCGCCCGTTTGCCTGCCGACCTGCAGAAGCTGATCGAGGACACGACGCGCCCGCGCGTGCGCGAGATCGGCAAGCTGTGGGATTCGGCCGACGCGCCCGGCAAGAAATATCTGATGTCGGAAGGCGCCACCCCGATCGTGCTCGCGCCCGATCAGGATGCGCTGTTCAAGAAGATCGGCGCCGAGGACAGCGCCAAGGTGCTGGCGGACCTCGACTCCAAGGGCAAGCCTGCCAGCAAGGTCCACGCCGCCATGCTGGCGGCCGGCGCGAACTACGCCAAGACGTCGTTCTCGTTCTGGAAGACATGAGCGACGCCTCGCGGACGCACGCGGCTCTCGGCATGATGACGCGCGCTGCCACCTACGGCAGCGCGATCTTCCTCGCCGCCATGATGATGATCACGGTCATCGACGTGATCCTGCGCGCGGTCTTCAACCTGCCGGTCACCGGCACCTACGATCTGGTGCAGCTCTTCCTCGTCGGCACGGTGTTCTTGAGCATTCCGGACGTCTTCCTGCGCGACAAGAACATCGTCATCGACTTCGTCGACCACGTGTTCGGCGCGCGCGCCATCGCGGTGCTGCGCGCGATCGCCAATGTCCTCGCGTTCGCGTTCCTCGTCCTGCTGATCTGGCGGATGGTCCCGCCCGCCATCGATTCGGCGAACTTCGGCGAAGTGTCGCCCGATCTCTCCATTCCGATGATCGTGCACTGGGTGCTGATGCTCATCGGCATCGCGCTCACGCTGCCGGCGGCCGCGTGGATGCTTGCCGTCAGCCTGCATGGCCTGTCGCGCGCGGGGCGCGGACAATGACGCCGCAGATCATCGGCGCCGGCGGCTTCATCGTCATGGTCACGATGATCTTCCTGCGCGTTCCGGTCGCGATCGCGCTCGGCCTCGTCGGGGTCATGGGCTACGCGATGCTCAACGGCTGGGGCCAGGCGCTGCTCGTGCTCGGCCGCGTGCCGTTCACGTTCGCGTCCGCCTACGATCTTTCGGTCGTGCCGCTGTTCGTGCTGATGGGCTCGATCGCGCGCCATTCCGGCATGGCGCGCGAGCTGTTTCAGTCGATCAACGTCATGTTCAGCGGGCGGCGCGGCACGCTCGCGACGGCGACGATCGGCGCCTGCGCGGCGCTCGGCTCGGTGTCGGGCTCGTCGGTCGCCATGGTCGCGACCATGAGCCATGTCGCGATACCGGAGATGCGCCGCGCGAAATATGACGAGCGGCTGGCGCTCGGCGCGGTCGTCTCCGGCGCGACGCTCGGCATCCTATTCCCGCCTTCCGTCATGCTGATCTTCTACGGCCTGACCGCGGTGCAATCGATCCCGAAGCTCTTTGCCGCTGGCTTCATCCCGGGCCTGGTGCTTGCGGCCCTGCAGATCCTGGTGGTCAAGACCGCGATCTGGCTGCACCCCGACTGGGCACCGGTCAGCGCGCGGGCGCCGTGGCGCGAGCGGCTGCGCGCCTCGTTCGGCATGTGGAAGCTCCTGTTCATCTTCGCCCTGTCGATCGGCGGCATCTATGCGGGCTGGTTCAGCCCGACCGAGGCGGCCGCCGTCGGCACCTTCTCGACCATCGTGATCGCGACGCTGAGCGGCGGGCTCACGTTCCGCAAGCTCGTCGACGCGGCGATCGAGTTGAGCCGGACGGCCGCGATGCTGTTCTTCATCCTGCTCGGCGCCATCATGTTCAGCTACTTCATCGTGCAGACGCAGATGGCGACCAGCCTAGCCGACTGGGTGGTGTCGCTGCGTCTGCCGCCGACCGCCGTCATGGTGGTGGTCGTGCTGTTCTACATCGTGCTGGGCAGCTTCCTCGAGTTGCTCACCATGGTGCTGATCACCGTGCCGGTGTTCGCGCCGCTCGCCCAGGGGCTCGGCTACGACCTGATCTGGTTCGGCGTGCTGCTGGTGGGGCTGATCGAGGTCGGCATGATCCATCCACCCATGGGCATGAACCTGTTCGTGCTGCAGTCGCAGGTGCCGGACGTCCGGCTCGGCCAGATGTATCTCGGCAGCGCCATGTTCCTCGTCGCGAACGGCGTGCTCATCGCGCTGCTGCTGGCGTTCCCAGACATGGCATTGTGGTTGCCGCGTCATCTCTACTGACCGACCGTCTGGGTGCGCGCTTGATGTGACCGGTGCGCCGGCACGCGCGGGCAATCGTCACGACACCTTGTGGAACCCGTTCGTCCGCAAGACGCCGGAGTGATCTATCGGCGCGCGCCCAGGGCGGTCACGCCGAGGCGGAGCGCCTGCTCGTAGCGTTTGACCTGGCGGTCCACGCGCTGACGATCGGCGGCGAGTTCTTCCCGGCTCATGTCCCTCCAACGCGAGAAACGGGGCGCCGCCAGGACATCCTCGTCCACCGGCGCCGCGCCCTCGCGCATCGCGAGCACCTGTTGGATCAATCGCAAGGCCGCACGATAGCGCTGCGCCCCGCGCCGGCTGCGTTCGACGAAAGCCACCACCTCTTCGGTGGATTGGCCGCCGAGATGGGCGGATGTGGCCGGATAGGCCCGCCCTCCACCATCCTCGTCCGACGTCATCAAGGCGAAGACCGACTGGTCATCCTTGTCGTCAATGACGTCGTTGCACACCGCGACGCATTCGTCGCAGATGTAGGACGACGGGCCGGCGATCAACGTGCGCACGTCGTGCTGCGACTTGCCGCAGAACGTGCAGTAGAGCGTGGTCTGTGCTTCCGGCTCGCCCGCGGCGGGCGAGGGCGCACGCGCGTCGCGTGGTCGGGCAGCCTCGATCCTGGCGGCGAGGACATTCCAGTTCGCGCAGCCGAACGCCTTCGCGATCAACTCGAGAGATTCGCCGTGGCTGGCGTCGATGGATCTTGCCTTCAACGCATCGCGCAAGGCGTGCGCCATGGCCTTTGCATCGCGAAAATCGCGCATGTGAGCACCTCTTCATCGGCGAGCGGAAAAAGTCGGTGCCTGCTTTGCCGACCCGTTCGCCAATGGCGAGGGCATGGAGCGAAATTGATACGTTCACCATCCCCGAAGGGGCGCAGGCGGCGGGTGTATCGAGCCCGTGGCGAGATTCGCGCACGTCGCCGCGCGCTGTCAACCCGGAACCGCGCCGGTTCCCGACGGTCGCGTGGGGCGGTCGCATTTTGCGCTGCGAGCAGGTAGCCTTCGCTTCGTACCATTCGGCAGCGCAGGGGATGGAGCCGGAGCATGCCAACCTTCAAGGCGATCGTCATCGACAAGAGCGCGAGCGGGCAGTCGGTGGCGCTTGCCGATTTCGACGAGAAGGACCTGATGGAAGGCGACGTGACCTTCCGCCCCGAATGGTCGACCGTGAACTACAAGGACGGACTCGCCGTCACCGGCAAGGCGCCGGTGGTACGCCGCTTTCCGATGATCGCCGGCATCGACGGCGCCGGGACCGTCGAGGCATCGACGCATCCGGACTGGAAGCGCGGCGATCGCGTGATCCTCAACGGGTGGGGCTGCGGCGAGACGCATCTCGGCTGCTACGCCCAGAAGGCGCGCGTGAAAGGCGACTGGCTGGTCCCGCTGCCGGCCGGGATGAGCGCGCACGACGCCATGGCGATCGGAACCGCCGGCTACACCGCGATGCTGGCCGTGCTGGCGCTCGAGCGGCACGGCGTGACGCCTGATCGGGGACCCGTGGTGGTGAGCGGCGCGGCCGGCGGCGTCGGGTCGGTGGCGATCTCGCTGCTCGCCGGGCTCGGCTATCACGTGGTCGCCTCGACGGGCCGGCCGCAGGAGACCCAGTACCTGCGCGATCTCGGCGCCTCCGAGGTGATCGACCGGGCGGAACTCACCGCCAAGCCCCGCGACCTCGCCAAGGAGCGCTGGGCCGGCGGCATCGATTCGGTCGGCTCGGTCACCCTCGCCAACATGCTGTCGATGACCCGCTATGGCGGTGCGGTGGCGGCCTGCGGGCTCGCCGGAGGTATGGATTTGCCGACCAGTGTCGCCCCCTTCATCCTGCGCGGCGTCGCGCTGGTCGGGATCGACTCGGTGCGGTGCCCACAGAAACTGCGGCGCGAGGCCTGGGCACGGCTCGATGCCGGGCTGGATCGGCAAAAATTGGCCCAAATCACAGGGGAAGTTGAACTTTCCGGCGTGATCGAGTCCGCCAAGCGGATTTTGGATGGTCAGGTCCGGGGGCGGATCGTGGTCAAGATCGGGTAAATTTTCTAAGCCCGAAAGGCGCTTGGTTCATGGTCGGTCAACGAATTATGGTAAGGATTCGGTGAAGGGACCGGGATGGTTGGAAGCACGGAGTCGGGCATGCAACGTCGTTCAGCGTATCTCTCGGTGGTGGTGGCGAGCGGCGTGGCCGCCGGCGCCGCGCTCATGTCGTCCGCAGTGGCCGGCGAGATGACGCCCGAGCAGGCCAAGCGCTTCGTCGCCAACAAGCTCTTTTCCTACAACTGCTTCGACGGCACCACCGGCGCCGGCCGCATTCATGCGGACGGCTCCGTGATCGGGACCATGCAGGCGAGCGGGCGGACGCGCTACTTCTCGATGCCGGCCGGCACCATCCGCCTCACGGCGGACTCGATCTGCGCCTCGTTGCCGCGCGCCATCATCCAGCCGTGCTTCAACGTCACGCAAACGAGCGCGCACAGCTTCCGCGGCTCGCTCAAGGGCCTGAGTTTCGCCTATTGCGATTTCGAGCACCGCAATGCGCGCCTCGACCTCGCGGAACGCGAGTCGAAAAAGCGACCGACCGAGTCGGCGGTGGCGTTGCGGCCGTCGCGTTACTGAGCAGGTCTTACCGGCTACTTGTTCTTCGGCTTGGTGATCGACCGCGTCGGTCCGGCCGGCCGCGTCGGTGGAGGCGCCGGCTGCGCCTGCCCCGGCAGATACTGCGCAACGATCGCGGGATCGAGCTGCGTCGTGGCGCTGTCGGGCAGCCGTTGCCAGTCCTCGTTCATGCCGAACAGCGTGATGCCGACATAGCCGCGCACCGTAAGCGTCTGCCCGTCTTCGCTGATCGACATCACGGCGTTGTAGATCTTGCCGTCACGCGGATCGAGGATGGTGCCGTCTGTGTATTTCAGGCCGTCGCGCTTCATGCCGCGGATGAAGGACAGGCCGAGCGCCGACGCATTCTTGCGGTCGTCGGTGCACTTCTTGCAGAGCGGATTGGGGTCGTCGCCGGGGCGCGGGAAGAGCCGCGCCATGATGCCCTCGAACACCCCGTTGTGGTCGATCATCAGGACCCAGACGACCGGCTTGCCGTCGTCGGTCTTCTGCCACAGGCCGGCGGCGGTCGGCTCCGCGGCCGAACTTGCGCCGGGCGCTGCGACGAGCGCGCACAGGCCGGCCGCGAGCGCGGCGGCGAACAGCTTCGGACGGACATTCCACATGGCGGTCACCGGTAGTTCGTAGCAGGCGCGTCCGCCCAGCGCATCGTCCGATATTGTGGTCATTTGACGACAGGAGGTATCCGGCAGAATG
Organism: uncultured Alphaproteobacteria bacterium; assembly: GCA_963819385.1. Lineage (GTDB taxonomy): Bacteria > Pseudomonadota > Alphaproteobacteria > Rhizobiales > Xanthobacteraceae > JAVDCA01. Next base: position 1,274,785 of record CAWFVV010000006.1, on the reverse strand, counting down.
CCTGCGGAACCTGCGGCGATCAATCAGCCGACGCCGCCGGAGCCGCGCGGCGCGGAAACAGCAGCCGCTGATAGAGATAGCCGATGCCGACCAGCACCAGGCCGAGCCCGATGAAGGAGAGCGCCCGCCACGCCCCGCTGAGGTCCGCCATGTCGACCAGGAAAACCTTCGCGATCGTGAGCAGGACCACGGCGGCGGAGGCGAGCCGCGCCGGCTTCGACGCGAGCGCGATGCCGATCAGCAGCAGCAGGACGCCGTAGGCGAGCCAGACGGCCGAATAGGTGTATTGCTCGGCGCCGGTGCGCGCGCCGGCGATCAGCACCGACCCGTGATAAGCGCGCGTCACCTCGAGCGAGAGGAACGCGAGCGCGAGCAACACGCTGGTCGCCGCCGCGACCGCCCGGTAGCCCATTGGCCGCGTCGCGCGCGCGATCAGTGCGAGCGTGATCGCGAGCACCGCGGGCAGCCCGTAGCCGAGCAGGATCAGGTTGAAGAACGGCCCGCCCACCGCTTCACCGGTCAAGAGCGGGTTCTCGGCGACGAACAGGCCGAACACGATGCCGGCGAGCGCGAGGCCCGCGATGACGATCGCGCCGACATTGTGCACGATGCTGCCCGTGCGTGCGCGCAGCCGCTCGAGCCCGATCGCGGTGGCGAGGCCGACCGATACCTGCAGCGCCAGTTCGGCGAGGCCGCTGTGCGACGCGTAGACGTCGCCGCCCGTCATGTAGTGGCGGATTTCGAGGAAGCAGGTGAGCACCGTGAACAGGATCGCGGCCGCGTCGACCATGCGCGCCGGCGCATCGTCGGCGCGCTTGCGCAACAGGTGGCCGCCGGTCCAGAAGGCGAGCGCCGGCACGCCATAGCCGTAGAGCAGCCAGTTGAAGATCGGCGTCGTGCCCACGTCGGTGCCGACGATGCGCGGCTCCCAGGCGATGCGCGCGACCACGAGCACCGTGATCGCGGCCGCGAGCCAGCGCAGCATCGGCAGCGGGCGCTGCGCCACGATCCAGGCGATGCCCGGCACCATCAGGGCGAGCGCGATCGTGAGCCAGCCTTTCTCGAGCGCGAAGGTCAGCGCGAGCGCGAGCGCCGCGATCGACCCGGTCGCGAAAAGCGCCTGCGCGGCGGCGCCCGGACGCGGCGCGCGGCGCGCCAGCGTCTCGGTCGCAACCGCGAAGAGCGCGGCGAGCGCCAGCGCGAGGCCCGCGAACGGGAACGAGCGCTCCCAGCCGGCGACGCGATAGTAGACCGCGACCATGATCGCGACCGGCGCGAACGCGCCCGCCGCCGCCCACAGCACCGGAATGAGCGCACGCTGCGATCGTCCCTGCGCCAGGAATCCGGCGCCGCCGAACAGCAGCGCGAACAGGGCGCCGAGCGCGAGGTGGGCACCCGTGTAGGCCTCCGCGGGATCCGGAATGACGCCGGCGGTCGGACCGCCCGGAACGACCAGGTGCTCGGTGACGGGCTGGACCGACCAGGCGACCATCACGAGCATGGCAAAGACCGCGACCGGTGGCACCGCGCCGACCGCCGCATCGGTCCGCCACGCGATCGCGACGGTGGCGACGACCAGGATGCCGAACACCGTGAGCGTGGCCGGATCGTGGAAGCGCGCGATCACGAGCACCATGGCGGCGAACACGTAGGCAGCTAGCGAACTCGACGAGACCCCATCGATCTTCTCGGCGTGCGCCGAAGGCCCGAACAGCAGGCCCGCGACAATGAGCACGGCCGCGAGCGCGAAGCCGGCGAGCGCATGGAACGCGTGCGGCGCGAGCGAGGGCACGCGCGCGTCGTTGATCCCCGGGAACATCCACAGCACGCCGAACACCACCGCCGTGATGGCGAGCCAGCGCCACAGCCGCAGGCGCGCCAGCGCGAACGAGGCCGCCGTGACGACGCCGAGGAAGACGTAGAGCGCCCAGTAATTCGGATGGTCGGATGCGACCAGGAGGGGCGTCACCTCGCCGCCCACGAGCCCGAGCCCGGCGAGCGCCGGACCGTGCAGCAGCGCGGCGGCAAGCGTCGCGAGCGCGACCGCGCCGAGCAGCACGAAGGCGACCGGCGCGTCGACGAAGCCGTAGAGCGCATAGGACGCATAGACCGTCGCGTAGGCGACGGCGGTGCCGGCCGCCGTCAGGATGCTCGGAATATTCGCGATCGCGGCGCCCGCGACGCCGGAGCGGCGCTCCTTGCGCCGCGTCCATTCGCCGGCCGCGATCAGGCCCGCGGCCAGCAGGGCGCCGAGGAAGATCCTCGCGCCCGGACCGAAAAGGTCCTGCTCGATCGAATAGCGCACCAGGAAGAAGCCGCCGAGCGCGAGCGCAATCCCGCCGGCCCAGACGACCCAGCGGGTGCCGAACTGCTCCTCGAGCGAGACGGCGGGCTCGGCGCGCGCCGGTGCGGGCGTCGGACGCGGTGCCGCGGATGCCGGCGGGGGAGGCGGCGGTGCGAAAGGCGGTGGCGGGGGCGGCGCCGCGACCGCCGGAGGGGCGGGCGGCGTTGCGGCCGCGGCATCCGGCGCGATCGGTTGCGGGGCGGTTGCGGGCGGGGCGGCCGTCGGCGCGGCCGCGGGAATCTGCGCGCGAGCGCGCTCCAGCGCGATCAGTCGCTGCTCGAGCCCGCGCCCGTGCCGGCGGGCACCGACTGCCGTCACCAGCGCCACGATCGCGAGGATCGGAAACGCCAGCAGCGCAAGACCGATCAGCACCTCGAACATAGGTCGCCCCCCGGAAGCAGCCCTGCCGCACATCCTGTGCGGACGATGGCCGAACGAAATTGGACCGCGCGAGCATATCTCGCGCAGTCGGCAGGACTTAGTCGTTCCGGCGCGGAAAAAGGTTCGATGGCGGGGGACGGATCAGTCAAATGACTCGTGTCCCAGGCGCAGCGCAGCGCGCAGCGGAGCGGTGCGCTGCAGAACCGGGACCCATGGCCACCAAAATGTGGGTCCCGGTCAGCGGTGCACCGCGCCCGGGCCGTGTACCCATCCTTAGCCCCGCCCCCCGACCCGCAACCCCGGCGCGGGCCGCTCCTGCAGCACCTCGCGGCGGAAACGGAAGAGCGCGGCGGGTCGCCCGCCGGTCGCGGTCGAGGTCTCGCCGGTCGGCTCGACCAGCGCGCCGGTCTCGACCAGCCGGCGGAAGTTCTGCTTGTGCAGCTGTCGGCCCGAGATTGCCTCGACCGTTGTTTGCAGCTCCGTGAGCGTGAATTCGGCCGCCATCACCTCGAAGATCACCGGGCGATACTTCAGCTTGGCGCGCAGCCGGGCGATCGCGGTCGCGAGGATGCGGCGGTGATCGAGCCGCATCGGCTCGCCCAGCGCCGGTAGTTGGCCGCGCTCGAGCGCGGCCTTGCGGCCGTCGCGCCGCGCTTCCTCGACAAGGCCCGCCTCGTAGAGCAGCTCGTAGCGGTCGAGCGCCTTCTCCTCGTCCCACGGGCTGCCGCCGGCCGCGAAGCAGTGCCGCAGCCGCTCGCGCCGGCTGAGCGGGCGGGGCGGGGCGTCGCGCGTCTCGCGCTCCGCCCAGGCGCCGAGCGCCGGCAGGATGGTGCGGTCGAGAATTTTCGGGCGCTCGACGCGCCAGTCTTCCCACGGGAAGAAGCGGTACCACGGCGTGAAGCCGGCGCCCGTCGCGCGCAGCGCCGCCTCGCTGTCGGGGCGCCGCGTCAGCGCGAGGTACCCGACCGAGACCGCGTGCGGCTCGCGGCCGCGCTCGGCATGGCGGCCGCGGTCGCCGAACGTGTAGAGCTGTTCGACATAGCCGACCGCAAGCCCGGTCTGCGCCTTGACCCAGCTGCGCAGGCCGATCTCGAAGGTCTGGTGCTCGAGCGGGTCGAACGGGCCGGACGGCAGGCCGATGACGCCGGCGTCGTCGCCCGCCGTCAACGTCATGGGCTCGTCGCCGTCGACCGCGACGATCGCGGCCGTGAGACCGATCTCGATCGCGGGGAGTGGTGTCATGCGGTCATGCGAGGTCGAGCCGGAACGGCACGCCTTCCGACGCAGACTCGCCGCGGCCGATCTCTTCGATCGCCGCCACCATGCGGCCCTTCCGATTTAGCATCGCGTCCGCGAATGCCACGATGCGCGGGTTCGGCGTCGCGGTCGGCGAGACGGAGCGGATCGCCCGGGCAATCTCGCGCTCGTCGCGCTGTGGCCGCAACGCGCACACCGAGACGAAGGCGGCGGCGGTCGAGCGGCTGATCCCGGCCCAGCAATGCACGACGAGCGGCGCCTGCTGGTCCCAGCCGCGCACGAAGCGAACGAGCTCCGCGACATGCGCGGCATCGGGCGCGACATGGCCGTCGAGCGGCTCGGCGATGTCGTGCATGCGCAGGAACAGGTGGTTGCGGGCCGGCACGGTCGCGGGCCGGTCGATCTCGTCGTCGATGCCGAGCAGGGTCACGATATGCCGCGCTCCGGTCTTCTTCACCGTGGAATGCAGGCGGGCGAGGGAGCAGACGTGAATCATCGTGTTTATGCCGGCGAGCCAGAGAGCATCATCATAAGCAAAGGCGGCGAAACTTTCACGCGCCCGCGATCCGGACGAAGCGGTCGAGGTAGCGGCGCTCAGCTTCCGGCGCCGGCCATGGGCTGAGATAGTCGCGCTCCATGGCGGCCGGAAGGTTCGGCCGCGCGCCGAAGAAGCGCCGCGCCTCGGCGGCCGCGAAGCCGGCGAGATGCGTCGCCTCGAGGAATGCGGCGCCGCGGTCAGCCGCCTTGATCAGCTTGACGACCTCGGCCGGCAGCTCGGGCGCAAGGCCGAAGCGGCGATGGATCGCGCCGAGCAGGCGTTTCTCCACCGCCTTGTAGGCGTTGTCGAGCACGGCCTTGAACGGCGAGATCATGTCGCCGATCACGTATTCGGGCGCGTCATGCAGCATGATGGCGAGCGCGAGCCGCTGGTCGGGCTCGCCGAAGCGCCGCCGCGCGACTTCCTCGACCAGCAGCGTGTGCTGTGCGACCGAGAAGATGTTGGCGCCGGTGGTCTGCCCGTTCCAGCGCGCGACGCGCGCGAGCCCGTGCGCGATGTCCTCGATCTCGATGTCGAGCGGGGAGGGATCGAGCAGGTCGAGCCGGCGTCCCGACAGCATGCGCTGCCAGGCGCGCAGCGGCTGCGCGGCCGGCGCCAGCCCAACGATCTTCGTCGTTGCGCGCGGCATGGGTCAGCGCCGTTTGGCCGGCGCAGCGAGCGCCGCGTGGCGAAAGCACGTCACCACGTGGTCGTTGACCATGCCGGTCGCTTGCATGAAGGCGTAGACGATGGTCGGCCCGCAGAACTTGAAGCCGCGCCGCGCGAGCTCCTTCGACATCGCTTGCGATATCGGCGTCTCGGCGGGAATCCGGCCGCGGGTCGTGAAGTTGTTCACCTTCGGCTTGCCGTCGACGAAGTCCCACAGCAGCTTGGAGAAGCCCGGGCCTTTCTCCATCGCGTCGAGGTAGGCGCGCGCGGACAGCACCGTGCCGTCGATCTTGGCGCGGTTGCGCACGATGCCGGCGTCGAGCATCAGCGCGTCGGTCTTGCGCTTGCCGTAGCGCGCGATGACTTCGGGCCTGAAGCCGTCGAAGGCGCGGCGGAAGTTGTCGCGCTTGCGGAGAATTGTGATCCACGAGAGTCCGGCCTGGAATCCGTCGAGGATCAGCTTCTCGAACAGCGCGCGGTCGTCGTATTCGGGCACGCCCCACTCGGTGTCGTGATACGCCACATAGAGCGGATCCTCGGCCGGCCAGGCGCAGCGGTGGAGGCCATCGCCGTGCAGGATGTGGGTTTTTTTCGCTTGTTTCGGCACGGATCAGAATCTTGTCATGACATTGTCGGGCGAACATGCTATCGTTGTCGCCGAGGGATTCAAGAGGATATACCCCATGCCGCTCCGTTCCGCTCGTGCCAAGCATCCGACCCGAAGCGAGAAGCTCGACCTCCGGCTGACTGCCGCGTCCAAGCGCAAGCTGCAGGTGGCGGCCGAGGCCGAGCGAAAATCGTTGAGCGAATTCGTTCTCGAAAGTGCGCTGATGCGCGCGGATGACAGTCTTGCGGACAGGCGGTTGTTCAAGCTTGGCCCGAAAGCCTGGGCGGATTTCATGAAAGCACTTGATGCGCCGCCGCGCGAGCATCCGCGGCTGACGAAACTTCTGAAGGAGCCAAGCGTCTTCGATCGAAGCGAGGACTAGGTCACGTGGCGCTTCGAATCGAGAAGCTGCGGCGAGACCATCGCGTCGACAGCTTCACCTGCGGACGGCCCGAACTCGACCGATTTTTGATCCGCTTCGCTTTCCCGGCTCAGCAGGCCAACGGTTCCGTTACTTATGTGGAAGTTCCGCAAGACGAGGTCATCGGCTTCTACACGATGGTCACCGCGCAAGTTTCTGTTGAAGAGGCGCACGAACGGCTCGCGAAAGGCTTGGGACGATACCCGATTCCGCTTGTCGTTTTAGCGCGGCTTGCAGTGCGCAGCGATTGGCAAGGGCGGGGTATCGCGAGTGGCCTCCTTCGTGACGTGATGATCCGTGCCCTCCTGGTCGGCGACATCGTCGGGGTCCGAGCGCTTGCGGTCCATGCCAAAGACGACGAGGCCGCCCGTTTCTACGCGCGGTTCGGATTCGTACCATCTCCGACGGATGCCTTGCACCTTTACATGTTGCTCAAGGATATCCACCGCGTCCTTGGCAAATAGCGCGCAGGGACAGTCACTCCGCCGCCTTGATGTCGCCCGGCCAGGCGAAGTGCGCCCAGTCCGGCTTGACCAGCCGCAACGTCGCGCCGCCGGCGATGAGCGGCGCGCCGGCCGCGAGCGCATCGGCGGTGCGATCGAGCCGCAGCAGCGCGAGCGCGTGCCCGGCCGTGGATGAGCCGAAGGTGCCGATCGTCTTGTCGGCGGCGGTCACCGGCGCGCCGGGCTCGGGCGCGGAGCCGTCGAACGCGACCGGCACCACGCGGGTGCGCGCGCTGCCGCGATGCTCCATGCGCGACACGACTTCCTGGCCGACGTAGCACCCTTTGTCGAAATCGACGCCATTGAGCTGGTCCATGTCGGTCTCGTGCGGGAAGGCGTCGCCGTAGGTGAAATCGACGCCGCCGCGCGGCACGCCGAGCGCGATGCGGTGGGCCTCATAGGAGGATGCATCGGTGAGCTCGGCGCCGAGATCGGCCGCCGCCTGTGCGGCAAGGTGCGGTGGCAACATCACGCGCTGCCCGAGGGCCGGCAGGCGCGGATCGGGATAGACGAGGCCGTACTCCATCGCGCCGCTGCCGTCCCAGACCGCCAGCACGCCCAGCACCTCGGAAAGATCCTCCACGATGACCGCGGCGCGCAGCTTGTAGAAGTTGAGCTTGTCGACGAGCGCCGTTGCGAGCGCGCGCGGGCAGTCGATGAAGAAGCCGCCGCCGTCCTCGGCCGGCGCCTCGGCGACGATGCCGTCGGCCACGATCTTGCCCTGCGGCGTGAGCAAAGCGGCAAAACAAGGCCGTTCCGGCGTCACATGGCCGATATCGGTGGTGAGCAGCCCATTGAGGAAGTCGCGCGCCGGCGCGCCGACGACTTTGACGACGCCGCGATCGGGAAGCAGTGCTGCCTTCATGACGTGCACGACCTTGCTGTGGGAGCCTGGCGGACTAAACTGCAAACCCCCGCGCCGGAACGTAGGGCGCCCTGGCGTGCGTCTCAAGAGCGATGAATTCGAATGGCTGAAAACTACGATCTGGTCATCCGCGGCGGCGTTGTCGTCAACCAGGACGGCGAGGGCAGGCGCGACATCGGCGTCCGGGCGGGGCGCATCGTCGCGATCGGCGACCTCGGCGGTGCCGCGGCCGGCGAGACCGTCGATGCCGCCGGCCTGCACGTGCTGCCGGGCGTCATCGACACCCAGGTGCATTTCCGCGAGCCCGGGCTGACCCACAAGGAAGACCTCGAAGCCGGCTCGCGCTCGGCCGTGCTCGGCGGCGTCACCGGCGTGTTCGAGATGCCGAACACCAACCCACTGACCGTGACGCCCGAGACGCTCGCCGACAAGATCGCGCGCGGCCATCACCGCATGCATTGCGATTTCGCCTTCTATGTCGGCGGCACGCGCGAGAACACCAAGGACCTGGGCGAGCTCGAGCGGCTGCCCGGCTGCTGCGGCATCAAGGTGTTCATGGGCTCCTCGACCGGCTCGTTGCTGGTCGAGGACGACGACGGCGTGCGCAATATCCTGAAGAACATCCGCCGCCGCGCCGCCTTCCATTCCGAGGACGAATTCCGGCTGCGCGAGCGCATGGGTGAGCGCATCGCCGGCGACCCGCGCTCGCATCCGGTGTGGCGCGACGAGATCACGGCGTTGCGCTGCACGCAGCGCCTCGTCGGGCTCGCGCACGAGACCGGGCGGCGCATCCACGTGCTGCACATCACGACCGCGCAGGAGATCGAATTCCTCGCCGGCCACAAGGACGTCGCCTCGGTCGAGGTGACGCCGCATCATCTCACGATGGCAGCACCCGAGTGCTACGAGCGGCTCGGCACGCTTGCCCAGATGAACCCGCCGGTGCGCGACGCGACCCATCGCGCGGCGCTGTGGCGCGGGCTCGACCAGGGCGTGGTCGACGTGCTCGGCTCCGACCATGCGCCGCATGCGCGCGACGAGAAGGCGAAGGCCTATCCGGCGAGCCCCTCGGGCATGACCGGGGTGCAGACGCTGGTGCCGCTGATGCTCGACCACATCAACGCCGGCAAGCTTACGCTGGCGCGCTTCGTCGATCTCACCAGTGCGGGCCCGAACCGCCTGTTCGGCATCGCGTGCAAGGGCCGCATCGCGGTCGGCTACGATGCCGACTTCACGGTGGTCGACCTCAAGCGCCGCGCCACCATCCGCAACGCCGACGTCGGCTCGCGCGCCGGCTGGACACCCTACGACGGCGTCACCGTCACGGGCTGGCCCGTCGGCACGATCGTGCGCGGCCTGCGCGTGATGTGGGACGGCGAGATCGTGACGCCGGCGCGCGGCGAGGCCATGCGCTTCGGCGAGGCGCTGTGAGGTGAGCACGGCGATCGCGCTCCTTCTCCCCCTTTAGGGGGAGAAGGTCGGGATGAGGGGGCCTATCCGCGAATGCAGAGTTTGTAGAGGCGCCCCCTCACCCCGACCCTCTCCCCGCAAGCGGGGAGAGGGAGCGCGGCGTCAGTGCTCGCCTCACATGCAAATTCAATCCCCCGTGACGAAGAACCGCCACGCGCCGTCCTGGCCGATGCCGAGGCGGAAGAAATTGTAGGTGCCGGCGTTCAGCATGTCCTTGTAATCGCCGCCGGTGACGATCTTGAACAGGTCGACCTTCTGCTCGGGCGTGAGCGTCTTGAGCGGCGCGCGGGCGAAATACGGCCAGACATACATCTCCTCCGGCGTGCCCTGATCGACGTGGACGAAGCCGGTTTCCAGGATCTCGGTGAGGATCGCCAGAATCTCGACGCCGCCGGAATCCGGATAGTTGCGCCTCCAATAGGCGATCGGAACCCTGTCGCCGTCGAGCGAGAAGATCGGCATCGTCTCGCTCGACTGCATCACGGCGAGCACGGCCTCGAGTTGGCCGGTGCGTGCCGCCGCGAGAATGCGCTCGCGCATGTGCGCGACTGCGGGCGGAAGCTTGGCCAGGTCGGTGATGGCCTCGGGCGGGCCCTGCGGAGGCGGAATTGTCCCGGTGACCACCACGTCGGAATGATTGTCGGCATTGAACGCTGGCGACGACTCGGACGGCCGCACGATCTCGGTGTGCACCCTGGTCTGCGCGTCAACGGCGGCGCCGGCGGCCATCACGATGGCCGCGACCGCGAGCATCGATGTGAAGCCTCGCATGGCAGCGTCGACGATCCATTTTGCGCATGTTCTTCTCGGCGAACCGGCGTCCACCCCCGATCAAGTCGGGGCAGGGGCAGGCCTTCGCCGGAACATGCGCTAGACGATTCGCCGACGAACCTGTCATTGCGCGTGAGTTGGCGCAATCCCGTGCCCGGAGGCACGAGGTCGCGTTCTTGGCTTGCAGTGCTCTATTGCCGGGAGAATTCCAGCGAGAACTCGCCGTTGGCGATGCGCTCGGAGAGGCCGGTGGCGAACTTGGCGGTGGCGTCCTCGCCATAGGTCGTGACGAGCTCGCTCAGCGCCGCGAACAGGGCGGCCTGCGCCATGCAATCGCCGTCGATCCCGTCGAGGCGGGCTTCCGCCCACGCCTCGTGCAGGTACCCGATCGCGACTTGTCTCTGCTCGTGGTCAGGGAGCTGCCCACGAGCGGGCGGCATACGCATTACGATCGCCATGTTTGACCCATAGAGCGGTGCTGTCCGCTCACGTCCCTATTGTGACAAACTAGCTAGCATGAGCGCACGCGCCGCACAGGGAGACCTTTAGGAAAGGTTAACGGCGGCGGATCGAGTCGGGGGCAGGCTTTCGCCGGGACATGCGCGCGGGTCAGTTCGCGTAGCGCGCCGTCACGTCGCGGGAAATCTTGGCGCCTTCCTCGAGGTAGCGGCGGATCGCCAGGTCGGCGGCGGGCGTGCAGGTCCGATAGGCCTGCTGGAACCCGTGGTAACCGCGATTGAAGCTCGCCATCATGTGCGCGCGGCGCGTCGAGCCGGCCGGCGCCTCGGCATCGATCAACGCCTGCATCTCGTTGCGCCATTTCTGGCCCTCGTTCGGGCTGCACAGGCCGCGCAGGTAGTGCAGGCCGCCGAGGATTTCCGACAGGCGCAGGAGCTGGCCTTCGAACGGCGCCGCCTCCTCGACGGCGCGCGCGGGCGCCGCAAAGGCGCCGGCGAGAAGGGCGCCGGCGACGAGAAGGATCACGAGGCCACGCAGCATGGCGACGGAATAAGGCCGAGCCGACCCGATGGCAAGGCGCCGCTTGGCGCCGCTTGGCGCGCCGGTTGGTTAACCGACGAGCGCGAACGCCGCGTGGACGATCTCGGCGAGGCCCTCGGTGGTCTTGAGCCCGGCAAGGTCGGCGGGCACCAGCCAGTTCGCCTCCGCGAGTTCCTCGTTGAGCGCGACCTCGCCCGCGATCCATCGCGCCGCAAACGGCAGGATGACGAAGTGGCGCTCGACCTTGTCGTCGCGGTCGCGAGCGATGACCTCGCGAAAGCCCGCGAGGCCGAGCGGCTCGATGGTGAGCCCGGTCTCCTCGCGCACCTCGCGGATGATCGCCTCGTGCAGCGTCTCGCCCGCCTCGACGCCGCCGCCCGGCAGCGTGAAGACGCCATACGCCGGCGCCCGCGCGCGGCGCACGATCAGAATCTTGCCGTCGCGGATGATCGCGGCGCTGACCGCGAGATAGGGACGGTTCGGATAGGATCGGCCATCGGCCACGGCGCGCGAGCCTTTCGTGCCAGCGCATGTTCCGGCGAAAGCTTGCCCCCGACTTGATCGGGTGGGCACCGGTTCGCCGATAAGAACACGCGCCAAATAAAGGAAGCTGGAGCGTATTACGATTCCGTAGGAACGGAATACGTTCCAATGTCAGCCGCGCGGTGCGGCGTCGGCGGAGCCGTCGAACAGAAGGTCGATGGCGTCTTGCGGCGCCACCTCGTCCGGCGCCGTCGCGCTGATGCGCTCGCCGTGGATCACCGCGCCGGCGCGCGCCACCAGCGGCCGCAGCCAATGCGTGGTCGCCTCGGCGAGGATCCGGATCGTATCGGGCGCAAGGTCGCCCTTCATGCCGTCATGCGTCGCGATGAGGATCGTGGTCATCTGATTGGCAATCTGGTCGAGCTGGCCGCGAAAGAGCGGGTCCGCGGCCTCGTAGGCGGCGATCGCGAGGTCGCGGAACTTGAAATTCGACGCCGCGAAGTGCTCAACGTAGCTCATCGGCCGCCAGGTGAGGAAATCCTCCTTGCACTCGGGCGCGCACGGCAACATCTCGAGCAGCATGATGGCTTCGTTGAAATGGTTGAGATAGTCGGTGGCGAGCCAGGTGGTCGGATTGATGTTGGCTCCGACGAGCTGTGCGGAGTTGAAGGCCGGGCGCGCGTTGGCGGGCGGATATGGAACTGACTGCGCTAGTATGTTTGTCATATCGCCCAAGGGCCGCGAGTTAGCGAAAAAACTCTCGCCTGAGGCCGGTTAAAGGCCTCTTAAACTGCGGAAAGTACTGAGGTTTTCATGTGCGGCCGGTACGTGATCAAGACACCTCCGGATCTAATGCGCCGCAGATTCAACTATGCCGAGCAACCGAACTTCCCGCCGCCGTACAATGTTGCGCCGACGCAGCCCATACCGGTGGTGCGGATCGACAACGGCCAGCGCAGCTTTGCGCTCGTGCGCTGGGGTTTCATTCCATCCTGGGTCCAGGATCCGCGTCGTTTCAGCCTGCTCATCAACGCGCGCGCCGAGGCCGTCCTCGACAAGCCCTCCTTCCGTAACGCCATGCGGCGGCGGCGCTGTCTCATTCCGGCCGACGGATTCTACGAGTGGCAGCGCGACGGCGCGCGCAAGCGGCCGTTCTATGCTGCCGCAAGGGAAGTCGTCGCCTTCGCGGGCTTGTGGGAACCCTGGATCGGACCGAATGGCGAGGAACTCGAGACGGCCTGCATCATCACGACGGCCGCCAACAGCACCCTGCGTTCGCTGCACGACCGCATGCCGGCCGTGATCCCGCGCGAGGCCTTCGACATGTGGCTCGACTGCGCGAACGTCGATGCCGAGACCGCCGCCGCGCTGCTGGTGCCGGCGCCGGAGGATATGTTCGCGGCGCATGAGATTTCGACGGCGGTCAACCGCGCCGCCAATGACAGCGCCGCACTGATCGAGCCGGTCGCGCCCGGCGCGAACGACGCGCCGCCGCCCAAGCCCGCGGCGCGCGCGAAGGCGAAGAAGGACGACGGACAGGCGTCGCTATTCTGATGAGCCGTAGGGTGGGCAAAATCGCCTGACGATGCTTCGCCGCGTGGGCAACCGCGTGCGAGGCGATTTTGCCCACGCGGGCGCGCGGGCGCGGTTGCCCACCCTACAGCTGCGTACCTTGGAGGTCCGTGTTCAGCTCGCCGCCGCCCGTTCCATGCGGGCGCCGATCGCCGGCCCATCGCCCGCGACGGTGGTGCGCCGCATGTCGCGCGGCTGCGCCTGATCGTAGCGGCGCACGCGGTGCATGGTCTGGCGATTGTCCCATATCACCAGGTCGTGCAGCCGCCACTTGTGCACATAGACGTAGGCCGGCTGCGTCGCGTGCTCGGTGAGGTCGCGCAGCAGCACGCGCGCTTCCGGCATCGGCAGGCCGATGATGGCGCCGGCGTGCGACGAGAGGTAGAGCGACTTGCGCCCGGTCTGCGAGTGGCGGCGCACCAACGGCTGGAGCACCGGCTTGAACAGCTGCTTCTCCTCGTCGCTGAAGTCGAGGAAGCCGAGCGAGCCGCGCGAATACATCTGCGTGTGCTCGCACACGAGGTCGTCGATCGTCTGCTTCGTCTCGTCGTCGAGCGCGTCATAGGCCGCCCGCATGTCGGCGAACTCCGTGTTGCCGCCGATGGGGTTCACGACGCGCGCCGATAGCAGCGAATACTTGGCCGGGATCGGCCGGAACGAGGAGTCCGAGTGCCACAGGCAGTTGCCGAGGTTGAACAGCCGCTGGCGGCTGTCGGGCGCGAGCGGCCTGCCGTCCTTGCCGAGGTTGGAGACGTCGTTCATGCCGACCGCGAGCCGCTTGTCCTGCGGTTTGGTGATATTGCCGCCGCGCGCATCCTCGATCGGCCCGAAATTGCGCGAGAACGCCATCTGCTGGTCGTCGGTCAGGTCCTGGTCGTGAAAGACCAGCACGGCGTACTTGTTGATCGCGGCGTCGAGCGCGGCTGCGTCGTCCGGCGTCAGCGGTTGGCGGAGGTCGACGCCCGACACTTCGGCGACGAACACGGGGTGAATCTGGCGGAACGTGATCGGCATGGTCCCTCCGAGATGTGCGGACGGCCTCTTTCTTGCGCAAAGCCTATGTCGCCGCAGCCGCCTTGGGAAGGTGCCATTGGCTGTCATTGCGAGCCCTCGGGTCTCGCCTTCGGCGAGCCCAAGGATAAACTCCGCGAAGCAATCCCGCTTCACTTGCGCATGCGTTTGCCGATCGCGATTGCTTCGGCGTGCTGCGCACGCCTCGCAATGACGCCTCGTGCCTCACAGCACCTTGCCGGGATTCAATATCCCCTTCGGGTCGAGGGTGCGTTTCAGCGCCCGCATCAGGTCGAGCGCGACCGGATCCTTCACGGCGGGCAGCAGCTTGCGCTTCATCACGCCGATGCCGTGCTCGGCCGAGATCGAGCCGCCGTATTTCCTGACCACCGCGTGCACGGCGTCGTTCATCTCGTACCAGCGCGCGAGATACTTCTCCTTGTCGGCGCCGGCCGGCTGGGTGACGTTGTAATGGATGTTGCCGTCGCCGAGATGGCCGAACGGCACCGGGCGCGCGCCCGGGACCACCGCCTCGACGGCGGCGTCCGCTTCGGCCAGGAACGCCGGCACGTTGGCGACCGGCACCGACACGTCGTGCTTGATCGAGCCGCCCTCCGGCTTCTGCGCCTCCGGCAGGACCTCGCGCAGCTTCCAGAATTCCTGGCGCTGCGTCAGGCTCGCCGCGATCGTCGCGTCCCTCACGAGGCCCGCCTCGACACCCGCCGCGAGCACGCTCTCCAGCGTCTCGCGCAGGCCGGACGTCTCGCTCGACGACAGTTCCAACAGCACGTACCAGGGCTGCGGAGCGTTGAGCGGATCGCGGCATCCGGGTCCGTATTTGACTGCGAACTCGATCGCGAGGCGCTTCATCAATTCGAACGTCGTGACGTTGCCGCCGCTGCGCTCCTGCGCGAGGTTGAGCAGGTCGAGCGCGGCCTGCGGCGAGGGCACGCCGATGAACGCCGTCTCGAACGCGCGCGGGCGCGGAAAGAGCTTGAGCACTGCCGCCGTGATGATCCCGAGCGTGCCCTCGGCGCCGATGAAGAGGTTCTTCAGGTCGTAGCCCGTGTTGTCCTTCTTGAGCTTGTTGAGCACGTTGAGCACGCGCCCGTCCGCGAGCACCACTTCGAGGCCGAGCACGAGGTCGCGCGCGACCCCGTAGGCGAGCGCCCCAGTGCCGCCCGCGTTCGACGACAGGTTGCCGCCGATCGTGCAACTGCCCTCGGCGCCGAGCGACAGCGGAAACAGGCGGTCGGCGGCCGCAGCCGCTTGCTGCGCCTTGATCAGCACCACGCCGGCCTCGCACGTCATGGTGTTCGAGGCGGCGTCGACCTCGCGGATGCGGTCGAGGCGCGTGAGCGAGATCAGGATCTCGCCGCCCTGCGGGATCTGCCCGCCGACGAGCCCGGTGTTGCCGCCCTGCGGCACGACCGGCGTGCCGGTCTCGTTCGCCAGCTTCAGGATGGCGGCGACCTCCGCGACGGAGCCCGGCCGCAGCACCGCCGGCGACGTGCCGCGATAAAGGTTGCGGCTTTCGGTCAGATATTGCTCCTGCTCGGCCGGATCGGTGACGGCGTATCGCTCGCCGACGATCGCGATGAATTGCCTGAGCAGGTCGGGCGCGACGGCGCGGACGGGCGGGGCGGCGATATTCATGAACGGCTCACACGGCTCACATTTGACGGCCGGCCCGGCTGCCGGCTGCCGCAACATGCGTCCGTTCAGGCGCCTCGACAAGGGCCATAGGCAGAGCGTCCGCGCTCCCTCTCCCCGCGTGCGGGGAGAGGGTCGGGGTGAGGGGGCGTATCCGCGAGTTGCTACGCCCGAGTTTGCGGAAGCGCCCCCTCATCCCGACCTTCTCCCCGCACGCGGGGAGAAGGAGCGCAGTCGCAGTGCTCACCTTACATGCAATCGCCCTGGCGCGCGGGGCGAGGGAACGAAGACGCTAATTTCTCGGCGCCGCCGCCCGCGCGAGCCGATCGTTGATCGCTTCGCCCAGGCCTTCGTGCGGGATCGGCGCGGCGGCGATGCTCGCGACGCCCGCGTGATCGAGCTCGCGCAAATGCGAGAACAAGTTTGCGGCGGCCTCGATCAGGTCGCCGCGTGCCGACAGGTTCAGCACTTTAGCCGCTTGTCCCGCGCCTGCGGGCAATGCCGGCCCGAACGCCAGCAAGGCCTCGCCGGGATGCACGACGCGTGCGTCGAGCCGCAGCGTCGCGCGCGGCGCATAGTGCGATGCGAGCATGCCGGGCGCGAGCGGCGCCTCGCCCTCGTCGGCCACGATCGTGGCTTCCGGCACGGGGCGGCCGAGCGCGCGCTCGATCGCGTCGCGCGGCAGGCCGCCCGGGCGCAGCAGCGTGACCTCGCCGTCGAGGCACGCGAGGATCGTCGACTCGACGCCCACCCGCGTGGGCCCGCCGTCGAGCACGAGGTCGACGCGATCGTGGAGATCGGCGAGCACGTGCTCGGCGGTGGTCGGCGAGACGTGGCCCGAGCGGTTGGCGGAGGGCGCGACCACCGGGCGGCCCAGCGCGGCAATCAGCGCGTGCGCCACCGGATGCGCCGGCACGCGCACCGCGATGGTGTCGAGCCCCGCGGTCGCAAGCTCGGCGACCGTGCAGTCGGACGCTTTCGGCAGCACCAGCGTCAGCGGCCCCGGCCAGAATGCGCGCCGCGAGCGTCTCGGCGGCCGGGTCGAAGCGGGCGAGACCGCGTGCGGCAGCGACGTCGTTCACATGCGCGATCAGCGGATTGAATGACGGTCGGCCCTTGGCGGCATAGATGCGCGCGACCGCCGCCGAGTTGGTCGCATCGGCGCCGAGGCCGTAGACCGTCTCGGTCGGGAACGCGACGAGGCCGCCGGTGCCGAGGATGCGCGCTGCCTCCTCGATCGCGCCGGGCTCGTTCGCGATCCTGCGCGTCGCCACGCTCAGGCGGCCTTCGCGGTCGCGTCGACGCCGAGCCAGTCGAGGCTCGTCTCGTTCTCGAGGTTCTGCAGCCGCGCCAGCACGCGCTCCATGTCGGCGGCAGGGCAGTGGCGGGTGAGCAGCATGAAGCGCTCGCGCACGCCGGCGCGATCGAGCGGGCTCTCGGGCGTGCCCTTGAAATCGTCGACCGTCTTCTTCAGCACGCGGCCGTCCTTCAGTTCGACCTCGACGTCGGCGCGCAGCGTCGCATGGTCGTGGTGCCCGCCGGCGAGCCCGATCGTCACCCGCTCGCACAGCGAGCGGATCGCCGGATCGTTGAACGCGCTCTCGTCGTAGCTCCTCGGATCGCGCGGATCTCGGAAGTGCGCGAGCGCGACGCTGAACGGGATCGAGTACTGGCACATCATCACGTCTTTCGGACGCGGGATGTTGTTGACCTTCGCCATCTTCTCGTTGCCGGCGATGCGGACCGCGGCGACATCGGGGCCGGAGAAGCCGTGCTCGGCGCGCAGATCCAGGATCGCCTGCACGGACGTGTGCGCCGAGATGTGGCAGGCGAACCGCTTCATCAAAATGGTGCGGGTCGACCAGGTCTCGCCGAGGCCGCGTAACAGCTCGCTCTCATCGAAGTCGCTGCAGAACACGCGCAGGAAGCCGGCCGCGCCCTCGATGATGCTCACCGGGCCCGTGAAGCCGTCGGCCGCGAGGCCGGCCGCGAGCACGCCGCTTTCCGCCGCGCGGCCGAGATGCAGCCGCTTGACCATGGCGCCGGTGCCGGAGCGGGCGAACTCCATCAGCCCGCAGGAGAGCGAGCCCGCGATGCCGAGCGCGTTGGTCATCTTGCCCGCGTCGAAGCCGAGCATCTTGCCGATCGCGATCGCGCCGCCGAACGGCCCGGTGGTGCCGGGCGCATGGAAGCCGCGCTGCTCGTTGGTGTGCTTGGTGGCGCGGCCGATGCGGATCATCACCTCGGCGCCGGCCACGAAGGCGGTGAGGAGATCGCGCCCCGAGAACCCGCGCTCCTGAGCGACCGCAAGCCCGGGCGCGAGCAGCGTCGCGCCCGGATGCACGCCGGAGCCCGGCGAGGTGAGGTTGTCGAGCTCGAACGCGTGCGTGAGCGCGCCGTTCGCGAAGGCCGCCGCCGGCGCCTGCACCAGCGGGCCGCCGAGCCCGAGGATGCGGCTCTTGCCGCCCGGCCCCGCGCGCCGCGCCTGCGCGACGATCATCTGGCTCCACGGCAAGTCGTAGCCGAACACGATGGTGCCGACCGTGTCGATGATCGTGTTGCGGGCGCGCTCGAGAACGTCGGGCGGGATGTCCTCGTAGCGCAGCTTGACGGCGAATTCGGCGAGCCGGACGGTCTCGTGGGCCACGGCGTGAACCTTGCGTTTGCGGGCGTTTTGCGCGGGTTTTCCGGTGTTGTGCCGGGACGATAGCGGGGTGCTTCCTACCATCCTGAGGCGCGAGGCGCCATCGCGCTTGCGGCCCCGGTAGGGCTTGGCTATACAGCCCGTCAGCGCATGTCCCGGCGAAATCCCGGTTCGCCGGCAAGGACATGCGCCACGTGTGAAGTGACCGGAGCGTGGCTCAGCCTGGTAGAGCACCTCGTTCGGGACGAGGGGGTCGCAGGTTCAAATCCTGCCGCTCCGACCAATATTTCAAACGACTTTTTTGATCAGCTGGGTCGTCACAGGCGGCTCAACCACAGTTTCAACCACAGAAACTCACGATGCGGCTTGGCGTAGCCGATCGCATGAGCTGCCCGCCGCAGGTGGTCAGGGTGGCGGTGGCCATAATTGCGCTCGATGGCGCGGAGCGCTCGAGACGTTGCTCGCCTAGCGTGGGTCGCGAAGGACGCTCCGTTTCTGCCCGCTGTCTCCTTTCAAGGCCCGATTTTGCCGGCGCTGCGTCCGATATGATGGTCGAGGATCCGCAACGCCAGATCGCTGTTGCGGGCAAGCGCGGCCTTCAGAAGACGCTCATGGTCGTTTTTCTGATCGATCACCCAATGACCCCGCTTCATCGCGAGACGGCGATAGCGCTCCGCCTGATCAAATGCGGAACGCCAAGCGTTCAGGAGCCAAGCACTGCCGCAAGCGGCCACCAGGCTGTGGTGGAAATTGGTGTGATGCCGTTCCCATGCGGAATGTTCCTGCTGTGTCGTCGGCTTGATGCGTGTGGCTTTTTCCAATTGATGAAACATCGCGACGAGTTCGTTTTCCCAACTGTCGTCTCCATGGGCGATGGCCGCTTCCAGTGCACGCTTTTCCAGGAATTTCCGGCTGGCGATGATGTGCTCATAGTCCCGGAGAGATGCCTCGGCCGCGCGGAATCCCTTCTGCCCAATCTGCGTCACCAGTCCCAAACCTGCGAGTTGCGATAGCGCTTCTCGCAGCGGCCCAATGCCAACCTCGTAGCGGCCACGCATGTCGTCGAATTTCAGCCGCTCTCCAGGCCCGAACTGGTTCGACTTGAGGTCGTCTAGAAGGCGCTCGAACACCTGGCCGCCGAGGGTCGACGTCGTCATGCGCCAGCTCCGCGTTGCGAATCCATATTTCGAGATTCATAGCAAATATCGTTGACAAGCGAAATATCGAAATTATGATCATTTTCAATTTTGCCAAAATGTTCGACTATGGAGCGATGTCCGCGTGAACCAATCTACAAACGGCAAATCGACGGCGCGGGCCGATCCTCCGGATCCGCTTTTCATTTCGCACGCCGACTGCCTGAAGATCCTCACGATCGAGGCGACCATGAGGATTTGTGAGGACGTCTTCCAAATGCACGCGCGCGGCACGGTCTCGCCGCCGATCCCTCCCGCGTTCAAGCTCGACGACGGCGAATTCAACAATCACTGGCATGTCAAAGGCGTATTGTTGAAGGAAGTCCCGATCACCGGCGTGCGCCTTTACAATTATTACGACGATGGCGAGACCAACACAGTCGGCCGGCTTGATTGTGCTCGGTACGTCGTCTTGTCTGACCCGCGAACAGGGCACGCGCTGGCCATTGTCGATGAGCATCTCAGCTACGGATGGCGGAGCGCAGCAGCTGCCGTGGTGCCCATGAAATGGGTCGCGCCCGTAAAGCCCAGAATTCTTGGCCTCATCGGCATCGGTTCGATGTGTACCGGCGTGATGCAATGCCTCAGCACCATGTACAAGTTTGACGAGATCCGGGTGACCTCCCGCCGTCAGGAGACGCGTGAGGCATATGCCAGGGAGTGGAGCCAGAAATTGGGGCTCCCGGTGCGCGCTATCGATAATAACGAGGAAGTCGCGCGTGGAGCAGATATCGTTGTCGGGGGGACCACATCGTCCGACGTGATGATTCGGGAGGCCTGGATCAAGCTAGGCGCAGTCGTGATCTCTCTCGCTCGGCAGCAGTTCGAATTGTCGGGATTCGCCAAAATGGACAAGGTCATCGTGGATGACTGGGATCTCAATATGCGAAACCACTATTTCCGCAAAATGGTCGACGAAGGACTATTTTCACATGCGCAGCTTCACGCGGATATTCCCCAGATCACGACAAATCAGCGCAGCGGACGCCAGCGGGACGACGAAAGAATTCTAATTCATACAACCGGGTTTGTATCTCAGGATATCGCTATCTCTCACTGGGTCTATGAACAGGCAAAAGCGCGCGGGATGGGAATAACCTTGCCGGCTGCACGGTAGGGCACAACGATGCCGACTTCGGATGCGGTCAGTCGAATTCATCGCGGCGTTTTGGATCGCATCACGCTTGATTCTTGCAAGACGTTGTTGGTCGACCTCGTGCGGTGTCCGAGTCCGCAGACCGCCTTGATGGAGGATGAGCCTCTACTGAAGCGCTTCATCGCCAGCCAAGTCGAGCCGCGCCTTCGCCGGATGGGCTTTTTGGACATCCAGTATGACGGGATGGGCAATCTCTACTCAGCCTACGGCGCGGGGACGTCTGGACGATCGCTCATGCTCATCACCAACGCGATAAATCAACCTCAGTCGACGATGACCCGCGCCTATGAGGGCGATGTAACGAGCGGGGTGCCTTACGGACTCCCGGGCGACGTGGTCCTGGGCAAGGGTGCAAGCGAGCAGAAGGCGAACATGGCGGCGATGTTCATTGCCATGGAGAGCGTCCTCGCGTCGGGCATTCCCGTCACGGGGCGCCTGATTTATCTATGCTGTCTTTCAGGCGAAACGGGAAGGCATGACGCCATCGAGAGCGTCGTCGAGGCGGCAGGCGCCAAGGCGGAAATGGCGTTCCTTGGTGGGACGAGCCTGAAGCTGAGCCTCGGCAATCGGGGACGGCTCGATGTACAAATCAAAGTGCGTGGTCGCGCGGTCCACTCGAGCGGTCCAAAGAATGGCTGCAACGCCATAACCGGGGCGATGGACATCTTGCGCCGCCTGGATTCGCTCGAGTTGCGCCGCAGGGATGCGCGGGTCGGTGACCAGTCGCTGACCGCGAATTGCATTCGAAGCTTTCCCGATAGTACCCACACCATCCAGGATCTTTGTGAGATCGGCCTCGATCGGCGCCTCCTGCCTGGGGAGGATCCTGACGCGGCATTTGCCGAGATCGAAAAGGTTGCGTTGGAGACCGACGGCGCCTTGGACCCCGTCAGCGGTCAGGCGCTTCATGTCGAAGTCGTCAAGGGAGCGTTCATGTATCCCTCGATGGTCGCGGCGGATGCTCCCATCGTTACGTTCCTCGACTCAATCTGTGATGAGGTTCTTGGCGCTCCGCCCGAGCACATTTATGCGCCGAATGCGTTTGATCAGGGGTACCTTAATCATATCGGCATTCCGACTGTGAATTGGGGGCCGGGCGAATATGCATACGCGCACACGGATCTCGATATGGCATCCGTTGAACGGGTGAGGGATGCGGCGCGGGTGTTCGCAATGCTGTTAATTCGCTATCTTTGCGAGGGTTGAGACATGCTCAAAATCATCGATCTATCTGAAGCGCCATCGAACCCGATGGACGGCGGCCGCGGAACTAAGAAAAGATTGGTTGATTCGGCGGATGGCACGCAAACGCTCGACGTCCACATGAATACGCTTGCTCCCGGCGGCCCTCCCGGCAAGATGCACAAGCATAGCGTCGCCGACAATGTTTATATCGTGCGGAGCGGAACCGGTGAGTTTGTCGTCGAGGGTAAGACCTACCGCGTCAAGAAGGATCAGATCGTGTTCATTCCTGCGGGCTTGAGGCATTCCCTGAGTAACATATCGGATGAACCGTTCGAGATATTCGAGATTTATGCCCCGGCCGGTGAACAGTTCGATTTTATCGTATGCGAGTAGTCGTGAGTGCATAGTGCGCTTATCGCGACAGACATAAAAAGTGCCGGTCCGGCCGACGGTTGGTCTGCGGCGCGACGCTTGAGAAGAAGCCTCTATGTGCCGTCGGTGGCTCACGGGGCGGCCGCTAGATGGCCTGACGTTTGCATCGGAATTGGTGTTTTCAACCGTCAGAACTGAGAGAGGACCGAACATGACAGATACGAAGGAGAACGCAGGCTCAGGGCCTCTCTCGCGACGAGACTGTTTTCGCGCCTTCGGTGGCGCGGTCGCGGCGTCGATCCTTCCTGGAACGCCGGCGTATGCGGCGGATTGGCCTTCGCGGCAGGTCAACGTCATTGTTCCTTACGCGGCGGGTGGCTTTACGGACATGTTGGCTCGCCTTTCTGCGAAATATCTCTCAGACAAATTTGGGCAGTCTTTCCTTGTCGAGAATTGACCGGGCGCGGGCGGGGCCATCGGCACGACGTTCATGATGAATTCGCCGCCAGATGGCTACACGGTGATGTTTGGTTCGGCATCACAGCCCGGTATTGCGCCATTGATCCAAAAGATTGCTTACGATCCCGATGCCCTCGTGCCGATCAGTATTTTTGGAAAAATCCCATTTCTCCTTGCCGTGGGGGCCGCATTTCCCGCCGAGGATCTTGCCGGCTTCATCAAGGTCGCAAAGGCAAAGGGCAGCCCGCTGAACGCGTCGATGACGGGCTACGGTGCAACCAGCCATTTGCTGATCGCGGGATTCGCGGCCCGGGCTGGTTTGCGGATCACAGCCGTGCCTTACAAAGGATCAGCGCCGGCCGCCGCGGCGGTTCTGCAAGGCGACGTGGACATGACGTGGGCGGGTGTTTCCGACCTGATGCCCTTCATCGCAGACCGCAAAGTGAAAGTCCTCGCGGTATCGGCGGCAAAGCGCGTCTCGTCATTACCGGATGTCCCGTCAGTGAGCGAAGCTTTTCCTGGATTTTCGCTGGAGACGTGGAACGGTTATTTCGGTCCGCCGAATATCCCCAGGCCGATCGTTGAGTTGATTTCGAGTTCTGTCCAGGCGGCGGCGGCCGCACCGGAGATGCACAATCGGCTTCTGGAGCTCGGTATCAATCCGGTTGCGACTTCACCGTCCGAAATGGCGGCAACGATGCAAAGCGACAAGAACTTTTATCGCAAGGCGGTGGATGCCGCTGGTCTAAAGCCGCAATAGTACGCAATGGGCGGACGAAAAAGCAGGTGATCAAGGCGGACGTGCCGACCGTATTGGCCGGCGCTCCGGCGGCTGTTCGGGCCGGCGAGCTTTTGTTCCTCTCCGGCTTGTATGGCGTCGATGCGAAGGGATTGGCGGCCGAGGCCAGGGTCGACCCGCGACTGCCACAACAATTGTTGGCGCCTTCCTTTGCTTCGGGCTACGTCTCATGGCCATTCACCGTGGTTGGCGCCTGCCGGTCGCAAAAAAAGCATGAACGTCCGGACGCCAGAAAATATGTTCTGGACGACGAGACGATGGAGTGACGCCATAGAAGGTGGTGAGCACAATATTCAAACATGACGCTGACGGTCAGTAATAACTAACATCGCCGCGCACCTTGCCGCGGAATACCCAATAGGACCACGTAGTGTACATAAGGATCACGGGCAACAGGAATAACGTGCCAATCAACAAGAAGGCCTGTGTGCTCCCTGAGGAGGCCGCCTGCCACAGCGTGTAGTGGAAAGGCACGACCATCGGCCACAGGCTGATTGCGAGTCCTATAAATGACATTGAAAACAAACCGATCGCGCCTAGAAATGGCGTCAATTCGTGTTGTCGCCTCAGCGCATACCACTCTCCGGCGGCGATCAGTGCGGTGATGATCGGAACAGGTGAGAGAAAACCGATATTTGGCCACGTGAACCAACGCCGTGCGATATCGGCGTTGCTGATCGGTGTCCAAATGCTTACGGCGAGGATCGCAATGAGCACCACGATCAAGCACGTCCGGCCGGCGCGCCGCGCCCACTGTTGCAAATCGCCTTCGGTCTTGAGTATCAGCCAGCCTGCGCCGAGCAGACTGTAACCAAACATCAGCGCAATGCCGGTGAGCAGGGCGAACGGCGTCACCCAGTCGAAGGATGTGCCGGTGAAGTGCCGCCCTTCGACCTTGAAGCCCTGGATAAAAGTGCCAAGCACGACGCCCTGGGTGAAAGTTGCGGCCGCCGATCCGCCGAAGAAAGCGCGGTCCCAGAACCGCCGCAGCTCGGTGTGCTTGAACCGAAACTCGAAGGCGACTCCGCGGAAGACAAGGGCGAGCAGCATGATCAGGATAGGAAAGTAGACCGCTGGGATGATGATCGCGAAGGCGAGCGGAAAAGCAGCAAGCAGGCCAAGTCCGCCGAACACCAGCCATGTCGCGTTGCCATTCCAGACCGGTGCGATCGAGTTCATGACGATCGGGCGGGCGTCTTCGCGGGGCACAAAGCCATAAAGAATTCCGACGCCGAGATCGAAACCGTCAAAGACGACGTAATGAAACACGGCTAGTGCGAGGAGGATGGTCCAGAGCGGTACGAGATCGAGCACCATCACACCCTCCCAATCAGGAATCCGAAGCAGTACGCGCCGCGTTCTCGAAGGGGCCGCTGGGCAGGCCGCTCTCTACTCGATCGCTCGCAGCGTGCGGTTGCGGTCCGCGACGTACCAGTCCGGCCATGAAAGCGATGCCGGTCGGATACATAATGAGATAGACGACGATGTAAAAAGCGAGCGACAGCGCCACGTCCGTTCCTGTGAGTGAGGGGGAGATGGAGTTGACCGTTCGCATCAAGCCATAGACAGTCCAAGGTTGACGACCGACCTCGGTTACTGTCCAGCCCGCGATGACCGCTATGAAGCCGAGCGGAGCCGCCCATTGACACAATCGCAGGAACCAAACCGACTCCCAAAGCCGCCCACGAAGCTGCAATATCTGACCCGCAATCGCGAGGAACAACATGATGAATCCGATGCCCACCATGATTCGAAACGCGAAGAACGGCAGCGCAACCGGCGCACGCTCGTCCGCTGGCCATTCCTTGAGGCCTTTGATCGCGCCGCCCCACGAGTGGGTAAGTATCAGACTGCCGAGATTCGGGATCTCGATCGGGTAGCGCATAGTTGCTGCTTCATCGTCGGGAATGCCAAATAACGTCAGGGGTGCTGGTTGCGCAGTATCGTAAAGCCCCTCCATCGCCGCGAGCTTGGCCGGCTGATGTTCAAGAGTGTTGAGGCCATGCAGATCGCCGAGGATGATCTGCAGCGGGACCAGGACGATCAGGAGATTGAGAGCCATTCGGACCATCATGCGCGAATCTTCGGCCGCACGATTGCGCCGCAACAACCACGCTCCGACACCCATCACCACGAACGCCGTTGTGATGTAGAACGCAGTGACGTTATGCAGCAGACGATAGGCGAATGAGGGATTGAAGACGATCGCGAGCCAGTCGACGGGCTCGAAGCGTCCATCGACCAACTTGTAGCCCTGCGGCGTCTGCATCCACGAGTTTGTGGACAGTATCCAAAACGATGACAGCAGCGTGCCGAATGCGACCATAAGGCCGGCAAAAAAATGCGCCCATGTCGGCACCAGCCGGCGCCCGAATAGGAGTACGCCCAGGAAGGTGGACTCAAGGAAAAACGCCATCAATCCTTCATAGGCCATCATCGGCGAAAGCACGTCCGCCGTGGCATCAGTAAACTGGCTCCAGTTTGTCCCGAACTGGAACGGCATGATGACTCCGGAAACGACGCCCATTCCGAAGGAGACGGCGAAAATCTTGGTCCAGAAACCCGAGAGGCGAAACCATACTTCGCGCCCGGTAAAATAGTAGAGCCCTTCAAGAACAGCGATATAGGAGGCAAGTCCGACGGTTAAGGCAGGCAGAAGAATATGCCATCCGATAACCCAGGCCCATTGGAAGCGCGAAAGGAGAACAGCGTCGAGCGTCATGGGGACCTCCAGCGGATTCATCTTAGATCGCAAATGAGATCCGGCTGAGGGCTCGTATTATACGCGCAATGGAATGAATTGAAATGTCGAAGATGCCTGAGCTGTCGTAAGCGCACGAGTTGTCCGGGTTAGGTAGCACACGAGTTGTCCGGTTTTGTTGCCCTGCGAGGAGCAGGGCCGATGAACCGGACAGCGTGGCTACAGGACCGCAGGATGCAGAAGTTTCGGGATGTGTTGAGCCGTTGGGAGGTAGGGGACCTGTCGATGGTGGAGGCCGGGGAACTGCTGGGGATGTCGGAGCGGCAGTTCCGGCGATATCGCGACCGCTACGAGGAGGAGGGGCTGGCCGGTGTTGTCGATCGGCGGCTGGGCAAGCCGTCAGAGAAGCGGGTACCGGACGAGGCGAGGGATCGGATGCTGGCGCAGTGGGGACAGGTGATCACGGACTCAAGGGATCATGGGTTCTCTCGTGTGCGATGTCCGGGGCTCCGGTCGCGGGCCGGCACCTAAAATATCCATTAGAATAGATATCTAAAATATCACTTATTGACAACATAACATCACTAGTTAGGATGCAAGAATCATGTGCTGTATTCGCTCGCATCCCGGCAGTCGGGCAGGCCGATGATAACGTCCGCTCAATTGCGGGCTGCACGGTTGCTGCTCGGCATCGACCAGCGCCGGCTCGCAAAACTGTCAGGGCTCTCCGTGCCGCAATCCAGCGCATGGAGGCGAGCGAGACGATGGTCCGAGGGAACGTCGATTCGCTGGTCAAGTTGATCGCGGCGTTCGACGCAGCCGGGATCGAGATGATCGACGAGGAGGCCGTCAGCCATTCGCAGGGGCGCGGGGTGCGACTGAAGATGAATTTGGGTCCGGCCAAAACGAATCTGGACGATCGGGCAGAACACAAAGCATCCAGAGGCACGAGGACGCGCGCCTGATGTCTCCCGTCGCTTTGCAGATGTCGGGTGCCGCAGGGTTGTTGGCGGTCGCCGTGCTGGCGATCGCCTTAAGCTATTCAAAGCGCGCCACGGTGATCGTTTACGGCGCCACCCTGGTGGTTTCGCTGGTCGCATTGTTCGGGTCGATTCACTGCCTGTTCGGCAATGTTCCTGGTGACACCGGCCTGACCTTGCCGATCGGGCTACCGTGGCTTGGCGCCCATTTCCGCCTCGATGCACTGGCCTCGTTCTTCCTCGTCGTCGTCAATGTGGGAGGGGCGTCCGCCAGCCTTTACGGTCTCGGCTACGGCCGCCACGATTCGGCGCCGCATCGTGTGCTGCCCTTCTTCCCCGCTTTTCTTGCCGGCATGAACCTCGTGGTGCTGGCAGATGACGCGTTTTCCTATCTGCTGTGCTGGGAGTTCATGTCGCTGGCGTCCTGGGCGCTGGTCATGGCGCACGATCGTGAACCGGGCAACGCCAAGGCAGGCTACGTCTATCTCGTCATGGCAAGCTTCGGCACGCTTGCATTGTTGCTGGCCTTCGGCCTGTTGGCGGGACCGGCGGGAGATTACGAATTTGCAGCCATCCGCACCGCCCAGCACACACCGTACGTTGCGACTTTGGTGCTGATCCTGATGTTGCTTGGGGCCGGCTCCAAGGCTGGCTTGGTGCCGTTGCACGTCTGGCTGCCGCTTGCACATCCCGCGGCGCCGAGCCACGTTTCGGCGCTGATGAGCGGCGTCATGACCAAGGTTGCGATCTACGGCTTCATTCGCGTCGTTTTCGATCTCCTGGGACAACCGACCTGGCCTGCCAGCGTGGCTGTGCTGATCCTCGGGGGCGTCACCGCCGTCATGGGTATCCTCTACGCCATGATGGAAAGCGACTTGAAGCGCCTGCTCGCCTACAGCACGATTGAAAACGTCGGCGTCATCTTCGCCAGCCTTGGCTTGGCGCTGGCCTTCCAGGCCAACGGACTGAAGCTCGCCGCGGCGCTGGCGTTCACAGCGGCACTGTTCCATATTCTCAATCATTGCTTTTTCAAGAGCCTGCTGTTCTTCGGAGCCGGCGCCGTCCTGACCGCAACCGGCGAGCGGGACATGGACAGGCTGGGCGGTCTCATCCATCGCATGCCGCGCACGAGCTTCGTCGTTCTCATCGGCTGCGTCGCGATCTCGGCACTTCCGCCCTTCAACGGCTTCGTTTCGGAATGGCTGATGTTCCAGGCCGTGCTGCAAAGCCCGGAGTTGCCGCAATGGGCCCTGAAGATCACCGTGCCTGCGGTTGGTGCGCTATTGGCCCTGGCTGCCGCGCTGGCCGCCGCATGCTTCGTTAAGGCATACGGCGTGACTTTTCTCGGACGGCCGCGCAGCACGGCGGCTGAAACCGCAAACGAGGTCGATGGCTACTCGCTGTCCGCCATGTTCGTCCTTGCGGCACTTTGCCTGCTGGCGGGCATCCTGCCGGGACTGGTGATTGACGCGCTTTCGCCGATCACAACCGAGATTCTCGGTGGCCGCATGCCGATTCAGGTCAACGAACCCTGGCTTTCGATCGTGCCTATCGCGGAGAGCCGTAGTTCATACAACGGATTGCTGGTGATGGCATTCATCACGATATCCGCCTCGCTTGCCGTCGTCGTTATCCATCGCTTGGCCTCGCATGCGCTGCGGCGCGGACCCGCCTGGGGCTGCGGCTTTTCCGATCCGACGCCCGCGGCGCAGTATTCGGGTGGAAGCTTCGCGCAGCCGATCCGCCGTGCTTTCGGCACGCTGGTATTCCACGCCCGCGACCATGTCGTGATGCCACCGCCCGGAGACACCAGGCCGGCACGCCTGCGGATCGAATTGCATGATCTTGTCTGGGAGAAAATATATCGGCCGATCGCGGGCGTGGTCGGCTTTTCCGCCGGCCGGCTCAACTGCCTGCAATTCCTGACCATCCGGCGCTACCTCAGTCTCGTGTTTGCCACCCTCGTCATGCTGCTTCTGGCGCTCGCGATATGGTCGTGATCTCGGACATGCTGGTGCAGGGCGTCCAGATGCTGCTGGTGCTCCTGCTCGCGCCGCTGCTGACCGGATTCGTGCGCAAGATCAAGGCGCGGCTAGTACTTCGCCGTGGAGCGTCGGTCTTTCAACCCTATCGCGATCTCCTGCGGCTGTTCCGCAAGGAAGTGGTATTGGCCGAAAACGCGTCCTGGCTGTTCCGCGTGACGCCGTATGTGACCTTTGCCGCGATCTGGGTCGCCGCAGCCCTGGTGCCGACCTTTGCGACAGGCCTGTTGTTCAATTGGACCGCCGACCTGATTGCCATCGTCGCTTTGCTGGGAAGCGCGCGGTTCTTTCTGGCGCTCGCCGGCATGGACGTCGGCACCAGTTTTGGCGGCATAGGCTCCAGCCGCGAAGTGATGATAGCAGCTCTCGCGGAGCCGGCGATGCTCCTGATCTTCTTTTGCATGGCGCTGGTCGCCGGCTCGACCCAACTTTCGACGGTCGCCAACTTCATGGCGTCGTCGTACGTCGGATTGCGGGTGTCGTTGGGAATGGCGCTGATTGCGCTCATCATGGTGGCGCTTGCGGAGAACGCACGTATTCCGGTCGACAACCCGGCCACCCACCTCGAGCTCACCATGGTGCACGAGGCGATGGTGCTGGAATATTCGGGACGCCATCTCGCGATGATCGAGTTCGGCACCTTTCTCAAGCTCCTGCTCTATGTCTCGCTGATCGCCTGCGTGTTCCTGCCCTGGAAGATCGCCGTCTTCGGAACCGGCCCGCTGGCTTACGCGATCGGCGCCGGCGCCTACATCGTCAAACTAACGGCTGCCGGCTCTTTGCTGGCGTTGTTCGAGACGGCGACGGCGAAGATGAGGGTTTTCCGCATTCCACAGTTTCTCGGCGCCGCACTCATGCTGGGCTTGCTCGGTACGTTGCTCTTGTTCGTGTCGAGGAGTTTCTGATGCACATGCACAGCCTCTCCTTCGACGTCTCGCATACCCTCGCAGGCTCGCTCGTCCTGATCAGCTTTATGATGCTGTACCAGGATCGGCTGTATTCGTTGCTCAACGTGTTTGCATTCCACGCGGTGGTGCTTGCGCTTTCAGTCGCCTGGCAGGCCTATGTCCAGAACGCGCCGCATCTCTACATCACGGCGGCCATCGCCCTTGTCTTCAAGGCGATCGTCATTCCGGTGGCACTGCATCGCATCGTCAAACAGCTTGGAATTCATCGCGACATCGAGTCGGCTGTGGGTATCGGCCCCACCATGTTGGCCGGAATGGCATTGGTCGCCCTCTCCATGGTCCTGATGCTGCGGGTTACGGCCGAGGCCGATCCGCTAGCGCGCGAGGATCTCGCCTTCGCCCTATCGGTCGTGCTGCTCGGGCTTCTCGTCATGGTGACGCGCCGCAATGCGGTCAGTCAGGTCGTCGGATTCATGTCGCTGGAGAACGGACTGGTGCTCGCGGCGACCGGCGCCAAGGGCATGCCGCTGGTCGTCGAAATCAGTGTGGCC
The DNA here is from genome assembly GCA_963819385.1 of uncultured Alphaproteobacteria bacterium. GTDB lineage: Bacteria > Pseudomonadota > Alphaproteobacteria > Rhizobiales > Xanthobacteraceae > JAVDCA01. Next base: position 1,244,248 of record CAWFVV010000006.1, on the reverse strand, counting down.
TTCTCGATCCTGATCGCCTTCATCGTGATCGGTATCTTCCTGTTCCGGATCCGCGAACGCTTCGATTCCGTCGACGTCTCCGCGCTCGACGACTTCCGGGGCGAACGGCGATGAGCACGGTTTCGTTCGATCCCGTGGCGGCCGTCCTGTTGATTCCGATCGGTTCGGCCGCGTTGCTGGCCGCACTGCCCGGCTACCGGCTGACGGCAAGGCTGAATGTCGTTGCGAGCCTGGCCACTTTTCTCTCGGCGCTTTCGCTGTTCATCATCGAGCGTCCGCAGCCGGGGCCTTACGTGCTGATCGACGATCTGAACATCGTCTTCATTGTGCTCAATACCCTCGTGGGCTTCACGACCAGCATCTTCAGCGCCAGCTACATCGCCCACGAACTCGAAGCCGGCCGGTTGACGCCCGTGTACCTGCGTTTCTACCACGCCATGTATCAGACGATGATGTTCGGCATGAACCTCGCTTTCGTGTCGAATAACATCGGTCTGATGTGGGTCGCGCTCGAGATCGCTACCCTGACCACCGTGCTGATGGTCGGGATTTACCGCACCCATGCCGCCCTCGAAGCCGCCTGGAAATATTTCATCCTCGGCAGTGTCGGCATCGCATTCGCCCTGTTCGGCACCATCCTCGTTTACATGGCAGCGCGTCCGATTGTCGGCGAAGGCCAGGATGGCATGGTCTGGACGCTGCTGATCGAGCATGCTTCTAAATTCGATCCCGCTCTGCTCAATGTCGCTTTCATATTCCTGCTGCTCGGCTATGGAACCAAGGTCGGTCTGGCGCCGCTGCATGCTTGGTTGCCCGACGCCCATGCCGAAGGCCCGACCCCGATATCGGCGGTATTGTCGGGTCTGCTCCTGAACGTCGCGCTCTACGCGCTGCTGCGCTTCAAGATCTTGCTGGCCGCCAATCCTTCCGCGATTGCGCCGGGGCCGCTGATGGTGACGATCGGCCTCGTTTCGCTGGTCTTCGCGGCGTTCATGCTCTACCGCCGGCGCGACATCAAACGGCTCTTCGCCTACTCCTCGATCGAACACATGGGCATCATCGTCTTTGCGTTCGGCATGGGTGGCCCGCTCGCCAATTTTGCCGGACTGCTGCACATGGTGATGCACAGCCTGACCAAATCGTCGATCTTCTACGCGGTCGGCCATATCTCGCAGATCAAGGGCACCCAGAGGATCAGCCGGATCCGGGGCCTGACCGCGACCCATCCGGCGCTTGGCTGGAGTTTCGTGGTAGGTGTCGTCGCAATCGCCGGACTGCCGCCGCTCGGCATCTTCATGAGCGAATTTCTCGTCGTCAGCTCGACCTTCGCACGCCAGCCGCTGCTGGCGATCGTCCTGGTGTTGGGGCTTCTCCTTGCCTTTGGCGCATTGACCTTGCGCCTGACCAGCGTCGCATTCGGCGAACCTCGCGGCAGCACGGCGTCGGCGGACGCTTCCTACGGGCCGATGTTTGCGCATCTCGCCCTGGTGCTGGGCGCGGGTGTCTACCTTCCGGCGCCGCTCGTTGTCTGGTTCCAGCACGTCGCTCGCCTTCTCGGATAGTCCAGGGACGAACGAGACATGTCATCGCTTGTCAATCTGACGCTGGAAGGCCACAGGATCCAACGGCATCGTCCATGGCCGCGCGTCGTGGTCGATGCCATCGCCTGGGATTTTGTAACGAACGAGCTGGCAAGCGGCCGCTGGAGCCTGCTTAGCCTCTGGGCTGAACCCTCGACGGTTCACATGGCGATCATGGACCCGGATACGGCAGAAATCGCGGTCGTGAGCCTGGAATGCCCCGATCGAGTTTATCCTTCTGTCAGCGAACACCACCCGCCGGCGCTTCGGTTGGAGCGCGCCGTCAACGACCTGTTCGGCATATCGGCGGAAGGCTTGCCCGATGCCCGTCCGTGGCTCGATCACAACCGTTGGGGCGTACGCTTTCCGCTGGGAGATCAGATCGATGCGCTGCCGACGACGGCGCCTTACCGCTTCCTGCCGGCGGAAGGCGGCGGCGCGCATCAGATTGCCGTCGGCCCCGTGCATGCCGGAGTCATTGAGCCCGGACATTTTCGGTTTACCGCGAGCGGAGAGACTGTGGTCCGGCTGGAACAGCGGCTCGGATATACCCACAAGGGCACCGAGGGGCTGATGACCGGCGCCAGCCTCGAACGGGCGGTCAAGCTCGCCGGACGCGTATCGGGCGACAGCACCGTCGCGTATGCATACGCGTTTTCAAAGGCTGCGGAAGCGGCGCTGGAACTGATCGTACCCGATCGCGCGGTTTGGCTGCGCGCGCTGCTTGCTGAACTGGAGCGGCTCGCCAATCATCTCGGCGACATCGGCGCCATCTGCAACGACGCCTCCTTTACCCTGATGCATGCACATTGCAGCGTGTTGCGAGAGAGCGTGCTGCGCGCAGCCCGGACCGCATTCGGCCATCGCCTGATGCGGGATATCGTCGTGCCCGGCGGCGTGATCCGCGACCTCAACGCTCAAGGCTTGGAAATCATCCAGGCGACGCTCGATAATATCCGTCTGCGCTTTCCGGCGTTGGTCGAATTATACGACAACACGGCCTCGCTGCAGGACCGCACCGTCGATACCGGCGTGTCCAAGCCCGCATTAGTCAAACAATATGCCGCTGGAGGCTATATCGGCCGTGCCTCCGGCCGGTCTTTCGATGCGCGCCGGACCCTGGTCTATCCACCTTATGATAGCCTGCGCTTTGAGGTGCCGGTTCTGAATGAGGGAGATGTCAACGCACGCATCTGGATCCGCGTGCGCGAGATTGAACAGTCCATTTTAATGATCGATCAGATAGTAAGCCGACTTCCGCAAGGCCCGACGAGCACGCAGGCAGGAAACCTGCGCGAGGCACGCGAGGGCATGGCGATCGTCGAAGGGTTCCGCGGCGATATTCTGGTGTGGCTGCGCTTGCGGGACGGCCGCGTCGAACGGTGCCACCTGCGCGATCCATCCTGGTTTCAGTGGCCGCTCCTTGAAGCTGCAATCGAGGGCAACATCGTTGCGGATTTTCCGCTCTGCAACAAGTCGTTCAACTGCTCTTATTCAGGTCAGGATCTCTAAGGAAAGCACAAGATGCGCAAGTTGCTTCTTGAGAGTCTGTTTCGCCGGCCAATCACGGAGCAAGCGCCATCTTCAGACGATGCCGCGGTGACAGAACTTGCAGCAGCCGTCGAGCGCGCTGCAAGGCGGCGTCTCGGCCGGAGTCTGTCGATACGTGAGGTCGACGCCGGATCGTGCAATGGATGCGAGCTCGAAATCCATGCGCTCAACAACGCCTACTACGATGTCGAGCGCTTTGGCCTCCGGTTCGTTGCTTCGCCGCGCCATGCCGACGTACTGATGGTGACCGGGCCTGTGACCAAGAACATGCGCGAAGCGCTCGATCGCACCTATCATGCGGTCCCCAATCCGAAATGGGTGGTTGCCGTGGGTGATTGCGCCCGGGATGGTGGATGTTTTGCCGGCAGCTATGCGGTGGTCGGAGGGGTTTCCCAGGTCGTTCCGGTCGATCTCCATATTCCCGGTTGTCCCCCGGAGCCCGCCACGATCTTGCGGGGGCTTCTGGCCCTGCTCGATCGAGCGGCCCAAAAGACGATTTCCACTTGAGGCTCTGGGGACGTCTTCGCCTGGTCCAAGCTGGCTTGATCGCAGGCGGCGTTCAAACCGCGATAGTCTTTGTAACGACGCCGCTGGTGATCCTTCTTGCACGATATCAGGATGTTGATTCTAGGGCGTCTGGCCGCGACCCGGCGGTTTCAGTGGTCTCGTTGCTGCCATGGACCTACGTGGTGTTATCCGCAGGGGTCGCTTTGACAAAGCACCGCTACGTTACGTTGACGAGCATGCAAATCCGCCACGCATCGCGCCGTATGTCGTCTTCCGAGCCTGATCGCGCAACAGGAACGCTGGCCATCTGTTTCCTTGTTGCGTCCGTCGGATGCGCATCGTTTGCTCTCCAGCCACCTCCCGCCGTCCTGGTAGCAATGAATTGGCATCTCGGCCCCTATGCGGTCGCGCCCATGCTGTGGTCGGCACTGATGAGCGTATGCGCGGCTAGTTTCGGAGCGAATGCCCGAGCCGCCATCGATGCGTATCCATTTGACAGCTAGTCGAGTCGGCGGTGACGAGTTCTTCGCTTCGGCCACGCGCTATCTCCAGATTCCTCTCAACGCCCGTGTTATTTTCACTCTAGACAGAACGGGATGGGGTTCCAAACGTCAAAAGAATTCCAGCCCCTCGACAGGGCTGGGCGAAATCGCGATCCGGAAAAGCGAACAGATAGACGAGCGCTCGTATTCGTGCAGGCGATCCTTGCCAAAGCGAGGGCTTGGGATCCGGGGAGATCTGCTCGAGCCAGCTCTATTCTTCAACTCGCGGAACCAGCTTTCCCTGAGATGCCTTATGATGATACTGTAATGCGATTAAAATTCTTTTCAGGCCTCGCAGCGGCCACAGCGTCACGATCAGGATCAAGGGGATCCACAAGGCCGCGTGGACCCAGTACGGCGGCTGATACTTGACCTCGGTCGCCAGCGCGGCCCCTACGACAATGGCGCCCGCAATCATGATAACGAATATGGCAGGCCCATCGCCAGCGTCGGCAAAGCTGAAATCCAAGCCGCACACGTCGCACTTGGATTTCAGGGTCAAGAACCCCTCAAACAACCTTCCCTTGGCACAACTGGGCGGTTCATCGGGTCCGTTCCAAGGTCCGCGGCGAAGATGGCTTGGGCTGCTTTATGCTCTTCATTTTTGGCGTCATGATGTGCTCCCGGAGACGAACGCCTCGACCACCGGCCAAGCTCTGTCCACCCGGATTGATCAATTCAACTCCGGCATTCTCCAGCGCAGAAACCAATTTCATCAGGGAATCGACGTTCCCGCGGATAACTCCGTCGCTTGCTTCCATGCGCTGAATGGTGGGTACTGAAAGATCCGCCAGGTTGGCGGTCTGCCGCTGGTCGATATTCAGGAGCGCACGGGCGGCCTTGAGTTGGTTGGCCGTGATCATGAAATGGCGGCCCCTGGTTCAATTCGTATCAGATATGCCTATACCATCTACATTATTGTTTCAAGCATCAATTTAGATGCAAAATATATCAGCAGCGGACTTGTATCGAAGCTTCATCGGCGAGCGTAATACCACCCGCCGCACAAGGGCCGATCTTTTGAGGACACGAAGACTGCCGGCGCCCGCGACGAGTTCCACCTCACCGCAATCGTACCTGCGCATGCGCGAATTGGGTCGGTAATAGATCATTCTCCAACTGTGCGAGCAACGTGCGGACCGCATCAACTCGCAAATGATGCAGGGGTCCAGGGGTGCTGCCGACCAGCCTCCCATAAGTATCGTAGATCTGCGGACCTAGGACCTGTTCGCAGTGTCCCGCTGTCAGCCTGCTTGAGAGCTCTCCTGCTTCGAATGCGCGCTCTAATCCGCCGATGCACTCGCAGATTTCTTCACAGACGTTACCAACGTCAGATTGGCCGATAATCGGCCACCTTTCTCGGGTTTCCTCTGACTTCATTCAAGCTAGCTCGTTCGATTGGTACAGACTAAAGTGAGTAGCATAAAGGTACCGCGGGTGGCAGCGCGACAACAGCGCGGCAAGCAAATTCCACTCGATAGTATCGTCTTAGTCCAACGGAACACCGGGGTGCAGTTCGACGTCCTGCCAGGGCGGTGGGGAAAAACGCCATCAAGGCACATAATTTCGCAAAATCGTTCTTGCCCTCCCTCTTCATTTGCGCTTCGAACATATCGTGAACATTCCGTCCTTAGTCCACGTCGCGGCCCGCACAGCCCGCGCGAAAGGAGACCCATGCCCACGACATCCCCCGACCTCCCCATCACCCCCGCCAACCTCCCAACCCCGCTCGGCTTTGCGCCGCCGTCGCTCAACCGCGACGAGGACGCCGGGTCCTACAAATCTCTGCTCGCCCGCATGACCGAGACCGTCCGCCCGGCCAGTCTCATCGAGGAGATCTGGTTGCGCGACGTCGTCGAACACGTGTGGGAGACGATCCGCCTGCGCCGCCGCAAGGCCGGCCTGATGAACGCCAATGCCAGGGAAGGGCTGCGGGACATCCTGTCTGCCCTCGGTTGCGACGACTACCTCACGCTCTCCAAGCGCTGGTTTGCGCGTGATCCGGCGGCGGTCGCCGAGGTCGAGGCGCAGCTCGCGGCGGCCGGCCTCGGCATCAGCGACGTGATGGCGCAGACGCTGCGCCGCTATCTCGCCGACTACGACGGCATGGACCGGATGCTGCGCAGCGCCAAGTCGCGGCGCGACGCCGCGCTGCACGAGATCGAGCGCCATCGTGCCCACTTCGCGGACCTGCTGCGGCGCGCCGCGCAAGCGGAAGAAAGCGCCGCGGAGAAAGCGGCCGGGACTGGCGGCGCGCCGATCGAGGACGCGGAGTTCGAGGTGGTGCAGACCGGCCAGTATCCGGAGGCGGCCGGATGACCAGCGCGCGCATGGCTTTCACCAACCGCGTCAACGGACGCAAAGGCCGCGGCCCGACGACCGCCGCCGGCAAGGTGCGCGCGAAGGGCCACGCGCGGCGGCACGGGCTGAGCCTGCCCGTGCTCGTCGATCCGGCGCTCGCGCCGGATGTCGAAACGCTGGCGCGCCGGATCACGCGATCGGTGCTCGGCCATGACGACGATCCCCGCCGTCATGAGCTCGCCTGCCGCATCGCCGAGGCGCAGCTCGACCTCGTGCGAGTGCGAACGCGCGGCTGCCGCTCGTCGCCCAATTGGAGACGAACCCGAAGCCGGCCGTGCGGGAGCTGCTGCGCCTCGATCGTTACGAGCGGCGCGCCTTGTCGCGGCGCAAGTTCGCGGTCCGGGAATTCGATGCCGCCGTCACGCCGCAAGACCTCGCCGGCAAAATGGCAGATTGAACCCGATTGGGATAACAGGAGAAATCTCAGCGAGATAGGAGGGGGTGGTCCGCACCACGGCAGACCACGTCGCAGCGCAGACCGTTCGATCCATATTCGTCGTCTTCGTCTCGCGGTCAGCGACCCGCCGCGGGCTGAAACGATCCACTCAATACAAAGCACGGCAATGACGCTGCCGCGTGCAAGAACGTTCCTGTGCGATCGCGAATACATCCGTTTCATTCCGAGTCTCGAAGCGGACCTCAGGCATGCAACCTGCACGACGTCGACGCGGGACGATCGCGCTGGAGGAGCCCAATCGGAATGTTCCGCCGCGTGCATGACAGCCTCCCGCCCGGCTGCTAGCCTGACGACGCTATGAATGCATGGGGGCGAAAACATGCGTGGATCGATCATAGCAGTCGTGGGGTCCGCACTCCTTTTGCTGGCCGTGCCAGCGCTGGGGACGAGCAAGAAGGACCATGATGGCTGCAATCAATTCGACGATTACTTCCTGAAGAGCGACGCCTGCGGGCGCATCATCGACGATCGCGGCGAGTCGGTGCGCAACCGCGCGACTGCCTATGTCAACCGCGGCATCGCATGGCATCATTTCCAAAAACACGCGGAAGCCTTGGCCGACCTCGACCAGGCGATCAAGCTCGATCCCAAGAATGCCGATGCCTACGCTTGGCGCGCCGCCGTCTACCTGGACGCCAAGAGATACGATACGGATCAAGGCAAATACGACCGCGCCATTGCCGACTACGGCGAGGCGATCAGGCTCGATCCCAAGGGAGAGTACTACCACGACCGTGGCAGGCTCTATCGCGACAAGGGGGACTACGACCACGCAATTTCCGACTACAGCGAAGCGATCAAGCTCGATCCGAAGAACATCGAGAATTGGACGGACCGCGCCGCCGCCTGGGAGCTCAAGGGCGATCCCGACCACGCGATCCCCGACTACGACGAGGCGATCAAGCTCAATCCCAAGGACGCTTCGCTCCACTCCCGACGCGGCGACCTCTGGGTAAAAAAACGCGACTTCGATCGCGCCATTGCCGACTACAGCGACGTGATCAGGCTCGATCCCAAGAACACCGTCGCCTATATCGGCCGCGCCATGGCCTACTTGAACAAGCGGGACCTCGACCGCGCCATCGCCGACTTCGACCAGACGATCAAGCTCGAGCCCAATTCCCCCGCCAACGCCTTGGTCCTCCAAACCCGCGGGGACGCCTGGTTCGCCAAGGGCGACGTCGTGCGCGCCATCGCCGACTACGATGCGGCGATCAAGCTCCAGCCCAGTTCCCGCTTTTACGCCTCCCGCTGCTACGTGCGCGCCATGGCCAACCGCGACCTGACGCTGGCGCTCGCCGACTGCAACGAATCGCTGCGCCTGGATCCGAAGAACAATGTCGGCGCGCTGAACGCCCGCGGCTTCGTCTATCTGCGGCTCGGCCGGATCGACGAGGCCATCGCGGACTACGACGAGGCGATCAAGATCTATCCCCAGCTCCCGCCCTCGCTGTACGGCCGCGGCCTCGCGAAGCTCAAAAAGGCCGACCGCGCCGGCAGCGACGCCGACATTGCCGCCGCCAAGGCGACCTGGGCCGACGTCGCGAAAGAGTACGCGAAATACGGTTTCGAACCGTCTCTGTAAAAAGCGAGACGTCCGCTGCCGACTGCGCACAGGCCGAGGCGCCCGAAGATCCAGGCGCTGCTCAAGGGCTGCCCTCGACGGCGCAGAAGATGACGCCCACGGCCCTGCGCAATCGACGTCTAAGCCTTCAGCGCCGTGAAGCGCACCTTCTCGACACCCTCGATCATCGCGACGGCAAACTCCGCGGCATTCATCGTGCCTGCGAGGGAGGCGATGTCGAGGGTGCGCCACTTGTTGATGGCGCGCCTCCAGTGAAGCGGAGTTCCTGCCGCCTGGCCCCGTAGCCGCTTCGTGTATTTCTCGATCTTGGACGGATCGTCGCCCGGGTCCACGCCGAAATGAATCGTGTCGCGGTGCTCGTGAATGTCGACGGTCTTGATGTCGCCGTCGAACAGGCACAGCAGAACGTCCTTGCCGGGCCGGTCGAATCGCAGACAAGTTGCGGCGCTCTTGGCGCCAACGTGCTCATCCTGGTCATTGAAGGCCTGCGTATAGGCCTCGACACCGAGATGAGGCCAACCGCTGACCACAGGCGAGCGGAGGAGGAAGCCGCTGCGGGTCTCGGCTTTGGGGAGGGCATCCCGCATTGCTTTGTCGCGGACAATGTCCGCCGAGATGGTCCGCCCGATGCTCAAGGCGCCGTCGAGGAGGCACTCCAGCCAGTTTTTGTCGACGTGGAAGAATCGCAGCGAGTTGGCGGGAAGCATTTCCCCGCGCGGCACGAGGTAGTGGAACGGGACATGCTCGAGGATGAGGAGGCTTTTGAACCACTGCCATACGACATCGGGCCAAGCGTTGGCGATATCGTGGTCGGGCGCGAAAGGCAGATGGCCGGCGACGCGCTGCACCTGGTGCGCCTGCTTGGCATGCGCGCGCTTCCAGTTGATCAGGGACAGCGAGACCTTCTTGCTCCGCAGCGTGAGCATGCGTCCGAGCTCCCAGGCGGCCGCATAGGTGGTGTCGAACATGCCGACGTCCTTGAAGTAGCGAACGAGCTCATCGGACATGCGGACTGGAAACGGAAATTCGGCGGCGGGGCTCGGACCGGGCACGAGCGGGCTGCGGTACCAGGAAACGAGATGGTTTCCCTGGCGGGTCTGGTGCGTGATGGGCGCATAGCCTTGCGCGAGGAAGCGCTCGGCATCGGGATTGCGCTTGTCCGGCATCTGCACCGGCATGCGCAGCGTATGGACCCCATCAGCGGGGCCTGAAGCCTCTTTGAGCCAGCCCTGGAAGGTCTTGTTCTCCTGGAAGGTCGCGAACGACCAGCTGGCGAGGCTGACGAAGCGCACGAGGTCCTTGTCGTCGGCGGGCTTCGTCTTGAGCGCGTCGAGGGCATCGAGGAGCGGCTGGCGCCCCTCCAGCGAAACGAGGTGGACGGTTGATTGGGTGCCCGTCGTCGCCGAGCCGTTCTCACCGCGCGTACCGGCCGCCGGCAGACGGTTGCAGAAGATGACCGGAAAATCGGCTTTGTTCCCCAAGTGATCAAGGCCCGCGCGGACGTGGCTCAGCCACGCGAGCTCGTCCGCGCCCGGCATGATCTGCCACAGCAGCGGTCGCGGAACGTCGATCACGGTGAGACGGTCGTTGACGTGCTGGCCGATTTCCAGCTTCAGCCAAGGCTCCTTCGCATTCGTGGGAGCATCGGCTGTCTTATCCAGGAGCCGAACGAACTCCGGCTTGTGCGGCGGCGTCGCCGAGGATTTGTAGCCGTCGACGTCGAGCAGGTCCTTCAGCGTCAAGCGCGTGACGATCGGCGCAGGCTTATCGCCCGTCTCGTCGAACAGAAGGAGCGCCATCCAGGGCGTCTGTTTCGGCGGCGGCTGCTGGGTCGCCGTCGTCGACGCGACGGAATGGTCGATCGTGCGCTCCCATGGCAGCGTCGTGCGATCGAGGATGATGTGGGGAAGAACATTGTAGTATTGGCCGATGCTCTTGGGCGGCGGGAATTGCGATTGGATGAGCGCCGGGTCGAGGTCGAAGCGAGGCCCGGAGACCGAGAAGTAGAGCTGGGCGGTTGGGGTGCTCCACTGGTCCCCCGGGTCGATCTGGACGTGCTGCGTGACCTCGAGCAGGTACTCGCCGTCCGGCAGCGCGGGCCGGTGGTAGGCGGCGAATTGGATGGCGTCTGCTTCTGATGGCATGGCAGCAAGCCTCGGCGAGAGACGTATCAGGATGACAGCGAGCCGTAGCTCGGCGCGTAGGCGGTATCGGTGACGAAGAGTTCGCCGATGTCCAGGGGTTCGGCAAAGCCCATGCTGCTCAGCATCGCGCTGCGGGTCGTGTTGGCGTGGATCTCGCCCTGGATTTGTTTCCAGAGTTTCTCATTGGCATCGGGGTCGTCCCCGGGGCCGGGCAACGCGGTGAAGGCCTTGAGCGCACCGTCGGCGTAGGCATTCTTCTGGAGCTCGGTGACGAATGCGACAGAATTGCGCTCGAGGGACTTGATCGGGCCCACGACGTGCGTCGCATCAGGTACGATCGCGAAGCCGCTCGCCGCCTTCTCGATCAGACGCTCGGCGTTGATGCTGGGGACGTTCTTGTCTGTCCAGTTTTCCGACGCCCACAGGCCGCCCGGGACGCTGCTCTTGATCGGCTCGAGCAGAAAGTGCTTCTCCATCGGCGTTTTCGCCTGGTCGCACAGCGTCACCTTGATCTGATGGGACGTGTGGACCGCGGCACTGCCTTTGTGCATCGGGTTGATGCCGAACGCGACGTTGCTGCCGAACTCCGCGAAATGCTGCTTGCTCTCAGTCCATCTGAGGTCGTCCGCCTTGTCGCACGCTTTGATCGGAATGAGCGAGTGGGTGTGCACGCGAAAGTCCTTGGGATTGATGACGTGCCAGGTCTTCCCGGCGTCCTCCATCTTGCGCACGAGGCCGGCGTCGATCGCCACCGAGACGATGTCCTTGGTTTTCTTCGGCAGGAACGACTGCAGGAAGCTCTTCGACGGGTCGCTTGCGTCCCAAAGCAACGGGTCCGGCGTCGGTGCGGACGGACCGAATGCGACGTTGAAGCCGATCTTGATACCGATCACCGTCAAGGAAATGTGCGCGCGTCCCGCAAAGGGGGGGCCCCAGACGTCCAGGTCCGCGGCGGCATCCAATCCGATATCGTGCGTGCCGAGGAAGTGGATGACGATGTCGATGCCCATGTCGACGTAGAGATGGGCGCTGTAGTGGAAGGGCTTCCAGTAGACGATGAAGTCGGCGCCGAGGGTGAACCAGGCCCTGATGTCCGCCGACGCGATCGCGTCCTCGACGTGGAGCTGGAAGATGGCCTGCATCGCGCCGCCGGCCATCAGCGCGCGCGGCGTGAGGGCGAAGTAGAGCCCGCCGGTCACGCTCAGCTCGGGGCAGATCTGCCAGTTGACGCCGATACGCGGTACGGCGGGATAATGGTCCGGCTTCTTGAAGTCCGGATGGTAGCCGCCGAGGGTGACGACGAAGTCGCCCGCGTTGGTGTTCTTGCCGAACCAGGCCGCGAACGCGAAGCCGCCGGTGATGTGACAGTCCAGCGTGAACAGATGGGAGTCCGGGGTCAGCCGCCCCTGCACGATCGCGATGCCCTCGTCCGGAATAAAGGAGGCGGCGAGCTGGAGCGAGATCACCGCCAGCGCCGGCGCCGACGGCGGCTCCTGCGGCGGGACCACGAGCGTGCTGATGCCGAGCAGGTCGAGCTCGAACTCCTGGCCGAACGAGAGGCTGACGAGCAGGAAGGAATTGAGCAGCTCGAACGAGGTGAACTTGACGCCGACGCACCCGAAATACTGCCCGAGGCTGGGCACCAGGCTTGTCTCCAGCGGGCCCATCTGCTGTTCGATGAAGCCGCCCGTCTGGCTGGGGTCGGTCGGCATCGCGGGCGGATTCGGATCCCGCGCGGCCTTCACCAGCGGGAAGTCCTTCACCTGGTCCACCGCCGGCATGACGAGCTTCCGGTTGAGGCCGAAGCCCCCGGCGAGACCGGTCACATAGAAGAACGGCGACCCGCCCAGCGGATAATCGAGCACCGCGTAGAGGAAGAGCGACGGCTGCTGCTGGATGGTCGTCAGCGCGCCGATCGCGGCGAGGCGCAGCCCCTCGGCCTGCACGATCGCCAGGCCGTCGTATGTGTCGACCTTTGTCTTGTCATCGTGCAAATGCAGGAGCGCGCCGGCGATCTCGACGCCACCTTTGGAGAAGGCGATCCCCAGGCCCTGGAGGCCGAACTGCGGAACGCCCGCACCGGTGAGCTTCGACGTCACCGAGAGCCCCATCAGATCGACCTCGAGGCCGAACGCCGTGAGGCCGCCATCGATCAGGACGGTGATGGCCCCGCTGTCATATTTGAACCCGACGCGCTGCAGGTTCACGGGGCCGAACTTCTTGTCGAGCGCAAGCCATTTCACCCCGTCGTCCGTGGGCTGGCTGCCCGGGGCCGTGAAGCTGCCGCTGTCAGGCTTGAGCTGGCCGCCGCCGCCCGGGCTCGAGTCGATCGTGATCGGCAGGCTGACATCGATCGGCGCGCCGTCGCCGAGGCGCAATTCCGTCTTGACCGACAGGTCCTTGAGCGTCTTGTCGGCCGGAAGCCGCGGCCCCGCCACGGTGATCAGATTGTTGAGCGCGCCGAGGTCGTCCGTCGTGAAGGCGCCCGTGGGATAGATGAGTTGGACGGCGAGCCTGAGCGTTTTCGCCGCCGACAGGCTCTGCCCGACCAGCGGAATAGTCCCGAGGCTGCTCAGGTCGATCGAGGCGCCGAGATCGATCGCGAAGATCGCCCGTTTCGGGTCGCTGGCGTAGCCGGCGATCGCGTCCTTGATGGTGATGTCGAAGTTGAAGTCCGGCCCGCTGTAGTCGGGGTACAGGGCTTTCACCAGCTTCCCAAAATGTGCGGCTTTTCCGGCGGGGTTGTTGTACAGCGCGATGAAGTGATTGCTCTTCGGTCCAAGGTCGATTCCGAGGCCGAAGTCTAGCTCTTGCTCGTTGTCGTCGGCAAATACCACCATGACGCCAGTGGCGCGCTTCTCGAACGTCGGAGGTGCAGTGCCCTCCTGATGGAGATTAGAGAAGCTCAGGATCGTTCGAACCTCGCCGCCTTTGCCGAAATCAATCTCGGCGTCGAAATGGAAGTCTTTTGTTTGGGCGTTGAAATCGATATACAGCGCTTTTATCGAGACGCTCGCAAGCATCGAGGGTGCGGTCGAGCCGCCCTTTCCATCCTTGCCCGAAAAAGCGCCGTCAAAGGTCGCTGCGAGGAAGCCGGAAATGTCGAGGTCGACCGGCTGTCTCGTCTCTCCCGTAAACCGCCAGCCGCTGCCGCTCGTGTTGTACTCGGCCGAGACCAGGAAAGACATTTTCTTCGGAATTTCGAACTCGGCAAGGATGGCCCCGGCTGTTCCGCCTCCAGCAGCAGGGCCATGCTCCAGCTTCAACGACAGCTTGCTAAGCAGCAGCTTGGTATCGCCGATATCAATCGGCCAATCATTTTGAATGGTTGCATCGAACGCATATGTCGACGTCGACACGTTGCCACTGACGCGAAAAGAACTGCACGTTATTTTCGGCATCTCCACCGGGTTGGCTACGATTTCTTCGACAATCGCCTTGATGTCTATGACGCCCTCTTTCAGATCGCATACGAATAAGAGATCGGGCAGCGATACATAACCGGTAAGGACAGCACTCGACACCGAAGCCGCGGCAAAGAGCGCCACCCGGGGGGGCGGCCTGCCAGACGAAATATTTTCAATGGAAAACCTGACCTTCAAATCGGAAAATCGGACCAGGTTTGCGAAAATGGACCATTCGCGCTTATTGCCTGGGCCACCGACCTCGAGTTCGACGTCGATGTCGCGTAGCGCAAACGGACGGAGGCTTGCGGTGATTCCGATCCGGCTCAAGTGGACGATGTCCAAATTCGGAAAATCATGCTCCCGCGGGATCAAGTCGCCAACCGATGTGCCGTCGAGAAGTTTGGGCAGCGTCTCGAGACTTAATTGCGCGGGCCCCTCAGGTTCGCCGCTGAACCGAACGGTGCTCAGATCCTGCCCGTAAAAGAGCCCCGAAATCCGAATCGGCTGAAGGGCACCGCCGATATCCAATCGAGTTCGAAGCGCAACCGCCGCGATCGGCAGCACTGCAACGTCGTCGCCTGCATCTCCGGCAAACTCGTCAAACAGTACGGCGACTTCGAAAGCCATCGGTAGACTGTACTTCTGCCGGCCAAGCTCGACGGTCTTGCCGCCGTTGCCGTTGGTAACAAGCCGCATTTGCGGCAATCCTCGATACAACTCTATCGGGCCACTTACCGCCAAGCGAGCCTCGACGAATGGAGCCAATTCTTGTAAAGAGTCTTTCAGTCCCAGCGATGCGCTGAAGCAAAGGCCCGTGACCAGCTTGGAGGTCACGCCCGCAAGACTGGCCGGATATCCGAAGGCAGCGTGGAAGTCCGGCGGGAGGGGGGTCTTTTGTTCCGAATCAAGCACGAACTGCGGCGTGTCGTAACTGAAGCCATCGAGCGTAGAGTCTTGCAGGACCGGGAAGCTGTCCGACATTTTCCAGCCAGAGCCCAAATCATGGATCGCAATCTGCGCACTGAGGGTCTCACCCTTTAACGTAAAAGTACCTTTTACCGAGGCATTTGCGATTTTCAAAAAGGGCGCAGACAGCGTTCCTTTTGCGACCGTGACCTGCTGCTGGTCATGATCGATATTTATCGAAACGCCCTTTGCCTTCAGGGCTCCGTCGAGAAAATCGCTGACCAGGCTGACAACCGCCGCAGTCTCGAAACGAGCTGCTTCAATCGACAGCACCCCGTCCTGCCCGGGGGTCAAGAGACCTATCAGCTTGTTGAAATCCATGGTGGCCGCCCAGGCTAAGCCAATTGAAGCTCGATGAAGACCGGCAGGTGGTCGCTGACGAGTCGTCCCCCTATCAGAGCAGCTTGAAGAGTAATATCATTGCTTTTGACACCCGCGAGCTGAGACTTGAAGTCTTTCAAGAACGGCAAATACGCTTCGCTGCCAACGATGCCTCTTTGATCCAATTGAGCGTAGTGTTTGACGCTAGATCTTAAAAATACTTGTCTTTTACGCAATAAATTAGGAACGTCGACCCTTTCATTCGCGGCTACATGTCGATGACCCGCATTGTCGTGCGGAAGCGTAAATCGACCCCCGTTGCCCTCACCTTTCACGAAAAAATTGTCAAAGGCATTGACGATTAAATCTGTAGAAAGCTTATGGAGTCTCGAGTCAAAAACGCCCGGAGTGATCAAATGGGTCGTATCTGGATAGCATCCAGAAAACCAGAGATCCTTCGTAAGGCCTTGGTAGCCCTTGGGCGGATTGGGATTGCGCCAATCAATGTTGAAATCCCCGGTCACGACGGCCATTTCCATCGGAACGCGGACACCGTCGATAGTCAAGTTGAGTGGGGTGCTCTTGCCGTCAAGCCCCTTTAGCAGGCTGAAATATTGCAGAGTATCGATCTGCTTCTTTGCCGTGTCGTGCGCGGGTGCGAAATGGCAAGCGATGATCGGAAGGTAGCGATTTTCCGGCATCCCGGTGCCTATGATCTCGAACAATCCCAGGCTCGGCAGCCGTGTGGCCGGCCATGAATGACTGACGGTCGAGGCGGCCCGTGGAACACGGGCTGTTTGCTTCACGTCAGGTTGGAGCAGCGGAAATACGTCAGCGAGCAGCCCGGTCTGATGCAGAACCGACGTGAATTGCCCATTTGTCAGCAGGGTTGCGTCATCAAATCTAGATGCATTTCCAACCACTGGGCGCACAACTGTCGTGTCCTTGATGAAAAAGCCGTAAAACTCGACCCCGGTGTTGGGAGAGAGCACGCATGTATCGTAATAATGTGGGTGTCCCTTGTGGGTGGCGTAGGAGACCAGCTCTGCTCGTAGATTATTCATTACTTGACTTGCAGTGCCGGTCTGGGTTGTGTTGATCTCGAGCAGCACAAGGATATCGATGTGGTTGTCGACCACAACCTTCGCTATCAACTTGAGGACATCGAAATTGTTATACGTAATGCCGGCTTTAGTGGGCCCGAGGTTCTGCACATTCCAGTTCATGATGCGTATTGGGACCATCTTGCAGTCACCTTAGATTGGCCAACTGGAAATCTGCTGCGGATGCACGAGTTATTTTTGCTTGCAGTCATTGACTCGGTTTTCTGTTCGAACGAGATCCGGCGATCGGTCACTGAAGATCGGGCATCGGCCCAGTGGACGTGAACCGATCGATGGCAGCCTGCAAGTCGGTCAGACGTCGAGCATGATGTTTGATCGTCTGCTCCTGCTCCTTGATCGCCTCGATCAGCAGCGGGATCAGATTGTCGTAGCGTACCGATTTGTGGCCGTTGGCGTCGGTGGTGACGGCTTCAGGGAGCACGGCTTCGACCTCCTGGGCGAGGACGCCCACGTTCCTGCGCGCGAGCTCCGCTCGCCGCTTTTCTCGCTCCTTGCTCCTCGCCTCCTCGTGCTGCGCCACGGTGGCGCCAGGCCCCGCGGAGATCGCCTCGATATCGCGGGTAAAATTCCCCAATGCTTCTTCATTCCAGTGAAAGGTCACGCCACGGAGTTGTCGCACTTTGTCCAGCGCAGACGAAACCGGTTGCACCTCCGTTTTGAGACGTAAATCCGAACTCCAATAAGCACCTTGGGAAGAGTGGGAATAATCCGTCAAGTATTTGAAGATTCCGCTGTTTTCGATGTTATTGTAGATCTTACCGTGCACGTATACGTTTCCCATGACGATGAGATTGTCCCACACCTGAACGTATCGGCCGTCTCCTCGAGACGCATTGCCGACAAGCATCAATGCTTTAAAGTCCTTGTTGGAAATATCATTGCTGATTTCAGCGTGTCCATTTCCTGGGGCAAACCCGGTGTAGCCCAAAGTGAACATCAGCGCGTTGTCTGATGTGCCGCCGAGTAGAACGCTGCTAGAGCCCTTGACTCGCATGGTCTCCGTGAACTTCGCGCTGCTTCCGTAACCGAAAGCGACGTCGGCGCTTACGCCGCCGGTGTGGATCTGCAGGAGATTATCTTGGATGCCAAAGCCGAAGTTTGCGCCATTCGGGTCCTGACCCCAGAAAGAGATTTTCGCGCCGTAGGAGTCCGGGAAGCTGAGCGGAAATGCGGGGGCCGCCGTCCCGATGCCGACGTTGCCGGAGCTGCCGATGGCGAGTGCGAGCTTGTCAGCTTTGCCGCTGTAGGTATGGAATTCGTAGCTGACATGGCCTGAACTAGGGCTGCGGGCCCAGATATTCATCCCATAGCTCGGGTCCGGGGAAACGAGCCTCAACGCCGGCGCATTCTTGTTCCAGTCCGGAGGAGAATTCACCTCCAATACGGCGTTGGGGTTTGTTGGGTCTTTTACCCAGTCTGAGGGAGCATGCACCTCGAGCTTTGCCTTTGGGGCAAGCGTTCCAATGCCGACGCTGCCTTCGACGGCGAGGTCATTCGCGGCTGTCGATTTTTCCGCATAGGTCTTGCCGATCGCCGCCCCGCCCGCCACCGACAGCGCGCTGCCCGGCTTCGGCGTGGCGATGCCGACGTTGCCGGAGGTGCGGATCGTCAGCGCGACCTTTTCGGCATTGCCGTGGGGGTCGAACGGACGGAATTCGTAACTGACTTGGTCACCTTCATAGGCCGCCCAAACATCCATCCGATAGGCGGTGTCCGGCGAATACACCCGCAACGCCGCCTTGTTGTTGTCCCAGCTTATAGGCGTATACACCTCCAATACGGCATTCTTGGCGCCTTTTGCCCAGTCTGCCGGAGGATTCACCTCGAGCAATGCCTTCGGAGCTAGCGTCCCAATCCCGACATTGCCGCCATTGAAGATCGCCGCCGGAGCAGTGCCGAATTGCTGAACGTAGAGCCCGCTCTCGTAATCCGGGGGCGGGAGGGACGACCGCACGCCAGCAGAAAGGTAGAGCCCCTCGCGGTGCAAGGCGCCCGCCTCCAGTGGCGAGGCGCCGTAGCTCAGCGGGGTTTTCTCCAGCTCGGCAACCAGGATGCCATCGCGGTAGCCTGGCACATTCTGGAACCACAGGTACATCCGCGTGACGCCGGGAGCGAAATCGGTGATGATGTTCGAAACCGTGAAGAGCACGGGCGTTTGTGGCGCGAGGGAGATATCCTTTTCGCCGTTGACCCCCTCGACGGCGATCTCCCACTGAGGGTTGCCCGCCACCAGGGCCGTCGCCAGCAGGGCCGTCGCTTTTATCAGCTTGCTCGCGCTCCATTTCAGGCCAGCGACGCCCTGCTTGGGCTCGGGCGGCGGAGTCACGACGAAGGCGAGCTGATCAGCTCTGGCCAGCGCCCAGGGATAGTTCGCCGCCTCCGAGGGATCCGAAAAATCGCCCTTTTTGGGCGCCGCGTCGAACCAGACCGTGAATTTCGTGGGACTAGCGCTCGGATCTTTCTCCGGCGTCAGCCGGAGCTTCGCCAGCATCATGTTGGTGAGCGAAAAGGTAACGATGTTCGCCGTCTTGCCGTCGTTGAGGACGGTGCGCCGGCCGACGAAATCAACCGCGAGCGGCGCGCCGGCGAACGTGCTCGGCCGGACCAGCGTCAGATCGAAGGGGCCATATTTTTCGTCCTTGATCGACTTGCCCGCGAGCTTCACGTTGTCTCCCGCGGCAAGCTTGACCGCGGTCGTCGGCTGGTGTGCGTCCGTCTGGACGGCGTGAACATCGGTCAGGGTTGCCTGGTAGTTGCCGCCGGCCGGGATCTGCAGCGGCGTCTTCCCGGCAAGCGCGATGTACAGGGATGACACGCTGCCGTCCTTCTTCACCGCGACGTTCCAGGTCAGGCGTTTCGACGGATCGACATTCATATCCTTCAGCGTGGGCGCGTCGGTGAGGGCGCCGGGCGTGAAGTCGAACCTGAAGTGGAACTGCGTGTCGCTGACCCCACCGGACGAGAATGGCGTCACCTCGAGGGTTTGCTCGGCACTCCTGGCGTTGTTGAACAACGTCCAGGACAGCCGGCCGGCGCTGTCGACCACGAGATTCGGCTGGTTCGTGTCGTCCAGCAGGGTGGTCCTGAATAGCGACATGGCACCGTTCCTTTCTATTCATCCTTTTTCGGCGTGAGCTTCAGCCAGCCCTCGACGATTTTCGGTGGACTGAAAAAGTGGGCGTGCTCGGTGGCGTCCACGATGTCCTTGTTCTTGGTCTCGTCCCAGCTCGAGCCGTCGCGCCTGGCGACCCAGGACCATTCGTGGCCGGGCTCTTTCGGCACGGCGGCGTGGAGCTGCTCGGAATCGGTGATGATCGGGCCGACCCGGAAGGTGACCTTCATGCGCTTGAGGACGTCGGCGTAGTAGGCGGAGGGGATTTCCAGCTTGCTGACGGGCAGCACGCCGCTGGTCGCGTGGACGACGCCGCGCGGGTCCATCAGCATGGTGAGCCCCAGCGGCTCGTCGCGCAGCGTCAGGCTGAGGTTGTGCTCCGTCTCGGAGGTATAGCCTTGGAGCCCCGCCGCCATGGTGAGCCTGTCGAGCGTCTGCGGCACGTAGAAGACGTTGTCGAGCTCGCCTTCCGCGGTCTCCTTCCAGAATCCGACCAGTCCGTCGTTGAGAAGGTGGTGCTCGCCGAGACGCATCGGGATGACGACCTTCTCCACCCCCCCGGTCGTTCGCGCATAGCCGTCGGCCGGCGGCCCCAGAAAGGTGCAGCTTTCATTCATCACGTCGTCGAGGCTGCAGCCGTAGAATCTGCCCCAGTCCTCGGCGAACACGGTCCAGTCCTGGTCGACAAAAGCGTTCCAGTTGCGCGATTTCGTCAGCCGGATCGCCTTGCGGCCCGCGATGGTCGGGTCGTCGGGCGTTTCCGCCACCATCGGCTGCCCCAAAAGCTGCAGGTCGACCCGGGCGCGGACCACCGCGATCGGGCGTCCGATCAGCAGCGCCAGCGCTTCGTGCTGGGCGGAGCTTGCCGGCTCGATGGCCTCGAGTGCGCGGTCGAGCGCATCAAGGAAGCTGCGCAGAAACTGCTGCCGCTTCGTGGCTTCGTCCGGCGACGTGCCCGCATGGACCACCAGCCGGGCGACCAGGCGCCGCAGATGCGGATTGACGATCGCGCCGGCCGCGATGCGGTCGCGTGGGCCCGGGGCCGGCGTCCACTCGGCCAGCGTGTTGATGGACCCGAGCGCGTGGCCGGTGTTGTCATAGACCATCAGGCTCTTGTCGAAATGATTGGGAAGCACCCAGCCGCAGACCGGGGTCGTCGCCGGCGCGCTGTTCATTTCCACCTCATCGACGCCCGCCTGGCCCGAGATGGCGGCGAGCCAGCGAAAGTTGAGCCGCGCCGGCGACGCGAAACGCGGCGGCAGATAGATGGCCTTGGGGTCTTTCGGGCCGCGCAGACCGTTGCTCGGCACCGGGGCCTTCGGCGGCGCATTCCGTTGCTGCCCGAACGTGTCGATCAGGCGCAGCCCCGCGAGGGTCAACCGACCCGAGCGCACCGGGCTGAGCACCGTGTCGGAGAGCGGCGCGAACGGATGGTGGCGCCCGACCGCTTTGGCGACCCGGGCCGTGAGCTCGCCGGTGGCGCCGAGGGGATCCTCGATCGGAATCTGCAGCACCTGCTTGCGGGTCATCAGGGCCGCGTTGAAGCCGCCCAGCGCCTGCGACAGAACTTGCATCCGGTCAGGTGCCTGTCGATCGGTTCCGAGTTGCGACAGGGCACGCATGGCGCTGTAGATCGGGTCTTGTGCCTGCTGGCTGGGGCTCAGGTTCTTGACCGTGTTGTCGGCGCCTCCACCGACGGGCTTGTCGACATACCAGGCACAAATGGCATCCACCGACAGAAGACGAGGGTTGCCGTGCTCGTCTTTGGCCTGTTTTTCGTCGACGAAGGGCTTCTGCTGCTTCAGCCAAGGGCCCTTCTTGTCCTTCTCGGTGGGCTCCTGGGCGTCGTGTTTTGCCTGATACCACTTGATGAGACGCTCGACGTACTCGCTCTCCCCATCGGTCCCGCGCGTGCTGCGGTCGCGACAATCGTCAAGCGTCGTCCTGGCGAGGAATATGCGCAGATTGGCGTCGAGCTGGGCGCTCGCCGACGGGTTCATCAGGCAGCGGCCCTCATAGATGTTCGTGGTGGTCACCGCCGTCGCCAATCGCTCGACCACGGACGCGTCCAGCGACACCTCCGGCACGTCGTCGTGGAGCTTGAAACCAGTGTCGATGTCCGCCGGTTTCACCAGGACGCTCCACTCGAGCACGATCGGGTGCCAGGGCGGGGTTGACTGGGCCGCCGCCTCACCAAGCTTCAGTGCATCGACCTTTTGCATGAACTCGGCGGTGCCCGGGGCCGGCATGGCGAGCACGGTGCAGTCGAGCTTGCCGTCCTGGCCGTGCCGGGGCGTTGCGACGGCGGGAGCGCCCGAGAGCAGAACGACAGGGTCGCGCGGGCGCCAGAAATGGTCCGCCGGACGCGTGTTGATCTCGAATTGCGTGGTGAACTTGGCCTCAAACAGCGTCTCAAACACCGCCTCGATGTCAAGCAGGTCAAGCAACGCCTTGAGTCGAAGAACCACCTGCACGGCGAGCGTCGTGGCTTCGGGTTTTGCCAGCTTGAAATCCTGGGTGCGCAGATCCAGGCTCGCCGGGTTCGATCCATGTTCGTCGGCCCGCGCGAGAACGACCACGTCCTCGCCCGTGTCCTTCCGCACGACATCCTTGGTGACGACCAGGGATCCGGCGAGCGCGATTTTCTGATCGAGCAATTTGAGATCCTGGCTTTCGATGAACTTCGCCAGGTCGTCCGACTGGTGCCTGAAAGGCGCGAGATCGACCGCGTCGGTGTAGCAGGCGACGTGAAATTTGTGCCAGTCGCAGAACACCTGATAGCGCAACTCGACGATTTCCTGCTGCGCCCGGTCGTAGGCTTCCTGGGCGTCGTTGAGAGCGTCGAGCGCGTGGGCCACGGCGTCGGGCAGAGGCGGTTGCGGGACGTGGTCCCAGTCCGCCGCCGTGACGTGGTGCGTTGGTATCGGGAGCACGGCCCAGCGGAGTCCGCCGGCAATGCCGCGGAAGCCGCGCTGATGCCTGGTTTGAGCAAAATGCGCCTGGTAGTCGACCTCGACCCCCTGCAGGGCGGGCGCCAGGTTCATCGCTTCGAGTTGGTCCTCGATCACCGCCTTGTCGCCGGAGGTGTGCGCGGCGACCTTGTCGGCCAGCAGGGCGGCGAGCGCCTCACCGCCCGTGTTGCCGATCGCAATGTCGACCTTGCCGGCGGCCTGCCACGGCGTCACTTGCCGTGGAACGAGCTTCAGCGAGGCATAGCAGACGGTTCGGATGGGGAAGTCTTTTTTGTCCGCAACATGCCAGCCGTATTCGTTCTCCAGCGCGGCGTAGGCGGCATCTTTGTCGAGTCCCGCAAAGTCGGAGTGCAGCGGATCGAGCGGATCGAGGCTGGTCTCATTGAACCATCCGATCACCTGATATTCGTAGCTGGTGTCCGCCTCGGCTTCGACGTCGCAAAATCCGAACACGCTGTAGCAGTTGGGGTAATACGCCGCGAAGGCCGGCTCGCCGTAGCCAATCGCCGTCAGCGGGTATGGCGAATTGGCGGGCTGATTGAGGTAGTCGCCGCCGACGCCCTTCAACCAGTCGGCCAGTGACAGGCTGCGCCCCATGTATCGAAATGCCGCCCCCGGCTTCTTGTTCGCGAGCTGGAGGCGTGTCGTCGGATAGGTGATGGGCTTGCCGCCCGGCCAAGCCTCCGACGGATCGTAGGTCGGATAGCCGTTGTCGTCACAGGCGTGCAGGAAATCACTTTCCACGATCCAGGATTTCTGGCCGTTCTTGTCCGAGCGCCGCACCAGCCAGCGGTTGGGGACGGCGGGAAACTTCGTGCGATCGCCGCGGTGGCGTCCGGTGGTGAGCGCATCCGGCAACGCCCAATGGAGGTGAAGCCCTTTCGGGAACACGAGGCCGTTGCCATGGATTCCATCATCGCGTCCGAGCGTCGCATTGAACGCGGCTTCCGCGAGGTTGGGCGTCCGGGGGTTGACGGTCGAGCCGTTTGCCAGGTGGTACGGAAGCCGCGTGAAATCGGCCATCGGCAGGCCCAACTCGTACGCCTCCTCGACGTAGAGCCCATCGACCCGGATCGGCACCCTGATGACAGATACTTCACCCGCCATCGTCTGCCCCTCCCCAGAGACTGACGCGATAGAGCCGTGACCAC
Source organism: uncultured Alphaproteobacteria bacterium (assembly GCA_963819385.1). Taxonomy (GTDB): domain Bacteria; phylum Pseudomonadota; class Alphaproteobacteria; order Rhizobiales; family Xanthobacteraceae; genus JAVDCA01. The sequence continues at coordinate 1,220,468 of CAWFVV010000006.1, read as the reverse complement.
CGGGTCGCGCGCCCACCCACCCGCGACCCTGCCGCGGCAGCGGATCATGCCTAGCACACCGATCAAGTACAATTTGCGTCAGCGGCTGTCGCAACCTGTGGACAAATCTCGACTTTTTCTATCGGAGGTTGACCGAGCCATTTGACAGCGGGAGGGAAGCCGGGAGAAATCCGCCATCGCGGACGCAGCTCGTGCGTCCGCTCGACGTCGAGGCGATCGATCCGGACGGAGCCCATTGGATGCCGTAGCCGGCTTGCAACGGCGGGTTGAGGGCGCGCAACACGAAAAGCATCGCTGCCATTGTCAGGACACCCTCGGCGCGCTGATCCGGCGCCGGCCACGATCAACACCGCAACGACACTCTCAGGAGGAGGACTAAATGAAACATCCGATGGGCGCCATCGGCGCAGCCGCGCTGCTCGTCGTGATCGGGGCCGCCAGCCCCGCGCGCGCCGACATCTGCGGGCAGTACGGTTCGGCGGTCGTTGCCGGCATGTACATCGTGCAGAACAATCGTTGGCACAACGAGGTCCCTGGGCAGCAATGCATCAATGTCATCGACCAGGGCCCGGGTCTCGCCATCACGAAGCAGACCGGCTCCGCGCCGACCAACGGCGGTCCGGTGTCATACCCATCCATCTACATCGGCTGCCACTACGCCAACTGTTCGGACAAGACGAACCTGCCGATGAAGGTCGACTCGATCAAAAAGGCGGAGACCAGCATTGCCTTGAAGTACGTCGATCGTGCGACCTTCGACGCCTCGTACGACATCTGGCTCGACCCGACTCCCAGAAAAGACGGGGTGAACAAGCAGGAGATCATGATCTGGCTCAACAAACAGGGCGATATTCAGCCGATCGGAAACGCGGTGGGGACCGTCAAGATCGCGGCCCGAGACTGGCAAGTGTGGTCGGGGTCAAACCACCAAAACGACGTCATCTCATATGTGGCGCCACAACCTATCTCGAACATGACCTTCGACGTGTGGGACTTCCTCGCCGACGTCTGCAAGCGCGGCAAGATCACTGGTGACTTCTACCTCACCAGCATCCAGGCCGGCTTCGAGCCATGGCAGGGCGGCGAGGGCTTGACGATCGAACATTTCGCGGCCGCCGTGGACGCACAACCAACGCCTCCCGCGGGGCCGCAGGTCGCGGCGGCGTCGGCTTCCAGATGCACGAGCGACCTTAAACATTCAAAATGACATGTGGATTGCGAACAGCACGCAATCCGCTCGGTCTCGACCCGATAAGCGAATTCAGAATCAAGACTTTGCATCGCGGCGAACGGCGGATGAGATTTCGCTCATCCGCCGTCCAGTCCGGAGCCGACTTGGCCTAGTTCACGCGTTGCGTGGCCGTCAGCGACTGTGCATCCGGTTTGGAGCACAACCGGGTTTCGGTATTGGAATCGTCCGGCACAGGCGTGAACCCGGCAGCCAGCACGTTCGAACCGCTGGCGAACCCGATCAGGGTTTGCGCATCGGCCACGAGCAGGAAGCCCTGCCTGACGGCGTCGTTGGCCGCCGCCGTCACGACGCAGACATAGCCCTTGTGGGTGCCGTAGCGCTCCTCGAGCGAGGGGCGCGGGTCACTCGCCGCCATGCGATCGGCCTGCGTTTGTCGGAAAGGCCAGAACCCGCCTTGGAGCTGGACTTGCTGGCCAGCGTAGAAGGTGCCCGGCGGGATGATGTTCCAGCCGACATAGGTGCCGAGCGGCGCCTGGAACAGGATCGACGGGACACTGCCGACGTTCTCGTTGCCGTCGGCATTCACGCGCGGCACGTATTCGGTCAACACCTCCCGGATGATCGGCGGCTGAATGGTCGGGATTCCAGTCTGTTGCGAGTAGTCCACGTCTTGACCGAAGTCATAGACGAACGGCGGCCAGGCCATGTTGCCGCCGAACGGAAAGCCGGGGATGTTCGGGAATCCTTCGTCGGCCTGGGTCGGCCGCACCAGTTGCCCCGCGGCAAGCGTGGGATAGGTGCCTCCCGGCAGGCTGGCCGGCATCGGTCTGCCCTTCATGATCAGATCGATGAAGTCGGCCAGCAATGCGTTGTTCGTGAAGTTCTCTCCGTTGGGATTTGCCGGATATGTCTGGCCGCTGCTGACCGGGGTCGTGGGCGGAGGACTCCAGTTGAAGCTCGATGCCGAGATGTTGCCGCCATGGGTGGTACCCGGCAGGTAGTAGCGATGGACGTTCGGCGGCTTCGGGATATCGAAGAAGCAGTTGACGCAGAAACCGGTGAAATCCGGTCCCATTTTTTCGTCATAGAACTCGTTCGATCCATAGGTCTCCAGGATCTCCGGGCAGGAGTGGCTCTCGCGGCAGCGATCGAGGAGACCGCTTGGCTGCAGCTGTCGGGCGGCGTTCGGGAAATCCTCCCACCACACCGGCGCCTCATCGCCGCCCATATAGAGATTGGGGATGACATTCGGCTGGGCCCAACGCTCGTTCATCCACATCATCCGCCCGTCGATCTGCGGCCACGCCGCGTCAACGATGATTCGGCCGTCCTCATCCTCGTTGAAGCCATAGAAGATCGAGCCGCGGATGAATGACCCGGATTGCGAGGACCCGATGTCCATCACCCTGCTGACGGAGCCGGAAATCGGGTTCGGATGACCGGCACGGTCGGTCGGCGAGTAGCGCAGGAACGAAATGAAATCGCGCGTCGCCGCAAAGCCGACGCCGAGCACGAGCGGGTTCTGCACCGTGAACACCATCTCGTAGAGCAGGTTCGGATCGAAGCTGCCGCTTCCGAGACAGATGAAATACGGATTGGGCGTGCCGGTCCCGGGGCCATTGGGGCAGCGTGCCCAGGTCCAGTTGGCGATCGGAGTCTTCGGGCCATCGACGCCTGAGGTCGTCTGCGACGTCAGGCTCCAGAACTGCGCGCCTTCAGTGCTGGGAACGCTGCCCGGCTTGTAGCCGGCCGGCTGATACGGCACCCATGCCGATTGAAAAATGACCAGCTGCCCGGTGGGCCCGGTCGTATTTATCTTGATGTGTCCGTACACCTTGCCGGTGATCGTGTTCTTTCCGTTCGGTGGTTGGCCATTCGTTGTCGCCACCGGCACCTGGATCACGAAGGCAGTCTGCGGCCCATTGGGTGCCGTATTGCCGACGCGGGGCGTGCCGTAAGGTCCAGCCCTCAGATCGGTGCAAGGATAGAGCGGGACCGGCTCGGCTATGCACTGCGTGAGAAGATCGCCCTGCCAGCCGCTTTCGACATAGGTCACACCGGGCTCGAGCGAGGTGGTGCTGATCGCGCTGCCGCCGCGGTTCGGCACCTCGTAGATCATCAGCCCGTTGCGTTGCCGCGGGTCGGTCGGCGTGATGATCTCGAAATTGGCGACGTAGTCGACGCGGCCATCCGTCTTCGGCGCCAGGTCGATATCCTGGATGATGTCATTGTGCTTGTCGTGCGGCTTGAGCTCGCCGAAGATCCGGCCCGAGTAGATCGTGTAGGAGGTCGAGGTGCCGCCGACCGGTACGTAGGTGGTCGTCGAGGTCGAATCGATGACGATCTCTTGAATGTATGCGTAACCGGGCGAGCTCCAAATCATTGCCGCCCCGAGGATCGCGATCGCCCGAACTGACGATCGCCACGGGATACGTGGTCTGGCGAGCATGTTGTCTTCCTCCCTTGCCGTCTTCGACGGGCTCGTTGTGAGGCCCGTCTCTGTCCGTGCGGAAACATCCGCACGATTGCGTAGCGGGAAGGAGGGCGATGGATTTTCAGGAAGCAAGAAGCCGCCGAATGGGCGCGACGACAGACGCGCCCTCAAGCATTCGGTCAGTGCCTGATCGATTGGGCGAGGGGCATCATTTCGAAGGCGCCCCGCCAGACCTTCGCCACCCAGGTCGCCATCTATGTGTGTTTGTGCCCCGAAACGTTCTCGTTTCTTCTCGGTTGACTGTAGGAATGCATTTCGGGAAGAGTCAATCAAACAGAGATTGCTGCCGCGAAATAGGTAATAGCCGGCACGGTAAAATAGGATATGATAGCGGTAAAATAAGCCATCGTCGCGATCTGTATCGCCAAGCGATGCAATATCACACGCGTCGTAATCCTAATCTGCATCACTTCCCGGCACTGCACAAAAGAGGTCGTCACTCCGGCACGTCGACGTGACGACGACGTCGCGGTATCGCGCTGCTCCTGCAACGAACGCTATCGCGCGCTCCGGCCAGAGGGCCGAGCGACAAATCGACAGGTCTCGCGCCTCACTCCCGCACATACTTTATCAGCCGCTTCGGGCCGACTTCCGCGCCGTAGATCGTGCCGGCCCCGTCGGCCGCGACGCCTTCGGCGGCACTGGTGGTCGTCGCCTTCTCGACCGGATCGGGGATGAACGCCGTCACCGAGCCGTCGCGCGCGCTGCCGATGCGGATGCCGCGTTTCCAGCCGTCATGGTTCTTGGCGACCGACTCCGACTCGGAATCGGCGACATAGAGCGTGTCGTTTTTGTCGATATAGATGCCGCTCGGCCGGCTGAACTGCGTCCACGCGTCGAGAAAGCGGCCGTCCTGGTCGAAAATCTGGATGCGGTTGTTGTTGCGATCGGCGACGAACAGCCGCCCGCGCGAATCCATCGCGAGCGCATGCGGGATGTCGAACTCGCCCGGTTCCGAGCCCTTGTGCCCCCACGTCTTGATGAACTTGCCGTCCGGCGCGAACTTGACGATGCGCGCATTGGTGTTGCCGCCATGGCCATCGGCGACGAAGATGTCGCCGTTCGGCGCGACCAGCACGGCGGATGGCGCGTTGAACTGGTTTTCGCCGCTGCCGGCGCTGCCCGCCTGGCCGAGCACCATCAGGACCTTGCCGTCCGGGCTGAACTTGAACACCTGCTGCCCCTTGCCGTCATGGCCGAGGCCGTCGGTGACCCACACGTTGCCGTCGCGATCGACGTGGAGCCCGTGCGGGAAGAGCAGCAGGCCGGCGCCGAAGCTCGCCACCAGCTGGCCCGACTGATCGAACTTGAGGATCGGCGCGAGCGGCGAGCCTTCGCACGCGAACGGCACGCCCGGCTTCATCAGCGAGGGTGGCGAGAACGTGCCGCAGCGCTCGGCGACCCAGACGCTGCGCCCGTCACGATCGATATCGACGCCACTGGTCGAGCCCCACACCCGGCCGGCCGGCATGCGCGCCCAGCCGTCGATCGAGCGATAGGGGTCAGGCAGCGTGTTGATCGGCGCCGTCTGCGTCCAGGCGGTCCCCGCAAGCACGAGCGCCAGTGCGGCGCCGGCGGCGAATGTGGATCGTGTCCGACCGGATCGCGGCATCAGGCGTCTCCCGACTGTTTTTTACGACGCCTGATTGTTCCAGGATCGCACGCCGTGACGCAACCGCGAATCCAGGATGGATTTCATGCCGTTCGTCTCGACGCTGCCGCTCCGATCATGCAACTGATTTCTTGATTGCTTCTCAGAGCTAACGTCCCGGTTGCTAGCCGCGTCCAAGGGAATTGGACGGATCCTCCTCGCGGAATAATCCGAGCGTCTCCTGTGCGCCGCGATCGGAGTAGGAGAACAGCACGCAATCCGCGTTGGTCTCGACCCGATAGGGAATCCAGCTCGGCACCGTGAAGACGTCGTGGGCTGCGAAATCGAGCCGCGCGTCGTCCGTCACGACGCGGCCGCTGCCCTCGACGGCGCAGAAGATGATGCTTTCGGTGCTGCGATAGGTCTGGCCCGCGAAGCCCTTCGGCATCCACTGGATGTAGACCGCGATGGTGGGGAATGCGTGCCCGCCGGTCACCGGATTGGCGTATCGCATCTTGATGCCGTGTGCCGGGTGCAGCGGGCCGTCCTTGGCGAGGCGGTCGAGCGTCTCGCGCGTGCGCTCGTACGGATAGGCGAGCAGCGGCGAGGCGTGCTTGGCGCCGCGATATTCGATCGGCATGAGGCCTTCGCCGTAGCGCGCCGCGGTGTTTCCGGCCGTGAGCGTCACCGGCTGCTCGTCGTGCGGATAGTTCTCACGGAACATGGTGCCGAAGAACTGCGCGAACGGGTTGTCGAGCGCATCGAGCCAGATCACCGGCTCGGTGCCGGCGTGGCCGTGGTCGTGCCAGCACCAGTACGGGGTGAGCACGAAATCGCCGGGCCGCATCGGTACACGCTCGCCCTCGACCGTCGAATAGGCGCCCGTGCCCTCGATGATGAAGCGCATGGCGTTGGAGGCGTGGCGATGCGCGGGCGCGACCTCGCCGGGCAGGATGATCTGCAGGCCGGAATAGAGCGAGCTCGTGATGTAGCCGGTCCCGGGCAGGCCGGGATTTTCCAGCATCAGCACGCGCCGCTCGGCCTGATGGGTCGAGATGAGCTCGGCCGCGCGCAGGAGCTGCGGGCGCAGGTCGCGATAGCGCCAGATCGCCGGCACGGCGGCGGTGCCGGGTCCCATGCGCGTGGTACGCTCCCACAGCGGCTTGGCATTGAGCGGAGCGATGTCGCGCGAATAGGCGGCGAGCGCTGATGTGGTGTCTGCGGGCGCGGGGCTCATGGTTCACCTGCCGTGGTATGCGATGTCATCGGTGATCGGTCTCGGTGCGTCAATCCAGGTGCACCTTGGCGTCGGCTATGACCTTGCTCCATTTCGCCCGCTCGGACTCGAGAAAGGCCGTGAACTCCGCCGGCGTGCCCGCCGCCGGATAGCCGCCGAACCGCTCCATGCGTTGCTTCACCGCCGGAGACACCACCGCTTTGCCGATGTCCCGGTTGAGCCGCGACAGGATCGGCTCCGGCGTGCCGCGCGGCGCCAGCAGCCCGTTCCACGCATAGGCCTGGAATTGCGGGATGCCGGCCTCCGCGGCGGTCGGCACGTTCGGCAGCACGCCGACGCGCTGCTGGGCGGAGACCACCAGCGGCTTGACCGTGCCGGCCGAGATGAAGCCCATCACGGGCGCGATGCCGCTGATCATCATCTTGACGTGGCCGCCGGCAAGATCCGTGAACGGGTTCTGCCGCGCATAAGGAATATGAGTGAGCTTGACGCCGGTGACGGCCATGAACTGCTCGACCGCGAGATGCACGAAGGTGCCGACACCCTGCGACGCATAGGCGATCTCGCCGGGCTTCTGCTTGGCGAGCGCGATCAGCTCCCCGACCGACCCGACGCCGAGCGACGGATGCACCACGAGGACCGAGGGCAGCATCTGCATGAGACTGACGGGCGCGAAGTCGTGCTGCGGATCAAAGCCGATCTGCTTGAACAGGTAGGCATTGGCGACGGCCGGCCCGAGCCCCACGGCGATGAGCGTGTAGCCATCCGGCTCCGCTCTTGCGACCTCGGTCATCGCCAGATTGCCGCTGGCCTGCGGCTGATTGACGATCACGACCGGCTGGCCGAGTTCGCCGGAAAACGTCGCCATGATGGCGCGCGCGTCGACGTCGATCCCGGTGCCGGCCGCGGCCGGCACATAGGCGCGCACCGGCCGGTCGGGATAGCCGTCGGCGCGAGCCGAACGCAGCGCTGTCGACAGCACCATGCCGGCGCCGAGCGCGAGAGTCGCTCGACGGGTCAGCCGCATGCGTTCGCTCCCTTGAATTTATGCCGACACTGCAGCGCTTTCTTGCGCGCGGCGCGTCGTGGTAAAAACGCTAACATGCGACGTGATGGGTGGGAAGCGCGTGGGGCCGCCCGCCTCACTGGTGTCGCTGCAGCAATGTGACGCGCGGCCGGGACATGCGGTGCGCGCCGCGCCAGAAGGACATCGCGCGCGATCCGTTGTACGGATCGCTCCGCTCCAAGCTGACAACGCTGTTGGGAGATCATAATGCCCGCGCCTTTTCCTCCGTTCACGCGTGAGACGGCCATGCAAAAGATCCGCATGGCCGAGGATGGCTGGAACAGCCGGGACCCCGAGCGGGTCTCCAAGGTCTATACGGTGGACAGCCAGTGGCGAAACCGCTCGGAGTTTCCGCGCGGACGCCAGGAGATCATCGGGTTTCTCACGCGCAAGTGGGCCAAGGAGCTGGACTATCGCCTGATCAAGGAGCTGTGGTCCTTCGACGGCAATCGCATCGCGGTCCGCTTCGCCTATGAATGGCACGACGACAGCGGCAACTGGTTTCGCTCGTACGGAAACGAGAATTGGGAATTCGACGCCGAAGGTCTGATGCAGCGCCGCTTCGCCTCGATCAACGACCTGCCCATCCAAGAGTCGGAGCGGAAATTCCACTGGCCGTTGGGCCGGCGACCCGACGATCACCCGGGCCTGTCCGATCTCGGGCTCTGAGCGGCCCGCGCGCCATGACGGCGCTGCACTGACGAGGCACCGTCTTCTCAGCCGTGCTGGCGCCGCGCAACCGCACTGGCGCTTCGACCGCTCTCGTCCGCAATGCGCGCGATCTCGCGCAGCATGTCATCCTCGCGGATGCTCTCCAGGTCGAGCGGCAGCTTGCGTCGCCAGTTCGGATGCGAGTCGATCGTGCCCGGAATATTGATCTGCTCGCGCTCGCCCAGGATGTCCTCGAGCGCGATCGCGAGCAGCTTCGCGGGTGACGCCGCAAGGAAGCGGACGACCGACGGAAAATCGAGCGTGTCCATTTCTGGCGTGCGCAGGGCATCGCGCAGCGCCGCGATGGCCGCGGCGCGCTCCTTGTCGGTTTCGCCCGCCGGAATTCCGATCGCGGCGCGCACCGCGAGATCATGTTGCGCGACCCAGCCCGCGAAGGTCGGCAGGTCGTGGGTCGAAAAGGTAACGAGCGCGCGCTCCGCATAGTGCTCCGGCGGATGGAACGCGCCGCGGCGGTCGCGCTCGAACAGCGTCACCTGATAGGACCAGAGGCCGTAGCGCGCGACGTCCTTGCGGAAGCCGTCCGGCACCGTGCCGAGGTCCTCGCCGATAACGATGCAGCGATGCGCGACGCTCTCTTCCGCGGTGACGCGCAAAAGCGCCTCGAACGGCATGCGCAGGTAGGCGCCCTGGTCGGGCGGCAGCCCGTCCGGAACGACATAGAGCCGCTTGAGGCCGAGGACGTGGTCGATCCGGATCGCGCCGGCGTAGCGCATCGCGGCGCGCAGCGTCTCGCGAAATGCCCGGTAGTCGCTCGCCTGCAGCCCGGCGCCGCTGAAGCCGGCAAGGCCCCAGTTCTGCCCGAGCGTGTTGAGGAGATCGGGTGGTGCGCCGACCGAGAGCGTGCGCGTTACGGCGTCGCGCGCATGCCAGGCGTCGAAGCCCGTCGGCTGTACGCCGACGGCCACGTCGAGATAGAGGCCGACCGGGAGCCCGAGCGCGCGATTGCGGCAGCGCATGAGCTGACTGTCGGCGAGCCACTGGACATATTCGTAGAACCCGATCTCGTTCCCAGCCTCCGCGCGCAACCGATCGAGCGCCTCATCGGTCGGCTCGCGCCATTCGGCGGGCCATTGCCACCACGGCTGCGGGAAGCGCCGGCGCAACACCTCGAACACCGCGAAGGCCGTGAGCGCCGGACGCGCACGACGGAATTTTTCGAGATCCGCGTGCCGCTCGGGTGGCGCACCGCTCCGGAATGTCCGATAGGCCGCGCGCAGGCCGCGCTGCTTGAGGTCGGCGACGCCGGCATAATCGACCAGCTCGGTGCGCCGCAGCCGCTCCGCCTCGGCGGCCATCGCGGCCGTCGAGGCGCCCGCGAATTCCGGCACCGCCTCGAGGTCGATGTAATGCGGGTTGAGAAAAAGCCGGCTGTTGGGCGAATAGGGGCTCGGCCGGTGCGGCGCGTCGTCGAACAGCGCGTGCAGCGGATTGATGCCGATACCGGCCGCGCCGACCTGCGCGGCAAGCTCGATCAGCTCGATGAGGTCGGTGAAGTCGCCATGCCCCCAGTTGCGCCGGGAGCGCACGCCATAAAGCTGGGTGGCGAGCATCCAGTGGCGGCCGGGCGGACCCTGATACGCTTGCGCGCGCGTTGCCGGTACCTGGGCCTGCGGAGCCAAGGGCACAATCTCGGCTGTGCCGCCTAGCGCGGCGACGATCTTGGCGATGGCGTCGCGCGATACCGTGCGCGGACGGCCTTGCGCATCCACGTATTCGGTCTCGATGCCGAGACGATCGGCCTCGCGCCGCAGATCTGCCCGTCCCGTGACCTTGCGCGCCATGCTTTGAAATCAACCGGTTCGCCCCGCGTCCGGTTCCCCTTGTTCCGTTCGGCGATCATCGCCTTGCGGTATCTGCATGGAACAATTTCAGCGCGATTCGCTTTTTCCTCGGTGAAGCCAGCCATTCCACCAAGCGCCAACAACCCGCGGACTACGATCGGATCACCGAACGTGAAACCTTTGGGTGAAGCGTCAATCGGCGGACTCGCCGCCAAGCGGTTCGTCATCGAGGACATCTATCCGGCCGTTGATGGCGGGCGGTTTGCGGCCAAGCGCATCGCCGGCGAGCCGGTCGATGTCTGGGCCGATATCTTTCGTGACGGCCACGAGGTGATCGCGGCCGCCTTGCGCTGGCGCGCGCGGACCGAGACGGCGTGGACGCGCGTTCCTATGCGCCTGGACAGCAACGATCGCTGGACTGCGCGTTTCACGCCGTCCGCGCCCGGCGATTACCTCTACCAGATCGAGGCGTGGAGCGATCAGTTCGCGACCTGGCGGCGTGCTTTCCGGCTCAAGCGCGACGCCGGACAGGCCGGTACGCTGGAGGCGCTCGAAGGCGCGGCATTGCTCGCGTCGGCGATACCGCCCGATACCGAGGCCGAAAGCATCATTGCACGCCATCGTGATGAGTTCGTGCGCACGGGCGATGCCGATGAACTACTGTCGGACGAGCTCGCGTCCGTGATGGCGGAATCGGAGTCCCGCTACGACCTCACCCGGTCGCAATACCTGCCGCTCATCGTCGATCGCCCGCTCGCGCGCGCCGGCGCCTGGTACGAGATCACGCCGCGCAGCCAAGGCTCGGCGCCGGGCCGCCACGGCACCTTCGCGGACTGCATCGCGCGGGTGCCCGAGATCGCGGCGCTCGGCTTCGACGTACTTTATATGACGCCGATCCATCCGATCGGCCGCACCAACCGCAAGGGCCGCAACAACGCGGCGCGCGCCGCGCCGGGCGATCCGGGCAGCCCCTATGCGATCGGCTCGCCGGAAGGCGGCCATGACGCGATCCATCCGGACCTCGGCACGCTCGACGACTTCCGCCGCCTGATGGACGCGTGCCGTGCCCACGGCATGGAGCTCGCGCTCGACTTCGCGGTGCAGTGCTCGCCCGACCATCCGTGGCTCGTCGAGCATCCCGACTGGTTCAGGCGCCGCCCCGACGGCTCGATCCACTTCGCCGAGAATCCGCCGAAGAAATATGAGGACATCGTCAATCCCGACTTCCACAGCGAGCACGCCGAGCTGCTCTGGCGCGGCCTGCGCGACGTCGTGCTGTTCTGGGCGCGCGAGGGCGTGCGCGTCTTCCGCGTCGACAACCCGCACACCAAGCCGCTGCCGTTCTGGGAGTGGCTGATCCGCGAGGTGAGGGCGGCGTTTCCCGACACGATCTTCCTGTCGGAGGCCTTCACGCGGCCGAAGCTCATGAAGGCGCTCGCCAAGCTCGGCTTCAGCCAGTCCTACACGTACTTCACGTGGCGCACGACCAAGGACGAGCTGCAGAGCTATCTGGTGGAGATCACCGGCTATCCGGAGCGCGAATATTTCCGCCCGAACTTCTTCGCCAACACGCCGGACATTCTTCCCTTCCACCTGCAGGGCGGCGAGCCGTGGATGTTCAAGGCGCGCCTTGCGCTCGCCGCGACGCTCTCGGGCGCCTACGGCATCTACAACGGCTTCGAGCTTCTCGAGCACACGCCGATCCCCGGCAGGGAAGAGTATCTCGACTCCGACAAATACGAGATCAAGCCGCGCGACTGGAACGCGCCCGGCAACATCAAGGGCTACATCGCCTGGATCAACCGCGTGCGGCGCGCGAACCCGGCGCTGCTGCAGACGAACGACCTGCGCTTCGTCCAGGTCGACAGCCCGCAGGTCATCGGCTTCGTCAAGGGATCGGTCGATCGCCGCAACGCCGTCGCGGTTGCGATCGCGCTCACCCGCGAGCCGCGCCAGGTCTGGTTCCACTTCGGCGACATCACGGTCGGGCCGGACGACGCGAAGAAGCCGGTTGCCGCCATCGAGAACCTCGCGAGCGGCGAGCGGCATCCGGTCGAATGGGGCGGCGTGCGACTGACCATCGATCCCGAACGGGCGCCAGCGCTCCTGTTCAAGTGCCTGGTGGAGCCATGAACTTCGTCCCGCGCACCGTCCCGGAGCTGCATCTCGACGCCGACGAGCCCTGGTACAAGTCGGCGATCATCTATCAGGTCCATGTGAAATCCTTCGCCGACAGCAACGGCGACGGCATCGGCGATTTCGCCGGACTGACCGCCAGGCTTGATTATCTGCAGGACCTCGGCGTCACGGCGCTGTGGCTCCTGCCGTTCTATCCCTCGCCCGGCCGCGACGACGGCTACGACATCGCCGACTACGGCCGCATCAATCCCGAATTCGGCAGCATGAAGGATTTTCGCCGCTTCATGCAGGAGGCGCGCCGGCGGGGCTTGCGGGTGATCACCGAGCTCGTCATCAACCACACCTCCGACCAGCATCCCTGGTTCCAGCGCGCGCGGAAAAGCGCGCCGCACACCGATGCGCGCAACTGGTACGTCTGGAGCGACAACGACGAGCGCTACGCCGGCACGCGCATCATCTTCAAGGACACCGAGAAATCGAACTGGACGTGGGATCCGGACGCCAACGCCTACTATTGGCATCGCTTCTTCGCCCATCAGCCCGATCTCAATTTCGATAATCCGCGCGTGCTGGAGGCGATCATCCGGGTCATGCACAAATGGCTCGACCTCGGCGTCGACGGCTTCCGGCTCGACGCGATTCCCTATCTGTGCGAGCGCGAAGGCACGAGCAACGAGAACCTGCCCGAGACGCACGACATCATTCGCAAGATCCGCGCCGCGCTCGACGCGCACTCGCCCGGCAAGCTGCTGCTCGCCGAGGCCAACCAGTGGCCCGAGGACGTGAGTGCCTATTTCGGCGGCGGCGACGAATGCCACATGGCCTATCACTTCCCGTTGATGCCGCGCATCTACATGGCGATCGCCCGGGAGGACCGCTTCCCGATCACCGACATCCTGCGCCAGACGCCGGACATTCCGTCGAACTGCCAGTGGGCGCTCTTCCTGCGCAATCACGACGAGCTCACGCTCGAGATGGTGACCGACGTCGAGCGCGATTATCTCTGGTCGACCTATGCGACCGACCCGCGCGCGCGGCTCAATCTCGGCATCCGCCGCCGCCTCGCATCGCTGATGGACAGCGACCGGCGCAAGATCGAGCTGATGAACTCGCTGCTGTTCTCGCTGCCCGGTACGCCGATCATCTACTACGGCGACGAGATCGGCATGGGCGACAATATCTATCTCGGCGACCGCAACGGCGTGCGCACGCCGATGCAGTGGACGCCCGACCGCAACGGCGGCTTCTCGCGCTGCGACCCCGCGCGGCTCTACGCGCCGCCCGTGATGGATCCGGTCTTCGGCTACGGCGCCGTCAACGTCGAGGCGCAGTCGCGCAGCCTGTCGTCGCTGCTGAGCTGGACCAAGCGCATGATCACGGTGCGCAAGTCGAGCAAGGTCTTCGGCTACGGCTCGCTCGCGTTCCTGCGGCCCGCCAACCGCGCGGTGTTCTGCTATGTGCGAGAATACCAGGGCGAGGTGCTGCTCTGCGTCGCCAACCTGTCGCGCTCGGCGCAGGCGGCCGAGATCGATCTCTCGCCGTGGCGCGGCTGGACGCCCATGGAGATGATCGGCCGTTCGGAGTTTCCGCCGATCCGCAACGAGCCCTATCTGCTCACGCTCGCGCCCTACGGCTTCCTCTGGTTCCGGCTGGTGGAAGCGCCGGAGCATCGCGAGATTCTGCCCATCGTGCCGGAATTCGAGACGCTGGTGCTCACGCCCGGCAAGCCGCTGCTGCATCAGGCGCGTGCCCGCACCGTGTTCGAGCGCGACGTGCTGCCGGCCTACCTCGCGCACTCCCGCTGGTTCGCCGACAAGGGCGCCGCGCAGATCCGCGCCCATGTGAAGGCGGCCATTCCGCTCAACGGCCGCGAAAGGAGCGTCGAGCTCGCGGTTCTCGCGGCGACCGGGACGCGCGCGACCGCGGATTACGTCATGCCGCTCGCGGTGCGCTGGAGCCGGTTCGACCGCGAGCGGGAAAACCCGAACGCCGTCGCGGCCGTGCGCCAGGGGCCGCGGGAAGGCACACTGTTTGACGTCGCCGCGCAGGAGGAATGGATTTCGATCCTGCTCGACAAGATCTGTGCGTCCGATACGGTCGAGGCCGAGGGACGCCGGCTCGAATTCCGTCCGGGAGAGCGTCTCTCGCGCGAGGCGTGCGAGTTCGAGGGGCCCGTGCACGCCGTCAACACCGAGCAATCGAACTCTACGGCCCTCGTGGGCGAGAAGCTCGTCATCAAGCTGTTTCGCCGGCTCGCACCCGGCATCAATCCCGAGATCGAGATCGGCCGCTTCCTGACCGATGTCGCGGGCTTCGCCAACTCGCCCGCGCTGCTCGGCACGGTCGAGCTGGTCGAGGGCGACGAGCGCAGCTCGCTCGCGGTCGTGCACGAGTTCATCGGCAACCAGGGCGAGGCGTGGACGGTCACCAGCGCCTACCTCGAGCGCTTCGTCGAGGAGCAGCGCCTGCTCGCGACCGACGATGCGGCCCAGAGCACCGAGCTTGCCTCCTATCTCCGGCTGATCGCGCAGATCGGCCTTCGTCTCGCGCAGATGCAGGCCGCGCTCGCGAGCCGCGACGATATCGCGGACTTCCGCCCCGATCCGATCACCGAGCGGGACCTCTCCAAGTGGATCGCCGGCATCATGATGCGCGGCACGCGGGCGCGCGACCGCCTGGTCGCGCAGCGCGCGACCTTGGCGGAGCCGGATCGTGCGATGGCCGAGCAGTTCGTTGACGCCATGGGGAACCTCGAGGGGACCTTGCGCGGGCTGGTCCCTAAGGACCTCGACGCGCGCAAGATCAGGACCCACGGCGATTTCCACCTCGGCCAGGTGCTGATCGCCAAGGACGACGTCTTCATCATCGATTTCGAGGGCGAGCCCAACCGCACGATCGCGGATCGCCGCGCCAAGGCGCCGGCCGCGCGCGACGTGGCGGGCCTCGTTCGTTCGGTCGACTATTCAACCACGGCGGCGCTCGAACGCGCGCCGAAGAGCACGCCGGAAGAGCACGACAAGCTCGCCCGCGCGCTCGCGGTCTGGCGCGACGTGTCGGCGGCGACCTTCGTGCGCGCCTATCGCGAGGCGATGACCGACGCGCGCCTGTGGCCGCAGGATGCGGAGGAGTCCGATCAGTTGCTCGACCTCTTCCTGATCGAGAAGGCGCTCTACGAGATCGAATACGAGCTGTCGCATCGGCCGCAATGGCTGCGCGTGCCGCTCGCCGGCATCCTGCGCATCCTGGCGGCGCGTCAAGAAGTGCAGGAGGTGCCCGCATGAACGCACTGTCGCCCGAAGCTTATGCGGTGATCGAAGGCCGCCACCCCGATCCGTTCCACTATCTCGGCTGGCATCCGAACGGCGGCGCGCCGGTCGTGCGCGCGTTCCTGCCCGACGCGACCGAAGTCACGGCGATCGACGAGGAGGGCAGGGCGACGACCCTGCCGCGCATCCACGACGCCGGTCTCTTTGCCGGCGAGCTGCAGTGCGAGCAGCCGCGCTACCGGCTGCGCGCGCGCTTCGGCGACCGCGTCGTCGAGATGGAGGATCCGTATCGCTTCCCGCCCGTGCTGTCCGACATGGATCTCTATCTCCTCGCCGAGGGCACGCATCTGCGCCTCTACGACAAGCTCGGCGCCCATCCGATCGAGATGGACGGCGTGCTCGGCACCGCCTTCGCTGTCTTCGTGCCGGGCGCGCGCCGCGTCAGCGTGGTCGGCGATTTCAATTTCTGGGACGGCCGGCGCCATGCCATGCGGGTGCGCGGCAACGGCTTCTGGGAGATCTTCATTCCGGGCGCGCAAGCCGGCGACAGCTATAAGTACGAGATCGTCAGCGCCGACGGCACGCTGTTGCCGCTCAAGTCCGATCCGCTGGCATTTGCGGCCGAGCAGCGGCCGAAGACCGCCTCCATCATCGTCGACACCGCGAGCGTGCCGCGTCCGGCGCCCGCGCCCGCGAATGCCAACGCGCTCGACAAGCCGATCTCGATCTACGAGGTGCATCTCGGCTCGTGGCGGCGGCGGCCCGAGGACGGCGACCGCTGGCTCACCTACCGTGAACTCGCCGAGACGCTGCCCGCCTACGCGCGCGACCTCGGCTTCACGCACATCGAATTCCTGCCCGTCAGCGAGCATCCGTTCGACGGCTCATGGGGCTATCAGCCGACCGGCCTCTTCGCGCCCACCAGCCGCTTCGGCTCGCCCGCCGATTTTGTTGCGCTGATCGATGCCTGCCACCAGGCGGGTCTGGCCGTCATCCTCGACTGGGTGCCCGGGCATTTTCCCGACGACCCGCACGGGCTCGGCCGTTTCAACGGCACCGCGCTCTACGAGCACGCCGATCCGCGCCAGGGCCGTCATCTCGACTGGGACACGCTGATCTACAATTTCGGCCGCACCGAGGTCGCCAATTTCCTGCTCGCCAACGGGTTGTTCTGGCTCGATCGCTACGGCATCGACGGCCTGCGCGTCGATGCGGTCGCGTCCATGCTCTACCTCGACTACAGCCGCCAGGAAGGCGGCTGGATTCCCAACAAGCACGGCGGCCGCGAGAACATCGACGCGATCGCGTTCCTGCGCCGGCTCAACGCCGAGGTGTTCGGCCATTTCGCGCACGCGACGACCGTCGCCGAAGAGTCGACCGCATGGCCGATGGTGTCGCGGCCGGTCGAGTGGGGCGGGCTCGGCTTCGGCTACAAGTGGAACATGGGCTGGATGCACGACACGCTCAACTACATCGCCAAGGATCCGATCTATCGCCGCTTTCACCACGGCGACATCCTGTTCGGCCTGCACTACGCGTTCTCGGAAAACTTCGTGCTGCCGCTCTCGCACGACGAGGTCGTGCACGGCAAACGCTCGATCCTCGGCCGCATGCCCGGCGACGACTGGCAGCGCTTCGCCAACCTGCGCGCCTATTACGGCTTCATGTTCGGCCATCCCGGCAAGAAGCTCCTGTTCATGGGCTGCGAGTTTGGCCAGGAGCAGGAGTGGTCGCACGAGCATTCGCTCGACTGGCATCTGCTGGCGAGCCCGCGCCACGCCGGCGTGCAGGCGCTCATCCGCGATCTCAATCAGCTCTATCGCATGCTGCCGGCGCTGCATGAGCTCGATAGCGAGGAAGGCGGCTTCGAGTGGCTGGTTATGCATGACGCCGACCGCGGCGTCTTCGCCTGGATGCGCAAGGGCAGGGAGTCGCGCGCGCGTTGCCTCGTGCTGGTGAATTTCACGCCGGAAGTCTACCGCGACTACCGTGTGCGGGTACCGTTCGTCGGGCGCTGGCGCGAGGTGCTCAATACCGACGCGGCCGTCTATGGCGGCAGCAATACGGGGAACGGCGGCGAAGTTAACACGTTGAATGACCATCCAGTTCCAGAGGTGAGCCTTGTCGTCCCTCCTCTCGCGGCAATTTTTCTGGTTCCAGAGGGCTAATTCGGGAATTTCAGCCGGCAGTTCGCATCCGCTCGGGTCCACCTGGGACGGGCGCGGCACCAACTTTGCGCTGTTTTCCGCCAATGCCGAGAAGGTCGAGCTGTGCCTGTTCGATCGCTCCGGCAAGCGCGAGACCCGGCGGCTCGCGCTGCCCGAGCGCACCGAGGACGTCTGGCACGGCTATTTCCACGATGTGACGCCGGGCCAGCTCTACGGCTATCGCGTGCACGGACCCTACGAGCCCGAGCGCGGCTTCCGCTTCAACCCGAACAAGCTGCTGGTGGACCCTTACGCGAAATCGCTCGCCGGCCGCCTGGTCTGGAGCGATGCGCATTTCGGCTATCGCACCGGCCACGCGCGCGCCGATCTCTCGTTCGACCGGCGGGACAATGCACGCGGCATGCCCAAGTCGGTCGTCATCGACGAAACCGCCGCGCCGCGCCTCAACGAGACGCCGCGCATCCCGTGGGAAGACACCATCATCTACGAGGCGCACGTCAAGGGCCTCACGAGGCAGCGCGAGGACGTGCCGCCCGAATGGCGCGGCACCTATCGCGGCCTGAGCGCGCGCCCCGTGATCGAGCACCTCAAGCGGCTCGGCGTCACCGCGATCGAGCTCTTGCCGATCCACGCCTTCGTTGACGACCGCCATCTGACCGAGCGCGGCCTCTCCAACTACTGGGGTTACAACACCCTTGGCTTCTTCGTCCCCGACCAACGCTACGCGACCGAGAACGCGGTCGCCGATTTCCGCGCGACGGTCGCGCGGCTGCACGACGCCGACATCGAGGTGATCCTCGACGTGGTCTACAACCACACCGCCGAAGGCAACCACCTCGGGCCGACGCTGTCGTTTCGCGGCATCGACAATACGTCCTACTATCGCCTCAAGCCCGACGAGCCGCGCTACTACGACGACGTCACCGGCACCGGCAACTCGGTCGACCTCGCGCATCCGCGCGTGTTGCAGCTGGTCATGGATTCGTTGCGCCACTGGGTGCAGGCCTTTCGGGTCGACGGCTTCCGCTTCGACCTCGCCAGCACGCTCGGCCGCCACGGCGAACGGCTTCGACCGCGGTGCGCCGTTCTTCGCCGCGATCCGCCAGGATCCGGTGCTCGCCGGCACCAAGCTCATCGCCGAGCCGTGGGACGTCGGCCCCGAGGGCTATCAGGTCGGGCACTTTCCGCCCGGCTGGTCGGAGTGGAACGACCGCTACCGCGGCACGCTGCGGCGCTATTGGGCGGGCGCCGGCAGCCTCATCGGCGACGTCGGCGGCCGCATGACCGCGTCGTCCGATCTGTTCAACCATGACGGCCGCGCGACCGCACGCGAGCATCAACCACGTCACGGTGCATGACGGTTTCACGCTTGCGGATCTCGTCAGCTACGACGGCAAGCACAACGAGGCGAACGGCGAGGACAATCGCGACGGCTCCGACGACAACAACAGCACCAACTGCGGTGTCGAAGGACCGACCACCGATCCTGAAGATCCTCGCGCTGCGCCGGCAGCTGCGCCGCAACCAGCTCGCCTGCCTGATGCTGGCGCAAGGCGTGCCGCTGATGCTCGCCGGCGACGAGGTCGGCAACAGTCAGCGCGGCAACAACAACGCCTATTGCCAGGACAACGAGATCGGCTGGACCGACTGGTCGGCGCTCGGCCGTGCCGACGACGACATGAGCGGCTTCATCGCCCGCGTGACGACGATCCGTCGCCGTTTTCCGCAGATCCGCACGCGGCGCTGGGTCGAGGGCCATCGCGCCGACGGTTCCTACGGTGTGCTGTGGCTCACGCCCAAGGCGACCGAGATGGTCGAGAAGGACTGGCAGTTTCCCGAAGGCCGCTTCCTCGCCTATGTGCTCGGCCCGGCCGAGCCGGGCGGCGAGCCCGTCTATGTCGTGCTCAACGCCGCGCCCGAGCCGATCGTCTACACGCTGCCGAAGCTGCCGGAATACGCGCGCTGGACGCTGCTGCTCGACACGACGATCGCGTCCGGCGGCGAGACCGCAACCCGCCTGTCCGGCACGGACGGGAAGGCGCCGCCGCGCTCCGTGCTGGTGTTCGCGGGGGCCGCATGAGCGGCCTTCAGTTCGGGCCTGAACTCACCGCCGCCGGCACGACGTTTCGACTGTGGGCGCCGGCGGCGAAATCGGTCGAGCTCGTTGCCGATCGCGCCGCGCCGATGGCGGCGCAGCCGGACGGCTGGCACACACTCGCGCTCGCGGATGCGCGTGCCGGCACGCATTATAGATTCCGCGTCGATGGCGGGCTCGAGGTTCCCGATCCCGCCTCGGCGTTCCAGCCCGACGACGTGATGGGCCCGAGCGAGGTCGTCGATCACGCGGCCTACCAGTGGCGCGCGGCGGACTGGCGCGGCCGTCCGTGGGAAGAGGCCGTCATCCTCGAGCTGCATGTCGGCGCCTTCACGCCCGAGGGCACCTTCCGCGCGGCCATCGACAAGCTCGATCACGTGGTCGACGCCGGCTTCACCGCGATCGAGCTGATGCCGGTGGCTGATTTCGCCGGCCGCCGCAACTGGGGTTATGACGGTGTGCTGCTCTACGCGCCCGACAGTGCCTACGGCCGTCCCGACGATCTGCGTGCGCTGATCGATGCCGCGCACGCGCGCGGGCTCATGGCCTTTCTCGACGTCGTCTACAATCACTTCGGTCCGGAGGGGAATTACCTCGGCCGCTACGCGCCCGGCTTCTTCGAGAAGGGCTCGACGCCGTGGGGCCAGGCGATCGACTATCGGGTGCCGCAGGTGCGCGCCTTCGCGATCGAGAACGCGCTGCACTGGCTCGATCGCTATCGCTTCGACGGGCTGCGCCTCGACGCAATTCAGGCCATCACCGAGCGCGGCGAGCCGAGCGTGCTCGCGGAGCTCAGCCGCGCAGCGGGCGCGCTCGCCGACCGCACCGGGCGCATGATCCATCTGGTGGTCGAGAACGACGACAATTCGGCGGATCTGCTCGATCCGCGCGCCGCCGCGCGGGCGGGAAAATTCCGCGCCCAGTGGAACGACGATTACCATCACGCCTGGCACGTGCTGCTGACCGGCGAGACCCACGGCTATTACGCGGACCACGCCACGACGCCGCTCGCCCGCGTCGCCCGCGTGCTCGCGTCGGGCTTCGATTACCAGGGCCAGCGCTCGCCCTTCCGTGGCGGCCGCAAGCGCGGCCAGCGCAGCGGCGAGCTTGCGCCCGACCGCCTTCATCAATTTCCTGCAGAACCACGACCAAGTCGGCAACCGCGCGCTCGGCGAGCGCATCGACACGCTTGCCGATGCGCCCGCGCTCGAGGCCGCGCTCGCCGTGACGCTGCTCGCGCCCATGCCGCCGATGATGTTCATGGGCGAGGAGTGGGGCGCGCGGACGCCGTTTCCGTTCTTCTGCGATTTCCACGGCGCGCTCGCCGATGCGGTGCGCAAGGGCCGTCGCGCCGAGTTCGAGGACGCCTATGCGCGCTACGGCGATGCGATACCCGACCCGCTCGACGCCGCGACTTTCCGCTCAGCCGTGCTCAATTGGCACGAGCCGCGGAGCGAAGCCGGCCGCAAGCGTCTTGCGCTCGTGCGCGATCTGCTGACGGTGCGTCGCCACAAGGTCATGCCGCTGCTCGCGGCGCTGCGCTTCGACCCGCATGCGACGCGCGCGCGTGCCGCGCTGCTGCGCGCCGAATGGACGCATCCGCAAGCGCGCCTGCGCCTGCTCGCCAACCTGTCGGACGAGACATGGCCTCGTCCCGCCGGCTGGAAGAACGGCGCCCCGATCTGGGGCGGCGCGCCCGCCGCGAGCCTGCCGCCGTGGTCGGTGTTCTGGAGCATCGCGTGATGGCGCGCGCGCCGATCGCGACCTATCGGCTGCAACTCACCGGCGCGTTCGGCTTTCGCGACGCGGCGCGCACCGTCCCTTATCTCGCGGCGCTCGGCATCAGCCACGTCTATGCGTCGCCGATCCTGCAGGCGCGCGCCGGCAGCACGCACGGCTACGACTTGGTCGATCCGACCCGCCTCAACGCGGAGCTCGGCGGCGACGACGGCTTTGCCGAGCTCGTCGCGGCGCTGCGCGCCGCCGGCCTCGGGCTGATCGTCGACTTCGTGCCCAATCACATGAGCGTGCTGTGCGCCGACAATCCATGGTGGCTCGACGTGCTCGAGTGGGGGCCGGCCTCGCCGCACGCGCGTGCCTTCGACATCGACTGGCACGGCCTGCCGTTCCGCCCGCGACCCGGGATCCTTGTTCCCATCCTCGGGCGCCCTTACGGCGAGGCGCTTGCGGCCGGCGAGATCGCGCTACGCTACGACGCGGGCGAGGGGGCCTTCTCGGCCTGGTACTTCGAGCATCGCCTGCCGATCACGCCGCACGACTATTGCGGCATCCTGCGCACGGCCGTGCGCCATACGGGCGCAAGCGACACCGATGTCGGCCGCGCGCTGCTGGCGCTCGCTGATACGCAGGGCGCGTTCGGCCATCCGACCCGAGAGGAGGCGCCAGCCTTCAAGACGGCGCTGGTCGCGGTCGCGGGCGGCGCCGAGATCATCTCGGCCGGGCTCTCCGGTTACACTCCGCAAGCTGCGGGGGGGGCCTCCACGCCCTGCATCTCTTGCTGGAACGCCAGCACTTTCGTCTCGCCCACTGGCGGCTCGCGAGCACGCAGATCAACTATCGGCGCTTCTTCGACATCAATTCGCTCGCCGGCCTGCGCGTCGAGGACGAGGCGACGTTCACGGCGGTGCATGCGCGGATCGCGCCGTTGATCGCCGAGGGTGCGATCGACGGCCTGCGGCTCGACCACATCGATGGCCTCGCCGATCCGGCCGGCTACTGCGCGCGCCTGTGCGACATGATCGCGCGCCTGCCTCGACCCTCTCCCCGCAGGGGAGAGGGTGGCGAGCGTAGCGAGCCGGGTGAGGGGCCCTCCGAGCCCGATTTGAATCGCCGAGAGCCCCTCACCCCACCCCTCTCCCCTGCGGGGAGCGGGAGCGCTGGCGCACTGCCGGAAGACAGTCCGCCCTTTCCGATCCTGGTCGAAAAAATCCTCGGCGAGGGCGAGCCGCTGCCGCAGCTTCCCGGCGTCACCGGCACCACCGGCTACGAATGGCTCAACGTCATCGCGCAGGTGCTGCTCGATCCGCGCGGGCTGCCGGCGCTCGACCGGCTCTGGCGCGACTTCAGCCATGATGCGCGTCCCTTTGCCGACCTGCTTGCCGCCGCCAAGCGCGAGGCGCTGGAGAAGCTGCTCGCCGCCGAGTTCGAGACGCTGTGCCGTCTGCTGGCGCGGATCGCGGCCGGTCATCCGGTCACGCGCGATTTCGCGGCCGACCGCCTGCGTGCCGCGCTGGCGGCCTGCATCGTTCATTTCCACGTCTATCGCACCTACGTCACGGCGGCCGGCGCGAGCGACGCGGACCGCGCCGTGATCGACCGGCCGATTGCGGCCGCGCGCGCGGTCGCGCCGCAAGCCGACGCCCCGATCTTCGACTTGTTGCGCAATCTGCTGACGCTCGATCTCGTTGCGCCCGGGCGCACTGGCTTCAGCCGCACCCGTGCCCGCCGCTTTGTGCGCAAGCTGCAGCAGCTCACCGGGCCCGTGATGGCGAAGTCGCTCGAGGACACCGTCTTCTACCGCTTCCATCGGCTCATCGCGCTCAACGAGGTCGGCGGCAGCCCGGCCGCGTCCGGGCTCGCGGTCGATGATTTTCACCGCGCGATGCAGGCGCGCGCCGCGACGTCGCCCGCCGGCCTCACCGCGACCGCGACCCACGACACCAAGCGCGGCGAGGATGCGCGCGCGCGCATCCTGGCGCTGGCCGAGATCCCCAACGAATGGACCGCGGCGGTCGCGCAATGGTGCGCTGGCAATGCGCGCTACGCCGGCGACGTGGGCGGCCGGCGCACACCGTCCCCGGCGCACGAATACATGCTGTACCAGGCGCTGATCGGCGCCTGGCCGCTCGACGGCGGTCTCGGGGTCGAGCGCTTCCTGGCCTATGCGCGCAAGGCCGCGCGCGAGGGCAAGGAAGAGACGAGCTGGCTTGATCCGGACGAGGCCTACGAAAGCGGTCTCGCGGGCTTCATCGCGGCCATCCTCGGCGACGAGGCTTTCGTCCGCGGCTTCGACGCCGTCGCGCAGCGCGCCGCGCTGATCGGCGCGCTCAACTCGCTCTCGCAGCTTGCGCTCAAGATCGCGATGCCGGGCGTTCCGGACTTCTATCAGGGAACGGAATTCTGGGACCTGTCGTTGGTCGATCCCGACAACCGCCGTCCGGTGGATTTCGCCGCGCGCGCCGACGCGCTCACGGCGTTGTCGGCCCGCGCCGACATGCGCGCGCTCGCCGAGGCGTGGCCCGACGGCCGCATCAAGCTCGCGCTGACGCAGCGCCTGCTGGCCTTTCGCGGTTCGCTCGCCGAGGTCTTCGCGCGCGGCGACTATCGGCCGCTCGCGGTAACGGGTGAGCATCGCGATCACGTCATCGCATTCGCGCGCTGCCATGGAAACGACGCCGCGATCGTGGTTGTCGGCCGCCACTTTGCGGCGGTGACGGACGGTGGCCGCCGCTGGCCGCAGCCTCAGTCCTGGCAAGGCGATGTGGAGCTTGGCGCGTTCGCGCCGGCCGTCGATGATGCGCTCGGGCGCGGGCCCGACCGGGTGCCGCTCGCCAGCCTGTTCGATCCGATTCCGGTGGCGATGCTGCACGCGCGAAATGGAGCGGTTGACGCAGCGTCAACTACCTGAAGGCGGATCGCGATGATCTGATTGTTTGGAGCGGACTGCCGAGGGGGGAGCAGGCCGTCCGGGATCGATGGGCCGGACGGCCCGGCGGACGTTGTGCCGACTCGTCGGCCGGTTCCCTCCCTCCGCAACATTACTCATGCGGTGGCGGGCGGTTCGTATCAACAGGAAACTGACGAGTTGCGCCTTCTCACCACAAAAAATCCATCGCATGTGCCGATCGCGACGACCGGCACATGCGCGTGGAGGTGTGGGGCGGTTACTTCCAGCCCGCTTCCGCGTCGCAGGCCTTCCGCTCGGCCGGATGGCTCTTTTCCCACGTGCTGATCGACTGCGTCTCGTTGTTCGACATCTTCTCGTTCATGCACATGCAGTACTTGCGGATGATCTCCGGGGTCGCGCCCGGCTCGCCCTTATTGTCGTTGATGCACCGGTTGATCCATTTCATGTCGTCCGCGTTCATCGTCTGCGCGAAGACCGCAGTGCTAGCGAGCAAGGGCGCGGCGACCAGCAGGGCCGCAAGGGTCAGCTTCATGGTTCAATTCTCCCATCTTCATATCGTTGCGACCGGCCGGCGGCCGAATCCGCGCGTGGAAACTATCGTGCGCCTCAGGATCCTGCCACCCTTTCGGGCGCCCTGAACGCGGCCGGCGAAGGATTAATATTACTGGGCTGCTTTTCATATGGCGCAATCTGCCATGGCTGGTGACGCGCTCGCGCAATCTAGCGGTGCGGCGCTGCAACTTCATCGGTCCAGGCGGCGAGTGCGTCGAGCATCTCGCCGCGCACCTGCGCGTCGGTGCGGCCGGATCGCGCCGGGACATGGAATGAATGGTCGGCGCCGTCGTAGAGCCGCAAGGTCGCGCGGCCGCCGAGTTGCCGGGTCAACGGCTCGAGCTCATCGAGAGCCGCGAGCGCGTCGCGCGTGCCCTGGAAGAAGAGCATCGAGATGTCGATCGCGAGCAGATGCTCGCCGCGCTCGTGCGACGGCCGTCCGGCCGGATGCAGCGGAAAGCCGAGGAAGATCAGGCCGCGCACGCCTGCGAGCGGCGCCGCCGCCTGCGTCTGCGACGTCATGCGGCCGCCGAACGATTTGCCGCCGGCGAACAGCGGCAGCTTCGGCAGCCGGCGCGCCGCTTCCGCGACGGCGGCTCGCACCGCGGCGTGCGCGATCTTCGGCGGATCCGGCCGCTTGCTGCCATTCTCCATGTAGGGAAACTGATAGCGCAGCGTTGCGATGCCGCGCTCCGCGAGCTCGGCCGCGACCGCTGACATGAACGGATGCGCCATCCCGGCGCCCGCCCCATGCGCCAGCACGTAACAGGCGCGCGAGCGCTGCGGGGATTGCAGCAACGCGGAGACGCGGATCGCGCCGTCGGAGATGGTGATGGGTTCGGCTTTCGTTTGCGGCGTCACCACATTTGCCTCCCGTCTGCCCGCGGCATCTCAACACATTCTTCCGTCGTCACCCGCGAATGCGGGTGATCCAGTAATCACTGTCATGGAGGTGTGGCACGGCCCTCGCTCCGATTGCCAGTGCGGTGGTTACTGGATGCCCCGCTTGCGCGGGGCATGACGACAGGTCGTAGAGTTAGGTTTTTATCCGCTGCTTCAGCTTGAAAAATCCCTCCCACGGATCGCGCCGCAGGAAATCCAGCCGTTCGCGCAGGTTGTCGATCGTGAAGTGGTCAGGTCGCATCCCCTCGGACAATTCCTCCCAGGCGATCGGCGTCGACACCGGCGCACGCGTGCGCGCTCGCGTCGAATAGGCCGCGACCGCGGTCGCGCCGCGGCCATTGCGGAAGTAGTCGATGAAGATGCGGCCGCGCCGCGCTCGCTTCGACATGGTCGCGATATAGCGGTCGCGATGGTCGCGGCTCATCTTCTCGGCGACCGATTGCGTGAACGCCTTGGCGTCGTCCCAGCCGAGCCGCGGCTCGACCGGCACGACCACGTGCAGGCCCTTGCCGCCGGACGTTTTCACGAAGCTCGCGAGCCCGATCGTCTCGAGCTCATCGCGCAGCGCCCGCGCGGCCGCGATCACGTCGCTCCAGCCGACGTCCTCGCCGGGATCGAGGTCGAAGATCAGTCGGTCGGGCCGCTCGAGATCGTCGGCGCGCGAGCCCCACGGATGGATCTCGACGGTGCCGCCTTGCACGAGCCCGATCAGGCCCGCGAGATCGTCGATCGCGATCATCGGGTCCTTCTCGCCGACATCGATGCGCCGCACGTGCTCGAGTCCGGCCCACGGATGCTTGGCAAAGAAGCTCTTCGCCTGGGCGCCCGAGGGCGCCCGCACGAGGCTGAGCACGCGCCCCGTGACGTGCGGCAGGATATGGTCGGCAATCTCGGCGTAGAATTCGGCGAGCGCCTGCTTGCTCGTGCCCTCGTCCCACAAAAGTCGGTCGGGATGGGTGAGCCGCACGCCGGCGATCTCCGCCGCCGCGCCTGACGCAGCGGATTTTGTGGCGCGCGGCTTCGTCTCCAGCACCACCTCGTCGGCGGCCTTGTCCTCGCGGATACCCATGAACGACGATTGCCGGATCAGGCCGTCATTGGTCCAGCCGCGATGCTGCACCTCGGCGACCAGGCGCGGCGCGGCCCAGCGCGCACCCTTGTCGGCGCCCGCCGGCAGCGGCTTGGCGAACGCGGGCCTCGGGCCCGCGATCTTCTCCAACTCCTCCTTGAGCTTGCGCGCCTCCGCGCCCGACCAGCCGGTGCCGACGCGCCCCGCATACTTGAGCTTGCCGCCCTCGTAATAGCCGAGCAGCAGCGCGCCGACGGAGCCGACCGCGACGCTCGATACCGCGTGGCCGAGGATGACGAACTCCTGCCGCTCGACGCACTTGCTCTTGAGCCAGTCGTCGGTGCGGCCCGCGCGATAGGGCAGGTCGCGGCGCTTCGAGATGATGCCTTCGAGCCCGAGCCGGCCGGCGTGCTCGAACACGGTCGGGCCGTCCGTCTCGAGATGCTCGCTGAAACGGATCGGCGACCGGCCGGCGAGCACCTGCGCCAGCAGGCTCTTGCGGTCGAGCAGCGTCGCGCGGGTGAGATCGAAGCCATCGCAATAGAGCAGGTCGAAGACGTGATAGCGCATGCGGTCCTGGCGACCCGACGAGAGGTCGGCCTGCAGGCCGTTGAAGGTCGCGATGCCGTTGTCTTCCTCGACCACGATCTCGCCGTCGAGCAGCGCCGAGCCGAGATGCAGCGTTTTCAACCCTTTCTCGATCGCGCCGAAGCGATCGGTCCAGTCGAGACCCTTGCGGGTGAGCAGCTTGATCTTGCCGCCGTCGATGCGTGCCTGGATGCGGTAGCCGTCGTACTTGATCTCGTGCACCCATTTCGGCCCCTTGGGCGGCCGGTCGCACGGCGACGCCTGGCTCGGCTCGACGAAGGTCGGCAGCAGCTTCTTGCGCGCGCCCGCGATCTTGCCGATGTCCGGCAGCGCGGCCTTGCGCGCGCGCTTCTCGCTCGTGCGCGCCGCATGATCCCGACGCAGCGCGCCCTCGGCCGCGACCTCGTCGGAGGTGCGCCCGGTCAGGTGCGAGGTTTCCTCCGCCGCGATGTCCGGATCGCCCGGCGGGCGCGCGAACTCGTCGTCGGATTTGATCAGCAGCCACGGCTCCGTCCGCTCGCCGGGCTTCGCCCGCATGCGCACCAGGTGCCATTTACCCTTGAGCCGGCTGCCGTCGAGCGTGAACGCGAGATGTCCCTTGGTGAGGCCGAAATGCGGATCGCCTTCCGGCGTCCAGGTGCCGCGGTCCCACACGATCATCGTGCCGCCGCCGTACTCGCCCTTCGGGATGTTGCCCTCGAAGTCCAGATATTCGAGCGGATGGTCCTCGGTGTGCACGGCGAGGCGCTTCTCGCCCGCGACGAGGCTCGGCCCGCGTGTGACCGCCCAACTCTTGAGCGTGCCGTCGAGCTCGAGCCGCAGGTCGAAATGCAGCCGCCGCGCGTCGTGCCGCTGCACCACGAACGCGAGGCCCGCGGCTTTAGCGCGTTTCGCGCTGCGTTTGGTCTTGGTCTGTGGTGCCGGCTCGGGCGTGCGCGCAAAGTCACGCTTCTGCGCGTATGCTTCGAGCGCCCGTTTCGGTCCGCGGCCGAGCTCGACCTTCGGGCGTTTCAAGGCGTGGCTCCTATCAAGGCGGCCACCATTATTCCGATTCTAGACCCGTCATCCTGAGGCGCGAGCGAAGCGAGCCTCGAAGGACGATCGGCCGAGGCGGCGCAGCAAACGAGCATGCGGCATCGCATTGGCCGTCGCCCTTCGAGGCCCGGCCTGCGGCCGAGCGCCTCAGGATGACGGTCAAAAGTGGGCGCAGTCGGCCAAGCCACGGTCACGACGTCTGCCGTTTCTCCTTGGCGAGGTGCAGCTCGCAGAACTTCAGCGCGCGTTTCGCTCGCGCCGACCACGGCGAATCCGCGTCGAGCTTGAGGTAGCGCCGCCACTGCGTCGCGGCTTCCGCATGCCTCTCCAGCTTCTGCAGCATCAGCGCGAGGTTGAACGCCGCGTCCGCATAATCCGGGTCGGCCTTGAGCGCGCTTTCGAGCGCGACGATCGCTTCCGGCGTACGGCCGCGGTCGTCGAGGGCGTCGGCGAGGTTGTACCAGGCGGGCGCGAAGCCCGGGTCGGCCTTGGTCGCATCGCGGTACATGGACTCGGCCTCGGTGGCGCGGCCGGCGGCGCGAAGCAGGTTGGCGAGGTTGAAGCGCGCCGCGACGTCCGCTGCATCGACCTTGATCAGCCGGCGATAGAGCCGTTCGGCGTTCTCGGTGTCGCCCGCCTCGTCCGCCGCCTGCGCGGCGGCGAACAGCGCGTCCGCGTCATCGTCGCTCGGCTCGACCGGCAGCACGAACTGTCCGGATTTCTCCGTGCGGCCCTGCAGTTGCTCGATCAGGAGCCGGTCGGCGCTCTCGGGGAAAAGCCGCAGGTTGGAGAGCTGCGCGTCGGGCAGCCATTTGCGGATCTCGTGCAGGCTTCGGGTGATGACCGACAGCGCGACGCCGGAGGCGATCAGCCCGGCGATCTGCCGCGCCGCCGCGAGGTCGCGAAAGCCGTAGAGTCCGTCCTTGGGCTCGATCAGCCCGAACATCGCGAGTTGGTCGAGGATCTCGGTCGGTACCTTGGCGAGCGCGGACAGCTGCTCGGGCATGTAGGTCTTCGCCTGCTCCTGCGGCGCGACCTTGCCGAGCCATTCGAGGAAGCGCCGCTCGCTCGCGACCGGAATGCCGTACTGGCGTGCCTGCGCCAGGCTGTTCGACGGTTTTCCGTCGTCGACCAGCGGCCAGCCGAGCTCTCCGACGATCAGGATATCCGTCTTCTTGGTGACGCCCTCGCGCGGCGTGCCGCCATGCCGGCGCACCAGCGCGAAGGCTTCGGCCCGCTTCATCGAGGCGAGCCGGCCCGTGAAGGCGACCGTGCCTTGCAGCGCGTCGCGATCCGGTTCGGCCTGGCTCAGCGTCCCGCCTTCCTCTTGCCGGCGGCCGCGCGGCGCTTGGTGCTTGCCGCCGCGGGCTTCTTCTTGGTGTCGGCGCCGATGCTCGCGCGCAGCGCATCCATCAGGTTGACGACGCGCGCCGGCGCCTTCTCTTCCGGCGGCGCCTCGACGGCGCGGCCGGCCTGCTTGGCCCGCAGCATCTCGACCAGCGCATTCTCGTAGTGGTCCTCGAACTTGGCCGGATCGAAATGCCCGGCCTTGCTGTCGACGATATGCGCGGCGAGCTCGGTCATTTCCTTCGGCAGCTTGAGCTCGGGGATCTCCTCGAAATAGGGCTTCGCCTCGCGTACCTCGTAAGCGTAGTGCAGCGTGGTGCCGAGGAGGCCGTTCTCGAACGCCTCCAGCATGACCACGCGCTCGCGCCGGCTGATTACCACGCGGCCGAGCGCCACCATCTTCTTCGTCCGGATGGTGTCGCGGATCACCGCGAAGGCCTCCTGGCCGACCTTGTCGGTCGGCGCGATGTAGTACGGGCTGTCCATGTAGCGGTCGTCGATCTCGGCGCGCGGCACGAAGCTGTCGATGTCGATCGTGTGCGTGCTCTCGATCTTGACCTTCTCGAGCTCGTCGTCCTCGACCATCAGGTACTCGCCCTTGCCGATCTCGTAGCCGCGCCCGATGTCCTCGCGCTCGACCACGTCGCCGCTCTCGCCGTCGATGAGCTGCTGCCTCAACCGGTTGCCGGTCTTCTTGTTGATGCGGTGGAAGCTCACCTTCTCGGTGCTCGACGACGCCGGATAGAGGGCGATCGGGCACGAGACGAGAGAGAGCCGCAGATAGCCCTTCCAGTTGGCTCGCGGGGCCATGAGGTACTCCTGATACAAAAAAGACAGCGCGCCGCCGCGCGCGAGACACGGGGCGATTATAGCTGCCCGAAAGTAAAGAGTCGGTCTCGAATTTGCGCGGTCAATCTCACCAACGCATTGATTGCGTTGGGGTTCCTAGTCTGTTCCGTTCGTTAACGGCTACGCGTCGACGCTCAGGTGCCGCTGCGCGGTATGCGCCGCGACACGCGATGCTCGACCACGATGGTCCGCGCGCCGCGATCACTCGAGATCGTCCGCGTCGGGCGCGCGCGATCATGCGCGGTCTTCAGCACTTCGGGCTTCACCTGCTCGACCGGCAGTCCCATCAGCGAGGCCGCGATCTCGGCTTGCTGCTGCAGGCTGTCGGTCAGGTCCTTGGCGGCCGCGATCGCCTCCTGCAGCGTCGGCGGATCCTGCCGGACGCGCCGGGGTCCATATTTCGTATTCCAAGACACGCTCATCGTGCCGCTCTTTCGCTCCATCGGTCCAGCCGAATTGTACGGCGGAACTACCGCAATGCAACATTAAATTTGTGCAATGCAATACAGGCATGCATCCGTTGGTGAATCGCACGACACGGGCACGGCATGGAGCCGGGCCGCGCTCGGATTCCAACCGCAACGGGACGCGCGTCGCCATGATACCCTGATTCGCAACGATCGCGTGCGTCGATCGCGCCAAAGGGAACCAAGGGAGGAGCCACATGCGACGATTAACCACGATTCTGCTCGGCTGCGGGCTGCTTGTCGGCGCGGCCGCGCCGGCGCTCGCCGAGGATGTCCTCCGGCTCGCGGTGCCGCAGCGCGGCGCGTGGGACACCGGGATCGAGGAACTCGGCCAGCGCAGCGGCATATTCGCGCGGCATGGGCTCAAGCTCGAGATCCTCTATACGGCGGCCGGTCCTGAATCGATCCAGGCGTTGATCGCCGGCAGCGTCGACATCGCGACCGCGTCCGGCGCCTACTCGGCCTTCGGCACGTATGCCAAGGGCGCGCCGATCCGCATCATCGGCAGCGAGATCATCGGCTCGCCCGATCTCTACTGGTTCGTGCCGGCCGCCTCGCCGATCCGTAAGGTCGAGGACTTCAACGGCAAGACGGTGGGCTTCTCGCTGCCCGGCTCGTCGAGCCACGCGGGCCTGCTTGCGCTGATCGCGCAACATCACCTGAAGGTCAAAGCGGTATCGACCGGCAATCTCGCGTCGACCATCACGCAGACCATGACGGGCCAGATCGACGTCGGCTGGAGCGCCGTGCCCTATGCGCTCGACAAGGCCGCCGACGGCGAGATCCGCATCATCGCGACCGGCAACGACGTCGCCGCGCTGCGCACCCGCACGGGCCGCGTCAACCTCACCAATGTCGCGACGCTCACCAATCGCAAGGACGCGCTCAAGCGCTTCGTCGCCGCCTACAACGAGACGGTCGCCTGGATGTATTCGAGCCCGGACGCGCTCAAGCTCTACGCCGACTTCGCCAAGCTGCCGCCGAGCGCCGTCGACAAGGTGCGCAGCCTGGTCCCGCAGGACACGCTCGTCACCGACAAGATCGTCGGCGTCGACCAGCTCATGGCCGAGGCGATCGAGAACAAGTTCCTGAGCAAGCCGCTGACCAAGGGGCAGCTTGCCGACCTGATCCGTATCGACGAGTTGAAGTAGGGAAAGTTAGGAAGG
The DNA here is from genome assembly GCA_963819385.1 of uncultured Alphaproteobacteria bacterium. Lineage (GTDB taxonomy): Bacteria > Pseudomonadota > Alphaproteobacteria > Rhizobiales > Xanthobacteraceae > JAVDCA01. Next base: position 1,188,083 of record CAWFVV010000006.1, on the reverse strand, counting down.
CAAGGGCGTCGCGGCTCCCCTCCCCCTTGCGGGGAGGGGCGGGGGTGGGGGTAGTTGTTGGACGACGGCAGTCGCCAATCGCAATCACCCCCCACCCAACCCTCCCCCACAAGGGGGAGGGAGCACGCTGAACAAGCCGCGCGAGCTTCCATCTCCATCATGACCGAACAACACCCCCAACCCCGCCTCGTCACCGTCGCCGACGGCGTGCATGCCTGGATCGGCGCCGGCGGCGACTCGAATGCCGGCGCGATCGAGACGCCCGAGGGCGTGATCGTCATCGACGCGCAGCAGTACCCTCGGCTCGCGCGCGAGCTGCGCGCCGCGGTCGCGGCCAAGACCGCCAAGCCGCTGCGCCTCCTGGTCGACACCCACTGCCATCTCGATCACACCCACGGCAACACGGTGTTCGCCGACGTGCCGATCCTCGCGCACGAGAAGACGCTCGCCGCCATGAACGCCTGCCTCGGGCTGCGCGCCGGTGCCGAATGGTCGATCACCGATTTCGCCACCAAGCTGCGGCTGCTGTTCGGGCAGAACATCCTCGAGCTCGTGCCGGACCACGATCCGGCCCGCCGCTGGTTCGAAGGCCGTATCGCGCTCGCCGACTACGACACCGTGGTGATCCGCCCGCCGAACGAGACCTTCGCGGGCGACTTCGCGTTCCATCTGCCCGACGACACCGTGCGCCTGCACTACTTCGGCCCGGCGCATTGCGACGGCGACATCGTGGTGCATCTCGAACGGCGTAGAGTCGTTTTCCTTGGCGACCTCCTGTTTCACAACCGCTTTCCCTGGCTCGGCGACTGCGATCTCGACGGGCTGATCGCGGCGCTCGGACGCGTGCTCGCGCTCGACGTCGGCGTGGTGATCCCCGGCCACGGCCCGCCCGCGACGCTCGCCGATGTCGCGCACTTCCGCGCCATGCTGGTCGAGTTGCGCGCCGCGGTCGCGCGCGCCATCAAGGACGGCGTCTCGGAAGACGCCGCGGTCGCCGAGGTCGCGCTGCCGCAACACGCGCATATGACGCGTTATGCCGAGTGGCTGCCGCTCGACGTGCGCGCCGCCTACCGCTATCTGCAGGGGCGGTGAGACGAGCGGAGCCGATCGGAGCATTGCGCGCATCGTGACCCCGAACTGGACGGTTGGCTTCGAGATCGAGCTGCTGGCGCCGCGCGGGCACTCGCGTCTCGGCTTGGCGGAGAGCGTGGCGCGGCGGCGCGGCGGCTCGGTGCGCCGTTTCTTTCATCCGCAATCGGAGCCCAGCAAGGTCGCCGGCAAGCCGAGCTTCGAGAACCTCACGCCGGCCTTCGAGGCGTTCGACGCCGCCGGACAGCCGATCGCGCAATTCGTCGACGACATGACGCTGACGGCGGATCTCGATCCGAAGGCGCCGCCATGGCCGGGCTGGTATCGGATCGTGACCGACGATCGGCGGCTGCTGCGTCTCATCATGCGTCAGTGCGATGCCGCCGCGCCGATCGGGCAGGTGCTGGCGCCGATCGCCGGCCTGTTCGGCACCGAAGCCGACATTCATCCGTCCGGCATGGTCAAGGTCACGGACGATCGCGGCGTCTCGGTCGCGATCGCCGCGCCGCTTCCCGGCGAGCGCGAGCGCACCTGCGAGATCGTGACGCCGCCGCTGGCCGATGAGCAGGAAGCGGTGCTCGATTTCCTGCTCGGGCAAGCCCGTGCGGCGGGCTGCACGCTGCCGCGCGAGAGCGCGACGCATATCCATTTCGACGCCGCGCCGCTCGCCGCGGCGCGGGCGATCGTCAACCTGGTCAACGTGCTCGCGCGGCACGGTGACGCGCTCAAGCGCCTCGTCGGCACCAATCCGAACTGCGTCCGGCTCGGCAAGTGGCCGGAGCAGCTGCTGGCGCTGGTGGCGAGCCCGAGCTTTGCCGGGCTCGACTGGCCGGCGGCGCGCCAGGCGCTGACCGGCGTCGGGCTGACGAAGTATTGCGACTTCAACCTGCTCAACCTCGCGACCGCCGACCGCGCCAAGCACACCTTCGAGGTGCGCGTCCTGCCGGCCTCGCTGGAGGCGCGGCCGATCATCGCGGCGGCCGAGCTCTTCGCGGCGCTGTTGCGCTGGTGCGCCGAGCCGGCCGGCATGATCCGCGACGTTCCTGATGATCCGAAGGCGCTGATCGCCGCGCTGTCGCTTTCACCGCAGGCCCATGCGGTTTGGAACCGATGATCGGACCGGAATTTTTTGCGGAGTTTACGCATTTGCGGGCCGAAGCCTCTGGCAGCCGGCCAGGATGATGCGATATCGTCGGGTATCTGGTGGAGGGACGACAACATGCGAAATTCTCTGAAGCGGCACGGCCTGCTGGCCGGCCTGACGGCCGTGGTTCTGCTGACGACATCGCTCGTGCCGGTCGATGTCGCACTCGCGCAGCGGACGCGTTGCGGGGACGGCAACTGCCCCGAGTCCAAGGCGTTCGATAGCTCGTTCTACGGCTTCTGCGACGCCGTCGTGCTGGGAAAGTACTGGGGCGTCGATTCCTGGGAAGCCAAGCTGCGGATCGGCGACCAGGTGATTCACAAGCGTGAGCGCTTCATCAATCAGGAGCTCCACGACGCGTTCGCGCGCCACAACTGCAACCAGGCGTTCAATTACAACGACGCGCAGAAGGTCGCGGAGCTGTGGACGGCCGGCCCGGCTTCGTGAGGGGGCGGACGTCCCTTCTTGGGCCGCCACGATCGCGGCCTAGAGCGGCAAACGAGGACATGACGACAAGCTCCCGGCGCTGCTGCATCGGGCGCTTGTCTTCGTCCTCCAGCCTCAGTCGCGGATGTCCTGCAGCAGCCATTCGGTCGGAAACGCCCGCCCGCGCTTCTGCTTCACGGCCTGCTCGTAGACCCAGCCGCCGACCGCGGAGAACTGCAGGCCCTGGTTGCCGACGTTGCGGTAGAACGTGACCTGGTCGCGGCTGGTGCGCCCGGCGCATTTGCCCGACACGAGATCGGCAAAATCCGGCTTGTCGCCGCCGCGGCCGCGATCGGCGAACTCGGGCAAGTCGCCGCCCATGCCGGGCTGCGGGTTCTTTTCCGGGATGCGTTTCATCTCCTCGGTGGTGCCGCCGATGTAGGCGGCGGGCGAGAGCCCGCGCTCGGCCTGGAAGCGCTCGGTCTGGCGCATCTGCACGCCGGCGGTGCCCTGGCGCACCACCACGTCGAAGCGGTCGATCGCGGCGTCGGGGATCTCGCGCCGGCCAAGATTTGTCACGTGCATGCCGTTCTCGATCCACTCGGCATCGTAGACGGGCGCCATCGCGTCCGTGCAGGTCGACAGGAGATCGACGCCGCGCACGGCCTCGCGCGCGCTCGCGACCGCGCGCACCTCGATGCCGAGCCGCTGCGACATCTCGGCCGCGTAGGCTTCGCGATTGGCGGCCGTCGGGCTGTAGACCTTGCACAGCTTGATGTCGCGCACGCAGCAGAACGCCTCGAGGAAGGTGCGCGCCATGCCGCCCGAGCCGAGCATGCCGACCGTGTGGGTGTCGGGGCGCGCGAGATATTTGACGCCGATCGCCGCACCGCCGCCGACGCGGAAATGCTGCAGCACGCCGTCGTTGATGAAGGCGAGCGGCTCGGCATTGCGGGTCGAGATCAGGAAGATGAGCCCGCAATAGGTGCCGGGCTCGCGACAGTATTTCTCCTCGGTCCACAGGCCGGCGGCGTCGCGTGGCCAGGTAATAATGTCGGATTTCATGCGGATCGCGAAATAGCCGTCGTTCGCGCCCTCCATCGAGCCCCAGCGGAAATAGCCGTCGGGCTGGTCGCACGGCATGTACATGTCGATGCGTGGCCGGTGCATGGCGCCGCCCGTCGGCAGCTTCGTGAACGCCGCTTCCTGCACGCGGATGCAGTCCGCCATCGTGAGCAGCGCCGTGACGTCGTTGTTGTTGATGATGAGCATGGGATCCGTAGGGTGGGCAAAATTGCTACGCAGGTCGGGCCTGCCCGACCTGCGTATTAACTGATGCCGATCTCGGGCAGGCCCGAGATCGGTGCAATTTTGCCCACGCGGACAGTGATCATCAAATGAAATATACGGCGGCGCGTGGGCGACGGCATACGCCGCCGCCCACCCTACGGCCTGCGATCTGGTATTATCACGGCGCAAAACCGGAGGTCATGGCCATGCTGTTTCTGGTCGTCTCTACCCCGCGGCCGGAGCGACCTTCCGAGCTCACGAGCTCGCGCCAATCGTTCTGGCCGTGGATCGGAGCTTACGAAGCGCGCGGCGTTTGCCGCCACGTCTACGCGCGGGCCGGGCGGGGCGCGGTCGCGGTGCTCGACGTCGCCGACAACGAGGCGCTCCATAAGATCCTCAACGAGTGGGCGGACATCATCCCGGCGCACTTCGACGTCTATCCGCTCCTCGACGCCCAGGCCGCCAACCGGGCGCTCGCCGCACAGGTCGCGAACAAGACTTGATCGGTAAATTTCAGCTTGTCGCACCGGCCGGAACCTCGCGCCGGTGTGGCGCGGTGGTCGATTGACTTCCCGACCGACCTCGCCGAATGTCCCGGCCTTTCCGACACGGAGCGATTGTGACCATGCTTGCCCGCAGAAAACTCGGTGACCTCGACGTATCCGCCATCGCGCTCGGCTGCATGAGCATGACGCCGATCTACGGCGTGCCCGATCCCGACGAAGCGGTGGCGGCGCTGCATCATGCCGCCGACATCGGCATGAACTTCATCGATACCTCCGACGCCTACGGGCAGAACGGCGCCAACGAGGAGCTGGTCGGCCGCGGGCTCAAGGGCCGCCGCGACAAGTTCGTGCTGGCGACCAAGTTCGGCAACATTCGCCAGCCGGACGGCAAGCCGGGCGCCAAGGGCGACCCCGCCTACGTGCTCGAGTTCCTGCGACAAGAGCCTCAAGCGGCTCGGCACCGACTACATCGACCTCTACTTCATTCATCGCGTCGACAACACGGTGCCGATCGAGGACACGGTCGGCGCCATGGTGAAGCTCAAGGAGCAGGGCAAGATCCGCTACCTCGGCATCTCGGAAGCGGGGCCGGCCACCGTTCGCCGCGCCCACAAGGTGCACAAGATGACGTCGCTACAGACCGAATATTCGCTGTGGTCCCGCGACGTCGAGAAGGAAATCCTCCCGACCTGCCACGAACTCGGCATCGGCTTTCTTGCGTACGCGCCACTCGGCCGCGGCTTCCTCACCGGCGCGATCCCGGTCGGTGACGCGATGCCGCAAAACGACAATCGCCGCAACATGCCGCGCTTCCAGGGCGACAACGCCAAGCAGAACCTCGCGCTGGTCGACACGCTGAAGCAGCTAGCCGCCAAGGAGGGCTGCACGTCCGCGCAGCTCGCCATCGCCTGGCTGCTGTCACGCCAGCCGCCCGTGGTGCCGCTCGCCGGCACCAGCAAGCGCAAGTGGGTCGACGAGAACGCCAAGGCCGCCGACATCCATCCATCGGCCGCAACGCTCGCGACGCTCGACAACGCGTTCAAGCCCGGCGTCACCCAGGGCGACCGCTATGCGCCGGCGATGATGGCGCGGTTGGGGTTGTAGGGCCGTTTCAGCCGTAGGGTGGGCAAAATCGCGTTGTGATGCGCTGGCCACGTGGGCAACCGCGCGTACGCGATTTTGCCCACGTGGTGACGTGCGAGCAGGCGCAGTTGCCCACCCTACGAACCTACACCTTTAACGCCTTGATCGCCGCGTCGACGGCCACGCGCAGAAATTCCACCACAGCACCGCCCTGATCGGTCGCGGCGCAAACGCGCGTCGCCGTTGCCACCGCGGCGGTGAAATGCCGGGTGTTCCAATGGCCGATCGTCGGCAGCGCCGGCAACGTCGCGACGTCCGGCGCCGGATAGATGCTCACGTAGAAATACGGCTCGTCGTAATGGTGGTCGCCCGGCTCGAAGCCGATGCCGGTGCTACGGTCGGGCGCGAGCGTCACCAGCGTGTCGAGGTCGAAATGATGCGGCCAGCAGCGCACCGGCGGCGCCTCGATACCGCGCGCGACGACGTGTTCGCGGATCGCGCCGAGCGCCGCATTGGCATTGGCGAACCAGGCCGCGACTTCGCCGAGCGCATCTCCGTCGACGGTGTAGGTTTCGCCCGGGCGCGGCGGCAGCTCGTAAGGCGGGACGGCATCGAGCTTGCGCGGGTCGAGGCCGCGTCGCTGTGCGAGCCGGCCGAGCCAGTCGCGGGCGTCGGCATCGCGATGCCCTGCGAGGGCGAACGCATCGAGCGACTTCGTGCCCGCGGCGTCGAGCAGCACCAGCGTGAGGTCTGCGACGCGCAGGCCGAGCATTGCGCCGTCGGGCTGCGGATGGGTGATCAGCCCGCCAAATGCGTCATTCCAGCCGAGATTGGTATGGCCGTCGTCCGGCAACGCCATGATGTGTGCCCGCGCCGCACGCGCGAGCCACTGCGTCGCGTGATGCGCCTGCACCCGGGCCGCGGCGAGTCGGTTGGGCGCGACGCCCCGCAGCGGCCGCCAGGATGGTGTGTTCATGCGAATGCCCCTTGCCGTCGTCGCGGGACGCGATCATTGCCTCGCAATGATCGTCGGTATCATCGCGCCCAGTAACGTCGTACTGACAGTTCGGTGAGGGGCGCATGATCGCCGTAGCCGCCCCGATCGATCCGTTCACTCCGCCGCGCGCACCTTCGCGCGATATGACCCGGGTACCGTACGGAACGCGATGTTGAGCCGGTTCGCCCCGTTGATCGCCACGACCGCGACCGTGAGGTTGGCGAGCTCCTCCTCGCTGAACTGCGCGCGCGCCGTCTCGTAGACCTCGTCCGGCACGTGGCCCTGGGTCACGAGCGTCAGCGCCTCGGTCCACGCGAGCGCGGCACGCTCGCGCTCGCTGTAGAAGGGCGACTCGCGCCAGGCGTTGAGCAGATAGAGCCGCTGCTCGCTCTCGCCCGCCGCACGCAGCTCCTTGGTGTGCATGTCGATGCAGTGGGCGCAGCCGTTGATCTGCGAGGCGCGCAGCTTGATGAGCTCGAGCAGCCCATGCTCGAGCCCGCACCGATGCACGAACGCGTGCAGGTCCGCGATCGCCTTGGCAGCGGGCGGCGAGGCCGTGCGGAAATCCATGCGGGCTTTCATGGGGGCGCCCTTTTTCAGTCTGCGAAACGAACCGCGCTAGATCATTTTTAACCGTCATGGCCGGGCTTGTCCCGGCCATCCACGTCTTTGTTCCGCGCGAAGACGTGGATGCCCGGCACAAGGCCGGGCATGACGGAGTGGGTGGCTTGAAGTGCCTCGTATCTGCGGGCAAAGTCCCGCGTCCCGCCCCGTCGCCAATTCCGGAGTGTGAGCAAGCATGGGTGAATACGCGATCGGCAATTCGGTGCCGCGGTTCGAGGACCTGCGCCTGCTGCGCGGGGGCGGGCGCTATGTCGACGACTTCGTGCTGCCCGGCATGGCGTTCGGCCATGTGCTGCGCTCGCCGCATGCGCATGCGAAGATCCGCGGCATCGACACCATCAAGGCCAAGGCCGCGCCCGGCGTGCTCGCGGTGCTCACCGGCGCCGACTGGGCGAACTCCGGCTTCGGCGATTTGCCGGTCGCCGGCGGCATGAAGCTGCGCGACGGCGCGCCGATGTACCGGCCGAGATATCCGGCGCTGGTCAAGGATCGGGTGCGCTGGGTCGGCGACTATGTGGCGTTCGTGGTGGCGGAAACCAGGCATCAGGCGGCCGATGCGGCCGAGCTGATCGAGGTCGATTACGAGCCGCTGCCCGCCGTGGTCTCGACCGCCGAGGCCGCCGCGCCCGGCGCCCCGCTCGTCTTCGACGATTGCCAGAACAATATCTCCTTCGTCTACACGGCCGGCGACAAGGCGAAGGCCGACGCGGCGTTCGCGCACGCCGCGCACGTGATCAAGCACCGCTTCGTCATCAACCGCATCACCGCCGCCACCATGGAGCCGCGCGGCGCGCTCGGCGAGTACAATCCGGCGGACGGGCGCTACACCATCTACACGACGCTGCAACGTGCGCATCCGTTCCGCGGCGACCTCGCCGACAGCGTGCTCAAGGTGCCGGAGAGCAAGGTGCACGTGGTCGCGGGCGACATCGGCGGCAGCTTCGGCATGAAGTCGCCGGTCTACAACGAGGTCGCGCTGGTGCTGCTCGCAGCAAAGCTCCTCGGCCGCCCCGTGAAGTGGACCTCGACGCGCGCGGAAGCCTTCCTGTCCGACGCGCAGGGCCGCGACAATGTTACCGAGGCCGAGCTCGCCCTCGACAAGGACGGCCACTTCGTCGGCATGCGGGTGAAGACCACGATGGCGGCCGGCGCCTATATGCAGCACAACATGCCGGCTTGCGTGCAGAACTTCGGGTCGCTCGCCGGCGTCTATTCGACTCCCGCGATGCACGTCGAGGGCACCGCGGTCTTCACCAACACCAACCCGATGCGGCCCTATCGCGGCAATGGCCGGCCCGAGGCCGGCTACGTGATCGAGCGCATGGTCGACCTTGCGGCCGACGAGTTGAAGATTGACCCGGCCGAGCTGCGCCGGCGCAACAACGTCGCGCCCGACGCCATGCCGTACAAGACCGCGCTGACCTTCACGTATGACTGCGGCGAGTTCCAGAAGAACATGGACATGGCGCTCGCGCTCGCCGACGTGAAGGGCTTCGCGGGGCGCCGCGCCAACTCGCAGAAGAACGGCAAGCTGCGGGGCCTGGGCTTCTCCAACACCATCGAGCGCGCCGGCGCCGCGAGCCTCGAGGGCGCCGAGGTGCGTTTCGACCGCTCCGGCGCCGTGACCATGTTCTCGGGCAGCGTCACGCAGGGGCAGGGGCACGAGACCGTGTTCAAGCAGCTGGTCTGCGACCGGCTCGGCCTCGATCCGCTCGACGTGCAATACCTGCAGGGCGACACCGACCTCGTGTTCTTCGGCGAGGGCACCGGCGGCTCGCGTTCCGCCGCCATGGCGGGCTCCGCGTTCCATCTCGCCGCCGACAAGATCGTCGTGAAGGCGAAGGCGATCGCGGCGCATGCGCTGAAGGTGCCGGCCGGCGACGTGAAGTTCACTGACGGCATCTTCTCGTCGCCGACGACCAACCAGACGATCTCCATCCAGGAGGTCGCGAAGCTCGCCGTGCAGCCCGGCAAGGTGCCGAAGGACATGGAAGGCGGCCTCGTCGCGACCGCGGTCTATACCGCCGAGGTTTCGAACTTCCCCAACGGCTGCCACGTCTGCGAGGTCGAGATCGATCCCGAGACCGGGGTGACGCAGATCGTGCGCTACTACGTCGTCGACGACGTCGGCACCGTGCTCAACCCGATGCTGTTGCACGGCCAGATCGTCGGCGGCATCGCGCAGGGCGCCGGGCAGATCCTGATGGAGGACATCCATTTCGACGAGAGCGGCCAGCTCGTCACCGGCTCGTTCATGGACTACGCCATGCCGCGCGCCACGGACATTCCCGACGTCGAGGTCGCGAGCAATCCGGTGCCGACCAAGACCAACCCGCTCGGCGTCAAGGGCGCCGGCGAGGCCGGCAGCGTCGGCGCCATGCCGGCGGTGGCCAATGCGATCGTCGATGCGCTGAGCGAGTTCGGGATCCGGCATATCGCGATGCCGGCGACGCCGGAACGGGTGTGGCGGGCGATCCACGGGAAGTAAGGTGAGCACTGAGTCTGCACTCCCTCCCCCGCGTGCGGGGGAGGGTGGGGAGGGGGAAGCCGCAGACGTATGAGCAAGCGTCGCCCCCTCTCCGGCTCTCCCCCGCAAGCGGGGGAGAGGGCGCTAAAGTCGCAAGCGCTGAATGAACCTCACCCGAGACAGATTGCCTCGTTTCCCCACACCGGCAGTTCTTTCAGCCCGTCCCCCAATCCACTATGATCCTACCTTCACGGCCCAGCGTTCCAGGGAGAGGGAAACAACATGAGAAACGCACTGCTTGCCGCCGGCGTGTCGCTTGCGCTTGCCGCGATGCCGGCTGCCGCGCAGCAGAAGACGATCAAGATCGGCTTCATCTCGACGTTCAGCGGGCCGGCCGCCGCGATCGGCAACGACATGCGCAACTCCTTCGAGCTCGGCCTCGACCATCACGGCCGCAAGATCGGCGGCATGCCGGTCGAGGTGATCTACGAGGACGATACGTTCAAGCCCGATGTCGGCGTGCAGAAGACGCAGAAGCTCATCGAGTCCGACCATGTCGACTTCCTGGTCGGCTACATCTGGTCGAACGTGCTGGTCGCATCGCTCAAGCCGATCGTCAACTCGAAGACCTTCACGGTCGTCACCAACGCGGGCGCTTCGCAGCTCGCCGGCGAGCTGTGCAGCCCTTACGTCTTCTCGACCTCCTGGCAGAACGACCAGACCCCGGCCGCGATCGGCACCTACATGAACCAGAAGGGCGTGAAGACCGCCTTCCTGCTGGGACCGAACTACATCGCCGGCAAGGACATGCTGGCGGGCGTCGCCTCGACCTTCAAGGGCAAGGTCGTCGGCCAGGAGCTCACCCGCTGGCCCGACCAGCTCGACTTCTCGGCCGAGCTGTCCAAGGCGCGCGCCGCCAAGCCGGACGCGATCTTCGCGTTCTATCCGGGCGGCGCCGGCGTCCAGTTCATCACGCAGTACGTGCAGGCGGGCCTCAAGGGCCAGATCCCGCTCTACACCGCGTTCCTCATCGACGACCTGTCGCTGCCGCGCCTCAAGGATCTCGCGGTCGGCATTCCGGGCGCGCAGCAATGGGTCTCCGACCTGCCGAACGCGGCCAACAAGAAGTTCGTCGCCGACTACCTGGCGAAGTACAAGATCATGCCCTCTTTCTACGGCGCGCAGACCTATGACGCCGTGGCGCTGCTCGACGACGCGGTGACGGCGGTCAAGGGCGACCTCAGCAAGAAGGAAGAGATGCGCCGACAGGTCGAGAAAGCCAAGTTCCCGTCGGTGCGCGGCGAGTTCAGGTACGGCAACAACCACATCCCGATCCAGAACTTCTACCTGCAGGACGCCGTCAAGGACGGCGATGCCTATCGGCTCAAGACGGTGGCCACGATCGTATCGATGGACCAGGACCATTTCCACGATAAGTGTCCGATGAAATAAGTGCGATCGCTTGCTCCGATCTTTCCCCGCCTCATGGTGAGGAGCGTCGCGCGGCGACGCGTCTCGAACCATGGGGCGGCCACGGTGCTTGCCGCCATCCTTCGAGACGCACTCGCTTCGCGAGTGCTGCTCAGGATGAGGGCGGAGTGGGCTGAGGCGTAGGGCGATGCTCTACTTCGTCGAGCAGTGCCTCAATGGCGTGCAGCTCGGGATGCTGCTGTTCCTGCTCGCCGCCGGGTTGACGCTCGTCTTCGGCATCATGGATTTGGTCAACCTGGCGCACGGTTCGCTCTACATGGTCGGCGCCTATTTCGCGGCGACGTTTGCGGCCTGGACGGGCAGCTTCGTCCTCGCCGCGGTGCTGGCGCTGGCTGCGACGCTCGTTGTCGGCATGGCGGTCGAGGTCATCGTGATGCGGCGGCTCTACGGCCGCGATCATCTCGACCATGTGCTGGGCACCTTTGGACTCATCCTGTTCTTCAACGAACTGGTGCGCTTCATCTGGGGGCCGGCCGGCATGACGCTGCCGCTGCCGAGCGCGATGCTCACCGCCGTGCAGGTGCTGCCCGGCGTCTACTACCCGGCCTATCGCCTGGTCATCATCGTGGTGACGCTCGCAGTCGCGGTGGCGCTCTATCTCTTCATCATGCGCACCCGCATCGGCATGCTGATCCGCGCCGGCGCATCGAACCGCGAGATGGTCGGCGCGCTCGGCGTCAACATCAAGCTGCTGTACACGCTCGTCTTCGGCCTCGGCGCCGCGCTCGCGGGCTTCGCGGGCCTGATGCAGGCGCCGATCCTCACGGTGCAGATCGGTATGGGCGAGAACATCCTGATCCTCGCCTTCGTGGTCATCATCATCGGCGGCATCGGCTCGATCCGCGGCGCGCTCGTCGCGTCGGTCTTCGTCGGGCTCGTCGATACGATCGGCCGCGCCTTCCTGCCCGACATGCTGCGGACGATGCTGAGTGAGCACGCGGCGCAGACGCTCGGGCCGGCGCTGTCCTCGATGCTGATCTATATGCTGATGGCGGCCGTGCTGGTCTTCCGGCCGGAAGGCCTCTTTCCGGCGTCGCGACGATGACCGCGCTCGTCACCCCGCGCAATGCCGTGGTCGCGTCGCTGCTCGCGATCCTTGCGCTGGTGCCGGTCTATAGCGCGCTCACCGGCAACGCCTTCGCGCTGTCGCTGTTTACCCGCATCGTCATTTTCGCGATCGCGGCCGTGAGTCTCAACCTGGTGATGGGGTTCGGCGGCATGGTGAGCTTCGGCCACGCCGCCTTCCTGGGGCTCGGCGGCTACGTGGTCGGCATCCTCGCCAAGGAGGGCGTCGGCTCGGGGTTCGTGCAATGGCCGCTCGCGCTGGTCGTGTCGGGGCTTTTCGCGCTCGGCGTCGGGGCGCTCAGCCTGCGCACACGCGGCGTCTACTTCATCATGATCACGCTCGCGTTCGCGCAGATGGCCTATTACGTCGCAAGCGGCCTCGACCGCTACGGCGGCGACGACGGCCTCACGATCTATCATCGCAGCACCTTCGGCGGCGTGATCGATCTCGGTAACAAGACGCAATTCTACTATCTCTGCCTCGCGCTGCTGCTCGCGACCGCCTTTCTAGTCTCGCGGCTAGTCAATTCTCGCTTCGGCCGCGTGATCCAGGGCGTGCGCTCGAACGAGCGGCGCATGCGGGCGATCGGCTATCCGACCTATCGCTACAAGCTCGCCTGCTTCGTCATCTCGGGCGTGTTGTGCGGGCTCGCCGGCGTGCTGCTCGCCAACAACACCGATTTCATCAGCCCCGCCATCATGCACTGGACGCGCTCGGGCGACCTCATCGTCATGGCGGTGCTCGGCGGGATGGGCACCGTGATGGGTCCGGTGATCGGCGCCATGTCGCTGCTGCTGCTCGAGGAGGGGCTGTCGCGCGTCACCGAATACTGGCCGATCATCCTCGGGCCGCTTTTCCTGCTGGTGGTGCTGTTCGCCCGCGGCGGCATCGACGGCGTGCTCGCGAGACTCGGCCGTGGCTGAGCCGCTGTTGCGCATCGAGGGGCTCGCCAAGCAGTTCGGCGGTATCACGGCGTCGGACGACATCACGCTCGCGGTCGTGCCCGGCGAGCTGCACGCCATCATCGGCCCGAATGGCGCCGGCAAGACCACGCTGATCGGCGAGCTCGCCGGCGAGATCGCGCCCGACGCGGGCCGCGTCTTTTTCGACGGACAGGACATCACGGCGCTGCGTCCCGACCAGCGCGCCGCGCTCGGGCTGGCGCGCTCGTTCCAGATCACCTCGCTGTTTCTCGACTTCACGGCGCTCGACAACGTGGCGCTCGCCGTGCAGGCGCAGGCGGGCCACTCGTTCCGCTTCTGGCGTGACGCGCGGCGCGATCCGGCGCTGCGCGAGCCCGCACGCGCCGCGCTCGCGCATGTGGGGCTCGAGGCGCGCGCGGATGTCATCGTAGCGGAGCTGAGTCACGGCGAGCATCGCTTGCTCGAGCTCGCGATGGCGCTGGCGTCCAAGCCGCGGCTCTTGCTCCTCGATGAGCCGATGGCGGGGCTCGGGCCGGAGGAATCCGCGCGGGTCGTAAACATGCTGCGCGGCCTCAAGGGCAGCCTCGGCATTCTCCTGATCGAGCACGACATGGAGGCGGTCTTCGCGCTCGCCGACCGCATCACGGTGCTCTCCTACGGCCGCGTCATCGCGTCGGACGCGCCCGACGCGATCCGCGCCGACGCCGAGGTCCGCAAGGCCTACCTGGGCTCGGCTGCGACGGGAGGAGGGTAGGGCGCACGATGGCTGACCTCCTCGATATCGACGGAATCGAGACCTGCTACGGCCGCAGCCAAGTGCTGTTCGGCCTTTCGCTCAGGATCGCGCCCGGCGAGATGGTGACGCTGATGGGCCGCAACGGCATGGGCAAGACCACGACGGTGCGCTCGATCATGGGGCTCACGCCGGCGCGCGCCGGCGCGATCCGCTTCGCCGGCGCCGACATCCGCACGCTGCCGGCTTACCGGGTCGCCCAGCTCGGCCTCGGCCTCGTGCCGGAAGGACGGCAGATCTTCGGCAACCTCACGACGCGCGAGAACCTGGTGGCGACGGCGGCCAATCGCCGCGAGAGTGCCGATGCGTGGACGCTCGACAAGGTCTGCGATCTTTTCCCGCGCCTGGCCGAGCGCCTCGACCGCTTGGGCAGCCAGCTCTCCGGCGGCGAGCAGCAGATGCTCGCGATCGGCCGCGCGCTGATGACCAATCCGCGTCTCGTGATCCTCGACGAGGCGACCGAAGGCCTTGCGCCGTTGATCCGCGACGAGATTTGGCAATGCCTCGTGCGCCTCAAGGCCGCCGGCCAGTCGATCTTGGTGATCGACAAGAACGTCGACGCGCTGACAAGGATCGCGGATCGGCACTATTTGATCGAGCGGGGCAGGGTAGTGTGGAGTGGCTCGTCGGCGGAGCTTGCAAGGGCGCCGGAGGTGCAGCACAGGTATTTGGGAATTTAGGACCAAGGATTCGGCGTATCGGCTCCCTCCCCCGCTTGCGGGGGAGGGTGGGGAGGGGGAAGCCACAAGCACTGAGCAAGCGTCGCCCCCTCTCTGTCTCTCCCCCGCAAGCGGGGGAGAGGACGCTGGAGCCGCTATGCGGGAGCAAGCGGCCCTACGTCTCGATCTTCACGTACTCGAAGTCGCCGGGCTTGTTATCGATGCCGATCTTCGGCGGCGCGATCCAGCCGGCGAACTTGCCCGGCTCGCTGACCGGCTTCATCAGCGAGGCGATGAACTCGCCGTCCTCGCTCGACGGCAGCCACTCGCCCTTGCGCTTGCCCCAGGCCGTGTCGTCGATCAGCTCGCCCTGCGGCGTCGCCTGCACGTCCCTGAACTCGCCGATCTGGCGATGGAATGCCACGTGCGGCAGCGCGACCGTGAAGTCGATTCCGGCCGTGCTGATGATCTTGTTCCAGCGCAGCAGGCCCTTGGCGCAGTCATTGGTGTAGTCGTCGCGCAGCCGCATGTTGAGCGCGGTCAACGCCGGCTCATCGACCCGCTTGATGACGCCGTCGACCAGCTTGAGCACCGGATAGGTCGAATTCTCCAGCCGGTGGTCGTCATCGATCTTGGTCTCCTGGTAACGTCCCTTGACGCCGGCGTTGAACGCGTTCGCGGCGTTGGTCGAGACTTCGGACCCGAACAGGTCGAGCGAGAGCGAATAGTGCAGGTTGAGCTTCTTCTGCAGCGTCGGCAGGTCGATCACGCCGAGCGCGCGGATGTGCTCCTTGTCGTATGGATCGGCGATCCCGGCCTCCTTCATGGCGTCGCAGGTGCGCGTGATGATACGGCCGACGCCGGTTTCGCCCACGAACATGTGGTGCGCCTCCTCGGTCAGCATGAAGCGGCAGGTGCGCGAGAGCGGATCGAAGCCGGACTGCGCGAGGCTGTGCAACTGCATCTTGCCGTCGCGGTCGGTGAAATAGGTGAACATGAAGAACGAGAGCCAATCCGGCGTCGCCTCGTTGAAGGCGCCGAGCATGCGCGGTGCATCAGCGCTGCCGGAGCGCCGGCGCAGCAGCTCGTCCGCTTCCTCGCGCCCGTCACGGCCGAAATACTTGTGCAGCAGGTAGACCATGGCCCAGAGATGCCGCCCTTCCTCGACATTGACCTGGAAGAGGTTGCGCATGTCGTAGAGCGAGGGCGCGGTCTTGCCGAGGTGGCGCTGCTGCTCGACGGAGGCCGGCTCGGTGTCGCCCTGGATGACGACGAGACGGCGCAGCATGGCGCGATGCTCGCCCGGGACCTCCTGCCAGGCGGGCTCGCCGTAGTGCTGGCCGAACGGCACCTTGCGGTCCTCTTCCGGTGGCGCGAGCAGGATGCCCCAGCGATAGTCGGGCATGCGCACGTAGTCGAACTTGGCCCAGCCGCGCGGGTCGACCGAATAGGCGGTGCGCAGATAGACGAGCGCTTCCTGGAATCCGTTCGGCCCCATGTCGTTCCACCACGAGAGATAGCCCGGATGCCAGCCCTCGAGCGCGCGGAGCACGCGGCGGTCATCGGTGAGATTCACGTTGTTCGGAATCGTCTCCCGGTAGTCGACGTTGATGATGTCCATGGCCACTTGCTCCTGTCTCTCGTCTCCCTCCCCCGCTTGCGGGGGAGGGCGGGGAGGGGGAAGCCACAAGCACTGCGCTTGCCGACTTGCCCCCTCCTGCGCGCTTCGCGCGTATTCCTCCCCCGCAAGCGGGGGAGGGGAAAGCAACTAAATCCTCTTCGTATCGAACGCCGGCTTCTGTCCCGTCCCATATTTCCGCAGCGCGCCGTCCTCGCCGATCGCGTTCGGGCGCTGGAAGATCCAGTTCTGCCAGGCTGTCAGCCGCGCGAAGATCTTCGACTCCATCGTCTCGGGTCCGGCGAAGCGCAGGTTCGCCTCCATGCCGGTGAGCGCATCGGCCGAGAAGCTGGCGCGCTCCTCGAGGAAGATGCGGATCTCGTCCTCCCAGTCGATGTCGTCGCGCGCGAAGGTGACGAGGCCGAGTTCCTCGGCCGCCTCCGCGTCGAGCGGCTTGCCGATCGCCGCGTAGGCGCGATCGAGCGGCGCCTCCGCGCCGAGGAAGCGGCTCTGCAGCCGGGTGAGACCATTCGACATCGGATAGGCGTCGAAGTTCAGCTCGCTGAGCGCCATTGCGGCGGGTGGGCGATTGTCGCCCTCGCGTTCGCCGATCAGCGCATAGGAACGGTCAGCGGCGAGCACGAGCTCGGCGAGGGTGCCCGCGAAGCACGAGCCGGGCTCGACCAAAGTCACCAGCGTGCGCGAGGTGAGGTCGACGCGCTTGAGGACGCGCTTCCACTTGAGGCGAATCTCGCGTCCGAGCCAGTGGTCGTGGTCGAGCGCGAGTAGCTCGTCGTAGGCGAGCACCGCGGCGCTGTCGCCTTCCGACCTGAACACGACCGCGGCGATATCGGGTTCGTTGAGGCGGATGTCGAGGATCGCGTCATCGAGCTCGCGGGCGAGCGCGAGCAGCCAGAACGTGGCGCCCTGCGCGGTCAGCTCTTCGGTGGTCGCGGGCGGCGGCGCCTCGGGACCACGTAGCGTCAGCGTCGCGAGCCGCTCGCCGCGCGCGAAGGCGACGGAGAGATGCCTGTAGTCGCGGCTGTCCGGGGAGATGCGACGCTCGATTGGTGTCATCGCGATGCCGGCCGCATCGGCGGGCCGGTCCGATTTCCGCGCGAACGCGTGCGCGCGCTCGGCGACCGCGGCCTCGAGCTTGGTGTTCGGCGCGATCTCGTCGACCAGCCGCCAGTCGACCGCGCGCTTGCCCTTCACACCTTCCTCGGTGGTGCAGAAGGCGTCGGCGAGGTCGCGCCGCACGCGCCGCTTGTCGGTGACGCGCGTGAGGCCGCCGGTGCCCGGCAGCACGGCGAGCAGCGGCACCTCGGGCAACGAGACGGCGGCCGAGCCGTCATCGACCAGGATGATGTGATCGGCTGCGAGCGCAAGCTCGTAGCCGCCGCCCGCCGCGGTGCCGTTGATGACGCAGATGGTCGCGAGATGCGCGTGCTCGCTCGCATCCTCGATCGCGTTGCGCGTCTCGTTGGTGAACTTGCAGAAGTTGACCTTGTGCCCGTGGGTCGCGCCCGCGAGCATGCGGATGTTGGCGCCGGCGCAAAAGACGCGCGGCTTGCCCGAGCGCAGCAGCACCACGCGCACGTTTGGATGCTCGAAGCGCAGCCGCTCGTAGGCATCGGCGAGCTCGATGTCGACGCCGAGATCGTAGGAGTTGAGCTTGAGGTCGTAGCCCTCGAACAGGCCGCCCTTCTCGTCGACGTCGAGGGTGAGCGTCGCGATCGCGCCGTCGACCGCGAGCTTCCAGTGCCGATAGCGGGCCGGCTCGGTCGCAAAGTCGATGCGGCCGCCGCCGTTCGCGAGCCTGCGTTCGTCACCCGCCATGGCGCTCCTCGGGCGTTTGCGATGATGAATTATAATGCATCCAAAATTGGCCTCCAAGGCCTCTGAAGAGTAATCCTGCACTTTTCTTCATGGCACGATGGCGCCGTCGCCCTCGTGGTGCATCCTCAGGATTCGATTGGCGAATCCCGCGACGGCATCGAGCGTCACGTCCGGCCGCTCGCGCTGCGGCGTGTGGCCGGCACCTGCGACCATGGCGACCTCGACCGGGCAGTAGCATTCCGCCTGCGCGATCTCGACTTGCCGCACGGTGCCGTACTGGTCGTTCTCGCCCTGCACGATTTGCACCGGCACGCGGATGTAGGCGAGCGCATCGCTGATGTCCCACGCGCGAAATCCCGGATCGAGCCAGGCGCCGTTCCAGCCGTAGAACGCAGCGTCGACGTGCTTGTGCCAGCGCGCGAGGCGGGTCTTGAGGTCGCCTTGCTCGTACGCCGCCTTGGCGGCGCGGATCGCCGCGACGCTCACGTCCTCGACGATGAAGTGCGGCGCGATGAGCACCAGCCCGCGCACGCGATGATCCTGGATGCCGCCCGCATAGATCGCCGCGATCGATGCGCCGTCCGAGTGGCCGAGCAGCAGGCCGCGGCGAAAGCCGATCGCGTCGAGCAGGGGAGGGAGAACGTGTTGCGCCTCGTCATGCATGTAGGTGAGCGGCCGCGGCAACGCGACGGTGCTCGATGCGCCGTAGCCGGTGCGCGAGTAGGCGAACACGGTGACGCCGGTTGCGGCCGCGAGCTTGTCGGGGAAGTCGCCCCATAGGGCGGCGGAGCCGAGGCCCTCGTGCAGCATGACGATGGATGGTGATGCCGCGACGTCGCCGGCGACGCGATATTCGAGTTTTGCATCGTTGATGGTGAGAAAGCCGGTGGGGGAGAGCATGCGACTGCCTTGAGGCCACGAGCACGGAGTTGGCGCCCTCTCCCCCGCTTGCGGGGGAGAGCCGGAGAGGGGGGAGCCGCTCGCTCAGTGCGTGGGGCTTCCCCCTCCCCGCCCTCCCCCGCAAGCGGGGGAGGGAGCCCAACCGCTGTGCCTTCCTTACTTACCCTGCGCGTCCATCTCGCGCAGCTTGAAGCGCTGGATCTTGCCGGTGGCGGTCTTCGGCAGGCTGTCGAGCACCTCGATCCAGCGCGGATACTTCCACGGACCGACGGTCGTCTTCACGTGCTCGCGCAAGGCGTCGTCGAGCCCTTCGCGCGATTGCGCCTGGCCGCCCTTGAGCACGATGTAGGCCTTCGGCTTGAGCAGGCCATCCGCGTCCGCGTGCGGGATGACGGCGGCCTCGAGGATCGCGGGATGGCTGATCAGCGCGCTCTCGACCTCGAACGGCGAGACCCACACGCCCGAGACCTTGAACATGTCGTCGGCGCGGCCGCAGTAGGTGTAGCGGCCGTCGCGGTCGCGCACGAACTTGTCGCCGGTGCGCGTCCAGGCGCCGCCGAACGTGCTGCGGCTCTTCTCGCGCTGGTTCCAGTAACCGTCGGCGGCCGACGGGCCGTTGACGAACAGCTCGCCGACCTCGTCGTCCGCGACCTCGCGTCCCTGCTCGTCGAGCAGCCGCAGCTCGTAGCCCGGGACGGCGCGGCCGGCGGTGCCGTAGCGGATGTCGCCGGGCTTGTTCGACAGGAAGATGTGCAGCATCTCGGTCGAGCCGACGCCGTCGATGATGTCGCAGCCGAAGCGCTCCTTCCACGCGAGCCCGAGATGCTCCGGCAGTGCCTCGCCCGCCGAGGTGCAGAGCCGCAGCCGTGGCGAGCCCGCGTCGCGCGTGCATTTGGGATCGGCGAGGATCGCCGCAAAGCCGGTCGGGCCGCTGCAGAAGATTGTCGGCTGCTCGCGCCGCAGGATGTCGAACACCGCGTCGGGCGTCGGCCGACCGTCGAACAGCACGGCGGTAGCGCCGACCGACATCGGGAAGCTCAGCGCATTGCCGAGCCCGTAGGCGAAAAAGAGCTTCGCGGCCGAATAGACCACGTCGTCCTCGCGCATGCCGAGCGTGCGCTGCGCGAACAACTCCGCGGTCGCCATCATGCTGGTGTGGATGTGCCGCGTGCCCTTCGGCATGCCGGTAGAGCCCGATGAGTAGAGCCAGAATGCCGGCTCGTCCGGATGCGTCGCGACGCTCGCGAAGCGGTCGCTCTCCTGCGCCAGCGACAGCACGCGATGCTGGGTCGGCTTGGTGGCGTCGACGACGATGAACTCGACGCCGTCGAGCTTGCCGCGCGCCTGCTCGAGGACGGGCAGCAGCGGCTCCGACACGAAGGCGACGCGCGCGCGGGTGTCGGCGAGGATGTAGGCGTATTGATCGGCCGTGAGCAGCGTATTGAGCGGCACCGGCACGATGCCGGCGCGGATCGCGCCGAGAAAGAGGACGGGGAAGTCGACCGTATCGAGCAGGACGAGCGCGGCGCGGTCCTCGCGGCGCAGCCCGAGCCCGACCATATGGTTCGCGGCGCGCGCCGTCTCGCGATCGAGCGCCGCATAGGTGAGCCGGCGCTGGCGATCGATGAAGGCGGGCTTGTCGCCGCGGCCGGCCGCGATGTTGCGGTCGATCAGGTCGCTTGCCGCGTTGTAGACGGCCATCTCGGCCATGCTCTCCCTCCCGTCGGGCCGTTGCGCGGCCAGATTTGCCTTGGCAGGCGCTATCAGTGGCGCTCTTCGGAATTATAGTGCATTAATTGAGCCGAAAATGGCTTCGTGTGTCAACGCGGAACGCACTATCGCGCATATTGGCATGGAATTGCGCCCGACCGACGAACAGGAATTTCTCGCCGCGCTCGGCCGGCGGGTGCGCCACATGCGGGCGCTGCGCGGCATGTCGCGCAAGGTGCTGGCGCGGGTGTCGGGAATCTCCGAGCGCTACATCGCGCAACTCGAAAGCGGCAAGGGCAACGTCTCGATCAAGCTGTTGCGCCGCGCCGCTGCCGCCATGGGGACGCGGGTCGAGGATCTGCTGGTCGACGAGACGGCCTCGCCGGACTGGTCGATCATCCGCGATCTGCTGCGTGGCGCGTCGAGCGCGCAGGTCGTTCAGGCGCGTGCGATCCTGTCGGGCGGCGCGCCCGCAATGGCGCGCGACGCCGCGCACGTCGATCGCGTCGCGCTCATCGGCCTGCGCGGCGCCGGCAAGTCGACGCTCGGACGCATCGCGGCCGAGCGGCTCGGCTGGGAGTTCGTCGAGCTCGACAAGGAGGTCGAGCGTGCGCACGGGCTCTCGATGGGGGAAATCCTCGCGCTCTACGGCCAGGAGGGCTTCCGCCGCCGCGAGCAGGCCATGCTGCGCGCATTGGTCGCGCGACCCGGCGCCATGATCGTCGCGACCGGCGGCGGCATCGTCGCCGAGCCGCTCACCTTCGATCTTCTGCTCACGTCGTTCCACACCGTCTGGCTCCGGGCCGCGCCGGCCGAGCACATGGCGCGGGTGCGCCAGCAGGGCGACTTGCGCCCGATGGGCGATGATCCGACCGCCATGCAGGAGCTGCGCGCGATCCTGACGAGCCGCGAGCCGCTCTACGCGCGGGCGCATACGACCATCGATACGTCGGGCCTTGCGATCGAGCCGGCGGCGGCAAGGCTGGTCGCCGCGATCGCGCCGGGCGCGTCCGAATAGCCGCTTGTCCTCACCGGTGCGCGCCGCGTAGTTTGGCCGGCCCTGTCGAAACAGGCGCTTGCACAAGATGCCCGCCGGCCCACGGCGGGAGGGTGGAAAGGGAATGCCCATGCGACCCATGATGTCACGCGCGCTCGCCGGTCTGGTGGTGGTGCTCTCCGTCGTCGCGACGCCGGCGCTCGCCGCCGGCTATCCGGAGCGGCCGGTGCACTGGATCGTGCCCTATCCGCCCGGAGGCACGACCGACCTGCTAGCGCGCCTGATCGGGCAATATCTCGGCGAGCATCTCGGCCAGACCTTCGTCATCGAGAACCGGGCGGGAGGCGGCAACAATATCGGCACCGAATTTGTCGCCCGCGCGCCGGCCGATGGCTACACGGTGCTGCTGGTCAATCCCGCGAACGGCATCAACCAGACGCTCTACAAGAACCTCAAGTTCGACATCCTGAAGGACTTCGAGCCGATCGGCGGCATCACCCGCGTGCCGAACGTGATGGAAGTGACGCCGAGCTTCCCGGCCAAGACCGTTACCGAGTTCATCGCCTACGCCAAGGCGCATCCCGGCAAGGTCAACATGGCGTCGTCCGGAACCGGCACGTCGGTGCATATGTCGGGCGAGCTCTTGATGGCGATGACCGGCATCAAGATGGCGCACGTGCCTTATCGCGGCGCAGGTCCCGCGCTCACCGACCTGATGGCCGGCACGGTCGACGTGATGTTCGACAACATGCCGTCCTCGATCGGCTTCATCAACGCCGGCAAGCTGCGCGCGGTCGCGGTCACGACCGACAAGCGTTCGACGGCGATGCCCGACGTGCCGACCGTCGCCGAGACCGTGCCCGGGTACGAGGCGAGCGCGTGGTTCGGCATGGCAGCGCCCAAGGGCACGCCCGCCGACGTGATCGACAAGCTCAACAGGACCATCAACGAGGCCCTGAAGGATCCGAAGATGATCGCACGCCTCGCCGAGCTCGGCGGCGCGCCGATGCCCGGCACGCCCGCGGACTTCGGTAAGATCATGAGCAGCGAAGTCGCCAAGTGGAAAAAGGTGGTCGACTTCTCGGGCGCGCACGTGGAGTGAGGCGCGCCTGCGCTTTCCGTATGCGTCATGCGCGGGCCGGTCCCGCGCATCCACGTCTTGCTGGGAAACGAGACGTCGATGGCCGGGACATAGGCGAGCAAAGCGACGCCGTTCTTCGAACGGCTATGCCCTGCCATCGCGGACCAAGGGATGAGCAAAATGAACAGTCGCAAGAAGGTTGAAGACCTGCGCAGCTATCGCTGGCTCGGCGTCAACGATCTGCGCTCGTTCGGCCATCGCTCGCGCCTGCGCCAGATGGGCTTCGATGCGCCCGACTGGGTCGGCAAGCCGGTCATCGGCATCATCAACACGTGGAGCGATATCAACGCCTGCCACGGCCATCTGCGCGCGCGCGCCGAGGACGTGAAGCGCGGCGTGCTGCAGGCGGGCGGCTTTCCGCTCGAGCTGCCCGCGATGTCGCTCGCCGAGCCGTTCGTGAAGCCGTCGACCATGCTCTACCGCAACTTCCTCGCCATGGAGGCCGAGGAGCTGTTGCGCAGCCATCCGATCGACGGCGCCGTGCTGATGGGCGGCTGCGACAAGACCACGCCCGGCCTCGTCATGGGCGCGATCAGCATGGGCATTCCGGCGATCTACGTGCCGGCCGGCCCGATGCTGCGCGGCAACTGGCGCGGCGAGACGCTTGGCTCCGGTTCGGACGCCTGGAAATACTGGGACGAGAAACGGGCCGGCAACATCACGGACGACGACTGGAGCGAGATCGAGAGCGGCATCTCGCGCTCGTACGGCACCTGCATGGTCATGGGCACGGCCGCGACCATGATGGCGATCACCGAAGGGCTCGGCCTCGCGCTGCCCGGCGCCTCGTCGATCCCGGCGCCCGACGCCAACCACGCGCGCATGTGCGCGGCCGCCGGCCGCCGCATCGTCGACATGGTGTGGGAGGATCTCACGCCCTCCCGCATCCTCACGCCGGCCGCCTTCGACAACGCGATCCGCGTGCACATGGCGATGGGCGGCTCGACCAATGCGATCATCCACGTGGTCGCGATGGCGCGCCGGGCCGGGATCGCGCTCGACATGGCACGCTTCGACCAGATCTCGCGCGAGATCCCCGTACTCGCCAACATTCGCCCGTCCGGCAAATACCTGATGGAGGATTTCTATTACGCGGGCGGCCTGCGTGCGCTGATGTTCGAATTGGCCGAGCGGCTCGATCTGTCCTGCATCACCGTCTCGGGCCACACGGTCGGCGAGAATCTGCGCGGCGCGCAGGTGCATCTGCGCCCGGTGATCCGCCCGCTCAGCGATCCGGTGTCGACCGCCGGCGCGACCGCGGTCTTGACCGGCAACCTCGCGCCGCGCGGCTGCGTGATGAAGCCGACCGCCGCCGACAAGCGGTTGCTCAAGCATCGCGGCCCGGTCATCGCGTTCGAGGACTATAATCACATGGCGCGCGAGGTCGAGCGCGACGATCTCGACGTCACGCCGGATCATGTCCTGGTGCTCAAGAACGCCGGCCCCAAGGGCGGTCCCGGCATGCCCGAATGGGGCCAATTGCCGATTCCGCGGAAGCTATTGAAGTCCGGCGTGCGCGACATGCTGCGCATCTCGGACGGCCGCATGAGCGGCACGAGCTACGGCGCGTGCATCCTGCACGTTGCGCCCGAAAGCTATGTCGGCGGCCCGCTCGCCTTCGTGAAGACCGGCGACGAGATCGAGGTCGACGCCGAGGCCCGCCGCATCCACCTGCACGTGTCCGACGAGGAACTGGCCGCGCGCCGCGCGCAGTGGCAACCGCCGCCGCCGCGTTATCCGCGCGGCTACGGCGCGATGTTCTCGGCTCATATCGGCCAGGCGGACGAAGGCTGCGATTTCGATTATCTGCTTGCGGGCGACAAGATCCCGGAGCCGGAAATTCATTGAGGCCGCGCGGCCCCGGATGGGGTGGAGTGAAAAATCCGGGATTGCGCCAGTCGCAGGACGTCCGCGAACTCGCTTCGCGCCTGCGCGGACCACGACGCCGGACCCGGCTATAGCTAAGCGAGATTCTCAGGCTGGTCCGCATGTTGGACCGATTCCTGAATGCCGCGACCCCAATTACCCTATTGGCCTAGGCGGCGTCCGAAAGCCGGAAATCCACGGGCAAGGGGGCCGGCTCGCGCCGAGTGGCCGGAATGACACAGCCCGCGGCAATTCAACCGGTCGGCGGAACTTTGCCTCAATCGCCGAATTGACGCTTTGTCAGCCGCGTGGGGCTTGATGGGGCTTGCCTGTGTACCTTTCTGCATCTGAGCATCGATCGGAATTCGGCGCGAGCTTGGCAAATCGCCGTATCCTCGTGGCCGAGGACGAGGCATTGATCGCGATCGGCATCGAAACGATGCTGCAGGGGTTCGGTTGCGAGGTGGTCGGGCCGGTGTCCGAGGTCCGCGAAATCCTGCAGGTGGTCGATGCCGAGCGGGTCGACGGGGCGTTGCTCGACGTCAATCTGCGTGGGCGCCAGGTGTTCGAGATCCTGCCGGAGCTTATCTGCCGCAAGATTCCGGTCATGCTTACGTCGGGTTACGACGATGCCACGCTGTTTCCGCCCGCTTTCCGGGATTTGCCGCGCATTTCCAAGCCGTTCGACGAGGCGACCCTGCGGCGCATGTGCATGGTCCTGGTGGAAAACCGCCTAACGGCTTGATGCCAGGGCGGGAGCGGCGTCGGCCGCCTCGTGGTGGACGGTGCTCGGTATCCGGAACGTCAACCGGCAGCGCAGCCCGTCCGGCTCGAAGCGCATGGTGGCGCTCCCCTGCAGGTCGTAGGAGATCACCCGCGAGATCAGCTTGTTGCCGAAACCGGGCACGTGCTCGCCGGCGAGCGGCGGGCCGCTCCGCTCGGTCCAGGTCAACTCCGCTTTGTCGGCCTCCTGTCGGCGCCAGGCGATCTCGACCCGGCCTTCCCCATTGGCGAAGGCGCCGTATTTCGCCGCGTTGGTGGAGAGCTCGTGCAGCACCATCGCGAGCGATACCACGCTGCTCGCCGCGAGCCGCACCGGCGGCCCCGACCACGCGACGCGCTCGCCGCCCCGATAGGGCGCGAGGCTGCGCGCCACGAGGTGCTCCAGCTCGACCTCGCCCCAGCGCAACTGGGTGAGAATATCGTGCGCGAGCGAAATGGCGCGCACGCGTCCCTCGAATGCGGTGCGGAACTGGGCGAGCGACGGGGACGTTGCGACGGTCTGCGAGGCGACCGACTGCACGACCGCGAGAATGTTCTTCACCCGATGATTGAGCTCGGCCACCAGCATCGTCTGGTGCTCCTCGGCGCGCTTGCGCTCCGTGATATCCGTGAGCGTGAGGATGAAGCCGATGCGCTCGCGGTTCGTGTCGTGGAGGGGGCCGGCGCTGACCAGGAAATCCTGGCGCGGCAGGCCGTCCTCGGCGCTCCAGGCCTCGAGGCCGCGAACACGCTTGCCCGCCAGGATCTCCTTCCACGCCGCCTCGGTCGAGGAGCCCTTTTCGGACGCGGCGAACTGGAGCGGCAAGGCGATCTGGGCAAGCTGCCCGACCACGCGGTGGCCGAACAACTGCTCGGCCGCCCAGCTCGCATTGGTGATGGCACCCGAGCTGCCGCAGACCAGCACCACGTCGGTCGCCTGCTCGAGGATGGAGCGCGCGAACTGCTCGGCCGCGGCGATCTCCTCCGACTTCTTCTGCGCCGTGAGGTCGGTGACGATCAGCAGGACGGCGGAAGCCTCGCCGTCGACCAGCATCGGGCTCGCGGCCGCGAGCGTCGGAACGAGGCCGTTGCGCGCCTGCAAGGCCAGCTCGCGGCGCATCGATCCGCCGGCGCCGCCGCCGAGCAGTCCCTGCAGCGCCTGCGCGTCCTGGGTCGCGACGAACTGGGCCAACGGCCGGCCGACGATCTGCTCGAGCGGCCATCCGACCAGGGTCGCGAGGTGCTGGTTGCAGTAGAGAATGAGGCCGGCGTCGGAAACCGTGAGCGCGCCCTCGTGCATGCGCTCGACCAGGATGCGGTAGGGCTCCTGCGCGTTGCGCAACGTGAAGACCTGCGGCCCGTCCGGCCCGCGCACCACCAGCGCATCGACCTCGCCCTGGTAGATCGCGCGCAGGGCCTCTTCGGCCTCGGCGAGCCGCTGGCGCAAATCCGCTAGTTCGGCACTCGGTTCCTCGCTCGCCACGCCAACCTCATCGACTCACAAGCTCACTGCGAAATGCCGAGGCCGGCCAGGACGCGTCCCGTATCGGACATGTCGCCGACCATCTTGCGCGGCGGCAGCGGTAGCAGCTTGAGCAGCGCGGGAGCGGCGACGAGCTGATGCTCGACCGCGAGTTCCGGATGCTGGTACACGTCGATGACCTCCAGGTCGTAGGCGCCCGCCAGATGCTGCTCGCACAGTTGCGTGATATTGCGCACCGCGCGCATCGATTTCTGCGTATGACCGGTGATGAAGAGGCGCAGGACGTAGTCCTGCCTGCCGGCAGGCGCGCGATCGACCGTTGTGACGTCGTCGACCATCATGACACCTGCGTGGGCGGATCGATGTCGAGACCGAGCAGCACACGCTGCGTATTCGACAGATCGCCGATGATGCGTCGGATCGGCTCGGGCAGCTCGCGAATGAGCGTGGGCACGGCGATGATCTGATGCGCCTGCGCAAGCTCGGGATCGCGCATCAGGTCGACGATGTCGATGCTGTAGCGCCCGGCGAGATACTGGTCGCACAGCTTGCGCAGATTGGCGATGGCCGCGATCGACTTCGGCGTCTGCCCCGCCACGTAGAGCCGCAGATTATAACCTTGTTCGGGCGCCTGGGTCTGGATCATGGATCCGATTCCGTTGCGATCTTTTCGCATTGCCACGCCAGCGATCGAAGCTTACGTCTTCGCCGGCCGAGCCACAACCATGCGGCTCTGTTCCATCCGCGTCCGCTCGTCGTCCGCCTGCAGTCGGCGCGCGGCCGCATCCGATTTGAGACCGGAGAGTTCCTGCTCCTCGTCGGCCAATTGTGCGTTCAGGTCCTCGATCTGCGCCTCGATGCGGCGGCGGCGGCGCAGGAATTCGAGATTGCGGCGTTCCGTCTCATGCTCGACCTGCATGGCCTGTTCGCGCTCCCGTGCTTCCTGCGCAACCCGTGCCGAGCCGGTGAGCACGCCTTCGGGGCCGACATAGGCCTCGCGCAACACGATGCCGGTGTCCGTCATGATGAATTCGCGCACCTGGTTCGAATGCGCCATGCCGCGCGATTTGATCAGATAGAGCTGGCGATTGTGCTCGCCGTTGCTTTCCCGGTTGTAGAGCAGGAGCCACGCGTCCATCAGTGACGACACCTCCATGTCGGTGCGCGCCAGTTCGATGTTGCCATGCGTGAGGCTGGTGAAGACCACGGTCACGGCCCGCGCCTTGAGGAAGTCGACCAGCCGCAGGATCATCGCCTGGACGTCGTGCTTCTGGCCGGCATGCAGCAGGCTCGACAGAGGATCGATGACGACCGCGGCCGGACGAAACTCTTCGACGTCGCGATGCATGGTCGCGAGATGCGTTTCGAGGCCGAACAGGGAAGGGCGATGCGCCGAAAAGCGTAGCTTCCCCTGATCGACCCACTGCTGCAGGTCGAGGCCGATCGAGCGCATGTTGCGCACGACCTGCGACGGCGACTCCTCGAGCGCGAAATAGATGCAAGATTCGCCGCCGCGGCACACCGCGTCGGCGAACTGCGCCGCGATGCTCGATTTGCCGCTGCCCGCCATGCCTGAGACCAGGACGCTGCTGCCGCGGAAATAGCCCTTGCCCTGGAGCATCTGGTCGAGGTCGGCGATGCCCGACGTGATATGCTTGTCGGGCGCGATGTGGTCGAGGCCCGCCGAGGTGATCGGCATCACGCTGATGCCGCTTCCGTCGATCAGGAATGGATATTCGTTGGTGCCGTGCGCGGTGCCGCGATATTTGACGACCCGCAGCCGGCGCGTGGTGACGTGCTCGTGCACGCGGTGATCGAGCAGGATCACGCAGTCCGAGACGTATTCCTCCAGTCCGTGGCGGGTGAGCTGGCCCTCGCCGCGCTCGCCCGTGATGATCGCGGTGACGCCCTTGTGCTTCAGCCATTCGAACAGGCGGCGCAGCTCGGCGCGCAGCACGCCTTCATTGCTCAGCCCGCCGAACAGCGCCTCGATGGTGTCGAGCACCACGCGCTTCGCCCCGATCTTGTCGATCGCGTAGCCGAGGCGGATGAA
The DNA here is from genome assembly GCA_963819385.1 of uncultured Alphaproteobacteria bacterium. Taxonomy (GTDB): domain Bacteria; phylum Pseudomonadota; class Alphaproteobacteria; order Rhizobiales; family Xanthobacteraceae; genus JAVDCA01. The sequence goes on along the minus strand of CAWFVV010000006.1, from coordinate 1,159,156 downwards.
CAGGCCCTCGAGGTCGTATTCGCCGGTTTCCTCGATCTCGGAGCGCTCGATCCGCACGTGGTCGATGACGAGCTTTTTCTCCTTGATCAGGCGGTCGAGGTCGTAATGCCAGCGAGACGACGTTGCTGACGAGATCCTCGGGCCGTTCCTCGAACGTCATGAACACGCCCGGCTCGTCCAGGTGGGCGGCGCCGTTGTACGAGGAACGTCATGGCGAGCAGGGTCTTGCCGCAGCCCGCCGCCCCGCAAACGAGCGTCGGCCGGCCGGCCGGAACGCCGCCACCGGTCAGATCGTCCAGGCCGACGATGCCGGTTTTTGCTTTCCGGATTCCGGTCGCGGCGGTCGCCGCGGTCAGGTCTCGTAGGGTCGTGTTGGGCATGTGCACGGGCGGAATCCCCCTCTCTTTTGCCGATCGCCGGCCTTCAGCCCCGTGGGCGCGTCCTGGCAGGCCCCATTCCCCGACGGAGCCCGTCATGCCGTAACGCAGGTGCGGACGTACGGTTCCCAGCCATCCACGCCGTTTTTGGAATTCGGGGCGGCCAGACCAGGGAGGGACGCACTTGGCGGCACGCCGATGCGGCGGCCCGGAATGAGGGCTGCGCGCGTCGATCGGACGACGTAGGCTTGGGTGAAGCGCGGCGATGCAAGCCGGCGGCAGGGAGGGAGACGGGCGATGGTGACACGACGGGATTTCATCGGCGGTGCCGCGGCGGGCGCCGTCTTCGTCGGCTGCGACCTCATCCATGGGCATGCCCACGCGCAGACAGCGGGCGCGCCACGCCGGCGCGAGGTGGCGGTCAACGGCCGCCGCGTGAAGACGGTCGATATCCACGCGCACTGCGCCTTCCCGGAGGTCATGGCGATGATGGGCCTTACCGTGAAGCCCGCAACCCTCGTCATGGCGCCCGAGCGCATCCGCGTCATGGACGAGCAGGGCATCGACATGGAGGCGCTCAGCATCAATCCCTACTGGTACAAGGCCGACCGTGACGTCGCGGCCGCGCTGATCAAGCTGCAGAACGAGAAGCTCGCCGAACTCGTCGCCACCAAGCCGGACCGCTTCGTTGCGTTGGCGACCCTGGCGCTGCAGCATCCCGATCTTGCGGTCGCGCAGATGGAATACGGCATCAAGAAGCTCGGGCTGCGCGGTGTGTCGGTCGGCGGCAGCGTCGAGGGGCTGGAGCTCGCCAACGCGAAATTCCATCCGGTCTGGGCGAAGGCCGAGGAGCTGGGCTGCCTGATCTTCATCCATCCGGTCGGCACCCCGGAGCTGAGGCCACGGCTCGGCGGCAACGGCGGGCTCGACAACACCATCGGCAATCCGCTCGAGACCACGCTCGCGCTCTCCCACCTGATCTACGAGGGCACGCTCGATCGTTTCCCGGGGCTGAGGATCTGCGCCGCGCATGGGGGCGGCTACCTGCCGTCCTACGCGGACCGTTCCGACGCCGTGTGCGTGACGTTCCCGGACCGCTGCGCGGCGGTGCCGCTCAAGAAGAAGCCCACAGAATATCTGCGCCAGCTCTATTACGACTCGATCGTCTTCACGCCCGACGCGCTGCATCACCTGGCGAGCGTGGTCGGACCGGATCGCATCATGATGGGCACCGATTATCCGTTCCCCTGGACGCACACCTCGGTCGACCACATCCTCGGCACGCCCGGCCTCAGCGACGCCGAACGTGCCGGAATGCTGGGCGAGACCGCGGCACGGCTGTTGGGGATCAGCGCGTAGGCCGAAATCGTCATGGCCGGGCTTGTCCCGGCCATCCACGTCTTGCTGGCTGAACCGCAGAGTAAGACGCGGATGCCCGCGACAAGCGCGGGCATGACGGGGCATGCGTCGGAGCGTTGGGAAATTGCTTCAGAGGCGAAATCGTTGTCCTGGACGTTCATTCGGCCGCAACTCGCGTGCGCGCCGCCGATGTCCGCGCGAGCGCGGCGGCGAGGCAGGCAAGGCTCGCGGTGCGCAGCGGCTCGTAGGGTTTGCCGGATTGACGGCATAGCCGCTTGATGGTCGCGACCGCATCGTGGCTGATGCAGTCGATCGGGAAGGCGGCACGGTCGGCGCGGCCGACCAGCGCCTGCAGCAGCGCGGCGCCATGCTCGATGCCGCCGTCGTGATGGAGGAATTGTCCGCCTGCGCGCTCGACCAGGCCCCTGAGCAGCGGGATCTGGTGTGCGCGCCCGCCGACATAGAGGAGGGTGAGCCCGGCGAGATCGACCGCATCGTCGCGCTCGTCCGGCCGCGCGAGCGCCGCAAGATGATGCTCGGCGACGTCGAGCTCCTGCCGCGCGGCCTCGTTGCCGGCACGCTCGGCCGCCAGCATGCGCTCGGCCGCGGCGAGCGTTGCGGCAAGCTCTCGTACGCGCTGCTCGCTGCGCTCGCGTCGCGCGGTCTCGCGCGCGAGCCGCTTGTCGAGATCGCGGACGAGCCGCTCGAACTCGGCGCCATCGTCCGGCTGGTCGGTGTCTTCAGTGCGCTCGCCGGCACGCCGCGCCAGCATGTCCTCCAGGCGGCGGATCGTCGCCTCGCGCGCCGCAAAGCCATCGTGCAACTGGCGCTGCTGGCGTTCGAGCTTCGCGGCCAGCGCCGCATTGTCCTCCTCGAGCTGCCGCAGCCGCCGGATATCGGCGCGGTTCGCGGCGCCGACCAGGTGCGAGAGCATGTGCACGTCGCCGAACGTGCGCTTGATGACCTCGTCGGTCGCCGCCGGATGCGTCAGCGCCGCCCAGTAGGCGCCCGGAATATCGCCTTGCTGCAGCGCTTCGTCCCACAGCACCAGCACCGCCGCGGCGTCCTTTGCCTTGGCGAAGCGGGGGATCGCGGCGCGGTGACGCCGGTCGAGGGCCTTCTGCAGGAATTTCGCCCCGTCGGCGCGGCGGCCCGCGAGCGTGACGCCGCGCGTGTGCAGATCGTGATCGGAGGCCATCCCCATGCCGGGCTCGAGCTTCTCGACGACGTGCCGCAGCTCGGCGGTGGTGAGGCAGGTGCCGATGATCGAGCAATGCAGGTTGACGCCGAACTCCCAGATGCGGGTGCGGCGAGCGGTGCGCTCGAACGCGTCGTCGAGGCTGTCCGGTCCGATCGCGGGCGGCTCTCCGGGATCGCGGAAGATCAGTGTCGGCGAAGCGCCGGCCGGGGCCGGATGAAAGCCGCTGCTCGACAGCATATGGGCAAGCTTGAACGCCATTCTAGCGCTATATTCGTATGAATATAGCGTAGTTGTCAAATGACCGCCGGCGGGCGCGGGGCGCCGGAAATCGCGGAGCCCTGGCTTGTGCGCGGCCGGGGCCGCAACGTCTTTAGAGCGCTTTGCGCAGGTTCCTGTCGGCGAACCGGCATCCACCGCCGATCAAGTCGGGGGCAGGCTTTCGCCGGAACATGCGCTAGTCGACCGCGACCATCACGCTGGTCGCCTTGATGACCGCGTAGGCGTGCTCACCCTTCTTGAGCTTCAAGTCGTCGACCAACTCGTTGGTGATCGACGCGGTGATCACGTTGCCGCCGCCGATATCGAGGCGGACATGCGCGTTGTCTGGCCCTTCGTCACCTCGACGATCGTGCCCTTGAGCATGTTGCGCGCGCTGAGCTTCATGGCTTCAACTCCGTGGGTGGGTCCGGCAGTTCACGATCCGTCTATTGCTTGAGCATGATCTTTTCCGAAAACCGGCATCCACCCCGGATCAGGCCCGGGGCAGGCCTTTTCGGGATCATGCTCTATTTGCTCCCGGCGATCAGGCGGTCGAGCTGCGGATCGGTCAGCTCTACGCCGTAGAACAGCTTGTAGAAATTCTTCGTCTCGCCGCGGATATCGACCTTGTAACGGTCGGGAAAGAACAGGCCGGCGAGCCACTGCAGGCCGAGCAGGCGGTTGAGCGAGGGCGGCGCATCGATCCAGCCATAGGGAAGGCTGGGGCTCACATAGATGCGGCCGCGCCGCACCGCCTCGACACCCGCCCAGGCCGTGTCCGCCTTCACGGCCGCCGGGAATCCGGCGTCGGTCGTGATGATGGTGTCGGGATTCCACTTGAGGACTTGCTCGAGCGAAACCGTGACGAGCCCGCCGCGCGCGCCGCCCGCGTCCACCACGTTGCGGCCGCCGGCGCGCTCGATGATCTCGGTGTTGATCGAGCCGTGATTGCCGGTCTCCAGCCCGTTGTCGCGATGCGCCAGATAAACCTGGGGCCGCTGCGCTTCCGGGACGGCGGCGACCACGCGGTCGACGCCGTCGAGGATGGCCTGCGCGCGGGCCGCAAGCTGCTCCGCACGCTCATCGAGACCCAGGATCGAGCCGAGCAGACGCAGCGCCTTCGCGGTGTTGTCGAAGCGTCCGTCGATCAGCAGATAGGGAATGCCGGTCTGGCTCTGCACCCGGTCGGCCAGCGAGATATAGGTCGCGTTGATCGAGCCGAAGTCGACGATCACGTCGGGCTTTGCCGCCATCACGCCTTCGAGGCTCGCGGTGCCGCCGCGGCCGGTGAGCCGGCCGACCTCGGGCAGGTCGCGTACGCTCGGCGCCAGATAGGGAAGCTCCGCGGGACGCGGCTTGCGGTTCCAGCCGATGAGCTTCTGCGGCGCCAGCATATAGACGAGGACCGAGGCCGGCGGCCCCGCCGCCATCACGTGCTCGATGTGGTCTGCCACCTCGACCTTGCGGCCGGCCGAATCGACGACCTCGCGGGCGCAGGCCGGGCCGAGTGGGATCGTCAGCAGCAGTAAGAATGCGAGGCTGGCCCAACCGAGCCGCGTGAGCCGTCGTTCAGGCCGACCCACCGCCCGCGCGCTCGGGCCGCACCAGCCGGCCGATGGCGCGGAATTCACCGCCCGCCGCGCTGCGCGCATGCAATTCGATCGTACGATAAAGTCCGACCAGCCGCTCGCCGGCCGGCGTGACGATCGCGCCGCCGCCGCTGCGGCCACCGGTCTCGGCCGTGACGGCAGGCTCACGCAGCGCATGATTGACCTCCTCGACCAGCAGCCAGGCGCGCCGATAGGACATGCGCAGTGCGCGCGCCGCCGCCGAGATCGAGCCGGTCGAGCGGATCGCCTCGAGCAGCGCGATCTTCCCCGGCCCGATGCGGTTGCCATTTTCCAGATCGATACGGATCGACAGCCGCGTGCCGGCCATGGGATCGGCCTCCCTCGACAAGACCGAGACAAATCACGCCCATATGAGCCGCAGCGTCAAGCGACATTATGTGCTCCATGCGCGCGAGGCGCCGGCGCGTCGCGGCCGGGTCGCGATAACGTTATATTTCATCGGATATCGCGCAGATGTAAAGGGGGCGCCCGCCGCCGATCGGCTCACAGTCCGGACAATGAGCGCTCCTGCGCGACGCGTGATTGCGCACCGAGCCGGATCGGCGCGTTGACGGCGCCGAAGCCGACATATCCGCGCCGCTCGACGATCTCGATGAAGAACAGATCCTTGAAGCTCCTGGTGTAGAGCTGAAAATATTCGCCGCGCTCATCCTTGTCGTAGAGGATGTTCCTCGCCTGAAGCCGATCGAGCTCTTCGGCGTCGATGTCGAGGCGCGCCGCGAGATCGTCGTAGTAGTTTTCCGGGATGTGCAGCGTCTCCACGCCGTTCGTCCGCAAGCGGTCGGCCGTCGCGAAGATGTCCTCCGTCGCGAGCGCGATGTGCTGGACGCCCGAGCCGAAATACTCGTTCAAGAAGCGCGACGATTGCGTGCGCGTGCTCTGCGAGGCGTTGAGTGCGATGCGCAGCGCGCCGTCCGCGGTTTCCACGACCTGGCTGCGCACGATGCCGCCGGGCTCCGTGATGTCCACCTGCGGCGTCTTGCGCACGTCGAACAGCGAGCCGTAGAACAGAAGCCACGACAGCATTTCCTCGTAATGCATCGACTGCGAGATGTGGTCGACCACCGTGAGGCCGGCACCGCCGTCCCGCGCTGCCGTGTCGATCGGGTCGAAATCGATATCCCACACTCTCGCGAGCTGGCTGCCCGGATCGAGAAAATAGAGCAGGCTGCCGCCCAACCCGCGCACGCAGGGGATTTCCAGCTCACCCGGCCCGACCTTCGACCGGAACGGCGTGTCGTGCAGCCTTTCGGCGCGGTCGAGGGTTGCGGCGGCGTCCGCGACCCTGAGCGCGATGGCGCAGACCGACGGGCCGTGCGTTACGAAGTGGGCGTGCGCGAAGCCCTCCTTGTCCTGATTGATGATGAGATTGACCTGCCCTTGAGCCCAGCGCGTCACGGCCTTCGACTTGTGCTGGGCGACGGCGCGGAAGCCGAGGCCGGCGATGAATCGGCCGAGCTCGTCGGCGATGCGGTCGTCGACCGCGAATTCGATGAACTCGACGCCGAGGCAGGTCGAGCGCGGCGGCATCGGCGGAATGTCCTTGGCGGCGCGCGCATCGCGCTCGCGCAACTGGTCCATCAGGAAGGCGAGCGAGCGCTGGCCGTCGACCGCGACGGTGCGCGGCGAGCCGGCGCGGAACTGGTCGTTGAAGATTTCCAGCGACAGGTCGCCCCGGTAGCTGGTCGCCTGCACGGCGGCCATGAAATCGACGAGCGGAAAGTCGCCCTGGCCCGGGAAGCAGCGGAAATGCCGACTCCACTGGATCACGTCCATGTCGAGCCACGGCGCGTCGGCAAGTTGCACCAGGAAGATGCGGTCGCCCGGGATCGCCGGGAGCGCCTTGATGTCGGTCCGGCGGGCAAAGATGTGGAAGGTGTCGAGCACGAGCCCGACCGCGGGATGATCCGCGCGCCGCACCACCTCCCAGGCGTCGCGATAGTCGTTGATGTGCCGGCCCCAGGCGAGCGCCTCGAAGCCGACCCGCAGCCCGCGCTTTTTCGCCCGCTCGCCCAGCTCGCGAAAATCCGCGGCCGCGCGGTCGACGCCGCCGATCGAGTCGGGCGAGACGTTGCTGCACGCCATGAGCAGGTTGCAGCCGAGCTCCTGCATCAGATCGAACTTGCGCTCGGCGCGATCGAAGGTGCGCTGGCGTTGCGCGTCCGGCATCCCTTCGAAGTCGCGGAACGGCTGGAACGTGATGGCGCGCAATCCGAGATCCGCCATCTCCTTGGCGACGTCCGCCGGCGTGCCGTTGTAGGATAGAAGGTCGCTTTCGAAGATCTCGACGCCGCGAAATCCCGCTGCAGCGATGGCGCGCAGCTTGTCGCGCAAGTCTCCGCTGAGGCAGACCGTGGCGATCGAAGTTTCCATGTCGACTTGTCCGCGTTTGATTCGCACGGCGGATGGCGGCCGTCCGCGTCCTTCTAACACGGGACGCGCACCGGTGTTCGTTCGCGTTATGGGAATCTTTGCAGCGCAGTCGCGCCGGATCAAGGTGGAACGATTGCCCGCGGGAGCGCGCAGATCAGCCGGCGACGACGGTAAGCTTCGGCGGCGTTGTGCGGCGGGCGGGCGCTTCGTGGCGCAGTCGCAGCGTCATCTCTTCGGCGCTGACCGGGGCGCCGAAGAGATATCCCTGCGCGGCCTCGCAGCCGCTTGACGTGAGGAAATCGGCCTGAGCTTGCGTCTCGACGCCTTCCGCGATGCAGCCGATGCCGAGCTCCTTGGCGAGGCGCACCGCGGCGCGCACGACGGTGGCGCTGCGCGCGTCGGAATTGACGCCGGCGACCAGCTCTTGCGCGATCTTGAGCCGGCTCACCGGATAGGCGGTGAGGTAGCTCAGCGACGAGTAGCCGGTGCCGAAGTCGTCGATCGCCGTGCGGATGCCGAGCTGCCGCAGCGATTCGATGACGTCGCCGTGCTGTTGCGACACGTCCATCAGCACCGATTCGGTGAGCTCGACCTCGATGTCGCCCGGCTCGATGTGCCAGCGCGCGAGCGTCGCGGCAATGAAGCGATCGAGATTGACGTGCGTCTTGAGCTGGACGGCCGAGAAGTTCACCGCGACCACGCCGGGAAAAAGGCCCATCCGGTGCCAGGCGTCGAGCTGGCGGCAGGCTTCCTCGAGCACCCATTGCCCGAGCGGCACGATCGCGCCGGTGCGCTCCGCGATGGAGATGAAATGCCCAGGGCCGATCAGGCCGCGCTGCGGGTGCTGCCAGCGCACGAGCGCCTCTAGGCCGATCAGGCGGTCGGAAGCGAGATCGATCTGAGGTTGATAGTGCAGGCGCATCTCGCCGCGCTCGATCGCCGAGCGCAACTCGCCCGCGACCGTGACGCGGTCGCGGATCTCGACGTCGAGCGCGTCGCTGTGGAAGCGGAAGCAGTCGCGTCCGTCCTCCTTGGCGCGATAGAGCGCGAGATCGGCGTGGACCATGAGGGCGTCAGGCGTCGCCACGTCGGGACCGTAGAGTGCAATCCCGATGCTCGCCGTGATGCGGACCTCATTGCCGTCGATCAGGAAGGGTCGCGCGAGCAGCTGGTTGATCTTGCGTGCCAGCGCATCCGGGGTGACGTTGCTCGCATCCGATTGCAGCACGGCGAACTCGTCGCCGCCGAAGCGCGCGACCGCATCGTTCTGGCGCACGGCCTCGAGGACGCGTTCGCCCACCTGCTGCAGCAGACGGTCGCCGATCGGGTGCCCGAGCGTGTCGTTGGCGTCCTTGAAGTGATCGAGATCGAAATAGAGCACCGCGAACCCCGCGGCGCCGCGCCGGCAGGCCGCGAACGCGGCGTTGAGGCGCTCCGCGAAGGCGCGCCGGTTCATCAGGCCGGTGAGTGCGTCGGTCTGCGCGAGCTCGGAGATACGCTCGCCCGCGGCGATCAGGCGCCGGGTCTGGCGATCCGACGTGTAGATGTGGAACAGCGCGATGGCGCCGACCAGCAGGCTCGCGGCGAGCACCAGCCAGGAGCGGTCATGCCGCACGTCGAGCGGCCCGCCCGGCACCGGAACCGCGGCGAAGATCCAGCGCGCGTCGCCGGCCGCGATCAGGTCGCTGAAATGCGGCCGATTGAGCACGCTCGCGAGCGGCATGGCGCCGACCGTGTCCGCGCGCAGGCGCGAGGAATGGACATGCAGCGGCAGCGTTTCCGGTGTCGCGCCGGCCGGATAGAGAAAGAGGTCGAGCCCGGTAGGATTGGTGGCGGAGTTGATGATGTGATCGAACGCCTTGCCGGTCAGGAAGGCCCCGTGGACGAAGCCCAGCAGATTCTCCCGTCGCGCCTCCATGGTGTCGTGCGGCAAGCCGGGCCGGTAGACCGGGAGCGAGAACAGGAATCCATGCGCGGCGCCGGCGACGCTATGCAGCTTGAAGTCGGGCACCACCGAGAGGCCGTTGGTGTCGCGCGCAACATCGATTGGTTGGTGGATGCTCGGCTGCGAGAGAAGGTCGACGCCCATGATTGCCGATCTGCGGTTTCCCACCGTCGAGTAGAGGATCGGCAAGTACTCGTCCTTGGGCGGCGACGGGACGATGCGATCGTCCGCTGTCACTTCCTTGATGACGTATCCGCCGACGCCGTCGCGCGCGGCCGCCTGCTCGAACTTCGCCCGGTCGCCGCGCGCGACGCGCGGGACCCAGGAGAAATTCTGCACGGCGGTCTCCTTTTCGAGGAGCCTGCCCGTGAAGGTCTCGAATTGCGCGCGCGTCACACCGGGGGATGACTCGAACAAGGCACGCAGTGCGGTGAGCCTGGCCAGATAGTCGTCGAGCCCGTCCTGCACGGCGAGAAAGTGATTGCGGGCGGTGGCCGTGAGCTTGCCCTGCGCGAGCGTCTCCTCCCAGTGCCACACGAACCAGAAAGCGCCCACCGACCAGACGAGGCTGATGATGGCGGCCGAGATGACGGAGAGGCGCACGCGCGAGCGCCACGCGCTGCCGTCGAGGTGCGCGGACGGGCGTTGGAGGTCGCTCAGCGCTGCGTGGCGCGTCGCGGAGCGGGTGATGGGACCGGGGCCGGCCATGTCTCTGACCTCATCTCTCTGACCTAAGTCGGAACAACCGGCACGTCACTCCGTGAGGCTACGTATCGCGCCGCACAACCTGATGTTTTGGTTAGTGAATATTGAATTTTCCGGGTCGCCGCGAGGCCTCGGTCAGGCGCATTTGTATGATGACTTCCAGTTGACGTCATACTCGTCCAGCCATAGGGTCGTTCGGGCAGGGGGCGCACGGCCGTTTCGGGCCCGACGTCAGGGCGGCCGGAAGCCGCAATTGTCCGCCCCCGATCGAGGGGCGAGGGCGGCGAACGTGCGGCGTCTGTTGTGGGTATGCGCCGTGCTCTTGAGCCCCGCGGCCGAGGAGGCTGCGCTCGCGCAGGAGCTCCCGCAGCCGCAATCTCTGCAGGTCGCGCCGGCTGCCAAGGCTGCCCCCGCGGTTGCCGGGGCGTCCGCGACGGCGGCGCGGCTGCCGACGATCACGGTCATCTCCCGTGCGAGACGCAAGCAGGCGGCCCCCCCACATCGGGAGCAGCCGACGCCCGCGACCGCTGCACCAGCGTCATCCCCTCCGGCCGCCGCCCCGGGCGCGCCCAATGTCGCCAGCGGAGCGCCGGCTTCTCCCTCCATGGCGAGCCAGATGACCGTGACGGGCGCCGATCTCAACGCGCGTCCCGTCACGCGTCCCGGCGAGTTGCTCGAGGCCGCGCCCGGGCTGATCGTCACGCAGCACAGCGGCGAGGGGAAGGCCAACCAGTATTTCCTGCGCGGCTACAATCTCGATCACGGCACCGACCTCGCGATCACGGTCGACGACATGCCGATCAACATGCGCACGCACGCGCACGGGCAGGGCTATTCCGACCTCAACTGGCTGATCCCCGAGACGGTCGGCTCGCTCGCCATCCGCAAGGGACCGTATTTCGCCGACGAGGGCGACTTCGGCTCCGCCGGTAATCTTCACATCGATCTCATCGACAGCGTCGACCGGCGCGTCGCGAGCATGACGCTCGGCAGCTTCGGCTATCAGCGCTATTTCGGCATGGGGTCGACGAAGCTCGGCGAGGGGTCGCTGCTGATGGCCGGCGAGGTGGGCACCTATGACGGCCCTTGGGCCAATCCCGACGACGTGCGCAAGGTCAACGGCCTCATCCGCTATTCGCAGGGCACGGCGACCGACGGCTTCTCGCTCACCGGCATGGCCTACTCGAACAAATGGAATTCCACCGACCAGGTGCCGCTGCGCGCCATCACGTCGGGACAGATCGGCCTCTTCGGCTCCGAGGACCCGACCGACGGCGGCAACACCGGCCGCTTCTCGCTGTCGGCGCGGCTCGCGCAGACCGATGAGGCGGGATCGTGGAAGGCCAACGCCTATGTGATCAAGAGCGAGCTCGATCTGTTCAACAACTTCACCTACTTCCTGACCAATCCGTTCCTGGGCGATCAATTCCATCAGCACGACGATCGCATCGTGACCGGCGCCAATGCGTCGCGAACCTATAACGGTTCGCTCGCGGGCCTGCCGACCGAAACCACGTTCGGCCTCCAGACCCGCTACGACGCCATCGACCTTGCGCTGACCGAGACGTTCCAGCGCACGTTCCTGTCGAACATCCGCAGCGACAAGGTGGGCGAGGGCAGCGTCGGCATTTACGCCGAGAACACGGTCCATTGGACCCCGTGGTTTCGGACCACGGTTGGCTGGCGCGGCGACTACTATGCGGCGACCGTCGACTCGCTCTTCGACGCCGCCAATTCGGGCAGCACGCGCTCCGCGATCGGCAGCCCGAAATTCCGCATGGTGCTGGGCCCGTTCCGGAAAACCGAGCTCTTCCTCGCTTGGGGCATGGGCATGCACAGCAACGATGCGCGCGGCGCCACCATCACGGAGGATCCGACCGATCCGTCGATCAAGCTCGGCGCGTCGCCCCTGCTCGTGCGCACCCGCGGCGCCGAAATCGGCGTTCGTTCCAAGCTCGTGCCCGGCCTCGACTCCTCGCTGAGCCTGTTCGTCCTCGATCAGGCGTCCGAGATCGTCTTCAGCGGCGACGCCGGCGACACGGCCGCGAGCCGCGCGAGCGAGCGCTACGGGATCGAGTGGACCAATAACTATCGGCTCGCGTCCTGGCTTGCGGTCGATGCGGATCTCGCGGTGACGCATGCGCGCTTCCTCGGCTTCGACGGCGATCAGGCCGCGCTTTATTCATCGCTCGCGGGCTTCCCCCAGGCGCAGGTCGGCAACGCGCCCGGCAATTACATTCCCAATGCGCCCGCGATCGTGGCCTCCGTGGGGATCACGCTCGGCGAGCAGACCGGATGGTTCGGCGCGCTCCGCTGGCGCTATCTCGGGCCGACGCCACTGACGGAGGACAACGCGTTCCGCTCGCCGCCCACCAGCCTGGTCAATGCGCGGATCGGGTATGGCTTCGACAACGGATGGAGTGTTCACCTCGACCTGCTCAACCTTCTCGACGCGAAGGCCAACCAGATCACATATGCGTACGGATCGCTGATCAAGACAGACGGCCTCTATGCGGCGTGCAATTCCGCAACGCCGCCGCCCGCGGCCGTCTGCCAGAACGGCGTCATGGACAGCGTCCTGCATCCCGTGGAGCAGCTCGCGGCGCGGCTGACCGTGACGGCCAAATTTTGATCACGAATGTCGGCGATGCAGGTCCGCGGCGACGATGCTGGCGGATGCGTTTCGCGTCGACGAGACGCGGCCATTTCGTGTTGCGCTTCGATGTTGTCAACAGGGCTGGCACGATCTAGGACAGGCGCAACGGGAACGGCGCGTTCATCTTGCGCATCACAGCACTTTAGAACGTCTTTAGTGTAAGGACCCCAACATGTTCCGCCACAAGCGGGTGATCGAGACGCAGACTCAAGACGGGCGGCGGCGGCGAGTAAACCTCTTTCGAATTAGGCTAATTCCAATCTCGAAAATCACGCGCCGCGCGGACGTTGCGTCGTTGTCTTCGATTCTGCTGGGGGCCGCGGTCTGGCTTAGTCCTCGCGGGCGCGGCGGTGGCCCAGGAGGCCGCTCCCGCGTCGGCCGAGGGAACGCTCGTCGATGCGTCGGCGCGGCCGCACGACCTGTCGCCGTGGGGCATGTTCTTGTCGGCCGATATCGTCGTCAAGGCGGTGATCGTCGGCCTCGTGGTCGCCTCGGTCGTGACCTGGACGATCTGGCTGGTGAAGACGATCGAGATCATGCTCGCCAAGCGCAGGGCTCGTGCCGCGCTGGCGTTGCTCGGCCAGGCGGTCTCACTCGACGACATCCGCTCCATCCCCAATCCGGCCGCCGAGTTCCTCGCCGCGGCGCGCACGGAGCTTCACCTTTCGGCTGACACGCTCGACAAGGACGGCCTCAAGGAACGCGTCGCGTCACGCCTCGAGCGCATCGAGGCAGCCTTCGGCCGCCGGATGAGCCGCGCGACCGGCGTGCTCGCGACGATCGGTGCGACCGCACCCTTCGTCGGGCTGTCCGGCACCGTGTGGGGCATCATGAACAGCTTCATCGGCATCTCGAAGGCGCACACCACCAATCTCGCCGTGGTGGCGCCCGGCATTGCCGAAGCATTGCTCGCGACCGCGTTCGGACTCGCGGCCGCCATCCCGGCGGTCGTGATCTACAACGTGTTCGCGCGCTCCATCGCGGGTTATCGGGCGCAGCTCGGCGATGCGTCGGCCGAGGTGCTGCGCCTGGTGAGCCGCGATCTCGACCGCCCTATGGTCGCGCGCGGCCCGATGCGCGCCGCCGCCGAGTAAGCGAAGGCAGTCCGCATGAGCGCGCGCCTCGACCACGGCAAGGACGAGCTCGACGAGGTCCATGAGATCAACGTCACGCCGTTCATCGACGTGATGCTGGTGCTGCTGATCATCTTCATGGTGGCGGCGCCGCTCGCGACGGTCGATATCGCGGTCGAGCTGCCGTCTTCGGCCGCGCCGGAGCAGCCGCGGCCCGACAAGCCGCTGTTCCTCACCGTCAAGTCCGATCTGTCGCTGGCGATCGGCGACGACGTCATTTCACGCGACACGCTCGGCTCGGCACTCGACCAGGTCGCGAACGGCAAGAAGGACACGCGCATCTTCGTGCGCGCCGACAAGGTCGTTCCTTACGGCGAGTTGATGAACGTGCTCAACCTGCTGCGTGCCGCCGGCTTCCTCAAGGTCGGGCTGGTCGGCCTGGAGAAGGCGCAGTGACAGCGACCGTACAGGCGCTCGGCAGGTCCGAGCTGCGGTTGTGGACGTCGACCGCAATCGTGGTGGTCGGGCTGCATGCGGCGGCCATCGCGATGCTGGTCACCTGGCACGATCCGGTTCTGGTCGGCGAGCCCTCCGATGCGGTCATGATCGATCTGTCGCCCTTCACGACCCCGCCGAGCGAGACCGTGGAGGACATCGCGCCCGGCCCCCTGCAGCAGGAGGCGGCGCCGCAGCCCGAGCCGGAGAAACCGAAGATCGACGAGAAGGTCGAGGAGAAGGTCGACGTGCCGCCGGCGCCGGTGCCGCCGGTCGCCGCGCTGCCGCCGCCCGAGCCGATCACGCCGCAGCCCGCGCCTGCGCCGGTTGCGCCGGCGCCCCTGACCACGGCGCCGCCACGCGCGCACGCATCGCCGGCGCAGGTCAGGTCCTGGTACAGCAGTATCGTCCAGCAGTTCGAACGCCACAAATCGTATCCGCTGGCCGCGCGCCAGCGCGGCGAGACCGGCGAGGTCGAGCTCGCCTTCTCGATCGACCGTGACGGCCACGTCCTGGCGAGCAAGATCGTGAAGAGCTCGGGCTATCCGGCGCTCGATCAGGAGACGATGACGACTGTGCGCCGGGCGGAGCCGTTCCCGGTCGCGCCGAACGGCCTCGACGGCGAGAAGTTCGATTTCACCGTGCCGGTGAAGTTCAACATCCGGTAAGGCTTACATTCATTCGATCGGGCCGACGATGCGAGCGTCCACGCGTGCGGCGCGGCGGGACGTCGATCTTATTCGGCCGCGTCGAGTTGCGGGACCCGCCGGCTGCGTTCGCGCGGTGCCCGGCTGCGTAGCCATATGATGAGGCCCGTGGCTGCGAGCAGCGTCGGAAGGATGCCGCACAAGAAGACGGCCAGTCGCCATGCCGCGCCGGCGTGGCTTCCCTCGTGGATCCATCGCACCCATTGCGCCACGCGATCGCCCGCCAGCGGATCGGGCAGGCGTTTGGCTGATCCGGCGCGGTCATCGACGACGATTGTCGTCGCCGCGAAGCTCTGCGCGTCGCGCAGGTCGACGCGCCACGCCGGAGACGGGGACGCCTGTTCCGCCGATCCATGCGATCGTCGATCCGATGGCGTCGCGCCGCGGGTCGGCAGAAAGATTGCGGCCGGGACCATGCTCGGCGCCGCCGCGCGTGCAATCGCGAGCGCGCGGTCGGGCGTCAGCGCGAGATCGCGCGCCACCTCGCCGGAGCCGCGGCGTGCGCCTGGCGGGCTCGTTGCCATCATGGCGGACGTCACGGAGCGCGCGGTCTGTGGGAACGAAATATAGATTCCGGTCGCCGACACGACCGCGAGGGGCAGCGAAATCCAGAAGCCGGCGAGATGATGCAGGTTTGCGCTGGTCAGGGATGAGCGGCGCCAGCGCAATCCCGACAACAGGGCGCCGCGCGGCCGCCACAGCCATAGTCCGGTCAACGACAGGAGAAGCATGCCGGTCCCGGCCCAGCCGATGACCGCGCGGCCTGAATATTCCGGGATCGTCAGGTTCTCGTGGACGCGATGCACGACGCCCAGGAATGATGTGCGTGCGTCGACGACGTCGAGCACTTGCCCGCTCGGCGGATCGAGATAGATCGTGACAGTGCGGCGGCCGGCCGTGCGCGATCGTGCCGTCACGGTCACGGGTCCGTCGGGCTCGGGCGGGAATTGCATCGCGGCCACCTGAAGGTCGTTCGCGACCGCGGCTTGCGCATTCGCCAGATAGGTCGCGGCCGGCAGCACAAGCTCGGCGCCGGTGGTGGCGTAGCGACCGGGGTTGAGCATCGCGTCGAGCGGCTCGCGCCAGACCAGCAGGCCGCCCGACAGCGACATCGGCACCAGCAACGCCATCAGGGCGACGGCGGTCCAGCGATGCACCCGGCGCCAGATGCCGCGCGAGCTGAATGAATCCATGACGTGTTTTCCGCGCGGACAGGACGTGCCGCGATTATTCGCTATCGCGGTCTCGGGATGAGGCGCAACCGGGTTGTTGCGAATCTGCATGTATTCCAGTTTTCGTCTGTTGAACGTCGCGACGATCCTGGCCGCGGCAACTGCCGGGAGGCACGACGAAGACGCTGACGTGCGTGCGCCATCGCGTCGCGAGGGCAGCCGGCCAGACGCGCCGCTGCCGCATTTCCCGTTGAAACGCAGCCGAGCCTCACTATGGTGTGGCGCTCACGGCGGGACCCGGCATGCGCGAAAAGTTCAAGCAATTCCTCGGCAACGCCACGGTGTCGGCCGTGTCGTTCGTGGTGACCTATCTGGTCTGCGAGTTTCTCTTCTTCCGCTTCATGCTGCCGTACATGTCGTACAACATCCGGCCGTATCTGCCGGATCGCGCCGACTTCTTCATGCAGAATTCCAAGGATCACTACGTTCCGCACGATTACGTCGCGCTGCTCGGCGACTCCTATGCGGCAGGCGTCGGCGATTGGCTGCTCGCGGGCGGCGGCCTCTCCGACAAGCCCTATCATTCGGCGAACATCATCCACGATGTCCTGCACCGCGACGTCGCGAGCTTCGGGCGGGTCAACATCGGCAGCGCGCAGATGATGGTCGATCGCGTCGCGCGCATCCTCGACGACGACTATTGCTACCTGTTCCCAGCCATCGAGCGGCCGCGCCGGTTCGTCGTCTACTTCTACGAAGGCAACGACATTTCCGACAACTACGAGCTCATGCTCGACGACATGAAGCCGCATGACGGGGCGCTGGCGCCGCAGATCGACGACTTCCTGCGCACGCGCTACGCCAAGCCCAACCCCTGGGCATGCCACGGCCATCTCGGCGACATGCTGTGGCGCATGGGTCGCTATGCCGTGAAATATTCCTGGCGGCCGCCCGCCGTGATCGACCTGCCCGGCACGATAAACCCGGTCATCATCGACGGCGTGACCCGCACGGGCGGCGAGTGGCAGGCGCCGCCCCTGATCATGACCGAGGCGCAGATCGACACCGGCGTGCTGATCTTCTCCCGTTCGCTCGCCTGGCTGCGCAGCCGCTTCCCCGATATCCCGGTGACGATCGTCTATGTGCCGGCGCCGCCGACGGTCTACCGGCTCGCCGGCGAAGACGTGCACGTGAAAGAGGTCTACGCACCGAGCGATCCGAACGGGCCGACCTACAAGTTCGGACAGGTCGTGGCACCCGCCTTGATCTACGCCAGGAGCCAGATGACGTGCCAGAAGATCCGCGCCGCCACGATCGCGGGCGGCGCCGGCTTCATCGATGCACGCCCGGCCTTCCGCCGCGCAGCCGCGAAGGCCTTCATCCACGGTCCACGCGACTGGAACCATCCGAACCAGCTCGGATACACAGTGCTCGGCACGCTGGTCGCGCAAAAGATCGATCAGAAAGAGCCCGACGCCTGCGACGACAGCTGGGAGTAGCGTGGTTGCCGTACTGGATTCGTTGATGCGGCGTGGGGGAGGCGGCCGGCGAACGTTGCGTCGCGACCCAGCCGGTCTCAGGCGGCGCTCAATTCGGTTTGAGCCTTCCGCAGGAACAGCCGCGAAATCTCTTCGAGCGACTTCGGCGGGCTGAACAGGTAGCCCTGGATTTCGGCGCAGCCGAGCGGGCGGACGTGATCGAGCTGCTCGGCGGTCTCGACGCCCTCGATCGTGGTGATCATGTTGAGGCTTGCCGCGAGGCTCGTGACGCCCTTGATGATGGCGAGCGAGCTCTTCTCGTCGGTGATGTCCTTGACGAACGAGCGGTCGATCTTGATCTTGTCGAACGGGAAGCTGCGCAGGTAGCTCAGGCTAGGAATAGCCGGTGCCGAAATCGTCCATCGAGAAGTGGATGCCGAGCGCGCGCAGCTGATGCAGCGTCGCGAGCGTGACCGTGGTGTTCTGCATCAGCACGGTCTCGGTGATCTCGAACTCGAGCCGGCGCGCCGGCATGCCGGTGCGCGCGAGCGCGCGTTTCACCAGGTCGACAAAGCCCTTGTTGATGAACTGGATGGGCGAGAGGTTCACGGCGACCTTGATGTGATCGGCCCACGCGACGGCATCCGTGCAGGCGCGGTCGAGACCCATTCGCCGATCGGGACGATCAGCCCGATCTCCTCGGCGAGCGGAATGAAGTCGTCCGGTGCGACGAGGCCGCGCACCGGATGCTGCCAGCGGATCAGCGCCTCGAAGCTCGTGATCTCGCCGGTCTGCAGGTTGACGATCGGCTGATAGTGCAGCCGGAACTCGCCGCCGGCGAGCGCGTCGCGCAGGTCGAGCTCCATGCTGCGGCGCTCCTTGATGCGCCGATCCATCTCCGGCTCGAAGAAGCGGAAGGTGCCGCGCCCGTCCGCCTTCGCCGCATAGGCGGCGAGATCGGCGTTCTTGAGCAGTTCCTCGACCGTGATGCCGTCGGCGGGCGAGAGCGCGATGCCGATGCTGGCGTCGATGATGACCTGGTTGCCGTCGATGACATAAGGCGCCTTGACGGCATCCTGCAGCCGCTGCGCCAGCAGGGCCGCGTCGTTCGGCTGCGCCAGCGTGATCTCGATGACGGCGAACTCGTCGCCGCCGAGACGCGCGATGGTGTCGACTTCGCGCACGCAGTCGCGCAGCCGGTCGGCCACCGCCTTGAGCAGCTCGTCGCCCATCAGGTGGCCGAGCGTGTCGTTGACCGCCTTGAAATGGTCGAGGTCGATGTAATGCAGGGCAACGATCTCACCGCGCTTCACGCGCGTGATGGCGTGCTCCAGGCTCCGGCGCAGCATCACGCGATTGGGCAGGTCGGTGAGCGCGTCGTGCATCGCCATGTGCGCGATCTGCGACTCGGCGCGCCGGCGCTCCGTGATGTCCTCGTGCGTCGTCACCCAGCCGCCGCCGTTCATCGGCTGGCGCGAGATCACGATCGAGCGGCCGTCATTGAGCTCCTGGATCTGCGTCGTCGCGTTGACGACCGGTCCGGTGCGCTCCTGCACGTAGTCCTCGGCCGACTGGCCGGAGAACACGCCGTTCGCGATGCGTTGCTCGACGATGCGGCGCAGCGACGTTCCGGGCGCGACCTGGGCGTCGGTCAGGCCGTACATCGCGGCATAGCGCCGGTTCGACACCAGGAGGTGCTGCTCGGCATCGAACATCGCGAGCCCGTGCGGCATGTTGTTGAGCGCGGCGTCGAACCGCGTGTTCTGGGTCTGCAGCGTGTCGCGGTAAGTAGCGATCGCGCGCACCATCTGGCCGATCTCGTCGCCGCGATCCATGTAGGTCGAAGTTCGAGGTCGAATTTCTTCGACGACACCTGCTGCATCGCCCGGGTGATGTATTGGATCGGCCGCACGATCGAGCGGCTGATCAGCAGCGTGACGAGGATGCTCAGGAGCACGCCGGCGGCGCCGCCGAACGCGAGGATATGCTGGTTGTCCTTCGCGTTATCGGCCAGCGTGATCCCGATCGCGGCGGTCTGCCCGTCGACGAAGGCGGATAGCGTCGCGAGGTTCGCGCTCACCTTCTGGAAATCGTCGTCGGTGCCGCCGAGCATCATGGTGGCCATCGGCGCGTCGGTCGCTCCGATGTCGAGCGTGTCGCTCGCCGCGGCCGAGTATTTCTGCCAATAGTGGGCCAGGCTGTCGATGAGCTCGCGCTCCGCCGGCGCGAGGCCGGGCCGCGCCCGGAGGTCCGCGATGCGGTCCTTGATCGCGCTCAAATCGTGCCGCGTCTCGACGCTGAGCGAGTTCAGCAGGCTCGCGCTCATGCTGTTGCTGGCCCACGAGACGTAGCGGAAGACCTTGAGGTGGATCGCCGTGATGTCGGTCTCGAGCTTGGAGACGGTCTGTTGCTTGGGAAGATTGATCGCGGTCAGGTCGTCGAGATCGCTCGCGGTGCGGTCGGACGTCAGGTAGGCGTTGCCGCCGATGCCGATCAGGCACAGCAGCAACACCAGCGAGGCCGCGAACGCCTTCGCCCGGATCGAGAGGTCTTTCAGCAGTCTCATCGATGCCCCGACCGGTTCGGCCTCAGGACTTGTCGGGCAGGTCGCGATAGACGCCGACGCCGACGAAGTAGTCGCCCATCTTCTCGACGTAGCTCGCCTTGTCCTCGATCTTGTTGGTGATCGGGTTCGGCCATTTGTAGTCGACCCAGCCGTTGCCCGGACCCTTGGCGAGCGAGATCATCTCCTGGATGAGGTAGACGCCGTTCTGGTCCTTGAGTGAAATCAGGTTCTTGCCGATCAGTGCCGGGCGCGCGCCGTGCGCCACGCTGACGCCCTTGAGATCGTAAACGAACGGATAGAGGTCACGATCGTGAAAAGCCGAATTGGACTTGTCGTCGATCGCCTTGAAGGTCGCCTCGGCGCCGGCCTCGGCGAACATCTTCTGCACGCGCTTGACCATCGCGACGGCCTCGTCGCGCGTACCGAATTCGGCGGCGCTTGCCGGACGGACGGCGAGCAGCATGGCTACCAGGGCAGCCGCAAGACGATACATGGTTCCCTCCCGGCGACGGGCGGGGCGGCGGAACACCCACCGTCCGGCATGCGACAGACCCTATGACAGGAAGATGAAGCAACCCTAACGGGTTGTGTGTCGCTCGATGGTTGGTCAACAGAGTCTTATCGGTCGCGAATAGTGATCGGAGATAACGAGCCACGTGTGTGGATTAGCTGTGGCGGCGCCCTCGACGAGGCGCTATTCACAACCGCCCGTCCTCGCTCCCTGCCGACAGTTTGCCCATGGCCGACGAAGACATCCGGTTCAATCGCAATCTCGCGCTCGCGCCCGGCGTTATCGAGGAGATTGCGCCTGGCGTGCGTCGCCTGTTGTGCGACAATCCGAGCCCATTCACGTTCAAAGGCACGATGAGCTACATCGTCGGCCGCGGGCAGGTCGCCATCATCGATCCCGGCCCGGACGACGCGCGGCACATCGCGGCGCTGCTCGATGCGGTGCGCAACGAGACCGTCACCCACATCGTGGTGACGCACACCCATCGCGACCACTCGCCGGGCGCTGCGCGCGTCAAGGCGTCGACCGGCGCAAAAACCTATGGCGAGGGGCCGCACCGGCCGGCGCGGCCGCTGCACATCGGCGAGGCGCCGCGGCTCGACGCCAGCAACGACACCGACTTTCGCCCCGACCAGCCGCTCGCCGACGGCGAGGTGGTGAGCGGCGCCGGCTTCGCGCTCGAAGCTGTGGCAACGCCCGGTCACACCGCCAACCACATGGCCTACGCGTTGCGTGGGCACGACCTCCTGTTTTCCGGCGATCACGTGATGGGCTGGTCGACCTCGATCGTCGCGCCGCCCGACGGCGCGATGAGCGATTACATGGCCTCGCTCGACAAGCTCGCCAGACGCCGCGAGGGCATCTATCTGCCCGGCCACGGCGACGTCATCCACGAGGCGCCGCGCTTCGTGCAGTCCTACATCCGCCATCGGCAGGGCCGGGAGACCTCGATCCTGCACCGCCTCGGCAAGGGCGCGGCCGATATCCCGACGCTGGTGCGCGCGATCTATATCGGCCTCGACCCGCGGCTGACGCGTGCCGCCGGGCTCTCGGTGCTCGCGCATCTCGAGGACCTCGTCGCGCGCGGCGCGGTCGCGACCGACGGCGTGCCGTCGATCGAGGGCACCTACAGCCTGGCGCGGTGACGCGGCGCGCGGGCGTAGAGCATGATCCCGGAAAGCGGGGGCCGGTTTCAGGAAGGCTTGGGTTCGGCGCGGCTTTGCGCGACAACGGAAGGCTCGGGCGAGCTTTCGTTCTCGGCACTGCGCTGCAGGTCGAGCTGCTGCGCTCCCGCGGCCTCCAGCACCGGATAGGCGACCGAGCAGATGTGCGAGTGAACTCGCTTGAGGTCGCGCAGCACGTCGAGATGCAGCGAGCTCGTCTCGATGCTTTCCGGGCGCCCGTCGCGCAACCGCGCCAGGTGGTGTTCGGCGGCGGCGAGCTCGGCGCTGCGTAACTCGGCTTTCTCGGCCAGAAGCCTGCGCGCATCGCTCACGTCGCCCGACATGAACGTACCGAGCGCGAGCCGCAGGCTTTCGAGGATCCGCTTGTGGAAGGCGGCGATCTCGGCGGCGCCGTCGCTCGAGAACTGCAGCTTGCGCTTGATCTTCTTGGCGGCGAGCTCGCTCAGGTTCTTGTCGATGATGTCGCCCATATGCTCGAGATTGATCGCGAACGAGATGATCTCCATGGCGCGCCGGCCTTCGCGCTCGTCGAGGCTGCCGCGAGTCAGCTTGGTGACGTAGAGCTTGATCGCCTCGTCGAGCCGGTCGACCGCGTTGTCGGCGCGCGACACCTGCGCGACCAGATCGCGGTCGTTGGTCATCAGCGCCGTCATGACGTTGCGCAGCATGGTCTCGACCAGATCGCCCATGCGCAGCGTCTCGCGGGCGGCGTCGGCCAAGGCGAGCGAGGGCGTATCGAGCGCGGCGTCGTCGAGATGACGCGGCGCGAAGGGGTCGCTCGGGCGCGCCGGCGCGGGGAACGACTTGGCGAGCAGCCACGCCAGGGGATCGAGCAAGCCGATGAAGAGAACGGCCAGCGCCACGTTGAACGCGATGTGGAACTCGGCCGTCATCTTCGCCA
This sequence comes from uncultured Alphaproteobacteria bacterium, assembly GCA_963819385.1. GTDB lineage: Bacteria > Pseudomonadota > Alphaproteobacteria > Rhizobiales > Xanthobacteraceae > JAVDCA01. The sequence continues at coordinate 1,136,564 of CAWFVV010000006.1, read as the reverse complement.
TATCGGGCTGAACGGCATGGAAATAGCGGGCGAGCGGACCGAGAAACGGCAGGACGATCGCGACGCCGGCCACGCGGTTGAGCAGGTTTCCGATCGGCAGCCGGTAGGTGCTCGGGTCGCCGCGGTGCCCGGCCTCGAACACCGGATTGATCGCGCTGCCGAGATTGGCGCCGACGACGAGCGCGATCGTCGCCTCCGGCGTGATGAACTGCGAATAGGCGAGCGACATGATCAGCAGGATGGTCGCGACGCTCGAATGCGCCGCCCATGTCAGCGCGGCCGCGAACAGGACACAGAACATCGGGTCGGACGTGACCATGTCCAGGAGCGTGCGCAGGTTCGGCGCATTCTCGGCCGGGGCCAGCGTGTCGAGCAGGGTGTGCAGCGCCAGCAGCATCAAGCCGAGGCCGATGCCGACGCGGCCGAGATCCTTGGCGCGCGTGTTGCCGCTGCGGAATGCCACCAGCCCGGCGACGAGCAGGATCGGCGCCGCGGCCGATACGTTGAGCGACAGGACCTGCACGATCAGCGTCGTGCCGACATTCGCGCCGAGCATGATGGCAAGCGCCGGCACGAGGGCGACCATTCCGGCGGCCGTGAATGATGCGGTCATCAGCCCGGTCGCGGTGCTGCTCTGCAGGATCGCGGTCAGGACGAGCCCGGCCGCAAAGCCGGAAAAGCGATTGCCGATCGCACGGGACAGGTGGCGTCGCAGATCGGCGCCGAAGGTGCGCAGGATGCCGCTGCGGACCATATGCAGGCCCCACAGCAGCAGCGCGACGCCGCCCATGAGATCGAGGAGAACCATTGTGCCCATATCGGCATCCGCCCGAATGCAATGTATCGGCAGTCTACCGCCGCAATCTACTCAACATCTACGTCAAACCCAATCGCGACCGCCTGGTTCCGCGGTGCGGTCTATCGCTTGGGCCGCTGATTGAGCTTTTGCGGGGGCGCCTTGACCTTCGGCACCGGGCGCTCCGGCGCCTCGGGCTTCTCCTCGCCGGCGAGATCCTCGATGTCGCTGAGCAGCGCGCGCACGCGCGCCGCATTGGCGCCGAAGTCGTGCCGCCCGTAGCGCGAGGACGAGCGCACGTCGACGCGCGCGCCGTCGCCGTCCGCGCGGACGCGCACCGCCACGTCGTCGCGGAAGCCCATGATCAGGGTGCGGGCGACCGCCTCGATATAGCCGTCGCGCGCCCGCTGGCCCTGCTGCTGTGCCTGCGGCGGGCGCGTGTTGATCACCTGCCAGCGCCGCTTGGCGATCACCGCCATGGCGGCATCGTAGGCGGCCTGCGGGGCGGCGTCGGTTTCGAGCGGGCTGATGTCCGGATAGGCGGCCTTCTGCTGTTGCGCCGCATAGAGGCCCGCATAGGCGATCGGATTGGCGTCGCGCGAGCGCAGCCGGCCGATGGTCTCGTAGCGCGGCGGGTCGATCGGGTCGGTGGTGATGTCCGCGATCTCCGGCAGGCGGGCGGCGCGCACCCCGAGGTAGGACGGATAGGCGAGCAGCGCGGCGCCGATCAGGATCGCGGTGAGCGCCGCGCCGAGGCCTTCGATGCCGTGCCGCCAGACCCCGACCAGGGAGGCGAGCGCCAGCAGAATCGCGAAGGCCGCCATCGCGAGCGATGCCGCAAACGTTGCCAGCACCGGAACGATCTCGAGCAGGCCGGAGCGCGCGATGACGATCGACAGCAGCGTCACGCACAGCGAGAAGCTCGCGATGCGGCGTGCCCAGATGGCGAGCCGAGACGGGGGCTCGGCGGCGATGCGGCGGATCGGCATGGCTATGTTTCGGTATAGCGGTTCGAACAATGGCGCCTACGCGCTTCGCGCTTCGGCGGGCTCAAGCCCACCCGTAGTTCGCGCAGGGAGCAAAGGCGGGTCGCTCGCCTATGACGCCTGCCGCGGCCCACCTCGCCGGCGGGCGCGGTGCGCGGCCGGGAGCTGGACATCCCGTCGGAGGTCAGGCCTGGGTCGGAGGTCATCATGTGACTGAAACAACTATCCGGGGATCGTGGCAAATCAAATACTTGCGGCACCGACAGCCAGCCGGAAATGCCGGCGAAACGTCCCGATCCGGACCCGCAACCCCCGCTATGACGCAACGGCAGTTGGCAGCACGTAGTCCTTCATCTGCTCGCGCAGCGCCATCTTCTGGATTTTCCCCGTCGCGGTGTGCGGAATCTCGTCGACGAACACCACGTCGTCGGGCATCCACCAGGCGGCGATCTTGCCGGCCATGAAGCCGAGGATGTCGTCGCGCGTCGCCTTCTGTCCGGACTTGAGGACCACGACCAGCAGCGGCCGTTCGTCCCATTTCGGGTGCTTGACGCCGATCACGGCAGCCTCGGCGACGGACGGATGGCCGACCGCGAGGTTTTCCAGGTCGATCGACGATATCCATTCGCCGCCGGACTTGATCACGTCTTTCGCGCGGTCCGTGACCTGCATGTAGCCGTGCGCATCCATGGTCGCGACGTCGCCGGTGTCGAAGAAGCCGTCCTCGTCGAGGATGTCGCCGCCGTCGCCCTTGAAATAGGACTTTGCGACCGCGGGCCCGCGCACCTTGAGCCGACCGAACGTCTTGCCGTCCCACGGCAGCTCGCGGCCGTCGTCGTCGGTGATCTTCATCTCGATCGAGAAGGGCGGCTGTCCCTGCTTCATCTGGATGTCGAGGCGAGCATCGCCCGTCAGGCTCGCGTATTCCGGGATGAGCGTGCAGGCGCTGCCGAGCGGGCTCATCTCGGTCATGCCCCAGGCGTGGATCACCTCGACCCCGTAGGTGTCCTGGAACGTCTGGGTCATGGCACGCGGACAGGCGGAGCCGCCGATGATGACGCGCTTGAGATGGGGCAGCTTGCTGCCGGTCTTCTCGAGATGCTGGAGCAGCATGAGCCACACGGTCGGAACGCCGGCCGTGCAGGTGACCCGGTAGGTGTCGAGCAGCTCGTAGACCGAGGCGCCGTCGAGCTTCATGCCGGGCATCACCAGGGTCGCGCCCGCGAGCGGCGCCGAGAACGCGAGCGACCAGCCGTTGGCGTGAAACAGCGGCACCACCGGCAGGATCACCTCGCGGGACGAAATCCCGAGCACGCTCGGGCCCGAATGGGCAAGCGCATGCAGCACGTTGGAGCGGTGCGAGTAGACGACGCCCTTGGGGTTGCCGGTGGTGCCGGACGTGTAGCACATGCCGGCCGCGGTGTTCTCGTCGAACTGCGCCCAGGCGATGTCGCCGTCCGCCTCGGCGATCCATTCCTCGTAGGGGACCGCGTTCTTGAGCGAGGTCGCCGGCATGTGGGCCGCGTCGGTGTAGACGACGTAGCGCTCGATCGTCCGCAGCTTGCCGGCGATCTTCTCCAGCAGCGGCACGAAGGTGAGATCCGTCATCAAGATGCGGTCTTCCGCATGGTTGATGATCCAGGCGATCTGATCGGGAAACAGGCGCGGATTGACCGTGTGATAGACCCCGCCGATGCCGACGATGCCGTACCAGGATTCGAGATGCCGCCAGGTGTTCCAGGCGAACGTCGCGACCCGGTCGCCGGGCTTGATGCCGTCGCGCGCGAGGCGCTGCGCGACCTTCTTGGCCCGCGTCCTGACCTCGGCGTAGGTCGTCGTGTGAATCGGGCCTTCGATCGACCGGGAAATGATGCGCCGGCCTCCGTGATAGGTGGCCGCGTGATCGATGATGCGATGGATGAGCAGGGGCCAATCCTGCATCTGGCCGAGCATTACGTTTCCTCCGGTGGCCGCAATGGGTCTTGAGCCCGTGGCCGGGCCCAAGGTTAGCGTCCCGTCCGCGCCGCGCAACCGGCGAAACGACTGCGGGTCTACGGGCCCTTGAAGCGCTCCAGGCGAAATCGCGAGATATCATGGCGGGTCGCGCCGGCCGTGACGAGATCGGCGAGAACTTCGCCGATCACCGGCGCGAATTTGAAGCCGTGGCCCGAGCAGGGGGAGGCGACGATGATCGCCGGCGCGCCAGGCAGGCGGTCCAGGATGAAGTCGCCGTCCGGCGCCATGGTGTAAAGGCAGGTCTGCGAGGCGAGAAGCTTGCCGTTGGCGGACGGCACGTGCGCCGCGAGGGCCTCGCGCAGCAGCGCCTCGTCACCGGCGCCCATCGGTCGTGTGGGCCGTGCGGGATCAACGGCCTCGTCGGCGTGATGGTGCTTGGCGAATTTGATGCCCGGATTCGGCCCACGCGGAAAACCGTAGAAGATGCCGTTGGCGTTCTCGATCATGAAAATCGGACAACGGTCGCGCGTGAAGATAGCGGGATCGGACGGCGCGAACCACCCGACCGCCTGCCGCGTCACACGCAGCGGGACCGGGAAGTTGTGGAGAAGCTGCGGGAGCCACGGCCCGGCTGTGACGACCGCCTGTCGGGCCTCGATGACGGCGCGGTCGGTGACGATGCGCACGCCGGCGGATGTCGGCTCGATTGCGTGCACCCGCTCGCTGGTCCGCACCTCCGCGCCGGCCGCCAGCGCAAGGGCGATTTGGGCGTGGACGGCGGCTTCAGGGGCGAGAATGCCCGCCTCCGGCTGAAGCACGCCGATGAAATCCTGCGGCAGCCGAAAGGCCGGGAAACGCTGCATCACGCTTGCGGCGTCGAGCACCTCGTGGGCGAGGCCGTGCGTTCGCGCCGAACACAGCGTTCCGGCGACCAGTGTGCCGTCCGGCGCGCCGATCTCGATGATGCCGGTAACGTGCAGCAGCGACTGTCCGCTGTCGCGTTCCAGCGCGCGCCAGAGCGGAAATGCCGCGCGCACCAGCGGGACATAGGACGGGTGCTCGAAGTATCCGAGCCGGATGATCCGCGTCTCGCCATGTGACGAGCCGCGGTCGTGGCCCGGCTCGAATTGCTCGATGCCGAGGACGCGCAGGCCGCGCCGGGCAAGATGCAGAAGCGCGGCGCTGCCCATGGCGCCGAGCCCGATCACCGCAACGTCAACCACCGTGGATGGCCCGTTCATCGACCTGCACGCTAGCATGATGCTGTTGCGCGAAATCCCCCGGGTGCCCGCAGAAAACCGCAATTGTGATCGACCCGTGGCGAGTGATCCGCATTTTCCCGACAATCGCCATACTGATGGCGGCCACGACGGCTGTGGCCGCGCATCGTGCCCCGCCGCCGCAGGTTCCGCTGCCGCGCCCGCGGCCGGCATTGCTCGCGCCGGCTGTATCGGAGGCGCCGCCGCAACCCTCCGCCTGCCAATCCGAGCTGCCCCGGCGCGCGGTCTTTACGCCATTGCCGCCCCTCGTTGGACCGGGGAACTGCGGGGCGCCCGATGTCGTGCGGCTCGAGGCGATCATCATGCCGGACAGCTTGCACGTGCCGGTGTCGCCGCCGCCGATTCTCCGCTGCAGCATGGCGGGTGCGGTCGCCGACTGGGTGCGCGCCGACCTCGGGCCGCAACTGGCGGAGCTCGGCGCGCCGCTCAAGGCGATTGAGAACTACGATTCCTATGATTGCCGCGGCATGAACCGGGTGGTGGGCGCGAAGCTGAGCGAGCACGGCAAGGCGAACGCGCTCGATGTCCGTTCGTTCACGCTGGCCGACGGCAGGACCGTGCAGCCGACGAACCCCGCCGTGTCGCGCGCGTTTCGCGAGCAGATGCGCGCGAGTGCCTGCGCGCGGTTCATGACCGTGCTCGGCCCCGGGTCCGACGGTTATCACGAGGAGCATATCCACGTGGATCTGGCCGAGCGCCACAGCGGCTATCGCATCTGTCACTGGGAGATGCGCGAGCCGCCCGCGATCGTCGATGTGCCCCTGCCGCGGCCACGGCCCGTCATCGCGACGGCCCGCCGAAAGCTTTGACGCGGCCGCATCGGAACGGCCACAATAAGCAGCAACCAGTCCATCGCCCCGTCTATTGCCCCGGACCGAAACCCCATGGCCGTTCTCAGCAATCTTGCGATCCGCGACATCGAGACGCTCGCGCATCCGAACACCAACCTGGCGCAACTGCGCGAGACCGGTCCGCTGGTCCTCGAGCACGGCAAAGGCGTGTTCGTCTACGACAGCGACGGCAAGCCCTATCTCGAGGGCATGGCGGGCCTGTGGTGCACGTCGCTCGGCTACGGCAACGAGGAGCTCGCCGAAACGGCCGCCGCGCAGATGAAACGGCTCGGCTTCGCTCATCTCTACAACGGCAAGAGCCACGACCCCGCGATCGAGCTCGCCGAAAAGCTCAAGGAGATGGCGCCGGTGCCGATCTCCAAGGTGTTCTTCTGCAATTCCGGCTCCGAGGCGAACGACAGCCAGATCAAGCTCGTGCGCTACATGAACAATGCGCTCGGCCGGCCGCAGAAGAAGAAGTTCATCGGCCGCCTGAAGGGCTTCCATGGCCTGACCCTCGGCGCCGCCTCGCTCACCGGGCTGCCGCACAACCACGCCGATTTCGACCTGCCGCTCCCCGGCATCCTGCACACGAGCTGCCCGCACCACTATCGCGGCGCCCACGACGGCGAGAGCGAGGAGGAGTTCGCAACGCGGCTCGCGGCCGAGCTCGAGGAGCTGATCCAGCGCGAGGGCCCCGAGACGGTCGCGGCCTTCATTGCCGAGCCCGTGATGGGCGCGGGCGGCGTGATCGTGCCGCCCAAGACCTATTTCGAGAAGATCGGCGAAGTCTGCGCGGCGCACGATATCTACGTGATCTCCGACGAGGTGATCTGCGGGTTCGGCCGCCTCGGGCGCAATTTCGGCTGCGAGGCGCTCGGCTTCCGGCCGCACGCGATCTCGGTTGCCAAGGCCCTGTCGTCGGCCTACCTGCCGATCGCCGGCGTGATGCTGCCGGAGATGATGTACCAGGCGCTGCTCACCGAGAGCCGCAAGCTCGGCGGCTTCAATCACGGCTTCACCTATTCGGGCCATCCGGTCGCCGCGGCGGTCGCGGTCAAGACGCTGGAGATCTATGCGCGCGACAAGATCTTTGCGGCAGCGGCGGCGCGCATGCCGCAGTTCCAGCAGCACCTCGGCAAACTCGGCGAGCATCCGCTGGTGGGCGAGGCGCGCGGCATGGGGCTCATGGGTGGTCTCGAGCTCGTCGCCGACAAGGCGAGCAAGCGCGCCTTCGACCCCAAGCTCGGCGTCGCGGCGCGCTGCGTGCGCTTTGCCGAGGCGGAAGGGCTGATCGTGCGCGCCGTGATCGGCGACACGGTCACGGCCTGCCCGCCGCTGATCATCAAGGCCGACGAGGTCGACGAGCTGTTCGCGCGGCTGTCCCGCGCGCTCGATCGCACGCTCGACTGGGCGAAGCGCGAGCGGCTGCTCGCGAACTAACTTTCGCCATTGATCGCGGCCAGTATCGGGCTTCACGCGGGGCGCGGCCGGTTAACCATTGCCAATGTCTGACGTCGTACGTCCGCTTGCCGCTCCTCCGCTGGGTCGCGCCGTGCTGCGCCCAAGCCTGACGCGGCGCGCCCTCTTCGTCGGACTGGGGACTGCCGGGCTCGCCGGCGCGGCGACAGCCGCCTACGGCATCGGCGTCGAGCCCGAAAGCGTGCTGTTGACGCGCTATCGGCTGACGCCGCCGCGCTGGCCCACCGGCCAGAAGCTCAGCATCACGGTCATTGCCGACCTGCACGCCGGCGGCCCGAACATGACGGCGCGCCACATCGAGCATGTGGTCGACGTCGCCGCGATCGAGAGCGCCGACATCGTGCTGCTGCTCGGCGACTATTTCGCCACCCATCGTTTCGTGACCGAGCATGTTCCGCCGTCCGTGTGGGCGGCTTCGCTGGCGCGCCTCAAGGGTCGGCTCGGGACCTGGGCGGTCTTCGGCAATCACGACTGGTGGTACGACATCAAAGGCGTGCGTGCCGGGCTTGCCGGTGTCGGCATCCCGGTGCTCGAGAACGGTGCGGTCCTGCTCGGCGAACCGGGGCAGCGTTTCTGGCTCGCCGGCCTCGGCGATCAACTGGCCCATCGGCTCGGACCTCATCGGTTCAGGGGCGAGGACGATCTCGCGGGCACGCTGCGCCAGATCGACACCGATGATCCGGTGATCCTGATGGTGCACGAGCCGGACATCTTCACCAAGGTGCCGGACCGCGTGTCGCTGACGCTCGCGGGCCATACGCACGGCGGGCAGGTCCGGATACCCTTCGTGTGGCCGCATTTCGTTCCGTCGAAATACGGCGCGCGGTTCGCCTATGGGCACATCGTCGAGCGCGGGCGCCACATGATCGTGTCGGGCGGTCTTGGCGTGAGCAACATCCCGGTCCGTCTCGGCGTGCCGCCCGAGATCGTGCGCATCGAGCTTGGCTGAACCAGCTCTTTTCGGGACGCTCCGGAGCGCGTTTCGCTCCGATGGAAGCGAAACGTGCTCTAGAATCACGCGTTGGCGCATATCCTTGTCGGCGAACCGGTATCCACTTCGCCGGGATATGCGCTAAATGCAAACGGCGCCGCGTGGAGCGGCGCCGTCAGCGGATCGACGATGCGGCGGCTCAGCTGTCGCGGCCGCCCGAGGAAGCTATGCGCGGATTGACCGGCGAGTTGCCCTGGCCAGGCGCGAGCACGACGACCGGCGTGCCCATCTTCACCCGGTTGTAGAGATCGATCACGTCCTCGTTGGTGAGGCGGATGCAGCCGGACGAGATCGCCGAGCCGATATATTCGGGCTGGTTGGTGCCGTGAATGCGGAACAGCGTGTCCTTGCCGTTGGCATAGAGATAGAGCGCGCGCGCGCCCATCGGGTTATGCGGGCCGCCGCTCACGAAGTTCGGAATGTTGCCGAGGCGCTCATGCTCGCCGGCGGTCGGCGTCCATGAGGGCCATTCGGTCATGTTGCCGACCTTGGCGACGCCCGACCAGACGAGTGCCTCTTCGCCAACCGTGATGCCGTAGCGGATCGCCTTGCCGTTCGGCTGAACCAGGTAGAGGTAGCGCGAGTCGGTATCGACCACGATCGTGCCGGGCGCTTCCTTGCGGTGGTAGTCGACGATATGGCGGCGATACGGCTCAGGGATGATCGCCTGCTGGTACGGAACGTGGGCGAGCAACTCCTTGTCGCGCGGCTTGAAGCTGGTCTCATCGACCGGCGCCAGTGTCGACTCCATGCAACCGCCGAGCAGGAGCCCCAACGCAACCAGCGCAAATCCAGTCGCAAACTTCATCGCTTCACCTGTGATCTACCAAAAGCAAAGAGAGAGGTGCCCCCAAGTCCGGCTCCCCGGATATCTCTAACGAAAAGCGTTCCATCATTCCAGGTATTGGAGCGCTCGCGGCAACCGACGCCGTGTACCTGTTGCAGGAATGCCTCAGTCGCCGGCGTAACCCCCGGGAATCTTGGCATAATCTTACCCTCAGGCTCGGCCGTCGCTCTCCCTTTGATCGTGCATCGTCCACGTTAATGGACCGTTTACCGTGCGAAGGCGAATGTCGCGGCCTGCGCCGCGCAAGGCGAAATGCCGCCTAATCGTGCCTTTTTCAGCCCACTTCCGCCGATCTCGCAGCCGAGATTGCGGCTGAACGGGACATTCGAGACGGAGGAAACGGTGGAGAAACGTACTTTCTTGTCAGAGGGTTATGCGAGCCGCCCGAACGAGCACGAAGCGCTTGACCGGCGTTATCACAAGATCGGGATTTCGGCCGTGGCCGCAGCCGTGCGCTACCAGGGCAACACCAAGATCGCGGAACCCCGTAACGACGATCGGTTCGAGGCGGAGTCGGCCGCCTGATGAGATGCAGCGCCGGGGTTGGTCGTATCCACGACTGGTCCGCGACCCGCTGATCTCTGCTTTTACACGTGCTGGCCGCCGTTGATGTGGATCTCGGCGCCATTCACGTAGGACGACGTCTCGGTGCACAGCACATAGATGATCTTGGCAACCTCGTCGGGGGTGCCGAGGCGGTGCATCGGAATCTGGTGGGCGACGATCTCATCGGTGCCGGGCGAGAGGATCGACGTGTCGATCTCGCCCGGCGCGATCGCATTGACGCGAACGCCGAGCGGCGCGAAGTCGAACGCCATCTCGCGCGTCAGCGATGCGAGCGCCGCCTTTGACGTTGCATAAGCCGCACCCGCGAACGGGTGCACGCGCGATCCCGCGATCGACGTGACGTTGACGACCGAGCCCTTCGCCGCCTTGAGCTGGTCGAGGAGGCCGCGCGCCAGCATGATCGGCGCGAGGAAGTTGACGTGAAAGACGTGCTCCCATGTCTCGAGCGTGGTGATGATGCTGCCGAGCCGTCCGCCGCCGTCCGCCTTGGGCGAGATCGCGGCGTTGTTGACGAGAGCGTGCAGCTCGCCGGTCTCGAGCCGCTTCTTGATCTCGGCGATCGCGGCCTGGGTCGATGCCGGATCGGCGAGATCGACCTGGATGTGATCTTCCGGTCCCATCTCCCACGGACAGTTTTCCGGAAAAGGATGGCGCGAGCACGTGATCACGCGCCAGCCGGCTGCCGAGAAGCGCTTGACCGTCGCGTGGCCGATGCCGCGGCTCGCCCCGGTCAGGAGCAGCGCGCGGCGCGGCTGGTTGGTTGGCGAGGTCGGCATGAGGTGCGAGGTCTCCGGATGCTTATCGTTTGACCATGATCCTATCCGAAAACCGGTGTCCACTTTTCGGGGATCATGCTTCTAGCTCAAGGATAAAGCCGCGTCCTGGTCCAGACGTCGCCTGGCACCGCGCGGCGAAACTCGACACGGTCGTGCAGCCGGTAAGGACGGTCGTGCCAGAACTCGATGACGTTCGGCACGAGGCGGTAGCCGCCCCAGAACGGCGGACGCGGAACCTGACCGATCGCGTAGCGTGCGGTCGCGAGCGCGACGGCTTTCTCGAACGCGAGGCGGCTTTCGAGCGGCGCCGACTGCTTGCTCGCCCAGGCGCCGATCTGCGAGAGCCGTGCGCGGGTCGCGAAATAGGCGTCGGCCTCGGCATCGGCGACGCGCTCGACCGGTCCGCGCAAGCGCACCTGCCGCTTGAGCGACTTCCAGTGAAAGACTGCGCCCGCTGCCGCATGATCGGCCAATTCCCGCCCCTTTTGGCTGTCTTGGTTCGTGTAGAAGACGAAGCCGCGCTCGTCGAATCCCTTCAGGAGCACCATCCGCACATTAGGCAGGCCGTCGCGGTCGACGGTCGCGAGCGCCATGGCGTCGGGGTCGCCGGGTTCGGACTGGCGTGCGTCAGCGAACCACGCGTCGAACAGGCGCAGCGGCTCGTCGGCGTCGGTGAAGTCACCGCCCATTAACCAACCAGGGTGTCTTATCGAAGTCGTGTCGGACATGTCGCAGAGCGGGTTTGTGGCCGGTTTCCTGCCAGCATTGGCGTCCCAGCGGGTTCGTTATAACGGAACCGGCCGGTCGAGCATATGGCGACGGCTGCTGCCCGCCGCCATGCTCGCGCTTGCGCTTCCGGCAGGCGGCTGCAGCTATCAGCTCGGATCGATGTTCGGCCAGGACAATGCGAGGTCGGACGTGACCGGCTCGATCCCGTCGACCGCGAAGACGGCCGCGACGACGCCTGCGGACGCTGACCTCGTCTATGCGCGCGCCGCCGCGACGCAGGCGCTCGCGATTGACGGCAAGACGACGAGCGTTCCGTGGGAGAATCCGCAGACGGGCGCGCGCGGGACCATCACGCCGCTCGCCGCCGCCTATACGCAGGATGGCTTCGTCTGCCGCGACTTCCTGGCAAGCTATGTGCGCCAGGGCGCCGAAGTCGTGGTTGCAAGGCGAGGGTTGCCGCGTGCACGAGGGCAGGTGGGAAATCCGCGCCATGCGGCCGTGGAAGAAGACCTAACGCATATCCCGGCGAAGGGGATACCGATTCGCCGGCAAGGATATGCGCCAAAGCGCGTTCCCGCTGCTACATTGCGAAGCGTTCGCGCCGGCCCCACATTGGTATACCGGGGGGCCGGGGATTCCCATCCGGCAAAGCGAGGACTGGAGTTTACCAACCATGCGCGACCCCTATGACGTGCTGGGGGTGCAGCGGACGGCGGATGCTGCGGCCATCAAGAGCGCCTTCCGCAAGCTCGCCAAGAAGCACCACCCGGACGCCAACAAGAGCGATCCGAAAGCGGCGCAGCGCTTCGCTGAGCTCAACACCGCCTACGAGATCCTCGGCGATGCCGGCCAAGCGCAAGGCATTCGATCGCGGCGAGATCGACGCGGACGGCAAGCAGCGCTTTCAGGGCTTCGAGGGCTTCCGCGGCCAGCCTGGCGGCGGTTTCGGGCAGGCGGATTTCGAGACGATGTTCGCGCGCGGCGGCCGCACCGCCGGCTTCGGCGGATTTGAGGATCTCCTCAAGGGCATGTTCGGCGGTGCGGCCGGCCGCCGCACCGGATTCGAGACGCATGGCGAGGCGGACGAGATGAGCGCGGCGCGCGGGCGCGACGTCACGGTGCCGCTGACGATCTCGCTCGCCGAGGCCGCGCAGGGCGGCTCGCGCCGCGTGCGCCTGCCGAACGGCAAGGAGGTCGACGTCAAGATTCCGGCCGGGCTCGCCGACGGCCAGCAGATCCGGCTCAAAGGGCAGGGACTACCCGGGCAGGGCGTGGTCGGCGACGCGCTCATCACGGTCACGATCGCGCCGCACAAGCTGTTCACCCGCGAGGGCGCCAACCTGCGGCTGGAGCTGCCGGTCACGCTCTATGAGGCGGTGCTCGGCGCGAAGGTGCGGGTGCCGACGCTCGACGGCGCCGTCGAGCTTGCGCTCCCGGCCGGGACCAACAGCGGCCGCACGTTCCGCCTCAAGGGAAAGGGGATGCCCGGCAAGGGCGGGGCAGGCGACCTGCTCGTCGTGGTGCGCATCATGCTGCCCGATCGCGGCGACGAGGCGCTCAGCGAGCTGATGCGGCGGTGGCGCGACGGCCAGCCCTACGATCCGCGCAAGGACCTCGCCTGAGCGCTCCCGTGCGGCCGGTCAGGCCGCGCGGATCTTGGCCAGGAAATCGTCGACCTGACCGCGCAGCTGCTCGGTGCGGACGCCGAGCGCCTCGGCGGCCGATTTGACGTTGCGCGCGGCGGCGCCGGTCGCATTCGCGCCAGCCGTCACACCCGCGATGCTGTCGGATGCATCCTTGGTGCGCTGGGCCGCGCCTTGCGTGTTGCGGGTGATCTCCTGTGTCGCGGCACCCTGCTCCTCGACGGCCGAGGCGATCGAGGTCGCGACAGTGCTGACCTCGCCGATCGTGCTGCCGATGCCCTTGATCGCGTCCATGGCATCCTTGCTGACCTGCTGCACGGCGGCGATCTGCGCGGAAATCTCCTCGGTCGCCTTGGCGGTCTGGTTCGCGAGCGATTTGACCTCCGAGGCGACCACCGCGAAGCCCTTGCCGGCCTCGCCGGCGCGCGCCGCCTCGATGGTCGCGTTGAGCGCCAGGAGATTGGTCTGGCCCGCGATCGCGTTGATGAGCTTCACCACCTCGCCGATGCGTTCGGCGCTTTCGGCGAGGCCGCGCACGGTGCCGTCCGTCTGCTTCGTCTCGTCGACGGCGCGGCCCGCGACGCCGGCGGCGTGCGTCACCTGCCGGCTGATGTCGGAGATGGACGTGCTCAGCTCCTCCGAGGCGGCCGCGACGGTGTGCACGTTGCTCGAGGCCTCTTCGGAGGCCTGGGCGGCGTTTTCCACCTGCGTGTTGGTCCGTTGCGAAATCGCCGACATCTCGTCGGATGTGCGGCGCATCTGACCGGAGGCGTCCATCAGCGCCTTGATCGCCTCGCCGATCTGGCCCTCGAATTCCACGATCGAGGACTCGATCGTCCGCTGGCGCTGCGTCGCCTGACTGTGGCGATCCTGCTGCTCGTGCTCGATGCGCGTCTTCTCGAGCGCATTCTGCTTGAACGTCGCGAGCGCGCCGGCAAGCGCGCCGATCTCGTCGGTGCGATCGGAGAACGGCGCCTCGGCCGTGAGGTCGCCGCCCGCGACCTTGAGCATGGCGTCCTTGATCGCGTGCAGCGGGGCGAGCACGCGCCGGCGCAGCGCGATCATGCTGCCGACCGCGAACGCGATGGCGGCGAGCAGCAGGACGAGCTGGGTCATGAGGTCGCGCCGGGCCGAGCCTTGCAGGTCGATGGCATGCTCCCGGGCGGCGTCGAGCGCAGCCTCGGCCACCGTGAGCAGGCTGGCAAGATGGCCGACCGTGAAGGGCCCCCATTCGTTCGCCGTCATCTCGGGCTTCTTGCCCGCCAGCACCGCGGCGAACAGCCGGTCGCGCAGCGCGATGTAATCGGGCGCGAAATAGACCTGGTTGGCCTTGGCGATCGCTTCGGTCACGCGCGGCGGCAGCGGCGTTCCGGACGCCATGCCCTCGAGCACGTGCCAGGCCGCCTCGGTGCCGCCGACGAAGCCGGCGTACTTGGCGGGCGCGTCGGGCGGCGCGTGTCCGGCGACCATGCTGTTGGAAATCATCAGCGACGCTTCGCCGCCGAGGTTGCGCACGATCCAGGCGGCCTCTTTCATTGCGATCAGATGGTCGACGACGGGATCGCTGAACTTGACGGCCGCGAACATCCGCGACGAGACCTTGTCGAGCGTCTCCAGCAGCTTCTGCGAGACCGTCATGTATTCGTTGACCAGGCCCTCGCGGCGGGCCGCGCGCGGCTGGCTGAACGCCTCCCAGGACTCGGCTTCAAGCGCCAGGAATTGCTCGGTCGACTGCTGCAACTCGGGCAGCAGCGTGTCGCGGCCGGCGAAGTCGACCTTCGCGGCGAGATCGTTGGCGGCCCGCAGGGCCGGCAGCTCGGCGTCGCGGATGCGCTTGAGATAGGTCACGACGTCGGGCGGGATGGTTACGTCGGCCTTCAGGGTGCGGAAGGTCGTTGCCCGGTCGGTCCGCAGATTGTGCATCACCGTGAAGGCGGAGCGCGAGGCCGCCGCGACGGTCTCGATGCGGCCCGTCGTCATCAGCCGGTCCCAGGAGTCCCAGGCGCGGGCGGTCAGCATGAGGACGACAAAAAAGGCCATCGTGACGATGGCCGAGCTCAGCAGCGCATTCACGGACAGGCGTTTCAACATGGCAGGCTCCCGGACCTGCCGGCATTGATCGACAAGTTGAGTAAAGATTGCGTTATTCGGTTAATGGTTGCGGCCGGAACGCGGCGCATCGCCGCCGGCGGGAGGTTGCCGGGTGCGGCGCGGGAGGCACCTCGTCGGCGACCTACCGCGCCGGCGTCCGCTCGAGCTGGGCGTAGACGGTCTCGGCGACCTTGCGCAGGCGGTCGCCGCTCGCTTCGCCGCTGATCACATAGCCGATATCACGCTCGGACCAGTAGAGCGTGCCGATCCGCCCCTCCCAACTGGTGCGCACCGCCGAGTCCGGAGCATTATTGCGTGTGCTGTAGAGAGTGAAGCGCTCGCCCGTCCCGCTCTCATACATGAAGAACGCCGCCGCGCCGCCGCTCGGTCCGGGCAACAAGCGACCGCCCACGAGCTTCAGCCCGACCGGCTGGAGATCGGGGATGCGCAGTTCGTAGCCGACACGTTTGGACAGCCACTGCGTGAGATGGACCTGTTCGCTGCCCGGCACCTCGACGGGATGGCGCACCTCGACCACGTAGACCTTGTAGGCGTCGAGTGCATCGGTCGTCAGCGTCTCGGCCGGGCGCTCCGGCGCCGTGATCGTGCGCGCCATCCATCCGGTGGCGCCGCCGACCAGGAATGCCGCGAGCACGGCCGCCGCCGCCATGCCGCGCCACGAACGTCCGGCGTGCTCGATCTGCCGCAGGCTCAGCCGCGCCGGGACCGGCTCGGTCGCGACCGTCGCCGTAGCGCGTGCGAATGGCGTCGGCGAGCGAGCGCCACGCGTTGACGCGCGTCAGGTCGTCGGGATGGTTCGCAAGCCAGGCCTCTACGGCCGGCTTGCGGTCGGGCGCGAGCTCGCCGTCCACGTAGGCGTGGAGCTCTCCTTCGGTCACGGGCAGATCGCGATCGATCATCGTCCTACCTCTTCGTCACCCGCTCGCTACTTCACGCGGCGAAGCGCGGGGCGCTCGCCGTCGAGAAAGGCCTTGATTTGCGCGCGTGCGCGCGCAAGACGCGACATCACGGTGCCGACCGGCACGCCCTGCACCTCGGCAACCTCGCGATAGGTGAGGCCTTCGAGCACGACGAGCAGCAGCGCGGCGCGCTGCTCCTCGACGAGGCTCGCGAGCGCCCGCTCGATGTCGCGCGAGCCGGCCTCCGGTCCTGACATGTCGGGTGCGTCGTCGTCGCCGAGCAGGGTCATCACGGGCCGGCGCGCCAGAGAACGAAGCCGGTTGCGATTGAGATTGGTCAAGATCGTGTACAGCCAGCTGCGCACGTCACCGCCATGAAACAGGTGTTCGGACCGCAGCGCCCGCACCAGCGTATCCTGCACGAGGTCATCGGCCGTCTCCGTGTCGCGCGTCAAAGCCCGCGCATACCGGCGCAATGCCGGTATCGCCGCCTCGACGCCACTTCGGAAACTGCTCACCCGACCGATCTCACAGATCCGCGTTGGCGACTCGCCGACGTCCGCGTTTCCGGATGCGGCGCTGCTCGCATTGTCAAACACCAGCGCCGCCGTGCTATTCCGGCACGTGTAATGCAATCAGCGTCGTTTCGTCGGCGCGGTTGATGGAGTGTGGGCCTTGTGCCATTGGGTGCGCAAGCATGTTTCGATCGGGGCCGCGGGGAGGTCGGGCGTTGCGCCAGCGAGACGAGGAGCGTCATCGCGGAATCCGTGGGACTCATGCGCGGCAAGCGAGGCTTGATCGTGAGGTCTATTAACGGTCGCCTGGTTGCGTGGGGTGTTGCCCACGCGGTGGTCGCGCAAGGCGCCGCGCTTGCTTCTGCGCATCGGCGTGATGGTTGATTATTTTCACCATGTCGCAACCGCTCCTTTATTTCATTCGCCACGGTGAAACGGACTGGAATGCCGAGGGCCGGCTGCAGGGCCAACATGACACGCCGCTCAACAAGGTCGGCATCGCCCAGGCCGTGCGCTGCGGCGACATCCTGCGCACGCTGCTCGAGCGCGAGGGACGCGATCCACAGACGTTCGACTACGTGGCAAGCCCGCTCAGCCGCACGCGCAAGACCATGGAGCTGGTGCGCGGCGAACTCGCGCTCGACCCGGCGGGCTACCGCACCGACGCGCGCCTCGTCGAGCTTTCGTTCGGTCGCTGGGAAGGCTTCACGTTCGCGGAGCTGAAAGCGCGCGAGGCCGACACGCGCGTGCTCGCGACGCGCGAGCACGACAAATGGGGCTTCGTGCCGCCGGGCGGCGAGAGCTATGCCGATCTGCTTGTGCGGGTCGAGCGCCTGGCATGCTGGCGTCGCGCGCGACACGATCGTGGTGTCGCATGGCGGCGTCGCGCGCACCCTCATCGTCCATTTCGAGGTCGAGCCGCCGGCGGTGGCGCCGATCCACAGTATCGACCAGGGCGTCGTCTATCAGTTTGCGCCCGGCCGGCTGATGCGCTTCGCCTAGCCTGAGACCAAAGAGCGCCCACGCCTACGGCACGGGCTTATGGATCTTGTAGAGGCGAAATCGGGTGCCGCTGTAGACGAGCGTCAGGACCTCGGGCGCCGGATTGCTGAAGTCATCCGCCGTGTACATGACGTACAGGTAGTCGAACTTGTCCTGCCATTGCCGCCAGTAGGGCGGATCGCCCGACGAGGCTCCGCCGACCTCGTCATTGCTGAGGTCCTCGACGGACGGCAGCTCCGTGTCGGTGCTCTCGGCGAGCCGGCGGTAGGCGGGCCGCACCGCCATGATCTGCTTGCCCGCGAACACGAACGTATCGGCGACAAGCGCCGAGCGCTCGATGATGGCGAGGCAGCCGGCATGCGCGAGCCCGTAGTCGAGCGCATCGACGTCCGACGTATCGTCCGACTGGGCGACCAGCACGCGCGCGCCGCGTTGCGCGATCAGCTTCGTCGACGCCCGCACGTCGGCTTCCTGGCGGGCCAGCGCGCTCCAATGGACACCGACCTCCGCGATGCGCACGGCGAGCAGGAAGAACAGCGCGAGCACGATGCCGCCATCGGCGAGCCGGCTCGGCGCCTGCAGGCGGATGAACGCGATCGCGATCAGGATGATCGCGATCGGCAGCCGCTGGTCGACCAGATAGGCGGTGTGCGTGACGTTCGGCATCGCCAGATAGACGAGGGCGCCGAGACCGAGCAGGATCCAGGCGGCCGGATGAACGCGCAGCTCGTGCAGGACCGCGGCCCAGGCCAGCACGGCGACCAGGCCGGCCGCGAGTGCGTAGTCGACGAAATCCGAGTAGGCGCTGATGACGAAGTAGAGCCCCTCGACCTTTGCGGAGAGGAACCACTCGTTCGTCCCGGAGAGGTCCCAGGTCGGACTCGCGAGCAGCAGCGCGGCGACCGGCAGGAACGGCACCCCGGTGATCGCGAAATCGGCAAGGCGCGCACCGAGCGGCACGGAGCGCCGCGCTCGCAGCCGCCACAGCTCGAGCGCGAGCAGCGCCATCCCGTAGACCCCGACCGCGAAGATGTGGCTGAAGAACAGCCCGACCGCAAAGATCGCCGACACCAACAGGCGCCACGGCCGCTCGCGCAACGCGACCCAGGCGGCGGTCGCCCACAAGGCGAGCCCGACGCCGAACCAGTAGTTCATGAGCCCGACGAGAAAGATGTGATTGTAGAGTAGCGGCAGCGCCGCAAGCCCGATCACGGGCCAGCCGCCGTACAGCGCCCGGTTCAGCGCCAGCACTCCGGTCGCCACGATCAGCACGCAGATGACCGTGAAGACCTGGCCCGCATGGTAGATGTCCATCACCCGCGCGAACAGCGGGACGATCATGTCCATGATCAGGTTGGGGATGATCTGCCAGTGGATCTCGTAGTAGCGCGCGAGATCCGGATCGGCGCCGCTCGTCGCGATGACCTGCATGCGCGCGAGATGGTTGGGATAGTCGGCAAGCGGCGGGATGGTGACGGCCAGAACCGGCGCAAGCGCCAGCACCGTCGCCACACCGAGCACAACGAGCATGGCCCTCCCGGAGGAGGAAATGAGAGACCGCGGCAAGACGCCAGTCGCTTTCCTTGTCGTGGCCAGCCGCCCGGTATGGCCCGCTTATTCCCCGATCAGTTCATTGCCCAATTCCCGGCCGGCCTGTCAATCGCACCCCGGCACGCGGCGGCTCACCAAATACCGCGGCGCCAGGGCGGGGCGTGCTCGCCGAATGGCCAGGACTCAGGACGGGTTACGGCCCGGTCTTGCGAATCTTGTAGAGCTTGAAGCGGTCGCCGTCGTAGACGAGGGTCAGGAGGTCCGGGAAGGGGTTGGGTTCATCGCGCGCCGTATACATCAGGTACAGGTAGTCGAAATTCCTTTGCCATTGCCGCCAATACTCGCCGGTGCCTTCCGGCTGCGCCGTCGTCTTGCTGGCCGCCGCCAGCTGCTCGATGGTCGGCAGGTCGCCGTCGACGAGCTCGGCGATCTGCCGGTACGCCGGCCGGACCTCCATGATCTGCTTGCCGGGGAACACGAACGCGTTCGCCACGAACGCGGAGCGCTCGATGATCGCGAGGCAGGCGGCATGCGCGAGCGCGAAATCGAACGCCTCGTTCTCTGAGATCTGATCGGACGCTCCGACGAGCACGCGCGCGCCGCGTTCCGCAATGAACCTCGGTCGAGGCGCGCACGTCGGCGGTCTGGCGCGCCAGCGCGGTCCAGTTTACGCCGACCTCGGCGACGCGGGCGGCAAGCAGCAGGACCAGCAGTGCCGCGACGGCGTGCCGCGAGAAGGCGCGCGGTGCGTCGAGCGAGAAGAACGTAAGCGCGACGATGACCAGGGCGGCCGGCAGCCGCTCGTCCGCCACATAGGTGTCGAACAGGACATTCGGCATCGCGAGGTAGACGGCCGCGCCGATCCCGATCAGGATCCAGCCGGCCGGATGCACCCGCAGCTCGCGGCGGGACGCGGCCCAGCCCAGCACGGCCGCGATGGCCGCGACCAGCGCGAAATCGACGCGATCCGAGTAGGTGCTGACCGCGAAGTAGAGGCCTTCGAGCTTCGCGGGCAGCGACCACTGATTGGTGCCGGCAAGGCCCAGGGTGGGACTTATCATCAGCAGCGGCAGGAAGGGCAGAAACGGCACGCCGGTCGCCACGAAATCAGCGAGGCGCGCCGGGAGCGGAATCGAGCGACGGTGCCACAGGCGCCAGAGCTCGAAGGCCAGCAGCATCATCCCGTAGATGCCGGCCGCGAACAGGTGAGTGAAGAACAGCGCGCTCGCCAACAGCGTCGACGCCGCGAGCCGCCACGGCCACGCCCGGTCGCGCAGCCCCACCCACACGGCCGCCGCCCACAGCGCGAGGCCGACGCCGGTCCAGTAGTTCATGGAGCCGAGGAAGAGGATGTGGTTGTAGAGGAAGGGCAGCACCGCAACCGAGAGCACGGACCAGCGGCCGAACAGGGCCCGATTGAGGACGAAGACCCCGCTTACGATCAGCGCGAGGCAGGCGACCGCGTAGATCTGGCCCGCATGATAGATGTCCACGATCCGCGCGAGCTGCGGGACGACGACATCCATGGCGAGATTGGGAATGATCCGCCAGTGGATCTCGTAATAGCGCGCAAGGTCGGGATCGGCGCCGATGGTGCCGATGACGTGCATGCGCGCCAGGTGGTTTGGATAGTCGGCGAGCGGCGGCACGGGGAACACCAGGGCGGGCGCAAGCGCGAGCAGGGCCGCGAGAGCGAGCACGAGGATCGTGATCGTGTCGGAGGACGCCGGAATGGCGCGCGACAGCATCGCCGTCGGCGGTCGCGCCTCTGACTGTCCCGGTTGATCCCCGTACGGCTCGATCATGTCCCCAACCCGCAGCCCGGCGTCCGATATGCGCCGCGTGCCGGATCGCCGCGCAAGCCCGGCATCAAACGCCAAGCGGTGTCAACCCGTTTGACGGATCGGCCCTTCGTGAGGCGATATGGCGAGGGATCGCGACGCGACCCGCCGGAGCCTCGATGGTGAAACCGCAAAAGATGTTGTCGGCCCTGGCCGCTGTCCCGATTGTCGTCTATGGCGCGATCGCGCTGGTGATGATCGCCGCGATGGCGTGCAAGGTCGGCACCCGGTTCAGCTTCAACGTCAACGAGGGCTGGAACGCCTATTGGGCGGCGGCCGCGTGGTCCGGGGCGGACCTCTATCCGCCGCTCGCCGGCCTCAAGCTCAACAACTACCTGCCGCTCTGGTTCTATCTCACGGGCGCCCTCGGCGCCGTGGTTGGCGACAACGTGCGCGCCGGCCGTGCGATTGCGGCCGCGGCCTTGCTGCTCGACGGGGCGGTCGTCGCGCTCATCGCGCGCGAGATCGTCGGCCGGCGCAAGGGCTGGTGGCTCGCCGGCATCGCGTTCGTGGCGCTGTTCGGCATCTTTCATCAGGACTATGCGGCGGCCGACGATCCACAGATGCTGGCGAGCCTGTTCATGCTGATCGCGCTCTGGCGCGTGGTCCGCACGGTCGACGCCGCGCCGCCTGCGGCCTTCTGGGCAGGCGTGGTTCTTCTCATGCTCGTTGCCGGTCTCATCAAGCACAACATCGTGGCGGCGCCGCTGAGCATCGCGCTGTTCCTGCTGCTGTCGGGCCGCGCGCGGGCGCTGGGCACCTTCATTTGTCTTTCAGTCGCCGCGGTGGTGGTCGCGGGCGCGGGTCTCTATGCCGCGTACGGCAAGAGCATGTTCGCGCTGCTCCTGCTGGCGCGGCCCTATAACGCCGGCGTGGCGTGGTCGCAGAGCCTGGAGCAGTTCAAGCAATACGGCCTGCTGCTCGCGGTCGTTCCGTTTCTGGCGTTCCGCGCCGACGCCAAGACGCGGCTGGTCCTGATCTATGCGGTGGTCTCGCTCGCGCTCGGCGTCGCGATGTCGGGCGTCGACGGCGTCGACGTCAATGTCTTCTTCGATTTGCTCTTCTGCATCGCGATCGGCCTCGGCGTGATGGGCGCCGGCGTGGCGCAGTATGTGCAAAAGGGCGACGCGCCGCGCGGACTGCGCTGGGCCGCCGCGGCCGGCTGGCTGGCGATCGCGCTGGTGTCGCCGTTGCTGGCGATCATATCCGGGCGCGAAGGGATCACGGACGCTTTCGTGGCAGTCACCGACGACGGCTTCGCGGCGGACTTGCGATACATGCGCTCCGTGCCGCCCGGTCCGGTAATCTGCCGCGATCCCACACTGTGTTACTGGGCCGGCGAGCCGTTCAACCTCGACCTTAATAACATCCGCAGCATCGCGTTCGCGGTGCCGGCGCTGGAGGACGCAGTCGTGGCGCGGATCGAACGGTGCGAATTTCCGCTGATCGAGCTCAACGACGACTGGACCGACCCGGTCAACGGCCCGCTGACCGACCGCATCCGCGCGGCGATCAATTCACGCTACGAGCAGGTGCGGGAATCGAAATACGGTCTTTACTGGCGTCCGCGCTGCAGATGATGCGGGCGCTCAGCTCGGCTTGAGCACCTTGTAGAGCTGGAAGCGCGAGCCGTCGTGCACCAGCTTGAGCCGGTTGGGCGCCGGGTTCTCCGAGTCCTCGTCGGTGAACAGCACGTAGACGTAGTCGAAGCGGTTCTCCCAGCCGTGCCAGAAGACCGTGTTGTCGTCCTCATGCTTGGCGGCCGACAGCACGATCTGGTCGATGGTGGGCGGTACGCCGTCCTCGGTATCGACTTGGCTGCGATAGGCGGGGCGCACGTGCATCACCTGCTTGCCCTCGACCGTGAACGCGGTGGTCACCAGCGCGGAGCGGTCGATCATCGCGAGGCAGGGCGCGTGCACGAGGCCGAGGTCGCCCACGCCCGCGATGTAGTCGTCCGCGTAGACGACGAGCACCGTCGAGCCACGCTTGATGCGCTTGACGGAGTCGCGGAATTCCTGCGTCGCGCCCGACATGTCGGCCCAATGGGAGTCGACCTCGACGACGCGCACGACCACGAGCACGAACAGCAGCGCCAGGAACCCGCGCCGCACGAGGCGGTGGCCCATGTCGACGTTGAGGCAGGCGATGACGAGGAACGCAAGCGCGATCGGCAGGCGCTGGTCGGCCATGTAGGTCGCGAACATCATGCGCGGCAGCGCCATGTAGACGGCGCCGCCGACGATCAGCAGCGCGATCCCGACGAGGTGGAAGCGCAGCAGGCGGTTGCGCATCGCCCACGCGATGCCGATCGCGAAGGCGCCGATCAGCATGAAGGCGACGGTGTCGGAATAGACCTCGACGATGAACTTGAGGCCGTCGATCTTGCCGAGCGGCTCCCACACGTTCTGCCCCGACAGGCCCCAGGTCGGGCTCATCAGCAGCATCGGTAGCGCCGGCAGGAACGGCACCCCGGTGGCGAGGAAGGCGACGAGGCGCGGCGCGAGGGGCTGTGAGCGGCGGCTCCACAGGCGGCCGCTCTCGATCGCGAGCAGGGCGACGCCGTAGACGCCGAGCGCGAACAGGTGACAGAAGAACAGCAGCATGACGAACACCGCCGAGACCGCCATGCGCCACGGCCAGCGCCGCTCGCGCAGCATGACCCACGCGGCGGTCGCCCACAGCGCGATGCCGATGCCGAAGAGGTAGTTCATGACGCCGGTCAGGAAGGCGTAATTATAGAGCAGCGGCGCGGCGATCAGCGGGAGCAGCGACCAGCGGCGGAAGAGCGCGCGGTTGAGCGCGAGCGTGCCGGAGAGGATCAGCGCGAAGGTGGCGACCGTGAACACCTGGCCGGCCTTGTAGATGCCGATCATGTGCGCGAGCCGCGGCACCAGGAGATCCATCATCAGGTTGGGAACGATCTGCCAGTCGATCTCGTAGAAGCGCGCGAGGTCGTGGTCGGAGCCGACCGACGCCATGACGTGCATGCGGGCGAGGTGATTGACGTAGTCTTCGATCGGCGGCAGCGGCTGGGTCAGGATCGGGATCGAGACGAGCATCAGCAGCGCGCCGCACAGAACGGCGACCTGCGTGCCGGAGAAGCTCGCCGTGCGGCGCAGACCCTGCGGCGGCGCAATGTCGATCGCCGCAAGCGCCGACGCGGCGAGCGCGACCAGCGACCTGCGCAGGCCGCTGACCGGCCGCGCCTGATCGAAAGCGCTGTGAATTGTCACGACGAATATCCCCCAGGACCCACCGACCCACGCAATTTTCCCTAAGGCTTTCGGCCGCGCATTTCAAATGGTTTTGCCGAATTTACCGTTGAAAAACATGACCTTAACAAACGTTCATCGAGAACCGCCACTCCCTAAACGGTCGTTCAGGGCAAGCTGAACGACCATTCATTCGCGCGAGACGCCTCCTTTGCCGCGATGTCGTGGTCGGGCCGCCAATCGCCCGCGGTTCCGCGCATTTGACCAACCCGGATGACGCGGGCTACGACAACTGGCTAGTGTCCCGATTCCGAAGTTCGCAAGCTCTTGCGGCGACCTCTGAGCGAACTTCGGAATCGAAAGGACACTAGCTACTCTATGATTCTAGTGCCGCTTTTGAACCCGAAGTTCGCAACCGCGCTTGCCGAGAAGTCGTGCGAACTTCGGGTTCGCGGCACTAGCGAGCAAACCGCATGTCCCACAACACCTTCGGCCATCTCTTTCGCGTCACCACCTTCGGCGAGAGCCACGGGACCGCGATCGGCTGCGTCGTCGATGGAACGCCGCCGCGCATCCCGTTGAGCGAAGCCGATATTCAGCCCTATCTCGACAAGCGCCGGCCCGGCCAATCGCGCTTCACGACGCAGCGACAGGAGCCCGACACGGTGAAGATCCTGTCCGGCGTCTTCATCGACGAGGCGTCGGGCGCGCAGGTGACGACCGGCACGCCGATCGCGCTATTGATCGAGAACGTCGACCAGCGCTCGAAGGATTATTCCGACATCAAGGACAGGTATCGGCCGGGCCACGCCGATTACACCTATGATGTGAAGTACGGCCTGCGCGACTATCGCGGCGGCGGGCGCCAGTCGGCGCGCGAGACCGCGATGCGGGTCGCGGCCGGCGCGATCGCGCGCAAGATCGTGCCCGGGCTCAGCGTGCGCGGCGCGCTGGTGCAGATGGGGCCGCACGCGATCGACCGCGGTCGCTGGGACTGGGATGCGGTCGACAAGAATCCGTTCTTCTGCCCGGACGCCGAGCAAGCGAAGTTCTACGCCGACTATCTCGACGGCGTGCGCAAGTCGGGCTCCTCGGTCGGCGCCGTCATCGAGGTCGTGGCCGAGGGCGTGCCGTCCGGCCTCGGCGCGCCGATCTACGGCAAGCTCGACGGCGATCTCGCGAGCGCGCTCATGAGCATCAACGCCGTCAAGGGCGTCGAGATCGGCGCCGGCTTCGCGGCCGCGGCGCTGACCGGCGAGGAGAACGCCGACGAGATGCGCATGGGCAACGACGGGCGGCCGCGCTTCCTCTCTAATCAGGCGGGCGGAATCCTCGGCGGCATCTCGACCGGCCAGCCGGTGGTCGCGCGCTTCGCCGTCAAGCCGACATCGTCGATCCTCAATCCGCGCCAGACGGTCGACCGCTACGGCAACGAGACCGAGATATCGACCAAGGGCCGCCACGACCCCTGCGTCGGCATCCGCGCGGTGCCGATCGGCGAGGCCATGGTCGCGTGCGTGATTGCGGACCATTTCCTGCGCCATCGTGCGCAGGTGGGCGAGGGGACGGCGTGGCCGTTCAAGAAGACGTAGGGTCGACGTCACCAGACCCCGGGCAGCAGCCGCCAGCGCACGCGCTGCGCATAGTCGTCGTAGCCCGCGAGGCTCTGGCGCAGGACGCGTTCCTCGAGGCAAATGCGCAGCGCGAATAGAAGATACCACGCGGGCGCGAGCGCGAGGCCGTAGGCGGAGCCGAGCAGCATCGGCACGCCGAAGAACAAGAGGCCGGCGCCCGCATACATCGGGTGGCGCACGATCGCGTAGGGCCCGGTGGTGACGACGGTCTGTCCGCGTTCCTCCTGGATCTTCACGACCGGCGCCGCGAAGCTGTTCTCGCGGAAGGTACGGTAGAACGCGTACATGGCGACGAGGATCAGGAGAGCGCCGGCGGCCTGCGCCCACACCGGCAAGTGCGAGAGGCGAAACCGCACGGCGTCGAGCGCGAGGAACACGAGCCACGCCGGCCAGCCGACGACGACCGTGAGCATCACGAGCTTGTCGGCGGCCGCCTGGTTGCGCTGGATCGGCGAGGACATGCGCTCCGCCATGAGGCCGGGATCGTGCCGCGCGAGCCACACGCCGACCGCGATCCCGGTCGCGGCCATCTCGACGACGAAGATCCACGCCTGCGGCCAGCGCCACGTGCCGGCGGCGACGAAGAGCAGGGCCGCCGTGATGGCGTAGATCACGAGCGTCTGGACGATGAGCTTGGCGATCATGTGTTCTACGATGCGATTTCCGTAAAGGCGCGGAACGCGCCGTGCCCATGCGCGATTGCGCGGTTCAGATGGTGGGCACGCTTCGCTTTGCCCACCCTGCAGGCTATCCCAGCTCTGCGGCGCGCTTGAGGCTGGCGATCATCGAGATGCGCAGCAGGTAATCGCGGGTTCTGGCCGGATCGGCCGCGATGGCGCGCATCTCGGCGCGGAAGCGCGCCTGCTCGGCCGGGTCGGCGGTCTCCAGGTTGCGCTTGTTCTGGATCGTGTGCTTCTGCACGTATTCGAGCGTCACCAGCCGGCGCTGGCGATCGTAGCGGTCGAACTCGACATCGGGCACTTCGCCGCGCCAGACGCGGGCGAGGCGGTCGCTCAGGTTGATGGCGTCGTGGATGCCGCCGTTCATGCCCATGCCGCCCAGCGGGTTGTTGATGTGCGCCGCGTCCCCGGCGAGCAGCACGCGGCCGGCGCGGAAGGTCTTCGCCACCCGCTGGTGCACGCGGTAGAGCGTGACGTGGGCGATGTCCTCGTCGCGCGCACCCGGCTGCACGCTCGCGAGCGTCTGCCGGGCGAAGGCGCGGCTCGTCGCGGTCTCGTCGGAGACCTCGGGCGCGATCGGAAACATCATCCGCCACAGGCCGGGAATCTGCAGATAGAAGTGCCACTGCGCCGGATCGGCGACGTAGCTCACCGCGTCGAGGCCGGGGATGAGGGCGTAGAAATCGAAGGTCGTGCCGATGACGAGGAAACGCTCGGGCCAGGTGAAGCCCTCGAACTCGATGTCGAGCGCCTTGCGCACCTCCGAGCGCGCGCCGTCGGCGCCGATCAGGAAGCGCCCGCGCCGCTCTTGCGTCGCGCCGTCCGCCGCCGCGAGGGCCACCGTGACGCCGTCGGCATCCTGGCGCGCGCCGCAGATGCGCTGGCCGAATTCGATGCGGTAGTTCGGATCGGACCTCAGCTTGCCGTCGATGATGCGCGTCAGGTTGTGCTGCTCGCTCTGCAGCCGATATGGGTGTCGCGTCGCGTCCGCGATAGCCGCGAAATCGAATGCCGCGATCACCCCGTTGTGGCGCGTGCGGTATTGCACGCGCGGCGCGATCAGGCCGGTCGCGATCAGCGCCTGCGCGAGCCCGAGGTCGTCGAGCATGTCGAGGGTCGAGGGGTGGAACGTCGAGGCGCGCGACTCGCGGCTGAGCGACGGCGCAGCCTCGAACACGGTCACCGGAATGCCGTGCCGCACCAGCGCGGCCGCCGCGATGAGGCCGACGGGGCCGGCGCCGGCGATGAAGACGCGATCTTCGGTAGTCATGGGTGGCTCTCTTAAGGACACAGACGGCGGCGTCAACAACGGCTACTTTGTTTGAGCATGATCTTTTCCGAAAACCGGTATCCACTTTTCGGGATCATGCTCTATTGTGCCGTCTTTCCGTGGGAGGCGTTGATGAGAGCGATCTACGCTGGAATTACCGCGTTGGGACTGCTGCTGGGTGCCGCGCCTGCGACCGCGCAGACGGGCTATCCGTCGCAGACCGTGCGCATCCTGGTCGGCTTCACGGCCGGGACCGCGCCCGACATCGTGGCACGGGTGCTCGCCGAAAGGTTCGCGGCGAGCTGGGGACGCCCGGTCGTGATCGAGAACGTCGGCGGGGCGGGCGGCAACATCGCGTGCGGCCGCGTCGCGCATTCGGCGCCCGACGGACACGTGCTGGTCATGTGCGGCAACGGCTCGCTCGTGCTCGCGCCCAGCCTCTACACCAAGCTCGCCTACGATCCGGTCAAGGATTTCGTGCCGATCACGCAGGTGTTCGTGGCCTCCAATATCCTGGTGGTGCCCCCGAACGTGCCGGTGAACTCGATCCCCGAGCTGGTCGCGCTGGCCAAGGCCGAGCCCGGCAAGCTCACCTACGCGCATACGGGCGTCGGCAGCTCGCAGCACCTCGCCGGCGAGCTGTTCAAGTACATGGCGCATGTCGATATCCGCGCCGTGGCGTATCGCGGCACGACGGCCGTGCTGCCCGACCTCTTGGCCGGACGGCTGAGCATGTCGTTCTCCAACATCTCCAACGTGCTGCCGCTGGTGCGCGAGGGCAAGCTCAAGGGTTTCGCGGTGAGCTCGGTCAAGCGGTCGGGCGCGGCGCCGGACCTGCCGACCATGATCGAGATGGGCTACCCGGGCTTCGATGCGGTGCCGTGGTTCGGCCTGATGGCGCCGGCCGGCACGCCCAAGCCGGTCACCGACAAGATCTACGCCGAGACCATGCGGGTGCTGGGCGAGCCCAGGGTACGCAAGCAGTTCGCCGATCTCGGGATCGACGTGATCGGCGGCACGCCCGCCGAATTCGCCACGGTGATCACGACCGAGACCGCGCAGTGGGCGAAGCTCATCAAGGGCATGGGAATCCAGCCGATCGAGTAGGGTCTTTTCTTTCCCCTCCCCCGCTTGCACCCGAAATCGGGCTTGCCCGATTTCGGCACTGATGGTCGGCCGAAGTCGGATAAATCCGACTTCGGCTGGAGGGATACGCGCACGCAAGTCGGGCTTGCCCGACTTGCGGAGATTATTTGCCGATCTCGGGTAAACCCGAGATCGGTGCGCGCGGGAGCGGGCAAGTCGACAAGCGCATGCGCGCGCGGCTTCCCCCTCTCCCGCTCTCCCCCGCAAGCGGGGGAGAGGGCCCGCATGCATTCTTGGTTGGCGGAGGCGAGCTACGTGACTTCCGCAGTCTCGTCATGCAGTTGGCCCTAGTCATTTGTGGCCCGCGCCGATACATAACGGACGCGGCGCGTCTCGCGCCGCGGAAACGGATGCCATGTCCTCGGACGCCCACCAGCTTGTCGAAACGGTCGTCGCCGCCTTCGCGCGCGGCGAGATCGTCGTGGTCACCGACGACGACGACCGCGAGAACGAGGGCGACCTGTTCGTCGCCGCCTCGATGTGCACGGCCGAGAAGATGGCGTTCGTCATCCGCCACACCTCGGGGATCGTGTGCGCGCCGCTCGCGGCCGACGAGGCGAAGCGGCTGCATCTCGATCCGATGGTGGCGCTCAACGACGCGCCGCTCGGCACCGCGTTCACGGTGTCGGTCGACGTGCGCCACGGGCTCACCACCGGCATCTCGGCCGAGGAGCGCACCAACACGGTGCGCGCGCTCGCCAACGGCAACAGCGGCGCCGCCGATTTCGTGCGGCCGGGTCACGTGTTTCCGCTGGTGGCCCGCGAGGGCGGCGTGCTCATGCGCTCGGGCCACACCGAGGGCTGCATCGATCTCTGCCGGCTCGCCGGGCTGCCGCCGGTCGGCGTGCTCTCCGAGCTCATGAACGACGACGGCACCGTGATGCGCGGGCCGCAGGTCGCGGCCTTTGCGGAGAAGCACAATCTCAAGCGCATCTCGATCGCCGATCTCATCGCCTACCGGCAGGCGCGCGAGAAGCTCGTCGATCGCATCAGCGAGTTCACGGTCAACACCGAGATCGGTCCGCTCAAGGGCTACGCCTACATGACGCATTTCGACCAGGTGCATCACATGGCGGTGGTCTATGGTCGCATCGGCGACGGCAAGAACGTGCCGACGCGGCTGCATCGCGCCAACCTGATCCGCGACGTGTTCGGCGGCAACAGCTCGGTGCCGAAGGTGTTGCGGCATTTCAAGCGCGAAGGGCAGGGCGTGTTCGTCTTCTTGCGCGACGGCTCGGTCGGCGTCCCGGTCTCGGCGATCCCGACCAATGGCGACAAGACCGATGCGGGCTCGGAGGCCGAGCGTCAGCGCCAGTGGCGCGAGATCGGCCTCGGCGCGCAGATCCTCAAGGATCTCGGCATCTCGTCCATCCGTCTGATCACGGCGGCGAAGCACCGCTACGTCGGCCTTGCGGGCTTCGGCATCGAGATCGTCGCGACCGAGCCGATCGCCGAGTAGGCGGCGGCGCGATGGCGGCGGCCGTTCTTTGCGCGAGCCGAGGGCGCTGCGGTAGGTGGGCCTTCGCGCCCTAGCCCGTTGCATCACCCGCTCCGCAAGGGGCACAGGCAGCAGGTCGGGGACGCCGTCTCAAGCTAACCGTGGTCCGAAGAATTGGGGCAGGCCACCCCCCCACAAAAATAACAATCGATCTGCAATGGGAAATGGCGCGACTTTACAATGCAAGATATTGAAGGGACGAGGAAAAATCCGCAGGCATAAGAACAATGGAAAGCAATGGCAAAAACAATAGAAAAACAATGAAAAGGGCGGAGGCGATGCAACCGTAGGACGATTTCGGGCGCCCCGGGAGCGCGCTCCCGGCGGCAACAAAAACCCGCCGACGAGCAGCGGCGGGCGACAACTCGCACAAATCCGAGACTAGGATTTAAGCCATCGCCGATTTGGCGCCGAAGAGCAAGCAAGAGAGAGAAGCGCTCCCGTTTTCCCCGATTTACTCACGTCGAGAACGCGACAGCAATTTCCGCCAACCGCGAAGACTTTCGTCGAAACGACGGCGTGCCCGTCTCCCCTTGACCTGTGCGACGATTATGCAGTTGGTCGGGAGCGTCGTCGGACTAGGCTGGACTTCGCTCGACCTTGCACAGCCTGTCGATCGAATAGGTGACCCAGCATGAGGCGTACACGAGCTTGGCTCGCCCGGATCTTCGCGCTCCTGGCCTGTTTCGGCGTAGCAGCGGCATTCGGCGCCGAGCCCTGGCCGGCGCGCGTCGTCAAGCTGGTGGTGCCGCAGGCGCCGGGCGGCGCGACCGATGTTTTTGCCCGCAAGCTCGGCCAGATGTTGAGCGAGCGCTGGGGGCAGCCGGTGGTCGTCGAGAACCGCGCCGGCGTCGCCGGCGTGCTCGGCACCGAGTTCGTCGCCAAGGCGGCGCCGGACGGCTACACGCTGCTCGTCACCTATGCGGGCTCGCAGGCCGTCAACCCGAGCCTTTATCAGCATCTGCCGTTCGACTCGGTGAAGGATTTCGCCCCGGCCGCGACCATCGCGAGCACGCCGTTCTTCCTCATCGCCAATCCGAAGCTGCCGGCCAGGAGCCTGCAGGAGTTCGTCGCGCTCGCGCGCCAGAAGCCCGGCGGCTACACGTTCGCCTCATCGGGCATCGGCTCGGTCAATCACCTGATCGGCGAGATGCTCAAGGCCGATGCCAAGATCGAGATTGTGCACGTTCCCTATCGCGGGGTTGCGGCCGCGATTACGGACGTGATCGCCGGGCACGTGGACACGGCGTTCAGCACCGTGCCGTCGGTGCTGCAGTTCATCCGCAACGGGCAGGTGCGCGCGCTGGCGGTGAGCAGCGCCAGGCGGGTCGACGCGGCGCCCGACGTCCGGACCATCGCGGAGGCCGGGTTCCCCGGTTTCGACGTCAATCCGTGGTGGGGCATCCTCGCGCCGGCGAAGACCGATCCGGCGATCGTGCGCAAGATCAATGCCGACGTCGGCGATATCCTGCGCAGCAAGCCTATGATCGACTTTCTCGCGAGCCAGGGTGCCGAGCCGCTTATCAAGAGCCCGGACGAATTCCTCGCCACGCTCAAGAGCGACGTCGACACCTGGGCCAAGGTGATCAAGGCCGCGAACGTCAAGCTTGAGTGAGCCGCGCGGCCGACGAATGGAAACGAGCATGCCCGAGGAACGCAACGTCGCGTATCGACGCGTGCGCCGGCCCGCCCCGGGCCTCGTCGCGCGCGCCGCGCGCATTCCGGTTTCCGACCTCTACGAGGTGCTGCCCGCGGACCTCCGCGCTGCCGCCCTGATGAGCCCGCGCATGCGTCCGCTGGTGCTCGGGCTGCGCATCGCTGGCCCGGCCGTGACGGCGCGCTGCGCGCCGGCGGACAACCTCATGATGCACAAGGCGCTGCAGATCGCGGCGGCGGGCGACGTGCTGGTGGTCGACGGCAGCGAGCCGTCGGGCGCGCAATGGGGCACGCTCGCGGCGCTCTACGCCGAGCGCAAGCAGCTCGCCGGCGTGGTGGTCGAGGGCTGCATCCGCGACGCGGACGAGTTGGCCGCGCGGCGCTATCCGGTGTGGTCGACCGCGATCTCGCCGGCGCATCCGGACAAGCGCGGTGCCGGCGCCGTCAACGTGCCGATCCGCTGCGGCGGCGTGCTGGTGCATCCGGGCGACGTGATCTGCGCCGACGGTGACGGCGTCCTGGTGCTTCCGCCGGCGCATCTCGCGACGGCCGTCGAGAAGGGCGAGGCGCGCATGGCGCATGAGGACGCGGCCGCCGCCGCGATCGCGGCCGGGCAGAGCCTGTTCGACCTGCACGACCTCGGCCGCGCCTTCGCGGCGAGCGGCGTGCCCGAGCGCGATGCGCATTGGGACGATGAGACGGCGTAAGTGGCTCGAACCGTGGTCGGCGTCAACCGGGCTTGATACCCGCTGCCTTTACGACTTTCGCCCACTTCCGGGTTTCAGCCGCAATGAAGGCCTCGAACTCGGAGGGTGAGCTGACGAAGACGCCGGCGCCGAGATCTGCCAAGCGCGCCTCCATGGCGGGCTCGACGATGACCGTATTGATCGTCGTGTTGAGCTTCGCGATGATGTCGGACGGCGTCGCTCTTGGCGCACCGACGCCAAACCAAGTGCTGGCTTCGTAGCCTGGAACGAATTCGCTCAGCGAGGGCGTATCGGGCAGCAGCTCCGAACGGCGGGCGGTGGTGACCGCCAGCGCCCGAAGCTTGCCCGCTCGAACATATCCGATCGATGACGGCACTGGATCGAACAGCACCTGCACCTGGCCACCGAGTAAGTCTGTGATCGCGGGCGCGACGCCGCGATAGGGCACGTGCAGCATCTCGATGCCGGTCATTGCCTTGAAAAGCTCGCCCGCCACGTGAGGCGGCGTACCGTTGCCGGCTGACGCCATGTTTATCTTGCTGGGGCTCGCCTTCGCAAGCGCGATGAACTGATCGACGGTTTTGGCTGGAAACGACGGCGCAACCAGCATGATCAGCGCCCCGCGTGCGATGCTGGCGACCGGCGCGATATCACGAGCGAAATTGAAGCCAAGATTGTCGTAGAGCGCAGCGTTAACCGCATTGGGCGCGGCCACGAGCAACAAGGTGTGACCGTCAGCCGCCGCACTCGCCACCGCCTGCGTGCCGATATTTCCACCGGCGCCCGTCCGGTTCTCGATGATGAAAGGCTGACCCAGCCGCTCAGCCAGAGATTGGCCGATGAGGCGTGCCAGGATGTCGCTTGGGCCGCCTGCCGGAAAGGGAACGATCCAGCGAACCGGACGTGTCGGATAGGCTTGCGCCCGAGCCGTCCCTACCGACGCGAGGATTCCCAACATTCCAACGAACCCCAATAGCTGTCGACGCGTCGCCTCCATCTCCGGCCTCCGACTCCAACTCACTTGAGGCGTCTAAGCCTGGCGATCCCGGAGGCGCCCGTCGACACGGTCGGATTCCTCCATGAGAGATCGTCGCCGCTCAACGTGAAGGTCCGTCTCTGCTCGGCTCCCTCCTCGTTCGGATAAGTGCTAAATTCGATTTTCATGATGAGGTGGTCATGGTCGAACGCATACGTTCCCGTATAGGCAAGGCTGCCCTGGACGATCGTTTTGTTTTCATCGGCCGTGCCTTGATCACGTCGGCCGCTCGCAAACTTGGCGCGGCCGGGGCGGGTGATGAGCCAGAAGAAGCGCCCCCTCCGATCGAATGTAAGATATCCGCCGGGCTTCGGGCCGAACGGGTGGGTGATTGCTCCATCGGACGCAGTGTTCTCGACAGAGATCCATTCCCACGTTCCTACGACGTCTTCGTCCATTTGCGCGGCGGCCTTGCTGAACATGCCGATGGCCACTGCCGAGGCGACTAGCGTCACAAGCGCGAGAGGCCGCTTCATCACATCGCTCCCTGCTTTGGCTTCCGATTTTCTGCGCGCATCATGCCGGTTTACGGCGCGTGGATAATCGGCGATGATGCGCGTTAACTCGTGAAATATTTTCCTGAATGGCCAATCCAGCGAACGAGATGGGGGTGTTTGCGCGCGTGGTCGACCGCGGGAGCTTCGCGGCCGCCGCTGATGATCTTGGTCTGTCGCCTTCCGCCGTTTCGAAGCTGCTGACACGGCTCGAGACCCGTCTCGGTGTCCGGCTTCTGGATCGCACCACGAGGCGGCTCGCCCTGACGGCGGAGGGTGAGGTGTTCCTCGAGCGCTCGCGCAAGATCCTCGACGCGATCGAGTTCAGCGGAGAGCGATATCTCGGCGGCCCGCCGCGCGGCGCAAGGCCACCTGAGAGTTCACGCATTCCCGTCGTTTGCGGTCGATCATCTGTCCGCCGTGCTGCCCGAATTCCTCGCGCGCTACCCGCGCGTCACGTTCGACTTCCTGGTCACCAACCGGGTGGTCGATCTGGTCGAGGACAACATCGACGTCGCGCTGCGTGTAGGCTCGCTTGGCGATCCTGCATTTGCGACGCGCAAGATCGCCGACCTGACGCAGGTCGTTTGCGCGAGCTCCGCCTATTTGGCGAAGCACGGCGCGCCTCTTCACCCCCACGATCTTGCCCGACACGCATGCCTGACGCTCAGTCATATTCCGAATTCGCGGTTTTGGTCGTTCAATATCGGTGGCGAAGCTGTAGAGGTCGAGGTTCATGGGCCGGTCGTCGCCGACAGCGCGCACATGCTTCTCAAGCTTGCGGTAAGTGGGGCGGGAATTGTTCGCTTTGGGGACATCATCGTCGCCGAAGCGATCCGAAATGGGCAACTCGTTCCCCTGATGGAGAATTTTCAGCGGCCAGAGAGCTTCCCGCTCTGGGCCGTTTTTCAGCGGCGCCGACAACGAACGCCTCGCGTGAAGGCGTTTCTTGATTTCCTGATGGAACGCTTTGCCAGCGCGCCATGGCGAGCGGGACAGGATAAATGACATATGCGCGGAACGGACACGCGATTGGCCCGCATCGGTTGCCTCCGGTCTTACGCGGACAAGTAACGTGACCGAGCGAAAATCGGCTAAACGGAATTGCCGCTGTTGCACCGTCTATTTGCGCTCGGATGCATACAGGCGGTCTATGAAGCCGTCGCGCTCGAGTTCCTCGACGAACGACGAATCCGCGATGTCGGATTCCTTGAGCGTCGCCGCCCCGGGATACTTGGCGGCAAGGACATCCCGCAACGCCTGCATGCCGGGGAACGACGGCCGCGGAACCCGTTGAAAGACGGGTACGTGAAATGCATACAGGTCCTCGGCTGCCTTGCGGTCCTCGATCTTCAGATAGCGCTGGAGCAAGGGCACGACGACGTCGGGACGCGTCTTGAAAAGGTGGATCGTCTCGACGAACCCCTGCATGACGTTCATCACTAGATCACGATTGGACGCGATCAGCCTACGCGTGCTGGCGAATATCGACGGCGTGCCGAACTCGTGGATCGGAAATGCATTCCATCCGTAGCGCGCCTGACCCGTAAAGCGGAGATCGATCGGCAGCGCACCTGCGTCGATCTCTCCAGCTGCCAGCGCGGCATAGATGCGATCGAACTTGGTCAGGGGCACGTAGGCGGCCGTAGCACCGGCCTTCTCGACCGTCATTCGCGCCGCCACGCTGGTCTGACCGGTCTCGGTCAATATGCCGACCTTCTTTCCGGTCAGCTGCGCGAGCTGGGTGATCTCCTTCCTGGTCATCACAAAGGAATTCGGGAATACCGAGGTCGGCGTTGCCAGGATGACGATGTCGTGCCCTTGGAGGACCTCTTCGGCGACGGGTAAGGTTCCGGTGTGGGCGAACTCCCAGTCGCCGCGGATGACGCCTGCCGCGGCCTGCGGACCGCCCACCGCGATGGCCGGCAAGGTCATGTCGATCCCTCGCTTCCTGAAGAGACCGGTTTCGGCTCCAAGCCATGCCGTGCTTTGCCATGTCGCCAGCAGCCCCGTCGCCACGCGGACGCGTCGAGAGGTCTCCTGCGCCCAAATCGGGCGAAGAGCGGTGGCTGGGGCCGCGACTGCGGTCGCGATCAACCGCAAGAGCCTGCGACGGTGGATCTTCATGGCGTCCTCCGAATTTCCGCGGCATCATATGCGCGTCTCCGCCGGCGGCTTGGACATTGCGGGAATGCGCCTAGGACTGGACGGGACTCCACAGCGGCTGCAAGTTTGGTCCATAATGACCCTGCGGGTCACAGCATGATGGGCGATGCGACATGAGCACGCGTGCCATAGACGTCGTGCAGGTGCAGGCGCGGGGCGGCGCTGTCCAGGCGCTCCACGAACGCGACGTGACTTGGGTCTCCTTCAAGCCGATGCCCGACGTCGCCTGCGATATCGACTTTACGCTTCGCAAGCTTCCCGACCTCGGCCTCCTGTCGGGAACGGTGCAAGGTGTCCGCCACGAACACGCACGCCGCGACAGCGGCGATGGCGATGACGACTTCAGCTTTCACATGAATCTGAGCGGGCTCAGTTTTGTTTCGGGTGGCCGCGGCGAGGCGACGCTGCGAGACGGCGATGCAATGCTTCTCAGCTATTCCGTTTCGCGAACCATCAGCCGGCCGGACCGCGTCGATCATCGCGTCATCCGACTGCCGCGCGCATCGCTCGCGCCGCTGGTGCGCAATATCGACGATGCCGTGCTGTGCCGGATCCCGCGCGGCACCGGGATGTTGAATTTGCTGAGGGGCTACGTCGATGCCGTGTTCGATGATCCGGCACTCGCAATCCCGGAGATGCGGCGACTGGTCGTGGCGCAACTGTGCGACCTCATCGCGGTGACGCTCGGCGCAACGCGCGACGCCGCCATGGTTGCCGAGGGACGAGGCATACGCGCGGCCCGCCTGCGTGCGATCAAGGGCGACATCGAAGCGCACCTCGCCCACGGAGATCTTTCGCCCGGTGCGGTTGCGAGGCGCCAGAACGTGTCCGACAGCTACATCCGCAAGCTGTTCGAGACCGAAGGAACGTCGTTCTCGCAGGTCGTCCTTGGCCGCCGGCTGGCGCGCGCATTCCGCATGTTGACGGAACCGCGATGGGCCGAGCGCAGCATTGTGTCGATTGCGTTCGAAGCAGGTTTTGGCGACTTGTCCTACTTCAACCGGACGTTCAAGCGTCTCTATGGCGCCACTCCGTCAGAAGTTCGAGGCACAGTGGCTGGCCGGTAGCTCACGGCCATGCCATCGAGGCCCTTATTCGCATATGCGACAGACGCTGTGAGGTGCATACTCCTCGGGCTCTTCCAGACCGAGGGCCACCTGGATGCTCGGATTTCTGAGATCTCTTGGGCAAGCCGTCGTCTCTCTCGGTCGCGCTGTTTTCGACGGCATCAGCGGCATCATATCCCGTTACAGAAGCCGGAAATTGCACGCGGACTTCGACAAGAAGCTGCGGGACGAGATCGCCGCAAACAAGTGCTGGAACTGCGCCACGCCGGTCGGCCGGCAGCCGTTTCGGGATCATGATTTCCCGACGCGTTATTACTGCTCGTTCGATTGCTTGAACACGGCGCTCATCAGGCGGGACAGCGAGCTGGACGAGAAGATGACCCGGCAGCCGGTCCCTCTCACCGAGGACGAACAGGCGCTGCTGGTGGGGAAATCGAGCCCCGGCATGTACTACGAGCCGGGCCGCTGCGTCCAATGCGGCGACGTTCTGCATGATCCACGCGCCGTCTTCCGCTTCTGTTCCGAGAAGTGTGAAGAGAGGGCGACGAAACCGTACACAAACTTCACGCAGCGGCTCGCGGACACCGATGAGTACATGAAGGCCGTGAACGACCGTCGTGACTTCACCCGCAAAGAGCCGGAGATCATCGAGGAGGTGAAAAAGCGGTGCGAGAAGACGACGATGACGGACGACGAGGTCCAAGAGTATCTCGATAGGCAACTGAAGTTGGCGGAGCTGCTCTACAATCGTCGAAAGAGCTCCGACTACGGTGAGGCGCGCGTGAGCTTTCTCAAGAAGTGGGAACTGCAACGCGGGTACGTCCTCGAACAGGAGAAGCGAAAAGAGGCGAGGCGGCAGGAGGGCGGCCTCTAAGACACCGTCTCTCTGCCTGCTGCTGATGAGGTTTTCGTCTACAACGCCTGTCGGGAAATCGCGGCCTATAACGTCGCCTACAAGGTGGCCTTCCCGGACGACAACGGCAAAAAGTGATCGTGGCGAGGTGCGCGCGCCTCGGTGCTTGATCGTCCCGGCCATGGACAAAGTTTAATACGGCCGGACAGAACCGATCCCTCCTCCGGCGGCGACCAACAGTCAGGCGAACGAATGCGGAGATCGCCATGTCCGGCGCCGCGTGCGACGCCATGCACGTTTCCGTCAACCGCCTGCCCCGATAGACTGGCATCGCACAGAATTGGCGCAGGCCACGCGGGGGCATCGTGGAAGCGACCCAACATCCGGATTTTGCCGCTCTGCTTGCCGCCGTGATCGCGGCTGCCGAGGCGGCGGGCCGCCGCCTGGCCGTCGAGTTCGCGCGGCCGCAGGGCCCGCGCGGCCACGGATCGCATGCGGATATCGACGACGAGATCGAGGCGGAGCTGCGCGGCCGGCTGCTCGAGTTCCTGCCGGCGCGCTGGCGCGGCGAGGAGAGCGGGGTCGAGGCTGGCGCGGGCGGGCCGTATTGCTGGCTGGTCGATCCGCACGACGGGACGCGCTCGTACCTCGCGGGCGAGCCGGGCTCGGCGGTCTCGATCGCGCTGCTGCGCGACGGCGTGCCGGTGCTCGGCGTGGTGCATGCGCCGCTCTCGCCCGATCGCGGCGCGGACACGATCGCGTGGGCTGAGGGCCGCGATCGGCCGCTGCGCAATGGCGTGCCGGTCGCGACAGTGCTCGGCGACCGGGATTTGTCGACGGGCGACATCGTCTTGTTGAGCCAGGCCGCGGCCGAATGGCCTGTCGGCAACGCGCGCGTCGTGGCGCCGGCGCGGTTCGTGGCGCTGCCGTCGATCGCCTATCGGCTCGCGCGCGTGGCGGCCGGGGACGGCGTCGCGGCTGTCTCGCTCAACGGCCCATGCGGCTGGGACTATGCGGCCGGCCATGCGCTGATCCGCGGCGCGGGCGGCATCCTGCTCGACCAAACGGGCGCGGAAGTCGCCTACACGGTGGACGGCGCGAGCAGCACGCAGGCCTGCTTCGGCGGCGCGCCACGGGCCGCGCGCGCACTCGCGGCGCGCGACTGGAGCAAGGTGCGGGACGGCCGGCGCATGGCGCCGCGCCTGTCGCTCGGCTGGCCGCGCGCCGCGGGAGATGCGCTCGACCGGGCGGTGGGTTGCCTCATGGGCCAGATCGCCGGCGACTCGCTTGGCTCACTGGTCGAGTTCGAGACGCCCGTTCAGATCGCCGGCGGCTATCCGGAGGGCGTGCGCGATCTCGCGGACGGCGGGACGTGGGACACCATCGCGGGACAGCCGACCGACGACAGCGAGCTTGCGCTCGGGCTCGCGCGCGCGCTCGCGGGCCACGCGGCCTGGCCGCCCGAGGCGGTGGCCGCCGCCTACGGCGACTGGTACGCGTCGCGCCCGTTCGACATCGGCGGCACCACCGGCAAGGCTTTCTCGGCCGCGGCCGCGGCCCTGTCCGCCAAGGCCATGGAGGCGCGGCGGGTGGCCGACCGGACCAGCCAATCGAACGGCGCGCTCATGCGCTGCTCGCCGATCGGCATCTGGGCGCGCGATCCCGACGAGGCCATGGCCGCCGCGCGCGAGGACGCGCTGCTCAGTCATCCGCATCCGCTCTGCCAGGCGGCGTCGGCCGCACTGGTCGCGGCGATCTGCAGCGGCATTCATGACGGCGACCGCAACGCCATGTTCGCGGCCGCCGAGGCCGCGGTCGCGGCGCCCGAGGCCGAGACGCTGCGCGAGGCCCTCGCGTGCGCCAAGCGCGGCGAGGGGCCCCTCGATTTCGTCCACCAGCAGGGCTCGGTCATGATCGCGTTCCAGAACGCGTTCCGCCATCTCGCGAGCGGCCGGCCGCTGGAGGACGCGCTGATCGAGACGGTGCGCCAGGGCGGCGACACCGACACGAATGCGGCGATCTGCGGCGCGCTCCTCGGCGCCGCGCAGGGCCGCGGCGCGATCCCGCCGCGCTGGAGCACCGCGATCCTCGCCTGCCGCACGCTCGCGGAGGCCGGGGCGCGCCATCCGCGCGAGGCCTGCTACTGGCCGGACGATGTGCCGTTGCTCGCTGAGGCGTTGCTGCTGCGGGGGACACGAGCGGGGTGAGGCGCAAGAGCGCTTTCCACTCGTGCGAGTCATTTCCCCGTCATGCCCGCGCTTGTCGCGGGCATCCACGTCTTTACCTGCGCGATCTCAGCTGCCGAGCTGGCCCACGTGGTATCCGAGCCGATTTTCAACGTCGCCCGGCTTGTGGAAGCCACGCTCCAGCAACTTGTTGATTCTCGTCTGGCCGGCGGGGCGCCCAATGGAGGCAATACATGCGTCCCACTCGGGGGCAATTTCCGCGTCGGGCGGCAGGCTCGCCACATTGACGAAATCTTTCGTTTCGGCGATGGCCTGCTTGTCGAAGGAAGCAATGCGCGTCGCCAACGTGTCGACAAAAGCGTCGAGCTCCGCGTCGGGTAAGGCGCGATTGACGTAGCCATAAAGCTCGGCCAGATCGCCTCGAATATCATCCGCGCCGAGCAGCACTTCCAACGCCCTTCCTCGGCCCATGAGCCTGGGTAGGCGGGCCATAGGTCCGCCACCCGGAACCAGGCCGGCACCGACTTCCCATTGCGACAAGATGGCCTTTTCGCGACTCGCAAAGCGCATGTCGCTGGCGAGCGCAAGCTCGCTTCCGACGCCGGTCGCGCGTCCCCGGATCGAGGCGATGGATACGACCGGCGCGCGGCTGAGCCGTACCAGCGTGTCAGGAAGCGGCGACAAGCCCGTCGGACCGGGGGCCAAGCTTGTTGTGTCTTCGGCCTTTGCGAGAAAGTCATAGTGCGTCAGGAAGAAACCCTCGACGGCGCTGTCGAAGACAACGACCTTTACGTCACGGTCGGTTTCGAGCGCGGTGACGATCTCGTTCAATTGCGGAATGGCGTCGGGACCAAAGATATTCAGGGGTGGATGATCAAACGTAACGCGCCAATAGGACGGCGTCCGTCGTGCGAGCCGGATCTGTCTTGTATTGGCCAGGTCGCGCATGTTTATCTCCAAAAGCGGGATGACGGGCGGCCCTTTGTGCGTGACGGGAGATCTCTCACTCCGCCACCTCGAAAATGACTTCCAACTCGACCGGAGCGCCGAGTGGAAGGCTTGCGACGCCATACACCAAGCGGCAAGGGCTCTTGTCTTTTCCGAAGACGTCTTCCAGCAGCTCCGAAGCGGCATCAGCGACTTTCGGCTGATCGCGGACGTGTCCCGAAGTGGCCACCGACACGCCGAGCCTGACAATCCGCGTTATTTTGTCGAGCGATCCCAAATATTGCCTCGCGACAGCGAGGACATTGAGCGCCGCGAGATGAGCCGCCTTGCGCCCCGCTTCCACATCGAGCTCCGCGCCGACTCGCCCAATCAATTTGGCGGCGTGGCCCTCGGTCGGAAGCATCCCGCTCAGAAAGAGCAGATTGCCGGTCTGCACCGCTTCGACATATTTCCCGAACGGCTCGGGCGGCGGAGGGAGATTGATGTTGAGCTCTTTCAACCGCTGCTCGGCGTCTGCCATGTTTGGCCCCTGTTGCAACGTGTGTTCCGGCGCGAACCCGTGAGGGTTGAGTTTTTCATCGTCTCGGCCATTCTTTGAAGTCGATGTCCGTAACTTGTTGCGCGCCCCCCGCCGCGTCTTGTCGAATCCGCCCATCCTTTGTCGCAATGCGGCCGATCAGCGAATGACGCGCCCGCATCATCGCGGTGGCCTAGGTACGTCTTCGCGCCATGGTCAGACCGATGACGATCTCGATGGCGAGGGCCAACGTCATGGCGGCCCCACCTAAACCGAAGAGCAGCAAGTAGTCGCCGCCGGAGCGCGCGAAGAGCCAGGAGAAGCCGTACGCAGCTGCTGCCTGGAACACCGCGAAACTGGTGGTGGCATGGCCCCACGCTGCGCGCTGCCGCTCGGCACTGTGTGGAAGCAGCTCGTGGATGCGTCCAAGGACGAGCGGCACGATGCCCGGCGTGAACGCGCCGACGGCTGTGCTCGACACGATCAGCGCAGCGGGCGCGGCACTGATCGCTGGAAAGAAGACCGCAATCGCCTCGACCAAAAAGGAGACACGCAGGGCCCGGCCGAAACCTATCCGGTCGGCGAGGTGGCCCGTCAACAGCGGCCCGACGATCGCGCCGAGGCCGTACAGCACCCAATATCGCGAACCGGACGAGATGCCTTGCCCGAGGCCACGCGCGACGAAATCGACGAGGAAAACCATGTGTGGGACGAGCGCCGCGGCGTTCAAGCCGTATTCGAGGAGCAACGCCTTGACCGAGAGTATTTGTCGGGGGTGCTCTGGCTGATGCGGCGCGGAGACAGAACGCGGGGTCGCGGCGGCGCTCGGCCAGTTCGCCCAGCTGGCAAGCGTGAGCAGAGCCGAGAGCGCGCCGAGGCCGTACCAGCTCTCGCGCAATCCCAGTCGCAGCAGGAGCGGCACCAGCGTGCCCGAAGCGGCGATGCCGAGGCCGACGCCGGAGAAGATCACGCCGGCGACAATGCCGCGCTTTGCCGGGGAGATGTGCGGCAAGACGGTCGAGGCGGCGAGCACCATGATGACACCGCCGGCGATGCCCGACAGAAGGCGCCAGACGAAAAACCAGGGAAGCGAGAGGGGAGCGGAGCACGCAAAGAATGTCAGCGTGGCGACCACCATCATGGCACGCAGCGCCCATGCGGCTCCGATGCGCGCGCTGATCGGCCAAGCCAGCAGCGCGCCGGCCAGATAGCCTGCGAGGTTCGCGGCACCGAGATAGACCACATCGGCAGGGTCGAACCATCGCGCCGCGATGATCGCCGGGATCAGCGGGGTGTAGGCGAAGCGCGCCAATCCCAGCCCGACGAGTGAAGCGCACAGCCCCGCGGTCGCAAACCGCCAGGCGGATCCGGTGCCATGCGCGAGGGACGCGGTGGCGGGCTCGCGGCGGACTCCCCGGAAGACTCTGCGTTTCAAATGGGTGCGATGCGACGTCACGGTCTTCAGTCCATGTTCAAGGCGGCGCGCCCTCTACCGGCAGGTTTCGCGAGACATTTCCGTCGCGCCAGCGCGATGCGATTGGGCTTCTTGGCTTCGTCGCCATAATTACGTCGTGCCGGTCGCGCAACAATAGGCCCCGTCCGGCAGTCACTGTCCCGTGGAGCGGCAGAATATGGATCGGATCGATGCAATGAGGGTATTTGTCGCCGCTCTCGACGAGGGCAGTCTCGCGGGGGCCGCTCGGCGGCTCAAGCGGTCACCAACGGCGATAAGTCGGGCGCTGAGCTTTTTGGAAGCCCATGTCGGCGTCGAGTTGCTGCACCGAACGACCCGTAGTCTCAAGCTGAGCGAGGCAGGCGAACGCTATGCGGCGGCCTGCCGGCGGGTGCTGATCGATCTCGAGGAAGCCGACATGCTCGCTGCCGGCGAGCGCTCGGCCCCTCGCGGGGTCCTGACCATATCGGCACCGCCCATCAGTGGGGAGGAGGTGCTGCGCCCCATTCTGGACGATTACCTCGATCGCTATCCCGCCGTGGCCGCTCGGCTGCTTCTGCTCGATCGGCCCGTCAACCTTGTGGAGGAAGGCGTCGACGTTGCACTGCGCGTCGGCGACCTGGAGGACTCGTCACTCATCTCTATTCGGCTTGGCGGCGATGTCAGGCGCGTCGTGGTGGCTTCGCCTCGCTATCTCGCGAGCCATCCTCGAATCAACGAGCCCGCGGATCTGGCCAAACACCAGATCGTGGCGTTTACCAATTTCGGTCTCAATTCCTGGAATTTCACCCCGGCAAAGGGCTCGTCCATTCCGCGAACGGTCCAGTTTGCTCCGAGATGCATCGTCAACAGCGTGCGGGCTGCCGCCGCTTCGGCGCTCGCGGATGGCGGTTTGACCCGGCTCTATTCGTATCACGTGTGCGAGTATGTGCGGGATGGGCGGCTAAACGTCGTCCTCGCTGACGCCGAGCACCCGCCGCTGCCGGTCCATCTGCTCACGCCGCCCGGCCGGATGTCGGTGCCAAAGGTCCGCGCCTTCGTCGATTTCGCGGCGCCACGGCTGCGTTCGGAATTTACCCGCATGGCGGCTGAGGCAGCGACTCTCTGTTGATTATGCCGCGACGCGGTCGAGTGTCTTCCAGCCGACGATAATTCTCCCAACGAGCAGTTGGACGTAAATCGATTGTGCTGACGCCGAGCGCGTCGGCCGGCGCTGGATGCGACCGCTGCAATCGATAAACGGGCAACAGCAAGGAGACATC
This sequence comes from uncultured Alphaproteobacteria bacterium, assembly GCA_963819385.1. GTDB lineage: Bacteria > Pseudomonadota > Alphaproteobacteria > Rhizobiales > Xanthobacteraceae > JAVDCA01. The sequence goes on along the minus strand of CAWFVV010000006.1, from coordinate 1,091,973 downwards.
GTCATGATCCGCAAGGCGAGAGCAGTTTGGCGCGGCGACGGTCGCGACGGCGGCGGCAAAGTGTCCACCGAGTCCGGCGCGCTTGCAGAGACCCCGTATTCCTTCAGGACTCGATTCGAGGACGAGAAGGGCACGAATCCGGAAGAGCTGATCGCTGCCGCGCATGCGGGATGCTTCTCCATGACGTTGGCCTTCGTGCTGCAGGCTGGCGGCTATACGCCCACGGAGCTCGATGTTGAGGCCGCGGTCACCATTGAGCCGGAGGGCCAGGGATTTCGCATCAGTCGGTCGGCCCTGACCCTGCATGCCCAAGTGCCGGATCTGGACCAAGCGACTTTTGCTCGCATGGTCGGCGTCTCCGAGAAGGGCTGTCCGGTTTCCAAGGTCCTCAACGCCGCGATCACGGTGGATGCCAAGTTGATGTCGACAAAGGCGGCGGCGGGGCGAGCCGCTAGCTAGCCTGTCCGGCCAGAACCGTAACGCTCAATTCGTTCGTCGACTCGCTTGGTAAGTGCACCTTTCAATCAACCGCTTGATCAGGAGATCAGCCGATGGATACGTTCACCAGGTCCAATACGTCGAATATGTCCAATAGGTCCGACGAAATCGATCGGCATCGCCGCCGCTTTTTTGGCGCTGCGGCTGCAACTTTTGCGGCTGCCCAACTCGGCATGATCGGCTCGGCGGATGCGCAGGCAAAATCCAAAGCGCTGCCTGCGATCAAGCCGGGGACGAATACGTCATTCGGTCCGCTGAAGCAGATCGATGCCGGCGTCTTGAGCATCGGCTATGCAGAAGCCGGCCCGGCCAACGGCCCGGTTGTCTTTCTCCTTCATGGCTGGCCCTATGATATCCACAGTTTCACAGACGTCGCGCCAGCCCTAGCTGCGGCCGGTTATCGGGTGATCGTCCCTTATGTGCGCGGCTACGGAACAACGCGTTTCCTCTCCACCGATACGTTCCGTAACGGCCAGCCCACGGCCGTCGCGCTCGATACCGTCGCCCTGATGGATGCTCTCAAAATCGAGAAAGCGACGCTCGCCGGGTTCGATTGGGGTGCGCGGTCCGCCGATATCATCGCTGCACTGTGGCCGGAGCGTTGCAAAGCCCTGGTGGCCGTGAGTGGTTATCTGATCTCCAGCCAGGCAGCCGGGAAAATACCGTTGCCGCCCAAGGCCGAGCTGCAATGGTGGTATCAGTATTATCTGGCGACGGAACGCGGACGTGCTGGCTATGAGAAAAATCGGCATGATTTTGCAAAGCTGATTTGGCAGATCGCCTCGCCCAAATGGCATTTCGATGATGCCACCTTCGACCGAAGCGCAAAGGCGTTCGACAATCCGGATCATGTGAGCGTCGTCACGCACAATTATCTCTGGAAGCTTGGTTTGAACTCAGGGCGAGTCAAAATACGACGCCTTGGAAGCCAAGCTCGCCGTGGGCCCGATCATCAGTGTGCCGGCAATCACCCTCGAGGGCGACGCAAATGGCGCCCCGCATCCGGATCCTGCGGCCTATGCCAAGAAGTTCGCGGGAAAGTACACCCACCGTCTGATCAAAGGAGGCATCGGTCATAATTTGCCTCAGGAAGCTCCGCAGGCCTTTGCCCAGGCGGTGATCGACGTGGGGGGCTGACGGATAAGGATGATTCCAGGCGTCGGAAGGTCCGGACGCTTGATCTCTCTTCATGAAGGAGGACGTTGTGAACCGACTTCGAGAAAGTGCTGTACACCGCGAAGGCTCACACCACGGGCGGGCGCGCCGGCATGTCGCGCAGCTCCGACGGCCGCCTCGAGGTCAGGCTATCGCGGCCCGGCAGCCCGGGCACCGGCACGAACCCGGAGCAGCTCTTTGCGGCCGGCTGGTCCGCGTGCTTCGAGTTGGCGATGGAGTTCGCCGCACGCAATATGAAGATCACGCTGCCGGCCGATCACGCGGTCGACGCCGAGATCGATCTCGGTCCCGAAGGGGGCGCCTTCAGCCTGGCGGCTCGCCTCTACGTGAGCCTGCCGGGGATGGAGCGCGTGACGGCGCAGCGCCTTGTCGAGGCGGCGCACGAGGTGTGTCCCTATTCGCGCGCAACACACGGGAACATCGCCGTCGAAACGACGCTTGTCTGAAGCCACCCGGATGAGAGCAGTGAGCGGCTGATAACCGTCCACGCGGCTCGGGGCGATTTTGCCCTGCATCCTTTCCGGCCACTGGGCGGACATTCTCCGACGACGCGGGCGATGCGCTTTTTTGGCGATCCATCGTCCTTGCTGACGCCGAGCATTCTTTCCCGCTGGTCCATCTGCTCACGCCGCACGGCCGGATGTCGGTGCCAGAGGTCCGCGCCTTCGTCGACTTCGCCGCGCCTTCGGATTTTGCCCGGATGGCGGCTGAGGCAGGGATGCTCAGTTGATTATGCCGAGCCTCGGCTGAGTGTCTTCCAATTGACGGCAATTCTCCCAGCAGGCGGTCGGACCTAAATCGAATGCATCGGCGCCGAGGGCGTCGGGCGGCGCGGAATGCGACCGCTGCAATCGAAGAACGGGTCACACCATGATTACCGAACAGAAGGTCGTCATCATCACAGGCGCATCCCAGGGGGTCGGCGCCGGCTTGGTTCACGCGTACCGCAACCGAAACTATCGCGTCATCGCCAATTCCCGGTCGATCAAGGTCAGCGCCGACGCGGATATCCTCACCGTGCCGGGGGACGTCAGCAAGCCGGAAACCGCTGAACGAATCCTGCGCGAAGGGCTCGAGCGCTTTGGCCGGATCGACTCGCTGGTGAACAACGCCGGCGTCTTCCTCGCGAAGCCCTTCATCGAGTTCACCCAGGAAGACTATGCCCAGCAAATGGGCGTCAATGTTGCCGGCTTCTTTCACATCACCCAGCGCGCCGCCGCCGCGATGCTCAAGCAGGGCTCCGGCCACATCGTCAACATCACGGCGAGCCTGGCCGATCAACCGATCGTCGGCGTACCCGCCGCTCTCGCTTCGCTGACCAAGGGGGGCCTGAACGCAATTACCAAATCGCTCGCGATGGAGTTTGCGAAGTCCGGCATTCGCGTCAACGCCGTCGCGCCGGGCATCATAAAGACCCCCATGCATGCCACCGAGACCCATGCCGCCCTGGGGGGTTTGCATCCGGTAGGCCGGATGGGCGAGGTCCGCGATATCGTCGATGCCGTCCTCTATCTCGAGACCGCGTCCTTCGTGACCGGCGAGATCCTCCACGTCGATGGTGGCCAGAACGCCGGACGCTGGTGACGCCATGATGCCGGTCGCGGCGGCGATTCAAAGCAGGCGAACGACGGGCTGATGCAGTGAAAGGAAATCGGTGCCGCGGGCGTGACCCGATGTGCTCATGGTGCTGCTAAAAATCAGCAGGCGGATTGTGACGAAAAATGTGTGCCGACAAAAATTCTGCATGTCAGGACGGCATCTCCTTCGGCCCGTTCCGCCTGTTCCCCGGCAAACGCCTCGTGGAACGTGACGGCGTACCGGTGCGTATCGGAAGCAGATCATTCGACATCCTCGTTGCCCTGGTCGAGCGGGCAGGCGAGGTCGTCAGCAAAGCAGAGCTCATGTCCCGGGTGTGGCCGAATATGGTGGTGGATGAGAGCGGTCTGCGCGTCCACCTGGCGGGCTTGCGCCGGTCGATCGGCGACGGACGTGATGGCGCCCGCTATATCGCCAATGTCACGGGACGCGGTTATTGCTTCGTCGCCGCCGTCGAGCGCCATAGTGTGCCCGGCATCGTGGCAGCGGAAGAGCCCGTCTCGAATCCGCTTGCCAGGCTTCCGGCTCCTCTCGAGCGTATGGTCGGCCGCGAGCAAACGGTCCGACGTCTCACCAGCCAGCTCCTGAGCGAGCGGTTTCTCACGATTGTGGGGCCGGGCGGCATCGGGAAGACGACAGTCGCCGTATCGATCGCTCATGCGCTTCTTTCCGAGTTCAAGGGTGATGTTTTCTTCGTCGACCTCGGGACCGTGACCGATTCCGATTTTATCGCCCGCAGCATTGCTTCGGCGCTCGGATACAAGGGGCATGGGGGAGATCCAGGCCCGGCTCTTGTCGCTTTCCTCGCCCGCAAGCGAGCGTTGATCGTGCTCGACAACTGCGAGCATGTGATCGATGCGGTCACCACGCTCACGGAGCGCATCTTGATCGAAGCGCCGCAGGTGCACATCCTCGCCACCAGCCGGGAAGCCCTGCGGGCAAAAGACGAGCGGGTCCATCAACTCGTCCCCCTCGACAGTCCGATCGAGGTACATGGCTTAACTGCCGCCAGAGCGAAGGAATTTCCGGCGGTGCGGTTGTTTGTCGAACGCGCCGCGGCGAGCGACAGCTCCTTCACGATCACCGATGCCGATGCGCCAATCATCGCCGGCATATGCGGCCGGCTTGACGGCATTGCGCTCGCGATCGAGCTGGCGGCCAGTCGCGTCGCCACGCACGGCATCCGCGGGATCACCGCGCTTCTCGACGACCAATTCAGGTTGTCGTGGAAGGGGCGCCGGACCGCGCTTCCCAGGCACCGGACTTTGAACGCCATGCTCGACTGGAGCTACAATCTTCTGCAGCCAGAAGAGCGTTTGCTGTTGCGGAGGCTCTCGATTTTCGTCGGGTCGTTCACGCGCGACGCCGTTGAAGCCGTTGCCTGCGATCATGATTTGACGGCCGCCCAGGCGATGGACGCGCTCGAAAGCTTGTCGGCAAAATCATTGGTATCGACAAGCGCGGGCGAGGTTGAGGCGCAATATCGCCTGCTTGAAACGACGCGCGCCTATGCGGCGGACAAGCTCGCTCTGAGCCGCGAGGGCGACTTGATTGCCCGCCGGCATGCGGCGCATTTCGCTCAAGAAGCAAGGCGCGCAGCTCTCGAAGCCAGAAGCGCCACGCAACTCGACAGGGTGCGCAGGCCGCGTGGCTCGCCTCTGGCGCGCCCCCTTGCGGAGCCGATCAGGCTTCAGCGGCTGCGATGATGGCGTCGGCGAAGGCGCACAAAACGCAAAATCGCCGCACGAACTTTCAATAAATGCTCAGCCGATGAAGCTATGAGTTGGAAAAGCGGAGACTGCGGATGATCCTCAATCGGCCTACGTGTGGGGCAGCCGATACCGGCGGGTCGTCGACATCGGCAAAGGGCATTTCGCGGCGCAATAGCCTCAGGCTTGCAGCTGCTGGTCTCGCGACGCCACTGCTGCCGACTTTCTCGGTCGCGGCAACCGCAGAGGAGAGCAAGTCCATGAACTATATCAAGGTGGGACAGGAGAACTCCACGCCCATCCAAATCTACTACGAGGATCATGGCTCAGGTTCGCCGGTCGTGCTCATCCACGGATGGCCGCTCAGCGGCGACGCGTGGGAAAAACAGACGGCCGCGCTCCTCGGCTCCGGCCATCGCGTCATCACGTATGATCGCCGCGGGTTCGGACGATCGAGCAAGCCGGGTGTCGGCTACAATTACGATACGTTCGCGACGGATCTCGATGCGGTGTTGCGTACCCTGGATCTCACGGGCGTCTCGCTGGTGGGGCACTCGATGGGCACCGGCGAAATCACGCGATACATCGGCAAGTACGGCACAGGGCGGCTGCGGAAGGCCGTGTTGATCGGCACCCTCGGCCCGTACCTGGTGAAGGCACCCGACAATCCGGAGGGCGTCGATGCGAGCGTGTTCGACGGCGTCCGCGCCGGCATCAGGGCGGACCGGCCGGCCACATTGATGGAGTTCCTGAAGAATTTCTACAGCGTCGGCGGAGCCGACGGAGAGCGGGTCAGCGAACGAGTTCATGCAAGCCAATTGGACGGTCGCCATCAACGCGTCGCCGATCGGCACCTTGGCCTGTGTCGATGCGTGGATCGAGGACTTTCGCAAGGACATTCCGCGAAACGACCTGCCCACCATGATCATACACGGCGATGATGACCGCATCCTGCCCGCAGAGGCGACGTCGAGACGGCAGGCAAAGATGTTGAAGAACGCCAGATACGTCGAGATCAAGGGCGGTTCGCACGGCATTCCGTGGACGCGCGCCGACGAGATCAATGCCGAGCTTCTCCGTTTCCTGGCGTAAGTGCCGCGATCGGTAAAGGCGGCGCTGGTTACGCATACCTCGGGTGAGGGCTGGCTTCGGTCCGCCTTGCGCGCTTCCATTTGACCGGGTCCTAAAACCACGGCGCCCGTGGACAGCTTTCAAGCGCGTCCAAAAAAAATTAACAATTCAGAACACAACTTAACACGCCACCGGATCCCCTTTCGGCCATTCTCCCAGCCATCCGATTTTTCCACTCGGAGGTTGGTCGAGGATTCGAATGGATAGCCCTCAAGCCAAGGCAACTCGGCGGCTCGATCTGCTGCCGCGCCTTCCGAGCGCTTCATCCGGGGTCTCCGCGGCGCCCCCTCGAGGGGTGGCTCGGCGTCCGAATGATCTTGCGGGTCTCCGGCGGTACGGAATTGGCGCATCGGCGGCGCGCAGGCCGCCGATGCCGGCCATAGTGCTCGACTACCGAGGCGGGCACGACGTCAAGCAATGGCAGAAGTCGTGGACCGGGGTGAGGGCGAACCTCGCCGAGATGACCTGCGACGGACACCTTGACGTAGAGCTCGGCTCGGACTCAACGCGGCTGTCTGTCGTGCTGGAAGAGGTCGGTGGACGTCTGTTGATCCAATGGAAAGGCCGGGACCCGCAAGGGCCGGCTGCTGCGCAGCCGCTCAGTCTTGTTCCGGCGGGCCTTGTCGCCCATGGGCGTGCGACAGGCATCCGCTTCATTCGCCACCTCGTGCTTCAGTTCGATCGCTCGGCCCTCGAAGACCTACTGGGGGACGAGATCGATTTCGCCAGGACGTTTGCGCCGCGTCCCCTGTTTTCTGATCCGAGCATCATGAACTTGGCCCGACTTTTTGCCGGCGAGTGCGGCAGTGATGAACCGCACACTCAGCTCTATGGCGACCATCTGTCGATGGCGCTCCTGCTCGCACTGTCGCGGTCAAGTGCATCCAGGAGTTGCTCGAGCAGGGGCGGGAAGTTGCCGGCGCGGCAACTTCGCCGGGTCACTGAGTATCTTTCGGCGCATCTCGCTGAGCGCGTCCGAGTGCAGGCAGTTTCAGACCTGCTGAATCTGTCGCGGAGCTACTTCAGCCGCGCTTTCACGTTATCCACTGGGCTTGCTCCGCACCAATGGCTGCTGGAGGCCAGGATCGCGAAGGCCAAGCAACTATTGCTGGAATCCGACCGTACGCTGCCGCAGATCGCCCTCGCGATCGGTTTCGCCGACCAAGCTCATTTCACGCGAACTTTCGGACGCCGGGTCGGCCAAAGCCCCGGGGCCTGGCGGCGCGCACATTGCGTCGGACCGCACGGCGGCGACCTCGGGTCCCTTCCACCCGGAGCAGCTTCGGTTCCGACGCTCCTGGATCGACTTGGTCCCAAGTAATAGATACTCCCGGATTAGCTGACGACGTGTCCGCCGATCGAGCGCGCGAACGTGCGCTCGTCGTGTGCCGAAGGACGACTTGTTGGGCGACGATCGTGGCGCCGACGCATGTGCGACTTCACCGGTGATCGTTGCGAGCTGATCGGGCAACGATGCCACCGGCTAACTGCTTGGACGAGCCGCACTGCTCGGGCAGTGGCACTTGCGGTTGAGCTCGGCGACCAATTCGTTGCTCCGCGAGTGTGCCCGCCAGGCAATAAAGCCATCGGGACGGATCAGCACCGCGCCCGTTTCGGTGATGCCATGCGCAGCCGCCAATAGTCCGTGCGGATCGTTGAAATCGCGGCCGCGGACGAGGCACTCGATGGCCAAAGCGGAACTACGACCCGCGGCTTTGCACCAGTCATCACCCTCGGATCCCGTCATGAGAACGAAGCGTCGACCATAGAGGTCCAACGTCGATATCCGGCGGCCATCCCGTTCCAACCAGAGGTGCGGCGCGCGCGATCCGGGACGCCCCAATGAACCATGCGGGTCATCGTGCAAGGCATCGGGCGGGTCATCGTCCACGTCGCCCGGAATGGCGGGCGCGCGATAGCGATAACCGAGTTCGAGATTGAAATCCGCCACCAGGAACGGCGTATCTGCGGCCAGCAGATGCGGCGCGGTGCGAAGGACGTAGCGAGCGTAAGCTTGCTCGGCCGTCAGCGATCCGATCGGACGACGCTCCGTATCGTAGCTGTCCAGGATATCTTGCGAGTGCCCCGATGCGGCGAGCGCGAGCTTCCACGCCAGGTTATGGGCGTCGTGGATGCCCGTATTGCCGCCGAACCCTCCGGTCGGCGGCATCACATGCGCGGAATCGCCGGCGAGAAAGACCTGTCCGGCCCGATAGCGATCGGCGACCTCCGACGTCGCGCGCCACCGCGTTACGCCGGTGATCCGCACCGCGAGGTCGGGGACGCCTGCGGCCGATCTCACCAGGTCGACAAGCCGCGCCTGGCTGACGTCATTGGCAGGGTTCGACGCTTCCGGATCGGTCGAAGGATCGCCGACGATGTTGACGATGAGGAAGCCGGAGCGCGCGTGCTTGTCGAGCCGGAAGATGCCGCGCAGGGCCGTATTGACGATATAGATCACGCTCAGCGTCTTCTCTCCGATCAGCGCGCTGAGATCGGCCTCGAAGTAGATCGTCATGCTGTTGGAAAAGGCCGGCCGTCCGGTCAGGCGGATCCCCGCTGCCTGGCGCACCTTGCTGCGGGCGCCGTCGGCGCCGATGAGATATTGCGTCGCGAATCTCTGCTCCGCGCCCGACGTTGTGTTGCGCGCCGTCACGTGCACGCCGTCGCTCTCCTGGCGCACGCCCACGACTTCATATCCGGCGAGCACGCGGGCGCCGGTCGCTTCGGCGCGCCGCCGCAGGATCGGTTCGAGCCGCGGCTGGCTGATGAACAATCGCCGACAGGGGCTGAGCGCTTCGACGCCGCCGTTCAGGTTGCCGATGATGTCGGCGAGCTTGCGCCCGGCGAGACTCTCCATGACCACGATGGCGCCGTCCGGCAGGAACTCGTCCTCGGACTGCGCAATCACGTCATTCTCGATACCGGCCTGCCTGAACAGCTCGATCGTGCGCAAATGAAAATGCCCGGCGCGCGGAAGCGCCGACGGGGTCGCCAATCTTTCGAGGACGACTGATTCGACATTGTGCTGCCCGAGAAACATCGCGGCGGAAAGGCCGACCAGGCCGCCGCCCGCAATGAGCACGGGAGCTTCGATGACGCTGGAACTCACCGCATGGACCTCCTCCCGATGTCGAGCGATATGGTCGGGAGCCGCCGCGCGTTGGCAGCTCCCGTGCGCACGCTTCAGGTGCGGGCTTTGGCGAAGGGGTAGATGAGGTTGCCGGACCTGAGCTCGGGCGGATAGGTGATCACGGCCCTGCCGGGCCTGCGGAACTGATCGATGTCGTGCCCCTCGATGTTCTGGTACTGGACCGTGAGGATGCGCGACTTCTCCCACTCACCGATCGCGCTGAACTTCACCTCGCCGATGATGGTGCGAAAGCGCGTGGCGTGGATGTAGGCGGCGATCTTGCCTTGGTCGATGCTGCCGACCGCGTTCACGGCCTGACCGAGAATCTGCATCTCGGCATAGGGGAACGGTGCCCAATATCCCAGCGGATCGACGCCGGCGGCGGGGGCGCGCTGCTGATAGCGCTTGAGAAAGTCCTCGACGCCGGGAAACTTCATGGTCGGTTCGGGCACGTAGTTCTCGTTGATGACGATGCCATTGAGCAGCGGTCCGAACTGCGCCTTGATCGGCGTGAAGCTCAGCCCGATCATCGTGCCGCCGAACATCGCGGGCTTGTAGCCGACCTCGAGGAGCGAGCGGACCATGCCGGTCGAGCCGGCCGGGTAGGACGCGACGAAGACCACGTCGGGGTTCGCAGCCTGGATCGCGCGAATGATCGGACTGTGATCGACCGTGCTCGGCGGGAAGCTGCGGTCGTAGACGGCCTTGAGGCCGAGGTCGGCGACGTTGGCGCGTGCGCCCGCGAGGACGTTGTGTCCGAACTCGGTATCCTCGCCGGAGAGCGCCACGGTGCGCGGCTTCGGACCCATCATCATCGCGGTCTCGAAGAAGCCGCGCGACAGGCTGCGGATGCCTTCGGGTCCGTTCGGCAGGATCTGGAAGTAGCGGTCGTACTTGAACTCGTCGTTCACGCCGGTGCCGAGAAACTCATGAACACCATCTTCTTCTGCATCACGATCGGCATCGCGGGCGCGATCTGGTTGGTGCCGAAGGCCGAGATGACGAGGTCGACCTTATCGACGTCGATCAGCTTCGCGTAGATGCTCGGCACGAGCGTCGGGTTGCTCTGATCGTCGTAGGTGACGAATTGCACCGGCCGGCCGAGCAGGCCACCTTTGGCGTTGACGTCGTCCTTCCAGATCTCAAGGCCGAGCAGCATGATCTTGCCGGCGCCAGCATTGCCGCCGGTGAGCGACATGCTGAAGCCGATCTTGATCGGCTCGGCTGCCCACGCGGGCGAGCTGACCGCCAGGGCCCCGGCGCACGCGGCGCTGCCCGCGAGAACCTTCCGGCGATTGAGCGACCGCGAATGGTTGGTCAGGTTCTTTGTCATGGCGTTCCTCTCGGTGTCCCGTCCAAGCGTTTCGTCCATGCAGGCAGGATAGTCGAAGTGGGGATACGCGCTTTTGGAAGCGCTTGGCTTTCCCTTGGGAATGTCTTGGTTTCTTTTCGGGCGGCGTTTGTTATGGTGCCGCGGGGCGAATATCAGGTGTCAGCAATCCGGCATTGGGGCGGTCAAATTGCTGTTTTCATTTGATAATTTCGTCCTCGACTGCACCCGGCGCGAGTTGCGCCAGGGCGGCAACCTGGTCGCGGTCGCACCCAAGGTGTTCGACCTTCTGGCTCACCTCGTGCAGAACCGCGAACGCGTGGTCAGCCGCGACGACCTGATCGAGGCGGTGTGGGAGGGGCGGATCATCTCCGAATCCGCGCTGGCGACCTGCATCAACGCGGCGCGCAACGCGATCGCTGACAGCGGCGAGGAGCAGCGACTGATCAAGACGCTGCCGCGCAAGGGGATCCGGTTCGTTGGCGAGGTGCGCGAAGGGAGCGAGGCGGCTGCGGCGCCGGCCGCCGTCGAGGCTCTCAACCTGCCCAGCAAGCCGTCGATTGCGGTGCTGCCCTTTCAGAACATGAGCGACGATCCCGCGCAGGAGTACTTCGCCGACGGCGTGGTCGAGGACATCATCACCGGGCTGTCGCGGATCAAGTCGCTGTTCGTGATCGCGCGCAATTCGACCCTCGCGTACAAGGGGTCTGCCGTGAACGTGCGGCAGATCGGCCGCGATCTCGGCGTACGCTACGTGCTGCAGGGAGGCGTGCGCCGCGCCGGCAATCGGGTGCGATTCACGGTGCAACTGGTCGAGGCCGAGAGCGGCATCCAGCTGTGGGCCGATCGCTACGACCGATTGCTGGAAGACATCTTCGCGCTGCAGGACGAGATCACGATCAACGTGATCGGCGCGATCGAGCCGAGCGTCAGGAAAGCGGAGATCGAGCGCGTCAAGCGCAAGCGGCCCGAGAACCTCGACGCCTACGATTTCCTGCTGCGCGCGCTGCCCTATGTCTACACCCACATCGCGACCGACGCTGCGACCGCGCTCCCGTTGCTGGAAAAGGCGCTCGAATCCGATCCTTCCTACGCCGCCGCGCACGCGCTGATGGCGTGGTGCTGTCATTTCCGCTTCAGCCGCGGCGGCCTGCGTCAGGAGGATCGCGCGGCCGCGGTCGAGCATGCGCACGCCGCCATCAGCCTCGGCGCCGACGACCCGACCAGCCTCGCCATCGCGGCTTTCGTCATCTCGTTGGACGAGCACGATCAGACGACGGCGCTCGACGTGTTCGAGCGCGCGCTCGCGATCAGCGGCTCGGATGTGTTCGCGCTCTCGTGCAGCGCACTGATCCTCTCGTGGATCGGAGAGGCCGACAAGGCGATCGAGCGCGCCCAGACGGCGCTGCGGCTGAGCCCGTTCAATTCGATCAACTATCTGTCCTACAACGCGATCGCGATCGCGTGCTTCCATCAAGCGAAATACAAGGAGGCGCACGATGCGGCGCGCCGGGCGGTGCAGTCGAACCCGCGCTTCAGCGTGTGCCATGCCTTCCTGACGGCGGCGCTCGTGCGCCTCGGGCGCAACGAGGAGGCGCGCGGCGAGGCCCTACGGGTGCTGGCGCTCGATCCGAGCTTTACGGTCCGCCGCTTCGGTGTGACAGTCGATATCACGCCGGAAGTCTTTGGACCGCTCGCCGATGCGTGGCGTGCCGCCGGACTGCCGGAGCAGTAACGTACGGCAGCAGGAATTGACATGAACGACATGCAAAGCGCGGCCATCCATGCGGGCCGATCCTCCACGGTGCGGGCGGCGATCGTCGGCACCGGGATGTGGGGTCAGAACCTCGTCAACCACGTGCAGGGCAAGAGCGAGGTCATCCGGTTCGTCGCCGGCGCGACGCGCACGCCGGCGCGCGCCGCGGATTTCGCCGGCCGGCACGGCATCACGATGCAGGCGAGCTACGAGGCGGTGCTGGCGGATCCCGCGATCGACGCGGTGGTGCTGGCGACGCCGCACACGATGCATGCGGAGCAGATCATCGCGGCCGCGCGCGCCGGCAAGCATGTCTTCGTCGAGAAGCCGCTCGGGCTGACGGCCGCGGAGTTGGCCGCGGCGGTCGCGGCCTGTGCCGAGCACAAGGTCACGCTCGCGGTCGGCTACAACTGGCGCTTCCAGCCGGCGCTGCAGGAGATCGCCCGCATGCTCGCCGATGGCCGGCTTGGGCGCCTGCTGCATATCGAGGGCAATTTCTGCGGGCCGAGCGTCTATCGCTACGGCCGCGAGCACTGGCGGCAGGACCGCGACGAAGGGCCGGCCGGCGGCATGACGGGCCGCGGCGTGCATGTGGTCGACGCGATGCTCTATCTCGCCGGCAAGATCGACGAGGTCTACGCGCAGAGCTTCCGGCTCGCGCAGGACTTCGGCATCGACGACACGACGTCGATGCTGTTTCGCTTCCATGCCGGCGCGAGCGGCTATCTCGGCACCGTCATTGCGTCGGCCGAGACCTGGCGCATGCAGGTGTTCGGTAGCAAGGGCTGGGTCGAGGTCGGCGACGTGGAGCATCTCACCACGTGGCAGATGAAAATGTGCCTGCTCGACCCGGCGAACATCAGCGTCAAGCAGAAGCCGCAGCTGATGACGTTCGAGGCCACCAGCACGGAGCGCGCCGAGCTCGAGCACTTTGCCCGCGCCGTCCAGGCCGGCCGCGCGCTCGCGGTGCCCAGCGGCGACGAGGTGCACAACGCCGCGGTGCTGGAAGCGATCCTGCGATCGGCCCGCGAACATGCGCCGGTGTCGGTCGCGAGGTGAGGCGTTGGTGAGACCCGTGACGCAGCCGAGCACACTTGCCTCTCCCCGTCACCCTGAGGCGCGAGCGAAGCGAGCCTCGAAGGGCGACGGCCCGGGTGGTGCCACTTGCTCGCTTGCTGCACGACCTCGGCCGATCATCCTTCGAGGCTCGCTTCGCTCGCGCCTCAGGATGACGGGTCTATCGTTTTGCGCGTTCGTCGTCGCTGTGCTGCTACTTGCTTGCGTGCCGCTCGCCGCTCAGACAGCGCAGGACTACCCCAGCCACACGATCCGCATCGTCGTGCCGTCGCCGCCGGGCGGGCCGCCCGATCAGATCGCCCGCATGGTGGCGACGAAGCTCAGCGACGCGTTCAACCAGCCCGTGATCGTCGAGAATCGTCCGGGCGCGGGCGGCATGGTCGGGACGGCGCACGTCGCCAAGGCGCCGGCGGACGGCTACACGGTGCTGCTCACCACCGCGTCGCATACGCTCATTCCGGCGTTCACGCCCGATACGCCCTATGACGCCGTGAAGGATTTCACGCCCGTCACGCAGCTCGCGGAGAACTACGGACAGGCGCTGCTGGTGCGGCCCTCGCTGCCGGCGAAGACCGTGCAGGAGCTGGTGGCGCTGGCGCGGGCGCAGCCCGGCAAGCTCAGCTACGGCCAGGCCGGCCTCGGGACCGCGAGCCACATCCCGGCGATCGTGATGCTGGCGGCCGCGAACATCGACATGCTGGAAGTCCCCTACAAGGGCACGTCGGCCGCGATGACCGATCTGCTCGGTGGCCGCATCGACATGTTCTTCATCGGCCCGCAGGTCGGGCTGCCGTTCGTGCAGGACGGCCGGTTGCGCGCGCTCGCGCTGACCGGCAGCGCGCGCTGGAAGGGCATGCCCGACGTGCCCACCATGCAGGAGCAGGGTTTCCCGGGCTTCAACGTGGTCAACTGGTTCGGCGCCTGGCTGCCGGCAGGCGCGCCGCCGCAGATCGCGGCGCGGCTGCAGGGCGAGATCGCGCGCGCCCTGCAGGCGCCGGACATCCAGAAGGAATTCGATACGCTCGGCCTGCGCGCCGTCGGATCGAGCCCGTCGGATTTCGCGCGCTTCGTCGCGAAGGAAGCCATCGTGGCGCAGGACATCGCGCACCGCATGCAAGGACACAAGCCATGAACGACACGACCACCGGACAGACCGCTGAGCCTTGGCAGTGGTCGGAGGCGCACTGGCGCGGCATCGTCGATCACGTGCGGGCCGGGCGCACGCTCAAGCCGGCGGCGTGGAAGGGCGGAGCGCGTTGCGCGGTCGCGTTCTCGTTCGATAGCGACCACGAGACCAACGAGCTGCGCGACGGCGGCCTCTCGATCAGCAAGCTGTCGCAGGGCCAGTACGGCAATCGCCGCGGCGTGCCGCGCATCCTCGATGTGCTTACCCGGCACGGCGTGCCGGCGACGTTCTACGTGCCCGCGGTCACGACGCTGCTTCATCCGGACGAGCAGCGGCGCGTGGTGGCGGAGGGCCACGAGATCGGCATCCATGGCTGGATCCACGAGCGCAACTCGGTGCTGCCGCTCGAAGTCGAGCGCGACCTGCAGATGCGCGCCGCCGACACGCTCGAGAAGATCACCGGCCAGCGCCCGGTCGGGATCCGCACGCCATCCTGGGATTTCAGCCCGCACACGCTCGCGATCACGCGCGACATGGGTCTGGAGTACGACTCCTCGCTTGATGGCCGACGACGATTGCTACGAGCTCATGCTCGACGGCGAGCCGACCGGCGTGGTCGAGCTTCCGGTGGAATGGATCCGCGACGACGCGGTCTACTACAACATGAACCGCTTCGCGGGCTTGCGGCCGCACATGGGGCCGGCGGACGCGTTCGACATCTTCCGCCGCGAGTTCGACATGGCGTGGGAGGAAGGCGGCATCTTCCAGCTCACCATGCACCCGCACCACTCGGGCTACCGCTCGCGCGTCTGGGTGCTGGAGGAGCTGATCCGCCACGCCAAGGCGCGCGGCAGCGTCTGGTTCGCGACCCATGCCGACGTCGCCCGCTTTGCGCGCGACAACGCGCAGTAGGGCTCAGCTGAGGGGGTTATGAGGACGCCGTTATGGCCGGGACAGGCCCGGCCATGACGTGGAACGTGTGGGACAGCCGTTCAGTGGCTCACACTGCAGCTGATGGACCCGATCTCGAAATTCGTGCCGCCGCGGACGTTGCGGCCGACCTGGCCGGCGAGATGGCCGCCCACGAACGTGACGCTCGAGCCGTTGTAGGTCACGGCGCCGGAAGTCTTTCCGTCGAGGTCGGTGTAGGTCCCATTGGCCTGCAGGCGGAAGCCCAGGCCGATGAGGATGCCGCTCGAACCCGCGCAGGCATATTCGCCTGGTTGGAGTCCGGCGGCGCTCGCAGGCGTCAGGCCCGCGAGGACAAGGAAAAACGCCGCAAGATGGATTCCGTTCTGCTTCCGTATCGACATTCTGTTCGCCCCTGAATTTGAGCCGTCCGGCTCACACCTCACCAGTGGTCCTGGTATCGAGTTACTGTCAAGGCGGCGATCGGCTTGTTCCCGACATCTGTCGGCGCGTGCCGCCACCGCACCAACTGCGTGGTCTGGGCGAACCGCGGTTGTACCGGCGTCCAATTCCAGTGGGCACCCACAAACATTTTACTCAATGTTCATGGTTCGGGGCCTGAATACCTACGTGATTCCACGGATCACACGCATTGGCCTGAACAGGAAGCGGCGCGACCCGGGCGCCGCCTTGTGGCGCAACGCGACCCCAATTCCCCTTTGCCGTGGTCCGGTCCTGGGACCCCTGAGCTTCCCACCCCAGGCCTGACGCGAGGCCCGCACACCATGCAGAAGCCGACCAAGAGCTCCAACCGCCTCATCGCGCTGGCGAGGCGGATCGCGCGGCTCGCCGCCATCTTCGTCTCCAACCGGCGCGGCAACATCGCGGTCACCACCGCGCTCGCGGCGCTGCCGATCCTCACGGCGATCGGCTGCGTCATCGACTTTTCGCTCGCCTCCATGGTCAAGACCAAGCTGCTCGAGTCGGCCGACGCCGCGACGCTCGCGACCGTGTCCAACAATTCGCCCACCGTGGCGAACGCCAAGGCGGGCACCAGCGTCTCGGGCGGCTCCGCCTATGCCCTCAATTTCTTCAACGCGGGAGCGAACCAGACCATCAGCTCCTTCAACTTGAACGTGACGCCGACCGCGACCGTCACCATGAGCGGCTCGACCGTCACGGCCAAGCTGGCCTTCAGCGGCACCGTGCCGACCTACTTCCTCGGCCTGATCGGCTACAAGACCATCCCGATCAGCGGTTCATCGACCTCGAGCTTCACGCTGAACCCCTACATCGATTTCTACCTGATGCTCGACGTCTCGGGCTCGATGGGCATGCCGTCGACCACAGCCGAGCAGGCGCGGCTGCAGGCCGTCAATCCCGACAACATGGGCCTCTATCCGACCGGCTGCACGTTCGCCTGCCATTTTGCCGCGCAAGGCGGCTGTGGCAATCAAGGTCCGATCCCCTCAGTCGGCTCGACGACGAACCCGTCTCCGGGCGGCTATTGCCAGGGATTCATCATCTCGCGGCTTGGCACGACGAGGACGACATATTCGAGCGGCAACAACTCGAACAACGGCAACACGGTGAACTGGAGCAACACCCAGGTCAGCTCCTGCCCCACGCCCGGCACCACGTCCTGCATCCAGCTGCGCCTCGACGCGGTCGGCTATGCGGTGACCCAGCTCCTGTCGACGGCGGCGACCACCGAAAGCAACGACGGCATCTCCAACCAATTCCGCGTCGGCTTGTTCCCGTTCATCCAGAACCTCTGCTACTCCGCCGCCGGCAACAGCAACTCGTGCTCGGTCGGCCTCACCACGAGCCTGACGGGGAGCACCATCACGACCATGGCGTCGGAGCTCGCCAATCTGCTCGATACCGGGCAGAACTCGACGCTGGGCTCCGGCGGCACGCATTTCGAGAATGCCCTGAATACGATCAACAGCTCGGTCGTCGCCAATCCGGCCGGCACCGGAACGGCGGCCAAGCCGCTCCCCTACCTGTTCATCATCACGGACGGCTCGCAGGACTACCAGACGCAGTGGAACGGCGGCTGGGGGTCGCAGAACTGGAGCTCCAACGCGACCGTCCCGTTCCAGAACTCGTCAACGACCATTCCGCCGAATAGCGTGACGTCGACGGATTACTGCACCACGATGAAGAACCGCGGCATCACGATTGCGGTGCTCTATATTCCGTACCAGACCATCCAGAACGCCAATTCGGGCTTCGCCAGCAACGAGGACGGCTACGCGAACAGCAACATCGCCAATATCTCCCCGGCGTTGAAGGCCTGCGCGTCGCCGAACTTCTTCTACACCGCGAACACGCCGGCGGACATCCAGACCGCGCTGCTCGAAATGTTCCAGCAGGCGGTGAACACCGCGCACATCAGCCAATGAAGATGCGCTAGCAGGTGCTCGGCACGCCGCCGTACTGGACGCAGGCGCTGCTGCGCGGCGTCACGTAGATATTGTCGCCCAGCGTGAGCGAGCTCATGAAGGCGGACAGCAGCGCGGGCTTATAGGCGTAGCTGATCTCGGCGAAGATCAGGTAACAGGGATAGGAATTGCACGAGTTGGTCGTCGTCAGCTGCGAGGGCAGGCGTGCCCACGAAGAGTTCTGCGAATAAGCCGTGCCGTTCAGCGAATAGCTCCAGCTCACCCTGGCCCGCGTCGCGGAGGTCATCTTTATCTGCGTGACCGTGAGCGTGGCCGGCGTGCTCGAATACGGGGCGAGGACCTGGCTGACCTTGCTCATGGTGTCCGCCATGTTGGCGGTCTGAATGCCGTTGTTGCCGGTGGAATACGTGTTGGTGATCGATGCCAGCGCGAACGTCGCGGAGCGGACCTTCATGTACACCGCGATGGCGTTGCCGACGTCGAAGGTTTCGATCAGCATCAGCAGCAGCATGGGCGCCATGATGGCGAACTCGATGGCCGCGACGCCGCGCGTTGCGGCGATGAAGCGGCGGGCGAGGTTGATCATCGCGGCGGCTCCTCAGTAGGGCTCGACCCGGAAGGCCGTGACCCCCATCATCTCGGCGGCGCCATTGGGCAGATTGGAGAGCGCGAATCCCAGCGGGCCCATGACGGTCGACCACGGGTAGACGAGCTGCACCACGACGGTGTCGCCGGGCTGGCCGGGATTGTAGGCAAAGCTGGTGATCGGCTGGCCGTTGCTGTTGTAGAGCGCCGGCAGCGCCGTGCTCGTGCTCGAGCCGCTCTGCACGATCACGATCAGCGAATTGCACTTGAACAAGACCGTCGGCAGATAATTGTTGCAGATGTTGGTCTTGAACGCCGCCTGGGTGTCGCTCGTCGCCTGCCCGGTCATCAGCGTCCGCCCGGCTGCGTTGGCGGCGTTCTGCAAAGCCTGCTGCGCGAACAGAAACACGGCGACCTGGAAGATCGCGATCAGAATCGCCAGGAAGGCCGGCGCGATCAGGGCGAATTCGACGGCGGAGGCTCCCTGTTGGGCGGAGCCAAGACGCACAATGCCGCGAGCAATTCGACGAAATATTCTTGCCATGACCCGACCCACAACGGCCCTCTTGGGCTGGGCGAGGGCACACCGGACCGACTTAATCGATAGATCGCCCCTATGAATTTTCCCTTACCCCGATCCGGAATCGCGGGGTATTCCGCTTTCGCGCCCACGGCCGGCGACAAGGCGAGAGGGCGCTGGCGCGGCACTGTCGATTGACCCCCGATCGCGTTGATTGTTAGCTTTCCCGCAACAGGCCATGGACAACTTCTCCCGCACGCAGATCACCCGCAAAGCCGTCGTCCCGACCCGGGGCGGCGTGGTGGCGGCGGCGCACCGGCGGGCCGCCGAGGTCGGCGCGGCGGTGCTGGAGGCCGGCGGCGACGCGGTCGATGCGGCGGTCGCGGTCTCGTTCGCGATCGGCGTGCTCGAGCCGTGGATGAGCGGGCCGGCCGCCGGCGGCGCCATGGTGCTGTGGCGCGCCGCGGAAGGCCGCGCGCGCGTGGTCGACTACGGCATGCGCGCGCCCATGGGGCTCGACCCGGCCGCCTATCCGCTCGCCGGCGGCACCGTGACGAACGAGCTCTTTCCCTGGCCGCGCGTGGTCGACGACCGCAACGTCCAAGGCGCGACCGCGGTCGCGGTGCCGGGCGTGGTCGACGGCATGGGCCTCGCCCACGCCGAATACGGCCGCCTGCCGTGGCGCGAGCTGCTCGCGCCCGCGGTGCAGTTCGCGCGGGAAGGCCTCGTGACGGACTGGGTCTCGGCGCTGATCACCGCGGCGGCGGCGCGGTCGCTCGCCGCCGATCCCGACGCGGCGCGGATGTTTCTCGACGACGGCACCTGGCCGATCGTCGGCCTCTGGAACGCGGCGAGCGAGCGCCACCTCGACCAGCGCGCCATGGCGGCGACGCTCGACGCGCTGGCGCGGCACGGCGCGCGCGAGTTCTACGACGGCGACGTGGCGCGCGCGCTGGTCGCCGACCTGCGCCAGAAGGGCAGCGTGATGAGCGAGGCCGATCTCGCGGGCTATCGGGCGCGCATCGTCGACGCGCAACCGGTGCCGTACCGCAAGGGCCGCATCTACGTCACGCCCGGCCTGACCGGCGGGCCGACGCTCGCGCAGGCACTGGGCTTCCTGGAAGCCGAGCTCGTGCCGGCGCGCGGCACGCCGGATGTTGCGAGCTATCTGGCTTACGCCCGCGCGCTCGACCGCGCCTTCGCGGCGCGCCTTGCGGGCGACGGCATGGGGGACGAAGCGGGCGATGCGGCCGGCCTGCGCGAAGCCGAGCACGCGCCGTCGTGCACCACGCATTTCTGCATCGTCGACGCCAAAGGCAACATGTGCTCGGTCACGCAGACGCTGCTGTCGCTGTTCGGGTCGCGCACGGTGTCGCCGTCGACCGGGCTCCTGCTCAACAACGGCATCATGTGGTTCGACCCGGAGCCGGGCAAACCCAACTCGCTCGGCCCCGGCAAGCGCTGCCTCGGCAATTTCTGTCCGGTCATCGGCGAGGACGGCGACGGCCGCCGATTCGCACTCGGCGCCTCGGGCGGGCGGCGGATCATCGGCGCCGTGATGCAGATCGCCTCCTTCATGATCGACCACGGCCTGACGCTGGAGGAAGCCTTCCACCAGCAGCGCATCGACATGAGCGGCGCCGGCCGGGCCACCGCCGACCGCACCCTGCCGCGGCCCGTGCTCGACGCGCTCGCGGCCGCCTTTCCGACCACGACCACGGTGCGCACCGGCTACCCCTATGCGTTCGCCTGCCCGTCGGCGGTGCTGCGCGACGGCGAGACGAACATGGGCTGCACCGAGATCATGTCGCCGTGGGGCGATGCGGTGGCCGAAGGCCAATCTGCATCGGTGTGATCCGATCTCTACGGCTCGTCCTCCGTCTTCGGGCGGACGCGCTGCGGCCTACGCTTGCTTCAGGACGTCGCGGATGCTCGCGGCGATCTCGTGGGCATGCGTTTCGAGCGCGAAGTGGCCGGTATCGAAGAAGCGGACGATCGCGCACGGATTGTCGCGGCGGAATGCCTCGGCGCCCGCCGGCACGAAGAACGGGTCGTTCCTGCCCCACGCGGCCAAGAGCGGCGGCCGGTGCGCACGGAAATATTGCTGGAAGGCGGGATAGAGCGCGACGTTGCTCTTGTAGTCGCCGAAGAGGTCGAGCTGTATGTCATCCGCGCCGGGACGCGCCAGGTAGAAGTCGTCGAGGTTCTGCCCGTCCGGCGACACCATCGTCGGGTCGGGAACGCCGTGTGTGTACTGCCAGCGGGTCGTCTCCGGCGTGAGGAACGCGCGCAGCGCCTGTCGGTTCGCCGTCGAGGGATCCTGTCGAGCGGGAGCTCGACGTGAAGCCCGCGCGGCTCTGCCTGATCGCCGGCAAAGCCCCGTGACGGCTGGATCCGGCGGGCTCAGGCGTGCTCGATCAGCGTCGCGCATCCTCGGACTCGCGGATTTCGTTCGCCTTCGCGAGCACGATCGCTTTCTTGGCCAGAGGGATGACCACGACGGCGGTCTCGTCGGCAAAGATGATGTCGCCGGGATTGACCTGCACGGACCCCAGCATCACGGGCTCGTTGATCGCGGCGGTCTTGAGGTCCCACTGGCTCTTCACCGGGCTCAGGCCGCGCACGAAACTGGGCAATCCGGAGGCGCGGACGTCGGGTGCGTCGCGGGTCGCGCCGTCGATGACGGCGCCGGCAACGCCGTTCTGCTTGCAGGCGTAGCAGTGGAATTCGCCCCAGGTCGCGACGTCGATGCGTCCGCCGTTGTCGATCACCACGACGTCGCCCTTACCGGCCACCTTGCGAGTCACGTCCTGGTGGCGCGTGAGCTTGGCCTCACGATCCTCGGTTGCATTTTTCGGCACCTGGCGAACCGTGACGGCGGGGCCGACGATCTTCGCGCCGGGAGCCGCCAGCATCATGAGGCCGGTCACGATCGAGCGCCGCAGGCCCAGCATCTCCATGGCGTCGCTGATCTGGCCGCTCGCGAGGGCGGCGAAATCGGCGCGTTCCTGGTCCGTCAATGACATGTTTGCCGTGCCTCCCTCTCGCTTTCGGAGTAAATTTTTACCAATTGCGAACCGTCTCGCACAACTGGCTGCGCGCCATCGCACCGACGGCGTATCGTTAATCCGTTTTTAGATTCTGTAGACGAACCTTCCGGGCCGCGCATCGGCGCGGGTGAGGGCGCCGTGACCGTCGAAACGTTTCGCAAGCAACGCGCGGTCAATATCGCGGTCGAGGGCAGCTATTCGCTTGCACGGCGCTGGTACGACGCCGAAGGAAAGCTGCGGACCTTTGCGTGCCGCACCACCCGTGTCTCTCCGTTCCGCATGCTCGTCGAAGTGCCGGTCGTCGGCAACATCGGCGAGCGCATGACCTCCTATTTCCGTGAATTTGGCGAGATCGAAGGCATCATCAGCCATACGGCGCAAGGCAGCTTCCTGGTCGACATGGAGATGACGCCGGCGCATCGCGCGCGACTGGCCGATAAGCTCGCCTGGCTCGAAAAGAAGCGCGAGGATTCGACCGTTCAGGACGCAAGGGAAGAAGCCCGCATCATCCCGCCGACGTCTCACTCGGTGTTGATGCTCGCCGATGGCAGCGTCCACGGCTGCTTCATCAGCGACATATCGTCGTCGGGTGCCGCCATTTCGGCGAAAATACAGCCGCCGATCGGAACACCGTTGGCGATCGGGGCCTGTGTGGGCCGCGTGATCAGGGCTTTCGACAGTGGATTTGCGGTCAAGTTCGTCGAGCGACAGAACGTCGACGATCTGTCGCGCCTGATCATCGTGAAGCCGCGCCAAGGATTGGCCTCTTCGGCAGAGGACCGGGCCGGTGGAGTTGTCGACGAGCCGTCGGCCAAGTGCGCGTGACGCGGGCCGTTACGCGAAACGCCACGAGATTTCTTCGGGCGTCCCGAATGGCCGCGTCGGTCGACGCATATCGTTTGATTCTATCCGAGGCAAACGCGCCCTGACCATCGGCGTTTCCCGCAGGAAATTTCATCGCCGAGTTCATCATCTGCCCTCGTCCTTCGAGACGCGCTGCGCGCGCTCCTCACCATGAGGCGGAATAGAATTCAGTACGAAGCGGCGGCGGCGTTGCGCCGCCATCGCCCCGTCCTGTAGGGCCGCTCACTTCAGCCCGAGATCCGCTTTCACGCCGCCCAGGAACTCGGTCATCGCGACCTGGAAGAGGAACGGCGCGCCCTGGATCATGATGAAGCCCATGCCGGCGTCGTGCAGGCGCTTCACGCGCTGGCGCATCTCGGCCATCGTGTAGGCGTAGCTCGTGTTGGCGCCGACGACGATGCCCTTCTCTTTTCCTTTCTTCACCGCGTGGTCGACGAAGCGCCAGAGCTGCGGGCTGTCCCAGTCGGGCTTCTTGGAATTCGCCAGCACCTTGCTCAGGTCGGTCATGCCGAAGAAGAACATCTTGAGGCCCGGCAGATCCATGGTCTCGTCGAGCTTGTCGACCGAGCCGAGGCTCTCGGCGTGCGGGATGATGTAGGCGCCGTCCGCCATCTCGTCGATGCGCTGGTCCCATTCGGCGCGGCTGCGGAACGGGTGCACCCACAACGCGCGGCGATGCCAGTCCTTGGCGACCTCGAGCGCCTCCTCGATCTCCTTGATGCCGGAGTGGGACACGAGGATGTACTTGGCGCCGATGCCCTGCAGGCGTGAGAGGTCGACCGCGATGCGGTGGTCGTAGCCCAGCCACGGATCGCTGTGCGCCCGCACCACCGGCGTGATGCCGGCGGCCTCGCAGGTGCGGATCATGTTCTGCACGTCATTGAAGTCCATGCCGGTGAACATCATGTCGATCATGATCCAGTCGAGGCCCAGGAAGGCGCACAGCTCGACGGTCTCGGGATCGTTCGCCCACACGCCGAGCGCGGTACGCCCGGACTTCATGCATTCGCTCATCGGATCACGTGGTGCCATGGTGTCTTTCCTTCTGGGTTGTGGTTGGCGGTTCAGACGGCCCTTTGGCCGAAGATGGATTTGAGCGTGACGGCGAGCGCGAGGCCGATCGAGGTCTGCAGCAGCGAGAGCGCCGCGAGGCGCGAGAAATCGCCGACGTTCCACACCTCGAACGAAAGGACCGAAAACATGCGGCTCTGCTCCGAATAGAGCAGGATCACCATCGAGAGCTCGGTCATGAAGAAGCTGAACAGCAGGATCCAGCTCGCCAGCACGCTCGGCAGGATGAGCGGGAAAGTGATGCGCGCGAAGGTGCGCAGCGGGCCGTAGCCGAAGACGCGCGCGCTCTCCTCGAGTTCGGGATGAAGCTGCACGAGGCTCGCCGCGATCGAGCGCACCGCATAGGCCGTGAAGCGGCCGATGAAGGCGAAGAGAATGATGAGCGAGGTGCCGTACACCGCAAGCGGCAAGTCGATCCACGCGAACATGACGCCGACGCCGAATGCGATGCCCGGCACCGAGATCGGCAGCAGCACCAGGTATTCGAGCGCCTGGCGGCCGCGCAGCCGCGTGCGCGCCGTGACCCACGCGATGGCGAGGCCGAGCGCGACCGCGAGCGTCGCCGACAGGGCCGAGATGACGACGCTCGTCTGCATCGTCGTCCACACGTCGTCGGAGCCGAGTGCCGTGCGCAGGTTGGCGAGGCTGTAGTGGCCCGACCACGTGTAGGCGGAGAGCGCGGCCGCCCCGAGCACGATCAGCGGCGCCGCGATGGCGAGGATCACGTAGACGACCGAGAGCGCGAACGTGAGCGCGCTCCAGCGCCCGAGCTCGACCGGGCGCGGGCGATAGCCCTTGCCGGTGACCGTGATGTAGCTGCGGCCCGCGAGCGCGTAGCGTTGCGCCGCGGTGGCGACGAGCGAGAGCACGATCAGCCAGACCGAGAGCACCGCCATGGTGCCGTAGTCGGGCGGGGTCGCTTGCGAGCCGATCCAGATGCGTGAAGTCAGCAGCAATATCTGGCGCGACCAGCCGAGCACGACCGGCGTGCCGAACAGGCCGACCGCGATCGTGAACGCGAGCACCGCGCCGGAGAGGATCGCGGGCGCGACGCAGCGGCGCCGTGATGCGCAGCGCGGTCTGCAGCTTGCCGAGCCCGAAGATCTGCGCGGCCTCCTCGAGGCTCGGGTCGATGCTGCGCAGCGCGGCCGCGACGATCATCATGACGTAGGGCGCGAGATAGATGCCCATCACCCAGGCCATGCCTGCATGGGTATAGACGTCGAGCTCGAGCGGCAATACCGAGCGCGGCGAAGATGCGGTTCATCGCGCCGACGCGCGGGGCGAGCAGCAGCGCCCAGGCGACCGCGCCGACGAAGGGCGGGATGAAGATCGGCATCTGCGCGATCTGCTCCAGCACGCGCGCGGCCGAACGTGGTGGTGCGCACGAAGATCCAGGCGAGCGCGGTGCCGAGCAGCGTCGCAAGCGCGGCCGCGGCGGCGGCGACCGCGACCGTCGAGGCGAGCGCCTGCCAGTAGATCGCGCCGGTGAGCACCGTGACGATGTGCCGGCCGGTCGGCACCCACGTGCCGCCCGCGCTGTCGAAGACGGCGCGCAGCAGGATCATGACCAGCGGCGCCAGCACCAGGACCACGACGATCGCGACCAGCAGCGCGAGGCCGAGCGCGGCCGGGAGGCGGGGAGGGAGACGCGGCGCGGCAATCGCGGTCATCGGCGTCTCACTGCACCCATTTCACGTCGCGCGGCGCGACCGTGAGGCCGACCCGATCGCCTGCGCGGCGATCGACGTCGCTCATCTCGACCACGCTGAGGCGGCCGACGGCCGTGTCGGCGACGAATTCGAGCCGGTCGCCGACGTAGCGCGTCTCGACGATGCGGCCCGCGAGCGTGCCGGGCACATCGGGCGGCCCGGCGCGCCATTTCTCCGGCCGGATGCACAGGCTCGCGCCTGCCGGCATGTCGGGCGGCGCCGGCAGCGCAAGATCGCCGAGCCTGATCTGCTGTGTGTCGGCTCCGCTCGCGCGGGCGAACCGCTCGATGATGTTGGCGCGGCCGAGGAACTCGGCGGCGTAGCGGGTCTTCGGGTTCTCGTAGAAATCGCGCGGCCGGCCCTTCTGCACGACCTCGCCGTCGCGCAGCAGGTAGACCGTATCGGCGATCGACATCGCCTCTTCCTGGTCGTGGGTGACGAACAGGATCATCTGGCCGAGCCGGCGCTGCAGGTTGCGGATCTCGGCGCGCATCGCGATGCGCAGGTTGGCGTCGAGGTTGCTCAGCGGCTCGTCCATCAGGATCACGGGCGAGCCCGACACGATGCAGCGGGCGAGCGCGACCCGCTGCTGCTGGCCGCCGGAGAGCTGCGTCGCGCTCCGCTTGGCGAGATCGGCCGAGGCCGACGAGGTCGAGCGCCTCGCCGACCTTTTGGGCGATGCTGCGCCGGTCGGTGCCGGCGGCGCGCAGCGGCAGGCTGACGTTCTGGAACACCGTCATGTGCGGCCAGATCGCGTAGGACTGAAAAACCATGGCGATGCGGCGCCGCTCGACCGGCACGAAGGCGGGCGGATCGTCACGATAGACGGTGCGGCCGTCGATCGCGATCGCGCCGCCGCTCGGCCGCTCGAGCCCCGCGATGCAGCGCAAGGTCGTGGTCTTGCCGCAGCCGCTCGCACCGAGCAGCACGGAAATCTCGCCGTCCGCGAAGGTCTCGTTGATGCCGCGCAGCACCGCGACCGGGCCGAAGACCTTGCTCAGGTTCGTGACCTCGATCGGCATCGCGGGTTGCGGCTTACTTCACGCCGGTCACCTGCTGCCACCAGGCGATGAGCTTCGGCTGGTCGGCGAGCGCGCGATCGATGTCGTAGGGCATCAGCTTGAGCTCGTTGAACGCCGGCATGCCTTGCGGCGCCTTGATGTCGGTGCGTAGCGAATACTCGTTGTTCTTCTGGATCATCTGCTGCGCGTCGCTCATCATGAAATCGACGAACAGCTTGGCGGCGTTCGGGTGCGGCGCGCCCTCGGTGGTCCCGATGCCGAAGTTGAGCGCCGGCGTGCCGGACGTGGCGATATGGAAGTCGACCGGCGCGCCCTTGCTGGCGACGCCGCCGAAGTGGTTGTTCATCACGTAGAACATGATCGGCTGCTCGCCGGACAGGAGCTTCGACAGGCCCGCCGGCGTGGTGGCGGCGAGCGCGGCGTGGATCTTGACCAGGCCCTTGTAGATCGCGGCGGTCTTGTCCTCGCCGAAATTCTGATGGAGCGCGGCAAGCAGCGAGAAGGCGGCGGACGAGGTGCGCGGGTCGTAGTAGCTCACGCGGTCCTGCCAGGCGGCCGGCGGGTTTGCGTAGTCGAGCCAGTCCTTGGGCAGCGGCATGTCCTTGGTGAACTCGCGGTTCGACGCAATGCCGTAGATCAGCGTCTTGACGATCAGATAGTCCTTGCCGGCCGGTGCGGCCGCCGGCGCGAAATGCGCGAGCTCGGGGCTGCGGTAGGGCGCGAACAGATGCTCGGCGCTCATGCGCGTCATCACGTCCTCGGTCGCGAAGAACACGTCGGCCGCCTGGCGCTTGGCCTGTCGCTCGGACATGTGCCGGTTGTAGATCTGCCAGCAGCCGGCCACGTAGCTGCTGATCTGGATCTTCGGATAGAGCTGCTTGAAGCGCGCGACGTAAAGCGGCGTCTGCGGCGGGTCGCAGCCGTAGAGCGTGAGGCTGCCTTCCTTCTCGGCGGCGGCGACGAGGGCGGCGTCGGCCGCGTGCGCCGCGGCGCAGCCCAGCCCGAGCAGCGCCACGATGAGAAAGAGGAGGAGGTTCCGCACGTTTCTCTCCCGCATGTTCGTTGTTATTTTTGTTCTCGCGCAAGGGCGCTGGGCTGAATTCGATACAAGATCGAACGGCTTGTCCATACGCCGCTTCGCCGCGCATTGCGCTCCGGCAAGAGTCGCATGGCTTGCGCGGCCGCAAATATTTGCGGCGTGCTTGCCGTTTTAGCTTTGCCCATCGCAAGCGCAGAATTCACGTTCAACGTGATGGCCGATTGAAGTACACGTTCTGGATCGGTTGCCGGGAGGGGGCGCGCACGGCCATACGCCAACTTGCGTATTCGCGGGACCGCACGCCGCGGCTAGCCTTGCGGCGAAAGTCCGATCAATGGTGCGAAGGAGCAGACCATGGCCGAACAATCGATCGCGATTGCCGCAAAGGCCGAACTCAAGAGCTTCGGGACGCCGGACGAGGTCCGGGAATTCCCGCGCGGCCGCCTGGAGCTGATCAATATCGGCGGGGCCACGATCGGCCGCGCCGTCTTCGAGCCGGGCTGGCGCTGGGCGACGTCCGTGCAGCCGATCGCCAAGACGTCGAGCTGCGAGGCGCCGCATTTCCAGTATCACGTCGCCGGCGTCCTTCGCATCCGGATGGACGACGGCGCGGAATTCGATTGCCGGCCCGGCGACGTCTCGCTGCTGCCGAGCGGCCACGATGCCTGGGTGGTCGGCGACGAGGCCGCCGTCGTCGTCGACTTCCAGGGCATGCTCGACTATGCGGTCGCGCACATGCACGCCCCCTAAGCCGATGCGCTGAGGCGGCACGCAGTCGCGAATATCCGGAAGCCAAAGCGTGATGACTTTGTTTTGTATCGGCATCCTGCCGTAACGTCGGAGATGTGCATGACCACGATCAACATCGTGCGGTTTCGCGTCCGTCCCGGAATGGATGGTGTCTTTCTGGACGCCCATCGTGACGGCAAGGCCCATTGGCCGGGATTGAGCCGCGGCCTCATCGTCGCGAGCGGCGAGCGCAGTTACGTTCTGATCGGAGAATGGCCGAATATGCATGCGCTCGCGGACGCTCGCCAGAGCATGATCAAGACGCTCGGTACGTTTCGCCACGCCCTCGAAGATCTCGGGCCCGGACTTGGCGTGACGGATGCGGTTTCGGGAGAGGTCGTGCTGTCGTTGGGGTGAAGCCGCGCATATACGCGCGCATATACGCCATGGTCCTTCGCCCGGCCTCGTCAGACGGGTTGTCTTGCCGGTGCCGGCCATTTGCGTGGCAATCGGCCGTCGGATTCGCTATTCTCTGGGCACGCACAAGGCCGTCCAAACATTGGTTGGATCGTCGCATGGCCGCGGTGCATGCCAGGCTTTCCGAGCGCGAGTTGCGCGTTGCGTTGCGCACGCTTCAGTCGCTTGCCGACGAGAGCGCGGGCAGCGCATCCTTCGTCGATGCCGCGCTCGACCGGCTGACTGCCATCGTCCCGTCCGATCTGACGACGCTGAGCATCTGCGATCTCGCGCAGGGCAGCCGTCGGGTGGTCGGACGCAAGGGGGAGTTGCTGTCGCAAGCCGATCGCGCGGCCTTCGATCGGCATTTCCGCGAGCATCCGCTGGTGCGCTTTCACAGCTCTCACCCGGGCGGGCCGACGCAGCGCATTTCCGACTGCATGAGCGTGCACGTCTTTCGCCATTCGGCGCTGTACGCGGATTACTACCGGCGCATCGGCATCAACCACGTGATGGCGCTGCCGCTGCGCATCGACAACGCCAATGTCATCAGCGTGGTGTTCAACCGCAGCCGTCGCGATTTCGCGGACCGCGAGCGCGCCGTGGTGGACGCGATCCGCCATCCGCTCGCCGCGATCTACCGCAACCTGGTCGTATGCGAGAACGCCGGCATCGGACTGACGTGCATCAGTCAGCTGGCCGCCGACGGCGGCTGGCACATGATGCGGGTGACGCTGGCGGGGCAGATCCTCGACGCGTCGCCGGCGGCGCTCCGCCTGCTGGGCCGGTTCTTTCCCGATCTCGCTTCCGCCCGCGCGCTTCCGGCGATGCTGCTCGCGTGGCTTGCCCGCAGCCGCAGCTGGGGGCTCGACCGGCCGGCGATCGACCATGGGCAGCCGTTCACCGGGTCGCATCTCGGCATGGGTCTGACGGTGCATTTCGTTCCCGACCGCGAGCGCGCGTCCGCCGGCTATCTCCTCATGCGCTGTCACCGGATGGAGGTCGGCGCCATCATCTCGCCGGGTTGCCCGTGACCGGCCGCGAGCGCGAGGTCCTCGCCCTGGTGGCGGTCGGCAAGACCAACCGCGAAATCGCCGCGGTGCTGGCGATCAGCGCCCGCACGGTACAGAAGCATCTGGAGCATGCTTTCCAGAAGCTCGGCGTCGAGACGCGCACGGCCGCGGCCATCTGCGCCCTGGCGGCGGCGGACGAGCACCTCGCGACGGTCGCCTGATCGCCACGCGCCGGCCGACCGTGCGAATGGACGGAAGACGTACGCCGATATGCGTATTCGTTCCGGCCGGGTCTCTTCCTAGGAGGGAGGTGACATGCCGCTGCTCGCGCCGGTACGGACCGTGCCGGCGAACGCGGTGGCCCAATCGAGGAGACGCACCATGACGATGTCCACTGTTTCGCTTGCCGATCTCAAGCGCGCCATCGAGGGCCGCGACGCCAAGACGCTGGCGGCATTCTACGCCGACGATGCGCTGTTGCGGATCATCGACAGCGACAATCCGCCGAGCAGGCCGCGCGAGCTCAAGGGCAAGCCGGCGATCGCGGCCTACTACGACGATGTCTGCGGCCGCGCGATGTCGCATCGCATCGAGTCCGGAATCGCCAACGACGATGCGCTCGCCTTCACGCAGGCCTGCACCTATCCGAACGGAAGCAAGGTCTTCTGCTCCGCGATGCTCGACATCGCGGACGGCAAGATCGTCCGCCAGACCGCGGTGCAGGCCTGGGACGCCTAGCTTGAACCAAGGCGCGTTCGCCGCGGCCGTCGCATTGCGGCCGCGCAGGCGGCCCGTGCCTACAGATACCCGGCACCCGCCTCGGCGGCGAAGCGCGCCGGGTCGCCCTCCCAGACGATGCGCGCGTGCTCGAGCACGTAGACGCGGTCGGCGTGCGGCAGCGCGAAGGTGACATTCTGCTCGCCGAGCAGCACCGTGATCGGCGTGGTCTGGCGCAGGCGCTCGAGCGCCTTCGAGATCTGCTCAAGGATGACCGGGGCGAGGCCGAGGGTCGGCTCATCGAGGATCAAGAGGGTCGGCTTCATCATCAGGGCGCGCGCGATGGTGAGCATCTGCTGCTCGCCGCCCGAGAGGGTGCCGGCGTTCTGCTTCTGCCGCTCGCGCAGGATGGGGAAGAGATCGAACAGCCAGGCGATCTGCGTCTCGCGCTCGGCCGGCGGCAGATGCTGGCCGCCGAGATCGAGATTCTCGCGCACCGTCATGTCGACGAAGAGCTCGCGCCCTTCCGGGCACTGCACGATGCCGCCGCGCGCGATCGCGGCCGCGCTGGTGCCGCGCAGCGGCGTGCCCTCGCGGCGGATCTCGCCCGCATAGGGCACGAGGCCCGAGATGGCGTTGAACAGCGTGGTCTTGCCGGCGCCGTTGAGGCCGACGACCGAGACGAACTCGCCGGCATGCACGTGGATCGAGACGTTCTCCAGCGCCTGCGCCTTGCCGTAATGCACGCTGACGTTCTCGACCGACAACAGCGGCTTCGCGGCGTCGCGGAAGGAGGCTTCGGGGCGTGCCGCGGTGGTGATCGCGCCGCCCAGATAGACGCGGCGCACGGTTTCGTCGCGCATCACCTCCTCGGCGCTGCCCTCGGCGATGCGCTCGCCCACGTACATGGCGACCACGCGGTCGACGAGGCGGGCGACGCTCTTGACGTTGTGGTCGACCAGGAGCACGGCGCGGCCGTCGCGGCGCAATTCGGCGATGAGGTCCGAGAAGGCGGCGGTCTCGGTGCTGGTAAGGCCGGCGAACGGCTCGTCGATCAGCACCACGCGCGGATCGCGCGCGATCGCCTTGGCGATCTCCATCTTGCGCAGGTCGGCGAATGGAAGGGTGGCGGGGCGGCGGTCGAGCACGTTGGCCAGTCCGACGCGTTCGGCGATCGCACGGGCATGGGTGTCCATCTGCGGGTCGGCGAACAGGCGGGTGAGCTTGTCGGGCAGGAGCGCGAGCTTGATGTTCTCCAGCACGGTCTGGCGGTGCAGCGGGCGCGAATGCTGAAACACGATGCCGGCGCCCATGCGGGCGACGCGGTGCGAGGGCTGGCCCGCGACCTCGACGCCGTTGATGCGCACCGATCCGGCGTCCGGGCGCTCGATGCCCATGATGAGCTTCATCACGGTCGACTTGCCGGAGCCGTTCGGGCCGATCAGGCCGAGGATCTCGCCGGCGTGGACGTGCAGCGCCATGTCCTTGACGGCCGTAAGGCCGCCGTAGCGCTTGGTCAGGCCCTTGACGTCGAGCAGGGGGGCGGCGGCGTCGCTCACGGGTCCTCCCGCGTGCGGGTAAGGAGACCGAAGAAGCCGTTCGGGAAGAGCAGCACGACCACGAGTGCGATCGCGAAGACGATGAAGTTCGCCAGCTCTCCCAGCGGGTGCAGCACCGGGATCGAGCTGAGCGAGCGCAGCGTTTCGGCCGCCGCGATGATGAACACGGCCCCGAGCGCGGCGCCCAGGATGGTGCGGCGGCCGCCCAGCACGGCCGCGATGATGATCTGCACGCCGAAGGTGACGTCGACGAAGGTGCCGACGGACGCCGAGCCGAGGTAGAACACCATCAGCGCGCCGGCGAGGCCGGAGAAGAGCGCGCTGATCACGAAGGCGACGAGCTTGTGCTTGGTGACGTTGAAGCCGAGCGCGCCCGCCTGCACCGGGTCCTGGCCGCTCGCCTGCAGGATGAGGCCGACCGGCGAGCGTGACAGGGTGAACAGGATCGCGGCGCTCACCGCCATGAACCAGAGCGCGATCTCGTAGTTGACGCTGTCCTTGGCCGAGATCACGTCCGGCACCGTGAGGCCGATCTCGCCGCCCGTGAGGCTGGCGTCGACCACGATGAAGTTCTGCAGCATCAGCACGGCGACGAGCGTGGTGAGGCCGAAATAGGGGCCGCGCACGCGCAGCGCGGGCAGCGCCAGGATGACGCCGCCGGTGACGGCCGCGAGCGTGCCGGCGACGATGCAGATCCAGATCGGCGGCTGATAGAGGCTGTCGAGGATGCCGGCCGTGTAGGCGCCGGCGCCGATCAGGAAGGTCGGGCCGAAGTTCACCTCGCCGGCGAAGCCGAAGAGCAGATCCCACGCCATGGCGAAGACGGCGAAATAGCAGGCGGTCGTCAGCAGGCCGAGGATGTAGCCGGAGACGAAGTAGGGCAGGAACGCCGCGAGCACGATGATGCCGAGCACGACGAGCAGGGTACGCAGCGTCGAGGACATCTAGCGGCGCCCCAGCAGGCCGCGCGGGCGCACATACATGACGACGACGAGCAGCAGCAGCGCCGGGATCGTGCGGTAGGCGGGCGAGATCAGGTAGGCCGTGAGGGTCTCGAGATAGCCGACCACGTAGGCCGCGATGAGCGCGCCCGAGACGCTGCCGAGGCCGCCGAGCACGACGATCGAGAAGGCGCTCGCGGTCAGCGGGCCGACGCTGTAGGAGGACACGCCGAGGAACATGCCGAGCAGCACGCCGGCGACGCCCACCAGCAGGCCGTAGATCGCCCACACGGCGACGTAGACTTGGCTGAGCTCGACGCCGAGCAGCGTGACGCCGCGCGGGTTCATCGAGGCGGCCAGCACCGCCTTGCCGGCGCGCGTGCGGTTGACCAAGAGCCAGAGCAGGCCGATCACGATCCAGCACACGATGGCGGTGAAGATCTCGTTCGCCGGCGTGCGCACGCCGACGATGTGGACCACACCCTGGACGATCGGCTCAACGGTCTTGGCGTTGTTGGTGTAGAGGTAGGCGATCAGCTCCTGGAGCATGATGCCCCAGAGCAGCGTCGCGGTGAGGATGAAGATCTCCTTCTCCTCCTCGCGGATCTTGGTCGATCGTTGCAGCGGGCCGACGACCGTGAAGTAGGTGACGAGCGTCGCCGTGAAGCCGGCGCCGATGCCGATCAAGGCGCCCGCATAGGCCCCGACATGCAGGTCGTTGCCGGCCGCCCAGGCAGCGACGACCGCGGTCACCATGAGGGCGCCGTGTGACAGATTGAGCACGCCGGAGACACCGAAGATCAGCGCAAAGCCGGTCGCGCCAAGCGCGTAGAGCGAGCTGATCGCGAAGCCGTCAATCAGGATTTGCCAGAAGACCATTCGGTGGGCTCGGAGAAAGCGAATGCGCAGGCAGGGCGCCTGCGTTCCCTCTCTCTCCCCTGAAGGGAGAGAGAGGGAGGGCCGCCAGTGTGCTACGGCGTAGCGCTAGTTGGCCGCGCCAAGCTTGATGAACTTCGGGAACTTCAGCTTGGCGGAGGCGAGGTTCGCGGGCCACAGGTTGACCTGCTTGCCGTTCTGCCACTGCAGCATCAGGCCCGTGATGTAGCCCTGGCCGACCTTGAGCGCGTGCGGGTTCGGGTCGCCTTTGGGCTTGAACTGCACGGTGCCGATGGTGCCGACATAGTTGGTGGCTTCCATCGCGGTCACCAGCTTGTCGGGATCGTCCGAGCCGGCGCGCTTGATCGCGTCGGCGATGATGTAGACGTCGTCATAGGCCGTGTAGCCGGCGTAGGAAGGGTTGTTGCCGAAGCGCTTGTTGAAGGCGTCGACGAAGGGAAGGGTCTTCGGCGTCACGGCGACGCCCGGGCCGGACACGGCCTGGTACAGCACGCCTTCGGTCGCGCCGTTGGTGTCGTTCCAGAACGACGAGTTGGTCGCCTGCGACGAGATGCCGAACATCGGGATCGGCACTTCCTGCTGCTTCCACTGCACGGTCGGCTGCACGCCGACGTGCGAGATGCCGGTGATGATCACGTCGGGCTTCTGGCCCTCGATCTTGTTGAAGATCGGCGTGAAATCGGTGGTGTCGGGCGAGAAGCGGATGTGGTCGAGCACCTTGAGCCCGATCTGCGGCAGGCACTTGAGGTAGCCGGCGTCGAGCGGCGTCGTCCAGGCGGCGTCCTCGCTCATCACCACGGCGGTCTTCATGTGCAACTGGTCGACCAGCAGGTCCTTCGCGGCCGCGCACACGAGACTCGGAGAGCGCCGTCGAGGTCAGGTAGCCGTGGAAGGTGTATTTCATGCCGTCGTAGTTCTTGGCGATGTTCTGCGTGATCACGTCGGAGGCGGCGCCGGGTGTGATCATCACGGTCTTGAGGCGCCCGGCCCACGGCTCGAGCGCGAGCACGACCTCGCTGATGTAGCTCGCGATCACCGCGTTGACGTGGTCCTCGTTGGCGGCGCGCTGGAAGGCGCGCACGGATTCGGCCGCCGAGGAGTGGTTGTCGTAGGAGATGATCTGGATCTTGCGGCCGTCGATGCCGCCGGCGGCATTGATCTCGTCGGCGGCGATCTGCGCGGCCTGCGGAATGGAGGAGCCGGCCACCGCCTGAGCCTCGGAGATGACGCCGATCTTGATCGGCGGCTTGGTCTGCGCGGCGGCGGGCGAGGCGAGCGTCAACGCAAGGGCCGCGACGCCCCCGGTCAGGATCGTTAAAATCGGCACGGCGGTGCCGTGCGGGGCGGCTCGGTGCATGTGGGGGCTCCCTCGTGAAGTCGACTTCGGCGCGTTCGTAGACGGCGACTGGGCGCGCAGTCTATCGCACGGCGCCTCCCCGACAAGCCCGACCAAGGGCGCAGATCGCGCAGAATTGACGCATGGGCGTGTGCCGCGCGCCGCATCGCAACATGCTACGAGCGCGGCGGGACGCCGCCCGCCGCGCTGCTGCTACGCTCGAAAGACGGTCAGGCCGAGCACCACCAGGACCACGAAAATGATCACGAAGATGTAGAACAGAATGCGTGCGACGTCGGCGCTCGCCGCCGAGACGCCGGTGAAGCCGAGCACGCCCGCGATGATCGAGACGACGAGGAATATCAGCGCCCACTTGAGCAACGACATGACCCGAATCCTTGGTCCAGGCCCTTGATCGAGGCCCTTGGGCCCAATCCCTCCGCACGGAGAACCGCGGGGCTGAACCTTTGTTCCGCGACATCGCGACGAGGTGGCCCGCCTGGGGCCGGAGCGCGGTCCGTGCTACGATCAGGCGGGAAAACACTGCAAGATAGCGAGATAGGCTCACCGATGGCCGAGTGCCTGCACTGCCAGATCAACGACCTCGTCAAGGCGCATCTGGAGAACGACGACCCGCTCGATCTCGGCGAGCTGGTGGCGCGCATCGTCGAGAGCGCCGCCGAGCTGATCGCCGACGCGGTGCCGCAGGACGAGCAGGCCGAGGTGCTCGCGGCCGCGATGAGCCATCTCGGCCACGCCTATCTGGAGAAGATCGGGGCGTTCGGCGAGGAGAGCCAAGGGGTACATTGAGCATTGGCGCATATCCTTATCGGCGAACCGACGCCCCGCGATCAAGTCGGGGGGCTTTCGCCGGGATATGCGCTGCTTCAGATACGCACCACGATCTTGCCGTTGGCGCCGTTCGCTTCCATCAGGCGGTGGGCATCCTGGATTTCGTCGAAGCGAAAGACGCGCGCCGGCTTTGCCTTGTAGGCGCCGCTGGCGGCGCGATCGACGGTCGCCTGCAACGGAATGTCGGCGAGCGGATAGTCGGCGTTGCCGAACGTGAAGGCGCTGGCGAAGAAGCTCACGTGCACACCGCTCGGCATCTGCATCAGCGGATCGAACGCCGCGATCGGCGCGCCGCCGCCGAGGAATCCTGCCATGCAGACGCGTCCGTCGGGACGCACGGCGCGAAGCGAGTTGAGGAGCGTGCTGGTGCCGACGAGGTCGAGCACCGCATCGATGCCGCGCGGGTGACGCGCGCGAATTTCCTCGGCAAGTGCCGGCGCCTCGATGCCGGTCTCGTGCGCGCCGAGGGCCTGCAAGCTCGCGAAGCGGGCAGGGTTGCGCGTCGTCGCGATGATATGCGCGCCTGCTTGCGCCGCGATATTGACGGCCGCCTGGCCGAGCGCCGAGGTGGCGCCGCGGATCAGGACCGTGTCCCCGCGCTTGAGCGCGAGATTGCGCTGCAGGCAGGTCCAGGCGGTGGCGTAGGATTTGGGGAGCGCGGCGAGCTCTTCCCACGGCATCGTTGTGTCGAGCGGCACCACGTTGCTGGCCGGCACGCGGGTCACCTCGGCGTAACTGCCGTTGATGGTGCGGCCCATGCCGCCCATCAGTGCCGCCACGGTCTGGCCCGGCGCGAGAATCCCGTCCGGATCGGCCTTCACGCGTCCAACGCATTCGATGCCGCTCACCTTGGCGACGTCGCCCCACACGCCCTGGCGGAAGTAGATTTCCGCATGGTTGAGGCCGAAGGCCGCGACCTCGATCACGACGTGCCCCGGCAAGGGCTCGGGTTCGGGCAGGTCGCGCAGCACGAGCTGCTCCGGTCCGCCATATTGCGCGATCACGATGGCCCGCATGGTGGTTGCTCCCTCTGCCTTGCGATTGAGGGCCGCGATGTAGCCGGGGAGTGATTTGACGGATAGAACAAAATACTGTCATTCATTGTAGATGATGCCGACAATGGATGGCCTGACGATCCAACAGCTCGTCTGCTTCGACGCCGTCGTGGTGGAAGGAAGTTTCCAGGCCGCCGCCGACAAGCTGCGACGGACTTATCCCACCGTGTTTGCGGCGGTGAAGAACCTGGAGGCGCAGCTCGGCCTCACCCTGTTCGACCGCGCCGGCTATCGCGTCACGCTGACCGAGGCCGGGCGCTCGTTCCACCAGCGCACGCGGGTGCTTCTCGACGAGCTCGGCCTGTTGCGCAATCACGCCGCCCAGCTTGCGATGGGCGAGGAGAGCGAGCTCACGATCGTCATCGGCGATCTCTGCCCGTTGCCGGAAACCCTCGGCCTGCTGCGCCGCTTCTTCGACGGCTGCCCGGGCACGCGGCTCAACCTGCATTTCGAGGCGATCTCGGGCCCGTGGGAGCGCCTGTTCGACGGCGAGGCGGACCTCATCATCCATCATATCGACAAGAGCGACACGCGCTTCGAGTTCATCGATCTCTTCGGCGTGCAGGTCATTCCCGTGGTGGCGCCCGGCTTCTTGCCGTTTGCGGTGACCGACACGATCACGCCGGAGCAGATGCGCGACCAGGTGCAATGCGTGATCCGCGACAGCGCACGCCGGCCGCCTGGGCGCGACTATTTTCTCGTCGAAGGCTCGCGCCGCTGGACCGTGAGCGACCAGCTGATGAAGAAGGAGATCATCCTGCAGCGCATGGGCTGGGGCCACATGCCGGAGTTCCTGGTTGCGTCCGAATTGCGCGACGGGCGGCTGGCGGCGATCACGGGGCGCCACTTCGCGGGCGGCCGCGCCGAGATCGTCGCGGCGCGCCGGCGCATTCATCCGCATGGGCCGATCGCGCAGCGGCTGTGGAGCTACGTGACCGAGCAGGCGCCGGCGCTGCGCCGGACGTTCTGACGCGACGATAAATGGTCTATGCTGGCGCAACACCATGAGGGCGAGCGATGTTCGCGAAACTCAAATCCCTGCTGGGCAGTCTCGGCGCCGGAGCCGGCGGCGGCGCTGGCCAACCCGCCGAGACGGTCGAGTACAAGGGCTTCCGCATCAAGCCGGCGCCCTATCGCAACAACGACGTCTTCCAGACCGCCGGCATGATCGAGAAGGACGGCCCGGACGGCGTGCGCGAGCACCGCTTCGTGCGCGCCGACACGCATCCGAACCGCGATGACGCGATCGCGTTCTCGGTGTCGAAGGCCAAGCAGATGATCGACCTGCAGGGCGACCGGATTTTCGGGTAGGGTGGGCAAAATCGCATGGCGATGCCCCTCCGCGTGGGCAACCGCGCGTAAGCGATTTTGCCCACGCGGACGTCCGGGCGCGGTTGCCCACCCTACGGCGCCTTATATGTTGAACTGAAAGAGAGAATGAAGCATGGGCGTATTGATCGACGGCATCTGGCGCGACGAGGAACTGCCGCAGGAGACCGGGCGCGCCGGCGAGTTCAAGCGCGTCGA
The DNA here is from genome assembly GCA_963819385.1 of uncultured Alphaproteobacteria bacterium. Lineage (GTDB taxonomy): Bacteria > Pseudomonadota > Alphaproteobacteria > Rhizobiales > Xanthobacteraceae > JAVDCA01. Next base: position 1,053,179 of record CAWFVV010000006.1, on the reverse strand, counting down.
CAGCCGTTTCCGCGACCGCGTCACAGCGGACGGCTCGTCGGGCTTTGCGGCCGAGGCGAACCGCTATCACCTCTACGTCGCGCATGCCTGCCCGTGGGCGCACCGCACGCTGATCTATCGCGCGCTCAAGAAGCTCGAGGGCGCGATCTCGGTCGCCTACGCGATCCCGGGGCTGAAGGACCAGGGCTGGACGTTCGAGAGCAATCCGGCGTTTCCGGAGTGCACGCCCGACACCGTCAACGGATTTCGCTACCTGCACGAGGCCTACACGGCGAGCGACCAGCACTACACCGGCAAGGTCACGGTGCCGACGCTGTGGGACAAGAAGACCGGGCGGATCGTCAACAACGAGTTGTCCGAGATCATCCGCATGCTCAACAGCGAGTTCAAAGGCATTACGGGCGACGACACGGATTTCTATCCGGCGCCGTTGCGCGCCGAGATCGATCGCGTCAACGAGACCGTCTACGCCAGCATCAACAACGGCGTCTATCGCTGCGGCTTCGCGCGCTCGCAGGAAGCCTACGAGGCGTCCTACGATGCGTTGTTCGCGACGCTCGATGAGCTGGAGGCGCGGCTCGGCCGGCAGCGCTACCTGATCGGCCGGCAGATCACCGAGGCCGACTGGCGCCTGTTTCCCACGCTGGTGCGCTTCGATGTCGCGTACTTCTCGCTGTTCAAGTGCAACCGGCAGCGCATCGCCGACTATCCGAACCTGCTCAACTACATGCGCGAGCTCTATGCGGTGCCCGGCATCGCCGCGACCGTGAAGCCGCGGCACTACGTGATCAACTATTACACGATCCGGAAGGTCAATCCGCTCGGCATCATTCCGAAGGGCACGCCGGTCGACTACGCGCAGCCGCATGACCGGGCGCGGCTCGCGGCGTGAGGCTGGTCACGCCGGCGTGACCATGTGAGCCGCGCCGACACGCCGAAATGTGAACTTGCTTCCAGTCGGAAGCTGTGGCTTTCGCGAGGCTTGCCACATAATGGTTGACCGTGACGGCGAGCCGCGTGCGCTAGTCGTTGGGGAGCATGGTGACCCCGCTCAGCACCATGCCTTGAGGGGAGGCCGCCGATGCGCAATCCGATCACCGACGTCTGGAAGTTCCTGACCGCCAATACGGACGACTACCTCAATCTCGGCGGCTGGCGCTTTCTCGTGCTCGCGATATTTTTTGCCCTGATGGCAGCGAGCATCATGCTGGCAATCCGCAATTGGCGCGAAGACCCCGCGCAGCGCACCGGCCGCAACCTCGGCATGTGGGTCGCGCGCGTCCTGATCGGCTGCATGTGGTTCGAGGGCATGCTGTGGAAGCTGCCGCTGCCGGTCGGCGGCGGTTTGCAGTACTGGACCCAGCAGGAGGCGACACGCGCGGCCTTCGAGATCCACCGCGAGCTCGTGACCAACGTGCTCTTGCCGTATCTTTACATATTCGGCCCGGTCGTCTTCCTCGCGGAGTTCACCTTCGCGTCCTGCCTCATCCTCGGTCTCGGCGTCCGCCTCGTGGGCGTGCTCGCGATCCTGTTCGTGCTGCAGCTTTGGCTCGGCATCTATATTCCCGGCAATCCGGCGGAATGGTCGTGGTCGTACATCTTCCTGGCACTGCTGATGTTCATCTTCGCGCTGCACGCCGCCGGCCGCAGCCTCGGCGCGGATGCCTGGCTACGCCGCCACTCGCCCGCGGTGCGCGACGCGACGGGGGTCGTCGGTCGGATTCTCCACGCGGCGGGCTGACGCCATCATTGCATCGGGTTTGATGAACATGGCGCGTCGCGCGACCGGGCCGAGACCTCCCGCATGGCCGATCCTGCGCAACAAGTCGCCGCGCGCCGCATCGGTGTTCGTGCCGGCTGCGCTGCTGCGCGAAGCGCGGCGGCAGAAAAAGCTGAAGTCGGTCGACGTGCCGTCGGTATGCGTCCTCGACCCGGATGGCGACATCCTGCGGCATCTGCACAAGGCCGGCCGCGCGAAGCCGTTTGCGGATTGGCCCTGCTACCATACGGATCTTCACACCTTTCGGCTCGGGAACGCGACGGTCGGGATCGTGGCCTGCGCGGTCGGCGCGCCGTATGCCGTCCTGATCGCCGAAGAGCTGTTTGCGTGCGGATGCCGCCATCTGCTCAGCCTCACGTCGGCGGGACAGATCGTTCCGGCCGGACCGCCGCCCTATTTCGTGGTGATCGACCGCGCCTTGCGCGACGAAGGGACGAGCTATCACTACGCGGCCCCGGCCGAGTTTGCTCGCGCCGAGCCGGACATGGTCGCGACCGCGGTCGGGGCCCTGCGGCGCGCGGGCCTGCGGGTCGAGGTCGGAGCAAGCTGGACGACCGATGCGCCGTTCCGCGAGACGGCCGCCGCGATCGCGGCAGCGCGCGCGAAAGGCGTTCTCGCGGTCGAGATGGAAGCAGCGGCGCTTTATACATTCGCCCGGGCGCGGAACGCATCCGTCCTGTGCCTCGCCCATGTCACCAACACGATGGGGCAGGCGGAGCTCGATTTCGAGAAGGGCGAATCCGACGGTACGAGCGATGCGCTCAACGTGCTCGAGGTCATCGTCACAGCGCTCGCGCGGCGCGGGCGCGGGCGCGGGCGCGGCGGAGCGAAAGCGCGAGCCGCACGAACGTCGTGACGATGGCGATCGCCGCCTTGAGGCCCGCGACGGCGTTGCCGGAAACCTTCGACACGCCGCCGATGCGTCGCCTTTGACCGACCGCGATCTCGTCGGTCGCGATCCCGGCCGCGGCGACGCGCATGAGCATCTCCAGGTTCCAGCCGAAGCCGGTCTCCTGCATGCCGAGGCGCTCGAGCGTATCGCGCCTGATCGCGCGATACGGCGACATGTCGGTGAAGCGGGCGCGATAGATCAGGCGGATGAGCAGGCCGGCGAGATGGCCGGCAACGACCTGCTGGAACGACAGGCTGCCGGGCTCGCGCTCCCCCCGACGCGGGACCCGTGCGTGAAGGCGGCGCGGTTTTCGGCAATCGGCGCGACTAGTTGCGGAATGAACTCGGCGGGATCGCTGCCGTCGCCGTCGATGAACAGGAGAATGTCGGCGTCGCGGCGCGCCTCCGCGATCCCGCGCTGGACGGCACGGCCGTAGCCGCGCTGCGGCTCGAGCACGACCCGCGCGCCGGCGGCACGCGCGCGTTCGACGGTCGCGTCGCGCGAGCCGCCGTCGACCACGATGACCTCGGCGACGCCCTGCTGGAGCACCGATGCGACGACGCGGCCGATCGCGTCCTCCTCGTCGAGGCACGGGATGACGGCCGAGACCACCGGCCCGCCCGCGTCGCCGGCGCGCATATTGGTCAGAGGCTCCAGCGCAGGCCGCAATTCGCGCAGGCCTTGGGCGGAGCGTCCGAGAGCAGCGCGGCCCGGAACGCCTGATAGGCAGGTCCGTTCCAGATCTCGCGCAGCGTTGCCTGCGTGGCGTCGCCAAGCGTGTAGTGCTCGTAGCCGCGCTGGGAAAACGGCGCGATACAGCACGGCAGCGCGCGCCCGTTGGCGGTGAAATACATCAGCGACCACGGGCGCCGGCAGAGCGACCAGGGCGAGCGGTCGTCGCTCTTGCGCAGGCTCACGCCGGGCTCGGAGGCCGCCCCCGACGCGCTGAACGTAATGCCGAGCGAGCGTGCGAGCGCTTCCGCCTCGTCGAGATAGTGCGCTTCCTCGCGCGTCATTCGTTCGAACAGGGCCTGATCCGGTGTCGCCATCCCGATCGCATGCTCGTCGAAGAAGACCAGACGCTGCAGATAGACTTCGCGAATTCCGGCCTCGGCCGCCACGCGCACGAACGCCGGCAGCTCCTCGACCGTCTCCCTGAGACCGGTCAGCCAGGCCGAGACGCTCGGCTTGGTGTGGCCTTCGCGCTCCTGCAGGTCGCGAAAACGGCGGACATTCTTGAGGATGCGGTTGAAGTAGTTCTTTCCGCGCACCGCGCGGTAGCTTTCGGCGTTGGCGGCGTCGAGCGAGACGCGCAGCTCGTCGAGCCCGGCCGCGATCAGCGCGCGGCCGTTGCGTTCGTTCAGCACTGTCCCGTTGGTGTTGAACAGCACATAGACGCCGCGATCCTTGAGATAGCGGACCATCCTGGGCAGGTCCTTGACCAGCATGGGCTCGCCGACACCATGCAGCACCGCGCGCGCGAGGCCGGGCACTTGATCGACGATAGACACGAAGAGCTCCCAGCTCATGTCGGCCGGGGGCTCGAGCTCCTCGTAGGTGCGCGGGCAGGTCGTGCACAGCAAATTGCAGCGATTGGTCGTCTCGAGATAGAGGCAGACCGGCAATTGCGCCGCCGCAACGCCGCGATCCGCGGCGATCGCTTCGTGGTAGCGGCGCGGATCGACGCTGCTGCGCGCCGCATCGTCAGGTGGCGCTGCGCTCATGATGGCAACTCCACCGGTTCACGGGCTCGCCGCGCGCGCCATAGTGCGTACGCGCAGGCGACGAGAAATGCCCCGCCATGAAGCGATTTGCGAATGAGCACCGGGACGAAGGGATCCCACGTCGCTTCCTCCTGGAGCAGGACGGCGCCAATCGTCATCGCCCAGACCGGGGCGCCGCCGACCAGCGCCGTGAACGGCGTCGCCATCAGGAAGTACCACGGATAATTGGGCGACAGGAGGAAGAGGAACGCGAGTAACAGCCTGTTGATGTCCCCCAACCGGAGTTGCAGCGATTTTTTTCGGCGAAAAGCAGGGCGCAAGGCGAGCGCCGCGACCACGGCGGCGCCGATCGCGCCGTAGACGAACACGTCTCCGGGCAGCACCCCGACGAGCCGGCGCCAGACGGCGAGCGGCCAGAGATAGTCGCCGTTCGCGATCTTCTCCTCACCCAGGTATCCGGTGCCAAGAAAACCGAACACGCCCCAGCCGACCGAAAGATAGGGCGCATAGCACAGCGCCACCACGGCCAGGACAGCTGCCGGCGCCTTCCAGTCCCACGGGCGCCACACGGCCGGAAGCAGAACCACGGCGAACGGCTTGGCGAGCGCGCCGAGCGCGATCGCGACCGCGCCGCGCAACTCGCGGCCGAACAGCGCGAGGCAGAGGCCGATCATCATCAGCGCGGTCATCAACGCGTCGATATGACCGTCGCCGGCGATCTCCCAGATCGGCAGGGGATGCCATGCGTAGGCGACGAGCCGCGTCACGGGGCGTCCGAGCCGGCGCAACAGCAGCACGATCGACGCGACGATCGCGCCTTCACACAGCACCATGGCGAGTTTCATGGTGGTGACGTTCGCGCCGAACCGCGTCACCACGAAGAAGAACATCTGCGCGACCGGCGGATAGATCGTGACCGCGTATTCCGCCCGGTTGATGTGGGGATAGATGGTGCTGTCGCGCAGGGCCGCGAGGGCCGCATCAGCCGGGACGTATCGATATGGGTTGAAGCCCGCCGCCTGAACCTTGCCGTCCCAGATGTAACGAAAGATGTCGGTGGACAGGAACGGACCGATCGAGAACGCGACGAGCCGCAACGCGATCGCGACCGTCACGATGAGCCAGAGCGCCTGCGTGGTCGAGCAGCGCTCGGCGACGCGGGTCGCGGCGGCGGCGGTGATTCCGGTCGCGATCGCAAACACCATGTAGGTGTTGTCGCCGCCCTTCCAGAACGCGAACGGCGTCGCGAGCACGAGCGCCGAGGTCACGACGCCGAGCAGGGCGAGCCGAGGGAAGGCAGATGGCGCGGCGGGTCGCGCCGCCATCGTGTCGTTCTCGCCCGCGATGCTCACCGGGCGGCTGCCAGGGAGCGCGCGAGGCACTCGCGCGTCGCCGCCGCCGGGCTGCCATCATGGAAGCGCGCCGATTGCCCGGCGAGCTCCGCGCGCAGCCAATCCAAACTCTCCGTGTCGTCGACGTCGTACCACTCGGGCAGCAGCACGGCCTCGAGTCCGATCTGCGCGGCACGCTCGAGGGTGAGGCGGGCGACATCGCTCGTTCCCCACGGGATGTCGGTGAAGACGTGGCGATGGGCGTACTTGAGGCCGATCAGGTAATAGCCGCCGTCGCTTGCGGGCCCGAGCACCATGCGGTCGCCGGCGCGCCGCAACGCGGAGATGGCGTCGGCCATCAACCGGGCCGGCAATGTCGGGCTGTCGCCGTTGACCAGGAGCGCGCAGTCATGTCCTGCCGACAACAGATCGCGTGCGGCTCCGTGCAGCACGTTGCCGAAATCGGCGTCGACCTGGAGCAGGAGACGAAACGAGGGCGGCAGCACTTGCCGGAGCTCGTTCTCGGCGCCCGCCGGCGCATAGACACCGTAGCCGGTGTAACCGAGCTCGGCCGGAATGGCTTCGATGGCGGACGCCACGTCACGCAGGAACGAGGCGGAGAGCGCCGCAGCAGCCTCTGCGCCGATGATCGCCGCGAGCCGCGTCTTGGCTCGCCCTGGCCGGGGAGCCTTGCACATGATTCCGATTGCCGCTGATGCAGTCATGCCGGGTCGAGCTTACCCGCAAGGCTTCGCGTGAGCCACACGGGATCACGCGGGCACGTCGGGCCGTCTCGAAACGTCAGGCTGCGGGCTCCGCCTCGCTGTCGAGCGGCTGGATCTCGCGGCGCGCGAGGCCCGTGGCGCGCTCGGCGGCCGAGATCGTGTTCTCGAGCAGCATCGTGACGGTCATCGGCCCGACGCCGCCAGGCACCGGCGTGATGTAGGAGGCCTTGCGTCGCACGCCGTCGAAATCGACGTCGCCGACCAGACGGCCGTCCGCGAGCCGGTTGATGCCGACGTCGATCACGACCGCGCCCGTGCGCACCATCTGCGGCAGGATCAGGTTGGGAACGCCGGCCGCGACGATGAGGATGTCGGCGAGGATCGTGTACTGGGCGAGGTCGCGCGTTTTGACGTGGCACACCGCGACGGTCGCCTCGCGCCGCATCAGCATCAGCGCCATCGGCTTGCCGACGATGTTGCTCGCGCCGACGATCGTGGCGTTGCGCCCCTCGATCTCGATGCCGGCATACTCGAGAATCTTCATGACGCCGTAAGGCGTGCACGGCGGAAACACGGTCTCGCCGAGGACCAGGCCGCCGACATTGTAGAGGTGGAAGCCGTCGACATCCTTCTCGGCCGCGACCGTGCGCAGCACGGCGCGGATGTCGAAATGCGGCGGCAGCGGGAGCTGGACCAGGATGCCGTGAACGGCCGGATCGCGGTTGAGCTCGGCGATCTTGGCGATCACGACCGTATCGGCGACGGCCGCGTCGTATTCGAACAGGCGGGTGCGGATGCCGACCTCGGCGCAGGCCTTGAGCTTGTTGTTGACGTAAAGCCGCGAGGCCGGGTTGTTGCCGACCAGGATGACGGCGAGCCCGGGCATCGCGCCGGTGTCGTGCCGGAGCGTCGCGACGCGCGCCTTGGCGACCTCGCGAAATCTTGCGGCCGATCGCCTTGCCGTCGAGCACGATTGCGGACATGTCCTGACCTCGAAGCGCGGGCGCCGAGTCGTCATGCGACGTCCGCGCCGGAACTCATACACGCGCTCCGAGATCATTTCGAATCGACGGCGTGGCCGATGTGGACGATGTCCGCGGCCCCCTATGGGCGGCGGCCCAATGGGTGATGATGATCTGTGCAGCCACTCTCCCGGCCGGCTGTGCGCGGGCTTCGGCCGGCATCCCGGTCGCGAGGTTGCGGACGGATCAAACTCTCCCGCCATCGGGGCGAATATTTTAAATATTGGAAGATCAAGTCGTCGTTCTGGGAGTATTGAAAGTATAATTTGGTAGACTATAATATAATATCTTTCCTATATTGTCGTTCATGGCTGAGATTGTCATGACGTCCTTGCGAGTTGCGAGATATTCGCGTGATGACTGTTCATCGACCAGAAAAGTTCCAGTAAAGAACGTTGTGAAGCTGCCGGTCGCGGGGCGTCCACCCTGGCAGGCGCGCACGCGATTGTTACGGGCCGCCGGTCGAAGATTGCTCGGAAAAAGACACAGTTCTCGTGCTACCCATCGGCTGGGCGATTGAGAACGCGCGTCACCTTGCGGTATCAGACCGCTCGGAGGGCGCGGCGCGGTCAACTTTTTCACGGTTACGGCGACGGGCGGCTGCCCGGCCGGTGGAGCAAGCGATGCGAAAGACTTCCCTGGTAATCCTCGGCGCGCTGTGCGGCGTGGCGACCGTGCTCCTGGTCGGGCCCGGGCGCTTCCATATGCAAGCGCGGGCGGCCGATAGCCCGCCGGCCGCGGCGCCAGCCGGCGATACCTACCGCCAGCTTGCGCTGTTCGGGCTGATCTTCGATCAGGTGCGCGCGCACTACGTCGACAAGCCGGACACGCAAAAGCTCATCGAGGGCGCGGTCTCCGGCATGCTCGACGGGCTCGACCCGCATTCGAGCTTCATGAACGCCAAGAGCTTCGGCGACATGCAGGTCGAGACCAGCGGCGAGTTCGGCGGCCTCGGCATGGAGGTCACCATGCAGGACGGCCTCGTCAAGATCGTCTCGCCGATCGATGACACGCCGGCGTCGCGGGCCGGGGTGCTGGCGAACGACGTGATCGTCGAGCTCGACGGCACGCCCGTGAAGGGCCTCACGCTGCAGCAGGCGGTCGAGAAGATGCGCGGGCCGGTGAACACCCAGGTCCACCTCAAGATCATGCGCAAGGGTCTCGACAAGCCGCTCGACGTCACGCTGACGCGCGAGACCATCCATGTGCGCTCGGTCACGTCGCACAAGGAAGGCGACGACATCGGCTATATCCGCATCAGCCAGTTCAACGCGCAGGTCGCCGACGAGCTGCGCAAGGCGATCACCAATCTGCAGGGCAGCGATCCGGACAAGCTCAAGGGCTACGTCCTCGACCTGCGCAACAACCCGGGCGGCCTGCTCGACCAGGCGGTCGCGGTGTCGAACGCGTTCCTCAATCGCGGCGAGATCGTCTCGCTGCGCGGCCGCGACGCCGAGGACGCGCAGCGCTTCGACGCCAAGCCCAATCCGGGCGACCTCATCAAGGGCAAGCCGCTGATCGTGCTGATCAACGGCGGCTCCGCCTCGGCCTCCGAGATCGTCGCCGGCGCGCTGCAGGACCAGAAGCGTGCGACGATCGTCGGCACGCGCTCGTTCGGCAAGGGCTCGGTGCAGACGATCATCCCGCTCGGCAGCGGCAACGGTGCGCTGCGGCTCACCACGGCGCGCTACTACACGCCGTCCGGCCGCTCGATCCAGGCGCTGGGCGTTTCGCCCGACATCGAGGTGTTGCAGGACGTGCCCGCCGACGTGCAGGGGCGCGGCGACATGACGAGCGAGGCGAAGCTGCGCGGCCATCTCAAGGCCACCGGCACCGAGCAGACCGGCTCGCAGGCCTATATCCCGCCCGATCCGAAGAACGACAAGGCGCTGCACACGGCGCTCGACCTTCTGCGTGGCATCAAGACGGCGGCGACGCCTACCGACAAGGCCGCTCCCGCGGACAAGGGCGAAACGCCGGCCAATCCGACCAGCCCGGCGAATCCCGCCCCGCCCGTCGAGATGAATCACAACTGACGACGAGCGTCTGAAAACAACGGGCGCCGACGCGAGACCGCGTCGGCGCCCGTTGCGTTTTGGGCATTCTTTAACTCGATCCACCCTCATCCTGAGGAGGCCATCCTCGCCTTGCGAGGATGGCCGTCTCGAAGGACGAGGGTGGCCGATGTGGTGCGGCTCCTCGCGGCGCAAGCAGCCATCCTTCGAGACGCATGTCGTCGCAAGCGCGACGACATGCTCCTCAGGATGAGGCGTTGCTTGGTGCGATGTGAGGGCGTCCTATGCGGTTGCGGCCTGCCGCGCCGGTGGGTCGAACGCGCGCACGGGCGGCACGGCCCCGCTCCATCGCTCGACCTCGACCAATGTGGTCGCGCAGGTCGGGCCCTGGCCGAGCCGTGATGTGCCTTGGTCGCGCGTGAGCATGTTGGCGTTGCCGTGCGCGCACAGCGCGCCGTCGTCCGAGGTCGCCGGATCGTACCAGGCGCCGCAGGAGAGGCGGAGCACGCCCGACCGGACGGCGTCCGTGATCTCGGCGCCGGCGAGGCAGGCGCCGCGCGCGTTGAAGACGCGCACCAGGTCGCCGTCGGCGATGCCGCGCCGCCGCGCATCTTCCGGATTGATCGCGAGCGCCTCACGGCCCGCGACCTTGCCGGTGGCGCTGACCGGCCCCGGATCCATCTGGCTGTGCAGCCGGTAGCGCGGCTGGCTCGAGATCAGGTGCAGCGGATAGTGCGCGCTCGCGGCGCCGCCGAGCCATTCGGCCGGCGCGAGCCAGGTCGGATGCGGCGGACAATCGTCGTAGCCGAAGCCCGCGATCCGCTCCGAATAGAGCTCGATGCGGCCGGACGGCGTCGCGAGGCGATGCTTGTCCGGATCGGCGCGGAAGTCGGCGAACAGCACGAACTCCTCGCCGCGCTGGGGGATTTCGAGCGCGCCGTCGCGCCAGAACGTGTCGAAATCCGGGATGGCGGCCCGATTGGTGCGCACGCCCTCGCGCCAGCGCTCGTAGAGATGCCGCAGCCAGCCCATCTCGTCGCGGCCTTCGGTATACGCCGCCTCGCAGCCGAGCCGGCGTGCGAGATCGGCGAAGATCGCAAAGTCGTTGCGCGCCGTGCCGACCGGCGCGATCGCCTGCTGCATCGCGATCACGAAGGCGTCGCGCGCCGCGCAACCGAGGTCGTTGCGCTCGAGCGATGTCGTTGCGGGCAGCACGATGTCGGCGTGGCGCGCGGTGGCGGTCCACCACGGCTCGTGCACCACGATGGTCTCGGGACGGCGCCAGGCGGCGCGCAGGCGGTTGATGTCCTGGTGGTGATGGAACGGATTGCCGCCCGCCCAATAGACGAAGCGGATGTCCGGATACGCGCTGCTGCGTCCGTTGAAATCGTAACGCTCGCCCGGATGCAGCAGGCAGTCGACGATGCGCGCGGCCGGGATCGCCTTGGCGAGCGGGTTCGCGAGCCCGTCCATCGTCGGCGCTTTGAAGGCCAGCGGCGGATCCGCGATGCCGCCAGTCGAGCCGTAGCCGAAGCCGAACCCGCCGCCCGGCAATCCGACCTGGCCGAGGCAGGCGGCGAGCAGGATGAGCGCCCAGTAGGGCTGCTCGCCGTGGTCGGCGCGCTGCAGCGACCACGAGGCCGTCACCATGGTGCGCATCGCCGCCATGCGGCGGGCGAGCGACCGGATCGTGTCGGCCGGGACACCGGTGATGGCCGCCGCCCAGGCGGCGTCCTTCGGCTGTGCGTCGGTCTCGCCCAGAACGTAGGCGCGCACGCGCTCGAAGCCGACGCAGTAGCGCGCGAGGAATTCGGCGTCGTGCAGGCCCTCGGCGAGCAGCGTATGCACGAGCGCGAGCAGCATCGCGGTGTCGGTGTTGGGGCGGATCGCGATCCATTCGGGCGCGACGCTCGCGGGGCCGTCGTCGCGGATCGGGCTCACGTTGACGACCTCGACGCCGGCGCGCGCGAGGTCGGCGAGCGCGCCGCGCATCATGTGCATGCCGCAGCCGCCCTTGGTGACCTGCAGGTTCTTGGTATTGGCGCCGCCGAACAGCACCATCAGCCGGCCGTGGCGCGCGATCGACGACCATGAGGTGAGCGGCCCGGTGACGGCCTGGGCGCTGCCCAGCACGTGCGGCAGGAACGTGAGCGCCGCGCCGAAGCTGTAGTTCGAGGTCTGGTCGACGAAGCCGCCGAAGGCCGAGAGGAAGCGGCGCACCTGGGCGCGCGCATCGTGAAAGATGCCGGCCGACCCCCAGCCCTGCGATCCGCCCATGATCGCCGCATGCCCATGCGCGTGGCGCACGCGCGCAAGCTCGCCGGCGACGAGATCGAGGGCGCGCTCCCAGGAGACCGGCACGAACGGCTCGCGCCCGCGGCCCTCGCCGCGGCCCGGACCGTGCGCGAGCCATCCGGCGCGTACCATCGGCACGTCGATGCGCGTGCGCGAGTGCACGGCGGCCGGAATGGCGTCGAGCAGCGGCGATGGGTCGGGGTCGCGCTCGAATGGATGCACCCCGACGACGCGGCCATCCTCCACCTCGGCGCGAAAGGCGCCCCAATGCGAATGCTGCTGGACGAAGGTCGTGGTCATGCTCGAACCATCTCGGAATCGTGCCGGCTCAGATTGGGCCGATCATCGACCCAACGCCAGCGGGTTGTCCACGCGCGCGTTCGCCCTCAGCGCACGAACTGCGCCACGATCTCGACATGGGCGCTGTAGCGGAACTGATCGATTGGCGTGACCGCCGTGAGCCGGTAACCGCCGTCGAGCAGGATCTTCGCGTCGCGCGCAAAGGTCGCCGGATTGCACGAGACGGCGACAACCTGCGGCACGGCGCTTGCCGCAAGCGCGCGCGCCTGCGCCTCGGCGCCCTGGCGCGGCGGATCGAACACGACGATATCGATCTTGGTGAGCTCGTGGGCGAGGAACGGCCGGCGGAAGAGATCGCGCGGCTCCGCCGCGATCGGCTTGAGCCCGGACGTCTTCGCCGCCGCGCGCAAGGCCGCAATCGCGGCTTCGTCATTGTCGGCCGCGATCACCTTGGCGCGTTCCGCGAGCCGCAGCGCGAAGGGGCCGACGCCGCAGAACAGATCGGCGACGGTCTTCGCCTTGAGGGCGCTGGTGCACACGATGGCGGCGAGCGCCGCTTCGCCGGCGGCGGTCGCCTGCAGGAAGGCGCCGGGCGGCAACACGACCGTGGCACGACCCATGCGGACGGACGGGATGGCGCGGCGCACGACGAGCTCGCCGTGGCGCGTGAGCCGCGCAATGCCGTGACGCTCGGCGTCGCGCGCGAGAGTGTTCATCATCTCGGCGCGCAACGGGCCTGACCCGCGGACGTCGACGTCGAGGCCGTCATCGGTGGCAGTCACGTGGATGTCGAGCGGTTTCGCCTTGGCGCCGATCGTCTCCGCGACGGCCCAGGCGACCGGAACCGCATCCGCGAGGCCGGGCGCGAAGATCGGGCAGCGATCGATCGCGACGATGTGATGGGTGCCGGCTTGCGTGAAGCCGACCTGCAGGATGTCCTTCTGGCCCTGCCGCGCATGGAAGACGGCGCGCCGTCGCCCATCGCCGTGGGCGTCGACGAGATCGCCGACCCCGACGTCGATGCCGGCCTGCAACAGCGCGGCGCCGACGAGGTGGCGCTTCCACTCGCGGTAATCCGAGGTCTCCCAGTGCTGCAGCGCGCAGCCGCCGCAGGTGCCGAAATGCGGACAGATCGGCGCGATCCGCGCCGGGCTCGGCGTATCGACCCGCACAAGTTGGCGGCGATCCGGATGGCTCGCCACAGGCTCGACCTCGACGGTCTCGGCCGGCAGCGTGTAGGGCACGTAGATCGGCCCGTCGGCGCTCTCCGCGACGCCGTCGCCGCGGTGGCCCATCTCGGAGATCACCAGCCGCTCAACCACGCTGCGCTCCGATGAAGAATTCGCGGTTTCCCTCGCCGCCCTCGATCGGCGACGGCAGCGTCGCGATGACGCGCCAGCCGAGCGAGGCGACGAAGTCGGCGATCTCGGCGCACACGGCCTCGTGTGTCTCGGCGTCGCGCACCACGCCTTTCTTGCGGCGGCGGCGCGGTGCCTCGAATTGCGGTTTGATCAGTGCCACGAGCGTGGCGCGCGGTACCGCGAGCGCAAGTGCCGCGGGAAGCACCAGCTTGAGCGAGATGAAGCTGACATCGGCGACAATGATCTCGGGCGGTGGCGCGACCCGCGCCGGATCGAGCGCGCGGATGTCGGTCTCCTCGATCGACACGATTCTCGCGCGCGCGCGTAGCCGCGGGTGGAGCTGGTCACGGCCGACATCGACGGCGAAGACCCGTGCGGCGCCGCGCGCGAGCAGCACCTCGGTGAACCCGCCGGTCGAGGCGCCGACGTCGAGGCAGGTCTTGCCCGCGACATCGACCGCGAGCGCATCGAGCGCGTGCGCGAGCTTGACGCCGCCGCGCGACACCCAGGGAAATGCCGGGGCGGCAGCGAGGCGCGCGTTGCGCGCAATCTCATCGGACGGCTTGCGTACCGGACGATCGTCGGCGGTGACAAGGCCGGCCGCAATCGCGGCCTGCGCCTTGGCGCGGCTGTCGAACAGGCCGCGCGTGACGAGGAGCCGGTCGGCGCGTTCACGGGCGCTCATGCGCCGGGTTTAGCGCATATCCCGGCGAAGTGGCTACCGGTTCGCCGACAAGGATATGCGCAAAGTAAAGAAGCCAAAGCATGTTCCGATTCCGCAGGAGCGGAATATGCTTTAGCAGCCCGGCGGGAGGTGCGAGGGGGGCGGGACGTCAGGACGCGAGCGCGAGGGGGCCGGACGGCCGTGCGGCATCGCGCGACGGCGGCACCACGCGATTGCGGCCACCGTGCTTGGCCCGGTAGAGCGCCGCGTCGGCCTCCTTCATCAGCGCCGCGATGCCGTCCATCCCGGCGCCCGCCTCGGCGACGCCGATGCTGACCGTCAGGTGGATCGGCGCGCCCGCGACCATGAACGGCGTGTCGGCGATCGCCTGGCGCAGGCGGTCGGCCACGAGGGCCGCGCTGTCGAGCGCCGTCTCCGGCAGCAGCATGGCGAACTCCTCGCCGCCCACGCGAGCGACGACGTCGGACACGCGCTTTCGGTCGCGGCAGAGGGTCGCGACGTGGATGATCGCCTGATCGCCGACGTCGTGCCCGTAGCGATCGTTGATCGACTTGAACAGGTCGATGTCGAGCATCATCAGCGACAGCGGACGCTCGTAGCGGTCGAAGCGGCTCCACTCGGCATCGGCGAGCTCGTGAAAGTGGCGGCGATTGAACAGGCCGCTCAGCGCGTCGGTCGAGGCGCGCTGGACCAGATCGGTGACCGGCGTATAGGTCAGCATGCGGCCGCCGGCCGGCAGCACGCTGCATTCGAGGCGGACGACCTCGCCGTCGCTCATCCGGATGTCGAGCGGATCGAGGTCGCCGCCGCGCACGCGCCGGACGCGTTCGGCGACGTATTCGTCGAGCCGCCCGTCGGGAACCGCATACGCTTGGGTGTTGCGGCCGTGATAGACGAGCGCCACGAACGGCGGCTGGCGGTCGGCGATCTCGTCGGGAAGATTCCACATGCGGCGGAACGCGCGATTGATGAACTGCGCGCGCAGCTCCTGGTCGAGGATCACCACGCCGGCATGCGACTCGTCGAGCGCCGCCTGCAATGCGACGAGACGACGATTGGAAGCCTCCACGGAGAGCCGCGCCTGACGCTCGCGCTGCATGGCCTCGTTGCTGCGGACCTTGAGCAGGCCGACGACGATCGCGACCAGCGGGGTCGTCGCGCACAGGATGACGACGCGCTCGAGATCGTGGTGACCGGGGTCCCAGATATGGCCGCGTCCGAGGAAGTGAAACGCCGCGAAGCTGAGCGAGATCGCGGCGGCGATCAGGCCCGAGCGGATGCCGCCGATATAGGCCGAGCACATGACCGCGATGAAGAATATCGCGCCCGGGTTCGCGACCGGGAAGATATACCGCTCGATCAGGGCGATCGCCGCGACCGTCGCAAGCGTCACCAGTGGTCCGAAAACGAGTTGCCAATGCGATGCCATGACGAGGCTCCCACGCGTCACACGCGGCGGGGATGCTAGGGAGCCCAGGCTTAAGAGTTTGGAACGGCGGCGTGAAAAATTGCCGAAAAGTTAAATTTTGGCGAACGCCCGGCCGGGTCACGCGGCCGCGGTCGTCGATCCCACCTGGCGAATTGTTTCGTCGATCGACGGCCTCGCCAGCCGCACGCGATTGCGGCCGGCGCGCTTGGCCTCGTAGAGGACCTTGTCGGCACGCTTCATGAGATCGCTGAGCCGTGCCATGCCGTGGTCGGCTTCGGCGACGCCGATGCTGGTCGTGATCCGCAGAATGGTGTTCTCGATCGCCAGCGGCGCCGCTTCGACGCGCCGCCGCAACTCCTCGGCGAAGGCGGCGGCCTCGCCGGCACGCGTCTGCGGCAGCAGCAGGACGAATTCCTCGCCGCCGAGGCGCGCGAGGATGTCGGCGTCGCCTTTCGTGCTGCGACATATATCCGCGACGTGGCGGATCACGGCGTCGCCCGCGTCATGCCCGAACCGGTCGTTGACCGACTTGAACAGGTCGAGGTCGAGGATGAGAAGCGCGAAGGCCTCGCCGTCGCGGAAGCGTTCCCACGCGTCCTGGGCGAGCGCCATGAAGTGGCGCCGGTTGCAGATGCCGGTCATGTCGTCGATGGTGGCGAAGCGCTCGAGCGTCTCGGCGTGGCGCACGAGATCGGTCACGTCCGTGTAGCTCAGGAAACGGCCGCCGGCCGCCAGCGCCTTGCAGCGGCAGCGCATGGTGGTGCCGTCGGCGAGCTGCAGGTCGAGCGGCGTCTCGTCGCCGGCGCGCAACTGCTCGATCCGCCGGTCGACATAGGCGTCGACCATGGCGGCGGGCAGCGACACGACACCCGCCGTGCAGGCGTTGCGCATCACGTCGCCGAAGAAGGGGAGACGGTCGGCTAGCGTTTCGGGAATATGCCACTGCTCGCGCGAGGCGCGGTTGATGAAGCGCGCCCGCAGCTGCTCGTCGAGCAGGATGACGCCGTCGTCGACGTGATCGAGCGCCGCGTGCAGGATGCGCAGCTCGTGGCTTGCGGCCTCGACGCGCTCGCGCGTGCGGCGTTCCTCATCGAGGCGTCGGTCGACGCGGGCCCGCAGCCAGGTCATGAAAAGAGGTACGCCGATCGCGAACGTCACGATCATGCATGTCAACGCCAATGGGTCGGACGAGAACGTGACGAAGTGCGTCTTCTCGAATGCGACCGGAAGCGCGGCGAGGAGGAAGACGCCGGCGCTGAGAAAGCCCGGGACGAGCCCGCCGACCCAGGTCGCATAGATCACCATCAGGAGCACGATGCCGCCCGGGGCCGGAACCGAAACTCCCAGCCTATCCAGCAACCAAAGACTTGCCGCCAATCCCGCGGTGCCCAAGGGCCCGATCGCGTAGCGCCACAATCCCGATCTCATCGGCACTGCTCCCATCCGTTCGCAGTGCTACCCGATCAATCGGTACAAATTGCCAACACGGCGGCGGGCGTGGCGGTGGAGCCGAAATTACCAGCGCGAATACTTAACCCAGGGTTAGCGTAATGTATCGGCGATCCGAAAAGCGCTGACGGCTCATAACGAAATGCCCCGCCGAAGCGGGGCATTGAAACCGAACGTCCGTGCAATGCGGGACGACGCTCAGGCGAGCTTCGCGGCCTCGGTGCGCAGGTCCTTGCCGAGCGCCTCGAACACCTTGGCGACGATGCCCTTGGCGTCGAGGCCGGCCCTGGCGTACATCGCGTTGGGCGAGTCCTGATCGATGAACGTGTCGGGCAGCACCATCGCGCGGACCTTGAGGCCGCGGTCGAGCATGCCGGACTCGGCGAGCGCCTGCAGCACGTAGCTGCCGAAGCCGCCGATCGCGCCTTCCTCGATCGTCACCAGCACCTCGTGCTCGCGCGCGAGGCGCAGCACCAGGTCGGTATCGAGGGGCTTGGCGAAGCGCGCGTCCGCGACCGTGGCGGAGAGGCCGAGCGCGGCGAGCTCTTCCGCCGCCTTGAGGCATTCGGCGAGCCGCGTGCCGTAGGAGAGCAGCGCGACCTTGTGGCCTTCCTTGAGGATGCGGCCCTTGCCGATCTCGAGCGGCTTGCCCTCTTCCGGCATGGTGACGCCGACGCCTTCGCCGCGCGGATAGCGCAGCGCCGACGGGCGGTCGTCGAGCGCGGCCTGGGTCGCGACCATGTGCACGAGATCCGCCTCGTCGCCGGCGGCCATCAGCACGAAGTTGGGCAGGCAGCCGAGATACGCGATGTCGAACGAGCCCGCATGCGTCGGGCCGTCGGCGCCGACGAGGCCGGCGCGGTCCATGGCGAAGCGCACGGGCAGCTTCTGGATCGCGACGTCGTGCACCACCTGGTCATAGGCGCGCTGCAGGAAGGTCGAGTAGATGGCGCAGAACGGCTTCATGCCTTCCGTGGCGAGGCCGGCCGCGAAGGTCACGGCATGCTGCTCGGCGATGCCGACGTCGAAGGTGCGCTCGGGGAATTCCTTCTGGAAGAGGTCGATGCCGGTGCCGGACGGCATCGCGGCCGTGATGGCGATGATGCGCTTGTCCTTGCGCGCCTCCTTGATCAGGCTCTCGCCGAAGACCTTCTGGTAGGAGGGGGCGTTCGACTTGGCCTTGGCCTGGGCGCCGGTCGCGACGTCGAACTTGACGACGCCGTGGTACTTGTCGGCCGAGTTTTCGGCGGGCGCGTAGCCCTTGCCCTTCTGCGTGACGACGTGGACCAGGATCGGCCCGGTCTTGGTGTCGCGCACGTTCTTGAGCACGGGCAGGAGGTGATCGATGTTGTGGCCGTCGATCGGGCCGACATAATAGAAGCCGAGATCCTCGAACAGCGTGCCGCCGCCCATCATCATGCCGCGGGCATATTCCTCGGCGAGCGCGGCGCGGTCCTGGATCAGCTTGGGCAGATGCTTGCCGAGCTGCTTGCCGATGTCGCGCAGCGAGCGATAGGCGCGGCCCGACCACAGGCGCGAGAGATAGGCCGACATCGCGCCGACCGGCGGCGCGATCGACATGTCGTTGTCGTTGAGGATGACGACGAGGCGCGAATTCGAGGCGCCCGCGTTGTTCATCGCCTCGTAGGCCATGCCGGCCGACATGGCGCCGTCGCCGATCACGGCGATCACGTTGTTCTTCTCGCCCTTCTGGTCGCGGGCGATCGCCATGCCGAGCGCCGACGAGATCGAGGTCGACGAATGGGCGGCGCCGAACGGGTCGTACTCGCTCTCGGCGCGCTTGGTGAAGCCCGAGAGGCCGCCGCCCTGGCGCAGGGTGCGGATGCGGTCGCGCCGGCCGGTGAGGATCTTGTGCGGATAGGCCTGGTGGCCGACGTCCCAGATCAGGCGGTCGCGCGGCGTGTCGAACACATAGTGCAACGCAACGGTGAGTTCCACGACACCGAGGCCGGCGCCGAGATGGCCGCCCGTCACGGCGACGGCCGAGATCATTTCCTGGCGCAACTCGTCCGCCACTTGCCGCAGCTGCGACGCCTCGAGGCGGCGCAGCTCGGCCGGCGTGGCGACCTTGTCAAGCAAAGGAGTTTTCGACGGCGACTGTGACAATGACATTCTCCGGATTTGTTCCGCGGCACTCATTCGTGCCGCCACTCAGGCCACGGCTCACGCAACAGGCAGGCACCATTTACGCGGCCCCTCAGCCACGTTGCCCGCTGGCCTCGTCGTACCACCCTTTGAACTTGCCTTCGTACTCAGGCCTGCCCGTCTTCTAGAGAGTTCCAACCCTGACAGTAGGACACCCGGCTGCCCGGTGCAAACGGCAAGAGGCATGAGGAACCGTCCCGCTAATACTAGGTTACCGCCCAACTGTCCCGTCACGGACGGCCTTCTAGCCCAAAACCGCAACGGGCCAAACGGTTCCATTTCCACATGACGCAGTCTGGACGCAGGCTGCTGTCGGCATGCGGGTGACGTCACCAGGGCAGGGGCGTCGGCCGGCATCTTCCACGTAAGAATCTGAATTCATTGTTTATTCCGGCAGCGGGATGAACTCGGTTTCGCCCGGGACGGCCTCGAATTGGCGGGCCTTCCAGTCCGCCTTGGCCTGCTCGATCCGCTCCTTGCGGGAGGAGACGAAGTTCCACCAGATGTGGCGTGGGCCGTCCATTGCGGCGCCGCCGACGATGGCGAGGCGCGCCGTGGTCGTTGCCGCGACCGTGATGCGGTCGCCCGGGCGGAACACCAGCAGGCGGCCGGCTTCGAAGCGGTCGCCGGCGATCTCGATCTCGCCGGAGACGATGTAGAGCGCGCGCTCCTCGGTGTCGGCATCGAGCGGGAGGCTGGCGCCGGCCGCAAGCGTCGCGTCCGCCATGAGCGTGTCCCAGCCGGTCGCGACCGGGGAGGTCATGCCGAGGAACCGGCCGGCCACGACCCTCACGACCTTGCCTTCGCCGGTCTCGGCCGGGAGCTCGCCGGCGTCATGGTGCACGAAGGCAGGCGCCCCCTCTTCGTGCTGCGCCGGCAGCGCCACCCAGCACTGCAGGCCGTGCAGCGGCTCGCCCGCGACCCGATGGTCGGGCGCGGTGCGCTCCGAATGGGCGATGCCGCGTCCGGCCGACATCCAGTTGACGGCGCCGGGCTGGATCGCCGCGATGCTGCCGAGGCTGTCGCGGTGCATGATTTCGCCGGCGAACAGATAGGTGACGGTCGCGAGCCCGATATGCGGATGCGGCCGCACGTCGATGCCCTGGCCGGCGCGGAACTCGGCCGGGCCCATGTGGTCGAAGAAGATGAACGGCCCGACCATGCGTCGCTGGCTCGACGGCAGGGCGCGGCGGACGAAGAAGCCGCCGAGATCGCTGGTGCGCGGGACGATGACGCGCTCGATGGCGTCGCACGCGGGCGCGTCGCCGGCGGCGGGGTCCTTGCCGGGGAAGAAGCTCATGGCTCACCTCCGTACTGCGTCATTGCGAGGAGGCCGTAAGGCCGACGAAGCAATCTCGCTCCGCATGCGCATGAGCCAGCGGGACGAGATTGCTTCGCTTCGCTCGCAATGACTATTCGTGGCGCGCAATGCGCGCCGCGAATAGTCACTTCACATCCAGCGGCTCGGTGCCCTTCGGCTTGCCGGCGGCGTCCAGGGTGATCTTCTCGACGCGCGCCTCGGCCTGGCGCAGCAATTCCTCGCAGCGGCGCTTGAGCGCCTCGCCGCGCTCGTAGATCGCGACCGATTCCTCGAGCGGCACCTTGCCTTCCTCGAGCCGCTTGACGATCGACTTCGAGCTCCTCGATCGCCTTCTCGAAGGAGAGCTTGCTCACGTCGGCGTGGTTGGTGTCGGCCATGTTGCTCGGTCCATCGGCGCGCGACTCAAACGGCCGCGGCGCGATCCTATCATCCGCGCATCAGCGTGAGTACGTGCGCGGTGGCCGACTGCGCGAGGCCCTGGAGATCGTAGCCGCCTTCGAGCACCGAGACGACGCGGCCGTCGCAGCATTTGTCGGCGACATCCATCAGCTTGCCGGTCACCCAGGCGAAGTCGTCCTCGACCATGTTGAGGTTGGCGAGCGGATCGCGCGCGTGGGCGTCGAAGCCGGCCGAGATGATGATGAGGTCGGGCTTGAAGCCGTCGAGCCGCGGCAGGATCACCGTGTTGAACGCCTGGCGCAGCTTGTCGCCGCCGTCGCCGGCGCTCAGCGGCGCATTGACGATGGTGTTGTGCTCGCCGCGCTCGGACACCGCCCCGGTGCCGGGATAGAGCGGCATCTCGTGGGTCGAGCAGTACATCACGGTCGGGTCCTGCCAGAAGATGTCCTGGCTGCCGTTGCCGTGGTGCACGTCGAAATCGACGATGGCGACGCGCTCGAGGCCATGCTGCTTCTGGGCATGACGTGCCGCGATCGCGACCGAGTTGAACAGGCAGAATCCCATCGGCCGTTCGGTCTCGGCGTGGTGGCCGGGCGGGCGCACGGCGCAGAACGCGTTCGCGGCTTTCTTGCCGACGACCTCGTCGACCGCGCGCGTCGCCGCGCCGACCGCGCGCGTCGCCGCCGCGAAGCTGCCGGGCGACATCGAGGTGTCGGCATCGACGCGCACCATGCCGACGCTCGGGCAGGCCTCGCGGATCTGCTCGACGTAGTCCATCGGATGCGCGAGCGCGATCGTCTCGAGCGCGGCTTCCGGCGCCTGCTCGCGCGCGAGCGCCTGGAATTGGTCGTCCGCCAGCGCGCGGTCGACGGCCTTGAGCCGATCCGTGCGCTCGGGGTGGCCGAGCGGCGTGATGTGGTCGAGGCAGGCCGGGTGGGTGATGTAGAGCGTGGTCATTGGCCTCACACTTAGTGGTCGGGCGGGGAGAATGAAAGATGCCTCTCCACGCATTGGGCGTCATGCCCGCGAATGCGAAAGGCATCCAGTAAACACAATCGGCTCGGTGGTTACTGGATCATCCGCTTTCGCGGATGATGACGCCGAAGGTGTGGCGGACGAAGATCGAACCATTATCCGCGAAATCGTGGCTCCGTATGCACGCCGGGCGGCGGCGGGACATCGTCGGGCACGAAGAACGAGACCGCGAGCGTCTCGGACGGATCAACGCGATACCGCTCGAAATCGGTCACCCCTTCGCTGGCGAGAAACGCATCGTCGATCAGGAAATGGCCAGAGAAGCTCTTCGCCGGCTTGGTCACGATCGCGTAGGCCGCGTCCGCAAGAATCTCGGGCGTGCGCGACTTGCGGATCACGGCGTCGCCGCCGAGCAGGTTCTTGATCGCCGCGGTCGCGATGGTGGTGCGCGGCCACAGCGCGTTCACGCCGATCCCTTTGTCGCGCAGCTCGCCCGCGAGGCCGAGCACGACGAGGCTCATGCCGAACTTGGCGATCGAGTAGGCGGTGTGCGGCGCGAACCACTTCTCCT
This sequence comes from uncultured Alphaproteobacteria bacterium, assembly GCA_963819385.1. Lineage (GTDB taxonomy): Bacteria > Pseudomonadota > Alphaproteobacteria > Rhizobiales > Xanthobacteraceae > JAVDCA01. Next base: position 1,030,739 of record CAWFVV010000006.1, on the reverse strand, counting down.
TCATGTCGAGCGGCGGCGACATCATCAGGATGTGCGGATTGGCGGCGCGCTCGAGATAGGGCAGGGCGTATTTCGAGACCATGAAGGTGCCGCGGGTGTTGATCTGATGCATGAGGTCGAAGCGGCGCATGTCGGTCTCGGCGACCGGCGTGAGCGAGACGGCGCTCGCATTGTTGACCACGATGTCGATCCCGCCGAAATGGGCCGCGGTCTTGTCGATCGCGGTTTTCACTGCCGCCTCGTCGCGCACGTCGACCGCCAGCGGCAGCGCATGGCCGCCCGCCGCTTCGATCTCGGCCGCAGCCGTGTGGATGGTGCCGGGGAGCTTTGGATGCGGCGTGTCGGTTTTCGCCGCGATCGCGATATTGGCGCCGTCGCGCGCGGCGCGCAGCGCGACCGCAAGCCCGATGCCGCGCGACGCGCCGGTGATGAAGAGGGTCTTGTTGGCGAGGGACATGGGTTTCTCCACTCCTGGCGTCATTGCGAGGCGGCCGCAGGCCGCCGAAGCAATCTCGATCATTGTGGCACGAGATTGCTTCGGCGCGCTTCGCGCGCCTCGCAATGACGTATCATTTGCGTTTCGCCAAAAATGCCTCGAACGCGGCTTTCGCCTCGGGGGAGGCGAGGCGGCGCTTGAACTCGGCGGCTTCCTCGTCGATGCGGCGGATCGCTTCGTCGGGCGGGCCGCGCAGCAGACGGCGCGTCGCTGCGAGCGCCTCGGCGGGCAGCGCCGCGATCTCGCGCGCGGCCTTCATGGCCTCGGCGTCGACCTGATCGGGCGCGACCACGGTGTTGACGAGGCCGGCCGCGAGCGCGCCGGGCGCATCGAGCGGGCGCCCCATGGCGAGCAGCGCGAAGGCGTGCGCGTGGCCGAGGCGGCGCGGGCCAAGCAGGCTCGAGCCTGCTTCCGGCACGAGGCCGAGATGCACGAACGGCGTCGAGAAGCGCGCGTCGCTTGCCGCGACCACGTGGTCGCAGTGCAGCAGCATGGTGGTGCCGATGCCGACCGCGAGCCCGGAGACGGCCGCAACCAGCGGCTTCTCGGCGCGCGCGAGCGCGTGCAGGAAAGCGAGGAGCGGCGGCGCGAGGCCTTCGGCGTTCGACGATGCGTCGAGGAAGTCCTGCAGGTCGTTGCCGGCACAGAACGCGCCGGGCGCGCCCGCGATCACGACGCAGCGCACTTGCGGCGCCGCGCCGGCGCTGTTGAGCGCCTCGACCAGCGTCGCGTACATCGCCACCGTGAGCGCGTTCTTCTTCTGCGGCCGGTTCAGCCGCACGGTGCGGACCGGGCCATCGTCGTGCACGAGAACGAGATCGGACATGGAGGTCATTTCGTCAGGTATGCACGGCGCGTGCGCTCCCTCCCCCCTTGTGGGGGAGGGTTGGGGTGGGGGGTAGCCAAGAGGGACGTTGGCGTCGCCCGGGCACACCAACGACCCCCACCCCCAACCCCTCCCCACAAGGGGGAGGGGAGCTCTCAGCATATGCGGCTTCGCTATTCACAATCGTCACCCCACTCACCCGAACGCTTCGACCGGCGCGACCGAGTCCGCGCCGTCGGTGACGTTGGCGGCAAGCCCGCCGGCGGCGGTCGTGAGGTTCTCGGCGAAGAAGCGCGCGACGGCCACGCGGGCGGGTGCGTCGGCGTCGCCCGCGACACGCAGCGCCGCAAGCGCCTCGTCGGCCAGCATGCAGCCGCCGGCCGCGAGCGCGAACAGGCGGAGGTACGGCGTCGCGCCGGCGAGCGCCGCATCGGGCTCGCGCTCGATCTTGCCGAGCAGCCATTTCGTAGCGCGCGTGAGGTGGTCGACCGCCTCGCCGAGCCGCGCGCCGGTCGCGCCGAAGGCGGGATCGTTCGCGGCATTCACGGCCGCGATGCTCGCGCGCAATTCATCGAGATAGGCGCCGACCGCGGCGCCGCCTGACATCGGCAGCTTGCGGGTGACGAGATCGATCGCCTGGATGCCGTTGGTGCCTTCGTAGATCTGGGCGATGCGCGCGTCGCGGAAATGCTGTGCCGCGCCGGTCTCCTCGACGTAGCCCATGCCGCCATGCACCTGCACGCCGAGGGAGGCGACCTCGCTGCCGATGTCGGTCGCGAAGGCTTTCGCGACGGGGGTGAGCAGCGAGGCGCGCTCGTGCGCGGCCGCGCGCGCCGCCGCGTCGCCGCGCTGGCTGCGGTCGATCGCGACCGCGGTGGCGTAGCAGATCGCGCGGGCCGCGCGGGTGAGGCCGCGCATGGTCATCAGCATGCGCCGCACGTCCGGATGCGCGATGATCGGCGCCGACTGCGTCGCCGGCGTGCCGGGCTCGCGGCCCTGGCGGCGCTCGCGCGCATACTGCGTCGCCTGCTGCGTGGCGGTCTCGGCGATCGCGACGCCCTGCAACGCGACCGCGAGCCGCGCCTCGTTCATCATGGTGAACATGCAGGCCATGCCGCGGTTCTCCTCGCCGACGAGGAAGCCGGTGGCGCCGCCGTCGTCGCCGTAGACCATGGTGCAGGTCGGCGAGCCATGGATGCCGAGCTTGTGCTCGACCGAATGGGCGCGCACGTCGTTGCGCGCGCCCGGCGCGCCATCGGCCGCGAGCAGGAACTTCGGCACCAGGAAGAGCGAGATGCCGCGCGTGCCGGGCGGCGCGTCAGGCAACCGCGCCAGCACGAAATGGATGATGTTGTCGGTGAGGTCGTGCTCGCCGTAGGTGATGAAGATCTTGCTGCCGGTGATCCGGTAGGTGCCGTCGCCGGCGCGCTCGGCCTTGGTGCGCAGCGCGCCGACGTCCGAGCCCGCCTGCGGCTCGGTGAGCTGCATCGTGCCCATCCATTCGCCCGACACGAGCTTGGGCAGATAGGTCGCCTTGAGCGCCTCGCTGCCGTGCTCCGCGAGCGCGTTGATCGCCGCCATGGTGAGCACCGGGCCGATGCCGAACGCCATGGAGGCGGAATTCCACATCTCGACGCAGGCGGCGTTCACGGCGGTCGGCAGGCCCTGGCCGCCGAAGGCCTCGGGCGAGGCGAGCCCGTTCCAGCCGGCCGCGGCCCAGCTCGTATAGGCCTCCTTCCAGCCCGGCGGCGTCGTGACCACGCCATCCTTGAACGGCGTGCCGTGCAGGTCGCCGACCCGGTTGAGCGGCGCGATCACGTCGGTCGCGAACTTGCCGGCCTCTTCGAGGACGGCGGACAGCGTCTCGTCGTCGAGGTCATAGACCCCGGCCTCGCGCGCGGCCGCGAAGCGCGCTGCGTGGCGCAGCGCGAAGGCGATGTCGGCGACCGGGGCGCGGTAGGTCATGGGGCGGACACCGGATGCAAGACACTGAAGGCGTTGCTGTTATCCCAATCGGGTTCAATCTGCCAAAATGCGGGAGCGCGCCGAGGCGGCGGGATGCTGCTCGTTCCACTGCGTCCAGCAAGATGGCACTTGGCGTTGAAAGAACTGGATTTTCGCCGAATGGCTTTGTTCTGCCAAAACGCCTTGGAGTGCCGAGCCGCCGGGGCGCCCGAATAGCCGTCGCGATGCTGCGGCGCTTCGCCCTGCGCATCCGCCATCACGCCTGTTATTGAAATCATTGGCTTTTCGGCGCTAGCTTCGTTCTGCCAAACGGCCCGGATGGACCCTGCGGGGTGCCGAGGCGTGGCAGACGCGCGCGCGATCGCACAACAGGAGAGGCCTGTCGCGAACGATAATGTATCGGCCACGAGCCTGCGCCGACGCTGACCTGCAGGCTCGGAAGGAAAGCGGCCGGCCATCCTTTGTCTCCGCCGTCAGACGGGCCGCGCCCAGTGGCGGCCCCGTCGGTTCGGAACACGAGGCGATGCCCTGTCGCAGGCGGCACTCACCCGATATCGCCAGTTATCGCGATTGGGGCATGCCGCCAAGAACATAATGTGAGGCGAGGGCAGTCGTGGCGGGGTTGTTCACCGGACGTGCAGCGAGGAGCGCAAGCGCAAGCCGGGCGGCGTCGCGAACCATTTGCCCCGCGGCGCCCGCGCCATTATGGTCCGGCCGCGCGATGGGGCGTAGCCAAGTGGTAAGGCAGCGGATTTTGATTCCGCCATTCCCTGGTTCGAATCCAGGCGCCCCAGCCAGCCTCAATGCCAAAGGCGCAGTGCCCATCGTGACCGCCGCAGGTGCTCGACACGTCGCATAGCCCTGGACAGACGATGAGCAGGCCATCTCGCTAATTCCTGTGGCTTCCATATCGTCAACTGGCGAACGCCGTCTGCGGCACATGAGTGAGGTGGCCCCGGTTGTCTGAACAGATTTTCCGCGTCGATAAATGGGATGTCGAATTGGCTGTCCACCTGGGGTACGTACACGCGAGCGCATGCGCACTAGATGCGTGAGCGTGTCGACGAGGCATGATCTCGTATCTAGGCGCGGGTGCGTTCGCGACCCGCAACGAGGAATGGCCGGTAACGCAGGGGCACTACTGCCAATGTCGAGGCGGCAATGTTAACGGGTCGACTGTTAGCGCCTCCAGTTCCGCAAGCGCCGGGATTTTCATGCTGCCGCCTCGGTGAGCCAAGAACTGCGAGAGGCCCAGAGGGCCAATGAATACTGCCCGTTGCGGTACCGACAAATAGACCTCACTCAGTTGGTATTTCTCAAGCAGCGCGTTGGAGAGAATTGAGCGGTCATTGGAGATGACGATGGTCATGGCCCGGCTAGCGGGCGTACAGACGGAGACATAGAGGCTTCCTTGAAGAGCCCCAATCAGAATTGTCCAAGCACCAGGGAACCCAATCAAGCGCGATGCGCTAGCTACTCGATGGTGCTCCCAGTACCCCGTCCCGAACACCTCGATATCACGGTCCTCTTCAGGATTGCGCCGCCACAGCAGATTCCGAAGCTCCTCGGCATATGCCGAGGCGCAAAACTGGCTTCCAATGATATTCGACCCCAATCCGAGGGAGAGCTTCGCAAGAAAACGATCGGAAAAATCAATGCGAAGAGGCATACGGGTCGGTTGTCGACTGGGGCGAGCCCGAATCCAAGCGATCTCTGCAACTTCATTCGACGTGGCCGCATCGAGGGCGGTGAGGCCTCCGAGCAACTGCTCTGGCAATTCTCCGTCACAGGGAGTGGCAAGAAAGAGCCGCGCCGGCGCGAGGTACGCGACGAAGGATTGGATCGCGGTGACGACCCAATATGGGTGCGACGCCGTGAGGGCGATGTATGCCCGCCCGGGGTCATGGTTGCGTCGAAGGAAATCGCCGCCGGCGTAGCCGAACCACTTGTCATGGTCCTCCTGGTGGAGGTGGTAGATGTGCTCCCCTTTGGGACCAAGCCAGCGCTCGCAAATCTCGCCCGGCTACACCGGAAACTCCTGTTCGATGCCGATGTAGATCAGCGGAAGAATGCCCGGACGCGCTGGATCAACGTAACGCTGCGCCGCTATGGCATTTTCCTGTACGATGAGCGGGCTCTTGAGAAACGCCCCGTCTACCCATTGTCCGGCAATATCATTGCAGCCTTTGCACACCTCGCGTGTTTGGAAGAGTGGTGTGCTGAAAGAGCCGCCGAGGGCGCGGGGCCAAATGTGCTCAAGCGTCATCCGATGGTCGTTACGTCGCCCTGCGCAGTAGATGCACGTCATTCGAGATCTCTGACTGTTGCCGGTACTTTCGGCGCATGCCCGATTAGACGCGGAAGTATGCCGTAGCGACATGCCCGCATGCTAGGCGCGGATGCGTTTGCGTGGGCATCACGCGGCAGAACGATTGTCGTTTGGTCCGTATGCTCGCCGTCAAGCCCCGCGCCTTCGGCGCGCCGCTAAAGCGGCTTCGGGGCGTTGACGGCGAGCATGCGGTCAAGCGTAGGGGCATTCGTGCCATGTATGCATGAAGTGTGTAACGGCAGAGCAGATCGAACGTCTCCGTTGAAAAACTCGTAACCGTAGCTCGAAAGAGCACGTCTCGTTGATGCTGAGGAAAAGCATCCGACGTGCCATTCGGTACGATCACGAGGTTTCGGAGTTCACGCCATTGCACCCGTCACCACACCGCCGATATCGCGGCCGATTGCAGTCGGCGTGGCTTTTGACCTGGGCTCTAGCTTCGGAAGAGCTTGAGTTCATGCAACGGTCGCGAGAGCAGTGACGGGTGCGCGCTATTTGCCTCGGGGATCCGCGCCTGTGGGTCAAAAATCCGGCCCACTCCGCCGTCCAAGATGCCCGATCAGGGGGCCTTGACTCACCATTTAAAATCTTATATGGACTGATTTGTCATTTATGGAGGATCCTATGCCGAAGATGAAATCGGAGGCCGCGCGCCTAAGACAGCTCACTGCTTGGTACAGAGACCCGGAACTCGGAAAGCCCTTTTTTGAGTGGGCAGCCAGGCAAGCGCGGACAGTCCAGGAAACCACAATTGACGACTTGATGAAGGATGTCGGTCTCTCTCGGAGTGCCGCGATTTTCGCCGCAAAGACGATAGCCAAGGAAGGATTTGCCTCCTTCATCACGGGCCGTCACCGAAAAAAATCCCGCATCCGCTGGAATTTCGCACCCTCAAGCCTGGGTCTGGCTGCGATGGGAAGGCGCGAGGCGTTAGAGCAGATTGCGGGTGGCGAGATCGGCTGGCGTAGCGCCCCCGGCGATGAAAGCGAGCTCGAAAAACGTTTGGGGCGAGCAGTGGTAGCCACGTTGCGCAGCTTTCCAAAGCAGGATCTTGACCGTTTGCTGGCGATGATCTGATCGAGGTCGCGAACGAACTCGCTTCTGGTCGTAAGTGCCGCGACCACAGGATATTCACGATGGACGAACGATATCTCTGGCCACCAAGATGCCGCCTCGCGTTCTACGCACGGCGCACTCGCTTGCTCTTTTCAGAGCGAGATCGGCGACTCGACTTGAGCGACACGCTTATGTGGGACGCATCTCGGCAGCATCGCACCGTCTACATGGGCGTTTCTAGCAGAAGTTCGCGTTGGAAGCGATGGACGGAGGCCAACTTGAAGAAGATCGAGTCGCTGATCCGATACGACATCATGTTCGACGGCGATAGGGTTCGCATCAGCAGGCTTAGCGCAAAGGGCTCACCATGTATCAAGGAGTTCCTATGGAGGCTTGAGATACGTACCTGCTGAGTAGTTGTTTCAAGCGAGGTGTCCTGTGCCATCCGTGCTCACTCCGCCGCCAGAAGCATCAGCACTGCGGGGTCGAGAAGAGATTGGACGTGCTGCTCCCACAGCGCTTCGCATCTCCTCCAGGTAGCTGTGGCGCTGGTAGATGTCGACTACACCACCGAAGGTGCCGGAGACGTGGTTGAGCAGCTTCTCGATCACTTCGATGCGCACGTCGAGAGCGGCGAGGCCCGAGGCGAACGTGCGGCGCAGGTCATGGATGCCGTCAGTGGCCGACCAAAAGCTACGTGATGCCGCATCCTGAATTGCTCGGCTTCCCGCCCAATATGCCCGCTGATCTTGAGCCTGGGAAGCAATGGCGGGGCGTGATGCGCAAACGTGTGGACGTCATCCCCGACTATCAGACCGGGACCTTCTACACTGGCGTCACGACGACCACCCGCAATCGACCGTACCTGATCCGCATTCCAAAGCGGCGCAAGCTGCCGGAGGGCACGAAGGAACTGTCGTGAAGATCTCTCACAGATGAAGCGCGGGCACAGCCAGCGCAGCAGGCTCGGTCGGCGGATTCGACGACAGCTTCTTCGCCCGCAGTCACCCCACATAGTTCACCCACGCCAGCAGCATCGTCGAAATCATCGAACGCGACGGCCAGATCGACAACTTTTATGCCATCCACAATCGCACTAGCCCGTGGCTCGGCCCCGCATATGGGATCTCAGACAGCAGGGCTGGGAGTTCGAGACGATCGAGCAGCCTGACAAGAACACGGTGTACCGGTCGTGAGCGCGCCAGCGCAGGGGCAACTCGCGCTTGCATAGCCGAAGTCTGACAATGTAAGTTGTCTTCCTGGAGAAGTTTCATGCCAAACACTTTCATTGTCGATTGCCCTTTCTGCAAGGCGAAGGTTGCGGCTATCGAGGCTGGTCGGGCGGAACGATTCCATATGGATGAGGACAGCAGTCCGTACGGCGAAAGGCTCTCCGTGGGTTCTTGCCCTCGGTGCTTGACCCTATTGGCTGCCGAATCTCAGCAAACTCGCTTCGAAAATATTGATTCAGATGAGGACGAATGGTCGGATTTCATCCGCGTCTTTCCAGCTCCCGCGAAGATATTTTCGAGCTACCGCATTCCGAAAATAGCACTCGACTCGTTGGGAGAAGCCGACCGAGCGCTGCAGGCAAATGCGCACGTAGCAGCCTGCGTGATGTTCGGCAGAGCTTTAGAAGCAGTCTGTCGAGATCTTCTCCGGGAAAAGGATGAATTTGGTAAGTCAATCAAAATTGATGGCGAGAAAAAGATCATGCTCGCTTCTGGTATCCAGCAACTTAAAGAGAAGAATATCATTGATGCACGGCTCTTAGACTGGAGCCAACAGCTACATTATTTCAGAAATTTGGCCGCGCATCCAGACGAAGAGATCACGATATCGCGCGAGGAGGTCGAAGACCTGCAAGCCTTCGCCTATGCAATCACCGAATATGTATACGACCTGACCGAGCGGTACAATGAATTCAAGGCTCGCGCTGAACACAAGAAAAGGCCACAACCATCCGCAGCAACTATGTTTGCCTCGGTGCTAAAAGATACCAAATAGAAACGTCCGGCAGTTTCCAGCCGGACGCCATTTCATTTGAAGAACTGAAGGATGAGCGAGATCGCCGTCACGACCTGTACCACATCCACTTCAAACGTGGTCTTCATGGAGGAAATCCGTCTGATCTCGCTCGGGCGCCGCGAGCCTGAGTTGAAGCCGTGGGCAACGTACCTCACCGGTTCGTGCGGGCTGGCCGATACCCGCGCAGTCTACGACAAGGAATTCGAATAGCCGATCGCGCTGCCGTCGTGGGCGCGACGTCGTAGAGAAACACTTTCGCGGTCGCGTTCTCGTCGTTGCAATCCCTCGTGGCGAGGTAGCGACCGAATTAGGGCCGCGGCGATCGCTGCGCGGCTCCGTCCAAGAACAACGATACCGCTGCCCGTATCGTCTTCTCAATTGCCCTCGGCGTCGACTTACGCGGCGACGTCAGCAAGGCAAGCTGATGTTCGCCAATCAGCATATCGAGAAACAGAGCTGCAAGCTGACGCGGGTTTCCGCCGGCGAGCTTGCCGGCGGCTTGCTGCTTCTCGATCCAGTTTGCAACAACGCCATATGCCGTATTCGGCCCCGAACTCGTAGAAAAACGAGCCCACCGACGGAAATGTCCTGCCGATCGACACCATCAGGCGATGCAATTCGATGATTTTTGGATCGAGCACCGACTTCAGGAAGTTACGCGCGATCTGCGTCAATTGCATTCGGATGTCGCCCTGCGGGACGATATCGATTGAATACGTGACGTCGCGGCACGGCTCCTTGATGACCGTTTCGAATAGTCCTTCCTTGCCGCCAAAGCGCGCGTAAAGCGTTGCCTTCGACCCGCCGACCAGCTTGATGATCTCATCGATAGTGACGTTGGCGTAGCCCTTCTCGATGAACAGTGCCGCGGCCTTGCGCACGATCTCCTGCCTGCGGGCCTCGGTCATCCGGCTGCCGGGACGTTCTTTCGGAATATGGCGCGATCCTAAAGGCGCAGAGTCCTGGGCTTCGTCTGAGCGGCTCGGCGAGCGGCGGTCTTGCTGCGGCGCATATATTTTTCCAATTGCATTCGGCTCAAGTCGTACGGTACGGTACATTACAGTCAACCGATCGGCAAACAAGAGTTGACGTCGAGTGCGCAAGCCGCGTGCGGGGAGCGAGTCAAAATGTCCAACGGTTATCGGCTGCTGAGTTATCGCGATGCCGGCGGCGAGGCGCGGGCCGGCATGCTGGTCGGCGATCTCGTTTATCCGGTCGCGCCGCTGCTCGGCGACATTCCCGACGCACACTCGGTGATGGGCGTGTTGAAGGCGTGGGACAGGGCGCATCCTCGCCTCGACGCGGCCGCGGCGAAAGCCAGCGGCGGCACGCCGTTGGCGGATGTCGCGCTGCTGGCGCCGGTGCTCTATCCGGGCGCGCTGTACTGCGCGGGCGCCAACTATTGGGACCATCTCGAGGAGATGGCCGAGATCGCCAAAAAAGTGACCGGCAAGGCGCCGTCGATGCAGAAGGCGGCCGACCCCTACTTCTTCATGAAGAACACGGCCGGCGAAATCATCGGCACCGACACGCCCGCACGTCTGCCGTCGTTCTCCCAGCAGGTCGATTGGGAGGCCGAGCTCGGCGTGGTCATCGGCAAGCAATGCCGCCGCGTTTCCGAGGCCCAGGCCTTCGACGTCGTCGCGGGATATCTGATCGTCAATGATCTGTCGGCGCGCGATCTCATGAAACGCGAGGGCTCGCCGTTCGGCATGGACTGGATCGGGCAGAAGTGTTTCGAGGATGGCGCGCCGATGGGCCCGTGGTTGACGCCGGCCGCCTATGTTCGCGATCCCAACAATCTTGCGGTCAAGCTATGGGTCAATGGTGTGCTCAAGCAGAATTCGAACACGTCCAGGCTCGTGCACGGCATCGCCGAGCAGATCGCGTACTTGAGCAAGCACTTCACGCTTTTCCCGGGCGACATCATCGCCACCGGCACACCCGCGGGTGTCGGCATGCCGCGTGGCGAATTCCTCAGGGCCGGCGACGACGTGAAGATCGAGATCGACGGTTGCGGCACGCTCGTCAATCGCATGGTCGCGGACGACGCGTAGTGATTGTGGGTTGAGTTGTGGAGGCTGTCGTGTCCTCGCCGGAAGCACGTATTCGCGAACTGACCGCGCCGATGTGGCGAAAGAAGCTCTTTGCCGTCCTGTGGGACGGCAATGGCGCTGATCTCAGGCCGCATCTCGTCGCTCATCTCGAATACATGATCGGGTTGGAGAAGGCTGGCAAAATCTTTGCCTCCGGCCCTTTGGACTTCGGCGCCAGCAGCGACGGCCTGACCGTCTTCAATGTCGCGAGCAAGGAAGAAGCGCGCGCGCTCGCTTTGCAGGATCCCTTTGTGATCAACGGCATTCGCAGCTTCCGCATCCGCGAATGGACCATCATGGAAGGCTCTTTCGGCATCCAGGTGAATTATTCCGACCGTTCCATCGAGATCAAATGAGAGAACCACGCGCGTAGAACCGGCAGGGCGGACATGGAAACCATCGGCTTCGTCGGCGTCGGCAAGATCGGGCTTCCGATCTGCGGGCATCTGATCAAAGGCGGCTACCGCGTGCTCGGCTATCGCCGCGGCTCGCTCGCCGAGTTCGAAAAGCTCGGTGGAATTCCGGCGACGTCGCCCGCCGAGATGGGCGCCGAGGCCGATATCGTTTTCACCTGTCTGCCGTCCGACGAGGCGCTCGAGGAGGTGGTGCGGGGGCCGAACGGGTTGGTCCACACCGCGCGGCCCGGTCAGATCGTGGTCGAGTTCGGATCGCATCCCATTCCGGTGAAGGAAAAATACGTCGGGTGGCTCGCGGCCAAGGGCGCGGTCTTTCTCGACGGCGAAGTCAGCGGCACACCCGGCATGGTGGCGCAGCGCAAGGGCGCCATTTATATCGCCGGCGACCGCGCCGCGGCGGACCGGATCGAGCCGATCGTTTCTCACTTCACCGACAATTGCCTTTATCTCGGCAGTTTCGGCGCGGCGACCAAGGTCAAGCTGATCAACAATCTGCTGGTCGGGCTGCACATTGCCGGCACCGCGCAGGCGATGGCGATCGGTTTGCAGTCCGGCGTCGATCCCGCGCTGATGATCAAGGCGATTGCCAGCGGCAGCGGCGGCTCGACGCAATTCGGCATTCGCGCGCCGTGGATGGCGGAGCGCCGCTTCATGCCGCAGCAGGGCTCGGCGCCGGGTCTCGCGCATTATCTCGATGGCGCCAAGGAACTGGCCGACAGCGTCGGTGCGAAGACGCCGCTGCTCGACTGCCTGATCGATATTTACCGTCAGGCTTTGCCGACGATCGGCGAGCGCGATGTCGCCGCCATCCTGGAAAGTTTCGAGCCGGCGAAGAATCCGACTGCATGAGCACGACTACAGCGAACGGGAGACGATGACATGATCGGCGTGCGCAAGATTGTCTATGCCTGCTATGAGATGCCGGACCCGCAACAGCAGGCGGACTACTACACCGACATTCTCGGCCTGACCTTGGTCGAGCGGGACAGCGACGCGATCTACCTCGCCAACACGATCGATCATCATGCCGTCGTGTTGCGCAAAGGCGCGGAGGTGAAATGCGTCCGTCTCGGCTTCGAGATCGGGCCGGATGACGACCTCGTCGGCATTCGAGCAACAGACCGCGGCGCATGGCATCAAGACCGAAACGAAGAAGGATGCCGGGCCGACGATTGGTGAGATGGTGTGCTTCGAGGATCCGAAAGGCACCGTGATGGAGGTGTTCCGGCGGCCGGAGCCTTTGCACCAGAAATTCCAGCGCAAGGGCATCGTGCCGCACAAGCTCGGCCATGTCGCGTTTCATGTCACCGACGCCAAGGCGGTGACCAAGTTCTATTGCGATGTTCTCGGTTTCCGCGTGTCCGACTGGATGGGCGATTTCTTCTCGTTCCTGCGCTGCGGCACCGATCACCACACCATCAATCTGATGGAGACCGGCTCGAACCGGCATTTCCACACCGCATTCGAATTGCGCGACTGGTCGCATCTGCAAACGGCGTGCGATTTCCTCAGTCTCAACGGCTACAAGATGCTGTGGGGCCCGGGGCGGCACGGCATCGGCCACAACCTGTTCGCCTATCACCGCAGCCCAGGCGGGCTGATCACCGAATTGTTCGCCGAGCTCGATCAGATGAACGACGAAGCGCTCGGCTATTTCGAGCCGCGTCCGTGGCACCGCGACAATCCGCAACGGCCGAAGACGTGGGCAAAGGATCCCGCGGCCGCCAATCTGTGGGGGCCGGGGCCTCCCGATGAGATGATGAAATAGGGGGCGGAATTAGCGAAGCGGGGTCCTGGCTGTCACGGAGGTTTTCCTATGGCTTTCGGCGCGGTCCAGGACACGGGAGCACGCACATCCGCCAGGCCCAGCGTGGCGGAGCTTCTCGGGCGTGCCCGCGCGATTGGCGTTCTCGCCCGTGAATCGGCGATCGAGACCGAGCGAGCGCGGAATGTGTCTGCCGAGCTCGTCGGCAAGATGCGCGAGGCCGAGCTGTTTCGCGTCATGCAGCCTGCGCGCTTCGGCGGCTTCGAGTACGGCTATGACGTATTTGTCGAGCTGGTCGCGGCGGTTGCCGCCGGCGACGGCTCGACCGGTTGGGTCTACAGCCTCGGCGCCGTGCATCCTTGGCTCATCGCCTGCTATCCCGAAGAGGCGCAACAGGAAGTCTGGGCCCGGGATCGCGACGCGATCGCTGCGGTGTCCTATGCGCCGACGGGTCAGGCCGTTGCCGACAAGGATGGCTATCGGCTGACGGGCCGTTTCAGCTTTGCCAGTGGCTGCGACAACGCCAATTGGGCCATCCTGGGCGGGATGCTGCCGGACAAGAACGACAAGAATGGACGCAAGCCGGGCTTTTTTCCAATTCCGTCATCGCAATACACGATCCATGACGACTGGTTCACGGTCGGCCTTGCCGGCACCGGCAGCAAGACGATCGTCGTCGACGACCAATACGTCCCGGCCCACCGCGTTGTTGCTTTCGCCGACATGCTAACCGGCAATGGCCCCGGCACGCTCACCAACCCAAATCCGCTTTATCGCCAACCGATGCTGGCTGGTCGTTCCGCTCTGCCTCGTCGCGCCCGCCTTGGGCATGGCCCGCGGCGGCCTCGATGCTTTCAAGGAGCAGGCGAGCAGCCGCACGACGCGCGGCGCTGTCGCGGCAGCAACAACAAGATCACTGAGTTCGTGACCGTGCAGATGCGTGTCGCGGAAGCGACGGCCTCGATCGACGCGGCCACGCTGATGATCCATCGCGACATCGTCGAGACCCTCGCGGCAACTGCGGCCGGCACGGCCGACGTGAGCCTGCGGATGCGCAACCGCCTCACACACTCTTTCGCGACCAAGCTTTTGACGCAGGCCGTTGATCTCGTGTTCGTCGCCGGCGGCGGCGCCGCACTCGGCCTGCACCATCCGGTCCAACGTTTCTGGCGCGACATCCATGCTGCCAGCTCGCACATCAGCCTGAATTGGGATCCGGTCGCCGCGATGTATGGACAGCACGTGTTCGGACTAGAGCCGAAGGGGCAGTATTAAGGCGTGTGCTCGTAAATCAGGGCACGACGTTCGCTGTACTCCCGGAAGCGGCGGAAAAGCGGACGTTGTCGGAGGTCCGGTTGGTGCCAAAAGTGGTCTTTGCCTACTTACCCGTGATGTTGGATGCGATATTGGCGTCAGGCTTCCGGTTGCTTGCGCAGGGCGACAATCAGACAAGAGGCCGAGTAGAGTTGGAGGAACCACGTCAACCGACAGAGAGGGGTTCATGCGCGAAGATGACAATTCGGCGCTGCCGGGCGAACTGAGCGATCATGCACTCATTCGGATCGAGGCGGCCTTGAAAAGGATAGCCGAAACGGCTCGAAATCTGTCAGCTCGAGACCAAGATCCCGTACGCCGCTGGGAATATTGCGCCGTACGATTGTGGAGAAGCGACCCGCTTTACGTTCAGGACAATTTAAATTCGTGGGGCGATAAAGGATGGGGAGCTCGTTTCGTTTTCGTGGCAGCTACGATGGTACACGGCCGTTTTTAAGCAGATCAAGACGGAATTTCGCTAACCTGGTGGTACGGCGAACAGCGAGTAGTCAGGATTGAGCGGAGCGAAATCCGGGGTCTGCCGCCGCCGGTCGCGACCCTACCCGGGCTTCGCTCCGCTCAGCCCGGGCTACGCGTGCTGGTTCGAAGCCAGGCGCCCCAGCCAATCCCCCTAACCCCATGATGGGCAAAAATATTCGCCCTTCGGGTGGGGAGGTGACGCACCCCGCGGCGGCACATGCCTGTTGCCCAGGAGCGTGCCTTGTCGCTCGTTCCCGCGTATTTGGCGCGCAGGCGCGGTCTATCACCGGCGGCGTCGCGTCTCCGGCCCTCTTGCCTCTTGCTCTGATCAACTTCATGTCTCCATCAGCCTGCTGACGCGCGCGCCGCTACGCGCCCGCGCCCTCACTGCGCAGCTCGATGCGGTGTTTGGAGAGATAGAGATGCCGACATGAGTGGGGACAGCGACCGGATTGCGATCGAACAGTTGCGCTACGTCCGTCTGGGCACCAAGGACCTGACTGCCGCGGCGGATTTCGCGCAACGGATCCTTGGCCTGCAACTGATCGACCAGGCCGGAGAGCAGATTATTTCGCCGAGATTCATCGCATTGGCGCATGTTCCTGGCGGGGGACCGGCCCGCCGACAAGGATAGACGCAAATCGTTCCGTTTCCATCGGTAGGGAGGGTGCTCTAGTGTGTCGAACTCAACAGCTGGGCTCATCGCGGGCCATGAAGTCGAATAAGGAAGAGCTTATGGGTGTCTCGGCGGGTTTACGATCGCGGGCTGTCGCTCGAATGTCTGCGGGCCTTGCTCTGCTGGGCCTCCTGCTCGCGGCGGTGCCCGCAGAGGCGCAGCAAGTGGTGCAGTTCAATGAAGTCGTCGGAATATATTCGGAGAATGGCCAATTCAGGCTGGACATCGGCACGGACGCGGTGAAGCAGAACGTTTCCGCCTCGCATGAATCCTGGGCAACCCGGCTGATCATCAGGCGTTTGAACGGTCCGAGCAGAGGACCCGTCCACGACAACGATGTGATCGGGATATTCTCGGAGGACGGACGGTTCAGGCTCGATATCGGAACGGACGCGGCGAAGAAGAACGTTCCCGCCTCGCATCAATCCTGGGCGACCCGGCTCAGGATCGTCCGGCTCGGTGGCCCTAATGTCGGCCCTGTCACGTACGAGGAGGTCGTCGGAATATTCTCCGAGGACGCGAAGTTCAGGTTGGATATCGGCACCGACGCCATGAAGAAGAATGTCGCCGCTGATCACAATTCCTGGGCGACCCGGCTGGTGATCACGCATCCCTGAGCCTGCGGCTGTCGTGGCATCGGGCACCTCCACGACGCGATGACCGCAACTCGGATTTCGTCGGGGAGCGGGGCGGGGCCACGCCGAGGAGGCGGCGTTGACCCGTTGCGAAATCTTGGCGGGGCAGCGCATGTCAACGTGAAGTTCATCGACTTGGCGAACGGTGCCTGGCTCGTCGGCCGGTCGCACGCCCGGGCGGCATGCGTCAGAATATTTCGCGTGGTCCCTGCCTTCATTCAGTCTCATGCCGCGCCGGCATGGCTGCGGTTTGCGCGAGATAAACCGTCTGCGTGAAATCCCGGTTCTGAAGCGGGTTGTGGAACGTCACGCGTTCGGCGCGTGCCGCGGCGAAAACCTCGGCGAGCCGCGCCGTAAACGACTCATCCGGAAGCTCGTTGGACCAGAGGCCGAAGACGCCGCCACCATGGAGATGGGCAGCTAGTCTCTTCAACGCCGCGGGTTGATAAAATGCCGCGTTCTGCGGATCGAGAAGAAAGTTCGGCGAATGGTCGATGTCGACCAGGATGGCATCAAACCGTCGACCGGGTGCATCCGGATCAAATCCCTCCTTGGACGCCGCCAACGCGAAAAAATCGCCGAGCACGAACCTGCTTCGCGGATCTGCCGTCAGCATGCGCCCGAGCGGCAAAACGCCCTTTTCATGCCAGTCGATGACCGCATCGAGCGCCTCGACGATGACGAGCGACTTGACCGCCTTATGCTCCAGCACCGCTTGGGCGGTGTAGCCAAGGCCAAGACCGCCCACGACAACATCCAGATCGGGTGCAGACAGAGCGGCGAGACCCAGCCGTGCCAGCGCGATTTCGGACGCCGTGAACAGGCTCGACATCAGATATTCGTCGCCGAGCTTGATCTCGAAGACATCGATCGCGAGCGACAATTCGCGGCGGCGGCGCAGGCTCAACGTCCCGATCGGTGTCGGCCGGTAATCGAGCTCTTCAAAATACACGCTCATCCTGCCTGTTTCCTTCGCGCAACCTGGAAAGAAGATGAGCATCCCTATTTCCAGACGCCGCGGCCGTACTCATAATTTCGGCACTTCAGGCTGCATGCCGTCGCCAAGCTGCCATGGGCGTGGATCCCACGCTTGGGCAATGTCTTCGCTGTTGATATTTCGCGTTGGCGACGATCAAGGTTCTGACGATCGAGAGCAACTCGGCCAGCTACGGGCTGCTATCACTGAACTCGCGCCCGGGGCCCGCCAGTTCGGCATTCTGGGCCGAAGATAGAACTCCTTCACGCGCGCACGACGTCCAGTCACGGCGCGTCCTATCCCGGCAGTTTTGCAGCGAGCAGGCTCGATTTTCTCGATCGTGGGCGGAGCCGTCAGCAATTCTTTGGCCTTGGACATGAGCGTCGCGGCTATAGGGCCGTTTGAGATGGGCCTGCCGGCCCCCTTCATCGGTGAAGGCGTCAAAGATACCGAACGTGCTCGGGCCCGAACTGCAGTGCGAACCACACGGGCGTCGATGCTTCACCCTGCGCCAGCGGCAAGGCGCTTTCGAGAAACGCCTTGAGCGCGGCCTCCTGTCCCGGCTTGGCTTCAAGGCGGACGTACAATGCAAGTCTTACCATCGGTCTCCTCCTCTATTGGGACCATGACGAGCCATAAGATAGGATAGACAAGACATCGCCGCGCTTGGCGGGATCGACATTTTTGATATAATTCTTGCCATGATCATCGACATCCTTGCGCTCGACGGGGTTTTCGACACCGGCCTTGCCGCTGTGCAGGATACGTTCACGACGGCGGCGGAACTCGGGAGGGAGCAGCACGGCCTCTCGGCTCCTTTCCTTACACGCGTTGTTGGTGTCAGGCGCGGCGTGACAACGGCCAACGGCCTGAAGGTTCCGACGCAGATGGCGTCGACCTTGTCGCGTCCAGACGTCATCGTCATGCCGGCGCTCGGGACCAAGATGCCTCAGGCCCTGGTCGGCGCGCTCGGACACCGGGACGTTGCCGGGGCGGGGACGCTGCTGCGCGACCGTCAGGCCGAGGGCGTAGTGGTGGCCACCGCTTGCACGGGCACCTTCGTTCTCGCCGAAAGCGGATTGCTTGATGGCCGAAAGGCGACGACCAGTTGGTGGTTGGGACCATTTTTCAGGGCGCGCTATCCGAAAGTCGCTCTCGATGACGGACGCATGGTCGTTCAATCCGACGATGTCGTGACGGCGGGCGCGGCGCTTGCGTATTTCGATCTTGCCCTCTGGCTCGTACGCCGGATCAGCCCGGCGCTGGCCACTGTCACTGCTCGTTATCTGATGATCGACCCGCGCTCCTCCCAGGCGGCCTATGCCATACCGGATCACCTGACCCACGCCGATGCGGTGGTCGAGCGCTTCGAGCGCTGGGCCCGCGAAAACCTATTCAACGGATTTTCCCTGAACGATGCGGCACGCTCGATCGGTGTGAGCCCCCGCACTTTGGCGCGACGATTGCGCGCCGTGCTGGGCAAGTCGCCGCTATCCTATTTTCAAGATTTGCAAGTCGAACGCGCGGTCCATCTGCTCCAAACGACCGGCGAAAGCGTCGAGCAAATCGCGAGCGAGGTCGGCTATTCCGATGCCGTCACCTTGCGCAATCTGTTGCGCCGCCGGCTCGGGCGTAGCGCGTCCCAGTTGCGCAAACTGGAAGGCCTGCAGCTGACCCCTCGGTAATGCTGCAGTTGACGCATGTAAATCAGAGGCCAAGTTTGGACGCTGAAAGCGCGCCGCCGGCCGACTGACGATCTCGTCATGTTTTGCTGCAATCGTATTCTTTTGATACGAGAACTCGGAAGAAGACATGCCCTCAATCTGTTCCCGTGTTCAGCATAACTCGACAATCGCTCCGGAAAACTTGGCCGCGCTCGCGCCCGTTCCCACCAAGCCCGCACCCGTGGTCGAGTTGCAATCCAGACGTCGAGGAAATTCAAATAATGCAAGCGCGCCGCAAAGGGGATGATGTTGACGTCTCCGAGCGAGAACCTCGTCCCGACCAGCCAGTCTTGCCTCTGGCTGCAGCGCGTCCTCCATTTCCTGGTATAGCCTCTCAAATGCGAAAATGCCTCTCAACGAAGGGCAAATCGCAGCCTTGTTCGTAGGTCGAGATCATGCGCGCGCGACGTCCGGGATCGCCGATATTGCGATACCGGCCCTCGCGCCGTTCTTGCGTCATTCCCTTCATTTTATCGCGAAACATCGCAGAGAAACTGATCTCCGCCAAAGTCGCCTCGAAGACCCCTTCGTCGATGTGTTTGCTCCAGCGCCGCATCTGGGACTTCTCAAAGGCGGAAGAGGGCACCAGAGAGACGGCTCGGAAACATCTGGTCGAGGTACTCGCAAATAAGCGTGGACTCGATGATAGCATGCCCGTCATGTGGATCAAGGTTGGTACAACGCCTTTCGGATTCAGCTTCAGATATTCCGGCCGGTATTGCTCGTTGTTGAACAGATCGATATATTCCCGGTGTCCACGGCAAAACCTTTCTCGATGAGCGTCAGAAACACCTTCTGAGTGCATATCGAGTTATGTGCTGTGAATAATTTCAGCATCATCTGTTTTGTCGCTGGAGTGCGCGCTCTGGCTCACCGTGCAGGATGTTGGGATTCGGGCCGCGCACGCGTCAAGCGGCCTTGAGCAAGGTCTTAACCTTCGGCCACGGATCGGGCGCGAGATTGCGGAACGGGGCCCAATCCGTCTCGCGCATGCGATCGAAGATCGCCGATTTGACGGATGACCGGTCGCGCACGCGCGCCCACCATTCAGCCACGGACGGCTCGGCCGCCACATCTCGCCAAGTTTCAAGAGTTCAAGTCGCAGGATGTAGGGAATGACTGCGCAATCGGCGTTCGAGAAAGCCTCTCCGGCAGAGATAAGGACCGTGCGAAAGGTCATGGGCCATCCAGGTGATGATCTTCTGATGCTGGCAAAGCGCATCGCGCACAAACTCGAGATCGAGACCATGCTCGATGACGCTGCGCTTGTATTCCACGCGCCGCTTGAGCGGCGCCTTGTTGATCTCGGCAAGCCATTGCTCGCGCGACATCTTGAGAAAACGCGGCCGGAACGCGGTGGCAAAGGTCAGGATCGTGCAGGCGTTGTGCACGTATTCGTCGACCAGCTTGTTGTACAGGCGGACCCGATGGCGCGCCGCGGGCGCCTCCGGCATCAGCGAAGGACCCGGGAAGGCCTCGTCGATGTAATAGAGGATCAGAGAGGACTCGGTTAAAACCTTGCCTTCGTGAACGAGTGTCGGCACGACGCCGTTCGGATTGAGCTTCATATAGGCAGGATCGTTCTGATCGCCTTGCAGCGTCAGCAGATGTTCTGTTGCCTGTTGACCTTTTTCGGCAAGGGCGATGCGAACCTTCTGGGCGCATACCGAATTGATGTTGTGATAGAGCTCCAGCACATCATTCTCCTGAGTTTTTGACGAGCGAAGCGTACGCGACCCGTTATGCGGCCAGGCGGGCCCGATCGTGCGGCCGATCAAGGTCTAGCGGGGTACCCTTCGGGATGATCCGGGTAGGGTTCACTTTGGAGATCGCGTAGTAATTGATCACGTAGTACCGCGGCTTCACCGTGGCTGCGATGCCAGGCACCTGGTAGAGCTCGCGCATGTAATTGGACAGGTTCGGATAGTCGGCGATGCGCTGCCGGTTGCATTTGAACAGCGGGAAATACGCGACGTCGAAACGGACGAGGGTCGGAAACAGCCGCCAGTCGGCTTCCGTGATCTGACTGCCAACGAGATAACGTTGGTCGTGACAGGCGCGCTTCGAGCCAATCAAGCGTTTCAAATAATCCGTCGTAAGCCTCATCGTAAGCGCTCTGAGAGTTGGCAAAGCCGGCACGGTACACGCCATTGTTCACCGCGCGGTACACACGCTCGTTGACGGCATCGATCTCTGTGCGCAACGCGGACGGATAAAAATCCGCGCGGTCCCCTGTGATGGCGTTGAATTCCGCGTTGAGCATCCGAATGATTTCGGAGGATTTGTTGTTGACGATGCGCTTCCTCTTCCTGTCCCACAGCGTGGGAACCGTCACCTTGCCCGTGTAGGCCGGATTGCTCGCGACATAGGCTTCGTACAGGTGGCGGAACCCGTTGACGTCGTCGGGAAGGCAATCGGGATAACGATCGTCGCGTTCGAAGGTCCAACCACGTTCCCTCAGACCAGGAATTGCGTAGGCGACGGAGATGACATTCTCAAGCTGCTTCACCGCCCGATAGATCAGTGCGCGGTGCGCCCACGGGCATCCGTGGGCGACGTAAAGGTGGTAGCGGCCCCTTTCCGCCTTGAAGCCCGACGAACCGTCAGCGGTGATGCGGTCACGGAAGACGCTATCTGGCCGCTCGAAAGCTCCCGATGGGGCGGTTTCCTGCGGCAACTCGCCATCGCACCCACTTGCCATCGATCAGCACGCCCATCCCGGCCACCTCTAACTTCGGCGTTGCCCGGTCGCCGGACCTTGATTTTGTAGCATATGATATATAACGTCAATGGGGTGTTGCCACCATCTTCTGCAGGCATTGGCGAGAGGCATGCCGCGTCCGCGTGAATTCGACGAGACCGCCGCGCTCGAAGCCGCGGTGGAGTGCTTCTGGCGACATGGCTATGAGGGCACATCGCTGCGTGACCTGACGGCATCGATGGGTCTGACCCCGCCGAGCCTCTACAATGCGTTTGGTGACAAACAGCAGCTGTTTTCACGAGCATTGGAGCACTACCTCGAACACGGGACGCGTGACCGGCTGCGCCGGCTCGAGGAATCTCTGGCGCCCCGAGAGAAGCGCTCATCCGCTTCTTTAGCGAGATCATCGATCATTCCATTAAGGATCGTCATCGCAAGGGGTGCTTCCTGGTAAACTCGGCTTTGGAGGTCGCGCCGCATCACGCCCAATGCCGCGCCGTGATTGCATCGCAGTTCCGCGACATCGAGGGATTTTTCGAACGGTGCATCGTTGCCGCTCAAGCGCAGAAGAGCGTTGCCGCCTGAAATCGATGCCAGCGCTACCGCACGTCTGCTGCTCGGCGCTTTGCTCGGTATCCGCGTCCTGGCCCGGACCATTCCAGAGCGCGACGTGCTCGAAGGCGTGGCGCGGCCGGCGCTTGCGCTGCTTCATCCGCCCCGACGCCGGAGGAGAACAAAGCGATGATCGATCTCTACTATTGGACGACGCCAAACGGTCACAAGATCACGATTTTTCTGGAGGAAGCCGGCCTTCCCTACAAGATCGTGCCCGTCAATATCAGCAAGGGTGAGCAGTTCCAGCCGGACTTTCTGGCGATCTCGCCGAATAATCGCATGCCGGCCATCGTCGATCGCAAGCCGAAGGATGGCGGCGCGCCGCTTTCGGTCTTCGAGTCAGGCGCCATCCTTGTCTATCTCGCCGAGAAGACGGGACGGTTCCTGTCAAGCGGCTTTCGCCAGCGCATTGTGGTCCTGGAATGGCTCTTCTGGCAGATGGCCGGGCTTGGGCCGATGGCGGGCCAAAATCATCATTTCTCGCAATATGCGCCCGAAAAGATCCCATACGCGATCGACCGCTATGTCAAGGAGACAAACAGGCTTTACGGCGTGCTTGACCAGCCGTCTGTCTCAGGTTCGCCAGGCGCAGTCATCGATTTGTTGCAGGCGACTATTCGATCGCCGACATGGCGATCTATCCATGGATCGTGCCCTTTCGAGCGGCAGGGACAGAAGCTCGATGACTTTCCGCACCTGAAGCGCTGGTTCGAAACGATGCGGGAGCGCCCCGCCGTGCAGCGCGCCTATGCGCGGGCCAGGGAAATCAATACCACGCCGACCGTGAGCGAAGAGTCGAAGAAAGTTCTTTTCGGTCAGACGTCAGCCATCGTTGCCCGCTGACTCAGGCGACGAAACAGGACAGGTTGAACCTATGACGCTTGCGTCTCTATGACCTCGCCGGCGCCGATGTGGACCGCCGCTTCAGCCCGTACTGCTGGCGCACGCGCATGGCCTTGGCCCACAAGCGGCTTCCAGTGCGAGACCATTCCCTGGCGTTTTACCGAAAAGGCGAAGATCGCCCCCTCAGGACAAAAGCTCGTCCCGGTTCTCGTCGACGGCGATCGCTGGGTCGCGGATTCCTGGACCATCGCGAATTTCCTGGAGGATGCGCTATCCGGACCGGCCCTCGCTTTTTGGCGGACGATCCCGCAGCGCGCGCCCTCACGCGGCATTATTCGTACGCTTCGCCGACGGCTTGGTCCGCTGCGATCTTTCCCTTCGTCGCCCTCGATATTCTGGCATCACATCGCCGAAGAGGACCGCGACCTATTTTCGGGAGAGCCGCGAAAAGCGCATCGGCAATGTCGCTTGAAGCTTTTGTTGACGATCGCGAAGACGGGGCGGCCTGCATTTCAGGCGAGCCTGACACCGATGCGCAGGACGCTTAAGGCGCAGCCTTTCTTTGGCGGAGACGAGCCTCTATATGCCGACTATGCCCTGTTCGGCCCGTTCCAGTGGGCGCGATGCATCAGCCCATTTGCTCTCCTGGAGGAAGACGACCCGGTCAAGCTGTGGCGGGACCGTTTGCTTGATTGCTTCGGCGGCTTGGCGCGCAAGGCCATAGCCTATGACGTTTGATCCCAAAGTTACCCTCGTGTCAGCGAAGATGAGGTCATCTGATGTCCCTGAAACAAGCAACTCGCCGAATATCGCGCCGGATGGTTTAAGCGCGTTCCTGCGGAGCGGCAGGCGATCATGGAGCGACATATCGCGCAGCTGCGCGACGGGTTGGCGAATGACGACCCTCAAAGTCGGCGATCACGCGCCGTCGATCGTGCTCGGCAACGCCAAGGGCGAAACCGTCGATGTCGGCGTGCTGCTTAAAAAAGGGCCGGTTATAGTCACGTTTTATCGCGGCGGCTGGTGTCCGTTCTGCAACCTCGAACTGCGGGCGTTGCAGCGCCTTCTTCCCGATATCGAGGCGGTGGGCACGTCGCTGGTCGCGATCAGCCCCGAGAAACCCGACAATTCGCTGTCGACCGCAGAGAAGAACGCACTCACCTTCGAGGTGCTGAGCGATGTCGGTCAGAAAGTCGGCCGTGCGTTCCGGCTGGTCTACGAGTTCAACGACGAATTGAAATCCGCCTACAAGGAGTTCGGCCTAGACATTCCCGCGAAGAACGGCGCAGGCGACGAATGGGCGCTGCCGATCTCAGCGACTTATATTATCGATCGCGATGGAATCGATAATCTACGCGTACACGGACGCGGATTATCGCGATCGAGCTGACGCAGATGATATTCTAAAGTTTCTCAAAGAGGGTCCGTGTTTCCGCTTGAGCGCTATGGAATGAGGAAAATAAAGGGTCTTTTTGGGGCATATGCCGACCTAACAGCAGAGAAGTCCGTTTCCCGCTACTCGAGGGTCGCGCTGAGGTTCGTCCTCTCATCTTCGCGAGTGCTCGCTATCTCGTGCTCTGCACCGGCCTCAGTGCGAAGCCGGATCGAGAAGAAAGTTCGGCGAACGGTCGATGTCGACCAGGATGGCATCAAACCGTCGACCGGGTGCATCCGGATCAAATCCCTCCTGGGAAGCCGCCAACGCGAAAAAATCGCCGCGCACGAACCTGCTTCGCGGATCTGCCGTCAGCGTGGGCCCGAGCGGCAAAACGCCCTTTTCATGCCAGTCGATGACCGCATCGAGCGCCTCGACGATGACGAGCGACTTGACCGCCTTATGCTCCAGCACCGCTTGGGCGGTGTAGCCAAGGCCAAGACCACCCACGACAACATCCAGATCGGGTGCAGACAGAGCTGCGAGACCCAGCCGTGCCAGCGCGATTTCGGACGCCGTGAACAGGCTCGACATCAGATATTCGTCGCCGAGCTTGATCTCGAAGACATCGATCCCGAGCGACAATTCGCGGCGGCGACGCAGGCTCAACGTCCCGATCGGTGTCGGTCGGTAATCGAGCTCCTCAAAATACACGCTCATCCTGCCCGTTTCCTTTGCGCAACCGTCAAGGCACCGCCAGACGAGTAGCCCGGATCGAGCGGGAGCGAAATCCGGCTCTGCCGCCGCCAGTCGCGAACTTGACCCGGGTATCCAAACCTGCGTCCATGCACAGGACGGACGGCACTCACTCGGTCGTGCTGACTTGTGGCGGCTTTCATAGTGCTGAATTGCCCGGTGCGGTGATGGGGGGCCGGAGTTTGATTCCACCATTCCCAGGTTCGAAGCCTGAGCGCCCCAGCGAGTCGGTCGCCGTAGGTGCAGAGTGGCAAAAAAGACACACGCCGCCGCCCACGGAGTCACAGGATTCTCTGACCGGTGTATTTACAGGCCGGAAATTTGGTATTCCAGGATTTGGGCGACTGATTCGTTTTTCGTCTTTCGGCTCGCGCATCACGTATTTCAGTTTGCGCGTCCGGCGTTCATCCTGATGGAATCGAGGCCGGGCTTGGGGCCAGGGCTGATGCGCGCCGACCAGGGTTCGGCCGCCGAAGGATTCGCGCCGCTGGTGGCGCGGCGCCGCCGCACCCTCGCGCGCGCCAGTCTGCTCGCCGTCGCGCCGCTCGGTCTCGTCCTGATGCTCGGCGCCCCGGGGACCGCCCTGGCGCAGTGCGCCGTGACGGCGGCCCCCAACAGCGTCACCTGCGCCACCAGCACCACCACGGCCGACACCACCAACACCAACGCCGGCACCGCGAGCTCGTCCGATCGCCAGCAGCTGTTCAACGCCGGCGGCATCGTGACGGTGACGATCGACCCCTCCGTCGTCATCGACGGCAACGGGCTCGCCATCACCAACAGCCAGGCGGCGACCACCACCAACGGCGACGTGACGTTCAACAATGCCGGCACCATCACGGTGAGCGCCGGCGCGACGCCGACGCAAGGCGGCACGAGCGCGCTCAACGTCACGGCGACGGGCAGCATCACGTTCGCGGGGCCGGGCACGATCAACGACGGCGGGCAGGGCCTCACGGCGGCGAGCTTCTCGTCGACGTCGGGCAATATCATCGTTGGCGGCAACGGCACGGCCGCGAACGTGCTGGGCGACATCTCGGGCGCGATCGGCATCAATGCGTCGCTGGTCAATGGCGGCGTGCTCACGATCGCCGGCACCGGCAATGTCACCGGCACGGCCGGCGCCGGCATCGTGGTTGACGGCGGCCTTGCCGGCACCGTCACGGTCGGCGGCACCGCGGCGAACACGGCCATCGGCAACGTGCAGGGCGCGACCAACGGCATCACGGCGACGGTGTTCGCCGGCTCCATCACGATCGAAAACACCGGCACCATCACGGGCACCTCCGGGAACGGCATCGACGCGACCTTCGGCAACACTGGCGGCGGCACCATCACGATCGCCGGCACTGGCGCGATCAGCGGCGGCGCCAACGGCATCGAGGCGAATGTTGCTCTCGGCGGCTCCGTCACGGTCGGCGGAACGACGGCCGCTACACGGATCACCAGCGTCACGGGCGGCGTCACCGGCATCGACGTCGGGACCTCGATCGGCTCGGGTGCGGTTCTCATTGCGGGGATCGGCAGCATCACGGGCGGCAACGCGGCGGGCCAGTTCGGCATCGACGTGACGCTCGCGAACTCGACCGGCATCGTCATCGGCGCCAACGGGGTGTCGGCCGCCGGGCTGGTCGGCAACGTCTCGGGCGGCACCGGCATCAACGTGGCGATCAGCCATACGGGCAACGGCTCGATCACGGTCGCGGGCGTCGGCAACGTGACGGGCGCCGTCGGCGCCGGCATCGCGCTCGACAGCGGATTGGGTGGCGCCATCACGGTCGGCGGCACGGCGCCCAATACGGCGGTCGGCAATGTGCTGGGCGCGACCGACGGCATCACGGCGAGCGTGCTCGGCGGCAGCATCACGGTCGAGGGTGTCGGCACCATCACGGGCACGGCCGGCAACGGCATCACGGCGGGCTTCGCTCCCGGCGGCGGCGGCACCATCACGATCGCCGGCACCGGCGCGATCAGCGGCGGCGCCAACGGCATCGAGGCGAATGTTGGTCTCGGCGGCTCCGTCACGGTCGGCGGCACGACGACCGCCCAACAGATATCCAGCGTCACGGGCGGCGTCACCGGCATCGATGTCGGCACATCCATCGGCTCGGGTGCGGTTCTCATTGCGGGGATCGGCAGCATCACGGGCGGCAACGCGGCGGGCCAGTTCGGCATCGATGTGACGCTCAACGCCGTGAGCGGCATCGTCATCGGCGCCAACGGCGTGTCGGCGGCCGGGCTGGTCGGCAACGTGTCGGGCGGCACCGGCATCAATGTGTCGCTCGTCGGTACCGGCGTGATCACGGTCGCGGGCGTCGGCAACGTCACCGGCGCAGCCGGTCCCGCCATCGCGCTCCGCGCCGCCGACGGCAACATCTTGGTCGGCGGCACGGCGCCGAACACGGCCGTCGGCAACGTGCTGGGCGCGACCGACGGCATCACGGTGTCGAACGGCACCGGCCTCATCGCGATCCAGGGCGTCGGCACTGTCACGGGCACCACCGGGACCGGCATCACGGCGACCTTCGGCAGCGGCAGCGTCACGATCGGCGGCATCGGCGCGGTGAGCGGCGGCACGATCGGCATCGACGCGAGCGGCGGCACCGGCGGCATCACGCTTGGCGGTACGACGACCGCCGGCCAGATCCCGACCGTCACGGGCGGGACCACCGGCATCAATGTGTCGACGACGTCGGCGGCTCAGGTTCTCATCGCCGGGATCGGGGGCATCACGGGCGGCAATGGGGCGGGCCAGTTCGGCATCGACGTGGCGGTGGCCGGCTCGCCCGGCGTCGTCATCGGCGCCAATGGCGTGTCGGCGGCCGGGCTCGTCGGCAACATCTCGGGCGGCACCGGCATCAACGTGTCGCTCAGCGCGGGCGGCGGCGGCGGCATCATCACGATTGCGGGCGTCGGCAACGTCACCGGCGCGGCCGGTCCCGCCATCGCGCTCAGCGCCGCCGACGGCAACATCTTGGTCGGCGGCACGGCGCCGAACACGGCCGTCGGCAACGTGCTGGGCGCGACCGACGGCATCACGGTGTCGAACGGCACCGGCCTCATCGCGATCCAGGGCGTCGGCACTGTCACGGGCACCACCGGGACCGGCATCACGGCGACCTTCGGCAGCGGCAGCGTCACGATCGGCGGCACCGGGGCGGTCAGCGGCGGCACGATCGGCATCGACGCGAGCGGCGGCACCGGTGGCATCACGCTGGGCGGTACGACGACCGCCGGCCAGATCCCCACCGTGACGGGCGGCGCTACCGGCATCAATGTGTCGACGACATCCGCGGCCCAGGTTCTGATTGCGGGGATCGGCGGGATCAGCGGCGGCAACGCGGCGGGGCAGTTCGGCATCGACGTGGCGGTGGCCGGCTCGCCCGGCGTCGTCATCGGCGCCAACGGCGTGTCGGCGGTCGGGCTTGTCGGCAACATCTCGGGCGGCACCGGCATCAACGTGTCGCTCACCAGCGGCGGCGGCTTCGGCCCGATCACCGTCGCGGGCGTCGGCAACGTCACGGGTGCGACAGGCGCCGGCATCGCGCTCGACGCCGGCGCGGGCGGCAGCATCACGGTCGGCGGCAGCGCCGCCAACACGGCGGTCGGCAACGTGCAGGGCGCGACCAGCGGCATCACGGCGAATGCCGGCACGGTGTCGGTGACGGCGACGCAAAACGTCACCGGCCTTGCCGGCAGCGGCATCGCGGCCAGCGGCCCGACCAGCATCACGATCGCGATCGACGGCGGCATCACCCGGGGCGCGACCAACGCCATCGCGGCGACGTCGGCTGCGTCGATCCAGGTCACCAACAACGCCACGATCATGAACCTGAGCGGACTCGCGAGCGATCAGGTGGTCGCCACCAGCTCCAACGGCTCGGCGACCATCGTCAACGCGGGCGTCATGACCGGCACTGTCGCGATGGCGGGCACCGGCACGCAGACGGTCACCAACAACGCCACCTGGACGACGCTCGGCACCAGCACGTTCACGGCGAACAGCACGGTCGACAACGGCGGCAGCATCGTCGTGTCGAACGTCGCGACGTTTTCGGGCCTCGCCAACCTCAACAACACCGGCACGATCCAGCTCACCAATGTGACGAGCCGGCTCGTGACCTCGGGCAATATCAGCTTTGCGCCGGGCTCGTCGTTGAGCCTCCAGATTTCCCCGACCAGCACCGGCACCATGACGGTGGGCGGCAGCGCGACGCTTGCGGGCAACGGCACCGTGATCGTGACGCCGCAGATCGGCCATTACGGCACGACCGTCTTCCGGATCGTCACGACCACGGGGGGCGTGAGCGGGCCGTTCGCTGGGCTGACGATCAACGGCAGCTTCGCGGGCACGATGTCGCTCGACTACACGACCGATCCGGGCGACGTCGATCTCGACATCAGCAACAACGGCGCCGGCCTGTTCGTGCTGCCTCCCGGCGCCAACCAGAACCAGCAGAACGTCTTCAACGGCATCAACAACGCGATCATGAGCGGCGCCACCCTGCCGCCGGGCTTCGCCAACCTCGCGAACCTCAACGGCCCGAGCTTCCTCGAGGCGCTGACCCTATTGTCCGGCGAAAGCGCGACCGGCGCGCAGAAGAGCGCGTTCCAGGCGATGAATGATTTCCTCGCGCTGATCTTCGACTATTCGCTCACCGGGCGGGGCGGCGGCACGGGCGGTGCGATGGCGTTCGCGCCAGAGGGCGAGGCAAATCTTCCACCCGACGTCGCGCTCGCGTATGCGAGCGTCCTCAAGGCGCCGCCGCGCGCGCCGCTGCCGTTTCTCGGCGGCTGGAGCGCGTGGGGCTCGGGCTTCGGCGGCTACAGCGCGGCGCGCGGCGATCCCGTCGCCGGCTCGACCAGCATGACGGCGCGCGACTTCGGCTTCGCGGCCGGGATGGACTACCGCCCCGACACGGACACGCTCTACGGCTTCGCGCTCGCCGGCGCCGGCACCAACTGGGGATTGGCCGACGGGCTCGGCGGCGGCCGCAGCGATGCGTTCCAGGCGGCGGTCTATGGCCGACGGCAGATCGGGCAGGGCTACGTCTCGGGCGCGCTCGCCTTCGCGGACCACTGGTTCGTCACCAACCGCACGGGGCTCGGCGGCGACCAGCTCAGCGCGACCTTCAGCGGGCAGAGTTACGCGGCGCGCATCGAGAGCGGCTTTCGCTATGCCATGCCGCTCGCCGGCACG
This sequence comes from uncultured Alphaproteobacteria bacterium, assembly GCA_963819385.1. Taxonomy (GTDB): domain Bacteria; phylum Pseudomonadota; class Alphaproteobacteria; order Rhizobiales; family Xanthobacteraceae; genus JAVDCA01. Next base: position 1,000,467 of record CAWFVV010000006.1, on the reverse strand, counting down.
TCGTCGACCATGGCGATCGGCATCACGCCCTATGCCGCGCTACAGACGCAGCTCTTCCACACGCCGGCCTACAGCGAGGCGGACGCGACCGGCGGCGGCTTCGGGTTGAGCTACGGCGCGATGGACGCGATCGATACGCGCAGCGAGCTCGGCGCGCGCTTCGACAATTTGCAGATGATCGGCGACATGCCGCTGCTGCTGCGCGGCCGCCTCGCCTGGGCGCACGACTGGGCCGACAATCCGGCGCTCACCGCCGCGTTCCAGGCGCTGCCGGGCTCGGCCTTCACGGTCAACGGCGCGCCGCTGCCGAAGGATTCCGCGCTGGCGTCGGCGAGCGCCGAGCTCAGGATGAACGCGAGCTGGTCGGCGGGGCTCAAGTTCGACGGCGAGTTCGCGTCGGGCGCGCATACATACGCGGGCACCGGGACGCTGCGCTACGCGTGGTGAGACGGGGCGAAAACGCCGAGGGCTGCTCGCGCGGCTTCACGGGGCCGCCGGAACTTATCTCGCTATTTGCTTGGTCGGCCGAGTTCCCGCAAATGCAACCCCTGGACGATAGAGTTAACCGAGTATTCTCGCCCGCAAGGCGTCGTCGCGGGATGCGGCTATTGCACTGCCGTCTCGCGCAATGCCCTGTTTTATAGGACATTTTGACACACCCCGGCCTCCCGAGTTCCGTCCTGTCATACGCAATTTCCGCGTGCGCATTAAGTTCATCTTAGAGCGGAGGACCTACGCATAACAATGCAGGATTGTGAAACCCTGCGTTGAAGTCTCCCCAACGGAGGTGGGAATGGTGTGTCAACTGAAGCGTTTCGCTCGCGATGAATCGGGCGCCACGGCAATCGAATACGGTCTCATTGCCGCCGGCATCTCGGTCGCGATCATCACGGTGGTGAATGGGCTTGGCAAGCAGCTCTCCAGCACATTCAGCAACGTCTCCGACTCTCTGAAGAACGCAGGAAGTCCCTAATCCACCAGGCTGACGACTAGCGATCCCAAAGGCTGAAGACTGGTCCCGCGAGCGACAAGCTTGTGGGACCTTTTTTATGACGGTGTGCGTTTCGTTGCGCTCACTCCCCGCGTTCGAGCGCGAGCTACCTTCCTACCTGCGCGCAGGCCGCGCCGGAACTCTGAACGGAACCGCAATTCGCCCTGCTGTTGCCGCGTTCGGGCATCAGGTCAGCGGGGGGCTGGGGGGCGGAGGGAATTCGTGACTGTCCGTCCCGTGAGAGTTCCGATCGGCGCGATCTCGCGCCGCGCCATGTTGCGTGGGCTGGCCGCGGCGTCGTCCGGTGTGCCCGCGCTTGCGCTGGGTGGATGCGCCGGCATGGCGTCGGTGAACGATGCCGCCGTCGACGCGTCGGCTATTTCGGCGAGCCGATCGCTGCTGGTGGCGACCACGCGCAAGGCCGTGAAGGGCGCGCGCGAGCGGCCGTGGTTCGGAACCGAGCGCTGGGCGATGAGCATCGCGCGCGTGCAGCTCACGCCGCCGGACAGCGGCCGTTTCTCGCTCGCCTCGGTCGGCCTCTCCGACTGGGCGATCGACCGCGTCGATCTCATGGGCCAGTCGGCGAGCGCGCTCGCGCAGGCGGCAAGCGGGCGCGACGTGCTGATCTACGTGCACGGCTTCAACCAGACCTTCGAGACCGCCGTGCTCGATGCGGCCCGCCTGGCGGACGACGTCCGGTTCCACGGCGAGACGGTCGCCTTCACGTGGCCGTCGCGCGCGAAGCTGTTCGACTACGGCTACGACCGCGACAGTGCGATGTGGTCGCGCGATGCGCTGCACGCGGTGCTCGACGCCCTGCTGGGGAGCTCGACCACCGGCCGCGTCAATATCGTGGCACACAGCGTCGGCTCGATGCTCGCCATGGAGGCGCTGCGCGACCTCTACGGGCAGCGCCCCGGGGTCGCTGCCGACCGCATCGGCGCGATCGTGTTCGCGGCGCCCGACATCGACATGGACGTCTTCACCAGCTCGGTCGAACGCATCGGCCCGCTCGCCCGCAAGATCACGGTGATCACGTCGACGAATGATCGCGCGCTGGCGGTGTCGAGCTTGATGGCCGGCGGAATGACCCGCGTCGGCGCCGCCGAGAAGGCGAAGCTCAAGCTGTTCGGCGTGCACGTGATCGATGCGTCGGAGGAGGGCTGGGGGATCATCAACCACGACCTCTTTCTGTCGAACGACCAGATCCGGGAAGTCATCCGCCAGGTCATCGCCAAGGCGGGCGGCGGCTGACGGCGGCGCGGCATTGCGCGCCGGGTTTGCGCCCGCAGCCCATCCTTCGAGGCTCCCCCGGATCAAGTCCGGGGGCGCACCTCAGGATGAGGTGGAGCAAGTTGGAAGAGTCACGACGTGGGTTCGGGGGCGATGGGTAAATTTGCCCTCACGCCCCGAACGACCCCGGCAATCCCACCAGCACGCCCATCGCGCGCGACAGGTGCGCTGACAGCCAGGCGCTCGCGCGCCGCAACGGCGCGCGGAGCCACGGCTGGGTCGCCGCGACGTCGCCGCGGCCATCCCGGTCCGTATCGTCGAGATCGAAGGTGGAGAGGTCGGGGCGGCCGAGCACCGCGACCGGACGATGCAGCGCGCGCGCTTGCGCGGATACGCGCCCGGCGATCGGCTCGCCGACCGCGACGATCACGGCGGCGGCGTCCTCGATGTCGGATGCGTTCGGCTCGCGGAACGCGATCGCGATGCGGTCGGGCCGGCCGCTGAGCCAGATCTCCTCGGCGACGTCCGCGTCTTGCGCGAACCAGCGCACGCTGGCGCCGGCGGCGACCAGGCGCGGCATCAGGGCCGTGGCGCGGGAATCCGAGCCGACCAGGAGCACGGTCTCGCCGGAGAAACGCGTAAAGTGAGGTACGAAAGCCATCTGCGCCCACTCCGATGTTGACTAGAATTATTTTCCATATAGAACGTAAATCGACGATGTAAATAGAAAAATATTCTACCACGGATAGTGTCTGACACGGGACAAGCCATGGGGCTTCAGGCGACAAAAGAGACGCAGTTTTCCGCCGGCCGGGCCGGGCAGCTTGCGGATGGAATCGGAGTGGCCGCCGTGGGCAGGCTCGACGAGCTCGAGGCGCAGAGCATCTTCATTTTTCGCGAGGCCTTCGCGCGGCTCGGGCGCATCGCACTGCTGTGGTCGCTCGGCAAGGACTCCAACGTGATGATCTGGCTCGCCCGCAAGGCGTTCTTCGGCCGCGTGCCGTTCCCGGTCATGCATGTCGACACCGGCAAGAAGTTCGCCGAGATGTATGCGTTCCGCGACCGCTACGCGCCCGAATGGGGCCTCGACCTCAAGGTCGAGCCGTGCCCGCCGCTCGAGAGCATCGACCCGACGCTGCCGCCGGCCGCCCGCTCGGCGGCGCGCAAGACCGAAGGGCTCAAGCTCGCGCTTGCCAAGTACGGCTTCGACGGCCTGATCGCCGGCATCCGCCGCGACGAGGAGCCGACGCGGGCCAAGGAGCGGGTGTTCTCGCCGCGCGGCCGCGAAGGCGGATGGGATGTCGCCGACCAGCCGGCGGAATTCTGGGACCACTTCAATGCGGCGCCGCCGGCCGGCGCGCATCTGCGCGTCCATCCGATCCTGCATTGGACCGAGCTCGATATCTGGGCCTACACGCGGCGCGAGGGCATCCCGGTCATCCCGCTCTATTTCGCGCGTGACGGCAAACGCTACCGCTCGCTCGGCGACCAGGACATCACGTCTCCGGTCGCCTCGCAGGCGACGACGCTCGACGCGATCATCGCCGAGCTCGAAGCGACGCGGATCCCCGAGCGCGCCGGTCGCGCCATGGACCACGAGGCCGAGGACGCGTTCGAGCGGCTGCGCACGGCCGGTTACCTGTAATCAACGTCTCCCTGCAAAGCACACCCCATGAACATCGCCGTCACCAATTCGACCGTCGCGCCGACCCGCCACAGCGGCAGCCGGCCGCGCATCGGCGTGGTGACGGTCGGGCACGTCGACCACGGCAAGTCGACGCTGATCGGCCGCCTGCTGCACGAGACCGGCAGCCTGCCGGACGGCAAGCTCGAGGCGCTCAAGGCCGTCGCCGACCGGCGCGGCATGGGCTTCGAGTGGTCCTTCGTGCTCGACGCGCTGCAGACCGAGCGCGACCGCGGCATCACGCTCGACACCAGCCAGATGCGCTTTCGCACGCCGGCGCGCGATGTGGTCTTGATCGATGCGCCGGGCCACGCCGAGCTGCTGCGCAACATGATCACGGGCGCGGCGCAGGCCGATGCGGCGCTGCTGATCGTCGATGTCGCCGAGGGCGTGCGCGGCCAGACGCGGCGGCACGCCTACCTGCTGCACCTGCTCGGGCTGCGCCAGGTCGCGGTGCTGATCAACAAGATGGATTGCGTCGATTTCGACGAGGGCCGCTTCCGCGAGATCGAGGCCGAGATCGCAAGCCACCTCGCGGGCGTCGGGCTGACGGCGAGCGCCATCATCCCGATCTCCGCGCGCCACGGCGACGGCGTCGCGCGGCGCTCGGCGTCGCTTGCGTGGTACGCGGGCCCGACCGTGCTCGAGGTGCTCGACCGGTTCGAGGTGAAGAAGCCCGCCGCCGACCTGCCGCTGCGCCTGCCCGTGCAGGCGATTTATGCCTTCGACGACCGGCGCATCGTCGCGGGACGCATCGAGAGCGGCCGCGTGGCGGTCGGCGACGAGGTCGTGATCGCGCCGCGCGGCACGCGCGCGCGGGTGCGGTCGATCGAGACGTGGCCGATGCCGCGCGAGGCGCCCGCGCCGCAGTCGGCCGGGACAGGGCGATCGGTGGGCCTGACCCTCGATCAGCCCGTGATGCTCGATCGCGGCGACGTCATCGTGGCGAGCGAAGCGCCGTGCCGCGCCGTGCGCCGGCTGCGCGCGCGCGTGTTCTGGCTGCATGAGGAGCCGCTGAAGCCCGGCGCTTTCGTCACGGTGCGTATCGGCATGGCGGAGTGCCGCGGCGAGATCGCGGCGGTCGAGAATGTGGTCGATCCCGGAGAGCTTGCCGCGCGCGGGTGGAGCGCCATCGCGCGCAACAATGTCGGCGACGTTGAGATCAAGCTGGCGAAGCCGATCGCGGTGGATCTTTACGCCGCCAATCCGCGCACCGGGCGCCTCGTGCTGGACCTCGCCGGCCGGATTGCGGGCGGCGGTCTCGTGCTCGCGGTCGAGGATGAGAAAGAGTCGCGCGGCGGGGGCGGGGTAGGCGGCGGCCGCCCGTCAGTGCGCGCCGAGGACCTCGGCAACGTCCTGCGCAATCTCGCGCCGGCCGAGCGGATCGCGCGCTTGCGCCGCGAGATCGATGGGAAAATCGTCTTCACCACGAGCTTCGGGCCGGAGGATCAGGTGATCCTTCACCTGATGGCCGGCGTGAGCCCCGACATCGATGTCGATATCGTCACCCTCGATACGGGGCGGCTGTTTCGTGAAACCTATGACTTGTGGGCGCAGACCGAGCGGCGCTATGGCCGGCGCATCCACGCCGTTTATCCCGATCGCGACGATCTCGAGGCGTTCGTCGGCGAGCATGGGATCAACGGCTTCTACGCGTCGCGCGACGCCCGCGTGGCGTGCTGCCATGCGCGCAAGGTCGCGCCGCTCGCGCGCGCGCTGGCGGACGCTTCAGCGTGGATCGTCGGCCTGCGCGCCGACCAGTCGGGCAGCCGCCAGGGCACCGACGTGATGACGCGCGACGAGCGCGGCCGCATCAAGCTCAGCCCGCTGTTCGACTGGACGCGCGAGGCCGTGCACGCCTTCGCGGCCGCGCACGCCGTCCCGCTCAATCCGCTGCATGGCAAGGGCTTCGTGTCGATCGGCTGCGCGCCGTGCACGCGCGCGATCGCACCCGGCGAGCCCGAGCGCGCGGGGCGCTGGTGGTGGGAAACGGACGACCAGAAGGAATGCGGACTGCACGGTCGGCCGGCGGGTGAGGATTAGACCAGCGCGCGTTCATCAATCAGGTGCGGCGTGCGCGCCGCATGTGTGCGAGTGGAATTGCGAGTTTGCGGGCGCACTCGATGAAGAGCTTGGCCGCCGAACTGAGCGTCCGGTTCCTCACCGTGATGATTCCGACCGGTCGCCGCGTCATCGGCAAATCGATCGGCAGCTGCGCGAACGCCGGGGGCTCGGCTGGAAACGCCAAGACGATACGCGGAAACATCGTGACGAAGCGCCCGGTCGCGAGGAGGGCGTTGCGGACCGGAAGCGCGGACGTGATGAGTTTTCGAGGAACCTCGAGTCCGCTCACTCGAAAAGCCTCCAAGGCGACTGCACCGAACTGGCTGTCGAGCGGCGGCAAGGTCCATGGCTCGTCCATCAAATCAGCGAGCTTCATTTTGCGTCGCTTCGCCAAAGGATTCTCCGGGCTGGTAGCGACGACCTGTGGCTCGTGAAAGAGGATTTCGGCATCCATCTGCTCATGGGCCACCGGCTCTATCATGTGGACGATCGCGAGATCGACCCTGCGTTCCTCCAGCGCGTCACATGCCGTTGAGGTGTCGGCGGCCAGCACGTGGACGACTAAGCGGGGATATCGCTGCGTGAGCCGATCAATGACCGCTGCCGCGAGGCCGGCTGCAACCGCGATGGAGGCGCCGATCCGCAATTCTCCGGCTGTGGGGTCGGCCAGGAACGCGATGTCCTTGATGCCTTGCGTGAGTTCGTCGAAAATTGCGATGCCGCGTCTGATAAGCGCGCGGCCATAGGACGTCGGCTCGATCCCTCGTCGGCTGCGATCAAGGAGGCGTACGCCGAGCGCGTGCTCCAGGTCGGCGATAGATCGCGAAACCGCCGGCTGTGACGTCCCCAACCGCTCCGCCGCCTTGCCCATGCTGCCTGCCTCGACCACAGCCAGCAATATCCGCATGTCGTGCAGTTTAAGTCGGCGCTCGATGCGATCGACCTTGTTCACGGCTGAGCCTCCCATATCAAATTGGATATGAAATCATCAGATAATAGAACTATTTGCTATCGGTGATACCGCCTATCCTCGAATCGCAATGGCCCAACATCACTGTCCGGAACGAGGGGCGACGATGCACACCCGAGTCTCAGCCATTTCGGCGTTCGCGGTTGCCCTCGCGCTCAACGGCGCAGCAATTTCAAGAGCGCAGGAGTGGCCGAGCCGGCCCGCCACGATGGTGGTCCCGCTGGCGGCGGGCAGCGGGCTCGACGTCATAGGACGGATTCTCGCGGCAAGCCTCTCGGAACTGCTCGGTCAGCAGGTCGTCGTCGAAAACGTCGGTGGCGCCGGCGGCATGACGGGCGCCAATCGTGTCGCGAAGGCCCCGCCGGACGGCTATCAGTTTCTACTCGGCACCGTCGGCACCCACGCGCAGAACCAGACGCTCTACAAGCATCCGCCTTACAATGCGGCTACGGACTTTGCTCCGGTTGCGTTGATCGCCGAACAACCGATCGTGCTGATCGCACGCAAGGATTTGCCGGCGGACGGCCTGCAGCAATTGATTGCCTTCGCCAAGGCGAACCAGTCGAAGATGCAGTACGGCTCGGCTGGTACCGGCTCCGCCGCCCACCTCGCCTGTGCGCTTCTCAATGCGGCCGCCGGGATCAACGTCACGCACGTGCCTTATCGCGGCGGAGCATCCGCGATGCAGGACCTGATCGCCGGACGCATCGACTACCAGTGCCCGGCCGCCGCAATCGCGATTCCGCAGATCGAGGCCGGACTGGTGAAAGCGGTCGCGATCCTCGCCAAGCAGCGCTCGCCACGGCTGCCGCAGCTTGCAACCGCCGATGAGCAAGGCCTGGCCGGGTTCGATGCCGGCATCTGGTACGCGCTATTCCTGCCGAAGAACACGCCCATGCCGATCATTCAGAGGCTTAATGAAGCCGCCATCGCGACGATGAACAGCTCTGCGGTCAACGACAAACTCAACAGCGTTGCCGCCACCGTCGTCGCATCCGACCGCCGATCGCCCGAATACCTCGCTCACTTCGTCGCGACTGAGATCGAGAAATGGGCCGCGCCGATAAGGGCTGCCGGTGTCACCTCGGATTAGTCAGATTGCACGGCCGCTAAGGGAGCGTACACATGGCTACAGCTCGGCCCGGTTGGCCTCAACCGTATCCTCATTCCAATTCAGGCCGACGCCCGGCACATCGGGAATGTGCAGGTGCCCGCCCTTGATCTCGTAAGGCTTCTGCAGAATTGGATCGGCCCAGTCTTGCCATTCAAGCCAGTGCGCGGTCTCGGTTACTCGCATCATATGGGCGGCAATTTCCGGATAGAGGTGTGTCGACATCGGGACGCCTGCCGCCCCAGCGATGCCTGCGGCCCTGAGCCAGCCGGTGACCCCGCCGATGCGCATGAAATCCGGCATCACGAGGTCGCATGCCTTCCGCCGTAGCGCCTTGTGAAGGTCGCGCGGTCCATAGAAATTCTCGCCGATCTGTATCGGGGTGTCGATTTCGGCGGCAAGCCGGACATAACCGTCCATGTTGTCATAGACGATCGGCTCCTCGATCCACGCGAGGCCGAGATCGTCGATGGCGTGGCAGCGCTGAAGCGCTTCCGCGAAATCGAGGCCCTGGTTGAAGTCGACCATCAGCTGCATGTCGTCGCCCACGGTCTTGCGGACGGCGTCTATGGTGCGAATATCGTCGCGGATGTGATCACGGCCGAGCCGCAGCTTGAGGCCGCCGAAGCCGCCTTCCTCACGCAGCTCGATGGCTTCCATCGCGACAGCCGCCGGCTCCTTCAGCCATAGTCCATTGCTGTTGTAGGCCCGCACGGGTCCGATCGAACCGCCCAGGAGGACGCAGAGCGGCAGGCCCGCCGCCTTTGCGAGCGTGTCCCAGGCCGCCATGTCCAGCCCGGCCGCGGCAATCATGGCCAAGCCCTCGTACCCGACGAAGTGGAGCGACTTGCGCGCCGCAGTGTAGAATTCCAAGGGCACGACACGCCGGCCCTTGAGCATCTCGCCGATGTCCTGCAGCGCCGGAACGAGATAGCGCATCGATTTCACGATATAGGGCTCGAGGTAGCTGCACCCCACGATGCCTTCCTCGGTGAACAGGTCGATGAGAATGAGCGGCCACTCCACGATGGTGGCGATGCGCGCAACGACAGGCCGCTTGAGCTTGAGCACGACAGGCCGCACCCTGAGGCCCTTGAACGTCAATGGTGCTGTTTGCATTGGAGTCGCTCCGGTCGTTTGCACTGCACCCACCGGTGCGTGCGGCGCGTGCTGGTGGAACGGCAATACGGTGCCGGCAGTCACTTCAGGTCATCGATGCGCTGATGTAAACTCACTAAGCGGTATACATTCACGGAGAGTATCGTCGATGCCGCGCACAGCAGAGCGGACGCGAAAGTGCATCCTGGATTCCGCCTATGCGCTCTTCCGCCGGCGCGGCTACAGCCGCGTGAGCATGGACGAGATTGCCGCGGCCACGACGGTCACGAAACGGACGCTGTACTATCATTTCGAGAGCAAGGATCAGCTGCTCGCCGCAGTGCTCGAAACCCAGCACCACCTGGCCTTGGCGGCGTTCCGGACCTTCGGCGACAAGCTCTCAGGATCGCCGGAAGCGATCATTGATGGGCTTTTCCGCGAGCTTGCTGTCTGGTCGGACAAACCGCGCTGGGCGGGGTCAGGTTTCACGCGGCTTGTCATCGAGCTCGCCGATCTGCCCGGACACCCCGCTCGTCTCATCGCGCGCCGGCACAAGGCTTTGCTCGAAGCGCATCTGGCCGAGCTGTTCGCGCAGGCCGGTATCGCTCGGCCGCGCGAATGTGCCCGCGAGATCTGGCTGCTGTCCGAGGGCGCGATCTCGTTGATCCTCGTTCACGGAGATCGCAACTATGCGGCGGCGGCAGCTCAGGCTGCCAAGCGGCTTATCCGGAGCAATTTACCCAAAACAAAATCCATGCATCGTACTCGTGCCGGTTGACGCGGGCCAAAGTGCCGACGCGGCCGCCTTCCGCTCAGGGGCGAAACCGGAAATGCTCTCATTGAGCGCAAGATTTCCGGTTTGGGCCCGAAGGCCGACCTGTCGAGGATGGCGGCACGTCGGCCAGCCAAGGATTCGCTATGCACACATCCCGCCCTGATCGAACACTCGTGCAGCCTCGCGCTCTCGTCATTCTGATTTCGTGATGATCTCGGCGGCACGCTCCGCCAAGGTCAGGACCGCCGGATTGGTGTTGCTGACGACGACTTCGGGAATGACCGACCCGTCGACGACGCGAAGCCTCTCGACGCCGCGAACGCGAAGATTGCCGTCGACCGGTGCACTCTCGTGGCTCCCCATGGCGCACGTCCCGACGAAATGGAAATAGGTGAGCGCAGTCTGACGGACGTGCTCGGCGATCGCGGCCTTGTCGGCGCCCTTGAGACTGATCTGGTCCTTGCGGAATTCCGCGAAGGCCTTGCTGTTGCCGAGCGCGAGCGAGAATTCGATGGCCGCCACGTAGGCATCGACATCCGCCTGCTCGGCGAAATAGTTGGGATCGACGATGGCGAGCGCCTTGGGATCGGCCGAGGCGAGGCGGACCGTGCCGCGACTGAGCGGCTTGGTCAGGCCGGGCGAGATTGCGTAGCCCTCGTCGGCTTTCAGGCCGGGCACGCCCGGCGCCTGCTGGCGTCCGGAAATCTGGCTGTTCGGTCCCGGCAAATTCGAATTGGTCCGCAGGTAGGCGACACCCGCATGGTCGGTGTCCTGCCGCGGCGGCATCTTGCCCTTGGCGGACCAGAAGACGCGGAGCAGGAGATGGTCGTGGAGATTTTGCCCAACGTTCTTGGCATCCACGACGACCGGGATGCCGTGCTCGCGTAGATGCGCGGCCGGGCCGACGCCGGACAGCATCAGCAGGCGCGGCGACATGATGCCGCCCGCCGCGAGGATCACCTCCTTGCCGGCGTGGAACCGGCGGACGTTGCCGTCGACGACGGCGCTCACGCCGGTGCAGACGCCGTTGCTGATGTCGAGCTTGGTCACCAGCGTATCCGGCAGGAGCGTGAGATTGGCGCGCGTCAGCGCCGGATAGAGATATCCGTGCACCGCGGAGAAGCGCCGCATGCTGTGATCGGTGTTCGTGCTCTGCTGTCCGGTTGCTTCGAGCCAGTCGGCGGTGTCGTTGATGTCGAAATGCTCCCGGAAGCCCATCTCCCTGGCGGCGGCGATCATGGCGAGCGTGACGGGATGACGGGCCGCCGGCATGCGCGTGGCGATCGCGCCGGAGCCGCCGCGAAGCTCGCTGTCGCCGCCTTCGTAACGCTCGACGCGCTTGAAGGCAGGGATGAGCTTTTGAAAGCTCCAGTTCGGCCCGGCGGCCTTCTCCCAGGCATCGTAGTCCTGCTTGGTGCCGCGCAGCCAAGCGGTTGCGTTGATGCTGCTGCCGCCGCCGATGATCTTGCCGACCGGCGCGACGATGACGCGATTGTTGAGATGCTTTTGCGGGACGGATTTGTGGCCCCAGTCCGTGTCCGTGCCGAAGTTGGTCGGCCACCGCTCCGTGAAGGCGATCTTGGGCTGCGCGATGTCGGTGCCGCCGCCCTCGATGAGAAGCACGTTCGCGCCCGTCGCCGAGAGCCGGTTGGCGAGAACGCAGCCCGACGAGCCGGCGCCGACGATGATGTAGTCGTAGGCGTCGCGTAGCTTCTCGAGCAACGCCGCCTGGTTCGCTTGGGCGAGCGCCGCGTGGGTTGCGGCATCCCTGGCGGCGGCTGCCGTAAAGCCGCAGGCGAGAAGGCCTGCCGTGAAGGCCCGCCGGCTGATCCGGCCGCGATAGGCGAGGGCTATGAGATGGTTGGCGCGCTCTCCGGCATCGAGCGGATCGTGCATGGCGTAACTCCCCGAAGTCGTCGCGATCTCCGCCGCGGACCGATCAAGTGTGACCGCATGCTCCGCGGTTTAGCAAGACAGGGCTTGGCCACCTTGCGAGCCTGCTTGGGCCCACGCCCAACGCGCGCGCGAAGACGTGCTATGTTTCGCGTCGCGACGCGGGGGGCTCCACTTCGGAGGTACCATGGATACGATCAAGCCACTCTTCACCGCAACGGCGACCGCAACCGGTGGACGCAACGGCCACACCGAGGCCAGTGATGGATCTGTTGGGGCCGATCTCTCGGTGCCGAAGGCGATGGGCGGGCCGGGCAAGCCGAACACCAGCACGCCCGAGCACCTGTTCGCGGCGGGCTACGCGGCGTGCTTCGGCGGCGCCATCGATTTCGTCGGCCGGCAGCACAAGCAGAATGCCGCGAACGCCCGCGTCACGGCGGACGTCAGCATCGGCCCGCGCGACAGCGGCGGCTTCGGTCTCGCCGTGAAGCTGCATGTCGAGGACAAGAGCCTCCCGCAGGCGGAGCTCGAGGCGCTGGCCAAGGAAGCCCACGAGAAGATCTGCCCTTATTCGCACGCGACGCGCGGAAACGTGGACGTGCAGATCGACGTGAAGGGAGCGTGAGCAAAGCGCTCAATCCGCCCACTGACGTCATTGCCCGCGAAAGCGGGCAATCCAGTACCCCGCGGAGCATCGACTGGGCACCGCGACCGTCCCATGCGGGCGTTCGTGGTTACTCGATTGCCCGCTTTCGCGGGCAATGACGGCAATGGGTTTTTTCGATGGTGGTTACGTTGCTCGCCTAGTTTACCGGCCCACTGCCGCATCGACCGCATCCCCCAGCCGCTCCACGATCATATCGATCGCGGCCTCGTCCACGATGAACGGCGGCGCGAGCAACACATGGTCGCCGCGCCGGCCGTCGGCGGTGCCGCCCATCGGATAGATCATCAGGCCGCGCGCCATGGCTTCGTGCTTGACGCGCGCGTTGATCTTGCGCGCCGGATCGAACGGCTCCTTGGTGCTGCGGTCGGCCACGAGCTCGAGGCCCTGGAAGAGGCCGCGGCCGCGCACGTCGCCGACGAAGGGATGATTGCCGAAGCGCTCGCGCAGCCGGCGCTCGAGCTGCGCGCCCTGCCGCCGCACGTTGGCAAGGAGATTGTCGCGCCGGATGACGCGCTGGACCGCGAGCGCGGCCGCGCAGGCGAGGGGATGGCCCGTATACGTGTGGCTGTGCTGGAACGCGCCCGAGCCCTGTGCCAGCGTCTCGAAGATCTTGCCGCTGCAGCATCAGCGCGCCGATCGGCACAAAGCCGCCGCCGAGGCCCTTGGCGATCGCCATCAGGTCGGGGCTGATGCCCTCGTGCTCGCAGGCGTGCAGCGTGCCGGTACGGCCCATGCCGCACATCACCTCGTCGAGGATCAAGAGGATGCCGTGGCGGTCGCAGACCGCCCGCACGGCCTTGAAATAGCCGGGCACGGCCGGGACCGCGCCCATGGTGGCGCCGACCACAGGCTCGGCCACGAACGCGATGACGTTCTCGCCGCCGAGCTCGGCGATCTTCGCCTCGAGCTCGCGCGCGAGCCGCTCGCCATAGGCCTCGGGCGTCTCGTCGGGGCGCTTCTCGCGATATTCGTAGACCGGCGAGACGTGGTGGGTCTCGATCAGCAGCGGCGCGAAATCGCGGCGTTGCCATTCGCGGCCGCCGATCGCGAGCGCGCCCGCCGTGATGCCGTGATAGCTCTGCCGGCGCGCCACCAGGTAGCGCCGCTGCGGCTCGCCGCGCTCGACGAAATATTGCCGCGCGAGCTTGAGCGCGGCCTCGATCGCCTCCGAGCCGCCGCTCACATAGAACACGTGGTCGAGCCCGGCCGGCGCGTGCGCGACGAGGTCGTCGGCGAGCTCCTCGGCCGCCTGCGTGGTGAAGAAGCTCGTGTGAGCGTATTCGAGCGTGTCGAGCTGCGCGCGCATCGCGGCGAGCACGTCGGGATGCGAGTGCCCGAGGCACGACACCGCGGCGCCGCCCGAGGCGTCGATGTAGTCCTTGCCGTCCGCGTCGCGGATGAAGAGGCCGCGGCCCGAGACGGCGGTCGGATAACGGTGCGCAATCGATCGATGCAGGACGTGCGTCATGCGCGGCAAGTTATCGCTGCCGGGTCCGGCTTGCAATATTTGTTTCATTTGCGTACCGTTCAAAAAAATGTTTCAGTTGCCGCATGGCTGCCGCCGGGCAGGCGAATGGCGGTGAACCCGAGGGAGACGTCGAATGAAACGCACAGGTTTCGCTGCCGGGCTCGCGGCGGCAGGGTTGCTCACGATTGGTGCGCTCACACCCGCCCTTGGCGCCGATCCGATCACGCTCGGATGGGTCGGTCCGTTGTCGGCACCGGGGAATTTCTCCGGCGGCCAGGAGATGCAATGGGCGGTCCAGCTCGAGGTCGAGCAGATCAATGCGGCCGGCGGCGTCAACGGGCGGCCGCTCAAGGTGGTCTACGAGGACACCAAGGGCCAGCCGGCCGAGGGCAGCGCCGCGGCGGTGCGGCTCGTCACCCGCGACAATGTCTCGGCGATCTTCGGCGAATTCCATTCATCGGTCGCGCTCGCCGAGACCGAGGTCGCGCACAAGAACGGCGTGCCGTGGGTCGGCACCGACGTGTGGGCCGACAAGATCACGGCGCAGGGATATCCCGAAATCTTCCGACTCGCGCCCGCGAACTCGCTGGTCTACGTCAAGGTCGCGCAGTGGATGGTCGACCAGGGCTTCAAGCACGTCGCGATCATCGCCGAGAATACCGATTTCGGCCAGGACGGCGCCAAGGTCGTCTCCGCCATCCTCAAGCAGAAGGGCGTCGACCAGAAGCTCGTCACCATCGACCTCAACCAGCAGGATTTCACGCCCGCGCTGCTGCGCCTGATGAGCGAGGGCGACAAGCCCGACATCATCCAGATGGTCGTCGCCGGCCAGGCGCAGTACCAGATCGTCAAGCAGGCGTGCCAGCTCGGCCTCGCGCCCAACGCCAAGACCAAGCTGCTCGGCTCGACCGGCCTGCTGCAGAAGGAAGTGTGGGAGGTCGACGGCGATTGCGCCAAGAACCTGCTCGCCGTGAACATCGCGACGCCGAAGCCGCAGATGAACGAGAAAGCGCGCGCCTTCGCGGCCGCCTTCCAGAAGAAATACAACCGCGCGCCGACCGGCGTCGCGATGGAAGCCTATGACACGCTCGGCGTCATCGTGGCGGCGATCGAGCAGGCGAAATCGGCCGATCGCAAGGACATCATCAAGGGCCTCGAGGCGATCAAGTGGGAGGGCGTGAACGGCATCTATTCGTTCCCGACCACCAAGGATCCGGCCTGGGCCTATCACCAGTTCAACGACGTGCCGTTCCACATCATCCAGTACACGGCGTCGAACCAGGCGCCGGGCGACGCCGCGATCGTCTTCCCGAAGAAGTGGGCGACGACGGAGAAGATCCTGCCGTAACGCGACGCGGCACGGCGGTCGCGCTCCGTCTCCCCGTGTTGACGGGGAGAGGGTCGGGGTGAGGGGCGCTGAGTTGCAGCGAAAATATCGTCGGCAACAACTCGCGGAGATGCCCCCTCACCCCGACCCTCTCCCCCCTGAAGGGGGAGAGGGAGAGCGAGCGCCGTGCTCGACTGCGAGCGACACTCAGGGCCGGGCAATGACCTACTTCACTCTCCTCACCACCAACGGCCTCGTCATCGGCCTCATCTATGCGCTGATGGCGGCGGGGCTGACGCTCGTTTTCTCGGTGCTCAAGGTCGTCAATTTCGGGCACGGCTCGCTCTACATGGTGGGCGGCTACGCGTCCTATTACGCCATCACGTTGCTCGGCGTGCCGCCGATCGTCGGCATCGTGGTCGCGATGGTGGCGCTGTTTCTGTTCGGCGTCGCGTTCGAGCGCCTCGTGCTCGCGCCGATGTACACCGACAAGGTCGAGCGCAAGGACGAATACGCCATCATCGTCACGTTCGGCCTGACCATCCTGCTCACCAACCTCGCGCTCGTGGTCTTCGGCCCGTTCAGCAAGTCGCCGCCCGCCTTCCTCCAGGGCACGCTGATCGCGGGCCCGCTCATTCTTCCCTATGACCGCCTGATCGCCTCGGTCGTCGCCATCGTGATCCTCGCCGGGCTCGCCTGGTTCCTGGCGCGCACCTCGCTCGGCCAGGCGCTCGACGCCGTGAGCCAGAGCCGCAAGTCGGCGGCCGTGATCGGCATCAATCCCAAGCGCATGTACACGATCGCGTTCGGCCTCAGTGCCGCGCTTGCGGGTGGCGCGGGGGCGCTGATCGCGCCGATCTTCGCGCTCTCGCCCAACATGGGCGAGCTGCCGGGCGTGCAGGCCTTCATCATCATCGTGCTCGGCGGCATGGGCTCGGTCGGCGGCAGCATCGTCGGCGGCATCCTGCTCGGCATCGTGCAGGGGCTCGGCGTCGGCTATCTGCCCGATCCGAACCGCGCGCTTGCCTATACGCAGGCGTTCGGCGCGCTGCTGCTGATCATCGTGCTGCTGGTGCGGCCGACCGGGCTGTTCGGGCGCACCCATCTGCGGCTGGATTAGCGCCATGGGTCACGGCATCAAGCGCTCGCACGTGCTGCAGGGGGTCCTGCTCCTGCTGGCGCTCGCGGCGCCCGCAGTGATCGGCCCTTACTGGACCCATGTCGGCGCGCTCGCCTGGTACTACGCGGTGCTCGCCGCGAGCTGGGCGCTGCTCGCCGGCTATGCGGGGCAGTTCTCGTTCGCGCATGTGGCGTTCGCGGCGCTCGGCGGCTACGGCTCGGCGCTGCTCACCTTGCGGCTCGGCCTGCCGCTCGCGCTCGCGATCCCGCTCACGGTGCTGATCGCCATGGTGCTCGGCGCACTGATGGGCGCGCTGGTGCTGCGGCTGAGCGGGCCTTACCTCGCGCTGTTCACGCTGGCGATCGCCGAGATCTTCCGCCTCATGCTGGTGGCCGAGGAAGACCTCACGCGCGGCAGTCTCGGCCTGCAGGTGCCCGGCCTGTTCGACGGCGGCTCGGACGTGCCATACTACTATCTCGGGCTCGCGCTCGTCGTGCTCGCGCTGCTCGCGATGAACGGCCTGCTCGATGACCCGCATCGGCTTCTTCCTGCGCGCGATCCGCGAGGACGAGGGCGCCGCGCAGGCGAGCGGCGTCAACACGACGCTGCACAAGATCATCGTGTTCGTGGCGACGAGCGCGATCGCGTCGGTCGCCGGCATCTATTACGGCCATTTCGTCGGCATCCTGTCGCCCAACATGGTGATCATTCCCGAGATGGGCCTGGTCATCGCGATGGCGGTGATCGGCGGCATCGAGAGCCTGCCGGGCGCCGTGGTCGGCGCCGTCGTCGTCTACGCGCTGTCCGAAATCCTGCGCGACTACGGCGAATGGCGTTTCGTGCTGCTCGGCCTCGCGCTCATCCTGGTGCAGCGCTTCGCGCAGAACGGGCTCTTCCCGTTCATCGAGCGTTATCTCGACCGGCGTCCGGCACCGGCGTCCGCACGGCCGGTTGCCAAGGAGGACGAGACGCCGGGAGACGTGCCGGCCAAAATGGAGGGCGAGTATGCCAACCCCTCCTGAGGCGCCGTATTTCGCGGCGAGCGCGCTGCAGAAGCACTTCGGCGGCATCGCGGCGGTCGCCGACTTTTCCGCCGATCTGCAACGCGGCGAGATCGTCGGCCTGATCGGGCCGAACGGCTCGGGCAAGACCACGACCATCAACCTGGTCACCGGCGCGCTGCGGCCCGACGGCGGCGCAATTACGCTCGACGGGCGCAACATCGTCGGCATGCCGGCCTACCGGTTCGCGCGCGCCGGCGTCGGGCGCACCTTCCAGGTGCCGCGCCTGTTTCGGCGCATGACCGTGATCGAGAACCTGATGGTGCCGGCGCTCACCAGCGCGCGCACGAGCCATCGCCAGGCCGAGGCCCGCGCGCGGGAGATCCTCGCCTTCGTGCGCTTCGAGCATCTCGCCGATGCCTATGCGCGCACCTTGTCGGGCGGCCAGCAGAAGCTGCTCGAGCTCGGCCGCGCGCTGATGCTGCGGCCGAGTCTCTTGCTGCTCGACGAGCCGTTCGCGGGCGTGCATCCGCGCCTGCTCGAGCAGATCGTCGAGCATATCCGCACGCTGAGCGCCGAGGGCTACACGATCGTGCTGGTCGACCACAATCTCGACGCCGTGCGCTCGGTGGTGCGGCGCACGCTCGTGATGGCGCGCGGCCGCAAGATCGCGGACGGTCCTTCCGAGGAAGTGCTGCAGGACCCGGAGGTGATCCGCGCCTATACGGGCACGCGCAAGGCGATGGAGGGCCGGGCATGACGGCCGAGGCGGATTTCGCCGACAGCGGCGCGCTGCTCGCGGCCGACGGCCTCGTCGCCGGCTACACGCGCGACATCGACATCCTGCGCGACATGACCTGCAGGGTCTGGCCGCGCCGCATCTCGTGCGTGGTCGGCCCGAACGGCACCGGCAAGTCGACGCTACTCAAGGCGCTGTTCGGCTTCCTGCGGCCGCGCCACGGCAAGGTGATGCTCGGCGGGCGCGACGTCACCGGCACCGAGCCGTTCCGCATGCTGGGCGCGGGCGTCGCCTACCTGCCGCAGCGGCCGAGCCTGTTTCCGCATCTTACGGTCGAGTCGAACCTCAAGCTCGGCGTCTGGCACGCGCGCATGTCCAAGGTCGATGTGCGGCAGAAACTCGAGGCCGCCTATACGCGCTTCCCGGTCGCGCGCGAGAAGCGCCACCAGCCGGCCGGCCAGCTTTCCGGCGGCCAGCAGCGGCAGGTCGAGATCGCGCGCAGCCTGATGACCGAGCCGCCCGTCTATCTCATCGACGAGCCGACCGCCGGCATCGATCCGCGCACCAGCGAGGAGATCTACGAGCTGGTGGCGTCGCTCGCGCGCGAGGGCGGCAAGGCGATCCTGCTGGTCGACCAGGACATCAAGAGTGCGCTCGCGATCGCCGACTACGTCTATGTGGTCAAGAACGGCAGCGTCGCGTCGCACGGCTCGCGCGCGGCGTTCGGCGGCGACACCGACGCGCTGGTGGCGCGCTGGCTCTACGCGAGCGGGCACTGAGCGCCAGGGGCGACGCGATGGCGCCACATCGGAAGCGGGCCCGATCCGCCGGGCGCAGCGGAACGCCGTCCTCGATGACGGATGCGCCGCTGCATGCCGCGATCCTCGCGGCCTTCGATCGCATCCCGCGGCAACTGCAGGCGGCCGCGCGCTGGGCGCTCGATCATCCGCAGGACGTCGCGCTGCTCACGGTGCGCGAGCAGGCGAAACGCGCCGGCGTCGTGCCGGCGACGATGACGCGGCTCGCGCAGCGGCTCGGCTTCGACGGCTACGACGCGGTGCGCGATCTCTACGCCGAGAATTTGCGCCGGCGCGCAACTTCCGTGTTCTCGCCCAAGGCCGAGGCGCTGGTCGCGCGCCGCAAGCTCACGGGCGAGGCCGCGCTCGCGCACGATCTCGTCGACACGCTCGTCCACCAGCTTGCGGGTCTCGCCGGCCCCGCGGCGCTCGGCCGGCTGGCGGCCGCCGTCGACGTGCTGGCGAAGGCGCGCCGCGTTTTCGTGCTCGGCCAGCGCTCGTGCTATCCGGTGGCGTTCCACTTCGCCTACGTGTTCGGCCTCGCGGGCGGGGACGTGCGGCTGCTCGACTCCCCCGGCGGCACCGGCAGCGACGCGCTGCGCGCCGGGCGCAAGGGCGATGCGCTCGTCGCCATCAGCGTGAAGCCCTATACGCGCACGACCGTCGAGATCACGCGCTACGCGGGGCGCCGCGGGCTTGCGGTCGTCGCCATCACGGACAGCGCGGTGTCGCCGCTCGCGCGGCAGGCGAGCGCCGCGATCGTGGTGCCGACCGAGAGCCCGTCCTTCTTCCACACCATGACGCCGGCCTTCGCGATCGTCGAGGCGCTGGCCGCCTTGCTGGCCGCGGGAGGCGGGGAGGGCGCGCTCGCCGCCGTGCGCGAGATCGAGGAGCAGATGCGGGCGCTGTCGACGCATGTGCTGGCGACAAAGGGCGCCAAGGCGTGATGCGTGCCGGAGCGGACAATCGCTATCTCGCCGGCAATCCGGCCCTGCGCATGGCGTCGAAACAATCCGCTGCGACTTCGGCATGCTTGAACGCGATGGTGCTTTGCGCGACCCGCTCGATCGTGAAGTTCGGATCGAGTTCCAGGACCTTCGCGGCCTCGGCCCTCGCGGCGTGCATGTGACCCATGCGGGCGTGTGTCGCGGCGAGCCAAAGATGGACGGCGCCGTAGTTCGGCGCCCGGAGCGCGCACTCGCTCAACGCCGCCAGCGCCTCGGGATATTGCTTGAGCGTAAAGTGGGCGAGGCCCAGCCAGTGCGGCGCGAGCGGCGCATAGAACGGGTCGAGCCGCATGTGGGCCTTGAGGACCTCGATCGCTCGCGCGCTCTGACCCGCATAGACGAGCGCGATCGCCATGCGCCAGTCGGTGAAATTGCGATTCAGCGCGACCGCCCTTTCGAATTCAGCGACCGCCGCGTCGGGCTGGCGTTTCCAGGCCAGCACGACGCCAAGGCTCGCATGCGCGTGCGGGAGGTTCGGGTCGAGCTGCACGGCCCGGTTGGCCAGCCGGTGCGCCTCATCGAGCGCCGCGGGATTGAGGTGATCCTGGTCGAGACGGTTGCGCCACGCGATCACGTAGGTGGTGGACAGCGACGCGTAGGCGCGCGAGAAGCCCGGATCGATCGCCAGCGATCTTTCGAACAGCCGCCGGCTCGCGTGCAGGTCCGCGGCTTCGACGGTCGACCAGTAGCCGGCAAGGATATCGGCGCCCCGCACGTAGTGCTCGTAGGCCTGCCAGCTCGTCGGCGGCTTCAACAGCGTGCGCTCGGCCTCCGCCTTGTTGACGTGCGCGACCAGCGTGGTCGCGATCGCGCGGGCCAGCTCGTCCTGGAGAGCAAAGACGTCCTCCAGCCGGCGATCGTAGCGCTCGGCCCAACGGTGGACGCCGGTATGCGCATCGACGAGTTGAGCGGCGATCCGCACCCGGTCGTCGTGCCGGCGAAAGCTGCCTTCGAGCACGTAGCGCACGCCGAGCTCGTGCCCGATCCTGCGGACATCAGTTGTCTTTCCCTTGTATCGAAAGCTCGAATTGCGCGCGATGACGAACAGCTCGGAGAAGCGCGACAGCTCGGTGATGATGTCCTCGGTGATCCCGTCGCTGAGGTGGTCCTGATCCGGATCAGGAGGCAGATGCTGCAGCGGCACCACCGCGATCGAAGGCTTGTCGGGTAACGCGAGCGCCGGCCTCGTCGGCGCAGCCGCATCGGCAGCGGGCGGCACCGCCGGCGTCTCCTCCGACACGTCCGCCACGAAGCGGAAGCCCTTGCGGGGCAGCGTCCTGATGACGTGCTGGCTCTTTCCGTGGTCACCGACCGCGGTCCGCACCGCGTTGATGCGGGTGGTGAGCGCCGAGTCCGTGACGGCCCGCCCGTGCCAGATCGCGGATACCAGCTCGTCCTTGCTGACGACGCGCTCGCGGTTGCGCAGCAGATGCTCGAGGAGGTCGAACATCTGCGGCGTGAGCGGCACCAGAGCGTCGCGATTTCGCAACTCGCGCCGGTCGGTGTCAAACACGTAGCTAGTGAAGAAAAAACGCACCGTGCGGCCCCCCTGCACGCCGGGCGCGCCGCCGTCGCGATCGATCCGATCGGCGCCGCGACCAGTAAGGAAAATGTAAGCCGGCCGTAAAGCCACCGCAACGCGCGTATGGCAGCTTCGGCCATTCGGAATGCGGGAGATTTCAGATGAAGCCCGGCCGTTTTTGTCTTGCGCTCGCCGCCCTTATGCTGTCGCCCATGGCGGCTGCCGCTCAGGATGCGCTCAAAGCCGAGATCGCGCCGGGTGGAAGGCTTCGGGTTGCGCTGATCGGCGTCAGGGTCCTGGGGGGCGTCGGCGAGCCGGTCGGGAAATTCCTGGCCGAACGCCTCGGGCTGCCGTTCGAGGCGGTGATGTACCGCAATCCGCAGGCCTATGAGGAAAGCTTCGCGGCGCCCGCATGGGACGTCGCGATCGGCCCGCGCGTTCTCGCCTCCGCCGACAAGGCCGACGTGACGGCCGATGCCTGGCTGATCGAGCTCCTGTATCTCGCGGGGGGCGGCCGGCAGTTTTCCGCCGCCGGCGAGGTGGATCGTGCCGGCATCAAGATCGGGACGATCCAGAACAGCCCGTCGGATCGCTTTCTGAGCCACACGCTGAAATCCGCCACGCTGGTGCGCCTGCCGCTCAGCCCCAAATTTCCGGCGGACGCGATCGACATGCTGCGCAGCGGTACGGTCGACGTGTTCGGGGCCGACTCCGGACTGATCGCCGCGATCTCAGGCGGCTATCCGGAAGGCAAGATCGTGCCGGGTGCGTTCAACACGGTCCGCGTCGCATTCGCGCTGCCGAAGGGACGCTCGGCCGCCGCACAGGCGCGGCTCGCCGCGCTGCTTGCCGAGGCGAAGCAAACCGGCGTCATACAGAAGGCGATCGAGCAGGCGGGGCTGCGGACGGGTGTGCGGGTGCCGCAGGATTGATCGACGTCTCGCCATTCGCCACGGAGCGCCCAAATTTATGAGCACGCGGCCTAGAACATCCGGCCGTGATGGTGGCCGCCGCCGAAAAACACCACCAGAATGATCACGATCACGACGAGCCAGATCAGGCCGTGCCCGCCGCCGCCGTAGTAGCCGCGCCGATAGCCGTAATAGCCGCCTCCGCCGCCGAACAGCAGGATGAGGATGACGATCAACAGCAGCAGACCCATGGTGTAATTCCATGATCGGGGCAGGCGCGGGCGCGCCGCCGTGAAAGAACGCCGTGCGTCGCAAGACGTTCCGGATGCAAGGCGGTCGGATTATGGCCCGGCGAGCTCGGACACCGCCGCCGGCGCGGCGGATGTCCCGCTCGCCGCATAGTAGCGCCGCAACAGCGCGAAGGCGGCGAACGCCCCGATGAGCGACAGCAGGATGCAGACGCCGAGCGGCGCGCCGAACCAGAGCAGCGCGGCCGAGATCAGGCTCGCGGTCGCGCCGCCGAGGTCCCATCCGCCTTCCGCCGCGATGCGGAAGTGCAGCGCACAGGGCGAGCGCTTCGGCTTAACGATCGCGATCAGCCGCGCCGGCTGAAGGCGCACAAAGGCGTGTTTTCCGGAACGTTCTGTTGCTCGGAACACTCCATCGGCAGATACTCTGCCCGCAGTTCGGTGCATGCGCGCCCTGGCGGGACCCCAATTCTTTGATGGCCGCCCGGCGCCACGACTGTCCGGTGAGAACCTTCGGCGACCCGCTTTGGGGACTGAGACCACGGTCTCGACAGGCTGAGAGGTCATCCATGTTTTCGTGCGAGCCCTCCGATCGAGGTGATCTCTCCGATCATCCGACCTGTCTGTGCTGCCAGCCGCAACTTCGGCTCGCTGCTCATCGCATCAACCGGGATCTGTCGCGACGCGGCTTTATCGCCGGCGCGGGCGCTTCGCTCGCATACCTCGGGCTTTTTCGGCCGGACCCTGCGCACGCGGCGTCTGCCGGCCCCATCCGGCCTGTGGTGTTCTCCAATTTTCTGCTCTTCGACGGAAATTCCAAAGCCTTGCGCGGAGGCCTTCGCCTCCTGGTCGAAGACAACCGCATCAAAGCGATCGCGGCCGGCGAGTTGACGGCGCCGGACGGCGCGCAGACGATCGATTGCGGCGGGCGAGTCGTGATGCCGGGCCTGATCGACGCGCACTGGCACACGATCTTTGCGGCGCTCCCGCTGCCCGTCCTGTTCTCGGCGGATATCGGCTTTATCCTTCTTGCTGCGAGCGCCGAGGCGGAACGGACGCTGATGCGCGGTTTCACGACCGTCCGGGATCTCGGCGGGCCGTCCTTCGCGCTGAAGCAGGCGATCGATCAGGGGCTCGCGACCGGCCCCCGCATCTATCCGTCGGGCGCCATGATCACGACTACCGGCGGGCACGGGGACATGCGTCCGCTCTCCGATCTGCCGAGGAGTCCCGGCGGCCCGCTGAGCTATATGGAGCGAACCGGCAGCGCCAATATCGCCGACAGCGCCGACGAGGTCCGCTTGCGTGTGCGCGAACAGCTGGTCCTCGGCGCCTCGCAGATCAAGCTCGTGGGAGGCGGCGGCGTCGCATCACCGCGCACCACGCTGGACATGTTTACGTTCACCGAGCCCGAGCTGCGCGCCGGCGTCGAGGCTGCGGCCGACCGCAACACCTACGTGGCCGCGCACGCCTATCCGTCCACTCAGATTCGGCGGGCGATCGCCGCGGGGGTCCGCTGCATCGAGCATGGGCACTTGATGGATGACGCCACCGCCGCGTTCATGGCGGAAAAGGGCATATGGCTCAGCACGCAGCCATTCGTCAGCGAGGACGACACGCCGCCGTTGGCCGATGAGCAAAGCCGGATCAACCTGCGTCAGGTCATGAGCGGAACGAATACGGTCTACACTCTCGCGAAGAAGCACAACATCAAGACCGCATTCGGGACCGACTGTCTGTTCTCCCGCGCGATAGCCGAGCGACAAGGTCTCATGCTGACGCATCTGACCCGCTGGTACGACAATGCCGAGATCCTGAAGATGGCGACGTCCGTCAATGCCGAGCTGCTGGCAATGTCCGGTCCTCGCAATCCCTACCCGGGAAAGCTGGGCGTCATCGAGGAGGGCGCGTTTGCCGACCTGCTGGTGATCGACGGTAATCCCATCGACCACATCGAGCTCATGGCCAAGCCGGACAAGAGCCTCATGGTCATCATGAAAGACGGACAAATCTACAAGGACACGCTGACAAAAGGCCCGGGCTCGGATCGCGGATGAGCGCGCCGGGCTGGCTTTCCCTATATCGGCCGGCCGTGATGGTGGCCGAAAATACCAGCAGGATCACCACGATGACGATCAGCCGAATCAGGCCGCCGAACAGCAGCACGAGGATGACGTGGCGTGATCCCATGATCGGACAGGCGCGGGCGTGCCGCCGTGAGGGAACGCGATGCGAGGCGAGACGTTCCAGGCTCAAGACGGCGCGATCAGGCTAAGGTCCGGCGAGCTCGGACACCGCCGCCGGTGCGGCGGCTGTCCCGGTCGCCGCATAGTAGCGCCGCAACAGCGCGAACGCGGCGAACGCCCCGAGAAGCGACAGCAGGATGCAGACGCCGAGCGGCGCGCCGAACCACAGCAGCGCGGCCGAGATCAGGCTCGCGGTCGCGCCGCCGAGGTCCCAGCCGCCTTCCGCCGCGATGTGGAAGCGCAGCGCGCAGGGCGAGCGCTTGGCCTGGTTGTAGATCGCGGTGCCGAGCGCCGGCACGTAGATGCAGCCGACCAGCGCGCCGCACGCGTTGGCGATCACGGCGAGCGGCGCGTTGCCGTAGCTCGCGGCGCGCAACGCGATGGTGCCGACGAGCACGGCGAGCGCGATCGCGGCGGCGCGGGTGCCGTGCCCGGTGTCGATCAGGCGGCCGAGCGCGAGCCCGCTGATCGCGCCGACGACGGCCGACAATGCCATCGCGCCGCCGAAGGCCGAGAAACTCTCGCCCAGCGCGAGAAAGAGCGCGATCGTCCAGACGACCCAGTTGCCCGCGACCATCCATCCGTCGGCGGCGAAGAGCAGCACGCCCGGGAGCGCGGCGCGGAAGACCCCCGGCGCGTTCCAGGCGATCTTGACGTTCGGCGTCCAGACGATCGGCAGCGCGGAGAGGACCAGAACGACGGCGTTGGCGCCGAATGCCGCGCGCGGCCCCAGCACGGTCAGCGCCCAACCGGTCGCGAGCGGTCCGACGATCCCCGCGATGGCGGCGATCGCCTCGCGCGCGCCGACCTGGTGGCCGCGATGCTCGGCATCGCCCAGCGTGGCGAAGAAAGCGTGATAGGAGGTCCAATAATAGGTATCGGCCACCGACGAGACGATGCAGAGAACGAGCAGGGCCGGGCCGACGTCGTGCACCTCGGCGAGCAGGAGATACTGCACGCCGGCCATGAGCGTGCCCGCGATGACGAGCGGCTTGAGCCCGACGCGTCGCGCGAGCACGAGCACGCTCGGGCGGATCACGAAGCGCCCGAGCAGGATCGCGGCGACGGCGGCGAGAACGACGGCGGCCGGCACGCCGGACTTGAGCAGGAAGATCGCAAAAAAGGCGCCGCCGCCGCTCAGCGCGAGCGAATGGACGGCGTAATGCAGGTTCAGCAGGTTGACCGTATTGTTGCGGAAGTAGGCCATCACGGCAATCCTGCATGATCCGGTGCGGCCGGTGGAATCGCCGGGCGCGACCGGATTACCTGCACGGCCGCCCGAAGCCAATGGCGGCCGCCGATGCGGCAAAACGATGCCAGGCGACGCGATCGGCTGTGTTTGCGGTAGAATATGATTGCATCGGATCAATTCCTTGCTAGCGTTCACGCGGGGCTTATCGGACGGCGCGCCGATCGGGCAGGGATCAAGTGGTGCGGGGATGTGCACATCGCGGCATGGCTGAGGCAGCCAGCCGGGCCGGCTGGCCGCATGCGCGTGCCCTATTAGCATCGACCTCGTTCGCGGCGCTCCTCATCGGGATCGGGACACCTCCGGCGCTCGCGGCCTGTCCGGCCATCCTTACGGGCAGCGTTGCGGGGTGCAACAACACCACCACACTCACCGGCATCACCGTCACGGCCGCGACGGTCGCGGGCAGCATCGTCAATTCCGGCACGATTTCGCCGAACGGCATTGCGATCGACAATCAGAGCACGATCACGGGCTCGATCTTCGATCGCGGGCCGTTGAGCGGCGGCATCAGCAATGCCGGCATGATTTCGGGCTCCTCCCCAACCGGCAATGGCATCAACGTCAATACCGCCGCGACCTTCACGGGACCCATCGTCAACAACGGGACCATCTCGGCGCCGAACGTCGGCATCTGGTCGGAGAACGGTCCCGCATTCCTCAACGGCATCAGCAATGGCGGCGTGATCACGGGCGGGCTCTATGGCGTGCGCGTCGGCAGTGCGTCGACGTCCGGTGGGCCGAGGACCATCGTGCTCAACGTGTCGTCGTTCGGCGGCGGCGTCACCAATACGGGCACCATCGCCGGCATCTTCGTGAGCGGCGTCTCGACCTTCACGGGCGGGATCACCAACATCGGGACGATCACGGGCGCCCCCAGCGGCATCCAGGTCGGCAATGTGGTGCGGCTGTCCGGCCTGAGCACCCTGTCGGTCTCGACCTTCGCGGGCGGCATCACCAATACCGGCACGGTCTCGGGCGGCAACGTCGGCATTTTCCTCGACGGCGTCTCGCGATTTCTTGGCGGCATCACCAATGCGGGCACCATCACCGGGGTCAACGTCGGCATCTGGTCGGAAAATGGCCCGGTGTTCGCCAATGGAATCTCCAACGGTGGCGCCATCTCGGCGGCCAATTTCGGCATCCGTGCTGGGCGGCTTCGGCTCGCGCGCGGCGTTCCGGCTGACCACCACGTTCTCCGGCGGGATCAGCAACTCGGGCGCGATCGCGGTCGCGAGCGGCATCGGAATCTATACGGTCGGCGTCTCGACCTTCAGCGGCGGCATCAGCAATACGGGCACGATCACGGCAGGCAACGTCGGAATCTGGGCGGCCGCGGGCGCGCCTCTGTCGGAGAACGGGCCGGGCGGCATCTTCAACGGCGGCTTCATCGGGGCAGGCAATGTCGGCGTGCGCGTCGGGGGCGTGGCGCCGGGCTACACGGGCGTTTCCGCCAACCTGACGCTGTCGCGCTTCTCTGGCGGCATCTCGAACAGCGGCACGATCACGGTCGGCGGCGGGCCGGGCATCCAGCTCGCCCAGATCTCGAGTTTCCTGGGCGGGATCACCAACAGCGGCACGATCAACGCACAGACCGGCATCGTGATCAATTCCACAGTATCGCGGTTCTCGGGCGCGATCGCGAATTCGGGCACCATCTCGGGCACGGGCGGCGTCGCGATCGACGTGAGCCAAGCGAGCAATGCTATCACTATCAATCAATCGGCCGGGCTGATCGCCGGCAACGTCAACCTGTCGGCGTTCGGCGACACGTTCAACATCACGGGCGGCGCGGTCGCGGGCGACATCTTCGGCCCGGGGGCGAGCGGTGCGGTCAACTTCGCGCCCGGCGAGGGCAACAGCTTCGTCTATCTCAACACGATCGCGGGCGTCGACAGCGTCAACGTTCAGAGCGGCACGCTGTTCGCCAACAATGCGATCACGGCGACGAGCGTGAACGTCAACGGCGGCGCGACTCTGGCGCCGGGACTGCCGGGCACGGTCGGCACGCTTACGGTCAACGGCACGCTCGCGTTCCAGCCCGGCGCGTTCTACCTCGTGCAGGTCACGCCGAGCGCGGCCGCGAGCACGACGGTCAACGGCACGGCCTCGCTCGCCGGTACCGTCGAGGCGGCGTTCGCGCCCGGCGCCTATCTCAGCCGGCAGGTCAGCATCCTGCATGCCTCGGGCGGCTTCAACGTCGGCAGCACCACCTTCGACGGCGGGCTCGCTACCATCAACATGCCAGGGAGCCTGCAGGCGAGCCTGAGCTATGGCGCGAACGACGTCTTCCTCGATCTCACGGCGATCGGGCTCGCACCGAGCACCGCCGGCGCCAACGACCAGAACGTCTCGGCCGCCATCACCAACTTCTTCAACAACGGCGGCACGCTGCCGCCCGGCTTCGCGTCGCTGTTCGGCTTGAACGGGCCGGCGGTGACCAATGCGCTGACGCAGCTTGATGGCGAGGTCGGCGCGAGCGGCGGGCAGCAGGCCGGCATTCATCTCACCAACTCGTTCCTGTCGCTGCTGCTCAACGGCTTCTTCGGCGACCGCAGCACGCTCGGCGGGTTCGGGGCGGCCCCGAGCGCCTACGCGGCGGCGGGCCCGCCGCCGCTGCCGCAGGCGGCCGCGGCCTATGCGGCGCTCGACCAGGCGGCGGGCATCGCGCCGATCGATCATCGCCACACTTTCTGGGCCTCGGCCTATGGCGGCCAGGCGAGCGCATCCGGCGACGCCGCGCTCGCCACCAACGACACGCGCATGAGCGCCTTCGGCGTTGCGACCGGCCTCGACTATCGCGTCTCGCCCGACATGCTGGTCGGTTTTGCGCTCGCGGGCGGAAGCACCGGGTGGAACGTCGCGAACGGCCTCGGCAACGGATCGAGCGACGTCTTCCAGGCCGGCGTCTACGGCACGCGCCAGTTCGGCGCGAGCTACGTGTCGGCGGCTGCCGCCTATGCGTGGTACGACATGAGCACCAAGCGCACCGTGACGGTCTTGGGGACCGACACGCTGACGGCCGATTTCCGCGCCAACAACCTCGGCGCCCGCATCGAGGCCGGCCATCGGCTGTCGGCGCCGCTCTCGATCGGCGTCACGCCCTACGCTGCCGCGCAGGTGCAGGCGTTCTGGCTGCCCGCCTACAGCGAGACGGCGGCGTCCGGATCGAGCCAGTTCGCGCTGTCCTACGCCGCCAACACCGCGACGGCGACGCGCGCCGAGCTCGGCGCCTGGTTCGACACGCGCCCGCTGATCGGCGAGCACAATGTCAGCCTGTTCTCGCGCCTCGCCTGGGCGCATGACTGGAACGGCGACACCCGCGTCACGGCGGTCTTCCAGTCGCTCCCCGGCGCGAGCTTCGTGGTCAACGGCGCCGCGGCGCCGGCCGACGTGGCGCTGGTCACGGCCGGCGCCGGGATCAGGCTCAACCAGGCGATGAGCGTGTCGGTGAAGTTCGACGGCGAGTTCGCCAACGCGTACCAGAGCTACGCCGGCACCGCGATGTTTCGCTACGGCTGGTGAGGCTCATTCGGCCTCCGCGCGCGTGCGCTCGACCAGCGCCTGCGCGATGGTGCGGAACGCGTCGAATTCGACCGCGAGATCGGCGACGCCGAGCCCTTCCCGGTAGACATGCGCGCTGGAACTCGAGAACATCCAGGTGCCGCCGCCGGGATTGATCTCGAGCAAATAAAGCTCACCGGTCTTGGCGCGCAGGATGTCGCAGGCCTGCAACGCGACGTGCGGCATGGCGCGATAGGCCCGTGCCGCAAGATCGAGGATGTCCGGATCGCGGCTCACATAGGCGCGGCGGTCGGGCGGCGAGGGCATGTAGTCGCGCTGCTCGAACTCGTCCTTGTCGGCCGGCAGTGCGAGCGGCTTCGTCGAACTCGCGGCAATAGGTGAAGATCGGCCGGCCGAAGATGGTGAGCGCGCGGCACGTCATCGGGTAGCCGCAGTCGACGAACTGCTGAGCCACCATCGGGGCATGGCGGCCGGGATGCCAGTCGGGAAATTCCTCCGGTGCGCGGTAGCGCACCGTCTCGGTCCGGCGCAGCTCGACGCCCTGGCCCCAGGACGCAAGCGCATAGGACGGCTTGATGACGACCAGGGCGCCGTAGTCGGCGGATGACAGCCGCGTTGCCGGCGCGATCACTTCGAAGCGCGGCACCGGCAGGCCGGCAGCGCCCAGCGCGTGCATCTCATCGAGCTTGGACATCGGCGTGCCGGCATAGAGCTTGCCGCGCGCCGGGCGAAACGCGAGCAGGCGCACGGGCGAGAAGATCAGCGTCGGCCGGCCGGCCGCCTGCTTGCGCGTCACCGAGGAACGGATGTCGTTCGAGGCGACGAACACCGCGATGTCGGGCGCGATTGCTTCCACGTGCGCCTTGATGGCGAGAAAATCCGCGCGGTCCTGCCAGCCCGGGCTGTGCACGAGGACGAGATTTCGCTCCGGCGCGGTCACGACGCTCACGACGCCGCCCGGCGCTCACGCGCCTGCGCGGCGCGCGCCTTGACGCGATAGGGCAGCGGGTCCGGCGCAAGCGCGGCGGCGCGGTCGAAGTGGGCGCGTGCCTCTCCGAAGCGAGCGAGCCGGAATGCCGCGACGGCGGCGAGGTCATGCGCGAATTCGCCGAAGATCCGGCGGTCGAACGCCAGCAAGCCGTCGCACAGCGTGTCGGGATCGATCGCGAGCAGACTGGTCGCGACGGCGAGCGCCGGCTCGGCAGCGCCGGCATCGAGCAGGGCGCGCGCGTGCATCAGCCGCAGCGCGTGATCGTCCGGCACCGCCGCAAGACCCTCGGCGATGAGCGCGCGCGGGTCCTCGTGGCGCTCGCGCGCGAGCCGCGCCAGCATCTGGTAGATCAGGCTCGCATTGGCGCGCTGCTTGTCGGTGGGACAATCGCGCGCCGACCGCAGGCCACGGTGCGCGGCGCGCGCGGCCTCTTCGACGTCGCCGACGGCGCAGAGCGATTCGGCGAGGTGGTACCAGAGGTAGGCGCGGCCCGGATCGTCCGCGGTCGCGCGGCGCAGCAGCGGGATGTTGCGCGCGTGCTTGGCGCTCTGATCGCCGTCATAGCCGAGATGATCGATCTCGACGGCGGAGCGGTCGAGCGGCAGAGCCTCGCGCGCCGCGATTGCCTCGATGCGCGGCACCATGGTCTCGTGGATCGCACCGGCGAACCGCAGGCGCTCGTCGCTCCGGAACAGCCGCCATTCGCGGTAGCGCGTGTAGCCGGACTTCGGCGAGAACCGCACGGTCGCGGCGAGCGCGGATGGGTCGATCAATTCGCCGAGCGGACGGTCGCCCGGGACGCGCAGGCGCTCGTCCGCATCGATGTAGAGCACCCAGTCGGCCGCGACCTCGGCGAGGCCGCGGTTGCGTGCGGCCGCAAAGTCATCGGTCCAGTCGAAGCGAAAGACGCGGGCGCCGGCCTGTCGGGCGATATCCACGGTCGCGTCGCGCGAGCCGGTGTCGACGATGACGATCTCGTCGACCTTGCCGTGCAGCGACGTAAGACAGCCGGGAAGAAACCTCGCCTCGTCGCGGACGATCATCGCGGCCGCTACCGAGGTCATGGTGGCACATCCCGCGCCGGCGCGGTTCGCGGGCGCAGCGGGTTGAGATCAGCTGTTGCCGGCGAGCGTGACCGGCTCGGTCATGCGCATGCTGTCGATCGGGAACGAGACGACCTTCGGCGGCTCGTAGCGGGTGTTCGCCACCAGCCGCCGCACGGTCGCCGACACGGCTGGACCCTCCGCGGGGGCCTCTTCGCGTCGTTGCGCTGTCGTTGACGGAGCCATGCCGGCCTCGAAAAAGCTTGGATATGGAATGCGATGATAGTGGCCGGTTGCGCCGGGCGTCAAGCCGCGGCGAGCCCCGGACATCCCGCCACGGTGTCGCGCGTTGCGCAAAGCTCGCCCGGCTGCAGGTGGTAGAGCGCGGTGCGGCCGAGCGCCGAGCGCAGCAGCCCGACCCCGCGGGCGCGGATGCCGTGCGCGATGGTGCACAGCGAGAGCGCGCAGCCGAACGCGTTTTCGAGCGGCATGGGACGGAGCGAGCAGAGCCGAGCCATCGCGCCGTCGAGAAAGACGGCCGCGTCGAGCGGGCCCGAGCGGATGCGCCAGTCCGGCCGCAGCCGCCGAGGATCGAGCGCGAACATGACCTCGCCGTGCAACAGGGCGAGCGAGGGCGCGCCGTCGACCAGTTCGGCGAATTGCGGCTGACGGCGGATCAGCGTCCGGGTGAGCCGCAGCGTGCGGGGGTGGGCGACGGCGCCATCGGCATGCACGAACAGCCGTTCGTCGCCTTCGAATGCCCAGCCGGCACGCACGAGCGCCAACGCGAGCGACGTCTTTCCGGATCGCCGCGTGCCGATGAATGCGACGCGCCGGCCGGCGGGCGAGACGAGCAGCGCGGCCGGCAGGCTCACGGCGTCGCGCTCGTCGGCGACGCCGCGCGTGAGGGTGAAAAGGTCGAGCACCCGCGCGAGATTGCGCAGCGTGCCCTCGATCATCGGCCCGTCGGGCAGGCGCGTCTTGAAGAACCCGTGCAACTCCTCGAGCGCCAGCATGGTCGGCGCCGGCATGTCTCCCTCGACCGATGGCGCGGCCTCGACGAACCGTAGCGGCGAGTCGTCGGCCTGGTCGGGGATGTGGATTTCCCGCCGCAGCGTTCGGATCACGATCTGACGCATGGCTCGATCAGCCCTTCGGCGAGCAGCGTCGCGACACATTCTCGCACGGACGCGTCGGGCGGTTCGGACAGGCCGAACGACGACGCGAGGAATTCCGCCATCTCGACCGCGGTGCGCGTGCCGTCGCACAGCTCGAGCACGATGGCGCCGGCCGGATTGAGGAAATGCACGCGGTCGCGCGGCGCGTCATAGATGACATAGCCGTCCATGACCTCGCTCTGATCGAGACCCGCGACCTTGCGATAGTAGACGCCGTCCATGACCGATCTTACCGATGCGTCGCGGATTCGCACGCGGCGCGCAGCATCCGCGCGAGGTGCGCCATGACCGCGGGCCGCGCATGATGCCGCGCGACCGCACTGTAGCCGAACTCGCCGCGACGCTCACGCTCGCGCGGCTGGCAAAATGCCGCCGCGCAGGCGTGGGCGAAATCGTCGCCGCCGGCCGCGATCCAGCCCCATGGCCGCGCGTGCCCGAACAGAGGCGCCGCCGAGTCGGCATCCGCCACCACAGGTATCGCGGAGGCGGCGGCCTCCAGGATCTTGATGCGCGATCCACCGCCGCCGCGCATGGGCGCGATCGCGATGCTGGCACGGCGGTACACCGGGCCGAGATCATCGACGGCGCCGAGAACGCGAATATGGGCGCGCCGGTCGAGCGCGCGCACCGCCGCGGGCGGGTCCGATCCGGCGACCAGCAGGCGGACGCGTCCGATCGATGCTTCCAGGCGCGGCATGACGTGGCGGGCAAAACAAAGCAGTGCGTCCACGTTCGGTCGATAGCCGAACGAGCCGACGAAGAGGGCGGTGCGGCCGTCATCGTGGCGGGCGCGGCGGGGCGGAATGTCGATCACGTTGACGACGGCTTCGACGGTCGCGCCCGGATGGCGTCGCATCAGCGTGGTGCAGTCGCGCCGCGATGCCGCGAAGGCGCGCGCAAAGCGCGGCAGCGTCGCGGCGATGAGCGCGTCGCAAGCGCGGCCCTCCTGGTCGAGCCACTCGCCCAGCATTGCGTCGCGGTGGCGCCGCGCGAAGGCGGCGCGGCTCGTGAACGACGCAAGATCGTCCTCGTCGAGATCAAGCGTGAGGGGCGCGCGGCCATCGAGGCCCGCGACGGCCGGGACCATGTAGGCGCGCGCCACATGGACGAGGTCGTAGCGGTTGCGTTCCGCGAGCCGCGCGATGTCGTCGACGATGCGGGGTGAAATCCCGCTGGCGAGGCTCGGCTTGCCATAGCGGCGGAAGGCCTCGAGCCGTGCCGAAGGATCGGTCAGGCGGGACAGCAAGGCGAACTGGGTACCGGTCTGCGGTGGAAAATGATGCAATTGCAGTCGCGTGCCGAACGTTTGCAAGAACGCCGTGCGCTCGACGGGGCCGCCGGCGACCGGGATCACCGCAAGGTCGACGTCGGCCCAGGCCGCGAGCGCCTCGAGAAAAACGCCGAGCCGCATGGCAAGACCGTTGCGGCTGCGCGCCGGCAGCATCGGGGCGACGAACAGTACGCGGGGTCGTGTGGCGGCCATCACGGCTCGATCTCGGGATCCGTCGTGTAGCTGCCGGAGACCGGCCAGGCGGGCCTCGCCGGCGGCTCGATCGCGGCACGGGCATCGGCTTGCGCGAGATAGGCCTCCGTGTCGGGCTTTTGCGCAAGCCAATGGCCGTGGGCCGTCCGCCGGAAACGCCATACGGGCGAGAATGCATCGCTGATGACGACCTCGACCGCGCCGTCGATCTCCTCGCAGTGCCAATTCATCCGGTCGGCGGCGCGGCCGGCGCCGATCTCGCCTTGCGCCAGCAGCTCGAGCGACACGGTGCGTTCGCCTGGCCGCACCAGATCGAAGCGTCCGCCGCCGGCAAGCTGC
Organism: uncultured Alphaproteobacteria bacterium; assembly: GCA_963819385.1. GTDB lineage: Bacteria > Pseudomonadota > Alphaproteobacteria > Rhizobiales > Xanthobacteraceae > JAVDCA01. The sequence goes on along the minus strand of CAWFVV010000006.1, from coordinate 965,787 downwards.
GCTTCGGCCGCGCGGGCACGTGCGCTGCGCGCCGGCGGATGGAACACGAGGCCGTTCCACTGCGCGCGCAGCGCCGCCAGCGCCTGGCCGCATTCGTCGCGTAGCGCGGCATTCGGCAGCTCGATCTGCGCGCCCGCATAGCGCCACTTGGCGCCAGTGCGATGCTGGAACAGCGGCTTGCCCGCCATGTCGCGCTGATGCAGGCAGAACGGCACGTCGGCGAAAGGACGGTGAGGCAGCAGCACGTAGGGCTCATCGGTCAGCAGGAGCGCGAGCAGCCAGGTGTCCTTGTCGCCGTAGAGGTACTCATAATAGTGGTCGGCGTGCTCGTTGAGGTGCAGCGCCGTCTGCAGCGCGGGCCAGTGACGGGACTTGTCGATCAGCAACTGCCCGGACTCGATCGCCGGCATGGCGCGCGCCGGCAGGCCGCACGCCGCCCAGGCCGGATTGGCGGCCAGAATGTCGTTCACGTCGGGCCACAGCAGCGCGCCGGTTGCGCGAAAGTCCTTCCCATCGAACAGATCGGCGGGATCGCGCAGCGGCACCTGATCGGCGTCGAGCATCAGCACCTGCTCGAAGCGCGACCACATCAGCGCATAGGGCTTGAGCGGCCAGCCGCTGCGGATCGCGGCCGGGTGCTCGGCGAGGACCGCTTCGGCGTCGACGGTGTCGACCGCGAGCTCGCGCAGCAGATATTTCATGCGCGGCGACATCTCGGCCGGGCCGAAATGCCAGACGTCGATCGGCAGGGCACAGCCGTGGGTGATGCGCAGCAGCCGGATCAGCACATAGGCATTGGTGAACAGGTCCGGCCCGCCCGCCGGGATCACGATGCCCTTGCCGGCAAAGCGCCCGGCAGGGTAGGGCTCGAGGGTCCGCAGCCGCTGCTCGAGCAGCGCCTTGTGGTCGCCGGTCATCGCCGACCTTCGGGCACGACGCCTCGTCGAGGTCCGCAGCGACGGCAGCCCGAGACAGTGGATAAGGCCATGTCCGAAATGATGCCCGAGATTGCGCCGAGCGTGCTCGTCCTCACGCCCGTCAAGGACGCCGCGCGCCATCTCGATCGGTACGTCGCCAACATCGAGAGGATGGACTATCCGAAAGCGTCCCTGTCGATCGGCGTGCTGGAAAGCGACAGTCGCGACGAGACGATGATGAGCCTCAATCGGCTTCTACCAAGGCTGCAGGCGCGGGGCAATCGAGCCATCGTGACGACGCGCGATTTCGGCTTCCGGCTGCCGCCCGGCGTCCCGCGCTGGACGCCGGCGTTCCAGCAGATGCGCCGCTCGGTGCTGGCGCGCGCCCGCAATCACCTCCTGTTTGCGGCGCTGCGGGATGAAGAGTGGGTGCTGTGGCTCGACGTGGACGTGATCGACTATCCGCCGGATCTGATCCGCCGCCTGATCGCTTACGGGCGCGACATCCTGCATCCGCACTGCGTGCTCGCGCGGGGCGGCGCGACCTTCGACCGCAACGGCTGGTCGGAGCACGGCGCGAAGCTGCTGCAGGATTTGCGCGGCGCGCCGCAGCCGGTGCGGCTCGATGCGGTCGGCGCGAGCGTGCTGCTGGTGCGGGCGGACCGTCACCGCGACGGGCTCGTTTTTCCGCCGTTTCCGTATGGTCGTCGCAGCGACAAGATGCGCCCGCATCACAAGCTGTGGGGCTCGGGCGAGATCGAAAGCGAAGGCCTCGGCATGCTGGCGCACGACATGGGCCTGCAGTGCTGGGGCGCGGCAGACCTCGAAGTGCTGCACGCGCCCGAGTAGCGCCGGTCGCGCTCAGGTGGCCGGCGCGTGCGACCCTGCCGCCGCATCGCCGGCGGCCGGCGCCTCGGCGTGATGCTCGCCCGCGAAAATCAGATACACGGCCGGCACCACGAACAGGGTGAACAGCGTGCCGATCGCGAGGCCGGACGCGATGACGACACCCATCTGGAAGCGCGAGACCGCGCCCGCGCCAGTCGCGGTGATCAGCGGGATGACGCCGAGCACCATGGCGGCGGTGGTCATCAGGATCGGCCGCAGCCGGATCGCGGTCGCCTCCTCGATCGCCTCGCGCTTGGAGCGACCTTGCCGCTGCAGGTCGTTGGCGAACTGCACGATGAGGATCCCGTGCTTGCTGATCAGGCCCATCAGAGTAACGAGGCCGACTTTTGTATAGATGTTCAGCGAGCCGCCGCCGAAGCCGAGCGAGACAAATATCATGGCGCCGAAAATCGCGGTAGGCACGGACACCAAGATGATCACAGGGTCGCGGAAGCTCTCGAACAGCGCCGCGAGGGAGAGAAAGATGATAATGACAGCGAGCCCGAATGTGACCAAGAAGCCGCCCGACTCCTGAATGTATTGCCGGCTCAATCCACCGTAGTCGATCGAGTAGCCCTGCGGCAGGAGGCGGGCAGAGAGGTCCTTCAGGTATTGCAGCGCGTCGCCTTGTGCGACGCCCGGCATGGTGACGCCCGCGATGGTCGCGCTATTGAGCTGCTGGAAGTGGTTGAGGGATTCGGGCACGGTCTTGGTCTGGATCGATGCGACGGTCGACAGCGGCACCAGCGATCCGTCGCCGGTGCGGATGTAGTAATTCAGGAGCTGGCCGGCGTTGAGCCGGTAGCGCTGCTGCACCTGTGGGATCACCTTGTAGGACCGCCCGCTCATGCTGAAGTAGTTGACGTAGCCGCCGCCGAGCAGCGAGGCGAGCGCGGCGCCGACATCGCTCATCTTGAGCCCGAGCTGGGCGGTCTTGTCGCGGTCGATGATCACGCCGGTCTGCGGATTGTCGATCTTGAGGTCGCTGTCGAGGAAGATGAACATTCCGCTTGCCCGCGCGTCCTGCAGGAACTGCTGCGAGATGTCGTTGAGCCGCTCGAACGGCTCGGTGGTCGTGAGCACGAACTGCACCGGCAGGCCGATGCTGCCGGGTAGGGGCGGGGGCTGGAAGGCGGCGACGCGCACGCCCGCGATGTCGTTCAACTGCTGCTGGATCACCGCCTGCAGATCGGTCGTGGTGTTCGCGCGCTGGTCCCATGGCTTGAACACCATGCCGGCGATCGACTGGCCCGGAATGTCGAGCTGGAAGACGTGCTCGGTCTCGGCATGGCCGGCGAAGATCTTGTAGACTTGGCGCGAGTAGAGTTGGCGCTGCTGCAGCGTCGCATTGGGCGCCGCGATCGACTGGGTGATGATGACGCCCTGGTCCTCCTGCGGCGCGAGCTCGGCCTTCGACGTCAGGAAGAGTGGGATGATGCTGCCCAGGATGATGACGCCGAACACGAGTGTGACCGGCCAGTAGTTGAGGCTGCCGCGCAGGCGCCGCGCGTAGCCACGCCGCAGCCGCGAGAACTGCCGGTCGATGAAGCCGGTCAGCCGGTCCTCCCAGCCGCGCTGCTCAGGATCGTGCGTCTTGAGCAGGCGCGAGCACAGCATGGGCGAGAGGGTGAGCGCGACGATGCCCGAGACCGTCACGGCGCCGACCAGCGCGAAGGCGAACTCGGCGAACAGCGCGCCCGTGAGGCCTCCCTGGAAGCCGATCGACACGTAGGCGGCGGCGAGCACGACCGTCATCGCGATGATCGGGCCGCCGAGCTCGCGTGCCGCCAGTATCGCGGCCTCCATCGGGCTTGTGCCTTCCTCGATATGGCGGTTGACGTTCTCGACCACGATGATGGCGTCGTCGACCACGAGCCCGATCGCGAGCACGAGCGCCAGCAGGGTGAGCAGGTTGATCGAATAGCCGAGCGCGAGCAGGATGATCAGGGTGCCGACGAGCGACAGCGGGATCGCGATGGTCGGGATCAGCGAGGAGCGCAGCGAGCCGAGGAAGATGAAGACGACCGCGGTCACGATCGCGAGCGCTTCGAGAAGGCTGCGGATCACTTCGTTGATTGCCGAGTTCACGAACTCGGTCGAGTTGTAGATGATCTCGCCGTTGAGACCCTGCGGCAGCAGCGCCTGGATCTGCGGAAAGACGTCGCGCACGCCCTTGATCACGTCGAGCAGGTTGGCCGACGGGGCGACCTGGATGCCGATATAGACCGCCTGCTTGCCGTCGAAGCCGACCTCCGACTCGTAGTCCTCGGCGCCGAGCGTGACGTTGGCGACGTCCTTGAGCCGCACCACGGCGCCGCCGGTCTGCTTGACGACGAGATTGCGGAACTCGGCCGCCGTGTGCAGGCTGGTCGACGCCGTGAGGTTGACCTGCACCATCTGGCCCTTGGTGGTGCCGATGCCGGAGATGAAATCGTTGGCGGTGAGCGCCGCGCTCACGTCGGTCGCGGTCAGCCCGTAGGCGGCGAGCTTCTGCGGGTCGAGCCACGCGCGCAGCGCGAACACCTTCTGGCCGAGCAGCTCCGCGGTCTGCACGCCGGTCACCGCCTGCAGCTTCGGCTGCACGACGCGGGTGAGGTAGTCGGTGATCTGGTTCGGCGCGAGCGTGTCGCTGTTGAAGCCGATGTACATCGCGTCAATCGTTTGCCCGACCTTCACGGTGAGGGTCGGCTGCAGCGTGCCGGTCGGCAGCTGGTTGAGGACGGACGCGATCTTGGTGTTGATCTCGGTCAGCGCCTTGTCGGCGTCGTAGTTGAGCCGCAGGTAGACCGAGATGGTGCTGATCCCGCTTTGGCTCACCGAGCTCATGTAGTCGATGCCGTTCGCCTGCGCGATGGCGTTCTCCAGCGGCGTGGTGATGAAGCCCGCCACCACGTCGGGATCGGCGCCGTAGTAGATGGTCGTCACCGTGACGATCGCGTTCTCGGTGCGCGGATATTGCAGGATCGGCAGCGCGAAATAGGCGCGCACGCCGAGCACCAGGATGAGCAGGCTCACGACGCTCGCGAGCACCGGCCGGCGGATGAAGATGTCGGTGAAGCTCATGGCGCGCTCTTCACTGCGATCCCAGGCACGGCGTCTGCGCTCCCTCCCCCCTTGTGGGGGAGGGTTGGGGTAGGGGGTAGTCGTCATGAGGCGAAGCGGTGCCACGAACCGCGACCCCCACCCCCGACCCCTCCCCGCAAGGGGGAGGGGAGCGCTCGGAGTCTGTGGTGCGCTTTTGCATCTCTCTAACTGCTACCGGTCGATCGGCACGGTCGGGGCCGCGTCGGCGGTGGGGGCGACCGTGTTGTTGATCAGCACGGTCGAGCCGTTGTGCAGCTTGAGCTGCCCGGCCGTGACGATCATGTCGCCTTCCTTCACGCCCTTGAGCACCGCGACCTGGTCGCCGCGGGTCGCGCCGGTGGTGACGAAGGTCTGCCGCGCGACCAGCTTCTGCTTGCCGTTCTGGTCCGTGCCGTTCTGCTCGACGACGTAGACCGTGTCGCCATAGGGGCTGTAGGTGATCGCGGTCTGCGGCAGCGTGATCAGGTGCTGCGGCGCGCCGGTCGGGATGTCGACGGTCGCGTACATGCCGGGCAGCAGCCGGTGATCGGGGTTCTTCAGCGCCGCCCGGACCTGCACGTTGCGGCTGCTGGCGTCGACCTTCGGATTGATCGCCGCGATCTCGCCGGCGAAGACCTGGTCGGGGAAAGCATCGATCCGCACCTCGACCGCCTGGTTGAGCTTCATGCGGGCGACTTCCTGCTGCGGGACGAAGAAGTCGAGGTAGATCGGGTCGAGCGCCTGCAGCGTCACGATGGCGGTGCCGGGGCCGAGATATTGCCCGACGTCGACCGCGCGGATGCCGAGATGGCCCGTGAAGGGCGCGCGCAGGAACTTCTTGTCGAGGATCGCCTGCTGCTGCGCGACCTGCGCCTTGGCGTTCTTCAGGTTGGCGGCGTCGGCATCGATCGTCGCCTGGCTGACCGCGTTGATCTTGAGCTGCTTCTGGTCGCGGTCGTAGGTGATCTGGCTGAGCTGCGCCATCGCCTGCAGCGATTCGAGCTTGGCAATGTCGTCGTCGGCGCGCAGCTTGAGGAGGGGCGCGCCCTCCTGCACGTCGTCGCCGGAATTGAACGAGATGGTGTCGACGACACCCGCGACCTCGATCGACAGATCGGCGCCCTTGACGGCGCGCAGGCTGCCGACCGCCTCGACCTTCGACTGCCAGTCGCTGGCGCTGACCTTGCTGGCCGACACGGTCTGCGGCGGCGAGGCCAGCTGCGCCATGAACTTCTTGATCATGGTCGCCTTGAACACCTGGAATCCGAAGATCCCGGCGAGCACGATGGCGACCGCCACCAGCATGATCACCATTCGCTTGATCATTGATGCGGGTCCGTCGGCCGATCTACGGGCACGTCGCTGGCGCTCTCGGTGAGCAGCGGATGCGGCGTATAGGGGTTGGGAATGATGTCATTGCGGTTCCACCAGCCGCCGCCGAGCGCCTGATAGAGGGCGGCGGTGTCGGCAAAGCGCGCGGCTTGCGCCTGCACCAGCGCAAGCCGGGCCTGTGCGTAGGAGCGCTGGGCATTGAGCAGCGTCACATACGTAATGGCGCCGAGCTTGTATTGCGAGCGGGACAGGTCGAGCGTCGCCGAGGCGGCGCGCACCGCTTCCTGCTGCGCGGCGAGCGTGCGCGCATCGAGCTGGATCGCGCGCAGCGCATCGGCGACATTCTGGAACGCGCCGAGCACGGTGTTGCGGTATTGCGCGTCCGCGACCTCGTAGGCGGCCTTGGCGGCGCGCTCCTGATGCAGCAGCGTGAAGCCGTGGAAGATCGGCTGCGTGCCGCTCGCCGCGACGCTCCAGATGGCGGTCTGCGGCGTGAACAAGGTCGCGGTGTTGAGCGCCGCGCTGCCGTAGTCGGCCGTGAGGTTGAACTGCGGCAGCCGGTTGGCGATGGCGACGCCGATCTGGGCGCTCGCCTGGTGCATCTGCTGCTCGGCGGCGCGCACGTCGGGGCGCTGCTCGACGAGCTGCGAGGGCAGGCCCAGCGGCAGATGCGTCGGCAGGTGGAACGAGGCCAGCCGCAGATGGTCGCCGCGATATTGGCTCGGGAAGCGGCCGGTCAAGGTGAGCAGGATGTGCCGCTGCTGCTCGAGCTGTTTTTGCAGCGGCGGCAGCGTGGCCCGCGTGGTGGCGACTTCCGACTCCTGGGTGAGCACGTCGGCGCGCGTCGCGGCGCCGACGTTGAACTGACCGCGCACCACCTCGAGCTGGTCGGTCTCGGCCTTCAGGATCTCCTGGGTCGCGTCGATCTGGCCGCGCAGCGACGCGACCTGCACGGCCGCGGTCACGACGTTGGAGGTGAGCGTCAGATAGGTCGCTTCGAGCTCGAAGCGCTGATATTCGGCGAGCGCCTCGCTCGCCTCGATCGCGCGCCGCTTGCCGCCGAAGACATCGGGCGCATAGGAGATGTTCACGGTCGTCTGGTAGAGATTGAAGATGCTCGCCGAGCCCGACTGGCCGAAGGCGGCAGGCGAGAACCGCTGGCGCGTCGCCGAACTGTTGGCGTCGAGGTTGGGCAGGAGCACGCCGGCCTGGGCGTAGAGGTTCTCCTTCGCCTGCCACAGCGTCGCCTGCGCGGCCTGCAGGCTCGGGTTGGCGTGCAGCGCCGCGGCGATCAGCGCGTCGAGTTCCTTCGAGCGGAAGACCCTCCACCAGTCGCCCGGGATGTCGCGGCCGGCGTCGAATCGCTGGCTGTTCCCGCCCGCGACCGCGGCCGAGGCGGTCGGTGCCGGCGTCCTTTCCGGCGTATAGCCCGCGACCAACGGCGGCGTCGGCGGCGCGAAATCGGGCCCCACCGCACAGGCGGACAGCGTCAGCAGGGCAAGCGCGGAGCCGGCGGCGATGGCCATTCGGGGTTCCAAGTATTTGACAGCATGACGTTTTCCGACGGCAGCCAGCCGTCGGTCACGTCCCCCAGCCGTTTGACGACATAGCTTGCGCACGCGTCCCAACCCCTTAACAAAGGCATAATTATTATTTACTATCCAGTCAGTCAATAATAAGCTTCATGACGCTTGTGGGGAAACCACCCGGGATGACGGACCTAGCCGAAATTCGAACGGAATCGCGGCGTCGCCGCAAGGCCGAGCGGCCCGGCGAAATCCTCGAGGCCGCGTTCACCGAGTTCGCGCGCAACGGCTACGCGGCAACGACGCTCGACCAGATCGCCGAGCGCGCCGGGGTCACCAAGGGCACCATCTACGTCTACTTCGAGAACAAGGAGCACTTGTTCATCTCGATGGTGCGCGAGCTCACCAAGGCGACGTTCGGCACGGTGCAGGACATGTTCGAGCGCCACACCGGCTCGACCGCCGATCTCCTGCGCGAGTCCTTCCGCTACATCTACCAGCACATCGTCGAGGACCGCCGCCGCCGCGAGGTGGCGCGCATGCTGATCGCCGAGGCGCCGCGCTTTCCGGCGCTGGCCGATCGCTACCGCGAGGAGATCCACGGGCCGTGCCTCGAGCTGCTCAACCAGGTGATTCAGCGCGGCATTGATCGCGGCGAGATCCAGCCCTCCGCGATCACGGCGTGCCCGCAGGTGATCATCGCGCCGATCGCGCAGGTCGATCTGTGGATCATGATGTACGAGGACCGCCAGCCGCTCGACCTCAAGGCGTATTTCGACGCCCATGTCGAGCTGGTGCTCAAGGGGTTGTTCGCGAAAGCGCAATAGAAGGCGCTGCCCCCTGGTTTAGCTGAGAATCCCTTCGTAACATTCGCGGCATGTATCGCGGCGACGCTGCGCCGACGGTGGGAGAGGGGAATCATGCGCAAAGTGAACGGGGCCTCGTGGATCCGTTGCGGGTTGCCGATCGCCATGGCGATCGGAACACTTGTGGCATTGGGTCTTTCGATGAGCCGCACCGCCGCGCAGACCGCTTCCGGCCAGGGCATCGAGATCGCGGTTTCGCTGCCGTTGACCGGCGAGGGCCACGAATTGTTCGGGCAGGGCACGCTCGACGGCATCCAGCTCGCGGTCGATGAAGCCAATGCGAGCGGGACCGGCCCGCATATCGATCTGAAGATCTACGACGACCGGAGCACCGATGAAGGCGCGAAGGACGTGGCGACCAAGATCGCCGCCAGCCGCGCGTTGCTGGTGCTGGGGCCGTCGTACAGCACCGCATCGCTCGCGGCCGGTCCGATCTACGCGAAGGCGGGCATTGCCTCGCTGTGCCCGACCGCGACTTCGGACGCGATCACCGACAACGCCACCACGTTCCGCATGATCTTCAAGAACAGCCAGCAGGGCGAGGTGCTGGCGACCTATCTCGCGCGCGTGCTCGGCGGGCATCGGGCCGACGTGGTGGTCGTCGACGACAAATACGGGCGCACCCTGGAGATGGGCTTCCAGGAAACCGCGCAACGGCTCGGCATCGAGGCGAAGTACTACCATTTCAAGACGGCCGGGGAGGCCGAGCAGATCGCGCGGCAGATCGGCGCGGACAAATCGACCCAGGCCGTCGTATTCCTCACCCTCGACGTGGATGCGGCGCGCATGCTCGCGACCCTGCGGCGGCTTGGTCTGCAGGGCCCGTTCCTCGGTGGCGACGCGCTCGGCGGCGACAGCTTCAGGGACCTCCTGGCGGGCGAGGCAGAGGTGCGCGAGAAAAGCGGCTTCTTCACCGACAACGCCTACGGCGTGTCGGCGATGATTTTCGATTCGGCGAATGCGCAGACGCTCGCGTTTGCAGAGCGATTCCGTGCCCGGTTTCGCCGCGACCCGCCCTGGATGAGCGTCGCCGGCTATGATGCGGCGCGCATGGCGGTCGCCGCGGTGCGCGCCGTTGCGAGCAACGCCGACGCCAACCGGGACACCGCCGCAGCGCGCGCCGCGGCGTTGAAGTATCTCGCCTCCGTGAACAGCGTCCAGACCGCGCTGCCCGGCCTGCTTGGTCCGCTCTGGTTCGACGCCGGCCGTGGCGGTCAGACGCCGCTGCGCATCGGCAAATTCGCGGGCGGGCGTTTCGGCTCCGCCCCGTTGCAGATCGTTCCCGTGTCGTCGCCAGACACGCAGGAAATCGCTTCCGGTGCCGTATTCGATCTCGGCGCAGGCCGCTTTGCTCGGCTGCAGCGGGTGGTCTACTCAGGCGTATTCATCAACGAGATTCCTCGCATCGACCTCACGCGGTCGAGTTTCGGCGCCGACTTCTATTTCTGGCTCCGCTACTCGCGCGACGCCGGACCCAACAGTCCGGACCCGACCGACATCATCTTTCCCAACATGATGGCGGGCAGCTTCGACCGCGCGCATCCGGCCGAGCAGGGCGTGATGAAGGACGGCACCGAGTACCGGTTGTGGCGCGTGCGCGGGGAGTTTCGCAACGATTTCGACCTGAGTCGTTTCCCGTTTGACCGGCAGACGTTGTCGCTGACCTTCTCCAACGCACGGGCGGCCGCCGATCGCATCGTCTACGTGCTCGACACGCGTCCCGCCGGGGGCGAGCGCAACGCGTCCGTGCCGGCGGTCGCGCGCGGCGGCAGTGACACCGCGATCGCCGCCGAGGCGCCGCGTTCATCGGCAATCAGCCGGCTGTCGATTACGTCGGCGGCGGCGTTCCGCGATCTCACGCAGTGGCGCCCGCTGAGCGCGACCGAGCGGCGTGACGACCTGGTGACCGATTCTGCTCTGGGCGATCCGCGCCGGGTCGGCGCCGCTGAGAGCTTCCGTGAGCTGTCGGGCTTCCTGGTGACGATCTCGATCGAGCGGCGCGCGATCGCGACGCTGATGAAGACACTGTTGCCGCTCCTGCTCATGACATTCATCATGTTCGCGTCGCTCTATTTCCCGACTGCGCTCGTCAAGGAAAAGGTGACCGTCGCGATCACCGGCGCGCTGTCCGGCGCGGTGCTGCTTACCGCGATCAACAGCCAGCTTGGCGGCATCGGCTATACGGTCGCGGTCGAGTACGCGTTCTACATCTTTTTCTGCCTCAGCCTGCTGTGCATCGTTTCGGTCCTCGCGGTCGAGCGCCAGCGCGCTGCCGGCCGTGCCGCGGTCGGCGTTGCGCTCGAGCACTGGACCCGCGTCGTATTCACGGTCGGTGTAGCGGTGATCCTCGTGGGAGCGCTCGCCATGTACATGACGAGCGGACGCTAGCGCTCATCGCCGATCGTCTGTCGCGTCGATCAGCCGGCCGTCAGTCTCATCCTTGAGGCCGACGCCGGAGAGACGGCGCGCCTGCATCGCGCGCAGCAAATGCGCCAGTTTTTGTGCCGCATCCGCATAGCCGATGCCATCGGGGCGGATGTTGGAGATGCAGTTGCGGTCGGCGTCGGTCGTGCTCGGGCCAGGCTGCCAGGTGAGGTATGCGCCCATGCTGTCGGGCGCCGTGAGCCCAGGCCGCTCGCCGATCAGGATTGCGACGCTGTGCGCCCCGAGCGCGGCCGCGACGGCATCGCCGATTGCGACGCGGCCGTGACGCACGATGACGAGCGGCGCGATGCGCCAGCCCGCGAGATGCGGCAGCGCGGCCGCGAGCAACGGCGCTGCGTGTGCCTCTACGGCGCGCGCCGAGAGGCCGTCGGCGATGACGAAGGCGACGTCGTGCGCGCCGGCATGGGGCGCAAGCACGGCTGCGGCTTCCGGCGCGAGCCGGCGGCCCAGGTCGGGGCGCATCAGGTAACGCGCACGATCATCGGCGGCGCTGGCAATTGCGAGCACTGGAAGACCGAGAGCGGAGAGGTCGGCCACGAGCCGCGCCTCGTCGAGTGGCTCATGCACGGCGTCGCGCGCGCGGGCATGGGCGAGGCGGAAGTCGAGGGTCGGGCCGGTGGCGAGCGAGGCGCCCGAGCGGGCGAGGCCGATGCGCGCGGCGGTGATCTGGCGCAGCGACGGCCAGAGGTCGGGGCTTGGCGGCGGCGGAGTTTGCTTCGTCGGTGGGCGTTTGGGCTTCATGACTTAAGCTTACAGCCACACGCACGGCGCGCGCACTCCCTCTCCCGCTTGCGGGGGAGGGTGGGGAGGGGGAAGCCACGAATGCTGAATTTGCCGACTTGCCCCCTCCTGCGCGCTTCGCGCGTATTCCTCCCCCGCAAGCGGGGGAGGGGGAAGAAGAAGCTCACGTCGCTAAATTCTCCCGCAACGTCTTGCCCGTATACGCCGTGCGGAAGCGGCCGCGGCGTTGCAGCTCGGGGACCAGCAGGTCGGCGATGTTATGCAGCGCGTCGATCTGCTCAGCTTGCGAATGGCGCAGCATGAAGCCGCCGCGGCTGCCGGAGCCTTCGAAGCGCTCCTCGAGGTCGTCGGCGATCTGCGCGGCGGTGCCGGCGACGGTCGTGCCGTAGCTCGTCGCGGCCTTGAGGCCGTGGTCGAAGAACTCATCGAGCGTCATCTCGCCGGTCTCGCCATAGGTCTGCAGCAACGTGGCGACGAAGCCGACCGGCGACGCATGGGCGGCGACGATGCGCTCGTTGAGCTCCTTGAGCGAGAAGCGCGGCGGCAGCGTCGACATGTCGAAGCCCGTGTTGTGGGAGAGCCAGACGCCGACCGCCTCGCGCGGCACGCGGTCGATCAGGCGCTCCTTCATCCGCTTCGCCTCGGCCTCGGTCTCGCCCACCATGATCTGGGTCGACCAGATGATTCCGACCTTGGCGGGGTCGCGGCCCTCGGCGGTGAGAGCCGCGTCGACCTCCGCGCGCTGCTTGGCCATGGCGGGGATCGGCTTGCGCGCGCCGAAGATGTGATCGACGAAGCGCGCCGCGGTCCGCGTGCCGCGCGGCGAGCCGCCGGCCTGGATGAGCACCGGGCAGATCTGCGGCGACGGCGGCACGCTGAGCGGGCCCTTCACCTTGAAGAATTTGCCGACGTGGTTGATCGCGCGCACCTTGGCGGGATCGGCGACAAGGCCGGTCGCGCGATCCCACGTGAAGGCGTCCGGCTCGACGCTCGCCCACAGGGCGCGGCAGACGTCCATGAACTCGTCCATGCGGTCATAGCGCTGGCTGTGCTCCATCAGCTCGTCGAAGCCGTAGTTCTGCGCGTCCGCCTTGCGCTGCGACGTGATGACGTTGAAGGCGATGCGGCCATCGGTGATGTGGTCGAGCGAGTTGAGCAGGCGCGCGACATAGAACGGGTGCATGAAGGTCGTCGCATAGGTCAGCCCGAAGCCGACGTGCTTGGTGACGCGCGACATGGCGGTGATCCACGGGCTCATGTCGAGGCGTGGCCACGCGACGCCGTAGCGCACCGCGTCGTCGATCGAGTCCTTCCAGGTGTTGGGAATGCCGGTGCTGTCGCCGAAGAAGATGAGGTCGATGAGCCCGCGCTCGGCGACGCGCGCGATGTCCTCGAACAGGCCGACGTCGGGATAATGCCGGCCGACACGCGCGCCCGGCTCGCGCCAGATGGTCTCGACCTGCGTCCACGACACGTCGATGGCGAGATGCATCTGCGGCTTCATGGCTCTCCATCCTTCTTTTTGTCGATCACTCGATCGTCGACGCCGTATTCAGGTGGCGCCGCACCTCGCGGGTGAACTGCACGAATTCGGGCCGCTCGGTCGTCGCGACCGTGCGCGGGCGCGGCAGATCGACGACGATCTCGCCGACCAGCCGGCCGGGACGCGGCGACATGACCAGCACGCGATCCGCCAGATAGACCGCCTCGGCGATGCTGTGGGTGATGAACAGCACGGTCTTGCGGCGTTCGATCCAGATGCGCTGCAGCTCGGCGTTCATCTGCTCGCGCGTCATGGCATCGAGCGCGCCGAACGGCTCGTCCATGACGAGCAGATCGGGATCGTGGATGAGCGCGCGGCAGAGGCCGACGCGCTGCTGCATGCCGCCGGAGAGCTGATGCGGGTGCGCGTGCTCGAAGCCGTCGAGGCCGACCAGGCGGACGAGCTGGCGCGCGGCGGGAATGTAATCGGCCGCGCGCAGGCCGCGGATGTCGATCTGCAGCAGGATGTTCTGCAGCACCGTTCGCCACGCCATCAGCAGCGGGCTCTGAAACACGATGCCGATCGACGGCGTCGGTCCGCTGATCGGCTTGCCGTTCACGCGGATCGTGCCGCGCGTCGGCGGAATGAGGCCGGCGATCAGCTTGAGCAGCGTGCTCTTGCCGCAGCCGCTCGGCCCCACGAGAGCGACGAACTCGCGGTCGCGCGCCGCGAACGAGACGTTGTCGAGCGCCTGCACGTCGGCGCGCTTGCCGCGATAGACGAGGCTGACACCCTCGATGCCGATGACCTCTGCGCTGGACGCCGCGACTTGCATCGATGTGACGGTCAGCTCGTCGGCACGAATTCGTTGGTGTAGAGATCCTTGACCGGGATCGGCTTGTCGACCTGCGCGGTCTTCATCAGGATGTCGTTTGCGATCGCCCAATCCTTGTCGCTCATCCAGCCATAGGGATGACCCTGGGTATTGGGCGTGCGCAGCCGCGGGATGGTCTCCTCCCACTGCAGCCTCACCGAGTTGCGCCGTTCGTCGCGCGCGCCGGCAAGCCGCATGGCGATGTCGACCGCCTCGTCGACGGCCGCAGGTTTCGCGATGTCATTCACCGCATGCGCGCTCGCGCGCACGAAGCGGCGCAGCATGTCGGGCTTCTGGGCGAGCGTCTGCTCGTTGAGGAAGACGCCTTGCCCCATCGGCGTGATGCCGAAATCGGCGAACTGCATGAAGTAGACCGGCTTATCCTTGCCTTGCTTCGCCCGCACCACGAGATCGAGCGGCGAGCCGATGACGACGCTGATGAAGCAGTCGACCTTGCCGTTGACGAAGACGGTGTTGCGGGTGGCCGGGCTGGTGACCTGGGCCGTGACCTTGTCGGCCGGGATCTTGTTGAGGGCGAGGAAGAGGTCGAGCATGGCCTTGTGATCGGCGGTCGTCGCCACGCTCTTGCCGATCAGATCCTCGGGCTTCTTGATCGGCGCGTCGGCGTGGGAAATGATCGCCCAGGCGCCGTTCTGCACCTCGCCCATGATCGCCTTGAGCTTCATGCCTTTGGCGACGCCCTGCGCCATGAACATGAAATCGGCGAGCCCGATGTCCTCCTGCCGGCCGGCGAGCAGCGCGACCGTCTTGCCGGAGCCGGCGCCCTCCTTGATGTCGACGTCGAGGCCTTCCGCCGTGTAGTAGCCCTTCTGTTTCGCCCAGTAAAATGGCAGGTGATAGCCCGAGAGTGTCCAGTCGAGCCGGAAGCTGATGGTGTCGGCCGCGGCGGCCGGGCGCACCGCGAGGGCGCCGAGGCCGGCGGCGGCCGAGGCGAGGAGGGCGCGGCGCGAGAGGGTGGTCATCGGCGTCTCCGGGTCAGGATTGATAGGCGGCGGCGTCGTCGAGGCGCACCGAGACGTGCCACGGGATGGCCAGGCGTTCGATGAAGGACACGATCGCGAACAGCGTCATGCCCATGGCGATGAGGACGATGAGGGCGGCCCAGATCAGCGGCCCGTCGAGCGTGCCGGTCGAGGTCAGCAACAGATAGCCGAGGCCGCGGTCGGACCCGACGAACTCGCCGACGATCGCGCCGACCACCGCGAGGCACACCGCGATCTTGAAGCCGGCGAACATCTGCGGCAGCGCCGACGGCGCGCGCACGCGCAGCATGATCTTGGCGGTGCCGCCGCCCATCGAGCGCACGAGGTCGATCATATCGGTCTCGACGCTCTTGAGGCCCACCACGGTCGACACCACGATCGGAAAGAACGAGATCAGGAAGACGATCGCGATCTTCGGCAGGATGCCGAAGCCGAGCCACACCACGAGGATGGGCGCGATCGCGACCTTGGGGATCGTTTGCGACATGACCAGGAACGGCATGGTGAGCCGCTCGATGCCGCGGCTGAGCACGATCGCAAACGCGATCGGAACCCCGACCGCGATGGCGGTCGCAAAGCCGGTCAGCACCGAGAAGAGCGTATAGATGCCGTGCTTCCACAGCGCCGGCCCTTCCTTGATCATGCGGGCGGCGACGACCTGCGGGGCCGGCAGCAAATAGTCGGGGATCGCGAAGACGCGCACGAGCACGGCCCACAGCGCGATCGCCGCAATGATGGCAATCAGCGGGATCAGGTATTTCTCGGCGATCCGCATCGATGTCGCAGGTTGGGCTTCGCCGGTCGCCGCAGCGCCCGGCGCAAGCGGGCCTCGCGACTATCGCGCGGTGGATTCGGCGAGGCAACCGACATTGCGCAAGGCGCCCATGCGTGACGCGATTTGCCGCGGCGCCCGTGCGGGTTCGCGCGAGGGTGCGCGCGCAACTCTGGAGGGAGGAGATGTTTCCTGCCATGTGCACCGCGCGCGGGCTCCCTCCCCCGCTTGCGGGGGAGGGCGGGGAGGGGGAAGCCGCTTGCTCATGCGGTGCCGACTTGCCCCCTCCCTGACCCTCCAGCCGAAGTCGGATTTATCCGACTTCGGCCCACTATTCGTGCCGAAATCGGGCAAGCCCGATTTCGGGCCCAAGCGGGGGAGGGGACGGAGAGGTCAGTGCTTACGGCAACAATGCGCGAAACAGCGCTGGCAATTCGCGCGGCCGAATGCGCCTCTCGGCATCCAGCAATCCCTGCCGCGCGAGCCACGCCTCGAATTCCGGCGCGGGGCGGCGGCCGAACAAATCGCGCATCGCGAGCGCGTCGTGGAACGAGGTGCTCTGATAGCCGAGCATGATGTCGTCGGCGCCCGGCACGCCCATCACGTAGCTCACGCCCGACGCGACGAGAAGCGCGAGCAGCGCGTCCATGTCGTCCTGATCGGCCTCGGCGTGGTTGGTGTAGCAGACGTCGACGCCCATCGGCACGCCCATGAGCTTGCCGCAGAAATGATCCTCGAGGCCGGCGCGCGTGATCTGCTTGCCGTCGTAGAGATATTCCGGCCCGATGAAACCGACGACCGTGTTGACGAGCAGCGGCTTGAACGCACGCGCGACCGCGTAGGCGCGTGCCTCGAGCGTCTGCTGGTCGACGCCGTGATGGGCATTGGCCGAGAGCGCGCTTCCCTGGCCGGTCTCGAAATACATGATGTTGTCGCCGATCGTGCCGCGCCGGAGCGCGAGCGCGGCGCCACGCGCCTCGGCGAGCAGCGCGAGGTCGATGCCGAAGCTCTTGTTCGCCGCCTGCGTTCCGGCGATCGACTGAAACACAAGATCAACCGGGGCGCCCTTGCGCATCAGTTCCAGCGTCGTTGTTACGTGCGCCAGCACGCAGCTTTGCGTCGGGATGTCGAGCTTGGCGCGGATCTCGTCGAGCATGTCGAGCAGCTGGTGCGTGCGCGCCGGGCTGTCGGTCGCCGGATTGATGCCGATGACGGCATCGCCGGCGCCGAGCAGGAGGCCGTCGAGGATGCTGGCCGCGATACCGCGCGGATCGTCGGTCGGATGATTGGGCTGCAGCCGCACCGCGAGACGGCCGGGCAGGCCGATGGTCGAGCGGAAGCGGGTCACGACCGAGCATTTCGCCGCCATCACCATCAGATCCTGCAGGCCGCTGATCTTGGCGACCGCGGCGGCCATCTCGGGCGTGATGCCGGGCGCGAGCGCGGTCAGCTTCTCGGTCGTCGCGGCGTCGGAGAGGAGCCAGTCGCGTAAGTCCCCGACCGTGAAGTGCGCGATGGCTGAGAACGCAGCCTTGTCGTGGGTATCGACGATGAGGCGCGTCACCTCGTCGTCTTCGTATGGAACGACGGTTTCGGCGAGGAACGTCGCGAGCGGCAGGTCGGCGAGCGCGTATTGGGCGGCAACGCGCTCCTCGCCGCTCTCGGCCGCGATGCCGGCGAGCTGGTCGCCGCTGCGCAGCGGCGTCGCCTTGGCGAGCAGCGTCTTGAGGTCGGGGAACGTGTAGCGGCGCGTTCCGATGGTTGAGACGTACATGACGGCTTCCCACGAGTTGCGGCCGCCCGATCATAGCGGAAGACGATAGGGAAAGATGGACCCGCTCAGGCTTGCGGGTCGATCATCTGCTTCAGCTTGGCGGGGTCGAGCAGCGCGATGGCGCCGCGGCGGCGATCGATCAGTCGTACCTTTTCCAGCGCGTTGAGCTCACGCGTCACCGCCTCGCGCCGCGCGCTGACGCGCGAAGCGAGCTCCGCATGGGTCGGTGGAGGCGAGATCACGGCTTCGCTGTTCGTTGACGGGCGCGCGAGCCGTACCAGCTCCGCGTAGATGCGCTGCTGAACGTTGAGCGTGCTCTGCTCGTTGACGCGGTTCGCCAGCATGCGGACTTGGGACGCGAGCAGCATCAGGATCTGGTCGCACACGTCGGTGTGCTCGTGCACGACCTGGCGAAACAGCGTTGCGGTCATGCGCGCCAGCACCGTCTCGATGACCGCGATGATGGCGGTCGAGCGCGGCTGGCCGTCGATCGCGGCGAGCTCGCCGAAGAACTCGCCGTCGCGGATGTCGCGCAGGATGACGGTACCGGGCCCGCTGATCATCATGACGCGGACGTGGCCGTGCAGGACGAAAAAGAGGTCGGTGCCGCCCGCCTGATAGTCGAGCACCGATTGCCCGGCGCGCGCCCGCTGCCACGCGCAGGCCTGGTCGAGCTTTCGCACGGCGGCTGCGTCGAGCGAGCGAAATAGCGGCAGCTTGCCGAGCGTTTCCGATACCCGCGCCATCAGTCCTGTCCTGCCGCGACGCCGCGCGCCTTGTCCCGCCGCAGAGAATACGACAGGATTGCCGGTGGGCGAAGATGGGTCGAGGCGCAGGTCGACAGGTCACGTCATGGTCGCACCCGCGCAGGAGCACGCCAAGCCCTTCATTGCGGGCCTGAGACTGCCGTCCGAACGCACCGTGCGGATCGCGACCGGCTCCATCATATTTGCCTACGCGGCGAGCCATTTTCTCAGCCACGCGACCGGCTTGGGCGGGCTCGAAACGATGGAAAAGGTCGGACGCGGCATCATCCTGGCCCCGTGGCGGACCTATGCGGGCCAGACCATCCTGTTCGGATCGCTCTTCACCCACGCTACGCTGGGGTTCAAGGCGCTCATCCGCCGTCGCCACCTGCGCATGCCGGCGATCGAGGCCGTGCAGCTCGTGCTCGGCCTGATGATTCCGCTGCTGCTCATTCCGCATGCCGCGAATGTGCGACTCGGCAGCGCGCTATTCGGGCTCGACGACAGCTACTACCGCCTCGTCTACCAGTACTGGATCACGACGGCGGTGATCGGCCTGCCGCGCCAGTTCCTGCTGATGCTGGCGATCTGGATACATGGCTGCATCGGGCTGCACATGTATCTGCGCATGCGCGGCTGGTATCGCGCCCGGCTCGCCTGGTTCGCGGGTCTCGCGATCCTCGTTCCGTTTCTCGCCATCCTCGGCATCGACAACGCAGGCTGGAGCACGACCCTGCGCGCGACCACCGTGCCGGGCTTTTCGGCGCGCAACGGACCGCCGCCGGCCGGCAGCGCCGATGCGCGCAATCGCGCCGAGCTCGAGGCGCTGTGGGACTGGCTGTGCGTCGGTTATCTCGGCCTCGTCGTGGGCGTCTTCGGTTATCGGGGCCTGCGGCGACTGCGCGACTATCGCGGAAAGAAGGTGCGCATCGCCTACCCGGAACGTCCACCGGTCACCGTGCCGCTCGGCCATACGGTGCTCGAGGCGAGCCGCTGGGCCGGCATCCCGCACACCTCGATCTGTGGCGGGCGGGCGCGCTGCTCGACCTGCCGGGTGCGGATCACGCACGGCGAGGAGGGGCTGCCGCCGCCGTCCGCCATCGAGCGCGCGACGCTCGACCGCGTCAAGGCGCCGGCGCACGTGCGGCTCGCCTGCCAGCTCCGTCCGCCGCACGACATTGGCGTCGTGCCGCTGATCCCGGCGGGAGCCAAATCGCGCGGAATGCGGATCGCGGTGGAGGGCGGCGCCGAGGTGATGGCGACGGCACTGTGCGTCGATTTGCGCGACTCGACCGCGCTGGCGGCCGGGAAGCTGCCCTACGACAGCCTGTTCATCGTCGACCGCTACGTGCAGTGCGCGAGCGGGGCGATCACGGCGAATGGCGGCTATGTGACGAGCGTCGCCGGCGACGGCATCATGAGCGTGTTCGGAGTTCGACGGCGACGCCCAACGCGGCGCGCGCGGCGCGCTCGCGGCAGTGTGCGCCATCTGGGAAGGGCTCGAGCGGTTGAGCGGCGAGCTGGCGCACGATCTCGTCGGACCGATTCGGTTCGGCATCGGCGTGCACAGCGGCAAGTCGGTCCTCGGCTCGATCGTGCTGTCCGGCATGCCGTCGCTGCAGTTCCTCGGCGACACCGGCAACGTCGCGGCGCGCCTGCAGGAGCTGAGCAAGGAGCTCGCCGCGACGGCCGTCATCTCGTGCGATGTATTCGCCACGGCGGGATTGGGAGCGGGACCGGACCTCGCCCTGACGGATGTGACCGTGCGGGGGCGCGGCGGGGCAGCGTTGCGGGTGGCGGCGATCGGGCGGATCGACGCGTTGGCGGCATCGCGCGCGGGCGGGCTGATCCTCACGTCGCAATCGGGCGCAAAACCGAAATAAAGCGTGGCCCCGGATGGGGCCACGCTTGGGTCAGTCTTACAGTCTTACAATCTTGCAGTCCTGCAATCTTGCACTCCTGCAGTCAGGTGCGATCGCGGCTCAGTCGACGAGCGCCCCGTCGTTCTTCAAAGCGAGCACGACGCGCCGGATCTCACGCTCGACGTGGGCGAGCTGGCGCGGGTTTTTGGTGAGCGTCAGCAACTGTGTGAGCCGGCGGAACTCGGCCTCGAGACGCTTGATCTGTTCCAGGCGCGCGACCGTGTTGATCTTGCCGGGGTGATCGTGATGCCGGTCGAGCGACCGGTGGTCGCCGCTCTGCGTGACCGTGTTGTTGACCTTGTTCCATGTCATGGAGTTCGTCACATGGCCGGTTTGGCCGTCTCCGCCGTTTCCGCCGGGGGCGATTGCACTGGGGGCGTTTCCGCCGTGGCCGCCGCCATGGGCGAACGCCGGCGCAGACACGCAGATGAGCACCAGGGCCGCGATGGTCTTGAACGTACGGGTCATGTCAGTCTCCTCAGGTCGGACGGGCATTTTCGGGCTGCGCGGTGATGCGGGACCATCCCGCATTCCTTGCCGTCAGCGGTCGCCGTCGGTGAGGGGACATTGCGCGAAGGCCGGCCGGCCTGTTGTGCGAATTTACACAAGCCGCGCGGGACGCTTCGGTTCGCGCTCACGAGGAAAGTTTCCACCACCGTCGGCGGCGGCATTACGGATTTTCATTAGACGGCAGCTATATCGCGTAACGCTCACGTGATGTTGAGTTGTGGCCCGGCCTGATCCGTGCCATCTCCATATAGTCCGATAGGTCACGCGGGAGAGCTCGACGCCGGTCCGAGGTTTCGACACCGGTTGGTCGACGCCGACGGAGCAACCGCCCCGGAAACTCTCAGGCACCAGGACCGCGCGACTGGACGATCTGGAGAGAGACGCAAGGTTGAGCCAACCTTGGCGTCCACCGAAGGGGACATCCGCGCCGCAAGGCACGGGTTAAGCTCTCAGGTACCGCAACAGATGGGGACCATTGGTCGGCTGCGGCCGATCCGGTCCATGTCTGATTGCGGAGGCCCCTCGTGTCCCACATCGCCGTCATCGGCGCCGGCATCACCGGCATCACCACCGCCTATTCGCTCCTCGACCATGGTCACACCGTCACGGTGTTCGATCGCCATCGCTACGCCGCGATGGAAACGTCGTTCGCCAATGGCGGGCAGCTCTCGGCCAGCAATGCCGAGGTGTGGAATCATCCCGCGACGCTCGTCAAAGGCCTCAAATGGCTGTTTCGGCGCGACGCGCCGCTGCGGCTGAATCTCAGGCCGAGCTGGCACAAATATTCCTGGCTCGCCGAGTTCGTGGCGCAGATCCCGCACTATCGCGCGAACACCGTCGCGACCGTGCGGCTCGCGCTCGAAGCCAGGCGGGCGCTCTTTGCGATGGCCGAGCGGGAAGGCATCGCGTTCGATCTCGAACGGCGCGGAATCCTGCACATCTACGGCGATCGCGCCGGCTTCGAGCATGCGCGCGACGTGAATGCGCTGCTACAGGAAGGCGGCCTCGAGCGGCATGCGGTCAGCGACGCCGAGATCAAGTCGATCGAGCCGACGATCCACGGAGATTTCTACGGCGGCTTCTACACTCCGTCCGATGCGACCGGCGACATCCACCTGTTCACGCGCGGCCTGGCGGCGGCTTGCGCGCGGCGCGGCGCGCGTTTCGTCTACGACGCGGCGGTCGAACGGGTGGCCGTCACCGATGCGGGCGTGCGCCTGCGTTGGCGGAGCGCGGAAACACCCGACGATGGCGTCGAGGAGAACGCGGCCGACGCCGTTGTCGTCTGCGCCGGGACCGCGAGCCGTCGCCTCGCCGCCATGCTGGGCGACCGGGTCAACATCTATCCGGTGAAGGGCTATTCGATC
The DNA here is from genome assembly GCA_963819385.1 of uncultured Alphaproteobacteria bacterium. Taxonomy (GTDB): domain Bacteria; phylum Pseudomonadota; class Alphaproteobacteria; order Rhizobiales; family Xanthobacteraceae; genus JAVDCA01. The sequence continues at coordinate 943,557 of CAWFVV010000006.1, read as the reverse complement.
ACCGTCGACCTCGAGGATGCGGCAAGCCGCGCCGCCGCGCCGCACGTCAGCCTGCTCGACGACGAGGCGAAGATGGTGACCAGCCGTCTCGGCGACGGCCGGCTGCGCGTCGCCGGCACAGCCGAGTTCAACGGCTTCAATTGGGACATTCGCGAGGACCGGGTGCGCCCCCTGGTCGCCTGGACGCGACGCCTCTTCCCCGATGTCTCGACCGAGCGGGTGGTGCCGTGGGCCGGCCTGCGGCCGATGACGCCAAGCCTGCTGCCGCGGGTCGGCGCCGGACGCCGGCCGCGTGTGTTCTACAACACCGGGCACGGGCATCTCGGGTGGACGCTCGCGGCCGCGACCGCCGGCCTCGTGGCAGACGCGGTCGATGCGGGTCTGCGCACCGCGCCGCCGCGGCCTGCGCGCGTGCACGCCGGAACCGCGCTCGGGCCGGCGTAGAACCGATCTAGCAATCGCGGCAAATGCGAAGGTTGCGATCTATCTCCTGGTCGTACGGCGAAACCGGCGCCGCATCGGTCCCGCGGTCCGGCACAGTATCGGCCCGCGGCTGGCGATGGCCGGTCGGCGCCTGCATGGACGGTTCGCTCGGTGCGGCTCCCGTCGTGGCTGCCGAATCCGGGGCGCGCGGCATGGGCGCGCCCTCCCGATCCTGGGCAAGGGCGCCCGTGCACAGCATCATGGTGGCGGCAAGAAGCAATGTCGGGAAAGCGCGCATGTTCACCTCCCGTAAGCGATCGCCCCCCAAGACAACGCCGCGCTCGCCAGAAAGGTTCGGCCGTTGCGCGCCCGTGGGCGGCTTGCGCCGCGCTACGCCTTCTTCATAAGTCCGGCCGGCGTGAGGAACACCATCAGGTTCGCCATGATGATGGTCGCGGCCATGAAGTAGAACGCCGCCATCAGGCCGAAGTGGTCGGCGAAGATGCCGGCCGTAACCGGGCCGATCGCGGCGCCCATCGCCTGGGTGCTGAACAGCGCGCCGATGGCGCTGCCGCCGAGGCCGGGCGGGGTGGCGTCGAGCAGCCAGGCCTGCAGCACGGCGCGCACCGCGAAGAGGAAGAAGCCGAGCAGGGCGACGAGCAGCACGAACCACGGCGTGCCGCCCGCAAAAACCATGCAAATGATGATGACCCCGGTCATCGCGAGGCTCGACATGATGATCTGCCGGCGGCCGACCGAATCCGAAAGATGTCCGGCAATCGGTGCCGCCATGAAGCCTGCGGCCTGCAGCGCGAACATGCAGGCGCCGATCCAGCCGGCCTCGTAGCCCATCACGCGGGAGAGGTAGAGCGGCAGGAACGTCAGGAGCGCGCTTTGCGTCATCGAGCGGAAGCAGGAGCTGATCGCGAGCGTCGCGAAGGCGCGGTCGCCCAAGAGGCCCGTGAGGGCGCGCAGCCGCTGCGCGCCGGTCATGCGCGTGTGCTTGCGCTCGCCGGACAATTCATCGTTGCCGCTGACGCGGCCGACATAGATCAGGATGAAGGCCGACATCGCGATGCCGGGCAGGACGTTGAGCAGCACCACGTGGCGCCACGACATGATCTGCAGGAGGGTGCCGGCGACGAGCGGCCCGAAGGCGTCGCCGACGTTGCCGCCCATGCCGTGCACCGACATCACGAGGCCCTTACGTTCGGGAAAGCGGTTCGCGAGCCACGGGATCGCGGTCGGATGCCAGAGGTTGTTGCCGATGCCGATGGCCGTCGCGCAGGCGAGCATCATCCAATAGTGGTGCGAGAAGCCCATCACGAGGTAGGGAAAGCCGATCCAGAACAGCGCCACCGCCATGAGGAGCTGCTTGCGGCCGACCGAGTCGACGAAAATGCCGCCCGGGATGTTGGCGATGGCGCCGGCCGCGTACTGGCAGGTGAGGATCGAGCCGATCTCGCCGTAGCTCAGGCCGAGCTCTTTGCCGATGAGCGGCAGCAGCAGGTAGAACGTCGAGGGGTACCAATGGGTGAGCGCGTGCCCGAAGCTGACGACCAGGACGTCCTGGAACGATCTCTGCGGCGGGGCTGCCGCGGCCACTGTCACTCCGCTCATTGCGTCGTCTGATGCGCCTTGCGGCGATCCTCCTCGCGCCCCGTCGTTTCCACCTGAAAATCGCTCATCTTCCAAGCATGATCTTTTCCGAAAACCGGTAGCCACTTTTCGGGATCATGCTTTGGCACGGCAATTGTTACGGTCAGCTTACGCGCCGGGCCGGTGTGTATCCCATCTGGCGTGGCACGCAACCCCTCGGGCGCAGCCTAGCCATGCCGGTTCGGCAAGGCCGCGGCTTGGTCGGCCACTTGCGCACGCTGCGTCAGCATCGTGCGCACCGCCGTGATGACACGGTCGACGGCGGGCCGCCGATAGGCCCATTTCGGATCGTCGGTCGGCGGGGTCACCACCATGGCGGCGTTCGCCTCGAAGAACAGGATCTCGCCCGTCGGCGCGAGGCCGAAGTCGATGCCGCCGTAGTCGAGGCTGAGCGCGGCCGCGACCCGTTCGAGCGCCGCCATGCCGCGCGCGCCGACCACCGCCGCCATGTCGGCAAGGAACGCCTCGTCCTCACGGCGATGCGCGGGCGCGTCGGCCATCTCGGCCGTGAAATAGTGCACCTTCCAATGGCCCGACACGGCGAGGTGCAGCGGATAGAGCCGGCGCTCGACGAACATGACGCGGTACTTGCGAAACTTGCCGTCGGCGCCGCGTGCATCGAGCGGCTCGATCGCCCAGGCGTCGGGGCCGGGCAGCGTGCGGGCGGCGTCTGCGAGCTCTTGTGCGTCGGCGACGCGGACGAAATGGAGGCCGGTGTGGAATCCGGGCGCGCGCAGCAGGAGGGGAAACCTGAAGTCCGCGAGCGCGGAGGCGGCCTGCGGGTCGATGAGCCGACCGCGCGCGACGCCGGCGATGCGCGGGACGATGACGTCCGGGAGGCCGCGCAGGCGGTCGGCGCTGGCCATGCGACCGGTCGTCAGCACGGCGGCCGGATCGTTGATCACGGGCCGTGCCGAGCGTGCGACGATCGCGCGTGCAGCCGCAAGGCCCGCCTCGCACAGGTCCGCGTCGCCGATGGCGTTGAAGATCACGTCGTGGGGCGGAAGGGCGGTCCGCGCATCGGCATATTCGGCCGCCAGCACGCTCGTTTGAAAGATCCGCTCGTCGAGCAGCGCGGCGGTCGGGATGTTGCCGCCGAGCGCCGAGACGAGGAGAAGCACGGACACCGGATCGCCGTCGCCATGATAGGGCAGCACGGTGAGAGCGTGGTTCTTGAAGCCGCGGTCACGGTGTGCCTGCGCGCCGGCCTCGTCGCCGAGCTCGGCCAGGAGGTTGCCGAGGCCGCGATGGGCGTGCACGTGATCGGGATCGGCCCGTAGCGCCGCCTCGAAATGCGCGCGCGCCGGTGCAAGCTCGCCGAGCGCGAGCAGCAGATTGGCGAGGTTGACGAGACCGTCCGGCCGATCCGGATGATGGCGCGCCGCCTGCTCGAACACGGTGCGGGCGGCGTCGCGATAGCCGGTCGCGAGCAGCATGGTGCCGAAATCGTTGAGCGCGCCGAAATGGGTGGGCGCGCGGCGCAGCAGCGCGAGGTAGTCGTCCTTCGCGTCCTCGGTGCGGCCGGCTTCGCGCAGCAGGCTCGCGCGCTCGTAGCGCGGAGGGATTGCGTCGGGGGCTTGGGCGAGCTGCGCGTCGAGACGCGCGAGGCGGGTTGCGCGGGGGGATGGCTCGGTGGTCACGGATGCAGCGCTTCGTCTCGTTCGCTCATTGCGAGCGAGATTAGCGGATTTGGCGCGTGTCTATCGCCACGAGTTCATCGCGCGGTCTCCCTCCCCGGCTTGCGGGGGAGGGCGGGGAGGGGGCGCCACTTGCGCATGAGTTTGCTGACTTGCCCCCTCCCTGACCCTCCCCCGCAAGCGGGGGAGGGGAAGAACCTCACTTCGGATTTTCGCAGAGGATCATCCAATGCGTGCCGAACTTGTCGACCAGCATGCCGAACTTCAGCGCGAAGAAGGTCTTGTCCATCGGCATCTTGATCGTTGCGCCATCCGAGAGGCCCTTGAAGACCTTTTCGGCCTGCTCGGGCGTATCGACGCGCAGCGTCACCGAATAGCCTTGCGGCGTGTTGTAGCGGTCGGGAGGCGCATCGGAGCCCATGAGGCTGTCCTCGCCGATCTCCAGGCGGGCATGGATGATCTTCTTCTGCCACTCGGGCGGCATGTGCGCGGCGACCGGGGTCCCTTCGTGCGGCATCATGGCGGTGATCTTGCCGCCGGTCACGCGCTCGTAGAGCTTGAAGGCGGCCTCGCAGTCGCCATTGAATGTGAGGTACGGGTTGAGGCGCATCGGGGTCTCCATGGATGGTGCGTCGGACAGTCCTGCGGCTTCGTGGCCATCTCAAGGACGCGCCGGGTTGCCCGATTCCGACACGCGCATGAGAATTTTTTCTTGAGCTGGCGGCGGCGCTACTGCGGCTCGATCCCGGCCAGCTTCACGACCCTGGCCCATTTCTTCAGATCCTGCGCGATCATGTCCCGCATCTCGGCGGGCGTGTAGTGCAGCGGCACGGCGCCGACCTCGGCGAAGCGCTTCTGCACGCCGGCGTCCGCAAGGCCCGCATTCACCTCGCCGGAGAGCCGCTCGACGATCATGTCGGGCGTGCCCCTGGGCGCGCCGATCCCCGTCCAGGTCCGCACATCGAAGCCCGGGAGGGTATCGGCCATGGCGGGAAGGTCCGGCAGCGCGGGCGTGCGCTTCGGCGACAAGACCGCGAGCGCACGCAGGCTGCCGGCGCGGATGTGCGGCAGCGAGTTCGGCAGCGCGTCGACGCCGGCCTGCACGCGGCCGGCGAGCAGGTCCGTCACCATGGGCGCGCCGCCGGAATACGGCACGTGAAGCACGTCGACGCCGGTCTGGATCTTGAACAGCTCGATCGCGAGATGGCTGATGGTGCGAACCCCGAACGACGCGAAGCTGATCTTGCCCGGATTGGCCTTGGCGTAGGCGATGAACTCCGCGACGGTCTTCGTCGGCAAGGACGGCGTGACCTCCATCACCAGCGGCAGCTCGGCGAGGCCCGCGACCGGCACGATGTCGCGCTGGAAGTCGAACGGCAGCGATTTAAAGAGCGACGGATTGATCGTCGCGGTCACCACGGCGAACAGCAGCGTGTAGCCGTCCGGCGCCGCATTCACCACCGCCTGCACCGCGATATTGGTGCCGCCACCCGGCTTGTTCTCGACGACGACCGACTGGCCGAGCCGCACGGTGAGCCATTGCGCCATGATGCGCGCGATGATGTCGGTGCTGCCGCCGGCCGGGAACGGGACGATGAAGCGGATGGGGCGGGTCGGCCAGGATTGGGCGAGGGCGGGGCGCGGAAGCGTAGAGGCGGCAGCGAGCGTCGCGAGACGAAGGAGATTGCGGCGGTCCAGTGCCATGTATGTCCCTCCTTCGTCATTGCGAGCCCTCTGGTCTCGCCTTCGGCGAGCCCAAGGATAAACTCCACGAAGCAATCCCGCTTCGCTCGCGTATGAGTATGCCTATCGCGATTGCTTCGGCGTGCTGCGCACGCCTCGCAATGACACTATTCGGCCGCGGCGCGTTGCGGCCCTGCGGCAGTGCGGTCGCGGAAATGCGGCAAAATCTCTTCGGCGATCGCCTGCATGTTGGCGCGCGTCATGTCGTCGGGCAGCGTGCCGAACTGGGTCTTGGTCAGCGACGTGTTGAAGCCCGGCAAGGTCCTGGTACGCGGCGAGCTTCTCGCGCACCGTATTCGGGCTGCCGACGATGACGACGCCGTTCTTGACGAGGTCCTCGACCGTTTGTCGGCTTGCCGGTGACCTTGGCGGCGCGGATGCGCTTCATCGACTCGATGTTGCTGTAGCCGGGCGGCAGCAGCATCTCGGTCGGCATCTTGAGGAAGCGGTTGGCGAGCGCGTCGAGATGCGGGCGCGCCTCGCGCATCGCCTTCTCGTCGGTCTCGGCGACGTAGATCGTGTTCGACCAGGCGAGCTGGTCCGCCGAGGCTTGATATCCGGCCTTCTCGGCCTCGTCGCGGTACATCTGGAAGAAGCGCGCGACGATGGCGATCGGCGACAGCGTCTGCGCGTAGGTGTAGCGCATCTGCGCGGCCCAGCGGATGGTGCTGCTCGATCCTTGCGATGGAATCCAGATCGGCGGATGCGGCGACTGATACGGCCGCGGCCACGGGTTCACGTAATTGAAGTGATAGTGCTTGCCGACGTATTGGAACGGGCCGGGCTCGGTCCAGGCGCGTATGATGAGATCGTGCGCCTCGGCGAAACGGTCCTGCGAATGGGCCGGGTTGATGCCCATGGCGTGATATTCGGCGCCGATGCCGCGCACGAAGCCGGCGATGAAGCGGCCGCGCGTGAGGTTGTCAAGCATCGCGTATTCTTCGGCGACCGTCAGCGGATTGTTCAGCAGCGGCAGCGCGCGGCCGAGGATCGCAAGCTTCGCCCGCTTGACGCTGCGCGCCAGCGCACCCGCCAGCACGCCGGGGATCGGCATCATGCCGTAGGCGGTCTGGTGGTGCTCGTTGAGGCAGACGCCGTCGAAGCCGAGCCGGTCGGCGAGCTCCATCTGGTCGAGATATTCGTGATAGAGGCCGGCGCCCTTCTCGGGGTCATAGTGGGTGTTGGAATACGTCACCCAGGCCGAGCCGTTGCGCTCGATCGCGTCGAGGTCGGCGTGCCGATAGGGCATCAGGTGGAAGTTGAAGAATTTCATGCCGCGGCCCTCTTGTGGTCGAGGAAGTCAGCGAGCGCAGCGACGAAGGCTTCGCGGCGCTCGATGTGGGGCAGATGTCCGCAGTCCGGCACGACGACGAGCTGCGCGTCCGGGATCGCGTGGCGATAGGCCTCGGCGAATTCGCGCGGATAGACGCGGTCATTCGCGCCCCACATCAGCAGCGTCGGCACGTCGATCCGGTGCAGCCATTTGGCGAGGTGCAGATCGTAGCCGCGCGGCTGCCAGATGAGGCGGGCCGTGGTGGTCTGGTTCTTGAGGCCAACGTCCTCGGCTTCAGGCCGCGTGGCGCGCGTCACCATCTCGTCGGCCCGCGCCGGGTCATGGAAGAGATCGCGGATGCGCTGCTCGTCGTTGCGCAGGAAGGGGTCGACCTGCGCGACTCCCGGAACATGGACGCCGGCGGCGCCGACCAGCGTCAACGATGCGAGCCGGCGTGTGTTGCGCACCGCAAGCTCGGCCGCGATCCAGCCGCCGAGATCGCAGCCGACGAGGTGGACGTCCGCGAGGTCGAGCTGGTCGAGGACATCGAGGTAGAAATTGGCGAGGTCCGGGATGGTGTCGAGCCAGGCCGGCGTGTCGGAGGCGCCGAAGCCCGGATGCTCGGGCACGATCACGTCGTGGCGCGTGGCGAGGTCCGCCATGAATGGCAGCCATTGGCCGCCGTCGCTCGCACCGTGCAGCAGGAGCACGGGCCGCCCGGCGCCGGCGCGCCGCAACGCGATGGCGCAACCGCGGACCGAAATCTTCATCGGCGTCGGATCGTCCATTCCCTGGGCCCACCCCTTGCGGGAGCTGCGCGGCTCGCCGTCGGTTTGCATCATTCTACATTTGCACCGGCGCCGGGCGAAAGGCATTCTCTGCATCAAGCTCATCACACCGGGACCGCGCACATGACCGCCGAAGTCGACGCCCATACGCTCAAATCGTGGCTCTCTGACGGGGCCGAGATCGCGCTTCTCGACGTGCGCGAGGCCGGGCAGTTCGGCGAGGCGCATCCGTTCTTTGCGATCCCGCTGCCGTATAGCCGCTTCGAGCTCGGCCTATGGGCGCTGGTGCCGAACCCGGCCGCGCGGGTCGTGCTGTGCGATGCGGGCGACGGCGTGGCGGAACTCGCCGCGAAGCGGGCGCAGGACATGGGCTACGGCAACCTGCACATCCTCGCAGGCGGTGCGCCGGCCTGGGGCCAAGCCGGCTACACGCTCTATGCGGGTGTCAACCTGCCGAGCAAGACCTTCGGCGAACTGGTCGAGCATCGCCGCCACACGCCGCGCATCACGGCGCAGCAGCTGGAGGCGATGCGCGCGGCGGGCGAGAATATAGTGATCGTCGACGGCCGCACGCCCGCCGAATATCGGCGCATGAACATCCCGGGCGGCATTTCGTGTCCGAACGGCGAGCTCGCGCTGCGCATCCGGGAGATCGCGCCCGACCCGAAGACCAGGATCGTGGTCAACTGCGCGGGCCGCACGCGCTCGATCATCGGCGCTCAGACGCTGATCGATTTCGGCGTGCCCAACGACGTGGTGGCGCTGGAGAACGGCACGCAGGGCTGGTTCCTGGCGGGATTTCCGCTCGAGAACGGCGCGACGCGGAGCTATCCGAATCAAGTCAGGTCACGCGAGGCTGCCGGCCTTGCAGCGCGCGCCCGCACCCTCGCCGAAAAGCACGGCGTTCCCTACGTCGCAGCGGCCACTGCGTATGGCTGGCTCTCCGACGCGTCGCGGACGACCTATTTTCTCGACGTGCGCACCGTCGAAGAGGTCGCCGCGAACGGCCATCCGGGCTTCGCGCACGCCCCCGGCGGCCAGCTCATCCAGGCAACAGATCAGTGGGTGGGAGTCAAAGGCGCGCGGCTCGTGCTCATCGACGATGAGCTCGTGCGCGCGCCGGTGGTCGCCGCCTGGATGCGCCAGCTTGGTCATGACGCTTGCGTGCTCGCCGGCGGCATCGTGGCCGCAGGCGCGCATTTCTGGCGCCGGCGAGGGCCGCCCGACCTGCCCGAGTTGCGAGCGGTCGCACCGAGCGAGGCCGGACCGGAGATTGCGAACGGCGCCGTCCAGACGATCGACCTGCGCCCCAGCATGACGTTCCGCAAGGGCCACATCGCCGGGGCCGACTGGTCGATCCGCCCGCGCATCACCGCGGCGGCCGCGCACGCAAGGCCGATCGTGCTCGTTGCCGACGAACCCGGCGTGGCGGCGCTCGCGGCCGTCGATCTCGGCGAGGCGGGATGCAATGACATCCGTATGCTCGCCGGTGGATTCGAGGCGTGGCGCGCAGCGGGGCTGCCGGTCGAGACGACGCCGGAGGTGCCGCCGGACCGGGACTGCATCGATTTTCTGTTCTTCACGGCGCGACGTCACGACAACGACGCGGAAGCGGCGCGGCAGTATCTCGCGTGGGAGACCGGGCTGCTGGGGCAGCTCGACGAGCAGGAGCGGGGAGTGTTTCGGATTTTCTAGCAACGAATCCCGTCATGCCCGGCCTTGTGCCGGGCATCCACGTCTTCGCGTCTCGGTAAGGCGTGGCCGGGACAAGCCCGGCCATGATGGCAATCCGCTGTCACTTCGCCTTGATGTGGCTTCGCTTCACGTGGTCGAGGTTCTTGCCCTCGATGCGGATCAGGCGGCAGGGACCGTCGCGGCGCGGCGAATGGACGTCGTGCACGTCGTAGAGGTGCTGGTCGCCCGGCCCCATCGTGTAGGTCCGCACCGGCTCGACCAGGTTCGGCTTGTCGCCGGCGGCCGGCTCGACGATCTTCCAGTCGGTCATCTCGGTGGTCTCGCTCGCCTGGCCGTAGATCGCCCAGCTCTCGCCGTGATCGTGCGGCTTGCCGTGCGCCGGGCCGTCGTAGACGTGGCCGCAGATGCAGAAGCCGAGCTCCGGATCCTCGTAGATCACCTCGCGCGCATCCTGACCTTTGGCCCGGGGCTTGAGGTTGGCCGCGACGAAGTTCTTGTCCTTGAGCGCCCGCTCCACATGGCGCCCGACCGAAAGCTTGCCGTTGCGACTTGGATCGGCCTTGAGTGCGGCGCGGATATCGGCGGCGAACTGGTCGAGCGTGTAGCCCATGGTCATCGTGTCGGTCATCGGGATCCTCCGATCGTGATTTTGATCCAGACTAGCTTATTCGTGCGGCCGGTTCGAGTGGCCTGACCGGGGTGCCGGGAAGGCGGTAGACTGGCGCCGCCAAACGATTGTTGGTCGCATTTTTCCCGAAGATGCCCCTGGAGGCGCCGATGCAGAACGAGCGTTTCGACTTTCCCAATGCGCGCGGCGAGACGCTTGCGGCGTTGCTCGAGCGGCCGGTCGGCGAGCCGGTGGCCTTCGCGCTGTTCGCCCACTGCTTCACCTGCGGCAAGGACAATCTCGCGGCGAAGCGCATCGCCCGAACGTTGGCCGAGCGCGGCATCGCGGTGCTGCGTTTCGATTTCACCGGCATCGGCGCGAGCGAAGGCGAGTTCGCCAACACGAACTTCTCCTCTAACGTCGATGACCTGGTCGCCGCCGCCGATCATTTGCGGCGTACCGCGAAGGCTCCCGCGCTGCTCATCGGCCACAGCCTCGGCGGCGCCGCCGTGCTCGCAGCCGCGGCGCGAATTCCCGAAGCGCACGCCGTCGCGACCATCGCGGCGCCGTCCGACCCGGGCCATGTGACGGGCTTGTTCAAGAATGAGGTCGCCGACATCCGCGCGGAGGGCGAGCGCGAGGTCGTGCTGTCGGGACGGCCGTTCCGCATCCGGCGCGAATTCCTCGACGACGTGGCCGAGCAGAACCTGCTCCCCCGCGTCACCGACCTGCGCAAGGCGCTGCTGGTCTTGCATTCGCCGACCGACGATACCGTCGGCATCGACAATGCAACGCGCATCTTTCTCGCCGCCAAGCATCCCAAGAGTTTCGTCTCGCTCGCCGACGCCGACCATTTGCTGAGCCGTCGGCGCGACGCGATCTATGCGGCCGACGTGATTGCGGCCTGGGCGGAACGGTACGTCGACCTTGCCGCCGTGGCTGAAGACACGGAGATGAACGAGGACAAGCGCGCGGTGGTCGTGGCCGAGACTGGCGCAGCCAAGTTCCAGCAATCGGTGACGATCGGTCCGCATCACCTGCTCGCCGATGAACCCATGCCGGCGGGTGGGCTCGACAGCGGCCCATCGCCCTACGAGTGGCTGCTCGCCGGGCTCGGTGCCTGCACGGCAATGACGCTGCGCCTCTATGCCGACCACAAGGCGCTGCCGCTCGATCACGTGTCGGTGCGCCTGATGCATTCGAAGATCCACGCCACCGACTGTGCGGAGTGCGAGACCAAGGAAGGCATGCTCGATCGGATCGATCGCGCGATCACGCTGGAGGGGGCGCTCGACGAGGCGCAGCGCGCCCGACTTCTGGAAATCGCCGACCGGTGCCCAGTGCACCGCACGCTCACGTCGGAGATCGACATCAAGACCGTGCTCGCAACGCCATAGAATGTTGTCATTGCGAGGAGGCCGCAGGCCGACGAAGCAATCGCGCGTCACCGGCGCACGCGTGTGCCGGACGCGATTGCTTCGCTTCGCTCGCAATGACAACATAGGCGGATGAAAATCCGCCTCGCCGAAAATTTCCGCGCCGTCTTCTACGCTCCCTTCTACGCCACCCAGGCGCTGGGCCTCTATGCCCGCGAAGGCATCGAGATCGAGTTCGTCACCTCCACGGCGCCCGGCGATGCGGTCGGTGGCCTGCTCGACGGCGCGACCGACGTCACCTGGGGTGGGCCGATGCGCGTCATGCGGGCGCGCGACGCGCAGCCGGATTCGCCCCTCGTGTGCTTCGGCGAAGTGGTGGCGCGCGACCCGTTCTATCTGGTGGGGCGCAAGGATCTCGCCGATTTCAAGCTCGCCGACCTCGCGCGCCTGCGCTTCGCCACCGTGTCCGAGGTGCCGACGCCCTGGATGTGCCTGCAGCACGATCTGCGGCTGGCCGGCATGGATCCGCAAAAGCTCGCGCGGGTCACCGACCGCACGATGGGCGACAACCTCGCGGCGCTGCGCGACGGCCGGCTCGACGTGGCACAGATGTTCGAGCCGTTCGTCGCCCGTGCGCTGCGCCAAGGCTTCGGCAAGATCCTGTATGCCGCGAGCACGCGCGGCTCTTGTGTGTATACGAGCTTCATCGCGACGCGCGAGCGGATCGCCGCGAAGCGCGAGGCGTTCGCCGCCATGGTGCGCGCGACCGCGCAGATGCAGGCGTGGCGTCTCGCGCACGATGCCGCGGATCTGGCCGCGGCGGTCGCCTCGTATTATCCGGATGTCCCCGCCGACCTGCTGCGCGACGCGCTGGCGCGCTATGGCGACGCTGGTCTCTGGCCGTCCATGCCCGCGATGTCGCGTGCGGGATTTCTCCGGCTGGGCGAGAGCTTCGTCACGGGCGGAGCCCTGTCGCGGCCGCCGATCTTCGAGGACTGTGTGGCGGAGGGACTGTGATGACAAGCGTGCGCATCTGCTGCGTCGCGATCACGCTGCTGGCGGCGCTCGTCACGGCGATGCCGCCCGCCGCGGCCGACCGTCTCGACGACATCATGGCACGCCACAAGGTGATCGTCGGGGTGAGCGACACCACGCCGCCGTTCAGCTTCCGTCAGGGCGATACAGTGACGGGCTACGATCTCGATCTGGTGCGCGCGGTGGCGAAGCGCCTCGGCGTGGAGGCCGAGACGGTGTCGGTGTCGAGCGAGCAACGCATCCCGATGCTCAAGGACGGCAAGCTTGATTTCGTCGCCACCTCGATGACCCGCACGCCGGCGCGTGAGCGCGAGATCGCGTTCAGCGTCATCTACTTCGTGTCGCCGCATGCCGTGATCGTCAAGGCGGCGAGCGACATAACCTCGGTCAAGCAGCTCGCGGGGCGCAAGGTGTCGTCGGCGCGGACCTCGACGGCGGGCGAAAATCTCCACGACGTCGTGCCCGATGCCCAGATCGTCTATGTGCTGAACTATGCGATCGCCTTCCAGGCGCTCAAGGACGGCAAGGTCGATGCGTTCACGACCGACGAATCGGTGCTGAGCGCGATCGTGCGGCAGGACGGTGCGCCCGATGCCTACCGCTTCCTTCCCGACTTCACCAAGTCGCGCAAGGTCGGCTTCGCGCTCGCCAAGGCCGAGCCGCGGTTCAAGGCGGCGCTCGACCGGGCGTTGCTCGACCTCGAGGCCTCCGGCGAGGCGGAGCGGATTTTCACGCACTGGTTCGGCCCCGGCACCGAGATGCCGCTCAAGCGCACGTTCAAGATCGAGGTGGGGAATTGATCGAAGGATACGTTGACGGCTGGCTGTCGCGAGCCGAGATGCGCGTTCTGCCGCAAACGAGATAATCGTCGGGAGGTAGTCCGTATGCCTGAAGTCGCTCAGGAAAACGTCGGGGTGCGGCGAGCGCCGCCGTTTCGCGCGGACGTGGTCGGCAGCTTCATTCGCCCGGCACGCTTGACGCAAGCGCGCGAGCGGTTGCTCGGGCGGCAGACGCCGGACCAGCATCTCGGGCCGCACGACAACGCGGAGCTGCGCGCCGTCGAGGACGAGTGCATCCGCGAGGTCGTGGCGATGCAGGAGCGCGCCGGGATGCAGGCCGCGACCGATGGCGAGTTTCGGCGGCGAAGCTGGTGGCTCGACCTGATCATGGGCTGGAAGGGGTTTGCGGCCGACCGGCAAGGCACGACCGAGATGATGTGGCGCAACAAGCAGGGCGCGACCCAGCCGTTCTCGCGACTATGGATCAACGCGCCGATCGAGTGGCACGAGAGCGCGACCGTTCGCGCGTTCAAGTTCCTGAAGGCCAACACCAGGCTGGTGCCGAAAGTAACCCTGCCGGCCCCGATCCTCGTCCACATGTACGCGTGCGGAGACCGCGGCGTCCGCGAGGGACACTACAAAGATATCGAGCAGTTCTGGGCCGATGTCACGACGGCCTATAAGCGGGAAGTCGAAGCGCTGGTCGCGGCCGGCGCGACCTATATCCAGTTCGACGATACCAGCATTGCGTTCCTGTGCGATCCCATTCATCGCGAGACGGTGACGCGATGGGGTACGCCACCGGATGATCTTCTGAAACTCTACGCCTGCAGGCTCAACGATGTCGTGACGTCGGTGCCCGATCACGTCACCGTCACGCTGCATCAATGCCGCGGCAATCGCGAGGCCAATTGGGGCGCCGAGGGCGGGTACGAGCCGGTGGCCGAGGTGCTGTTCAACGACATCGATGTCGATGGATATTTTCTGGAATACGACACCGAGCGCGCCGGCGGTTTTGCGCCGCTTCGGCTCCTGCCGAAGGGCAAGATTGCCGTGCTCGGCATCATGTCGAGCAAGTCCGCCGACCTCGAGGACGTCGGCTTCCTGAAGCGCCGCATCGACGAGGCGGCCAAGTTTGCGCCGATCGAGCAGTTGGCGATCAGCCCGCAATGCGGCTTCGCCAGTTCGATCGGTGGCCGGCCGATGATGGAAGCGCGGCAGGAGGAGAAGCTTGCACGCCTCGTGGAAACTGCGCGGAGCGTATGGCGATAGAAGCGATGGGACGGACTTGTGCGCACTGATACGATGCCGCGAAGATGAACGCACGCCGGCGCCGAAGGGGGGATTCCATGCCAAGCAATGAAGTCGACGTCCTCGAATTCATCGATCGACATCCTGTCGGCCGCTATCAGATCGCGATCTTGATCCTGTGCATGCTGGTCGCGGCGCTCGACGGCTTCGATACCCAGGCGATCGGCTATACGGCGCCCGCCATCGCGGAAGTCATCAAGCTGCCGATGTCCCAGTTCGGTCAGGTCGGATCCGCCGGGCTCGTCGGCGCGGCGATCGGTGCATTGTTGTTCGGGCCATTGGCCGATCTTCTGGGCCGCAAGTGGTTCATGGTCATCGCGGTCTTGGTGTTTGCGGCGTTCAGCTTCATGACCGCCCGCGCGGCGTCCCTGGACCATTTGCTGGCCTATCGGTTCTGCGCTGGGCTCGGGCTCGGCGGCGCGACGCCCGCATTTCTCGCCATGGGCGCCGAACTTGCGCCGCGCCGTCTGCGTGACGTTTTCGTCACCGTGCTGTTCGCTTCGTTCCCGGCGGGCGGGCTGATCGGATCGCTGACCAGCGCATGGGTCATTCCCGCGTTCGGGTGGCGAGCCGTATTTTACATCGGCACCGTCGCGCCCCTCGTCGTCGCCGTGCTGCTGGCGATCTGGTTGCCGGAATCGATCCGTTTCCTGCTGGCCAGGAACATCCGCATGGATGACGTCCGGCGAACGCTCGATCGCATTGCGCCAGGCGAGATTCCGGCGGATGCCAGGCTGATGGCGGCGTCGCAAGGCACCGCGCGCGGTGTCCCGGTCAGTCACCTGTTCACCGGCGGGCGCGCGATACCGACGCTGCTGCTGTGGGTGCCGTTCTTCATGGTCTTCATGGTGCTGGTGACGGTCACGTTCTGGACGCCGGCGGTTCTTCGCTCCGTCGGCTTCTCGCTGTCGGCCGCGGCCCTGATCGTGGGCTTGAACAATTTCGGCAGCGTGTGCGCGAGCGCGCTGTCGGGGTGGCTCGTCAACCGATTTGGTCCATTCAGGATTCTCATTCCCGGCTTCGTTCTTGGCGGCGCCGCATTGGCGTGGTTCGGGCAGGCCTCGTCGTCCGTGATGACATTGAGCCTGGCCTCGTTGCTGGCCGGGTTCTTCGTCGGCGGCACCGGCACCGGGCTGATCGCGGTCGCGGCCGATATGTATCCGACCGCGATCCGATCGACGGGAATCGGCTGGGCGATGGGCATGGGCCGCGTGGGACAGTTCTTCGGGCCGGTTCTGACGGGAGTCCTCGTCGGCTACGGAATTGGCGTCGTCGGCATTTTCCGTGCGGCGGCCGTGCCATGCTTCATCGGAGCCGCATTTCTGCTCCTGCTGATGGCGGCGACATCGCGGAAGGCGGCCGCGGCGTCGCCGGCCTCGCTCGCTTCCCCAAGTTGACCGAGCCCAGCGAGAACACGGGCACATAGCTGATCACCATGAGCGTGATGAAGTTGATCGGCACGAACGGGACTACGCCGCGGTAGATCGCGGCGCGAGAAATGCGTCCTATCGAGCGTCGGCCAAGTCTGCGGTCACCACGTATAGCGCAGCGTTTCTGAGCCCGCGTAGGTTTGCGAGCCGGAGGCAAACTCGCCGTCGAACTTGGCGATCAGCGACCAGTCCGGAGCGAGGAGGAGTTGCGCGCCGGCACTGGTCACCGCGGAATTGTGCGGGATCGGCGCGCCGTTGACCGTGAAACTCGTGCCGGGCAGCGACTCGAACGCGGCATTGAGCGCCGGGTTGCTCACCCAATCGTGTGCCCAGGCGAGTTTGGCGCGCAGAATGAGCGGCATGTGACCGAGCAGCGTCGGATTGTCGAAGCGCGCGCCCAGTTCGCTGCGCGTGTCGTTGCCGTTCATGGCGCCGTACGAGACCCCGAAGCCGCCGGCGGTCAGGTCGGTCTCGCTGTAGGACGGCGTATGAAAGTTCTGCGCCTGGATCGCCGCATAGGGCGTGATGCCGGCGAGGCCCCGGCCGCCCGGCAGCGCGAAGCGATAGCCGCCTTCGAGCCGCGCCGCGTAGCTCTGCCCCTCGAAGCTCGCGGTGAGCCGGTCGGCCAATGCGGTGCGGTTGGTGGTGAACCAGTTGTTGGCAAAGGCGAGCGCGCCGGCGAGGTAGGCCGGTCCCGCGTGCGTCACGCCATGGATGCCGGCGAGGAATGCGTCGCTGCGTCCGCTGCCGAGGCCTTGCGCCAGATTCCAGCCGGTGCCGCCGCCGGCGAGCGCGAAGCCGAACACCGTGTCGGGCGTATAGTGATAGTCCAGGCCGGCCGCGTATCCGAACGTTGCGGTCGTGACATTGCTTGATCCGGCGGCGAGATCGCCGTCCGCCCGCGCGCTGCCGCCGAAGCCCGAAGCCCATGCGCTCCAGCGCTGCTCGAAGCTCGACTTCGGCGGCGCCTTCAGTATCGCCGCATAGGCGAGCGCGATGTCGGGCGGCAGGATCGCATTCCGATCCGGCGCGAAGCCGAGGGGGCTGCCGGACGCAAAGCCGCCGCGGCCGTAGACGTTCGGATCGAGCATGAGGGTCAGGAACTCTTTCATCAGGTCGATCGCGCCGTGCTCCGCGCCGGTCGCGTTCTCGCCGTCGACTTGCGTCAGCGAGTTGGCCAGATTCGCGCCGGTGAGATTGAACAGGCTGGCGAAGCCCGGCGGCAGCGCGCCGCCGCCATTGAAGAAATTGCTCAGCGTGCCGGCGACGGCCTGCTGATTACGGTTGAGCCCGCCGGTCGGCAGCGTTGCGGCGAGATTCAAGAAGACGTCGCTGCCGCTATAGCTGAGATTGTCGGTCAGGCCCGCCGGCAGGTTGGTGTTCGTCAGGGGGCCGAGAACGTGGTGCCGCCGAGGCCTGCCGACTCCAGGATGGTGTACTGCTTGGAGATGTAGCTCCCGGAAGCGAACACGGCGTTCACGGTGCCGGCGAGCGCGGCCGTGCCGGTGACGTTGGCGAACGATGCGGTCGCCGGATCGACCCGCACCTGGTAGGTCGCGCCCGGGGCGAAGCTCACATGGCCGGAAACCGTCATCGACGACCCGGCTGTGCCGTTGCCCGGTGCGAATACGCCGCCCGCATTGATCTGCGTCGCACCGACAGTGCCGACGCCGGTCAGCGCGCCGCCATTGTTCACCGTCGTCAGGATCGACAGCGCGATCGAGCCGTCCACCTCCAGGGTGCCGGCATTGACTGCCGTCGGGCCCGCATACGTGCTTGTTCCCGACAGCGTCAGCGTGCCGAGTCCGATCTTGGTGAGTGCGCCCGGTCCGTCGATGCTGCCGGACAGCGTGGCGTTGTTGCCGCCGGTGTCGAAAATGCCGCCCTGGCTCAACAGGGTGATCGGCAGCGAACTCGAGATGCCGGCGCCGGCGAACTGCATGGTGCCGCCGGTGAAGATCGGGCCGGCCGCGCCGCTCGGCCCGGAGGCCAGCGTGCAGGCCAGCGCCCCCGACGTGTTCGCCTTGAAGGTCAGCCCGCCGGCCAGGAGCGCATTGCCGTTGCCGCAGGCGCCGGGAAATATGGGACCGCTTCCGATTCCGGCCGCGATGGTGGTCGTGACCGTCATGGTCGCGGTGTCGATCACGGAAACCGTATTGCTGCTGACGGTGTTGGTCACGTACGCCGCAGCGCCGTTGGGGCTGAAAACGACCCCCGTAGGCGATGTTCCGACCGGGACGGTGGCGATGACCGTATTGGTCGCGGTGTTGATGATGGAAACCGTATTGCTGGCTGAGTTGGTCACATAGGCCGTGGCGCCGTTGGGGCTGACCGCGATCCCCGTGGCATTGTTTCCGACCGGGATGGTGGCGGTAACCGTATTGGTCGCAGTGTTGATAACGGAAACCGTATTGGCGAGCCCGTTGGCCACGTAGGCCGTGGCGCCGTTTGGAGCAACGGCGACGATCGTAGGAACGGCGCCGACCGGGATGGTGGCGGTGACCGTATTGGTCACGGTGTTGATGACGGAAACCGTACTGTCGGTTGTATTGGTCACGAAGGCCGTGAGGCCGTTGGGACTGAAAGCGATCCCCACCGGACCACTTCCGACCGCGATGGTGCCGGTGACCGTATTGGTCGCCGTATTGATGATGGAAATAGTATTGCCGGCGGCGTTGGCCACGTAGGCCGTGGTGCCGTTGGGACTGAGCGCGACCGCCAGCGGAGTACTTCCGACCGGGATAGTGGCGGTGACCGCATTGGTCGCGGTGTTGATGACGGAAACCGTATTGCTGGCTCCGTTGGCTACGTAGACCAGCAATTCGTCGCCGCGGACCGCAACCGAGAAAGGTTGGGTGCCGACGGAAATCGCGGGCCCGGGTACCGTGTTGGTAACCGTGTCGATGACAGACACGCTATTGGAGTTGGCATTGGGCACGTAGACGAAGGGGCCCGACTGCGCCCACGCGCCATTCGTGCCGAGCGCAATGAGAACACTCAAGCCGGCGCTGCCGAGCAGCGCCAGCTGCTTGCAGGTTCTCCGCCGCCCGCCACGGTGCAGCGTGCGGTTCACGACCATGCAAACGTCTCCCAGTTCGCGCGTACTCTAATATTCTGGGAGACGGACGTCTGTGACGTTCCGGCCACAGCTCCGGTAGAATCAACCTTCGGACAATTCGCAGGATTTTCGCCGCGCTGGATCTGGCGGGGGCCTCGCCGCCCCTGGAGCCGCTACCGTTTGAAGCCACCCGAGGGCCGACCATCTTGCGGCCGCACTGAGCGACGTCAGGGTCACAACCAGCCTGGCGCCGTGGTGCAGCGCATTCCGCATTCTTGAACCGCGCTATTCCGGCTGTTAGCGTTGCGCGGGGTCGATGCGCACAGGAGCACCCGCCATGAAGAAGCTCGTCTTGGAAACGACGGCGCCGTTCCAGGGATTGCCGGAGCTGGTCGCCTACGACGAGGGGCTGTTCGCGCGCGAGGGCCTGGAGGTCGAATGGGCCGACCGCGAGAAGGGCGTCGAGAAGAAGACCGAGACCGGCGTGACGAGCCCGAAGGGCGTCAATCCGTTTGCGAGCCACGGCCGCCTGCTCGAGCAAGGCGCGGCCGACATGTACAATGCCTGCGAATGGGGCAACTACTGCCGCGTCCAGGAGACGCGCCAGGGCAGCCGCCAGGTCGGCCGCCGCGCGATCGTGAGCTATGCGGCGGTGGTGGTCGCGCCCAACTCGCCGGTCTACACGCCGCAGCAGCTCGCCGACCGGACCATCGGCGTGCCGTTCTACTTCGGCACCCACTACATCGCGCTGCACATGCTGGAAGGCTTCCTGCCGCGCGAGATGATCAAGCTGTGCCGCGCGCCGAACGGCTCACGCTTCCGCCTCAAGGCGCTGCTCGACGGCGAGATCGAGGCGACGACGCTGACCGAGCCGCACATCACGCTCGCCGAAAAGAAGGGCTGCCGCATCGTGTGCTCGGCGTTCTTCCACGGCACCGAGGTCGCCTCCGACCGCGTCGACGCCGAGACCTATGCGGCGTTCAACCGGGCGGTGCGCGAGGCAGTGCGCCGCATCAACGCGAACAAGCGCGCCTACCTGCACTACTTCATCGATTATCACGGCAAGACCGATCCGGAGGTCGCGGCGCTGCGCGTCGAGGATCTGCGCGAGAGCCGGCTCGTCGTGTGCGACCCGGCGCCGATCCCGCTCGACGAGATGACGCGGACCTTCGACTGGCTCAAGGGCTGGGGCATGCTGGAGGAGACGGCGTCGCCGCTCGATCTGGTCAACGCCGACGTGCAGAGCTTCGCGCACGTCGCGGCGGAGTAAGGTGGACTAAACCTGTCCCCGCGAAGGCGGGGATCGCGTGGCACGGCCTGTCCGCGTGGGCAACCGCGCGGGAGCGATTTTGCCCACGCGGACGGCCGGGCGCGGTTGCCCACCCTACGTGTCACCCGCGCGCCGAGTAGCCGCCGTCGACCGGCAACAGGGCGCCGGTCACGAAGTCGGACGCCGGGCTGCTGAGGAACACGGCCGCGCCGGCGAGATCGTCCGGCATGCCCCATCGCCCGGCCGGCGTGCGCGTCAGCACGATCTCGTTGAGGCCGGCGACCTGCTCGCGTGCGCTGCGCGTGAGATCGGTGTCGAGCCAGCCGGGCAGGATGGCGTTCACCTGGATGTTGTCGGCCGCCCACGCGGCTGCGAGCGAGCGCGTGAGCTGCGCGACGCCGCCCTTGCTCGCCGCGTAGGGGGCGACGAGGGGCGCGCCGAAGATCGAGTACATCGAGCCGATGTTCACGATCTTGCCGTGCCTGGCCGCTTTCATGTGCGGGTAGACGGCCTGGGCGCAGAACAGCGTGCCGCCGAGGTTGACGTCGATCACCTGGCGCCACTCGTCCTCCGAGATCAGCTCGGGACGCTTGCGGATGGTCGTGCCCGCATTGTTGACGAGGATGTCGCAACGGCCGAATTCGGCGACGACGGCCGCGACCATCTTCAGGCATGCCTCGCGCGAGCCGACTTGCACCGGATAGGACCCGCAGCGGGCGCCGGTCGCCCGCAGCTCCTTCACGGCCGCCTTGCTCTTCGCCTCATCGCGCGCCGCGATCGCGACCGTCGCGCCGGCCCGCGCGAGGCCGCGCGCCATGCCCAATCCGAGCCCGCCATTGCCGCCCGTGACGATGGCAACGCGGCCGGAGAGGTCGAACGGGTTCATGGATAAGACCGGGTTTCAGCTACGCAAATGACACGCCGCCCAATGCCCGTCGCGCTTCTGCTCGAGCGTCGGCACCTCCTCGGCGCACAGCGGGAGCTGGCGGATCGGGCAGCGGGTGTGGAAATGGCAGCCGGACGGCGGACGCAGCGGGCTCGGTACGTCGCCTTGCAGCACGATGCGCTCGCGCTTGACGGTAGGGTCCGGGATCGGCACCGCCGACATCAGCGCCTCGGTGTAGGGATGCAGCGGGGTGGCGTAGAGATCGCGCGCACTCGCGATCTCGACGATCTTGCCGAGATACATCACGGCGACGCGGGTCGAGATGTGCTCGACGACCGAGAGATCGTGGGCGATGAAGATGTAGGTGAGGCCGAATTCCTGCTGCAGATCCTCCAGCAAATTGACCACCTGCGCCTGGATCGACACGTCGAGCGCGGACACCGGCTCGTCGCACACGATCAGCTTGGGCGACACCGCTAGCGCGCGCGCGATGCCGATGCGCTGGCGCTGGCCGCCGGAGAACTCGTGCGGATAGCGCCGCATGTGGTCGGCATGCAGGCCGACGGTCTCGAGCAGCTTGACGACGCGGTCCTCGTAGTCGCTCCGGTCCTTGGCGAGGCCGTGGATGACCAGCGCCTCGCCGACGATGTTGCCGACCGTCATGCGTGGATCGAGCGAGGCGAACGGGTCCTGGAAGATGATCTGGATGTCGCGGCGCAGCGCGCGCAGTTGCGTGGTGTCGAGCGCCGTGACGTTGGTGCCGTCGAACCAGACCTCGCCCGAGGTCGGCTCGATCAGACGCAGGATGCAGCGCCCGGTGGTGGATTTGCCGCAGCCGAACTCGCCGACCACGCCGAGCGTCTCGCCGGCCGCGATCTCGAAGCTCACGTCGTTGACCGCGTGCACCTGCTCGACGGTGCCGGACAGGAAGCCGCCCTTGACGGCGAAGTTCTTCACCAGGTTCTTCACGCGCAGCAGCGGCTCGCTCATGTCGCCCTCACAAGACGCAGGCGACGTGATGGCCGGGCGCGACCTCGCGCAGCGGCGGCACGGCGGCGAGGCAGTCGTCGCGCACGAACGGACAGCGCGGGGCGAAGCGGCAGCCCGGCAGCTTGTCGAGCGGGCTCGGCACCGTGCCGGCGATCGAACTCGAGGCGCGAGCGGTGCGTCGCGGCCTTGTCGATGCGCGGGATCGAACGGATCAGCCCTTGCGTATAGGGATGGCGCGGGCGGGCAAAGAGCTCGCCGACCGGGGCCTCCTCGACCACGCGGCCCGCATACATCACGACGACCCGCTGCGCCGTCTCGGCAACGACGCCCATCGCGTGGGTGATCAGCATGATCGCCATGCCGAGCCGCGATTTCATCTCGGTCAGCAGGTCGAGGATCTGCGCCTGGATGGTGACGTCGAGCGCGGTGGTCGGCTCGTCGGCGATGAGCAGCGCGGGATTGCACGACAGCGCCATCGCGATCATGACGCGCTGGCGCATGCCGCCGGAGAACTGATGCGGATAGTCGTCGGCCCGGCGCTCGGGGTTGGGGATGCGCACGAGCCGCAGCATTTCGATCGTCTTGTCGCGCACGGCGCGCTTGCCCAGATTTCTCGTGCAGGCGGATGACCTCGGCGATCTGGTCGCCGACCGTGTAGACCGGGTTGAGCGAGGTCATCGGCTCCTGGAAGACGATCGCAATCTCCTTGCTGCGGATTTCCTGCATCTCGGGCCGCCCGAGCGGTACGAGATCGCGGCCGCGCCAGAGAATCTGCCCGCCGGCGATGCGTCCCGGCGGCATGGCGATCAGTTTGAGCACCGAGAGCGCCGTGACCGACTTGCCGCTGCCCAACTCGCCGACCACGCCCAGCGTCTCGCCGCGGTCGATCGTGAGGTCCACGCCGTTGACGGCACGTATGATCCCGTCGTCGGTCGCGAAGTCGGTCTGCAGGCCGCGGATATCGAGCAGCCGCTCGCCGGTCCCTTGCGGCGGTACGTCCTGGCGCGTCGTGGCGACATCGGTCACGCTACATCACCTTGCGCGGGTCGAACGTGTCGCGCAGCCCGTCGCCGACGAAGTTGAGGGTGAGCACCGTGAGGAAGATCGCGGCGCCGGGAAACAGCGCCCAGTGCGGCGCCACGTCGAGATTGTCCTTGGCGTCGTAGAGCAGGCGCCCCCAGGTCGGGATGTCGGGCGGGAAGCCGAGGCCGAGGAACGACAGCGTCGATTCGGCGATGATCGCGGCCGCGACCTCGATGGTGCCGGCGACGATGATGGGGCCGATCGCGTTGGGCAGCATGTGATGCACGACCTGTCGCCAGGTCGTGGCGCCGAGCGCGCGCGCGGCCTCGACGAATTCCTTCTCGCGCAGCGAGAAGAACTGCGCGCGCACGAGGCGGGCCACCGGCATCCAGCGGAAGCCGCCGATCACCACGACGATGAGGATGAACACGCCGACTTCCGGCCCGACCACGGCTTTGAGCGCGTCGCGGAACAGGTAGATGATCAGCAGCAGCAGCGGCAACTGCGGCAACGAGAGAAAGAGGTCGGTGAACCACATCAGGCCGGCGTCGACCCAGCCGCGCGAGATGCCGGCAAGCGCCCCGACCACGGTGCCGACGAACACCGCGACCAGCATGGCGGCAAGCCCGACCGCGAGCGAGATGCGGCCGCCGTAGAGCATGCGGGCCAGCAGGTCCTGGCCGAGGTCGTCGGTGCCGAACGGGTGATGCCACGACGGGCCGGCCAGTGTCGCGCCGAAGTCGATGTCGTTGATCGGCACATTCCACCACAGCGGGCCGAGCACCACGGTCAGGATGATCAGCAGCAGGACGATGGCGCTCACCAGCGCGAGGCGATGGCGTCGGAAGCGGCGCCAGGCATCGTGGCCGGGCGTGATGCGCGTGCGCGGCACGGCCGCGACCGACGCCATAGGCGCGGCCGGCGCCGCCGAGACGGCGGTCGCCCTGGGCGCTGCGGGCGCGGCGGCCTCAGCGGTAGGCGATGCGTGGGTCGAGCCAGCCATAGATCAGGTCTGCCAGCAGGTTGAACAGGATGACGAGGCAGGCGAACACGAAGGTCACCGCCATGACGACGGGCGTGTCGTTGGCGAGGATCGAGGTGATGAGCAGCGAGCCGATGCCGGGCACGCGGAAGATCTGCTCCGTGATGATGGCGCCGCCGAACACCGCCGGCATCTGCAGCGCCACCAGGGTGACGACCGGGATCAGCGCATTGCGCACCACGTGCCGCATGATCACGGTGCGCTCGGGCAGGCCCTTGGCGCGTGCGGTGGTGACGTAATCGAGCCGGATCACGTCGAGCATGGCGGAGCGCACGTAGCGCGTCCACGAGGCGCCCTGGAAGAGGCCGAGCACCGCGACCGGCATGATCGCCTGTTTGATGTGCGCCCAGTACCACGGCCAGCCGTTGCCGCCGATGTCAGTGCGGTAGACGAAGGGCAGCCAGTGCAGCTCGATGCTGAACAGGAGGATGAACAACAGCCCGGTGAAGAAGGTCGGCAGCGAGAAGCCGATGAACGCGAAGGCGGTGGCGAGTTGGTCGAACAGCGAGTAGGGCTTTGCCGCCGCAAAGACGCCGACCGGCAGCGCGATCAGCAGCGCCAGCACCTGCGATGAGCCGATCACGAGCAGCGTCGTCGGCACCCGTTCGACGATCAGCCGGCTGACGTCGATGCGGCTGACGAACGAGAAGCCCCAATTGCCATGCAGCATGGCGACGAACCAGTGCATGTAACGGATCGGGATCGGATCGTTGAGCCCGAACTGGACGCGCAGGGCCTCGCGCACCTCGGGCGGAATGTCGGGGCTCGTCGCCATGTCGCCGAACGGATCGCCGGGCGCGAGCGCCAGCACCGCGAACAGCACCATGCTGATCCCGACCAGGCTCGGAATCGCGATCAGCAGGCGCCTGAGGAGATAACGACCCATACGCTAGAGCGAATGACGCTCACCCCGATCCGTGGCGATGTCGGCGGTCAAGCAATATCCACGCCAATCCGGACGGAGGTCCCGGACGGAAGAGATCGCTTCGCCCGCCGTTGCGCGCCGCCGTATCCTCACGCCTCGCGATACCAGCTGGCAAGATGCGACAGGTCGTTGTCCCAGCTGGTGATCGGCGGGTTGCGCAGCTTGTTGGAGATCGCAATGGCCTTCGGCCGGTTGACGATGCCGATGACGGCGCGCGCGCCGCAGGCCAGATCGTTCATTTTGATGAACAGGGCCGCGCGCTTGACCGGGTCAAGCTCGACCATGGCGTCCTTGTAGGCCTTGTCGTACTCCGGGCTGATCCAGCGCGTCACGTTGCGGCCCTGCCATTTGTTGTTCTTGTCGGAGACCTCCCACGACAGGAACTGGTCCATGAAGGGCTGCGGATCCGGATACGGCATGGTCGTGTTGTACATCTGCAGATCGCAGTAGAAATGCGGGTAGGTGTCGGGATTGCCGATGTCCGAGGAGAAGAACACCGAGGCGGGCACGGCCTTGAGCTCGAGCTCGATGCCGGCCTTCTGGCACGCCTGCTTGACGATCGCCTGGTTCTTCTGGCGCGGCGCGTTGATCGAGGTCTGGTAGACGAACTTGAGCCGCTTGCCGTCCTTTGCACGCACGCCGTCCGACCCGCGCTTCCAGCCGCCCGCGTCGAGCAACTGGTTGGCCTTGTCGACGTTGAACTCGTCCGGCATGTTGGTCGAGCGGTAGCGCGGCGGATTGTTGAGGAAGTTCGGTGTCTCGATGCCGGCGCGGCCATAGATGTACTGCTGGACGGATTTGCGATCGATCAGCACCGCGAGCGCGTTACGCACCGCCGGATCCGACAGGATCGGATGCTTGGTCTTGATGCTCGAGCGCTCGCCGTCGACCTCGGTCCACGGGTCGGTGGAATTGAGCTGCAGGTGCTCGATGTCGCCGCCCGGCGCGATGTCGATATGCCCTTTGCCGCCAGCCTCGAGCCGTTTGAGGATATCGTCCTCGACCTGCATGTTCCACGCATAGTCGTACTCGCCGGTCTGCAGCACGGCGCGTGCGGCCGAGACGGCGTCGCCGCCGCCCTTCATCTCGATCGTGTCGAAATAGGGCCGATTGGGCTGATGGTAGTCGGCAAAGAGCTCGCCGCGCACGAGGTCGCCCGGGCTGAACGACACGAACTTGTAGGGCCCGGTGCCGACCGGCTTGAGGTTGGCGGGGGCCTCGCGCGACTTCGCGCCCTTGTAGGCCTCGAAGTGGTGCTTGGGGATGATGTTGCCGCGCTGGCCGACATACGGATTGGCCCAGAACGGCGTCGGATTCTGGAAGTGGACCCTGATCGTGAGGTTGTCGACCTTCTCGACCTCCATGTCCTTGTAGCTGCCGATGCTGACCGCGGCGGTCGCAGGATCGATCACGTACTGCCAGGTGAAGATGAGGTCGTCGGCGGTGAGCGGCTGGCCGTCGTGCCATTTCACGTTCGGCTTGAGCTTCCAGGTGACAGTCTTGCCGTCGCGCGACAGCGTGTCCTTCTCCAGGTCGGGGAGCTCGGAGGCGAGGATCGGCACGAGGTTGCCGTCGCGGTCCCACGCCGCCAGCGGCTCGTAGAAGATGCGCGAGGCCTCCTGGTCCTTGGTGCCGACCGCGAAGTGCGGGTTGAGCAGGGTCGGTCCCTGCCACCACAGGACCTTGAGCGCACCGCCGCCGCCGCGCTTGGTCGGCTTGTAGTCGAACGCGGTGGCCGCCATCGCGACGCCGTTGTAGGCGAGCATCTGGTTGGCCAGCGGCGCCGTGAGGCCGACCGCGACCATCTTCTGCACAAATGCGCGCCGGGACATCCTGCCAGCTTTGACACGCCCGATGAGGCCTCGCAGCTGCTTCTCGTTCATGTGACGCTCCCAGATATCGTGGCGATTATCGTGGCGACTATGGTGGCAAGAGCAACTTCCGTGCCGTCGCTCGCCGCCCATCGGTTGCCGATGCTAGCGGAAGATGCGGACAAGCAACATCGACTTTTTGCCACGCCCTGTCGGCGGGGGACGGCCGTGGTGGAATGCCAGCGGGTTCCGGGCCGGCGTCGACGCCTAGGCCCCGGGCGGGTCGCTGCGCCGCGGCAGGACCGGGTCGCTCACGCCGGCGAGCCCCGCGAGCGTCAGGATGGTTAGCAGCGCGTTCTGCGGCCCGAGATGCGCATCGGTCGGCTTGTACCATTCGCTGAGTGAATGCTGGCCGCTGCCTTCGCCACCGCCGCCGATCGTGACGGCCGGAATGCCGAGGGACATGGCTATGTTGGAGTTGGTGCTCGATGCCGCGAGCTCGATTGCCTTGCCGGGCGCGACTTCCGCCACTGCGCGCCGCGCCGTCTCGATGATCGGGGAGGCCGGCGGGGTTGTTCCGGCCGGGCGGTCGCCGATCAGCTTGACCTCGACCGCGATGTTGTCCGAGCCCCAGCGCTTGTTCTCTTGCGCTACCGCATGTTGCACGATCGAGATGATATTTTCCTCAAGTTGCAAAAGCGCGTCGGTCGCGTTGGAGCGGATGTCGACGGCCATGCGCGCCTCCTTGGCGATCGCGTTGACCGAGGTGCCGCCGCGCACGGTGCCGACCGTGAACGTCGTCTTGGGATCGGAGGGCGTCTGCAGGTCGGAGATCGCTGCGATTGCCCGTCCCATGGCGTGGACCGCGCTCGGCAGGCCGAACGCCGCGAAGCTGTGCCCGCCGGGTCCCGTGAAGGTCATCTCGTAGCGATGGCTCCCGGTCGCCTGGTTGACGATGCGCGCGACCTTGAGCCCGTCGATCGAGACGAAGCCGTCGATGTCCGGGTGATCGCGCAGCAGCGCCTTCACGCCGCGCAGGTTGCCGAGCTCCTCCTCGCCGACGGTGCCGACCCACAGGATGTCGCCGACCGTTTTGATGGCATTGCGGTTCAAGGTGTTCAGCAGCGACAGCAGCACCGCGAGGCCGCGCGCATTGTCGCCGATGCCCGGCCCGTGCAGGACGCCGTCGATCTCGCGGACGGTCACATCCGTGCCCTCGGCAAATACGCTGTCGAGATGGGCGCAGACGATGATCTTCGGGCCGCGTCCGGTGCCCGGACGCCACGCCGTCACGTTGCCTTCGGCGTCGATCGCCGCGTCCTTGAGGCCGAGCTCGCCGAACCGCTTGAGATAATAAGCGGCGCGCGCGTGCTCCTTGAACGGCGGCGACGCAATCGCGGCGAGCGTTCGCTGCTCCGCCAGGGTGCGCGCCGCGTCGGCCGCGAGCTGGTCGAGCATGGTCGCCACGGAGGGGCTTGCCGTCAGGGCCGCAAAGGCCGCCTCGACGGCGTTCACGTCGGTCTGTTGCATCGTGCTCCTGGTCTTGTGTCTTTGGCCTTCACGCCCCACGCGGCCGACCCGCGATCACGTTTTCTTCGATCACGTCTTCATGGGCGGATAATCGCGTGAATAGACCGGCTGCGCCAAGAACCATTTCGGATCGTAGGTCCAGAACTGGCTCACCGCCGGATAGGTCTTGATCGTCTTGTTGACCAGCTTGCCGCCCTGCTTCTCGACGCGGCGGATGTAGATGTTGCACACAATATTGTTGTGATCGTCGAAGCTGATCGGACCGCGTGGCGTGTCGGCGAGCTTGACCGAGCGCATCGCCTGCACGAGTGCCGCCGGATCGTCCGACTTGCCGTTGGTCTTCGCCAGCGCAGCCTCGATGACCTGGCCGTTGAGATAGAAGGTGGCCGCGTAGGTCCCGATCGCGACGTTCGGCCCGATGTGCTTGTGCATGTCGGCGAGGAAGCGGCGATTGGACTCGGTGTCGAGATCGAGCGTGTAGGGGCACGAGTTGATCAAGCCGACCGCCTCCTCGCCGAACCCGCCCATGATGGTGTCGTCGGCCGCGGTGGTGCCGCCGAGCAACGGCTGCTTGAGGCCGAGGCCGTGGTAGGCCTTGGTGAACTTGAGCGGGTTCGATCCCGTGAACCCCTGGCAGACGACGTCGCAATCCTCGATCTGCGTGATGTAGGGCACGTAGTCCGGCGTGTTGAGCGGTGCCCATAGCTTCTTGACGACGCGGCCGCCGCCATCCTCGAAGGTGCGCTGGAAGCCGCCGACCTCCTCGTAGCCGAAGGCGAAGTCGTCCATGGCCGTCACGGCCCGCTTCACCTTCAGCTCCTTGATGGCGTAGTCGGCGAGCGGGTAGAGGCCCTGCGCCGACGTGTAGGAGGTGCGCAGCAAATAGGGATTGCCGCGCCGCTGCGTCACGTCCTCGGCGCCCGCGAACGCCAGCGTCGGCATCTTGTTCTGGGCGAGATAGTCGAGCACCGCCAGGAGCTCGAAGGCCGCGAACGGGCCCATGATGAGGTCGACCTTGTCGCGCTCGACCAATTCGATCGCCTTGGTCTTGGCGCCGGCCGGGTTGCCGCCGGTGTCGGCGACGATGAGATCGACGGTCCGCCCGCCGAGCTTGGAATCGCGCGACTTGAGATAGGCCCGGAAGCCTTCCTCGATATGGATGCCGCCGGCCGCGAGCGGGCCGGTCTTGACCGTCATGAGGCCGATCTTGAGCGGCGCGTTCTGCGCCACAGCCGGCATGGCGATCGTGGCAACGCCGGCCGCGGCCGCCGTGCCCTGCATGAATTTGCGACGATTGATGCGAGCCGACATGGGGTCCCTCCCAGGACTTCCGTTTTGAGTCTTCGTTGACGTCACCTCGTTGGGCGGCGCGGCACGCAGCATGTTGCGCGCCGCACGGATGCGCAATCGCGTCCGTTGCTCACTGTCCGCCGCTCAATCCCCGTGCACGCCGGCCGACCAGCCCTGGGGGCTAAGATATTTCTCGGCGACTTCGCGCGGCTCGTCCTCGAGCGGCGTCGCCATCGTACCATTCCAGCGGGCGAGAAAACCCGCCATCGCGACCGCTGCGACAATCTCGACGACCTGCTCCTCGCTCCAATGGGCGCGCAGCGCCGCGAAGGTCTCGTCGGTCACGGCATTGGGCACCGCGCTTGCGCCGACCGCGAGCGCCAGCGCCGCCTTCTCGGCCGGGGTGAATTGCGGGCTGTTGCGGAAATCCGAAAGCACCGCGAGCCGCGCCGGATCGATGCCGAAATGGATCGCGCCGCTCGCGGTGTGCGCCATGCTGTAGGCGTCGCCGACCGCGGCGCTCGCCGCGAACGCGATCAGCCGCTTGAGCCCGCGATCGACCGTGCTGTCCGGGCTCCAGATCACGGCCTGCATCGCCACGAAGGCGCGCACCAGCGCGGGCTTGCGCTGCATGGTGAGCACGCTGTTCGGCACGAAGCCGAGCGACTTGAGGAACGAGGCGAACTGGTCGGCAAGCTCGGGCGCGTGTCCGGGCGGCAGTGGCGCGAGGCGCGGGCCGGGTGTCGTCATCCGAGGCTGCGCTGCAGCAGCAGGAGGAGGCCGCCGACGATCGCCGTGTTCGCCAGCATGGCGTTGCGCATCACCGCCTTCTTGAACGGATCGGGCGCTTCCCAGAAGCGCAGCAGCAGCGCGGAGGCGAGCACCGTGAAGGCGATCAGGCAGCCGGCGCCGATCGCGGGATGCCAGTTGAACAGCACCAGCGCGCAGCCGACGAATTCCAGCGTCTGGCCGATCCAGAAGGTCGCGAGCGGGAAGGGGGCGCGGAAGATCTTCAGCCGGTGCACATGGTCGTCGACCTGCGGTTTGAGGCAGTTGCGGCTGCCGACCGCGAGAAAGAAGAAGACGATGCACCATCGGCCAATCGTCACCAGCCACGACGAATCATTGTAGAATGCGTGCATCTCGGCCCCCCGGCGTCTTGAGTTCAGTGCGACTTCATTCAGTGCGCCTTGCCCCATAGCCGCGCCGATGCGATGTCGGCGCCCTTGCGCAGCGACTCGAGCTTCGCCCAAACGACATCCTCGGCGACCCATTCGCGGCCCGCGAAGGTGCCGAAGCCGCAATCGGTCGACGCGATGACGCGCTCGCGCTCGCCGACCGCCGCGACCGTCTCCTCCAGACGCTTGGCAACCACTTCGGGATGCTCGACGAAATTCGTCGTCGTATCGATCACGCCGGCGACCAGCAGCAGGTGATCCGGCAGCTTGCGTTTGCGCAGCACCGCGACCTCGTGCTGGTGGCGCGGGTTGCCGAACTCGATGCTGAGCGCGCCGACCTTCGCCTGCTCCAGCACCGGCAGCACGCTCGCGAACGGGATGTCGTGGGTGTGCGGGCCTTCCCAGTTGCCCCAACAGCAATGCAGGCGGATCTGGTCGCGCGGCAGGCCTTCGATCGCGGTGTTGATCGCCGCCACGATGGTCTCGCCGGCGGCAATGAACTCGGCTTCGGATTTGTCCTGGAAGCCGATGGTGCGATCCATCGCCAGGTCAGGTGCGTCGATTTGCAGCACGAAGCCCGCCTTGGTGATGGCGGCGTATTCGTTGCGCATCTCGCGGCCGAGCGCGAACACGTAGTCGCGGTGACTTGGATAGTGGGCGTTGATCAGTGTGCTCGCGATGATGCCGGGCGAGGGCGCCGTCATGAAGCAGTCGGACGGGCTGCGGCCCGACGCCTTGGCGACCCGGCCGAGCCGCTCGACCTCGGCGTCGATCGCGGACGTGTCCCGGTAGTGCACGTCGGCAATCGCCTGCGGCGCGTTGAACTGCTTGCCGCGGCGCGGAAAGCGCTCGGCGAGCAGCTTGCCGAAGTCGGGGAAGTCCGCCATGTCGCGCGGGCGCGGCCGGTTCGACTGGCCGCCGAATCCCGTCATGCGCTGCGCCACATAGGTCTGGAAGCCGACGCGCCCTTGCTCGCCGTCATTGGCGACGTCGATGCCGAGCTCGCGCTGCTTGCCGAAGACGAGCGCGACGCGGCGCTCGACCTCTTTGTCGAGCTCCGCCTTGTCGACCGTCTCGCCGAGCTCGGAGCGGATCAGGAGCTCATTGAGCCGATCGCCACGAGGGAGGCTGCCCACATGCGTGACCAGCAGCCGATCGTTGCTCTTGCGCATCGTTCCTCCCGCGTGGCGTGGCTTTGCCGTGCTGCTCTCACGCCACCTTCGACGGAGTGGCTTTCTTCTTCGCCCAATACTCGCCCGACGCCTTGGTGGCGGCAAGCTTGTCGGCGTCCTCGTAGCCCGGCGCCATCGAGGCAGCCGTCGTGGCCATCACCTGATGATGGTCGATGTTGAGCAGACGCAGCCAGCTCTGTTGACCAAGCGTGAGCCCGATCATGCAGCCGAGCTCGACCAGCTGGGGCTCGCTGAAGTGCTTGTGCATCCGGTCCCAGAACGCGTCATCGGTCTCGCCGCGCCAGACGATCGCCTCTGCGTAGGCCAGCGCCGCCTTCTGACGGTCGTCGTACTTCGTGGAGGACTCGAAATTGATCAGATCCTTGACGTGGTCCTCGATCAAGGCGCCGGTCCGGGTCGTCTTTTCGGAGCGCTGGTTGCCGCAATACTCGCACTGGACCGAGCGCGAGACGTAGAGCCGGCACAGCTCCTTGATGGCGTGGTCGAGCACGCCGTTGTGGAAGAGGTCGCGCCACGAATTGGCGAAGAACCAGAACGCGGCCTTCACGTGCGCGCGCACAGCGGTGCTCTCCGGCCGCGGCGTGCCTTCACGCTCGCACCGCCGCATCTCCTCCTGCATGGCGGCGTCCATCTTCTCGAACGGGATGTAGCTGATGCGTTGCTTGGGCATGTGGGTCTCCTGCATGGATCAGTGTCAGGCGGCGCGTCCGCCGCGGACGAGGGCCGCCGAGAGCGTCTCCTCGCGTGCCGCGTCCTGCGCCTTGGCGTAATCGGCGACGGTCTTGTACTCGGTGGCCTGGTCCTGCTTCACGTCGATACCGGCCACTTTCCGCGCGAAAGCCGCGAACGGCCCGGCGCCCGTGAACTCGGCGCGCTTGAGGGTGAGCGACAGCAAGGTCTGCAGCGGCGTGCCGTTGAAGTTCTCGAACATGTAGAGCCTGCCGCCCCAGTCGGTCAAATAGAGATCGCGGATAACCCGGGCGAGCTTGATGCGGTCATAGGGCTCGCCGGTCGGCCCGTTGTTGAGCCGCTCGAACCACGGCCGCATCGCGGGATCCTGCCACTGCGCCTCGGTCGGAAACATGAGCGCGCTGCGGCCGCACAGGTCGATCAGCTCGTGGATCATGCCGCCGAACTGCTGGAGGAAATAAACGCGCCCCCAGTTGAAGAGCTGGATATTCGGCTTGTAGAGCCCGCCCGGTGTGTAGAAGCCGAGATCCTCCGACGCGACCACGTGCGCATAGACCGATTGCTGGAAGCCGATGATCTTGGCGAGGCGCGACTGCACCGCGTCGATCTTGGCGGTGCCGAGATGCTCGCACACGAGGATCGCGAGACCGGCAAGAAGCTCCGCCCGCACGGCCTGGCGGACGAGCGCATGATAATGCACCCAGTCGAACACGCGCTGCGGATAGAGCTTGGCATGATCGGGATTGCCGATGTGGAAGACGTATTCCCACGGGATCAGCACGTTGTCGAACAGCACCGTCGAGTTCGAGCTCGTCGCCTTGGGCGGCGAGCGGATGCTCGGTCGGGTCCGCCTTCACGACGCTCTCGCGGCAGACGATCGTCACGCCCTTCTGGTTTGCGGGGCAGACGCCGTAGATGACCTGGTCGCCCTTGGCGCCCGGACGGAAGAACACGCCAAGGTGCAAAAAGTCGCCGAACGCCGAGCCGGTGCCGATCGCCTTGACGCCGTTGACGACGATGCCCTCGTCATTGGTCGACACGACACGCAGGGCCGGCGAGTTGCCGTGCGCGTCGGCGCTCGAGCGGTCGGCCTGCGGATCGACGAAATGCGGCGCGCAGACGAGATCGTTCTCCATCGCGTGGCGATAGAACTCGACGATGTTGCGGGCGAGGCCGCGGCCGTCGGCGCCGACCGCCGCGGTCTCCCATGGCTGCGGGTCGTCCACATAGGTGACCAGGATGTAGTTCTGCACGTCGGGCGTGCGCGGGCAGGACGCCGCCACGAAATGCTTCATGATGAATTCGTGGTACTTGCGCTTGCGAACCAGCTCCTCCTTGCTGTGGTGCTGGAACCAGGTCATCGAGCGGCGGACACCCTCTCCGTCGACAAACGTGAGGGCGTCCTGCAGGTCCTCGCGGCGATGCAGGTCGAAGAACTCGGCCGTGCGCCGCGCATAGTCGCGGGTGAGCGGATGGGTCGCGACGTTGTCGATCTTCTCGTTGCCGACCCAGACGACGCGTCCGTCGTCGAGCGAGCGCAGATAGTGCTCGCCGGTGCGCAACGCGACGCGCGTGGCCGGCATTTCGCTGGGTTTCGCATCCATGGTCGCCTCCCTGGCCACGCCGAGGGGCACGCGCCGGCCGGCGGGCGTTTATTGTTATGGGGCTACCTTAGGCCCGATTTGGCGCATACTCTATGCCGCTATGGATATTGAAACTATTCCGGCAGGTTATGCAGGCGGGGTCGATCTGCGCGACATTGAGCTGCGTGACCTGGAGGTGCTCGAGGTGCTGCTG
Source organism: uncultured Alphaproteobacteria bacterium (assembly GCA_963819385.1). GTDB lineage: Bacteria > Pseudomonadota > Alphaproteobacteria > Rhizobiales > Xanthobacteraceae > JAVDCA01. Next base: position 909,118 of record CAWFVV010000006.1, on the reverse strand, counting down.
CGCGAGCACAGCCTCACGCGCGCCGCCAAGGTGCTCGACGTCACGCAGCCCGCTTTGAGCAAGACGCTGGCGCGGCTGCGCCGCTACTTCTCCGATCCGCTGTTCGTGCGCGCCGGGCTGCGCATGGAGCCGACCGCCAAGGCGCTCGAGCTCTCAGGGTCGATCGGCGCGATCCTCGCGCGGGTGCGCGCGCTGCGCAGCGAGCATGTCGTGTTCGCTCCGGCGACCTCGAGCCGCACGTTCAATTTCTGCGTGGTCGACGCCGGCGTGATCAAGCTTCTGCCGCCGCTGGTCAACCATTTGCTTGAGAAGGCGCCGCGCATCCGTCTGCGGACGATCGCGCTCGACGCCCGGCAGCTCGAGCCGTGGCTTGCGTCCGGTAACATCGATTTCGCCATGGGCTCGCTTCCAGGGCTCACCAAGGCGATCCGGCGCCAGTTCCTGTGGACCGAGACCTATGTGAGCGTCGTTCGCAACGGACATCCGCGGCTCGGCCGGCGTCCCTCGGCGGCGGCGTTCGCGGCCGAGAAGCACGTGCTGGTCTCGACCGTCGGCACCGGGCACGCGCACCAGCATGCCGAACGCGCGATCGAGCGCGCGGTTGCGCCGGAGAACATCGTGTGCCGCGTCCCGATGTTCATCGGCGCCGCGGTGCTGGCGAAGCACACCGACGCGGTCGCGACGCTGCCGCGCTCGATCGCAACGGTGCTCGCGCACGACCTCGACCTCGCGATCATCCGGCCGCCGATCCGGCTGCCGACGATCGACATCTACCAATATTGGCACGCCCGGTTCCATCGCGAGCCCGGGAGCCAGTGGATCCGCACGGTGTTCGCATCGCTGTTCGGCGGCCGCTGAAGGGTTCCTGCGGGCGATTTCACGACGCGCTCTCGAACGTCGAGGTGTCGAGCGGCACCGTGGCGCCACCGATCGCGTGCCACGCCGCGATCCCGCCGACGAGGGCGCGGGCGTCGTGGCCGCGTCGGCGCAGCTCCGTCACGGCATCGCCGCTGATCTGGAATCCGCAGATGCAATAGACCGCGATCGGCCGATCGCGTGGCAACTGCTCGGCCCAGCGTGCCAGCTCGGCCGGCGCGTGGATGGAGGCGCCGGGCAGCATGTCGCTGCGGCGCGCCAGATCGACCGGCAGGCAGACATCGACGAGGACCGGCCGGCGATCCGCGTCGCCTTCGAGGACGGCGCGCAGCTCCTCGGCCGAAATCCGCGCCTCCTCCTGCGCGGGCGCGCCGAACGGGAGCGGGGAGGCGTCCTGCGCGGTCCCTTCGCCGATCGCCACGCGGTAGCGCGCGCCGATGCGTCCCCAATTGAGGTTCGCCATCACCTGGTCGACGTAAGTCCCGGCCTTGGCGCCGAAATCGAGATGGTAGGCATGCTCGTACATGTCGACCGCGAAGACGGGCGTGGCTCCGGACAAGGCCTGCGAGTGGTCGGCGGCCCATTGATTGACGAGCCGGCCCAGGCGCTCGGACCAGGCGAGAATGGCCCAGCCCGAACCGCCCGCCAGCGCTTTCGCCATGCTGGTGAACTCGGTGTGCCAGGCCGCCACGCTGCCGAAATCACGCTCGATCGCGTTGGCGAGCTCGACTGACGGCTCGATGCGTCCGGTCGGCGCCGCGTTCCCGTCCCCGCCGAGCGAGTCGAAGTAGATCTCGTGCAGGATCACGGAGCCGGCGGCGATCAGCTCCTCGCGCTTGAGGCCGTTGATCTCGAACACCGGCGCGTGCGTCCAATCGAGCGCGGCGAGCCGCGTGCCGATGGCGTTCAGCCGGCGCAGCGCGCCGCCGTAGTTGTTCTCGTAGTGGCTGAGCAGCAGCCGTTCGGACAGCCCGTTCAGCCGGTGCGGCTTGAGCATCAGCGGCCGCACCTCCACGGGTGACGGCGCGAACTGTCGGGAGGAAATCGAAGGCGAACCTTGCACGTCCATTTGCGCACTCCTCGCATGGCGGGATGCGCAGAGCTTGGACGGAGGCCGTCTGACGGGGTGCCTGCATGACCCCAGCGGCGCCGATCTACGTCGAGCACCGCCGGCTGTCAATCCGGCGCAGCCGCCCGCTCCCACAGGCCGGCGCACCGGCGGGCGCTCTTCGACCGGCGCGCAACGCGGAAAGCGTTGCGCCTCTTTGCTTGCGGGCGCCCGTCAGTGCGCCGTCCGGAGGACGACGACGACATCGGTCGGTTCCGGCCGATGCGGCGCCAGCTGGGTCAGCTTGTCGTCGCTCCATTGCGCGACTTTCACGAGCTTCCCGGCTTCGGCGCCGTCGGTCGCGTCCGTCGGCTCGATCACGTTCAGCCCGTTGATGTCGAGGAAGAAGGTGTGATCGCCGAATATTTCGTGGAGGCGGGCCATCGCGGGATGGTCCTCCGGGATCGGCTGCGCGTCGATCTGATTGAGGGTCAGTTCGACCTGCTCGGAGGTCAATCGCATCGCATGCTCCTCTCGCTTTGGGCGCGGCTGCGCCAGTTCCATCGCGTGCCGCAGGCCTTCCACGCAGAGTGGTCGCGCATTCGATCGCTGCGGCTCGCACGCTGCGAGTTAGCTGGGGTCGTGATCCGGACGATCAAGGGTGCATCACATCAACGCCGCAATCGATGCCGGTTGGGCGGCGAAAAATGGCTTTAGTGTGCGATGACGATCGCAGATCCGGTTCCGCGAAGTAACCGAGTACGTCAAAGGCCGAGATAGGCCTTGCGGATCTCGGGCATGGCGGAGAGCTTCGCGGGAACACCTTCGGTGAACAGCCGCCCTTCGGCGATCACGTAGGCATAGTCGCTCACCGCGAGTGCGAGATGCACGTTCTGCTCGACCAGCAGGATCGAGAGGCCGGCTTCCTTGAGGCGCTTGAGCGTCATGAAAAGCTGGTGCACGACGACCGGCGCCAAGCCCAGCGAGAGCTCGTCGATGATCAGGATGTCGGGATCGGACATCAGGCCGCGCGCGATCGCGACCATCTGCTGCTCGCCGCCCGACAGCGTTCCGGCGCGCTGGTTCTGCCGTTCGGCGAGGCGCGGAAACAGGCTGAACACCTCGTCGCGGCGCGTGGCGTACTTGCGCGCCGCGCGCGGCGCGTAGGCGCCGAGCTCGAGGTTCTCGCCGACCGTCATGGAGCTGAACAGCTGGCGGCCCTCCGGCACCAGCGCGAAGCCGCGCGCCGCCTTGGCGTGCGCCGGCATCCGCGTGACATCCTCGCCCTCGAACGTGACCTTGCCCTTCCATGGCAAGATGCTGCCCGCGACCGCCCGCAGCGTCGTGGTCTTGCCGGCGCCGTTCGCGCCGACGATCGCGGTGAGCTGGCCGCGCCGCGCCGCCAGCGACACGCCCCACAGAATCTGCACCTCGCCGTAGCCGGCCTCGAGCGCTTCGACCTGGAGCAGCGCTTCCGTCATCTCACGCGGCCCCGTGCAGCTCGGCGGCGAGCTTCGGATCGCCGAGGTAGGCCTCGATGACCAGAGGATTCTGCGAGACCTCCGCGGGCTTGCCCTCGGCGAGCTTCTCGCCCGAGTTGAGCACGACGATATGGTCCGACAGGCTCATGATCGCCTGCATCAGGTGCTCGATGATCAGGATCGTCACGCCGCGCTCGCGGATGCGGCGGACCACGCCGATCATGTGCTCGACCTCGGTCGGGTTGAGGCCGGCCAGCACCTCGTCGAGGAGGAGGAGCTTGGGCTGCGCCGAGAGCGCGCGGGCGAGCTCGAGGCGCTTCTTGCCCGCGATGGTCAGGTGCAGCGCGAGCATGTCGGCGCGGTCCGCGAGGCCGGTGATCTCGAGTGCCTCGCGCGCCGCCGCCTGCGCCCGCCCGAGCCCGAGATTTTCCCGACCGAAGCAGGCGCCGACCTCGCAGTTCTGCAGCACCGTCATCTTGGTGAGCGGCTGCACGATCTGATGCGTGCGCGCGAGCCCGCGGCGCGCGACGTGGTAGGGCTTCGCACCCGTGATGTCGGTTCCGTCGAAGACGATGCGGCCGGTGTCGGGCTTGAAGACGCCGTTGATCAGGTTGAACAGCGTCGACTTGCCGGCGCCGTTCGGCCCGATCAGCCCGAGGATCTCGCCCTGGCGCACCGAGAAGGTGAGGTCGCCCACGGCCTGCAGTCCGCCGAAGCGTTTGCTGACTTTCGTCAGCTCGAGGAGGGCCGTCATTCGAGCACCCGCTGCAGGCGAGGGAAGCGGCTGTGAAGCCATCCCATCAGGCCGGAGGGGAAGAACAGCACGATGATGAGCAACAGCGCGCCCGAGATCACGAGCTGGAAGTGCGAGAAGGTCTCGGAGACGAGCAGGTAGCCGCGCAGCTCTTCGTAGAGATAGGCGCCGAGCGCGACGCCCGCGACGGTGCCTTGCCCGCCCAGCATCGCGATGACGATCGCCTCGGTCGAGAGCGTGAGGTCGAAGGCGTCGGACGGCTGGATGAAGGCGCTCTTGAAGAAGTAGAGCCCGCCCGCGATGGCGGGGAAGAACGCGGAGGCGCTGTAGCAGAGCGCCTTGTAGAGAGGGGTCGGCACGCCCAGGATCGCGGCCGCGTCCTCGTTCTGGCCGATGGCGAGCAGCCCGAGGCCGAACTTCGAGGTCTTGATGGCGTAGCTCAGGTAGAGCGAGAGCCCCATCACGGCGACCATGGCGAAATAGATGATCCACAGCGCCTGGCGCGGCCCGCCGAGCGGGGCGAACACCTCGGTCGAGAGATAGATGCCGGACGAGCCGCCCCACGGCTCGAAATTCGACGCGAAGGCCTGCACGGCCTCGACGATGCCGATGGTGGCGAGCGCAAAGAACGGCCCGCGCAGGCGCAGGATGCCGGCGCCGAAGATGAACGCCAGGATGGTCACGCCGACGCCGGCCGCGAGCAGGCTCAGCACGAGCGGCCAGCTGTGCGCGCTCACCAGCCAGACGCAGATGTAGCCGCCCAGCCCGAAGAAGACGATGCTGCCGAAATTGACGTAGCCCGCATAGCCGAGCATCAGGTTGAGGTTGCTGGCGAGCGTGATGTAGACGGCGGCGAGGATCAGGCTCTCGCGCAATCCGACGTCGTTGCCGACGACGGGTGTGATCGCGAAGGCCGCGATGACGAGCGCGATGATCCAGAAGAACGGCTTGCGCAGCATCAGAGCGCCCTTCGCCGGAACGCGAACACGCCGCCCGGGAACGCGATCAGCACCAGCACGAACAGCACGAACTCGATCACCAGCGTCCAGCTCACCGGCACGAACGGCGTCACGGCGCCCTCGAGCAGCCCGAGCGAGACGCCGCCGACGAGCGCGCCGAGCGGATTGCCGAAGCCGCCCAGCACCGTGACGATGAAGCTCTTGAGCTGATAGCCGTCGCCGGTCAGCACCGTGAACGGGAAGAGCGTGCCGATCAGCACGCCCGATACGCAGGCGAGCGAGACGCCGACGCCGAACGCGATCGCGAGCACGCGCGTGGTCGGGATTCCGACGAGCTCGGCCGCCTCGCGGTTGTTGGCGACCGCGCGCACCGCCTTGCCGAGCCGCGTGCGCTGCAGGAAGACGTAGAGGCAGGCCGCGATCAGGGCGGCGAGCACGGCCGCGACGATGTGCGGGCCCGGGAACGTGTAACGGCCGATCGTGATGCCCGGCACCGACACCGGCACGTTGAACATGACGGTGCCCCAGATGCCGGTGCCGATGCCGATCAGCACTAGGTTGACGGCGAATGTCGACAACAGGCTCATCAGCGGGGGCCGGCCGATCATGCGGTGGACCGCGACCGAATAGAGCACGACGCCGGCGACGAAGCCGCCGACCACCACGGGCGGCAGCGCAAGGTAGGGCGAGATGCCGAACGCGCTGGTGATCAGATAGAGCGCGAACATCCCCACGACGATCATCGTGCCGTGCGTGAGGTTGATCACGTCCATCACGCCCCAGATGAGCGTGAGGCCCATGGCGGCAAGCCCGTAGACGAGCCCGACGAGCAGGCCGTCGACGACCGAAGCGAAGATGCCGAGCATGCGGAAGCCAGAACTCGCCTGGGAGGGGACCGGCGGCGGAGCCGCCGGTCATGGTTCTAGTGTGGGTCGATCAGCGCCCGATCAGTTCGCGGCGGCGGGGATCGGGAACAGCAGGTCGGCGGACTTCGCCTCGAGCGGCCAGACCACCTGGCGCTGCAGCTTGCCGTTCACCATCTGCCACTGCGCCAGCACCATCTTGTGGGCGAGCTGCAGCCCATGGTGGCCCGGATCGGTCGCGACCTTGTACTGGCCGAAGAAGGTCGTCACTTCCATCTTGTTGAGCGCCTCGGCGACCTTGTCGGGATCGACCGACTGCGCCTGCTCGATCGCGTGCTGCAGCAGCAGGCCGGCGACGTAGCCGGAGGCCGAGTGGTAGTCGGCGTCGAGCTTGAAGCGGTCATGGAAGCGCTTGGAGAAATCGGCCGCCGTCGGTCCGAACTGCGGCGTGTAGTTTTCCTGGATCTCCCACTGCGAGGGCGTCGTGATGCCGAGCGCCGCCGGACCGAGCTGGGCGAACTTCTCCGATCCCGGCGCCACCAGGATCGAGATCCACTTGAGGCCCGCCTTCTGGTCATAGACCTGGCGCGCAAGCGTCGCGCCGTCCGGATAATGGCCGCCGCCGAGGAACGCAGTCGCGCCCGACGAGATGATCTTGTTCACGATCGGCCCGAAGTCGGTGGTCGAGGGCGCGTAGGATTCGTTGATGACGACCTCGAAGCCGGCCTTCTTGGCTTGCGCGATCGCGGCCGCGAGCACCGCCTTGGAGAACGGATCGTCGGAATAGACCGCCGCGATCTTCGCCTTCGGGTCGAGCTTGGTCAGCGCCTCGACGGCGCCCGAGAGATAGTAGTCGGCCGGCGTGATGCCCTGGAACAGGTACTTGTTGCCGAGCTCGAGCGTCTTCGCCTCGGCGCCGCCGGTGATCAGCATGAGCTTGCCGTACTGCTCGCTGATCACGGCCGCGGTGGCGCACAGGCCCGACGAATAGGGGCCGAACAGGAACTGCGCGTGGTCCTGGTTGATCAGGCGCGTATAGAGCTGCTGCACGCGGCCGCCAACCGACTGGTCGTCATAGACCACGTACTTCACTTTATACTGCTTGTTGCCGACCTTGATGCCGCCGGCGGCGTTGACGTCGTCGCGCCACATGTCGGCGCCGCGCTGCTGCGCGACCGAGTCGACGTTGAGCGCGCCGGTCTGCGAACTCGGTCATGCCGATGACGATGGTATCCTCGGCGTGCGCGGGCATCGCCGCGAAGGTGGATGCCGCCGCCAAGGCGGCCGCCACAAGCAGGCTGTGGGATTTCATGCGTCTCTCCCTGATCTCTGGTTGTGTTCTTGTTTGGCCGGACCGTGCCAAAACGGCCGGTACTTATCAACCGTCAAATCCGAGGCCGTTGGCCGCGACCGGGCGACCCGGCGCGGCGGCTGGCCGTCGCGGCGCCCCTGCGCGGAGGATTAGCACAATTTAGCGAGCCGGAAGGCCACGAAGGCGGCACCTAGGTGCGGCAAGACATCACGGATTCTGAGGGCCTCGCGGGTTCACGGTGAATGGGAGGAAGGTTCAACAAGATCAGGAAGACGGGGCAGCACCTAAATCGGCACCGCCATCGCGTCGAAGGCGAAGTCGCAATTGATCAGGTCGACGCGCTTCTGCACGATGCGCAATCCGTCGCTCTCGTGCCGCAGCCGGTGTTGCTGTCGGCCCGCGAACACCCGCTGCTTGTCCTCGCGGTACTCGACCATGATCACGGTCGAGCCGACGAGATATTCGCCCCTCCCGACATCGGCCTCGTCGACCACGAAGTTGCCGACGAGATGCGCGGTGCGCGACGGCGGCGTCTGTACGTGGATGCGCGGATGCGCGAGGCGATCGATGCGCGTCTTCATCAGGCCACGGTCGTCGTAGAATAGAGACGCTTGGTCGAACGGGTTCGCCTGGTCCGGCACCGCGGGCACCCAGTAGGTGCCGTCCTCGGCGAACAGCGCCATCCAGTCGCGGAAGCGCCGTTCGTCGAGCAGGCGTGCTTCGTGCACGATGAAATCCTCGAACGGCTTGCGGTCGATGCCCGCAACGCCGCTGGCCGGCGCCGATTGAGCCATCACACGGCCTCGCGCATGTAGCCGGCCCAAGCCTTGTACTGGGCGCGCATCACCATTTCGTGCGTCGCGAGCTCGCGCGTCGCGTTGACCTCGCGGTCGGGCTCCTCGGCGCCGAGGCCGCGCGAGATGTCGACCCAGTCGGTCGCGGTCGAACGCAGGCCCTTCTGCGTGCGCGCGAACGCCTCGAGGTCGTCCGACTGCACGAACGAGGCGGCCGAGTGCGTGACGTTGAGCAGGCGGATATTGGCGTGGTTCATCGCGGGCGGCGCGCCGACGAGGCGCACCGGATAGATGTTGACCTCGGTGCGGTCGACCGCGATCGGCCGGATCACCCGCACATGGATGTTGAGGCCCATGATCGACATGTTCGGATAGATCAGCGAGTTGTGCAGCCGTGGTGTCAGGATCTCCTCGGCGCGCGCGGCGCCGACCTTGTCGCCGAGCGCACGCTTGTAGGCGTCGAAGGCTGGGCTCGAGCGCTTGCCGTCGTCGAGGCTCGTGTTGCTGGTCCAGCCGTGGCCGTTGCCGACCGTGAAGCTCTTGCGCTCCTTCCAGCTCGCCGCGGTGCTCTCTTTTTTCTCCTCGACCACTTTCGCGCCGACCTGATCGCCCTCGCGGCGCGCGAACTGCACGCCGTCCCGGTTGACCGTCGAGGCGTGGCCGAACGGCACGTGATAGCTGTCGAGCACGTTCTCGATCTGGAGCTTCCAGTTGCCGTCATAGGCATAGCGGTGCATGCCGGCGTCGAAGGCGAGCTCGCCGTCCGGTGCGCGGTCGACGAGGTCGTCGATGTTGCGCTTCATCGGGCCGATATGGTCCTCGAAGCTCGCGCCGGATGCCGCAGAACTCGCGAACACGAAGCCGCGGTATTCGCCGACGCGCGGCGCGCGGGCGAGGCCGAACTCCTCCTTGCGGAAGCCTTCGCTAGCGCCTTCCGGCACCGGCACGCCGATCAGCGCGCCGTCGGTGTCGAACGTCCAGCCGTGATAGAGGCAGACGAGGCGCGTCGCGTGCCCGCAGCGCTCGTTGGCGACCTTGGCGCCGCGATGCGTGCAGCGGTTGAGCAGCACGCGCACGCTGCCGTCGTGGTGCCGCGTCATGATCACGGGCTGGCGGCCGAGATCGACCGTGATGTAGTCGCCGGGATTGGGTACCTGGCTCGCATGGCCGACGAACAGCCAGGCCCGGCCGAAGATGCGCTCCATCTCCAGCTCGAATAGGTCCGGATCGGTGTAGACGCGGCGATGCACGCGTCCCGGCTCGACCAGGCGGCCGATCTCGTCCTGCGTCCGATCCAGCATGGCCCATGTCCTCGGATGTTGCGTCGCCCCCCGAATAGTCGATGACGCACCGCGACGCGTCAAGGGAAGCCGCGTACTTGCGCGGCCTGACCTGCCGCCGCATTGAGATCGATGCCGGCTTTCGGAGGCTTGCGGTCGTCCGCGGTTTGCGGGCATGGTTGCGTACCGGATCACCTCATAATCCAAGAGTACCGCGCCCATGCCCAAACTCTACGAAGCCCTCGCAGAGGCGTTCCTGGCGGAGGGAGTCGACACGCAGTTCGTCCTGATGGGCGACGGCAACATGCACTGGTCCACCGCCTTCGCCAAGCTGCCGGGCGTGGAGACCGTCCACGTGCGGCACGAGCACGTCACCGTTGCGGCAGCGACGGCCTACAACGTCGCGACCGGCAAGGTCGCGGTGGCCTCGGTCACGTGCGGTCCCGGCGTGACGCAGTTGATGACGGCGCTGCCGGCCGCGGCGCGCGCCCACTTGCCGATGGTGGTGTTCGCCGGCGAGTCGCCGATCAACGCGAAATTCTACAACCAGGCCATCGACCAGGCGCCCCTCGTGACGGCGACCGGGGCGCGTTACATCGCGGCGCACAGCGTGCCGCGCATGATGGACGCCGTGCGCGAGGCCTTCCACGTCGCCAAGTACGAGCGCTGCCCGGTGGTGCTGGGCATTCCCTACGACCTGCAGAAGGTCGAGCACATGGCCAATACGCCCTACGAGACCTCGGCGATGTACCAGCCCAAGGTCGGGCGCATGCAGCCCGATCCCGAGCTCGTGGCGGAGGCGGTCGAGCGGCTGGCCGCCGCGAAGCGGCCGATCATCTTCGGCGGCCGCGGCGTGATGTGGTCCGGCGCGCGCGATGCAGTCGTACAGCTCGCCGATCGCTGCGGCGCCTTGCTCTCCAACACGCTGCCGACGCGCGGTCTGTTTCACGACCATCCGTTCGGACTCGGCATCGCCGGCAGCTACTTCTCGTCGCTGGGCCGGGAGATGTTCGAGTCCGCAGACCTCGTGCTCGCGGTCGGCACCAGCCTGTCCTACTACGTCGGAGCGGGCCACTTCTGGGGAAAAGCCTTCAAGATCCAGGTGGACGATGCCCCGCGCGGCCTGCGCGATGGGCAGAAGGCCGCCGACCTCTACGTCAGGTCGGATGCGCGCGTCGGCGCCGAGGCGATCCTCGCCGGTCTCGACAAGAAGCTGGGCGCCGGCAAGCCGACGGCGGCGGCGATCCGCACGAAGGAGCTCGCGCATCGCATCGCGACCGAGCCGGCGGATTCGATGGAATTCGACATCGAGCCCGGTGTGCTGGACCCGCGCGAGGTGATCAAAGCCCTCGACCCGGTGATCCCCAAGGATTGGGACATCGTCATCGGCGGCGGCCATCAGGCCTATTTCAACACCCAGATGCGCGGCAGGCCAGCGGAGCGCTACACGACGGTGCGTGAATTCGGCGCGGTCGGCAACGGCCTGTCGTATGCGCTTGGCGTTGCGGCGGCGCGCCGGCAGGGCCGCGAGGGCAAGATCGTGCTGTTCGAGGGCGATGGCGGGTTCTTATTCCACATCCAGGAGCTCGAGACGCTCAAGCGTCACGGATATCGCATCCTGATGTGCATCATGAACGACGGCGGATACGGCTCGGAGTTCCACAAGCTGCGCGCCGACGGCATCGACGACAGCCTCGCCATCTTTGGCCGGCCCGCGCTCGAGAACATCGCGCGCGGCTTCGGCCTGCGCGGCCACGAGATCCGCGATGTGTCGGTCATCCCGAAGCTGTTCGCCGACTTCACGGCGCAGGGCGAAAGCGAGATCTGGAACATCCAGATCTCCGACAAGGTCACGGCACCGGTGATCCGCCAGACCATCAAGCGCGGGCACGGCGTTATGTGAGGGCTGACGCCCCGGGGCACATGCCTTACGCGGTGATGTCCAAGCTGGCGCCGACGCCTTGCGCGACGTTGGCAAGCGACTTGGCGTTCTGAGCGCCTGCCTCGACCATTTGCGCGATCGAACTGGCGCTGTCGGCATTCTCGCGCATGAACTTGGCCGCCACGGCAACCTGGGCGTTGCCGGCCTGGGCTCCAAGCATCGCGCTGACGAGGCTCATGTCCATGACGAATGCCTAGCGCCGCCGCGCTTAACGACCGGTAAATCCGGCTGGAACAATCGTCGCCGTGGGTGGAGCGAAGGGACGCACCCCCAAATCCATGGCCGCCACGCAGGGGTTGTGGACCCCGGGACCTGCCGCCGCGGCGGCGCGGGCGATAACGTCACGGCATGGGTGATCCATCCGCCCAGACCATCAAGCGGGGGCAGAACAATATGTGAAACCAAAGGGCGGCCCACTTGTTCCGTCATAGGGCTGGAGCATCAGGAGCGAGCCGTCATGTGCGATTACAGCCTGCAGCACGTCAGCTCCCGGCCCGCGAAGGTCGGCGACAAGCTCACGACCCGCGATTTCGGCACCGGCACCCACGGATTTTGCGCCGCCGAAAACGCCAATCTTGCGGTGTGCGTATTGCCCGGGACCGAGTTGGCCTTTGCGGCCGACGTCAAGCGCAGCCCGATGGGCTTCTTGCCGTGGCGGCGCAAGATCGGCCACCGCACTGCGATCTTCCGCCAGATCAATGTCCGCGTGTCCGCCGCGCACCACGATGCGCTGGAATTTCCTGACGGGCGGATCGTGCTCCTGACCCACCTGAGCGTCGGCCAGCATGCGGCGGTGCTGCAACTGCCCGCGCGGTCGACGGCAGCCGTCGAGGCCGAGGCGCCGCAACGGGTCGCGTTCTCGGGCTAATTCTTCGACGACGCTCGCGCCGTCAACTTGTCGACCTCGGCGACGTCATCAGCGCCGAGGTCCCAGCCCGCCGCATCCGCATTCTGCCGCAGCTGCTCCGGCGTGCTCGCGCCCCCGATCACGCTGGCGACGTAGGGCTTGGCCAGCAGCCACGCGAAGGCGAGCTGCAGCAGCGTGCGGCCGCGCGCGGCGCAAAATTCCTCCAGCCGCTCGACGATCCGAAAGTTCTCGTCATTGAGGAAGCGATCGGAGTAGCGCGCATTGGAGAGGCGCGTTCCCTCCGGCATCGGCCGCCCGAGACGGTATTTGCCGGTCAGCATGCCGCTCGCGAGCGGGAAGTAGGGCAGGAGGGCGAGCTTCTCGGCCTCGATCGCCGGGACGAGTTCGTTCTCGATCTCCCGCGACAGCAGATTGTATTGGTCCTGCGTGGCGACGAACGGCGTCAGGCCCTTGGCGTGCGCCGCCGCCTGCGCGGCATGGATTTGCGCCGCCGAAAAGTTGGAGCAGGCGATGTGGCGCACCTTGCCCTGCCGCACCAGCGCGTCGAGTGCTCCCAATGTCTCCTCGATCGGCGTCTGTGGGTCGGGGCGATGGACGTAGTACACGTCGACCCAGTCGGTCTTGAGCCGCTTGAGGCTTGCCTCCAGGGCCTTCGGCGCGTAGCGGCGCGACGCGCCCTGACGGCGGCCGCTGCCGTCCATCGGCAGGCCGAACTTCGTCACCAGCACGATGTCCTTGCGCCGCGCGCCCAGCGCCTGGCCGAGCAGACGTTCGGAGTCGCCGCGATTGCCATAGATGTCGGCGGTGTCGAACAGCGTCACGCCGGCATCGAGCGCCGCGTGAACGACCTTTTGCGTCGCTGCCTGGTCGAGTTGGCCGCCGAAATTGTTGCAGCCGAGGCCGACCGCGGAGACTTTCAGGTTCGTGGTGCCGAAGGGGCGTAGTTGCATGGCATCATACCGTAGGGTGGGCAAAGGCGGTCGAGGCGCCTGCGTGCTTGCTCTTTGTCAGTTCCGCTGTGCCCACGTGGACTCGCTTGCCGCGTGGGCACGGCGGGTCAGGCACGATGCCCATATCGAGCTGCCTCGGCCGCCTTTGCCCACCCTCATATGGGGCCTTTTGAGTCAAGCGGCCGTAGAGTTTGGATTGGTTGCGGAAGCTCCTCGATCGCGGCGGCGCGCGGAGCCATGCGTAGCGCAGCGTGCCGCCGCGGTCGAGGAGCGCTGGGACTGGCTTCCGGCGTTGTATGCAGCAACTCACTGCATCACCTCATATCCGGTCGGATCGCGCTGATCCGGACCCACATTCCGCATGCTTGCGGCGAGGAAGCCACGAGGATGAGACCCATCTACAAGTCGGATTGGTCGTTGGCCCAAGGGTGGCACGGTCATCATCCATCCCGCGCTGACCGCGGCGCCTGCCGCGGCGCGGACGCGTTCGTTTGAGGGTTAGGCCGTCGCCGGCTTGAGCCTGGCGCCGGTCGGTACGAGGCCGGTGGTGAGGAAGCGCCACAGCGCTACCATGAGCTTGCGCGCCAACGCCACGATGGCGATGCGCTTGATCCGCTTGCTGGCTTTGGCGGTGCGCTCACGAAACCAGAGCGTCAGCGCGCTGTCGGGCTGATGGCGCACCCACAGCCAGGCGAGTTCGATCGCCTTCTGGCGGGCACGCGGGTTGCCGGCTTTGCTGATCCCCTGCTCGCGGTCCGTCCCGCCGCTCCTCCATGGACTAGGCGCCAGCCCAACATAGCTGCCGACTTGGCGCCCATTGTCGAAGTCCTTGTAGAACACCTCGCCGGTCAGGCACGTGGTGAACGCCGGCCCAAGGCTCTTGAGCTGGAACAGCCTCTCTTGCCGGCGCCCGATCTCGACGGCCGCCGGCGTGGCCTGCGCCTCGGCGCACGGCTGCTCGACTGCGGCAAGCTGCCGGCGCACCAGCATCAGTCGCGCATGTTCGCGCTCGATCTCGGCCAGAGCCCGGGGCGGTACCGGCTGGCCTTGCCAATCGCGCTGGTCGGCCAGCCACGCCAGCCAGTCCTGCCGACGCGGATTGTCCACCGCAAAGCCGTGCAGTCGCAGCAGCGACTTGATCCGGTTGGTGTGTCCTGTTTGCTCCTTGACCAGCCGATCCCGCTCGCGTGTCGCGCGCCGCGCGTCTTCCTGATCGGCGCTCGGCACTCGTACGATCCGCACGACCCGCGGCTCGCCCCGAAGATACGCCATCAGCGTACGCACCAACTGCTCGCCGTCGATACGGTCGCTCTTCGCCCGCCGGCTGCGCTGCTCCACCGCAATGCTCGCAGGGTCGAACACGTAGCTCTCGATCCCGTGCGCTTGCAGAAGCCGGTGCAGCCAAAACCCGTCGTACCCCGCCTCGTAGCAACTCGTCACGCACGGCGCCGTCCCCAGCTTCCGACCCGCCCGCGCGCGCACCCGCTCGAGCAGCGACAGCAATCCGGCGTGGTCGCCAGCTCCAATCGTGTGTCGCGACATCCGATCCTGGTCGGGACTATGCAGCGTCACCAGCCAGCTCTTTTGGCTCAGTTCGATCGAAACGAAAATCGTGCCAATATGGCCCGCGATGGGCGTGCGCGCGTTCGATGCTTGCATCTGACGTCTCCGATGGTTCGAGTGTGCAAACCAAAACCTATCGGATGCACGCCCATCGCCCCATGGGATCTACGTCTGGATTGGGCCGAGCACCCTATCCGCATAGCCGCCAAGGATAAGATCGCGATCGGCAGACGGGACCGCAAGCGCCTCGACGCGCGCCACACAATCGAGATTGCCCATGTCGAACGGGTAGTCGCTGCCGAGGAGGACGTGGTCGGCGCCGGCGGACGCGATGAGGAATTCGAGCGTCGGCTTCGCGTGCGTGATCGTGTCGTAGTAGAGCCGCGCGATCGATGCCTCCGGCGGCTCCTTCAGATTGACCCTTGCCTCCGCACGCACGTCGAAGCCGCGGCGGAAGCGGCCAGCCTGGTAGGGCACGAAGCCGCCGGCGTGGGCGAGGCAGATCTTGAGGCCGGGATGGCGTTCCAACACGCCGCCGAACACGAGGCTCGCGCCCGCGATCGTGGTCTCGAACGGCAGGCCGACGAGGTTCTTGAGGTAATAGGAGCCGAGCCGCTCGGCGCCCGCGCCGCCCTGCGGATGGATGAAGATGAAGGCGCCGAGGCGTTCGGCCGCGCTCCAAAACGGCTCCAGCGCCGGATCGTCGAGATTGCGGCCGCGCACGTGCGTGCCGATCATGGCGCCGCGCAGGCCCAGAGTTGCCATCGACCGCTCGAGCTCCTGCGCGGCGAGCTCTGGCGCCTGCAGCGGGACGCCGCCGATCCCGAGGAAACGTCCGGGATGGCGCTTGATCTCGGCCGCGATCTCGTCGTTCTGCAGCGCCGCGCAGGCGAGCGCGAGCGCCGGCTCGTGCTGGTAGAAGAACGTGAACACGGTCGGCGCCAGCACCTGCATGTCGACGCCGTGCGCATCCATGTCGCGCAGCCGCAGTTCGGTGTCCCACAATTCGCGCGGGAACGGGTCCTGCACGACGGCACCGTCGATGATGAGCCGGCACGCCGGATCGCCGCGCTTGTCCATCACCGGCGCGACCTTCGCGGACTCCTGGGCGAGCCGCCGCATCGCGTCCTCGCCGAGGATATGCGTGTGGCAATCGATCGTGCGCGGACGGGGCATGGTCAGCTCTTGGATTTCCTTACGCGGCCGCGGGCGCGGCGCAGATATCGGCGGCGATCTTCTCCGCCAGCATGATGGTCGGGATGTTGGTGTTGCCGCGCGGGACCGACGGCATGATCGAGGCATCGGCCACGCGCAAGCCGGCAAGGCCGCGTACGCGGCCCTGCGTGTCGACTACGGCGTCGCGATCGTCGGCGCGCCCCATGCGGCAGGTGCCGCAGACGTGGAACGTGCCGGCAACGTTCTGCCGGACGTGCTCGGCGAGCGCCTCGCGGTCCTCGACCAGCGCCGCGAGATCGACGCGACGGCCGGTGAGCTGGCGGAAAACGACGTCGCTCAGCCCCGGCACCACGTCGAGCGCACTGGCGATCAGCGCACTGCGGATCGCATTGGCGCGATTGAGCTGGTTGAGCCGGCGGATACGATCTGTGAAGCGGACCGGAAAGACGGTGGTGCAGAGACTGCGGATTGGCGCGTAGGAGACGAGCCCGACGATGCGGCGGAAGCCATCCATCAGCCGCGTCAGATCGAGATCGTTGCCCGCGAAGTCGAACTCGACGCAGGGCGGCGCCGCGGGATCGTTCGCTTGCAGCGTCACGCGGCCGCGCGCGCTCGGCTTGAACAGCGTGGCATTGAAATTGGCGATGGATGCGCCGAGCGCGTTCCACGACGATTTGCTGTGCGCCGCGATGTACATGTCGCTTGTCGGCGCGCCCGCAAAGCCGGACGAGTAGCGAAAGCACGTCATCGGATGCGGGCGCACCGCGGGCGACTGACGCGCGCCGCGACGAAGGTGCGCCGCGATGAACAAAAGCGCGTGGTTCTGCAGGTTGCGCCCGACGCCGGGCAGGTCGGTGACGACCGTGATGCCGCGCGACCTGAGGTCGGCCGCGGGCCCGATGCCGGCGCGCATGAGCATCGCCGGTGAGTGGAGCGCGCCGGCGCACAATATAATGTCTACGCCGCGGAACTCGCGGCGCTCGCCGTCGACCATGGCGGTCACGCCGACGACGCGCTTGCCCTCGAAGATGAATCCCGCGACGGTCGCGGACGGCGCGATGGTGAGATTCTGGCGCGCCCGCACGTTCGCATCGAGATAGCAGATCGCCGCCGAGGCGCGCCGTTCGGCCGTGTTGCTCATCGGCAGCGAGCCGTAGCCGTCGCGGAAGTCGCCGTTCATGTCGGCGACATGGGGCATCTGCCGCTCCAACGCATATTCGTGCACGGCGCGCGACAGTGGCGCCCATTGCGCCGCCGGCGTTCGGCGGATCGGCGTCGGGCCCGACTGGCCGTGCAGGCCGCCGGCGAAATCGTGATCGTGCTCGAGCTTGCGGAAGTAGGGCAGGACATCGTCCCAGCCCCAGCCGGCGGCGCCGAGCTCGACCCATTCGGCATAGTCGTCAGGGGTGCCGCGCAGCGCGATCATGCCCATGACCGAGGAGCCGCCGCCCATGATGCGCGCCTGATCGTACGGCGTCGCGGGCGAGTTCTCGCGCGTGCGCCAATGGCAGGTGAGGGCGGGCCACTTGTAGGACTTGTTGTAGTAGGAGGACGCGAAGGTATCGAGCACGTCGGCGGGCTCGGCGCCCGGCGGCGTATCGCGCCCGGCCTCGAGCAGCAGCACCGAGCGCGCCGATTGCTCCGATAGCCGGCTCGCCAGCACGCAGCCGGCCGATCCGCCGCCGATGATGATGGTGTCGTAGCTCTGGCTCATGGCAGGTGAGGTGAGCACGTCGCGCGCGCTCCCTCTCCCCGCGTGCGGGGAGAGGGTCGGGGTGAGGGGGCGCTTCCACAAACTCCGCGCTCGCGGAAAAGTCCCCTCATCCCGACCTTCTCCCCGCACGCGGGGAGAAGGAGCTCTCCGAGTTCCCCGCGAGTCACCATCATTTCTCTGGCCTTACTGCCGCGCCAATCCCAAGATCTTCCTCGCCTCCTTCGGCGTCGCGACCTCGCGGCCCAGATTCTGCGCGATCTTCACCATGCGCTCGACCAGCACGGCGTTGTTCTTGGCAAGCTCGCCGGGCGCCATGTAGGGATTGTCCTCGTAGCCGACGCGCACATGGCCGCCGAGCGAGACCGCGAGCGAGAGCAGGTCCCACTGCTTCACCGGGTTCATCACGCTCAGGTTCCAGATGCAGTTCGGCGGCAGGTGATCGACCATGTAGATCAGCGCCTTCTCGGTCGCCGGCGTCCAGGTGCCGCCCGGCCAGCCGAGGAAGAGCGTCGTGTAGGCGTTCTTGAGGTATCCTTGCTTGCGGATGAACTCGAGATTCCAGAACGCGCCGGTGTGGAAGCATTCGACCTCGAGCGTTACCTTGTGCCGCTCGGCCGCCTTGGCGTAGCCGAGCAATTCCTCGACCGGATGGATCGCCATCATGCGTTTGGGCGGGAATTGCGGGTCGGGGTTGAAATACTCATCGTGCGCGTTGAACGCGACCGCCATCATGTCGGGGCCGAGCGTCATCAGGCGCACTTTTTCCTCGAGCCGCGCGCTCGCGACGCCGAACTGCATCACGGGCGCGGTCTTTTCCAGGATCGCCTCTTGCAGCGCCTTCCAGCCCTCGTGATGGATCTTCGAGACCTGCTTGCCGTCCGCCTGCATCGATTCCTCGAGCGTGCGCACGCCGTGGATGTGCGCGATCGCGGCGCCCGCATGGATGCCGTCGATGTATTGCTGTGCGACGCCCGCGATGTCTTCCTGCGGCGGGCAGAGGTGGTTGATCGGATAGGAGGTGCGCGAATCGCACGCAACCGTGATGATCAGCTTCTCCATGAGCGCTCCTGACGAGTTTCTTTTTTTGGCGGCGGGCGTGACGGTGAGAATCGGTCGGGCGATGCGCATCAGGCCGCGCTGCTCGATTTTTCGCCGACCGGATGCTTGCGGAAGGTAGCCGGCGCATTGTCACGGTTTGCCGAAACCCGTCAAGCCGGGCGCGCCGCAACGATGGCGCGAGCGGCCTCACGATGAGGGGTCTGCATTGCGATCCGACATTGCACCCATGAGGAATTCCCGGGCTCGCTGCGCGCGTTCGTCCTGCTGCGGCCAGCAATCCGCCCCACTCGCGTGACAAAAGCCGCTGCTTCGTCGCGTGTCATGTGGGGCGTGCGCGGTATCAGTCGACCAAGCGTTACCGAGCCGGAGCGGAACCTGAATGATTCCGGCACAGACGCCGCGCCGATGCGGGGAACGAATGTTGTCGCATCATCGTTCGTGCCTCAGGGGGATGCCCGCGACAGCTGAGGAATTTCGGCCATGACCCGGATCGGGCAGAGGGCGCGCGTCTGCGCATGATTGCAATCTGGTCAGACGCGCTGTTGTCCATCACGGCTTGTCCGCGGTGCCGAAGCCGGATCATTCCGTGCGCGGATGCGGACCGCAAGCGTGCCTATCGCTGCAGCAATGCGGGTTGCGAACTGGCGGAGGACGGGTTCCCGCTGCTGCACGAGCAGCCGGTGCTGATCGATTTCGCCGCGAGCATCATCGATC
Organism: uncultured Alphaproteobacteria bacterium; assembly: GCA_963819385.1. GTDB lineage: Bacteria > Pseudomonadota > Alphaproteobacteria > Rhizobiales > Xanthobacteraceae > JAVDCA01. Next base: position 889,765 of record CAWFVV010000006.1, on the reverse strand, counting down.
GCGCCGGGATCGTCACGCGCAATGGCGGGTCGGTTCAGTCCCGCGACGTGAACGGGACCGGGCTCAAGACGCACGTTCACCGGCTGCTCTGCGGCGACAACCACAACGCCAGGCGTATCGCGGCCGAATTGACCCGCGAGCTCAAGAAGCGCCGCGGCAAGCCGCGGGTGCTGGTCATCGGCGGCGGCACGATCGGCGCCGGCTCGTCATCGCTCTGCGCGGATGGCGACGTCGACGTCATCAGCCTCGACATCTTCGCCTCGCCGCACACGACCTTCGTGGCGGACGGTCATCGGCTTCCGCTGGTCGACGGCAGCGTCGACGCGGTGTGGATCCAGGCGGTGCTCGAGCACGTTCTCGACCCGCCGGCGGTGGTCGCGGAGATCCACCGCGTCCTGAAGCCGGACGGCATCGTCTTCGCCGACACGCCGTTCATGCAGCAGGTGCACGAGGGCATCTACGATTTCACCCGCTTCACGCTGCACGGCCACCGATGGCTGTTTCGCCGCTTCGAGGTGATCGACGCCGGCATCACGCGCGGGGCGGGAACCGGCCTCGTCTGGTCGATCCGGTATTTCATCCGGGCGCTCACCCGCAAGAGCAGCATCAGCACGGTGCTGACCCTGCCGTTCTTCTGGCTGCGCTATGCGGACCAGCTGCTCGACAACGGCTTGAGCGCGGATGGGGCGTCAGGCGTGTTCTTCCTCGGCCGCCGCTCGCAGACGAGCATTTCGCCGCGCGACATGGTCGGCTTCTACGACGAGCTGCGCAGGCTGCATGACGGACGGCCGCATGCGCTTTATCCCGCGGACGAAGCGGCGGCAACCGATCGGAGCGCGCCGCGCCGGCTGCGCGCGTAGAATCTCGCTCGCGACGCGATCAAGGCGACGCGCGGCCGACGATCCGGGCGCAGGAGGTGGCGCTCCCCGACGAGATATCGACGGCGCGTCCCATGCTGGCGATCAGTGGCAGCTCGCCGCGCGTGATGAAGCGTGCGACCCCGGTCGGATAGCGCCGGCAGAACTCCGACAGCGTGCCGGCGGTCGCGGCGACGTTGTCGATCGTCGGCACGATCGCGACCGCGCCGTCACGCAGGATGAAGGCGTCGCGCACGTTCGACATCGTGAGCGTGTTCAGGCAGATCTTGAACAGCAGCTGGTAGGCGGAGGGCTGCCGCGGCAGCTCGGCGGACGAGTTGGTGAGGATGTATTCGCGGCTGCGGGTGCAGCTTTCCGCATTCGCGTTGGGAGCCGCGGCCGCCAGCAGTGCCGCCGCAAGGATCAGCGTGACGATCGTGCGCATCTCATCGGTCCTCGAGCCCTCGTCTCATCGGCCTGCGTGGCGATGGCTCGCCGATGCGGCCGCGATGCAGGCGGCGCCGGCTGGCGCCAGAACGGCGGCCGTGCCGTCGATCGGGGGAAGCAGCAGGTCGTCGACCGGCGCAAGTCCATAGGTCTCGGCCGCGCACCGGTCCCAGCTCAGCCGGCGCGTATGCGTCAGCGCGCCGCGCCCGAGCATGGTGCACAGGTGCTCATTGGCGGCAAGCTGCGTGATCGCGTCGGCAATCGCCTGCGGCGCGGGCTCGGCGAGGATGCCGCTGCGCCCGCCGACGACCGCCTCGGCAACGCCGCCGACGTCGCTCGCGACGCTCGGCAGGTCGCAGGCGCCGGCTTCGAGATAGACGAGGCCAAATCCCTCGACGCGGCCGGACGGATCGGGCACGCCGGTGAGGCAGAAGAGATCGGCGCAGCCGTAGATGTCGCGGATCTCCTCGTCGGGCAGGCGGCCGAGGAAGCGGATGTTGCTCTCTGCGGCCGCCGCGGCGGTGCGCAGCTCCGCGACATAGTCGGGCTCGCCGTCGGGCCCGATGATGAGCCACGTGACGCGCCGGCGCAGCGGTTCGGGCAGTAGTTGCAGCGCCGCCAGCGTGGTGAGGTGGCCCTTGCGGCGGGTGAGCCGCGCCACCGTCACGATCACGAAAGCGTCGGCATCGAGCGCGTGCTTGCGGCGCATGGCGGCGGGATCGGCGCGCGGACCGAACCAGAATTCGGACACGCCCAGCGGGACGGCGCGGACGCGCTCGGCCGGCACATCGAAGCGCGAGAGGAAAAGCTCGCGCGTGAAGCCGCTGTTCGCGACCACCTCGGCGCGCGGCCCGAACGCGCCGGTGAGGCGCACCGCGAGGCGCTTGGCGGTGGTCTGCATCTCGTTGATCTCGGTGCCGTGCACGCTCAGCAGCAGGCGGGCGGCGGTGCGCCCGCGCGCGAGCGCCAGCGGCAGGAAGAAAGGCCAGTCGACCGCATGCACGACGTCGTGCTGGTCGGCGCCGATCATCGCCTGGGCGAGCCGGACCTTGTTGGGCATATCGCGCATCGAATGCAGGCCGCCGCGAAAGCGGCGGGTGCGGAAGGGCGCGGCGCGGTCGGCGCGGGCGACGCCGGCGTCGGCGTAGTCCGGCGCCGCGACCGTCACGTCGGCGCCGAGCCGCACGGCGGCCGCCGCGATCTCGCGCGCATAGGTGCCGATGCCGCCGGCGGCGGGCGCGAATTCGCTGGTGAGCAGCAAGATGTTCATGGCGTGGGCGTGCTCAGTGCGCGGTACGCGCGGTCCGCATGGCCGGGGACGCGCCGGCGCGCTGGACCTCGCGGTGGAAATGAAAGACGCGCGCGAGCTGGGTGCGCGGCGTGAACGGATCGACCTTGCGGGCGACCGCATGGGGGTCGATCTCCTTGTTGAGGATCGAGGTACGCAGATCGATGAACCGGTCGGCCAATCGTTCGGCGAGCTCGTCCTGCGGTGCGTCACGCGGCACGATGAAGCCGCTCTCGCGGTCATGGATCACCGCGTCGAGCTGCGGCAGATGCATGGCCACCACGGGCCGCCCGACCGCGAGCGTTTCGAGCACGCAACGCGGCATGCCCTCGAAATTCGAGGTGAGGATCCCGGCATGCACGCCGGCGAGCGTCTCGGCCATGCCGGCCGCGTCCTTGAAGCCATGCGTGACCGTGACCGGGGTGATCTCCGCGTATTCGGCAAAGCGCGTCGGGTCGCTGGTGCCGATGTAATGGAATTCGACCTTGTCGCCGAGCCGCCGGCGCAGCGCCGCGATGGTCTTGAACATCAGCGCCGGATTCTTGAACTCGTCGAGGCGGCCCGCAAAGGCGATGCGGAACGTGTCGCGCGCATCGGGCATCGGCTGCGGACGGAAGATGTCGGTATTGGCCCAGGTCCACAACGTGTCGATCTTGTCGCGATGGCGCGGGTAGGCCTGCTGCAGCCGCTCGGTGATGAACGGGTTGACGCAGAGGAACTTTTTGCTGGTCGCCATCGCGAAGCGTTCGCCGAGATTGTGGACGAAGCGATATTTCTTGAGGAGCGAATCCATTTCCAGCTTCGGCGCGCCTTCGCCATGCAGCATCTGGATGAACGGCGCACCGAGCGCGACCGGCACCCAGGCATACTCGACGCGGCGCAGATCGAGCGAGCAGCGGCGCGAACGGATTGCGCGCGCGACCGTGCCGAAGCGCCGCAGCAGCGCGAGGAAGAACTGCGCCGTGATCGACTCGCGCACGCTGCGCGCGGCCTCGCGGGCGCGCTCGTCGGGGTAATGCAGGATCGGCAGGAACTCGAAGGTGCGGCCGCGGAAGGTCGCCCAGTGGGTCTCGCCGAGCGTGAGATCGCCGCGTCCGTCGACGCCGATCAGCAGCACGTCGACGTCGGGCGGATGAAAGCCGATGAAATCGCGGATATAGGTCTCGAGCCCCCCGACCTTGCTGCCGCGCGGATCGAACGGATGCAGCAGGCAGATGCGACTGCGCCGCATGCCCTCGTCGGGTGGGATCGTTCCGGTCATGCAGCGTGCCTCCGTGTTGATAGAATTTGCGGCAGGCTCAGCGCGACGAGGCGCGGCACCGCCGCGAGGCAGCGCATGTAGCGCGGCACGAGCCGCCACGGATCGGTTGTCATTCGCCAGAGCCATTCGAGTCCCGCCTGCTGGGCAAAATGCGGAGCGCGCGATTGCGTTCCGCCGATGAAATCGAGCGCGGCACCGATGCAGACGAGGGCAGTTCCGGGCAGTTCGGCGAGGCAGCGCGCCGCGAAGATCTCCTGTTTCGGGGCGCCGAGCGCGAGGAAGCAGATGCGCGCACCGGAGTTGCGGATACGAGCGATCGCGATGTCCGCATCTTCCGAGCACGGATCGAAGTTCGGCCCAGGTGCGAGACAGCCCGCGAAGGCGAGGTCGCGATAGCGGCGCGTGAGGCGGCGCACGCTCGCGGCGAGCGCGAGGCGCGTCGCGCCGAGCAGAAAGACCGGCAATTGGTAGCGCGCCGCCTCGCGGCAGAGCGGCATCACGAGATCAGCGCCGGTGGTGCGTGCGATGGGCACGCCGGCGAGGCGGCCCATCATCACGATCGGAAATCCGTCCGCCGTGATGAAACGCGCCTGGCCGTAAGCGTCGCGGAACGCGGGGTTCGATCGCAGCTTGACGAAATGATCGAGGTTGAGCGTGTGGACGCTGAACGTGTCGCCGCGGCGGGCTGCAAGGATGATCGAATTGACCGCCTGCGCCATCGACATCACGTTGATCGCGACGTCGCCGACCGCGAAGGCGCGCGGACGGACGTTCGCCTGATCCGTCTGCATCATGATTGCGGCCCTGTTGAATTGGCGTAGCGCGCCGGCTGGCGAGGCACGAGGTGCGTTTCTGACCGGTGTCATGGTGTCGGAGACGATCGTGTGTGATGCGGCTTCGAGGTTTCGTCGAACCGCCCCGGTGTCGACGAACACCGACAAAGCAATCGCAATATTGCGACGCATCGGTGGCCGTCGCTCGCAAAAATGAAAAGCCGCCATGCACAATCCGGCAAGCCGATCAGGTCGTACGCGTTCAATTCATTTGATGTTGCTCAATTTGTCGCCCGCCGCGCCAAACGATACCTGCGTGTTCGACGCCGATGCGGAACCTCCGCCTGCGCTTCGAGTTCAATGCGCAGGGGACGCAGCAAAATGATTTATCGAATATGACACGCGCGACCGAGGGTATTCGTTTGCGCCTCGCAACGAGCAATCGTGGAGAAAAGACGACGCTGCTCGCTACCGGGGCGCTTTCGCGACGTCGATTCTTCGGCGTGGCGGCCGCAGCGGCGTTGTCGGGCGCCGGCGCACGTGCGCAGAACGGAACTGTGACGCCCGTCGATCGGGCGGGCGCGCCGTCTGAATTGCGGACGCTGGCGCAAGCGCGGAACATCGTGTTCGGGGCGGCGGCCGTGTCGCGTGTGCTGAATTCCGATCCCGCCATGGCGGCGATCTATGCGCACGAAGTCGCCATGATCGTTCCCGATTTCGAGATGAAGTGGGCGATCGTTCGTCCCAATCAGTCGACCTACAATTATGCCGGCGCGGATGCACTTGCGCGGTTCGCATCTACCCATGGACTGAAGCTGCGCGGCCACTGCCTGGCGTGGGAGGAATTGAATCCCGCGTGGCTCGCGACGACGGTGACGGCCGCCAGCGCGGAGCACGTCCTGGTCGATCACATCGAGCGTACGGTCGGCCGATACGCGGGACGCATCCATTCCTGGGACGTGGTCAACGAACCGATCTGGCCGGACCATCGCAAGCCGGGCGGATTGCGCGACGGTGTGTGGCTGCGGACGCTTGGCCCGCGGTACATCGATATTGCGTTTCGTGCCGCGCGCGCCGCCGATCCCAAGGCCATGCTGGTCCTCAACGATGCCGGCACGGAAGTCACGACGCCGCTCGGCAGGCGGCGCCGACAGGATTTCCTCGCGCTGCTCGATCGGCTGCGCCAGGATCAGGTTCCGGTCGATGCAGTCGGTCTCGAGTGCCATCTATCGAGCAAGTCGCCGGTCGAGCCGGATGATTTCGCGCAGTATCTCGCGGCGCTCGCCGGGCGAGGTTTCAAGATACTGATCAGCGAGCTCGACGTATCCGATTTCGACGAACCGTCGTCGGACATCGCGGCGCGCGATCGGGCAGTTGCGGCGATCTATCGCGCGGTGGTCTCCACCGCCGTGAAGCAGCCGGCCGTCGTCGCGATGCTCACGTGGGAATTGGCCGACAAATATAGCTGGTTGCGCGATCGTAACCTTTCGACGCGGTACCGACGTGCCGATGGCGCGCCGCAGCGCCCGCTGCCCTATGACGATCAGCTGCAGAAGAAGCCATGCTGGTGGACGATGGCGCAGGCGCTTGCCTCGGCGAGTTGAGTCATGCGGTCGCCGCAGATGCGCGCGGCGCGATCGCAAGCACGCTCAAACACAAGGTCAACACAATCGACGCGCACGATTTAAAAAGGGTCCGACGCGCGCGGACCGGGGAGCTTTTCACCACATGGTGTGGGGTTGCGAATGCAAGCAGATCGTCGCTGTCGCTTGTGCTTCGGTTCCGATATCCACGACACCGGCTTGCGGGCGCTCGATTACGAAAGCGGCGATCTGCTGCGGGTGTTCGAGTGCCGCGATTGCACCGGGCGGTTCATCGCGGAGATACCGCCGCTCATCGACAAGGTCCAAACCGACAACGCCGAGACGTTCGACGCGCCCGAGCGCCGCGAGCGGCAGCGCGCACATTTCGCGGCGAAGAGGGCCGCTGACGAGCACGACTATCCGTATTCGCTGATCCCGCTGGTACGCCGCTATGCGACGGGCAAGCGCGTCCTCGATCTCGGCTGCGGCGCGTCGCAGTTCCTGCCGCTGATCCAGCGGGTCGGCTACGAGGCGACGGGCTTCGAGGGCGATCCGGCGCGCGCAAAGATCGCCAGCGAGCAGGGCGTCGAGGTGCGCTCGGGCGACTGGTCTCGCATCGGCGAGTGCTTTCCCGACCGGCGATTCGACTGCATCGTGTCGGACCAGGTATTCGAGCACATGCTCGATCCGATCGGCACGCTCACGGCGCTGCGCGACGTCCTCGCACCGGACGGCATCATCATCTTCCGCTTCCCCAACGAGGGAAGCCTGCGCCGCAAGCTCGAGCTCGCGATGTGCCGCCTGAAAGGAAACACCCGGCCGCTGTCCTATTTCGTCGATCATTGGAACTACTTCAACGAAAGAGCCGCGCGCCGCACCTTCGCGTCGGCCGGCTACGAAGTCCTGCGGGTCAAGAAGGACCTGAGCGTGCACGGTTATCTCGCCCGCAAGCTGTTCGATCCGCTCGCCGCGCATCCGGCGGCGGCGCGCCTCGTCGCGCGCACCATCGCCAAGGTCGACACCAACCTTCTGTCCAACGGCCTGACCGTGGTGGCCCGCCGGATGGCGGGCGAACGCGCCGGCGGAATGGCCGCCTGATGGCGCAGAAGAAGCCGCCCCTCGCGCTGCGCGCGGCGCGCCTCGTGCGGGGCCTCGGCGCGCGATCGGGGGCACGCGCCTGCTATCTGCTGCTGCGCAAGGAACTGGCGCCGCAATCCGGCGGCGCGCCGCGTCATCTGCAGATTCCCGGCGCCCCGCATCCGATCTGGCTGCGCGCCGCGACCAGCGATTTCGACGTGATGGAGCAGATCTTCGTCCGCCGCGAGTACGATTTCACCGAATGGCCGTCGCATCACGCGGCAATCGACAAGACCTATGCGGATTGCCTGAGCGACGGCAAAATTCCGATCATCGTCGACTGCGGCGCCAACATCGGCTGCGCCAGCATCTGGTTCGCGCTGCGTTATCCGGAAGCCGTGATCTACGCGGTCGAGCCGGAGCCGCGCAATTTCGCCATGCTCAGCCGCAACGTCGTCGATTATCGCAACGTTGTGCCGATCCACGCCGCGATCTCGGACCGCGCCGCGAAGATGTCGCTGCGCAACCCGACCGACGAGCCGTGGGCCTGCCAGACCGAGGAAGACGCACACGGCGCGATCGCGGCCGTCACCATATCGGATCTGCTTGCGCAGCGGCCGAACGGTGCGCCGCTCATCGTCAAGATCGACATCGAAGGCCACGAGACGGCGCTGTTCCGCTCCAACACCGCGTGGGCCCAATCCACGCCGCTGGTCGTGTTCGAGATGCACGACTGGCTCTTTCATTGGCGCGGCACCGGCGACGCCATGTTCCGTTGCCTGACGCGCCGCCGACGCGACTACCTGGTGCGCGGCGAGAACATCTTCGCTTTCGCGCATCCACGATCGGTTCGCACCGTCGTGGCGCCGGACGACCGTGCTCCGGCGGACGACCAGCTCACGCCCGTTGCGCGCGGATATGCGCAATGACGTCGAGAAGCTCGTCGGCCCGCTGATCCCAGCCGAGCACCGGTCCCGCGCAATTCTTGCGAATGGTCGGCTCGCACTGCAATCGATCTGCGATCGCGAGCGCGTCCTCGGGCGATTTCGCGATGTGGATCCGGTCGCCCATGCGGCGCGCCTGCGGAATGTCGGTCGAGATCACCTCCATGCCGCTGTTGAGGAAGTAATAGTACTTGTCGGGATTGATGAACTCGGTGAGCCGGTTCAGCGCGTAGGGCGCGAGCGCGATGGCGAAGGGCTGAAGAATTGTCTCGATGTCGTCATAACGAAACGATCCGCGATACACGATATTCGGCCGATCGCTGCAAAGCCGGTCGAGCCCTCCCGGCCTTTCGTCCCGACCATAAAGCACGAGCTTGCGATCCGGCGCGAGCGCGGCGACGCGCCGGACGAAGTCGATGTCGAACCGCCTGTCGATCGACGAGAGGAGCAGGAGGTCGCGTCCGTTCGCGTTTCTGCGCGCGATCCGCCCGATGTGCGCCGCATTGTCGAGGTGGATCGCCCGCGGAAAGAGCCGCAACGTTTCGCCCGACAGCGTGAACAGCACCGGCGAAAGGGCACTCAGGAGCCGGATCGCCGCGCTCGTGCGCAGCCGCATCAAGCCGCGATAATCGTACGTCATGTTGTCGAAGATGTCGTAGCACCACAGTCCTGGACCGAGGCTTGCGCGCAGCGCAAGCGAGCGGCCCGGCACGTAGGGCCCCGTGGAGTCGATGAAGACGGGAGGCGCCGGGCCGCGTGTGCGCGCGCGCAGGAAGCGGATTAGCGCCGGAAATCCGGACGCGCCCGCGAATTCGACCGGCTGTCCGTCTATGCCCGTCACCCTTGTCGCGCGCCCGATGTGGACGTGCCAGACCTCGTGGCCGCGTTCGCGCAGCGCGCCGATCAGGAACTGGCGAAAATCCACCGCGTAGGAGCGCACGGACAGCACGAAGAACGGCGCGCGGCGGCAATTCTCATTGGCGGCCGCGAGCCGGCGCGGGGCGCAGACGACGGTCATGACGAGACTTCGCGGCGGCGAAAGGGCGCGATCAACCATTGTGTCCGGCCCGGCGCGAGGACGATGACGATCAGTGCGTAGACCACGATACCGGTGATGACCTCGGCGATCACGCGGCCGAGCCGTGACCCGTCCGGGAACCAGCCGCGGTCGCGCAGCAGGAGGATCAGGATCGCCATCGCGGTCGACGCCACCAGCGGCGTGACGAACAGCGTGAGGTAGCGCGACAACTGCTGGCCGAGGAGGCGCGCGACCATCCAGAAATGCAGCGGCGTCATCAGCAGGAACATCGCAAGCGAGCTGCCCGCGACGGCCTCGATGCCGTAGGGGCCGGCGACGATGAAGCCGACCACATAGAGCGCCGACGTAAGGTTGACGAAGCCCGACCACCAGCCGGCGCGGCCCATCGCGCGCACCAGCGCGCCGTGCAGCGTCGATACGGCATAGAGCGCCATGAGGATCGAGAGGATCTGCAGCACCGGGACGGCGGCGGCCCACTTGGCGCCGAAAACGAGCGGCACGACGTCGGGGCCGATGGCCGCGAGCCCGAAGAAGGCGGGAAACGCGACCAGCACGGTCTTGTCCATCATCGAGGTGAGCGTCGCGCGCAAGCGCGCGACGTCGGTCTGCTCCCGCGCGAAGTGCGGATGCGCGACCGCGACGACCACGCCGGTGATCGAAGCGCTCATCATCTCGGTGACCCGCTTGGCGAGGCTGTAGATGCCGAGTGCGGTCGACGAGAGGAAGAAGCCGATCAGCATGCGATCGACATTGTTGACGAGAAAATAGCCGAGACGCGACAGGCCGCTGAACGATGAATAGGCGAGCAGGTCGCGCGCGTGGCTGCGCGAGAATGTCCAGCGCGGGAACCAGCCCGCGTAGCTCCCCACGATCGCGAGCGTCACGGCGGCGTTGACGATCTGCTGGGCGACGAGCGCCCAGGCGCCGCCGCCGGCGAGCGCCAGTCCGACGCCGATAGCGCCGCCCGCGATGTTGGCGACGAGCGAGCGCGTCGCGAAGCTCTTGAAATCGAGGCGGCGCAGCAGCAGCGCATTCGGCACCGTCATCAGGGAATCGAACAGCAGGCGCAGCGAGATGACCTGCAGGATCGGCACGACGGCTTGTTCGGAGAATATCGCGCCGAGCAGCGGCGCGACCGCGATGCCGGCGACTGTTGCGACGACGCCGAGCAGCGCCATGACCCAGAAGGCGGCGTCGAGATGCGCCGGGTCCAGCAGGTGGCGCTGCACCAGGGCTTCGCCCACCGTGTCGGAAATGAAGACCTGGCCGAACGAGATGTAGATGCCGGCGAGGGCCACGAGGCCGAATTCGTTCGGCGCGACGAGGCGCGCCAGGATCGTCACGACCGCGAGCGACAGAAGGTTGTTGGTCCAGGTGTTGACCGCGGACCAGATCATTCCTTTCTTGGCGCTAGGCACGTTTGTTCGTCCACACTCTACGGCCGCGTTACGACGACGCATTGCCGAGGCGCGCGTGCGTGTCGTGCCAGCCCGCATCGACCCCGAAGCGCCGCAGCAACCCGCGAAACCGTGCGATCGGGAGGACGGGCTTGTCGCCGATCAACCGGTAGGCGCGAAAGATCGGGCCGTAGGCGCGCAGCGTGCCGTCGAGATCGAGCCAATCGCCCGGCGCCTCGTCGCCGAACAGGCCGCTCGCCCCTTCGGGGAAGCGCCAGTCGATGTAGCGGCCTTCGCGGCTCGGGTTAGGCGGAACCTGCTTGGGGACGACGTGCTGGGGGACGACCTTGAAATCGCCGTAGCCGAGCGCGCGCATCAGGTCGAGCTCGGCGCGCACCTCGGCGACGTCTGTCTTGCTCGCTTCGATGGACAGATATTTCGGCCGATCCGGAAACGATCGCAACGCATCGAGGCAGAGCAGGTCGCGCCCCTCGATATCGACCTTCATGTAATAAGGCATGCCGTGCGCCGCGATGATGTCCTGCATGCGCAGGGCGTCGACCTCGATGCGCTCGACGCGCGTGCCGAAGCGCGTGTTGCGCTCGACCCAGTCGGGCTCGGCCGTGCCCCAGATCGAATTGTCGAGATTACGGTAGAAGGCAATGCGGCCGCGCTGATCGGCGACCGCCGCATTGACGATGATCAGTTGTCCGTTCTTGACGTGATCGGCAAGGCGGCCGGCGACGATTTCGCAATGGGCCGGGTCGGCCTCGACGCCGACGACGCGAAACCCCTTGTGCAGATAGAATTCGGCGTCCTCGCCGAGGTGCATGCCAATGTCGAAGATCAAGTCGGTGCTGCACATCAGCGCGTCGTTTCCGTCATTTGCCATTCAACTCAGCGGCTGCGTCTGCCGGTATCGTCACCGTAACGTGGTGCGGCGCCGAACGCAGGCGCGTCGCGTGCGCGCGACCGCGCGAGACGGTCGATCGCATCGACGACGGTATCGCGATCGGTCGCGGCAAGCGCGTTCCATCGCTGCAGATTTTGCGTTGCCAGCGTGGCGTGACGATGGCGCCAGTCCGCGCGCGCAAAGCAACTCTCCACTGCATCCGCCGCAGCGGCGGGATCGCGCGGATCGACGTACAGGCCCGAGGCGCCGAGCACCTCGCGAAAGACCGGCTGGTCCGGCGCTATGATCGGAAGGCCGGCGTACTGGGCCTCGAGCAGCGGGAGCCCCAACCCTTCCTCGTGCGACGTGCAGATGAAGGCGTCGGCTGCGTCGATCAGCGCGGCCGCCTGTTCGGTCGTTCGATACCCGTGCAGGATCACGTCGGGCGACGCCGACAGGCGCGACCAGTCGTCGCCCCAGCCCTTGCGGCCGATGATGTCGAGCGTGACGCGCCGAGCGCCGTGCGCCGCGAGCGCGCCGGCGAGCTCGGCGGCGGCGAGGTGGTTCTTGCGCGGCTCGACGGTGCCGAGCGCGACGAGACGCAGGTGCTGCGGCCGCGGCGGCCGGCCCGGACGCGCGTCGGCGCACAGGCCGAAGACGTTGCGCACGCGCGGCCGATAGAGGATCAGCTTCGCGTCGGGCCGGCAGACGGCGGCGAGCTTGCGCCGGGTGTCCTCCGAATTCACCAGGAAGCGCGGGAAGCGGCGCACCGCGAGCCGGAACGGCTCCGCCATGTAGAGCTTCGCGCGCGGATTGAGATCGCGGCGGCGGGTCAGCAGAAAGAGATCGTGAACGTAGGGAACGACCCGCTCGCCGAACGGCAGCAGCAGCGGGCTCGGCGGAAAGCCGGGACACAGCATCAAGGCGGAGCGTGTCCGCGCGAGCCGGGCCGGGAGGCCGAACGTCTGCGTCGTGATCATCGCGGCGGTGCCGCGCGCGGTGACCGGCATCACGTCGAGCGGCGCGAGGGCGGCGGCCGAGAACAGCTCCAGCGTGATGCGCTCGAGCCCGGTGACGGCGCGGCCCAGATGGGTGTGGTCGACATAGACACGCATGCGCGTCGCTCACCTCTGCCGGGCGCGCGGGGCGCCGGGTCGGACGATGTTGGCGGTGGGCGTGCGCGGGCGGGCGGGGCGCGCGACCTGGTCGTTTCCGAGCAGCAGCAGCATGATCAGGACGTACTGTGCGAGCATCACGCTCTTCGCCGAGAAGCTCACCGAGCTCGCCGCGATGATGATGAGAAAGACCATGAGCGCGGCCGCGGCGCGATGCGAGCGCCGCAGAATTGCGGCGAAGAAGCAGCCGAGGCCGATCGTCAAAAGCACGGTGGCGATCAGCCCGTATTGTGCGATGCAGGCGATCCAGAAGTCCTCGATGCCGACGCGGATGCCGTAGAGCGCTTGCAACGAGTTGATGTGCGGCGCCTCGCTGCCGAAAATCAGGTCGCGCGCGTCGAGGGAGGTCAGCAGGTTGAGTGCCTCGATGCGCGCGTACGCGCTGCCGTTGTCGGCCGTGAACCGCAGCATCATCTTGTCGAGGAACCCGACGTCGTAAAGCGTGAGCGCCACGGCGGCGACCGCGAAGGTGCCGCAGATGCCCGCGAGCACGATCGGGAGGCGGGTGGGAGCGCCGCGCAGCAGGCGAAATCCGGCCCAGGCGCCCACCAGGGTGACGCTGGCCAAGACCATCACCAACGCGGTGCGACCGCCGAAGACGAAGAGCGAGCCGATGCACAGCAGGATCAGCGGGACGCGCAGCACGAGCGATCGGCACAGGCTCGGCCGCAGCATCAGTGCGAGCGTATAGGCACCGACCAGTCCGGCAGCGCGCAGCGGATGCCCGAACAAGGCGGTGGAGCGCCACTCATCGGTCAGGATCTGGTCGCCGACCGCGAGCGGCACGATGCGATGGCCGCTGAGATATTCGAAATACCCGAGCACGATGTTGACGATCATCAGAATGTGCAGCGCCCAGACGAGCGGGCGCCGCTGCGACACGGAGAGGCTCCAGACGACGAGGCAGGCCAAGATGGGCAGCACGAACGTGTCGATCGCGCTGGTGACCGGACGGCCGAGCACGATCGACTGGATCAGGACCAGCATGATCGAGAATGCGTAAGGCAGCATCAGCGGCGCCTGCGAGATCATCCGGTCGAGCTCGGCGACCGGGCCGCGGTCGCGCAGCAGCAGGACGCAGAAGGCGAGCACGAAGACGTACGTTGCCGGGTGGAACTTCTCGTAGACGGCGCCGCCCGTCGACACGTAGTGAATCTTCAACAATGTCAGCAGCGTCGTCGGGATCGCGTTCATCAGCACGAGCGCGAGGCAGGCGAGCAGGATGACGATGAGGTCGATCGGCACGCCAGGCGCGAACGCATGCGGACGGCGCGTGGCGTGCGGCAAACCGGGAACACGCACGGGCGGACGCGCCGGCGCGGGCCACGCGGGGCCGGAGGCGCCTCGTCGGCGTACGGGCGCGTGCAGCGTCACTCCGCCGCCTCTTGCGTGACCTCTGGGCCGTACTCATACGGCTTGATGTAGGCGGAGCTGCGATAGTAGTCGTAGAGGCGCAGCCGGCGCAGATCGACGCGCGTCAGCACGGTGCCGAGGATGCGGTCATAGACCGGCCCGAGCGTCTCGAGCGCGTGGACGACGACGTCCTGCGGCGCCTGGTCCCAGCCGATCGCGAAGATGATGTGGTCGGCCTGCTCGGCGAGCGTGCGGCCGTCGACCAGCGGCGCCAGCGGCGGGCTGTCGACGATGATGACCTCGTAGTGGCGCCGCAGCTCGCGGAAGATGGCGGTCATGCCGTCGGCCGAGACGAACTCGGTCAGCCCCGTGACGTTGTGCGGCAGCGGGCAGGGCAGGACGGCAAGCCCGGTCTCATGCTCGATCAGCACGGCCTGCTGCAGCGGCAGCCGCCCGAGCGCGACCTCGAACAATCCGCCGGACGTGCGCGGGCAGAGCGAGCGCGTGAGCTCCGGATTGCGCAGGTCGCCCTCGACCACGATCGTCCGGATGCCGAGCACCGACAGCGACAGCGCGAGGTTGACCGCGAGCGTCGTCTTGCATTCGCCGTCGACCGACGAAGCGATCATGACGACGCGCGAGGGCTCGCGCCGCGAGGCGCGCAGCAGCGCGAGACGGATCGCCCGGATGGCTTCCGCGAAGGTCGAGGTCGGCTCCTCGATCGCGTACCGCATCAGCGGCGGCTGCAGCGCCGGCGGCAACAGCCGCACGGTGCGCGGATCATAATGATCGAGCTCCCAGCGTCCCTGTTTCGCCATCGCGGCGAGCTCGCGCGTCGAGATCAGCGGGATCGCGGCGATCGCCGGCAGGCCGCTGATCGCCACCGCCTGCTCGATCGTCTTCACGCGCCGGTCGAGATAGTCGACGAGCAGCGCCAGCATGCAGCCGAGCCCGAGCCCGAGCAGCACCGCGAGGCCGACGATCAGCAGCTTCTTGGGAAAAGAGGGCGCGATCGGGATATCGGCGCGGGTGACGATGCGCGAGTTGGGCATCTCCAGGCTTTCGCGCGCGCTGGTCTCCTTGTAACGGGCGAGGAAGGACTCGTAGATCGTGCGGTTCGCCTCCGCCTCGCGCTGCAGCTCGCGCAGGCGCACCTGCGCGGGGCCGGCGTCGGTCGAGACGCCCTGCACGGCGTCGAGGCTCTTCTGCAGCGACTCTTCGCGCGATTTCGCGACCGCGTAGGAATTGCGCGTGCCCTCGAGGATACGCTTCACCTCCTCGTTGATCAGGCGCTGGGTGTCGCGCAATTGCGCCCGCACGTTGGCGACCTGCGGATGGCGCGAGCCGTAGCGGCTCGACAGATCCGCATAGTTCTTGGCGATCTCGGCATATTGCGCGCGCAGGTGGGCAATGACGTCGGATGACAGCGCGTCGTCGAAGGCGCCTGCGTCGCCGCCGCTCCGCGCGATCTTCTGCACGTGATCGAGCTTGGCGCGCGCCTGCGCGGTCTCGGCGCGGGCGTCGATCAACTTGTTATTGAGGTCGGTGATCTGCTGGTCGTTGACCGTGACGCCCTGCGCGACCGTGAGGTTGTTGGCGGCGCGAAATTCCTCCACGGCCTTGTCGGAGGCGAGCACGCGCGACTTGAGGTCCGCGATCTGCTTGTCGAGCCAGTCGGCGGCGATCTTGGTGGCGTCGTATTTCGAGCGGACCTGTTCCGTGAAATAGGCGTCGGCGATCGCATTGGCGATCGTCGCCGCCTTCTTCGGCTGCTCCGAGCTCATGTTGATGTCGATCAGGAATGTCGTGCCCTGCCGCGTCACCTTGAGGCGCTTCTTGAGGATATCGACCGCATTGTCGCGCGCGACCTCCTCGGGGCTCGCGCCGCCGCCCGGCGTATGCGAGGCGAACAGCGCCTTGATCGGGTCGAGCAGGCCGGGCGTCGGGATGAATTCCGCGTCGTGGGTCAGCCCGAGCCGATCGACCACGCGCTGAAGAATCGCGACCGACTGAATCAGCAGGACCTGGCTCTCGACGGTGGCGTCGTCGGTGACGAACTCGTGGGCGCCGCCTGGTTGTTGGTGTCTGCGACGGAGGCGCGGCGCGGATCGATGAACACGGTCGAGGTCGCGGTGTAGAGCGGGGTGACGACAACGACGAAGATGCCGGCCAGGATGACGAGCACGAGCGGAACGGCGAGCACCGTCTGCCAGCGCCGCCGCAAGATCCTGCCGAGCTCGCGCAGGTCGGCGACGTGGCGCTGCGGCGCGGCCGTGGGTGTGCCCGGGTCCTCGACCGGCACCGGCAGTTGCGCGACGTAGTCGTCAGAATTGCGACGTAACATTGAACATGACCTGGTGCTTGTCGAAACTGTTGATCGGAATGTCGCTGTCGCGCTGAATGAAGCGGTACTCGAACGACATGTAGCCGTACTGGCTGAGCAGGTACTTGAGTTCGCGCCCCCTCGCTGGTGACGCGGTCGGTGCGGACCTGCGCGAAGAACTTCTCCAGCTCGTAGGCGCCCGTGAGCGAGAAGATGAGGTTGCGGCGCAGCTCGTAATCGGCGCCGAGCTCGAAGCCATCGGCGCGCACGCCGGTCGAGGTCGTATCGGCCGATTCGGTGACCACGCGCTCGGCCTTGGCGTGAACGTCGAGCAGTCGGGTCGGGCTCCAATTCAGCAGCGCACGGTAGGTCGGGCCCGCGATGGTGCCGACCGTCACGTCGGCGAAGCGCTGGCTGGCGTAGCCGGCCGCAAACTCGCCGGTGATGAGGTGGGTCAGCTCGATGTCGGCGCCGCTCAGCACGCGATAGCCGCTCGAGTCGAGCGGGTTCTCGGGCGTCCCGCGCAGCTCGCGGTTGTTGGCCTCGGCCGAGGTGAACAGGTCGAGCTTGGGCGACAGCGTATAGTCGACGCGGCCGTGCAGCTTGTAGATCTGGCCGTCGCGGTTGCCCTGGTCGATCAGCGAGCCGTTCTGCGCCTGCGTCGTGCCGAAGCTGTAGGAGTTGACACTCGTGCCGACGGACGCGATGAGGCGATTGAACTGCTGGCGGTAGGTGACGTCGGTGGAGAACAGGTCGTAGGGCGTGGGCGCAATGGCGCCCGTCGGCGAGCTCAGCGTGCCGACGCCTTCGTGCAGGTGCTGCGCCTGGAAGCTGGTGAGAATCTGCGCGTCGTGCCGCACGTCGATCCAGCCGGTGCCGCGCACGCCGACATCGGTCTGATTGAGGCCCGGATGATTGAGATAAAGGTAAGACTGCGACGAAAGCTGCAGGTCGAGGCCGTTGCGCTCCCACAGCGTATGCGCCCGCAGCGTCGGCTGGATCATCGCGGCGAGGTCGGATTGCGCGCCGGTCGACGTGGAGAACACGTTGCTGTCATACAGCGTGCCGGTGGTGATCGACGGACTGATCATCCACGATCCGGCCCGAACGCCGATCGGCGCATAGCCGGGCTGAACGCGTTGCGTCACCGGTATGTCCTCCGGCGCAATGGGTGGACGTTGATCCGGGCTCGTCAGATCAGGAAGAGGTGACGGCTCGAACAGCTGCTGCGCGTTCCACGGCGGCGCAATTGGTGCCGCAACGGGCGGCACGATCTGCGCGTCGGCGGAAGAAGCGGCTGCAAGCACAACGACGAACGCGGTGACGACGCGCCACCGTCCCATCGTGTCCGTACGCGTACCGGCGCACGAACCCCAACGCTCTCGCCTGCAATGCACCACTCACCCGTCCGCTCGTCACCCGAACGCACCCAACCTTGGGTCGACGCCGCAAACCTTCCCTTCTTGTGTCGAAGAAATTCTTTGCCGAGAGCAACGCTTCCACCTGCGCTCTCAACGTGCGTCGCTAAATCAGGTTCCTGCGCCGCCACACAAACTATTGCAGCGCAAACGGCCTTTCTTATGATGCCGCTGCCGCGGAATCGCCGTCACCCTCGGTTACCCATTGTCGATTGAAACATCGCGCCACGATTGCGACGCCGATGGGAATGTCGCGCGATGATTGCGGCGCGATCAGAAATACCGCTCGGGGATTCGGATATTGTCGCCCGGATGCACCGGCACCGGAAAGTCCAGCGGATAAAGCTCTTCCTCGCTCGCGCCTTTCGGCCGGATATAGACCTTGTGCTCGTTGGCCCGGTACGTGAAGCCGCCGGCCTCCGCGACCGCGTCCATCACCATGAGCCCCGGCCGATAGGTGAACTCGCCCGCGCGCTTCACCTCGCCCTGGATGTAGACGGGCGCGTAGGTGGAGACCTCCACGGTGACGTGAGGTTCCTTGATCATGCCGTCGCTCAGCTTGCTCATGATGGCGCGCTGAAGCTCTTGCGGCGTAAGTCCTGCCGCGCGCATGCGCCCGGCGAGCGGAATTGCGACGTAGCCGGTGCTGTCGATCACGTATTCGCCGGAGAGATCAGGCTCGTTGTAGACCCGCACGCGGACCATGTCGTTGAGCCCGAGCACATAAGGGCCGGCTGGGCGCCGCACCGGCGCGACCGCCTCGGCGTGCGCCTGCATGACCGGTGCGCCGAGCTCGAGCGAATCGGTATTGCAGCCCGCCAGCGCAAGCGCGAGACCCGCGCAGGCCAATTGCCAAAGACCATGCCCCATGACCTAGTCCTACGCGCCACCCTACAGTGAATAGGCCCGATGGACCGAACCCTGTCATAGGTAGAGCAGGTCGGCAACAAGTTGATTTTTTCGCAGCCAAGGAACCTTATCGATATTCGTTAATTAGCTTTGTCCACTTTCACCGCCGAATGTCGGGAGCGGAATGTGAACTCGCCGTCGGTTATTGATGCAAGAAATACCTTCGGGAACAAAACGAATCAGAAGAGGACCGCGCGAGCCGCAAGAATCACCAGAACCCATCCTACGATGTTCCCGAGGATCAGCCACCGGCGCAGTCGCCGGCCACGCGCGGTGACGCGGGGCGCGTAGAGGTCATGAGGCGCGACCGCCGCTCGATCTTGTTGCGAGGAGCGGGGCACGTCGTGCACGGTCGTGCCGACCTTCGTCTCCTCCATCGTCGTGGTTGTAAATTCCATCATAGTACCGTCACCCAGTATCCGGCCAAACGGCCGCGGCAATCAAATGTAGTTCGGGAATGCCTGCCACTCCGTTGACGCCGTGCATTGCCGTTGCGGCATAGCAGGCTGGCAATTTTTCGGTCGAACCAAATCGCACGAGGTGAAATCGTAGAGACGCCATTGTTCGCGCAGATGATTTTCCTCGGCGCGTCCTCTCGGTATCGGAACTCGCCGTGATGTTGCCGACATTTTCACCAACAGATCGTTTTGCTCTGCCGCACAATTTTCAAAAAATCCGCAGAAGAAATTTGGGAAAGAACGCCGCGCATCAGCGGCGCGCTCGTTCCGTGCCGGCAACGATCTATCGCCGGACCATCCCAGCGGGTCGGGTTCACAATTACATCGGGCTTCGCGCAATGGAGGGCGTGGCGGGGAAGCGGTTCCGGCGTGGGGCCGCCGAGTCGCTGCACGGTCGAGAACTGGCGACAGGAACTGCTGATCTGAACGTAAGGGAGCCGAGATAATGGCGTTATCCGCTTTGGCGTCGCAAGACGATGCGCCGATCACGTGGCGCGAGCCGGCGCCGATCTTTTTTCAGCCGACCCGATCCGATTTTCGCTTCTCACTCGCACGCGTGCGGCATGGTGCGCACGATGCGCTGCTCGATAAGGAGCCGGGACGCTCGCACGCCAAGCGGATCTTCGACGTGATGATGGCCGGCGCGGCCCTGGTGTTCTTCGCGCCGCTGTTTGCCGCGGTCGCGATCGCGATCAAGGCGACATCGCCGGGACCCGTGCTGTTCACCCAGTATCGCTACGGCTACCGCAACCATCGCTTTCGCATCTACAAGTTCCGCACGATGTATACGCATCTCGCCGACCGCAGCGGCGTGCGGCAGACGACCGACGCCGATCCGCGCGTGACCGCGATCGGCCGCATATTGCGCAGCACGAGCCTCGACGAGCTGCCGCAGCTCATCAACGTCATCAAGGGCGACATGTCGCTGGTCGGTCCGCGCCCGCATGTGCCGGGCATGCTGGCGGCGAGCCTGCCCTACGAGCACCTCGTGCCGTATTATTTCGTGCGGCACGTGGTGCGGCCCGGCGTTACCGGGCTCGCGCAGGTGAGCGGCTATCGCGGCAGCACCGTCGAGGCGCAATCGGCGATCGGGCGCATCAGCTGCGATCTCGAATACATCGAGAAATGGTCGCTGTGGCTCGACCTGCGCATCATCGTGCGCACGGTCGTGCGCGAATTCCTGTCGGGCAGCGGAACCTGATCCGCGACACTTGTTCGAGCATGATCGTTTCCGAACACCGGTGCCCACCCCGTATCGACTACGGGCAGGCCTTTTGGGATCATGCTCTAGCCCCCGTGCAGGAGGTGGAAGACCGATCGGCCGATGTCGCGCACGTTCATGAACCCGGTCCCCATCTCGAGCAGGATGAAGAACATGAGCCCGTTGAAATAGGCGGGCCTGCTCTTCTCGAACGTCAGCAGCGGGGTCGCGGCGCGGCGGGCGTAGTTGCGATTAAGCGCGAGCTGGACGGCGACGCCGAGCAGCGCGCCGGTGGTCACATCGCTCGGGAAGTGCGTGCCGAGATAGACGCGCGACAGCGCGATCAGTGTGCTGTACACGACCATCACGATTCCGAGCCGCGCCGAGAGGAGCCAGAACCCGGCCGCGAAGGCGAAGAAATAGGTCGTCTGGTCGCTCGGGAAGCTGCTCCACGCTTCGAAATCCGGATAGCTGAAGCCGGACTCGAACAGCGGCATCCGATAGCCGATGTCCGGGGTCTCCATCGGCCGGACGCGATACGGCATGGCGACCGAGATCGCCCGGTTGATCACGAGCGACAGCAGCACCGCGACGATGATGACGACGAGTATTCGCCGCCGCTCCAATTGATCCGGCGACGGCCGGAACCACAGCACCCACCAGACGCAGAGCGGAACCGCCCATTTGAAATTGAGCGCGAGGTGGCTCACCAGGCGATCGAGGATCCAGCTGTTGCCGCACAACCCGTTGATGACATGAAGAATGGGAAGATCGAAATGGCTCAGCAAATAAGCGTACATGATCCCGCGTTCCGAACCGATACCGCGCAAACTTTGCGGCCGCCGCGCAGCATATCTCCGCGCTTCGGCCTGAAGCGAGACCGAAGCGTGACATTATCTTGTGCGTACATTCGATTCCGCGCGGCAGATCGGCGGCGCGAGGCAAATTGTTACCGCCTGCGTCGGCGCAATGGGGGCGTCACGATCGTGCCGGTGGCGGAGTGTTGCCGGGACGATTCGATACGCCACAGCGCGCGACATCGCGGATGATGACGCGCCCGCGGAAAATCTGTGCGTCCTGCGCCGCGAACCAGCTTCGCAGCGCCTCGCCGTAGAATGCGCTCGACGGCTCCGGATTGAACTCGAGCGCGATCGTTCCGCCCGGCTTGAGGTGATTGTCGCGCAGGTCCGCGAGCAGGAAGTCCCATTCCTTCACACCCCACGGCGCTGTCGACGCGTGGTCGTTGAAGCAGATCTGATGCGCCGCGATCAGGTCGAACCGCCTGTCGAGCCGCGGCAGCGGCCGATAGGGACGGATTTCGAGATCGGTGCGCGCGATGCCGAAGAAGCGCATCATGTCGTCGAAGAAAGGGTCGCCCGGCAGGTCGATGCCGTGCGCCGCGTGACCGAAATATTTGCAGACGTACAAAAAGTATCCGGCCCCGCAGCCGAGGTCGAGCACAGTGCACGGCGGTGCCTTGTCGAGGCCGATCTCGAGCGCGCGCATCATCTTCGCGCGCAGCCAGGTGCGCTTCTTGAAGTATTTGGCGTAGCGATAGTCGGGCGTGCCGTGCCGGGCGATGAGGCGGCGAAACTGCAGCTCGTCGATCGTCGCGTTGACTTTCTCGGCAAGCGACGCGGCCTTGAGCAGATTGACGACGTCGGCGAGCGAGTAGTCCTGCAGGCGCGAATTGGTGGCGAACATTCGGCGCATCCACGGGTTTGGGCCGGCCGGTCGATCGGCGCTTTTGCTGTCGCGTCTGGCCGTCATCCTGCGCACGCCACGGTGACGAATTGTGGGCGTCGATGCCGCGAGTTACGCATGCGTGGCGCGGTGCGTGGTGGTAAAAGCGTGGTTGGTTCGATGCGCGGAGGGATCATGCGTTGTCGTCTGCGGCTCGTGCTGGTGGCGTTGGTGGCCGTGGCGCCTGCGGCACTTGGGGCGCAAGAGGCGACGGCCTCGCCACCCCGGCTGCCGAGCGCTGCCGAGGTTCGCGCCGTCTGCAACATGATCGCGCAGCGCGGGCTCGCAATTCAGCCCATGCTGGTCGAGAACGGCGTGCTCGACGCCAATAATGACGGCGTGGCGGACGACGTGACGGTCGCGATGCGCGACGGCACCATGCGCGGCGAGGATCTCGCGTTCCGGCCGCGCGGCGCGCCGAAGGCGTCGAAGCCGGTCGAGGTCACGGCGAAGGACTTTCAGCCCGGCGACTATTTGCCGTTCGGCGCGCGCTGGCTGCCCTATGGCGGCAAGGTCTACACGCTCTATTTCGAGGCCGAGGACGAGCGCTACCCGACCCACCTCGGCTATATCGATGCGGGCAACGCCGAGCATCTCCTGTGCGACTTCGACCATGGCGAGCGCGAGACATTCAGCCCGGTGCGCGATGCCGATGGCGGTCTGTGCCGCGCGGTGGTGCGAGGAGACGTGCGCTACCTGGCGCCGGCGGACGCGCAAGATGCAGATGCCGATCTCGCGGCGCGACGCTGGCAAAGCCGTGTTGCCGGTCACGTCTCGGTCGATTACGCCAATGCGGGCACGCCGACGTCGCTCGCGCTCGTCGCGTTCGAAAGCGGGGCGGGGCGCGGCTGCACGTTCGATTATTTCGACCTGGCCGTCGGCGGCGAGCTCGCGCGCTCCGGCGCCGCGCACGCGCGGCTGATGAAGCTGCAAGACGTCGAGCTGAGCGACCAGGGCTCGCAGGACTACACCTCCGGCCGCTGCGACGGCTCGAGGCCACGCTGGTTCGTCCGCGACGGCCTGACCTATATCGATATTGCCGGCGGTCCTGACGTGCGCGGCACGGAGCCGTTCCACGAACTGCGGCTTCTGCGCCGGGGCCGGGTCGAGACCCTGTGCAAGGGGACGTTCGCGGTGAGCTGGAAGGTCAAGTCGATGGGGCCCGAGTTCAAGTAGCGCGGGTTGCGCGCGGGCGGTCGTGGTGGCAGCTTGCTACCGACCGCCAAGAACGTGTCGAAACGCGCCCGAGGATTCCGTTGCCGCCCGTCTCACCGTCTGTTCAGCCCTGGGTCGGCCGCGCGCTGCCGCGCAAAGAGGACCAGGCGCTTCTTTCCGGCAACGCGCGCTTCATCGACGACCTCTCCCCGGTGCCGGGGCTGCGGCACGCCGCCATCCTGCGCTCGCCGCATCCGCATGCGCGCATCGCCCGGATCGACGCCGCGCGCGCGCTCGCGCTGCCGGGCGTAATAGGCGTCGTCACCGGTGCGCAACTGGTGCGCACCGTCGGGCCAATTCCGAGCGTCGTGCGGGCGCCGGTGCCCTATTTTCCCTTTGCGGTCGATCGCGTGCGCCATGTCGGCGAGGCGGTCGCGGTCGTCGTCGCGGAGACGCGCTACCTCGCCGAGGACGCCTGCGAGCTGATCGACGTCGAGTACGAGCCACTGCCGGCGGCCGCGAGCATCGCGGCCGCGCTCGCGCCGGATGCGCCGCTGCTGCACGAGAAAGCGGGATCGAACGCCATCAATCGGCGCACGTTTCGCTACGGCGATCCGGAACGGGCGTTCGCGGATGCCGACCACGTCGTCGAGCTCGACTACACCTATCCGCGCTACGCCTCGACGCCGATGGAGACCTTCGGCGTCATCGCCCAGTTCGAGCAGGCCCCTGACCGCTTCACGGTGTGGTCGAACTTCCAGGGCCCGTTCGTGCTGCAGCCGCTGATGGCCGGGGCGCTCAAGGTCGCGGGCAATCGCCTGCGCCTGATCACGCCGCCCTATAGCGGCGGCAGCTTCGGCATCAAGCAGGCGGTGCTCTCCTATATCGTGCTGATGGCCGCGGTGAGCCGCGAGCTCGGCTGCCCGGTCAAGTGGATCGAGGACCGCGCCGAGCATCTCACGGCCGCGTCCGCGGCGGGCGACCGCAGCGGCAAGGTCGCGGCCGCGTTCAAGAAGGATGGCGAGCTGATCGGCCTTCGCTTTGCGACGCTCGCAAACATGGGCGCCTATCTGCGCCCGCCCGAGCCGGCCTCGGTCTATCGCATGCACGCCGCCTGCAACGGCTGCTACGCGGTGCAGAACATCGCGGTCGACAATACGCTCGTCGTCACCAACCAGACGCCGATCGGCCTCAACCGCGGCTACGGCGGCCCACAGTTCTACTTCGCGCTCGAGCGTGTGATGGAGATGGCGGCGCGCAAGCTGAACATCGACCCGGTCGACCTGCGCCGGCGCAATTTCGTGCCGAAGGACGCGTTCCCCTACAAATGCCCTGCGGGCTCGATCCTCGACGCCGGCGACTATGGCGCGGCGCTCGACGAACTGCTGCGTCTTTCGGGCTACGACGCGCTCAAGCGCAAGCGCGAGGAGGCACGCAAGGCCGGAAAGCTCTACGGCATCGGCTTCTGCGCCGGCATCGAGCCCTCCGGCTCCAACATGGCCTATGTGTCGCTCGCGCAAACCGCCGAGGAGCGCGGCAAGAGCGATCCGAAATCAGGCGCCAACGCGAGCGCCGTGGTATCGATCGATCCGTCCGCCAGCGTTACGGTGCGGCTCGAACTCGACGCCGAACGGGCAGGGACATGCGACGGTCGCGGCGCAGATCGTCGCCGACAAGCTCGGCCTCAAGCCCGACGACATCGACGTGGTGAGCGAGATCGACACGCTCACCTCGAACTGGTCGATCGCGTCCGGCAACTATTCCAACCGCTTCGCCGCCATCGTGGTCGAGGCCGTTGCGCAAACCGCCGACAAGGTCGCGCACGCGATCCGGCTGATCGCCGCCGACGTGCTCGAGGCGCCGCCCGACAAGATCGAGCTAGTCGATGGCTACGTGAAGGTCACTGACGGCTCGAACCGCGGCATGCCGTTGCGCCGCATCGCGTCGCGCGCCCATTGGAATCCGAACGGTCTGCCCGCCGATGTGTCGGCCGGCATCTACGAGAGCACCGTGCTCTCGCCGCCGACGCTTGCCTCGCCCGACGCCGAGGACCGCGTTCCGTCCGCCGTCACGTACGGCTTCGTAATCGACGTCGTCGCGGTCGAGATCGAGCGCGCGACCGGCGCGATCCGCATCGACAAATACGTGTCGGTGCATGATGTCGGTCGGCAGATGAACCCGCTGATCGTCGAGGGCCAGGTGCATGGCGGCTTTGCGCACGGCCTCGGCGCCGCGCTGATGGAGGAGCTCGCCTACGACGCGCGCGGCAACTTCCTCGCCGGCACGTTCGCCGACTATCTGTGTCCGACCTCGATGGAGGTGCCGGCGGTGACCATCGGCCACGTCGAGACGCCATCGCCGATGAACGCGCTCGGCGCCAAGGGCATGGGCGACGGCAGCTCGATGCTCACGCCCGCCGCGATCGCCAACGCGGTCGCGGACGCGCTCGGTCGCGACGACATCACGCTTCCGCTCACCTTGCAGCGTGTCTGGGCGCTGGCGAACGATGTAAAACTGTCGGCGCCCGCGCCCAAGACGGAAGCCGCGGCGCTGCCGCCGGGCGGTTTGCGCGGCGAGGGCGCGGTGACGATCTCGGCGCCGCCCGCCGAGGTGTGGCGCCGCCTGATCGATCCGGCCGAGCTCGCCACGATCGTGCCGGGATGCCGCAAGCTGCAACAGGTCAGCCCCGACCGCTATGTCGCCGAGGTGACCATCGGCGTCGCCGGCATCCGCGACGTCTACGCGGCCGAGATCGAGCTCAAGGACAAGGAGGAGCCGCGATCAGTCCGGCTCGTCGGCAAGGCCACCGGCGCGCTCGGTTTCGGCAGCGGCGAAGGCCTGGTGACGCTCGCGCCCGACGGTGCCGGTACGCGGCTGACGTATGCGTACCGCGCCGACGTCGGCGGCAAGGTTGCGGCGGTCGGTCAGCGGCTGCTCGGGACGGTGACGCGCGTGTTGATCGCCGAGTTCTTCGGATCATTGGAGCGCCGGATCGCGCCGCACGCCGGGCCCGCCATGCCGCGCTGGCTCGCCATGCTGCTCGCCATGTTTCGGAAGCCGTCATGAAGCCGGTCGCCTTCGAATATTGCCGACCCGATACGCTCGCCGAGGCGCTCGATCTGCTTGCCGAACGGCGCGAGGAGGCGGCGGTGCTCGCGGGCGGCATGTCGCTCGGGCCGATGCTCAACCTGCGCATGGTGCGGCCGAAGCGCGTGATCGACATTTCGCGGCTCGCCGGACTCGACGGTATCGACGTGGGCGGCGACCGCATCGTCACTGGCGCGACGGTCGTGCAGGCCGATGCACTCGAGTCGCCGGTCATTGGCAAAGAGCTGCCGTTGCTGGCGTCAGTGCTGCCCTGGGTCGGGCATTTCCAGACGCGCAATTCCGGCACGCTCGGCGGCTCGATCGCGCACGCCGACCCGAGCGCCGAGATTCCGCTTTGCGCCGTGACGAATGACGCCGCGATCGTGCTGCGGCGCGGCCGCAAGGAACGCCGCGTGCCGGCGCGCGAGTTCTTCGTCGGCGCGCTCGCCACCGTGCGCGAGCCTGATGAATTGCTCGTCGCCATCGACTGGCCGCGCGCGCCGGCGGATGCCGGCCATGCCTTCGAGGAGATCGCGCAGCGCCATGGCGATTTCGCCATCGCGGCGGCGGCCTGCTCGATCAGGCTCGATGCGAGCCGCAAGGTCGCAAGCCTCGCGCTCGGCCTCGGCGGTGTCGCGGATCGGCCGATCGCGGCCGATACGGTGGCTTTCGTCGGCCGCTTGCCCGATACGGCGATGGCAGGGGAGCTCGCACAATATATATGTGAGACCGTCGACTCCATGGAGGACCACACCGCTTCCCCCGACTATCGGCGCGCGCTCGCGCGCGTGCTGGTCGAACGCGTGGTACTGCGCGCCGCCGAGGACGCGCGCCGCAAGCGGGGAGGTGATGCATGAGCGTGCGCATCGCACCCGACCAGAAGCAGCGCGTGACGCTGACGGTCAATGGCAAGCAACGCTCGGGCTTTGCCGAACCGCGCATGCTGCTGACCGATTTCCTGCGCCACGAGCTGCAGGCGTTCGGCGTGCATGTCGGCTGCGAGCACGGCGTGTGCGGCGCCTGCACGGTGCTGATCGACGGCAAGGCGCGGCGGAGCTGCACGCGCTACGCCGTGCAGATGGATGGCATGGAGATCACGACCGTCGAGGGCCTCGCCGATCCCGGCACGCTCAACGTGCTGCAGCGGGCGTTCTCCGAGCACCACGCGCTGCAATGCGGATTCTGCACGCCCGGCATCCTGTTGTCGGCGACACATTTCCTGCGAAAGAATTCCGCGCCGAGCGAGGCCGAGGTTCGCGACATGCTGTCGGGGCACATCTGTCGCTGTACCGGCTATGTTGGCATCGTCGCCGCGATCATGGACGCGGCGAGTAAGCTCGGAGCATTGTCCGGCGAAGGGATTTCCGGTTCGCCGCCGAAAATGCGACCAAATAAAGAGTCAGGTGAGTGATGGATCTTGGCACCGCATTCGCGATTTCGGTCAGGCGCCAGCCGGACGCGATGGCGGTGGTCGATGGCGATCGCCGCCGTACTTATGCGCAATGGGACGCCGAGATCCGCGCCGCGGCCGGCGCGCTGGCCCGCATGGGACTCAAGGCGGGCGATCATTTCGCAGTCGTGATGCGCAATCGCTACGAGATGGCGACGCTCTATTGGGCAAGTCACAGGCTCGGCCTGATCTTCACCCCGATCAGCTGGCGCGGCTCGCTCGACGAGATCGCGTATTGCCTGGAGGACTGCGACGCGGTGGCAGTCGCTTATGACGGCGCGGCCAGAGCGTCGCCGGCGGAGGCCGCGGCGCGGCTTGGCATCGACCCGCGCCGCCAGATCGTCGCCGCCGATGGCAAGGGCGACGGCATCAGGTTTGCGGCGCTGTTGGACGAGACGCCGGTCGCCGGCCCCACGGCGCCCGACGACGGCGCAACGTGTCTCATGCTCTACACGTCCGGCACCACCGGCCGCCCCAAGGGCGTGCCGCGCTCGCATCGCGCCGAGCTAGCGGCCGGGGTGAGCCAGGTGGCGCATCATCTCTATCGCATGGGCGAGTCCTCGCTGTGCGTCATGCCCATGTTCCACACCATGGGCGTGCGCAAGATGCTCGCCACCGCGCTGGTCGGCGGCAAGCTTGTCTGCATGCCGGACTATTCGCCGGCGGGCGTGCTGCGCGCCGTCGCGGCCGAGCGGGTGTCGAGCCTCTTTCTGGTGCCGACCATGTTCCACGACATCGTGCGCGACCCGGCGTTCGCGCGGCACGACCTCGGCTCGTTGTCGCGCGTGGGTTACGCCGGCATGGCGATGACGCCGGTGCTGGTCGAGCACTGCCTCGATGCGTTCAAGCCCGACGTGTTCGTCAATCACTACGGATCGAGCGAGATTTATACTTTCACGATCTGCGATCATCTGCGCGACAAGCCGGGTTGCGCCGGCCGCGCCGGCCTCAACCAGGTGATCCGCGTGGTCGATCCGACCAATCGCGATGCGATCGACGCGGACCTTCCGCCCGGCGAGCCGGGCGAGATCGTCGCCAGCATGGCGAGCCCGGAGGCGTTCACAGGCTACTGGAAGCGGCCCGATGCGGACGCGAAGGCGATCCAGGGCGACTGGTATCGAACGGGCGATCTCGGCCAGTTCGACGAGGACGGCGAACTTTACGTGGTTGGCCGCGTCGACGACATGATCATCAGCGGCGGCGAGAACATTTACCCGGAGGAAGTCGAGAGCGCGCTCGCGCGCTGCCAGGGCGTCGCCAGCGCCGCGGTGGTCGGCATGCCGGACGAGCGGCTTGGCAGCCGCGTCGTCGCCTTCGTCGAGCCGGTATCAGCAGACGTGACGTGCGAGGCGATCGACACCGCCTGCCTCGAGACCGGCCTCGCGCGCTTCAAGCGCCCGCGCGAATACGTGCTCGTCAAGACGATCCCGCGCTCCGCGTCCGGCAAGCTGCTGCGCCGCAAGCTGCGGATCGGGGAGTATGAGAAATTGTAGGGTGGGCAACCGCGCCCGGGTGGCCGCGTGGGCAAAAATCGCTTGCACGCGGTTGCCCACGCGGAAAGGCTTTCGTCACGCGATTTTTGCCCACCCTACGAAACGGAGGACGACATGCCCAAAGACTACGCCGACATGCGCGCCGCGATCCTGCGCGACCTCGACGGGCTGCGCTACGAGGTCGATGCGGGCAAACAGATCGGCTGGCTCATCCTCGACCGACCGCCGCTCAACATCGTGTCGTATCGCGGCCGCAGCCAGATCAACGCGATCATCGAGGCGTTCGGCCAGGACCCGGAGGTGCGCGTCGTGGTCATCCGCGGCGCCAACGGCACCTACACGTCGGGCGGCGACGTGAAGGCCTTTCCGCAGATCGAGACCGACGGCATGTCGCATCTCGCCTGGAACATCGCGGCGCCCGAGCGCTGCCCGAAGCCGGTCGTCTGCGCCATGGAGAAATACGCCATGGGCGTCGGCCTCGAGCTCGCCATGGCGTGCGACATCCGCATCGCCACCAAGGACACGCTGCTCGCGCTACCCGAGGTCTCGCTCGGCCAGATTCCCGGCAGCCGCGGCAGCCAGCGCGTCGCCCGCATCGCCGGCCTCACCCGCGCCGCCGACATGATGATGCTCGGCCGGCGCATCCCGGCGCCCGAGGCTTTTCAGTGGGGCCTGCTCACCCGCGTGGTCGAGGACGCAGCCGCGCTCGACAAGGAGATCGACGAGACCGTCGCCAAGCTCACGGCGCAGTCGCCGCTTGCGCTGAAGACCATCAAGCGCGTGCTCGCGACATCCTATGAAACCGGCATCGGCGTCGGCCTCGAGGTCGAGGGCCACGCCTACGAGAAGCTGCGGCTGACCGAGGACTACAAGGAAGGCATCGCAGCCTTCAGCGAGAAGAGGAAGCCGAAGTTCAAGAAAGAATTGTGAGCCGTAGGGTGGGCAAAGGCGCGAAGCGCCGTGCCCACGTCTGCGTCACGCGTGGGCACGGCGCGCGTTGCGCGCCTTTGCCCGCCCTACACCACCTTCCGCCAATCCGCGTCTTGATCGATCACCGTGGCGAGGTCGACCGTTTCCTCTCCCGGCACCCTGATCCGCTTGTACTTCAGCGGCGGCGCGGACAGCGGCACGGTCGCGTCGAACCCCATCTTGGCGCTCACGCCGTTATTGCTCGACGGATCGAGCTTCGATCCTTGCGCCTCCGAGACCACCACCAGATCGCGGTCGGCCTGGAAGCGGGTCGTGATCGCCCATTCGACCTCGGCTTGATTGTGAATATCGACGTCGGTGTCGACCACGACCACGTGCTTGATGTCGTAGTGCGCGCCGAATGCGCCCATGATCACGTTCTTGCCTTCGCCCTCGTGGCGCTTGTCGAGCTGGACGTTGAGGTGATAGCGGCAGGTGCCGCCGCGCGAGAGATGCACGTCGCGCACGCCCGGGAAGCTGCGGCGCAGATGCGCCATGATGGTGGCTTCGCGCGGGATGCCGCCGAGCAGCAGGTGCTCGATGCCGCCGCCGAGAATTGTGTGGAAGATCGGATTCTTGCGGTGCGCGACGGCCGTGATCTCGATCACGTGCTGCTCGGCCGGCTCGCTGTAGTACTGCGGGAACTCGCCGAACGGCCCTTCCATCTCGCGCGTGCGCGCAAGGATGCGGCCTTCGAGCACGATCTCGGCATTCGCCGGCACGCGGATGTCGCTGGTCAGGCACTTCACCACGTCGAGCGGCCGGCCGTGCAGCGCGCCCGCAATCGTGAGCTCGTCGAAATCGATCGGCGCGATCGCCTGCGAGGAGAGCAGCGTGAGCGGATCGACGCCGATGACGATCGCGACCGGAAGATCGCCGCCGGCTTCCTCGGCCATCTGGAAGAAGCGCAGCGTGTGGCGCGGCAGCAGCAGCACGCCGAGCCGGTTCGGGCCGCTCAACTGCAGGCGATGGATCGTGACGTTCTGCGCGCCATTCTGCGGGTTGCGCGAGATCAGCAGGCCGGCCGTGATGTAGGGCGCGGAGTCGAGCTCGTTGTGCACCGGGATCGGCAGGATCCGCGCGAGATCGACGTCGCGATGCACGACCTCGTGCACGGGCGCGCTCGCGACCTCATGCCAGGGCAGGGGATTGAGCGCCGCCTCCTGGTAGGTCGCGAGCAGGCGATCGTTGCTGACGCCCATCGCCTCGGCCATCCAGCCGCGGTCGGAGGTGAGCCCCGAGATGACCGGCACCGGATGCCCGTCCGGCTTCGGGAAGAGCGTGGCCTTGGTGCCGTCGAGGGTCTTGGCAATGGCGGCGAGCTCGAAACGCAGCTTCACGCCCGGCCGCGCCACCGCAAGCCGATCGCTGGCCGCGAGAATATCGAGCCAAGCGCGCAGGTCGGTGACCGGCTTGCGCTCGGTCGCCGCGGGAGTATCGGGCACAACACGTTCGTTCATGTCTTAGCGTGCGCTCTCAATCGCCCTGCTGGTTGTACGCGGTTTCCCAGAACAGCTCTTTCCAGTCGCCGAGCTTCGCCTTCATGGTGCCGATCCGGTTGAGGAAGGCGGCGAAAAAAGCGATGCGGTGCGGCTGGGTGGTGAATTCGAAACCGGGATCGTCGAGGAGATGGACCAGCTCGTCGACGCTCTCCTGTGCCTTCTGCGCCTGCTTCCATAGCACCGCCGCGGCCTTCTTGTCGGCGTTGGCGACCTTGATCGACTGATCGAGCGCATTGGCGACTGCCTTGAACAGCGCCGGGTTCTTCTCCTTGGTGCGCTTGGTGGCGATCAGCGTGATCTGCGTCAGCGGTCCGCCGAACACCTCGCGGCTGTCCGTGATGACGTGGGCGCCGGGAATCTTGAGGCCGCGTTCGGTGTAGGGCTGCACCGCGATGTGCGCCGTGATCGACGCCTTCGGCCAGCCGGCCGAGAGGGCCGTGACGGCGTCCGGATGGCCGATGCCGACGGTGAGATGGTCGAGCCGGTGCGGATCGTTCCACAGCTTTTCGCAGGCCATCTGCAGCATCATCGAATTGAACGAGATGCGCACCGTCGGCACCGCGATCCGGTCCTTCTCGGTGAAGTCGGCGAGCGTCTTGACGGCAGGATCGATCGTATAGAGCGTCATCGCGCCGTTCGAGACCGTACCGACCGCCTTGACCTCGTTGGCGCTGCCGCGCGTCTTTTCCCAGAGGTTGAGCAGGGAGGGCAGCGCCACGGTGCCGTAGTCGGCCGCGCCTGACAGGATCGCGTCGACCACCGGGCCGGGTCCGCTCAGCGTCGTCGCGGTGGCGTCGACCGTACCGAGGCCGAGCTTGGTCGCTTCCTTCTGCAGCACGCCGCCCGCGACCATCATGTCGACCGGCAGGTAGAGCAGCCCGCGCTGCTGCGCGAATTTCACCTGCAGCGGCGCCTGCGCGCGGGTGATCGCGGGCGCCGCCAGGAGGCTCGCGCCGCCCGCCACGGCGGCGACGGCCTCGCGTCGGTTGATGAGCCCGTTCCTTGTCCGCATGCGTGCCTCCGCGTCCCGGCCTCTGGTGCCGGCTTGTCTCCATGATAGGCTCGGGCGCGAACGTAAACAAACGATCGTCGCGGCAGTGACACGCTGTCGCGCCGGCAGCACAGGGGAGGGCATTGCTGTGATCGAACACAGCGCCAGCGCTCCCTCTCCCCCTTTAGGGGGAGAGGGTCGGAGTGAGGGGGCGCCTCCGCGAGTTGTTGCCAGCGACGATGTGCGCGGTAACTCAGCGCCCCTCACCCCGACCCTCTCCCCGCAAGAGCGGGGAGAGGGAGCGCTAGCGCCGCGCTCCGCGCCCGTGCTGCAGGTGCAGGGCGTGACGCTGCAATACAAGACCGAGAAGCATCTCGTCACTGCCACCTACCGGGTGAGCTTCGACGTCTACGGCGGCGACCGGTTCGTCCTGCTCGGGCCGTCCGGCTGCGGCAAGTCGACCCTGCTCAAGGCGATCGGCGGCTACATGGCGGCGACCGAAGGCGCGATCGCGCTCAACGGCCGGCCGATCCGCGGGCCCGGGCCCGACCGCATCGTCGTATTCCAGGAGTTCGACCAGCTTCTGCCATGGAAGACCGTGAAGCAGAACGTGGTGTTCGCGCTCGAGGCCTCCGGCAAGCTGCGCGGCCGCGCCGCCGAAACGCAGGCGATGCGCTACATCGACAAGGTCAATCTGGCCAAGTTTGCCGACGCTTATCCGCACACGCTCTCGGGCGGCATGAAGCAGCGCGTCGCGATCGCGCGCGCCATGGCGATGGAGCCGGACGTGCTGCTGATGGACGAGCCGTTCGCGGCGCTCGATGCGCTCACGCGCCGCAAGATGCAGGACGAGCTGCTGGCGCTGTGGGCGGACACGCATTTCACCGTGCTGTTCGTGACCCACTCGATCCCGGAAGCCGTGCTGATCGGCAACCGCATCCTGTTGCTCTCGCCGCATCCGGGCCAGGTCAAGGGCGAGCTCAACAGCGACGGCAGCGACCCGGTCGATCCCGTGAGCGGCCGCAAGCTCACGGACCGCATCCACGATCTGCTGTTCGCCGACCGCATCGAGCAGGAGGAGGTGCCCGCATGAACGACGCGCCAACTGCCGCCCGCGCGCTCGCAAAGCCGCCGCTGCGGCGCGAGTATCTGCGCGACGTCGATGCCGGCGCCGACCTCGGCGTCGTCGAGAAACCGCTGACGGTCGCGCAGCGCATCTTCAACCAGGCCTGGCTGCGCAAGGCGATCATCCTGATCGTGATCGCGGCCGCCTGGGAGCTCTATGCGCGCCGGCTCAACAATCCCCTGATGGTGCCGACCTTCTCGGCGACGCTCGATGCCTGGCGCGCCGGGATCGCGGACGGCGACCTGCCGCGGAAGGTGCTGAATTCGGTGGTGCTGCTGCTCAAGGGCTATGCGCTCGGTCTTGCGCTGGCGATGATCTTCACGGCGCTCGCCATGATGTCGCGCATCGGCAACGACCTGCTCGAGACGCTGACATCGGCCTTCAACCCGTTGCCCGCGATCGCGCTCCTGCCGCTCGCCTTCCTGTGGTTCGGGCTCGGCGATCTCTCCATCATCTTCGTGCTGGTGCACTCGGTGCTGTGGGCGGTCGCGCTCAATACGCATTCTGGATTCAAGTCGGTCTCCGCGACGCTGCGCATGGTCGGGCGCAACTACGGCCTCAAGGGGCCGCGCTTCATTGTGAAGATCCTGGTGCCGGCCGCGTTCCCGTCGATCGTCACCGGGCTCAAGATCGGCTGGGCGTTCGCGTGGCGCACGCTGATCGCCGCCGAGCTGGTGTTCGGCGTGTCGTCCGGGCAGGGCGGCCTGGGCTGGTACATCTACGAGAGCAAGAGCATGCTGGAGATTCCGAGCATGTTCGCGGGGCTCCTGACCGTCATCGTCATCGGCCTCGTGGTGGAGAACCTGATCTTCCGCAATGTCGAGGCCGTCACGGTGCGGCGCTGGGGGATGCAGTCTTAAAATAAATGCCCTGTCATGGCCGGGCTTGTCCCGGCCATCCCGCTTAGGGAGACACGGTGCCTGCCTAAGCGAGATGCGCGGGACAAGCCCGCGCATGACGGGAGAAGTGGATCAACTGGAAGCGTGACCATGAAAATCACCAGCGTCTCCGCGATCGTCTATCGCCAGCAGCTCAAGCCCGGCGGTCCGCCGTTGAAGTTCGCCGGCGAGCCGCGCACCACGTTCGAGACGCTGCTCGTGAAGGTCGAGACCGACGCCGGCATCACGGGTTGGGGCGAGGCCTTCCCGCATCGCATCTGGCGCGCCGTCAAATCGCTGGTCGAGACGCTGATCGCGCCGGCCTGCATCGGCGCCGATCCGACCGCGATCGCGCCGCTGATGAACCGGCTGATGCGGCACACCTACGGCGTCGGCCGCGCCGGCGCCGTGATGTACGCGCTCTCCGGCCTCGACATCGCGCTGTGGGACATCCTCGGCAAGGCCGCGAAGCTGCCGATCTACAAGCTGCTCGGCGGCTGCGCGCTCGACAAGCTGCCGGCCTACGCCAGCCTGCTCAAATACGGCAACGTCGACAACGTGGCGCGGGTGACCGAGGAAGCGCTCGGCCGCGGCTACCATGACCTCAAGGTGCACGAGACCGGCCGCGACGAGATCACGGCGGCGGCAAAAATCCTGCGGCAGAAGACCGGCGCCGGGCTGATGGTCGACGTCAACGCGCCATGGACCCTGCAAGAGGCGCTCGCGGCCGCCGAGGAACTGCACGATCTCGAGCTGAAATGGCTCGAGGAGCCGGTGTGGCCGCCGGAGGATTTCCACGCCGCCGCATACGTGCGCGGGCTCGGCGTGCCGGTCGCGATCGGCGAGAACGTGCTCACGCCGACCGACTTCGCCCGCCTGATCGACGGCCGCTTCGTCGACGTGATCCAGCCGAGCGTCGTCAAGATCGGCGGCATCTCGGTGATGCGTGACATCTACGTGCTCGCCAACCAGGCGAGCGTCGCGGTGGTGCCGCACTCGGCCTATTTCGGCCCCGGCCTGATCGCGACTGCGCACGTCACCGCCGCGCTGTCGCGCGCGCCGCTGGTCGAGCGGCTCTATTGCGATCTCACTGAAAGCCCGTTCGGCGACTGGTACGAGCCCGCCAACGGCTATCTGGCGCTCCCGCAGGGGCCGGGACTCGGCATCGAGCCGGACGAGAAGCTTCTTGCAACGCTGCGCGTCGAATGAGGACACAATGCCCACCCTACCGCGGGTAACTATCGAATGAGGACGAGATGAAAATCCAACAGGTCAAAACCAACGTCGTTCGTCTCCCGGCCGAGGAGCCGCTGGTGGGCGCGCCGGTCGCCGCCTCGATGATGCGCGAATACGTCACCGTGCAGGTGCTCACCGACGAGGGCGTCGAGGGAATTGGCGTCACCGGCTTCGGCGGCAAGATCATGCGGGCCCTGAAGGCGACGGTCGACGAGTTCGGCGAGCTGATCAAGGGCGACGATCCGCTGTGCCACGAGCGGGTCGCCGCCAAGCTGCGCGCCGCATCGGCCTCGGCCGGGCCGGGCGGGATCGCAACGCTTGCGCTCGCCGCGATCGACATCGCGCTGTGGGACATTCGCGGCAAGGCGTTCGGCGTTCCGGTCGCGCGCCTGCTCGGCGGCCTGCGCGAGCGCGCCCCCGCGTATGCGAGCGGCGCGCTTGATGCGCACGAGCCCGCTCAAGGACGTCGAGCGCGCCGCCGCGGCGCTCGTCGAGAAGGGCTATCGCCAGATGAAGACCCAGATGGCGGTCGAAGGCCTGACCCCCGCGCAGGAGATCGAACGTATCCGCGTGGTGCGCAACGCGATCGGCCCCGACATCGCGCTCATGGTCGACATCAACCAGCGCTGGAGCGTGCACGAGGCGATCGCCATCGCAAGCCGCGTCGAGGATGTGGGCCTCGCCTGGCTCGAGGATCCGACTTCGGCGATCGACCACCAGGGCCTCGCCGAGATCGCGTCGGCGCTCGCGATGCCGGTGTGCGCCGGCGAATATCTGTACGGGATCGAGCCGCACAGGCAATCGCTCATGCATCATTCGGTCGATATCGTGATGATCGACGTGCTGCGCGCCGGCGGCATCACGGGATGGATGAAGATCGCCGCCATGGCGGAGGCCTTCAACCGACCCGTGGTCAGCCATCTGCTGCCGGAGATCCAGGTTCATACGATCGCGGCGGCGCCGAACGGGCTCGTGATCGAATACATGCCGTGGACGCGGCGCCTTTTTGAGGATCCGCCGACGCCCGAGAAGGGCGAGATGACCGTGCCGAGCGCGCCCGGGCTCGGGTTGAAGTTCGCGCCGGACCTGTTTCAGAAATACGGGATCGCGTAACCGCGGTTCGGGTCACGGGAGCGGGGGGAGCGATGTCGGCATGACCGGGGATGCGGCGAGCATCGCCGATCCGCACGTAGCCGAGCCGGCGCTCGGGCCGCCTTCGGCCGCGATGCGCGCGGTCGATTCGTTTGCCGAAGGACTCGTCGTCATCGCGCTCGTCGGCGAGCTTGTGATCGTGCTCGCCAACGTGCTCGCGCGCGCGTTCTTTCATCACTCGTTCCTATGGTCCGACGAGGTCGCGCGCCTGTCGCTGTCGGTGCTGGCCTTCATCGGCGGCGCGGTGGCGTTCCGCCGGCGCGATCACGCCTTCGTCCGCGTCCTGGTCGACGTCGCGCCGCCGCGCGTCCAAGGCGGCTGCCTCGCGCTCGCCGACGTCGTCGTGCTGTTCGTGGTGGGCCTCGCCGGCATCGTGTCGATGGACTTCATCGCGTCGAGCTGGAGCGAGCGCACGCCGATCCTGCAGGTCCCTGCCGCCCTGATCGCGCTGCCGCTGCCGCTCGGCATGGCGCTGTTCGCGCTGCATGCCCTCGACAATCTGTTTCGCCGCGACCTGCGGCTCGCGTGCGGCGTTGGCGTCGCGTTTGTCACCATGGTGACGATCGCGGCTTTCACGCGCGATTTCTGGCTGCCCTGGCTCGGCGGCGACGCCGCGATCGTGCTCGCGCTCGTCCTGTTCTTCGTGGCGATCTTCGCCGGCGTGCCGGTGGGCTTCGTGCTCATGCTGGCGAGCGCGACCTATCTGTGGGCAACCGACGGATCTTTCGTCGTTCTGCCGCAGACGATGGTCAACGGCACCGGCAATTTCATCCTCCTTGCCATCCCGTTCTTCATTCTCGCCGGACTGATCATGGAACGCGGCGGCATCAGCGTGCGGCTGGTGCGCTTCATCCACGCGCTGGTCGGTCACTGGCGCGGCGGCCTGCTGCAGGTGACGGTCGCCAGCATGTACGTGGTGTCCGGCCTCTCGGGCTCGAAGCCCGCCGACGTCGCGGCCGTCGGCACGATCATGCGTGACCAGCTGCGCGAGCGACATGGCGCGGGCGAGGGCGCCGCCGTGCTCGCCGCCTCGGCGATCATGGGCGAGACCGTGCCGCCCAGCATCGCGATGCTGATCCTCGGATCGATCTCCAGCGTGTCGCTCGCCGGCATGTTCATCGGCGGACTCATTCCGGCGGCCGTGATGGCGCTCTGCCTGATGACCCTGATCTACGTGCGCGCACGCCTCGCCGGAGCGCCGCGCGTGCCGCGGGCGCCGTTCCGCGTCATGGCGCGGGCCGGGCTTGGCGCGGTGCTGCCGCTCCTGATGCCCGTGATGCTGATCGGCGGAATTTTGGCCGGGATCGCGACGCCGACCGAGGTCGCGGGGTTCGCGGTCATCTACGGGCTCGCGCTTTCGATGCTGGTCTATCGCGAGCTCAGTCCGCGAATCCTCATGCGGGTCGTGACCGACACGGCCGCGCTCACCGGCGTGCTGCTGTTCATCTTCGCGGCGTCGTCCGCCTTCTCGTGGACGCTGACGGTCGCGTATCTGCCGCAACGGCTCGTGGAGCTCCTCGGCGGCGTCGGCAACAGCACCGCGATCTTCATGCTGGGATCGATCCTGCTGCTCATCGTCGTCGGCGTGTTGCTCGAAGGCCTGCCGTCGCTCAACGTGGTCGCGCCGCTCTTGATCCCGATCGCCGGCAAGCTGGGCTTGAGCGAGCTGCACTACTCGCTGGTGCTGATCATCGCCATGGGCATCGGCGGCTTCATGCCGCTTGCCGGCGTGGGCTTCTATGTGTGCTGTGCTATCATGCGCTGCGACATCGAGCGCGCCTCGCGCGCCGCGCTGCCCTATTTGATCGTGATCCTCATCGGGTTACTCGTGGTAGCGTTCGTGCCGTGGTTCGCGCTCGCGCTGCCGCGCTATTTCGGTTTCAGAGTATGAAAAAATCGTAGGGAGGAAAGCCGTGGATCGCAGAACGCTTCTCAAGACCGGCCTCGGCGGCGCCGCCCTGACGGTTGCAGGCCCCTATGTGTCGGCCCGCGCCGCCAAGCTGACGCTGCGGTTCGCGCATTTCGCGGCAGAGGATCATCCGGCCCATATCGCGGCCAAGCAGTTCGCGAGCAAGGTCGATAGCCGCACCAATGGTGAGATCAAGATCAACATCTTCCCCAACAACGTGCTGGGCGGCCCGCCCGAGCAGGCGCAGCAGATCAAGCTCGGCACCATCGATATGGGTCTGCCGACGCAGGGCCAGCTCGACAAATACGCGATCGCGTTTGCGGCCGTCATGCTGCCGTTCATCTGGGACAGCCCCGAGCATGCCTTCCGGACGCTCGACGGTCCCGCCATGGCTTGGCTCGCGCCGCTTGCCGAGGCGCAGGGCTTTGTCCTGCTGCGCAACTGGGACTACGGCTTCCGCAACGTGACCAACAATGTACGCCCGATCAACGCGCCCGCGGACATCAAGGGCCTCAAGCTGCGCACGCCGCCCGAGCTGCAGATCCAGGCCTCGCTCGAGGCGGTCGGCGCGATCGTGCAGGCGATCGCATTCCCCGAGCTCTATCTCGCGCTGTCGCAGAAGGTCGTGGACGGCGAGGAGAACCCGGTCGCCGTGATCTACTTCAACAAGTTCTACGAGGTGCAGAAGCATCTCGCGATCACGCGCCACATCTACAACAACATGATCCACACCGTGAGCGCGGCGGCGTGGAAGAAGCTTAACGCCGACCAGCAGAAGATCTTCCGCGAGGAAAGCGTCTCGGCCGGCGACCTGATGCGCAAGATGATCGCCGACCAGGAGACGGATCAGATCAAGAAGATCGAGGCGGCGGGTGTGCAGGTCACGCGGCCCGATCTCGCGCCGTTCCGCGCCATGATGGGCCCGGCCTACAAGCGCATCGCGTCCTATGCGGGCGAGGACAACGTGAAGAAGTTCCAGGCCATGGCCGAGCAGAGCCGCAAGGGCTGAGCGGGCTGCGATGACCGACACGACGGCTCCGGTTTCGCAGCGCCTCGAGGCGCTGCGAAACCTGTTTCGGCTCGACCGCAAGACCGCGCTCGTGCTGGGCGCGGCCTCCGGCATCGGCAAGGCGTCGGCCGAAGTGCTGGCGGCGCTCGGCGCGACCGTCATCTGCGCCGACCGCGACAAAGCCGGCGTCGAGGCGACCGCCGCCGAGATCGCGCCGTACGCGCGCGCCGAGGCCCATGTGCTCGACGCGGGCGATGGCGACGCCGTCAATGCGCTCGCGGCCGCGATCGCGGCCGACCACAAGGCGCTCGACATCGCGGTCACGACGCCCGCGATCCACGTCCGCAAGCTGATGCTCGACTACACCGACGAGGAATACGACCGCGTCGCCGATCTCAACCTGCGCGGCACGTTCTTCTTCCTCCGCGCCTTCGGCCGCATGATGACCCGCCAGCGCCGCGGCAGCCTGATCGCGAGCTCGTCGGTGCGCGCGACCACGCTCGAGCCGGGGCTTGCGATCTACGGCGCGACGAAAGCCGGCATCATCCAGATGGTGCGTGGGCTTGCCTCGGAGGTCGGGCCGTTCGGCGTGCGCGTCAATGCCATCGTGCCGAGCATCGTCGAAACCGGCCTCGTCGCGCCGCTCAAGGCGCGGCCGGAGATCTGGGATGCGCTCGCGGCGCACACGGTGTTCAACCGCTGGTCACAGCCGAGCGAGGTCGCGGCCGCGGTCGCGTTCCTGGCTTCCGATGCGGCGAGCTACATCACGGGCACGGCGCTCCTGGTGGACGGCGGCTGGACCGCGATCGACGGGCCGCCGACCGGACTGACGAAGACGCACGTCGAGGGTCGCTAAAGCGTGATGACTTTTCTTCGAATCGTCATCACGCCTTAGCCTGTTGTTCGAGGATGATCTTTCCGAAAACCGGGATCCACTTTTCGGGATCATGCCGTAGCGCTATCCCCCGGCCACCGGCGCTTCGCGGGCGTCCAGCCGCTTGGCGAGGAATTCGACCAGATATTGCTGCTCGCCGCGCGCCATGCGACGGCCGACCTTGGCGAGCGCGACGCCGAAGCAGAACATCAGCGCCGGGCCGACAACGACCGCGATCGGCGGAGCAGCGCGCGATGGCGTGCCGTGGATCAGCGACGAGACGACAGGAAATCCGAGCGCGCAGGCGGCCACGGCGACCACGGCAAGCCACAACAGGATGAAGACGCGGACGAAAGGGTGCACACCTGATCGGCAGTGCAGCCGCGTCCCCCGCGATTCGTCGACGAACGTCCCGCGCAAGACGGTCTTGAACGAATTGCGATAGCCGACGCGCTGGCGCAGGGTGAACGACGTCTCGCGGATCTGCCCGATAACCGGCCGCATGCCGGAGATACCGAATCCGGCATCGACGTGCTCGCGCAGCCGGCGCACACATTCGTCGCGCCGCAGCGGCGATACCAGATCGATGGTCGTCGTTTCCAAGCCGAGCGCGCGCAATACGATGAAAGCTGGCGTCTTCTCCATGGGCCCCCCGATCCCGTAACACGGCATGCCGTCGGCACGCGTAGGCTCATACTTATAATCGATTTGCCGGCCCTGCGGGGAGGCCGTGGCGACCGACATCGCGGCGCGCGCCCGCGTCACGCCGGGCAAGGTCGTGCGCTACGTACAGGCGCTGATCGCCCGACAGAAGGCGGCGCCGAAGTAGGGTCGACGTTCGCCCCCGGGGTCCGCCGCGGGTCTGGCGCGGCTTAACCGATTATTTGGGGACGGCCACTAGCATGCTTGCCTCATTCTTGCAGGGGGCCTCCATGCAGCCGATCGTCATTATACCCTCAGCCTCGCCCGAGCTTGCCGCCGCGCCGATCCCGCCGGATTGGATTCTGAGCGGCACGCCCGAGGCCCGCTCGCGCCAGCTTGCGCGCAGCAGCGACCGCGCGTCGTCCGTGATGGCCTGGTCGTGCACGGCCGGGCGGTTCAACTGGCAGTATACGGTCGACGAGGCCGTGCACATCATCGCGGGCGAGGTTTTCGTCACCGACGAGAACGGCCGCGAGCATCGGCTCGGGCCGGGCGACTCGGCCTTCTTTCCGGCCGGCAGCCGCAGCACGTGGCATGTCCCGGTCGAGGTCCGCAAGGTCGCGGTGTGCCGTCAGTCGATGCCGTTTCTGTTCGGATTTGCGCTGCGCGCGTGGAACATGCTGGCGCGGTTCATGGGCACGATCTTCCGGCCGGCCGGGGAAACGGC
This sequence comes from uncultured Alphaproteobacteria bacterium, assembly GCA_963819385.1. Taxonomy (GTDB): domain Bacteria; phylum Pseudomonadota; class Alphaproteobacteria; order Rhizobiales; family Xanthobacteraceae; genus JAVDCA01. The sequence goes on along the minus strand of CAWFVV010000006.1, from coordinate 847,427 downwards.
CGATCCGCTTGCGCCGGCGGTGCCGGCCGCGAAGGGGACACCGCAGCTGAGCCGCGTCCGCACCGACACGTAAAGTCTTCGCGACGCGAGCGTGACGGCCGTTCACCACGCGCCGTTGCGCAGCGCTCGCGCCAGATAGCCCCAGATCGTCGGGTGCGACCACAGCCGCGACGGCAGGTCGACGCTCTGCGGCTCGAGCGTGCCGGCGAGCGCGTCGCGCGCGGCCCGGTCCATCAGCGGCAGCGCGGCGGCGAGCTGGAGATACGGGAAGGTCGCGTAGTTGTCCTGCGCGGTCGGCGTCAGGCGCCCCTGGTAGAGCACGGCGCCGGTGTCGATGCCCGTGTCGACCAGATGCACCGTGACGCCGAAATTGGCGAGATCGCCCTCGGCCTTGGCCCAGTAGCCGCCGTGGATGCCGCGATACTTCGGCGTGATGCCGGCGTGATAATTGATGATCGGCACCTTGATCGTCGCCAGGGTCGCGCGGTCGATGATGCGCGTGCCGAGCAGCAGGATGACGCGCGGTTCGAGCCGCGCCAGGGATGCGATGCATTCGGGTGAGTTGACCGACGGCACGTCGATGCGCTCGCACCCGTCCGGCCAGCGCGGCTCGAGATGATATTGCCGCAGGATGGCTGCGATGCGCGGCCGCGACGCGAAGGCGAGGATGCGCGAGAACAGAATGAATGCCACTTGGCCCGCCACGCGCAGCAGGCCGAGATACTTGATGCGACGCCGGATCAGCTCCGAACGTGAGAGCGGCTGCTCGACCACGATCTTCAAGCCGGGAAACGCCGCTGCCAGCCGCCGCGCGGCGATCCGGCCGAGATCATTCCCGCAGGTGAGGAAGACCACTTCGACGGGCTGGGTCAAAATCTGATCCGTGCGATCGCTTTAGGAGCAAGGAATTCTGGCCCGGCAATAAGGGGCCCCCGGCGGCTCCGATTCGCCGACCCGCGCCCCTGTAGCATGTTATGCCGCGCTGCCCCGGCGCGGTCCACCAATGTGCGATCAAATTAACAGTAATATGGCGCTCGCGCGCGCCCCCGTGATCGCGGTCATAAGTGCCGATTATGGGCCGGTCAGGCCGCGTCGACGCGGCGGAAGCCGTTGGCGAGCGCGGTCGCGGCGCCGGACATCAGCACCTTGAGGTGGCGTTTCTGCTGAAACTGTCCGTTGAGCGAGATGCGCGGCAGCGCCATGAACTGCTCGCGATGCTGGGGAAACAGCACGCCCGGCCGCGTCGTCACCGCGGTCCGGTAACCGATCTCGGCGGCGAGTCGGAATTCGCGCGTGCCGACGATATCGCGTCCGCCGTACGGGTAGGCGAGGTGGGCGACCTGCCGGCCGAGCTGTGCCTCGAGCCCTTCGCGTCCGGCCTGGAGCTCGGCACGGGCCGCCGCGTCGTTCGCCTTGGCGAGCATGACGTGATTGACGGTGTGTGCGCCGATGGTCGCGAGCGGATCAGCGGCGAGCGCGCGGACCTCGTCCCAGGTCATGCACAGCTCGTCGCGCAGCGGCGCCATGTCGACGCCGTAACGCGCCGCCAGCGCGTCGACATAGGAGTGGATGTCGGCCTCGTCGGCTAGCGCGCGCAGATGCCAGTAGATGCGGTTGAAGGTCTCGCTCTTCTGCTGCGGCGTCGCGCACGCCAAGGTCTGTTCCGTCCCGTCGAGCGCGGCCGTGATCGTCTCGTTGCGCGCGACGGTCAGCTCGAGCGCGAGCCACCACAGCTTGCCGGCACGTTCCGGAAAGCTCGTCGGCACGTAGACGGTAAACGGCGCGTCGTAGCGCTTGAAGATCGGATAGGCGCAGACCTTGTTGTCGCGGTAGCCGTCGTCGAGCGTGATGCAGACGAAGCGGCGGCCGAAATCGCGCCCGGCGAGCCGCCGATGCATCTCGTCGAGCGAGACGATGTCGATGCCTTCGTGGCGTAGCCACGCGAGCACCTGTGTGAGGAACTCGGGTGTGACCTCGAGCAACTGGTTGGGCTGGAAGGCGTCGGGGCGCGCCGGCCGCACGTGGTGCAGCATCAGGATCGCGCCGACGCCGGCGGTGAACGGGCGCATCAGCAGGTGGGCGCCGCTGAAGTAAAGCGTTTCCAGTCCCGTCCGGATGATGGTCGATTTCACGGAAATAGGCTTTCAGCTCGGATGCCAGGTTGGAAAAGTCGCCGGTCCGGCCGATTTTGCAATCGATTGTTGTACGCTTAGTTAACCGCGCCGCGGGGCTGCGCTATCCCGCGACCCTGACGATGTTCCGCGTGGCGGCGGATTTCACCACCGCGTCGAACACCGCCATGCCGTGCAGCACATCGGCGAGCGGCACCGGATAGGGCGTCTTGTCGATGATCGCGCGGGCGAAAGCGGTCATTTCGGCGTTGAGCATGTCGACGCCCGTGAAGTCGAGGTGCTCGGCCGGCGGCGCCGTGACGGGGCCGTCGGGCGGGCGTTCGGAGGTCGGCACGAAGCGGAAGCTCTGCAGCGACGCGCCCGAGACTTCCGCCAGCCCCTTGGAACCGTAGACCGTGAAGCTGAAATTGGTCGCGGTGGCGACCGAGCAGAAGATCGTCGCGGTCGCGCCGCTCTCGAACCCGAACAGGATCGTGGTCGTGTCGTCGGCGGGCCCCGCGCCGTGCACGCCGGTCACGCAATGCACGTCGCGGACGCGGCCGCCGAATTCGATCATGTGATCCATCAGGTGCACGCCGACCGCCGTCATGGCGCCCGCCGGCGCTTCGTCCGGATCGGCACGCCAATTGTCGGCGGCGAGGAATGACTGCGTGCTGGTGGTGTGCTGCCCGACCATGGCGACGACTGCGCCCAGCCGGCCGGCCGCCTTGCGGTTGCGGATCTCGACGATCGCGGGATGGAAGCGCCGGTTGAAGCCGACTGCGAGCGTCACGTTCGCCTTGGCTGCCGCCTCCGCCGCGGCGCGCGCACTCGCAAGGTCGAGCGTCATCGGTTTCTCGACGAAGACGTGCTTGCCAGCCGCCGCGGCTTGCGTGATCTGCTCCGCGTGCAGGCTGTGCGGCGTCGCCAGCACGACCGCATCGATGCCCGGGTCGGCCAGGATCTGCGCATACGTGTCGACGAACTGCAGACCTTTCTGGCCGCAGAACTCCTCGGCGCTCGCGCGTGTGCGTGTATGCGCGGCGACGAATGCGATGTCGGCGCTCTTGCTCTGCACCGAATTGACGAGCGAACGGCCCCAGCGGCCGAGGCCGAGAATTGCTGCGCGGATCATGGATTCCTGCCCGACTTCCCTGTAACCGTCATAGTCGGCGAGGCCACGCAAGACCAGGGGAGATCAGGGTGCCCGCAGCCGCGATCATCGGCGTTGGTCAGTCGGCCTATACGCGGCGCCCCGCGCCCGGGCAGTCGACGCACACCTTCATTCGCGATGCCGTGGTCGCGGCGCTGCGCGACGCCGCGATCGACGCGCGCGACATACAGGGCATGGCGGTCGCCTCGTTCTCGCTCGCGCCCGATACGGCGGTCGATCTCGCATGGAAGCTCGGCCTCTCGCTGCGCTGGCTGCTGCAGGACACCAACGGCGGCAGCTCGGCCATGAACATGCTCGGCCACGCGCTGCGCGGGGTCGAGAGCGGCGCGGCCGACGCCATCCTGGTGATCGGCGGCGACGCCACCGGGCTCGCGGGCTACGGCAAGATCGCGGCGAACTATAACATTGCGACGCGCGATCATCTGGCGCCGCTCGGCCACGGCGGGCCGAACGGCGTCTACGCGCTGGTCGCGTCGCGCCAGATGAAAAAGTACGGCCTGGCGAAATCCGACTACGGCCACATCGCGATCGCCCAGCGCGCGTGGGCGGCGAAGAATCCTTTCGCGGTCTATCGCGCGCCGCTCACCATGGAGGAGTATCTCGCGGCGCCGATGGTGGCCGATCCGCTGTCGCGCTACGACTGCGTGCCGGTGGTCGCGGGCGCGCAGGCGATCGTGATCGCGCATCCGGACCGCGCGCCGCGCGGCCGCGCACCGGTGCGCGTGCGGGCGCATCGTGCGAGCTTCAACTACGACAACCAGGCGGGCGATGGCCTGCAGACCGGCATCAGCACGTTCGCGGCCGAGCTGTGGCAAGCCGCCGGCGTCACGGCGCGCGACATCGACGTGGCGAGCATCTACGACGACTACCCGAGCATGGCGCTGGCGCAGCTCGACGACCTCGGGTTCATCCCGGACCACGATCTCGCGCGCTTCTGCCGCCGCGACATCGGTGAGCGGCGGCGTCCGATCAACACCTGGGGCGGCATGCTGTCGGCCGGTCAGCCTGGCGGGCCAGCCGGCGGGCTCAACGCCATCTCCGAAGCCGTGCTGCAATTGCAGGGCCGCGCCGGCGAGCGGCAGGTCGCCAATGCGCGCCTCGCGGTCGCGACGGGATACGGCATGACCATGTATCGCTACGGCGGCACGGCCGCGGCTGCGGTGTTGGAGCGGGTCGAATGAGCGCGGGCGTCACGATCTTTCGGTGCCAGGGTTGCGGCGTCACGGTATTTCCGCAGCGGCTCTTGTGCCCGCACTGCCACGGTGCGGCGTTCGACGAGGCGCGGGTGCACGAGGGCGTGGTCGAGGAGATCGCGGTGATCCGGCATATGATCGGCCAGGAGAACTGGCAGCCGCGGCGGATCGCCAATGTCCGCACGACGGGTGGGCCGATGATGACGGTGGGGCTGCGGGACGAGGCAGGCGAAGGGGCGCTGATCGAGCTGTTTCAGGAAGAGGGCGCGCCTTTCGGAAAGGCGAAGTCATAAAATTCGGCGTCATTGCCCGCGAAAGCGGGCAATCCAGTAACCACAGACGCTTGCGGTGGCCACAGACGCTGCGGCGTACTGGATGCCCCGCTTTCGCGGGGCATGACGCAGTGCTTGGAATGCGCCCCTGCTACGCCGTCTTCCCCCACGCCTTGTCCGCTTCGATGACGCGCCTCGCGGCGGCGGCCATGGCGACGTCGATCATCTTGCCGTCGACCGTGGTGCTGGCGTGGCCTTGCGCGACCGCGGCATCGTACGCCTCGAGCACGCGGGCATAGTAGTCGAGCTCGGCGGCGGTCGGGCGATAGAGCCGGTTGCACGGCTCGATCTGCGACGGGTGGATCAGCTTGCGGCCGCGATAACCGAGCCGGCGCGAGAGATCGGTGTCGCGCTCGAAGCCGGCGGCATCGCGAATGTCGGCGAAGACGCCGTCGAGCGGCGTGTCGAAACGGGCAGCGCGCGCCGCGATCAGCACATGCTGGCGCGCATGCAGCATCTCGGGGCCGTCGAGCGACCACGTGCAGCCGAGGTCCGTGTTGAGGTCGCCGTCGCGCGCGCCACCGAACGAGAGCGAGACGACGCGCGCCGCGGCGGTCGCCATCTCGTAGGCGAAGATCACGCCGCGCGCACTCTCGACCGACGGCACGAACCTGGTCGCGCCGGGCGCGATGCCGCGCGCGCGCTCGAGATCGCCGATCAGCCGGTCCCACAACAGGACCTCGTCGCGCGTATCGACCTTGGGCGCGATCAGCCCGACGAGGCCGGGGACGCCGATGATCGCGTCGAGGTCGGCGCGCCCGTGGTCGCTGTCGATCGCGTTCGGCCGCACCCAGACGCGCCCGCTCGCGACTTTCGGCGCAAACTCAGCGACCGCGGCGCGCGCGGCGGCCTTCTCGGCCGGCGGCACCGAATCCTCGAGATCGAGCAGCAGCGCGTCGGCCGGCAGGTCGACGGCCTTGTCGAGGAATTTTTCGCGGTTGGCCGGAACGTAGAGGAAGCTGCGGGCGAGGGGCATCAGGAGGTTCCTACGACGTAGCGGGGCGATCGTATATGGGCATTTGCGGTGCTTGCGCCCCCTCTCCCCCTTTAGGGCTCTCAGATTCACACATTTTGGAGCCTCAGGGCGGTGCCGTATTTGATGCGCTGGAAGTCATCGAGACCTCGGCGCATCACCCGTGGACCTGGCTTGCCATAGTAGCCGGTCCAGCCGCCGAGACGGGCGATGACCCAGGCCGCGAAGGCAAGGGAGCCTTTTGGGTGGGGGTTCTTTTGCGGCGCGGTCTTGCCTTCGAGCTGTGCCGATACGGCTTCGAGGATTGGCTGGTCGGCCGGTTCGAACGCGTCAGCGAGGCTCTGGCTGGTGGTTCCGTCGCGGGCTTTGACCAGTTGCATCACGGTCACGGCCGCCACCGTGACGGCGGTGACGAACTTGATCATGACTTGCGGGGCACCGATCTCGGCCGCCTCGATGTCGAAGCCTGCCGTCTTGAGCGTGGCGAAGAACTCCTCGATGGTCCAGCGCATTCGATAGAGATCGACAATTCTGCGTGCCTCGGCGAGCGTCGTGACCGCGTGCGTCGTTAGCAGGCGCCAATGGATGGGCTTGCCGTCATCGGGCGTCGACGTCTCGCGGACGTCGACCATGGTCAGGGCGATCGTGTCGGGCAGATCGGGTGCCGCCCCATGTCGCGGCTTGCACAACGTGACACGCGAGAAGCGTACCGCGAGCTGCGTCATGCGCTCCTTGCGCCCCGGCGCGGCCGGGATCTTGACCGTCAACGGGCCTTGTTCCGGCAGCCGGTCGACATGGGCGAACAGCAGATCGATCTGCGCCGCATCGTCTGTCGCGATCTTGCGGTTCTGGCAGGCCCGCACGATCAGCTCAACGTTGCCCGGCCGCCGTGCGAAGTGCTCGTAGATATCACTCTCCCGGTCCGATACGCCGGTGATGCTCGCAGCCTGCGCCAAGACTTCGCCAGCGCGCGTCGTGCCATCAAGCCAGCGCTGCAATTCCTTCTCCGTGGTCGGGCGCGAGCGACGCGCCGTGACCTTGCCGGTATCGCGATTCCACACCTTGGCGTCGACCAGCCCGAGCAGCCCGCGGGTCGTGGCATCCATCGCCAAAACCGCATGCAACAGAAGGCCACGCAACGCGCCGCCCTTGCCGACCGGTCCATAGCCGCGCGCCTTCCCCCGCTGCCCTCCCAAGGTCAGTTCACTCGTATCCTGGATCACCACGACATCACGCCTCGCTGCCCGCGCAGCTGTACGCTCCGCAGCATGCGATGCCATCTCGGCCGCCGTCACAAACCTGTTGCGCAGGAACCGGGTAAAGCAAATCTCCCGCGCCCGCGTTCCAGCCAGCCGAAGGATGCACGAACACGGTCGCTCGACCAGCGCCGCATGCAACAAGGCCCCCCTTTTTGCCGGCGCACGTCGCCAAACCGCCCCAGTCCATATTCGGCCCAAAACATCGGATGCTCCCGCAAATCATGGAATGCTCCACGGAATCAGCCATCAAAGGCCCCGGCAAGATGTGTGAATATGACAGCCCTTTAGGGGGAGAGGGTCGGGGTGAGGGGGACTCTCCGCGAGTCGCTACGTCTGAGTTTGCGGGGACGCCCCCTCATCCCGACCTTCTCCCCCTAAAGGGGGAGAAGGAGCGCTGGCGCCGTGCTCACCTCACATGCGATGGCCTTACAGATTTCATGCCGTCTACTCGGCGGCGACCGAGTGTTCCGGTGGCAGCTTGGTGACACCGGCGGCGACGAGCTCAGCAATGGCACCCGGCGCATAGCCGAGCTCGCGCAAGATCTCCTCCGAATGCTCGCCGAGCAGCGGCGAGTAGCGGTTGACCCTCGGTCCATCGTGATCGAGCAGCACCGGGTTGCGCACGGCCTTCATCTTGCCGAGCCGCGGGTGCTCGATCTCGCCGACCACGCCGCGCGCCACGATGTGCGGATCGTCGAACACTTCCTTGAAGTTGTTCACCCGCGCGCACGGGAGGCCGGCTTCGGTGAGCGCGGCCTCGAGCTCGGCGGAGTCGCGCGCGCGCATGGCCGGCTCGACCAGCTCGAGCAGCGGCGCTTCGTTGGCCTTGCGGCTCGCGTAGGTCGCAAAGCGCGGGTCGGCGACATGCTCGGCGAGGCCGAGCACCTGCATCAACTTGGCAAAGAGGCCATCGTTTGGCGTGCCGAGCGCGAGGTAGCGCTTGTCGCGCGTCTCGAACAGCTGATAGGGCGCATTGAGCCGGTGGCGGTTGCCGAGCGGCTTCGGCACGCTGCCGGTCACGAGATATTCGGCCGCCTCCCAGGCGGCGGCCGCGATCGAGGCTTCGACCAGCGACACGTCGGCGATGCGCCCTTCGCCCTGGCGCGCCGCCCCGACGAGGCCGGCAAGTGTCGCGTAGGTCGCAAACAAGGCACCGAACACGTCGGCGGTCTGCACACCCGGCCGCATCGGCATCTTGTCGGGCTCGCCGGTGACCGATAGCGGGCCCGCGAACGCCTCGATGATGAGATTGACGCCGGCGCGCCGCCGGTAGGGCCCGGTCTGTCCGAAGCCCGAGACCGACGTGTAGACGATCTTCGGATTGACCTTCTTCACGTCGGCTGAGCCGAGGCCCATCTTCTCGAGTGCGCCCGGCCGATAGGCTTCGAGGAAGACGTCGGACTTGGCGGCGAGCTTGAGAAGGATCTCGCGCGCGGCAGGTTGCTTGAGGTCGAGCACGAGGCTGCGCTTGTTGCGGTTGAGCGCCGCGAAGCTCGTACTCTCGCCATGCCTTTGCGGCGGCATCGCGCGTCCCATGTCGCCCTTGGGCGGCTCGACCTTGATGACGTCGGCTCCCATGTCGGCGAGCAGCGTGCCGGCGAGCGGCCCCGCGATGAAGTTGGCGAGCTCGATGACCCGGAGCCCGGCAAGCGGCTGCGACATGCGAATTTCCCGATTGAGTTTCTATGCGTCCCGACCGTCAGCCTATTGGATCTTGAGGCCGGCCTTGTCGACGATCTCCTTGTACATCGGAAGCTCGCGAGCCATGCGCGCGCGGAAGGCGTCGGGCGGCTCGGCGGTCACCGGCAGTCCCGACTTGGCGTAGCGGTCGCGGACGTCGGGGCGCGCCAGGATGGCAGTGATCTCCTTCACCATCCGGTCGATCACCGGCTGCGGCGTTCCGGCCGGCGCGAAGATGCCCTGGAACGTGTCGTTGACGGCGTCGTGCACGCCCTGTTCCTCGAGCGTCGGCAGGTTCGGCAGATCGGGCCAGCGTTTGGCGGACGTGACGGCGAGCGCGCGGAGCTTGCCGCTCTCGATCATCGGCTGCAGCGAGCCGAGCGCCGCGGTGTACATGTCGACCTGTCCGCCGAGCGCCGCCGTCAGAGCGGGGCCGGCGCCCTGGAACGGGATATGCACCATCTTGATGCCGACGCGCTGCTGCAGGAGCTCGCCCGCGAGGTAGGGCGTCGTGCCCGCGCCGGGGCTGGTCCAGTTGAGCTTGCCGGGCTCGGCCTTGGCCTTGGCGATGAAGTCGCCGAGCGTCTGGAACGCGGACTGCGCCGGCGTCACCAGCGCGTTCGGCGAGGCGCCGAGCACGATCACGGGCGTGAAATCCTTGTTCGGGTCGTAGGGTGGATTGGCATAGAGGCTCGGGTTGACGTCGAACGCGCTGGAGCAGACCAGGAACGTGTAGCCGTCCGGCTTGGCGCGCTTCGCGGTCGAGATCCCGATATTGCCGCCGGCGCCGCCGCGGTTCTCGACGATCACCGGCACCTTGAGCGCCTCGCCGAGCGGCGTTGCGATGAGCCGCGCCGCGATGTCGGTGCCGCCGCCGGGCGGAAAGCAGGCGATCAGCGTGATGGTGCGATCGGGCCAGGCCGCCTGCGCGTGCGGCGCCGCGCCCAGCGCGGCAAGCGCCGCCAGCCCGAGCAGGGCCGATCTTCGCCGCATGAAAATGCGATCTTTCGCGATAGATGCCATCTCGGTCCTCCCTGGGGACGTTTGCCTTTGCGTAGATTATGGCAGCCCTTTGTGCCGCGATCATGCGGCGACCGCAACAGGTGCGTCATGCGCGGGAGGTGCTTTGCCGCGCGGGGCCGGCATGCTTCAATCGCGCCAAAGCCGCGCGGGCGCGAAAAGCTGCGGCCGGGAGGGGCGATGAAATTCCGAACCATCTCGCGGTTGGTTGCCGTCCTGGTCGTCGTCGGTGTCAGCGTGAGCGCGCCTGCGCGCGCCGCGTGGCCGGATCGTCCGATCACCATCATCGTGCATTTCGCGCCGGGCGGCGCCAACGATCTGCTCGGGCGCCTGATCGCGAGCGAGCTCGGCCCGGTGCTCGGCCAGAACGTCGTGGTCGAGAACCGGCCGGGCGCGAACGGCAATATCGGGCTCACCGCGGCGGCGCGCGCGACTCCGGATGGCTACACGCTCGTGGTTGCCTCGGGCGTGGTGCTGGTCAATCCGAGCATCAGCAAGGTCGCCTATGACCCGATCAGGGATTTCGCGCCGGTCGCCTATCTGGGCTCGTCACCCAACATGCTGCTCACGCGTCCGGGCTCCGGCATCGGCAGCGTCGCCGACCTGATCGCCAAGGCGAAGGCCAATCCGGGCCACATCAACTATTCGACCCCCGGGGTCGGGAGCATCTCGCACCTCGCGGTCGAGCTGCTCGGCCTGCGCGCCAACGTCAAGCTCGTGCACGTGCCATATCAGGGCGCCGCGCCGGCCGCGCAGGCGGCGGCGTCCGGCACCGTCGATTTCGCCTCGGTCGCGGTCGCAGGCCTGATGGGGCAGGTGAACGGCGGCATGCTCAAGGCCATCGTGCAGACCGGTGCCGGCCCGTGGCCGGAGCTCCCCGGCGTGCCCACCATGGCGCAGGCCGGCATTCCGGACGCGGTGGTCGAGACCTCGCAGATGCTGCTCGCGCCGGCCGGCACGCCGCAGCCGATCATCGATCGCCTTGCCCGGGAGGTGCTCGCGATCATGCGCAAGGCCGAGGTACGCGATAAGATGATGAAGGCGAGCTTCGAGGCGAGCCCGGAAGGGCCGCGCGAGCTCGCCGCACGCATCGCCCGCGAAGTGCCGATGTGGAAGGATGTCGTCGACAAGGCCGGCCTCAAGGCGAAGTGACTTGCGCAAGATTTCTGCGAACGGAGACATCGCATGGCGTATCTGACGACCGACGACGGAGTGAAGCTCTACTACGAGGAGGTCGGCGCGGGCATCCCGATCGTGTTCGTGCACGAGTTCGCCGGCGACGTGCGCGCGTGGGAGCCGCAACTGCGTTACTTCGGCCGGCGCTATCGCTGCATCGCCTATAACGCGCGGGGCTATCCGCCCTCCGACGTGCCGAACACGGTCGACAAGTATTCGCAGGATCGCGCGCGCGACGACATCCGCGCGGTGCTCGATGCGCTCAAGATCGACAAGGCGCACATCATCGGCCTGTCGATGGGCGGCTTTGCGACGGTGCACTTCGGCTTCACGTATCACGACCGCGCGCGCTCGCTGGTGATCGCCGGCTGCGGCTATGGCGCCGAGCCGGGCAAGAGCGACCAGTTCCGCGGCGAGACCTCGCAGACCGCGAAGCGCATCGAGGATCAGGGCATGCAGAAGGTCGCCGAGAGCTATGCGCTCGGCCCCTCGCGGGTGCAATTGCAGAACAAGGATCCGCGTGGCTGGCAGGAGTTCTACGACCAGCTCAAGGAGCATTCGACCCAAGGCTCGGCGCTCACCCAGCGCGGCGTGCAGAACCGCCGTCCGTCGCTCTACGGCCTCGTCGACAAGATGAAGACCATCACGGCGCCGACGCTGATCATGACGGGCGACGAGGATTTTCCCTGCATCCAGCCGGGCGTGCTGATGAAGCAGCATATCTCGACGGCGGACTTCGTCGTGATGCCGAACGCGGGGCACGCCATCAACCTGGAGGACCCCGCGGCGTTCAACCGCCATATCGAGGAGTTTTTGCACGCCGTCGATGTCGGCGCGTGGCGCAACCGTGATCCGCGCGCGATGTCGGCGAGCATCCTGGGCGAGCAAAAGTAGTAGGGTGGGCGAACGCTCTTCGCGTTCGCCCACCGGGTTGCACCGCGTTGCTTTGTCGCGCGTGGGCAACGGCGAAGGCGCCGTTGCCCACCCTACGCGGCTCTGTCTTGTCATTGCGAGGCGGGCGCAGCCCGTCGAAGCAATCTCGTGCCACGTGGACGAGATTGCTTCGCGGAGTTTATCCTTGGGCTCGCCGAGGGCGAGACCCGAGGGCTCGCAATGACGCAACGCGCAGCATCACGGTGAGTCCGCGCCCTTCGGCAGGTCTTCCCTGGAGCGATATTGCAGCGGCACGATTTCGCGGCCGTTCCGGTCGACGGCTCCCCATAGACCGCCTTCCGCAAACCAGTGCTCGCCATCGCGTTTCTGCTCGCAGCCGGTGCAGACCACCGCCTTGCCGTGCTCGAAGGGAAACCCCCAGTCATAGCGCGGCGGTATCACCACCCGGAGCTTGCGGTCGATATAGCCGATCTTGTTGTCAACTTGCGTTCTTGCCCGTTCCTCGACGAAATCGTCCGGCGCGTTGTCGTAGCTGACGACCGGCACCATGTGGCCGTCCCGCCCAACATAGTAGAAACCGTTGAAGCCCTTTATCCAGATGGCCGCGACGCCGTGCTTGTCGAACGATAGAGCGCGCAGATGCTCCGCCTTGACCCACCGCTGGCCCGAAGAGTCGACGCGCGTACACGGGCTGAAATCATTCCATCCATCCGAGAAAGGCACACAATCAGCGGCCGCCGCCGCGCACGCCGGAGCCGCAACCAGCAATGCGATCCATAAAAGCATGAGCCTGGTCATTCTTCGCCCCCCTCGGCGTCTAGAACACCGTCCCGTACGCCGTGACGCCGTGACGGCGAGCGGCGGCATGCCGCCGACATTTGAGCGCACCATGTTCAGTACCCATTTTCCCACTATCGTTGCAGGCTGTCGCCTGCGCAGAAGATAGGGTGGGCAAAATCGCGTGGCGATCGCTTTCCGCGTGGGCAACCGTGCGCGAAGCGATCCCCGCATTCGCGGGGACAAGCTTTGCCCACGCGGGCACCCGGGCACGGTTGCCCATCCTACGGCTACGGCTCACGCCACGCCTAAGATTCGGATACACCAGCCGGCGCGACCACCTTGCCAGCCCCACGACCGGCTCCGCGAAGGTGAGCGCCACCGCGTCCCACAGGTCCGGGCTCGCGGCGCCGCGGCGGCGCATGTCGTCCTTCTTCTCCAGGAGCAGGCGGGTGTTGCTGTCGTAGGTGTAGCCGGGGCCGCACGCGTCGGCTTGCAGCGAATCCTGGTCGGGGATCTGGGCGCCGCCCGGATCGGAGAGCCAGTCCTTCGACTTCATCCACATCTCGGCGCGGCGGTTGGCGGCGCCGCCGGAGGGGCGGCCGTGCGCGTCGCGCGGGGCGGGCTCGAACGGCGCGGAGCCGAAATTGATGCCGCGCACGGTCTCGCCATAGCCCATCTCGGCGAGGCGGTCGTAGACGCCGGCGCCGACGCCGCCGACGTCGATGAAGACGCGCGCGGGCTTGTCGGTGTCGATCACCTGCTTGACCCAGCCGGCCGCCTGCATGGTGTCGAGCCTGCTCTTGCACTCGATCCGGGTGACGCAGCGCCCGCGCCGCCACGCCATGGCGTGGCGGTCCTCGCCTTTCCAGGCGGGATCGAAGCCGATCACCAGCGGGCCGGACGGCTCGCAGGTCGCCTTGCGGGCGGCCGCGACCAGCGCGGGCGGGATGAAGCTGTCGTGGCCGCTCATCTCGAAAGCTTCGGCGGCGCTCGCGGGATATTCCTGGCGAAAGAGCGCGGGGTCCTTGAGCTGCGCGATCTTGGCGCGCCGCCAGGCGAGCTGGGCGTGGTCGAGGCCGTGCAGTGCCGCGTAATCGATCTCGTCGGCGCTCGGCACGAAATCGGGCGGTGGGACTTTTCGATACTCGTCCTGCCAGTACCAGGGCACGAACACCGCGATGTAGTCGTTCTCGCGATCTTCAGCGCCGCGCCAGGTCTCGTGGAAGAAATTGCCCATGCCGTTCGCGGTCGATTCGAGGATCACCTCGGTGCCGTCGGCGTCGGGCACGGCCTGGAGGACGCCGGCCGAATGGGTCTCGGCATGCGGCCAGAACGCGACCTCGGAGCCGTGGAAGAGCTGGATGGTGGCGGAGCGGCCGACGCCCTTGGTGCCGGCGGTGCCGACCCGGTAGCCGGAGTCGAGCGCGTCGAAATAAAGCTCCTTGGCGTTGGCGGCGCCGGTCGACGGCTTGAGCCGCGGATGGCAATGCGCGTGGAAGCGCTCGACGATCTCGAACAGGTTCTGCGTCGCCGCCTCCTCGTGGGTGAGGATGAAGACGCGCACGCCCTTGGCGTTGATGACGCGGTGGTAGAAGCGCGCCGCCACATAGGTCGAGCAGCCCTGCTGGCGGCCCTTGAGGATCAGCGCGCGCACGCGGCCGGTCGCGCGCGCCTGCGCATCGAGGCGGTCATGGATGACCCGCTGCGCGCGGTTGAGGATCAGCGGCGCGAGCGCGCCGCTCTTGGGGCGGATGGTGAGGGAGGCGGCGAAGCGCGCGAGGTCGCGCTTAAGCTCTTCTTGCAGCTCCTTGTCGCGCAGCGCCGCTTCGGGGCAGGGCGGTTTCCGGCTCATCGGGTCCGGCTCGCCAGGAAGTCGGCGAGGCTCTCGTGGCTCGCGCCACCGTCGTCGGCCTGTGCCGTGGCCGCGGCCGCGGGGGAGCGCTGCTCGCGCTCGAGCGCGGCGCGCGCCATCGCGAACTCGCGCACGGCCCGCATCAGGACGCTTGCCTCCTCGACGTCGAGGTCGCCGCCCGCCAGGCCCTGCGCGATCGCGCTGAAGGCAACAGGAACGTCGGCGTGCGTGGCGAGCTCGGGCAGCGGGAATTCGAACGCGCGATGACGCAGCCGCGGTGCGATGCGGTCCAGGCAGGCGCGCAGCGCCACCGGATCGCCGCCGGTCGCAAGCTTGATCGCCGCCGAGGTCAGCTCGCCGGCGCTGTCGTCGAGAAGCTTCTCCAGGACGATGGTTCGCTTGTTGCGCGATCCGGGCGGGCGTCCCGCCGGATTGCCGCTCTGGCCTGGTTGGAAGGGCATGGGTGGTCTCCTGTGCTGGTCGGGTTGTGAGCGGTGCCAAACGACGAACGGCCCATCGGAGCGATGCTCCGCCGGGCCGGCGTGTCAGGCGCGAGATGGATCAAAGGTCTGCGAAGCCGGCGGCGCGTCGAGCGCTGCCGGGGAGGGGTCTCAAAAAATACAATCGATCTGCAATAGAATTTGGGGGCCAATTACAATGCAAGGCCTTGCACGGATGCGAGAAAAGCGGCCGGCGCGAGAACAATGGGAAACAATGAAAAAACAATGCGGAGAACAATGGAAGCGGTCGGAGATCCGAACGCGCGGTTGCGTCCGATTGCGATGTGGAGAGGCAGGCGACGACGCCGCGTACGAGGCGCGGTCGGGCGGACCGTGTTTGTCGGCGGGATTGCGGCTGAAGCCTAGGCGCGAAAATCCCAGACTAGGATTTCTGCCTCGCACAATTGGCAAACCTGCGCAACAACGAACTCGAAAAAGTCGGGGAAAAAACTAAATGCAAGCGGCGAGCAAGTAACCCGGATTGAGCCCTCGGGTCTTGCCTTCCGCCTACGCGCTCGGCGCTTCGGCGGACTTAAACCCGTTCCGTAGCTCGCGAAGCGAGCGAAGGCGGGTCGGGAAGCCCAAGAACAGGCTCCACGAAATCCAGGTCCCGCCGCAGGTCCACGTCCGCGAGTTTCGCTCCGCTCAACCCGGGCTGTTTACTTCAGGTCGATGGAGCGGCCGGGCCTGTTCTATGTCCGCTTCATGGACGACATTCTCGTCCTCGCCCCGACCGGCTGGCATCTGCGCCGTGCGGTGAAGGCGGTCAACCAGACACTGGCGGCGCCCAGTCTGGAAAAGCACGTCGACAACCTTCATCGGCAAAATCGAACGCGGCCTCGATTTCCTCGGCCTATCATTTCGGCCCGACCGGATTGACCGTGGCCAAGAAAACGATCGCTAACTTCATCGAGCATGCATCTCGGCTTTATGAGCAAAAGCGCAACGCGGGTTCTGCGGTCACTGCGCTTGAGATTTACGCGAGGCGGTGGTTCCGTTGGGCGAGCGGTGGGCTGGCGATGTTTCCTCTGGCATTGCAACCGGCCCATGACCTGATAGCCGCTGCCTATTGACCGGGCTGGGATAGGTTACAGGCCGTTTCCTAGAGTTCTCGAGACCAGGATTTCAATTTTGGTTGGTCAGCTCCCGCATCCCGCTCTACATAGCCTTTCTTGCTGTTTGACGCATTCCGGTAGTTCGTTTTTTGGTGTTGTTGGTTCGCAATTCAACCTTGCTCTTCGTGCGCACGTGCGTGACTGAGATTCGGTGCAACTTATTTGTATATACTGTCGAGTAAAAACCCGTGCGGATACGTCCAACCGGAGGGAGAGTGTCGAGGCTTGACCGGAATCGCAAATAGAAAGGCACACCAGAATGGCAATTAGAGTTAATGTTCGATTTCTCATTGTGTGCCCCCTTGTTCGATGGGTCTGGAAACTAGGACTATTCGCGATGCCCGACGATCAGTCAAGGTGTGAGGGACGAGTGACAGCGATCAAGGCGGTTGCACAAGATATAAGCACCGGAAAAGATGCCTTGTGCGCCACAGCAATCCTGAGCCGCGATGGCAGGCATGGGTCATGAGCGTCGGATTGCACAGACCTCACACGTCCAATGATGTCCGCGCGAAGGCTGGCCGGTAATGAGCGGCCGCGGCGCGTGGCGCTATCGGATCATTCGTTCCGCAGACGCCGACGAGGGCACGGCGATCTGCAGGCAACGCGCCGAGCGGCCGGGTGCGGCGGCGGGCGACGCGCTCGACGAGGCGGTCGCGGCTGCCAGCGCGCGGGTGCGGTCGTTGTCAGGCAGCGTTTGCGCGATGTTTTCCATCACTTGCGTCATTTGCGCCGAAAAATCATCTACCGCCACTTTGCCATCTTTATATCCGGGCGTTCCGGATACGAAGATCAATTTGCCTACCTTAACGATGGTGGATACTGGAATGCCCCTCGTCGGGCTTCCAAAATGCTCCAATTCCCTGACCTAAGTAAGACTGTGTTGGGAACCGATAGAGCAAGAACAATCGCTGCGGTAGCCCGACACTTGACCATTGACACACCTCGCATCATCGGCGGTTTCGATTCTTGCCGGAATAGCCGATTACAGCGGGAGCCGAACTCCATGCCACTGCCAAAGTTCGCTTCAGGTCATGAGCGATCAATCGCACAGATGCCGCACGTCCAATGACGTCCGCAACGCTCCGAGCGGACTTTGATTCAGGCGCGTCCTCCCGCCGAGAACCGCCTCAGCGAGTCAGCGGCGCTTGCAAGCGTCGCGGCATTCTCTGCCAAATTCCCTACAGGAAATGTCGTTGGGACCCCGCGGGAAGCCGGGACCGCAGCCGTAATTTCTCATGCATTCATTATAGCATGATTGATAATCATCAGCTTGAACGATTTTTGTTTGCGCCGAAACAAGGAAGACACCCAGCGGCAGCATGAGAAGCATTTTCCATAGATGCATGCTAGAAGTCCTCTGCTTGTTCGGATTGAGGGTGGCGGGCGTCGATCTCCTGCCAATACAGTACATAGGCCAGTGAGGCCAGCGTAGCACAGGCGCAGACCGGTCAGCCGTCAGCATCCGTGCTTATGCAGACATTTATTAATGCAAGCCTCAAACCCAGGATCTGGCCACTGTGGGCCGTTCGAGTCGTCTTCGCACAGCGACTTGCAGAGCCCCCTCGTTTGCCCGATCCGACACTCCGCGATGCGAATGGGGTGTGCGGGCGTTGCCAAGGGAGAGTTGGGCTTTCGGCCGCCATCTCCCTGGGGGTTGGCGAGGGCGACGGCGAAGAGCACCGATACCCCCAATGATGAGGACAGCACGATGCAACACAGATGCTTGGATAGCCTGAGGAGAGGCGCTGTCGACACAGGCGAGACCTTCGCGCGCGGTGAGCCAGCTTGCCTTGTGCGCGACCGCAACGGCTCAGGGCGGAAGACACACTTAGCGTGATTGCGGCAACTCCGCCGTCACCGATCGCACAGACAATCATATGGCGTCAGTAGTTGTTCCCGACCGCCCGACGCAACGCTGCACACCGTCGGATATTTGGGCGCTATGTTCCAGCCCGGCCTCATGCCCTGATTGTCCGCGTTCGCGCGGCAGACATAGAAACGGCCGCCGTCCTCGGAATAGGTTCCCGCGACGATGGGCAAGTATCCCCCGCAGCCGCGCACGCGGCGGCGCACGACTGGGCCTCGGCCCGCGCGGGAGCGCCCGACAGGGCGGCGCTCAGGATCATGCCGGCAATTATGTCGGCAATCGCGGCAGCGAGAACTTTCATGAGTTGTGCTTCATGGTTCGGCGCCCAGCGCGGCCGGCTCGCCGGACTCCCTGGCGCTACGCAGCTCGCGAGCGAACCGGATACGCGCCAGGAACCCACCGACTGGCACGTCGCGGCGACTGGCCGAACGATGGAACTCGGTGCCGCGCCAATCTTTTATTGCGACCAGCATGCGGAATGACTGGCCACGGTTCGCGATTCGTGGAAGCACTGAGCAACGTGCGGGCAACGCCGTCGCGTCGAACCGTTGAACCCCCAAGGAGAGGCGATATGTCATCCCGGCTGATGGTCATCGTCACAAGCGCGACGCTGGCGGCTTTCTTGTCGGGAGGCGCGGCCTTGTCCGCGACCCGCCCCGCCATGCCGATCGACGGCCAATCGCACCTTTCGCGACTCATCCATGACGCGCATTCGCCGCCGCCTGCCTCGCATCACCGCTCCGCACCCGTCGCGGTCGCGGCGTGCAGCAGCCAGGGCGACAACTGCTCAAACGACGGCATGTGCTGCAATGGACATTGCGTCGATGGCGGGTGTCAATGATCGAGTTGGCTGCTACCGTCAGCACCGGGGCTTGCGCTCATTGCAGCCGGTCGGTTGTTCCGATTAGATGGTGGTTCACAGTCGCAGTCTATCAGCTCGCCATGTCGGATCGAAATGGGTAGCCGAGAAAGTCGAAGCCGCGTTCGGTCGATCAACGCCTTGTCGGGATGTTCTTCCAGACCGAGCGCGGGGGTTCCTTCTCGTGACTGCTCTCCGGCGCGCATGCGACGGGAAGGGGACTTGATATGCGCAGCCTCTGCGAAGCAGCTGTGATTCTGGTCTTGCTGGGGGCGAGCGGTGCGATGGCGACCACTCACTTGACCATTGCTTCTGCGCAGAATTCCTGTTTGCGGGATGGATGCGGGGACCAGCCCATCCGACTGGCTAAGTCGCCGGCAATATGCCGCAAGCAAGTGGAGGAGTGCCAGTCTTATTGCAGAGGAGAAGGCGACAGGGGTTGTCTCAATCATTGCGCCGACGGCTATCGTAGCTGCCTGGCCTCCTGACGGGAGGGCCTTGATGCTGAAGGGAAGACGACTGTCATGAAATTGACCCGTATGCCGCGCGCCTTTGCGCTTCTGGGCCTTACGATTTCATGTTTTGGGCTCGCCCAGCAGGCATTTGCCGCGGAAAATCCGGGTTGCGCTCGGCTGAGAGCCAGATGTTTCGGAATATCGCAGAAATGTATGAACGACGCGACGAGGCCATACATAAACACCCGTGATTTCCAAAAGTACCATGACGGGGCGATGGAATACTGTGCAGCAAAGTACCATGAATGCGCCGACGCGCAGTTGACCTTCTATCATTGTTCGCTGCAACCGCCTCGGTGAGGCGAAACATATCGCGAAATATTGAAACACGTTCGTATGCCGTGAGATACCCCCGGGAAGGCATCTCGGCTTTACGAGCAAGAGTGCCGCGCGGGCTCAGCCCGCGCGATACTTAAGATGTACGTCTGGCGGTGGGTGCGATGGAACGACCAGCGGACGCGTATGCCCTGCGCACCTTGCCTGCGACTTCTCAGTCGGGCACCGCCGCCAGCCGAAAATCGCTGTAGCGCTTTCGCAAGGCCATCCGCAACACGATAAAGACCCAGATGATGTCGAGCACGCCGGCCGTGATGCTCGTGGTCAAGGTGACTGCTCTGGACGAGGCGCCCATTGCAGCTTCGAAGCCTCCATCGATAGCGCCGGACACCGCGGCCAGCACCACGCTGCCGAGCGTGCCGCGCCAGGCCAGGAGTCACCACACCGCAATGACCCGCTTCCACGTGAGTTCCAGTTCTTGCATTTCTCTCCCCGTTCCGTTGCGCGGACATGTGCTGTCGCGCCGCTCGACCCTCGAAGCCGCCGACGGCGCACCCGGGCTCGGCGCAAAGAAAGCTAGCATGCCCCCGGCACGTCGTCCGGACAACTTTGTGCATATTCGGCGCCTATGGATGAACCCTGCGGTCTGCGTTGCACCGTGAGGCAGAGCTGCGGTCAATGTCGCTGACGGGTCATACCCGAAAATGCTCATGACGAGCACATCAAGTCCGGTTCACCCCCAACTCCGGACATGTTGTTGCGTCGCAATGAACCGCCGCTTCGGGCCAAACGCAGACTTGCGACGCTGATTGCTGTCCCGGTTTCAATGCTCGCAATTCCCCGGCCAAAGCCTTTCGATGGCCTGCGCTATTGCCAGGTCGGTCTTTAATGGGCGCGATGCTTCATTCTTTCTCAGCCAGTCGAGTATCGCTTTGGTTGCCGGAACTGAATCGGCGCGCGTATTGTGAGAAGGGCTCGGAAAAGTGCAGCCGTGATGGCCCGCTATCTGTCTCATCAGCATGATGTTATTAACATCGACAACTTTTCCACGGCAGACCTGAAAGTTGGCATCATTGCAATAGGAGACAAATGCTGCGGTATCGTCCGGTACCGTCTGGGCGTTCGCCTGGGCCCCAAACGCGAGCAAAAGTGCCTCGGCCAAAAAGGACGCACGCGATAAGATCGACATCGTCCACCTCCAATCTGTCTTACCCGTCGCAATTGGTTGTCCATCCAAGCTCCCCATTTTCTTTAGACAGTGGGGGAAATGCATTTTTTCTACCTGCCTTGAAAACTTCATGTATGCGCACCAACCCGCGCAATGCTGGTGAGCGCCACAATGGGCGGCCACTGTGCAATGCCGAGCGGCTCGTGACTGGACCGAGACTTACATCGAGTGTCGAAAAAGATCAACCGCAAGGCGCAGCCCGGATGAGCGATCGTAAGACTGCGACATCCAGGATCATCATCCGCATCTCGCTACGCTCATGCGGGCTCCGAAGCAACTTCATGCCCTTCAAACTCGCGTGCCCGTCCTTGCCGACGATGTGGTCGTGCACCGAAATTCCGAGGGGCGCGCCACCGCGACGATCGCCTGGGTCATCTCGATGTCGGCGCGCGAGGGTGTCGGGTCGCCTGAGGATGATTGTGCACCAGGACCATCCGGGTGCTGGGCCGGCGGCCGACGCGGGGTGTCCGCTTCGGGTCAAGAGCGACGTCCCTCAGATGGCGCCGTTCGTCGGCCGATGTCCGCTATGCCTCCAACGCCGGCCAAATTGCTGCGCCGCCGCGATCCGGCGCTAAGGGCCACAACCGGACCGGGGTCAAATCGAGCTGCTCTTCCCCCGTGACGAAGCGAGTCCAGGCGGAAAGGGATACCAGTTTGCTCCCACGAAAGTTGCAGGCAAGCGTCTTTTTGATCTGAATCAAATGCTCCCGCCCTAAACCTTTCCAAGCATTTTTAATGGGGAGGTCCCTTACCAGACAGGGGTTGAAAATGTTCCACATCGGATTGAAATCAATAATGCCCGTTGCGTTCGTTCTCGGCTTGGCATGTGCGGTTCCGACCGTTGCGATTGCGCAATCGCATGACCTGCCATCATCTTGTCCGCTCGATCGGCCGGCAACAACCCGGCCGTGACCTGATTCGACCGCAATCACTCACTCCGCGCCGAGACACTGAAATGAGATTCTCACTTCCGGCACCGCTGCTGCTGCCCGTCTTCCTCATCGCATTCATGTTGGGCGGCTCGCTCCAGACGGCGGCCCAGCAATCCGTCGGGACCATAGCGATCGAGTACGTTCCACCCACGAACCCGGCTCTTCAAGAGGTCTACGGGCTGCTCAAGGAGCGCCATTCGCTCGAGAAGATACAAGAGGCTTTCAGCCCATTCCGCTTCCCGGAAAACGTGAGGGTAGCAACCATCGAATGCGGCCAATCCAATGCCTGGTACCAGCGCAAGAACCACGTGCCGACCGTGACTCTTTGCTACGAATATCTGCAGGAAATCTGGGAGAACCTGCCGAAGGACGTCACCGAGGGGGGCACCACGGCGATCGACGCGCTCGCCGGCCAATTCTTTTTCGCGGTGGCCCATGAGTTCGGGCATCTTTTGTTCGACGTATACCAGGTCCCGGTATTCGGACGCGAGGAAGATGCGGCGGACAATTTTGCGACTTTCATCATGCTGCAGTTCCGCGACGGCGGTCGCCGCCTGATCTCAGGTGCGGCGTATTCGTACAACAAGTTCGTCAAGGACTATAAGGCGAAGCCCAAGGCAACCCTTCCACTCGGGGCCTTTTCCAGTAATCACGGCCAGCCAGAGGAACGCTTCTTCAATTTGCTCTGCGTGGCCTACGGCTCAAACGACAAACTATTTGCAGACGTCGTGGAGAAGGGATGGTTGCCGAAATCGCGCGCCAAAGATTGCAGGTATGAGTTCGAGGTTCTGCAATTTGCATTCCAGAATCAAATTCAGCCGCATATCGATCGGGATCGGGCGCGCAAGGTGCTGGAGAGGGACTGGCTCGACATCACCCTCCCGCGCCCGCCGGGGCGCTAGTCTAGGCGAGAGCGCTCACGCCTGCGCTGGAGGCAACGCTGAACGCTCGCCCCACGCACCCTACCGCGCGAGCGGTTTGGTCCGCTGACCCCGAAGCGGACGTTGGCGCGCTTGCGGCTCCCTCAGACCACGATGGTGAGGCGATACGATGCGCGCTCGGCCAAGGAATTTGCGTGGGTCTCAAACGACCGTCATCCCTGACTTTTTGATCCAGATCAAATGCACGCAGAAAAGTCGAGTGCACGATATTTTCGCGAGTGGAGAAACTAGAGGATAAGCAGCATGATGAGGCTCATCGCCCTTGCGGGCTTTGCCTTCGCGGTCGCAACGTCGGTACAAGCAATGCCCCGCACAACACCCGCTCAAACGGGCAGTTTGGTCACCCAAGTCCGTGAAGCCTGCGGCACCGGTAGGGTAATGGTGAATGGCCGATGCGTATCAAGGCGCGATAACCGCGTCGAGCGCCGCAACAATTACGCCAGCAGCGGCCCCGCTGGCTACCCCAGCGGCATGTGCTACCGACAGGGGGATCAGGATGCTCGCAGTTACAAATTTATGCCGTGCTCGTCCGGTTCTCCCGCTTACGTGGACACGCCGGGCGTTCGCGCCATCATGCGCGCCAGGGAAAGGTTGGGGAGTGGGACTGATATCTGGTATCCATATGCAACGAGCAGCGGCATCACTTGCATGCCCGGTACGAAAGTCACCATGGGGGGGAAGGAGTACCTCTGCCAGTGAGGGCGGAGAAGGTGCGGCTGACGGCAGCGGCGGCAGCCGGCCGCCGCAAAAGCCCGTTTGGGGTCAGAAGCGACGGACCCTTGCACCGTGATGTCCCTCCGATGACGGCACCCCTCTGAAAGCCGACATGATTCCGCTGCGCCGGCAGGTGCAGCCGCGCATGCTCCTCGCCCTCAGCAAGTAGCCCGGATTGAGCGGAGCGAAATCCGGGTCCGCCGCTCCGCTCAACCCGGGCTACTTGCTTCAGGTCAAGAGCGACGTCCCTCGGATGCCGCCGTTCGTCGGCCGATGTCCGCTATGGTTCCAACACCGGCCAAATTGCTGAACCGCCGTGATCCGCCGCTGAGGGCCAAGAGCAGGCGCCTACGGATAAGGCGGCCACCACATCGCGGATGGAAGATGTGAGTTGCCGGTGCCGTAGAGGCCGAAAGACACCGCGACCCCGCGTGAGAACGTAGTGGCGCTCGAAATCGAGAGTACGTGCATCCTCGGGCCGCCAGTGACCCACGCCATTATCCGCACCACAGGCGCTGGCTTGCATGGGCCTTTCGCTCCAAAGTCGCGGCCCGGCAGGCGCTGGCGAATTGCGAAGCGACCGCAGGACCCGACCGAGCCTGGTTCTGCAAGGTTTCGGCGACGCAATGCGACGGCACCGCGAAGTAATCCCGCGGAGATTGAAGACGGCGCTTTTACGATTGAGGCCGCCCAGCGCACAACGGGGGACGGCGTAAGCGGCGGCATTGTGTCGGCCTAGATGCACACCGTCTTTTTTACAGTCTGACATTCCGCGTGATGACGGTGACATACTGCGACATATTCGGTCGTACATTTTTTTTGCGGAATGCCGGTGCAATGCTGACCTGGCGCGCAGGTTTCCAAAGCCGGCTTGACCTTGGTGCCCGCGCTCGAAGGCGGGGCAGGCGGCCCGTGGCCACTCGTCGCCGCCTGCGCCGCTATGAGGTTGCAAGATAGGGCGACGCTAACGACAATTGCAGCGAAGGCATGAAGAAAATTGGAGCCCGTTGCGCACTTGCCGCCCGGCGAGGATTTCAGTTCAGTGCTTAGCACTGGGTTGACCTCCTCGAGACCGTTCAAGAATGACAGGTTGCGTCGTCGTCACAGGCCCAGGGTGGTGGAGAATTGGTACCGGGCGTCCATGCGATACCGTGGCTGGTCTGGGGTCCTGATACCCGCATCTGTTTCCTCTGCACCAATATACCGCGCATTGCCGAATGCACTGACCTTGGCTTCTGGCCGTTTTATTGTGTGCCTCACACCAGCTCATGCATGCAAACGAGCCTTCATTCGTGCCTGAACCAGGCGTGGGATTATTATTTATTGCCGCCAGAGCAGGGTGCAGCGAGAGCGCAAAAGCCGATGCAAAAATCGCCATTTTCAGATTGTTCATTTGAGCTCCAGTCACCTGACGCCTGTTCTTGAGCGCCATGAGCACTAGCAAGAATAGAAGCCTGCACGATCCTGCGTGGTTACACGCTCCGCCCCATGGGGCCGGATCACATCGGCGGTCGCGCCGGTCGCCGGCCATCGCGAGCCTATGACATGCGCGGTGCCAAAGGAAGTGTCTGTGCAAAATTACTCACTTTGGAGGCCGCCAGTTGAGGCGGGCTCCAAAATAGGGATGCGGTGCAACGCGAGCGAGGCCGCGCCGTCACGCAGCTTTGCCGCGCGCCAAGGCGTGCACGTCCGCCGTGGTCAGGGCCTTGCCGCCGATTCCCCAGTCGCCGCTTTCCACCTCCTCGACCACGCACCAAGTGACGCCGCGCATGCTCTCGCCTTCGATCGAGACCATCGCGTCGGTCAACTTGCTGATGATTTGATGCTTCTGCTCCTTGCGCGCCCGGCTCGAATTTTTTGCGGTCGGGCTCCCGGCTACGACGCCGCAATCGCTTCCGCGGCGCGCAACGCGATCGTCGCCTTGATCTGGCCGCCGACGTAGCCCGCGTTCGGTCCGCCGTCCAACCCGCCGATGGTGGAGCCCGCCGCGAACAGGCCGGGCACCGGCGTGTCGTTGCGGTCGAGGACCGCGCCATTGTGGTCGACCACGATGCCGCCCATGGTGTTGGTGATGGCCGCACAGATCGGCATCGCGAAGAACGGCGCGGTCCTGATCGGCCAGGCTCGATATCGATCGCTGCGCCGCGGCGGCGACAGCAGATGCAGCGTGCCGGCGTCGATGGCGGCGTTGTACGCAGCGACAAGGTCGTCCAGCCGTTGCGGCGCAATGCCGATCAGTCCTGCCAGCTCCGCAATCGTGCCGGCGCGATGCAGCGTCCCGCCGGCCTCCGGTAAGAGCGGATTGGGCGGCTGCGCATGGCCGCGGCCCGGCGCTCCATCCCAGACCGCCTGGTCGAATACGATCGTGGTGCCGAGCGGATCGGCGAGACGGGCCACGGCATTGGACAGATAGATGCCGCCGAGGCCCTCGTCGGCGAAGCGGTGGCCGTCGGCGTCGACGACGATGCTGGCAGCCGCGATCTCGTCGACATAGGGCCGCGGCCACAGCCGGGTTGTTTGCATCGCGTCGCGGCTGTGCAGATGGCCATAGAAATTATCGAGGCCGGTGCTCGCGGCGCCGATCGCCCGGGCCATGCGCAGGCCGTCGCCGGTCGCGCTTCCGCCATTGCGGGCCAGCAGCTTCTCCGGCGCCGGGCAGATGTGCGCGCGGATCAGGTCGAAGTCGGCCTGGAAGCCGCCGTCGGCGATGACGACCGATGGCGCACGCAATCGAACGGCGCCCGCGGTGGTGTCCGTCTCGACCTCGATTGCACCCGAAGCAAGCGCCAGCGCGCGGGCGCGCATCCCGCGAAGCAGCCGACCCGTCGCCGCCGCAGATTTTCCTCCAGACGCTCCAGTGCGACGTCACCGGCATATCCTCGCCAGGTGAGGCCAAACCCTTTGCGCCACGGCGGGGCGAGCACGTTGGTCTGGTATCCGCCGAGATCGACGAGATCGATGCCCTCGTGCCTCAGCCACTGCATCAATCGGCGGCCGTCCTTGGCGATGGCGCGCGCCAGATCCTTGCGGGCAAAGCCCGCGCTGCAGGCCTCGATCCTCTCCAAGAGGACGTCCTCGTCCGCTCCCACGTCAGTGTAATTGATGTGGAACGTGCCGTAGGCGTAGCGCGAGTTGCAGAGGTATCTCTGCTCCGTGCTCTTCTCGAGGACGACGACACGCTTGCCGAGCTGCGCGGCGCGGTTGGCGGCGACCAGGCCCGCGAGCCCGGCCCCGATCACGATGACATCGTGCTGCGCCTCGGTGTTGTCCATCACGGCGGCTCCGGATCAATCGATGTCGAGGTTAGTGCTTATTTCGTTTCTACGGAATCGAAACGCAGGGACAAGGTCTTCGAGCTTGTCAGTGGATTCGGCTTGTAATACCCCTAGCTGGGGATGCGATTACACCCTCTGGAGGGGCGCGGCGTGGCGAGCAATCGGAAGCGGGTGCTGGTGCCCACCTCCATGGGCGCGGGCGGCAGGCGGCTGCTCGATGCGCGCGACGACGTCGAGGTCGTCGCTTTTCCGCCCGCCATCTCGGCTGACGATTTTCAAACGCTGTTACGATCGGGCGGGGATGTCCATGGCGCGATCCTTGGACTGACGCGTTTCGGCGAGGCCGAGTGCGTGCTCGCGCGCGGATTGGAGGTCGTGGCGCGCATCGGGGTCGGGTATGACGCCATCGACGTGCCCGCGCTCACCCGTCGCCGCGTTCCACTGATGCTGGTGGGGACGGCGAATTCCTCCTCGGTCGCCGAGCACGCGGTCTTCTTCATGCTCACGCTCGCAAAGCGCGGCGGCGAGATCGACGCGCTGGTGCGCGCCGGCCGCTGGGCCGACCGCCTGGCCGCAATGCCGGTCGACCTGTTCGGCAAGACCGTGCTCGTCGTCGGCTTCGGCCGCACCGGCACGCGCGTCGCCAGGCGATGCCTTGCGATGGAAATGACGGTGCTCGTCCACGACCCCTATGTGCCGGCCGATGCCATGCGGGCGGCCGGATGCGAGCCGGGCTCCGATCTCGATGCCGCGCTGGCGCGGGCGGATTTCGTGACCATCCATTGCCCCCGCAACGCGGAGACGATCGGGATGTTCGGCGCCGCACGGTTGGGGCGCATGAAAAAGACCGCCTATCTCGTCAACACCGCGCGCGGCGGGATCGTCGATGAAGGCGCGCTGCATGCGGCGCTGACGGCAGGCACCATCGCGGGCGCCGGCATCGATGTGTTCGATCCCGAGCCGCCGCCAGCGGATCATCCGCTCCTGCGGCTCGCCAATCTCGTGACGTCGCCGCACATGGCGGGCGTGACGCGTGAATCGATGGATCGCATGGCGGTGCAGGCGGCGCACAACGTGCTCAGCGTATTCGACGGCAAGCCGATCCGGGAGAACGCGGTCAATCCGGAAGTGTTCGATTACGGGTAGCCCGGATTGAGCCCCTCGGGTCTTGCCTTCGGCAAGCCCAAGGACGGGCTCCGCGAAATCCGGGTCCGCCCCCCGCAAGTCGCCAACGTCCCCGGGTTTCGCTCCGCTCAACCCGGACTACGCTTGCTGCGCTTGAGATGTACGTCACGAGATGGGTGCGGTGGACCACGAGCGGACGCGTCATCCTTGGTGTTCAAGAGACATTAGCGGATTGGGGTCACTCCCGCGCATGAATGCATCCGTGAGTGCTCATCGACGTGGCGGGCACGGCAAACGGCGCGTTCAGTGGCTCACGCTGGCTGGCCTCGACCGGGCTCACCGGCAGTTATCGCTGGATGAGCTTGATCTTCGAGCCGTCCACGAAGGTTTTTGCGTTGTGGGAGCGGCAGAGCGAGTGGACCGACAGCCTCGGCACGCTGCAGGCGGCGCGTAGCTTCTCCGCCGGCGAGGTCGCGACCGGCGGCAAGGTGATCGCGCCGTGGCAGGCCGCCAACGGCATCGCCATCGCGCCCTATTTCGGGGTCTACGCCGACTGGCGGTTCTCGACCGACAACGCCCTGCCGGCCGGCCAGCCGCTTGTCGGGATCGGCGATGGATGGTCGGGCCGGGTAACCGGGGGCGTGACGTTCACGCAAATCGCCGGCGCCAACGTCGCTCTCGGCGGCGAATACGGCGGGCTCGGTGCGAACTACAAAGTCTGGACGGCCAGCGGACGGGTGTTCTGGCCGTTTTAGCTGGAGCACAACGAAATCGCGTCCCTGCCGCGACCGACACGGCGGCGGGTGGATCATGGCGTTCGATGTCCGCGCCCGATGAGGCCGGCGGTCAGCGGTTCGTACCGGTTCGCGGCCGATTTCAACAAGCGCCGCGCATGCGATCACGTCCGCATCGGGCCCCGAAGCAGACATCGATCAGGTGGGGCTGCCGCTTCCGCTAAGGGCCGATGCTGTTGAAAAAGTCGCTCGTTGTGATCGGCGAATCGTGATTCCGTCTGCCTGAGTTCTCGGCGGCGGAGGCGGTCATGATGGGTCGGCAGAAGGTCGATCAGAGCCAGCTGTTCTATCTGTTCAACCTCGAAGAGCGCATTCCGGCCCGCCATCTCCTGCGCCGCATTAATCCGACAGTTACGGGGATATTGGCTGATCTTCGCGAGAAGCTGGGGCCCTTCTACAGCGAGATCGGGCGGCCTTCGATCGACCCCGAGCTCATGATCCGGATGCTGATCGTCGGCTACTGCTACGGCGTCCGTTCTGAACGCCGATTGTGCGAGGAGGTCGAGCTTCACCTGGCCTATCGCTGGTTCTGCCGGCTCGGTCTCGACGACAAGGTGCCCGACCATTCGACGTTTTCGGTCAATCGGCACGGCCGCTTTCGCGAGAGCGATGCTTTTCGGCATGTGTTCGAGGCTATTGTGCGGGCATGCATGGACGCAGCTCTCGTCAACGGCGAGGGTTTTGCGGTCGATGCCAGTGTGATGGAAGCGAATGCCAGCCGGTATCACGGGGTCACACCCGAGGAAGCGGATTGGTCGGCGCCGGAGCGCCAGACGCGGGCGGTCGCCGAGTTCCTGGGGGCGCTTGACGACGACGATCCAACCGCCGACCGCAAGCCGCCGAAGGTGATCTCGCTGAGCGACCCGTGTTCGGCCTGGACCGCGAAAGCGAATAAGCGCGTGCAGTTCGGCTACGGGCTCAATTATCTTATCGACATCGAGAACGCCGTCATCGTGGACGTCGAGGCCACGCCGGCGCGAACTTACGACGAGGTTGCCGCCGCCAGGACGATGATCGAGCGGACCGAGCAGCGAATGGGGCTCAAGCCACAACGTTTCGCCGCTGATACAGCCTACGGCACTGGCAAGTTCCTCGGCTGGTTGGTTGGCGCCGGCATCGCGCCGCAAATCCCGGTGTGGGACAAGAGCGCTCGTGAGGATGGCACCTTCTCACGCAGTGACTTCACCTTCGATCGAGAGCGCAACGTCTACGTCTGCCCCGCCGGTAAGGTACTCAAGACAACGGGCAATGTCGGCGACGATCACATGCTGCGTTACCTTGCGTCCAAACACGATTGTGATGCATGCCGACTCAAATCGCAATGCTGTCCGAGGATGCCCTTTCGCAAGGTCACACGAGATATCAACGAGGATGCTCGCGATCTCGCTCGCGCTCAGATGGGCACGCTCGGGTTCGACAGGTCGCGCGACGAGCGCAAGAAGGTCGAGATGCGGTTCGCGCATCTCAAAACGCATCATCGCTTTGAGCGCATGCGATTGAGAGGTCCCTCCGGCGCCCGCGACGAGTTCCACCTCGCCGCAATCGCGCAGAACCTCAAGACGCTTGCGATCCGCGTCTGGCGGCCACCACCAAATGTGCCGGCTGCGTGCGTTGCCTGAGCGTACGTGGCGTCCAACGTGCGTCACCCGTTGGACGCCCCGCAATTGACACTTCCGCCAGCCGGCACCGGGACTAAGTCGAAGCTAGCCCAACGACCAGTTGGATGGCTTCGCCCATCCGGTCGGCGACTTTATCAACGCTATCGGCCAGGAGCCGACATCTGGTCGGGTGGTCTCGTGACGGGGTAGCTAGTAGCTATCTTTCTGCGCGCGATCTACGGCGCAACGCCGAGACGCTTGAGCGCCTCCTGCGCGATCTGCCCGCCACTGCCAGTCGGCTCGAGCTTCAGCACCATACGGTAATCGGCGACAGCTTGATCCTTGAGGCTTTTCTTTTCTTCCTGCAAGGCGCGATAAATGTAGGCGCCGACGTGATCCGGCTTGAGCGCGATCGTCTTGGTCAGGTCTGCAATGGCCTTGTCGACGAGATCCTTGTCGGCATAGGCGACGGCGCGAGCGAAGTAGGCATCGGCGAAATCCGGCTTGAGCGCGATCGCTTGGGTCAGGTCTGCAATGGCGTTGTCGTAGAGCTTCCCTTGATAATATGCGTTACCACGACCGAAGTAGCTGACGGGATCATTGGGCTTGAGCGCGATCTCCTTGGTGAAATCGGCTATGGCCAGGTCGACGCGCCCCTTGCAGGTATATGCGATGCCGCGCGTGTGATAAGCGGCCGCCAAATTGCGATTGAGTGCGATCGCCTTGTTTGCGTCCGCCATGGCCTGATCGCAGAGCTTCTTGGCGTTGTAAGCGGCGCCGCGACTCGCGTAGGCGACGGCGAGATGCTCCGTGGTTTCCTCGCCCGACTGGATCAGGGCGGTGCATCCCCTGATCCTTGCTTCGAGATCGTGGCTCACGCAATTCGTCGCATTTTCATCTCTGGTCTGCGCCCAGGCCGGCAGTGCTGCAAGCACGAGGATCAATCCGAGTAGAACCCTCAGGGTGATCGCCTTCCCGTCATCCGCGACGGTGCCCGCCATTCGCCCCCCCGACGCCGCCGGACATTGCCGTATCGAAAAAGATATCATTGCGCATTTTCCTGGATCGTCGTCGCCGCCACGAGCGCGCTACCGATCCGCCGCCACAGGAAAAGCGGTTTCGAATTATCACGGAACCAACGCGAAGGAATTGATGAAATGCGTGACGTTCGTCGAATGCTCGGTCCCTTTTATAGCTATGCACGACACCCAATAGACCCGCGTTCCATCGGTCACCATCAACGTGATAACGACGGTTCCTCTTTCTTCTTCGACCTCGATGCGGCGCGCGACGTCGGGGCCGACTTTCAATTCCGTCCGCGCAACCACTTTCCCGAGCTTGGCCACGCCGGAGGTCAAGAGATCGAGCACAGCCTCCGGGGGGGATGCCGACGCATAGGTCATCAAATCCACCGCATACGAGTAGCCGCCGGCATACAGTTCCGCCTTGAGGTGAGGTGCCGGGCCGACCGTGCTCGGTACGGTATCTTTCGTGACCTTGGGTGCGCCGGGAAATTCTACTCGAAATCCCGCGCCGGACGGTTGGAGTTGCCGCCACTTGGTTTGCGCTTCGACCGAGGTGATCTGGGCAAGAAGCGCGAGCGCGCCTGCCGCGGCGACAGCCACACGAAGAATTTTCATTATTTTTCCTAGAGATGCCGGGTGGACCATCGGGTAAAACGCTCGAATAGTCAATCTTTGCGATGACAGCCACAGACAGCAAATCGTCCGTGACGATCAATCTGCGCGGCGGCAATCAGGATGAGAGCCGGCGGCCGCAGCCATATGATGATCGCGCTGAGCCTGGGCCGGTGCAAGCCTTTCTAAGACTGCCGTCCTGCGATTGCCGCGTGTCATTCGCGACCGGGCCGGGCAAGCTGCCGATCCAGCTGTGTCCGCAATACCCGTTAGCGACCATCGACCCGAAAAAAGCTCTCTGTCGTGATGGGCCATAAGCTGCTATCGCAATTTCGTTTTCAGAGCTTCCGCGTGGCTGGCCCACTGTGGTTTCAGTAGTCAAATGCCTTTCCCGGTTTATCTTCTCTACCAAGGCGTTGGTGGCGGCAACGATCCGGGCATTCTCGGCGGAGGTCAACCACTTAGTGCTGTAAGGCTGAATATGCTTGGTGACACCTTTGTGGGGAACCGATGTCCTTCTACAGGCGAGCCCGACGTAGGCGAACACTACGAGCTTTTGCTCGAGCTTCGCCCATTCGACCGCTATTCTTCGATCCGCTCCGTGCAATTCCTTCGCCGCCAAGACATTATTGTACCTGTCGAGACTATTTCGTTGGATTTCTATTGGACTTTCTCCACAAAGGCGTTGTACGACTTTAACTTCGCGCAAAAGCGGCAGGACATTTTGATCCTTTCGTAAGATTTGATTGGGAGTGCCTTCATGACGGTTCGAGCCATCGTTCTTGGGTTGGTCGCCTTTTCTGTCGCCATAACTGCCGCTGGCGCGGCCGAATACTCGAATGCGAACATGTCGCTGATCTTGCCGGCAAAATGGGCCTTGGATCCGGACAATAAGTCCAAGACGATCGTGCGCTTTGTGTGGAATGAAGACGATTATCCCCTGGCCAAGACTTGGCTGCTGTCGCCTGGCGTCAAGTTGGCGGATCGCGATCTGGTCAAAATAATCGATGATGAACCGAATGCGCGCCGGCGCGTGACGCGGGATGTCGCTCTCCAGCGGGATGGCCGACCCAGCCGCCGGATCGATTTCGTCTCCTCCGCCCATGCCGACACCTATTTCCATTCGGCGATTGTGATCGACCGCGGAGGTCAGGCGCCGATGATCGTCCTGGACGTCGTGTATGCCAATGGCACAATGGACGATCCCGGGCTCGCCAAGCAGCTGCACAAGGACATCGAAGACTTGCTCGCGAGCTTCAAAGCAGCGCCACGCTAGTATTTCTGCTTGTTTTCTCGATGCCAGCCAGTCCGGCGATGCGCCAGTGGTCGGACGCGGGATCTCCCGGCTCCTGCGAATGGAGCGGCGCATAGAATCCTGGGTCATGCTCGGTTGCCCGCGAGGGTAACAGCGCGGTTCGCTGCGCCTTCATCGTCATGAATTTGCAGCATTCGCTCCTTGCCGGTCTCCTGGCGCGCTCCGGAGTTCCACCGACAGAGGCCATTTTGCTGCCCGTAGCGAGCTCCCGCTTCGGGTCATGAGCGTCCCTGCGCTTGCTGAACGTGGGTGCATTCCGCTTGACTCCGCCGTTGAGTGGGTCAACATGCAACCCGCATTGATTGTGATCAAGGGAACATGCGATGGTTACTTCATATTTCTTTGGCGCTCTGAGGCGCTCTACTCTCGTCCCGATTTGTTCGTTGCTTCTTGTTCTCGTGTCCTGGACAGGCGCGAGTGCAGCGCCGGGTTCGCCATCACAAGATCAATACCGCTCCTTCTCACGACTGCATTCGAACAGAGTTCTTCAAATTAAATGTGATAGGGGACAACTAGTCGCCTGCGTTCAAACGGTGACCACTGCCATCCCTGAATGCCGATATAAAAATTTTACATGGACTGAAAACACAACAAAACCCATAAAAAGTCCATGCACCGACGCCTATGCCGCCTGTATGAAGCAGTGTGGTGATTATCTCGAGCCGTAGTGGAATCTGCCCCATCCAGCAGGGGGGTCTATTGAACGTTCTTGCGCCTTCCGCAATTTGCTTAATGCCGAAATGGGATACAGAGAATTGCGCCCGGCACCGGAGACGGTGGCCGGGTTTTGTTTGGGCGGGGTGATGCTGCCGGGAGAGGGGCCGCTCGATGCCTTCAGTGTCCGCCGCACCCCCTTCAAGCTCGGCCCCGCCAGCACTCGTCTGCGTCGATCATTGCCCGATGCCGGGCTGCAACTGCCGCGCTTTGGCGATGTCGGCATCGCCGCCGACGGTGTCGCCCTTCGCCTTTTTGGCCAATCCGCGATTGTAGAAGGCCCGGGCGTCTTGTGGATCGAGCCGGATCGCCTGGTCGTAGTCCTGGATGGCGCGATCGTGCAGGCCTTTGGCCTGGTAGGCGAGGCCGCGGTTGGTGAAGGCTGCGCCAAATTGCGGATTGAGCCGGATCGCCTGGTCGTTGTCCTCAATGGCACGGTCGTACTGACCTTTGCTGTGGTACGCCCTGCCGCGGTTGTAGAAGGCTTCGGCAAATTGCGGATTGAGGTGGATCGCCTGGTCGTAGTCCTGGATCGCGCGGTCGTGCTGGCCTTTGATGCCATACGCGGCGCCACGGTCGACGAAGGCCACGGCGTACTGCGGATTGAGCCGGATCGCCTGATCGAAGTCCTGGATGGCGCGGTCGTGCTGGCGTTTATCCCGGTACTCGACACCGCGGTTGTTATAGAGGGCCGCAAGATCATGGGCGCCGTACCGGCCGGATGTTATCGCGCGACTGCAGGCGGCAATCGCGATATCGCCTGATTTTTCTGGCAGATCTCACTATCATCGGCGATGCCGGGTTGCAGCTGGCGTGCCTTGGCAATATCGGCATCGCCGCCGGCGGTGTCGCCCTTCGCCTTCTTGGCCACTCCGCGGTTGTAGAAGGCCGCGGCAGATTGCGGATTGAGCTGGATCGCCTGGTCGTAGTCCTGGATGGCGCGATCGTGCTGGCCTGTGGCCTCGTACACCCCGCCGCGGTTGTTGAAGGCGTCGGCAAATTGCGGATTGAGCCGGATCGCCTGGTCGTAGTTCTGGATGGCGCGATCGGCCTGGCCTTTGGCCTGGTACGCGACGCCGCGCTTGTTGAAGGCGATGGCAAATTGTGGATTGAGCCGGATCGCCTGGTCGTAGTTCTGGATGGCGCGATCGTGCTGCCCTTTGGCCTGGTACATGATGCCGCGGCCGTAGAAGGCGTCGGCATTTTGCGGATCGAGGCGGATCGCCTGATCGAAGTTCTGGATGGCGCGGTCGGGCTGGCCTTTGTTACCGTACTGGTTGCCGCGGTTGACATAGAGGAGCGCAAGGTTATGGGCGCCGTAGCGGCCGGACGTTATCGCGCGAGTGCAGGCGGCAATCGCGATATCGCCTGATTCCTTACCGCAGATTTCCGCATCAT
Source organism: uncultured Alphaproteobacteria bacterium (assembly GCA_963819385.1). GTDB lineage: Bacteria > Pseudomonadota > Alphaproteobacteria > Rhizobiales > Xanthobacteraceae > JAVDCA01. The sequence goes on along the minus strand of CAWFVV010000006.1, from coordinate 812,177 downwards.
CGGCGGCAGCTGGGGGCGCGGAGAAAAGCATGCCCGCGAAAAGCATTCCGACGCCGCACAAAAGATTTCAGCCTAGACCTGCGCAGACCCACAACCATAGCCACGTTCCCTTCCAACGAAAACAGCGCCGCGTATTCGTCGGCTTAGCACAGCCGCTCGGTGAAGTCTCGTCCGGGGTCCGGGCTGTATGAAAACATTGACGAACGCAGGATGCGCAGAATTCTTTTCTCTGTCTTCTCCTGACGGCTGCCGCCGCGCCGTCGGTTTCTAAATCGATGAAATGGAAACGACTTTTCTACACAAAAATTGAATGTCGGAGTTTTCACACTGCGTGGGTCATGGACGGTCCTCCCAGCCGCGTCAGCCGAGAGTCCGCTTGCCCCCGGATTCCGGACATATTGCGGTGTCGCAGCGAAAAGCAAGTTGGGCCTGAGATGCCACTATCGGAGTGTTCGGGATGCCATCTACTTAGTGTGGGCCTTTGGCACCAATTCAATGCGGACGATATCGTATAATCCGACGATGTCGCCGCCTTTTGCGGTGGTCGAGAAGCTGCTGTCGGGAATATACACATTCTCGCTATGCCCATCGGCGTAGACCAGATGCGCGGCTAGTTTGGTTTTGCCTTCGCCCGGAACAAGGCGCTCCCCTGTAATTTCTACCTGTCTGATCGAATTCCACGGAATTGCGATACTCGCGCCAGAAATTAAGACCGGCAAACCGGGAGGCGTGTGGTTCGGCGGCCTTAGAGTATATCTCCCATAATATTTATCACGAGCAACCGAGCCGGTAGGAGCCCAGAATTCACGAGTTCTGCCGTCAGTCGTCGTGACGAGGAGGGTCGGCAAGTCATCGTTTGTAACTAGACGATTGTCACTCTTTGCCCAGGGCCAGTTCTGGTCTGCTATCATTCTAAGGTTGGCGATCTCACGAATGGGAATTACGATCGTGCCCCGCACGCTTTTGCCTTCGATACCGAGATCCGTGGTGTCGACCAGATTATTGGTCTGCGGTACGCCGCTCTTTAAATGAATCGTCGCCGTTATCGATACAGGCCCTGAACAGAAGCCACCTCCCTCCTTGCTGAGGTCACCTACAGGCTCGGCAAACGAGATCGAGTTAATAGTAGTCCATGGTATTTCATTGTATGACGACCCCTCCTTGTTGACTGAGACGGCGCGTAGCCCGAGCTTGTCGGGGTCGCCACTCAAGGAATAAGAGCCGTCATTGCAAACACGTTCGTAGTTTGCTTCCGGTTCGACCACAATGAATGTGGCGCCGTCGCGTGTGACGATCTCGACTACGTTCCTCGACTCGCCTCCGCAACTGCCGAGCAATAGCGCCAGGGCTGGTAGCAATCCTTTTACAATTACTTGGAATGCGTCGCCCGGCGTCCAGAAACTTCTGCGCTTTGGCGTGATACAATCCGAAATCAAACCGATGAAGGCGACAATTGACATATGATAGCGCCCTCCACGCATCCAGCGGCTTGCCGACGTATATGCTTTCATGTGTTTGTATTTCATCGGGCGGCGCGCGCCCGCCTCACGTCTACTACCGATCTCGCAACATCCGGCGAAACAGGGCGATGCTGACGCGCGGCCTCGCGTGCATGGGATCTGCCGCCATATCAGCCGCGCCGCGGCGGCTTCGGAGGAACCGCACCCATTCGGCGTGACCCAGAGGCCCCTCAATCGCAGACGACACTTTGGGTATTCACTGTGTAAAGCTTCCCCGGGGTAACGGAGACCGTGCGAGATATGGTGCCGCTGAAGCGAATGACGTGATCCTCCTGGCAGCTCGCCGGCAGAGCCCCCGTCGTCGTGAGTCGGAAGGAATCCGCGGGGCAGGCCGGCGCGTCGATCCAGGGCAATTGCCCAGGCCCCATAGGATCACTCGGACGGCGCTTTCCAATATGGCCGGTCAAAAGGATGTGGTCCCCCTGACGCATGTAACAGGATTGCGGTGAGCCGTATTCCTTTCCCAGTTCCGGTAGGGGGTCGGCACCATGCGCGAGAAGAAAGGTCATGAGGCTCGATCGCGCCCGCGCCCTCGCCCAGAGCAACGCTTGCGCACCGGTTGCGTCGAGGACGTTCACGTCAGCACCGCGACTGACCAGAAGCTCCGCAATGTCATCGTGCCCCATCCCCGCAGCGTTCATCAGCGGCGTCAATCGCTTCGGATTGTCGTGCGCGTTGACGTCGGCCCCATGATCGATCAGCAGCTTGGCGATATCGAGATGCCCGTTTAGGGCGGCCCAATTGAGCGCGCTATATCCATTCGCATCGCGACTGTTCGAATCGGCGCCTCCGGCAAGGAGTCCTCTCGCGGCAGCGACATCGCCCGTCGTTGCCGCCGTCACCAGCGCGGCGGAATTATCCGCCCAGCTCGGCAAGGCGAACCCCGATAAGCCAGCGACAACGAGTATTGCCATGACAAAACGCATGGATAAGCCTTCTCGGTCGGTTGTGACAGGAGACCACCTGAGGCCTCGGCGTAGGATGGCATCCCAAGGGAACGGGGAATATGAGGGATGAAAGCTCAACAGCAGCAGTATGATAGGCGGAAGTTGCATTTTCCTGGAAAGACGGGACGGAGCCTGCCTTTCGGCCACCCGGCATCGTCGGACATTGTCGTACCGAAAAAGAGGTTGTTGCGCGTTTTCCTCGATCGCCGTCGCCGCCACGAACGCATTTCCGCGAGCCGCCGCCATGGGCCAAGCGGCATTGCATCATTGCGGCACCAGCGCGAAGGAATTGATGAAATGCGTGACGTTCGTCGAATGCTCGCTTCCTTTTAAAGCTATGCACGACGCCCAATAGACCCGCGTTCCATCCGTCACCACCAACATCGTAGCCACGACTTGGCCGTCCTTCAATGCGATCTCCAAGCGGCGCGCGAGGTCGGGACCGACTTTCAATTGCGTCTGCCCAAGAAGTTTCTCTGTCTTGGTGAAGACCGACGTGAAAAGATCGAGTACATCTTTCGGATCTGACGCCGACGCATAGGTCGCCAAGTCCACCGAATATTCATAGCCGCCGGAGCTCAGTTCGGCTCTAAGGTGGGGTGCCGGCCCCGCCCGGCTTGGCATGGTATCTTTCGTACTCTTGGGTGTGCCGGGAAACTCAATGCGGTATCCCGCGCCGGACGGCTGGAATTGCCGCCACTTGGTTTGCGTTTCGGCTAAGGCCGTCTGGACGAGAAGCACTAGCGAGCCGGCCACGGCGACAGCCAGACGAAGATTTTTCATTATTTTTCCCAGAGGTGCAGGGTGGGCAACGCGCTCGAAACGTCAATCTTTGCGTTGTTCGCCACGCGAATGACGCGAACGCCTCTGCGACGCCGGCGAGCAGGGATGGTTGACACTGGCACTGGCGGTCGATCCATCAGGGCGCTTTCTCAAGAAACTTACATTTATAGTTAGAATCAGTGTAATTAAGCTCGGGAGGAAATGTTTCGCAGTACGACTCAATCTTATAAGGCCCATCTACTACGGATGAATCTTTCACTGAAACTCGATACCATCCAGGACCCTTGAATACTCTTTTGAGAGGTACAGAAGCTCTCAGAGGTTTTCCGTCATCATAAACACACATGTGCGAAATTCGCTTATAGCGAGGGTCGCTCTTGCAAGAGGTTTCATTCTTGAATGGGCCAAATTGTATCTTTGCATCCATATCCATTATGTACCATCCTTCGCCTCTCAGCTTGGATGGTTGCGCTTGTGAACTTACCGGTAGTAACCCTAGAATTGCCAGAAGGAATAACTTCTTCACGTCAACTCTCCGTCTCAAACTCTTGTTGATGATTCCGGGCTACGCTGTTTGAGCAAGGGTCCTCATTCACTAGTCGAGCCGGCGTTACGGTTTGGCGTTCAGGGCTTTCAGTTTAGCTTCAGCGGCCTTTGCGAACTCCGACTCTTTCGGATTGAGCTTTACTGCCCGGCGGTAGTCCGCGATAGCTCGATCGCGCTGGCCCTTCATTTCATAAGCATAGCCTCGAAGCGTGTAGTAAGAGTGGTCCTTGGGATCGAGTGCGATCGTCCTCGTAAAATCGGCAATTGCCTCATCATAACGTTTGCTTTCGAGATAGGCTAATGCACGTTTGTGATAAACTCCAGCTGGCGCCCCATACTGAATAAGAATCGTGCAACCAATAATGTTTTTGTCAGGAGCGTCTTTGGCTTGGCACCAGTCGAAATCGCGTTGTGTTTGCGCCCAAGATGGCAGTGCGAAAAACGTCAGAGTTGCCGCGACCAAAACTTTACGCATATTTTTTGACCCCCCGATTGAATTGCCGCTAGTGCAGGAATACAGTAGTGCAACTGGTTGCGCAATGTTGATTGCGTAACGAAGGCGATCATGAAGAGATGACGGCTGGGAGAATGTTCTTCTCGTCCCACCGGATCGATGCGGGAGGCGAAAAAGAGATAAATCGTTTTGTCTCTCTTCGTAAGTGCCCGATTTCGTGGCGGTCCCGAGAGGACTCGAACTTCTCAGCTTCGGTTTGGGAACTCACGCCGCGAAATCTAAGTATCTCATATATCAAGCTTTTGTGAGCATCTGTACATTCGATCGATGTTCTAAGAGCCTCGGGTAGGCCTCCATCATGTCCGGCTACCGGAGAGAGGCGGAAGACAATTGCTCGACCTGAGCTTTTCCGGATGTGACCCGACAGTGACATCAGCACCGCCTCGCGGTGCCGCCAAGACGGCGCCGTTATTCATCCATGGGGAGGCCGAAATATGTGCGAAGTTGTCGGGACGCGGCGCCGGGGAGATGCTAACCTGCCTTGCGCCGAGCCCCAGCTCCGGGCGTCGCCGATGGCCAAGGCCCTCGCAAGACGGCGCGCCGTGACTTGTCACACCTTAAGCCGTCGCGCGGCCGTGCTCAAGGGATCGATCCCGGCACAATCGCGCTCGAAAGGACCCTTCCCATGTCACGCTCGCCGCCTCCCTTCTGCTCCGTCTCTCGCCGCTGCGATCATGCTTTCAACCGCGTTGGTAGTTTTGCTGGTGCCGGTGTGCTCTCTCGCTCAGTCTTACCCTCTACGGCCTGTTTCCTTTGTTGTTCGTGCCGCCCATCCCCAGTCCTCCGTTATTTCGGTAGCCTGTAACCGAAGCGCGATGTCCGCTTGTAGTGATAAATGTACTCGCGAGATGATGACAGCTGATGACCTTAAGAAAAATCAGTATCAAGACTGTATGAAAATTTGCCACACGACCACCGGCTGTTAGACCGTGCGAACCCACAGCGGATATAAACCGCTTTAGGACATCGAATTACCGAATGCCCCGGAACCGACTGTTAGAATGCGCTAGTCGTATAGCCATTCGTCAGTTCACCTGAGAATTACGCAAATTCCGGCCGCACAACCAAATGGAGGCTCCATGGCTCAAATCGCAATCCGAATTGCGAGCTATGCAGGTCTCTTCTGCATTTGCACGTTTGCCTGGATTTCCGTCGCCGCCGCAGAAAATTGGGTTCCGGTAGCCAGCGGGGAGTTGGGAGCCGTTTCTGGCATTACATTGTGCATCGATCGTGATCGGATTGCGACGGATGCCGACGCGAAGACGCATTATTTCTACAAGGTGTGTGACACAAGCAGTCATCGCGGGTCGGAACAAGCCGTCGATTGCCGACAGAAGCTCTCGGGGACGATAAAGGTTTGCGTCTATTCAACGGTCAATCCTGACAAATGTCACGACAGAGAATACACAAATGCCGCCCCTGGTTGGTCTATCGCAAGATATGCTTGCAGTCACACATCAAAGGCGAACTGACATTGCTGGTCTGGTGGTTGTTCACCGCGCCGATTGGACCATCCCGTCCGAGGGCGAGCAACGCTCGCTGCCTTGAAGCATTATCACTTGTGGTGCCGGTCGGCTCGTAGCCCATCGCGAGTTCTCGCCTTTGGGGCCTCGGAGGGGATTCCGATACTCTCTTTGCGGGCTTTGCTACTTTATCCAGAGGGACAACCATGACCACCAAGACGACCTGTCCCGAGTGCGATGGCGAATGCAAGTGCATCGAGTGCGACGGGCGAGGCAAAGTATACGGAGGTCCGTTCTGGGATCACAAGTGCACGGTATGCGATGGGAGCGGGAAATGCCCGCGTTGCAAGGGACAGGGCGTAGTCCCCGAGACTGACGGGGTCAACCCAGTGTGAATTTCAAACTGAGGCACTACCGACCGCTCTTGGCCCGAAGCGGCTGGGCTCGGCCATATGCAGACATTCGCGAAATAACGGGCTGGAAAAAGAAAGACCGCCTCACGGCGGTCTCTTCGACATCCGATCAGCTGTTTTGATGAAAGCGCGTACCCAGACTGATGGACGGTGGTTTGTCCGCCGAAGCGCGGCAAATCCGCGTGCCCGAGGCCAGGAACGCCGCGAGCACCGCGACGTCGTCCAAGTCACCTTTTAAAGTCGTCGATCAATTTCTGCCGTAGTTGGCGCCATTCGGCATCCGACGTTGCTAAGACCTTCGCCTCGCTCAGCCTATAGAACGTAAAGCGTTCCGACGGGCTCAGATAATACGGCCAAATCTCGCCGAGTTCGCTGTCGACCCACGTGCCGCTCGCCACGCGATTCCAATGCAGGCGCGTAGCGCAGAGTTCTGTTTGCTGTTTTGGCGTCTTCGCGTCGATCTGCTCTTGGCTGGCCAGCCCTGAGTGCGACGTCTTAAGCGCTTCGAAGTCGGCCGCGGTCAAGACGCACGCGGGGGCGGAAGCCGCGTCCGCCCAAACGGCGAGCGCGCATGCGGTGATGACGCCGACGACGATGCAACGTCCAGGTCGCGAATTCATGGCCCCTCTCGATATTCGATGCAGCAACGTCAGATTTGCGATAGCGCCACCTTGGCATCGACTGCCATCGAAGAGCAAGCGTAGGTTGGCTAAGGCGCTCAGCACCGAGCTCATCCTACACCTCGGAAAAAGGGTATTGTCCGCTTCGGGTCATGAGCGTCGCCCTAGTTGGCGGCCAATGTCTGCTTCGGCGCCGACTCCGGACCTCTTGCCAACTTCCGCGTTCATTCTCGCGCCGACCCACTGGCAGTTGCGCGGTGCGGTGAAGGCGGTCAACCAAACGCTGGGGGCGCTCAGTCTGGAAAAGCATCCAGACAAGACATTTATCGGCAGGATCGAGCGCGGCTTCGAGTTCCTCGGCTATCATTTCAGCCCGGCAGGAGTGACCGTGGCCGCAAAGACGATCGCCCACTTCATCGAGAAAGCGTCTCAGCTTTATGAGCAAAAGCGCAGTGCGGTTCTTACCGCCACTGCGCTTGAGATGTACGTCAGGAGATGGGTGCGGTGGACCACGAGCGGACCCCCGTCCCGCTCGGCCGGTCAAGTCGAAGCCTTGGCCGGTCAACGTTATTGATCCGAGCACCACTCGTCCAAATCACGTTTCCCCTATTGCTGTTGAGTTTGACTTAACCCGTCTCGGCGAACGTGCCGCATCGGCGGCCCGCCATCTCGCCGGGCAGATGCTATCTTTGAATCGCGCAACGTTCGATGCACTTAGCGGTCTCGTCCTGGGCACATTTCTTGTCGCCCCAACCGCACAGATTGTTTTCGGCGTTGAATTTGCAGTGCCGACGTTTCGCTTCCGGGCAATCGACGCGGATGACCGATGACAATCCTTCCGGCTTGGGCGACATGGCGGGGAAGGCGGTCGACCGCGTGATACCGAGGCCGAAGGACGCGATGCAAACGACTGCAGAAATCAAGAACAAGCTGCGCAGGCTCATCGGATTGGTCCTTCTCTTGGCTCGATGATGTCGACGTCCGCGCTAGCACATGCTCCGGACCCGGCCAACGGAACATTTTGCATGTATTCGGCGTCGTGGATGGAACATAGGATCGATTGAACGAGCGCCGCGCGTGCAATCGCCGCCAGAGCTGCGAGCTTCGAAAGAGGCGACCTAGAACACCGTCCCGTCCGCCTTGATGGCGAGCGGTGGCGGGCCGTCCGGCGGGCGCCGGCGGGCTGCGATCGTGCGGCCCGCGAGCCAGGTGCCGCCCTGAAGGAATTGCGACATCGGGAGCGACGTAAGCCTGAGCCGCAGGCGCACCGTCTCGCGCAACCGATCCAGGAGCGCGACCGTGAGAGCACGCCATTCCACGACCAGCTCGGAGGTGACCTCATGCGCGATCATCGGGTCGAGCGGCGCGCGCGGCGCGATCATGCCGGTGTCGATCAAGAGGCCGCCGTTGCGATACTCGGGCAGGGCGGTGAGGCCGTCCGGCTCGACGACGGCGACGCCGGCCTGCTCGATCGGCTCGATCAGCGAGTAGGCGAGCCACTGCGACAGCTTGTGGAACGGCACGATGCGGTCCGAGCGATCCTGCGTGCGCACGGCCGGATGATAGCCCGCGTCGCCGAGCGCGACGCCGTCGACCGTCAGGCCGGATGGCCAGATCGATGCGAAGCCGTCGAGGACGAGGGCGAGGATATCGGCGGCCTTGATGCGTTTCGCAGGCGCAGCGGCAAGGATCGCGTCGATCAGATGGCCGGGGCGTCCCGCGGCGCCGAACAGGTCGGGGCGCGCCGTGAGTGCCGCGCCGAGGCGCTGCAGCAGCGCGAGGCGCTGCGGTAGGCCGACCAGCGGATTACGCGCGGATGCTTGCAGGCCGAATGTGAGCGCCGGCAGCGCGAGGGCGGCGAGCGCCGTCGCGTCGGCGCGCAGCGGCACCAATGGATCGGACGAGAACGCGCCGGTGCGAAACAGGTCGATGCTCGCGACCGCGAGCCCTTCAGAGCGCGCGAAGGCGAGGCCGGTGTCGTTGTCGAGATAGGACCACGCGGCGCCGGCGCCGGCGTCGAGCAGCACGCTGACGACCGCAAGATCGATCGCGACGCGCGCGCGCTCGATGGTGTCGATCCCGGCGAGCGGCAGCGCCGCCCAGCGGTCGCGGCCGCCGGCGGAAAAGTGGCGCCAGCGGCTGTGATGGGGGATCGCGAGATCCGGGATAGCTCGCACGCGTCACCTCCGCGACGAGCGCGGCCGCGTCATCGAGCTTCGCCTCGTCGAGCGTGAAATGCGGCGAACGCCCGGCCGCGACCCAGTCGTAGACGCTTGCGCATCGCTCGCGCACGGCGGCGGCGCTGCGCAAGCGCGATCAGCTCGGCCGGCGCATCCGCACGCCGCGCGCGCGGCCGCAGGCTTGCTCATTCGCCGAGGCCGCGCCCCAGTGCGGGCGCATCGACCTGGATCGCCGCGCCGCCGCGATAGCCGGCCGCGAGCTTCGCCTCGATCTCGACCCGCGCGTCCGTCGGGATCAGCCCGTCCGGCAGCGGCACGCTTTCGCCGATCGTGATGCCGGCCTCGGTGAGCGCATCGATCTTCATGTCGCTCATCGACGCGAAGCGGTCGATATGCGTGATGCCGAGCCAGTGCAGCACGTCGGGCATCAGCTCCTGCACGCGCATGTCGCGCACGCCGGCCACGCCCTCGGTGTGCGTGAAATAGGAGGCCGGCGTATCGCCGTTGAGGTCGCGCTTGCGCGCATTATAGACGAGGAACTTGGTCACCTCGCCGAGCGCGCGGCCTTCCTTACGATTGTAGACCACGAGGCCGGCGCCGCCCGCCTGCGCCATCTCGATGCAGAGCTCGACGCCGTGCGCGAGGTAGGGCCGGCACGTGCAGATGTCGGAGCCGAACACGTCGGAGCCGTTGCACTCGTCGTGCACCCGGCACGCCAGCGGAAAGTTGCGGTCGCCGAGCTTTTGCGGATCGCCGAAGCAGTAGATGGTCGAGCCGCCGATCGGCGGGAGAAAGACCTTGAGGTCGGGGCGCGACACCAGCTCGGGGAACATGCCGCCGGTGTTCTCGTGCAGGCTCTCGCGAAGGTCGCTTTCGGCGATGCCGAAGCGCTTCGCCACGCCGGGCAGGTACCAGACCGGATCGATCGCGGCCTTCATCACGCGCACGAGCCCGAGCTTCGACACGACGTCGCCGTCGGCCTTGATGCGGCCCGCCTCGAAGGCGGCACGGATCTCGGGCATGTCGATATGGGCGCGCGTCACCGCAATGGTCGGACGGATGTCGAGGCCGCTTTCGCGCTCCGCACGAAAAACCTCGCCGACCAAGTGTCCCCACGGGTCGAGCGAGACGATCTTGTCGACGCCGGCCCATTGCGGATGCGGGCCGATGTGTGCGGCAGGCGACGTGTCAGTAAGATTGGGGCGGTGGCCGGAAGGCAGGTTGCGCGCCGCGATCGCCAGCGCGCGGTAGACCGAATAGGCGCCCGCATAAGTGCCCATCACGTTGCGTTGCGCAGGATCGCGCGCCGCGATCAGGGGGCCGCGCGCGGCGGCGGTCGGCGCACCCCAGTGCAGCGGGTGGGCGGACGTCGGGCTTGTGGAAACCCGCGAATCGAACAACAGATCGAGATCACTCATGCCACGTCACTTCCTGCGCGTGAGGCGTCGCGCGCTTCGTTTCCGCCACCCAGGGTCCTGTTCCTCCTGGCTCCGGAAAAACGCACAGAATAATCGATTGCGCCTCCTCTGGCAAGATCTGCCGGAGAATTATTTTTGCCGCCGTTTATGCCTCGGCTCGACGTGCTTTGGCACGCGAGCGTCACGGCTTGATGACTGGAGGGAACTTCGCTTGCGCGCGGCGCAGAACGCATCGACGGCGGCAACCACCGCGCTGCCGATCAGGGCCTGCCGCTCGGGCGTCGCGAGCGCCAGCTCCTCGTCGCGGTTGACGATCGAGCCGGCCTCGAGGAGCGCGGCCGGCATCTGCGTCTCCATCAGCACGACGAGCTTGTTGTACTCGTAGACGCCGGCCTGCCGGTCGAGCAGCACGCGCCGATGGCTGCCCATGATCGCGTCGGTGTAGTGCGGCGTGTAGGCGAGCCCGCGAGACTTCAGCGCCATGCCGAGCCGATGCGCGAAGGCGAGGCTGTCGGCATGGTTCCGGTGCTCGGTCGACACGAAGATCGAATGCCCCGGATAGCTGTCGTTGTAGTGCTGCTCCGTGCCGTTGAATTGCCAGGTCTGCAGCATCGTTTCCGGCACGGCATCGTGATGGATCGAGAGAAACAGATCGCCTTTGAGCGCGTTGGCGTGCGCGGCGCGCTTGAACAGCCCGGCTCGCGGCGCCTCGGTGGTCACCATCAGGACGGTGCGCGCAAAGCCCGCCGCGCGCAGGTCATCGCTGATCTTGCGTGCAAGGCGCAGGTTGAACTCGTACTCGGTCACGCCGCGCGCGCTCATGGCGCCGGCCGCACCGGCCGTGTGGCCGACGTCGATGATCGGGAGAAACGTGCCGGCGCGCGTGCAAGTCGCCGTGTAGCGCTGCGCGGCCGGGCCGGTCGCTTCCGAATCGGCCGCCATCGCGCCGCGTGGGAGCCATGCCAGCGCCACGCAGGCGGCAGCCGCCACGCGCCGCCACTTCCGCACCTCGCAACACCCCGTCGCGTGACGCATGGCTCGCTCTTTCATCCGCCTTGCGGGCACGCCAAATAAGGCGGACAAAACGCCCTCCTTGCGCCGCGCCTTGCCGCGAATTGTCGAAAGATTCCGCATGCTCGAACGAACGACTCCCGCGCCTGATTCTTCTACACCTGCAGCCGGTTCGGCGCAGCCGATCATCCGTGTCGCCGACCTGTCGAAGACCTATGCGACGGGCTTCCAGGCGCTCAAAGGCATCAACCTCGACATCCGCGCCGGCGAGATCTTCGCGCTGCTCGGGCCGAACGGGGCCGGCAAGACCACGCTCATCGGCATCATTTGCGGCATCGTGACGGCGAGCACCGGCCACGTCATCGTCGCGGGCCGCGACATCGTGCGCGACTATCGCGCGGCGCGCGCCATGATCGGCCTCGTGCCGCAGGAACTGCACACCGACGCCTTCGAGACGGTATGGAACACCGTGAGCTTCAGCCGTGGCCTGTGGGGCAAGCGACAGAACCCGGCCTATGTCGAGAAGGTCCTCCGGGATCTCACCCTGTGGGACAAGAAGGATTCGAAGATCGTGACGCTCTCGGGCGGCATGAAGCGGCGCGTGATGATCGCGAAGGCGCTGTCGCACGAGCCGCAGATCCTCTTCCTCGACGAGCCGACCGCCGGTGTCGACGTCGAGCTGCGCAAGGACATGTGGGAGGTGGTGCGGGGGCTGCAGGCCGCCGGCGTCACCATCATCCTCACCACGCACTACATCGAGGAAGCCGAGCAGATGGCCGACCGTGTCGGCGTCATCAACAAGGGCGAGCTGATCCTGGTCGAGGACAAGGCGGAGCTGATGCGCAAGCTCGGCAAGAAGCAGCTCACGCTGCAGCTCGCCGAACCGCTCGCCGCGGTGCCGGAGGCGCTCGCGGCGCATCATCTCGCGCTCGCGGCCGACGGGGCCGAGCTCGTCTACACCTACGACACCCAGAAGGGCCGCACCGGCATCACCGACCTGCTCGACGATCTCCATAGCGCCGGCATCCGCTTCAAGGACCTGCGGACGACGCAGAGCTCGCTCGAGGACATTTTCGTCGATCTGGTGCGGCAGGACACGCAAGCCGGGCCGGGCGCCGCGCCGGGAGCGACCGCATGAGCATGCCGATCAACTTCCACGCCATCCGCGCCATCTACGTCTTCGAGATGTCGCGCACCGGCCGAACGCTGATGCAGAGCATCGTCTCGCCCGTGATCTCGACCTCGCTCTATTTCGTCGTGTTCGGCGCCGCGATCGGCTCGCGCATCAGCGAGATCGAGGGCGTTCGCTACGGCTCGTTCATCGTGCCGGGCCTGATCATGATGATGCTGCTCACCCAGAGCACGACGAATGCCTCGTTCGGCATCTACTTCCCGCGCTTCGTCGGCACCATCTACGAGATCCTGTCGGCGCCGATCTCCGCCTTCGAGATCGTGGTCGGCTATGTCGGCGCGGCCGCGTCGAAGTCGATCGTCCTCGGCCTGATCATCCTGGCGACCTCGGGCCTGTTCGTGCCGATCCACATCGACCACCCGCTGTGGATGATCGTGTTCCTGGTGCTCACCGCCGTCACCTTCAGCCTGCTCGGCTTCATCATCGGCATCTGGGCGGACGGGTTCGAGAAGCTGCAGGTGATCCCGCTGCTCATCATCACGCCGCTGAGCTTCCTCGGCGGGAGCTTTTACTCGACCCACGTGCTGCCGCCGTTCTGGCAGAAGATCACCCTGTTCAATCCGATCGTCTACCTGATCAGCGGCTTCCGCTGGAGCTTCTTCGGCATCGCCGACGTGAGCATCGGCATCAGTATCGCGATGACGTTCGTGTTCCTGGCTGTGTGCCTCGTGATCGTGTGGTGGATGTTTCGGACGGGGTACAAGCTGAAGAAGTGAGAAAGATGCGGCGCTCCCTCTCCCCCTTTAGGGGGAGAGGGTCGGGGTGAGGGGGGCTCTCCGCGAGTCGGTACATCGGAGTTTGCGGATAGGCCCCCTCATCCCGACCTTCTCCCCCTAAAGGGGGAGAAGGAGCGCTGGCGTGGTGCTCACCTTACATGCCTCAATGAAAGCCGACATGCCCCGCACGCCCGGTCCGTCCTTTGCGCTTGCGTTGGGCATGGTGGCGCTGATCGGGCCGCTCGCGGTGCATCTGTTCTTCCCCGTCATCCCGGCCGTCAAGGCGGCGTTCGGGCTCTCGGACGCACTCGCGCAATTCACCTTCTCGATCGCGGTGTTCGGCATGGGCGTGGCGACCTTGGTCTACGGCACGCTCGCCGACCGGCTGGGGCGGCGGCCGGTGCTGCTCTCCGGGCTAGCGCTGTTTCTCGTCGGCACCGTGGCGTCGGCGGCGGCCGCGAACGTGCCGATGCTCGTGCTCGGGCGGCTCGTGCAGGCGGTCGGGGCCGGCTGTGGCCTGACGCTCGTGCGCACCATCGCGCGCGACGCCTACGGGCCCGAGAAGCTTGTTAAGGCGATCGCCTATCTCACGATGTTCTACGCCATCGGGCCGATGATCGCGCCGGCCGTCGGTGGCGTCCTGGTGGATGCCTTCGGCTGGCGCAGTGTCTTCAGCTTTGCGCTGGTCGGGGGTGTCGCCATCACGCTCGCCGTGTACCTGGTGGTCTACGAGACGCGAAGCGCCGCGTCGGCGCCGCCGGCCGGCGGCGTGCTGCGCGGCTACGGCGAGCTTCTGGTGCAGCCGCGCTTTACGGCGCTGGTGCTGCAAACCGGCTTCTCGACCGCGACCTTCCTGATCGTCGGCTCGGCGTCGGCGACCCTGATGAAGGAACTGCTCGCCCGCCCGGCGACCGAGTTCGGCCTCTACTTCATGCTGCTGCCGCTGGGCTTCATCAGCGGCACGATGATCTCGAGCCGGCTCGGCGGCCGCGCCGCGACCGAGACCATGGTGCTCATCGGCTCGCTCATCTGCCTGGCGGCCGTCGCCGTGCAGTCCGTGCTGCTGCTCACGCTGCCGCCGGCGCCGCTGATGTTCTTCCTGCCGGGCGCGGTCGTGACCCTGTCCCAGGGGATCGCGCTGCCTTACGCCCAGGCCGGCGCCATGGCGACGATCCCGCGCCTCGCCGGCACCGCGGCCGGCATCGGTGTGTTCGTCCAGCAGGTCGCGGGCGCGCTGTTCGCCCAGCTCTACGGGCTCATTGCCGACGGCACCCCGCGCCCGATGATCGTCGCGACCGGCATCAGCGCGGTCCTCGGCGTGGTGGCCGGCGGATCGGCCTACCTCGCGACGCGGCGGTCGGCCGCGGTGCCAAACATCAGTTAACCTTTGGCAGGCCAAATGCCGCCCGTTGCGTTGGGTGATTTGGGGGTGCGTGCCATGTCGAGCATTGTGTCGAATGTCATTCCGTTCAAGAAGCCGGAACCGGAGCCGGCCCCCACGGCCGAAATCGACATTTTGACCGCCGTCGACGCGGCCATACGCGATTTGCGCGACATCGCGCAGGGATGCGACGGCAAGGCGCGCGAGCAGGCCGACGAGTGCCGCCGCATGCTGGAACGGGCGTTTTGCGCAACCGTCGGTGAGATTTAGCGCCTGCCGCATACCCTTTGCGCATGTTCTTGTCGGCGAACCGGTATCCACTTCGCCGGAACATGCGCTGGCGCGCCGCCTCTCCATTTGCGCCGCAGCGGATGTTTTGGCTAAATGACCCTGACGCGGGCGCGCGTTTGCGCTCGTCTCCCATCCTCGAAAGGGTCCCCATGGCCAAGCTCCGCCACATCGCGCTCATCGTTCCCGATCCGGAGGCGACCGCGACGTTCTTCGAGAAGGCCTTCGACATGAAGCGGGCCGGCACGGCACGGCGCGGCATCTACATGTCGGACGGCACCGTCAACGTGGCGCTGCTGCGGCAGGAAGGCGACGAGGAGGTCGGCATCTATCATTTCGGCATGTGGGTGGATGATCTCGACGCCGCCGAGAAGAAGGTGGTGGATGCCGGCGGCACGTATCTCGCGGGCCGGCCGACCTCGCCCAACTCGTTCTACGAGGCGAAGTACAAGGATCCGCTCGGCATCGTGTTCGACCTGACCCACAAGGGCTGGGCCGGAGCCGTGAAGGACGTGGTGGCAAAGACTTAGAGCGCCTGGTCAATCCGATGTCTCAGGCGATCGCCGGCCGGGTGGTCGTCATCGGGGCGGGGCCGGTGGGCCTCTGCCTCGCATTGCGGCTTGCCCAGCAGGACGTGCCGGTCGTCCTCGTCGAGGCGCTCGGCGCCGACAATTTCCTCGAGCAGGTGCCGCGCGCCGGCACCAACCACCCCGCGACCCTCGAGCTGTTCGACGCGATCGGGCTCTACGACAAGCTCGAGCCGCGCGGCATCGTGGCGCCGCTCTTTCATTACTGGGACCGTCACGAGAACAAGCTGATCGCCGCGTTCGATCACGCTCATCTGCGCGACGACACCAGGTTTCCCTACGTCCTGCAATGCGAGCGCATCAAGATCGTCGAGGAGGCACTCCGGCTCGCGCAGGCGCATCCGCTGATCGACGTGCGGCTCTCGACCACCTTCGAGTCGATTCGAGCAGGATGCCGACGGCGTCGTCGCGCATGTGACGAACCCGGACGGCAAGGCCGAGGAGATCGCCGGCGCCTACCTGGTGAGTGCCGAAGGCGCACGCAGCATCGTGCGCAAGGATCTCGGCATCGAGTTCGAGGGCTTCACGTATTCGGACCGCACGCTTGAACATCGAGGTGGCCTACGATTTCCGCCGGCACGGCTATACCGAGCGCAACTACATCTCCGATCCGACCGAATGGTCGAATTTGTTTCACTGGAAGGGCCCGCCCGACCGCTGGCGCGTACATTTCCCGACGGCGCCCGACGAGGACGAGGAAGCGATCTTCCAGCCCGAAGCGCTGCAGGCGCGGCTGCAGCGCTTCCTGCCGACGGCTAAGGATTTCAACATCGTGGGCCGCAATCTTTACACGGTGCATCAACGGGTCGCGCAGCGATTCCGCGCCGGCCGTGTCATCCTCGCCGGCGATGCGGCGCATGTGAACAGTCCGATCGGGGCGATGGGCATGAACAGCGGCGTGCATGACGCCTTCAACCTCGCCGACAAGCTCGTCGGCATCCTGCGCGGCGATCTCGCGGCGGATGCGCTCGACCGCTACGAGCGCCAGCGCCGCCATGTCGCGCTGCAGCACACCCAGGCGCAGACCATGCGCAACAAGAAGCTGCTGGCCGAGAAGGACCCGGCGGTGCGCGCGCGCAATCACGACGAGCTGCGCCGGACCGCCGAGGACCCGAAGCTCGCGCGCGCGTTCCTGCTGCGCTCGTCGCTGATCGAGAGCCTGCGCGAGGCGGAGGCCATCACATGATCGTCCGGTTGACGCGCCGCGCCGCGCTGGCCCTTCCGGCCGCGTTGGCATTCGCGGGGCGGGCGGTGGCGCAGCCGGCCGTGAGCGACGCGGGATGGCCGAACCGCCCGATCCGCCTGATCGTGCCGTTCGGCGCCGGCAGCGGGTCCGACGTGATCGCGCGCATCGTCGGGCAGAAGCTGTCCGAGCGGCTCGGCCAGCCGATCGTGATCGAGAACAAGCCGGGCGGCTCGACCCTGCTTGGCACCGAGCTCGCCGCACGGGCGAAGCCCGACGGCTATACGCTCGAGCTCGCCAACACGACGTCGCATGCGATAACGGCGGCGACCGGCATCAAGCTTGCGTTCGATCCGGTCAAGGATTTCGCGCCGGTCGGCATGCTGGCCTATTCACCCTTTGTGCTGCTGGTGACGCCCGGGCTCGAGGCGCACTCCGTCAAGGACCTCATTGCGCTCGCCAAGGCGAAGCCTGGCGCCCTCAACTATGCGTCGGCCGGCGTCGGCACCATGGCGCACCTCTCGGGCGCGCTGTTCACCACGATGGCGGGGATCGAGGTCAACCACGTGCCCTATCGCGGCACCGAGCAGTCGATGATCGACCTGATGCAGGGCCGCATCGAGATCCTGTTCGGCACCATCGCGCCGTCTTTGCCGCTGGTGCGCTCCGGCAAGCTGCGCGCGCTTGCCACCACGGGTCCGACGCGCAACGCCATGCTGCCCGACCTGCCGACCCTCGCCGAGGCGGGCCTCGCGGGCTACGAGGCCGGGCTGTGGACGGGCCTCGTCTTTCCGGCCGGCGTGTCGCCCGCGATCGTGCAGCGCCTGAACACGGAGGCGAACGCCGTCATGCGTGATCCCGACGTGATCGCGCTGCTGGCGAAGCAGGGCGTCGAGGTCGATACCGGCACGCCCGAGGCGTTCGCGGCACGCATCAAGGGTGACCTCGTCAAGTGGCGCGAGGTGGTCGCGAAGGCGGGGATCAAGGCGCAGTAGGCCGAATATCCGGAATATAATGACTCGTGTCCCGGATGCGCTGCAGCGGCGCGCGTAGCGCGCTGGTGCAGCGCTGATCCGGGACCCATCCTGGTCGCAGCTTGGGTCCCGGTTCTGCAGCGCACCGCTACGCGCTGCGCTGCGCCCGGGACACGAGACTGAGCTTGCTTACACCACCCGCTCGACATCGACCCCGCGGCAGTCCATCTCGTAGTCGAGATCCTGAACCGGCGGCCGGCAGAGGTGCCAGGTGAGCCCGGCGCGGGCGGCGCCGCGGCGCACGATCTCGTCGCCGAGGAAGGGGTGGAGGTCGTAGACCGTGTAGACCTGCGTCGCGGTGGTGTCCGCCCAGGTGAAGCCGAGAATGCCGAGCCGGCGTTCCATCTCGCCCAGCACATAGCGCGCCTTCTCGCGCATGGCGTCGGGCGTCTGCTCGCCGCGCCGCACCGTGCGCTCGCGGTAGCTCGCGCCGCCCTCGCGCGCCTCGCCGCTGCCCGCGATCACGAAGCTCTTCGCCGGCCGTGCCGCCTTCACGGTGAACGAGAAGGCGTGAAACGACGGCTCGGGCGGCGGCGTCATCTCGGGACACACATTGCTGCGGGCCACCGGATTGATCGTGCCGTCGAACAGGCCCCACTTGCGCAGTGTCACCACGTAGATCTGGTTGAAGGCACGGAAGCCATCCTCCGTGAAGGGGGCGGGCGAGCGCAGCTCGCAGGCGCAGAACGAGGTGAGCGGGCGCCCGGCGTCGCCGATCATGCGCTCGATGCGGGCGAAGCCTTCGGCCAGTGGCACCGGCTCGTGAAATCGCACGCGTTCGATCGCGTAGCCATCGCTGGCGGCGACGCCCCCCGAATACTGGAAGACAGCCGGGATGAAGCGGTAGTTGCCGGCGGCGAAATCCGCGGATGCGGTCATCGGTGAAGGCTCCCTGGCAGGCATGCGCTAGACGTTTTGGCGCATGTTCTTATCGGCGAACCGGCGTCCACTTCGCCGGAACATGCGCTAGTGTAGTTTACCAGACAGATGACGTGTCAGAAGGGCAAGGGAGACGACATGGCGGGGAGGTTGCAGGGCAAGGTCGCGATCGTGAGCGGCGCAGGCTGCGTCGGGCCGGGGTGGGGCAATGGCCGCGCCATGGCGGTGATCTTCGCGCAGGAGGGCGCCAAGGTGTTCGCGGCCGACAGGAACCTCGACGCCATGACCGAGACGATCGCGCGGGTGCGCGAGTTCGGCGGCGAGATCGAGGCGCATCAATGCGACGCGACCCGGTCGGCTGAGGTCGCCGAGATGGTGAGCGCCTGCCGGGCACGCTACGGCCGCGTCGACATCCTGGTGAACAATGTGGGCGGCTCGGCCGCCGGCGGCGTCGCGGAGCTCAGCGAAGAGGGCTTCGACACGCAGATGGATTTCAATCTCAAGTCGGCGTTTCTCGGCTGCAAGCACGCGATCCCGGTGATGATCGAGCAGGGCGGCGGCGCGATCGTCAACATGGCGTCCGCTTCCGGCATCCGCTGGAGCGGGGCCGCGCAGGTCGGCTATGCGGCCTCGAAGGCGGGCGTGCTGCAGCTCTCGCGCGTCACCGCCGTGCAATATGCCGACAAGGGCATCCGGGTGAATACCGTGGTGCCGGGGCAGCTGCACACCCCGATGGTCGAGGTGCGGCTCGCCAAGCAGCGCACCGGCGGCGACGTCGACGCGCTGCTCAAGACGCGCGTCTCGCGCATCCCGCTCGGCTTCATGGGCGACGGCCGCGACACCGCTTATGCGGCGCTCTATCTTGCGTCCGACGAGGCGCGCTTCGTCACCGGCGCCGAGATCGTGGTCGACGGCGGCATGACGGCGCGGTGCGATTAGCGCGTAGGATGGGTAGAGGGCGAAGCCCGAAACCCATCATCTATGCGTCGGCCATCAAGGCGATGGGTTTCGCGGAGCCTGTCCTTGGGCTTGCCGAAGGCAAGACCCGAGGGCTCAACCCATCCTACGCGACCAACAAGGAGGAAACGATGATGTTCACGTCTTATGCGGTCGCGGCGGCCGCGATCCTCGGCGCCGCGGCGGGCGCCGCCGCGGCACGCGGCCTGCAGGGCAAGCGCACCCCCAAGGCCTATATCGTCACCGAGGTCGAGATCACCGGCGATCGCGAGGCCTACCAGCGCGACTACGCGGCCCATGCCCAGTCGACCGTCGAGCCATTCGGCGGGCATTATCTGGCGCGCGGCGGCCGCGTGCTCGGCACCGAGGGCGAGCCGCCCAAGGCGCGCATCGTCATCAGCGAGTTTCCGAGCTTCGAGGCCGCGCGGGATTGGCGCTACTCGCCCGCCTACACGAAGATCGTCACCGTGCGCCTGCGCGAGTCCAACTCGCGCCAATACATCGTCGAAGGGCCGGGGGAGTAGAGATCAGCGTCATTGCGAGGGCGCACCGATCTCGGGCTTGCCCGAGATCGGCTTGAATGATGCCCAAGTCGAGCAGGCCCGACTTGGGTGCTACGAAGCAATCCGGCGCGTGAGCAAGTGAAGCGAGATTGCTTCGCTTACGCTCGCAATGACGGCTACATCGTCCGCCGGTGTCGCGGTTTGGCGGACGCCTCGGTGGGAGGCTTCTTCGTCTCCGCCGTGCGGGTGCGCTCGGCGCGCATCGCTTGCGCCATCTCGTGCCAGTTGCCGCCGGACTGGATGTGCGCCGGATCGTAGCCCGGCATCGGCCGGCGGATGCCATAGTGGGCGCCGTGCGCGTCCATCCAGTGCCACACGACCTCGTCGTCGCCGTCGACATTATTGATGTCGATCGCGCGGCCGTGCCCGTAGCCGCCGACCGCGCGGCTGCCGCCATGCAGCGAGTTGCCGGTCCGCGCCTTGAAGCCCGCGGCGAGCGTCTGGCGATAGTCGTCGCGAAAGGCGCTCAGCATCGACCAGTGCAGGCCGGCCGCATCCATCGCGTGGCCCGCGTGATAGAGCTGCTCGCGGAAATCCGGATCCATGCCGCGGATCACATAGTCCTTGAGCGGCATGTGCATGCGCTTCGCGGCCGCTATGTCTTTCCAGGTGAAGTCGCCGGTATTGTCCTTCTTGACCGGCGCGCGCTCGTAGACCTGCCAGAGATACTCGTCGACCGCGTCCATCGGATTGACGTCGCGCTTCGGCGCCGGGGCCTCGGCCTTCTTTTCGGGCGGCTTGATGCGCGCCGCCTCGGCCGGGACCGCGAGCGGCGCGGGCTTCGGCGGCGTCACAATGATCGGCGTTCCCTCGTCGGCGAGCGCGAGCCGCACGGTGCCGGTCGGCGTGTTGTCCGCAATGTCGCTGGCGGGTATGCCGGTGCGCTTCCAGCGCGCCGTGAAAGCCAAGCGCCGATCCGCGGGCCGCGTGCGCACGGCCGCGGGCTGCGGCGGGCGCTGCACGACCGCAACCGTCAGCGATCGGGTCGGCACGACATTCTTCACAAGCGTGGTTTCGGCGATGGGAGCCACGGGCGCGGCGGCCTGCGCCACCCTGGCGGGCAAGATCGCGTTCTCGATCACCCAGTCGCCCTGATGCGGCGTCGGGAACGAGCTCGACATCGCGAACGGCAGCGTCACCGCGACGACGGCGACGCACGCGAGCGTCGCGCCGACCAGCACGACGCCCGACATCCGATCGGACGATTTTTTGGCGAGACCCCCTCGCATACCCCTTCCCACGCAACGCAACGCAACAGACAGCGTTCTCTGTCCGACGTTCTGCTCATCGGCCGCGGCGAGGCGGCGCGATCCCCGTACTCAACTCATCGGGTCATCTTTGAGGGAGGTTCTTATTTTCGCGTTAACCGCCGACCGCCACCCCGCGGTCGGCGCATGGAACCCCGATGCCCCTATGTCGTCAGGCGTTTACTTTTCATTTTTGTTTTGTCTGCGGCGCGGGTGTGTCGGCGTCGATCGCGCTGCTTCGCGATTGCGCCGCAATGTGGACGTGATCGTAAATGCCGCTGCGGCAGGGTGAGCGGTGACCGCGCGCGACGCGACGTATCAAGACGCGACGTATCAAGATGAAACGGATCGACGCTCCAGCAGCTTCATCAGCGCGTTGAGCGTGCGGTTCACCGGTGTCGCGATGCCGAGCGCTTCGCCGGTGCGCACCACATAGCCGTTGAGATGATCGATCTCGGTGCGCCGGCCGCGACGGATGTCCTGCGCGGTCGACGAGATGGTTACCGGCATGCCGTCGGCGAGCTTGAGGGCGGCCTCGACGATGTTCTCCGGCAAGCGAACGCCCTTGGCGGCCGCGACCGCCGCGACCTCGCGCACCGCGTCGCTCATGACGGTACGGATGTCCGCCAGCGCCACCATCTCGCCGTAGCGCGCGCCGCCGAGCGCCGAGATCGCGTTATAGGCGCAGTTCATCACCAGCTTGGTCCACAGCTCCACCTCGACCTCGTCGGAGACCCGCACCGCGATGCCGGCACCGACGAACAGGGACGCGATGGCGTCGAGCAGCGCCCGGTCGGCCCCGTTCGGGCGGCGGTTGGCCGCGAGCCGGCCGATCACCAAGCTGCCACCGCCGGTGTGCCGTACGTGTCCGGGCGCCGCCATCTCGGCCGCGGTGTAGACGAGGCCCGGGAGTACCTCGTTGGCGACGTGGGCGCGGATGCGCTCCACATTGTCGACGCCGTTCTGCAGGCTGAGCACGACCGCCTCGGCGGCAAGATACGGTGCGATGGTGCGAGCAGCCTGATCCGTATCGGTGCTCTTCACGCAGAACAGCACCAAGCCGGCGTCGCGTACCGCGGTCATATCTTCCGTCGCGGCCATGGGAATTGCCTGCGTGTGGCCACCGCTTTCGAACACGAGGCCGTCGCGCCGGATCGCCGCCACATGGGTTGTCCGGCCGATCAGCGTCACGGCGGCGCCGGCACGCGCCAGCATACCGCCGAACAAGGAGCCGAGTGCGCCGGCGCCCACCACCGCGACCGGAGTCAACTTCGCTTGCATGACCGAAGTCCCAAATTCGGAATGCCAATGGACGCGTAAGTGCTCGTATCATAGCGACACATGGTGCGCACGGCGTCGTCGCACGTGAGCCATGTCAAAGAATTTCGCGACCTATCACCGATGTCACTTTAAGAAGTTGAAGCGATGCTGTATCGTCGTCCACATCAGCCACACTGATTTACGTACTGCGGTTGGGTGTTGTGGGCGTCCGCAGATGCGCCAGCGCTTGAAATACGCAAACGCGAAAGCCGCTTCCGGCAGCGTGCTCCTTTGTGTGGTGCTGATCTGCGGTGCCATGTTCGGCATGGCGACGCAGGCGGGTCTCCTCCATCTCGGCTTGGATTTCGGCAGCGTGCGCGACGACCTGATCGTCGGCGCGGCTGCGCGGCCGCGCTCGGCGCTCGCGTGGTGGGCGTGGTGGCTCTTTCCGCTCGGCGCCTTCTTCATCGGGCCGCTGAGCGTCGCGCTCACCCGCTGGCTCATCGCCAACTGGTGGCTGTTTCGCGCGGCGCGGGTCATCGCGTCCGCCGCCGCCGTGCTCGCCTTGGCGGTGGTCGGCGAGCTGCCGGCCGCCCCCTCGACCCTCGACGTGCGATCGGGCGCGGCCGCGAGCCTGATCGTGGTCGCATTGTCGACGCTGCTGGCCTGGGTTGGCGCCCGCATCCTCGGCAAGCTTGGCCGTGAGACCGTGCGTGCACAGGCGTCCACCCTGGCGGTCCGACGCCGCGCGTCGGCACGCCCAGCCGAGCAGGTCCGTTTCCGCGTTTCGTCGCCGATCCCGGCTGCCCTGCCATCGCGCGGCGGCGGCAGCGTGGATGCCGGCGCGCCGTTCGTGCGCGCGCGCCAGCGCCATGCGCTGGTCGCCCGCTTTACGATCGGCCGCCTCGCGCTCGTCGCGATGCTGGCGGTCGTGGTGTTCGCGGCGGTCGTCGGCGTGAGCGGGGTCACGGTGCTGGTCGAGCACGCGACGCCCGGCGCCATCCGGCACCTCGCCGCCTGGAGCGGGCTGGGGCCGAAGGAGCCGTCGCGCGCCGCGCAGGCGATCGCCATGGCGGCCGTGGCCGCCCCGGCTCCGGTCGCGCAAGCGGAGCCGCCCGGCATGGTGGTCGACGGCATGCTGATCCCGGAGAGCGAGCTCACCTTCGCGAAGGGTTATCTCAAGCGGCAGGCGGCCGTGCTCGCCGCCAAGCGCGCGTCCGTCAAGATCGTCGCAGCGGCCGAGAAGGCGGAGGCGAGGCTTCCGGCCAGGCTCAGGCATGTCGCCGCCCTGCGTCCGGTGCGCTATGGCCGGAGCCATCGCCATGTCGCGCAAGGGCGCCATGTCGAGCGCCACGTCGAACGGCATTATCGCGTGCACAAGGAAAAGGACTATGCGGGGGAGCGCCGCCCGGCACCGCGACGGGCGCACGAGCGTCGCCGGGTGCGCGGGCATGATCGCTATGCGCTCGAGCCGCACTACCGGGTCGCGCGGTTCTGAGGAGAAGACTCTAGAGCGAGCCGCCGGTTCCGCGGTCGCGCATGACGATGTGGCGCGGGACGGCGAGCCGCTCGGCGAGCTCGACCAGCAGATA
Source organism: uncultured Alphaproteobacteria bacterium (assembly GCA_963819385.1). Classification (GTDB taxonomy): domain Bacteria; phylum Pseudomonadota; class Alphaproteobacteria; order Rhizobiales; family Xanthobacteraceae; genus JAVDCA01. Next base: position 787,883 of record CAWFVV010000006.1, on the reverse strand, counting down.
GAGCATGACACCGAGGATCGTGAGGCAGACGATGCCGGCGAACAGAAGCTGCGTGTCCATCGCGCCGTTGGCGACCATCAGCAGATAGCCGAGGCCGGCGTCGCCGCCGACGAACTCGCCCACCACGGCGCCGACCACCGCGAGCGTGATCGAGATCTTGAGCCCCGCAAAGATCGCCGGCAACGCGTCGGGCAGGCGGATCTTGAAGAAGGTGTCGGCCGCGCCGAAGCCCATGGAGCGCGCGAGGAGGATTTTCTCCGGCTCGATCGCGGCGAGCCCGACGGCCGTGTTGATCACCACCGGGAAGAACGCGATCAGGAAGGCGATCAACACCTTCGGCACGAGGCCGAAGCCGAACCAGACGAGAAAGAGCGGCGCGATCGCGACCTTCGGCATGGCCTGCGACGAGATCAGCAGGGGCAGGACGGCGCGCGAGAACGCCGGCCACAGGAAGATCATCAGCGCGAGCGGGATGCCGACCGCGATGCTGAACAGGAACCCGAGCACGATTTCGACCGTCGTGATCCAGGCGCCGGCGGCGAGCAGCGCCGCGTTCTTCGCCATCGCGACCGCGATCGCGCTCGGCGGCGGCAACAGGAAGACCGGCACGGCGAAGAGCCGCGTGCAGGCTTCCCACAGCACCAGCACCGCGACCACGACCGCGATCGGCGCGAGCACGGCCGAGACGCGGGCGCGGTTCGCCCGTGCGGCGCGGCTGCGTGCGACGCTCGCCTCGATTTCCTCGATCTTGGGCGCGGCCAGGCGTTCGGTCTCGCTCATCGCTGCCCTCAATGCTCGCGCAGCACGCCGCGGGCGAGGAAGAGTTCGAGGATCTCGCGGCTGTAGCGGGCGAACTCCGGCGTTTCGCGCATCGCCAGCGTGCGCGGGCGCGGCAGGTTGATGTCGATCGTCCGGTCGATGCGGCCGGGCCGCGGCGTCATCACGATCACCTGGTCGGAGAGAAACACCGCTTCCGCCACGCTGTGGGTGATGAACAGCACGCCGATGCGGCGCTCGTGGCAGATGCGCTGCAGGTCGAGCACGAGCTGGTCGCGCGTCAGCGCGTCGAGCGCGCCGAATGGCTCGTCCATCAGGAGCTGCGGCGGATCGTGGATCAGGGCGCGGCAGAGCGAGACGCGCTGGCGCATGCCGCCCGACAGCTCATGCGGATACTTGTCCTCGAAGCCCGCGAGCCCGACGGCGGCGAGCAGGTCGCGCGCCCGCCGCTCGGCCGCGGCGCGCTCGAGCCGCTTTGCCTCCGCCTGCAGCATCACGTTGCCGAGCGCGGTGCGCCATTCGAGCAGGACCGGGCTCTGGAACACGATGCCGATCTCGGTGCGTGGCGCCGTTACGGCCGAGCCGTCGACCGCGACGCTGCCGCTCGACGGCGTCATCAGCCCAGCCGCGATCATCATCAGCGTGCTTTTTCCGCAACCGCTCGGGCCGACGATCGAGATGAAGGCGTCGCGCCGTCCGGTGAGCGACACTTGGTCGAGCGCGCGCACCAGCCCGTCGCGGCTCGCATAGACCTGGGCGATGTCCCGCAGGTCGAGATAAGGCGGGGTGCTATCAGGCGAAAGGATCATGATGAGATCGGGCACTGCGCGTGTGCTCCCTCTCCCCGTTCTTACGGGGAGAGGGTTGGGGTGAGGGGCGCTGAAGCTCAGCGAAACACATCGGTAGTAATGACTTGCAGAGACGCCCCCTCACCCCGACCCTCTCCCCGCACGCGGGGAGAGGGAGCGCGGGCGCTGTGCCCTCACGTCTTCTTGGTTTCGGCCGGCGGCGGCAGGAATTCGGCGCCGGTCGGGACGAAGTCGTTGGTGTAGAGTTGCTCCGCCGTGAGCGGTCCGGTGACGCCGCCATACTGCTTGAGGACCTCGACGGTCTCCTGCCAGTCCTTCTCGGCCATCCAGCCGAGCGCCTTGCCGGCGGTCGCCGGCGTCACCCAGGTCTGCCACGACAATTCGGCCTCGCGCCGGGTCACGGCCGCGTCGACGGTCGGCGAAAATTTCGTCACGCTCGCGATGAGCTCGTCGGGATGCGCCCGCGCATAGAGGAAGCCCTTGATGCTCGCGGCGACGAACGCCTTGATGAGCGCCGGGTCCTCCTTGACCAGGTCGTTGTGCACGATGATGCCGTTGCTCACGGCATTGACGCCGCAATCGGCGTACCAGAACACGCGCACCTGCTTGCCGCCGCGGATCTCGACGGTCGGCACCTGACCCTGCGCGAAGCCCGCCATCGCCTGCACCCTGCCGGTGATCAGCGCGGGCGGCGTGCCGGCCGGGTCGACGTTCACGACACGGATCTTGTCCGCATCGAGCTTGCAGCCTTTGACGAAGGCTGGCCACTGCTGGAACTGGGCCGAGCCCGGCGTGATCGCGATGCTCTTTCCCTCGAGGTCCTTCGGCGAGTTGATGCCGCTGTCCGCCAGCACCGTCACGGCCGTGGGATTGCGCCGATAGACGCCCGCGACCGCGCGGATGTTCAATCCCTTCGACACGCTGTTGCCGACGACGAAGCCGTCCGCGAAGCCGAACTGCGTCGCCTTGCTGGCGACGAGCTGCGCGGTTGAGCCCGAGCCCTTGCCGGGGCCGATGTCGACGTTGAGGCCTGCGTCTTTGTAGAAACCCTTCTGGTGCGCCATCATGAATCCGGCGTTCGGCCCCTGGAACACCCAGTCGAGCCGCATCGAGACGTCGCGCAGTTTCGCCTGCGCCAACGCCGGGCGGGCGAGCGGCGCGGCCGCGAGCGCGGCCCCGGCGCGGCGAAGGAACTGGCGGCGGGAGGAGGGGCGGCTTGGCATGGGGCTGGTCCTTGTGTCGAAAGCGAACGAAAAAGTGGGAGCCTCGCGCGGCGGCGCGCGAGACCAAGAGAAACCCGGACGGTGCCATGGCGCGCGGCCCGGCCACCAGGCGGCCCGGCAGCGCGGCCCCGGCCGCGCCAAAAACCATCGCAAAATCCGATACATCCCAGCGTCCGTGGTCGAGGCTTCCATAGAAGGTCGGGAGCGTCAACATCGCGCATCGGTTGCATGCGCTTTGCTCGAACTCGCAGAAGAATGCGTAACGATCCGTAAGGAAAAATTAACAGCCCGTTAACCTCCCAGGTAAAGATTAAGGGACGGTGGAACGCACGAGGCAAAGCCATGAAAACGATGCCTGCTGCCGGACCGGCACCGCGTGTCGGTGACGACGAGGGAGTCCCCGACGACCTGATCGGCCAACTCTATCGCGCGAGCGAAAGCACGGTGTTCGATCTCCTGCCTGAGCTGTCCTTGCAGGACCGCGCCTATCTGGCGATGTTCTGCTATCGCAAGTCCCACCTGCACCGCATCGGCCTCGCCATCGCGGCGACCTGCGACGAGAACGTGCTGGTGCAGACCTGGGGAACTGCGCTCGGCCAGACGCTCTATGCCCAGTCGCGCGAGGCGCCGCCGGCGCCGCCGCGCCAGCCCGGCCAGCATCGCTCGAAGATCACGCTGGCGACGCTGAGCGGCGCGCCGCCGACCATCTCGGACGACGAGGACCAGGCGGACGAAATGGCCGATACCGCCGTCTTCACGGTGCAGCTGAACTGAAGCTGCGCGGTAGGGTGGGCAAAGGCGGCCCGCACGCTCGTTTGGTACGGGACATCTGCTCCGCCGTGCCCACGCGTTGGGGACGGCGGCGGTGGGCACGGCGGGATCAGTACGGTGCCCGAGCGGCGACACTTTGGCCGCCTTTGCCCACCCTACACGACTTCCGCGTGGGCAAAATCTAACGCGCGCCGTGCCCACGCGCGGCGTCCGCGCAAGCGATTTTGCCCACCCTACGCGATGACGCTCAACTCCCCGGAATCAATCCCTTCGGCAGCGTGGCGCAGTACGTCGCGATCTCGCCCGCGCGCGTGAACCATACGCGGTCGCGGTGCTTGTGCTCCGCGCAATGCTTGATCGCCTGGCGCAGCGGGCGCAGCCGGAACGGCTGGCCGACCACGAAGCCGTGCAGCGCGAGCGCGAACACCATCGGCGCGCGCTCCGACTGCTCCAGTAGCTCCTCGAACTGATCGACGATCATGTCGGCGAACTCGCGGCCCGTATGGTCGCGCCACACCAGCGTGCCGGCGTCGTTGAGCTCCATCGGGTAGGGCACCGAGAGCAGGGGGCCGGCGCGCGTCTGCATCCAGATCGGCTGGTCGTCGACGGGCCAATCGAGCAGGTGCGTGTAGCCGGCCTCCTTGAGCAGGTCGGGCGTCACGTTCGACTCGAGCGCGCCCGGGCCCATCCAGCCGGTCGGCCGCACGCCTACGTGCTGCGCGATCGTGTCGCTGCACTGCTTGATCGCGTTTGCCTCGTCGGTTTCCCACATGCCGCGCAGCACCTCGGCATTCGTGCGGCCGTGCCCGAGCACGTCGTCGCCGCGCGCTTTGATCTTGTCGACGATTTCCGGGTAGTGGTGGCACACCTCGCTGTTGAGCAGGATCGAGGCCGGGAGCTTGAGCTCGTCGAGGATCTCGAATAGCCGCCAGTTGCCGATGCGGTTGCCATAGTCGCGCCACGCGAAGTTGCGCGAGTTCTGGTTGCCCTCGCGCCGGCTCGGGTCCATGCCGATGCCGGTGCCGAACGCGAAATGCTCGATATTGAGCGCGATATAGAACGCAAGCCGCTTGCCGCCCGGCCAGCTGTAGTCCGGCCGCTTGATGATCGGCGAATAGGCGTAACGGCCGTGGCCGGGAAGCTTGAGCATCGAGGACGTCTCCGTAAAGTTTCACTCCGTCATGGCCGGGCTTGTCCCGGCCATCCCGCTTAGGTGGGTGCTGTATCCACACCCCCGCTACGCGGCAATCTCATCATACAGGTCGCGCCACGCCGGATTGGATTGCGCAACCAGTCGCGTTTTCCAAGCCCGTGGCCAATGCTTGATGTTCTTCTCGCGGATCGCGGCATTCGCGGATTCGTGCAACTCGAAGTAGACGAGTTTGTCGTTTCCATATCGTTCGGTGAACCCCTTGATGAATTTGTTTTTGTGCTCATAGACTCGACGCACCAAATCGTTCGTGACGCCGACATAGATCGCTCCGCCGGCACGGCTCGCGAGGATGTAGACGTAGAATTGTCTCATCGCTTGAGCATGCCCAAGCGGGATGGCCGGGACAAGCCCGGCCATGACGAGGAAAGTGTCGGCGTGACGAGTCACTTGGAGCACCACCCTGTCCGAATCCGACATCATCCACCTCGCGGCCGACATCTCGTTCCTGCACACCGACTATCTCTGGCGCATGCCGGGCTCGTGGGTCGGCTATCCGTATTACGGCACGTCGGAATTCTACGAGGATCTGGCGCGGGTCGCCGAGCGCGGCGTGATGGACATGCTGTTCTTCGGCGACACCGGCGGGACGCCGGAGGATTTTGGCGGCAGCCATGAGGCTGTGGTGAAGTACGGCGCCAAGTGGCCGCGCCACGACATGACGCCGATGATCCCGCTGATGGCGAAGGCGGCGCCCGGCGTCGGCTTCGCGCTTACCATGTCGACCACCTATCACCATCCGTTCCATTGCGCGCGCGTGTTCAACGCGCTCGACCACGTCACGCGCGGGCGCATCGCGTGGAACGCGGTGACCTCGGCCTACAAGAACGAGGCCGCGAACTACGGCTTCGACGTCATGATGGAGCACGACGAGCGCTACGAGCGCGCGCAGGAATTCCTGCATGTCGCCTGCGCGCTGTGGGACAGCGTCGAGCCCGATGCGCTGATCCTCGACCGCGAGAAGGGGATCTATGCCGACCCCGCCAAGGTGCATCGCATCGATCACCATGGTCGCTGGTTCAACGTGCGCGGGCCGCTGCCGGCGCTGCCGTCGCCGCAGAAGCGGCCCGTGATCATCCAGGCCGGGCTCTCGGGCCCCGGCATGGACTCTTGCGGCGACGTACGCGGAGCTGCAGTTCTCGACCCGGCGCACGCTCGCCAGCATGCAGCAGCACCGCAAGGCGCTGGACGAGAAGCTCGGCGCCGTCGGCCGCAAGCCGCGCGACGTCGGCATCCTGTGGTCGATCCGCATCCAGGTCGCCGACTCGGAAGCGGCCGCACGCGAGCAGGAGCGGCGCTATCTCGACGCGATCCCGCCGCAGGCCGGGCTCGTCGAGATGTCGGCGCAGTATAATGTCGACTTCTCGACCGCGCGGCCCGGCATGCGGCTCGCCGATTTTGCCGGCGAGGTCGCCGCCAACAAGGGCAACCTCGGCAGCTTCGAGGAGCTGCTCAAGACGGTCGATCCCAAGCAGACCGTGGAGGAATTCGGCCGCCGCTTCCTGGTCGACCGCATCCTGTCGGCGAGCGGCACGCCCAAGCAGATCGTCGACAAGCTCGAGGAGCTGCATTTCGGCTCAGGCGCAAACGGCGGCTTCATCCTCGGCCGCGGCTTCTCGGCCGAAGGCAACCTCAATGATTTCGTCCAGCACGTCGTGCCTGAGCTGCAACGCCGCGGCCTCTCGAAGAAGAAGTACGCCGGCCCGACGCTCCGGGAAAATTTGAACGCTTAATGCCGCACGCACAGCGTCAGCGCTCCCTCTCCCCGCGTGCGGGGAGAGGGTCGGGGTGAGGGGGCCTCTCCACGAGTCATTACTCACGACGTGCCTTGCTGCGAACTCAGCGCCCCTCACCCCAACCCTCTCCCCGCAAGAGCGGGGAGAGGGAGCGCGCGCGCAGTGCCAAATCAACAGCGCGCCCCTAAAAGCGGCGGCCCTGCGCTTGCGGGGGGAGCGGGGCGCTGCTTGCAATCATCACCTCAATAATCGTCATACCGGTGCGTGTAGCGTCCCCACATGTGGCGATAGCCGCGGCCGCGCATGCATTGCTGGAACGCCAAGCCGTCGAGCTCGTCGCGGCTCTGGCCGGTCTGCGCATAGCAATAATCCATGTCGCGTTCGTGGATCGCGTCGCTGCGCGGATGCCCGTTCGGGCGGATGAGATCGTAATAGGCGTCGACCGGCCGAGCCTGCGCCGCGAATGCGGTCCCGACGAGCAGGGCGGCCGTGATGATGAGGCGTTTCATCGTGTATCCTCCGTGATCCCATCCTGAATGTGGGTCCGCGCCGGACGCCCGATCGTTCAAAGCCTTACGAAGAATTCATCCGGCGCCGAGCCGGTCCTGCCTGATGCGAACCCAGGGCGCGCGCCGAGTGCGCTGCCGTCCGCACGCCAGGCACGCCCGGCGCGCATGGGCGAGGGCAACCGCCCCGTTGCATCGCCCGTAGCCCCGGCGCATCATCGGGCAAAATAGAATCCAGGGAGCGGCTCCGATGCACGACATCGTCATACGTGGCGGCAATATCATCGACGGCAGCGGCAAGCCGGCGTTTGCCGGGGACGTGGCGATCGACGGCGATCGCATCACGGCGGTCGGCGGCAAGCAGGGGCCTGCCAAGCGCGAGGTCGACGCCAACGGGCTCCTGGTCACGCCCGGCTGGGTCGACGTCCACACGCACTATGACGGCCAGGCCCTGTGGGACCCGCTGATCACCCCGTCGTGCTGGCACGGCGTCACCACGGTGATGTTCGGCAACTGCGGCGTCGGCTTCGCGCCGGTGAAGAAGGAGCATCGCGGCGCGCTGATGGACCTCATGGAGGGCGTCGAGGAAATCCCCAATCCGGTGCTCGCCGCCGGCCTGAAGTGGGACTGGGAGACGTTTCCGGAGTTCATGGACGCGCTCGATCGCGGCGGGCCGCGCGCGATCGACATCGCGGCGCAGTTCGCGCACCTTCCGGCGCGCGTCTACGTGATGGGCGACCGCGCGCTGCGCCGCGAGCCCGCGACGCCCGACGACATTGCCAAGATGCGGGATCTCACGGTCGAGGCGCTGCGCGCCGGCGCGTTCGGCTTCACGACCTCGCGCACTGACTCGCACAAGACGCCGGACGGCGAACTCGTGCCGTCGCGCGACGCCGACGACCACGAGCTCCTCGGCATCGGCTCAGCGCTCGGCATCACGGGCACCGGCGCGTTCGGCATGAACAGCGACTTCGACGACGAGGAATTCGAGCTGCGCTGGATGAAAAAGCTCGCACGCGAGACCGGGCGTCCGGTGTGGTTCCTGCTGACCGATCGCTACCAGGACCCGCAGCGCTGGCGCCGCATCATGAGCGCCGTGCACCAGGCGCGCTCGGAAGGCCTCTCGCTCACGGCGCAGATGGCCGGCCGGCCGATCGGTGTGATGATGGGGGTCGGCACCGCGCTCAACCCGTTCACGGTGCGGCCGAGCTACAAGGCGATCGAGAGCCTGCCGATCGCCGAGCAACGCCGCCGCCTGCGCGACCCGCAGATGCGCGCGCAGATCCTCGCCGAGAAGCCGTCGGACGCCGAGGTCGCCAAGCTCGCCCAGTTCCGCCAGGCCGTGACCACCAAGTGGGAACGCTTCTACGTCATGGGCGATCCGCCCGACTACGAGCCCGGCCCGGAGAAGAGCGTGGCGGCGATCGCGGCCCGCACCGGCCGTCCGCCCGACGAGGTCGCCTACGACATCATTATTCAAGACGATCAGTATCTCTACTTCCCGGTGGTGAACTACACGACCGAGGATCACGGTCCGATCTTCGAGATGCTCAACGATCCGGCGTGCCTGCTCGGCCTCTCGGACGGCGGCGCGCATTGCACCTCGATCGTCGATTCGGGCGTGCCGACCTACATGCTGACCCACTGGGCGCGCGATCGCGTGCGCGGACCGAAGCTGCCGCTCGAGATGCTGATCAAGCGGCAGACCAGCGAGACCGCCGACTTCTTCGGGTTCGCCGACCGCGGTCGGCTCGCGCCGGGTCTGCGCGCCGACGTCAACCTGATCGATCACGGCCGCTTGCAGGTGCAGAAGCCCGAGATCGTGCACGACATGCCGGCCAACGGCCGCCGCTTCGTGCAGCGCGTCGACGGCTACGAGATGACGGTCTGCGCCGGCCAGCCGATCTTCGAGCGCGGCACGCACACTGGCGCGATGCCGGGCAAGCTCGTGCGCGCTGGCCCTTTGGCGGGCGCGGGGCTCGCTGCCGCGGAGTGATCCGCGAAGGGCGGGTGGCGTAGGGCGCCGCGGGATGTCGTGCGGTGGGCGCGACGCGTTGGCTCACGGTCCAGCCGCAGCGGCTGGCAAGGCCCAGGCGGACGCCGCATCGAGACCCACCTAGAGTTCGATCGATTTCCCTGCGGCGGCAATCGACCTTTCTGCGGCGTCAATTGCCCGCACAATCGCGAGCCCTAGGTTCATGTCGTCCCGATCCCGAGATCGTGTGCGAACAACCTGCACGAACGCCGCGAGCTCGCGGGTCAATGGCGGATCGGCCGCATACGGCAGGCGTTGCGTCCTGCCGTCGCGATCGCGAAACACCAGCTTGTCCGCAGACTTGTCGTCGAATTCGAGCACGCCTTTGTCGCCCGTCACGCGCATTCGGCTTCGCGCAACGGGCGACAGCCAGCTCACCTCACAAGCCATCGACGTGCCATCGAAGTCGAAATCCACCGACGCAGCGCGAGCCGACCCTTCCGACAAATCCCGTGCCGCGACGGCGCGCGGCAGGCGGCCGAAGACGGCGCGTCCCATCGACAGGTGATGCGGCAACCAGTCCCAGAGAACGGATGCGTCCTTCCGCGGCCGATCGTTCATGCCTTGCGCTTCGATGTGGCGAACGCGTCCGAGGTGGGGCAGGTGCGCGAGCAGCGCCGCGAATGCCGGATGGTGAAGAAAAATATGGCCGATCGACACCGGCGCGCCGGATCGGTTCGCGGCGGCGACGAGCCGTTGCGCGTCCGCGACGCTGGTCGTCATCGGCTTCTCGATGAACGTGGCGATCCCCGCCTCGATGTAGGGAAGCGCCACGTCGGCATGGGTCGCGCCGGGCGTGGCAATCAGCACGCCATGGAGATCGAGGTCCGGCGGTGCTCCCTTGGAAACAGGAACGACCGCAACGTCCCGGAATGTCAGCAGGGTTCGCTCGATGTTGCTCCCCCACCGCCCGCGCCCGACGAGTTCCCAGCCTAAGCATTCGTCGTCATTCGATTTCACGAGGCGGGATCGGAAGGAAATAGCGGTGGTCGCCCGGCGTCTTCTTCCGGATGTCATCCAGATATTCGTAGGCGAAGACGACGATGATGTCGGGACGATCCCGGAGGAGCGTCTCGCGCGTCACGATCGGGATATGCGTCCCGGGCGTGAATTTGTTCTGCTTCAGCGCACTGTCATCCACCGTGTATTCGATCAGATCGGGGCCGATCTCTCCGAAATTGCAAATCGTGGACACGCGCGCCGGCGCGCCATAGCCGGCAACGCGCCGGCCCGAGGCCTTGTATTGCTTGAGCGCCGCGCGCAACGCCTCGGTTTGCGCAACGACGTCGTGCTTGAAGCGCTGAAGGTTCTCGATGGTCAGCGCTGCCTTCTCGGCGAGCAGCTGTTGCGATACGCGCTCGCTCGGCGTTCCGCGGCCGGTTCGTTGAGCCGTGACCTGCAGGGACCCTCCGTGCGGCTCGATGTGCCGTACATCAACGATGTCCATGCCGTGCTGCGCGAAAAGATGCTTCAAGGAGGTGAGGGAATAATAGAAAATCCGGTCGAGATAGAAGCGCTCGTATTGAAGGCTTTTCAGGATATTGCCGATATACTCGACCTCGATGATGAAGCGGCCGCCGTCTTCGAGCAGCGCGAGGACCGTCTCGATGAATTGATGCGGATCCTCGAGGTGGGTGAAGACGCTGCTGGCGACGAGCACGTCAGGCTTGCCGTAGTCGCGTTCGACCTGGCCGGCGGTGGCCGCATCGAAGAACGCGCAGATGGTCGTCAGCCCTTCATCGTTGGCGATTTTCGACACGTTGATGGACGGCTCGATGCCGACCGCCTTGATCCCCAGGCCTTTGAGGGGCCGCAACAGGATGCCGTCGTTGGACCCGACGTCGACGACGAATGTCGCGCCGGCAAGGTCCCGCGCCAGACCTTCGAAGTGACGCACCAGGCCGGCGTTGACCGAGGACAGGTAGTAGTAGTCCTCGAACATCCGCTTTCGCGAAATGAAGGTGCCGAGCTGCACGTTCTTGCAATTCTCGCAGAAGAGGACCGCCAGGGGGAAAAAGTCCTCGGCGGCGAATTGCGCGGCGGTCGGATATTTGTTGGCGAGGGGCTGCTGGCCGAGGTCGAGAAACTCCCGGAGGTCGTCGCATCCGCACAGGCTGCATTTCATGGTGGCTGTCCCTGAAGCCATTGTGCGTGATCTCTTGCGAAAACCGGAATCCCTTTTTCGGAGCCAGGGTCTAGGCGTCGACCCCGGTAAATGTCCGGTCCGTCCAACCGAGAAATCGCTTGAGGCCGTCATCGAGCGTTACGCCCGGCGTATAGCCGAGCTGAAGCACGGCCTTGCGAATGTCGGGACATCGCCGCAGCGGCTCGTCGGCCGGGTAGCTGTCGGGGTAATCCGTGAAGCTGTGCTCGACCGGTCTGGCGAGGACGCGTTCAATGGCGGCGACCAGGTCGCGCATGGAGACCTCCGGCGACGGGTTGCCGATATTGTAGGCCTCGCCCGGAACGCCGCGCAGCAACGTCTGCATGAAGCCGACGATCGCATCCGTGATATAGCAAAAGGTGCGCGTCTGCGTGCCGCTGCCGTAGAGCTTCAGCGGCTTGCCGGCTTTGATGCGACTGGCAAAGTTCGGCAACACGCGGTAGTCGCGCTCCTGCATGCCGGGGCCATACACATTGAACGGCCGGATCGTCATGACGTTCGTCCCGAAGCGCTCGTGAAAGATATAGCAAAGCGTCTCGCCGACCCGCTTGCTCTCGTCGTAACAGGCGCGCGGGCCGCGGCACGACACGTTGCCGCGATAACTCTCCTGGGTCGGGACGTGGGACGGCTCCGGATCTCCGTAAATCTCGGAGGAACTGAAGAACACCATTCGGGCTCGGTTCTTGTCGGCAATCGCGAGCATGTTGCGCGTCCCGCTCACGGCAACTTCAAGCGTTTGAAGCGGGTAGGCGCGGTAATAGAACGGACTCGCGATGCCGGCGGCATGAATGACGAAATCGACCGGGTCGGTCCAATCGTTGAGCAGCGATACGTCCCGGTTGAAGAACGTGGCGTGGGGCAGATTTTGAATCGCCTCGCCGGCTTGGCCTGACGTCAGAAGGTTGTCGAGCAACTGCAGCTTGCAGGGCCGCGCGAGGATGTTCTGATTGAGGTACGCCAGAAATTGCGTGAAGTAGCGGCCGAGGAATCCCTGCGACCCGGTGATCATCACGGTGCGGCCAGCGAATTCCTGGCTCAGGGGCCCGAGGCGATCGGCGATCTCGGCAATGTCCGAGGCGAGGAAATTGTCCATTTATCGTTCCAAGGCGATAGAGGTGTGGGGATATTTGCTGGTCGACCGCGCCGCGCAGCACGCCGAGCGACATGTGCAGGGGTTGCGTACCGGCTCGCGCCCTGGCGCGCAAGCGTTACGTCGGGCCGGCAACCAGGCCAAAGGCCATACCTGCCTGCATTTACAGGTGATTTCCGCCCGGTCTGGCGTTTCAGCCACGCGTCCGGCCGACGCTGCCACACATTACATTCCGACGCGGAGCTATGACGGCGCGGGCCGCCGGCCTTTAGAGACTGTTCACGATCAGCCGGAATACTGACGGGGAGGCGAGTGAACGGGGATGTGGACATGGCAATGCCGGCGACCAAGCTTCTGGCGGCGGAGAGCGATCTCAAGCAGTTGATGGCGGACGTGACGCGCGCGATGGAGAAGGCGCAGGACGCGGTTGCGCGGATCGCCGGCAAAGCGGCCGCCGCCGAGGCGGCCGAGGCCGCCCGGTCGACGCCCGCCGCCGCGTAGCGAAGAATCTTCCATTACGCCGCCGCGCGAGGCGACGTGAGAAGCGCGACATGCTCGCCGCGATCATGGCGCATCCGATCGCGCTGCCGCGAGCCGACGTGCACCCGCGCCGATCTGGCACCGCGCGCCGCAACCCGCTAGAGCATGTCCCGTTCCTGCGGAATCGGGACATGCTCTAACTTCTTTGGTTTGCGCATATCCTTGTCGGCGAACCGGTGGCCACTTCGCCGGGATATGCGCTAATCAATGCCCTTTCCCACGGGCGCACGATTCGTGAGGCAGCATGGTCGTCAGAGCGGGGCGCGAATTCCTGGCCATTCCGGGGCCCACCACGGTGCCGGACGAGGTGCTGCAGGCGATGCATCGGCCGGCGGTCGACATCTATGGCGGCCCGCTGCTCGCACTGACCGATCGCCTGTTCGCCAACCTGCGCTGGATTTTCCGCACCCGGGGGCGGCCCTACATCTACATCGCCAACGGCCACGGCGCCTGGGAAGCCGCGCTCACCAACGTGCTCTCGCGCGGCGACCGGATATTGGTGCTGGAAAGCGGACGCTTTGCGCTCGGCTGGGGCGACGCGGGGGCAAAGCTCGGCATTGAGGTCGAGGTCCTCAAGGGGGATTACCGGCGCGCCGTGCGGGCACGCGAGGTCGAGGCGCGACTGCGGCAGGACGCGCGGACGGCGGGAAAGAACCGCTTCAAGGCGGTGCTTGTGGTGCAGATCGATACCGCATCCGGCGTCGTGAACGACCTCGCGGCCATCGGCAAGGCGATCAAGGCGGCCGGCCACGATGCCCTCTTCATGGTCGATGCGGTCGCCTCGCTCGGCTGCATGCCGTTCGAGATGGATGCGTGGGGCATCGACGTCGCCGTATCGGGGTCGCAGAAGGGACTGATGTCGCCGCCAGGCCTCGGCTTCGTCGCCGCCGGCAGCCGTGCGCGCGCGGTGCACAAGCGCGCGAACTTGCGCACGCCCTACTGGGATTGGACGTCGCGCGACGGCACGGTCCACTATCAGAAATATGCCGGCACGCCGCCCGAGCACCTGATGTTCGGCCTCGGGCAGGCCTTCGAGATGATCCGCGCCGAAGGGCTCGACAACGTTTTCCGCCGCCATCGCCTGCTCGCCGAAGCGGTGCGTCGCGCCGTCGCCGTATGGGCGCGCGGCAAGGCGCTGGAGTTCAACGTCACGGCGCCGGCCGAGCGTTCCGACACGGTGACGACCATCCGCTTGGCGGGTCGGTGGAACGCGCGGCCGCTGCGTGAGTACTGCAGCACGAAATGCGGCGTGGTGCTGGGCCAAGGGCTCGGCGAGATGTCGGACAAGGCCTTCCGCATCGCCCACATGGGCCACGTGAACGCGCCGATGGTGCTCGGTACGCTCGGCGTGGTCGAATGCGCGCTCGAGGCGCTAGGCATTCCCCATCGCAAGGGGGGCGTGCAGGCGGCGATCGACTGGCTCGGCCGAGAGGTCAAGCCGTGAGGCGATTTCCGCTGCTGTCGCGAGGCTATTTGAGCGCCGTGTAGAAGCGCTCATCGTAGAGCGCACCGATCGCCGGCGCGATCTTGTCGCGGAACGCGCGCGTCGCCGCGTTCATGCCGTGCGCCTGCGCGGCGTTGCGGCCCTTCCATGCCTCGATCACGGTGAAATGGTTCTGCCGGTTGGTTTGAGTCAGCGCCTCGAAGCGCAGGTTGCCGGCCTCCTGGCGGGCGTCCTCGGCATGCTGCTTGAGCAGCGCCGTGCTCATCTCGCGCTGCGTCGGGATGACGTCGACGTGGCTCACCACGACGACGGCATCGGCGCCGAGGGCCGCCGTGGCCGGCGGCGCGACCGACAGCGGGAAGGTGATGCGCTCGTCGTATGGCGCGTTCTGGATGCGCTTGAACTTGTCGAAAAGCTCCGCCGTCTTCGCCGACTTGGCGTGCGCGTCGAGCGCCTGCTGGTCCTTCCATGCCGTGAGGATCACGAACTGGTTCGTCTGGCCGATGCGCTGCACGGCCTCGCCGCGCAGGTTGCCGGCCTCGGCCCGCATCGCGTCGCGCATGTCGCGCGCGAGCGTCGTCCCCGCCGCCGTCGCGCTCGGCATGACCTCCAGATAGGTCACGACATAGCGTGGTCCGTCCGGCACCGGAGGAGCGGCCTGTCCGTTGGCTGCCGTCATCGACAGGCCGGCGAAAATTGCCGCCCCGGCCAGCGCCCGGATCATTCCAGTCATCGCGTCTCTCCCGTTCATCGCCACATCTTCTCCCTCATGGTGCGGAGCGACGCCGCAGGCGGCGCGTCTCGAACCATGGGCCGCACATGCTAGTGGCGCCGCTTGCGCCCGCGGCCCATCCTTCGAGACGCACGTCGCTTCGCGCGTGCTCCTCAGAGGCTGTGAATCTTTGTCCCGATTTGCATTGAGTTTTCACGGAGAGAGTGATTCGGTTGCCGCAGGGATTGCGAGGTGCGGCGATGAGCGGCAATGAGCTTTTTGATGGGCTTCCAGAGCAGAGCGGCGCTCGATCGTTTGATGCAGGCAAGCCGCGGCTGCGCGAGCCGGTGCGCGACCAGGTCGAGTTACGGGCGGTCGATCTGGAGGCCCTGCTGGCGGCGGATCATCCCGCGCGGGTGATTTGGGGTTACGCACAGAAGCTCGATCTGCGAGAGCTGGAAGAAGCCGTCCGGGCACGCGAGCACACGCCCGGCCAGGCGCCGGCAAGCCCGCGGTTGCTGCTGGCGCTGTGGCTTTTTGCGACGAGCGAAGGGATCGGCAGCGCGCGCGCCTTGGCACGCGAGTGCGAGAGGAATGACGCGTATCGCTGGCTGTGCGGCGGGGTGAGCATGAACTATCACGGACTTGCGGACTTCCGCACCGCCCACCCTGATCTGCTCGATCGTCTGTTGACCGAGAGCGTGGCGAGCTTGTCGGTGGCCGACGTCGTCAACCTCGACGAAGTGGCGCAGGACGGCGTGCGGGTGCGGGCCTCGGCCGGCAGCGGCTCGTTTCGCCGTCGCAAGAAGCTGCACAAGGAGCTCAAGAAGGCGCGGCGACTGATCGACCGGCTCAAGCAGGAGGCGGACGACGATCCACAGGCCAGCAGCCGCCGGATACAAGCCGCCCAGGAGCGCGTAGCGCGTGAACGCGAGGCGCGGGTGACGTCGGCGCTCGCCAAGATGGCTGAGATCGAGGCCGAGCGCGAGCGGCGTAAGCGGACCAACAAGAAGGAAGTTGCCAAGCAGAAGGAGCCACGTGCCTCGACCACCGATCCCGACGCGCGCGTCATGAAGATGGCCGATGGCGGCTTCCGGCCGGCCTATAACTGCCAGATCGCGACGGCGGCGGGCGGAGAGATCGTGCTCGTCACGGACGCGAAACCCGTCGGCTCCGACCGCGGCCTCCTCAGGCCGATGCTTGACGAGATCAAGAAGCGCTATGGCGTCTGGCCCAAGCGCCATCTGGTCGACGGCGGCTTCAACAAGAACGCCGATACCGAATGGGCCGCCGCCAATGGCGTCAAGGTGTACGGTCCGCCCAGCCGTAGCAAACACCAGCAAGATCCCTATGCGCCGCGTGCCGACGATGGCCCTGGCGTGGCCGCCTGGCGGGCCCGCATGAAGAGCCCGCACGGCAAGGGAGTTTACAAACGTCGCGCGCGGGCCGAATGCATCAATGCCCGCTTCCGAAACTGGGGCCTCTATCAGTTCAGAGTACGCGGGGTCGACAAGATCAACACGGTGTTGCGGTGGTTCGCCTTGGCCAACAACATCCTCGCCGGACACCGCCTGCTCCACGCGGACGGGTGAGATCATCACCCGGCTATCCGATCGAAACCGATACCCTGCGTCCCATCCCAAACGCCTCGTAAGCCGAATAAAATCACAAGCTCTCAGGATGAGGAGGAATGTATTGCAAAGTCGAGTCTACCGCAGCACGTGGTGCGGGAGCCAGAGCGACAGGTCGGGGATGTAGGTGACCAGCATCAGCACCGCGAACATCACGCCGTAGAACGGCCAGATGCGCCGCATCACCTGCTCGATCGTCACCTTGCCGACCGCGCAGCCGACGAACAGCGTCGCGCCGACCGGCGGGTGGCAGAGCCCGATGCCGAGGTTGAGCATCATGATCATGCCGAAATGCACCGGGTCGACGCCGAAGTTCCGCATCACGGGCAAGAGGATCGGCGTCGCGATCAGGATCGACGGCGCCATGTCGACGAGGCAGCCGAGCACGAGCAGCAATATGTTGATGAGGAAGAGGATCACGTGCTTGTCGCTCGAGATCGAGAGAAAGAACTCGGTGATCTTCCCCGGCATCTGGGTCAGCGCCATGATGTAGCCGACCGCCGACGCGCAGGCGATCAAGGTCATCACCATCGCGACCGTGTGGAAGGTGCGGTGGACGAGGCGCGGCAGGTCGCGCCAGCCGTAGTCGCGGTAGATCAACATGGTGACCAGGAACGCCCACACGCAGGCGACCGCGCCGGCCTCGATTGCGGTGAACCACCCGAGCAGGATGCCGCCGAGGATGATCGCGAGCGTCACCAGGCCCCACAGCGCCTCGCCGGCGAGCCGGAGCCCCTCGCGCAGCGGCACCGTGGTGCCGCGTGGATGCCCGTCGCGGTAGGCGATGACGAGGCAGAGGATGACGAGCGCGGCGCCGAGCAGCAGGCCTGGCACGACGCCCGCCATGAACAGGCTGATGATCGAGATCGAGCCGCCGGTCGCGAGCGAGTAGATCACGGCGTTGTGGCTCGGCGGCACCAGGAGCGCCTGCACCGAGGCCGTGATGGTGACGTTGGTCGCGAACACGCGCGGATAGCCGGCGCGCTCCATCTGCGGGATCATCACCGAGCCGATCGCCGAGGTATCGGCCACCGACGAGCCCGAGATGCCGCTGAGGAACGTGGTCGCCAGCACGTTCACGACCGAGAGCCCGCCGCGCACGCGGGTGAACCCGATCATCACGTCGGCGAGCGCGACGAGGCGGCGCGCCATGCCGCCTTCGGCCATGATGGCGCCGGCGAGCACGAAGAACGGGATGGTCAGCATCGCGACCTTGCTGACCCCGTCGGAGATCTTGAGCATCAGCGCTTCGAGCGGAAGGCCGATCCATAGCGCACCGGCCAGCGCCGCGATCGCCAGCGAATAGGCGATCGGCACGCCGATGATGAAGCAGACGAACATGGTGGCGAGAAGAACGAAGACGTCCATCGTTCGCTCTCCGATGCGCTACTCGAAGGCCGCGGCTTTTTCCGCCGCGGCAGCCTCGGCCTGCTCCGGCCGTCCGAGGGTCACGCGCTCGACGACAAATAGAAAGAGGATCGCGCCGCCGAGGGGGATCGGCAGGTAGGTGAGGCCGACCGACAGCCACGGGAAGGCATCGACCGAGTTGTGCCAGGTCGCCATCACGAGCTTGCCGCCGTAATAGGCCATGAACAGCCCGAACGCGCCGACCAGCGCCTGCGACACCAGCTCGACCAGCGGCCGCACGGCGTCGGGCAGCATCGCGGTGAACGCCGCGATGCTCATGTGCGTGCCGCGGCGGTAGCAGGCCGCGGCGCCGAAGAACGTGAGCACGATGGTGAGCAGCACCGCGAACGGCTCCGGCCAGGAGGCCGCACTGTTGAGCACCTTGCGGGTAAACACCGCCCACGGGATGACGGCCGAGATCAGCACCAGCGCGGTGCAGCCGAGCGCCGCGCAGATCCAGTAGAGCACGTCCATCGTGCGGCGGACGGCGCCCCCACGTTCGCCATGCTCACTGCACCGCCTGGATGCGCTTGATCGTGTCGGCGAAGCGCGGCCCGTACTTGTCCCACACCGGCTTCACGGCCGCCTGGAACGGCGCCTTGTCGGCGATCTCGGTGAACTGGATGCCGGCGGCCTTCGCTTTTTCGAGCGCCTTCGCCTCGTAGGCCTTCCACAGCTCGCGCTCCTCGACCTGCGCCTCGCGCGCGAACTTCCTGACCAGCGCCTGGTCCTCCTTGGAGAGCGCGTCCCACGTCTTGCGCGACATCACGAGGATCTCCGGCACGATCAGGTGCTCGGTGAACGTGAAATACTTCGCGACCTGGTAATGGTTGTCGAACACGAAGCTCGGCGGATTGTTCTCGGCGCCGTCGATCACCCCGGTCTGCAGCGCGCTGAACACCTGGTCGTAGCCCATGGCGACGCCGTTGCCGCCGAGCGCGTTCATCATGTCGACGAACATCGGGTTGCCGATCACCCGGACCTTGAGGCCCTTGAGATCCGCGATCGTCCGGATCGGGCGCTTGGTGTCGTAGACGCTGCGTGCGCCCGCATCCATCCAGTTGAGGCCGACCAGGCCCGCATTGGGATTGCCCGTTACCTTGTCGAGCAGCTCCTGGCCGATCTCGCCATCGATCACCTTCTCCATGTGGGCGGTGTTGCGGAAGAGGAACGGCAGGTTGAACACGTTGAGGTCGGGTACCACGGGCCCGAGCGCGCCGACGCTCACCCGCGCGAGCTGGATCGCGCCGACCTGCGCCTGCTCGATCGCCTCCTTCTCGCCGCCGAGCTGCATCGAGGCGTACATCTGCACCTTGATGCGCCCGTTGGTCGCGCTCGCGAGCTTGTCGCCGAAGTGCTCGACCGCGACCACGGTCGGATAGCCGGCCGGATGGACGTCCGAGGCCTTGAGCACGGTCTGCGCCTGTGTGGCGCCGGCGAGCGCGGCGGTCAGCGCCAGCGCGATCAGCGCCGATCCCCGCCGCAATCCTCGGTGCAATCCGTAATGCATGCCGTCCTCCCGGTTTGCGTCTGCGGCTGCCGCCGTTGTGGCGGGCGGCGGATCGTGATAGTCATCATATCATATGACAACTTTACGGACGAGGGCAAATGCGCCGGAGTCGCGGCGGCCGTGGCGACCGCGCCGCTCCCGCTGCGGCCGCTGGCCCCGCGCAGCCTCGCGCATGCGCTCGTCGAGCGGCTGAGCGGCGAGATTGTCAGCGGCCGCCTCGCGCCGGGCGCGCGGCTGCCGACCGAGCAGGAATTGATCGCCGCCAACGGGGTGAGCCGCACGGTGGTGCGCGAGGCGATCGCGGCGCTGCGCGCCGAGGGGCTTGTCGTCACCCGCCAGGGTGCAGGGGCTTTCGTCGCCGAAGGCTCGCGCCGGCCGTTCCGCATCGAGGCGGCCGATCTCGGCTCGCTGGCCGAGGTGCTGGCCGTGATGGAGCTGCGCACCGGCATCGAGGTAGAGGCGGCGGGGCTCGCGGCCGAGCGGGCGGGCGCCGCCGACGTGCGCGCGATCGCGGCCGCCTATGCGGCGATCGAGCGCGCGATCGCGCGCGGCGAGCCGGCGATCGACGAGGATTTCGCCTTTCATCGCAGTATCGCGGCCGCGACCCGCAACCCGCAATTCGCTGGTTTCCTCGAGTATCTCGGCCGCTTCATCATCCCGCGCCAGACCATCCGGGTCGCGGGCGGTGCGAGCGCGCGCGTCGCCTACCTGCGCACGTTCCAGAAGGAGCACCGCGCGATCCTCGACGCGATCCGCGCCGGATCGGTTGTCAAGGCGCGCAGCGCCATGCGCGGCCATCTCATGAACAGCCGCAAGCGCTACAGCCGGCTTGTTGCGCAGCAGGAATGAACGGGGCGCGGCCGGCGCCGCGTCGATCCTGCCTTCAATCGCGCCGGGTACGGCTGGGCGCCTTTTGCGCCGGCGCAAGCCGCTTGCGGGAGGCGCACCCGGCACGTAACGCTTGACGCGTGAGTGATACGGGAATCGAGAGGCGACATGCCTTGCCGCGCGCGCTGGCCGCGCGGGTGCCGTTCTACTACGGCTGGATCGTGCTCGCCTGCCTGTGCTGCGCGGGGTTCGCGCGCCAGGGCGGCGCGGTCGCGACTTTTTCGGTCTTCATCGAGCCGCTGACGCGCGACTTCGGCTGGTCGCGCACCGCGATCTCGGGCGCGGTGTCGCTCGGCGGCTTGCTGGCCGCCCTGGCGGCGCCGCGGATGGGAACGCTGGTCGACCGCCGCGGCTCGCATCTGATGCTGTGCGTCGCGATCGTGCTCAGCGCCGCCGCGCTCTGGCTCCTGTCGATTGCCGCGTCGGTGGTCGTGTTCTATCTCCTGTTCTGCCTCGTACGCATGTGCTGGGCCGGGCCGTTCGAGCTCGGCATCTACGCGGGCGTGAACAACTGGTTCATCGCCCGTCGTACCACCGCGTCCTCGATCGCCAACCTCGTGCAGATGCTCGGCCTCGTGGCGATGCCGCTGATCGCGCAGTTCGCGATTCTGCGGGGCGGCTGGCGCGCCGGCTGGACCGCGCTCGGCGCGACCGTGCTGATCGTCGGCCTCGTTCCCGTCGCGCTCTTCCTGGTGCGCCGGCCCGAGGACATGGGGCTCAAGCCCGACGTCGCGCGCCCCGCAGGCCCATCCGCCGGCGCGAGTCCGCGCGCCGAGCCGGCCTTCTCGCGCCACGCCGCGCTGCGCACCGGGAGCTTCTGGCTGTTGTCGCTCTATGCCGTGGCGATCTATCCGGTGCAGGCCGGCGTCAGCCTGCATCAGGCGCCGCATCTCGTGCAGCGCGGCCTCGATCCCACCACGGCGGCGTTGATCGTCAGCTTTTTCTCGCTCATGTCGGCGGCCGCGACCATCGTTTGCGGATTCCTGCCGCGGCGCTGGCCGATCCGCTTTCCGCTCGCCGTCGGCGGACTGCTCGCGGCCGCCGGCGTCTCCCTGATGCCGGGCATCAACACGGCCGCCGACGGCTATCTGAGCGCCGGGCTGTTCGGCGCCGGCATCGGCAGCATGCTGACGCTGCTGCCTGTCGCCTGGGCGGATTATTTCGGACGCGCGCACTACGGCGCGATCCGCGGGCTGGCGCTGCCGTTCCAGGTGGTGGCGCAGGCGGTGGGCCCGATCGTCTCCGGCGCATTCTATGACCGCACCGGTAGCTACACGCTGTCGCTGCACGTGTTCGTGGCGCTCTCCTTGCTCAGCACGGTGGCGGCGCTGGCGGCCAGGGCACCGCGGCGCGGCTGACACGAGGCTGTGGGATGGCGAGGCGCTGTCGTTGTGCCAAGCCGAAATCCCGTTATCCTGTTCGGCGTCCGGGTGCAGATTCCGAGCCACAGGGGGAAAGACCGTGATGGGCACGTTGCGCAAGGCTATCATCGTCGGATCGGCCGTTGCGGCGTTCGGTGCGCTGAACTGCACCGCGGCCGCCGCGCTCAGCTTCGAGGACATCTCCGGGAAGTGGTGCACCCAGGGCGGCAGCGAGCAGTTCGACCGCGACAACCTGACCGCGGTTGTTGCCGGGAGCAGCGAGCGCCGTGTCTTCGCGATCCTGAATTATGACTTCCAGGCAGACTTGATCCGCGTAACGTGGCGCAACGCCAAAGGCGAAAGCGTCCACACCGATTTCGCCGAGTTCAACGGCACCGGCATGGTCCAGCTCGAGAACGAGGCGGGACCGCGGCGCGAATTCCGCCGTTGCTAGTGCAATTCGTCGGCGCCCTCGGCGGTCGCCGTCGAAGCCGGGGCCCGGATGAGCGAAGGACATCTGGACCGATTTCCATCGCATGACTTGCCTCGCGCCGACCGCCACGGGCAGCTCGCTCGGGCCGGGCGTGCGCTACGGGAAAAAATTACAGGCAAAGTTGTCCAATCGCGCCTTGGATGCGTCTGTTACGTTGCGTGCCGTTCACGCACGGGACGGGCGCGTGGAAGGTGGGGCCATGAAAGTCGTCATCGACAAGGACGGCGAGCGGCGCGAGGTCATGGGCTGGCGCAAATGGGCGATCGCGATCCTCGCCATCGTGGTCCTCGCGTTCATGCTGTCGCTGGTGACCGTGATCATCCTCGGCCTTGCGGTGACGATCGGGGCCCTGGTGATGTTCGCCATTCCGGCCGCGCTCGTCCTCGCAGCGATTGCACAGGCGACCATGGGCCGCGGCGGTGGAGGGCGCGCCGCATGATCCGGCGGCCGTCGACGCGTTAGCGATTGCCGCGCGATATACGCAAGGTTGCCCAAAGGACTCTATCAAATCCTTGCTAGCCTGCGCGGATCACGTTCGTGCATGCCGCACGGATCGATTGTCTCTCAACATGAGGCGACCGATGAAATCCTTTCGCATGATGGCTTTGACGATCGCCGTCGGGTGGACGGCGGGGATTGCGGCGAGCGGCCCCGCGCTCGCCATCGACTACAAGGCCTGCATCGCCAAATGCCGGGAAGACAGTTGCCGCGAACGGTGCGAGATCCAGGTCAACCGTGAAAACGAGGAGCGAACGGAGGAGGGAATCCTGCGAGGCCCGCTGGAATCCGAAGCTCAACGCCTACACGTTCGACCACTGCTTGAAATAGCCGTCGGACACGCACCCGCGCGGGAACGCGACGAGAGCACGCTTTTCCTCGGCGCGTGAGGAGCCGCGTCCGGTGCGGCCGGTACATCAACGCGCCGACGCAGCCGTGCTACAGCTCCGGCATCCGGGCAGAGAGCGGCATGCGCTCCATCCAACCCTCGTGTTCCACCGCTGCGAGCAGCGCCTCGGTCACGGCCATGAGGTCGGCGCGATCTCCGCCTTCGGCAGCCGCGAGCAGCAGCTTGCCGGCTGCGGCCCAGTGAGGCCGCCGCAGCCAGCCGATCGGCAGGTCCTGTGTGATGGCATGGTTGGCATCGAGCAAGGTGTCCATCGCGCGTACGGGGCCACTTTTCGGGGTGATCAGGTACGCAAGTCTCGCATTCCAAGAAGGCATCTGCACCGGCATTCCAACCGCGGAACCTTGATCGCGGCAAAAAAAGCCCCGGCAATTGGCCGGGGCTGTGCTCGCCTTAGCACGGGGGGAGGGGGATGTCAGGCGAGCACATGGCTAACGCGTCAATTGGCGAAATGATCCGGGAGCGATCCACAATTTTATCGATGCTCTGTGGGTGCGCAGGTCGTGTCGGAGCAGCCTCTCGCCGGGAACGTGTGCCTGCAGCCGCCGGTGCTTGATTATGGCAGGCGCTTGCCTCACACAGGGCGGTTCCCGCGAGAGCGGTTTGTCGGACAACGGCCTTGCGCATCTTTCTCACCGGCGCGAACGGCTATATCGGCGGCTCGGTCGCGGCGGTTCTCGCCGCCGACGGCCATCGCGTGCGCGGTCTTGTTCGCGACAGCGCGAAGGGCGAGGCGGTCGCGGCGCATGGGATCGAGCCCGTGGTCGGCGCGCTCGATGATGCCGAACTGTTGCGCACGGAGGCGCGTGCCGCCGATGCGGTGGTCAACGCGGCCTCGAGCGATCACCGCGCCGCCGTCGAGGCGCTGATCGATGCGCTCGCGGGCTCGGGCAAGCCGCTCATCCACTCGAGCGGAAGCAGTATCGTGGCGGATCTCGCCATGGGCGAGCCGTCCGACCGCATCTTCGACGAGACGACGCCGATCGAGCCCGCGCCCGACAAGGCCGCCCGCGTCGCGATCGACCGGCGGGTGCTCGCGGCGCCCGGCATCCGCTCGATCGTGCTGTGCAACACCATGATCTACGGCCATGCGCTCGGCCCGGCGGCCGCGAGCGTGCAGATTCCCGCGCTGGTAAAGCACGCCAAATCGACCGGCACCGCGCGCTTCGTCGGGCGCGGGCTGAACCGCTGGTCGAACGTCCATATCGAGGACGTCGCCGCACTCTATCGGCTGGCGCTCGCGCAGGCGCCGGCCGGTGCCTTCATGTATGTGGAGAGCGGCGAGGAAGCATATGGCGAGATCGCCCGCGCGATCGCGCAAAAGCTCGGCCTCGGCGCGGCGCTGCCGATGGCGGCCGAGGAGGCGATCGCGACGTGGGGCCGCAACATGGCGGTCTATTCGCTCGGCTCGAACAGCCGCGTGCGCGGCGCGGCCGCCGCGGCGCTCGGCTGGCGGCCGACACATCGCTCGGTCACGGAGTGGATCGCGCGCGAACTGACTTAAGCTGCCGATTTGGCACTGCGCGCGCGCTCCCTCTCCCCGCACGCGGCTGTCATATTCACACATCTTGCCGGGGCCTTTGATGGCTGATTCCGTGGAGCATTCCATGATTCGCGGGAGCATCCGATGTTTTGGGCCGAATATGGACTGGGGCGGTTTGGCGACGTGCGCCGGCAAAAAGGGGGGCCTTGTTGCATGCGGCGCTGGTCGAGCGACCGTGTTCGTGCATCCTTCGGCTGGCTGGAACGCGGGCGCGGGAGATTCGCTTTACCCGGTTCCTGCGCAACAGGTTTGTGACGGCGGCCGAGATGGCATCGCATGCTGCGGAGCGTACAGCTGCGCGGGCAGCGAGGCGTGATGTCGTGGTGATCCAGGATACGAGTGAACTGACCTTGGGAGGGCAGCGGGGGAAGGCGCGCGGCTATGGACCGGTCGGCAAGGGCGGCGCGTTGCGTGGCCTTCTGTTGCATGCGGTTTTGGCGATGGATGCCACGACCCGCGGGCTGCTCGGGCTGGTCGACGCCAAGGTGTGGAATCGCGATACCGGCAAGGTCACGGCGCGTCGCTCGCGCCCGACCACGGAGAAGGAATTGCAGCGCTGGCTTGATGGCACGACGCGCGCTGGCGAAGTCTTGGCGCAGGCTGCGAGCATCACCGGCGTATCGGACCGGGAGAGTGATATCTACGAGCACTTCGCACGGCGGCCGGGCAACGTTGAGCTGATCGTGCGGGCCTGCCAGAACCGCAAGATCGCGACAGACGATGCGGCGCAGATCGATCTGCTGTTCGCCCATGTCGACCGGCTGCCGGAACAAGGCCCGTTGACGGTCAAGATCCCGGCCGCGCCGGGGCGCAAGGAGCGCATGACGCAGCTCGCGGTACGCTTCTCGCGTGTCACGTTGTGCAAGCCGCGACATGGGGCGGCACCCGATCTGCCCGACACGATCGCCCTGACCATGGTCGACGTCCGCGAGACGTCGACGCCCGATGACGGCAAGCCCATCCATTGGCGCCTGCTAACGACGCACGCGGTCACGACGCTCGCCGAGGCACGCAGAATTGTCGATCTCTATCGAATGCGCTGGACCATCGAGGAGTTCTTCGCCACGCTCAAGACGGCAGGCTTCGACATCGAGGCGGCCGAGATCGGTGCCCCGCAAGTCATGATCAAGTTCGTCACCGCCGTCACGGTGGCGGCCGTGACCGTGATGCAACTGGTCAAAGCCCGCGACGGAACCACCAGCCAGAGCCTCGCTGACGCGTTCGAACCGGCCGACCAGCCAATCCTCGAAGCCGTATCGGCACAGCTCGAAGGCAAGGGGGGGGAGGTCGGTTTGAGAGCCGCACGCGGGGAGAGGGAGCGCAGGCGCAGTGCCAATCCATATGCGATAGCCCTGTCCCCTTGCCGGGACGCGCGCTCTAATATGTGTGCGACGATCTGGGAGAGAACGACATGCAATCGGTTCTGATGACGGGCGCCGGCGGTGGCATCGGCACGCGGATGCGCACATTGCTCAAGGGCGTCTATCCGCGCCTGCGGCTCTCCGACCTCAAGGCGCCGGCCGACCTCAAGCCGGACGAAGAGTTCGTCGCCGCTGATCTCGCCGATCTGCCGGCGGTCGAGCGCGCGGTCGCGGGCGTCGAGGGCATCATCCATCTCGGCGGCTTCTCGGTCGAAGGTCCGTGGGACGTGATCCACAGCGCCAACATCGTCGGCTGCTACAACCTGTTCGAGGCGGCCCGCCGCGCCAAGGTCAAGCGGGTCGTGTTCGCCTCGTCGAACCACGCGGTCGGCTTCTATCCGCGCAACCGCCGCATCGGGCCCGACCATCGCGTGCGGCCGGATTCGCGCTACGGCGTGTCGAAGGCGTTCGGCGAGGCGCTCGGCTCGCTCTACGCGTCGAAGCACGGCATGCGCGTGACCTCGATCCGCATCGGCAATTTCGGCGACCAGCCGATCGACCTGCGGCGCCTCTCGATCTGGATCAAGCCCGAGGACCTGGCGCAGCTCATCCGCATCGGCCTCGAGCATCCAGACATCCGCTGCGAGATCTTCTTCGGCGCCTCCGACAATGCGCGGGGCTGGTGGGACAATGTGGACGCGTTCCGCTTCGGCTATCGCCCGACCGGGCGCGCCGAGGATTTTCGCGACGCGGCGCTCGCCGCCCAGGCGAAGCTCCCGTCCGATCGCGTCGCCGACTGGTACGAGGGCGGCACGTACTGCAGCGATGGGTACGACGGTGACGAGGACCTGTGGCTGCGCTGACGCGCGGGCGTGCCTATCCCGTAGCCTTCCGCAGTCCCTCGATCCCGCGCTCCGCCGCCCGGCGCATCTCGCGGCGGGCGACTGCGACGAATTTCCTGATCGCCGGCGAGCGCTCGTCGCGGCAATGGACGAGCCAGATTTCGGCGCGCGGGCCGCCGCCCTCGATCGGCAGGAAGAAGACGCCGTCGATCGCGATCCGGCGCATCGACTGCGGCACGATCGAGACGCCGAGGCCGGCCGCGACCATCGGCACGATCGACACGATCTGCGGCGCCGACTGGCCGAGGACCGGCTCGAAGCCGGCGTTCCGGCAGGCCGCGACGATCAGATCGTGGCCGCCCGGATTGACGGCGCGCGAATGGAGGATGAGGGTCTCGCGGGCGAGCGCCGAGAGCGGCGCGGCCGCGCGGCCGGCGAGCGGATGGCCGCTCGGCAGCGCCATCACCGAGTCCTCGTCGACGAGCCGTATCGCCACGAGGCCGTCGCGCTCCATGACCGGCGGGCGCACGAAGGCGAGGTCGAGCGCGCCGGCACGCAGCCGCGCCAGCATCAACGCGGTATTGCCTGCCTCGGGGACGAGATCGACATCGGGGAATTGCGTGCCGTATTCGCGGATGATTGCCGGAATGAGCGGATGAAAATCGGTCGCCCCGCTCGATCCGACGTTGAGCTGCCCGCTTTCGCCGCGGCCGCGGCGCGCGACGCCGCTCTTGGCCTGCTCGACCTGATTGAGGATGACGCGCGCTTCCTCGAGCAGCAGCTTGCCGGCGTCAGTCGGCTCGACGCCGCGGGCGTGGCGGCGGAAGAGCGAGGTGCCCATCTCCCGTTCGAGTTGGCGAATTTGCAGGCTGAGCGGCGGCTGCTGGATGCCAAGCCGCTCGGCGGCGCGCCGGAAGCTGCGCTCCTCGGCGACCGCGACGAAATACCGAAGATGACGCAGCTCCATGCTCCGGGCTCCGCCCGCAAGCGGCCACGTGTCCGCAACAGGATGGTCGATGTTCGCTGCGGCGGCTCGCGGCCGCCGCAGCACACCCAATGGTAGATATCCGCAAAGTATCGAAGTTAGCCGTTTGGAATATTAGACAAATCAACCTCTGGTGACTAGCTCGTGCGCGGGGGCCGGGGTTCCCCGAGCCGGAACACGATGGATTCGACGATCGCCGAACTGGAGAGAGAGAACCGCGACCTGCGTCAGGTGGTAACGCGACTGTCGGCGATCGTCCTGGGCAACGCGGTCGAGCAGCGCCAACTCGCGATGCGTCAGGCGGACGTCTCGATGACGCCGGTCGAGCGCATCGCGAAGCTGCGCAAGCTCTCCATGCAGTCGGGGCAATTGCGCGCGATTTCGCTGAGGCTGATGCAGATCGGGCTCGCGTGCCGCGAGGCCGAAGCCGCCGACGCGCTCAAGGGATTGGCCGGCGAGTTCTCCGACGAGGCCGCGCAGGTGGATGCACTCATCGCGGCCGCGCGCACGGACGAGTAGCGCGTTTGCGTCCCGGACGGCGCGGCGGCACCGGGCAGAGTCCTACTAAGTGCAAAGGAAAGAAGACAAATACGCGCTAGTTTCGGCCCTTCGCCGGAGGAACCTCTATTACGGTCGGCTGAACGCCCGGCCCTTCAATGCCAAGTCGCTGTTGAGTATCTATCAGCAGAGCCAGTAGCTGCATTGCATCTGCCATCGTCATTCCAAGGCGGATGGTTTTTTCGGATAGCCGGGGACCATCAGCCAGATGCTCTACCATCCGACATCCAATGATGACTTGTTGCCTGCTCGGAAAGACCGTAAGCGTCGGATTAACGCCCGCGAGGTCGATAGTTTCGCTCATGCGCGCTTCCTTCCGTTTTGCCACCTGAGGGAGCGTAATTGCCGCAGCCGTGCAAGAACAATCGCGCCCCTGCTCAACGATCGCGGTGGCGCGACGCACCGCCACCCGTACGCGATGAATGAACGCATGTGGTTCGGATCGCCGCCTCGCAGCCCGGCGGCGCCGCCATCATCGCTCAATCGATCGGCACGAAGATCGAGTGCCGCATCTGCCCGCTGACGGCCTTCGACAGGTGGCCCTTGCCGGTGATGTCCTCGACGAGCAGCACCTCGCCGGCGCCGATGACCCGCTTTTCCCCGTCGCTCACCGTGATCTCGACCCCGCCGTCGAGGTTGATGATGTACTGCCGGCGCGGCGCCGGGTGCCAGTCGAGATCGTAGTCGCCGCCGGTCTGGCGGAAGATGATGCCGGTCGCCGGCATGCGCCGTGACAGCTTGCCGCCGGGACGTTCCTCGACCCATTCGACCTCGATGTCGCGAAAATGCGTCTCGCCCTGGGCGTCGACGTAGAGATTGTGGATGCGCATTCGGCCTCTATCCTCTGTCGGTGCGTTGGGTTGGGGAAATTGCGCGCAAAGTTGTCCGTTTGCGCGCGGAGGCGCGTGCTATCTTGCACGCCTGGTCGCCGTGCAGAAAGGAAAACAAGCGATGTGGATGCTCGTATCGGTATTTGCCCTGGTCGCCGCAACGTCTGCCGCGCGGGCCGAGACCGCGACCATGCACACATCGTTGCTCGACCGCCTGCGGGACGCCGCACGGCCTCCCGTCGTCCTCGCGGACCTCGAGTGCAATCGCGGCTATGAGAAGTCGTGCAAGAAGGTCGCCCAGGACCGTGGAAACGGCTGGACCTGCCAGTATGTCCCCGAATGGCGGCAGTGGTGTCTCATCCCGCCGGGCAAGTGAGCGCGCTACTTAGCGTATGCTCCGAAGAAAGCCTGCCCGGACGTCGTCGGCGGTGGCCACCGGTCCCTATCGCGCCAGCGTCTTCGCCATCACGTCTTCGCAGCGCTCGTCCGTGGCCGCCTGGGCGGCGACCGGGTTGCCGCCCATCGCGACCTTGAGGCGGTTCGACGGGTGGCCCGCCATGTTCCAGCGGCAGGGACGGCCCGGGAAGCTGCGCCAGTAGGCCGCGTCATGCTTCTGGTAGGTCGCCTCGTCGACCTGATCGACGTCGGTCGTGTACTCGGTGACGAAGCCGTTCGGCTCGACGAAGTACGTGAACACGTTGTTGCCCGGCCCGTGCCGGCCGAGGCCCCATTCGATGTTGTAGCCCGCCTGCTTCATGCGGCCGGCGCCGCGCATCAGGCCGTCGATGTTGGCCATCTCGTAGGCCATGTGGTTGAGCGAGGGCCCCTCGGTGCGCACCAGCGCGAGCGAGTGGTGATCTGAGGTGCAGCGCACGAACTCCATCATGTCGGTCGAGTCCGAGTGGCGGAAGCCGAGCGCGTCGAGGAAGAAGGCGAGCTCGGCGTCGGTCTTGGTGGCGTTGAGCACCACGTGGGTGAGCTTGGTCGGGCGCGAGCGGTCCTCGCGGCCGACATCGAGCCGGTCGACGTCGGAGGAGATGAAGATCGGCTGGCCTTCGGGCGAGCGCAGCGCGAAGCCGTAGCCGCCGCCTTCGTCGCGCGGGAGCGCGGCCGGCGCCGACAGGATCGTCGCGCCGTGCGCCTTCACCTGGTCGTGCAGCTTGTTCACGGCGTCGTTGTTGGCGGCGGCGAAATGCACGCCCAGGAACATCGCCTTCGGCCGCACCCGCAGGGTGAGCACATGATGCTCGGCGCCGGTGCCGCGCAGGTGCAGCGTGTCGCCGGTCGACACCACGTCCTCGAGGCCCCAGACGTCGCGGTAGAAGGCGGCGGATTTGTCGAGATCGGCCACGCCCAGCTCGACGCTGCGCAATCCGGTCACTCGTGCGTTGCTCATGGGGTTCCTCGTCTGCGAATCTTGGATCTTTGTGTTTGGCGCATGTCCTTGTCGGCGAACCGGCCTCCACTTCGCCGGGACATGCGCTAGTGCTTGTACGACGGATAGCCCGAACGGCCTTCTTCCGCATCCAGCAGGCGCAGCATGGCAGGCCATTCGAGGACGCCGTAGGGCCGGCGGGTGTCCGGCTGGTACATGTGCGCCGTGTGGGCGAGCACGTTCTCGCCCGGCATGGTGAGCTCGGTGCGCGCCGCCATGGCGTCCGCTTGCGAGCGGCACGAGAGCTCGAGCTGGTACATGGTATTGAACGCCTGCTGGATCGTGGCGCCGCAGGTGAGCAGCCCGTGGTTGCGCATGATCATCGCGTCGTGCGGGCCGAGGTCGCGCACGAGCCGCTCGCGCTCGTCGAGATCGACCGCCGGGCCCTCGTAGTCGTGGTAGCCGATATGGCCGTTGAAGCGGATCGAGGTCTGCGACATCGGCAGCAGGCCGCACTTCATTGTCGACACCGCCATGCCGGCGCGGGTGTGCGTGTGCAGCACGCATTTCACTTCGGGGCGCGCCTTGTGGATCGCGCCGTGAATCACGTAGCCCGAGACGTTGATGCCGTAGTCGGTGTCCGGCTTCCACACCACGTTGCCCTCGACGTCGATCTTCACCAGGCTCGACGCCGTGATCTCCTTGTAGAGCAGGCCGTAGAGGTTGATCAGCAGGTGCTCGGTGCCCGGGATGCGTGCCGTGATGTGGTTGTAGATCAGGTCGGTCATCCCGTAGGCGTCGACCAGCCGATAGCACGCCGCAAGATCGAGCCGGGCCTGCCATTCGGCGGCCGAGACCTCGTCCTTGATCGACTTGAAGTCGGTTGCGTAGTTCATGGATAGTCGGTTCCGCGTGAAAACGCCGCCAGTGTAGCCCGGATGAAGCGAAGCGCAATCCGGGGGTCATTGCGAGCCGGCCAAAGGCCGGCGAAGCAACCTCGATCCGCATACGCATGCGTCTGCCGATCTAGATTGCTTCGCCGGACGTTGTCCGGCTCGCAATGACGGCGGACAGGGAGGGAGAGAGCCAAATGCCCGAAACCATCGCCGACATCCTGCGCAATCCGGTCAAAGACAAGCTCGCGCGCGGCGAGGTGGTCGCCTCGATGACGGTGCGGCTGGTCTCCAACATCGAGATCGTCAGCATCGCCAGGACGGCGGGCTTCGACACGCTTTATATCGACGTGGAGCATTCGAGCTTCTCGCTCGCGACCACGAGCCAGATCTGCATCGCGGCGCTCGCGGTCGGGATCGCGCCGTTCGTGCGCGTGCCCTCGATCCGGCCCGAGCATGTCGGCCGCGTGCTCGACGGCGGCGCGCTCGGCGTGATTGCGCCGCACATCCGCTCGGCCGAGGAGGCGCGCGCGGTGGTGCGCGCCGCGAAATTCCCGCCGCTCGGCGAGCGCTCCGCCGCCGGCGGCCTGCCGCACCTGCGCTATCGCGCGTTCCCGCAGGCGCAAGCCAATCAGGCACTCAATGACGCGACGACCGTCATGGTCCAGTGCGAGAGCGCCGAGTTCCTCGACCATGCCGACGAGATCATGGCGGTCGAGGGCGTCGACATGGCGATGATCGGCACCAACGACCTCCTGGCCGATTGGGGCCTCACGGGCCAATACGAGCATCCGCGCGTGCGCGAGGCCTACGCGCGTGTCATCGCGGCGGCGACGAAGCACGGCAAGCACGTCGGCGTCGGCGGCCTCGCGACGCGCCCGCAGCTCGCGGCGGAATTCGTGAAGATGGGCGCGAGATATGTGTCGACCGGAACGGATCTTGCCTTTCTGCTCGCGGCATGCACCGAGAAGGCCAAGCAGGTACGGGAGATGATGCCGTGACGACGTCATTGCGAGGAGCGCGCAGCGCGACGAAGCAATCCCGATCGGCAAACGCATGAGTACGCGGGCCGAGATTGCTTCGCTTCGCTCGCAATGACAGCAAGGAAATGAGCATGCAACTCGACGGCTACGACATCGACATCGTCGTCCAGGGCTATCCGGGCAAGACCGTGTGCCATGGCGGGCTCGGCTGGAGCACGATCGCGTTGATCCGCGGCAGGGGCCGCGTCGCGCTGGTCGACACCGGCGGCTTCGGCGTGCGCCCGCTGCTGCTGTCGCGGCTCAAGGCGCGCGGCCTCGCGCCCGCCGACGTGACCGATCTCCTCATCACCCACGCGCATCACGACCACATGGTCAACTGGACCACCTTCGCGCATGCCCGCATCGTCATCGGCGCGCACGAGATGACCTGGGCCGGCCAGGAGCCGTGGGGCACGACGCCGGTGCCGGAGCTTTACGTGAAGGAGCTCGCGACCTGGAAGACGCTCGCGACCGTCGCGGACGGTGACGACGTCATGCCGGGCATGACGGCGCATCTGGTGCCCGGCCACACGCCCGGCCATCTGATGTACGTGCTGAAAGGGACCGAGCGCGACGTGATCTTCACCGGCGATGCGGCGAAGAACCGCGCCGAGCTCCTCTGCGGCCGTGCCGATATGAGCTACGATGCGTCGGTGAGTGGCAAGTCGATCGCCGCGATCCGGGAGGTCTGGGGCCGGCGCCCCGGCAGCCTGCTGGTGCCGGGGCACGACATGCCGATGGTGCTGCGCGACGGCCGCATCGAGTACGTGGGCAAACGCGAGGCCGCCATCAAGTCGTGGTTCGGCGACGATCTCGAGACCACGACCACGATCGAGCTCGTGGTCGCGTGACGCGCCAACCGGGGACTTTGCCGATGAAATTCTCGCGCCTGCTGTTCGTCCTGCTCGCCGTCGTCGCGGCCGCGCCGGCCGCGCGCGCCGCCGACGCCTGGCCGAGCCGGCCGATCCATTTCATCATTCCGTTCCCGCCCGGCGGCAGCAACGACGTTGTCGGCCGCGTCTTCGCGGCGGCGATCGGCGATCGGCTCGGCCAGCCGCTGGTGGTGGAGAACCGCGGCGGCGCCGGCGGCGTGGTCGGCACCGAGCTCGTGTCGAATGCGACGCCTGATGGCTACACGCTGCTGGTCATCTCGCTCGCCCACGCGGTCAATCCGTGGCTCTACCGGCTCAAATACGACCCGATCAAATCCTTCGTGCCGATCGGCATCATGGGTAGCGGCACCAACGTGCTGGTGGTGAACCCGACGCTGCCGGTGCGCTCCGTGAAGGAGCTGATCGCGCTCGCCAAGCAGAAGCCGGGTGAGCTCAACTACGCCTCGGCCGGCATCGGCAGCTTCCAGCATCTGGGCGGCGAGCTGTTCAAGCTCGATGCGGGCGTCAACATCGTGCATGTGCCGTTCCGCGGCGGCGGGCCCGCGATGCTCGACGTGCTC
Source organism: uncultured Alphaproteobacteria bacterium (assembly GCA_963819385.1). Taxonomy (GTDB): domain Bacteria; phylum Pseudomonadota; class Alphaproteobacteria; order Rhizobiales; family Xanthobacteraceae; genus JAVDCA01. Next base: position 753,810 of record CAWFVV010000006.1, on the reverse strand, counting down.
GCCGGCAACACCAAGATCATGTTCTCGTCGCTGGTGCAGACCACGCCCTATATCCGCAACGGCCAGCTCCTCGCGCTCGGCACCGGCGGGACGGCGAGGAGCCCGGTACTGCCCGACGTGCCGACCATCGCGGACGCGGGCGTGCCGAACTATCAGGCGACCAACTGGTGGGGCATCATCGCGCCCGCCGGCACGCCGGCCGCGATCGTCGACAAGGTGCACGCCGCGCTCGCCGCCGCGCAGGACTCGCCCGAGACGCAGAAACGCCTCGAGTCGGAAGGCGCTGCGGTCGTGCGCATGAGCCCCGCCGAGTTCGGCGCCTTCATGCAGAGCGAGATGCAGAAATGGGGTGAGGTCGTCAAGCAGGGCGGTATCAAGGCCCAGTGAGATAATTCATCCGTCAGGAGCGTTTGTCATGCCACCCGATCGTCCCCGCCGACCCAGCGACCCGCGCGCGGCGGCAGAGGCCGCCTTCAAGGCCGCGACCACCAAGCCGCCCGAGCCGGTTGCGAACAAGCCGTCGCTGCCGGGCACGAAGGAGATGGTCTCGCTTCGCATCGACCGCGATGTGCTCGATGTCTTTCAGGCGGATGGCCCCGGCTGGCAGGACCGCATCAACGCGGCGCTGCGCAAGGCGGCGGGGCTGTAGCGGGACAGTAGCCCGCATGAGCGGAGCGACATGCGGGAGGGCCGTCCCGGATTCCGGCGCTTTCGCGCCTCATCCGGGCCTACGAAGACGACGGCTTGAGCCTCACGCCCGGCAGAGCGCGATGTGCATGCGCCGCAGCTCGGCGAGCGCCTCGGTGGTCTCGCGCAGCTGCTGCTCGAGGTGGGCGATCTGGTCGACGCACTTCTCGCGCGTGAGCTTGAGCGCCTGCGGCGATCCCTGGCCTTCCTCGGCCGCGATCATCTGCCCGATTTCGGCGATCGTGAAGCCGAGCTTGCGGCCCTTGAGAATGAGCGCGACGTGCTGCTGGTCGGCCTGCGAGTAGATGCGGCCGCGGCCTTCGCGCGCCGGCTTGAGCAGGCGCTTGCTTTCGTAGAAGCGCAGCGCGCGCGGCGTCACGCCGAACTTCTCGGCCATCTGGCTGATGGTGAGACCGCGGCCGTGATCGCCCGATGGCGACGCCTTCGCGTCGATCCACACCACGTCGCCGCCTTGCGGCGGAACGGGCGCTACAAGAAGAGGCTTCATCTCGTGTTCACCTACAAGTTGTTTCGAGTTGTGGGAGCCCGAGTGCGGTCGGACCGTGGCTCGATATGGTGCCGACGTTTTTCGGTTGCCGACGCGAACATAGCGCAAGGGAAGGGTAATTGACTGTTAAATTCGTTTACGTGCAAATACTTATAATCGTATATCAGGCTCACTATATATCTCTGCGGCAGGTAGCGTACGGTTTTTGCCATGGCGTCGCGGCAGTGCGCGTTGGCGCGGTGGCATGATGCAGCGGGCGGATCCGCCGTCCCATGGCACGTGCAACCAACGGATGGCGCGCGACACTCGCGGCGCTTTCCGCCGGCGACACGCAGCATCGGGAATCTCGGTCGCGTCCGTACAGGCTGTCGTCGCCGACGCGGCGACGACTTGCGTTGCGCTCGATTCTCGTGCGCGGCGCCTGCCGGCATACGATCCGTCGCAGATCGCGGTCGTGCGACAATTCAGTATTCCGCTAAGTAGATTTACGTAGAGATATTCACCAATACAAACGTTCTCCCGAATTGAACTCCGTTATTCTTGATTCGGGTTGGTCGATTAGGGGGGCTTAGGATTTTCAGCTTTATAGTCGGCCTGTTCGGCGAAGCCGCCTATCCCACGAAGGCTGGGGCTCGCAGAACGGTTTTCTGAGCTACGAGGGCGTGCCGCGGAAACGGGAGCCAAGCGGTTCGTCAGCGTCCAGCCGCGCGGTCGTAGGGCCCACCCCTCGCCCGCGCGGCTGGATTTTTTTTGCCTCGCATCCGGCGCGACGCTGTTTTGGGTCAGCGATGGTTTGGCCCACCGCCCGTTTCGCCGCCATGGCGGTGCGGCGGGCAGGCGAGGGGGCCGCAGCGGCCGTCCGTTGGTGAGTCGCGGCGCCGCCCGAGGATGATCTGACCATCGTCTGTCTGCGGCACTGACCGTGTCCCCGAACGGTGCGGTTCCGGCGGGGCGGGCGGGCTCGGGTCCGGCCGAAAGAGGCTAACGAGCCGATCCGCCACAACTTTTCGTCGCGAGGATTGCTCATCTGCACCTGATTACCGTTCCGGGACGGTGCGGAAGCGAATTAACCTTTGGTAAATAAATGGTTAAGTCGCGTTGACTTACCGGGAACTCGGAGGTTGAATTAGACCGTTTGCAGGGGGTGAGGTCTGATTGTGAGCGCCCGCGCGCTATTTGTTGCGGCGCTTGCGGCGGCGCTTGTTCCATTGAACGCGTCGGCGCAGGCGATCCGGGGCGGCGACCTGCCTGGGCGGGAGCGCGAACAATTCGTCGAGCCGCCGCCGCCGCTCGCGCAGCCGCGCGGTCCCGCGATCGTGCTGCCGAGCACGACGCCGCCGAGCGGCGCCGAGAAGCTCACGGTCAACATTCGCGACATCTGCATCAAGGGCGCGACGGTCTACAGCCCGGAAGAGCTCGCGCCGCTCTACGCGGACATGATCGGCCACGACGTGCCGGTCATCGCGCTCTACGACCTCGCCAAGCGCATCACCGCGAAATACGGCGCCGACGGCTACGTGCTCTCGCGCGCGATAGTGCCGCCGCAGGCCTTCTCGCCGCATGGCGCGCGGCCTTGCCTGAAGGTCATCGAGGGCTATGTCGACAATGTCGAATGGCCGGCCGCGGTCGCCCAGTATCGCGATTTCTTCACTGAATACGCCGCGAAGATCACGGCGCAGCGTCCGGCCAACATACGCGTCATCGAGCGCTACCTGCTGCTCGCCGGCGACCTGCCGGGGCTGCATTTCAACGCCAGCCTCAAGCCGTCGAAGACGCACGAGGGCGCCTCGACCCTGGTGGTCGAGGTGGTGGTGAAGCCGCTCGACCTCTACGGCCGTTTCGACAATCGCGGCACGCCGTCGCGCGGGCCGAACGAGTATCTGCTCGGCGCGACCGTCAACAACCTGCTGCACCAGCACGAATCCCTGACGCTCAACTGGGCCAACACGGTGCCGCATACGCAGGAGCTGGAGTATTTCGCCGCCAACTATCGCCAGGTGCTCACCGCGGAAGGTCTCTTCGCGTTCGTTAATGCGAGCTACGGCTTCGGGCACCCGGGTACGGACGTCCTCCAGGCGCTCGATTTCCGCACGGCCAGCACCACGGTCGAGGCGGGGCTCGCGAGCCCGGTGATCCGCTCCCGCGAGAAGAACCTGACGCTGTCGGGTCTCGTCTTCATGAGCGACAGCGTGAGCGATACCAATATCCTTTCGCCGTTCCAGGAGGATCGCTTGCGCGGTATCCGCCTGAAGGCGGACGGCGATTGGGCCGACCGCTTCCTCGGCATCAACCAGGTCAACGTCACCTACAGCGAGGGCTTTCACGGGCTCGGCAGCACCGACAACGCGGACTTGTCGGCGACCGCCGTCAATTCGCCCCCGCCGTCGCGCCTCGCCGGCCGCGTCGACTTCGAGAAGATCGAGGCGACGGTGAGCCGCACGCAGCCGCTCTACGGCCCGTTCTCGGCGTTCGGTTCGATCTACGGCCAGTACGCCTTCACGCCGCTGCTGGTGCCCGAGCAATGCGGCTACGGCGGCCGTTTCTTCGGCCGCGGCTACGACCCCTCCGAGCTGCTCGGCGACCACTGCCTCGAAGGCGTCGTCGAGCTGCGCTACGACCTGCCGAAATTCGCGCCCTCGGTCGACCAGGTCCAGCTCTACGCGTTTTCGGACTACGGCCGCCTGTGGCTGCTCGCGCCCGCATCCAACGATCTCTCCTTCGGCACGCCGGGCAATTTCATCGCGGCCTCGGCCGGCCTCGGCGTGCGTCTTGCCGTGCTCGGCCAATACACCGCGGACCTGTCGGTCGCGAAAGCGATCGAAGGCCCGCGTGACGACACGCGCCTCTTCTTCATCCTCGCGGCGAAATATTAGGGGCGGGGGATGAAACACACACCGAACCTGCTGCGACGACTGATCGCCCGTCCGCTCGAAAGCGCGCTCGCGCTCGTGCTCGCCTCGACGCCGCTCGGCGGCGCCTTTGCCAATCCGCTCAACGGCCAGGTCGCTGCCGGGCAAGCGACGATCCAGGGGCAGGGCACGGCGACAGTCACGATCACGCAGCAGAGTCAGAGCACCATCATCAACTGGAACACGTTCAACATCGCACATGGCGAGTTGACCCAGTTCATCCAGCCGAACGCCAACGCGGTCGCGCTCAATCGCGTCACTGGCGGACTCGGGCCCTCGCAGATCTACGGCACGATCACCGCCAACGGCAAAATCTTCCTGGTCAATCGGGACGGCATCCTGTTCGGCATGGGCTCGCGCGTCGACGCCGCCGGATTCCTGGCGACGACCAGCAACATCCGCGATCACGCGTTCATGCACGGCCACTATCGGTTCAACATCCCGGGCCACCTCGAAGCCTCGATCGTCAATCTCGGTCACATCACGGCGACGAACGGCGGCTTCGCGGCGCTGGTCGCGCCCGGGGTGCGCAACAATGGCGTGATCACCGCCAATCTCGGCCATGTGGCGCTCGCGTCCGGCAACAGCTTCACGCTCGACTTCTACGGCGACAAGCTGATCACGCTGCAAGTCGGTGATGAGGTCGCCGGCCGGGTGGTCGATGTTGCGACCGGCCATACGCTCAGCTCAATGGTCAGCAACCAGGGCCTTCTGCAGGCGAACGGCGGCACGGTCTCGCTTACCGCCGTGGCGGCGCGCCATGTCGTCAACTCGGTGATCAACAACTCCGGCGTGATCGAGGCGAACTCGGTCGGCACCAAGAACGGCATGATCGTGCTCGGCGCCGCGACGGCGGAGACGAAGCCGCGGCATGCGCCGACCCAGAATGTGGTCGTCTCCGGCACGCTGTCGGTCGCGGGCACGCGCGACGGTCAGAAGGGCGGCACCGTCGTCATCAGGGGCAAGTCGGTCACGCTCAAGGGCGCGAAGATCAACGGCTCGGGCGACGCCGGCGGGGGCACCGCACGCATCCGCGGCGATAACGTCACGGTCGCCCGAGGCGGGTTGAACGCGACCGGGTTGGACCAGCTCACGCTGAGCTCCTTCAAGGACATCGATGTCGATGCGCCGATCGTGAGCACGGGTGGCGGCGCCATCACGCTGCGTGCGGACAACACAGGCACCGGTGTCGGCACCGTGCACTTCGGCGAGGGCGGCTCGATCTGGACGCACGGCGACGTGTCGATCTTCTACAATCCGTCGAATTTGAAAGGCGCCAGCGATACGACGGTCAACTCGCTGAGCTACACGACGCCGACGAACTTCAGCCGATACGTCAAGGGCGACGGGTCGTCGCTCACCGCCTACATGCTGGTGAACACCGTCTACGATCTGCAGAACATGCAGAACAACCTGGGCGGCGATTACGCGCTCGGCCGCAGCATCGATGCAAGCGTGACGGTCAACTGGAATGAAGGCCAGGGCTTCGTGCCGATCGGGCAGGTCGGCAATCCGTTCACCGGCACGTTCAACGGCCAGGGCAACACGATCGCCGGTCTCACGATCGCGCCGACCGACGCACAGCTGCGCGGCATCGGCCTGTTCGGCGTCAATGCCGGCACGATCGGCAACCTCAACCTGACGGATGTCGCGATCACGGCGAACCCGAACGCCGGCCTGCCGGGACAGTTTGTGGGAACACTGGTGGGTCAGAACATCGGCCTGATCCACGACGTCACGGCGAGCGGCACGATCGACGGGCTCGATCTCGCCGGCGTTTCGGCTGGCGGCCTCGTCGGCCAGAACGGCGTCCTCGGGGACTACCGGCAGACCGCGCGGATCACGCATTCACGGGCGGCCGTGAACGTCACGCTCGGCGACGGCATCCTGTGCGACAGCGGCGACTGCAACGGCGGCTTCAACAACGCTGGCGGCCTCGTCGGCTTCAACGTCGCGACGATCGATCACTCGTCGGCGAGCGGCAACGTCACGGTCGGCGCCAACACGTTTGCGGGCGGCCTCGTCGGCACCAACCAGAATGCCCAGAACTTCCAGAACTCCCAGAACGCCGACTTCAAGGGTGACAGCCCGGCTCCGCATGCGCTGGCCGGACCGCGCATCATCGACTCGTCGGCGAGCGGCACGGTGTCGAGCTCGCAACGCAGCGTCGCGCTCGGCGGGCTCGTTGGCTACAACGCTCCCCTGGCCGTCGTGTGGAATTCGCACGCCACCGGCAACGTCACGTCGACCGCGGCGAGCAGCGACGGTTGCTCGCCCAACTGTCCGGTCGTCAATGTGGGCGGCCTGGTCGGCCAGAATTTCGGCGAGATCCTCGGCGCGAGGCTGCCGTCGCCGGACCACGGCTGCACCTCCGGCTTCACCTGCGCGAGCGGCGCGGTGACCGTCGCGTCGGGCGGCGCCGGCGGCGGCCTCGTCGGCGAGAACCAGGGCATCATCCGCAACGCCTTCGCGACCGGCAATGTGGCCGGCGCCTCGGGGCCCGCCAACGCGATCGACGGCAATCAGCACACCATCCTGGGCGGGCTGGTCGGCGGAAACGAGGGCGTGATCGCCCATACGTTTGCGACCGGTATGGTGGGTGCGCCGAGTGCCGCCAACATCATCGTCGGCGGCCTCGTCGGCGACAACGGCGGGACGATCTGGCGCTCCTTTGCGTCGGGTCCGGTCGTGGCCGGCGCGAACAGCCTTGCGGGCGGGATCGCGGGCGACAACAACGTCCCGCACGACGCCAGCTGCGATACCTGCGCCGCCGGCGACGGGTTCAATCATCAAGCCCTGATCGCCCACTCGACCTCGCGCAGCAGCGTCACGGTCGGCGCCGATAGCGTTGCGGGTGGGGTTACAGCGATCAACGGCGGCACGCTCAAGCACACGGGCGCTGGCGGGGCGGTGAGCGGCGGCCACGACAGCATTGTCGGCGGTCTGGCGGGCGTCAACGATCTCGCCGCGTTGATCGGCCGCTCGTTCGCTTGGGGATCAGTGACGAGCACGGGTCCGAACAGCGTGGTCGCGGGCCTGGTAGGGCTCAATGGCGGCGACATCCGGGAGTCGGGCTCGAGCGCTGCGGTGAGCGCTGCCAACGACAGCTATGTTGGCGGCTCGGTGGGCATCAACATCGGCACGATTGTCAATACGCATGTCCATGATGCCTCGGTCGTCGTCAGCGGCACCGGCAATATCGTCGGCGGCTTCGTCGGCGCCAACATGGGGCTGATCGATCCGTCGACGACGGACGCCATTCCTCAGGCAGGCGCCGGCAACACCGTGGGAAGCTTCGCGGGCGCAAATCTCACGTTCAGCCCCGACATCTTCAGCGGTCTCACGGTTCCACCGCCGAGTTTCCCCGCCGGCAACATCTCAAGCAACTCGCAGAATACGAGTGGCGCATCAAATCCGCCCCCATTCACCGGCACCACGACGGCGTCGAACAACCCCGGCACGCCGGGCATCGTCAATTCCTGCAGTGACGCGATCTGCCAGATTTTCCAGACGGGCTTCCTGACCCCGTCGCAACCGCCGCAGCCGCCGCAGGGGCCGACGAACACCAGTTCGCCGATCGACACTCCGCCGACGCCACAGCAGGTCATTGCGCCCCCGAGCTATACGGACAACGGCAACCAGCAGCCGACGCTGGTGAACCTCACGACGGGCGAGACCGGCGGGACCGGCAACGGCGGCAACGGCGGCAACGGCGGCAACGGCAACCACAACAATGGCAACAATGGTGCGAACGGCAACCACAACAGCCCCGGCCCGCCGCCCGGCGCGGGCCTCGGCCGCACCCTCGACGAGCAGCGCTTCAGCGGCGTGCCGCCGATCAACGAGACGCGCTTCCTCAGGGGCGAGGTGGTGGTGCAGATCTCCAACACGGTGCCGACGGCGACCGTCCTGCAGATCGCCCAGCAGCTCGGCATCACGCTGATCTCATCGCAAAGCGTCGACCTCAACGGCCGCGTGATCTACCGCTTCAAGGCGGCCAACGGAAAGGACATCCGCATCCTCATCCGTGCGCTGGAGAAGAACCGGATCGTCGCCTCGGCGCAGCCCAACTACGTGTTCAACCTGAGCCAGAGCGCGCCCGCGCCGGCCGCCCCCGCGGCTCCGCCTGCCGCCGAGCATACCGACAGCATTCCGCCGACCACCGAGCCGCCGTCCGAGCCCGGCCTCGCCAATGCCAACACGGCTTCGCTCGAGAGCCTGCCGGCGGGCGATGCCGCGCAATACGTCATCGACAAGATGCACCTCGTCCAGATCCACAATACGGCCCGCGGGCGCGGCGTGGTGGTGGCGGTGATCGATTCGGAGATCGACGTGAACCACCCCGACCTCAAGGGCGTGATCGTCGACCGCTTCGACGCGACGCAGAGCGCGAAGTCATCCGCATCCGCACGGGACCGGCATGGCGGGCGCGATCGCGGCGCATAATCGGCTGCTCGGCGTCGCGCCCGGCGTGCGCCTCATCGCCATCAAGGCGTTCGACGAGCAGTCCGCGAGCGCGGAGGCGACGAGCTTCCAGATCCTCAAGGGCCTCGACTACGCGATCGAGCACAAGGCGCGCATCATCAACATGAGCTTTGCGGGCCCGCGCGATCCGATGATGGAGCGCACGCTCAAGCTCGCGCACGACAAGGGCATCATCCTGGTCGCGGCGGCCGGCAACGCCGGGCCGAAGTCGCCGCCGCTCTATCCGGGCGCCGACCAGAGTGTCATCGCGGTCACGGCGAGCGACTACAACGACAAGCCGTTCGCGATGGCGAACCGCGGCAAGTACATCGCGGTCGCGGCGCCCGGCGTCGACGTCATGGTTCCGGCGCCCGGCAACACCTATCAGCTCACCACCGGCACCTCGGTCGCGACCGCGCACGTCAGCGGCGTCGCGGCGCTGCTGGTCGAGCGCAAGCCGACGATCACGCCCGACGAGGTGCGCGCCATCCTGATGCGTACTGCGACGCCATACTCGGCGCGGCCGAAGGGCGAGGAAGACGGGGCGGGCCTCGTCGATCCCGCCGCCGCGCTGCAGGCGCTCGGCCCCAACCGGGCCGCCGCGAACGTGCCGCCCGCGAGCAGCGCGACGATGCACTGATGGTCGGCTTCCTCTAACTCGTCATGCCCCGCGCAAGCGGGGCATCCAGTAACCACGGAGCACTAGGTGGTTACTGGATTGCCCGCGTTCGCGGGCAATGACGGTGAGTGTGTGGCGCGGTCCGGATTGCTACTTCACCGGCGGCTTCGCGGCGAACTTCGAGCCGCGCACGCACATGCGGCCGCGCGGGTCCTGCCACAGCTTCTCGGTCGCGTGCAGGTGGCCGAGCGCGCGCGCGATGGTGCGGAAGTCATACTGCGCGAAGCGTTCCGCCACATCCGTGTAATAGAGCGGCTCCTTGTCGATTGCCGCAAGGATCTGCGCTGCCAGCGCCTCGACGGCCCGCGGATCGCCGGCTTCGCCCGCGGCATCGGCCTTGCCGCCGACGTACTCGTCGATCTTGGCCTTGTCGGCATACGCATAGGTGATGCGCTCGTAATGCTCGCGCGGGATGCCCTCGGGAATCGTCGCGTCGATGCCGACCTTGGCGCCGGTCGGCACCACGCCGAAGCCCTGCGGCAGGCTCGGGTCGAGCGGCTTCGCGCGCGCATTGCCGACAACAATGACGTCGCGGTCGCCCTGCACGCGGGTGGCGATCGCCCACTCGACGTCGGTCGGGTCGAACACGTCGATGTCGTCGTCGACCACGACAACGTGCTTCAGGTCCATCACGGAGAGTGCGGCGAGCAGCGCGTTCTTCGCCTCGCCGGGCTGCTTCTTGATCGAGATCACGGCGTGCCAGAACGCGCAGCCGCCGAGCGTGACGTTGATGTCCTTGACCTGCACGCCCGCCGTCTTGAGCGCCTGGCGGATCGCCGCATAGCGCGTCGGCGCCGCGAGCCAGGTGTTTTCCCACGGCATGTGCAGGTTGTAGTAGATCGCGTCCTTGCGCATCGAGATCGCCTTGATGCGCACGAGCGGGTTCCAGTGCAGCCCGCCCATCAGGCGGGTGAACTCGCCGAAGCGGCCCTCCGGCCAGGTCCAGCCGGTCGGCAGGATCTCGCCCTCGAGCACGATCTCGGCGTCCGCGATATAGGGCAGGTCGATGGTCTTGCACGGCGCAAGCTCGACCGGCGCCCCGCGCAGGCCGCCCGCGATCGCCATCTCGTCGACGCCGAGCGGCGCGCGATAGCCCGAGCCCGTGATCTCGATCGGATGCGTGCCGATCGAGATCGAGATCGGGAGCGGCTCCTTACGCTCCAGCGCCCGCTGCGCGAACATCCGCATGTTGTTGGGGGTGACGATGTCGATGCCGGTCAGGTTGCGTTCCTTGACGATGAAACGGTAGATGCCGCTGTTCATGCCGAGCTCGGGATCGCGCGTGATCACGACGCCCGCCGTGATCATCGGGCCGCCGTCGTAGATCGAGGACATCGGGATCGGCAACCGGTAGAGGTCGACCTCGTCGCCGACCAGCGTGACCTCGTGGGTGGGCGAGGTCTTCACGTGCTTGGGCGCGATCGGCCGGTCGATCGCGGCCTTGAGCTTGTCCTCGATCTCCCGGTAGGTCTCGGCGCCCATGCCCATCATGGCGCGCTCGCGCGAGCGGATGATGCCGGAGACCACCGGCACGTCGTAGCCGATCACCTTGTGGAAGAAGAGGGCGGTCTTCGCCTGGTCGACCAGCGTCGCGATATGGCGGATGTCGACCGGCTGGTGCAGGTCGACGAGCTCGCCTGCCTGGCGCAGACGATCGAGAAACTGGCGGAAATTTTCCTGCATGTCGGTCTCGGGATGGGGGGTGATGGGTTGGGCGGGCAGCTAAGCAGCAAGCTTTGCCGGCCGTCAATCTTCCCTTTCTGCCCTTTGCAATCCGCGCCAATGCCATTAAACGAAGACGGACCCGATGGAGGATCGAGCCCGTGGCGAAGACGATGAAAGCGCTGGTGCTGCGGCGGCACGGCGATCTGCAGGACCTGGAGATCGTCAACGACTATCCCGTTCCGCAGGCGACCGACGGCCATGTGGTGATCCGCGTCAGGGCCTCCTCGTTCAACTACCATGACGTGTTCACGGTGCGCGGCATGCCGGGCATCAAGGTGCCGCTGCCGGTCATCATCGGCCTCGATCTCGCGGGCGAGATCGCGCATGTGGGCGCCGGCGCTAACGGCTGGAAGCCGGGCGACCGGGTGCTGGTCAATCCGGTCAACAAGAAGAAAGGCCTGATGGGCGAGATGCTCGACGGCGGCATGGCGGAATATTGCCTGGTCGCCGCCGACCAGCTCGTCGCCATGCCGGAAGGGGTCTCGTTCGCCGAGGCCGCCTCGCTGCCGGTCGCCTACGGCACCGCCCACCGCATGCTGATCACCCACAAGACCATCAAGGCGGGCGACCGGGTGCTGGTGCTCGGGGCGAGCGGCGGGGTCGGCACCGGCTGCGTGATCCTGGCCAAGCTCCTCGGCGCCGAGGTGATCGCCTGCGCGTCGAGCGAGGAGAAGATGGCGCGCCTCAAGGCGCTCGGCGCCGACGAGACCATCGACTACACCAAAGTCGACTTTTCCAAGTGGGCGGTCGAGAAATACGGCAAGCCGCAGCGCCGCTCCTACGAGGGCGGCGTCGACGTGGTGATCAATTTCACCGGCGGCGACACCTGGCTGCCGTCGCTGCGCTGCATCAAGCGCGGCGGCAAGCTCCTGGTGTGCGGCGCGACCGCCGGCCACGACCCCAAGGAAGACCTGCGCTACATCTGGACCTTCGAGATCAACGTGGTCGGCTCGAACAGCTTCTACGACGACGACCTCAAGGGCCTGATGAAGCTCATCGCCGAGGGCAAGATGCGCCCCGTGATCGACAAGGTCCTGCCGCTCGACGAGGCGCGCGAGGGCCTGCGGCTGATCCGCGACCGCGAGGTGATCGGCAAGGTGGTGGTGGCGCCGTAACAATCGTCATTGCGAGCGCCGTAGGGTGGGCACGGCGCGCCGCACTACCTAACCGCGTGGGCAAAATCGCCGAACGCGCAGTGCCCACGCGGATAAACGGTGCAGGCGATTTTGCCCACCCTACGACGGATACCAATCGCATGACCGACGAGATCACCATCGAGCGCGCCCAGGAGCTGATCGACCGTGGCGCCTATCACCGCTGGCTCGGCATCAAGGTCGCGGCGCTGCATGACGACGGCATCGAGCTCACCGCCAAATGGCGCGAGGAATGGGTGGTCAACCCGGAACGCCGCTATACCCATGGCGGCGTGCTTGCGGCGCTGATCGACCTCACGGCCGATTGGGCGATGGTGAAGAAGACCGGCCGCGGCGTGCCGACGATCGATATGCGGGTCGACTATCACAGCCCCGCTTTCCCGGGGGACCTCACGTTGCGCGGCAAAGTCGTGCGCATGGGCGGGCAGTTCTCGACCGCCGAGGCGCAGATTTTCGATGCCCAGGGCAAGCTGCTCGCGAGCGGCCGCGGCACCTATTTCACGGCGCCGCCGAAGGCGTAGATTCGGGAATCAGACCCGTCACCCCGAGGCGCCCGGCGCATGGCGCCGAGCCTCGAAGGGCGACGGCCGAGGCGTATCGGCCGATCATCCTTCGAGGCTCGCGGAGCCTGTCCTTGGGCCGGCCGGAGGCCGGACCCGAGGGCTCGCACCTCAGGATGACGGAGCGAAGAATGAGCGGATGATGCATTTCACCAACCTCGGCGATCTGATCCGCCGCGACCGCGACCTCGCCAAGACCGCGATCGTCGATCTCGGCGGCGAGCAGCGGCCGCGCGAGGTCAGCTACGGCGCCCTCGACGCGATGGCGAATGGCGTTGCGCGCCGCCTGCTCGGGCAGGGGCTGCGCCGCGGCGACCGGGTCGCGATCCTCTCCGCCAACCGCGCCGAATATATCGCGGCCTATTTCGGCATCATGCGCGCCGGGCTCGTCGCGGTGCCGGTCAATTTCAAGTTTCCGCGCCAGACCATCCATTTCATCATCAAGGACGCGGGTGCGAAATTCGTCTTCTGCGACGGGCCGCGCCGCGAGAACTGTCCGCCCGGCCTGCCGGTCGTGGATTTCAGCGAGCCGGGGACGAACTCGTTCGAAGCGTTCCTCGACCGCGGTCCGTTCGACGCCGTCGTCCCGGACAAGGACGAGCCCGCGATGTTTCTCTATACATCCGGCTCGACCGGGGTCCCTAAGGGCGTGGTGCTGTCGCATCAAAGCCATCTCTGGGTCGTCGAGGTGCGGCTGGCCGGCCAGGACCTTGCGCGCCACCGCTACCTTGTCGCAGCGCCGCTCTATCACATGAACGCGCTCGCGCTCGCCAAGCTCGCCTGTGCGGCGCATGCCGGCATCGTGCTGCTGCCGCAGTTCATGGCGCATGACTACATCGCCGCGATCGAACGCCATCGCTGCACCTGGCTCACCGCCGTGCCGCCGATGATCGCCATGATGCTGCGCGAGACCGAGCTCATGGCACGGACCGATCTCTCCAGCGTCGAGTTCGTGCGCATGGGCTCGGCGCCGGTGAGCCTGAGCCTCATGCATGCGCTCAAGCGCGCCCTGCCGCATGCGGCGGTCACCAACGCATACGGCACCACCGAGGCCGGGCCGGTCGTGTTCGCGCCGCATCCGCAAGGCCTGCCGCAGCCCGAGCTGTCGGTCGGCTATCCGCATCCGCAGGTGCAATTGCGGCTGATCGACGAGCAGGGACGTCCCGCCGCGCAGGGCGTGCTGGAGATGAAGTGCCCGGCCGTCATGCTCGGCTACCACAATCGGCCGGACGTGCGCTCGCCGATCACGCACGACGGCTATTACGTCACGGGCGACGTATTTCGCCGCGACGCGGACGGTTTCCACTATTTTGTCGGGCGCACCGACGATATGTTCGTCTCCGGCGGCGAGAACATCTTCCCGGCCGACGTCGAGCGTATGCTCGAGCGCCATCCGGCAGTCTCGCATGCCGCCGTCGTCCCGATCGATGACGAGATCAAGGGACAGAAGCCGGTGGCCTTCGTGATCCTGCGGCAAGGTAGCCAGGCGAGTGAGGACGAGATCAAGCGCTTTGCGCTTGCCAACGCGCCTGCCTATCAGCATCCGCGCTCGGTCTGGTTCGTCGAAGAGCTGCCGCTGGCTTCGACCAATAAGGTCGACCGGGCGGCGCTGCACGCGATGGCGGCGGCGCGCCTGTCGCGGCGCGCGGTCGGAGCCGTCTCGCCGTCGCCCGGGCCATAGCGATGCCCCCGACCGCCCCATCCGGCCGCGATCTGCGCCTCGATCTCTTCCGCGGCCTCGCCTTGTGGCTGATCTTCCTCGACCATATTCCGGAAAACGTGGTGAGCTGGATCACGATCCGCCACTACGGCTTCAGCGACGCCACCGAGATCTTCGTCTTCATCTCCGGCTACACCGCGGCCTTCGTTTATGGCCGCGAGATGCGCGATCGCGGCTTCGTGGTCGGTGGGGCGCGCATCCTGCGGCGCGCCTGGCAGGTCTATGTGGCGCATATTTTCCTGTTCGTTCTCTACCTCGCGGCGGTCTCCTACGTGACGGCGGCGTTCGATAACCCGCTCTATTCGGAGGAGCTGGGCATTCTCAACTTCCTCCAGCAGCCGGCCGGCACGCTCGTCCAGGCGATGATCCTGCGCTTCCAGCCCGCCAACATGAATATCCTGCCGCTCTATATCGTGCTGCTGCTCGGCTTTCCGCCGACCCTGTGGCTGCTGCTGCGCCGGCCGACGCTCGCACTGGGCGCATCGGCGGCGCTCTATGTGGCGGTGCGGATCTTCGGCCTGCGGCTGGCGACCTATCCGGACGGCACCTGGTTCTTCAATCCGCTGGCCTGGCAGTTCCTGTTCGTGTTCGGCGCCTGGTGCGCGCTCGGCGGCGTCGCGCGGTTCAGTCGTTTGATCCAATCCCGTCCGGCGCTCGTGCTTGCCGTCGCTTACCTGGTGTTCGGCTTCGCGCTGTCGTTCGTGTGGAACATCTCCTGGCTCGAGGTGAGGGCGCCACGGTGGGTCAGCAACTGGATATTCTCGATCGATAAGACGGATCTCGACCCGGAACGCTTCATGCATTTCGTGGCGCTCGCGGTCGTGACGGTGCAATTCGTCCCGCGTGACCGGCCTGGGCTCGAATCGCGATGGCTGCAGCCGATCATCCTGTGCGGCCAGCATTCGCTGGCGATCTTCTGCCTGGGCGAATTCCTCTCCTTCGCGGGGCATTTCGTGATCACGGAGGTGGGCGGTGGCGCGGCGACGCATCTGCTGGTCAGCGTGGCCGGCATCTTCATCATGATCGGGGTCGCGCTGCTGCTGACGTGGTACAAGCGCACCGAAAGCCGCTCGCGCGCGGCGCGCGCTGCGCCGGCGAACGTCGCCGAAAGCCAGGAGGCGTGAGTTGACCGGCGCGGTGGACCGCCAGTTGCCGATCGGCGATGAAATCTTTCTCGATCACATCGCGCATTTCGTGCGCGACCGTGAGGCGGCGCGGGCGGCGCTTACGCGTGCCGGCTTTGCGCCGGCGCCGATCTCGATCCAGGTCAATCCCGATCCGGCCGGCGGGCCGCCGCGCCCGACCGGCACCGGCAACGTCACGGCCATGTTCGCGCGCGGCTATGTGGAGATCCTGTTCACGACGGGCGACACGCCGATCGCCCGCGAGCTCGATGCGGCGCTTGCGCGCTATGCGGGCCTGCATCTTGCGGCCTTCGCGGTCGCGGACGCGGCGGCTGCCCACCGCCGGCTCGGCGAAGCCGGCTTGCGCACCCAGCCGCTGGTCGAGATGCAGCGCCCGGTCGACACCATCGCGGGGCCGGATACTGCCGCCTTCACGATCGCCCGCATCGTGCCCGGGCAGATGCCGGAAGGCCGCATCCAGATGCTGACCCATCGGACCGAGCATACCGTGTGGCAGCCGCGCTGGCTCGATCACCCGAACGGCGCACGCGGCCTCGCGGCGCTCACGGTCGCGGTTGCGGATGTCGACGAGGCGGCGGCACGGTTTACGCGGTTCACCGGCCGCGCGGCCGTCGCGTGCGAGGGCGGGCAGGCCATCGTGCTCGACCGCGGTCGCGTCGAGCTGATCACGGCGGATGCGTTCGGCGGCCGCTTTCCCGAGATCGCGATTCCGAGCCTGCCCTTCATCGGGGCGTGCACGATTGCGGTTGCGTCGCTCGCGACAACCGAGACAGCGCTACGGCGCGGCGGTGTCGCGCACCGCCGCGCCGGCGATCAGGTCATTGCCCGTTTTCCGGACGAGCTCGGGACAGGGGCGTGGGCGTTCGCGCCCTGATCCTCAACGTCCGCGGCAGCGCTCGAGCCACCGGGTGCGCGTGCCGCGCTCCTCCTCGACGGCCCGAATCGGCGCGCCCAGGCACCAGTCGAAATGCACGCGGTAATCGGTCGTCCAGCGCGGACCCCCACCACGATTGCAGGCCGGGATCGCCCGAGCCAGCTCGACCTGTCGCACGGCGGCGCGGGCGTAATCGCGGCAGAAGGGCTCAGGTGCCGCCTGGGCGACGGACACAGTGAATGCGCAAGCGGCCATGGCGCCGCACAGCAGAAGGGATTTCCAGCCAATCGACATCATGCATGCCTCCGAGGGAATCCACCCGAGTACGATTCTGCCTTGCGGGCAGCCGCATTTGCAAGACGTCGTGACCGGAGCCGCGGTGACGGCGGCGCCCACTTCTTACGCGGCCCGCTTCTTGTGCTTGCCTTCGAAGGCAGGCGCGACCTCGCGCATGAAACGGTCCATCTCCTCTTTCACTTGCGCGTGCGGTTTCATGCCGACGTTGAAGTAGAGGATGACCTCGGAAAAGCCTGCGGCCTCCACCTTTTTCAGCGTGTCGGTGATCTGCGCCGGCGAGCCGAGCAGCACCGAGTTCTCGGTGAGGTCCTGCGAGCGCACCTTGTGCAGCCGCTCGACCATGTCGACGAAATAGCGGTAGCTCGGCGGCGCGGTCTTCGGGTCACCCGGCAGCGCCGGGATCACGCATTCCTTGTAATAGCGGATCTGTCGCGCGCGCTGCGCCGCCTCCTGCTGCGGGTTGTCGTAGAAGTGCGTGAAGTAGCTGCACATCAAGCGGCCCGGCTTGCGGCCGAGCTTGGCGCAGGACTCGTGATAGAGGTCGGCGACCTGCTTGAGGCCGCCGTAGCTCAGCGCGGCCGCGAACGGCGCGACGATCAGCCCGCAGTCGAGCCGCGCCGCAAGCTCGATCGAGGGCTTCGAGAACGACGCCACATAGGCGGGCAGGGGACGCTGTACCGGCTTCGGCGTGATGCGCACGTCGTCGAACGAATAGTGCTTGCCGTGATGCGAGATGCGTTCGTCCGCCGACCACAGCCGGCGCACCAGCTCCATGCCCTCCTCGAAGATACCCTGGTTGTCGGCGAAGTTCACGTTGAACGGCGCGTATTCGCGCGCGTCGTAGCCGCGCCCGGCCGCGAAATCGACGCGGCCGTTGCTGAGCAGGTCGAGGCTCGCCCACTGCTCGGCGACGCGGATCGGATGATGCAGCGGCAGCACCGTCACGGCCGGCGCAAGACGGATGTGCTGCGTGCGCGCCGCGATATACGCAAGCACCAGGTCGGGGCAGGACAGCACGCCGAGCGAGTTGAAATGGTGCTCGCCGATCCAGGCCGAATGCATGCCGAGCTGGTCGGCGTAGAGCGCCTCCGCCGTGATGTCGGCGACGAACTGGTTGGCGCCGCGGGGATTGTCGTCGTAGTGATTGTCGCTCAGCGTGAAGTAGCCGAATTCCATGACGTCCTCCCGGGAATTTGCCGGAGTATACAACGGCACAAGCCCCGTAGGGTGGGCAAAGCCGCGAAGCAGCGTGCCCACGCGGACAAGCGATACGTAGGCACGGCGCGTTCCGCGCCTTTGCCCACCCTACGAAGCCTCAATTGATATCCAGACGTAGGATGGGTTGAGCGAAGCGAAACACATCACTTCGACGGTAGACGCATGGATGATGGGTTTCGGCCTTCGGCCTCAACCCATCCTACATATCCAGCTTGAACAGCTTCATCGCATTCGTCCGCCCGATCTTCATCCGGTCGGCCTCGCTGATCGGGGCGGCGTCGAACCAGACGGCGGCATGGTCGACGTTCTCGAACGGCCAGTCGGTGGAAAAGAGAATACGGTCGGAGCCGAGCGTGACCAGCGCGGTCAGCAGCGCCGGGGTGCAGAAGTTGCCCGACACCGTGATGTGGAAGTTGGCGTCGAAATACTCGCCGATCTTCTTCTTGGCCGCATAATTGTGCCGCTTGCCCACCCACGCATTGGTGTTGTCGACCCGCCAGATATGGAACGGCAGGCCCTCGCCCATGTGGCCGAGGATGATGGCGAGGCGCGGATATTTGTCGAACAGGCCGGAGCCCATCAGCCGCAGGGCATGCACGGCGGTCTCCTGCGCAAAGGCCCAGGCGGGTCCGAGCAGCCAGCGATGGCCTTCGTAGATGCGCGCCTGGCTCGGCAGCGGGTTGCGTGGATGCAGGTAGAACGGCACGTCCAGCCGCTCGACCGTCTCCCAGAATGGCCAGTACTGCGGCAGGTCGTAGAACGCCATGCTGTCGGCGTCATTCACCTGCGAGAAGCCGTTGACCAGGGCACCGCGGAAGCCGAGGTCCTTGACGCAGCGCGTCAGCTCGCGGATCGCGAGGTCGGGGTTCTGCATCGGCAGGGCGGCGAGTGCCTGGAAGCGGTCGGGGCGCTTGCCCATCTGCTCGGCGAGGAAATCATTGGCGCGCCGCGCGATCTCGTCGGCACGCTTGGGATCGGGAATCGCCTGGATCGCCGGTGCATTGAGCGAGAGCACCATCATCTCGACGCCGTGCCGATCCATCTCGGCAATGCGCCGCTCGTGGATGTCGAGCAGCCGGCCGCGCAGCTCCGTCCAGGTATCCTCGGGGAGAAATCCCTTGGAGTCGGCGAGCGTGTCCTCGGTCGCGAAGTGCTCTTCCAGCCCGATCTTGCCCTTCACCGAGGTCCTCCCTGACGGCCGTGCCGCAATGGCCTTGCGTGCCCGCGACTATAGCAGCCGCCGGCACTGCGGCGCCCGCGGCTTCAGCGCTTGCGGCGCGCCTTGGGTGCTGGCTTGGGTCCCGGCTTGGGTCCGGGCTTGCCTCCCCGTTTGGGTCGCCGCGGCGTCGTCGCGCAGCCGGCGCATCTGCAGCCGACCGGCTCCAGGAACTGCTCGAAATACTCCTTGCCGTAGTCATAGGTGATCTCTTCGCCCGGCTGAATCATCCGCCGCGCGTAGATCTTGATCTTGCCCTTGACCTCGTAGGGCTCCGCGTTGGGCTTGCAGGAATGATTGATGTAGCGCGCCGTGTTGCGGCGGTCGGCGCCGTCGATCGCCCAGCGCGTGTTGAGGTCGAAGAAGTACCGATTCTGGTCCTCGTCCTCGACCTCTTTCCACAGGACGCGCTTGCCCCAGTACTCGATGATGAACTTGCCCTTGCGGATCGGCTCGGTGGCAAACAGCCCGAGCCCGGTGCGCGAGCGCGCGACCCGGAAGGGGCCCGGTTGATGCGGCGCATGGCTGCGTTTGCTGCGAATCAGTTCAGTCAAGGCGTCTGCTCCATTCGCCCAATGCAAATTGTCTTAATACTGCGCTGCACGCGACTCGCAAGAGGAAGCGACAATTGTCCCCTGCCGTGAAGGCCGTGAAGGCGTTCCCCGCCGGCCGGATTTGATGGATGCTCTACCGCATGGACACCTACGACGTCGTCATCGTCGGCGCCGGGCACAACGGCCTCACCTGCGCGGCCTACCTCGCGATGGCGGGGCTGCGCGTCAAGGTGCTCGAGCGCCGACATGTGGTCGGCGGCGCCGCCGTCACCGAGGAATTCCATCCCGGGTTCCGCAACTCGGTTGCGGCCTATACGGTGAGCCTGCTGCATCCCAAGATCATCCGCGACCTGCGTCTGCACGAGCAGGGGCTGCGCATCATCGAGCGGCGCGTGCAGAATTTCCTGCCCGCCGCGGATGGCACCTTCCTGGTGGCGGCCGAGGGGCAGACCGAGCGGCAGATCGCCAAGTTCAGCGCGTCCGACGCAGGGCGCTACGCCGCCTTCGGCCGTGAGCTCGACATGGCGGCCGGCGTGCTGCGCGACCTCGTCCTGCGGCCGCCGCCCAACCTCACCTCCGGCGGCCTTACGTTACGCCGCCTCGGCGAGCTGATCCGCACCGGCGCGCTGGCGAACCGGCTGCGCCGCCTGCCGGCCGCGCAGGTTCGTGTCCTGTTCGATCTCGCCACCAAGTCAGCCGGCGACTATCTCGACGGCTGGTTCGACAGCGACCTCATCAAGGCGCTGCACGGCTTCGATGCCGTCGTCGGCAACTATGCGAGCCCCTATGCCCCCGGCACCGCCTATGTGCTGCTGCATCATGCCTTCGGCGAGGTGAACGGCAAGAAGCGAAGCTGGGGCCATGCGGTCGGCGGCATGGGCGCGATCACCCAGGCGATGGCGCGCGCGGCCGCGGGCCTTGGCGTCGAGATCGAGACGGACGCGCCGGTGCGCGAGATCATCGTGGAGCGTGGCCGTGTCGGCGGGGTCGTGCTGGCGGACGGCCGCGTCGTGCGCGGCCGGGCGGTCGCCGCCAATGTCGATCCGCATCGGCTTTACACGCGCCTGCTGCCGCCCGATGTGCTTCCGCCGGAATTCCTCGCGCACATGCGCCGCTGGCGCTGCGGGTCCGGCACCTTCCGGATGAACGTCGCGCTGTCGCGGCTGCCGGCGTTCGCGGCCCGGCCCGACCGATGACGGCGGCGACCACCTCACGGCCGGCATCATCCTCGCGCCGAGCCTTGCCTACATGGAGCGCGCCTACCATGACGCCCGGCAATCCGGCTGGAGCCGCGCGCCGATCATCGAGATGCTCATCCCCTCGACCCTCGACGATTTGCTCGCGCCCGCCGGCGCCCACGTGGCCAGCCTTTTTTGCCAGCACGTGGCGCCGCAACTGCCCGATGGGCAGTCGTGGCGCGACCACCGCGAGGCCGTCGCCGACCTGATGATCGACACGGTCGAACGCTACGCGCCGGGCTTCAAGGCGAGCGTGGTGGCGCGGCAGGCGCTCAGCCCGCTCGATCTGGAGGAAACCTTCGGCCTCACGGGCGGAGACATCTTTCACGGCGCGCTGTCGCTCGATCAGCTGTTCTGGGCGCGGCCGATGATCGGCTATGCGGACTACCGCGGCCCGTTGCGCGGCCTCTATCATTGCGGCTCGGGCGCGCATCCGGGCGGCGGCGTCAGCGGCGCGCCTGGGCACAATGCGGCCCGCACGATCATGCGCGACCGGCGGTGGCGAATGGGGGCTTGAGCAGGAGGAGCGCGATGGCAAGGGGCCGAGCATGCTTGGCGGCACTGGCGTGGCTGATGGCGCTGCCGTGCGGCGTCGCGGTTGCGGCGGACGCGGTCACCTCTTATCCGGACCATCCGATACGCATCGTCGTGCCATTTCCGGCCGGCGGGCCGACCGACCTCACTGCGCGCGTGATCGCCCAGAAGATAGGCGAGGACTGGCAGGTCCCGGTGATCGTCGACAACAGGCCGGGCGGCAACACCATCATCGGCGCGGAACTGGTCGCGCGCCCGCCCCCGACGGCTACACGCTGCTGATGGCGATCGATTCGACGCTGGTGATGAACCAGTTCCTCTACCAGCGTCTACCCTACGACCCGTTCCGGGATTTCGCCCCGATCTCGCTCACCACCACGACGGTCTCGGTGCTCGCCACGCGTGCCGACGGGCCGAAGACCGTCGCGGAGCTGATCGCCGCGCCAAGGCCGATCCGGGCAAGCTCAATTTCGGCGGCGGCACCATCACGGCGCAGCTCATGGGCCATCTGTTTCACAAGGCGGCCGGGCTCGACGTCGTCTTCGTGCCGTTCAAGGGCACGCCCGAGACCACCCAGGGGCTGCTCGCCGGAAGCGTCGATTTCATCTACTCGTCGGCCGTGACCACGATGCCGCTCATCAAGGCCGGCCAGATTCGCGCGCTCGCGCGCATGAGCCACCGCGAGCTGCCGGCGCTCGCCGGCGTGCCGGTACTTGCCGACGCGGCCGGGCTCAGGGACTTCGACGACCTGTCGGTCTGGCTCGGTCTGGTGGCGCCGAAGGACACGCCGCGGCCGATCATCGACAAGCTCAACCGCGAGGTCGTGCGCATCCTCAACGATCCCGCGGTCCGGCTGAAATCGGAGGCGGCCGGCGGCTATATCGAGACCAGCACGCCGGAGGAGATGGCCGCATTCATGCGCCGGGAGGCGGCGCGCTGGGGGAAGGCTCTCAAGGAGCTGGGTTTGCGCTATCATTGACGCACTGTCCCGGGGGAGGTCCCATGAAGATCGCATCGATCGCGACCGTCGCCTTTATGGTTGCGGCGTCCGCCGCCATTGCGCAGAACACGAATGTCCCTTCACAACGAGGAAGCTCCATGACCGCCGCTACGCCCGACATCGTCAAGAATCTCGCGCCCACCGGCACGCTGCGCGTCGGCATCAACCTCGGAAATCCGGTGCTGGTGCAGACCGACGCGGCCACCGGCGAGCCGAAGGGCGTCACCGTCGATCTCGCGCGCGATCTCGCGCGGCGGCTCAACGTGCCGGTCGAGCTCAAGCGCTTCGACGCCGCCGGCAAGTCGTTCGAGGGCCTCAAGTCGGGCGGGCTCGACATCGTGTTTCTCGCGATCGAGCCGGTGCGCGCCGCCGAGGTCGCATTCACGGCGCCCTATGTGATCATCGAGGGCGTCTACATGGTGCCGAAGGATTCGGCCATTAAGTCGAACGAGGAGGTCGACCGGCCGGGTGTCCGCATCGGCGTCAACAAGGCCTCGGCCTACGATCTCTTTCTCAGCCGCAGCCTCAAGCACGCGACGCTGGTGCGCGGCGAAGGCCCTCTCGATCATTTGGTCGACCAGAAGCTCGAAGTGGTGGCCGGCGTGAAGCAGCCGCTCGTCGCCTACGTGAAGGCCCATCCGGATATGCGCCTGCTCGACGGCCGCTTCATGGAGATCCGCCAGGCGATGGGGACCGTGAAAGGGCGCGATGTCGGCGCGCGCTACCTGCATTCTTTCATCGAGGAGCTCAAGGCATCGGGCTTCGTCGCCGACGCATTGAAGCGCAGCAATCAACCAGACGCCGCGGTGGCGCCGCCCGCAACCAACTGAGCCGCCGGGAAGATCGCTGGAACCCACCGAGTTCCAATGGGTTGAACGCGTGACGGGCGCCCGCGGTCGGCGGGGCCCCGACGGAGATGACCGTGGCCGCGACCGCCAAGGACGATCGAGAGGCCGCGCAGCGTCCGCGCCGCATCGTGACTGTGCTCGGGCCCGGCCTCATCACGGGCGCGTCCGACGACGATCCGAGCGGCATCGCGACCTATTCGCAGGCGGGCGCACAGCTCGGCTTCTCGGTCACCTGGACGCTGCTGTTCACGCTATCCGCTGATGGCGGCGATCCAGGAGATCAGCGCCCGCATCGGCCGCACGACCGGCAAGGGCATTGCGGCGAACATCCGCATCCACTATCCGGGCTGGGTGCTGCAGGCGATCGTGTTCCTGCTGCTCGTCGCCAACACGGTCAATATCGGCGCCGACCTCGGCGCCATGGGCGACGCGCTCGGCCTGCTGATCGGCGGCCCGCACCTGCTCTATGTCGTGTTGTTCGGCGCCTTCTGCGCCGCGCTCGAGATCTACGTTCCCTACACGTCCTATGCGTCGGTGCTGCACTGGCTGACCTTGGCGCTGTTCGCCTATTTCGGCACCGTGCTGGTGGTGCAGATCCCCTGGGGCGAGGTCGCGCGCGGCTTCTTCATTCCGACCTTCACGCGCGATGCCGCGCTTCTGGACCACGGTCGTCGCGGTGCTCGGCACCACCATCAGCCCCTACCTGTTCTTCTGGCAGGCGTCGCAGGAGGTCGAGGACAACCACCGCAGCGCGTCGCGCAAGCCGCTCGTGCGCGCGCCCGAGCAGGGCAAGCGCGAGCTCGAACGCATCCGCATCGATACCTATATCGGCATGGCGTTCTCCAACCTCGTGGCGCTCGCCATCATGGTGACGACGGCTGCCACGCTGCACGCCACGGGCGTGACCAATATCGAGACCTCGACCCAGGCGGCCAAGGCGCTCGAGCCGGTCGCCGGGCATTTCGCCTTCATGGTGTTCACGCTCGGCATCGTCGGCACCGGCCTCCTCGCCGTGCCGGTGCTCGCCGGATCGGGGGCTTACGCGCTTGCCGAAGCGCATGGCTGGCCGGAGGGGCTCGCGCGCAAGCCGCGCAACGCGGTCGCGTTCTATGCGACCATCGCGCTCGCCACCATGGTCGGCGCGCTGATCAATTTCTCGCCGATCGATCCGATCAAGGCGCTCTATTGGAGCGCGGTCATCAACGGCGTCGTCGCGGTGCCCGTGATGGCGATCATGATGGTGATGACCGCGAACCGGAAGATCATGGGCCCGTTCGTCGTCGCGGGCGCCCTGCGCGTGGTCGGCTGGACCGCGACCGCCGCGATGGCGGCCGCGGTGGTGGGCATGGTCGTGACGATGTTCTGACGAAGGCTACGCGGCGCCCGTCGCGTTCGCGGCCTGCATGAAGCGCAGCTTGATCGCGTGGCCGTCGCGCACCGGCAGGAAGCGCGGCGTCTCCTCATTGGAAATCCGCGCGTTCACCAGGATCGGGCCCTTGCCCGTCTGGAACAACTCGCGCACGTGCGCGACGCCGCTCTGCTCGGTCAAGGTCAGCGCATCCGGAAAGCCGCAGCCCTTGGCGATGGCGACCAGGTCGGCGCCGCCCCTGGTATGGCTCGCCTGCATGCCGGTCTCGCCGTAATGGCCGTTGTCGAGCACGACGATGACGAGGTTTTTCGGCTGCTTCACGCCGATGGTCGCGAGCGCGCCGAGACCCATCAGCGCCTCGCCGTCGCCGGTGAGCACCGCGACACGCCGTTCGGGCTTGGCGAGCGCAAGACCGAGGCCGATCATGGCGGCCCCGCCCATCGCGCCCCAGAGATAGAGATTGAGCGGATGGTCGCCCGCCGCCGCGACGTCATAGGTCGCCGAGCCGAGGCCGCACACGACCATGAGGTCGCGGCGATCGATCAGCAGGTCCTTGACGAGCTTGCGTCGTTCCAGCGTCGCGTGCGCTGGCTTGGTGCGTTCGGCGCTCATTTGGTCCACCGCTTTCGCCCGATCAGCCGCTGCGACAGCAGGACCGCGACCGCGAGATCGCCATCGAAGGCCATGTCGCAGGCGGCGGACACCACCTCATCCACGTCGCCCGGCTCCTCGACGCGGTAGGTGAGGAAGCCCGCGAGCTTGAGCACCGGCTCGGTGATCGAGCCCATCGGCACCTGCCACGGATTGAACTCCGCGAACTCGCCGCGCATGGTCACGAGGACGAGGCACGGGAAGCCGCAGTTGCGCACGAGCGAGAACATGTTGATGCAGTTGCCGACCCCGCTGCTCTGCATCAGCAGCGCCGCGCGCTGCCCGCCGAGATGCGCGCCGGCCACGAGGCCGATGCCTTCCTCCTCGGTGGTGAGCACCACGTCGGCGATCTCGGGATCCTGGCAGATGCGCTCGATCAGCCGGCTGTGGCCGGCGTCCGGCACGTAGCCGACCTGGCGGACGCCGACCCGCTTCAAGTGGTCGTAGATCGTATCGGGCCAGCGGATATTGGTCTGGTCGTCCATGTGGTTGGCGTCCCGCGCGTGCTTATCCCGCAATGCGCTGCGACGCTGCCATGCCGGCCATCACGGGCGCAAGCGGGGGGTGGCCGCGGATGAGGTCGGCGGCCTTCTCGGCGATCATGATCACCGGCGCATTGATGTTGCCGCCGACGAGGTCGGGCATGACCGAAGCGTCGACCACGCGCAGGCTCTCGGCGCCGCGCACCCGCAACGTCGGGTCGACCACGGCGAGCGGGTCGGTCCCCATCCGGCAGGTGCCGAGCGGGTGATGCACCGTGATGCCGTTCTGGCGGATGAGGGCGTCGATATCGGCATCGGCGTCCGAACCCGGCGCGATCTCGCGCTCGACGAACGCGCGCATCGACGGCTGCGCCCCGACGGCGCGCGCCATGCGGACGCCGTCGCGCAGGGTCTTGCGATCCTTGTCGGTGCTAAGGAAATTCTGCCGGATGCGCGGCGCGGCGGCGGGATCGGCCGACGCGAGCCGTATTTCGCCGCGGCTTTCCGGCCGCAGCACGACGGCGCGGCACGCGAAGCCGTCCGCATAGGCACGGCGGAATGGTGCGAGATAGGGATGCGCCGTCATCGGCGCCGCGTTGAACAGGAACTGGACGTCCGGCAGGTCGGTCGCGTTGCGGCTCTTGAGGAATGCGAGGATCCCGCCCGGCAGGTCCGCCGCAATGCCTTCGCCGCGCCAATGCGCGTGGGCGAGCGCGCGCAGGATGCGGTCGATGCGCATCTGCGCATGGAACGGCCCGCCGCCCCGGCGCTGCCACGCCGGCCCGGCCGAGATGTGGTCCTGCAGGTTCTTGCCGACGCCGGGCAGCGGCACGCGCACCGGGATGTCGTGCGCCGCAAGCTCGGCGGGGTCGCCGATGCCCGACAGCATGAGAAGCTGCGGCGAGTTGATGGTCCCGCCCGCGAGGATCACCTCGCTTTCGGCGTGCGCCAGCACGCGTTGCCGGCCGACGTGATAATCGACGCCGACCGCGCGCCTGCCGTCCATCATGATCTGCGTCGCGAGCGCGCCGGTCACGACCGTCAGGTTGCGGCGCGCCAGGGCGGGCCGCAGGTAGGCGACCGCGGCGCTACAGCGCCGGCCGTCGCGCACCGTCATCTGGATCTTTGCGAAGCCTTCCTGGCGCGCGCCGTTGTAGTCGGCGCTCGCCGGGAAGCCGGCCGATACACCCGCCGCCGCGAAAGCGTCGATCAGCGGGTCGGCAAAGCGCGTGGTCCGCACGCTGAGCGGCCCATCGCCGCCACGGAAATAGCTTGCGCCGCCTTCCCACGCTTCCTGGCGGCGGAAGTAGGGCAGCACATGCGCGTAGGACCATTCGCGCAGGCCCGACGCAGCCCAGCGGTCGTAGTCGCCGCGGTGGCCGCGCACATAAGCCATGGCGTTGATCGAGGACGAGCCGCCGATCACCTTGCCGCGGGCGCATTCGAGCCCGCGCCCGCCCATCGCGTCCTCGGGCTCGCAGAAATACATCCAGTCGTGCCGCCGATTGAGCAGCAGCCGCGGCCAGCCGAGCGGAATATGGATCCAGGGGTCGCGATCCCAGCCGCCCGCCTCGATGAGGAGAACCTTGGCGTCCTTGTCCTCGGTCAGCCGGTTCGCGAGCGTGCAGCCGGCCGAGCCGGCGCCGACGATGATGTAGTCGTAGGCCTTTACGTCGGACATGGAGAAGCTTTGCTTCACATCTTCACCCGAATCGTAAACCCTTTTCGCGTCAACGTCCTATGCGTGGATGTCATACCACATTGCGAGCGGCGCCGAGAGGCGAGGGGCCCACCCGGAAATCGGCGCTTCCGGCCAACCAGGCGCCGCGGGAAAAGCGTGAGAGATCAACGTCCCGCTACAGCGTCTTGAGATACTCGATCAGCGCCCGGCGGTCGTCATCGCTGAGGTCGGTGCCGTATTCGTGGCCGCCGTTGCTGTTGC
The DNA here is from genome assembly GCA_963819385.1 of uncultured Alphaproteobacteria bacterium. Taxonomy (GTDB): domain Bacteria; phylum Pseudomonadota; class Alphaproteobacteria; order Rhizobiales; family Xanthobacteraceae; genus JAVDCA01. The sequence continues at coordinate 726,036 of CAWFVV010000006.1, read as the reverse complement.
CGTTGCTGGCGTCGACCTTGAACGTTCCGTTCTTGAACGGCGTCTCGGTCGTGACATAGCCGACCTTCTCCCAGTCGAACTGCCGGCTGCCGACCGAGAAGCTGGTCGTGCGCTGCTTGGCGGGCAGCAGGAGCTCCCACAGGCTTGGGACCGAGCCATTGTGGAGGTAGGGCGCGGTTGCCCAGATGCCGTACAAAACGCGCGACTCGTAGGCCGCCCCGGCATCGGCCGAGGCTGGCTTCTTGAACAGGTTGTTCAAGCGCGCCTTGATTTGGGCCTTGAGGTCGGCGAGGGCCCCGCGCCGCGGGTCCACCAGGGTTTCGAGCTTCTCATTCGGGGCGAGATCGGCCAGGTCCTTGCGGATCGCGCGCCAGACGCCGCTTTGCGCGAGCTTGGCGGGCGTGATCGGCAGGCTGAAGGCATCATCGAACAGGCTGCCGACGACCGACGCCCCGAGAATGTCGGAGGTGTTCGCCGGGTTGGCGAACCGCTCGCCGATCGCGGGCGGCGGCAGCAGCGCGCCGGCGTAGAGACCGGGGTCCGACATGCGCCGCGCGTTGGTGTCCATCTTCGGATCGGTGCCGACCGCACGCACCGGGGTCGCCCAGGCATGCGGCACCTCGGGCGATTTGCGCTCCGCATGACATTCGGCGCAATGGCCGGCGAACAGCGCCTGGCCCTTGGCGGCGAGCTGGTCGTCGATCGGCGAGATGTCGCGCGGCCAGGCCGGCGAGGGCAGGCTCGCGATCGCTTCCTCGAGCGTCTGCAGGCCGGAGAAGTCGGCCGAGTTGTTCTTGAACGAGACGACCGTCGGCAGGACCCCCGGCGGGATGAGGACCTTCGGCTTGAAGTCTGCGAACACGCCGAACACCTCGCCGGTGTTGCGCGCGAGGCCCTGGATGAAGAGGCCGTTGGGAACGATGCCGGGCCATTGGGTATGGTCCTGCTTCGACGCATTCCACAGGAACGGGTAGCTCACCGGCGCATCGGCCTTCTGGAAATTCTTGTCGACGCCGAGATCGCGCGCCGCGACCCGGTTGAAGATCATGCCGAACGCATCAAGCCGTCCCGGGCCCCAGGGCGAATCCGGCAGGCTCGCGTCCATGAACGCGCCGAATTGCGTGGCCCACGCGGTGAAGTCCTGCTTGAGCCTGGCGGCGGCCGCCGGGCCATATCCGGACCCGAGCTCGTCCTTCGCGAAGGCGTCGAACCGCTTCGGATCCGCGAGTGTCGCGCGTGCGACCGCCGTGAGGTCGGCGAGGAATTGCTGGAAGTCGGCGTGCGCCGGCGCCCCGTCGATGCGCAACGCGTAGGCGACGCCGTCCTTCTGGTAATCGATCTGGCCGGTGTGGCAGGCCGCGCAGGTCATGCCGAGCTGCCCGGAGTTGCCGTCGATCACGAACCCGATCGGCAGGTTGTTCTTGTTCGCCGGGCTGTCGTTGCGCAGGTAGCCATAACGCGCGAGCTGGTCGGCGGCGAACAGGTCGCCGTTATCGAGCCGCAGCGCCTTGAAATAGGCGAAGGGCATCATGTGCGAGCCCTGGCTCGTCGTGTAGAAGGTCTCGCGCTGCGCGTCCCAGTTCTTTTGCGCGTAGACCAGCACGGGTGATGCCGGGGCGGCTGGCGGCTGCTGGGCATGCGCCGCGACCGAAGCGGATGCGAGCGAGATCGCCGCCAGCGTAAGTGTCAGCGACGATCTCATGCGATCGCGCAAGTCGAGCCGAAGCATGATGTTCCCCCGTCCTTGGATGGGCCGTCTGCGCCTTTCCGCATCCACGGCCCAGTGTCCCGCACCGCTCAATTCCAACGCAAAGGCCGCGACGCCAGCACAGGGCCGGGTTCTCCGGCGCCGGCGGACAGGCACGGATCATTGAGCGTATGGGGACCGTGAAAGGATAATGAACGTAGCTACCGTTGCACGTCCGGTCCCTAAACTCAAGCGTGCGCCGGTGTGATCCTCCCGCGCACGGGGAAGCGATGGTGCACCAGGGAGCAGCGGATGCAGCGTTAGTTGTTGAGGAGCGGAATGTCCTTGGGATTGCGACGGCCCGGCAGCGACCGCACGAACGCGTAGATGTCGGCGACCTGCTGGTCCGTCAGCACCTTTTCCGAGTAGGGCGGCATGTCGTCGGCCGGCTGGCGAAGCTGGAGCTTGAACGGCTCGAACGGCAGCTCGGTCTTGGCGAGCGATGGCACCGGCGTGTTGTAGCCTCCGCCCTGGCCGGAACGCCCATGGCACATGAAACAGCCATCGGCCAGATAGATGCGCTTGCCGTTGTCGGCATTGCCGGCGGGCGCCTCCTGGGCGCCGGCCGGGAGCGCGGCGGCGCCGAACGCGAGTGCCGCGCAGGCGGCGGCGATGAAAAACGAGCGGGTCATGTAAGTGCTCCTCAGCGCGGATCGGTGACGACGTCGACGAGGGCGGGCTGGCCGCTCTTGACCGCCGCGATGGCGCGCGAGAGCGCCGGCGCGAGGTCCTTTGGATCGACGATCGGCCCTTCGCCGTGCACGCCGAAGCCGCGTGCGACGGTCGCGTAGTCGACGTTCGGGTCCGTGATGGTGGTGCCGATCTTGGTGTTGTCGATGCCGCGGTTCATCCGCGCCGCCATCGCCTGCAGGTACATGTATTCCTGATGATAGGCGCGGTTGTTGTGCACGATGTAGAGGATCGGAATGCGGTGATGCGCCGCCGTCCACAGCGTCTGCGGCACGAACATCAGGTCGCCGTCGCCGTTGAACGTGACCGTGAGCCGCCCGTGCTTCTTGTTGGCGAGCGCCGCGCCGAGCGAGGCGGGCGCGTTGTAGCCGACGCCGGAGCCGCCCGAGACGCCGTTCCATTGATGCGACTTCTTGAAGTCCCACAGCCGTTGCGGCCAGGTATTGCGGATCGTGTTGCCGACCAGCGACCAGTCCTCGTCCTTGATCTGGGCATAGACCTCGGCGCACATGCGCGCCGTGGTGATCGGGCTCGCGTCCCAGGCGATCGTCGCATCGGATTTCGCCCGCTCGACCGATTGCGCGTGCGCCGCGGCGAGCTTCTGGCCGCGCGCCGCGAACGCGGCTTTCCGTCCGTCGTCGACGAGGCGCTTGACCGCCTCGGTGAGGGCGGGAAGGGACGCCTGCGCGTCGCCCGCGATATCGAGGCCCACCTCCTGGTAGCGGCCGAAATCCTGGTAGTTCGACTTGAGATAGAGGTCGCGCACCCCGAGCGTGATCGTCTTGGCGGTCGGCTTGATCGCCGGATGCGAGGTGCGCACGATCTGGTCTCTGAAGCTATTGAGCGTGCCCCAGAGGTCGTTCACCTCCATGGCGAGGATCACGTCCGCCTGCATCAGCACCGTTCCGCGACGCGCACTCTGGTTGAGAGGGTGGCGCGACGGGAAGTTCATGCGGCCCTGCAGGTCGAGCACTGCGCATTGCAGCGTCTCGGCAAGCTCGATCAGATGGGCCATGCCGTCCGGCGTGCGCGCGACCCGGTCGCAGACGATCAGCGGGTTCTCGGCCGCGACGAGCAGCTTCGCGGCCTCCGCCAGCGCGCCCGCGTCGCCCTGCGGCGGCACGACCCTGGCGAGCTTGGGGATGCGCAGGCCTTCCGGATCGGGGATCGGATTTTCCTGCAACTCGGCGTCGAGCGACAGGAACACCGGGCCCATCGGCGGCGTGGTCGCGATCTTGTAGGCGCGCACCGTCGACTCGGCGAAATGCTGCAGCGTGGTGGGCTGGTCGTCCCACTTGGTGAAGTCGCGGGTGATCGCGCCGATGTCGACGCCCGAGTGCACCCATTCGGCGCCCGGCGCGCGCTTGTTCGCCTCCATGATGTTGCCGCCGAACACCATGACGGGCACGCGATCGCACCAGGCGTTGTACATCGCCATGGTGGCGTGCTGGAGCCCGACCACGCCGTGGCACGCCATGGCGAGTGGCTTGCCCTCGATCTTGGCGTAGCCCTGACCCATGTGCACCGCGATCTCCTCGTGTGCGCACGTGATGATCTCGGGATTTTTGTTGTTGGCGTGGTTGAGCACCGACTCGTGCAGGCCGCGGAAGCTCGAGGCGCAGTTGATCGCGAGGTATTCGATGTCGAGCGTCTTGAGCACGTCGACCATGAAGTCGGCGCCGCTCGTGGTCTGATTGAGCTGGTCGGGGCTCGGCGGGTGGGTTTCGACCGCGACCTGGCGCGGTCCGGGCGGCGGCGCCTTCGGCTTGGCTACCGGGGCGACGCCCTGCGCATGCGCGGCGACCGGCGCCGCGAGCGTTGCGGCGCCCACGAGGGTCGCGCTTTTCAGGAAATTACGGCGGGCAGCATCGGGGGACTGACGGCGCTTCGACATGGCTTCCTCCCACTGGCGCGGCTTGGGCGCGGCGAACGCCGGTTCGGCGCTTTGTTGCCGGAGGGTCGCCTCCGCGCGTCGATGCGTCAAGGAGGGGAGGAGCCGGCGCAGGGAGCCCTCCGGTTTTTGCAACGCTCGACATTGGCTCAAAATGGACGCGCCAATCGGGTCGCAACCCGGGCTATTGCCAGGGCGGCTTCCGGGATTACCTTGCTCAGGAACCCCGTCGCTGACCAATGCGTTGGTCCAACGGGCGCCGGGGGAGGCGCACGGATCATTGCCGCATGAGCCTGCAAGCCTATCATGCCAAGCGTAAATTCGCCGCGACGCCGGAGCCGCGCGGCCGGCAGGCGCGACGCAAGGGCAGCGCCTTCGTCATCCAGAAGCATGACGCGAGCCGACTTCATTATGATCTGCGGCTCGAGCTCGATGGTGTCATGAAGAGCTGGGCGGTCACCCGCGGTCCGAGCCTCGTGCCGGGTGAGAAGCGGCTTGCGGTGCGCGTCGAGGACCATCCTGTCGACTACAACAAATTCGAGGGCACGATCCCGCAGGGCCAGTATGGCGGCGGCACCGTGCTGATCTGGGATCGCGGCACCTGGGCCCCCGAGGGCGACGCGGCGCGCGGCCTTGCCAAGGGGCGCCTCGACTTCACGCTCGACGGCGAAAAGCTGCACGGCGCCTGGCACTTGGTGCGCATGCGCGGGCGGAGCGGCGAGAAGCGCGAGAACTGGCTGCTCATCAAGGGGCGCGACGAGGCGGCGCGCGGCGCGCGCGACCCGGACATTCTCGAGGCGGAGCCGGATTCGGTCGCCAGCGGCCGCTCGATCGAGGAGATCGCCGGCGCCAAAGGGGGCCGCGTGTGGCGATCGAACCGCCGGGATAACGGGAAGGAGACGCTCCGCGTTGCAAAGACAGCCACCAAGGTGAAGACAAAGACAAAAACCTCCGCGCAGGCATCGAAGCGCAGGGCGAAGTCAGCCGCGCAAACGGCGTCCAGCGCGACCAAGCGCTCGCGGCCGGTCAAGCGTGCGGCAGCAAAGCCGACGGCGAAGAGGCCAGCTGCAAAATCCACGTCAATGCCTGCCTCGAAGCCACGCGAGGGCGGCGTGCGCCTCACGCATCCAGATCGAGTTCTATTGGGTCGATGTCGGCGTCACCAAGCAGGATCTCGCCGACTATTATCGCGCGGTGTGGGACTGGATGGCGCCGCAGGTGGTCGGCCGGCCGCTGGCCCTGGTGCGCTGTCCGGAAGGCACCAAGGGGCAATGCTTCTTCCAGAAGCATGCCTCCGCCGGCCTTGCCGAGCAGAACCTGCACACCGAGATCGACGCGAACAAGCGTCAGATCCTCGCGGTCGATGATCTCGAAGGGCTGATCTCGCTGGTGCAGGCGGGCGTGCTCGAGGTGCACGTGCGCGGCTCGATGATCGACAGCCTCGACCGGTGCGACCGCATCATCTTCGACCTCGATCCGGGCGACGGCGTGGGCTGGCCCGACATTGCCGCGGCCGCGCGCGACGTGCACGATCGCCTGGCGGCGATCGAGCTCGAAAGCTTCGTCAAGCTTTCGGGCGGCAAGGGCGTGCACGTGGTGCTGCCGATCGAAGGCACGGACTGGGACGCGGCCAAGACCTTCGCGCAGGCCTTCGCGCTCGCGATGGCGGCCGACGATCCCGATCGCTACATCGCCAAGATCGCGAAAGCGGCCCGCAAGGGCAAAGTCTTCATCGACTACTTGCGCAATTCGCTCGAGCAGACCTCGGTCGCGGCTTACTCGACGCGCGCGCGCAGCGGCGCGCCGGTCTCGGTCCCGGTGAGCTGGCCGGAGCTCGCCCACGCGACGGCCGCCAACCAATATACGGTGCTCAACGTGATGAGGCGGCTCGGCAGCCTCCAGCAGGACCCCTGGCAGGATATCGGCCGCATGCGTCAGAAGCTGCCGGACGTGGGCACGCTGCGCAAGCGAGGGTGAGCGATCCGCGGCCGGCGGGAACCAATCGGTATCTGGGGAATTGTTCGCCGGGCATGACCGCGATCCGGACATCGACATGGCGCGCCGGCCGCTCGGCCGGGATCGGTCTGGCGGCCGTTGCGCTCATGTTGCTCGCGACCGGCCCGGCGCTGGCGGCGGAAGGTGCGAAAGGCTCCGAGGCGCTGTTTATCGCCGAGCTCGTGCTGCTGATGGTGGCCGGACGCCTGCTCGGCGAGGGCATGCTGCGGCTCGGGCAGCCGGCCGTGATGGGTCAGCTTCTTGCCGGCGTGATCCTCGGCCCTTCCGTGCTCGGCGCGCTGTGGCCCGATCTGCAGCACGCGGTGTTTCCCACCGCGCAGGCGCAGAAGAGCATGCTCGACGCGATCTCGCAGTTCGGCATCCTCCTCCTGCTGCTGCTCACCGGCATGGAGACCGACCTCAAGCTCGTGCGCAAGGTCGGCACCGCGGCCGTGACCGTCTCGCTCGCCGGCGTCGCGGTGCCGTTCTGTTGCGGCGTCGCGCTCGGCTGGTTCCTGCCCAACTCGCTGCTGCCCCATGCGGACCAGCGCCTGCTGACCGCGCTCTTCCTCGGCACCGCGCTGTCGATCTCCTCGATCAAGATCGTCGCCGCGATCGTTCGCGACATGAACTTCTCCCGCCGCGATCTCGGCCAGGTGATCGTGTCCTCGGCGATCCTCGAGGACACGATCGGCTGGATCCTCATCGCGGTGACGTTGAGCCTCGCGCAGGCCGGCCACATCGATCTCAAGAGCGTCGCGCGTAGCGTGATCGGCACCGCGGTCTTCCTGGCGTTGAGCCTCACGATCGGCCGGCGCGCCGTGACCCTGCTGATCCGCTGGGCCAACGACTATTTCCAAAGCGAGTTCGCCGTGATCACTACCATCCTGGTGATCATGGGCGCGATGGCGCTCGCGACCGATGCGATCGGCGTCCACACCGTGCTCGGCGCCTTCGTGGCCGGCGTGCTGATCGGCGAGTCGCCGATCCTCACCCGCCATATCGACGAGCAGCTGCGCGGGCTGATCACGGCGTTCTTCATGCCGGTGTTCTTCGGACTTGCCGGCCTCTCGAGCGATATGACGATCCTGGGCAACCATCAAATCTTGCTGCTCTCGCTCGGCCTGATCGCGATCGCGAGCATCGGCAAGTTCGGGGGCGCCTTCATCGGCGGCAAGGTCGGCGGCCTGCGCTGGCGCGAGGCTTTGGCGCTCGGCTGCGGCATGAATGCGCGCGGCTCGACCGAGGTGATCGTCGCGACCATCGGCCTTTCCATGGGCGCGCTGAGCCAGAACCTGTTCAGCATGATCGTCGCCATGGCGATCACGACCACCATGGCGATGCCGCCGATGCTGCGCTGGTCGCTCGCGCGCGTGCCAATGCGCAAGGCCGAGCGCGAACGGCTCGATCGCGAAGAGATGGAGGCGAAGGGCTTCGTGCCGAAGCTCGAGCGGCTGCTGCTTGCGGTCGATCACAGTCCGAACGGCAAGTTCGCGGCGCGCCTCGCCGGCCTGGTGGCCGGCCAGCGCGGCATCCCGATCACGGTGCTGCCGCTCGGCGAGGATGAAGAGAAGGCCAAGGCCGCCAAGCGCAAAGGCAAGGCCGCGGGCGAGGCGACCGTGAAGGCGACCTCCGACGAGACCAAGCAATCGCAGCCGAAGGAAGACCAGCCCGACAAGGTCGACGTGACCGTGCGCACGCTCGATGCTCCGTCCCACGAAGCGATCGCCCGGGAAGCCGAGCGCGGCTACGGCCTCTTGTTCGTGGGTGTCGAGAGCATGCGTGGGCGCGAGGGCTTCCATCCCCAAGTCGATCGCATCGCCGCCGCGTTCGATGGGCCGTTGGCGATCGTCGTGGGCGCGGGCGATCATCTGACGGAGCCGGAAGAAGGCGGCCTCGACATGCTGGTGCCGGTGAACGGCACCGACGTGTCGCGCCGCGCCGCCGAGATTGCGATCGAGGTCGCACGCGGCGTCGAGGCTGAGATCACCGTGCTTTACGTTGCGAGCCGCAACGCCAAGCAGGCGCGCGGCGCACGCGCGCGCCGCCAGGAGAAAGCGATCCTCGACGACATCAAGCACTTGGCCGAGCAATACGACCGCGAGGTCGCGACCGCGATCCGCGCCGACGTTGCCGCCGACGAGGCCGTGGTCGCGGCGGCCAAGCGCAACGGGCACAACCTGATCGTCATGGGCGTCAGCCGCCGCCCCGGCGAGCAGCTGTTCTTCGGCGAAACTGCCGCCGGCGTGTTCAAGGACGCGCCGATCTCGCTGCTGTTCGTGGCGAGTTGAAGTTCGTTCGTAGTTCGTAGGGTGGGCAAAGGCGCGTGTTCTGTTTCACCGCGTGGGCAAAATCGCCAATGCGCCTTTGCCCACGTGGTGAGGGACGGGAAGACGATTTTGCCCACCCTACGGGGCCGCCGGCTTTGTCCGCACGTGCTCGGGCCGAAAACCCATGCCCAGCACCCGCGCCGGAAGGCGCTGCAGGAACGGCCAGCGCTGCATCAGCCGCAGAACGGCGGGCACCTTCGGCGTCGTGCTGCTCGCCAGGATCGGATCGATTGCGCGGTTCTGGATCGTGATCTGGAGCGTCTGCGTCGCCCAGGTCGGAAAAGCGCGACGCTTCTGCACGCGGCGCAGGTCCGCGAGGGTAACGCTGCGCCGGCGCAACGGCTCCGCCAGGATATTGGCGGACGCCACCGCGTCCTGCACCGCGAGATTGATGCCGACGCCGCCGATCGGCGACATCGCGTGCGCGGCGTCACCGATGAACAGGAGACCGGGCCGGCACCAATCGGTCAGCCGGTCGACCGCGACGGTCAGGAGCTTCGCGTCGTCGAGGCTCTTGATCTCGTCTGCCGTCTCGCGCTTGGCAAGCCGCGCCACACGGGCGCGGAAGGCGTCGAGGCCCTCGCGCTTGACCGCCTCGGCCGTGCCCTTGCGGATCACCAGCGCGCACTGCCAGTAATCGTTGCGGTCGAGCATCACCAGGAGCTGGCCTGCGACGATGCGGCCGAGCACCGCGTGCTCCTCATGGGCCTGCCGGTCGAGCCGGAACCAGAGCACATCCATCGGCGCGCCCAGGTCGTTGATCTTGAGACCCGCTGCCTCGCGCAGCCGTGAATGACGTCCGTCGGCGCCGATCGTCAGATCGGCACGGATGTCGACCGGACCGGACGGCGCTTGCGCCGTTACGCCGACGACGCGCTCGCCGTCACGCAGCAGGTCGGTCGCTTCCGTGCCCATCAGCAGGCGAAGCGTGGGCAGCTTCTGTCCTTGCGCGGCGATGAAGTTGAGGAAATCCCACTGCGGCATGAAGGCGATGAACTTGCAGCGGGTCGGCAAATGGGTGAGGTCGGCGATGCGGAAGCGCTCGTCGCCGATCTCGCCTTCGCCATAGTGGATCTCCTGGTGCGGGACTTTCAGGAACTCATCGAGCAGGCCGAGCTCGCCCATCACGTCCATGGTCGACGGATGGATGGTGTCGCCGCGGAAATCGCGAAAGAAGTCGGCATGCTTTTCCAGCACGATGACGTCGATGCCGGCGCGTGCCAGCAGGAAGCCCGCCATCACGCCGGCCGGGCCGCCGCCCGCGATCACGCAGGTGCAAGTCAGGGTGCTGGCCAGAGGTTCGCTCATCGGGGGTGCTCCACCGCGCGGCCGGGGCCGCGCGCTCGGGAGCCCGCGTCACGCCGTCAGCAGCTTCTCGATCCTGATCGGCAGCTCGCGCACGCGGATGCCGGTCGCGTGATAGACCGCGTTGGCGAGCGCCGCCGCGGTCCCGACGTTCGCGAGCTCGCCCAGGCCCTTCACGCCCGCCGGATTGACGTCGCGATCTTCCTCCGGAACGAGGATGACTTCAACGTCGGCGACGTCCGCATTCACCGGCACGCGATAGTCGGCGAGGTTGGTGTTGACGTAGCGCGCGCGCTTGCGATCGATCTCGGTCGCCTCGTGCAGGGCTGAGCTGATGCCCCAGATCATGCCGCCCATGAGCTGGCTGTGCGTCGTGCGCGTATTCATGAGATGGCCGGCCGCGAAGGCGCCGACGATGCGCGGCACGCGGATTTCGCGCGTGGCGCTGTTGACCCGCACCTCGACGAATTCGGCGCCGGTCGCGTACATCACCTTGTCGCCTTCCGGCCCGCCGGTGGCGCCGCTCGTGCCTTCATAGAGCGCCTTGACCGACTGTGGCTTGAGGCCGTGCGGCACGAACTCCGCATATTCCTCGATCGCGCTGCCACCGAGCCGGCCGAAGGTATCGTCGAGGCTTTCGCCGGCGCCGTCGGCCGTGATGACGCGGCCGGCGGCGAGCGAAAGCTCCGTGGCGCTGCGCCCCGCGAGCGGCCCGTCATTCGCCGACAGCGCCGCGCGGAAAAGCTTGTCGCGGATGGCGTCGCAGGCCTTGAGCACGGCCGAGCACGTGCTCGCCGTGGTGCGCGAGCCGCCCGCGACCGGGGCCGGCGGCAGCTCGGTGTCGCCGAGCTCGACGCTGACCTTCTCGAGCGGCACGCCGAGCCGTTCGGCCGCGGCCTGGCCGATCACCGTATAGGCGCCGTTGCCGATCTCGTGCGCGGCCGTCTGCACGCGCACGTCGCCGTTCGACATGAGGCGCACGCGCGCCGTCGCCGTACCGATGTGGGTCGGATAGAGCGCGGTGGCGCAGCCCCAGCCGATCAGCCATTCGCCGTCGCGGGTGGCCCCCGGCCGGCGCGCGCGCTTCTCCCAGCCGAAGGCCTGCGCGGCCTGGTCGTAACACTGCATCAGCGACCGGCTCGACCACGGCTTGCCGTCGATCGGATCGGTCATGGTGTCGTTGATCCGGCGGAGCTCGACCGGGTCCATGTCGAGCTTCCAGGCGAGCTCGTCCATCGCGCTTTCCAGCGCATAGATGTACGGCACGACCGGCGGCGAGCGCATGAAGCCCGGGGTGTTGCGGTCGGCGTGCACCACGTTGACCTTGGTCTTCACGGCGCCATACCCATAGAGCCGCGCGCTGTCTTCAACGCCCGCGACAACGTAGGGGTCGGGCCGCGAGCTGATCTCCCAGCCCTCGTGGAAATAGCCGACGAGCTTGCCGTCGCGCTGCGCGCCGAGGCGAATGTGATGGCGCGTCTCGGCCCGGTAGGTCGTCGTGGTGAAGCCCTGGTCGCGGTTGACGACGAGTCGCACCGGCCGGTTGAGTCGGCGCGCCGCGAACGCGACGAGCGCGCTGCGCGGCGTCATGCCGCCCTTCGATCCGAAGGCGCCGCCGACGTAGCGGCTCACCACCCGCACTTTCTCGCGATCGATGCCGAGCCGCTGCGCGACGCCATTGCGCAGCCCGTACACGAACTGGCTCGGCTCGAACAGCGTGAGCTTGTCGTCGTGCCACACGGCCGTGGTGGAGAAGAGCTCCATCGGATTGTGGTGCTGTGTCGGCGTCGCATATTCAGCGTCGATAGCGACTGCGGCGCCGGCAAGTGCCGCCTCGGCGTCGCCGGCGTTCGGCAGATGCTTGTGCGTTTTCGATACCTTGGTGGCGTCGTCCTGGGTGAGGCCGGATGAGCCGAAGGTCGCGCTCGGCGTCTCGGCGGCGTAGCTCGCCTTGACGCGGTAGGCACCTTCCTGCGCGGCCTCGAGCGTGTCCGCGAGCACCAGTGCGATGATCTGCCCGTCGTGGACGATGTCCGGCCCGAGCGACTGCATCGAGGTCGCCGACCCGGCCTGCTGGAACTTGAGCTGCTTGAGGTCGCCGGTGTTCTCGTGCGTGAGGATGTCGAGCACGCCCGGCACGGCGCGCGCGTCGTCGAGATCGAGCCGCGTGAGGCGGCCTTTGGCGATCGCGCTCGTCACCAGCACGGCGTACGCCGCATTCGTCAGCGGCTCGTCCGCCGGATAACGGGCCTCGCCCGTCACCTTGAGCCGCGCATCGAGACGCGGGGCGGGTTCGCCCATGTTCGCTTTGGGGACTGGTGCCGCAGCGCTTGCCATGGCGTGCCTCCTCAAATCTGCAGGGCGGCGGCCTCGTGCAGCGCACGCATCAGCGTGCGTTGACCGAGCGCGACCTTGAAGGCGTTGTGCTCGCGGACGCTCGCCAGCGCGAATGCGGTCTGCGCCACCGCCGTGAGGCTGTTGTCGTCGATCGCCTGGCCGCGCAGCGCTTCCTCGGCCTCCTTGGCGCGCCACGGCACCGTCGCGACGCCGCCGAGCGCGATCCGCGCGTCGGCCACTTTCCCGTCACGCATATCGAGCGCGACCGCCGCCGACGCGAGGGCGAACTCGTAGGACTCCCGGTCGCGCACCTTGAGATAGAGCGAGCGGCGCATCCATGGGGCGAGCGCGACCTGGAAGCCGGCGATCATGTCGCCCGGCCGCAGTGCGGTTTCGATCTCGGGCGTGTCGCCCGGGCGCCGGTGCAGCGACGCAAACGGAATTGTCCGCGCGCCGTCCCCGCCCATGAGCTCGACCCGCGCGTCGAGCGCGATCAGCGCCTGGGCAAAGTCGCCCGGATAGGCCGCAATGCAGTGGTCGCTCGTGCCCAGCACCGCGTGGTCGCGGTTGAAGCCGTCCATGGCGGCGCAGCCCGAGCCCGGATTGCGCTTGTTGCAGGCCGTGTACGAGACGTCGCGAAAATAGGTGCAGCGGGTGCGCTGGAGCACGTTGCCGCCGAGGCTCGCCATGTTGCGGATCTGCTGGCTGGCGGCGAGCTTGAGCGCCTGCGCGACCATCGGGCAGTCGCGCAGGATGTCCGGGTGCTCGGCGGCCTCCGCCATGCGCACCAGTGCGCCGAGGCGCACGCCGTTGCGCATCGTCTCGATGCGGCCGAACGCGGTGCCGGCGAGCCCGTTGATGTCGATGACGGTCTGCGGCCGCATGACGTCGAGCTTCATCAAATCGAGGAGCGTCGTGCCGCCCGCGAGATACTGGGTCGGGCTCGCGAGCGCCGAGGACGCGCGCGCGGCGCCGCCGGCACGCACCGCGGCGGCCGGCGAAGCGGGATGCTCGAACACGAATGGCTGCATGCGCGCCTCCTGTTAGTGTCCGGATCCGGTCGCGGCGGCCGCCATGGTGCCTTTCGCCTGCTTCACGGCCGCGACGATGTTCGGATAGGCGGCGCAGCGGCAGACGTTTCCGCTCATGTATTCGCGGATGTCGCGGTCAGTGCCCGCATGGCCTTCCCGAATGCAGGCGATCGCCGACATGATCTGCCCGGGCGTGCAGTAACCGCACTGGAACGCATCCTGGTCGATGAAGGCCTGCTGCACGGGGTGCAGCTCGCCGTTCGGCGTCGTCACGCCTTCGATCGTCGTTACCGGACGGCCTTGCACCGATGCGGCAAGAGTGAGGCAAGAAAGTACGCGGTGATCGCCGAGCATCACGGTGCAGGCGCCGCACTGGCCGTGATCGCAGCCCTTTTTCGTGCCCGTGAGACCGAGATGCTCGCGCAGCGCATCGAGCAGCGTGGTGCGCGCATCGAGCGCGACGCGCCGGGCACGGCCGTTGACGTTGAGCGTCATCGCGACGGGTGCGCGCGGATCGGCTTGTGCGGCGCGCGCGCTCTCGGTGGTCGCGGCGTGGGCGAGTGCCGGCGCCGCCACGGTCGAGGCGCCGACCAGGAGGAATTCGCGCCGGCTGGAACCGGAGATCGGCGTGCGGGAATCGCGATCCGTCATGCGGGTCCTCCGTGACGTGTTCCACCAAAGCAGTTGCGTTGGTTCAACGGGCGGCGCGCGAGGCGGTTCCTGCGGCTCCGATCCGTCGCGATTCGGAACTTTCGCGCCGGGCGGCGCGTTCGCCAATCAAAGGAATTTTCGCTCCGTACAGCGAGGACGCGATGCAACAGGTGCAAGAAAAGGTGGGACCGGCGGCGGGAGCCGCGCCCGAAATGGGAAGCAGACCTGAAATGCACCGGACGAATTCCGGCGACGAGGTCGTGCTGAACACCACGCGGGCACGGCAAGGCGTGACCGGCCATCACGTCCGCTTTGTCTTGGGATTCGGGATTGCTGGAGCCGTCGTCGTGTTCGCCGCCGCGGCCTATCTCGTGGCGACGGGCGCCTTCGGGTAATCCGAATCGGGACGCTACGCGCAGGCTACTGAAAGAAATCTTCCAGCTTGGTCGGCTTCTCGGGCTCGACATCCTGGCGATTCCACCAGCCGCCGCCGAGCGCCTGGAAGAGCGCGACCGTGTCCGCGTAGCGCGCGGCCTTCGCCTGGGCGAGGGCGAGCACGGCCTGCTGGTAGGTCTGCTGGGCGTTGAGCAGGCCGAGATAGTTGACGTCGCCGAGCCTCAGCCGCCCGCGTACGATCTCGAGGCTGTGCCATGCTGCGCGCTCGGAGGCGACCGCCTTCTGCAGCGCAACTGCGTCGGACTGGATGGCGCGCAACGAGTTGGCGACGTTCTGGAACGACGTAATCACGGTGCTGCGATATTGCGCCAGCGCCTGGTCGTAGGTGGCCTTGGCGGCAAGCTCGCGGTGGAAGAGGGTGCCGCCGTGGAAGATCGGCTGGGTTGCGGCGGCGGTCACGCCCCAGAATTGGGTGCCGGAGCCGAACATGGTGTTGATCGCATCCGACGTGCTGCCGGCGTTCGCGGTCAGCGTGATGTTGGGCAGCCGGTTGGCGATGGAGACACCGATCAGCGCGCTCGCCGCGTGCAAGTTCTCCTCCGCCATGCGCACGTCGGGGCGCTGCTCGATCAGCTTCGCGGGTATGCTCAGCGGCAGGTCGCGCGGCAGCCGCATGGCGGACAGCACGAAGCGGGCCGACATCCGGTCGCTCGGGAAGCCGCCGGCGAGCGCGGCCATGAGGTCGCGGTTCTGCGCCAGCGCCTTCTGCAGCGGCGGCAGGGTCTGCTCGACCTGGGCGAGGGCCGCCTCCTGCGCCACCGCGTCGGCTTCCGCGATCTGTCCGGCGGCGCGCTGCTTGCGCAGCAGGTCGAGCGTGTCGCGCTCGATCTTGATGATCTGCTCGGTCGCGGCGATCTGGCCGCGCAGCGAGGCCTCTTGCACCGCCGCTCCGGCGAGGTTCGAGGTGAGCGTCAGATAGGTGGCTTCGAGCTGGAAGCGCTGCTGGTCCTTCTGCGCCACCAGCGACTCGATCGAGCGCTGTGTGCCGCCGAACACGTCGGGCACGTAGGAGATGCTCAGTTGCGTGGTGAAGAGGTTGAACGTCGGCGCCTGGAAGCTGTTGTCGAGCGGCGCGCCGATCGGCGGCAGCCCGCGGAACGCCGACGTGTTGGCGTCGACCTGGGGCCACAGCAAGCCCCGCTGGGCGAGCACGTTCTCGCGCGCGACGCGCAGCGCGGCCTGCGCGGCCTTGAGATCCTGGTTGGAGGCAAGCGCCTTCTCGACCAGGGCATTGAGCGGTTTGGAGCGGAAAAGCGTCCACCACTGGCCCGGCAGGTCGAGGTCCTTGACGAAGCGCTGCGCCTCGCCGCCCGGGGTGGCGGTCGACGCCGTCGTCGGCGCAAGCTGCTCGGGCGTGTATCCGGGCACCTGCGGTGCCGGCGGCGGCGCGAAATCGGGGCCGACCGCGCAGCTTGCGAGCAGCGCGGTGGCGGCGAGCGCCGCGGTCCCCCGAAAAATCCCCCTGGCCATCGCGTGACGCCCTACATCCCCTCGGCTCGACGACTTGCGAAATCCGCCCCGACGCTACGCTACCCTATATCCGATCCCTATGCCGTGTTGATCGCAGGCTCCGCCTCCGGCGCCCGCCGTTCCGCCCAGCGCTCCAGCACGAAATAGAACGTCGGGACGATGAAGAGCGTGAGCAGCGTAGCCGGAACGAGGCCGCCCGCAACCACGGTCGCGAGGTTGCGCTGCACGTCGCTGCCGACACCGGTGGCGAGCGCCGCCGGCAGCATGCCGACGGTCGCGACCGCGGCGGTCATCAGCACCGGCCGCAGCCGTTCGCCCGCGCCGGCGAGCACCGCGTCGATCAGCGGCATTCCCTGTTCGCGCATGCGGTTGAGGTTCGCGACCATGATGACGCCGTTCATCACGGCGACGCCGAACAGCGCGATGAAGCCGACGCCCGACGCGACGTTGAGCGTCGTCCCGGTCGCGTGCAGCGCGATCAGCCCGCCGAGCGTCGCGAGCGGCACCACGCCGATGATGAGGAAGACCTGGCGCAGCAGCCCGAACTCGGCATAGAGCAGCACCATCATGGCGGCGAGCACCATGCCGATGATCAGCTTGAAGCGCGCCTCGGCGCGCTGCTCGCCTTCGAGCTGGCCGCCCCATTCGATATGGTAGAGGCGCGGATCGAACTTGACCTTCTGCGCAATCAGCTTGTTGACCTCGGCCACCACCGAGAGCGGATCGCGGTCGTGGTAGTTGAGCTTCACCAGCAGATAGCGGTGGTTCATCTCGCGGTTGATCATGCTCTCGCCGGTCTGCAGCCGGACGTCGGCGACCTGCGCGAGCGGGATGAGCGCGCCGTCGCTCGAGGTGAGCACGAGGTTCTTGATCGCGTCGGGGCTGCTGCGGTCGGCGCCCGGGAAGCGCACCGTGACGTCGTAGCGCCGGTCGCCGATGAACACCGTGCTCACCGCCGCGCCGCCGATCCCGGTGCTGATCAGATTGACCACGTCGGCGACGTTGATGCCGTAGCGCGCCGTCGCGGCGCGGTCGACCTTGATCGAGATCTGCGGCAGCGGCGTGTACTGGTCGATCGCGGCGTCGCTCACGCCCGGCACGGTATTGAGCTGTTTGATGATGTCGCCGCCGATGCGGCGCAGCTCGTTGAAGTCGTCGCCGAATACCTTGATGGCGAGCGAGCTGTGCGGGTCGAACACGTAGTCGAGCACGCTGTCGAGGATCGGCTGGCTGTAGGCGATCTCGAAGCCGGGCAGCTTGTCGAGCCGCGCCGTCATGCGCTTGATCAGGTCCTGCTTGGTCTCGCCGCGCGGCCAGGTGCTGTAGGGCGTAAGCCCCACGGCCGCCTCCATGTGCGAGGGCGTCCACGGATCGGTGCCGTCGTCGTTGCGGCCCGTGTGGCTCACCACGTACGACACCTCGGGGAATTCGGCGATCGTGCGGCGCAGCTCGGCGACCATGTCGGTCGCCTTCTGCAGCGAGATGCCGGCCGGCAGCTCGGCATGCAGCCAGATGCCGCCCTCGTCGAGCTCGGGCAGGAACTCGCGCCACACGGTGGCGCCGAGCCCGACCACCGCGACGGCGGCGCCGGCCGCCAGCACGTAGGCGAGCGCCGGCCGCCGCAGCGAGCCTGAGAAGTCCGGCGATAGCCGCTTTCCAGCCAGCCGAGCACCGGATTGTGGAAGATGCGGCGCGGCCGCCGATAGGCCGCGTAGGCGAGGCCGGGTACGACCAGCAGCGCGAACGCGAGCGCGCCGAACTGCGCGTAGCCGACCGCATAGGCCATCGGGTAGAAGAGCTTCGCCTCGATGCGGTCGAATGCGAACAGCGGCAGATAGGTCGTGATGATGATCACGGTCGCAAAGAAGATCGGCCGCGCCACCTGGCGCGCCGCCTCGCGCGCGTCGGCTTCGGTCAGCGGCTGGCCGGCCTTCGCCTCGCGCCGGCGCAGGATCGCCTCGGTCATCACGATCGCGCCGTCGACGATGATGCCGAAGTCGATCGCGCCGAGCGAGAGCAGGTTCGCCGAAATGCCGGTGTGGTGCATCAGGATGAACGTCACCACCATCGCGAACGGGATGGTGACGCCGACGATCAGGGCCGCCCGCGGGCTGCCGAGGAACATGATGAGGACGATGAGCACGAGCCCGATGCCGGTGAACACCGTGGTGCGCACCTTGTCGACGGTCGCGCCGACCAGCGTCGTGCGGTCGAGATAGGGCACGATCTGGACGTCGTCCGCCTTGAGCCGCGCGTTGAGCTCGTCGATCTTGGCGTGCACGCCCTTGAGGACCTGCGAGGGATTCTCGTGCCGCAGCAGCAGCACGGTGCCCTCGACCACGTCGTTGAGGTTGTCCTTGCCGACGATGCCGTGCCGCTCGAGGTTCGAGAGCTTGAGCTTGCCGAGGTCGCGCACCAGGATCGGCGTGCCGTTATGCTGGGTGACGACGATGTTGCCGAGGTCGTCGAGGGTCTGGATCAGTCCGATGCCGCGGATGACGTAGCCGAGCTCGCCGCGGTTGAGCACGCTGCCGCCCGCATTGGCGTTGTTGGCGCTGATCGCGCTCGTCACGTTGTTGAGCGAGATGTTGAAGCGCATGAGCTGATGCGGATCGAGCTCGAGCTGGTACTGTGTCGTCAGCCCGCCGAAGTTCGCCACGTCGGCGACGCCCGCCACCTGCTTGAGGCCCGGGATCACGGTCCATTGCTGGATCTCCGAGAGCTCACGCAGGTTCTTGGTGCCGGATTGCAGCACGTAGTAAAGAATTTGCCCGGTCGGCGACGACACCGGGTCCAGGCCCGCCGTGATGCCGGGCGGCAGCGTCACGCCCTGGATGCGCTCGGTGATGCGCTGGCGCCCCCAGTAGTCGTCGATGCCGTCGCGAAACACCAGCGTGATGAGCGAGAGCCCGAACGTGCTGCGCGAGCGCATCATGGTGAGGCCGGGCGTGCCGTTGAGCTCGCGCTCGAGCGGCACCGTGACCTGCTGCTCGACCTCCTCGGCGGCGAGGCCGGGCGCCTGCGTCACCACCTGCGCGGCGGTGTCGGCGACGTCCGGATAGGCTTCGATCGCAAGCTCGGTCCACGAGTAGTAGCCATAGATCGCCGCGAAGACGCAGATCATCGCGGCGACGAGGCGCTTGCGCAGGGCGAAGCTGACGATCCAGTCAATCACCGAGCAGCACTCCGCCCTTGACGACGACGCGCTCGTCCGGCTTCACGCCGCTCTTGAGGATGACTTGATCGCCCTGCTGGTAGCCGAGATCGACGGTGCGCGCCTCGAACGTCCACGGCGCGGTCTCGACATAGACCTGGTTGAGGTCGTCCTTGAGGACCAGCGCGCTGGTCGGGACCACCGCGACGCGCTGGGCCGGTGCGAAGAACGTGACGTTGGCGAACATGCCGGGCCGCAGCCGCGTGCCCGGATTGGCGAACGCGATGCGCACCTTGGTGCGCCGCGTATCGGTGTCGACCACGTCGCTGACGAACAGGACGTTGCCCGTGAAGACTTCGCCCGGATAGGCCGGGAACGTCACGTTGACCGGCTGCCCCTTGGCGACCAGGGTCGTGTCGGCCTCCGGCACGCTCGCCGTCACCCACACGGTGTTGAGGTCGGCGATGGTCATCAGCGGCTGGGTCGGGTCGTTCCAGTAAGCGCCGGGAGCGACCTGCAGGTCGATGATGCTGCCCGACATCGGCGCCGACACGGTCACGTCGCGCGCCGGTGATTTGGTATCGGCGTCGACGCCGATCTGCTTGAGGCGCGCCTCGGTACGGCGTAGCTCCGCGACCGCATTCGCATAATCGGTCTCGGCCTGCTCCAGATCCTTCTGCGCAGCGCCGCCGATCTTGGCGAGGCCGCGCTGGCGGTCGCGGGCCTGCTGCGTCAACGTGAGCTGGACCTTGGCGCGGTCATAGTCCGCATAGGCCTGGGCAAGGTCGGGCGAGTTCGAGCACGAGCAGCGGCTGGTCCGCCGTCACCCGCTCCCCGAGCTGCACCTTGAGCTGCATCACGCGGCCGGAGAGCGGCGGCAGCACCTTGATGAGGCGGGCGGGATCGGCCTCGACCACCGCCGGCAGGACGAGGTCGCGCCGGACGTCCTTCATGCTGACCGGCGCGATCATGATCGCGCCGCGCACCGGAGAGCTCTCCGGCACCATGATGTGCTCGCCCGTGCGCACCACTGCGGCCGTCTTCACGGCGGCCACGGGCGTGGGCTCGGCATGGCCGAACGGCCCGACGAACAGCCGCCAGGCGGCCGCCGCGAGCGCGAGCGCGACGATGATGACGAGGAGCGGCTTTGCGCCCGAGGCCGGCACGGGTTGCGGCACGCGCGGCTCGGACGGCGCAGGCGCGTCATCTGCGGCTTGGGATTTCGGGTCGACGAGCATTGCGGCTCTCGTCTGAAGTGTATTGGCGATACGGAATGACGCGCGGACACGGACGTCCGGCGCGCGTCGAGGCTGGCTGGAATGGGATCGCGTCGGGCGACGCGCGGCCGACCGGCGATCGCGTCAGGCGATCGGGGGAGCGCGGGCGCGGAAATGACGCGGCGTTGGCGTCGCGAGGGCCGCCATGACCGGCATGTCGAGCTGGCCCAGGCCGAGCCACACGGGCGGGACCAGAGCGGGTGCGGCTGACGGCGTCGATGTGGCGGCAAGCTGGATCAAGGCGCAGATCGGGCAAGCCTGGTCGGCGGTGCCGTCCGACTTACGGAGTGGAGACCCCTTGTCTGCGGCAGGTGCGCCCGCTGCGTCGACGACCGCGGCGGCCACCGAAGGGGCAAGGTCACAAGTGTCTATGTGACTGAATATTAAAAGGAATTGGATCGCAAGCGCAGCGAGCGCCAAGCGAGACCCAAGCCGGATATGTGACCGGAACCAGCGCATTCTAGCGTGTTTGCGCAACCCCTTCGCCCGCCATCCGCAGGCTTGCTGTTGTTGCGTCGGACCATGGCCGCCATGGGGCGCGGGTGTCAAGGATGGGCGCGTCGGCCCAGCCCGGATCACTGCGAAAGGCGCCGATTAATCTTACCCATGAGGGATGCCACCCGCGGATTCAGCGGATATTGAACTTCATCGGCACCGTGAAATCGAACTTGGCCCCATCGAGATCGCTCGGCGGCGTCGGGAACGGCTGGGCGCGACGAACCGTCGCCATGGTCTCCTGGTCGAGCGCCGCATGGCCGGAGCTCTTCACAATCCTGCTCGATAGCACGTGACCCTCACGATCTATCGAGAAGGCGAACTCGACCACGCCTTTCTCGTCGTGCGCTCGCGCGTCCAACGGATAGGACTTGTAGCGTTCGAGCTGCGTCACGATGTGGCTGTACCAGGAAGCGACTTCAGCTTTCGATGCGTGCGCACGCGGCGGCGCCGTGGTCAGCGGCGCCGGCGCAACCGGCGCAGGCGCGGGCTGCGGGGTGATCGGCTCGGGCGGCGGCAGCGCGGCGACCGGCGGCACCGGCGCGGGCGGCACGTCGACCTTCTCCTCGACCTTCTCGTCGATCTTCGGTTTCTCCGGCTCGGGTTGCGGCGCCGCCTCCTGCTGCAGCGGGCCGGGCGCGATGTCCTCCACGGTCTCGCTCGGCGGCGTCGTGAAGGGCGACAGGTCGATCATCACCGCATCGGAGGGCTCGCCGACCGGAACCGGATCGTGCCAGGTGACCAGCATCGCGCCGGCCGCCGCATGCAGCCCGACCGCCACGATCGCGCTCGCCGTCCACAGCCGCAGCTCGAACCTGCCGAGCGCCTGCATGGTCATTGTGCCTTCGGCAGGCCAACCAGCCCGACCTTGAGGAAGCCGGCGCCACGCAGCAGGTTCAGCACGTTCATCAGCTCGCCGTAGGGAACGACCTTGTCGGCGCGCACGAAGATGCGCGTGTCCTTCTTGCCGTTCGCGACCTGGTCGAGCGCGGTGCCGAGCGTGTCGCGCGACACGACGTTGTCGCCGATCGCCAGCGACAGATCGGACTTGACGGTGAGGAACAGCGGCTTGTCGGGCCGCGGCTGCTCCGGCGCGGCCGAAGACGGCAGCTCGACGGGGATGTCGACCGTCGCGAGCGGCGCCGCCACCATGAAGATGATCAGCAGCACCAGCATCACGTCGATGAACGGCGTGACGTTGATCTCATGGACCTCGTCGAGCTGGTCCTTGCCGTGGTCGAGGCGCGCGCTCATGCGGACTGCCTTCGCTTACTCGGCGGCGGCGCGCATCGGGCGGCCGCGCGCGACCATGGGACGGTCGAGATCGCGGCTCACCAGGCGCAGCACCTCGGCCGACGCGTCGCCGAGCTGGGCGCGATAACCCGCGATGGAGCGCGCGAACACGTTGTAGATCACGACCGCCGGGATGGCGGCCGCGAGCCCGAACGCGGTCGCGAGCAAGGCTTCGGCGATGCCCGGCGCCACCACGGCGAGATTAGTGGTGTGCGCCTTCGAGATGCCGATGAAGCTGTTCATGATGCCCCACACGGTGCCGGACAGCCCGACGAAGGGCGCGGTCGCGCCGATCGTCGCGAGCACGCCGGTCGCGCGGCTCATCCGGCGGCCGAAGGCTGCCTCGATGCGCTCGAGGCGTGACGCGACACGTTCCTTGAGGCCGTCCTTGTCGATCGTGTCGGCTGAAAGTTGAAGCTCTGTGCGCGCCGCGGTGAGGAATTCGGCGGCCGGGTTGGGGATGGAGCGGATATCTTC
Source organism: uncultured Alphaproteobacteria bacterium (assembly GCA_963819385.1). Classification (GTDB taxonomy): domain Bacteria; phylum Pseudomonadota; class Alphaproteobacteria; order Rhizobiales; family Xanthobacteraceae; genus JAVDCA01. Next base: position 703,437 of record CAWFVV010000006.1, on the reverse strand, counting down.
GAGCGAGACCGCCCGGCCGAGCAACGCCAGCGCGGCGCGAGCCCTGCGCTTGGCGATCATGATCTCGATTGTCTTCACCAGCCAGATCGTCCAGGTCACGACCGAGGCGACCACGAGGCCGACGATCACCGCCTTGACGACGATATCGGCCGACAAGAACATGCCCCACGGCGACAGGTCGTGCGGCCGCGTCGACGCATCGACGAGCGGTGTCGGCGGGGTGTCCGCCGTCTGCGCGCTCGCTTGTCCTGCCAGCATCATCCCGGCAGCGGCACTGACGAGAAGCGCGCGGGTGCGCGCGAGCGCCGCGCGCACTGTCGGCCCGGCGGCGGGACTGGGCATGCTCCCCTCCGCGAAGACTCCATCGATCGTCGATACGGTGAGCGTCATCACGGCATTGCGTCCATTTTCCTGCGGCATCAAATTGCTCCTCGCGGCGCATGACCGCACCGCATCTTTTTCGCCCCCATTCTCGCGGATCGGTGGGCGGCGGGCGCCGCCCGCCGCCTGACCCGGCCTTCGCCGGCTCATCTGTCCCCCGCGCGGGGCGGGAGCACACACTGGTCCTACAGCCTTTGGTCCTGCAGCCTTGGCTCGGAACAAATCAAAAGCCGCCACGTCACGGCAGCCAATGATAGTTCACGCCGGCCTTCACCTCGTGCACCAAGTCTTTGACCGCAAGCTGGTCGCCCGGCGCGAGGAGATTCGATCCCACCGTATTGGTGCCGAAATCGAGGAAGCTGTATTCAGCCTTGGCGGACCAAGCGCGCGAGAGCTTGTATTCGATCCCGGTGCCGACAGTCCAACCAGAGCGCTCGGCATTGACGATTGCAGAACCGTTGACGGCGCCCGCAGCCGTGACGGTGTAGTCGATGTTGGTCCAAGCGCCGCCCGCCTTCACGTAGGTGAGCAGCGGGCCCCGGACGTAGCCGACCCGGGCCGCGAGCGTCTCGATGCTCTTGTTGTAGTCGCTCTGCAGCGACACGGCGGTGGTGGTGCTGATGTAGTTCGTCCGCCCCTCGATCGAGGTCCACGACAGTTCGCCTTCGATGCCGGCGAGCCAATGGGAGGCAAACTGCCAGTTGTAGCCGAACTGGAAGCCGCCGAGCACACCGCTCGAGTTCGAGCGGGTTCGTCATTGCGGCACCGAGCAGCGCGGGGCCGATGGTGCCGTCCTCGATATCGAACGCGCCGCCGAAATGGGCGCCGACATAGAAGCCGGTCCAGTCGTACGTCGGCGGCGCCTTGGTCGGCATGATCGGCTCCGATGCCTTCGGGTCGCCGAGCTTCTGCGACAGGCCGAAGAAGTAGCCGCGCCGCGGGCCGAACTGCGGCGCGAACACGCCGATGCCGCTGCCGTCGCGGATCTCGTAGATGTTGTCGGTGACATTGATCACGTCGAACCGCACCGTGATCGGCCGGTCGTTAATGAACCAGCCCGCCGGCGGCACGAACTCGTGCGAGGCGCCGAGGTTGATCTGATAGTACGACGGCAGTTGGCCGACATTGTCGTCGCCGGTGCGCAAGCCGCTGCCGAATATGCCGGTCGCGCTCACCGTCGTCCCATCGAGCCAGCCCCACATAGGATCGAAGCGGTAGGCGACGCGCGCCGAGCCGGTCCATCTCTGGTCATGGTCGGTGTTGATCGAGTGGGACGCCAGGAAGGCGAGATCGTCCGGCGTGAACAGGGCCTGGTTCGACACGACCGTGGAGGCCTTCTGCTTCGCATAGGCCCAGTTCATGTCGAACGAAAGATTGCCCTGGCGATAGCGCGTGGTCCACTCGATGCCGTAGTTCGTGCCTTCGGCGTAGTTGAAGGCGGTGAGCACATAGGCGGCTCCGAACTGGCCGTCGTCGAGCAGATCCTTGGCATGCTTGTAGTACGCGTCGATCCCGAATTGCAGGCTCGGGCAGTTTTTCGCGGCCTCGCGCGCCTTGAGCGGCATGTCGCTCGTCACCGGTTCGCAGCGCGGCAGCACGTCCTGCACGATGCCGACGTCGTAGACGTTCGACCGCTCCGGCAGTATCGATCCCATGTTCAGCGAGGGCGCCGCGGCGGTCGTGTTGTCGAACAGCCCATTCGGCACGGTGCGACCGAGCACCTGCTCGGGCGGCGTAAAGTTGCGTGCGTAGCCCGCATGCAGGGTCGTGCTCCACCACGGCTTGTAGGTCAGGCTCGCGCGCGGGCTCAGCTGGTTGGCATTGACGTATTGATAGATCTGATCGAACCGCAGTCCGTAATTGGCCGTGAGCTTGTCGGTGATGCGGAATTCGTCCTGCACATAAGCGCCGAGCTGGTAGCCGACCTTGTTGTCCGCATCGAGGATGTTGAACGGCGTGTCGATCGCGCCGCCGCCCGCGTCGAGCGGCTGGACCGTGCTGAGGTTGCGGATCTGCGTGTATTCGGCGTTGGTGAAGAAGCCGGTGCGGATCGTGTGCTGGTCGTTGAGCCGATACGCGAAGTCGCCCGAGATGCCGTTGAGGAAAGTGCTGCGGAAGACGTCGGACGCGACGTTGTTGGTCACCAGGTCGCCGATCGGGTCGGGCACGAAGTGCAGGTCGCTGTAGCGCGAATAGTAGGCGAGCTGCATGTCGATGTCGTCGACGTGGCGCTGCCAGGCCGCGACCGCATAGGCGTTCTTCTCGTACTGGTTCTGGTTGATGTTGGCGGTGTTGAAATCGGTGAAGCCGAAGGCCGAGTACGGGCCGCCGCCGGCGCCGGTGAAACCGCCGTTGTTGGTCGGCTGTCCCGGATTGGCGGGAATCTGGTAGCGGTTCTCGCTCATGCCGGTGATCGTCACGAAACGCGTGTTCGCATCGAGCAGGGTCGACGTGTAGGCGAAGAACTGTCCCTGCTTCGAACTGTCGTGAATCGCCTCGTTGTTCGCGGTCGGATTCTCCAGGCCGAGGCCGGTGCTCCGGAAGCGCCCGGCCGCGAAGTATTCCGTATTGCCGATCACGCCGCCGTAGTTGAAGTAGGGCGAGATCGTGTCGTGGCTGCCGCCATAGACGCCGTATTCGCCGCCCGCGAGTGCCGCGCCGCTCTTGGTCGTGATGTCGAACACGCCGACGGTGTGCAGGCCGTATTGCGCCGGCAGCGCGCCGGTGATGAGCCGCATGCTGCCGATGAAGCTCGTGTCCAGGAGCTGCGAGAATCCCGCCACGCCATCGGGCAGCAGGATTCCATTGATGCGGTATTGCACGTTGGCGTGATCGTTGCGCACGTGGAGATCGCCTGATGCGGTCGAAGTCCTGGTAGACGCCGGGAAACTGGAGCTCGACACTTTTTGCCGGCGCCGCGGTCCCCTGCGGCAGGCTGGCGATGTCCTGCTGCGTCAGCTGATAGGTGCTCGCGCCGATCTTCGGCAGCAGCACGTTGTCGCGCCGCTGGTCGAGGTTCTGAGTTTGCTGCACCACCGGCCGGTTGGCGGCCTCCTGCGCTTCGGCCGCCGTCTGCGCGGGCTGGGTCGGCGCGGTCGTGACGATGGTCGGCGTCGGCGTGCGCCGGCGCGCCGCCGGTCGCTGCGGCGGTTTCTTCTTGGTGGTCTCGACGGTGATCTGCGGAAGCGCGGTCTGTGCGTAGCTGTTGCCGGCAACGAGCGTCAGGGCGACCGACGCGCCGGCGAGCGCGGTGGACGCGAGGTGATTGCGCATGGTGAGTGATCACTCAACATCGAATGGATTCCGGGCGATGAATAGGTTTCGGTCGCCGTGCCGCGCATGCGGCAGGGCTGAGGCCGACAAATCAGCCGATGAATGGCGGTCCGCGCGCTTGAAATGGACTGTGAGTTTGGCGCCACGACAACGTGGCAATAAAATTCTGCGCCCAGGCATAAGGCGTCGCAACGGGCGGCGGCAGCGGCGCCGTCTCGGGCAAGGCTGCGCTCGCGACCATCGCGATGGTCGCGCAGATTGCGCAGAAATCGTCCGCGTCAGCAGGGTGCTTCGGATTGGCCGGCGTGCCGCCGCCGGCGGTCTGCCACTGCGCCGCGTGAGACGGCAGCGCAATCTTCGGGGCATGGACGTGGCCAAATGACAGCGTGATCTGCACGGCGAGCGCAAACAGCGCCGCCCATGCCCCGATCCGCTGGTTGAGCCTGATCCAACGCATCCTGCGTCTTCACCCCCGCGTCTGCAGGTGTGATACTATAACAGTTGCGCAAAGTAAACGACGCGAACGATCACGACGAACAGGGCTGGGCGGACCGGGCCGCAACACTCTCGGCGCGGCTCGCGATTGCGCGCGCGCAACTGTGCGAGTTCCGCATCTCGAGCGCGCGAGTTCCCGAGCACTTTGCGGCGGAACACGCGCAACCGCGCATTTACCAAGGCAACGAATACCTGAAATTGCCACGCCGCCATCACGCGCCAATCATAATATGGCCATGGCGGCAAACGACTTCTCGCAACGGGGCGCAGTTCGGGGAGACTGTTCGATGCGTGCGATCCTTGCGGCAGGAGCCGCGGCGGTAGCGGTGATGGGGTTATCGGTGGCGGCCCATGCGGCCGACCTTCCCCGGCCGATTCCCACACCAATGGTGACCAAGGCGCCGCCCTATATCGAGCCCGCTTTCAACTGGACCGGCTTCTATGTCGGCGTGAACGGCGGCGGCGGGTGGGGCCATGCGTTCTCCGACCTGAGCGGCGGCATGCACACCTCGGGTGGCGTTGCCGGCGGCACCGTCGGCTACAATGCGCAATTCGGCAACTGGGTGCTCGGCTTCGAAGGCGACATCGACTGGTCCAATGTCAGCGGCAGCACGTCGGCGGCCGGCTGCCCGGGCTGCTCGGTGCAGAACGACTGGCTGACCACCGCACGCGGCCGCGTCGGCTATTCGGTCGGCCGCTGGCTGCCCTACGTGACCGGCGGTCTTGCGGCGGGCGACGTCAAGGCGAGCGCCCCGGGATTCGCGGGCGCCACCAATACCCAGGTCGGCTGGGCGGCAGGCGCCGGCGTCGAATACGCGCTCAGCAACCAATGGAGCGCCAAGGTCGAATACCTGCACGTCGACCTCGGCCGCTTCGATTGCGGCACCAGTTGCGGCGCGGCCGGCTCCGACAATGTCAGCTTCCGCGACAATCTCGTGCGCGGCGGCATCAACTACCGGTTCTGACGCGACCCTCCAGCGCGGAAGACCGAGAGCCCCGGGCCATGTGCCCGGGGTTTCTTTTTTTGCAGTATGGATGTTCGTAGGATGGGTAGAGGCCGAAGGCCGAAACCCATCGTGTGCGGAGAGTCCGAATGATGGGTTTCGCTTGCGCTCAACCCATCCTACGCGTTCCTCCCGTGTCCCCGAACTTCGGCACGAACCCGGCCGCGTCCGTCTCGATGTGTCCCGCGAACGGCGCGCCGACGTGGCCGGGCAGCGTGAGGGCGCCGGTCGAGGCGCACAGATCGAGCACCTTGCGGCGGCTCACCCGCGCCTGCGCGGCGTCCGAGTTCTTGGGGAAATTCCAGTCCGGGTAATAGACCTGCAGCAGGTGGTGAAACACGTCGCCGAGGAAGACCGCCTGCGCGCCGCCGCTCTCCAGACGGAAAACCACATGCCCGGGCGAGTGGCCGGGCGCTGGAATGATCTCGATGTGCTCGTCGAGCCGGTGCGGGCCCGTGACGAGGTCGGCGCGGCCCGCCTCGACGATCGGCAGCACGCATTCGCGGAACGTGCCCATCTCGGCCGGCCCCGCCTTCGGGTCCTGGTCGAGCGCATGGAATGCCTCGAAGTCAGGCTTGGAGAAGACGTAGCGCGCCTTCGGAAAGGTCGGCACCCATTTGCCGTCGCGCTGCTGCGTGTTCCAGCCGACATGATCGTGATGCAAATGCGTGCACATCACGAGGTCGATCTCGTCCGGCCGCACGCCGGCGGCGGCGATCCGCTCCAGGTAGTTGGTGTTGAGGTTGGTCCAGAACGGGCGGCCGGGTTTGGTCTTGGCGTTGCCGCAGCACGAGTCGATCAGGATATTCCGCCCGCCGATGCGCAGCAGCCAGCTGTGGACGCTGAGCTTGATCAGCCCGCTCGCCGCATCGAAGTGGTTGGGCGCGAGCCAATGCGCGTGCTTCGCCCGGATCTCGTCGGTCAACTCGGGGAAGATGTGCGTCGCCGGATAGGTCGGCAGATAGGTCTCTTCGATGCGGGTGATCTTGGCTTGGCCGACGGTCAGGACTGTCACGGCACATCGCTCCCTGTAAACTCAGGCAAATACATCCCGTTTCCATCGGAACGGGATGTGCTCTAGTCTAGACCACAACAGTGCGGCGCGTGAAACGTCACGCAGGCGTCATCAGGCGGTGCAATCGACGGCCGCCGCGGGACACGGCGTCAAACCTGGGGAGAGGACGATGCGATCGATGGCTTCGATGAGGGGGGCGTTGCGCCGGGCCGGACTGCTCGCCGTTGCGGCCGCTTCCCTCGCGACCCCCGCCTGGGCGCAGGTCGAGATTCAATGGTGGCATGCGATGTCCGGCCCGAACGGCGACCGGATCGTCAAGATCGCCAACGATTTCAACGCCGCGCAGCACGACTACAAGGTCGTGCCGACCTTCAAGGGCTCCTATGCGGACACCATGAATGCCGGCATCGCGGCGTTCCGGGCAGGCGGCGCGCCGCACATTCTGCAGGTGTTCGAGGTCGGCACCGCGACCATGATGGCAGCGAAGGGCGCGATCAAGCCCGTCTACCAGCTCATGGCCGACGCGGGCGAGCCGTTCGACCCCAAGTCCTTTCTCGCGGCCGTGACCGGCTATTACTCGACCGCGAAGGGCGAGATGCTGTCGTTCCCGTTCAACTCGTCGACCGAGGTGATGTGGGTCAACCTCGACGCCCTCAAGAAGGCGGGCGTCGACAAGATCCCGGCGACCTGGCCCGATGCCTTTGCGGCAGCGACCAAGCTGCACGCCGCCGGCTATGACAAGTGCGGCATCTCCACCGCCTGGATCACCTGGGCCAACATCGAGCAGTTCACCGCCTGGCACAACATCCAGCTCTCCACCAAGGCGAACGGGCTCGACGGCTTCGACACCGTGCTCACCTTCAACAAGAGCCCGGTCCTGGTGCGGCATCTCGAGAATCTCGCCCGCTACCAGAAGGACAAGATTTTCGACTATTCGGGCCGTACCAACGAGGGCGAAGGACGCTTCACGTCGGGCGAATGTCCGCTCTTCGTCACGTCGTCCGCGTTCCTCGGCAACGTGAAGGCCGCAGCCAAGTTCAACTACACGACCGCGTTCATGCCGTATTACCCGGACGTTCAGGGCGCGCCGCAGAACTCCATCATCGGCGGCGCCTCGCTCTGGGTCATGGGCGGCAAGAGCAAGGAAGAATACAAGGGCGTCGCCAAGTTCCTCACCTATCTCTCGAAGCCCGACGTGCAGGCCTGGTGGCACGAGGAGACCGGCTATCTGCCGATCACCAACGCGTCCTATGAGCTCGCCAAGAAGCAGGGCTACTACGACAAGAACCCGGCCGCCGAGGTCAGCATCAAGCAGATGACCCTCCATCCGCCGACCGAGAACTCGCGCGGCCTTCGCCTCGGCAACCTCCTGCAGATGCGCGACGTGTGGGCCGAGGAGATCGAGCAGGCGCTCGCCGGCAAGAAGACCGCCCAGGCGGCGCTCGACGCCGCCGCCGACCGCGGCAACCAGATGCTGCGCCAGTTTCAGCGAACTGTAAGGTGAGCATGGTGCTCGCGCTCCCTCCCCCGCCTGCGGGGGAGGGCGGGGAGGGGGCGCCGCTTGCTCATGCGCTGCTGACTTGCCCCCTCCTGCGCGCCTTCGGCGCGTATTCCTCCCCCGCAAGCGGGGGAGGGGACAGGCGCCGCTTCACTGCGATAACATAAATGGAAAAGCGCACCGCCTTCTCCGGCAAGCTCCTGCCTTACGCGCTGCTCGCGCCGCAGCTTCTCGTCACGTTCGTGTTCTTCTACTGGCCCGCCGGCCAGGCCGTGTACCAGTCGTTCCTGCTGCAGGATGCCTTCGGCATCTCGACGCAGTTCGTCTGGTTCGACAATTACCAGCAGCTTTTCTCCGACCCCGCTTACTACCAGGCGATGGTCGTGACGGCGGTGTTCGCCACCATCGTCACCGTGTCGGCGCTCGGGTTCTCGCTGATCCTCGCCGTGCAGGCCGACCGCGCGATCGCGGGCGCCGGCATCTACAAGACGCTGCTGATCTGGCCCTATGCGGTCGCGCCCGTGGTCGCGGGCGTGCTGTGGCTGTTCATGCTCCAGCCCTCGCTCGGCATGCTGTCAAAGGGCATCCGCATTCTCGGCTACGACTGGAATCCCTATCTGCACCCCGGCGACGCGCTCGCCCTCGTCATCGTCAGCGCCACCTGGAAGCAGATCAGCTACAATTTCCTGATATTTCTCGCCGGGCTGCAGTCGATCCCGCGATCGCTGATCGAGGCGGCCGCGATCGACGGCGCGAAGGGCTCGCGCCGCTTCTGGACCATCGTGTTTCCGCTACTCTCGCCGACGACTTTCTATCTGCTGACCGTCAACCTGGTCTACGTGTTCTTCGACACCTTCGGCATCATCCACGCGGTCACCCATGGCGGCCCCGCGGGCGCGACGACGACGCTCGTCTACAAGGTGTTCAGCGACGGCCAGGCGGGCGGCGACCTCGGCAGCTCGGCCGCGCAGTCCGTGATCCTGATGCTCATCGTGACAGCGCTCACCGCGATCCAGTTCCGCTATATCGAGCGCAAGGTGAACTACTGATGGTCGAGAACCGTCCGTGGGGAAACCTGTTGTCCCACCTCATCCTGATCGTGGGCGTGCTGATCGTCGTCTTTCCGGTCTATGTCGCGTTCGTCGCCTCGACGAGCGATGTGACGACCATCGCCAACGGCCAGCTGAGCCTCGTGCCCGACCGCCATCTCCTGCATAACTACGCCCAGGTGCTGTTTCACGGCACCGAGAGCTCGACCAAGCAGCCCATGATCGTGCCGCTGATGAATTCGCTCGTCATGGCGCTCGGCATCGCGCTGGGCAAGATCTTCATCTCGCTGCTCTCGGCCTTCGCGATCATCTATTTCCGCTTTCCCTTCCGTAACACGGCCTTCTGGGTGATCTTTCTCACCCTGATGCTGCCCGTCGAGGTGCGCATCTATCCGACCTACAAGATCGTCTCCGATCTGCACATGCTCGACAGCTATGCGGGCCTGATCATTCCCTTGATCGCGTCCGCGACCGCGACGCTGCTGTTTCGCCAGTTCTTCATGACGGTGCCGGACGAGCTGCTCGAAGCCTCCAAGATCGACGGCGCCGGGCCGCTGAAATTCTTCAAGGACACGCTGCTGCCGCTGTCGATCACGCCGATCGCCGCCATGTTCGTGATCCAGTTCATCTACGGCTGGAACCAGTACCTCTGGCCGCTCCTCATCACCACGCGCGACAACATGCAGACCATCGTCATCGGCATCCAGAAGATCCTGCTCGTCGCCGATTCGCTCACCGAGTGGCAGCTCGCCATGGCGACGACGATCCTCGCCATGCTGCCGCCGGTCGCCATCGTGGTCGCGATGCAGCGGCTGTTCGTGCGCGGCCTCGTCGAAACGGAGAAGTAACGTGGCCGAGGTCCAGCTCGATCGGGTCGGCAAGATCTACGCGGGCGGCGTGCGCGCCGTCGGCGACATCTCGTTCGCGGTGCCCGACCGCGGCTTCTGCGTGCTGGTCGGCCCCTCGGGCTGCGGCAAGTCCACGCTGCTGCGCATGATTGCGGGCCTCGAGACCGTCTCGGAGGGCGAGATCAAGATCGGCGGGCGCGTGGTCAACCGCATCGAGCCGATGGATCGCGACATCGCGATGGTCTTTCAGAACTACGCGCTTTATCCGCACATGAGCGTCTACGACAACATGGCCTACGGCCTGCGCAACCGGAAGACGCCGCAGGCCGAGATCGAGAAGCGCGTCGCCGAGGCCGCGCGGATGCTCGAGCTCGAGCCGTTCCTCAAGCGCAAGCCGCGTGCGCTCTCCGGCGGCCAGCGCCAGCGCGTCGCCATGGGCCGCGCCATCGTGCGCCAGCCGCAGGTGTTCCTGTTCGACGAGCCGCTGTCGAACCTCGACGCCAAGCTGCGCGGCCAGATGCGCGTCGAGATCAAGGGCCTGCAGCGGCGGCTCGGCGTCACCTCGGTCTACGTGACGCACGACCAGCTCGAGGCCATGACGCTCGCCGACATGCTGGTGGTGATGAACGCGGGCCGCATCGAGCAGGTCGGCGACCCGATGCAGCTCTACGAGATGCCGGCGAGCCGTTTCGTCGCCCAGTTCATCGGCGCCCCGCCGATGAACATGATCGCGCTCGATCCCGCCGCCGGGCTGCCCGCCGGCATCGGCGGCCTCGAGACGCTGCCGACGCCGCCGGGCGGCGCCCATCTCGGCATCCGTCCCGAGCACTTGGCGCTGGCGGCCGACGGCGGTGTTCCGCCGGGCGGGATCAGGCTCGATCTCACGGTCGACGCCGTCGAGGCGGTCGGCGCCGAGACCTATGTGCACGGCCGCCTCGGCGGCTCGGGGCCGGCGATCACCTGCCGCGAGCCCGGCAAGGTGATGATCCCAGCCGGCACCACGCGCGGGTTCACGGCGGTGCGCCGCGATCTGCATGTGTTCGACCTCAAGACCGGGCAGCGGCTGGCATTGCCCGACGCGTGACCGCAGGCGGAGAAATACCCATGCCTTGGCCGGAGCCTGTCTCGCTGCACGGCGCGCTCACGAGCCTCGTGCCGCTCAGCCGCGACCACACGGCCGACCTTGACGACGCCCTGCGCGACGGCGAGCTGTGGCGGCTGTGGTACACGTTCGTCCCGCCGCCCGAGAAGCTGGTCGAATTCATCGACAGGCGGCTCGCCGACCAGGAGAAGGGCGCGTTGCTTCCCTTCGCGGTCATCGACAAGGCGTCGGGCCGGGCGGTCGGGATGACCAACTACCTCAACGTCGAGCCTGAGCATCGCCGCGTCGAGATCGGCGGGACCTGGTATCGCCGCAGCGTGCAGCGCTCGCCCATCAACACCGAATGCAAGCTCATGCTGCTCGGCCACGCCTTCGAGGCGCTGGACTGCATCGCGGTCGAATTCCGCACCCACTTCTTCAACCACCAGAGCCGGCGCGGCATCGAGCGGCTGGGCGCCAAGCTCGACGGCATCCTGCGCAGCCATCAGCTCGCCCCCAACGGGTCGCTGCGCGACACCTGCGTCTACAGCATCATCGCCAGCGAATGGCCGGCCGTGAAGGCGCATTTGAGCTTTCAGATGGAGAAGCCGCGGCCTGCCAAGTCACAAGAAGCCCGCCCGGATATGAGCCGATAGACTGTCATTTCTGAGGTGCGAGACCTCCGCGCGCCTCGAAGGCGGCATTCACGCCAGCCATTTTTGACGGGCATAACGGGAGCGATTTTCTGCTTTTGCTTGTCGCCGCAGGCCAAATCGGCGATGGCTAAATCCTAGTCTCGAATTTGTGCGAGTCGGTCCCCCGCCGATGCCCGTCGGTGGGTTTTTGTGGTCGCATCTGGCCGCCTGTTGTGTCCTTGCTTCCATTGTTCTTCGCATTGTTTTTCTATTGTTTTTCATTGTTCTCGCGCTGGCCGCTTTTCTCGCATTCGCGCAAGGACTTGCATTGTAATTGGCCTCCAAATTCCATTGCAGATCGATTGTATTTTTTTGAGACCCCTCTGGAGTGCACCCGCGCGTCTGGCCTTTCAGATGGAGAAACCGTGGCCGGGCGGACCGGTTTAAGACCGGCGCATCTTTGGTCGGGGCATATTTATCAATTTGGCGGGTGCGGAGGTGATGTCGCCGCCTTCTTGTGCGCAACCAAGGTTGCGCGATCTTGGGCGACGCGGGCATCCTTTGGATCGAGCTCGATCGCCTGATCGAAATCGGCGATGGCCCGATCGTCGTCGCCTTTGCTCGCATAAGCGATGGCACGGTTGCGGAAGAAGCGAGCGTCCTTGGGATCGCGCTCGATCGCCGCCGTGTAGTCCGCGATGGCGCGCTCGAGGTCGCCCTTCTCTTGGTAAACGAGGCCGCGATTGTCGTAGGCGACTGCGAATTTCGCATCCGTCCTGACGGCCTTGTCGCAATCGGCGAGCGCACGGGCGAGATCGCCCTTGGCGCGGTACGCGGCGCAGCGATCCGTCAGGGTCGTGGCATCGTCCGGAACGATCTCGATTGCGTCGCTATAGTTCGCGATGGCGAGACCGAGGTCGCCCTTGCGATGATAGGCTTGGCCGCGCTCGTGGTAGGCGATCGCGTCGTCCGATTTCAGATCGATCGCCGCGGTGCAGTCCATGATGGCGTGGTCGTAGTCATCGACGGCAAGGTACGCCCCGCAGCGGTCGCGATGCGCGCCCGCGAGGCGCGGATTGAGCCGGATCGCCGCGTCGTAATCCGCGATGGCGCGCGCCTGGTCGCCTTTGTTGGCGTAGGCGATGCCGCGGGAGTGGTACGCCCAGGAATATGTGGGGCTGCTCGCGATCGCCACGCTGAAGTCGGCGATGGCGAGGTCGAAGTCGCCCTTGCGGCTGTAGGTCAGGCCGCGCTCATAGCGCGCCGACGTGTCGGAGGGATTGAACCAGAGAGCCTTGCCATATTCGGCAAGGGCGCGATCGTAGTCGCCCGCGCGGCCGGCGGCGTCGCCACAGCTGGTCAGGAGCCCGATGGGCATGACGTAGCAGTTGCTGACCATCGCGCCGGCCACGACCACGACGCCGGCGCAAGCTCCGATCCTCGCCAGAACCGCCGAGACCCGGCTGCCGCCGCGGCCGGGATGCTGGCCGGCGGCGCGCCAAATGCCGACCACCTGCCAGATCAGGAGCACGACTTGCACCACGACGGTCGCGCCGAGGGCGGTCACCAGCGCGGCGAGACCATCGATGTCGCCGGCGGCGAGGACGGCGGCGATGAAGGCCGCGATCAACGCGCCGCCGCCGATCAGCACACCATCGACCCAGTAGCTGCGGCCGAGCGAAAGATCGCCGCGCCAATGGCGCACAATGAACCCGCGCTCGTCGTCGCCTTCAGTTGGGATCGACGGGGGCGGCGTCATCGCGGCACGAAAGTCACCGCCAGCCACCGCCGCCGTTCGCGAATACGGTGTCGGCGGTCATGAAGGTGCAGGCGTCCGAGCACATGAACAGCACCAGCTCGCCGATCTCGTCGGCCTCGCCGAAGCGCTTCATCGGGATGTCCTCGAGGAAGCGCTTGACCAGCTCGGGCGAGGTCTGCGCCGCGTCCTGGAACGGCGTGCGGATCGGGCCGGGCGAGACAGAGAGGCAGCGGATGCCCTGGTTGGCGAACTCGCGCGCGACGCCGAGCGTCATCGTGTTTACGGCGCCCTTGGCGGCCGCATAGTGCACCGAGGTGCCGGGGCCGCCGCGCTTCGCCGCCATGCTCGCCACATTGACGATCACGCCGAACTTGTTGCCAAGCATGTGCGGCAGCACCGCCTGCATGGCGTAGAACGTGCCCTTGAGGTTGAGCGCGAAGGTTTTCTCCAGCAGATCGTCGTCGATATCGAGGAATTTGGAGCGCCGCATCGCGGCGCCGGCCGAGTTGAACAGGAACTGGACGCTGCCGAAGGTCTCGATCGCGCGCTTGACCATGGCGTCGATCTGCTCGCGCGACGTGACGTCGGTCTTGAGCACCAGCGTCTTGCCCGGCCCGTTGACCTGCGCCGCGGTCTCGCGTGCACCGGCCTCGTTGATGTCGGCGCACACCACATTGGCGCCCTCGCGCGCAAAGATCAGCGCGGTCGCCCGCCCGATGCCGCTCGCCCCGCCCGTGATGATGATGGTCTTGTTGTGGAAGTAGTCCGGGGTCTTGGGCATGGGCTCCTCGTACCGTCATGCCCGCGCTCGTCGCGGGCATCCCGCTTAGGCGGGCACTGCGTCCATTGTCGGGATGGCCGGGACAGGCCCGGCCATGACGTGTTCGTTCAACTCACCCTTCGCTCCACATTTCCGCTCCGTTCCGGAACGCCGAACTCCTTGCGGCACACCTCGGCGAGCGCCGCGACGCCGGCGCGGATCGCTTCGTGCGACGGATTGGCGAAGCAGAGCCGCAGGCGCGGGGTCGCATAGCCCTTGTCGACCGACCATTCGGGTCCGGGATTGAGCGCGACCCCGGCCTTGAGCGCGGCCTGATAGAGCTTCATGGTGTCGACCGTCTCGGGCAGCTTCACCCACAGGAAGATGCCGCCCTTCGGGTCCTCGAACTCGGCCGCGGTGCCGAACTGCTCGGCGAGCGCGTCCATCAGCGTCTCGAGCTTCTTCCGCAGCCCGCGGGTGAGCGCCGGCACGTGCGTCGCGAAATGCTGTTGGCAGAACTCCGCGAGCACCATCTGCTCGAGCGCGCCCGAGCCCGCATCGGTCTTGGTCGCCAGCATGCGGGCGATCAGGTCCCACTCCGCGACGATGTAGCCGACGCGCAGCGCCGGCGCGATCGACTTGGAGAACGAGCCCACGTGGATCACGTCGCGCCGGCTCGACATGGCGTGCAGCGCGGGCGGCCGCTTGCCGTCCCAGATCAGGTCCGCGTAGCAGTCGTCCTCGAAGATCGGCACGCCATACTCTTGCGCGAGCCGCAGCAACTCGTGCCGGCGTGCCTCCGGCATGATGGTGCCGGTCGGGTTCTGCACGGTCGGGATCGTGTAGATGTATTTCGGACGGATGTTCTTCTGCTTGAGGTCCGCGAGCGCGGACGCCACCGCATCCATGCGCATGCCGTCCTGGTCGAGTGTGATGCCGATCGCGTTGACGCCGAGCCGCGTCAGGCGGTTGATCGCGCCCTGATAGCTCTCCTTTTCGATCAGCACGGTGTCGCCGCGGTTGAGCAGGATCCCGTTGACGAGGTCGAGCGCCTGCAGCGAGCCGGACGTGACCAGGATCTGGTCGGCCGTGCATTTGATGCCGGCATCGCGGCCGAGCTTGGCGACCAGGAATTCGCGTAGCGGCCGGTAGCCCTGCGGGCCGCTTTCCAGGCCGTAAGTCGCGAGCGTCCGTCCCTCGCGGGTGAGCACCGCGGTCGCGGCCGCCGTCAGCGCCTCGACCGGCACATGCTCGCCGTCATTGTGACCGCCGACGAAATTGTACTTCGGAAAGCCGGTCCATTTGACGGCGGGCGCCGGCAGGCCGGAGGCGAGGAGGGGGGCGAAATCGAGCGACGCGGTGGTCATGCGGGAGGTCTCGGGTTGCGGCGCACCACGAAACGGGGGCCGCCGGGCTCGTCACCTTGCCAGATCGTGTTGCCGCCGCAAGGCCTCACGAATTATTTACGTCTTGCCGGCAGCATGGTGCGCCCACGGGGACTGCCCGCATGAAGATGTCCGAAACGATCGCGCTGCAGAACGCGCGTTCGCTGGCGCGCCTGCATAAGGCGCTGCCCGACATCTTCCCGGCGCCCGTGCTCACCCATGCGCTGGCGCGCCGCTTCACGCCGCCGATGCCGCGCCTTGCGGTCGACTCCTACTGGCGCATTCATCCGCTACGTGCCGACCGGCTCGCCCGCGCGCTGGCCGCCAAGACCGGTGCGCCCAAGGGCTGGACCTGGCGGCTCGGCACCGGCCGCGCCCGCGACAAGGACCTGCCGACGAGCTTCCGCATGCCGGCCGCGCCCTATCGCGAGAAGAAATTCCACCTCGGGCCCGGCTTCTGCTGCGTGTGCGGCCAGCCGGTTTTCCGCTTCGGCTGGCACGTCGACCTGTGGGACGACGGGCGAAACCGCAAGGCGCAGTGGCACACCGCCTGCGTCACGGCCTGGCGCCTGTGGGGCGCGCCGAGCGATTTCGTGAAGGTCCTGCGGCGCGCCCAGCAGCGCCGTTGCGCGCAGACCGGCGGGCGCCTGTGGAAGACCGCCGAGGTCGATCATCACGTGCCGCTGTTCAAGGTCTGGCGCGAGCATCGCGACACGCCGTGGCCGAAGCTGCTCGACTTCTGGGGCCTGCCCAACCTGCAGGTGATCAACCGCGACGTCCACGTCGAGAAATGCGCCGACGAGGCGACGTGGCGGCGCGAGCGCGCCGCGGAAGCGGCGGATATCTAGGCGTCATTGCGAGCGAAGCGAAGCAATCTCGCTTCCCTTGCGCATGCGCATGCGTATGCGTATGCGGATCGCGATTGCTTCGCTTCGCTCGCAATGAAGGCGCGGGCTAAGCCCGCGCCTTCACCTGCGGATTGATCAGCCGCATCTCGCGGCCGTGCTCGAACGCGACGATCTGCTCGAAGCATTCGCGGAAATAGAGCTCGAAATTGTCCCACTCGGCCCAGCCGAGATGCGGCGTGCACAGCGCATTGGGCATTTTCAGCAGTGGATGGTCGCCGTTGACGATCGGCTCCTCCTCGTAGACGTCGACCGCCGCATAGCCGGGACGGCCCTTCTTCAGCGCCGCGACGAGCGCGCCCGGCGCGATCAGCTCGGCGCGCGACGTGTTGACGATGAGCGCGGTCGGCTTCATGCGGGCAAGATCGTCGGGCCCGACGAAGCCGCGCGTCTCGGCGGTGAGCCGCACATGCAGCGAGAGCACGTCGGACGTCTCGAACAGCTCGTTCTTGCTCGCCGCGACCTCGTAGCCGGCGGCGCGCGCCTTCTCGGCCGTCTTGTCGCGGCCGAGGGTGAGCACGCGCATGCCCATGCCGCGCCCGGCCTCGGCAATCAGCGTGCCGATCGCGCCGAGGCCGTAGATGCCGAGCGTCGAGCCGCGCAGCCGATGCGACAGTGTGCACGGCCAGTCGCCACGCTTCATCCGCTCGGCCTCGCGCGCGATGTTGCGCCGCGCCGCGATGATCAGCGCGAGCGTGAGCTCGGCGGGCGCCGAGGCCGAATTGCTCTTGCCGTGCGAGACCGGGATGCCCAATTCGGTGCAGGCCGCGAAATCGATGGTCGAGGCCGACCGGCCGACGAGGGCGAGCAGCCGCAGCTTCGGCAGCTTCTCGAGCAGCGCGCGCGAGAACTCGACCCGCTCGCGCACCGCCACGACCACGTCGGCGTCACGCAGGCGCTCGACGAGCTGCTCGACCGAGGCCGCAGGCTCGCGATAGCGCACCACGTCGTGATGGCGGATCAGGTCGAAGCAGGGGAGCTGGTCGACCATGTCCTGGTAGTCGTTCGGGATGACGATTTTCATGCTGACTTTCTCGGCGCTCGGAAGGGCACTCTACGCGATCGGGCGGGCGATCCTGATATCATGCTTGGCGCCGCGATGGACAGTCGATCAATCGGCGCCAGCGAAGGACCCCCGGGGGAAGGACACCGCATCATGATCGAGCGCTATTCCGAACACGCCGCCAACGAGCGCACGTTTCTCGCCTGGGTGCGCACCGCGATCGCGATCATGGCGTTCGGCTTCCTGGTGGAAAAGTTCGACCTCTTCGTCTCGATCGCGTCGCGCGAGATGGCGGACAAGCAGGTGGCGGCGCACGTGCCGTCGATCGGCGGGCAGACGCTCGGCAACCTTGTGGGTCTCGTGTTGATCCTGCTCGGGGGCGCCACGCTGGTGCTGGCGATCGTGCGCTTTCGCAAGACTGCGTCCGATATCGACAGCTCGGAGCGGCAGCAGGGCCCCGGCGAGCGCCTCGACATCACGCTCGGCGGGCTCCTGGTCCTGCTCGGCGCCGCGATGGCGGTCTATCTGGTCTACACGACGGTCAGTCGGTTCTAGCGCATGTTCCGGCGAAGTGGACGCCGGTTCGCCGATAAGAACATGCGCAAAATTAAAGTCACGCCATCAGCCGGCCGAGCCGCGGCATCGGCGGCATCGCGCCGAGCCGGCCGCCCAGCCGTTTCAGGCAGCCCCACAGCACCGCCTGGTTGCTGTTCACCACCGGCTTGCCGAGCGCGAGCTCGATGTCCTCGATCGCCTCGATCTGCGTCGTGTTGGTGCAGCTCAGGAAGATGCCGTCGGCATCGGCGCGATCGTGCTCGCGGGCAAGTTCGAGCCAGCGCTGCGGCGTCACGGCGATGAATTCGTGACCATCGAGCTTGAGCGCCACGTCGTGGCGCACCGCGATGCCGTTCTCCGCGAGATAGCGGATGATGACGTCGTTCGACAGATAGGGGCTGAGCAGCACGACCGACTTGATGCCGAGCGCGCGCATCGCCTCGATGACCAGCGCGCTGGTCGCGACCGTCTCGATGCCGGTCGCCTCCCGCACGATGCCGGTCAGCGTGCGCTCGCCGGCGCAGCCTTCGCGCATCGACGAGTTCGTGCAGTGATAGACGATGAGATCGGGTCCGCTGTCGGCGAGCGCCGCGGCCGAGCGCGCGATCTCCTCCGTCATCTCGACCGCCGGCTTGCGCCATTGTCCCGTGATGCGCGCACGGGCGATGTGGATCGCGAGACCCGTCGGCGCGAAATGGTTGAACTGCGGCTCGCTCATGCGGTTGACGGACGGCACGATGAGCCCGACGCGGGCGCGTGCCTCGGGGATATTTTGGTGCGCTTGTGCCTTGCTCTCGACGATCGCGTCCATGGTGGTCTCCAGATTCTCCGCTTGCTCAGTGTACCCCCTCCCTCGCTTGCGGGGGAGGGTGGGGGAGGGGGCGCCGCTTGCGCATGAGTTTGCCGACATGCCCCCTCCCGCAAGCGAGGGAGGGGAAAGAAGCTCACTGCACCCGCAACCCGGACTCCTTCGCGAGCGGAACCCAATAGGCGAGCTCCTCGCGAAGGAACTTGTTCACGCCTGCGACGTCGAGATCGATCGTCATCAGCGCCTGCTGGCGGAAATACTGCTCGACCCGCGGCGCGCGCACCGCCTGGCGCACCGCGCGATTGAGCTTCGCGACGATCGGCGGCGGCAATTCTTTCGGCGCCGTCAGCCAGAACCAGGTGCTGCCGTGGATCTGCGGAAAACCCTGCTCCGCGAAGGTCGGGATGTCGGGGAACGCCGGGTTGCGCTCGGTCGAGGTCATCGCGATGCCGGCGAGCGTGCCGGCGCGCAGGTATTGGCCGACCGTGAGCACGGTGGTGAGCGCGAGCGGCACGTGATTGCCGAGCACGTCCGTGACATTGCCGCCCGGCGAGGGAATGTGCTCGATGTGGATCTTGGCGACCCGGTTGAGCTCGATCAGCAGCAGGTGGCCGAGCGAGCCGGGGCCGGGCGACGCGGAGGCGAGGGGCTTCTCGCGCGCGAGCCGGATCACGTCGTCGACCGTATGCGCGCCGAGGGCCGGGTTGGCGGCGAGCGCGTAGGTGTCGCCCGCGATCATCGCGATGTGGGTGAAATCGCCCATCGGGTCGTAGCCGATGTGGGGATTGATCGCCGGGCCGGTGAAATGCGGGCCGGAGCCGCCGATCAGCAGCGTGTAGCCGTCGGGCTCGGCGCGCGCCACCATGGCGGAACCGATGCTGCCGCTGTTGCCCGGCCGGTTCTCGACATAGAAGCGCTGGTGGAAGACGTCCGTGAGTTCGGCCGCGATCAGCCGCCCCAGAATATCGGCGCTGCCGCCCGCGCCGAACGCCACCACGATTTGCACCGGCTTCGCGGGCCACTCGTCGGCACGCGCCGACGCGAGCGTCAGCAGGCCCAACGCCAGCGCGACGGCGGCTCTCAGGGTGGACACTCGCTCCCTCCGCATGACGGACGAGGATGCAATGCTTCAAGTCAACGATAGCGGCGGCCCGCCGCGGCGCGCAATGGCTCCATTCGCATTGAAGGGGCGCCTTGAGTTCAATATGGTGCGGGGCAACGCGAGGGGGCGCACATGGTCCGGACGAACCGATGAGTGCAGTTCGCAAAAAGAAGAAGACAGGCGGCAGCTACGAGCTGCTGGTTTCGCTCGTCGAAGCGATCATCATCGCGGTCGTGATCCGCACCCTGCTGATCCAGCCGTTCAGCATCCCGTCCGGCTCGATGGAGCCCACGCTGCTGATCGGCGACTACCTGTTCGTCACCAAGTACAGCTACGGCTACAGCCGCTATTCGATTCCGTTCGCGCCGCCGGTCTTCTCCGGGCGCATCTTCGGCTCGACGCCCGAGCCCGGCGACGTGGTGGTCTTTCGCCACGGCGACCTCGACTTCATCAAGCGGCTGATCGGTCTGCCAGGCGACCATATCCAGGTGAAGCAGGGCCTGCTCTACATCAACGACAAGCCGGTCAAGCGCGAGCCGGCGGCGGATTTCGTCGGGCAGGACCCGTGCCACTCGGGCGCGTCGCCCTACACTCCGCCCGTGCGCGTCAAGCGTTGGCATGAGACCCTGCCGAACGGCGTCAATTACAACACGCTGGAGTGCCCGCCGCGTCCCCTCGATCCCCGTGATATCGACGCCAACAATACCGACGTCTACACCGTGCCGCCCGGTCACTACTTCATGATGGGCGACAATCGCAATAATTCCGAGGACAGCCGGTTTCCCGATGTCAGCTACGTGTCGTCCGACCTGCTGATCGGCCACGCGCGCATCATCTTCTTCTCGCTCGAGGGCGGCGGGCCGGCGTGGGCGATCTGGAACTGGCCGTGGGACACCCGCTTTTCGCGGCTGTTCACCGTCATCCGCTGAAACCTTCCGTCATGGCGCGGCGGCCTGCTGCCGCAGCGCCATGACGGATATCCTTACTGCTGCGCCGGCTGCGGTTGGGCCGGCTGCTGCGCCGCCGGCGCCTGCTGGGCGGGTTGCGGCGGGCAGGGCTTCGCGCCCGAGCCGTTGATGTTGGCGCTCCCGGCACCGCAGCCGTTCGCCTGCTCGAGCTGGGCAATCGCGGCCTTGAGCTGGGAGTCCTTGTCGGTGCCGATCAGGTCGGCCTTGATCGGCGCCGAATGCTGCGCGACGGCCGAGGTCCTGGCCGGATTGGGCCCCTTGTCGGCGTCGTTCTTGGTCTGCCCGCCGAGCCGTCCCGGGTTCTTGAACGCGCCGCTGAGCTCGTTCTCGCTCAGCATCAGCGCGCCCTCGACCTGCTGATCCTTGGGCGCCTCGACCACCACGTCGGGCGTGATGCCTTCGCCCTGGATCGAGCGTCCAGCCGGCGTGTAGTAGAGCGCGGTGGTCAGCCGCAGCGCGCCGTGGCCGGAGAGCGGGATGACCGACTGCACCGAGCCCTTGCCGAAGCTCGGCGTGCCCAGGATGGTCGCGCGATGGCGGTCCTGCAGCGCGCCGGAGACGATCTCGGAGGCCGACGCGGAGGCGCCGTTGATCAGCACCACGATCGGGACGCCGGCCAAGAGGTCGCCGTGCGCGGGCGCCGCATAGCTGTGGTCCTCGGTGCGCCGGCGGCCGCGGGTGCTCACCACCGTGCCGCCGTCGAGGAAGTTGCCGGAGATCGAGATCGCGGCCGAGAGCAGGCCGCCCGGGTTGTTGCGCAGATCGATCACCAGGCCGCGCAGCTTGCCGCCGGAATCCTGCTTGAGCTTGTCGACCGCTTTCTTGAAATCGTCGGCCGTCTCGCCGCCGAATTCGGTCACGCGCACATAGCCGATCCCGTTCGGCTGAAGCTTCGCCTTGATCGAGGGCACCTCGATGATGGCGCGCGTGATCGACACGTCGAACGGCGCCTTGGTGCCGCGCAGGATGGTGAGCTTCACGGTGGTGCCCGGCGTGCCGCGCAGGATGCGCACGACCTTCTGCAGGTCGATGCCGTGCGTGCTCTCGCCGTCGATCGCGACGATCAGGTCGCCGCCGGCAAGTCCGGCGCGCGAGGCCGGCGTGTCGTCGATCGGCGAGATGATCTTCGGCACCCCGTCCTGCGACGAGATCTGGATGCCGAGGCCGCCGAACCGGCCGTTGAGGTCGCTCTGCGATTCCTTGAACTCGGCCTCGTCCATGTAGTCCGAATGGGGGTCGAGCCGGGTGAGCATCCCCTTGAGTGCGTCCGTGGTCAGCTCGTCCGACGTCTTGGTATGGACGTAGTCGCGCTGCACGATCTCGATCACGCCGTTGATCAGGGCGAGATTGGAGACCGATGGACCCGCACGGGTCGACGCGCCGATCGCGATCCCGGCAGCGCTCGCGGCGAGGACCGCGGCCAGCACGCCGGCGACAAGGGTTACCGACTTCTTCATGATTTCGACCTCACGGCGTTCGCGGGCGGGCCGGCAATGACGCATCGGCGCGGCACTCGGCAACGATCAGGACAATGCGCTCGACTAGCCGTCATGGCCCAAGTCCGCTCCCAATATAGTGGTGCGATCCCCGCTGCGGCAATCCGCACGGGGCGACCGCGGTTCCATCGAATTGCCCGAATTGATCGACCAGGGTGGGGGCCGTTTTGCGGGTGGCGCCAGGGGCGTACGCAAGCGCGCGGACGGGGCCGTGGCGGAACGCTTCGCCCGCCCGCCGGTTTCCAAAACGAGGGCGAGTGACCGTGGCCGATCTTGCCTGATGGGTCGGCCCGCATGACGCGGAAGGCTTCCGATGCATGCCTCCCTCCCGGCGGGAAATCCCGCCGCCGTTGATCCCAACCGACGCGACTTTCTGTACATCGCGACCGCGACGGTCGGCACGATCGGCGCCCTTGCGACGCTGGTGCCCCTGATCAGCCAGATGAAGCCCGACGCCTCGACGCTTGCGGCGGGCGGGCCGGTCGACCTCGATGTCAGCAAGGTCGCGGCGGGCCAGCAGGTGATCATCCGGTGGCGGCAGCGGCCGATTTTCGTCTTTCATCGCACGCCCGAGGTCCTGAAGGCCATGCGCGACCCGCGCCTCCTCGGGCAGCTTGCCGATCCGGATTCGAGCGAGCTTCAGCAGCCGCCTTACGCCACCAACTGGCACCGCTCGATCAAGCCGGAATTCAGCGTGCTGGTCGGCATCTGCACGCATCTCGGCTGCATTCCACTGTTCTATCCGCAGCCGAGCCAGACCACGCCGGTCGCGGGATGGCTCGGCGGCTATTTCTGCCCGTGCCACGGATCGAAATACGATCCGGCCGGCCGCGTTTTTCACGGCGTTCCGGCGCCCTACAATCTTCCGGTGCCACCCTGCCGCTTCGTCAACGACACGACCTTGCGGGTCGGCGAGAACCCAAGCGACTCCCATTTCGATTTCGGCTCGATCAGGCAAATGTGATCGCCAACGCGTGAAGGCGGATGCACATTTTGCCGCAACTTGGCCGCGCGACGAGGCGCGCGGCCAAGTTTGGTCAAACTCGCTTGATCAGATTGTCGCACGCGAGCTTTTACGCGATGCGCGCCGATCATTGCGGAAGATTAATTGGCAAGGGTCCGCGCCGTCGTGCAAGGTGACGCATAAAGCAGCATGTGTTCTGCGTGCAGGCGCGGGGGCGCGTTGACGGCTTAGAGCCCGGCATGATCAGACGCGCAATCTATTGGTGGCGTTCGGTCTGGGGTTTAGGACTGCGCCCGCGCTCGTTGTCCGCGTGGGGCTTCGCGCTCGCCTGCGTCGCGCTCGCGACGCTGTTGCGCAAGGTGCTCGGTCTCGTTAGTCCCGACAGCGCGGTGTTCGCGCCCTACTATTCGGCGACGCTGGTGGCCGCGCTGGTCGCCGGCGCCTCGGCCGGAACGGTCGCGGCGATCGCCGGCGGCCTCGTCGCCCTGTGGCTGTTCGTGCCGCCCGAGTGGGTGCTGGCGCCGTTCCTCAAGGAGCAGGTCGTCAGCGTGCTGATGTTCGCGATTTCCTCCGTCGTGATCGTGTGGGCGGCGGAGAGCTATCGTGGGCTGCTGTTTCGGCTGCGCGCCGAAGAGGCCACGCGGCGCCTGCTCAATCACGAGCTCGATCACCGCATCAAGAACATGCTCGCGAGCGTGCAGGCGATCGTGAACGAGACGTTGCGCGCGCAGCCGGAGAGCCGCGACCGGATCGATGCGCGCATCGCCGCGCTCGGCGCGACCAACGATTTGCTCGTGCGGTCGGAATGGTCGGGCGCGGCGCTGCGCGAGATCCTCACGCGGGAGTTCGCGCCCTATGGGCTCGCGCGTTTCGCGCTCATGGGGGAGGATATCGATTGTTCGCCGCGGCTCGCGATCTCGCTCGCGCTGGTCGTGCACGAGCTCACCACCAATGCGTCGAAATACGGCGCGCTGTCGACCGTCGATGGCGCAATCGACGTCGCGTGGCGGCGTCACGGTGATCGGCTGCAGCTCGAATGGACGGAGCACGGCGGCCCGCCCCCGAAGCCGGCCGCTCGCCGCGGCTTCGGCACCAAGCTTCTGCATGCGTGCGTGCGGCAGTTCGACGGCACGGTCGACATGGACTATGCGCCGACCGGCTTGCAACTGCGTCTGTCGCTGCAGCTGCCGCGCAAAGGTACCCAGCTCGCGCTGGCCAGCACGCTCGCGCGGACCGCGCGGGAAGCGGCCGCACCGTCGGCTGCGCGCGAAGTTCCCTGACCGGAAAAGCGACCGGCGCACGGTTCCGTACCGCCGACGCGAAGCATCGGACGCGTGACGCAACCCGGTGCAACCAGGCCCGCGGCTGATGTGTTGTTTTCTTTAGACGCGTCTCCAACAAAGGAGTTTGTCATGAGGAAAATCGCTTTGGTCGCGGCCGGCGCCCTGGCGCTGCCGCTCGCCTTTTCGCTGCCGGCGATGGCGCAGCACCTGATGGAGCAAGCGCAAGATGAAGGGATGCGGCAAGCACAAGAGGCTGGCCGGAAGCAGCTCAGTCGGGATCAAATCAAGCAGGTCCAACAGGCGCTCGACCAGAAGGGCTTCGACGTGGGACGCGCGGATGGGGTTGTCGGCCGCCAAACCATACAGGCGTTGGGCGAGTTTCAACGCCAGCAGAAACTGGAGCAGACCGGCCTACTCGATGACCAGACCCTGCAGGCGCTGGGTATCGATCTGAACGGCACCACCAACGGCGCGGCAACGACCGGCGCGGCGCCGTCAGATCAGAAGAGCGACGGCGACACCAAAGACGAGAACTGAGGTGCGATCCTGCGGATTTCCGCGAGCACCCCGGCCGCGCCCCGCCGGATCCGTCCGGCGGAGCGCTCCGCATCAAAGCGTGATGCTCACCACGCCGCCGCTGCCGCGTGCGCGCTGATGCGATCGACGTCCTCCTGCAGGAGATAGCCTTCCTGCGCGAGCTTGACCGCCGCGGCGTGCACCTTGGCCGCATAGTCGGCCGCGCCGTGGTAGCGCTCTTCCAGCGACAGGCGGCCGTCGCCGGTCGCCTCGCGCTCCGCTTTGGTCTTGGCGAACGGCACGTAGGAACCGTCGAGATAGCACAGCTCGCCGGCGCCGCCCGCATTGGGGCTGCGCACCGACCAGCCGGTCGCGGTCGCGGTCGGCGCCGCGAGCTCGGGCAGCACGACGCCGCCAAGCTCGTTGCCGTCGCGGTCGACCTTCGGCACCAGCACGCCATATTGGTCGGGCAGGGCGACCGGGAGCACCTTGTCGACGATGCCGTGGGCGAAGTCCGGCCCGTAATCGAAGCGGGGCCGCGGGGCGGGGCCCTTGGCGGCGGTGAAGCCCGGAATGTGAACGCTCGGTCCGCTCATCGCGACCAGCGTTCCGTCGTCGATGCGCGGATGCCGGCTCGGCGGCGGCGCGACGCCGTCCTTCACCCAGCGGTCGAGCGCGACCAGGCTCGCGCGCAGCAGCGGCCGATAGTCGAGCGTGTTGTAGGGCATCGCGCACACGCCCTTCGGCATGGTCTGGATCTCGACATGCTGCGTGCCCGCGAAGTGATAGATGCGCACATTGGCGGGCGCGACGCTGTCATGCTGGCCGAGCGGATCGGTGAGGAGCAGCGACTCTCCCGATTGCCAGTATTCGGTCGCCGTGTTGGTGCTGATCACCTTCGGGCAGTTGTTGCGCGCGCTGCAGCGCGCGAGAATTCCGTCTTTCGCGCCCGTGAACGGATCGGTCTGGGTCTCGAACGCGAACGGGAAGCTGATGTTCGGATAGAACATGAAGCCGTGCCCGATCTGCACCATGCGGTTGGGCTCGGCGAAGCGGTCGTTGAGGAACAGCCTTGCGGTCGCGACGTGCGGGTTGATCCCGTCGAACACGATGCGGTGCGCCTCGTCCTCGTTGAAGCCCTGGTAGACGAAGTCGCGCAGGTAGCGCCCGCTCTGCGAGGTGCCGTGCGCCAGCGCGCGCGTGATCGCGCTCTTGCCGTCGCGCGCGAGCGGGTTCGCCGTGCCGGCGTCGTCCGCCGCGTCGTGGCGCAGGAACGCGACGAGATCGCGCGTCGCCGCAAAGCCGATGCCGGAGACCGGCGGATTGGCCGCCTGGTAGACGAGCTGATAGATCGCGCCGATGCGGAACGCGGTGCCCTCCGGCTTGAGGCGGATGGTCTGCGCGTCGACGAACTCCCATTTGTCCGCCGCGACGGCCGTCGGCGCGTCCGCATTGCGGTCGCGCACCAGGAGCCTCGCGGTTTCGCGCGCGACGGCCGGAAAGCTCAGCCGCGCCTGCTTGCTCGTCGCATCGTTGAACAGGAACTCGTCCCATACGGTGCCGACGACTGGGCTCGATGCGCCGACGGCAGCCGGGACTTCGATGCGCAGGTTGTCGGTCGCGGGCAGGTCCGGGATCCAGCCACTCCACACGACCGAGAATCCCTCGCGCATCAGGAAGCCGTTGCCGGCCTGCGCGGGCGTCGCGGGATCGTTGTTCGCCGGCGCGCTGTTGAACTGGATGAGCGCGCGCTTATTGCCGCGATTATTGACGTCGTAGAGGAGAGCGCCGTTGCCCTTGGCGAGATCGGCGGGCCGCAGGATGTAGAAGTCGGCCGAGTACTCGACGTTGCCGCGGGCATTGCGCGGCGCCTTGTCGAGATCGACGATCACCGCATCGAGCGGCGCCTTGGGATCGAGCTCGCCATGGAAGCGGCCGACCACCTTCTGGTAGGCGCCGACCGCGCCGAAGGCCTCGCCGCCCGCGAACGGCTCGGTGCGCAGGATCTCGATCCTGGTGACGCGCGCCTGCGCGCACGATGCGGCGAGCGCGAGCGTCAGCGCCAGCGCGGCGGTGGTCCCTCTCATGCGTCGTCCCTCCCGTTTGGGGCCCTGCTCGCCGCGCCGGCCCCGATGTCGGCGCTGCGATGTCCCATCCCTGTTGGCGCCGATGTTATCCCGGCCCTTCTGACTCAACCAGCGGAGCAGAGGGTGCCTCGGCCGGAGGTCCAACGTGTGGGAGGCCAAATGCCGGAGGGTGAAAGTCCTGGGAGGTCCAAGCCATTGGCGCTCGGCGTATAGCGGCGCGAAATTACATATTACAAAGGTAAAATGGAACCAATGTTCCAGATTGCACTGCGTTTGCTCCAGATCACACGGCGTCCGCTCGCGTTCTTTACCCTTGGGACTAAAAGTAAGGCCCAGGCTATTCACTATTCGTTGACCATGCCGCGAAGGTGAAATACGGAAAAAGCAACATCAAGAAAATCCGTGGGCTCGCGGGAAGCGTTGCATGCAAAATCCTGTCGTGTTGGCGCAGGCGAATAGCCCGCAGGGCCTCAATGTGCCCTCCGCCAAGACCGTCACGGTCAACAAGCCGGACGGCAATCAGGCGATCACGATCCATCTCGATGGGGCGACCAAGCTCGACCTCACCGCGATCGCCAACGAGAGCATCACGCTGGTCCATCTCGGCGACCGGCTGATCATTCTGTTCGACAATCACTCCGAGGTCGTCGTCGAGCCGTTCTTCGCCGACAACGGGCAGCCGCTGCCCGGCATCACGGTCGAACTCGGCCCGAACCACGACGTCTCCGGCGCGGATTTCGCAAGCCTCTTTCCGCTCACCACGGACCCGTCGGTGCTGCCGGGCGAGGGCGGCCCCGGCGCGGTCGCGTCGGGCGCCAATTTTGTCTCGTTCACGATCGACAGCTTTGCCCCGCCCGGCTCGCCGCTGGCGCTGCTCGGGTCGGAAGGCGCGATCGCCGGATCGAACGGCCAGACGAACGGCACCGAGAACCAGCAGATCGTCCCGATGTCACTCAGCGGCGCCGCCATTGCGGGCGCCGCGAGCGAGGGCGGGCTCACGGCGGCGGTCGATCAGTTCGGCGTCGGCAACAGTCCGTCGGCGCACCCGGTCGCGACCGGCGTCGCGGGCTCGCTCGACGCGCTGGTGAACTTCGGCACCGGCGGACCGAACGCAACGCCGTTCCATTTCGTCTCGGCGCACGACGCCGATGCCTGGCTCGCGAACCTCGGCCTTGCCTCGCACGGCGCCGCGATCGACACCGCCACGATCGCCGGCAATACGCTCATCGCCAGCACGGATCCGGCCGAAGGCACGCCGCATAACGTCTTCTCACTCACCATCAACGCCGACGGCTCGTGGACCTTCACGTTGCTCGCGCCGTTCGACGACGCCACCGGGCACGGCATCAACACGGCGACCATCGATCTCTCCGGCCTGATCCAGGCGGTCGATGCCGCGGGCCTCACCATCACGCTGGCGAAGGATTTCACCATCGTCGTCACCGACGACGTGCCGCTGCTCACGGGCACGACCGATACATTGGGCAGCGTCGCCGAGGGCGCGCTCGGCTCCGGCTCGCCGGGCGATCTCTATGGCGTGGGCAACGGCCACGACGTCTCGGCCGTCGCGAGCGGGTCGCTCGCGAGCCTCGTCGCCTTCGGTGCCGACGGGCCGGCCTTCGATAGTCACCAGGGCAAGGACGGCTTCCAGTTCGCGGTCGCCGGCAACACGCCGCACAACTTCGGCGTCACGTCGCACGGGCAGGATGTCGACTTCGTCACCCTCTCGGCGGTGACCGACGGCACGCATGGCGCCTCGCAGACGCTGACCGCGTGGACCGACGGCGGCGCCGGCCACGAGGTGTTCACGCTGACGCTTAACGGCGACGGCACCTATACGTTCACGCTGATCAACCCGATCGACGACGGTCCGACCCAGGGCGAGAGCGCGACGACGCTCGACCTGTCCGCCCTGGTGCAGGTGGTCGACTTCGACGGCGACATCGTCGCGCTCTCGGGCGACTTCAAGATCACCGTCAACGACGACGCGGTGACGCTGACGACCGCAACGGTTGCCGCCGGTGTCGACGAAGGGGCGCTGAGCGACGGCAACGATCAGACCCTCAAGGGCGCGTCGGTGGTGGCGAGCGGCTCGCTCGCCGGCCTCGTCTCGTTCGGTGCCGACGGCCCGGCCGAGACCGCCGGCGGCGCGACGAATGGCTTCCGTTTCACGGTCGCGACCGGCGCCAACGACTTCGACGTGAAGTCGCATGGCCAGGAGGTCAACTACGTCACGGTCACGACGTCGGATACCTCCGAGACGCTGACGGCCTGGACCGATGGCGGTCCGACCGGTCCGAACGGTGGCGGCCACGAGGTGTTCACCCTCGTGCTCAATGGCGACGGCAGCTACACGTTCACGCTGCTCGCCCCGCTCGACGACGCCACGGGCGGCGGCGAGAACTCGGCGACGCTCGACCTGTCGAGTCTCGTCCAGGCAGTCGACTTCGACGGCAACAACGTCACCCTGTCGGGCGACTTCAAGATCACGGTCACGGACGACGTGCCGGTGCTCACCGGCAGCGCCAGCACCGGCTCGGTCGACGAGGGCGGCCTCAAGTTCGGCGTGCCGATCCTCACCAACGGCGACTTCTACGGCAACGGCAACGACCACGGCGCGACCAGCGCGACCGGTTCCCTCGCCGGCGTCGTCAGCTTCGGCGCCGACGGGCCGCAGAGCGGCACGTTCAGTGCCACCACCGGAACCTTCCATCACACCACGACCGTCACCGAGACGATTGCGGATGGCTTCCAGTTCGTCGGCCAGAGCGCCGCGAACAGCTGGTTCGCGAGCCTCGGGCTCTCCTCGCACGACCAGGCGATCAACTTCGCCACCATCACGTCGGCGACCTCGACCAACGGCACCAACGTTACCGACATCGAGACGTTGACGGCGTGGACCAACGGCGGGCCGTCCCATCTCGGCCACGAGGTGTTCACGCTCACGCTCAATGTCTCGACCGGCGCGTGGACGTTCACCCTCATCAATCCGATCGACGACACGGCCGGCAACGGCACCTCGGCGACCCTCGATCTCTCGGGCCTCGTGCAGGCGACCGACTACGACGGCGACATGCTGCCGCTATCGAGCGGCACCCCCTCGGCCTCCAGCGACTTCACCGTGACGGTCGCCGACGACGCGCCGGTGCTCACCAAGGGCAGCGTCTCGGGCCACGTCGACGAAGGCGGCCTGCGCGACGGCGCGCACGGCGGCACCGACAGCTACGGCACCGGCAACGACCACGGCTTCACGATCGCGGCGGGCGGCATCCTCGCGGGCTCGCTCAATAATGATGTGAGCTTCGGCGCCGACGGCCCGGCGCTGGCGAACCTCGGCGGCGTGCCGCTGATCGCCAACGGCTTCCAGTTCGCGGTCGCGAGTGGCAGCACGGTCGACTTCCACGTCAAGTCGCACGGCGTAGAGGTGAATTATGTGACGCTGTCGACGCAGGCTGTGGGTCTCGACGGCAAGTCGCAGACGCTGACCGCCTATGCGGGGCAGGGCGGACCGGCGGTGTTCACACTCACGCTCAACGGCGACGGCTCGTGGCTGTTCAACTTGCTCCAGCCGCTCGACGAGTCGAGCCAGGGCAAGGACACGACGCAGATCGACCTGTCTGGCCTGATCAAGGCGGTCGACTTCGACGGCGACGGCGTCACGCTCTCGGGCGACTTCAAGATCACGGTGACGGACGACGTGCCGGTGCTGACCGCGGCTGCGTCAGGCACGGTGTTCGAGGCCGGGCTGACGGCGGCGACCGACCTGTTCGGCGTCGGCAACGATCCCGGTTCGGCGAGCTTTGCGACCGAGGCGAGCGGCACGCTGGGGATCCATTTCGGCGCCGACGGGCCGGCAGCGACGGGCGCGGTTGGCTTTATGGACCAGGCGAACGCGGCGAACAACATCGCCATCACGGACGCCGACGGCCACGCGATCGATCCGGCAACTCTGACCTCGCACGGCCAGCCGCTCGAGTTCGTGCTGCTCGATGCCGCGACCCTCGTTGCCTATACGGGCGCGACCACGCCGACCACGGCGAGCGACCCGAGCGTCGTCTTTTCCGTCACGCTCTCCTCCGCGGCACCGAACGGCAGCTACGACTTCGTGCTCGACAAGCCGTTGGACCAGCCCCTGGCGGGCGCGGACGGGCTGAAGCTGACCTTCGCCTACACGGTGCAGGACTTCGACGGCGATACCGCCTCCGGCACCATCTCGGTGACCGACACCGACGACGTGCCGGTGCTGACCGCGGCGGCATCGGGCACCGTGTTCGAGGCCGGGCTGACGACGTCGGGCCCTCCGTTCTTCAGCGGTACCGATCCGTTCGGCAACGGCAATGCCGCCGGCGCGCAGGGCGATCCGACCACGGTGAACGGCACCCTGGGCATCCACTTCGGCGCCGATGGCCCGGCCGGCACGCCGGTAAGCCAGACCGTGAACGTCCAAAGCCAAGCCGACCTCAATGCGCTCTTCTCGCAAGCGGGCGGCGTCGGTGTCCAGTTGGCGACGTCGGATAGTTTTGCGGCCACCCCGTTCGGCGATTTTGTTGTCGGGCCGGGCCGCAGCACCGCGCCCGTAGCGATAACCGACACCGAGGGGCCCTTCACGCTGAAGGATGTCACGGTTGGCCTGTTCGGGAACGCCGGCCACGACGTTGGCGTGGAGCTTATCGGCCTCGACGCTGCAGGCGACGTTGTGGCCAGTGCGACAGTTGTAGTGCCCTTCATCCCTAACGCCGTCTCGCCGCCGATCGAGTTCGACGCCGCCGGCACGCCGTTCGCCGGGGTGGAGCTTGCAGAGCTCGAGATCACAGCACCCCGCGCCACGGTGGTGTTCAACGACCTCACGGTCGTGACTCAGGCCTCGTCGAGCATTCCGCTCCATTTCACCGATGAGACGACGGCGGCGAACAACGTCACGGCCACGGATGCGGGCGGCCATGCGGTCGCGCTGACCTCGCACGGCCAGGCGCTCGAGTTCGCGCTGCTCAATCCGACCGAGCTCGTCGCGTACACGGGTGCCTCACCCACGTCGGGCACGGTGGTGTTCACGGTGACGCTGTCGGCCGCGGCGCCGAACGGCAACTACGATTTCATGCTGCACCAGCCGCTCGATCAGCCGCTCTCGGGCGCCGACGCGCTGAACCTGGCCTTCAAGTACACGGCGCAGGACTTCGACGGCGATACCGCCTCGGGCACCTTCACGGTGAGCGACGTCGACGACGTGCCAGTGCTGACCGGCCAGACGACCAGCAGCGCAGTCGACGAAGGCGCGCTGGCCTCCGGCAACGA
The DNA here is from genome assembly GCA_963819385.1 of uncultured Alphaproteobacteria bacterium. Taxonomy (GTDB): domain Bacteria; phylum Pseudomonadota; class Alphaproteobacteria; order Rhizobiales; family Xanthobacteraceae; genus JAVDCA01. The sequence goes on along the minus strand of CAWFVV010000006.1, from coordinate 671,275 downwards.
CCCGTCCACCTCGTTCTCCGCATCCGGCGGTGCCGGCTCGCTCGACGCGTTGGTGAGCTTCGGCGCCGACGGCCCGGCCGGCAACGACTTCAAGTTCGTCGCTCATGACGCGGCGGTGACGTGGCTGCAGGGGCTCGACCTCACGTCGCACGGCTCGGCTGTCGACCAGGTGACCACGGTCAATGGCGTGCTCACGGCCATCGCGCAGGACGGGCACAGCGTCTTCACCTTGACGGCGAACAACGACGGCTCCTGGTCGTTCACGCTGCTCGCGCCGATCGATCACCCGGGGACGGCCTATTCCGGCACCGGCCCCGAGCCGACGACCACGATCGATCTCTCAGGGTTCGTGCAGGCGGTCGACTTCGACGGAGACGCCATCACGCTCGCCAAGGATTTCAACGTCACGGTGACGGACGACGTGCCGGTGAGCGCCGGCAACCTCGTCCCGAACGGCGATTTCGCCGCCGGCGACTGGACGCCCGCGAGCAACAATGGCTTCGCCACCGGCATCATCGCGGCGCCCGGCGGCGGATCGCTCGACTGGACCATCGCGCCGTCCGATTTCAATCCGCCGGCCCCGAACGGCGTGCAGCTCGAACGCGTTCCCTCCGGCTCGGGCGGCGTGTTCATGCCGGACGGCCATTCCATGGCCGATCTGAACGCCTCGCCCGGCGACGTGAAGATCTCGCAGGTCGTCAGTGGCGTCACCGCCGGCGCAACCTATTCGCTCGAGTTCTTCGTCGGCACGGCTCTGCCAGGCGGGACCGGCGGACAGGCTGGAACGGGAGGAAATGGCGGAACGGGCGGAGTTGGAGGCACTGGCGGCAACGGAGGAGCGGGCGGCACCGGCGGCAATGGCGGAGCCGGCGGGACCGGTGGAAATGGAGCCACCGGAGGGGATGGCGGTACTGGCGGCAACGGGGGAACGGGCGGCACCGGCGGCAATGGTGGGACCGGTGGACTGTTTGGAAACGGCGGAGATGGCGGAGCCGGCGGGACCGGCGGAAATGGAGCAGCGACCGGAACCGGTGGGACCGGAGGAGATGGCGGCACCGGTGGCAATGGCGGTACCGGCGGCAACGGAGGAACGGGCGGCACGGGCGGAAATGGAGCCGCGGCCGGGGCCGGTGGGACCGGAGGAGACGGCGGCGCCGGTGGCACTGGTGGTACTGGCGGCAACGGAGGAACGGGCGGCACCGGCGGAAATGGAGCAGCCGCTGGGACCGGAGGAGACGGCGGCACCGGTGGCACTGGTGGCAACGGAGGAACGGGCGGCACCGGCGGCAATGGTGGGACCGGTGGACTATTTGGAAACGGCGGAGATGGCGGAGCCGGCGGCAATGGCGGGACCGGTGGGACCGGAGGAAACGGCGGCACCGGCGGAGATGGCGGGACTGGCGGAAACGGAGGGACTGGTGGTGCTGGCGGGAACGGCGGGGCCGGAACGACAGGCGCGGCCGAGGTGCTCGTCTTCTGGAACGGTCAGCTGATCGCCGACATCGTTCCGGGCGCGACACCCACGCCCTATCTGATCACCGGACTCGTTGGCGGCGCGAACGCGGGCGAGAACACGCTGACCTTCGAAGAGAAGGGCGCGGCCGACGGCGCCGGCACATATCTGTCCGACATTATTCTCGAGGCCGGCACGCCGCTGGGCGTCGTCTACGAAGCCGGGTTGGCGCCCGCCGGCCAAGGCGACCCGTCAGGCACCGGAAACGGCACCACCGCAACCGTCGCGACCGGCTCGCTCGCCGGGCTCGTGGCCTTCGGCGCCGACGGGCCCGCGACCGTCGATCTTGCCGCCACACAGCCTTCGGGCGGCTTCCGGTTCGCGGCGAACGCACAGAGCGTCGTCACCGATCTCGGCCTCACATCGCACGGGCAGGCGGTCAACTCCGTCGCCATTTCGATAGCGGGCGGCATCGAGACGCTCACCGCGAGCGCGGGCGGGCACGTGGTGTTCACGCTGGTGCTCGACGAGGGCACGGGCCATTGGACGTTCACGCTGGTCGGTTCGCTCGACAATCCGCATCCGCCGCAGGGGCAGGGTGAGGACGCGACCATTCTCGACCTGTCGGGTCTCGTGCAGGCGATCGACTTCGACGGCGACGCCGCACCGCTAGCGCCCGGCAGCTTCCTGGTGGACGTGATCGACGACGCGCCGGTGGTGGGCGCGGCTGTGTCGGGCACTGTGGATGAAAGCGCGATCATCGTCGCGCATACCGAGACCTCCGGCTCGCTCGCGGTCGATTTCGGCGCCGACGGCCAAGCCGCGTCGGGCGCACTCCATTTCACCGACCAGACGACGGCGGCGAACAACGTCGCCGTCACGGACGGCCACGGTCAGGCGGTCGATCTTTCCACGCTCACGGCGCACGGCCAGCCGCTCCAACTTGCCCTGCTCGACGGGCAGACGCTGGTCGCCTACACGGGCGGCACGCCGGAGACGGTCGACGCCGCGAACGTCGTGTTCTCGGTGACGCTGTCGAGCGCGGCGTCCAACGGCAGCTACGATTTCGTGCTCGATCAGCCGCTCGATCATCCGTCCGGGACCGGCGACAGTTTCAACTTCACGTTCGGCTACACGGCGCAGGATTTCGACGGCGACGCGGCGAGCGGCAGCTTCACGGTGGCCGATGTCGCAGACCAGCCGACGATTTCCGGCCCGGCGCCCGGCAACGTCTTCGAGAGTGGGCTGACGTCGCCGCCGGATCCGTTCGGCACCGGCACCGAGGCCGGTTCCGTGGGCTTCCCGGTCGCGGCAAGCGGCACGCTCGGCGTTCAGTTCGGCGCCGACGGGCCATCGGCTGAACAGACCAAGGTCGAGACGGCGGCGCTCACTTCCGCCGACGCCAATGCCTTGCTGCAGAATGGCCAGCTTGGCGATCTGCACCTCACGGGTTTCAGTTCCTTGGCGGCCTCCCCGACCGGCGGCATCATAAACGCGGGCGGATCCGGGCTGACGGTGGTCGATACCGCCGGCCCCTTCGTGCTCGAGAGCGTGCAGTTCGGAGCAGCCGCGCCCGGCAGCATCGAGCTCGTCGGGCTGGACGCGCAGGGCGACGTGGTGGCAAGCGCGAAGTTCGCGGCCGATACCCCGGTCAGCTCCGACAATCAGACCCCGGATCAGTTCAACGCCGCCGGCACGCAGTTCGCGGACGTGGCGATCGACAAGCTCGAACTCGTGGCGCAAAGCGTCCCCGGCTTCGGCGTCAACAATTTCGTCGTTGAGACCAGGGGCCCGCTCAGCTTCACGGATCTGACGACGGCGGCAAACAACGTCACGGTCACGGATGGCAACGGCCAGGCACTGGCCCTCGCGCACCTGAGCTCGCACGGCGAGGCGGTGCAGTTTGCGCTGCTCGACGGCGCGACACTGGTCGCCTACACGGGCGGCACGCCGCTGACGATTCATGACGCGGATGTCGTGTTCTCGGTCGCGCTGTCGGCATCGGCACCGAACGGCAGCTACAATTTCGTGCTCGACCAGCCGCTCGACCAGCTGCCGGCGGACGGCGGCGCGCTCAATTTCACGTTCAACTACACCGCCACCGCGCTCGACGGCGCCATGGCGTCGGGCACCTTCACGGTCACCGACACCGACGACGTGCCGCTGGTGACAAGCGCGGCGTCGGGCACCGTGTTCGAGGCCGGTCTGACCGCCGCGACCGATTCCTACGGGACCGGCCCGCTGGCTGGCGTGACGGCGGATCCGACCTTCGTCACCGGCGCGCTCGGCGTTCAGTTCGGCGCCGATGGTCCCACCGCGCCTCAGACCGCAATCGAGACGGCAGCGCTCACTTCCGCCGACGCCAATGCCTTCTTCCAGAGCGGTCAGCTCGGCGATCTGCACTTCACGGGTTTCAGTTCCTTGGCGGCCTCCCCGACCGGCGGCATCATAAACGCGGGCGGATCCGGGCTGACGGTGGTCGATACCGTCGGCCCCTTCGTGCTCGAGAGCGTGCAGTTCGGAGCAGTCGCGCCCGGCAGCATCGAGCTCGTCGGGCTGGACGCGCAAGGCGACGTGGTGGCGAGCGCGACGTTCGCGGCCGACACCCCGGTCAGCTCCGACAACTTCACCCCGGATCAGTTCAACGCCGCCGGCACGCTATTCGCGGGCGTGACGATCGACAAGCTTGAACTCGTGGCGCAAAGCGTCCCCGGCTTCGGCGTCAACAACCTCGTCGTGGAGACCGTCGGAGGGGTCAATTTCACCGATCAGGTGACAGCGGCGAACAACGTCACGGTCACGGATGACCATGGCCAAGCGGTGAGCCTCGCGAATTTGACCTCGCACGGCGAGGCGGTGCAGTTCGCGCTGCTCGATGGGGCGACGCTTGTCGCCTATACGGGCAGCACGCCGGCGACGATCCATGACACGAACGTCGTGTTCTCGGTTGCACTGTCGGCCGAGGCCGCGAACGGCAGCTACGACTTTGTGCTCGACCAGCCGCTCGACCAGCTTCCCGGCAGTGGTGGCGCGCTCAACCTCGCTTTCGACTATACGGCGCAGGACTTCGACGGCAGCACTGCTTCGGGCACCTTCACGGTGACGGGTCACGATGACGCGCCGATCGCGGATCAGGTCACGGCGACGATCCAGGCGAATGTCGCGAGCGCCGCCATCACCCCGGCCGCCGGCACTGACATCGTCTATGGCGCCGACGGACCGAGCGCGGCCGCGCCGATCACCTTCGACACCGCCGACGCGAAGATCGCGGGACCTGCCGGCGAGACCTTCGGCACGCCGACCTATGAGATCAACGACGGCTCGATCACTATCTTCCCGGGGACCGCGTTCCAGGAGCTCGTCACCGGCGAAACCGCGACCCTCACCATCCCCTACACGATCGCCGACTTCGACGGCAACACGGCGACGAGCGACATCCTGGTGACGATCGATGGGGTCACCTTGATGTCCGGGGCGGCCACCAATGCGATCGTCGGCAGCCTGGGCAACGACATCTTCGTGATCGGCTCCGACAACGACATCCTCACGGGCGGCGCCGGCAACAACACCTACGTGTTCAATTCGCTCGATCTCGGCAACGACCAGATCACCAATTTCAACAACACCACGCGCGCCGACCAGATCCAGGTCTCGGCTGCCGGATTCGGCGGAGGGTTGAGCGCGAACGAGGACGTCACCTCGATCTTCCAGACCGCGAGCAACGCGAACTTCAGCGGTGCCGGCGGCGGGCAGGGCCAGTTCCTGTTCGATACGGCGAACCACACGCTCTATTACAGTGCGAACGGCACGACCGGGGCGGAGCACGCCATCGCCCAGCTCGAGGCCGGCGTGGCGGTGACGCCGCACGATATCCACGTGACGGTCTGACGGTTTCGCTGCCGCGCGATCTGCGCTAGCGTGGCCCTCGTCGTGTGAGCCGGGGGATTTATGGCCGCAAGCAAGGGGGCGCAGGAGGGGCAGTCAGCGGCGACGCATCGCGCCTGGCCGCTGCTGCGCTCGCTTGCCGGCTATCGTGGCGCATATCTGCCGCGCGACCTCGCGGCCGGGTTGACGCTCGCCGCCATCGCGATCCCGGAGCAGATGGCGACCGCGCGCCTCGGCGGGTTCGAGCCGCAGATCGGCCTGGTCGTCCTGGTCGCCGGTGCGCTCGCCTTCGCGATCTTCGGCGCAAGCCGCTATCTCTCGTGCGGGGCAGACTCGACCATCACGCCGATCTTCTTCGGCGGCCTCACCATGCTCGCCGTCGCCCATCCGGCCGATTACCCGGCGCTGGCCGCCGCGCTCGCCTTGCTGGTCGGCATCATCCTGATCATGGCCGGCATCTTCCGGCTCGGCTGGATCGCCGACCTGTTGTCCGTCCCGGTCACCACCGGCTTCCTCGCCGGCATCGCGGTGCACATCCTGCTCTCGCAACTGCCGAGCGTCCTCGGTGTGGACAGCCCCGAGAGTGGCGTGCTGCTGCAACGTCTCGCCACCCTGGTTGGCGAGCTCGGCCGCACCAATCCCTACACGCTCGTGATCGGCGCCGGCGTGCTCGCCACCATCATCGTGTCGGAGCGTATCGACGGGCGCATTCCGGGCGCGCTGATCGGGCTCGTCGCCGCGACCGTCGCCGTGATCGCGTTCGGCCTCGAAGGTCACGGCGTCAAGACGCTTGGCGAGGTCAAGGGCGTCCTGCCGCATCTGGCCTTGCCGCTGGTCGCCCCGTCCTACCTGACCGGGCTCGTGACGCTGGCGCTCATCATCACGGTCACCGTCATGGTGCAAACGGCTGCAACTACGCGCTCGTTTCCGCCGTCGCCCGACGAGCCGCCCGACGTCGACCGCGACTTCATCGGCGTCGGCGCCGGCAGCGTGCTCACCGGCCTGATCGGCGCGTTCGCGGTCAATGCGAGCCCGCCGCGCACCGCGATCGTCGCCGAAAGCGGCGGCCGCTCGCAGGTCGCCGCCCTCATCGCCGCCGCGATCACGGTCGCGCTGCTGGCGGCCGGCGCCGCGCTGCTGCGCAACGTACCGCAGGCGGCGCTCGGCGGCGTGCTGCTGTTCGTCGCGCTGCGCATCTTCCGCGTTCGCCAGATGGCCGGCGTCCTGCGCCAGTCGCCCGCCGAGTTTCTGCTCATCGTGGCGACGGCCGTGACCATCGTGGTGCTGCCGATCGAGCAGGGCGTCGGCATCGGCATCGCGCTCTCGCTCCTGCACGGCATCTGGACCACGACACAGGCCCGCATCGTGCTGTTCGAGCGCGTGCCCGGCACCACGATCTGGTGGCCGAAGAGCGCGCAATTGAGGGGCGAGCATGAACCTGGCGTCGTCGTCGCCGGTCTGCAGGCGCCGCTGTCGTTCCTTAACGCGTATCGCTTCCGTGCCGACGGCCGCAAGCTGCTGCAATCGGCACCGCAGAAGCCGCGCCTCCTTGTGCTGGAGGCGACCGGCATCGTCGAGATCGACTACACCGCCGCGCAGGTGCTGATCGGCTTCATCCGCGAGTGCCACGACGACGGCATTCCCTTTGCGATTGCGCGGCTCGAGTTGGTGCGCGCCCAGGAGGCGCTGACGCGCTTCCACGTCCACGAGGTGCTCGACCCCGACCGCATCTTCCGCAGCGTCGAGGAGGCGATTTGCACGCTCGCCCCGCGGCCGGCGTGAGCGACGAGCTCGAGTTCCGTCTGACGAACGACCTGGCCGCGATGGCGGGCCTTGCCGACGCCGTGGAGCGCTTCGCGGCCGAGCACCGGCTGCCGACCGAGGCCGCGAACGCGCTCTACGTCTGCGTCGACGAGGTGGTGAGCAACGCGATCGCGCACGGCTATCCGGGCGTGGCCCGTGGCGAGATCGCGGTGCGCATACGGCGCCGGCCCGACAGCGTCGTGCTCGAGATCGAGGACGACGGCGCGCCGTTCGATCCGCTGCAGGCGGTCCCCCCGGATCTGACGCTGCCGCTCGATCAGCGGCCGATCGGCGGGCTCGGCATCCACCTCATCCGCAACCTGACGGACCAGGTCTCCTATGTGCGCCGCAACGGCAGGAACCTTTTGAAATTGGTCAAGAATGTCGCTAGTTAAGGCCGGGCTGGGAGGAAGGGCATGGAAGTGATCGAAAGCAGCGCGGAGGGGGTGACCGTCCTGGAGCCGCGCGGGCGCATGGACGCCGTGAGCTCGAGGCCGTTCGGCGATCGCGTGGTCGAGCTCATGCGCGCCGGCAGCACCCGCGTGCTCATCGACCTCAAGAACATCCAATACATCAGCAGCGCCGGCTTCCGCGCGCTGCTGATCGCCCACAAGCAGAGCGTCGACAGCCAGGGCAAGCTCGTGCTGTGCGGCTTCTCGGCAGAGGTGCGGCGCATGTTCGAGCTCGGGGCGTTCCTTGATCTTTTCACCATCTGCGGCACGCGCGAGGAAGGGATCGCCAAAGCCAAGTAAGAAGACGCAAGGCGAAGCGGGGCGCAACGTCAATAACAAGCTAGGCAAGGGGAGGCGGCGGTGGGCCGACCGCTGTGGGGAAAATGACGCGACCGAGCAATCTGATCTACAGCGTCGACGAGAAGCCGCCGGCGCTGGTCTGCCTCGTCAATGCGGCGCAGCAGCTCACCATCATCACGCCGTTCCTGGTTTACCCGATCCTGGTGATGCGCGCGGTCGGCGCCGACGCACCGACGATTGCGAATTTCGTCGGCCTGTCGTTCCTCGCGGTCGGCATCGGCACGCTGCTGCAGTCCTGGCCCGCCAAATGGACCGGTTCGGGCTTCTTGCTCTCGTCGAGCCCCGCCGCGGCCTTCGTGCCGATCGACATCGTGGCGATGAAGGCGGGCGGCCCGCCCTTGCTCACCGGCATGACGTTCTTCGCCGGCTTCGCCGAGATCGCCTTTGCGCAGATCGTGCGGCGCTTCCGCCCGTTCTTCCCGGCGGAGATTTCCGGCCTGTGCATCCTGCTGATCGGCATCTATGTCGGCGTCCTCGCCATCCGCTCGGTGTTCGGGCTCGATGCCGCCGCGCAGGCGACCGTGACGCCGAGCGAGCTTGCGGTCGGCGGCGCGACGCTTGCGCTCATGATCGGGCTCAACCTGTGGGCCAAGGGCACGCTGAAGATGCTGTGCGCCATCATCGGCGTGATCTGCGGCTATGCGGCGGCCATCGCGGTCGGCGCCTTCGATCCCGACGCGATGAAGGTGCTCACCAACGCGTCGATCTTCGCGCTGCCGCACTGGACGCCGGTGCTCCCGCGCTTCAGCCTCGATCTTGCGATCCCGTTCGCGGCCGCGGCGTTGATCTGCACCCTGCGTGGCATGGGCGACGTCGCGACCGCGCAGAAGATCAACGATCGCGACTGGATCCGTCCCGACATGACGAGCATCCGCAAGGGAATTATGTCGGATGGCGCCGCCACGCTGGTCGCGGGGCTGCTCGGCGTGATCGGCTGCAATACGCAATCGTCGGCCAACGGCATGGCGAACGCGACCGGGGTCGCGTCGCGCCATGTCGCCTTCTGGCTCGGCGCCATGCTGATCGTGTTCGCGTTCTTCCCGGTGATCCCGGCCGCGCTGGTCGCGATGCCGCGCGCGGTGGTCGGCGCCTCGTTCCTGTTCACCGGCTGTTTCATCATCATTAGCGGGTTGCAGATCATCACCAGCCGCCTGCTCGACGCGCGGCGCACCTTCATCATCGGCATTGCGCTCATGCTGAGCCTCGGCCACGAGATATTTCCGGCGCTCTACAATAGCGCGCCGGCTGCGCTCGCGCCGTTCGTGAGCTCCGGCCTCGTCACCGGCCTGATCATTGCGCTCGTCCTCAATGCGCTGTTCCGCATCGGCATGCGCAGCAAGGCATCGGTCGAGATCGCGGCCGGGCCGGGCGCGCATGACGCGGTGCGCGCCTTCCTGGAGCAGCAGGGCGCCCGCTGGGGCGCGCGCCGCGACGTGATCGAGCGGGCGATCTTCGGCACCGCGCAGGCGGAGGAGAGCATCGTCGAGCACTGCAACGTGCAGGGCCCGGTCTCGCTCGAGGCCTCGTTCGACGAGTTCAATCTCGACGTCCGCCTGAGCTGGCACGGCGATGAGCTCACGATCCCCGACAAGCGTCCGAGCGATGAAGAGATTCGCGAGACCGAGCAGGGCCTGCTGCTGCTCGCCGGCTTCCTCATCCAGCGCAACGCCGACCGCGTGCGCACCTCGCGCAAAGGCGACCGCGCCACGCTGGAGTTTCATTTCCAGCATTGAGGGCGCGAGCGCGTAGCGCGCGTAGGATGGGTTGAGCGGAGCGAAACCCATCGGCTGAGGTGCAACGCGCGAGTCAGCCGATGGGTTACGGCGCTTCGCGCCTAACCCATCCTACCCGCATTCGCGGGCAATGACGCCGAATAAAGGATGAGACGCTATCAATGCGCGGCGCGCCGACGCATGTTTTCGCGCGCGTCCGATTGTATAGTGACGACCTCAATGCGGCTGAAATGGCCAGGCGCCCAGGGAGGATGTGTTGTTTCATCGCCGCCGATTGCTGCGCCTTGCCGCAACCGCTTCTGCGCTTGCGGCGCTCCCGCGCCTCGCCCGCGCGCAGGCCTATCCGGCCCGTCCCGTGCACCTCGTCGTCCCGGTCGCGCCCGGCGGCGCACTCGATATCCTGGCACGGCTGATCGCCCAGTGGCTCGGCGATCACATGAAGCAGACCTTCGTGATCGACAACCGGCCGGGCGCCGGCACCAATATCGGCGTCGGCGTGGTGGCCCACGCGGCACCTGACGGCTACACGCTGCTGCTCGTTCCCCAGTCGGTGACCACCAACGCGACGCTCTATCCGAACCTCGACTTCAATTTCATCCGCGACATCGTACCGATCGCCATGATCAGCCGCCTGCCGCTGGTGATGGAGATCAACGCGTCGATTCCGGCAAAAACCGTCCCGGAGTTCATCGCCTACGTGAAGGCGCATCCCGGCAAGATCAGCATGGCGTCGGGCGGCAGCGGCAGCGCCTCGCATGTCGGCGGCGAGTTCTTCAAGATGAAGACCGGCATCGACATGGTGCACGTGCCCTATCGCGGCGGCGCGCCGGCGCTCGCCGACCTGATCGGCGGGCAGGTGCAGGTGATGTTCAGCCCGCTGCCCGAATCGCTCGGCGCCATCAAGGCCGATAAGGTACGCGCGCTGGCGGTGACCACCACCGAGCGGTCGCAGGCGCTGCCCGATCTGCCGACCGTCGCCGAGACGATCCCCGGCTTCGAGGCGAGCACCTGGCAGGGCATCGGCGCGCCGAAGGGCACGCCCGCCGCGATCGTCGAGAAGCTCAACCGGGAGATCAACGCGGCGCTGGCCGATCCCACGATCAAGGAGCGGCTGGCGGCGCTCGGCAGCATCCCGACGCCGATGTCGTCGGCCGACTACGAGAAGCTGATCGTCGAGGAGACCGAGAAGTGGGGGAAAGTGATCCGCGACGCCCACATCACGCTGCAATGAGCCACCTCGAATCGCTGTCATGCCCGGCCTTGTGCCGGGCATCCACGTCTTCCTTGCGGGAGTTCGGTAAAGAAAGACGTGGATGGCCGGGACAAGCCCGGCCATGACGAAAGTCAATTAAACGCAGCCTGGCGCGGCCTATTTGACCTTGAGCTTCAGCAGCGCGTCCGCGTTCTTGTGCGTAAGTTTCGCCATGTCGGCGGGCGCGATCGAGATGGTGTCGAGGAATTTTCGCCCCATCGAATTCGGCGCATACGGATAGTCGACCGAGAACATGATGCGGTCGATGCCGAAGGTGGTGAGCGCGGCGAGGAACGGCGGCTCGCTGAAGATGCCGCTGGTCGTGAGCCATACCTGGTCGACGATGGCTTGGCTCGGCGGGCGGGTGAGGTGGTCGACGTCGTTCGCCGAGGTCTCATCGATGCGGCGCAGCATGACGGGCAGCATCTCGCCCATATGGCCGATGATCAGCTTGAGCTTCGGGTGCTTGTCGAGCGTGCCCGCGAACACCATGCGCAGCACATGGATCGCGGTCTCCTGGTGCCAACCCCACGAGGCGCTTTCGAGCACGCGCCCGGACCCGCCGGGCAGGTCCGAATAATAGGCCTGCCGCACCGCTTCGGGCGGCAGGTGAGGGTGGATGTAGATCGGCACGTCGAGCTCGACCGCGGCCGCGAGCAGGCCGTCGTAGCTCGGGTGATCGAGGAAGCGGCCCTCGGTCGTGCCGTTGATCAGGCCGCCCACAAAACGCAGCTCTTTCACGGAGCGCCGCAGCTCGTCCGCGCAGGCGTCCGGGCTCGCCATCGGCAGCGACGCGAAACCGGCGAAGCGGTCGGGTTTGCGCGCGACCACGCCGGCCAGATAGTCGTTCATCTCGCGCGCGAGCTTGACGCCGTCGGCGCCGGGCAGGAGGTCGGGGCCGGGGCCGGTGCTGGAGAGCACCTGCATCGTGATGCCGGCCTCGTCCATCAGCCGCAGGCGCGTCTCGCCGATCTCGGGCAGGAACGAGAGCGGGTTGGGGCCGCTTTTCGGGGGATTGCGCGGGCGGTAGCCGCGTCGGTTGGCCACCGCGGGCTCGATCCGCTTGACCAGGTCCGGCGCGGTGAAATGCTCTTCGATCGCGACCACACGCATAGACGATGTCCTCCGTTGCTGGCGAGGTTGTTGCACCGATGCGCGCCGGTCTCAAGCGCCTTTCGGTTGCCCCGGCTGGCCGCGCGCGGGGCCTTCGACTAGTCTGGGTCGACGGTCGCGATGAATGGACGGGCGATGATCGATATTTCCAGCGGGGATGCGCGCCTCGATGCCTTCCTGGCCGAGGGCTATCTGCGCATCCGCGGAATGTCGTCGCGCTTCGCGGCCGCGATCTGCGGCCGTCTCGTCCGGCGCCAGAGTGCGCTCGGCATCGCCGGCGATCTCCTCGAGATCGGCACCTTCGAGGGACGCTTCTTCGTCGCGATGGGGATGCTGCTCGCGCCCGGCGAGCACGCGCTCGGCATCGACGTCTTCACCTGGCCGAGCGCCGCGGTCTACGACCATTTGCTTGCGAACTGCGCTGCCGCCGGGCTCGATCGCGCGAGCTACACGGCGTGGAAGGTCGATGCCCGCACCATTACGGCCGACGCGTTGCGCGGGAAGCTGCCGAGCGGGGCGGCGCGCTTCATCCATGTCGACGGCGAGCACAACGCGGAGTGCCTGCGCAACGATCTCGCGCTCGCGCACGCCGTGCTGCATCCGCGCGGCGTGATCGCGCTCGACGACATGCTGCACCCGGGCTATCCGACCTTGATCGCGACGGTCCTCGACTATCTCGAGCGCCATCCCGCGATGCGGGTCCTCTGCATCGTCGACCGCGAGAGCATCACGGCGGCGGCCAAATTCCTCATCTGCCGCGCCGACGCGGTCGCGGCCTACGAGCAGGATCTGATGACGAGCTTTTCGCCCTTCCACTATCCGCTCGATGCCGACGTCATGGGGCACCGGACGCTCGTCCTCACGCCCGACCCCACCTTGCCGAAGATCGATTGACGCGCGGAGGTTGCGCGCGCCCGGCACACCGGCCGTGCCGCATTTTGCCACACGACCGGCTTGTCCTTGACCGTGCAGGGGGCGGGGTAGAAGATATTCCTGTCCGGCGCTGACCATGCGGCTTTTTAGGTCGCTCGATAGCGTCGCCAACGTCTGCGGGGGGCGCAGGCGTGCGTGCCGCATGCTTATTCGCGGTTGCAAAACCGCCAAAAAACAAAATAGCCACACGAGGGAGGTTCGAAATGTCGAAGGCAATGCTGCCGATCCGTCGCCGAACGCTCATCCAGGCGGGCCTTGCGCTCGGCGCCGGCCAGGTGCTGGGCGCGCCGTTCATCATCACGGCCCGCGGCGACACGCCGGTGAAGATCGGCATGGTGGATCCGCTGACCGGTGTGCTCTCGGCACTCGCGCAGAGCGAGGTCGATGGCGCCAAATACGCTGAGGCGGAGATCAACAAGAAAGGCGGCATCCTCGGCCGTTCGGTTCAGCTTCTGGTCGAAGATTCAGCGAACGATGTCGGCACCGGCGTCCAGAAGACGCGTAAGCTGATCGATCGCGACAAGGTCGACGTGATCTTCGGCGACGTGAACTCGGGCATCGCATATGCGATGTCGCAAGTCACGGCGGAGAAGAAGGTCTTCCACATCGTACCGGGCGGCCACACCGATCCGATCACCGGCAGCAATTGCAAGTGGAACGTCTTCCGCGTCTGCAACACCACGACCATGGACGCCGAGGCGGTCACGCCCGAGCTGGTCAAGCGCTTCGGCAAGAAATGGTTCTTCATCACGCCCGACTACGCCTACGGCCATACGCTGCAGGACGCCTTCATCAAGGCGCTCAAGAAAGCCGGCGGCACATTTGAAGGCGACATGCTGCCGATCAACAACACCGATTTCTCGGCCACCCTCATCAAGGCCAAGGCCTACAAGCCGAACGTGCTGCTCAACAACATGGGCGGGCTCACGCAGATCAACTGCATGAAGCAGTTCACCCAGTTCGGCATGCAGAAGGAAATGGCACTCGGCGGCGCGCTGTTCGAACTGGAAAGCATCAAGGCGTGCCCGCCCGAGGCGCAGGCGGGCTGGTGGGACATGGAATGGTGGTGGAATCAGCCCAAGGTGCCGGAAGTCGTGAAGTTCGTCGCTGACTACCGCGCCGCGACCAAGAAGACGCCGTCGGCGCGCGATTGGTTTGGCTACGTCTCGGTGCACACCGTGCGGGTCGCGGCCGAGAAAGCGAAGTCGCTCGAGGGGCCGAAGATGGCGGTGGCTTTGGAGGATCTAGAGCTTCCGCCCGATGTCGCGCTGCAGCCGGGTCCAGTGCGGTTCCGCAAGGGCGATCATGAGTTGATGGCGAATATTTTCGTCGGCGAGGTCCACACGCCGAAGGGGAGTGACAAGGACGATATCTTCACGACCGGGGCGCTCGTGCCCGGCGAGAAAGCCGCCGGCACGGTTGCCGACACTGGCTGCAAGATGACGCAGCCGAGCTGATCGGCTGCGTTCGGCGACGTCGTTTTTCCGCCGGGATGGCCGGGCTTGTCCCGGCCATCCCGGCCGGGGACGCCGTGCTGGACGATCGGGATGCCCGCCACCTAGGCGAGCGAAGCGACGCCGTTCTCCGAACGGCCATGCGCGGGCATGATGGGGTGGGGCGCGTGTGGGGAGGACGCGTCGCATGGCGCAGGTCATTCTTTACAACGTCACCAACGGCCTCATCATCGGTACCTTCTACGTGCTGATGGCGCTCGGCCTGTCACTGATCCTCAATCTCAGCAACGTCATCAACTTCGCGCACGGCAATTTCCTCGCGCTCGGCGGCTACCTGGCGTTCTCGCTTGTGCCGACGCTCGGCTACTGGGGCGCGCTGCTGGTCTCGCCGATATTGACCGCGTTGATCGGCGTCGCGATCGAGCGGTTGATGATCCGCCGCATCTATGGCCGCGATCCGGTCTACAGCCTGCTGTTCACCTTCGGCCTCGCCTTCGTGATGCAGGATCTGGCGCGCTACATCTGGGGCCCGAACGGGCTCCCGATGGGCCTGCCCGATCTCTTGGCGCAGCCGATCACGCCGGCGCTGTTCTTCATCACCTGGTATCGCGTGTTCATGATGGCGATCGTGATCGTCACGGTGGTCGCGCTCTTCACCTTCCTGCGCCGTTCGCGCATCGGCTTGCGCATCCGCGCTGGCACACTTGACCTCGAGACGGTGGCGACGCTCGGCGTCAACGTGCGCCACCTGCGCACGTTCAACTTTGGTCTCGGCTGCCTGCTCGCCGGCCTGTCCGGCGTGCTTGCCGCCGGCCAGATCGGCCTCAACCCCAACATGGGCGACGACCTGCTGATGCCCAGCTTCATCGCCATCATCGTCGGCGGCGTCGGCAGCCTGATCGGCACCCTGTGCGGCGGCCTGCTCATCGGCATGGCGGCGGCGTTGACCACCGCGATCTATCCGTCGGCGAGCGAAGCCGTGATCTACGCGATCTTGATGGCCGTGCTGCTGCTGCGGCCGCGCGGCCTGATGGGCGAAGAAGGGATGATGTCGTGAGCACCGACGCGCTTGCCTCGCCCGCCAAACGCTCGGTCGGCACGAACGGTCTCGTGATGGTTGCGATCTGGGCGCTGCTCATCACCGTGCCGCTCTGGCTGCCGCTGCTCGGCGGTTACACGGCGCTGGCCGCGAAGGTGCTCGTGTTCGGTCTCGCCGCCATGGCGCTCAACCTGCTGCTCGGCTTCACCGGGGTGCTGAGCTTCGGCCACGCCGCCTATTTCGGCCTCGGCGCCTACGGGGCGGGGCTCACGTTGCGCTATCTCGTGCATTCGACCCCGCTCGCCATGGTGGCCGGCACCTTGCTCGGCGGGCTCGCCGGCACGCTGTTCGGCCTCTTGATCGTTCGCCGGCGCGGCGTCTATTTCGCGATGTGCACGATCGCGTTCGGGCAGCTCTGGTACTATCTCGCCTATAGCTGGAACGACTTTACGGGCGGCTTCGACGGCCTGCGCGACTTCCATCGCGAGCCGATCGGTTTCGGCGCGCTGACGCTCGACATCACCGAAGGTAGCACGCGCTTCTACTACTTCCTGCTCGTCATCTTCGCGGTGGCGGTCGGGCTGATGGGCCTGTTGCTGCGCTCGCCGTTCGGCCGCACCCTCTTGGCGATCCGCGAGAACGAGCGCCGCGCCCGCTTCCTCGGCATTCCGACCGAACGGCACATCTGGCTGTCGTTCTCGATCTCGTGCTTCTTCACGGCGCTCGCCGGCACCATGTACGCGCTGCTCAACAACTTCGCCGATCCGCTGACGCTGCACTATTCATTGTCGGGCTATTTCGTCGTGATGACGGTGATCGGCGGCATGCGCACCTTCTGGGGGCCGCTGGCCGGCGCCGTGGTCTTCGTCATGTTGCAGGACTACATCTCGTCGATGACGGTCAACTGGATGTCGTTCATCGGCGTGCTTTTCATGCTGGTCGTGCTGTTCTTTCCGCGCGGCCTGCTCGGCACGATTCGGCGGCGCATGACGTCGTGACCGGTCCCTAAAGCTCAAAGCAGGAGATTCCATGTTGAAGCGACTGATGCTCTCGCTTGCGGCCTTGACGCTGCTTTTCGCCTTGCCCGCGCGGGCCGAGACCTATCCGTCGCGCACCGTCACCGTCATCGTGCCGTTTCCGGCGGGCGGCCCGGCCGACATCGTGGGCCGCGTCGTCGCCGACCAGCTGGCACGCCGGCTCAACCAGACCTTCGTGGTCGAGAACGTGAGCGGCGCTGCCGGCACCATCGGCTCGACCCGCGCGGCGCGCGCGACCGCCGATGGCTACACGATCATCGTCGGCCACATGGGCACGCACGCGGCGGCGCCCGCGCTCTATCCCAACCTTGCCTACAACCCGGTGACCGATTTCGCGCCGATCGGCCTCGTCGCCGAGCTGCCCGAGGTGCTGGTGACGCGCAAGGATCTGCCGCCGAACAATCTCCAGGAGTTCGTCGCCTACGCCAAGGCGAACGAATTGAAGCTCAACATGGCGCATGCGGGCGTCGGGTCGGTTTCCTATGTGGGCTGCCTGCTGCTCAACACGTTGATCAACGTTCACCCGACACTGGTGCCGTTCACCGGAAGCACGCCGGCGACGCAGTCGCTGCTCTCCGGCCAGGTGGATTACTTCTGCGATCCGATCGTCGCACAGGCGCCGCATATCCGATCCGGCGGCCTCAAGGGCCTGGCGCTCGCGGCGCCGCAGCGGCATCCGCTGCTGCCCGATCTGCCGACCGCCGCCGAGCAGGGGCTGCCGCAGTTCAACATCGCGCCGTTCTTCGCGGTGTTCGCGCCCAAGGGCACGCCGCAGCCGATCGTCGACGCGCTCGCGGCCGCGCTCGACCAGGGGCTCGACGACGAGACCGTGCAAAAGCGCTTCAACGACCTCGGCGGCTCGGTCGCCGACAAGAGCCGGCGCGGCCCGGCGCCGCTCGCCGCCCTGGTCAAGAGCGAGATGGCGCGCCTGACGCCGATCCTGAAGGCGGCGGCGCAGAAGTAGGGCAGGCTACGCCAGCTTGATCCGCCGACCTTCGTCCGCCGACCAGTAGCCGGCGTATTGCACCCGCGTCGTCTCGCAGGCGAGGTCGAGATCGGCGACCGGCGTCCGGCCGGTCGCGACGCATTCCATGAAATCCTGGATCTCCTGCAGGTAGCCGCGCGTCCATTCCTCCTCGAGGCAGACGAACTGCCAGCCGGTCTTGCGGTCGACCTTCTCGGTCACGTAGACGTCGGCGAGCTTCTGTTCATCCGTCATATAGGTCACGAGGTGGTTGTTCGGCGTGATGTTGGCGAACAGCGCGCCGCCGCTCGTGTAGGTCTCGATCAGGTTGCGCACGCCGCCCATGATCATGTCGCCGGAAAAGATCGTGCCTTTGGTGCCGTCCGAGAACGTCATGGTCAGCGTCCCCCAGTCCTCGACGTCGACCGGCTTCGAATAGATGAACTTGCGCTCCGCGGGCGTGAGCCCGGCGGCCACGTTGCCGACGTCGGCGGTCACATCGACGACGCCGATCGTCTCGCCCCGTGCGCGGGCCTCGACACGCTTGAGATAAAGTATCGCGGAGAGCGGATGGCAGCCCATGCGGATGAGCGAGCCGCCGCCCGTCATCGCCCATTGCGCCGCGTGCGCCGCATGCGATCCGCTGTGGCTCTCCTCCGCCTTCACGAACAGGATCTTGTCCTTGGTGGCCTCGAGGATCGAGACGGTTTTCTGGATGGCGGGCGCGTAGACCCAGTCCTCGGCATACATGAAGAGCTTGCCGCTTTTGGCGATGGCGGCGCGGGTCTCCTCCATCTCGGCCATCACGCGCTCGTACATGACGGATTTGGCTACCCGCCGGCCGATCGGCTCGGCGTCGCCCGGCCGGCCGAAATAGCCGGCGAACGGCTTTTCGCAGATCATGTGCTTGCGGGCGCGCGCCGCCGCGACGATCATCTCGGCGTGCCGGGCAGGCGGCGTGCAAATGTCGACGACGTCGATCGCCGGATCGGCGAGGAGCGCCTGGTAGTCGCGATGCGTCTGCGCGATGCCGTGCTTCTTGGCGAAACCCTCGACATGGTCGCCGCGCGAGACCACCGCCGCGACTTCAACGTCGACGCCGTGAACGCGCCGGTACGCATACATATGCAGCTCGGCGACGAACCCGCTGCCGATCAGGCCGACTCTTGTTTTGGGCATTGCGATACTCTTGCGGACCGCGTGTAGCGAATGGCGAATAGCGAGTAGATCAAATTCTACCCGCTATTCGCTACTCCCTATTCGTCATTCGCGCCGCACGAACGCGGCGCTCAGTTGACGTTGACGCAGCCGCCGATCGGCTGCTTGCAGGTGAATCCGTAGGCGCGGCATTTCTTCAGCGCCGTGTCGACGTCGCCGCCCGAACCCCAGCCGGCGCGGTTCGACGACCGGCCGGTGGTGATGTAGAGGCAGCCGCTGTTCCAGGCGCCGATCGCCTTGCAGCCGCTCCCGCCGGCAGCCTGGCAGGCCTTGACGGCGCTCGTGCGGGCGTCGTCGGCGCTCTGCTGGGTGCCCGAATAGCCGATCGCGACGTGCACCACGCCGCGCACGCGCCAGATCGCCGCGGCGGCGGAATTCCATTGCTCCGGCGGCGGGGCGGCCTGCGGCGACGGGGCGCTCGGCGCGTTCATGGGCGAGTTTGTGGGTAAGTCGGTGGGCGGGTTGGCAGGGACGTCGCGCGGGCCCGATCCGCCGTTGAAGACCGGATTGGGGTCTTCGGCCTGTGGGGGCGGCACAGAGTCCTTGCCCTGCGCAAGCGCCGATGGCGCTGCGAGCATCAACGCGATCCCAATCGCGGCGAGTAGTCCCGTCGTTCTCATGGTCATTTGCCCCCTGTCTATCGTCTATCCCTGAGGTGGAATTTAACCTCCGCCGGCGTCGCGGTGAAGGGGCGATCTTCGATCTGCCGTGTCGCAGGCATCGAGGGCGCGCTTGCGCGGCATCCGCCAACTCCGGCCGGACCGCCGGCGTCGCGGGCCGTCAATCGATGGTGATGTGCGCGGCCTCGACCACCGGGGCCCAGGTCTTCGTGCTTTCCTCGATCATGGCGCGCATCTCGTCCGGCGTGTTGCCGAGCGGCTCGGCTTCGAGCCGAAGGATGCGCGCGCGCATCTCGGGCTCGCGGAAGCCGCGGCCGATCGCGTCCGACACTTTCCGAGCGATCTCCGCCGGCGTGCCGGGCGGCGCCGACACCGCCATCCAGGTGTCCGCATAGACGCCCGGCAGCGTCTCCGCGATGGTTGCAACCTTGGGATAGTCCTTGAGCCGCGCGCGCCCGCCGGTGGCGAGCAGCTTGAGCTTGCCGGCGTCGATGCTCTGCTTGTTGGCGAGCAGATAGTCCGGCACCATGTCGATGTTGCCGCCGAGCAGGTCGTTGATCGCCGGCGCGCTGCCCCGATACGGCACCTCGGTCATGCGGAAATCGCCCTTGAGCATCATCAGCTCGCCGAGCAGGTGGCCGGTGTTGCCTTTGCCCTGATGGCCGTAGGTGAGCTTGCCCGGATTGGCGCGGGCGAACGCGATGAACGCAGGCAAATCGTTCGCCGGCAGCCCGGCGCGCGCGATCACGATCAGCGGATAGCGCGCGAGCACGCTGATCGGCACGAGGCCGCGCGGATCGAAGGTGGATTTCTTGAACACCAGATGCGTGATGCTGTAGTTGAGCTGCGTCGCGCACAGCAGCGTGTAGCCGTCGGGCGCCGCGCGCAGCACGCCCTCGATGCCGATGCGCCCGCCGGCGCCGCCCAGGCGGTTTTCCACCACGACCTGCTGGCCGAGCTGCGCGCCCGCGCGGTCGGCCGCCAGCCGGCACAGGAGGTCGGCGGTGCCCCCCGGCGGGTAGGGGACGACCATGGTGATGAGCCGGGTCGGATAGGTTTGTGCCTGCGCGCCGCAGGCCGCGAACGCAAGCAGGATGGCGAGGAAGACTTTTCTCATCTGCAACCGCCCGGCCGATGTCGAGGGCGCCCACGATAGCATGCGGTTGACCCGCAAGCGTGCTGAAGCATAGCTTTTCCACCCCGAACCGGAGCCACCCATGATCCAGGTCACACGCATCGGCCACGCCACGTTCGAGACCCCCGACCTCGATCGGCAGATCGACTATTTCACCGACATCGTCGGCCTGGTGCTGGCTGAGCGCGCCGACGGCCGCGCGTTCCTGGCCACCAAGGTGGGCGACCTCGCGGTGCAGCTCGAGAAGGGTACCGAGCCGCGCTGCAGTCGCATTTCGCTGCAGGCCGCGGCCGAGACCGACTTCAACAACCTGCGCCGCGGCCTCGAAGCGGAAGGCGTGCGCTGCGAGATGCGCGCCGATCCGAGCCCCGGCATCGCGCAGGCGATCACCTTCGCGGACCCCAAGGGCACGATCGTCGAGGTGTTCACCGCCGCGACCCCGTTCGCGCGCAAGGCGCCGACCGGCATCGGGCCGATCAAGCTCGGCCATCTCGCGTTCTGCGTCGACGACCCCAAGGCCTTTGCGGATTTCTACGGCCGCGTGCTCGGCTTCCGCGTGTCCGACTGGATCGAGGACTGGTTCGTCTTCCTGCGCTGCGGGCCCGATCACCACACGGTCAATTTCGTGCGCGGCAAGACCACCCGCATGCATCACATCGCGTTCGAGCTCAAGGACTGGGCGCAGGTGCAGACCGCCTGCGATTTCCTCGGTAGCCGCGACATCCCGATCATCTGGGGGCCGGGCCGGCACGGACCCGGCCACAACGTCTTCACCTATCACCGCAATCCGGACGACCAGATCATCGAGCTGTTCACCGAGCTCGACAAGATGCTCGACGAGTTGCTCGGCTATTTCGACCCGCGCCCCTGGCACCGTGACCGCCCGCAGCGCCCGAAGGTCTGGGCCGGCATGCCGCGCGACATCTGGGGCCCGCCGCCGTCCCCGGATTACATCAGGCAAAGGGAGTAGAGCGTAGGTTGGGTCGAGCTCTCGCGAGACCCAACACTTTCGCCGATGGTTTTGCGTTGACGCGTTGGGTCTCGCTGCGCTCGACCCAACCTACATCCTCACCTATTTCACAGCTCGCGCCCGATCACGCGGTCGGCCGAATAGGGCCCGCCGCCGCGGATCGCGATGACGAACATCACGATGCCGATGAGCAGGACGTATTCGAAGCCGCCCTGGTTTGCCGCAAAACCCTTGGCGAAGTGCACGAAGGCGAAGGCGCATGCCATCTCGATCGCGATCGCGGCAGCGAAGAAGCGGGTGAACAGGCCGAGCACGATGCACGCGGCGCCCACCGTCTCCAGGGCCGTCGCCGCATAGGCGAAGCCGAGCGCCGGCTGCAGCCCGTTCTTGGCCATGATGTTGCTCGCGATCGCGGCAGGGCCGGCGTGGAGCTTGGCATACCCGTGCATGAACAGGATGCCGCCGATCGCGACACGCATGAGCGTGTAGGCGATGTCGAAGAATGAATTGTAGAACCCCCGCAGTCCCGGCCAGACCAGCCTGGTCTCGCTTCCCGTCCCGCTCATGGCGCAGCTCCTTCCCGGATTCGGCAGATGACGCCGTTACGGCGTGAGATTACCAAAACGCGCGACCATGCAACAGCGTGCCGGCGCGGCCGCGCTCCGCGCTAGGCAATAGGTGTTGCTTCGTCGTAGAGTCCCGGTGGTTGCACGCCACCTTCGACGTCATGGAGCTGGTCCATGCGAACTCCCCACCGATGAGCTCGCCCCTCATGCACAGCAAGGATCGCACCATGCGCTACCCGATTGCTTTCGCGCTCGCGCTGTCGTGCCTTACGGGCGCGGCGCGCGCCAACGACTCGACCGCCGAGCTCGCGGTCGGCGGGCTCATCTTCGTCACCACCGACGATATCGAGATGCGCTCCGAAAAGCTCTTCATCTCGACCGAGCGGGTGCGCGTCACCTACGAGTTCTTCAACAAGTCCGACAAGGACGTGACCACGCTGGTCGCGTTTCCGCTGCCCGAGATCCGCATCGCCAACCAGGACGACAATGTCGCGGTGCCGACCGAGGCGCCCGATAACATCTTCGGCTTCAAGACCACGGTCGACGGCGCCCCCGTCAAGGCCGAGGTCGAGCAGCGCGTGACCGCGATGGGCATCGACCGCACGCAGTATGTGCGCGCGCTCGGCGTTCCGCTCGATCCGCATCTGCCCGCGACCGACGAGGCGCTCGACAAGCTGCCGTCCGAGAAATGGTCCGAGCTGGTGGCCCTCGGCCTCGCCGAGGTCGTCGAATACGGCGACGACAAAGGCATGAAGAAGCATCTCGAGGCGCGCTGGGGCCTCGCGACGACCTATTACTGGAAACAGACGTTCCCGGCCAAGAAGCAGATCGTCATCCAGCACCAGTACGTGCCGAGCGTCGGCGGCTCGGCGCAGACCTCGCTCGGTGCGCCGGGCCAGGACAAGGAAACCTGGTATGCGGATTACGTGAAGAAATACTGCATCGACCAGAGCTTCATGGCGACCATCCAGAGCCTGCGCAAGGCGAACAAGAGCGAGTTCGGCCCGCCCTACAACGAGCAGCGCGTCGACTACATCCTCAAGACCGGCGCCAACTGGTCCGGGCCGATCGGCAATTTCGAGCTCACCGTCGACAAGGGCGCGCCCGATGCACTGGTGAGCTTCTGCGGCACGGACGTGAAGAAGATCTCCGCGACGCAGTTCCGGATGCAGAAGAAGGATTTCACGCCGGAGGGCGACCTCGCGGTGCTGATCCTGACCAAGATCAAGAACTGAATTGCCGCGCGAGCGGCACGACGATGATCAACGGGAGAACGATCATGCGAATTGGTTTCATGCTTGCCGGCCTCGCCGGCGCGATTTTGGCGACCTCGATCACGCCCGCGTCCGCGCAGGAGCGGCCGGACTGGTGCAGCGAGCAGAGCCGCAAGAACGATGCGGAGTGGACGATCTGCAGCACCCGGTCGCTGTGGGACCTGGAAGACCAGCTCAACGCGTCCTACCGGGTCGCGATGCGCGAGCTGCCGCCGTCGCAGCACGCAATCCTGACGTCGAGCCAGTCGGACTGGCTGCGCGAGACCCGCAACGCCTGCGGTTCCGACGTCGCATGCCTGCGCGGCGCCTATCGCGGCCGCATCACCACGCTCCAGGACGTCGCCAGCCGCGCGCATTTCTGACCCCGCACCGCGCGTCCCTTCGGGCTCCGTCATGCGCCAGATCATCATGGTCGGCTTCCTGCAGGCGCAGAACTGCACGAACCTCGCAAGCTCCTGGCGCCATCCGGCCTCGCGCACCGACAGCTGGTCGCCCGGCTACTACCAGCACATCGGCCGCGTGCTGGAGGAGGGCAGGTTCCACCTCGGCTTCTTCGACGACCGCCTGTCGATGCCGGACATGTACGGGCGCGACCACGGCCACACGGTCGCGCACGGCATCCGCTGCGTGAAGCTCGATGCCGTGACGGTGCTCACGGTGCTCGGCATGGCGACCGAGCGGCTCGGCCTCGGCGCGACCTATTCGACCAGCTACTACGAGCCGTTCCACGTCGCGCGCGTGTTCGGCACGCTCGACCTGATGACCAACGGGCGCGCCGCCTGGAACGTCGTCACCTCGCTCAACGACGGCGAGGCGCAGAACATGGGCCGCGAGGAGGTGATCGGCCACGACCTGCGCTATGACCGCGCCGACGAGTTCATGCACGTCGTGCTCGGCCACTGGGATGCCTGGGAGGACGACGCGATCGTGCAGGACAAGGCGAGCGGCCTGTTCGCGCATCCCGACAAGGTGCATCGCCTCGATTACGCCGGCCGCTACTTCCGCTCGCGCGGGCCGTTCACGGTGCCGCGCTCGGCGCAAGGGCATCCGGTCATCATCCAGGCCGGCGCGAGCGGGCGTGGCAAGGCGTTCGGCGCGCGCTGGGGCGAGGTGATCTTCGTGGTCTACCCGAACTTCGAGGTCGGCAAGCGCGACTACGCGGACTTCAAGGCGACGGTCGCGCGCTTCGGCCGCGATCCCGACCACGTCAAGGTCACGCACCTGGTCAACACGGTGGCTGCCGCCACAAAGGCCGAGGCCGAGGACAAATGGGCCGAGATCGAGAAGCTGCCGCTCGAGATCGATGCCCTGTCGCTGTTGTCCGAGGCGCTCAACTTCGATTTCGCCAAGAAGGGCATGGACGAGCCGTTCAGCGACGAGGAGCTCGCCTCGATGTCCGGCCTGCAGGCAATCCGCGACCGTGTGGTCGGCGTGAAGAAGAACCCGACCGTGCGCGACTTCATCCGCATCAGCGGGCGCGGGCGGGTGCACAATCCGATCGTCGGCGGGCCGAAGGAAGTGGCGGACCAGCTCGAGCAGTGGTTCACCGCCCCCGCCTGCGACGGCTTCGTGCTGTCGGCGACGCACGTGCCCGGCACCTACGAGGACTTCGTGCGCCACGTCGTGCCCGAGCTGCAGCGCCGCGGCCTGTTTCGCAAGGATTTCGCCGGCGTCTCTTTGCGCGAAAACCTGGGCCTGCCGCGGCCCGCCGTGGGCGCGTGGAAGACGACATCGTAGATGGCTCGTAGGATGGGTTGAGCGAAGCGAAACCCATCATCTATGAGCGGCCGTAAAGGCGATGGGTTTCGCTGACGCTCAACCCATCCTACGAAAGCATGCCGGCGCGGGCCCGCTCAATTGAGCCGCAGCTCCTCGATGTGCTTCGGATCGGCCTTGATCTCGCCGCGCTCGACACGCTTGACCAGATCGGTGAGCACCGCGTTGGCGCGCACCGCCAAGCCGAGCTTCTCGCCTTCGCGCACCACCAAGCCATTGAGGAATTCGATCTCGGTGCGCCGGCCTTTCTGCATGTCCTGCCCCATGGACGGGCGCTGGCCCGCCGCGGTGCGGCCCGAGTCCTTGAAGCGCTGCTCGTCGCAGACGCGCGTCGCCTCCGCGTCGCCTTCGCCGGCGCGCGCGATCGTCTCGGGCTCGAGGTGGAGGATCTCCTCGAGCTGGAAACCGAGCGCCTGGCCGACGCGGATCGCTTCGCCGCCGACCCGGGTCGAGAAGCGGCGGATCGCGTCGTTCTTGAGCATGTCGCCGCCGCCGAGCCCGGTGCTCGCCGAAATACCGTTCTGCATTGCGTTGGCGACGAGCTTCGACCAGCGCTCGCCCCACAGGTTGCTGGTCACCTTGGCGCTGTCCGCGTAGGCGACGAGCCGGCAGACCTCCTCGGCGCGCGGCGTGATGCGGCCGTGCGGCTCGCCGGCGCGAAACACCGTGTGCCTGGCGCCATGCTTGGCGGCGCCGCGATGGACGAGACCGGGCTCCGGCAGGTTGACCGTGATGCTCGACGCGATGCAGCCGAGCGTCTTGCCCCAGCCGACGACGCTCGCGATCGTCTCCTCGTTCATGCAGTTCTGCAGCGACACCACGAAGCCGTCGGGCGCGAGATACTGCCGGATCAGCATGGTCGCCCACGCCGTGTCGTAGGACTTCATGCACACGAACGCGATGTCGATCGGCTTTTCCTTGGCGAGCTGCTGCGCGTCCGTCACGTGCAGCGCGCGCACCGGCACGGTGAACTCGGGTTCCGTCATCGCGTGCGTCACGCGCAGGCCGTGCTGGCGCATGTGCTCCACATGGGCGGGCCACGGATCGATGAAGGTTACGTCCTCGCCCGCCTTCACCATATGCGCGCCGGCATATCCGCCGACCGCGCCTGTGCCCATGATGGCAATCTTGCGACCCATGTGTCTCTTCTCCCTTAGCGCATATCCCGGCGAAGTGGTCACCGGTTCGCCGACAAGGATATGCGCAAACGCGTAAATCTAGAGCACGTTCCGATTCCATCGGAACGTGCTCTAGCGGGCCTTTTGGAGCACGTCCGCCGTCGGCCGCGCAAGCGGGCAAAACGGCCCGCCGTGCCGCTACGGTGCGAGCGGTGTCGGGTTGTCGGCCGGGGGCTCGACGCCGAAAGAATTCGCCGTCATGCAGGTCATCGAGAAGCTCCCCGTCGCGGCGACGAGCGCGACCAGGCTCTCCAGCCCCATCGCCTTCTCGGCGGCCGCATAGGTCGCATCCGCAAGGCCCTTCTCGGCGAGCAGTTCGCGCGCGACCGCAAAGCAGGTTCGCTCGCGTGGGTCAGTCAGCTCGGGCGTGCGCCGCGCATTGATCGCGTCGATCACGGCTTGGTCGATGCCGACGGCGCGCGAGCGGCGCGCCTGCGCGAACCACGGATAGCGCGCGTTCCAGTGGCGAGCGACCACGAGGTTGACGATCTGCTGCTCGCGCGGCGACAGCGGGCCATGGCTGAGCGACTCGCGCAGGCTCTGGCAGGCCTCGAACAGCTTCGGCAGCCGGATGTAGGCGTAGTACGGGCCGCCGACGATGCCGCTTCCCTGCTTGGCGGCGTCGTAGACGCGCACCTGCTCGGCGTTCATCTCGGCGCGTTCGACGATCGGTATGCGTGGCATGCGGTCCTCCCGGTTTCTGTGTCCGGCGGCAGCTTAGCGCATGTGGAGGCGCAACGGACCGGCGCTTCACGATACCTTACCGGCAGGTGCCGACCAGCATCCGATCCGCATTGATGCGGTCACAGGTCGAATAGAGCGGCCCGCCGTAACGGTAGCCGGGATGCTCGACCGGAACGCGGATCAACGGCTGGCCGGGCGCTCCGTGACGGGCATGCAAGTGCCGGCCGTGATGCTTGACGCCGTGGTGCGCGCGCGTGGCGGCGCCGGCCGGCGCGGCAGCCGAGATGACCGCGAGCGCGATGACGATCGTTATTGTGCTTCGCATGATTTCCTACTGTTCTGCCTTCACCCCCAGGATCTTGGCGAGCTCCGCGAGCTTGTCGCGCTGTCCCTGGACGCTCGCCGCGAATGGGCCCGGCCCGAGCAGCGTGATGATCTGCCCGGTCTCGGCGAGCCGTTGGGGGATGATCGGGTCCTTGGCGACCTTCTGGAAATCCGCCGCGATCTGCTCGCGCAGCGCGAGCGGCATGTCGCGCGGGCCGAACACGCCGCCGATGCTCTCGAAGGTCAGGTCCGGATAGCCGGCCTCGATCGCGGTCGGCACGTCGGGCGCGGTCGGCGCGCGCTGGCGGCTCGACACCGCCAGCACCTTGATGCGGCCCGCATTCGCGAGCGGCTGCACCACCGCGTACGACGTGGCGAGCACCTGCAGGCGCCCGCCGATGAGGTCGTTCGGCGCCTGCATGATGTCGCGGTAAGGCACCCGCACGATGTCGAGCCCCATGCGCTTGACGAAGCCGAACAGCAGGAAGTCGGAGATGCCCTGCGCCGCGGCGGCGTTGAGCTTGCCGGGCTCCTTGCGTGCGAGCGCCATCAACTGATCGATGGTGTCGATATGCATCGACGTCGGTGTCGATACGGCGAGCACCACCTGCGAGACGCTGACGATCGGCGTGATGTCGCGCGTCACGTCGAACGGCAGCTTGTCGTGATTGTAGGGCAGCACGTTGAAGGCGCCGGCCGGCCCGAACCACAGCGCATGATCGTCGTGCGCCTGCACGAACGCCGTGAGCGAGACGAGGCCGTCGCCGCCCGGGCGGTTCTCCACCACCACGGGCTTGTTCCACAGCCGGGAGAGACGGTCGGCGAAGAGACGCGCCGTCATGTCGCTCGCGCTCGCCGGCCCATAGGGCAGGATGAAGCGCACCGTCTTGGTCGGATAGCTCTGCGCGGCCGCCCCGCTGCCGAGCTGCAGGCATGCCGCGATCACGAGAGCCGCCAATGCGATGCGCCGCGCCATCGTGTCACCTCCCGAGCCGTTTCGGCGGCCAGCGTAGGCGCTCGTGCGGGCGGCGCGCAAGCCGAGCGCGGCACAATGGTGCTGGCCCGAGCGGAAGACCGGTGCCAAGCGTTGCCGGCGCCGGCCGCGTCACTTACGATCCCGTCAGGCGCGTAGGGGCGGGGCGCGGATCGCGAGGGGGGACGTCATGACACTTGGCCACACGCTTGGTCGCACACTCGGGCGCCGCCGGTTTCTGCATCTTGCGACCGCCGCGGGCGCGCTCGCGGCCCTGCCGCGCGGCGCCCGTGCGCAGGCCTACCCGGTCCGCCCGGTCCGCATCCTGGTCGGGCTCGCGGCCGGCGGCCCGACCGACGTTGCGGGCCGCATCCTTGCCGAATGGCTCTCCGAGCATCTGGGCCAGCAGTTCATCGTCGAGAACCGCACCGGTATGGGCGGCAATCTCGCGGCGCAGGCGCTGGCGGCCTCGGCCGGCGACGGCTACACGCTGATGTTCAGCGGCCCCAACGTCACGATCAGCGCCTCGCTCTACAAGAAGCTGCCCTACGACCTGCTGCGCGATACGGTCGCGGTCGGCGCCATGATGCGTATTCCCGACGTCATGGTGATCCCGCCGTCGTTGCCGGTGCACTCGGTGCGCGAGTTCATCGACTATGCCAAGGCCAATCCCGGCAAGCTGACGATGGCCTCCTCGGGCGTCGGCGCCTCGCCGCATCTCGCCGGCGAGCTGTTCAAGTCGATGACCGGCGTCGACATGCTGCACGTGCCCTACCGCGGCTCGTCGGCGGTCTACCCCGACCTCGTCAGCGGGCGCGTCCAGGTGTTCTTCGACAATCTCAGCGGGTCCGTGCTGGGCCTGATCCATGAGGGCAAGCTGCGCGCGCTCGGCGTGACGACGGCCGGGCGCTGGCCTTCGTTGCCCGACCTGCCGGCGGTGGCCGAGACCGTGCCGGGCTACGAGGTCGTCGTGTGGTACGGCGTTTTCGCGCCCAAGGGCACGCCGCCCGCTGTGGTCGAGGCCCTCAACAAGGGGATCAATGCGGCGCTCGCCGATCCGAAGACGCGGGCGCGCATGGCCGACATCGGCGGCGAGCCCATGCCGATGACGCCGGCCGAGCTCGATGCCTTCGTGCGCGCCGACATCGCGAAGTGGCGCAAGGTGATCGAGTTCGCGAAGATCTCGGCGGATTGATCGCCGACGCAAGCGTCACGGCTTGAGCAGCAGCTTGCCCATCACGGCGCCGCTCTCGAGCATCTCGTGTGCCCGCGCGGCCTCGGCGAGCGGCAGGCGAGCATGGATGCGCGGCTTGAGCTTGCCGGTCGCCAGCATTGCGATGAGTGCGCGCATGCCGGCGCGGCGCTCCTCGACGAGATGGTCCCAGGTGTGGATCGAGAACTGGCGCACCGCCGGCGAGTTCTGGCTCGCGCGCAGCGTCCGCATCAGGTCGAGCTCGGCCTTGCCGCCGAGCCCGCCATAGAGGATGAGCGTGCCGCACGGGGCGAGCAGCGCGATGTTGCCCGGAATGCTCGGCCCGCCGACCGGATCGATGATCATGTCGACGCCGCGCCCGCTCGTGATCGTGGCGATCCGCTCGGCAATGTCCTCGGCCTTGCGGTCGATCACGTGGTCGGCGCCGAGCTCGCGCGCGACGCGCGCCTTGTCGGGGCTGCTCACCACGCCGATCACGACGAGGTCGGCGGCGCGCGCCAGATCGATCAGCGCGTTGCCCATGCCGCCGGCTGCCGCATGGATCAGGATGCTCTCGCGCGGCCGCGGCCGGACCGCGTCGGCAAAGATGTGATACGCGACCTGGTAGTTGGCGAGCGCCGCCGCGGCGTCGAGGTCGACGCCATCCGGCAGCACGAAGGTCGCGTCTGCGGGCGCCGCGACATATTCGGCATAGTGGCCGCCGCGCTGCGGCCGCTCGCGCGCCGTGGTGTACACGCGCTGGCCTACCTGGCGCGCCGTGACGCCCGCGCCGAGTTGCTCGATCGTGCCGGCGAGCTCGGTGCCGGGCGTCGCCGGCAGCGGCGGCATCCAGGGATAGACGCCGGCGCGGATCATCGCGTCCGGCATGCCGACGCCGATCGCGTGCGCGCGGATCAGCACCTCGCCCGGGCCCGGTTCCGGCACCGGGACGTCGAGACACTGGAGCACGGCGGGCGGCCCCGGCCGGTCGAACCGGATGAGCTTCATGCGGCGATCCTCCTCGTGGCCAAGACACGACAACTGGCATAACGGCGGGCATGGAACTACAGGCAAAGATTACCAGCGGCGCGGCGGCCGCGCGTCGGGTGCCGTCCTCTTTTGCCGGCGCACGCCCCGCGATAGATTGTGATTCGCGTGGTCTCACGCGCCACGGGGGAACCTGATCGCGCATGCCCGAAGCCGCGTCGGAAGGTCCGTCTGACCAGCGCCTGCGGGACGAGCACGCGCGCGCGACGACCATCCGGCTGCTGCAGGTGCTGGCGGCCGCAGCCCTGCTGCTGCCGCTCCTGGTGTTCGCGTTCGCGAGCTGGGAAAGCTACCACGCCGCCCAGGCGCTGGCCGACGAGCGGCTGGAGCGTTCGCTCGACGTGATGCAGGAGCACGTGCTCAAGGTCTTCCAGTCGATGAATCTCGCGCTCGACGCGATCGACAACCTGCTGGCGGACAAGTCGGAAGCCGAGATCGCGGCGGACGAGCCGCGGCTGCACCGCGAGATCCGGCAGATCCAGACCGCGCTGCCGGAGGTCCAGTCGATCTGGATCTTCGGGCCGAACGGCCACCCGCAGGTGATGACGCGCGAGACGCCGGCCCTCACCAATCTCGACTACAGCAACGAGGACTATTTCACCGTCCCGCGCGACGGCCCGCCGGGCGTCTACATCGGCGGCATCCATCTGTCGATCTCGGGCGGCCAGCCCTATTTCACCTTCAACAAGGCGCGTCGCGACGCCGCCGGCCGGTTCGTCGGGGTGATCGAGATGTCGCTGCTGCCGAGCGACTTCAGCCGGTTCTATTCCCACCTCGCGAACGCGCCCGGCCTGACCTACTCGCTGGTGCGCGCCGACGGCACGATGCTGGCGCGCTTCCCGCCGCGGACCGGGGAGACCCGGCTCGCCGACACCAGCCGGTTTCACGTTGCCATGACGGCGCATCCGTCCGGCGGCTTCTACGTCAGCACGTCGCGCGTCGACGGCCTGCAACGGCGCTACGCCTACCGCCGGCTGCCCGGGCTGGCGGTCTACGTGAATGCCGGCATCGAGACCGCGCAGGTGCGCAACGACTGGATCACCGGCATGGCGCTGCATCTCATCTTCGGCCTTCCGGCGACCTTGTTCCTCGTCGGCGCGCTGCTCGTCGTGCTGCAGCGGACGCGCCGGCTCTATGCCGAGCAGGATCGCCGCGAGGCCGCGGAGGCGACCGTGCGCCAGACGCAGCGGCTCGATGCGGTCGGCCGCCTGACCGGCGGCGTCGCGCACGACTTCAACAATTTGCTCATGGTCATCATCGGCAACCTCGAGATCATCCAGCGCCTCGTCGAGGGCGGCCTCGACGGCGCCAAGGCGCGCCTCGAACGCGCGAGCCGCAACGCCATGGAGGGCGCCAAGCGCGCCGCCACGCTGACCCAGCGCCTGCTCGCCTTCGCGCGGCTGCACCCGCTCGATCCGCGTCCGCTCGACGTGAACCGGCTGCTCAACGACCTGTCGGCGTTCCTGAGCCGTACGCTCGGCGAGAACATCTCGTTCGAGGTCGTCGGCGCCGCCGGCCTGTGGACGGTGTCGGCCGACCAGTCGCAGCTCGAGACCGCGCTGATCAATCTTGCCGTCAACGCCCGCGACGCCATGCCGGACGGCGGCAAGCTCACGCTCGAGACCGGCAACACCTATCTCGACGACGCCTACTGCCGCGCCCATGCGGACGTCCGGCCCGGGCAATACGTGCTCATCTCGGTGACGGATTCGGGGACGGGCATGCTGAGCGAGACCATCGAGAGGGCGTTCGAGCCGTTCTTCACCACCAAGCCGGCCGGGCAGGGCACCGGGCTCGGGCTGAGCCAGGTCTACGGCTTCGTCAAGCAGTCGGGCGGCCACGTGAAGATCTACAGCGAGGTCGGCGAGGGGACGAGCGTCAAGGTCTATCTGCCGCGGCTCGTCGGCGAGGTGGCGACCGAGAACCGCGCGGACAGCGGCGCGCCGGAGGCCGCCGAGGCCGGGCGCGGCGAGCGCATCCTCGTCGTCGAGGACGACAACGACGTGCGCAGCTACATCGTCGAGGCGCTGGGCCGGCTCAACTTCACGGTGGTCGAGGCGCCCGATGCGACGCACGCGCTCGCCGCGGCCGCGGGGCGCGACTTCGACCTGCTGCTGACCGATGTGATCCTGCCGGGGATGAACGGCCGTCAGCTCGCCGAGACGCTCAAGGCCGAGCGGCCGGACATGAAGGTCCTGTTCATGACTGGATATTCCCGCAACGCCATCGTGCACCAAGGCCGGCTCGATCCCGGCATCCACATGCTGCAGAAGCCGGTGACCGCCGCCGATCTGGTGCGCAAGATGCGCGAGTTGCTCGGCACGGCGCCGGCGCGCGAGAACGCGCCGACGTAACCCTGGTGCCTCGGCGGCCGATCCTTGCCGTCAGCGGCCGCCGTCACAGATCCAGCGGCGGACCGAGCAGCCGTTGCCGCCATCGTTGGCGCATTCGTTGAGCGCAAGCCCTTCGGCCCCGCCGCGCGAGCTCGCGTAGGCCCAGCCGCGCGCGCGGCAATCGCTCGAGATCGCAACGGCCCCGCAGATCTAGAGGGCCTCGATCTCGGCCGGGGAGGCGATGATCCCCTCGGTCAGGCTGGACCCGTAGGCGAAATCCTCGAGGTCCTGAGGCGTCGCCATCATCACGGCATAGGACGAGCCGTTGTACGTGAAGGCGACTGCCGTCTCTTCCGGAATCGCACGCTGGCCGCCGGCGGCGCGCCAAGGCCCTCCGTTCGACGCGGCGGATCGGATCGAGCAAGGCCTACTCCGCGGCCTCGGCCGGCGCGATCCGGCGGCTCTCGCGCGAGAACTCCTGTGAATGATGATTTGGCGCTTGGCGAACGCGATGTAAAAGTGGCGCGATGAGCGATTTCATGGACGCCCTCCACACGGCGGCTCGTTTGATCGTCGGCCTCGACCCCGAGCTGCGGGAGATCGTTTTCCTGTCGCTCGCCGTCAGCCTGACGGCGAGCGTTTGTGCCTTTCTGTTCGGGGCGCCGCTCGGGACCGCTCTCGCGGTCTATCGCTTCCGTGGCCGCGGCGCCCTGATCGTTATCGCCAACGCGCTGCTCGGATTGCCACCGGTGGTCGTGGGGCTGGGGGTCTATCTCCTTCTCTCCCGTTCCGGCCCGCTGGGGTCGCTCGGCATCTTGTTCACCCCGGCCGCGATGATCATCGCCCAGGCATTGCTCGGCACGCCGATCGTCGTGGCGCTCGTCCATCGGATGATGGTCGATGTCTGGGCCGTCTACGGCGACCCGCTCCGGGTCGACGGCGCGTCGCGGTTGCGGGCCATGGCGCCGATCATGTCGATCGGGCGCGACGGCCTGCTCACGGCGTTCCTCGCGGCATTCGGCCGCGCCATCGCCGAGGTCGGCGCGATCATCATCGTCGGCGGCAACATCCGCGGCTATACCCGCACCATGACGACCGCCATCGCGCTGGAGACCAGCAAGGGCGATCTGAGCTTGGCGCTCGCGCTCGGGATCATCCTGATCTCCCTGTCGATGGTCGTCAGCGGCGTGAGCCTCTTCGTCGGGCGCGCCTTGACCGCGCGCTGACGAGAGCGCAATCGAAATCGAACGATCCATATCGGAGAGGTAGCGCAGATGAAACGATGGTCGATGAAAGCGCCGGCATTGGCCGTGCTGCTCGTGGCCGTGACGTTGCTGTCCGGTCAGGCCCTTGCCCAGGACAAGTCGATCGTCGTCGCCTCGACGACATCGACCCAGGATTCCGGCCTCTACGATTACCTGCTGCCGATCGTGAAGCAGAAGCTCGGCATCACCGTGAAAGTGCTGGCGCAGGGCACCGGGCAGGCGCTCGACACGGCCCGGCGC
Organism: uncultured Alphaproteobacteria bacterium; assembly: GCA_963819385.1. Lineage (GTDB taxonomy): Bacteria > Pseudomonadota > Alphaproteobacteria > Rhizobiales > Xanthobacteraceae > JAVDCA01. The sequence continues at coordinate 637,002 of CAWFVV010000006.1, read as the reverse complement.
GGCGACGCCGACGTCGTGTTCGTTCACGCCAAGTCGGCCGAGCTGAAATTCCTCGCCGAGGGCTTCGGCGTGAAGCGCTACCCCGTGATGTACAATGATTTCGTCCTGATCGGCCCGAAGGGCGATCCCGCCGGGGTCAAAGGCGCGGACATCGTGGCGGCGCTGCAAGCGCTCAAGGCCAAGGGGATCCCGTTCATCTCGCGCGGCGACCGGTCGGGGACACACATCGCGGAGCTTGCACTATGGAAGCAAGCGGGCATCGATATCGCCCGCGACAAGGGCCCTTGGTACAAGGAGATCGGGCAGGGGATGGGCGCCGCCCTCAACATGGCGTCCGCGTCGAATGCCTGCGTGCTGTCCGATCGCGGCACCTGGCTCGCGTTCAAGAACCGCGGCGATCTCGCGGTCCTGGTCGAGGGCGACAAGCGCCTGTTCAACCAATACGGCGTCATGCTGGTGAATCCCGCCAAACACCCGACGGTGAAGAAAGACCTCGGCCAGCAGTTCATCGATTGGCTGATCTCACCCGAAGGCCAGGGTGTGATCGCCGGCTACAAGATCAACGGCCAGCAGCTCTTCTATCCCGACGCCAACGATCCCGGCGCCTGATCCGCGGCCGTGGGCCTCGATCTTCCGCACGTCGTCCTTTCCGTCGTCCTTGCGCTGATCGCCGCAGCCTATGCGGCGGTCGGGCAAGCCGGCGCCACGGGCTATATCGCGGCGCTCGGTCTCGGCGGATATTCGCCCGAGATCATCCGGCCGGCGGCGCTTGCTCTCAACACCCTCGTCGCCACCATCGGCACCATCCGCTTCGCGCGGGCGGGACACGTGACGTGGCGGCGCACGTATCCGTTCATCATTCTTGGGCTGCCGTTCTCGATTCTTGGAGGCGCCACGCATCTGCCGTCCGCGATCTACAATCCGATCGTCGGGGCACTGCTCGTCGTCGCCGCCTGGCAGATGGTGCGGTCCGCGCGCGCGGCCGCCGTGACCGACGAGCTTGCGCCTGCGCGCCCGCCCTTGCTGCCGTCCGTCCTGGCCGGCGCCGTGATCGGCTTCGTGGCCGGCGTCACCGGCATCGGCGGCGGCATCTTCATCGCACCACTGGTCCTCGCGCTTCACTGGCTCAACACGCGCCACGCCGCGGGCCTGTCGGCGCTCTTCAATCTGCTGAACTCGGCCGCCGCGCTCGTGGGCCTGTGGAGCACGTCGCCGAGCCTGCCGCACGAGCTGCCGCTGTGGCTCGGCGCGACCGCGCTCGGCGCCATCCTCGGCTCGTGGCTCGGCGTGAAATACCTTGCGGCCGCCGTACTTCGCTACGTTCTCTCCGTCCTGTTGCTTGTTGGTGGGTCGTGGTTGCTGGCGGCTCAGTAAAGTCAAACCCGCGAGGTCGGAAAGTGGCCGTTATGCTCGCAGCGCGCCTCCAATCGTTCGGATCGTGATGGTCAGCACAATCCTACCGTCCTCGGCACGCGACCAACTCCATGAGAGCGATCCCGCTCTTCCAGAAACAGGAGAAGTGCCATGACATCGCTCAAGACCCTCACGATTGCCGCCCTCGCGGCCGCAGCCCTCGCGGCCTCGGCCGCACCCAGCCAAGCGCTTACCCGCTTCTTCCCCGGCCACGGCCCCTTCAAGGTCCTCGGCACCCACTTCGGGCACGGCATCAGCTGCCTCGCCTGCAACCTGCCGCGTCCCTACCGGCCGTTTCCGGTGTGGGGTCACGGCCCCCGCTGGCCCATCTTCGGGCAGAATCACTGGGGTCACTGGGATCACTACCGTTGGCACCCGGTGAACTACCGCGGCGGTGAGCCCGTCGGGCCGGTCGCGGCTGCTCCAGTGGCTGCCACGCCGGGCCAGGCCGAGGCACCACAGGGACCGACCGGCGCCTGCAACTGCCTCACCAAGCAGAACCTGCCGAACGGCGGCGTGCTGTTCCAGGATGTCTGCACGCAGCAGAGCGCGATCGCTTCGCCGCAAACCATGAGCGCCCGCTGATCGGGGTCAGCAGGCGATCAGGGCATGATCCCGAAAAGCGGATTTTCGGAAAAGATCATGCCAAACGGCAACGGGGCCGCCCTTGTCCAGGCGGCCCCGTTCTGCGTGTGGCGGTCGGCACGGCCGACCGGCGCGTGTTTACCGAATGCGGGCGGGCCGCTATATCGTCCGCTCTCGTCCCGCACAGGTGCCTGCCCATGAAGCGTGCTCACGGTCTCGAGTTGCCTCAGACTTTGGAGGAAATTTGCGATCCGCGACGGATGGCGCTGGTCGTCTACGACATGCAGATCGGAATCTTGAGTCAGATCAAGAATCCGCAGGCCATCGTGGCCAAGGTTTCCCGCGTGCTGGAGGCCGCACGCGCCGCCGGCGTGCGGACATTCTTCATGCGTCACATGTCGCTGCCGAAGGAATTGATGGGCGCGTTCTCCTATCGCATGGCGATGGCGTGGCAGCGCACCGACGATCCGGACAAGGTCCAGCCGTGGTTTCTGCGGGGCTCGCCCGGCTTTGAGATCACGCCGGAGCTGGCGCCGCGCGCGAGCGAGGCGATTTTCGACAAGCTCACCATGTCGGCCCTGGAGGGCACGCCGCTCTCGATCGCGCTGCGTGACTGCGGCATCACGTCGATGGCCCTCGTCGGCGTTGCGATGGAAATCGGAATCGAGCCGACCGCGCGGCATGCCGCGGATCTCGGTATCGTTCCCGTCATCGTCGAGGATGCCTGCGGCAACGGTCACGCCGAGGCGGCTCAACGCTCGATCGAGTCACTGAAATTCGCCGGAGACGCCGTGTTCACGGACGTGGCGTCGTTTTGCCAGGCGCTGAAGCGCGGCGGTCAAGCTCAATAGCTCGATCGCGCTGACGGCCGCCGCGCCGGTCGACGGCGTACGCTCGCGGGCGCTGCTGTCGGGTCGTGCTTTTTATTCCGGCCGAGCTTGTCGACGAGAAAGTCGGCGAGGACCTCCACCCGTTTCGGCCGTGGTCCCCCGGGCGGCGTGACCCAGTAGACGGCGCCGGATGGCAGCGACCAATCCGGGAGCAATCTCTCCAGCCGGCCGGCCGCGAGCGCGTCGCGCACGATGAACTCGGGCAGGATGCCGACGCCGGTTCCGGCGATCAGGGCCGGCATCATCGCGTCACCATTGTTCACGCGCAGCTGGCCGGACGGCCGCACCGTCGCGGACTTGCCATCCTTGGTGAAGCGCCAAGTCTCGGGCGCAGCCCCCTGGCTGTAGCCGACGCAACGGTGGTCGGCGAGATGGAGCGGATGCTTCGGTCGGCCGTGCGCCTGCACGTAGGCGGGCGAGGCGACGAGATAGCGATGCATCTCGCACAGCCGGCGCGCGACCAGGGAGGAGTCCGGCAGCGCCGCGACGCGGATGGCGGCGTCGAACCCCTCGCCGACGAGATCGACCATCGCGTCGCTCAGGTGCAGATCGATCGACACGTCCGGATAGGTCGCCAGGAATTCCGGCAGCAGGGGCGCGACGTGCAGCACGCCGAATGACATCGGCGCGGCGAGCCGCACCAGCCCGCGCGGCAGCGTTGCTTGCGCCAGCGCCGCGTCCTCGGCGGCCTCGCCCTCGGCGAGGATATGCGCCGCGCGTGCCGCGAGCTGGCGGCCCGCATCCGTCAACGCGAGCCGTCGCGACGTGCGGTTGATGAGCCGCGCGCCGAGCCGCGCCTCGATCCGGCTGACCGCCTTGGACACGGTCGCCTTGGACAGCTTGAGCTCTGCGGCCGCGCCCGCGAACGAGCGCAGCTCGATGACCTTGGCGAAGATCGCAAGCCCTTCGAAATCCGGCAGTCTGGCCATGGGCGCATTTTTGGAAACAATGTGTTTCGAAAGTTTCTATTTCTGTTTCGGCGCGATGTCCATAGGTCTTTGGGTGAGGGGGCGCTGTTGCCCGGGAGACCTCCGATGATCGAACGCCGACCATTCAACGAGCTCGCCGCCGCGGATCACGGCTGGCTGAAGGCCAAGCACCACTTTTCCTTCGGCGGCCACCGCGATCCGGCGCGCATGGGCTGGGGCGCGCTGCGCGTCTGGAACGACGATGAGATCGCGCCCAACGCGGGCTTTCCGCCGCATCCCCACGCCGACATGGAGATCATTACCTACGTCCGCGAGGGCGCGGTGACGCACAAGGACAGCCTCGGCAACGAAGGCAGGACCGAAGCGGGCGACGTTCAGGTCATGAGCGCCGGCGACGGCATCCGCCACGCCGAATACAACCTCGAACCGCGGACGACGCGGATTTTCCAGATCTGGATCACGCCGAACTCGAAGGGCGGGTCGCCCGCCTGGGGGTCGCAACCGTTCCCCAAGGGCGACCGGTCCGGCCGCTTCGTGACGCTGGCGAGCGGCTTCGATGACGACGACGCGCTGCCGATCCGCGCCAACGCGCGCGTGCTCGGCGCGACGCTGAAGGCCGGCGAGACGGTCGAGTACGCGCTCGGCGAAGGTCGCCATGGCTATCTCGTGCCCGCCGCCGGCGCGGTTTCGGTCAATGGCGTGCGGATCGACGCGCGCGACGGCGCGGCGCTCAAGGACGTCGCTGTCGTCACAGTCACCGCAATAGAGGATTCCGAGCTCGTCATGGTCGATGCGCCATAGACGGACCGGTCGGCTACCCACAAACCAAAACCATCAGGAGAAGATCCATGTCGAAAGTTCTCGTTCTCTACTACTCGTCCTACGGCCACATCGAGGCGATGGCGAATGCCGTCGCCGAGGGCGCGCGGCAAGCCGGCGCGCAGGTCGACATCAAGCGCGTGCCCGAGCTGGTGCCCGACGAGATCGCGCGCAAGTCCTACTACAAGGTCGACCAGGCGGCGCCGGTCGCGAAAGTCGACGACCTCGCGACCTACGATGCCATCGTCATCGGCGCCGGCACCCGGTTCGGCCGGCTGTCGTCGCAAATGGCCAATTTCCTCGATCAGGCCGGCGGGCTGTGGGCGCGCGGGGCGCTGCACGGCAAGGTCGGCGGCGCGTTCACGTCGACCGCCACGCAACATGGCGGGCAGGAGACGACGCTGTTCTCGATCATCACCAATCTGCTGCACTTCGGCATGGTGATCGTCGGGCTCGATTACGGCCATGCCGGGCAGATGACGCTCGACGAGATCACCGGCGGATCGCCCTACGGCGCCACCACAATCGCGGGTGGTGACGGCTCGCGCAAGCCGACCGAGAACGAGCTCCAGGGCGCCCGCTACCAAGGGCGCAAGATCGCCGAGACAGCCAACAAGCTGCACGGCTGAGGCGGTTCGCGGCGCATGCACGTCGCCGCTAGTTCGCGGCGTTCGGGCTGCGACGCGGCGCGCACCGGCGAAGTGTCGAGGGTGAGCGATGTGCGTGGGTGAGGAGCCTGCCGTGCACGGATGCCTCATAGTGAGGAGCGCGGCGGAGCCGCGCGTCTCGAACGATGGGCCCCGAGTGCGAGCGGCGCCGCACGGGGCGGCCCTCGTCCTTCGAGACGCTCATCCTCGCAAAGCGAGGATGAGCTCCTCAGGATGGGGGCGGAGAATTTTACCGCGGGCGCGGTTGTGGCGCGCCTCAAATCTTCCGCAGCGGATTCGTCAGCGCCAGGAAAAACCCCGCCGTCGTGAACGCCGCGATCGTCAGGAACGCCGCGCGAAACGCATCCGCGATGTCGCCCTGGATCGCGACGCGCTGCTCTTCCGTGATCGTCGACCCGAGGCCGTGCCCATTCTGCACCATCGACGCGAAGGCGCGCGCGGCATCCGGGTTCTTCAGCGACAGCATCGCGAACAGCACGGTCGCCACGATGGCGGTGCCGAAGCCGGCGCCGATCGAGCGCGAGAACTGCACTGAGGCGGCGGCCTCGCCGAGGCGGCGCGGGCCGGCGGCGGATTGCACCGTCACCTGCACGACGCCCATCACGGTGCCGAAGAAGAGGCCGTCGAACAGCATCAGGACCGCAAGCGAATAGACGTTGAGCACGTCGGCCCAGAAGGCGAGCACGAGCTGCGTCGCCGTGACCAGAACGAGGCCGTAGATCGGAAACACCATGGTGAGCCCGGTGCGGCTTACCAGCCGCCCGACGATCAGCGAGCCGGTGCCGATGCCGATCGTGAGCGGCACCAGGAGGAGGCCGACCGCCGACGGCGACATGCCGCGCACCACTTGGAGGTAGACCGGCACGAAGGTGATCAGCGAGACGAGCGAAGCGCCGTGGAACGCCGCCATGGCGTCGCTGTGCCAGATTGCCGGCTGCTTGAGCAGGCCGACCGGAATGAGCGGGGAGGGGACGCGCATCTCCGTGCGCACCAGCCACACCAGCGCGATGATGCCGACGGCGAAGAGGCCGCCCGCCCACGGCAGCGCCGCCATGTTGATGTGCTGCGTCTGCTCCAGCGCCAGCAGGATGGCGGTCACGAAGGCCGTGAACAGAATGAGGCCCATCGGGTCGGGCTTCCACGGGATGCGGTCGGCGCTGGAACTGGTCGGCAGGCGGAACGTAGAGTCCGACCGCGATGAGGCCGATCGGCACGTTGACGAGGAAGATCGAGCGCCAGCCGAAATGCTCGGTGAGCGCGCCGCCCGCGACCGGGCCGAACGAGTTGGCGCACACCGCGATCGCGGCGAGATAACCCTGATAGCGCGCGCGCTCGCGCGGCGGGATGGCCTCGCCGATCAGCGCCTGCGACAGCGTCATCAGGCCGCCGCCGCCAAGGCCCTGCAGGATACGGGCGAGGGTGAGCTGCTCGATCGTCTGGGCGGCCGCGCACAGCAGCGACGCGACCACGAAGACGCCGAGCGCGACGTACATCAGCTTGCGCCGGCCGAACGCGTCGCCGAGGCGCCCGTAGATCGGCGCCGCGACCGTCGAGGCGATCAGGTAGGAGACGACGATCCAGGACGCGCGTGTGACATTGCCGAGCGACGCCGCGATCGCGGGCAGCGCGGTCGCCACGATGGTCTGGTCGACCACCGCGAGAAACATCGGCAGCATGATCGAGGGAAAGACGGCGAGGAAGGCCGGCTTTTCGGCGGCGACGACCACAGCGGTCCCGGTCGCGCCGCTCGCGGCCGGGGCCTTCGGTTCTTCGGGATCCTTCAGCAAAGATCTGCGTCCTAAATCGCGCGTGCTCGTCAATGCGCCATCAGGACCGGCAATCCCGCATTTGCCAGGATGTGACGCGTGGCTCCGCCGAACATCATCTGCCGCAAGCGGCTCTGCGTGTAGGCGCCTTTCACCAGCAGGTCGCAGCCCTCTTTCGCTGCATATTCGAGCGTCGCCTCGCCGGTTTGCTCGCCGGTCGTACGCGCGCCCCGCTTGACCGTCAACGCCCTTGCTTTCACGCCGTTCCGGCGCAGATGCATGGCGGCTTCCTCGGCCGATGGGCCGGGCGTCGTGCCGCCCTCGACCTCGTACACGGTCACGCGCTCGGCGAGGCGCAACAGCGGCAACGCGAACGCGGTGGTGTTCGCCTGCTCGGTGCTACGGTTCCAGGCGACCAGCACGTTGCGCCCGATCGCTTTCGGCGCGACCGGCGGCATGATCAGCACGGGGCGTCCGGAGTCGAAGAGCGCGGCCTCGAGCGGCGGCATGCGCGCGTTCTGCGCCGCGCGTCCGGGCCGGCCGAGCGCGATCAGGTCGAACACGCGGCCGTAGCTGCCGATGAAGAGATCGTCCTCGGCGTCCTGGCGCGGCCAGCTATACGAGTAGGTCGCGGTGTCGGCGCCCGCGCCGGCCACCGGCACCTGGTGGGTACGCATGAAATTCTCGAACAGCGTGCGCGCCTGGTTCGCGAGCTCGGCGTCGTGCTCGAACGCGCCCGAGATCGCGAGGCTCGACACCGGCTCCACCGCCACATAGGTGCCGGCGGCGGGATGCACCGCGAAGCCCTCCATGTAGCTGTCGAAGATGCGTGCCACGAGGCGCGCTCCTTCGAGCACCGCCGGCATGGCGTCGTGGTCTTCGGTCGGAATCAGGATGGTTTTCATGGCTTGCCCGGCGCCCGGCTCCATGTTGGCGACGCAAGCATAACCCAGCGCGGGCTGTTTCGGCGAGCATCGATTTTGCCACAGTGGACGAAGGCCTTACGGTGATGTGTCGGCTGTGCCATGTTTGCGTCGGACCGTAGGGTGGGCAAAGGCGCGTTGCGCCGCCTCTCCGCGTGGGCAAAATCGCCATAAGCGCCTTTGCCCACGCGGTGACGTTGGTGGAAGGCGATTTTGCCCACCCTACGCGCTACGATCGATCGCAGCAGCAGGACCGCATCTATGGCGCAACCAACATTCGACCGCACCCAGGCCGACCTCGGCAACATCGTCAACCTGAGCCACGTCAACGTGAACATCACCGACCAGCGGCTCAGCACACATTATTATATCAGCGGGCTCGGGCTCACCCGCGATCCCTTCCTCAATACCGGGGTAGGGAACATGTGGGTCAACGTCGGAATGAGCCAGTTCCATCTGCCGGCCGGCGAGCCGTGCGTGCTGCGCGGCGTCACGGGCCTCGTGATTCCCGGCCGCGAGGCGCTGCTTGCCCGGCTCGCGCGGGTGAAGAAGCCGCTCGAGGGAACCAAGTTTTCGTTCCGCGAAACCAACGATGGCGTCGAGACCACTTGCCCGTGGGGCAACCGCATCACGGTGCACGAGCCCGATCCGGCGCGCTTCGGCCGCGTCCAGCTCGGCATGCCCTATGTGGCGTTCGACGTGCGCCCCGGCACGGCGCGCGGCATCGCGCGCTTCTACGGGGAGGTCCTGGGCGGCCGCGCGGACGTGATGGAGAACGGCAAGGGGCCGCAGGCAACCGTCGAAGTAGGCGAGCGCCAATACTTCTACTTCCGCGAGACCGATGCGCCGCAACCCGACTTCGACGGCCACCACGTGCAGGTCTACGTCACCGACTTCTCGGGCCCGCACCGCAAGCTCCTCGACCTCGGCCTCGTCACCGAGGAATCGGACGCCCACCAGTATCGCTTTAAGGACATCGTCGATCTCGACACCCGCGAGGTGCTGTTCACGATCGAGCACGAGACGCGCGCCCAGACCCACCCGATGTACGGCCGCCCGCTCACCAACCGCAATCCGGCGCAGACCAACCGCGACTACAAGCCCGGGCATGACGAAATGGCCTGGGCCTTGGCGTAGGATGGGTCGAGCGAAGCGAAACCCATCATTTCTCCAGTGGCAATGAAAGCGATGGGTTTCGCTTCGCTCAACCCATCCTACGAGAGCCAACGATGAGCAGGCGGCGCGCGCTCATCATCGGCGGCTCGCTCGGCGGGCTGCTCGCGGCGCATCTGTTGCGCAGCGTCGGCTGGGACGCGGTGGTGTTCGAGCGCAACGCCGACGACCTCATCGGCCGCGGCGCCGGCCTCGGCACCCACCAGCACCTGATCGACATCCTGCGCCGCGTCGGCATCGCGTTCGACGACCAGATGGGCGTGCGGGTCGCGAAGGTGCTCTGCCTCGATCGCACCGGCGCGGTCGTGCTCGCCAAGGACACCGTGCGCGTGATGAGCGGCTGGGCGCGCCTCTACGGCTCGTTGCGCGGGGCCTTGCCGGCCGCGTGCTATCGGCTCGGGCACGCGCTCGCGCGCGTCGAGCTGGACGCGGACGGCGTCACGGCCGTCTTCGCCGACGGCGCGCGCGAGCGCGGCGATCTGCTCGTCGGCGCCGACGGGATCCGCTCGACCGTGCGGGCCCATTTCCTGCCCGACGCGCAGCCGGTCTATGCCGGCTACGTCGCGTGGCGCGCGATGATCGACGAGCGCGACATCCCCGAAAAGATCCGCGCCGAGGTGTGCGAGTGCTACGCGTTCTGCGATATCGAGGGCGAGCAGTGCCTCGGCTATCCGGTGCCCGGCCGCGACAACGACACCGCCGCCGGCCGGCGCGCCTACAACATCGTCTGGTATCGCCCGACCGATCCGGCGACCACGCTGGTGGATCTCTGCACCGACGCGCGCGGCCGCCACCACGGCATGGCGATCCCGCCGCCGCTGATCCGGCCCGACGTGATCGCCGGCGTCAAGGCGACGGCACGCGCGCTGGTCGCGCCGCAGATCGCGGAGATCTTCGCGCGCTCCGAGCCGTTCTTCCAGCCGATCTTCGATCTCGAGTCGTCCGCGATCGCGTTCGGTGAGCCGGTGCCGCGCATTGCGCTGCTCGGCGACGCCGCGTTCGTGGCGCGTCCGCACATCGGCGCCGGCGTCACCAAGGCGGCGCTCGACGCCGCTTCGCTCGCCGACGCGCTCGTCGCGCACGGCGACGACCTCGGCTCAGCGCTCGCGCGCTACAACCGCGAGCAGGTCATGTTCGGCCGCGGCCTGGTCGCGCTCAGCCGCGAGGAGGGCGCCTATATCGCGGCGCAGCTCAAGCCGCCGCACGAGCGGCGCGGCGCCGAGCTGCCGCGCGACATCCACAGCCTGATGGCCGCCCATCACGAGAGCCGCGACCGCGTGCGTGCACTCGCGGCCGCGCGCAGCGCCGCCGGCGAGGCGAGAGCCGATTAGCGGGCATTGGCCTGGCGGCCGGCGGCGGTCCCTCGGATACGTCGAATTTTACGAAAGAAGCGCGCGCATTCTGTCGGCGTTTTTGTGCGTTCTTGTGCGCAACTTCGCGCCTTATTCGCGAAAAAATGATCACCGCCGTTAAAGCCGGAACAAAGGCTGCCCGCAGCTTCCGCTTAGCGCACGCCGCACATGTTGCTAGTAAAAGTACGTGTCATCCCGCTGGGGGGAATGACGGGCGTGGCGGGACATAGCGCGCCGCCGGCCGGTGAAAATGAGCGAGGTCGACATGGCAAGCTTGGGCGATTTATTCAGATCCGGCGATCGCGTGCAGCATTCCGGGATCTACCGGGTCTTCCACAATCCCGAGCATGCGGAGCCGCACGAGGTCACGTGTCTCTACGGAAAGCGGCTTCCGAAGTGCCAGCGCTGCGAGCATACCCGGTTCATGCTTGTGCGCGGTGCCGAGAACATTGATTCGCACGCCCATTTCAATGCAGAGCCGGTCGCGTTTCAGCTTCGGCTGATGCGAGCGTGAGCCAAACAGGCGGGAAGGGAGACCAACATGACATATGCGGCATCGCATGCAGTCAGCGGCTGGCAGGAGCCCCAGGTGCCCGCCAACGGCTGGGTCGAGCATCGTAGAAGCGAAAGGCGGCTTACGCTCAAGACGGGCCGGATCGTCGCCGAGAATGACGCATATTCGCTTGAATGCGCCATGCTCAACGTGTCGGACCACGGTGCCTGTCTGCTGGTCCCGCTCGGCGCCGTGACCGGGGACCGCTTCACGCTACTCGTCGACGGCAGCGATCAGGCCCGCCTTTGCAGGCTTGCCTGGCGCGAGGGATCGCGCATCGGGGTCTCGTATGACTGACCAGCGTGTCGCATGCCGCAGCGCGCGGCGCTTGAAGAGCGCCGCGCCCATGACGGCACCGACGAGTTTTGTGGGGATTTCCGAGAACATTGTTGCGGCGCGTCCGCATTGGCCTTAGTCGGCGAACTGGCGTCGTGTGTCGACGCGGGCTCGGGCTGGTCGCAGGGCCGGCGTCTTCCGACGCTGCGACCAGCCATCGCATCGTGCACGGAAAATCGCATACAGAATCCAACGGAGAAAATGGCAGATTGAACCCAACTGGGATAACAGCAATGATTTCAGTGCTGCGTGCGTCGCCGCAGTCCGCGGGATCGGCCGAAGGCTCGTTGGCAGAACAAAGCCATTCAGAAGAATCCCAATCGAATCAACGAAGGCGTGGCGACGAGACGCCGCGCGATGTTGGCACGCGCGGCATCGCGGTCAGGCGTCAGTTCAGCACGGTCACGTGTACGGAGTAGCCGCCCCCGTCGCGGTAGATGTCGACGCGCACGACCGGCGTGCCGTTGACGATCGCGGCGAGGGCGCCGGGCGAGGCGCGGCCCCGCTCGAGCATGCGTTCGAGCGCCGCGCGGTTCTCGATGCTGGCGAAGAAACGATCCGGCTCGTCCTCGGCGTCGCCGCGGCCGAAGCGGAAGTAGTTGGCGCGGTCCTGGCGGATGATCGCGGCCGCCGAGGTGAGGCGCTGCCCGTTCGAATTGAAATGGTCGCGCTCGCTCAAGCGCGCCACGTAGCTCTCGACCAGTTGTTGGGCGTGCGCCGGCGCGGTCGCGAGCGCGGCGGCGACCAGCGTGAAGGCGATGACCAGGTTTCTCAGCATGCGGGCCCCCTGCATTGTGCGGATTTGGTCTGCGGATCGGTTTCAGTCGGCCTTCGCGTCGGTGGACAAAAGCTCAGGCCGGTATTCGAAGTGCATGGTGTCGAAATGATACCAATATCCGCCCCAGATGAAGCCATGGTGGCGGAAGATTTCGACGATCTCGAACGGGATGCGGTTCTGCCAAACGGGCGCGTCCGGGTGGCCGCCCCAGCGCCAGTACGCCGAGTAGGACACATTGATGTCGATCGCCGCCCCGTAGGCATGCATCGAGCGCGCGGTCGAGCCCGCGATGGCGCGGCAGTTGTACGTTCCGGCGGTCGGCCGCAGGTACTTGATGAGCTCGTCGGGCAGCTTGTCGAGATCGCGCGAGACCGCCTCGAGCGCCTTGTCGACGCCGTTGACGGTCGTGATCATGACCTTGCCGCCGTGATGCTGCGGCAGCCACTCGACCGCGCGCATGCGCTTCGTCACCTCGCCCTTGTGGCAGTCGCCGTACATCGCGATGAACAGCGGCTCGAACCGCACGCGGCCGGGGTCGAAATTCTTCGCCGGCTGGCGCGGCGTCGCGCCGGTCGGATAGACCGCATAGAACATGTCGTCGATGTCCGGCTTCTCGAGCAGGTCGTCGAACGACTTGTTCGTCCGGCCGTCCGAGATCGGAAATTTCGTCCCGTTGCGCATGACGAGGAAGCCATCCTCGCTCCGCGCGATGAAGTCCGGATAGGCGCGCGCGAGGGCAGCGAGACGTGCCGCGATGTCCGCCGACGGTGCGCCATACGTGTTCTGCGCGGATGCGGCACCGGTGGACAGGATGAGTGCGGCGGCGGCGAGCGTGCGCAGTATCGGCATGGCGCTCACTTGACCCCGTACTTCGCCCATTCGTCCGCGATGTCGGCGCGCACGGCCTTGGCGGCCGTCATTTCGGCGTCGCCGCCGGCCGCATCGCCCTTCTTCTGCTTGACGACGCCGCGTCCGTAGAGCGAGCCGGCGAGCTTGGGATTGAGCGAGAGTGCCTTGTCGTAGTCGGCAAGCGCCGCGTCGAGGTTGCCGAGCTTGAGATTGACCAGCGCGCGGCTGTCGATCGTGTTGGCGTCGTCGGGCCGCAGATGGAGCGACTCGTTGCAGTCGTCAAATGCGCCGTTGAGGTTGGTGCCGACGACCGCGCGTGCCCAGCAGCGGCTGTTCCAGGCTCCCGCGTTCGTCGGATTGACGCGGATGATGCGGTCGTAGTCCGCGATCGCCTTGTCGTATTGGCTCTGCTGCTCATAGGCGTCGGCGCGGTTGTTGAGGGCGCGCACGAAGTCCGGATTGAGCGCGATCGCCTGGTCGTAGTCCTGGACGGCGTGATCCCAGTCCTTCTTGCGCGCGTAGGCGTAGCCGCGGTTGTTGTAGGCGTCGGTGTATTTCGGATCGATCCTGATCGCCTGGTCGTAGTCGGCGATCGCCTTGTCGAAAGCGCCCTGGTCGCCGTAGGTGATGCCGCGGTTGTTGTACGGGAAGGCGTAGTTGCGATCGAGCGCGATCGCGCGTGTGTAGTCGGCGATCGCGAGGTCGTATTGCTTCTTGGCTTGGTAGGCGTTGCCGCGGTCGTTCAGGGTGCGCGGATTGTCCGGATCGAGGCGGACCGCCTGCACGTAGTTGTCGAGCGCGCTGTCGGTGTCGCCCTTCTCGCGGTAGGCGCGGCCGCGATTGGCGTAGGCGATGCCGTATTTGGGATCGGTGCGGATCGCCTGGCTGTACTGCAGGATCGCGCCGTCGAAGTCCTTCTTGGCGTACAGCGAATTGCCCAGGTTGTTGCGGGCGCTGGCGTAGTTCGGATCAAGCCTGACGGCGTCCCGGTAGTCGGCGATCGCGTGGTCGTAGTCCTTCTTGTCGTAGTAGGCGTTGCCGCGGTTGTTGAAGTCGATCGCGTTGCCCAGGTCGAAGCGCAGCGCCTGGTCGTAGTCGCTGATCGCATGGTCGAGGTCGCCCTTGTGCGCGTAGGCGAGGCCGCGGTTGCCGTAGGCATGCGCGTATTGCGGGTTCAGCGCGATCGCCCGGTCGTAGTCCTGGATGGCACGATCGTCCATGCCCTTTTCCGCATAGGAGATGCCGCGGTTGTAGAATGCGCGCGCATATTGCGGATCGAGCTTGATCGCCTGGTCGTAGTCCTGGATGGCGCGGTCATAGTCCTTTTTGTCGTGCCAGGCGTTGCCGCGGTTGTTGAAGGCGATCGCGACGTTCTTCTCGGTCTCGCGGCCCGATTGGATGACGGCCGTGCAACCGCCGATCTGCAGGTCGGGCGAGGCTCGCGCGTCGTTGATGCACCATTTCCACGACTGCAACTCCTCGGCCCGCGCGGCGCCGGCAGCGGCCGTAACCGCGAGGGCGCCGGCCAGGATGACCGAACGTGTGCGCATGTCTGTCGCTCCCACCAGGATCCGCCGCCAAAATTTATAGCATGTGGGCCAATGCGGCGCGCGGATGGCGGCAAGCCGCGGGAGGGCCGAAACCGCGGGCCGTCCCGAGCGTAGCTAAATTGCAACATCGCAAATGAATTTGTGGCGGCAGGACGAGGCCGCCCGTGCGGCGCCGCACGCGTTGCGGCGCGTTCAGCGATCTAACGTCTTGAAAAGACTTGTGCCGAACGAAAGAAGCTCTATGCGCCAAGCCTTAAGAATAGTAGGAGAAATATCGGCCCGATCGCGGGGGCGCCCGTGGCTTTATTCACCGGACTCAAATAGTTTTCGGCAACCTTGCACGTTAATTGATTTCGACAGGGGCATGGAAATGAATTGTGGCGTTGATGCGCGCTCGTCGGGGGGCGGCGAAGCATCGTTGAGGAAGGCGCTGCGCGCAGCGCTCGTCGGGGGCGTTGCGGTCGCGGCGCTCCTCACCGTCAGCCTCGATCCGGCTTCGGCCGCCGCAACGACGCAACGCAAGCCGGCGCATGCCAAGCGCGAGGCCGCCAAGAAGGAGCCGCCGCCCAAGCCGCTCGAGCAGCCGCTCATCGAGGTGTCGATCGCCCGCCAGCAGCTGACGCTCTACGACAAGGGCCAGGTCATCGCCCGTGCGCCGGTGTCGACCGGCATGGCCGGCCATCGGACGCCGACCGGCATCTTCAGCGTGATCGAGAAGGAAGTCTTCCACCGCTCGAACATCTACAGCGGCGCGCCGATGCCCTTCATGCAGCGCATCACCTGGTCAGGCGTCGCGCTGCACGCGGGCGTGCTGCCGGGCTACCCGGCCTCGCACGGCTGCATCCGCATGCCGCCCGCGTTCGCCGTCAAGCTCTTCCACATGACCCAGCGCGGCGCCCGCGTCCTCGTCATTGATGACGAGGTGGCACCGACGTCGTTCGAAAGCGCGCACCTGTTCAGCCGGCCGAAGCCGGCCGAGAAGGTGAGCGAGCTCGTGGCGCCGCCCGCCGCGGCCTCCGCCAAGGCCGTCGTGGCGATCCGCACCGCCGAAACGCAGACGCCGAACGTGATGAGCGATGCGCCGCATGTCGCGGCCCCGGCCCAGCCGGCGCCGCCCGCGACGCCGGCCGCCGCGCCCGCGGCAGCTCCAGCCGCGTCGGCACCGGCCAGCGTCACGGATGCGGCAGTTGCGTCGCCGACCAAGTCGGACGCCGCGGCCGTGACGGCCGATGCGCCTGCGCCGGCTCCGCAGCCGACCGCGCATGAAGGGGTCAGGGACACGGCCCAGGATGCAGCAAGAGATAGCGACACCAAGGATGCGGTGAAGAAGGCCGAGGCTCAGCCGGCGCCCAAGCCCGCGTCTCAGCCCGCGGCGCCTCAGACCGCTGCGGCGCCGGCCACGAAGAACAGCGATGCCGCGACCGGCACCGTGCTGGTGAATCCCGTCACAGTGACGCCGGCGCACCCGATCGAGGTGCAGAAGACGTTTGCGCCGTCGGTCGCGCCTGCCACGCCCGCGGCGCCCACGCCGGTGCAGGCGGTGGCTCCCGCGCCGGCCGTCGCGCCCGCGCCCGCTCCTGTGATCAAGGCTTCGCTCCAGCCTTACGGGCCGGAACGGCCGCTGCGGCCGGGGCCGATCACGGTCTTCGTCAGCAAGAAGGAAGGCAAGCTCTACGTGCGCAAGGCCTTCCAGCCGGTGTTCAGCGCGCCGATCAGCATCGTGCATCCCGAGCAGCCGCTCGGCACCCATCTCTTCACCGCGGTCGAGCAGAACCTCGACGGCGTCAGCTTCCGCTGGCTCGCCGTGACGCTACCGAACGAGCGTGCGGCGAAGAAGAAGACCGAGGTGGTGCACTACGTGACCATCAAGGGCCACAAGGTCCGCAAGGTCGAGAAGGTCAATGAGCCCGCGCCGCTGCCGTCGGCGACCGCCGCCGAGGCGCTCGACCGCATCGACATCCCGGAGGCGACGCGCGAGCGCATCTCCGCCCTGATGTCGCCCGGTGCTTCGCTGATCATCTCCGACAAGGGCCTCGGCGACGAGACCGGCAGCGAGACGGATTTCATCGTCGTCACCAGCAAGTAATCGCTTCCGTCATCGCGCGGCGGCCCGCAAGCCGTCGCAGCAATTGCTCGTAGGATGGGTTGAGCGCAGCGAAACCCATCGGCTAACGTCTCCGCGACGTCAGCCGATGGAGCGACCATGACTGCACAATCCACATCCGCACGCCCGTCCGGGGCGCGCGAGCGCACCCTGGACGAGGTCAAGGCGGAGGTCCTCCGTCGCGCCGGGCGGTTCAGCCCGTTCGAGGCCATCCGTCCGCACGATGCCGCGACGGTCATGAGCATGCTGACGAGCCTCGACCGCGATCATTGGGCCGAGCAATGGTGCAAGATCGGCCTCGCTTACGAGGCCGAGGGCGACGCGCGTGCCAAAGCCGGCGCCGGCCGCGACGAGCTCGCGGAGCTCTTCACGCTCGGCTTCGATGCGTGCCGCGTCGGGCGCTATCCGGCGCCGACGTCGCCCGGCCAGCTCGCGGCGTATCGGCACTCGCTGCGCATCTGCCGCAAGGCCGCGCAGCATTTCGAGCCGCGGCTCGAGATCGTCGAGCTGCCGTTCGAAGGCAAGACGCTCGTCGGCCATCTCCAGATGCCGCCCGGCGTCGAGAAGCCGCCCGTCGTCATGCATTGGGGCGGCGTCGACGGCTGGAAGGAGGATCGCCTGCACGCAAGCGGCCTCGTGATGAAGGCGGGCCTCGCCTCGCTCGCCGTCGACATGCCCGGCACCGGCGAGAACCCGTTTCTCTATGGCGACGATGCGGCCGAGCGGACTTATTTGGCCTGGATGGACTTTCTGGCGAGGCGTCCCGAGTTCGACGCGCGCCGCATCGGCGTATGGGGCGGCAGCTTCGGCGCCTACTGGGCGGCGCGGCTCGCCTTCGTCGCGGCCGATCGCATCGGCGGCGCGGTCTTCCACGGCGGCAACGTCCACTACGGCTTCCAGCCCGAATGGCTGGTGCCGGCCTTCACGACCGGCGGCGCCACTTATCTCTTCGGCGCCGCGAGCCTGTTCGATGCGCGCGGCCGCGCCGTGGGCGCCAAGTCCATCGAGGAATTCCTCGCGGCCGTGTCGAGCTTGTCGCTCAAGACCATGGGCCTGCTCGACAAGCCCTCGGCGCCGCTGCTCGCCGTCAACGGCAAGCTCGACGACCAGGCGCCGATCAACGACGTCTACCTCTTGATGGAGCACGGCAACCCGAAGTCGGCGCGCATCTATCCGCAGGGCCATCACATGGGCCGCACACCGGGCATTCCGTATGAAGATATCCTCGAGATGATCGTCGACTGGCTCAAGGAGCAGCTGACGCGCGGACGGTGAGGGGGCATCAGGACGTGAGCCGGCCGCTCGCGATGTACAGCGCCAGCACGGTCGCGTTCGAGACGTTGAGGCTTGCGATCTTGCCCGGCAGCGCGATGCGGGCGACCGCGTCGCAATGGGTGCGCGTGAGCCGGCGCAGGCCCTTGCCCTCGGCGCCGACCACGAGCGCGAGCGGCGCGCGCAGCGGCACGGTCGCGAGGTCCATCTCGCCCGAGGAGTTGAGCCCGATCACGAACACGTTCTTGTCCTTGAGCACCTCGATCGCACGCGCGAGGTTCGGCACGGTGACGAGCGGCACGTGCTCGAGCGCCGCGGATGCGGCCTTGGCGAGCAGGCCGGTCGCCTCGGGGCTGTGGCGGGCCGTGATGATCACGGCCTCGACCGCGAATGCGGCCGCCGAGCGCATGACAGCGCCCACGTTCTGCGGATCGGTGATGTGGTCGAGCACCAGCACGAGGCGCGTGGGCTCGAGTTCCTCGACCGACGGCCCCTCGAGCGGATCGGCCTCGACCAGCATGCCCTGGTGCACCGCGTCGGGCCCGACCAGCGCCTCGATCTCCTCCGCGGAGGCGGGCGTCGGTGCGATCGGCAGCGCGATGCCGCTTTCCGCCAGCCGATGTGCCGCGTTCTCGGTCGCGAGCAGGCGATGGAAGCGGCGCGCCGGGTTCGTCAGCGCCGCCGTCACGGCGTGCCAGCCATAGAGCATTACTGAGCCGCCACGCTCGCGCGCCGGCGGGCGCCGGGATTTGTTGCGAAAGGAGCGGCGGTCACCCTCGGCGTGGTCGGGCCGCTCGGGCCGAAACCGCTCGTGCCGGCGCGGCGGCTCGCCCGCTTCGGCATGCTTCGCGCGCTGCTCATTGCGCGGCCGTTCGGCGCGCGGCTCATGCCGCTGCGGCCGGCCGCCGTCCGGCCGCCCCTTCGGGCTATTGGGCCCATTGGGTCCATGCCGGCGGCGGGACTTGCTCGGATCGAAATCGCGCTTACCCATGCGGGCTTCTCCCACGCGCGGCACGGCTTGGCAATTTTGGCGCGCTGCGCCGAAGGCGGTTGACACCCGTGCCCGCCCTCCGCATAAACGCGGCCCGCGGAAGTCCTTGCCCGAACGGGGATTTTCGCCAATGATTTCAGCGCATGTTCCGGCGAAGCGGCGACCGGTTTGCCGACCAAGAGCATGCGTCATGCGTTAAGTTCGGGGGAGTGTCCCGAGCGGCAAAGGGGGCGGACTGTAAATCCGCTGGCTATGCCTTCGTAGGTTCGAGTCCTACCTCCCCCACCAGCCTTCGCGCCCTACGGGCGCTTCGGCTCGGCAAGCCAGCCTGCGTCGCGCGAAGGCTGCCGCGCCGAAGCGTCGCGAGGGCGGGCTACCGGGTTCTGCGGGTGTAGCTCAATGGTAGAGCAACAGCCTTCCAAGCTGATGACGAGGGTTCGATTCCCTTCACCCGCTCCAAACCTCAACTCCTCTCGCTCGCCGCGGCTCGCATCGGTCGCCCCAGAATTACAAGCCGATCCGGCGAAACTGCCTCCACATGATCGGGCAGCTCTTCTTGGTCGCGCCGTGCAGCAGCATGAAGCGCGGCAGGTGGGCGGTCAGGCATAGGAATTGTTGATCGTCGCCGGCCATGGGCTGAGCGAACTTTCTTCGGCCTCGCGCGACTAACCGGAGAGTCCGCGAGAAGACGACCATGACGATCACATTCACCGCCGCCGCCTATCCGCCGCCTCCGCCGCGCCTGCAGATCGCCGCACGTGCGCCGCAGCGGCTTGGTTTTTGGCGCGGCCTGGGCTGGACCGGATTGGCCGCGCTCGCGTCCTTTGCGGTTCCGCTACTCTACGGCATGACCGCAGGCACGTGGAATTTGGCTCGGCCGGCGCACCCGATCCCGCTTCCGCACGGTTTCGACCTGTTGGGCGCCTTCATCTTTGCGGCGGCGCTGGCGGCGTTCTTCGCGATCATCGTCCTCGCCTGCCGATGCTCGGGTTGGCGCGCGGTCGATTACCTCGCCTTGACGCGGCCGCGCGGCGCCTTTCTGCGCCGCGGCGCGCTGGCGTTCGCGGTTCCTCTGGCGGTGAGCCTTGCGGCTTCCGTTTACGGCGGCCCGGGCACCGGCGGCGGGCCGCCGAGCACGACCTTGGGTCTGGTTCTCCTCCTGATCGCCGTCGCGGTGGTCGCGCCGATCTGCGAGGAGGTCTTCTTTCGCGGCTTCCTGTTGCGCGTCCTCGCCGACTCCCGCCTCGGCGTTGCCGCCGCCATCGTGCTGACCGCGCTGCTGTGGGCGTCCCTGCACACGGACAAGTCCTGGATGGGGATGGCCGCTACCTTCTTCTCCGGCCTCGTCTGGGGATGGCTGCGCTGGCGCACCCAGTCGACGCTCGCGACGATCGCGGTGCACGGCCTCAACAATCTGGTCGCAGCCGCGGGCATCACGGTCGTCGCGCTCGCCGCCGGGACCTAGGTGCCGACCCGCACAGGAAGAATGTCATGAACTCGCCCAGGCTCATCGGAGCCATCATCGTTGTCGCCATCGTCGCCGCGGCTTTGGCGTTTGGATTGATGTCCGATTACGCTCGGGTCGCCCTACGCGCGATACACGCGACGCACGGCCTGTGGATCATCTGCAAAGTCGCGGCGATCGTGCTGTCCGCGGGCGGCCTGCTCGTTGCCCGCGTCTACAAGGCTTTGCGGCCGGCCGATTCCGGAGCGGGCGTCGGCGAGCGCCGGACGGATGCGCAAGGCGCGCAGTCGGTTCGCTGATCGAGGCACATGACCTCGCTCGAACCTGAACGATCGATTTGGAACTGCACTCCGATCATCGCGTCCGGTCGGTCCGCCCCACGAGCAGCTCGCGAAAGGCCTGCTTTTCGCTCGCGACGAAATCGCAGAATGCGCGCACGCGCGGGCTGCGCCGCATGTCGCGGTGGATGAGCAAATTGAACGGCAGCCTGAGCTCGGGTATCGCGTCGAACAGGCAGACCACATCGGGTTCGTTTTCGACAGCAATGACGGGGAGCGGCGAGATTCCCGCGCCGGACTTCACCGCAAGCACCAGTGCAGGCGTGCTGGTGCAGCGCGCGGTCACGCGCGCCTGCGGCGCGACCTTCTTCAGCCAACGTGCTCCCGGATGTTCGGCGATCGGGTCATCGAATTGGACGACGTCATGGTTGACGATGTCGCCGATTTGCTCCGGCGCGCCCCGGCGCTCGATGTAGGCGCGGCTTGCGAACACGGCCCAGGGCACTTCCGCGATCTTGCGCACCACCAGGGCCTCGTCCTTCGGGTCGGAGGTCCGGAACGCGATATCGGCTTCTCCCTTGGCGAGATCCAGGACGCGATCGACCATGACCATTTCGACGCGCAGCCCCGGATAGCGCGCGTAAAAGGTCTCCAGGATCGGCGATTTTATGATCCGGTACCCAGCCGTCTCGGGGCATGTCACCCGAATGGTGCCCACGAGCTCGGTGGCGCTCGAGGCGCTGCAGCGCGTGAACTCGGCCACCCCGCTTTCGATCCGCTCGGCGATCGGGCGAAGCTCCTCGCCGACACGCGTCAGGCGATAGCCCTCCGGGCGCCGTTCGAACAGCCGCCGGTCGAGCTTGCTCTCGAGCGCCCCGATCCGGCGCTGCACGGTCGATTGATTGATCCCGAGCGCCTTGGCGGCCTGAATTGTGCTGCCATGCCGCGCGACCGCCAGGAAGTGGCGCAGGTCGTCCCAATCGAACGCGCCATGGCTATGCATGTCTGCCGGCCGGTTGGGCAAACTCGCATCTCCCCAAGTCTTCTCGCCGCGAAATATTTTCATCTGTGTGGCTTCTTAACAAGAGGGAGCAATCGCATGGCCTTCGTGGGACTATCCCGACGCTCCGTCGTCCTCGCCTCGGCGGGACTTGCCGCCGCGCCACTGATGCGGGTTGATACAGCCATGGGCCAAGGCGCGCCCCAGAAAGGATATGTTCTGGCCGCGAATGAAGGCGAGCATCTGATCCAGCGCGGCGGAAACATCTTCATCAAGGCCGACCCCACCAAAGGGTCCAACGGCCTCGCGATGGGAACGCAGCAGATCCTGCCCGGCGTCGGCATTCCCATCCATCGGCACTTCCAGATGGATGAGGCCTTCTACGTCATCGATGGCGGCGGGACGTTCCTGCTCGATGATCTGCCGCATCCGATCGAAAAGGGCAGCTCGATCTTCATTCCCAAGAATTCCTGGCACGGATTCCAAAATCCCGAGCGCGAGCTGCTGCTGCTGTGGATCGTCGCTCCGCCCGGACTGGAAGCATTTTTCCGCGAAGTGGCGACGCGTCCCGGGGAGGCTCCGGTCCAGCGCACGAAGGCGCAGCTGAACGAGATTGCGCGAAAGTATGCAACCGAGTTCCGCTGATCGCAGGAGCGGCGGACGCTCCTCGCGAGGACGGCATCGGCGGACGGCGCTTAGACGCTTAGAACTGCACGCCGATCCGGCGAAACTTCTTCCACTTGATCAGGCAGCTTTTCTTGGTCGCGCCGTGCAGCAGCGTGAAGCGCGGCGGCAGGCGGTCGGGCTCGGCCAGATCGAGGCAGGCGCCGCCGGCGGACAGGTCGACGACGGTGCAGTCGATCGGCGCCCCCTGCGGCAGCAGAATCTTCGCGGCGCGCGACACCAGGCCGGACGGCTTGACGCGCGTGAAGCGACGATTTTCTGGTCCGTTCGGAAGCGGCATGCGGCCAGCCAAACACGTGAACCCGGCCGAGCGTGACACGTTTCGTCTTAGAACCGCTTTAACATTGCGGGGTAAATTCGCGCGATTTGAGAGGTTTTCGGTAACGGATGTCCGTCCCGGGCGCTGCCGTCACGGCAGCGGCTTGCCGCGGATATCCGCCGAGCGCGCGATCTTCACCAGCACGCCGATGCCGGTGTCGGCGCCCACATGCGTCTGCTCGCGCGGCAGCAGCAGGCTGAAGATCTTGGCGTGGATCGCGCCGCTCTCGTGCAGTTCGGCGGTGCCCCAGAAGCGCAGGAATCCGGAGTTGAGCACGCCGTCGCGCTGCGCCTTGAAGTTGGCGTAGATCACGCACACGCGCTTGTCGTGGTCGAGATTGGCGAGCGCCTGCTTCTTCGAGCGCTCCCAGTACGCGAGGTGGTCGTCGTCGTAGACCACCATGCTGCCCTTGACCGAGATGTTCGGGCCGTCCGCCCCGTTGGTCGCGACGAGGCAGGGCACGCCGTCGTCCCAGGCGGAGCGGATCAAGTCGCGGATTTTCTGGCTGATGGGCATGCGGTCCTGCGTGATGCGTCGTGGAGGCGGGACGATAGGGGCTGTGCACTTTCCATTGCAAGCCGGCGTGAGCAACTTAATCGAGCCTAGGCCCGCATGCCGTGGCACGCGCTCGGGCGTCGGGTTGATGGCGCCTCGATGTGCCTCCGGAGGTTGACTCCGCGCGGGCCTTCTCCTAGGGGTGTTTTTGTCTTTGGCTTCGGGGGCCGGCCACGGGCAATTCCAAGAAACTCGAACGCGGCCCTTCGGGGAATGGCATGTTCGTTCGGAGTTTGATTGTTGCGGCGCTCTGTCTTGCGCTTGCGGCTTGCGCGACCGGCCCGGTCAACACGCTTTCGCAGGACAGGCGTGACTCGCTGCGCATCGATGCGATCGACGTGAGCTTCGCGCCCGACGCCAAGGTCGACTGGTTCGACGCTCAGGGCGGGGGGCCGATCGATCCGGCCGCACAGCAGGCCTATCTCAGGCAGAAGGCGATCGGGCCGATCAAGTCGGCGCTCAATGCCGAGATCCGACCCGCGTTCCGCGGTGCCGCTCCGGCGACGCTCAAGGTCCGCGTTCACTACATCAACATTCCGGCGACGGCGACGCGGATCATCATCGCCAATATTCCCTACGAGATCCGTGCCGATCTCGAGCTCGTGGACAATCGCACCGGCAAGACGCTTCTCGCCGCGTCGAACTTCGACGGCCTTGCCCGCAGCTTCGGGGGCGTGGCCGGTATCCTCGAGGCGGCCGTCGCCGAGGACCCGATCCTGCGGGTGTCGAAGGCGTTCGCGCACGTTCTCGCGGGCTGGCTGAAGACGGGCCAGGCGCAGGGCATGATCTGACGATTCGCGGCGCCCCCTCATTTGGCATTGAACCGGTGCCGCGGCCTGCACGACTATCGGGGACCACCGCTGCGCCATCCGCGCGGGCGGGGGGCTATTCATCGCGACGGGGGCGGCCGGAGCGCGAGCCCGCAGCCCCGTCCAAAGCTCCAGGAGCATCCCCCATGCTGGTCACCACTACCAACGAGATCGAAGGACACCGGGTCACCAAATATCTCGGCCTCGTGCGCGGCATCACGGTGCGCTCGCGCAGCGTGCTCGGCAACATCGGCGCCGGCTTCCAGTCGCTGTTTGGCGGCAACATCTCGATTTACACGGACCTCGCCGAGAAGGCGCGGGAGGAGGCCTATGAGCTGATGGTCCAGCACGCCACCCAGGTCGGCGCCAATGCGGTGATCGCGATGCGCTACGACGCGAACGAGATCACCGACGGGATTACCGAAGTGCTGGCCTATGGAACCGCCGTGGTGGTGCAGCAGGGATAGGTGCGGGGGCGCAACGCCGGCGCCTGAGAGGCGCCGAAATGGGCGCCCGTCGGCAGCGCTGCGTCGGGTGGAAAAGCACGCGCTCGGTGTGCGTCGGCTCGAAGCGCCTTGAGTTGACCCTTGGCGGGCAAGTTCGGCGTTGACGGCTTCGTCGTGCGGGACCCCGAGCGTTTCGTCTGCCGGCCGCCCTTGCATATCGCAGCGCGTTCATGCATTTAGTGCGCTGCGCGCGGCCGTTTGGCCACCGCACCCGCTTCCGGAGGAGTGTAGCTCAATGGCTAGAGCACCGGTCTCCAAAACCGGGGGTTGGGGGTTCGAGTCCCTCCACTCCTGCCAGGCTTGAGATCGCCTTCAAGCCCGGCAAGGGCTTTTCCGGAAATCAAGCGTATATAGGTGGCGAGATCGGTCGGACCGGCCCGGCGTGCGGGCGGTCCGGCGAGCATATCTCCGAGGATGCAAGAGGCATGGCGAAGGTTGGTCCAGTCAAGTTCTTCCAGGAGGTCCGCTCCGAGACCCAGAAGGTCACGTGGCCGACCCGGCGCGAGGTCATGATCACCACCATCATGGTGTTCGTGATGGTGGCGTTTGCCGGCATCTTCTTCTCGGTCGCTGACCAGGTCATTCGCTACCTCGTGACCCTGGTCCTCGGCATCGGCACATGACGCGGCAGACAGAAACCATGGCCAAACGCTGGTACATCGTCCACGCCTACTCCAACTTCGAGAAGAAGGTGGCGGACTTGATCCGTGAGCAGGTCAAGCAGCGCCATCTCGACGGGCTGTTCGACGAGATCATGGTGCCGACCGAACGGGTCACCGAGGTTCGGCGCGGCCGCAAGGTCGATGCCGAGCGCAAGTTCTTTCCCGGCTACGTGCTGGTGAAGATGGATCTGACCGACGAGGCCTACCATCTGATCAAGAATACGCCGAAGGTCACCGGCTTCCTCGGCGCCGACAACAAGCCGATGCCGATCTCCGACTCCGAGGCCTCGCGCATCCTGCATCAGGTGCAGGAAGGGATCGAGCGGCCGACGCCCGCGGTCTCGTTCGAGGTCGGCGAGCAGGTGCGGGTGTCGGACGGGCCGTTCGCGTCGTTCAACGGAACCGTCGAGGAAGTCGATCACACCCGTTCGCGCGTCAAGGTCGCGGTCTCGATCTTCGGCCGTCCGACGCCGGTCGAACTCGAGTACCACCAGGTGGAGAAGCTCTGAGCGCGCGTCGGCGCGGTCGTTTCGGCGCCTCGTCGCAAAAAACAGTTTGCATCCGCCCTGATGCAGTATAAGGAACCGCGTAATGCGCTCGCGCATTGCGCGAGGGCATTCCAATCCCTGTCCGCGGCCCGATCTTAGGCTCATTGCAGAGCTGCGATCGGTGAGGCCGCGAACGGGTCAGCCGAGCAAGACTGCTCGATCGTTGTGGAAGGACGTCGGGCGCCCGCCAAGCGTTCCGGTCCGCACCACGAACCCGGTGCAAGCGTGAGCTTTGCACCGCAAGGAGTGAGACATGGCAAAGAAAGTAACCGGCTTCCTGAAATTGCAGGTGCCGGCGGGGGCGGCCAACCCGTCTCCGCCGATCGGGCCCGCGCTCGGCCAGCGCGGTCTCAACATCATGGAGTTCTGCAAGGCGTTCAACGCGCAGACGCAGAAGCTCGAGAAGGGCTCGCCGATCCCGGTGGTGATCACGATCTACGGGGACCGCTCCTTCACGTTCGAGATGAAGACGCCGCCCGTCTCCTACTTCCTCAAGAAGGCCGCGAAGCTCGAGTCCGGCGCCAAGGCGCCCGGCCGCGACAAGGTCGGCAGGGTGACCAAGGAGCAGGTCAAGGAAATCGCCGAGCAGAAGATGAAGGATCTCAACTGCAGCACGATCGATGCGGCGATGCGCATGATCGAGGGTTCGGCCCGCTCCATGGGCATCGAGGTCGGGGAGTAAGGGCGATGGCGCAAGGAAAACGCACTCTCAAGGCGCGCGAAGGCATCGACCGCGAGAAGCTCTACGGCCTCGACGAGGCCGTGAAGCTGGTCAAGGACCGCGCCAAGGCCAAGTTCGACGAGACGATCGAGATCGCGATGAATCTCGGCGTCGATCCGCGCCACGCCGACCAGATGGTGCGCGGCGTCGTCAGCCTGCCGAACGGCACCGGCCGCACCCAGCGCGTCGCGGTCTTTGCGCGCGGCGCCAAGGCCGACGAGGCGCGCGCGGCGGGCGCCGATGTGGTGGGCGCCGAGGATCTGGTCGAGAAGGTGACCGGCGGCACGGTCGATTTCGATCGCTGCATCGCGACCCCCGACCTGATGCCGCTGGTCGGCCGCCTCGGCAAGGTGCTGGGCCCGCGCGGTCTGATGCCGAACCCGAAGGTCGGCACCGTCACGATGGACGTGACCAACGCCGTCAAGGGCGCGAAGGGCGGCTCGGTCGAGTTCCGCGTCGAGAAGGCCGGCATCGTGCATGCCGGCGTCGGCAAGGCGTCGTTCTCGGCCGACAAGCTCGCCGAGAACATCCGCGCCTTCGCGGACGCGGTGCAGAAGGCCAAGCCGCAAGGCGCCAAGGGGCACTTCATCAGCCGGGTGGCGATCTCATCCACCATGGGCCCGGGCGTGAAGATCGACATCACGAGCCTGTTCGCGCAGGGCGGCGGCGCCTGAGCGGCGCACGTCCTCACGGGACACAACGATCACCCGGCCGCCGAGCGCGCGAGCGCTTCGGCGGCCGCTTTCGTTTGTGGGCACGGATGTCGGTGCGGATTACGACTTATTAACCGGTGCGGCGCCGGATTGACCGCAGGGCCGGCGCGCGATTTGCGACGGCTCCTGCAAGCGGAGCCGCGCGTGGCCACGATCCTCACCTTCTCGACGCAGCACGATCCGCGCAACGCGGTGCCGCGCCGCGACAGGCAGGCTGAGGTCATTGTCTTTCCGCGCACCGATGTCCGTGCCTTGCGCCGCTTGTTGGAGATGGCTGACGTGCCGTCTTCCGCCGATCGTCCAGCCGCGACGCCCGGCGGCGAGGGGCCGGCCTGACGGCGACGCAGCCCGTAACTTCGCCTGATCCGCACTGCCGTAGCCCGCGCGCCGGCACTGCGCGTTGGACGACCCTTCCAATTGTCGCTACCATGTTAACGATTCATCAGGAATTGGGTGGGGCGACGACCGTATGCTTGGCGCGATCGGCAAGGCCTCCTCTTCGCCCCGCGACGCCTTGCTCAAGGCAAGTCCTTGGCTTGGCGCCGACGCGGACGAGGTTGCCCGCATCTTCACGCTGCCGAACGCGGCCCCGGACGCCCGCGTTGCGGTGGCGCGCCGTGCCGCGACACTCGCGCGCCTGCGCGCCGGTGCGGACGCCTGGAACGGATGGGCCGCCACCATGCAGGCGCTGGCCGGCAAGCTTGCCGACGATCCGGCCGCGCAACGGATGTGGAGCTACCTGGCGACGACCGATCTCGCCGGCGCCGCGGTCGAACCGTCGGGCCACGAGCTCGCTGCGCTGATCTTTCCCGGCCCATGCGATTTCACGGCAGCACGCTTCGCCGATACGGCGTGTTTCGCGGCCTCGATCTTTGCGGGCGAGGCACGTTTCGCCGACGGCACGTTCGCGCGTGGCGCCAATTTCGAGCACTCCACCTTCAAGGACACTGCGAACTTCGACGGCGTTGTCTTTGGTCGCGCAGGCGAATTCCGCCGCGCCGAGTTCTTCGGGCCGACGAGCTTCCGGGCCGCGCGCTTCGATAAGGACGCCTGGTTCAGGGGAGGGCATTTCGCGGCGGCGCTCGACATGAGCGGCGCGAGCTTCGGCGGGGAGGCTGGACTGGGCGATATCCGCTATGACGGGCCGACGAGCTTTGCCAAGGTCAAGTTCGGCGACAATGCAGGTTTTGAGGCGACCGTTTTTCGCGATGTTGTCCGCTTCGACGACGCCCGGTTCGAGCGTAACGCCCGGTTCGAGCAGGCTCAGTTCGAGCGCGAGCCGAGCTTCGATCGCGCGCGGTTTCTGGGGAAGACCTTCTTCCAGGGCATTGCGGTTCCGCAGGGCAGCACACACGTCAGAAAGACGATCGCCGAGCTGAAGCGGCAGCTCGGTTGACCGGGCTACGGCCAAGGGTGGCCATCATTTTTCCACAAAAGGTCTCTTGGCAAAGCTGACTCAAAGTTCTAAGTATGTCCCACGGGCGTGCCGGCCCAGTGATGTCGGCGCGCCTTTGCGCGTCCTATGAAAAACAAGGTGGCAAGGACTTCGTTCCTTTTGGATATCCCGCTGGGCTGATCTGAAAGGAAAAGAGGTCGTTTTCGGCGTGTTTTTCGTGGGTAGCGCGGCCATCCGGCGGTTCCGGTTGGCCACGAGTTCCTGTCCGAGACTGCAGGTGCCATTCGGGTTTCGGCCCAACGGCTTAATCGCAAGGCCTGCACAGACGGGTGAAGATCGATAACGGGGGGCAACCTCCGTCAACGGTTCGAACCTCGAAGGAACCCGGGGCGGCATATGTCGTCCGGGGGGCAGGGCATCAAAACGTCGTCCCTGTCCTTCGTCCGCCGGCAAGGCGCGTCGGGTCAAGGACGGCATGTCGCAACCGGCGGCTGTTGTCTTGAGCGATGCCGGCCGCCTACCGGAGAGAGCAACCAAGTGGATCGAGCGGCCAAGAAAGAGGCTGTCACCGACCTGAACGGGGTGTTCAAGACCTCGAACGTGGTGGTGGTGGCTCACTATGCGGGCCTCACGGTCGGTCAGATGCAGACCCTGCGCAAGCAGGCTCGAGCAGCTGGCGCATCCGTGAAGGTCGCGAAGAACCGGCTCGCCAAGATCGCTCTTGAAGGCACGGACGTGGCTTCGGTCGCACCCCTCCTCAAGGGGCCGACCGTGATCGCCTACTCGGGCGATCCTGTGGCCGCGCCGAAGGTCGCCACCGACTTCGCCAAGGCGCACGAGAAGTTCGTGATCCTCGGCGGGGCGATGGGCAAGACCGCCCTGAACCCGGACGGCGTGAAGGCGCTCGCGTCGCTGCCGTCCCTGGATGAGCTGCGTGGAAAGCTGGTCGGCCTGCTCGTGGCGCCGGCGACCAAGATCGCGCAACTCGTCAACGCACCGGCCGCCAAGGTCGCGCGCGTGGTCCAGGCCTATGCCAGCAAGAGCGAAGCCTGAGTGCGGCGCTTCGCAAGCAAGTTATCCAAGGTTCGAACCGAAAAAGGACGTATGAGAAATGGCTGAACTGTCGAAGATCGTCGATGAGCTCTCGAGCCTGACCGTGCTCGAGGCGGCCGAGCTCGCCAAGATGCTCGAAGAGAAGTGGGGCGTGTCCGCGGCGGCCGCGGTTGCGGTCGCGGCGGCGCCTGGCGCCGCAGCAGCTCCCGTCGAGGAGAAGACCGAGTTCACGGTCGTGCTCGCGGCGGCGGGCGACAAGAAGATCGAGGTCATCAAGGAAGTCCGCGCGCTCACGGGCCTCGGCCTGAAAGAGGCCAAGGACCTGGTCGAAGGCGCGCCGAAGCCCGTCAAGGAAGGCGTGTCCAAGGACGAGGCCGAGAAGGTCAAGGCCGTCCTCGAAAAAGCGGGTGCCAAGGTCGAGCTCAAGTAAGCGCAGCTTACTTGAGCGAGATCCCCGGCGAGCGCAGCGAGACCGGGGATCCACGTCTTACGGAGACATCCGGGAAGGCGTGGATGGCCGGGACAAGCCCGGCCATGACAAATCTGAGACGGACGATCCCGGGATCACTTCCCGGAATCGTCCGAATCGCCGTCTAAAAGGCGGCAGAATTCTACCGTGATTCGGGAATTGCTCCGGGTCGCGTCACGAGGAACGGAGCCATATCTAAGGCTCCGCAGGTCACAGGTTTTCCGGTGCGGTCAATTGCGGCCACCCGGACGACGCGCCGCCCGCATGATGCGGGCGGACGAAGCGAGAGGCCACGATGGCAGAGACGTTCACGGGTCGCAAGCGGGTCCGCAAGTTCTTCGGAAAAATCAGGGAAGTCGCCGAGATGCCGAACCTCATCGAGGTTCAGAAGGCGTCTTACGACCAGTTCCTGCTCGTCAAGGAGCCGTCCGGCGGCCGTCCGGACGAGGGCCTGCAGGCGGTGTTCAAGTCGGTATTCCCGATCTCCGACTTTTCCAGCACCGCCCAGCTCGAATTCGTGCGCTACGAGTTCGAGCCGCCCAAGTATGACGTCGACGAGTGCCGCCAGCGCGGCATGACGTATGCGGCGCCGCTCAAGGTGACGCTGCGCCTGATCGTGTTCGATATCGACGAGGAGACTGCCGCGAAGTCGGTCAAGGACATCAAGGAGCAGGATGTCTACATGGGCGACATTCCGCTCATGACCAACAACGGCACCTTCGTGGTCAACGGCACCGAGCGCGTCATCGTCTCGCAGATGCACCGTTCGCCCGGCGTGTTCTTCGATCACGACAAGGGCAAGACCCATTCGTCGGGCAAGCTGCTGTTCGCGGCTCGCATCATCCCGTATCGCGGTTCCTGGCTCGACATCGAATTCGACGCCAAGGACATCGTGCATGCGCGCATCGACCGCCGCCGCAAGATCCCGGTGACGTCGCTGCTCTACGCGCTCGGCATGAGCGGCGAGGAGACCCTCAACACGTTCTACAAGCAGGTGCTCTACAAGCGCTCGAAGGACGGCTGGCGCGTGCCGTTCGATTCCAACCGCATGCGCGGTTACAAGGCGATCAACGACCTGGTCGACGCCGACACCGGCAAGGTGGTGGTGGAGGCGGGCAAGAAGATCACCGTGCGCCAGGCGCGCCAGCTCGCCGAGAAGGGCCTCAAGGCCCTGCGCATGACCGAAGAGGAATTGATCGGCCAGTACATCGCCGAGGATCTCGTCAACCCGAAGACCGGCGAGATCCACGTCGAGGCCGGCGACGAGATCACCGAGAAGGTGCTCAAGGTCCTCAACGAGGTCGGCTACAAAGAGCTGCCCGTCCTCGACATCGATCACGTCAATGTCGGGCCGTACATCCGCAACACGCTCGCGGTCGATAAGAACATGACGCGCGAGGACGCGCTGTTCGACATCTACCGCGTGATGCGTCCGGGCGAGCCGCCGACGCTCGACACCGCGATGTCCATGTTCAACTCGCTGTTCTTCGACTCGGAGCGCTACGACCTCTCGGCCGTCGGCCGCGTGAAGATGAACATGCGCCTCGACCTGCAGGCCGAGGACACCATCCGCGTGCTGCGCAAGGAAGACGTCATCGGCGTGATCCGCACGCTGCTCGACCTGCGCGACGGCAAGGGCGAGATCGACGACATCGACCATCTCGGCAACCGCCGGGTGCGCTCGGTCGGCGAGCTGATGGAGAACCAGTACCGCATCGGCCTGCTGCGCATGGAGCGCGCCATCAAGGAGCGCATGTCGTCGGTCGACATCGACACCGTGATGCCGCAGGACCTGATCAACGCGAAGCCCGCGGCTGCCGCGGTGCGCGAGTTCTTCGGCTCCTCGCAGCTCTCGCAGTTCATGGACCAGACCAACCCGCTCTCCGAGATCACGCACAAGCGGCGGCTCTCGGCGCTCGGGCCGGGCGGTCTCACGCGCGAGCGCGCCGGCTTCGAGGTGCGCGACGTGCACCCGACGCATTACGGCCGCATCTGCCCGATCGAGACGCCGGAAGGTCCGAACATCGGCCTGATCAACTCGCTCGCGACCTATGCGCGGGTGAACAAGTACGGCTTCGTCGAAACGCCCTATCGCAAGGTCAAGGACGGCCGCGTCTCCGACGAGGTGGTCTATCTGTCGGCCATGGAGGAAGGGCGCCACTACGTCGCCCAGGCCAACGTGGCGATGGATGCCAAGGCGCGCTTCACCGACGATCTCATCGTCTGCCGGCATTCCGGCGACGTGCTGATGGTGCCGCCCGACAAGGTCGACTACATGGACGTGTCGCCCAAGCAGCTGGTGTCGGTCGCCGCCGCGCTGATCCCGTTCCTCGAGAACGACGACGCCAACCGCGCGCTCATGGGCTCCAACATGCAGCGCCAGGCGGTGCCGTTGGTGCGGGCCGAGGCGCCGTTCGTCGGCACCGGAATGGAAAGCGTGGTCGCCCGTGATTCGGGCGCCGCGATCGCGGCGCGCCGCACCGGCGTGATCGACCAGGTCGACGCCACCCGTATCGTGGTGCGCGCGACCGAGGAGCTCGATCCGTCGAAGTCGGGCGTCGACATCTACCGCCTGATGAAGTTCCAGCGCTCTAACCAGAACACCTGCATCAACCAGCGTCCGCTGGTGAAGGTGGGCGACTCGGTCGCCAAGGGCGACATCATCGCGGACGGTCCCTCGACCGACCTCGGCGAGCTCGCGCTCGGCCGCAACGTCCTCGTCGCGTTCATGCCGTGGAACGGCTACAACTTCGAGGAACTCGATCCTGCTCTCCGAGCGCATCGTCAAGGACGACGTGTTCACGTCCATCCACATCGAGGAATTCGAGGTGATGGCGCGCGACACCAAGCTCGGGCCGGAGGAGATCACCCGCGACATCCCGAACGTGTCCGAGGAGGCGCTCAAGAACCTCGACGAGGCGGGCATCGTCTACATCGGCGCGGAAGTGCACGCGGGCGACATCCTGTGCGGCAAGATCACGCCGAAGGGCGAAAGCCCGATGACGCCGGAAGAGAAGCTGCTGCGCGCGATCTTCGGTGAGAAGGCGAGCGACGTGCGCGACACGTCGCTGCGCGTCCCGCCGGGCGTGCAGGGCACGGTCGTCGAGGTGCGGGTGTTCAACCGTCACGGCGTCGACAAGGACGAGCGCGCGCTCGCGATCGAGCGCGAGGAGATCGAGCGGCTCGCCAAGGATCGCGACGACGAGCAGGCGATCCTCGATCGGAACGTTTTCGGCCGTCTCGCCGACCTCCTGGAAGGCCGCCAGGGCATCGCGGGTCCGAAGGGCTTCAAGAAGGACAGCAAGATCACCCGCGCGGTGCTCGACGAGTATCCGCGCTCGCAGTGGTGGCTGTTCGCCTCTCCGAACGACAAGTTGATGGCCGAGATCGAAGCCATCCGTAAGTCGTACGAGGAGAGCAAGAAGGGCCTGGAACAGCGCTTCCTCGACAAGGTCGAGAAGCTGCAGCGCGGCGACGAGCTGCCGCCCGGCGTGATGAAGATGGTCAAGGTCTTCGTTGCCGTGAAGCGCAAGATCCAGCCCGGCGACAAGATGGCGGGCCGCCACGGCAACAAGGGCGTGGTGTCGAAGATCGTGCCGGCTGAGGACATGCCGTTCCTCGCCGACGGCTCGCCGGTCGACGTCGTGCTCAATCCGCTCGGCGTGCCGAGCCGCATGAACGTCGGGCAGATCCTCGAGACCCATCTCGGCTGGGCGTGCGCCGGCATGGGCCTCAAGATCGGCCAGGCCGTCGATGCCTACTACGGCAAGAACCGCGACGTGAAGCCGCTGAAGGAGACCTTGCGCAAGGTCTACGGCGATGACGAGACGATCAAGTCGCTCAAGGAGGAGGAGCTCGTCGAGCTCGGCGAGAACCTCCGCCACGGCGTGCCGATCGCGACGCCGGTGTTCGACGGCGCCAAGGAGAAAGACATCGAGGACATGCTCGATCTCGCCGGGCTCGATCACTCGGGCCAGGTGACGCTGCATGACGGCCGCACCGGCGAGCAGTTCGATCGCAAGGTGACGGTGGGCTACATCTACATCCTCAAGCTTCACCACCTCGTGGACGACAAGATCCACGCGCGCTCGATCGGTCCGTACAGCCTCGTCACCCAGCAGCCGCTGGGCGGCAAGGCGCAGTTCGGCGGGCAGCGGTTCGGCGAAATGGAGGTGTGGGCGCTCGAGGCCTATGGCGCCGCCTACACGCTGCAGGAGATGCTGACCGTGAAGTCCGACGACGTCGCGGGCCGCACCAAGGTGTACGAGGCGATCGTGCGCGGGGACGACACGTTCGAGGCCGGTATTCCGGAATCGTTCAACGTGCTGGTCAAGGAAATGCGCTCGCTCGGCCTCAACGTCGACCTGCACAATTCCAAGCAGGAAAGGCCGCAGGGCGAGGCGGCGGAGTGATCGAGACGGGCTCGCGCGCTGCGCGCGGGCCCGTGCACGGGGTGTGAGAAACGGACGACGTTCGAATTTGCTGCCGGTTGGCGGCCGGCATGCCAGGAGACGATGAATGAACCAAGAAGTGATGAATCTTTTCAGCCCGCAGGTGCCGGCGCAGGTCTTCGACCAGATCCGGATCTCGATCGCGAGCCCGGACAAGATTCTCTCGTGGTCCTACGGCGAGATCAAGAAGCCTGAGACGATCAACTATCGCACGTTCAAGCCGGAGCGTGACGGCCTGTTCTGCGCGCGCATCTTCGGCCCGATCAAGGACTACGAGTGCTTGTGCGGCAAGTACAAGCGCATGAAGTACAAGGGCATCATCTGCGAGAAGTGCGGCGTCGAAGTCACCCTCTCGCGGGTGCGGCGCGAGCGCATGGGCCATATCGAGCTCGCGGCGCCGGTCGCGCACATCTGGTTCCTGAAGTCGCTGCCGAGCCGCATCGGCCTCCTGCTCGACATGACGCTCAAGGACCTCGAGCGCATCCTCTACTTCGAGTACTACGTCGTGCTCGAGCCGGGCATCACGTCGCTGCAGGAGCGCCAGCTCCTGTCGGAGGACGAGTACCTCAAGGCGCAGGAAGAATTCGGCCAGGACAGCTTCACGGCGCAGATCGGCGCCGAGGCGATCCGCGAGATGCTCAAGGCCATGGACCTGGAGAAGCTCGCCGCGGATCTGCGCGTCGAGATCGCCGAGTTCGACCTCCGAGCTCAAGCCGAAGAAGCTCGCCAAGCGCCTCAAGCTGATCGAGGCTTTCATCCAGTCGGGCAACAAGCCGGAGTGGATGATCCTCACCCAGGTGCCGGTGATCCCGCCGGATCTGCGGCCGCTGGTGCCGCTCGACGGCGGCCGCTTCGCGACCTCGGACCTCAACGACCTCTATCGCCGCGTCATCAACCGCAACAACCGCTTGAAGCGGCTGATCGAGCTGCGCGCGCCCGACATCATCATCCGCAACGAGAAGCGGATGCTGCAGGAGGCGGTCGACGCGCTGTTCGACAACGGCCGGCGCGGCCGCGTCATCACGGGCGCCAACAAGCGTCCGCTCAAATCGCTCGCCGACATGCTCAAGGGCAAGCAGGGCCGCTTCCGGCAGAACCTGCTCGGCAAGCGCGTCGACTATTCGGGCCGCTCCGTGATCGTGGTCGGTCCCGAGCTCAAGCTGCACCAGTGCGGCTTGCCGAAGAAGATGGCGCTCGAGCTGTTCAAGCCGTTCATCTATTCGCGGCTCGACGCCAAGGGCCTCTCCACCACGGTGAAGCAGGCGAAGAAGCTGGTCGAGAAGGAGAAGCCGGAGGTCTGGGACATCCTCGACGAGGTGATCCGCGAGCACCCCGTGCTGCTCAACCGCGCGCCCACGCTGCACCGCCTCGGCATCCAGGCGTTCGAGCCGGTGCTGATCGAGGGCAAGGCGATCCAGCTGCATCCGCTGGTCTGCGCCGCCTTCAACGCCGACTTCGACGGCGACCAGATGGCCGTGCACGTCCCGCTGTCGCTCGAGGCGCAGCTGGAAGCGCGCGTGCTGATGATGTCGACCAACAACATCCTGCACCCCGCGAACGGCTCGCCGATCATCGTGCCGTCGCAGGATATCGTGCTCGGTCTCTACTATCTCTCGCTGATGCGCGACAACGAGCCGGGCCAGGGCAAGCTGTTCGGCGACATGTCGTCGATCGAGCACGCGCTCAACGCCAAGGTCATCACGCTGCACACCAAGATCAAGTTCCGCTTCGACGGCGTGAACGAGA
Source organism: uncultured Alphaproteobacteria bacterium (assembly GCA_963819385.1). Taxonomy (GTDB): domain Bacteria; phylum Pseudomonadota; class Alphaproteobacteria; order Rhizobiales; family Xanthobacteraceae; genus JAVDCA01. The sequence goes on along the minus strand of CAWFVV010000006.1, from coordinate 600,676 downwards.
AGGGTGAGCCGGCCAAGACGTGGCACGACACCACGCCGGGCCGCGTCATGATCGGGCAGGTGCTGCCGCGCTCGCCGAAGATCTCGTTCGAGGCCGTGAACAAGCTCATGACCAAGCGCGAAATCTCCAGCATGATCGACATGGTCTATCGCCACTGCGGTCAGAAGGAGACGGTGATCTTCTGCGATCGCATCATGGCGCTCGGCTTCCACAACGCGTTCAAGGCCGGCATCTCGTTCGGCAAGGACGACATGGTGGTGCCGAGCACCAAGTGGAAGATCGTCGAGGACACCCGCACGCTCGCCAAGGAATACGAGCAGCAGTACAACGACGGCACCATCACCGAAGGCGAGAAGTACAACAAGGTGGTCGACGCCTGGTCGAAGTGCACCGACCGCATCGCCGAGGAGATGATGCGCGAGATCTCGGCTGTGCGTAAGGAGCCGGGCGGCAAGCGCGAGGTGCCGATCAACTCGATCTACATGATGGCGCATTCCGGCGCGCGCGGCTCGGCGGCGCAGATGCGCCAGCTCGCCGGCATGCGCGGCGTGATGTCGAAGCCCTCCGGCGAGCTGATCGAAAGCCCGATCATCTCGAACTTCAAGGAAGGCCTCTCGGTGCTCGAGTACTTCAACTCGACGCACGGCGCCCGCAAGGGCCTCGCCGACACCGCGCTCAAGACCGCGAACTCGGGCTACCTGACGCGCCGTCTCGTCGACGTCGCGCAGGATTGCATCATCACGACCGAGGACTGCGGCACGGCGGGCGGCATCAAGGTGCGCGCCGTGATCGACGCCGGCCAGGTCGTGGCCTCGCTCGCGAGCCGCATCCTCGGCCGCACCACGGCCGAAGACTTGCGCGAACCCGCGTCCAACAAGGTGATCATCAAAGCCGGCACGCTGCTTACCGAGCCGGAAGTCGATCAGGTGGTCCAGGCGGGCGTCCAGGAGGTGCGCATCCGCTCGGTGCTCACCTGCGAGACGACCAACGGCGTGTGCGGCAAGTGCTACGGGCGCGATCTCGCCCGCGGCACGCCGGTCAACATGGGCGAAGCGGTCGGCGTGATCGCGGCCCAGTCGATCGGCGAGCCGGGCACCCAGCTCACCATGCGGACGTTCCACGTCGGCGGCGCCGCGCAGATCTCCGTGCAGTCGTTCGTCGAGTTCGAACTTCGACGGCATGGTGAAGATGCGCAACAAGAACGTCATGACCAACTCGGCCGGCGAGAACATCGTGATGGTCCGCAACATGGCGGTCATTCTCGTCGACCAGGACGGCACGACCGAGCATGCGGTGCACCGCCTGCAATACGGCTCGCGCCTCAAGGTCGAGGACGGCGACAAGATCACGCGCGGCCAGCGCATCGCCGAGTGGGATCCGTACACGCGGCCGATCCTCACCGAGGTCGAGGGCACGATCGCCTTCGAGGACCTGGTCGACGGCGTCTCGATGTCGGAAGCGGTCGACGAGGCGACCGGCATCGCCAAGCGTGTGGTGGTCGACTGGCGCACCGGCTCGGCGCGCAACCAGCAGGATCTCCGCCCGGCCCTCGTGATCAAAGGCAAGGACGGCAAGATCCTGAAGCTCAGCCGCGGCGGCGACGCGCGCTACCTGCTCGCGGTCGACGCCATCTTGTCGGTCGACCCGGGCTCCAAGGTGAAGGCGGGCGACGTCATCGCGCGTATCCCGACCGAGAGCGCGAAGACGCGCGACATCACGGGCGGTCTGCCGCGCGTCGCCGAGCTGTTCGAAGCGCGCCGGCCGAAGGAGTTGGCCGTTATCGCCGAGATCGCCGGCACCGTGCGCTTCGGGCGCGACTACAAGAACAAGCGTCGCATCACCATCGAGCCGCCGAGCGGCAACGAGGACGAGGCGCGCGAGTATCTCGTGCCGAAGGGCAAGCACATCCATCTGCAGGATGGCGACGTCATCGAGAAGGGCGACTACATCGTCGACGGCAACCCGGCGCCGCACGACATCCTGGCGGTCAAGGGCGTCGAGGATCTCGCCGCCTACTTGGTCAACGAGATCCAGGACGTCTATCGGCTGCAGGGCGTGGCGATCAACGACAAGCACATCGAGGTGATCGTTCGGCAGATGCTGCAGAAGGTCGAGATCGACGACGCGGGCGAGACCGAGCTCATCACGGGCGAGCAGATCGACAAGATCGAGATGGACGAGATCAACGCGCGTGTCGTCGAGGAGGGCAAGAAGCCGGCAACCGGCCACCCGATCCTGCTCGGCATCACCAAGGCGAGCCTGCAGACCCGCTCGTTCATCTCGGCGGCGTCGTTCCAGGAGACCACGCGCGTGCTCACCGAGGCCGCGGTCAATGGCAAGATCGACACGCTCGACGGCCTCAAGGAGAACGTCATCGTCGGCCGCCTGATCCCGGCCGGCACCGGCGCGGTGATGAACGGCCTGCGCGAGGTCGCGACCAAGCGCGACCAGCTCATTCTCGACGAGCGCGAGAAGGAGCGGCAGGCGAAGCTCGCCGAGCAGCCGGCGGCGCTGCCGCCGGCCGCGGAGTAGGGCTGGCGTTCCACGACCTCGGGTCGCGAAAATTGCGAGGGCCGCCTGCGGGCGGCCCTTTCTTTTTGGGAGGCGAGGCCGAGGTTATGCCGGCACGACAAGCTTGGCGAGCAACGCCGACAGATCCTCTGTGTGGTCCAGCGCCCACATTGCCTGCAGCACCGAGTCGGTCCGCTCCTGCGTCAAACGCCTGCTCACATTGCGGCGGAACTTCCGCTCCACGTCGGCCCGGCTCATCGGCTGACCCGGAAAGCCGGGCAGGCGGTCCACGAGGCGCGTGATGCGTCGGCCGTCGCTGAGGGTCGCGGTCAGGCGGGTCGGCGGCACGCTGATGGTGATCATCGCGAAGGCGGGATCCTCCCTCACGGTGATCTTGCGCATCAGCGCCAGAACGCGCGGATCGTGCAGCTTGTCCGGCGTGTAGCTGTCGTTGTCGATGGTGCCGTCAAGCATCGCGCGCGCCGCGATGTAGGGCAGGCTGTGATCCGCCGTCTCCTTGGTGTCGGGCGCCCATTTCTCCGCGTCGCGGCCGGCGATCTGGTAGCCGCGGTGGGTGGTGCCGATCTCGAGCGCCGCGACGCGGTCGAGATCACCGATCTCCTTGGCGAGCATGACGGCGGCCGGCACCGTGGTTTGCGCCGTGATATGCGCCGGATAGCTCTTCAGCCCGCATTGGTGAATCCGAAATGGTACGCCGCGCCGGCCGAAGGCGCCGACATCCACGTCCGCGGGTCCGCTGACGAGCTTGAAGAAGCCCCATCGCCCCTCGAAGATCGGCGCCGGACCCGTGAGGCCGCCGCGCGCCAGCATGGCGGCGAAAATCCCGTTGCGTCCGGCCTCGGCATCGGCGACGCCCTTCCAATCCGACAGTGCCTGCGCGCGGGTCTGGCCCAATGAAACGTGATCGTTGAGCGCCAGGCTGACGGCCTGTGCCAACTTGTCGGTGGAAAGCTTCATCAGCTTGCCGGCCGCCAGCGCGACGGCGGGAAGGCTGAGCACCGGAACGTCCCAGCCGCGGTTGCCGATGTTGACGTCGAGCGCATCGATCAGCCGGCAGTTGATCTCGTAGGCGAGGACGATCGCGGTGATGAGTTCGGCGGCGCTGGAGCGCTCGGCCTCCGCGATCGCGAGACACGACGCGATGTCATCGCTCGGATGGCCGGTGACGTGGCCCACATAGGCGTCATTGAGGTCGAGGTAGCGGACAGCGGCGCAATTGGCGAAGGCGGCAAGGTCGGGCGCGATGCGCTGCCGGGTGCCGATAACGGTTGCACCGCCGCCGCCGCTCGCCAGCGCCACATCGCGGCAAATCCGCACCGGCCGCTCATCGAAGGCCGCAAGCGCGCAGCCGAGCGTGTCGATCAGATGCACCTTTGCGCGCTCGATCGTCGCTTCGTCGAGATCGTCGTAGCGCAGACCCTCGGCGTAGGCGGCAAGCCGTTCCGCAAGCGGCGATTGGCGCGGTTCCGTCGCCGCGTCGCCGGCTCGTGCGCTGCGCGCCGCGAACGAAACGACGCCAGCGAGGCCGTATAGAAATTGTCTGCGCAAAAGCCTCAATTCGATTTCCTCCGATGGAAGGTTCGCGAAGCGGAGCCGGAGGCTTCGGCGTATGCGGATGACAACCGGCGAATGCCGGCGGCAGGTTAACACGTCGCCGGGTCATCCCCGACATGCCTCTGATTTTCTCGCCCAGCGCCTTGGATTTCGTGGTGCCGGATCGTCGAAAAGGGCCGATTTTCCGGGCTCTCCGGCTTGACTTGCCCACATCGCGCCGATACATACGCCGCACTTTACGGCAGGCGGTGAGCTTCGCCCGTCGGCACGGCATTCCCGGATCGCCCAAGTCATTGAGACCGCAAGGTTTTTGACGTGGGCCGGTTTCGGCACCAGCCTCGATGCAAGAAGCTCAAACGCTGCCTCTGACACCTCGACTGTCAGATTGTGACGTGCATGACCGCGATACGTCTCTCGGGAGAGGGATTGCGGTCCTCTGTCGACGCAAGAACGCCATGCCCCGGGCGACGGGGAAATGGCGCGCTTGCCGTTTGCGCGCGGTACGAACCGAGCGCGAACCGGAAGTTGCCGGGGCCTTGCGCCCCATCAGGATGCGGGCCCGTCGGCCCGAACGAGGGTGAAGGCGAATGCCGACGATCAATCAGCTCATCCGCAAGCCACGCGTGGCGCAGCGGGCGCGCAAGAAGGTTCCGGCGCTGCAGCAGAGCCCGCAGAAGCGCGGCGTCTGTACGCGCGTCTACACGACGACGCCGAAGAAGCCGAACTCGGCACTGCGCAAGGTCGCCAAGGTCCGCCTCACCAACGGCTTCGAGGTGATCGGCTACATTCCGGGCGAGGGCCATAACCTGCAGGAGCACTCGGTCGTCATGATCCGCGGCGGCCGCGTCAAGGACCTGCCGGGCGTGCGCTACCACATCCTGCGCGGCGTCCTCGACACCCAGGGCGTCAAAAACCGCAAGCAGCGCCGTTCGAAGTACGGCGCGAAGCGTCCGAAGTAAGCGGAGCAAAACACATGTCCCGCCGTCACCGTGCCGACAAACGTGAAATCCAGCCCGATCCGAAGTTCGGGAACCTGGTCGTATCGAAGTTCATGAACTCGATCATGTATCAGGGCAAGAAGTCGGTCGCCGAGACGATCGTCTACGGCGCGCTCGAGATCATCGAGGGAAAGACCAAGTCGAATCCGGTTCAGGTCTTCCAGCAGGCGCTCGACAACGTGATGCCGTCGATCGAGGTGCGCTCGCGCCGCGTCGGCGGCGCGACCTACCAGGTTCCGGTCGAGGTGCGCACCGACCGCCGCCAGGCGCTCGGCATCCGCTGGCTCATCACTGCGGCGCGCGAGCGCAACGAGAAGACGATGACGGAGCGGCTCTCGGCCGAGCTGCTCGACGCATCCAACAACAGGGGGAACGCCGTCAAGAAGCGCGAGGACACGCACCGGATGGCCGAGGCCAACCGCGCATTCTCGCACTACCGCTGGTAAGGCGCACGAAGGACGGAACGGATTTAAGGACTTTCCATGCCCCGCATTCACAAGATCGAGGACTACCGCAACTTCGGCATCATGGCGCACATCGATGCCGGCAAGACCACGACCACGGAGCGGATCCTCTATTACACGGGCAAGAGCCACAAGATCGGCGAGGTCCATGAGGGCGCGGCCACCATGGACTGGATGGAGCAGGAGCAGGAGCGCGGCATCACGATCACGTCGGCCGCGACCACCGCGTTCTGGAAAGACAAGCGCCTGAACATCATCGACACGCCCGGGCACGTCGACTTCACGATCGAGGTCGAGCGCTCCTTGCGCGTGCTCGACGGCGCCGTATGCGTGCTCGACTCCAACCAGGGCGTCGAGCCGCAGACCGAGACGGTGTGGCGCCAGGGCGACAAGTACAAGGTCCCGCGCATCGTCTTCGCCAACAAGATGGACAAGATCGGCGCGGACTTCTTCCGCTGCCTCTCCGACATCGTCGACCGCCTGGGCGCGAAGCCGGTGGCGATCCAGCTTCCGATCGGCGCCGAGAGCCAGTTCAAGGGCCTCATCGACCTCGTGCGCATGAAGGGCGTGGTGTGGGAGGACGAGGGTCTCGGCGCGAAATACAACGACATCGATATCCCGGCCGACATGCTCGACCAGGCCAAGGAATACCGCGAGAAGATGGTCGAGGCCGCGGTCGAACTCGACGACGACGTGATGGCCGCCTGGCTCGACGGCAAGGAGCCGGACGAGGCGACGATCAAGCGCCTGATCCGCAAGGCGGTGATCACCGGCGCGTTCTATCCGGTGCTGTGCGGCTCGGCATTCAAGAACAAGGGCGTGCAGCCGCTGCTCGACGCCGTCGTCGACTACCTGCCGTCGCCGCTCGACGTGCCGCCGATGATGGGCGTCGATCCCAAGGGCAACGAGGTCGTACGCAAGCCGGACGACAAGGATCCGCTGTCGTTGCTCGCCTTCAAGATCATGGACGATCCGTTCGTCGGTACGATCACGTTCTGCCGCATCTATTCGGGCACGCTCACGAGCGGCACCGGCGTGATCAACTCGACGCGCGAGCGCAAGGAGCGCATCGGCCGCATGCTGCTGATGCACGCCAACAATCGCGAGGACATCAAGGAAGCCTATGCGGGCGACATCGTGGCGCTCGCGGGCCTCAAGGAAGCGCGCACCGGCGACACGCTGTGCGATGCGAAGGATCAGGTGATCCTGGAGAAGATGGAATTCCCCGATCCGGTGATCGAGATCGCGATCGAGCCGAAGTCGAAGGCCGACCAGGAGAAGCTCGGCGTCGCGCTCGCCAAGCTCGCCGCAGAGGACCCGTCGTTCCGCGTGTCGACCGATCAGGAGTCGGGCCAGACCATCCTCAAGGGGATGGGCGAGCTGCATCTCGACATCAAGGTCGACATCCTCAAGCGTACCTATAAGGTCGAGGCCAATATCGGTGCGCCGCAGGTCGCTTATCGGGAGCGAATCTCCCAGAAGGTGACGATCGACTACCAGCACAAGAAGCAGACCGGCGGCACCGGCCAGTTCGCCCAGGTCAAGATCGTGGCCGAGCCGCTTCCGCCCGGCACCGGCTTCATGTTCGAGAACGAGGTCGTCGGCGGCTCGGTGCCGAAGGAATTCATTCCGGGCGTCGAGAAGGGCCTCGAGTCGGTGCTCGGCGCCGGCGTGCTCGCCGGCTTCCCGGTGGTCGATCTCAAGGTGACGCTCATCGACGGCCGCTACCACGAGGTCGATTCGTCGGCGCTCGCCTTCGAGATCGCCTCGCGCGGCGCCTTGCGCGAGGCGCTGCAGAAGGGCCATTCGGTGCTGCTCGAGCCGATCATGAAGGTCGAGGTCGTGACGCCCGAGGACTACACCGGCTCGGTCATCGGCGACCTCAACTCGCGCCGTGGCCAGATCCAGGGCCAGGACATGCGCGGCAACGCCAACGTGATCAACGCGATGGTGCCGCTCGCCAACATGTTCGGCTACGTCAATAACCTTCGCTCGATGTCGCAGGGCCGCGCCACCTTCACGATGCAGTTCGACCACTACGAGCAGGTTCCGAACAACGTTGCCCAGGAAGTCCAGGCGAAGTTCGCCTGATCTCCTGATCCTCTTTGTGTTTCAACTGAACGCCACCTAACGGTTAACGGAGAGACCGATGGCCAAGGAAAAGTTCAACCGCAACAAGCCGCACTGCAATATCGGCACGATCGGCCACGTCGATCATGGCAAGACGTCGCTGACCGCGGCGATCACCAAGGTGCTGGCAGAGACCGGCAAGGCGCACTACACGGCCTATGACCAGATCGACAAGGCGCCGGAAGAGAAGGCGCGCGGCATCACGATCTCGACCGCACACGTCGAGTACGAGACCGACAAGCGCCACTACGCGCACGTCGACTGCCCCGGGCACGCCGACTACGTGAAGAACATGATCACCGGCGCCGCGCAGATGGACGGCGCGATCCTGGTCGTGTCGGCCGCCGACGGCCCGATGCCGCAGACGCGCGAGCACATCCTGCTCGCCCGCCAGGTCGGCGTGCCGGCGCTCGTGGTGTTCATGAACAAGGTCGACATGGTCGACGATCCGGAGCTGCTCGAGCTCGTCGAGCTCGAGGTGCGCGAGCTGCTCTCCAAGTACAACTTCCCGGGCGACAAGATCCCCGTGATCAAGGGCTCGGCGCTCATGGCGCTCGAGGACAAGGATCCGAAGCTCGGACACGACGCGATTCTCGAGCTGATGAAGGCGGTCGACGCCGAAATCCCGCAGCCGGAGCGTCCGAAGGACCAGCCGTTCCTGATGCCGGTCGAGGACGTGTTCTCGATCTCGGGCCGCGGCACGGTGTGCACGGGCCGCATTGAGCGCGGCATCATCAAGGTCGGCGAGGAAGTCGAGATCGTCGGCATCAAGCCGACGACGAAGACGGTCGTCACCGGCGTCGAGATGTTCCGCAAGCTGCTCGATCAGGGCGAGGCGGGCGACAACGTCGGCTGCCTGCTGCGCGGCACCAAGCGCGAGGAAGTCGAGCGCGGTCAGGTGCTGTGCAAGCCGGGTTCGGTGAAGCCGCACACCAAGTTCAAGGCTGAGGCCTACATCCTCACCAAGGAAGAGGGCGGCCGTCACACGCCGTTCTTCACCAACTACCGCCCGCAGTTCTACTTCCGCACCACCGACGTGACCGGTGTGGTGACGCTGCCGGCCGGCACCGAGATGGTGATGCCGGGCGACAACATCGCGATGGAAGTGCACCTGATCGTGCCGATCGCGATGGAAGAGAAGCTTCGCTTCGCGATCCGCGAGGGCGGCCGTACGGTGGGCGCCGGCGTCGTCGCCAGCATCATCGAGTAAGGCGCATGGGGGCGCGGCGAGCCGCGCCCCTTTGTCGTGGAGAGGCCAGGGAAAGCCCATGAACGGTCAAAACATCCGCATCCGGTTGAAGGCGTTCGACCACCGCATTCTCGAACTCGTCGACGCGCGAGATCGTGGCGACCGCCAAGCGCACCGGCGCTCAGGTGCGCGGGCCGATCCCGTTGCCGACCAAGATCGAGAAATTCACCGTCAACCGCTCGCCGCACGTCGACAAGAAGAGCCGCGAGCAGTTCGAGATGCGCACCCACAAGCGCCTGCTCGATATCGTCGATCCGACCCCGCAGACCGTCGATGCGCTGATGAAGCTCGACCTTGCGGCCGGCGTCGACGTCGAGATCAAGCTCTAGAACAGGCGCGAGCCCGAGGAATAAACCGATGCGTTCAGGTGTGATCGCACAGAAGTTGGGAATGACGCGGGTCTTTACCGAGGCCGGCGAGCATGTGCCCGTGACGGTGCTCAAGCTCGGCAAGTGCCAGGTGCTCGGCCATCGCACCAAGGAAAAGAACGGCTACGTCGCGCTGCAGCTCGGCTCCGGCAGCCGCAAGGTGTCGAACGTCAGCAAGGCCGAGCGCGGCAATTTTGCGATCGCCAAGGTCGAGCCCAAGCGCAGGCTCGCCGAGTTCCGGGTGAGCGACGACGCGCTGATCCCTGTCGGCGCCGAGATCACGGCCGATCATTTCGTCGTCGGCCAATTCGTCGACGTGACCGGCACCTCGATCGGCAAGGGCTTTGCGGGCGCGATGAAGCGCTGGAATTTCCGCGGCTTGCGTGCGACGCACGGCGTGTCGGTGTCGCACCGCTCGCTCGGCTCGACGGGTAACCGCCAGGATCCGGGCAAGACCTTCAAGAACAAGAAGATGCCCGGCCAGATGGGCAACAAGCGTATCACCACGCTGAATCTCAAGATCGTGCAGACCGACGTCGAGCGCGGCCTGCTCCTGATCGAGGGCGCGGTGCCCGGCGCCAAGGGCGGCTGGATCACGGTGCGCGACGCCGTGAAGAAGGCGCTGCCGAAGGATGCGCCCAAGCCCGGCAAGTTCCGCCAGGCCGAGGCGGCCGCGGAAGCGGCCGAACCGGCGAAAGAGGGGGCGTGAGAATGGAGCTCAAGGTCACCACATTCGACGGCGCGGAAGCGGGCTCGGTCAGCCTGTCGGACGCGATCTTCGGCCTCGAGCCGCGCGTCGATATCCTGCAGCGCTGCGTCAAGTGGCAGCTCGCCAAGCGGCGCGCCGGCACGCATGCGGTGCAGAATCGCGCCGACGTCTGGCGCACCGGCAAGAAGATGTATGCACAGAAGGGCACTGGCGGCGCGCGCCATGGCTCGATGCGCGCCAACCTTTTCCGCGGCGGCGGCCGCTCGTTCGGTCCGGTGGTGCGCAGCCATGCGCATGACCTGCCCAAGAAGGTGCGGGCGCTCGCGCTCAAGCATGCGCTCTCCGCCAAGGCCAAGGACGGCGGCATTCTCGTCGTCGACAAGGCTGCGATCGAGGGCGGCAAGACCAAGGCGCTCAAGGCGAGCTTCGCCAAGCTCGGCCTCGACAATGTGCTGATCATCGATGGCGCGCAGGTCGACGCCGGGCTGCAACTCGCGGCGCGCAACCTGCACAATGTCGATGTGCTGCCGGTCCAGGGGATCAACGTCTACGACATTCTGCGGCGGACCAAGCTCGTTCTGACCAAGGCTGCGGTCGATGCGCTGGAGGCGCGGTTCAAATGACCACGACGGATCTGCGCCACTACGACCTCATCAAGTCGCCGATCATCACCGAGAAGGCGACGAACGCGACCGAGCGCAACCAGGTGCTTTTTCGCGTCGCGCGCCACGCCACCAAGCCGCAGATCAAGGAAGCGGTCGAGAAGCTGTTCGACGTGAAGGTCAAGAGCGTCAACACGCTGGTGCGCAAGGGCAAGCACAAGGCGTTCCGCGGCCGCCTCGGCGAGCAGTCGGACGTCAAGAACGCGATCGTGACCCTCGAAGAGGGTCACCGTATCGATGTGACCACCGGACTCTGAGGCAGGGACCATGGCGCTCAAGACCTACAAGCCGACGACCCCGGCCCAGCGCCAGCTGGTGCTGGTGGATCGTTCGGGCCTCTACAAGGGCAAGCCGCTCAAGGCGCTGACCGAAGGCAAGCATTCGACCGGCGGGCGCAACAACCTCGGCCGCATCACCACGCGCTTCCGCGGCGGCGGCCACAAGCAGGCGTACCGCATCGTCGACTTCAAGCGTGCGAAGCACGACCAGCCGGCGACCGTCGAGCGCATCGAATACGATCCGAACCGCACCGCCTTCATCGCGCTGATCAAGTACAAGGACGGCGAGCTGGCCTATATCCTGGCGCCGCAGCGGCTGGGGGACGGCGACACGATCGTCGCCGGCGAATACGTCGATGTGAAGCCCGGCAACGCGATGCCGGCCGGCAACATCCCGATCGGCACGATCGTCCACAACATCGAGATCAAGGTCGGCAAGGGCGGCCAGCTCGCCCGTTCGGCCGGCACCTATGCGCAGATCGTCGGCCGCGACGGCGAGTACGTGATCCTGCGCCTGAACTCGTCCGAGCAGCGCCTGGTGCACGGCCGCTGCATGGCGACCATCGGCGCGGTGTCGAACCCCGACCACATGAACATCTCGATCGGCAAGGCCGGGCGCAAGCGTTGGATGGGTCGCATGCCGCACAACCGCGGCATCACCATGAACCCGGTCGATCATCCGCACGGCGGCCGCACCAAGGGCGGCGGCCATCCGGTGACGCCGTGGGGCTTCCCGACCAAGGGCAAGAAGACCCGCAAGAACAAGTCCACCACCAAGTTCATCATCTCCAGCCGCCACGCGCGGAAGAAGACGCAGTAAAGCGAGGACGTCATGGCGCGTTCGAACTGGAAAGGCCCGTTCGTCGACGGTTATCTGCTCAAGAAGGCAGAAACCGCGCGTGCGTCCGGTCGTCACGACGTGATCAAGATCTGGAGCCGGCGCTCGACCATCATGCCGCAATTCGTCGGGCTCACCTTCGGGGTCTACAACGGTCACAAGCACATCCCGGTGCTGGTGTCCGAAGAGATGGTCGGCCACAAGTTCGGCGAGTTCTCGCCGACACGCACGTTCCACGGCCATTCGGCCGACCGCAAGGCCAAGCGCGCGCCTTCGGGCGGGCCGGCGTGAGCGAGGTGAGGACATGAGCAAGAAAGGCCAACCCCGCGCGCTCGCCGAGAATGAGGCGAAGGCGGTCGCCAAGATGCTGCGCGTGAGCCCACAGAAGCTCAACCTGCTGGCGCAGATGATCCGCGGCAAGAAGGTCGCGATGGCGCTCGCCGAGCTCGAATTCTCGCGCAAGCGCGTCGCCAAGGACGTGCGCAAGTGCCTGCAGTCGGCGATCGCCAACGCGGAAAACAACCATCAGCTCGACATCGACGACCTGGTCGTGGCCCAGGCGCATGTCGGCAAGGGCCTGGTGATCAAGCGCTTCCATGCCCGCGGCCGCGGCCGCTCGGGCAAGATTCTCAAGCCGTTCTCGCACCTGACGATCGTCGTGCGTCAGGTCGAGGCCGCGGCGGCAGCTTAGGAACTTAGGGTTACGACGCGTTTTCTACGGCGAGCCGGGACCACTTCGCCGGAAAACGCTACAAAAGGAGACCCCCATGGGTCAGAAGGTCAATCCGATCGGCCTGCGTCTCGGGATCAACCGCACCTGGGACTCGCGCTGGTACGCCGGCAAGAACGAGTACGGCCAGCTCCTCCACGAGGACGCGAAGATCCGCGAGGAGCTGCATGACGCGCTCAAGCAGGCGGCGGTCTCGCGCATCGTGATCGAGCGGCCGCACAAGAAGTGCCGCGTCACCATCCAGTCGGCGCGGCCGGGCGTCGTCATCGGCAAGAAGGGCGCCGACATCGAGAAGCTGCGCAAGAAGGTCGCGGCGCTCACCGACTCGGACGTCGTCATCAACATCGTCGAGATCAGGAAGCCGGAGCTCGACGCGCAACTCGTCGCCGAATTGATCGCCCAGCAGCTGGAGCGCCGCGTCGCGTTCCGCCGCGCCATGAAGCGCGCCGTGCAGTCGGCGATGCGGCTCGGCGCCGAGGGCATCCGCATCAACTGCTCCGGCCGGCTCGGCGGCGCCGAGATCGCCCGCATGGAGTGGTACCGCGAGGGCCGCGTTCCGCTGCACACGCTGCGCGCCGACGTCGACTACGGCGTCGCGACCGCGTTCACGACCTACGGCACCTGCGGCGTGAAAGTGTGGATCTTCAAGGGCGAGATCCTCGAGCACGATCCGATGGCGCAAGACAAGAAGCTCGCCGAGGCCGAGGCCGGCCGTCCGTCGCGGCGCGACGGCTGAGCGAGCCATAGAGGTTTAAGAGAGGCGCACCGCCATGTTGCAACCGAAGAAGACGAAGTACCGCAAGGCGCACAAGGGCCGCATCCACGGCCTCGCGACCAGCGGCGCCTCGCTGTCGTTCGGCGAGTTCGGGCTCAAGGCGATAGAGCCCGACCGCGTCACGGCGCGCCAGATCGAGGCGGCGCGTCGCGCGATGACACGCCACATGAAGCGCGCCGGTCGCGTGTGGATCCGCATCTTCCCGGACGTGCCGGTGTCGAAGAAGCCGCTCGAGGTGCGCATGGGCTCCGGCAAGGGCTCGCCCGAGCTCTGGGTCGCGCGCGTGAAGCCGGGCCGCATCATGTTCGAGATCGGCGGCGTGCCGGTCCAGATCGCCAAGGAGGCGCTCTCGCTCGCCGCCGCCAAGCTGCCGATCAAGACGCGCTTCGTCGCGCGCATCGCCGAGTGATGGAGGGCGAAGTGCACAACCCCGACGATCTCAGGCAGATGACTGTCGACCAGCTCGACGACGAGCTGCTGAAGCTCAAGAAGGAGCGGTTCAACCTGCGCTTCCAGCGCGCGACGGGCCAGCTCGAGAATACGTCGCGGGTGCGCGAAGTGCGCCGCGACATCGCCCGCATCCGCACGGTCGCGCAGCAGAAGCGCGCCGCGCAGCCGAAGTCGAAGTAAGGAGGCCAGCGTGCCGAAGCGAGAGCTCCAGGGCATCGTGGTGAGCGACAAGCAGGCGAAGACGCGCGTCGTGCGCGTCGAACGCCGCTTCACGCATCCAGTGCTCAAGAAGACCGTGCGCCGCTCGAAGAAGTTCTACGCGCACGACGAGAACAACGAGTACGCGGTCGGCGACGTGGTGTGGATCGAGGAGCACCGCCCGATCTCCAAGCTCAAGCGCTGGACGGTGGTCCGGGGCGAGAAGAAGCAAAAGGTAACGTGAGCGCTCGGCTCGAGAGCGTGAACGAGAGAGGACCGGGATAGCATCATGATCCAGATGCAGACCAATCTCGACGTGGCGGACAACTCCGGCGCTCGCCGCGTCATGTGCATCAAGGTGCTGGGCGGCTCGAAGCGCAAGTATGCGACCGTGGGCGACGTGATCGTCGTGTCGGTCAAGGAAGCGATTCCGCGCGGCCGCGTGAAGAAGGGCGACGTGATGAAGGCCGTGGTGGTGCGGGTCGCCAAGGACCTGCGCCGGGCGGACGGCTCGATCATCCGCTTCGACCGCAACGCCGCGGTGCTGATCACGGCGCAGATGGAGCCGGTCGGGACCCGCATCTTCGGCCCGGTGCCGCGCGAGCTGCGCGCCAAGAACCACATGAAGATCATCTCGCTCGCACCGGAGGTGCTGTGATGGCGGCGAAGATCCGCAAGGGCGACAAGGTCGTCGTGCTCGCCGGCCGCGACAAGGGCCGCAGCGGCGAGGTGATCGAGGTGCGCCCGGCCGAGAACCGCGCCGTGGTGCGCGGCGTCAACATGGTCAAGCGCCACCAGCGCCAGACCGCGCAGCAGGAGGGCGGCATCATCTCCAAGGAGCTCGCCGTTCACCTCTCCAACATCGCACTCGCCGATCCGAAGGACGGCAAGCCGACCCGCGTCGGCTTCAAGGTCCAGGCGGACGGCAAGAAGGTCAGAATCGCCAAGCGTTCGGGAGCCGAGATCGATGGCTGACACCGACAAGAAATCCAAGGCCGAGAAGGCCCCGAAGGACGACAAGCCCGCGAAGGCCCCGAAGGCCGAGAAGCCGGCGGCTGCCGCGGCCGAAGGCGCGCCTGCCGCCAAGGCCGAGCGCGCGCCGAAAGGCAAGGGCAAGGCGGCGGACAAGGGCGGCGACAAGACGGTCGCCAAGGGCAAGCCGAAGGCGGCGCCTGGCGGCGGCCCCGTGCGCATGCGCAAGCACTACGACGAGGTCGTGCGCAAGGCGATGACCGAGAAGTTCGGCTACAAGAACGGCATGCAGGTGCCGGGGCTCGACAAGATCGTGCTCAACATGGGCATCGGCGAAGGCGTCAACGACCGCAAGAAGGTCGAGTTGGCCGCGGCCGATCTCGGCCTGATCGCCGGCCAGAAGGCGGTGATCACCAACTCGCGCATGTCGATCGCGACCTTCAAGCTGCGCGAGAACCAGCCGATCGGCTGCAAGGTCACGCTGCGCAAGGCGCGCATGTACGAATTCCTCGACCGCCTGATCAACATCGCGCTGCCGCGCGTGCGCGACTTCCGCGGGCTCAATCCGAAGAGCTTCGACGGCCGCGGCAACTACACGATCGGCATCAAGGAACACATCATCTTCCCGGAGATCGACTACGACAAGGCGGCCGAGATCTGGGGCATGGACATCACGGTCTGCACCACGGCGCGCACCGACGAGGAAGCGCGCGCGCTGCTCACCGCGTTCAATTTTCCGTTCCGGCAGTGAAGAGACGCAACGTCGCTTCAGACGCGGAAGGGCCAAGGAGGGCCTAATGGCCAAGAAGAGTTCGATCGAGAAGAACGAGCGGCGGCGCAGGATGACCAAGAAGTTTTCCGGTCGTCGCTCGCGCCTCAAGGCGATCGCGATGGACAAGACCAGGCCGATGGAGGAGCGGTTCGCCGCCTCCCTGAAGCTTGCCGCGATGCCGCGCAACGGCTCGGCGACGCGCATCCGCAATCGCTGCGAGGTGACGGGCCGTCCGCGCGCGTTCTATCGCAAGCTCAAGATGAGCCGCATCGCGATGCGCGAGCTTGGCTCCAAGGGGCTGATTCCCGGCCTCGTGAAGTCGAGCTGGTGAGGAGGGCCGGACCATGGCGATGACGGATCCGATCGGCGACATGATCACGCGCATCCGCAATGCGCAGCAGCGTGCCAAGTCGAAGGTGTCGACGCCGGCCTCGAAGCTGCGCGAGCGCGTCCTCGAGGTCCTCAAGACCGAGGGCTACATCCGCGGCTACGCCACCGTCGAGCACGGCGATGGGCGCAGCGAGATCGAGATCGAGCTCAAATATTTCGACGGCGCGCCCGTGATCCGCGAGATCGAGCGGGTGTCGAAGCCCGGGCGGCGCGTCTATTCGTCGGCGCAGGGGCTGCCGCGCATCAACAACGGCCTCGGCGTCGCGATCATCTCGACGCCGAAGGGCGTGATGGCGGATCACGCGGCGCGCGACGCCAATGTCGGCGGCGAGATCCTGTTCACGGTGTTCTGACGCAGTGCCACGGGCACGCGCGGACGAAGCGAAACACGTAAGGGACGACTGATATGTCTCGTATCGGCAAGAGAGCGGTCACCATCCCGTCCGGCGTCACCGCAAGCGTCGATGGGCAGACCGTGAAGATGAAGGGGCCGAAAGGCGCCCTCGAGCTCGTGCTGCCCGCCGAGGTCCAGGCGAAGCTCGACAAGGGCAGCATCAAGGTCGACCCGCGCAACGAGACCAAGCGCGCGCGCTCCATGTGGGGCACCTCGCGCACGCTGGTGTCGAACCTGGTCGCCGGCGTGACCAAGGGCTTCGAGCGCAAGCTCGAGATCAACGGCGTCGGTTACCGTGCGGCGGTGCAGGGCAAGAACCTGCAGATCGCGCTCGGCTACAGCCACGACGTGGTCTATCCGATCCCGGCCGGCATCGCGATCGTGACGCCGAAGCCGACCGAGGTGGTGATCACCGGCATCGACCGGCAGAAGGTCGGCCAGGTGGCGGCCGAGATCCGCGGGTTCCGCAAGCCCGAACCGTACAAGGGCAAGGGCGTGAAATACGCGGGCGAGTACATCTTCCGCAAGGAAGGCAAGAAGAAGTAACGGAGCCGATCATGGCGAAACCCAAGAAGCAGAGCGTACGGCGCACGGCGCGCGTGCGCCGCCACATCAAGGCGGTGGCCGGCGAGCGTCTGCGCCTCTCGGTCTTCCGCTCGTCGAAGCACATCTACGCGCAGGTCATCGACGATCGCAAAGGCGAGACGCTCGCCGCCGCGTCGTCGATGGAGAAGGACATGCGCGGATCGCTCAAGACGGGCGCCAATATCGAGGCCGCCAAGGCGGTCGGCAAGGCGGTGGCCGAGCGCGCCTCCGCCAAGGGCGTCAAGGACGTCGTGTTCGACCGCGGCGGCTACATGTTCCACGGGCGCGTCAAGGCGCTGGCCGAGGCCGCCCGCGAGGGCGGACTCAAGTTCTGACGGTGCAGTAGGACCGGCAACAGAAACGGATTTCTCTCATGGCACGTGAACGCGACCACCGCGATCGGAATCGCGATGAACGGGATAACGAGTTCACCGAGAAGCTCGTGGCGATCAACCGCGTCGCCAAGGTGGTGAAGGGCGGTCGGCGTTTCGGCTTCGCGGCGCTCGTCGTCGTGGGCGACCAGAAGGGGCGGGTCGGCCACGGTCACGGCAAGGCGCGCGAGGTGCCGGAAGCGATCCGCAAGGCGACCGACGCGGCCAAGCGCAACCTCACGCGCGTGCCGTTGCGCGAGGGCCGTACGCTGCACCACGACGTCGCGGGCCGGCATGGCGCCGGCAAGGTCTTCCTGCGCGCGGCGCCTCCCGGCACCGGCATCATCGCGGGCGGCCCGATGCGCGCCGTGTTCGAGACGCTCGGCGTGCAGGACGTGGTGGCGAAGTCGCTCGGCTCGTCCAACCCCTACAACATGGTGCGCGCGACCTTCGACGCGCTCAAGCACCAGGACTTGCCGCGCTCGGTCGCGGCGCGTCGCAGCATCAAGGTCTCCGCCCTGCAGTCGCGCCGCCGCGAAGGCGCCGACGCCGAGGCGTCGGCTGACTGAACGCGCAACGCTTGAGGATTGCCCGCCATGGCGAAGGCGACGAAGACGATCAAGGTCGAGCAGACCGGTAGCGCCGCGCGGCGGCATCACTCGCAGCGCGAGACGCTGATCGGGCTGCGGCTCAACCGCATCGGGCGGGTCTCGGAGCTCGAGGACACGCCCTCGGTGCGCGGCATGATCGCCAAGGTCGCGCACTTGGTGCGGGTGGTCGAGGCAAGATAATTCGCCGTCATGCCCGGCCTTGTCCCGGGCATCCGCGTCTTGGAAATCAAGCAAGACGTGGATGGTCAGGACAAGGCCGGCCATGACGCAGTAAGTCGAACGGAGAGGGCCATGAAGCTCAACGAACTCGCCGACCGGCCGGGGTCGCGCAAGCCGCGGCAGCGCATCGGGCGCGGCATCGGCTCGGGGTCGGGCAAGACGGGCGGCCGCGGCGGCAAGGGCCAGACCGCGCGCTCGGGCGTGCGCATCAAGGGCTTCGAAGGCGGTCAGATGCCGCTGCATCGCCGCCTGCCCAAGCGCGGCTTCAACAACATCTTCGCCAAGAAGCTCAACGAGGTGAACCTGGGTCGCGTGCAGACGGCGGTCGACGCCGGACGGCTCGATCCCAAGGACGTGGTGGACGCGGCCGCGCTGGTGCGGGCAGGGGTCCTACGCCGCGTGAAAGACGGCGTGCGGCTCCTGGGCAACGGCGAGATCAAGGCCAAGCTCAATTTCGAGGTCTATGGCGCCTCGAAGTCGGCGGCCGCCGCGGTCGAGAAGGCGGGCGGCTCGGTGAAGGTCCTCGCGGCGAAGCGCGAGGGGGACGACAAGGCCGCGTAGGAATGAGTGCGGTCGGTCACGGACGCTTGTCTGTGCCGGCCCTTGTGCCGGACACGCATGACTTATACCTCTTTCGGCGAGTATGGCCGAGCATAGGCGAGTGAAGCGAGCCGTTCTTCGAACGGCGATGCCGGCCATGACGGGGCGGTAGGCGCAACCGGGAGCGTGGACGCATGGTCTCAGCAGCGGAACAACTGGCGGCCAATCTCAACTTTTCCGCGCTCGCCAAGGCCGATGAGCTGAAGAAGCGAATTCTGGTTCACGCTGGGCGCGCTGCTGGTCTATCGGGTCGGCACCTATATCCCGCTGCCCGGCATCGATCCGGCCGTCTGGGACAACATCTTCCAGACCCAGTCCGGCGGCATCCTCGGCATGTTCAACATGTTCGCGGGCGGCGGCATCCACCGCATGGCGATCTTCGCGCTCGCCATCATGCCGTACATCTCGTCCTCGATCATCGTGCAGCTGATGACGACCGTCTCGCCCACGCTCGAACAGCTCAAGAAGGAGGGCGAGCAGGGCCGCAAGGTCATCAACCAATACACCCGCTACGGCACCGTCATCCTCGCGGCGCTGCAGGCCTACGGCATCGCTATCGGCCTTGAAGGCACCAGCAACGTGGTGGCCGATCCGGGTTGGTTCTTCCGCATCTCGACCGTGATCACGCTCACGGGCGGCACGATCTTCCTGATGTGGCTCGGCGAGCAGATCACGTCGCGCGGCATCGGCAACGGCATCTCGCTGATCATCCTGTCGGGCATCGTGGCCCAGCTGCCGAGCGCGCTCGCCGGCACCCTCGAGCTTTCGCGTACCGGCCAGCTCGGGATCGGCACCTTGATCCTCGTCGTCCTGATGGTGGTCGCAGTGATCGCGTTCATCGTGTTCATGGAGCGCGCGCAGCGGCGGCTGCTCATCCAGTATCCCAAGCGCCAGGTCGGCAACCGCATGTTCGAGGGCCAGTCCTCGCACCTGCCGCTCAAGCTCAACACGTCGGGCGTGATCCCGCCGATCTTCGCCTCCTCGCTGCTTCTGCTGCCGACGACGGTTGCCAACTTCAACACCGGCCGCATGCCGGGGTGGTTGAACGAGATCGTCGCCCAGCTCTCGCACGGCCGTCCGCTCTTCCTGCTTCTCTATGTCGCCGGCATCCTGTTCTTCGCCTTCTTCTATACGGCGATCGTGTTCAACCCGACCGAGACGGCCGACAACCTGAAGAAGCACGGCGGATTCATCCCCGGCATCCGGCCGGGCGAGCGCACCGCCGAATACATCGACTATGTGCTCTCGCGCATCACGGTGATCGGCGCCCTCTATCTCGCGGCGGTCTGCCTGGTCCCCGAGGTCCTGACGAACTGGGCAAACGTGCCGTTCTACTTCGGCGGCACCTCGCTGCTGATCGTGGTCAGCGTCACGATGGACACGGTGGCGCAAGTGCAAGGCTACCTGTTGGCCCATCAGTATGAGGGGCTGATCAAAAAATCAAAACTACGAGGCCGGAGGAGATGAGGCTTATTCTGCTGGGGCCGCCGGGGTGCGGAAAAGGTACTCAATCCCAACGTCTGACTGAAAAATATGGAATTGTGCAGCTGTCGACCGGCGACATGCTGCGTGCGGCCGTCAAGGCGGAGACGCCGGTCGGTCTGAAGGCGCGCGACATCATGGCGCGCGGCGAGCTCGTGCCCGACGACGTGGTGGTCTCGATCGTCGCCGACCGAATCGAGCAGCCGGACGCGAAGAACGGCTTCATTCTCGACGGGTTCCCGCGCACGGTGCCGCAAGCGCAGGCGCTCGACCGCATGCTCAAGGACAAGGGCATCGCGCTCGACGCGGCGGTCCAGCTCAAGGTCGATGAAGGCATTCTGCACCAGCGCATCGCCAAGCGCGTTGCCGACATGCAGGCGCGGGGCGAAACCGCGCGCGCCGACGACAACCCGGAGGCGCTGGAGAAGCGGGTGCATACCTACCGGGTCCAGACGGCGCCCCTGGTATCATATTACAGCGATCATGGGCTTCTGCGGGCGGTCGACGGCATGGCTCCGATCCCAGAGGTCTCCGCTGCGATCGACCACGCCCTGGGAAAGGCTGACCGCCCGGTCGCCGCCAAGAAGGTCGCCATCAAGGCCGCCACCAAGACCAGTCCGGCGAAGGGCGCGCGCAAGGGCAAGCCTGCCAAGGCGAAGACCGCCCGAAAGACCAGCCGCAAACCCGGCGCCAAGGCGAAAGCCGGCCGTCCCCGGGTCGCGCGGTCAGCTCGCGCCACCGCGCGACGGGGCACGCGCAAGCCACCGGCCGGGGCGCGGCGAAAGGCCATTAATAAAGGCCGTGGAAGAGGTTGACGCCGGTGGGAAGAATCCGTAAATACCCGGCACCCAGTCGGAGAAAGTTCACGCACGATGCCGGGCCCCGGGAGGCGGGGTGGGCGTCGTGTTCGCGTTTATCGCGAGCCTTCAGATCGACTTGGTGAAATTTTTGGAAGGGCCGGCGCGCGCCGGCAAAAGGGAGCAGCCGTCGTGGCCCGTATCGCTGGTGTCAATATCCCGACCAACAAGCGCGTCGTGATCGCGCTCCAATACATCCATGGCATCGGCCCGAAGACGGCCGGCGAGATCATGGAGAAAGTGCATCTGCCGCCGGAGCGGCGGGTGTCGCAACTGACCGACGCCGAAGTCTTGCAGATCCGCGAAGTGATCGACCGCGATTACCTCGTCGAGGGCGATCTGCGGCGCGAAGTCACGCTCAACATCAAGCGGCTCCAGGATCTGGGCTGCTATCGCGGGCTGCGCCATCGCCGCAACCTGCCGGTCCGCGGCCAGCGCACCCACACCAATGCGCGCACCCGCAAGGGACCGTCGAAGCCGATCGCCGGCAAGAAGAAGGTCACCTGAGCCGCGACCGATTCCGGTAGCAAACCAATTCACGCGATCAGGGCTCGCACGCCGAGCGAGCCGCAAAGGGAAACAGAATGGGCAAGGAAGCCACCCGCGTCCGCCGCCGTGAGCGCAAGAACATCGCCTCCGGCGTTGCGCATGTGAACGCGACCTTCAACAATACGATGATCACCATCACGGACGCGCAGGGCAACACCATCGCGTGGTCGTCGTCCGGCACGATGGGCTTCAAGGGCTCGCGCAAGTCGACGCCGTATGCGGCGCAGGTCGCCGGCGAAGACGTCGCCAAGAAGGCGCAGGAGCACGGCATGCGCACCCTCGAGGTCGAGGTTGCGGGCCCGGGCTCGGGCCGCGAAGTCGGCGCTGCGGGCGCTGCAGTCGGCCGGCTTCATGATCACGTCGATCCGCGACGTGACGCCGATCCCGCACAATGGCTGCCGGCCGCGCAAGCGCCGCAGAGTCTGAATGGTTTTCATCCGGCGGATCGGCCCCCTGCCGTCCGCCGCCGCCGATTTGTCCCGCGGGCGGAGCGGGATGCGCGGGGACCGCGCCGCCAAACGAATGGTGATGAAACGTGACGATCCAAAAGAACTGGCAAGAACTGATCAAGCCGAACAAGCTCCAGGTGGCCGCGGGCGGCGACCCCAAGCGCATCGCGACGGTCGTGGCCGAGCCGCTCGAGCGCGGCTTCGGGCTCACGCTCGGCAACGCGCTGCGGCGCATCCTGTTGTCGTCGCTGCAGGGCGCGAGCGTGCAGTCGGTGCACATCGACGGCGTGCTGCATGAATTCTCCTCGATCGCCGGCGTGCGCGAGGACGTGACCGACATCGTACTCAACATCAAGGACATCGCCATCAAGATGCAGGGCGATGGGCCCAAGCGCATGGTGGTCAAGAAGTCCGGGCCGGCCGTCGTCACGGCGGGCGACATCCAGACCGTCGGCGACGTGGTCGTGCTCAATCCGGAGCTCGTGCTCTGCCATCTCGACGAAGGCGCCGAGATCCGCATGGAGTTCACGGTCAACACCGGCAAGGGCTACGTGCCGGCCGAGCGCAACCGTCCCGAGGACGCGCCGATCGGCCTGATCCCGGTCGACAGCCTGTTCTCCCCGGTCAAGAAGATCTCCTATCGGGTCGAGAATACCCGCGAAGGCCAGATTCTCGACTACGACAAGCTCACGATGCAGATCGAGACCAACGGCGCCGTGACCCCCGAGGACGCGCTCGCGTATGCGGCGAGGATTTTGCAGGACCAGCTCAACGTGTTCGTCAACTTCGAGGAGCCGCGCAAGGAAGTCGCGATCGAGGCGATCCCCGATCTCGCGTTCAACCCGGCCTTCCTCAAGAAGGTGGACGAGCTCGAGCTTTCGGTGCGCTCGGCCAACTGTCTCAAGAACGACAACATCGTCTACATCGGCGACCTCGTGCAGAAGACCGAGGCAGAGATGCTGCGCACGCCGAACTTCGGCCGCAAGTCGCTCAACGAGATCAAGGAAGTGCTGGCCCAGATGGGCCTCCATCTCGGCATGGAAGTGCCGGGCTGGCCGCCGGAGAACATCGACGAGCTGGCGAAGCGCTTCGAGGATCATTACTGAGGTTTGCGTCAACGCATGCATGTGCGGCTCGAGATTGCTTCGCTTCGCTCGCAATGACGCTATGAAAAGGTAGAAAAGGGACCACGGCGATGCGTCACGGTAACGCCCACCGCAAGCTAAACCGCACGGCCGAGCATCGCCGCGCCATGTTCGCCAACATGGCGGCCGCGCTGATCAAGCACGAGCAGATCACCACCACGCTGCCCAAGGCCAAGGACCTGCGCCCGATCGTCGAGAAGCTGGTCACGCTCGGCAAACGCGGCGACTTGCATGCGCGGCGCAAGGCGATCGCCGAGATCCGCGACGTGCCGATGGTCAAGAAGCTCTTCGACGTGCTCGGCCCGCGCTACAAGGAACGCAACGGCGGCTATCTCCGCATCATGAAGGCGGGCTTCCGCTACGGCGACAACGCGCCGGTCGCGGTGATCGAGTTCGTCGATCGTGATGTGGACGCCAAAGGGCAGGACTCCGGGCCGGTCCAGGAGAAGGTCGCGGTCGAGTTCCACCGAGGCGGCATGAGTCGGCGGCAAGATGTCCGACAGGACTAGATGACAAAAGGGGCCGCGCGGCCCCTTTTTTCATGGCCGCGGCGTTCACGGGCCCATCGCGCAAACGAGGGGGGAGGCGTGCCGGGCGACCATGCGCTTCTGCGCTCACACGACCGCGAGATTCGCGCGACCGTAGCGTTGCTGGCGGTCGTGCTCGTCATCGGCCTCGCGACCGCGCCCGACTACGGCATCACGACCGACGAATTCATCTTCGACGGCTACGGGCCGAAGGCCCTGGCGTGGTACACGAGCGGGTTCACGGACCGGTCGCAGTTTTCATTCTTCGACGCCTATCTCTATGGGCCCTGGTTTCAGATCCTCGTTGCGATCACCCAGTCGTTCCGCATCGCCGATCCGTTCACGGTCCGGCATGCGCTGACTTTTTTGGTTGGGCTCGCCGGCATCGCGGCGCTCCTGCCGACCGGGCGGCTCGCGATCGGCCGCTGGGCCGGCTTTGCGGCGATCGTGCTGTGTCTCACGACCGGCAACCTGTATGGCCACCTCTTTTTCACGCCGAACGATCTTCCGTTCCTGTCCGCCATGACCTGGGCGACGCTTGGCGTGGTCGCGATGTCGTCGCGCACCGTCCCGACCTGGTCCGCGACCGTGGCGGCCGGTTGTGCCGGCGGGCTCGCGATCGCGACGCGCTTCGGCGGAGTTCTGTCGGACGCCTACCTGGTCGGCGCGATGGCGCTGTGTGCGATCGAGGTGGTGCTGTCGCCGCATCCGGCGCGCCGCGCGGCGCTCGTCGCCATCGCGATGCGAACGGTCGCGGCACTCGTCGTCGGCTGGTGCGTGGCCTGGGCGCTATGGCCCTGGCTTCAGATCGGAAATCCGATCACCCAATTCATGGCGGTGTACGACTATTTCATCAGGTCCTATGTCTTGTTCTCTTTCAAGGCCTGGGGCGAAACGCTGTTCTCGGGCGACCTTCCTTGGCACTACATCCCGGGGCAGCTTCTCGCCCGGCTGCCGGAGGGTTTTGTCGTCCTGCTGGCTTGCGCGGCGCTGTTCTGTGTCGCGGCAATCATCGGCTTGCTCGGCTCCCTGCGCCGGGATATCAGCCGGGTGGGCTTTGGTCCGGCCGCGCGGGCCGCGGTGTTGAGCGTTGCGCGGGCGCGCAACCTCCTGGTCGTCGTGGTGGCGGCGCTCGGTCCGCCCGTCTTCGTGGTGACGCGCGGATCGGTCGTGTTCGACGGCGTGCGGCACGTTCTGTTCATCCTGCCGCCGCTCGCCCTCCTGGCCGCGTGGGCTTTGTGCAAGTTGATGCCGCTCTTGGCGCGCTTTCCGCGCACCGCGGCAGCCATTGTCGGCCTGCATCTGGCGGTGACGGTCGGGACCATGGCCTACCTGCACCCGCTCGAATACATCGCCATGAACGGATTCGCGGGCGGAACGCCCGGCGCCTATGGCCGCTTTGACCTCGACTATTGGAGCGCCGCCGCGACGCAAGCGGCTCGGCGCCTTGCGGTGCGCCACGCGAATGCGGCGCCGCCGCCGCACGTGGCGGTGTGCATCGGATTTCGCGAAAGCATGGCTGGTCCGCTGCTGCCGCCGTCGTGGGTCGTCGAGGAGGATCCGCGGCGGGCCGATTTCGTGATCGAGACGGAGCGCTCGTCGTGCCGGACGAGCGTGGCCGGCACAATCATCGACAGGGTCGAGCGGTTTCAACGGACCTTCGCGACCACGATCGCGGTCAGGCGCGACGCGGCCGGCGGCGCGACGATCGGCGCGCGCGAATAGCAGTGCGCCCCGTTGCCATCCGGCGGGCAATCTGTAGTCTCCCCAGCCAACCGGACCCGAGAATCGGGCATGCAACTGGGTAGACAGGGGGACGATGATGATCCGGAAAATTGCGATCGGGCTTGCTGCGCTTCTCGTCGGCGCGGGCGCCGCGCAGGCGCAGAGCGGCCCGCTGATGGCGCGCGGCAAATACCTGATCGATACGTTGATGACCTGCCACAACTGCCACACGCCGCGCGGGCCGAACGGCCTGATAATGGACAAGCAGCTGTCGGGCGGCCTGCGCTTCAACGAGCCGCCGTTCGACGTGACCGCCGCGAACATCACGTCCGACCGCGACACCGGCATCGGCGCCTGGAGCGTCGACGACCTCAAGAAGACGCTGACCACCGGTGTGCGGCCGAACGGCATCCCGCTCGCCAACGTGATGCCGACCGGATTCTACAAAGTCCTTACGGCGCGCGACCTCGACGCCATCGCGACCTATCTGCATTCGGTGTCGCCGGTGACGAACAAGGTGCCGGCGCCGATCTACAAGGTCGCGCTTCCGCAGACCTTCGTGCCGAACGCGCAGCAGCCGATGACCGAGGACGACCTCAAGGACAAGGTCAAGCGCGGCTTCTATCTGGCGACGATTGCGCATTGCATGGAGTGTCATTCGCCGCTCGGCCCCAAAGGTCGCGATTTCACCCGCATGGGCGCCGGCGGCTTCGAGCTGAAGGGGCCGTGGGGCGTGACGGTGTCGCGCAACATCACGTCGAGCAAGACCAAGGGGCTCGGCGATTGGACCGACGATGACATCAAGCGCGCGATGACCCAGGGAATCCGCAAGGACGGCACCAAGCTGCGGCCGCCGATGGGCTTCCAGTTCTACGCCAAGATGACGCCGGACGATCTCGACGCGATCGTCGCCTATCTGCGCACCGTGCCGGCGATCGACTAGTCCTCCTTACCCCCTGAAGCGGGAGACCCGCTTATCGGCGCGAGGCGCCGATAAGCGCGGTGGGGTGACTTTTGGGCCTCGGGCGTTTCGCGTTTGGGGCGTGCTCCGTCACCCCACCCCGGCGAGCGCCTCGCTGCGTTCGCGGCTCGCCGACCCTCCTCCTGCAGGTCCATGCCAGGGGGACGGTAAAGCGCGCCCTTCTATTGCCGCGCTTTACCATCTATATCTCGCCAGGGCTTTTTTCGGAGACTTCCCATGGCTTTGCGTCGGCTCGCCCCGTTGGTTCTCTGGCTCGCTCTTGGCCTTGGATCGGCCGGCGCGCAGGACGGGCGTGTGGTGCCGTCCTCGCCCGCGCAGCTTACGTTGTCGTTCGCGCCGGTCGTCAAAAGGGTCGCGCCCGCGGTCGTCAACGTCTACGCCGCCAAGATCGTCGAGAACCGCAATCCGTTCATGAACGATCCGATCTTCCGCCGCTTCTTCGGCGGCGGAGGCACGGGCGAGCAGATCCAGCGCTCGCTCGGCTCGGGTGTCCTCGTCGATCCCGCCGGTCTCATCGTCACCAACAATCACGTCATCGAGGGAGCCGATCAGATCAAGGTCTCGCTCGCCGACAAGCGCGAGTTCGAGGCGCATGTCGTCCTCAAGGACACGCGCTCCGATCTTGCGGTGCTGCGCATCGGCAATCCCAGCGACAAGTTTACGGCGATCGATCTTGGTGACTCCGACGCGCTGCAGGTCGGCGACGTGGTGCTCGCGATCGGCAATCCGTTCGGCGTCGGCCAGACCGTGACCCACGGCATCGTCTCGGCGGTCGCGCGCACGCAGGTCGGCATCACCGACTATCAGTTCTTCATCCAGACCGACGCCGCGATCAATCCGGGCAACTCGGGCGGCGCGCTGGTCGATCTCAATGGCCGCCTCGTCGGCATCAACACGGCGATCTTTTCGCGCTCAGGCGGCTCGCAGGGCATCGGCTTTGCGATTCCGGTCAATATGGTGCGCGGCGTGATCGCGTCGGCGCAGGGCGGCTCGACGGTGGTGCGCCGGCCGTGGCTCGGCGCCAAGCTGCAGATCGTGACGGCGGACATTGCCGAAGGCCTCGGCCTCAAGCGGCCGACCGGGGCGCTGGTCGCGAGCGTCTTTCCCAAGGGCCCGGCGGCGCGCGCCGGCCTCAAGACCGGCGACTTGATCGTGAGCATCGATGGCCAAGCGGTCGATGATCCGAACGCGTTCGACTACCGCTTCGCCACCAAGGCGGTTGGCGGCCAGGCCCAGCTCGTCGTCATGCGCGGCGGCCGTGAGACGCGGCTGGCGGTCGCGCTCGAGACCGCGCCCGAAACGCCGCTCGACGAGGTTCAGATCGAGGCGCGCTCGCCGCTGCTGGGCGCGAAGGTCGCCAACCTGTCGCCTGCGCTCAACGAAGAGCTGCGGCTCGACAGCTCGACCGAGGGCGTCGCGGTGGTCGAGGTCCAGGATGGCTCCGTTGCGCAGAATCTCGGCTTTCAGAAGGGCGACGTTGTCGTTGCCGTGAACAACGAGCGGATCAATTCGACCGCCGAGCTCAAGCGCGTGGTTGCGAACCCGAGCCGGCTGTGGCGCGTCACGATCATGCGCCGTGGCCAGCAGATATCCCTGATCTTCGGCGGATAGGTATCGGCTGATCGATGACCGCCCTCCCACTGGTCGCGCGTCGCCTGTCGCTCGGCCGGTTGTCGGTCTGCATCGCGCTCTGGCTGTTCGTCGGCGTAACGATCCTCCTGATCGCCTTCTACCAGATCCCGGAAAAGCCGCCGTCGACGCTGCACAATGTCGCCGCGTGGGTTGTAGTTGCGGCGATGTTCGGCGTGGCGCCGCTCGGTCACCTCGCGGGCTTCGTGCTCGGCATCATCGCGCTGTTTCGCACCGGCGACCGCGCCGGCCTCGGCGTCCTCGGCATCGCCCTCAACTCGGGTGTGGTCGTGTTCGGTGTCTTCCTGACCTACATGGCCCTTTCCGGCTTGGCGCCGCGGTAGTCGCTTGCAGCCGGGCACGTTTGCCCCCACCTTGGACGCATGGCGAAGCAGCCCGCCCGCAGCCCTGGCCCAAACCTGTTCGCCGCCGCCGGCCTCGACCGCGACGCGCCGCGGCCGCTTGCCGACAAGCTGCGGCCCGAGCGGCTCGCCGACGTGGTCGGCCAGGACCATTTGCTCGGACCTGACGGCGCGCTCACCCGCATGCTGGAGACGCGGTCACTCGGCTCGCTCGTCTTCTGGGGGCCGCCCGGCACTGGCAAGACCACCGTGGCGCGGCTTCTCGCCGACGCGACCGATCTGCATTTCGAGCAGATTTCCGCGGTATTTTCCGGCGTCGCGGACCTGAAGAAGGCGTTCGACGCGGCCCGCGCGCGGCGCGAGACCGGCAAAGGCACGCTGCTGTTCGTCGACGAGGTGCATCGCTTCAACCGCGCCCAGCAGGATTCCTTCCTGCCCGTGATGGAGGACGGCACCGTCGTGCTGGTCGGCGCCACCACCGAAAATCCCTCCTTCGAGCTCAATGCCGCGTTGCTATCGCGCGCCCGCGTGCTGGTGTTCCGGTCGCTCGACGAGGCGGCGATCGAAAAGCTGTTGGCTCGCGCCGAGGCGATCGAAGGCAAGGCGCTGCCGCTCGACGCGCAGGCGCGTGCCGCGCTCGTGCGCATGGCCGACGGCGACGGCCGCGCGTCGCTCACGCTTGCCGAAGAGATCTGGCGCGCCGCACGTGCGGGCGAAGTCTTCGACAGCGGCAAGCTCACCGAGATCGTGCAGCGACGCGCGCCGATCTACGACAAGTCGCAGGACGGCCATTACAACCTCATATCGGCGCTGCACAAATCGGTGCGCGGCAGCGATCCCGATGCGGCGCTCTATTATTTCTGCCGCATGATCGACGCGGGCGAGGACCCGCTCTATCTGGCACGCCGCATCGTGCGCATGGCGGTCGAGGACATCGGGCTGGCCGATCCGCAGGCGCTGGTGATCGCCAATGCGGCGAAGGAGGCGTACGACTTTCTCGGCAGCCCCGAGGGCGAGCTCGCGATCGGGCAGGCCGTGATTTATGTCGCGACCGCGCCCAAGTCGAACGCCGCCTATGTGGCGTACGGCGCCGCCATGCGCCTCGCCAAGGAAGCGGGATCGCTGCTGCCGCCCAAGCACATCCTCAATGCGCCGACCAAGCTGATGCAGTCCGAAGGCTATGGCTCGGGCTACGACTACGATCACGACACGCCCGATGCCTTCTCGGGCCAGAATTATTTTCCCGAGGCCCTCGGTCGCCAGACATTCTACCGACCGCCCGAGCGTGGCTTCGAGCGGGAGATTCGCAAGCGGCTCGAATATTGGGCGAAGCTGCGCAAGGAGCGGGGCGGGGATTAGGTCAATGCCCTGTCAGGATGGTTCGGTTGGCAAGCTTGTCGGCGCTGTGACCTTGTGCGACTGATGCGCGAGGCATGACCATTTCGCAGGATCGAGCGTGAAGCATCGAGGCGGGCCACGACAGCCGGGCGGCGGGCGGCAAAGTCCGGGGCCGCGTCGTCGACCGCGCCCTGATCGGCGCGATCGAGGCGGTGCGACCGAGCGGCCGTCGAGGCCGTCGCCGGTCGAGGCGCGGCCGCGCCATATGCCCCGGGTCAAGCCCGGGGTCGACGCTCGGGATGACGGAGCGGATGCGTCGAATCTGGCTCAGGCGACTGCCGTTCAGATGGTGTCGGTCGCACCGGACGAATCCGGCATGCGGATCGACCGCTTTCTCGAAGCGCGGTTCCCGGGACTGAGCTTCTCTCACATCCAGCGCGTCATCCGCAAAGGCGAGCTGCGGGTGAACGGCCGCCGCGTCGATGGCAAGGATCGGCTGGAGGCGGGTCAATCGGTGCGCATTCCACCGCTCAAGCTCGAAGCGCCCAAACCGCGCGACGCCTCATCCGATGCCGACGCGAAGACGCGCGCATTCCTGCGCTCGATCATGCTCCACGAGGATGCCGACGTCATGGTGCTCAACAAGCCCATGGGGCTGGCGGTGCAGGGCGGCTCGGGCATGACACGCCATCTCGATGGCATGCTCGAGGTGCTGCGCGACCGCGAGGGTCAGCGGCCGCGTCTGGTGCATCGACTCGACAAGGATACGGCCGGTTGCCTGCTCGTCGCCAAGACGCGCTTTGCGGCGGCCGCGCTGGCAAAAACCTTCCGCAGCCGCTCCGCCCGCAAGATCTACTGGGCGCTGGTCGCCGGCGTGCCGCGGCCGCACCAGGGCCGTATCTCGACCTTCCTGGCCAAGGCCGAGCGCGACGAGGAGAGCTTCATGCGTATCGCCCAGCACGGCGAGAAGGGCGCTAGCCATGCGGTGACCTACTACGCGGTGGTCGAGACCGCGGGTTCCAAGCTCGCCTGGCTGTCGCTCAAGCCGGTGACCGGGCGCACCCATCAGCTGCGCGCCCATATGGCCCATATCGGCCACCCGATCGTCGGTGATCCTAAATACTTCGACAAGCAGAACTGGGAAATGCCGGGCGGCGTGCAAAACCGAATGCACCTGCTGGCCCGCCGCATCGCGGTGCCGCACCCGCGTGGCGGCACGATTGACGTTACGGCACCCCTGCCGCCGCACATGCAGCAGTCGTGGAACCTCTTGGGCCTCGACGCGGCCCGTTACGACCCGATTGTCGAGGCGCCCGAGGAATAGCGGGTTTGGGGGCGTGGCCGCGTCGTTTGTGCGCTGCGGCATAAGCGGCAAACGCCGGGAAAAGCGGGACCGCCCGCGAACATAATTCCGGCTTCGCTCAGTTTGACGGGTGCGCAAGCCCGCAGCCTCCGCGCGCATGCTTTCCATTGCGTAAATACCTGTGCTTCAAGGTTTTTCAACTTCGACCGGGTACCTTTTCGGGACGGGAACGAGGTTTGCCCCCGCCGATGTCCGACCATAAGCGACAGCTCGCCTTCCGCGGCCTGATCGTGACCGCGGCCGCGCTGATCGCGTCGGCGGTGGTCGCGACCGTGCTCACCATCGTCGGTCTGCACGGCGACGCGACGCAGGACGCCGAGCGCGACGCCGGCAATATCGCGACCGTGCTCGCCGAGCAGACCACGCATTCGGTGCAGGCGATCGACCGGCTCCTGATCGGACTGCAGCGTCGGGTCGGGGCCTCGAACGCGGCGACGCCGGCGGAATTCCGCGCCGCGTTCGGGACGCCGCAGACGCTCGACCTCCTGCGCGAGCAGATCGCGCATCTGACGGAGGCCGACGTCGTCTCGCTCATCGACGCCGACGGGCAGGTCGTCGTCAGCTCGCGCGGCTTCCCGCCGCGCCCCATCGACTTGAGTGATCGCGATTACTTCCGCCACGCCCGGGAGTTTGGCGCCGCCGCCCCGCTGTTCGTGAGCACGCCGCTCACCAACCGCTACACAGGCACGCGTGCGATCGCGTTCAGCCGTCGCCTCGAAAGCGTGAACGGCGCGTTCCTCGGCGTCGCACTCGTCAACGTTCAGACCAGCTTTTTCCGCCACGTCTACCAATCGGCCTCGGCGCTCAGCGACCGATCCTTTCTCCTGTTGCGCAGCGACGGCATCGTGCTGGTGCGCCATCCCGAGGTCACGAAGCTTGCGAGCGATCTCATCCGCTCCGATTCGGGCTGGTATCGCGCGGTCGCGGGCGGCGGCGGCTATTTCCGCACCTCCGGGGTATTCGACGGCATTCCGCGCATCGTCGCGGCGCGGCCGCTCGCCAATTATCCGCTGGTGGTCAATGTCGGCATATCGCAAGCCGACGCGCTCGCCCTGTGGCGGCGCCGCGCGACGCTGATCGGCGTCGGCGCCGCGCTGACGCTGCTCGGCTTCGCGTTCCTGCTGCGCGCGTTCGTCGGCCAGTTCCGTGCCCTGATGGCGTCCGAGAAGGTCGCCACCGAGCGCGAAGCGCGGCTCAACGAGAAGTCGGGTGAGCTCGAGCGTGCCAATGTGCGCTTCGATGCCGCGCTCAACAACATGTCCCAGGGTCTTTGCCTGTTCGACGCTTCGGCGCGGATCGTCGTCTGCAATCAGCAGTACCTGCAGATGTACAACCTGTCGCAAGACGTGGCGCGGCCCGGCTGCACCCTGCGTGACCTCATGGTCCATCGCAAGCAAACCGGCTTCTTCACTGGTGACGTCGAGCAATACTGCAAGAGAATCATGGAGAGCGTCGCCGAGGGCCAGCCGTTCTCCTGGGTGGTCGAGGCGAGCGACGGCCGCTTTGTGCATGTGCTCAATCGGCCGATCGCGAGCGGCGGCTGGGTCGCGACCCATGAGGACGTGACCGAACGCTGGCGCAGCGAGGCGCGGATCGCTCACATGGCGCGGCACGACGCGCTCACCGACTTGCCGAACCGCGTGCTCATCATGGAAAAGATGAACGAGGCGCTCGCCCGCCTCGCGGCGGACGGCACCCAGTGCTGCGTTTTCATCTTTGATCTCGACCTATTCAAGGCGGTGAACAATTCGCTCGGCCATCCGGTCGGCGACCTTCTGCTCAAGTCGGTGGCGACGCGGCTCGCCGACGTCGTGAGCGAACCCAACACGGTCGGCCGTCTGGGCGGCGACGAATTCGCGGTCCTGCAGGTGATCAAGAGCGACGCGCGTGCCGAGGCGACCGCGCTCGCCCACCGCTTGATCGAGGCGATCGGCACGCCCTACGAGCTCGAGGGCCATCCGGTGGTGATCGGCATCAGCGTGGGCATCGCGGTCGCGCCGGCGGATGGCACCGAGTTCGAGCGCGCTGCTCAAGCATGCGGACCTCGCGCTCTATCGGGCGAAGTCGGATGGCCGCAACTGCTTCCGCTTCTATGAGAGCCAGATGGACGCCGCCGTCCAGCTGCGCCGCGCGCTCGAGATCGATCTGCGCAACGCGCTGGCGCGCCGCGAATTCGAGCTGCATTACCAGGCCGTGATCGACGCGGCGACGCGCGAACCGTGCGTCGCCGAGGCGCTGGTGCGCTGGCGGCATCCGCGGCGCGGCCTCATCGGGCCCGACCAGTTCATCCCGCTCGCCGAGGAGATCGGGTTGATCGACGAGCTCGGCGAATGGATCCTGCGCGAGGCCTGCGCCGAAGCGGCGCGGTGGCCGGCCCACATCAAGATCGCAGTCAACCTGTCGCCCGCGCAGTTTCGCCGGGGCGACCTTGCCGATGTCGTCATGGCTGCGCTCGCGCGTTCCGGCCTGTCGGCGCAGCGCCTCGAACTCGAGATCACCGAGTCGGTGCTGCTGCAGAAGAGCGAAGGCAACCTCGCGGCCCTGCACGCGATCAAGCGGCTCGGTGCCTCGATCGTGCTCGACGATTTCGGCACCGGCTACTCGTCGCTCGGCTACCTGCAGATGTTCCCGTTCGACAAGATCAAGATCGACCGCTCCTTCGTGCAGGAGCTGGCGAGCCGCAGCGACTGCGCCGCCATCGTGTGCGCGATCACCGGGCTCGCCCGCAGCCTCGACATCGTCACCACCGCCGAGGGGGTCGAGACCGAGGAGCAGTTCGCCCTCGTGCGCGCCGCCGGCTGCAACCACGTGCAGGGCTACCTGTTCGGCAAGCCGGTCCCCGCCGCGGCGCTGGCCTGGAAGAAGGCCGTCACACAGAGCGCTTAGCGGGGTGCTCGGCGCGGCATCGCCCTCGCAGAGCTACCCCACCCTTACATGTTTCACAGGTAGAAATCTCATTCTCACGATCTAAAAAACCGCTTGACTCAGGGTCGGGCGGCGGGCTTCTTTTCCACATCAAATTCAAGCAAATAGGCCCGGTTGGCCTAGTCATAGGAGCGCTCCTGATGACCGATGCGGCCGCAGTCGTTGCCGATAAGGGAAAGTCCGGGGCGGACGGCCACGCGCGCCGCCACTCGGATGGCGCCAGCATCCAGTCGGTCGCCCGCGCGCTCACGCTGCTGGAGACCATCGCGGAGCTCGGCGGCGAGACGACGCTGTCCCGGCTGGCCGGGCGCACCGGCCTCAACATCTCGACCTGCCATCATCTGCTGGCGACGCTCGCGCAGCGCGGCTTCGTCACCAAGGGGGTCGGCCGGCGCGGCTATGCGCTCGGCGCCCGCATCCTCTATCTCAGCCACATCTGCCTGCAGGTCGACCTGCCCAAGCGTGCACAGGCGGCGCTCGACCGCGTGAACCAAGCGACCGGCGAGACCGTACATCTAGCGGCGCTGCACGGGGATGAGCTCGTGACGGTGCTCAAGCGCGAGGCGCACCACGCCGTGCGCGTCGACGCTGGCGCGATCGGCAATTCGAACGCCGCCGCGCACGCGACCGCGACCGGCAAAGCCATGTTGGCCTGGCTGCCCGAGCACGAAATCCGCCGCATCCTGGCAGCGCAGGGGATGACCAAGTTCACGCCCAACACGATCACGGATTTCGACGTGCTGATCGAGGACCTGCGTCTGGTGCGGCGCCACGGCTTTGCGCTCGACCGCGAGGAGTTTCGTCCCGGCGTCGTTTGCGTCGGGGCTGCGATCCGCGACCAGTCAGGCGCCGTCGTCGGCGCGATCAGCGCCTCGACGCCGAGCATGCGGGCGAGCGAAGATCACCTTGCGCGCATGCGCGAAGAGGTCGTCTCCGCGGCACGCGAGCTTTCGGCCGAGCTGGGTGCGCCGCCCGCGACGCAGGAGCGCGCGAGACCGCTTTAAGGCACGCCGCCTTGCGGCAAGTTGCCTTGCGACAATGACGAGGAGCATCTGATGTACGCGCCCGCCAACGTGAAGACGAGCAAGGATTTCCCCGTTCCCGACACCATGAAGGCGTGGGTGCTGGGCGAGCCGGGCGAACTCGCGCTCAAGCAGAAGCCGGTGCCGGTGCCGAAGAAGGCCGAGGTGCTGGTGCGCATCGATGCGGTCGCGATCTGCGCGACCGATCTGGAGAACATCTATCACGGCCCGCCCGCGATGATCCAAGGCGGCCTGCCGTTCAACAAGAACTGGACGCCCGGCCACGAATACATGGGCACCGTGGTGGCGCTCGGCCCGGGCGTCGACGAATATCGGATCGGCGAGCGCGTCACGGTGGAGATCCACGCGGGTTGCGGCCAGTGCAAACGCTGCCGCGAGGGCATGTACACGTCGTGCCACAACTACGGGCTCAACTACGGCGATGTCGACAAGGGCCACCGTGCCAACGGCTTCACGACCGACGGCGGCTTCTGCGAGTATCAGGTCAATCACATCAACACGCTGGTCTCGATTCCCGACGAGATGTCGGACGAGGAGGCGACGCTTGTCGTCACCGCCGGGACCGCGATGTATGGGCTCACGGAGCTCGGCGGCTTGGTGGCCGGCGAGAGCGTGGTCGTCACCGGTCCGGGCCCGATCGGGCTTCTGGGCGTCGCGGTCGCCAAGGCGATGGGCGCACATCCCGTGATCCTCACGGGCACGCGCGACAATCGGCTCAACATCGGCCGCGAGCTCGGTGCCGACCATGTCGTCAATGTGCGCAAGGAAAACGTCGTCGAAACCGTGAAGCGGCTCAACGGCGGCAAGGGCGTCGACTACGTGCTCGAATGCTCGGCCGCGCCCGACGCCGTCAACGAGGCGGTGCACATGGTCAACCGCGGCGGCAAGGTGTGTCTGGCGGCCTTCACGCACGAGAAGACGCCGGTCGACATCGCGCACATCGTGCGCAACAACATTTATCTCTACGGCATCCGCGGCGAGGGCAAGAGCGCGACCCACCGCGCCGAGGCCTTCATGCGCCAGAAGCGCTTCGATGCGACCAAGATACATACGCATACGTTCGCGTTGGACGACCTGCCGACGGCCCTGCGCTACGCCAAGGACCGCGTCGACGACGCGATCAAGGTGGTCGTGAAGGCGCGCGGCGTTGCGGCGCACAAGGTGGCGGCGGAGTAGGGACGCGGGGGAGCCCGCGGAGAACACGTGGTGCGTAAGCTCATCTTTCGTGCGCTCGCCCTGATCGCCGTCAGCCTCGCACTCGCGGCGCCCGTCGCCGCGCAGGATTATCCGACCCGCACCATCACGATGATCGTGCCGTACCCGGCAGGCGGGGCGAGCGACGTGGTGGCGCGCATCATCGCGGACGGCATGAGCCGGAGGCTCGGCCAGAGCGTCATCATCGAGAATGTCGGCGGTGCCGGCGGCACCATCGGCACCGCGCGGGTCGCGGCCGCGACGCCCGACGGCTACACGTTGCTCGCCGCCAGCATGGGCTCGCAGGTTGCGGCGCCCTCGCTCTATGCGAACCTGCGCTACGACTCGGTGAAGGATTTCGTGCCCGTGGGGCTCACGGCGCATGCGCCGGCCGCGATCGTGGCGCGCAAGGATTTTCCCGCCAAGAATCTGCGCGAGTTCATCGCCTACATCAGGGAGCATGGCGACAAGGTCAAGCAGGGGCACGGCGGCATCGGCGCGTCGTCGCACATGGCGTGCCTCCTGTTCACGTCGCAGCTCGGCCTCAAGCCGCAACTCATCGGCTACCGCGGCACCGGTCCGGCGCTCAACGACCTGATGAGCGGCCAGATCGACTTCTTCTGTGAGCAGATCGTGAGCGTCGCGTCCGCCGTGAAGGGCGGGACCATCAAGGCTTATGCGATCTCGGCCGACCGGGCCTCGCCCGCCTTGCCGGGCGTGCCGCCCGCGAAGGATGCGGGCGCGCCCGACTACCAGATGAGCATCTGGAGCGCGATCTTCGCGCCGAAGGGCACGCCGCAGCCGATCGTCCTGCGGCTGAGCCGCGCGCTCAACGACACACTGAGCGATCAGGGCGTGCGCGACCGCATCGTCGCGCTTGGCGGACGCATTCCGGATCAGGACGAACGCGGCCCGGACAAGCTCGAGGCCCTGCTGAAGGCGGAGATCGCGCGCTGGGCGCCGATCCTCAAGGGCGCGAAGTCCGGGCAATTGACGCTTGTCATGATGAGGCGCGCGCCGAATAGAGGCCCGAGCGGAATCCCTCAGACGTTGCCCCTGATGCACTCTCGGATCCAGCGGTCGCGCTTGATGAAGTGCACGCCGAATTTCTTCGCCTTCGCGCGTTCGAGGCATTCCTGAGTCTTGGTCTTGTACCTGTCGCCGCTCGCCGCGGCGGCCGCGGTGGCGCCTGCGGCGGCCGTCAGCGCGATGACGACGGCGATCGAGATCATCTTACGCATGTCCGTCTCCTGTCCGGGCGAGGGCTCAGTACGTCAGATCGCCCACGTGAGGCAACCCCGTGGGTGCGTTCGCGCGACCCGGGGCCGCCCTGCGCGGGACGGCCCCGTTTCGTCGCCAGTGCTCGGCCCATTCAGCGCGCGCTCACGGCCTGCGGCGGGGCGACTGCGCTTTGCTGCGTGCAGACGTCCGCGAACAGCACGCCGCCGTTGGGCAGTTCCTGCTTGGTCAGGCAGTTGCACGAGCCGGTGGGTGCCTGCGGTGTCGCGGCGGCCGGGCCCGGCATCATGCTGGCTGCCGGAGCAGCCGCGACCGGCCCGATTGGCGCCCCGCGATAGACCACCGGGTGCCAGCGGTACCAATGACCCCAGTAGCGCCAATGGTCGCCGTGGCCCCAGATCGGATGCGGCCGATACGGGCGCGGGAGGTTGCAGGCGAGGCACGAGATCGGGCCGAAATGGTGCAAGACGACCGGGCCGTGGCCCGGGAAGAAGCGGCCCAGCGCCTGGCTCGGCCCGGCGGTCGCCGCGAGGGCCGCCGCCGCGAGCGCGATGGCGGTCAAGGTTTTCATCGTGGTCTTTATCGTGGTCATGGCACTCGTTCCTGTGGTGTCGGAAGCGAAGATCGCTCCTTCACACAGTTGGTCGCGTGCCGTGGCCCAAAGTGGTGTGTTGCTCGTCACGATCCGGTCGATTGCGCGTCGCCGGTCAGATGTAGCCCGCCATGATGTCGGAGATCTCCTTGACGTCAGCCAGCATGTCGAGCCGGGCGGCCAGCGAGCGCAGACGCTCGGCGGCATCCGCGCCAAGGAGCCCGTCGACATTCGTGGCGAATTTCTCCTCGACCTCTGCGCGGCTCACCGGGTTCTCGGGGCTGCCGCGGCGGTGCCAGACGTCGCGCCGCAGGCTCTTGCCGTCGGTGGTGAGCACGCTCACGCAGGCCGCGTGGCGGAAGGCCGGGCCGCGGCCTTCGATCTCGGGATCGACAGCGACCTTGATGCGCGGGATGAAGGAGAGAATGTTCGGATCCGCGATCGTCGTGTCCGCATAGTCGCCGGCCGCGACGGTGCGGCGCTGCGCCATCACGCTCAGGCCGTAATACATGTTCATCTGCGCCGCCGTGGTGCCGACCGGCCGGTACTCCCACGCGGTGTGCACGAAGGTCATGTGGCCGCAGCCGACGCGGATCTCCTTGATCTGCGCAGCGCGTATACTTTCCTCGACGAGGATCGCGCGCAGCCCGTCGAGCGCGGCGTGGATGCTGGTGACGTTCGGATACATCTTGAAGCCGACCTTGCCGGCCTCCCAGTCGGTGCCGAGGCCGTCGAGGAGGCGCGCGACATTCGGCGTGCGCGCGAGGGAGCTCAAGAAACCCCCGTAGCTGGCCTCGACGACGTCGGAAATGCCGGTGAAACCGCGATCGGCGAGCAGTGCCGCCATCAGGCCGCTCTGCGCCGCGCGTCCGGCGTGCAGCCGCTTCACCATGGCGCCTTCCTGCGCCGCCATCAGGCCGGCGCCGAGCGAGCCCGCAATGCCGAGCGCGTGCTGCATGCGCGCGGCATTGAGGCCCAACAGGCGGCCAGCGGTCGCGGCAGCGACGAAGGCGCCGGTGGTGCCTTGCGGATGGAAGCCGTTGAGGAAGAGCGCCGTGGTGGCGGCATTGCCGATGCGCAGGCCCACCTCGTAGCCGAGCGCCAAGGCGGTCGCGATGTCACGGCCACTCAGCGAGCGGTCGGCCTCGGCGAGCGCCAACGCGACCGGCACGGCGAGCGAATTCGGATGGACGATCGATTCCTTGTGGATGTCGTCCATCTCGAACGCGTGCCCGGCGGTGCCGTTGACCAGGACGGCGTTGGTGAGCGACGTGCGGGCGCCGGCGCCCCACAGCGAGGCGACGCCGTCGCGGCCCTCGTCCTCGACCAGCTCGCGCACCATGCGGGTCCACGGAAACGTCGCGCCGCGCAGGCACACGCCGAGCCCGTCGAGGAAGCTCAGCTTGATGCGGTCGATGACCTCGCGCGGGATGGCGTCGTCGCGCGTCTCGGCCGCGAAACGCGCGAGCTCGCGCGTCGCATTCGGCAAGAGAGAGGCTTGTGAGCTGCTCACGGATTGGGCGTGTCAACGTTGCGCGGCATCTGAACTCCCCCTTTTCGCATCCCAACTCGGGCCTGCCCGAGTTGGGCACCGTTGATACGCGAGCCGCACAAGTCCGACTGGCGTGGGGGGAGGACGGCGGGTCCCGCCGTCGCTCGACTCACTCCGCCTTGATATTGGCGGTGCGGATGACCTTGCCCCACTTCTCGGTCTCGTCGGCAACGAACTTGGCGAAATCCGCGGGCGAGCCGGTGAGCGCCGTCGCACCCCATTCAGCGAAGCGAGCCTTCAGCTTGGGGTCGGCGAGCGCGTCATTGGTCCCCTTGTTGACCTTGTCGGCGACCTCCGCCGGCGTGCCCTTCGGGCCCACGATGCCGGTCCAGAAGCTCGCCTCGTAGCCGGGCACGAACTCGGTGACGGTGGGCACGCCCGGCAATGCGGCCTGCGGCGCCTTGGTGGCGACGCCGATCGCGCGAATCTTGCCGCCTCTGACGTGCCCGAGCGATGCCGACATGGTGTTGAACATCATCTGCACCTGCCCGGCCATCAGGTCGACCATGGCGGGGCCGGCCCCGCGATAGGGCACGTGCACGATGTCGATGCCGGCCATCGTCTTGAACATCTCGGCGGTGAGCTGGTTGCCGGAGCCGATGCCGCCCGAGCCGAACAGCACCTTGCCGGGATGCTGCTTGGCGTAGGCGATGAGCTCCGGGATCGTCTTCACCGGCAGCGAGGGCGTGACCTGGAGCACGAAAGGATCGAGCGCGATGCCGGCGATCGGCACGGTATCGCGGATGAAATTGAACTTGAGGTCGCTGTAGAGCGTCGCGTTGCCCGCGTTGGCGAGGCTCGCGGCGAGCAGCGTGTAGCCGTCGGGGGTCGCACGGATAACGGCTTCGGTCGCAATATTGGTGCCGGCCCCCGGCCGGTTCTCGATGACGATCGTTTGGCCGATCTTCTCCGACAATCCGGGCTGGACGGCGCGCGCCATGACGTCGGTGCCGCCGCCGGGCGCGAAGCCGACCAGCATGTGCACCGGCCGCGCCGGGTAGGCTTGTGCGCGGGCCACGCCGGAGAGGGCGGGCAACGCCGCAACGCCTGCCGCCAGCCGAAGAAATTCCCGCCGTCCAAAGCCCGTCATCCTGTCCTCCGGCAAACGCATGCGCGTGTGAGTGGCAATCTAACGCCGACCCGTGAGCGGACGATGACGGCGGTGACCGAGGCCGGCGCTGCGCGTTCCAGGCGGCCTCGCTCAAGCGCGAGGTTTAGCGCAAAGGCATGAGGCGTCAAAGCTTGATGCCTGGTCCGATCGCCACATGGGCAGTGTGAGCGCCAGGCCTGACCGCCGTCTTTCAAGGGGAGAAACACATCGGCCGCCACGGCGTGCAATTGACGTCCCCTGTCGGCGCGCGGCACAAATGCGGCGCCATGAGCTCGCGCAGACGCATCGTGATCTGCGGCGGCGGCGCGATCGGCGCCGCGATCGCTTATTTCGCGAGCCGGCGCGGCGCGCAGCCCATCGTCGTCGAGCGTAACGAGGTCGGCGGCGCGGCGTCCGGCAAGTCAGGTGGGTTCCTGGCGCTCGACTGGTGCGCCGGCACGCCCGTCGATCAATTGGCGCGGCGCAGCTT
Source organism: uncultured Alphaproteobacteria bacterium (assembly GCA_963819385.1). GTDB lineage: Bacteria > Pseudomonadota > Alphaproteobacteria > Rhizobiales > Xanthobacteraceae > JAVDCA01. The sequence goes on along the minus strand of CAWFVV010000006.1, from coordinate 559,294 downwards.
CGCGCTGCATGCCGAGCTTGCCGCCGAACTCGGCGACCCGTGGGGATATCGCCGCCTCACCACCTATGGCGGCTATGCGATTGAAGGCGAAACGGCGGGTCGTGCACGTGGGCGGCCCTGGCTTGCCGAGACGGTTGCGATCACGGGCAGGCTCGGGACGCCCGAAACGACGGCGCTGGTCGAGCCGCGCGCATTCACGACAGGGTTGATGCGCGCGGCCGAGGCGCATGGTGCCGAACTGCGGCACGGCGCGGTCGTCGACTTGGTGCGCGCGCCAAGCGGCGCCGTGTGCGGTGTTGCGCTCGCGGGCGGCGAGGTGGTCGAAGGCGACGCCGTCGTCATCGCAATGGGACCATGGTCGATCCTCGCGGCTCGCTGGCTGCCGCTTCCGGCCGTCATGGGCTACAAGGGCCACAGCTTGGTCTTCGACACCGGCAAGGCGATCCCGGCCGAAGCGATCTTTCTCGAGTACCGCGAGGCGAGCGGCGAGGTTCTTACGCCCGAGGTCTTTCCGCGTGCGGACGGCACGACCTGGGCTTGCGCGATCTCGACCACCGGGCCGGTGCCGATCGATCCCGCCAATGTCGCGCCCGACGAGGGTGCGCATGCGCGGCTCGAGGCGCTGTGCCGCGACATCTCGCCGGCGCTCGCGGCGGCGTCGATCACGGTGCGGCAAGCGTGTTTCCGGCCGGTCACCGAGGACGGCCTGCCGTTGATCGGTGCCGTGCCGGGTGTCGCGGGCGCCTACGTGGCGACCGGCCATAGCGTGTGGGGCATGCTCAACGCGCCCGCGACCGGCGAGGCGATGAGCGAATTGATCCTCGACGGCGCCGCGCGGCACGTCGACCTCGCGCCGTTCACGCCCGCGCGTCTGCCGCCGTTCGATCCGGCACGCCTGCGCGGCGGCAGGGCCGGGTGATGCTCGGGCTCGCTACTTCGCGCCGTCGCAACCGGAATGGTCCACAACGCACGCCGCCTGCAATTCGGCGCCGTCGGTTTGGCGGCATTGCGCCATGGCTTGCGCCTCGGCGACATTGCGGTCCCGGGCGACCGACCAGCCGACACCGGGCGTCCCGTTGCGCGGATCCATCGCAACGGCAACGCACTGATTGCTGAACGTCGTGATGATGGTGCAGAGGGATCGTAGGTTTTCGTCCTGCGCTGCGTCCTTCGTGGTTTGACATTGCCGCAGTGCTTCCTGCCGCGCGGTTTGCTCGTCGGGCTTGTCGTAGGTGAATCCGTATGTGAAGCCGGAGCGCGCAACGTCGGACGGCAGCCCGACGGCCAGTGCGCCGGCGGCCATACCCTGACTTGTAGGATAAAAGATCAGGGCGGCCAGCGCGCAGCAAGTGATGCCGGCCCGCTTTGGGGCCGCAAAGGTCGATATCGATTTCATCAAACTCCCCCCTTTTCGTCGCTATGCGCCCGCGAAAGGCGCGCGTCGCTCAACCCATACTACGTTTTCTTTCCTGCCTGATGCTTGTCGATCGCGGCCTGCACGGCGGCGCGCGACTGGGCGCCGGCGCTCGCGTATTTCTTCTTGGCGTCGTCGTAGCTCGCGCGGCGCAGCTCGTTGGCGTCGCGCTGGAAATGCGGATGGACGTAGCGCGCCATCAGCTCGTAGCTCTTCTGCGTCGCGGGCCAGTCGGCCCAGTTGTGCGCCAGCAGCAGGATGCCGCCGAGGCCGCCGTTCGAGCCTTTCCACAGGCGCTCGAAATGGCGGATGCAGTCGTCCGGCGTGCCGATGCAGGCGAGGCCGGTCGAGACCAAATACTCGGCCGGATCGCCGGTCACGTCGGGCGGGATGACCGGAAAGGTCGCGACCTCGGTGAAGTAGCGGCGGAAGTCGTCGAGGCCGAACTTCACGTCGGCGCGTGCCTGCTCGCGCGTCTCGGCGACATGCGCGAATGTCACGATGCGCCAGTTGCGCCGGTCGGGCGCCTTGCCGTTCGTGCGCGCGCTCTCCTCGTAGAGGCCCCAATTCTTCGCATGCGCCGCGAGTGCATCGTCGGACGTCCCGCCGATCGACAGCATGCCGATGCCGTGGCGCCCGGCCGCGACGGCGCCGACCGGCGAGCGGTTCGCCGCGACCGCCATCTCCATCATCGGCTGGGAGTAGCTGCGCAGCTGCAGGCGCGCCTCGTGCAGGTCGAACCAGTCGGTCTGGCGCGTCACCGTGCGGCCTTGCATCAGCTCGATGACGACCTCGAGCGCCTCGTCGAGCTTGCGGCGCTGCTCCTCCGGCCGGAGCCCCATCTTGATCGCGTCATAGACCAGCGAGCCCGGGCCGACGCCGAATATGGCGCGGCCGCGCGTCATGTAGTCGAGCTGCATCAGGCGGCCCGCGACCGTGAACGGGTTGTGATAGGGCAGCGAGACGACGCCGGTGCCGAGGCGGATGTGGCGCGTGCGCTCGGCGGCCGCGGCGATGAACATCTCCGGGCATGCGATGATCTCGAACCCGCCCGAATGGTGCTCGCCGATCCACGCCTCGTGATAGTTGAGTCGGTCGAGATGGATTAGCAGCTCCATGTCGCGGTCGAGGCAGAGCAGCGGGTTCTCGGTCAGCGCATGGAAGGGCGCGAGAAAGACGCCTGTCTTCACAAATCGGTCGTTCATGGGCTTGGGGTCTTTCCGGCTCGGCAGTCGTCGATGGCCGTGAATGCTGGTGAATACGACCGCAAAAGACAAGTAGGGCTCGCATCCGCGCCACGCCGGCGCTAGCCTCGGTTGTGCGGCGGCGGGAGGCCGTCAGGAGCCGGGGAGGGATCGATGTCGATGGAAATGAAGCTGCTGGTGTGGTCGGCAGCACTTGCATTCATCCAGATGCTGATTGCCGTGACGGGCGCGTTCCTGCAGGTCGGGCTGCCGAAGCTCGTCGGCAACCGCGATGACATGCCGGTGATCACCGGGTGGGCCGGGCGCGCCGACCGCGGCTTCCGCAACATGATGCACGGCCTGCTCTGGTTCGCGGTTCTGGTGCTGGTCGCGCAGATCGCCGGCAAGTTCGACGCCACCACGACGCTGGGCGCGCAGCTCTTCTTCTGGGGACGGGTCGCCTATGCGGCGGTCTATCTCATCGGGTTGCCGTGGGTGCGCACCGGCGCATGGGCGGTGTCGATCGTCGGCCTGGTCATGATCTTCAGCCGGCTGATGTGAGGGGCCGCGAGCCGGCGCCCTCGGTGGCGGCGGTGCTGTGCGGCGGCGGCAGCGAAATCACCGCGGCCGTAAATATCGCGATCAGGCTCCACAGCAGGTAGCGCAGCTCGGTCGCGATACCGATCACCAGATAGGCGAACGCGTACGGAAGGCTGGAGAGGAGCAGCGCCAGCGCGGCGTCGCGCGAGCGCGATGCCTTGCGGAGGTTCGCGCGCGTCGACGCCAGCCGGACCAGCAGGGCGACGCCGAGTGCGAGCCATACCGCGGACGCGGTCACCCAATCGTAGAGCACGACGCCAGGCGGCCTTGGCGCGGCCGGATCCAACTCTCCGTTCGAGGCGCCGCGCGAGATCTCCGAGGCGAAATGGGTAAGCCGATGCTGCGCGTAGGCGAGCGGATGGCGGACGATCGCCGCGATCCAAAGGTCGCGCAGATCCGGATTGGGCGCCGCCCCCATCGCGGTCCGGGCATCGGCATTTTCGACGGCGGCTTGCTGATCGCGCGCCACCGCCAGCCAATTCCAGAAGAACCCGCACTCTCCCCACGGCGATAGGCGGTCCCAATAGGTCGGCACGTAACAGCGGGTAACCTCGTCCCGAGTGAACGAGTTGCCGGGTCCGAACACCGCAAGATCGCCGGAGTGGAAGGAAATGCCCGTGATATCGAATACCTGCAGGGACCGTATCGGCCCGAGCGGCTGCGCGCCGAAAAGGCGTTGGTTGAGAAGGCTCGCGACGGGAACCAGTGTCAGCGCGACGGGCAGCGAAAGCACCAGTACGCGCCAGGGTCGGCGCAGCCATTGCGGACGGATTAGGTAGACGACGAGCGGCACCACCGCGAAGATCGCGTTGGTGCGCACCAGCCCGCCATAGAGCAGCAGGAGCGACGACATGGCGGCAGTTGCTGGCGGGACGGCGCGGCCCTGCTCCCGGTGCCAGAACATGGCGGCGAATGCCGTGAGGAACGTCACGGCCATGCCGACATCCCCGAGGAGGACCGCGTTCAGCGTTACGAACGACGGAAACAGTGCCACGCCCAGCATGGCCCACGCCGCGCGCGGTCGGCCGACCCGGGCAAGCGCATGTGCGATCAATCCGAAGCCCAGCCAGTAGCAAGCGACCTGGAAGCAGAACATCGGGGCGTCGCCGTCGGCCACCAGGCGAAAGACCGACCACAGCCATGCCATGATCGGCGGATGCCAGTCGTTGAATTGCCCCGCAACGGCTTGCGCGTATTGAGATTGGCTGTCAGGTCCCGCCTCGCCGGGGAACCAGACGGCCAGATTGACAGCGGCCATGAGGGCGGCCGCAATAGCGAGCGAAACCGGCCTTGTCGCGATGGAGTTCACGCAGTCGGTGACGCGGCGCATCGGATTCCATATTGAACTGGGCGATGCCGCAATGCGCCTACGACGTTGCGCGATGCTCGCAGTCGTCCCCGCATGAATAATCGATCATCGCCGGCCGATGATCAAACCATTGCTCAAGTTTGCGGCTCGCGGCTGCCGTGATCCAGGGACTGGCGTGTCGGTCCGCCCCAGCGATTTGTGGCCTTGGCCGCGGGCAGGTCTTTGAGCAAGCCGCAGCGGTCGGTTGTTCAGGGGCGGCAAGCAGGCCCGGTGTCAGGCGCTGGCCGTTCGATCGACCGCTTGTCGTCCGCGCGCTTCACCCGGCGTGGAAGGGGCGGCCATAGGCCGGGCGCGCCAGGCATAAGAATTCGCGTGCGAAATCCGCGTTAACGCATTGAATGGCAAGCTTAAATGATGGGGATTCGGTCGGGCTGAGCCGGATCAGCTTTCCGGGCGGTCTGTTCGGCGGCCTGTCAACGTGTCGTTACACCGCCGCGCTGATCTGTGCTCGCGACGGAATAGCGAAAGTGCGGTTGCTCATGTCCGAATTCGCGCCGCCGCCGCGCATAGTCGATGCTGCCCTCGCGCACGCGGTCGCTTGTGCGGGGCGATATCTTGGGTAAAGTAGTGCGGCATCGAGCCACGCTGTCACACCAATCAGGCACGATTTCCTGGAGGGAAATTCATGGGGCGTTTTCTTCGCGTTGCGGCTGCGGCGCTAGCTTTGGGCTTCGCATCGATACCTATCGCGCAGGCGCGCGACATCCCATCGGACGGCGTCACGCTCGAGGACGTCGCGGCATGGCTGAAGGACGCGGGCAACGAGGCGTCGATCACCAACGACGGTGCCGGCCATACGATCGTCAGCAGCAAGCTCGCCGGGACCAAGTTCGGCGTCTATATGTTCGACTGCAACAACAGCAAGCGCTGCGGCTCGATCCAATTCGCCGCGGGGTGGCCGACGAACGGCAAGATCCAGGTCACGAAGGTCAACGAGTGGAATCGCACCAAGCGCTGGGGTCGTGCATACCTCGACGAGTCGGGCGGCATCTGGCTCGAGGCGGATATCGATCTGACGCCGGGCGGCACCTACGAGCTGCTCAACGACAACTTTGCCACCTGGAAGAAATCGGTCGAAGGCTTCAAGTCGTTCTTCAGCTTGAACTGACGCGAGCGGGCGAGAACGCCGGTTGACCGAGTATTCGCGGCGCGCCGCAACGGCGCGTCGCGTGCACGGCGATCATGAGTACGGAAATCGAAGTCGATCTGCTGGTGGCGGGCGCGGGCCCGGCCGGAATGACGGCGGCGCTCGTGGCTTCGCTCGAGGGGCTCGACGTTCTCCTGTGCGAGAAGTCCGAGCAGGTCGGCGGCACCGGCGCGACCGCGGCCGGCACGCTGTGGATTCCCGGCAACCACCAGAGCCAGGCGGCAGGCTTCGACGACAGCGCGGCCGCGGCTGAGCGCTATCTCGACGCGCTGATCGCCGGCACCGCGGGGCGCGAGCTGCGCATGGCGTTCCTTGCGACCGGGCCGGAGGCGATCGACTATCTGGTGGCACGCACCGACGTGCAGTTCATCCCGTGCGGAAAGCATCCGGACTACCGCGGCAACCTGCCGGGCGCCGGCGTGTTCGGGAGAGCCATCATTCCGCAGCCGTTCGACGGGCGGCTGCTCGGCGCAGACTTCGACCGCGTGCGCCCACCGATCCCCGAATACATGATCCTCGGCGGCATGATGGTCGGCAAGGACGACATCCCGCGCTTGATCGGTTGCTTCCACTCGCTCGCGAACTTCGTCTATTCGGCGAAGCTGGTCGTGCGCTATCTCGCGGACCGCCTGCGCTATCGGCGCGGCACCCGGCTGATGATGGGCAACGCGCTGATGGCGCGGCTGCTCTACAGCCTGCGCAAACGCAACGTGCCGGTCCGGTTCGGCACTGCGATCGTCGACGTGCTCGGCGATGCGCACGGCGTTCGCGGCGCGCGGCTGCGTGCCGGCAGCGACGAGATCATCGTGAAGACTCGGCGAGGCGTCGTTCTGGCGACCGGTGGCTTCGGTCACAACCGGGCGTTTCGCGAGAAATTCATGCCGCAGCCGACGCCCGAGCATTCGCTCGCCTGCGAGAGCAATTCCGGCGATGGCGTCGCGATCGGCCTGCGGCTCGGCGCGCGCGCCGCGCCGGACAAGGGCGGGCACGGCGGGCTGTGGACGCCGGTGTCGGTGACGCGCCGTCGCGATGGCAGCCAGGGGCTCTATCCGCACCTCTCGCTTGATCGTCCCAAGCCGGGTCTTTTGGCCGTGAACGGCGCTGGGCGCCGGTTTGTCAACGAGGCGGTCTCGTATCACGACTTCGTCGAGGCGATGTTCGAAGGCCACAAGAGCGTGCCGACGATCCCGGCGTGGCTGATCTGCGCGTCGTGGTTCATCGCCAAGTACGGGTTCGGCGACATTCATCCCGGCACGCGCGACCTGGGCGCGTTCGAGCGCAACGGCTATATCGTGACGGCGCCGACGCTCGACGAGCTCGCACGGAAAATCGGCGTGCCGCCGGCGGCGCTGGCCGAGACGGTGGCGCGGCACGACAGGTTTGCCGAGACCGGCGTCGACGTCGATTTCGGCAAGGGCGAGACCGAGCTCAATCGCTTCAACGGCGATGCCGGTCACCTTCCCAATCCGTGCATCGGCTCGCTCGGTGCGCCGCCGTACCACGCGATCGCGGTGTGGCCGGCCGAGATCGCGGTGAGCACCGGGCTTGCGACCGACGCGGACGCGCGCGTGCTCGATGCGGAGGGCAAGCCGATCGCGGGGCTCTATGCCTGCGGCAACGATATGGCATCGATCATGTCGGGCGCCTATCCGGGGCCAGGCACGACGCTCGGGCCCGCGACCGTGTTCGGCTATCGCGCCGTCATGCACGCGCGGCGCAGCGCTGCGTAGGCCGCATTCAGCGATCCCGTTTCCCGGCACATTTCGCGGAGTTCGGCTGCGGGTTCCATATGGAACCGATCGCCGCGCGCGGCAACCGTCGCGTGCGTGCGGGTTGTGCGCGATGGAACTCGTACTTGGCGATACACGATATGCGCGACGCGAAGCGGGTATGATTGATGCCGAGGGGGGGTGATTCGCATGGCCGCCAGAGCCGACGGGTCGCGCAAGGCGACGGACCATCGGCGAGGTGAGAAAGAAGAGGCCATGATCACCATGAGGCCAACATGCAAATGATCGAGCCTTTCCTGCTTCCTGTCTGCTCCCACTGTGGCGGCCCGACGAGCCTTTCGCATCTCGAGCCCAATCCGTCATGCAGCTTCGAGGATTTGCGAACCTACAAATGCGCGTGGTGCGGTGCCATGCGCACGCACACGGTCACGCGCAAGCGCAAGGAGAAATCCCGCGCCGGCGCCGCGCGCAAAGGGGCACGCGCCGCCAGACCGATCTAGCGCCTCACCGGCATGTCGATCTGCGCGCAGTCGCGGCGGCCGGACATCAGGCAGTCCTCGGTGCGCCCCATGTCGATCAGCTTCATCAGGAAGAAATAGCCGCCGACGAGCGCGAGCGCCAAGGCGCCGAGCAGCGCGGCGATCGCGATGCCGGGCGGGCCGCTGTCGCGGCTCTGCGCGGCCTCGGACCGTGGTGGGCGTTCGCCTCGATCGCTCATCGCGGCGAGCGTAGCCCGGATCGATCGCGGGAGAAACCCGCGGTGGTGCCTTGGCGCTACAGCGCCATGCCGCCGTCGACCAGATGCGCCTGGCCCGTGATGTAGCTCGACTCGTCGCAAGCGAGGAACAGCGCGAGGTTCGCGACTTCCTGCGCGGTGCCGAGGCGCCCCATCGGCTGGCGATCGACGAAGGCCTGGCGCACGTCGGTCTGCGACTTGCCGGTTTTCTTCGAGGCGTCGTCGATGCGGCCGTCGAGCGAGGGTGACTGGATGGTGCCGGGGCAGATCGCGTTGCAGCGGATGCCTTGGCGGATGAAATCCGCCGCGACCGCCTTGGTGAGGCCGATCACGGCGGCCTTGGTGGCGCCGTAGGCGTAGCGGTTGGGCACGCCGCGGATCGACGAGACCGCCGACGACATGTTGACGATCGAGCCGCGCCCTTCCTTGAGCATCGCGGGCAGGAACGCATGGATCATGCGATGCATCGCCTTGACGTTGAGGTCGAACGAGAAGTCCCAATCGGCTTCCGAGCATTGCAGCACGCTGCCGTCATGCACGAAGCCGGCGCAGTTGACCAGGATATGCGGCGCGCCGAATTCCTTGACGACCGATTGCGCCAGCGCCTCGACGGCGGCGGTCGAGCGTACGTCGAGCTTGACGCTTTGCTTGGCGCCGAGACCCTTGAGCTTGCCTTCGTCGAGATCGCTCGCGACGACGGTCGCGCCTTCGGCGATGAAAGCCTCCGCGATCGCGCGCCCGATGCCCTGGCCGGCGGCGGTGGTGATGGCGATCTTGCCCTTCAAGCGATTGGTCATGGGAAATCCTCCTGGGTTCTTTCATCGTCATGCCCGGGCTTGCCCCGGGCATCCACGTCTTGGTGCTGTTCACCAAGTAAGGCGTGGATGGCCGGGACAAGCCCGGCCGCGACGCGTGTGGCTAATGATTGTCCCGCGGCACGCTCTTCTGCGCGACGCGCTGATACTTGACGGCGGGGGTGAGCACCATGCCATCGGCGAGTTGCTCGACCATGCCGCGCTGGATTTCCTGCCAGGGCGTCTGGCTCGCTGGGAAGTGGAAGCCCCCTTGTTTCACGAGCGCGTCGTGCCGGCGCTTGAGCTCCTCGGCCGATATGACGATGTCGGCGGTGCCCTTGTTGAGATCGACGCGGATGCGGTCGCCGGTCGCGATCAACGCAAGGCCGCCGTTCGCGGCCGCTTCCGGCGAGGCATTGAGGATCGAGGGCGAGCCCGACGTACCCGACTGGCGGCCGTCGCCGATGCACGGCAGCGACGTGACGCCCTTTTTGATCAACGCGGCGGGCGGCTGCATGTTGACGACCTCGGCGGAGCCCGGATAGCCGATCGGTCCGACGCCGCGGATCACCAGGATGGTGCGCTCGTCGATGCCGAGCGAGGGGTCCTCGATGCGGTGGTGATAGTCCTCGGGTCCCTCAAACACGACGGCGCGGCCTTCGAAAGCGTTGGGGTTCTTCGGGTCCGACAGATAGCGGTCGCGGAATTCCTTCGAGATCACGCTCATCTTCATGATCGCCGAGTCGAACAGGGTGCCGCTGAGCACCTTGAAGCCCGCGTCCTTGACCAGCGGCTGCTCGAACGTGCGGATGACGTCCGGATCAGCGGCTGTCGCCTGGCGCACGTTCTCGCCCATGGTCTTGCCGTTGACCGTGATGGCGTCACCGTGGATGAGCTTGTGCTTCAAAAGTTCATGCATGACGGCCGGCAAGCCGCCGGCGCGGAAGTAATCCTCGCCGAGATATTTTCCGGCCGGCTGCATGTTGACGAGCAGCGGGATCGACAGCCCGAGCGTTTCCCAGTCCTGCATCGTCAGCGTCACGCCGATGTGGCGCGCGATCGCGTTGATGTGGATCGGCGCATTGGTCGAGCCGCCGATCGCCGAGCAGGCGACGATCGCGTTCTCGAACGCCTGGCGGGTGAGGATGTCGGAGGGCTTCAGGTCCTCGTTGACGATCTCGACCGCGCGCACGCCGGTCTCGTAGGCGATCTGTCCGCGCTCGCGATAGGGCGCCGGGATGGCGGCGCAGCCGGGCAGCGACATGCCGAGTGCTTCGGCGAGCGCGTTCATGGTCGAGGCCGTGCCCATGGTGTTGCAGTGGCCGGTCGATGGCGCGGTCGCGGCCGCGATGTCGATGAACTCGTCTGACGTGATGCGGCCGGCCGCCATCTCCTGGCGCGCGTGCCAGATCGCGGTGCCGGAGCCGGCGCGCTCGCCCTTCCACCAGCCATTGAGCATGGGACCGACCGAGAGCACGATCGCCGGGATGTTCACGGTCGCGGCCGCCATGATGCAGGCCGGCGTGGTCTTGTCGCAGCCGGTGGTGAGCACGACGCCGTCGAGCGGATAGCCGAACAGCACCTCGACGAGGCTGAGATAGGCGAGGTTGCGGTCAAGCGCGGCGGTCGGGCGCTTGCCGGTCTCCTGGATCGGATGGCACGGGAACTCGATTGCGACGCCGCCCGCCGAGCGGATGCCCTCGCGCACGCGATGCGCCAGCTCGAGGTGATGGCGATTGCAGGGCGAGAGGTCGGAACCGGTCTGCGCGATGCCGATGATCGGCTTGCCGGAACGCAGTTCCGCCGGCGTGAGGCCGAAGTTGAGGTAGCGCTCGAGGTAGAGCGCCGTCATGCCCGGATTGTCCGGGTTGTCGAACCAAAGCTTGGAGCGCAGCCGGCGAGCGGAAGACGGTTTCCCGGTCATGTTGGATGTCCGATTGTCGAATACGGCGCGAGGATCGTCGCCAGCCTCAATTCTAGAACAAAACGGCTGCAACTGAGTTCCGAGGCTCTTGTGCGGCTGGAGATGGGCACTGCGAAAAATAGAAAATCTTATTGAAAACAATCATTTACATGCGTTAGCTCGCATTCTGGTGCGCCCAGCTCGGGGCCGGCGCTCAAAAGTCATTATCGTAGAAAATGCCGGCGTCGCAGCGCTTGTTGACGTCCTCGCACAGCACCTTCTTGCTCTCCTCCAGCTTCACGGCGAGTGGCCGGTCGAGCTTGGGATCGAGTTCGTGCAGCGAGATGACGTTGACGACGTCCTTCTCGCGCGAGACGTAGATCGTGTTGTCCTCGATCTTGCGTACGCGGAAGCCGACGAAATAGACGATCGGGTAGTCCTCGGGCGCGTTGCAGGTCCAGGCCGTGATGTTGCGGTAGCTCGTCGCGTCGGTGAGGCCGTGCACCATGCGCAGATCGAAAGTGCCGGATCCGGACGGCTCTTCCTTGATGACGATCTGGGAGGAGAAGAAATCCGGGCCGCCCTTGCGGTTGCGTGCGATGAGTTCGTCGATCTGATCCTTGTCGTAGCGATTGGCTGCGCGCATCTTCTCGATGTGCTGCACGAAGGGCGCGAGGGTGATTAGGCCCGCGTGGCAAAGCGCGAACTTCTGCTCGTCGGCGTGCGCCGGTGCGGCCGCCCAACAGGCGACGAGCGCCGCGGCGGCGAGGCGCCGCAGCCCGGGGAAGGGGATGTTCATGTGCGTGCTCATGGAATTGGCGATTCCGGGACAGCCGGTTTGATGCCGTTCACCGCTTGCTGCGGCGGGCACGGCTTGCGGACATGGTAGCGTCTTTCCGTTTCGCGTCGAAGCCCGAGAGCCGGCGCAGCGCGGCCATGAACGCCTCGAACCGCTTGCGGCCGAGCGCGGCCGCCCATTCGGCCTGCAGCTCCTTCTGCGCCGTCCAGATCGCCTCGAACACCTGCCAGCCGCGCCGCGTGAGGTAGACGAGGCGGCGGCTGCCGGCGCGGCCGCTGCGGCGCTCCATGTAGCCGAGCTTCTCGAGTTCGCCGATGATGTAGTTCATCGCCTGCTTGGTGACGTTGGCGCGCCCGGCGAGATCGATCGGCCGCGCACCGTTGGGCGGCGGCCAGAAGAAGCCGCTGAGCAGCGCCTGGTTGAGGTCGGTGAAGCCGCGGTCCGCCAGCAGGCGCAGCGATCGCTCGCGCGAGACCGTGTTGGCCATGCGCAGCAGCGCGCCCACATAGGGGCCTTCGCGCTCGAGCGCCGCCGCGATCGGTGGAAGGCGGGTCGGTCGGCTTGACATCGCGAGTAAAGCGCCTTTACGCTTGGTCAAGCGACTTTACGAGGGGACGCCGCATGCCGCAATCCCTCACGCCATCACGCCGTATCGAAGCAGACGTTGCCATCGTCGGCGCCGGGCCGGTCGGCCTGACGCTGGCTCTCGATCTTGCATGGCGCGGCGTCGATGTCGCGGTAGCAGAGACCCGCTACGCGCACGAGCCGCCGAGCGTCAAATGCGGGCAGATCTCGGCGCGCTCGATGGAGATCTTCCGCCGGCTCGGCCTCTCCGACGCGTTGCGCGAGCTCGGCCTGCCGGCCGATTTTCCCAACGATATCGTGTCGCGCACGACCGCGACCGGGATCGAGCTTGCGCGCGTTCCGCTTCCGTCACGCGGCGCGCGGCGGCGGCCCGACACGGTCGGCGCCGACACCTGGTGGCCGACGCCCGAGCACACCCACCGGGTCAACCAGATCTTCTTCGAGCCGGTTCTCTCGGCGCATGCGGCCGCGCATCCGCGGATCCGGTTGCTCAACCGCACGATGGTCGAGGACTTTGCGCAGAGCGCGGACAGCGTCATTGCCACGGCGCGCGACCTCGACGACGACACGCGCGTGCAAATCTCGGCGCGCTATCTCGTCGGCTGCGACGGCGCCCGCTCGATGGTGCGCAAGGGCATCGGCGCGGCGCTCGACGGCACGCCCGTCATCCAGCGGGTGCAGTCGACCCGCATCCGCGCGCCGGATCTGCTCGGCCGCATGAGCGGCAAACCCGCCTGGCTCAACTATTCGCTCAATCCGCGCCGCTGCGGCGCACTGCTCGCCATCGACGGCAAGGAGCAGTGGCTGATCCACAATTTCCTCTATCGCGACGAGGCCGATTTCGAGTCGGTTGATCGCAACTGGGCGATCCGCGCGATCCTCGGCGTCGGGCCGGACTTCCACTACGAGGTCGTCTCCAAGGAGGATTGGGTCGGTCGCCGGCTCGTCGCCGACAAGTTCCACGACGACCGCGTGCTCATCTGCGGCGATGCGGCCCATCTTTGGATTCCGCATGGCGGCTACGGGATGAATGCCGGCATCGCGGACGCGGCGAACCTCGCCTGGATGCTGGCCGCGACGCTGCGCGGCTGGGCGCCGCCCGCGATCCTCGCCGCCTATGACGCGGAACGGCGGCCGATCACCGATCAGGCCTCGCGCATCATCGCCGATATCGCCCAGCGCATCATCGCGCAGCGCCGCGGCATCACGGCGGAGATCGAGGCCGAGGGGCCGGCGGGCGACGCCGTCCGCGCCCGCGTCGGCGTGGAGGCGCATGTGCTCGATATCGAGCAGCAGTGCTGCGGCGGGCTTAACTTCGGCTACTTCTACGCGGACTCGCCGATCATCGCCTACGACGGGGAAGCGGCGCCGCCCTACACGATGCACGAGTTCACGCCCTCGACCGTTCCGGGCTGCCGCGCGCCGCACCTGTGGCTCGATGGCCGGCGCTCGCTCTATGACGCGCTCGGGCCGGATTTTTCGCTGATCCGCACCGATCCGGCGGCACCGGCCGCGAGCCTGGTTGCGGCCGCCGAGACGCGCGGCGTGCGGCTGCGGTTGCTCGATGTCGATCCGGGCGTGGCGCAGCCGGTTTACGGACACAAGCTGGTGCTGGTGCGGCCCGACCAGCACGTGGCCTGGCGCGGCGACGTCGAGCCGGGCGATGCGCTGGGATTGATCGATCTGGTGCGCGGCGCCAGCGCCTGAGCGTTCGCCGCGATCAATCCATCGTCAGCACAATTTTCCCGAAATGCGCGTTCGCCCGCATCATCGCGAGCGCGTCCGCGGCCTTGTCGAGCGGGAAGGTCTTGTCGATCGGCAGCGAGAGCTTGCCGGCTTCGAGGGCGGGCCACAGATCCTCGCGCATCAGGCGAACGATCTCGCGCACTTCTTCCGGCGAGCGGGTGCGGAACGTGACGCCGATATAGTCGATGCGCTTCAAGGCGTGCAGGTCGAAGTCGAACTCGCCCTTCATGCCACCGAGCCGACCGACATTGACGATGCGGCCGAGGATCTTGGCTGCGGCGAGGTTCTGGTTGGCGACGCTCGCCGAGACCTGATCGACGATCACGTCGACACCTTTGCCGTCGGTCGCCTTCTTCACCTCGTCGGGCCATTTCGGATCGCCTGAATCGAGCGCGAGGTCGGCACCATACTCCTTGAGCCGCGCGCGGCGCGCCGGGTTGGTCGAGGTGCCGATGACGAGGGAAGCGCCCATGACCTTGCCGATCTGCATGCCCATGAGGCCGACGCCGGTGCTGGCGCCCTGGATCAGCAGGCTTTCGCCGCGCTTGAGGCGGCCGGCGGTGACGACCGCGTTGTGCATGGTCTGCAGCGCGACCGGAAAGCAGGCCGCCTGCGCGAAGGTCATGTTGTTGGCCGGGATCTTGTGCACGCGGCCCGCGTCCGTGACGGTGTATTCGGCGTAGCCGCCGGGCGCCGAGGCCATGACACGGTCGCCCGGCTTGACGTTCTTGACCTCGCTGCCGACCGCCTCGACCTCGCCGGCGCATTCGAGCCCGAGCCGGGCACCGACGCCGCCCACGGCGCCGTGCTGGTGGCCCTGCGCGACCAGCAGGTCGGCCCGGTTGAGGCTCGAGGCGCGGATGCGGATGAGCACCTCGTTCGGCTTCGGGGCGGGCTTCTCGACGTCGCGGATCTCGACGCCGTGTTCACCGACGACTGCGGCTTTCATGGGATTCTCCGGCAGGTGGGAGGGAGGACAGGATTTGATGGGTCAATTTAGCGCGCATTGAGCGCCGGTAAAATGCGGGATATTGCCTCTCAGAGGTCGCGTTGTGCTCGCGCCGACGAGGGGGCTCCGGATGGTTCTGCCGCTGCGCATTCTCTATTTCGAGGACCTCGCGGTCGGCATGACCGAGACGCTGTCGAAGACGATCTCGTCCGACGACGTGGTCGGCTTTGCGACGCTCACGGGCGATCGCAACCCGATCCATCTGTCCGAGCACTTCGCCGCCAAGACCGCGTTCGGCGGCCGGGTCGCGCACGGCCTCTATACGGCGGGGCTGATCTCCGCCGTGCTCGGCACGCGGCTGCCGGGGCCGGGCGCGATCTATGTCTCGCAGACGCTGCACTTCCATGCGCCGGTGCGCATCGGCGACACGGTCGACGTGACCGTCACGGTCGCCGAGCTCATCCCGGAACGCCAGCGCGCGCGGCTCGCCTGCACGTGCCGCGTGGGCGATCAGGTCGTGCTCGATGGCGAGGCGCTCGTGAAGGTGCCGTCGGCCGCCCAATCGAAGCGGCCGCTGCCGCGAGTTTGACGTTCCGCCCCCGGCGCGCGGCGTCTATGGCCCCAGAGTGCAGTTGCGCTGACAGGTCAGCAATTGGATCGAGCAGTTGCTCTGGCACGTGCTCGGGTTCGAGGTGGTGCCGACGGTCGATATCGAGGGGATGACCGTCGTGCCGGCCGCCGTGCTGATGCAGGTATTCTGGCAGGCCTGCACCTGGGTGCTGCAGCCGAACATGCAGGTCTGCGAGGAGGAGGTCGGGGTCGGGAAGATGCTCGACGTCGGCGCCGGGATCGTCTCGTTGGTTGCCGGCTGATCGAGGGCCTGCGCCTGCGCCGGCAGCGCTGCGGCGATCGCAAGCCATGACAATGCGAGGGCGCCTGCGGCAAGACGCATGGGGCGCAGACCGGGCCGGCGACGCGGAACGACAGACATTGTCAACTCCTCACGCTTGGCCTCACCCGATGCGGATGATGCGGGTCGCGCCGCCGAGCGTCAAGGGTCGCCCAAATCGTTAATGGCCGGGCGACCGAAGGCACCGATCCGGGCGCGAATCAGGCGACGCGACGAGAGCGTGGTCGGATTCAAATTGCCGTGAATCGGCAACACGGAATTGTGAGCGTCATGTCACTGGCGGACCGCATTGGATCGTCTATGTACGGGGTGCCGCGCAATGCGATCCGCGCAGCGGCCTCGTGCCGCGACGATGATCGCAATGCAGGCTAGCACCGTCGGGGCCGGTGCAAAAAATCCGCGTCAATAATCACCGCGAAAAAATAAAGACTGCGAAAAGTCCGAGGCCAAGGCCTTGCCGGACCGCGGACGCGACGCGAGAGAGCGACAGGAGGGCGCGCCAGACAAACAACGAGGGCAAAGCATCGCCAGCATGAGGAGATTATTCATGGGCAAGTCGGCCCCGATCCTGTCGAGCGCAGACGCAGCTTCCATCCCGCAACCACGCATGCCGCCGCCGAGCGTCGTGTGTGCGCCGGTCGAGTTCACGCCCGCCGATATCGCGCAACGCGCCATCACGCGCTGGAACGGCATTGCGGCCAACTCGGTCGCAGTGGTGCGGCGCGAGCCGTACGAATATCGGCTGCATGCGTCGTGCCATCTCCTGATCATGGCGGAACGCGCCGAGCGCGACGACGGCGAGACGCTGATCGAGGGGCTGCCGAGGTCGACGCGGCGCAAGATCAGCGGTCGGCTGAGCTTCGTGCCGAGCGGCCACCGTTTCTGCGGCTGGCAGAAGCCGCGGCTGCTCACGCGCGTGACTTATTTCTACATCGATCCGCGCGGGCCTTTGCTCGATCCGGAGCTGCGATTCGCCGAGACGGAATTCAAGCCGCGGCTGTTCTTCCACGACCCTGCGCTGTGGGCGATCGCGTCGCGGCTCAAGTCGTTGCACGCGGCCGGCGCGACATCGGGGCAGCAGCAATATGCCGAGGCGCTGAGCATCCTGCTTGCGCACGAGCTCTTGCGCCTCAACCAGAGCGCGGGAGACCCGCAGCCTTACGTGCGCGGCGGGCTTGCGGCCTGGCAAAGGACGCGTGTCGCCGAGTACATCGACGAGCACCTTGCCGAGAATGTGCTGCTATCGCGGCTCGCCGAGGTCGCGCAGCTGAGCCCGTTCCATTTTTCCCGCGTCTTCAAGCAGAGCTTCGGCGTGCCTCCGCTGCGCTATCTGGCGAGCCGGCGCATCCAGCGCGCCAAGGAGCTGCTGGCCGGCGACGTGACGGTCACGCAGGTCGGCCTCGCGGTCGGTTTTGCGGAGACGAGCTCGTTCACGACGGCGTTTCGCAAGCACGCCGGCATGACGCCGACCGCCTTCCGCCGCGGGCTTGAATGAGCGGCTGCGGCGCGACCGCGGACGGCGGCCAAAAATAAAACGAGGGGCGGCAGCGCCGCCCCTCGTCATCGATAGCGCGCGGTCGTTGGTCCGCGATCAGCGCGCGTGGTGGCGGTGGTGAACCGGGGCGGGCGCTTGCGCATGTGCGCCGCCATCGATGCCGGCGACTTGCCGGCTCAACGTATAACCTTCGGTTTCATCGGAGCTCTGCTGGTCCGCCGCGACGGCAGCCGACAGGTTTGCGAACAGGGCGATCGCCGCCATCGCCGGCAGCAACACCCAGCGGGCCGCGCGCACGGTCGACTCGGTACGGTCGTTCATAACTTTTTCTCCAGTTGAGGCGCTTGCGGAGGCGCTGAGGATTCGTTCCCGCACCGCGCTTATATGCGGTGCAGCATATCGCGCGGCTTGTGTCGGATTGCTGCGGCTGCGGCGGCCTTGCGCAATTGCTCCGGCACGGCGCCGCGGGAGCGGCGCCGTGCGTCGGCGTGCGCTGAGATCAGCGATAGACGTGGTGGCGCACGTACGCGCGTTCGCGATGGCTCGCCTGCGCGTATGCGTCCGAGACACCAGTGCCGCCGGCCGCTTGCCAGTTGGTTGCGTTGTCCATCTGGGCGTTCGTCGCCTGCTGGTCGGCCTGGGCGGCCGGGATGGCGGCAAACAGCGAGAGGGCGGCGATCGCCGGCAGCAGCGCGCGGCGGGCCGCTCCGCGCAGAGTCGTGGTGAGATGGCTTTTCATCTTGATTCTCCGTTGTCGGAAAAAGCGCCTGCGGATCGGCGCGATGGCGTTCCGCATGAGCCGCATATGGGGGCGAGCAGGCGCCATCTCTTGCGCGCGATTGCGGTGCTTGATGCGGTCTTGCGGCAAACGCGCCGACATGCCGGACCGCTGCCCGACTAGTCCCCGATCGGCAGCGCCGACGCTTGCGGGTGGCGTCCGGCGCGCTGGGGCAACACCAGCAGGCACACGATGATGAAGGCCGCGATCACCGCGGAAGCGAGTGGGCGGCTGAGCGCAAGGCCGCCGTCGCGGTGCGGCTTGTCGAGGAAATCGCCGACCGTGGCGCCGAGCGGACGCGTCAGGATGAAGGCAGCCCAGAACAGGGCGACGCGCGAGATCGCGGTCCGGAAATAGAGTACAGCGACGACCGCGAGCGCGGCGCCGAACACCAGCGCGCCGCCCACATAGCCGAGCCCGCCGGTATCGGCCATCCAGTCGCCGAGCGCGGTGCCGAGCGTCTGTGACAGCGTGATGGCCGCCCAGTAGAACGCCTCGACGCGCGGCGTCGCCACCGTGTCGACCGCGATGGTGCCTTGCGACCAGTACCAGAGCGCGAGCGCCGCGATCAGGCCGGCGAGCAGCAGCGTGACGCCGCCCGTATAGCCGATGCCGAGCGAGCGGTCGGCGAAATCCGCCATGGTGGTGCCGAAGGTGGTCGAGGCGACGATGGTCGCCCAGTAGAGCACGGGATGGAATTTCTTCGCGACGATCTGGGCGACGACGAGCACGATCAGCAGGGCGAGGAAGAGCAGCGTGCCGGCGAGATAGCCCCAGTCGAGCGTCATGGTGACGGAGTTGCCGCCGGTCTCGCCCAGCGTCGTGGCCGCGATCTTGATCACCCAGAACGCCAGCGTGACCTCGGGAACCTTGCTCAGGATCTCTTCGTGTGACGAATGCTTCACGCCAATGTCCTCATAATTCGTGACGGCCTTTGCGGGCAGGCTTCGTCGATGTCTTGTGCCGAACGCGCGCCGGCGAACGGAGCTCGCGAGCCGCAGGACGTTGCATCCGCAATTTGGGCTGTAAGTTTGGCGGCGTTTCGCGGTCGAACGCCGCACCTCTCCGGCAACATGTCGCAAATGCATAACGCATCATCGATGGGCCGCCTCGACACGATGCCCCCTGGGCGGGCGGTACCCTGTCGGGGCATGCTGGGGCGGCGGCGCACATATGCGCCGCGTGCTGGAGCCCGCCATGCACCGCGCCTTACGTTTCGCCTCCATCCTCGTCTTCGCCGTCAGCGCCGCCGCGCGGGCGCAGGACATGCCGGGCATCGAGCGGTGCACGCATGAGACCAGCATGGAGCGGCGTACCAGCTGCCTGCAAAGCGACATCGAGTATCTGCAGACGCTCATCGCCAAGAACGCCACGGCTGCCCAGCAGAAGGCCAACGCGGCGGCGGGCGAGATCGCGGCGCTCAAGGCGGAGGTGGCGGCGCTGCGGGGAACGCTCGCGGCGCTGCAGGCGCGCCTGGAGCGGCTCGAGGTCGCCGCGAAGGAGCGATCAACTCCGGCGCCGACGCCCGAAAAGCCCGCTGTGAAGCGGTGAGACCCGGCCACGTCCGTCCACGGGCCGCGCGGAATATACGCAATCTTGTCCAACGGGCGCGCGGCACCGGATGCTATAGGCCGATCCGGGTAGGATCGCCCGATCCGACCCGCCATCGGATCGGAGGACACAAGACCACCCCATGCGCGCACGACATGCTCTTCTTGCCGGCACCATGCTGTCGGCATTCGTTTCGCTCGCCATCGTCGATCACGCGCGGGCCGAGCCCACGCTGAGATTGGCGCAGGCCGCACCGCCGCAAGACAACAAGAAGGACGAGAAGAAGCCGTCGCCTCCGCAGCCGCAGAAGCCGACACCGCCCGCACCGCCGTCTGCGCCGCAGCATGCGCCGCCGCCTGCGCTGCAGCATGCACCGCCGCCTGCGCCGCCGCACGCGCCGCCATCTGCGCAACAGCACGCGCCACCGCCTCCGCAGCAACCTGCTCCGCCGGCTGCGCAGCAGCACGCGCCGCCACCTCCGCAGCAACCTGCTCCGCCAGCTGCGCAGCAGCACACGCCGCCGGCCGCACAGCAGCACACGCCGCCGGCCGCGCAGCAGCCTGCGCCGCCGCACGCACCGCCACCTCCGCAGCAACCTGCTCCGCCAGCTCCGCAGCAGCACACGCCGCCGGCCGCACAGCAGCACACGCCGCCGCCCGCACAGCGCCTGCGCCATCACCTACGCCGCAGCACGCGCCGCCACCTGCGCCGCAGCATGCACTGCCCTCGGAGCAGCAGCACACGCAGCCGCAGCCGAACCCGCAGCAGCCTCCGACGCCGCAGCAGAAGCAGCAACAGATCATCGAGCAACTTCAGCACAAGCAGGCGCCGACGCCGGCGGCGCCAAATCCGCCGGGGCCGCAGAAGGCGGAGCCGAAGCCGGCGCAAACCCAGCCGCCGCAGCCCGCACAGGCCAAGCCGGTTCAGCCACCGCAGCCTCCGCAGATCAATCAACCGGCGCAGCCGCTGACGCCGCAGCAGAAGCAGCAGCAAATCATCGAGCAACTGCAGCACAAGCAGGCGCCGACGCCGCCGACACCAACGCAGCAGGTGCAACCGAATCCGGCGCAAACCCCGCCGGTACAGCCTGGGCAGGTCAAGCCGGTTCAACCGACGCCGCCGGCGCAGACCAACCAGCCCGTCCAGCCACCGCAACCCGCGCAGGCCAAGCCGGTTCAACCGCCGCAGCCGGGACAAACCAACCAACCCGCGCAGCCGCCGCAGCCTGGGCAGGTCAAGCCGATTCAACCGACGCAGCCACCGCAACCCGCGCAGGCCAAGCCGGTTCAACCGCCGCAGCCGGGACAAACCAACCAACCCGCGCAGCCGCCGCAGCCCGGGCAGATCCAGCCGGTCCAACCGACGCAGCCAGCGCAGACCAACCAGCCGGCGCAGCCGCCGCAACCCGCACAGGCCAAGCCGGTTCAGCCGGCACAAACCAACCAGCCAGCGCAGCCGCAACAGCCGGCCGCGGCCAAGACAACCCCGCCGAACATCTTCATCGGCACGCCCTGGTGCCACAGCAGCCCGGGCGGGGCCGTCGGCTGCAGCCTGCCGCCGTCGATGCAGAAGCCGATCGAGCCGAAGCGGAACGGCCCCGCCGCGATCGTGGTGATCACCGACAAGGGCGAGGTGAGGACGATCGACCAGCTGCACAATAACCGCACGCAGACCACGGAAGGCGACTTCACCATCATCAAGGAGCCCGACCGCACCATCTGGGTCGACAAGCAAGGCCAGATCTTCATCCAGCACGACGACGTCGACCGCTTCCGCTACGGCGCTCGCGACGTGCGGGTCGACCGGCGCGGCGACGAGACGCTGTCGACCATCTCGCTGGCGAACGGCGAGCGCGTGGTCAGCACGTTCGATGCCCGCGGCCGGCTGCTGCGGCGCGCGCGCGTCCTGCGCGACGGCCGCGAGATCGTGCTGATCGACCAGCGTCCGGAGCCGCTCGACTACGACTACGTCGTGCAGCTTCCGCCGCCGGCCATCCGCATCCCGCGCGATCACTACATCGTCAATGCGGCGGTCGCTTCCGAGCAGTCGATCTACGACGCCCTGATGGCACCGCCCGTCGAGGCGCTCGATCGCGCCTATTCGCTCGACGAGGTCCGCTACAGCGTCACGGTGCGCGAGCGCATGCCGAGCGTCGAGGTCGACACGATCAGCTTCGACCTCGGCTCGTGGGAGGTCGAGCCCGCCCAGGTCGGACGGCTCGCCGCGATCGCCGAGGCGCTCAAGCGGGCGCTCGCCGCGAACCCGCGCGAGATCTTCCTGATCGAAGGCCACACCGACGCAGTCGGTAGCGACATCGACAACATGTCGCTGTCGGATCGCCGCGCCGAGACAGTCGCGCTGATCCTGACCCAGCGCTACGGTGTACCGGCCGAGAACCTGGTGACGCAGGGCTACGGCAAGCAGTTCCCGGCCGTGCAGACGGCCGGGGCGGAGCGCCGCAACCGCCGCGTTACGGTTCGCCGGGTCACGCCGCTGCTTGCCGGCGCCCGATAAGGCGGCATGCCGCATTCCATGCGGGCTTGTCCCGGATCATATCCGGGGCAGGCCTTTTTGTCGGAACCGCCATCCGGCACGGTCACCGAAACGCCACATGGCTGCCATCGGGGCGACCCAGCATGCGGGTTCATTCGATTTGCAGTATGGCTATGGCGCGCCGAGGGGCGCGTGCGATTTGTAGGGCGCGTGGACGCTTTTCGGGGACAGATCATGCGGAAGCTTGGACAAATACTTCTCGCCGGCACGACGCTGTCGGCGTTCGTTTCGGTCGCCGCGATTGCGGTCGCGCAGGCCGATGCGGTGAGGCTTGCGGCGGCAGTCTGTCCGCAGGGCCAGGTCGGCACGCCGCCCAATTGTAAACCGGCGCCGCCAGCCCGCCCGCAACCGCCGCCGCCGCGTCCGCAACCGCCGCCGCCTCACCCCCAGCCGCCGCCCCCCCATCCGCAGCCGCCGCCGCAGCAGCCTCATCCGCAGGTGCAGCAACCAGTACATCCACCGGTGCAGCAGCCGGTGCATCCGCAGGTGCAGCAACCAGTACATCCACCGGTGCAGCAGCCGGTGCATCCGCAGGTGCAGCAGCCGGTGCATCCGCAGGTGCAGCAACCGGTGCATCCGCAGGTGCAGCAACCGGTGAATCCGCAGGTGCAGCAGCCGGTGAATCCGCAGGTGCAGCAGCCGGTGCACCCGCAGGTGCAACAGCCGGTGAATCCGCAAGTGCAGCAACAGCCGCAGGTGCAGCAGCCGCCGGGAGGCGCGCATCTGCGCCCGCCGCCACCGCCCGTGCTGCCGGCACCGAACGCTGCCCAGGCCAAGCCGCTGGAACGACATAACGGCCCGGCCGCGCTCGTCCCGACCACGGCGCAAGGCCAGCCGATCCGCAGCGTCACCCAGCTGCGCGCCGAGCGGCATCAAAGCGTCGTCGGCGGCAACACGGTCATCACCGAAGGCAACCGCGTGATCGTGCGCGAGAACAACGGCGCCATGGTCATCCGCCACGACGACGTCGACCGCTTCCGCTACGGCGCGCGCGACGTGAAGATCGAGCGGCGCGGCAACGACAACGTCACGACCGTGGTGCTCGGCGACGGCACGCGCGTCGTCACGACGCTCGGGCCCGACGGCCGGATACTCCGCCGCTCGCGCTTTGGCCATGACGGCCGCGAAATCGTGCTGATCGCGGGTGCGGCCGCGGTGGGCGCGAGCCTGTTCATCGATCGGCCGCCGCCGGTCATTCGCATCCCGCGCGACCGCTACGTCGTCGATCTGGAATCGGCGCCGCCGGACTACGTGTACGGCGCCTTCACGGCGCCGCCGGTCGAGCAGGTCGATCAGGCCTATTCGCTCGACCAGGTGCTCGACAGCCCGTCGCTGCGCGACCTGATGCCGAGCGTCGATCTCGACGCGATCACGTTCGAAACCGGATCGTGGGAGGTCGCGCCCGACCAGGTGGACCGCCTGTCGGTGATCGCCGACAGCCTCAACAAGATCATCAGCGCCAATCCGAGCGAGGTGTTCCTGGTCGAGGGCCATACGGACGCGGTCGGCAACGACGTCGACAACATGTCGCTGTCGGATCGCCGCGCCGAGACGGTCGCGCTGATCCTGTCGGACAAGTTCGGCGTGCCGCCCGAGAACCTGGTGACGCAGGGCTACGGCAGCCAGTTCCTGCGCGTGCCCACGCAGGGCGCGGAGCGGCGCAACCGCCGCGTCACGATCCGCCGCATCACGCCGCTGCTCGCCAACAAGTAACTGGCGCACACGCCCGACACGCAAACGCCCGGTGAGCCTGAGGCTCACCGGGCGTTTTTCGTTCGCGCGATGATCGGAGATGCAGCTGGCGTGACGGGAACATGCTCTAGCCGTCGCCGCCCATGATGATGCGGTGGACCGAGATCACGCGGCCGACCGGGAATTCCAGCATCTTCTTCGGATTGAACTGCTCGAGCCGTAGCACGCGCGCCTCGCGTGCGACGAAGCGCTTGATGTAGGCGTGCGGGGGCTCGCCTTCCTCGGCCGCGATCTGCGCGACGACGAAGTCGCCGCGCCGCACCGGCAGGCGCGGATTGACGAACACGGCCTCGCCCGCGAAGTAGCGAGGCTCCATCGAGTCGCCGACCACATAGACCGCATAGGCATCCGGCACGCCCTGAAGCGAAGGCGGGGCAAGGATATCGACGATGCGGTTGCCGTTGAGGATGAACTCGCCATCCTTGCCGCCGACCGCCTGGCCGTAGGCCGGGATCGCGGTGGCGAAGCGCGCCGGCCCGCCGACCTCGGCGTTGCGCGGCGGGGCGGGTAGGGGCGGCGCCGGTAGGGGCGGCTCGGCCGGCGCGTCCGCGAACTGCATCGTGGTCGCAAAGCGCGCCTCGCCGCCGGTGAGCCGGAACTCGCCGCGTCCGCCGATCAGCCAGTCGAGCGACACGTGGAAGAAGCGCGCATAGCGCGCCGCCGCGCGGCTCAGGCCACGGCTGCCGTTCTCGTGACCCAGATAAGTGGGCTCGCCGATCCCCATGGCGCGCGCGGCGTCGCTGGCGCTGGCAAATCCCGCCTGCTCGCGCGCAAGGCGCAGCCGCAGGTGCGGCGTGTCGGGCGGTTCGGGGGGGGCGGCGTTCATGACCGATATTCTCCGCAACGCTTTTTGCATGACAAACTATGCATTGGGAATTGACAAAATAATGCATTACGCATAATCTCGATTCTTGTCAACGACCGCGGTCCCAGCGCCGCCCCGTCGCGGCTCAGCCCGACAGGCGGGCTGGCGCATGCGAGATCGCGGTTGGCGCGCGGCCAGCCCCCCGGCGTCGCGCGCGCGGCCGGTCCCTCTCCCTCCCCGGGGACCGGCCGCCCTCTTCGGGCGCAACGCGCGCCCGCGCGCGCCGGGGCGAGGCAATGCCTCGCCCCGGCCTCTTTCCGCCGCCCCGGCGGCACAAGACTGACAAGCAGGAGACCGCGATGGCGGAAAACGCGTGGACGCCGGCCGAGGAAGCACAACTCGTCGACGGCTTTCGGGCCGGCATGGAGCTTGACCACCTCGCGGACGCGCTGCGCAAGACGCCGGGCTCGGTGCGCTGGAAGCTCACCCAGCTCGGCCTCGTCACGTTGCCATGCGCGCCCCCCGGCACGCCCAAGCCGCAATACGACGAGCAGCATCTCCAGCACCGGCGCGGTGACCTCGCGTTCAAGCGGGCGATGCTGGGCGCGATCCGGGCCGGCGCCGAGCGCGTCGAGCCCGTGGTGATCAGGAGTCGGGTCGGGCACTATGTCCGCCGCGTCATCCCGGAGGTCGAGAGCAGCTACCGCTCGAGCGCCGGCTACACGGCCGACATGGGCGTCAACCACGGCGGCACCAGCGGGACCCGCACGCCATGAGCCGCGTCGGCATGCCGCTCTTTCGCGTTGACGACCTCCGCTGTTTCCACTGCGACGTCGATCCGACGGCAGTCGAACGCAATCCGTACCTGTGCGCGTGTGACAGGAAAGATGGCGTCACGGGCGATTGTCACGCCCATGTCACGCGTGACGTCGGGCGTGACGCCGCGCGTGACATCGAGCGTGAGGTCACGCATCCGTCACGCCCCCCAGAGACAGACACAGAGGCAGAGACAAAGTCAGATACAGATTCAGAAACAGAATCAAAACAGAATCAAAATCCGGGACGCGCCCTAGCGCGCGCCGCGCGCTCGAATTCGAAGAGTGGTTCCCGCAGCTCTATCGGCGCACGCCCGTGATGACGACGGTGGAGACATGGACGGTGTTGCTCGCCACATGGCGCCGCATCGTGCTGGCGATCGTCGCCAAGTTCTTGCCCAGGCGGCGCCACAAGCGGATCGATGCCGAGATCGCCACGATGTCAGCGGCCGCAGGCCACCTGGCCCGTCGGCCGGAAGGTAAATCCGAGCCCGCCGTTTCGACACCGCAAGTGAAACGTTTCAAGAAACGCTGGCGCAACGGTTTCGGGAACGCGAATGCGGGCGTTTCAGAAACGCCCCCAGAGACAGATACAGAGGCAGAGACAGAGACAGAAATCAGAATCAAAAACAAAATCAAAATCAAAATCGGCGACGCGCGCTAGCGCGCGCTGTCCGCTCGAATTCGAGGAGCAGTTCTGGCAGCCCTATCGACGCGCGCCCGTGATGCCGAAGGCGCAGGCGGGGAGGGCCGGGCAGAAGGTCGATGCGGCCGACCGCAGTGCGAGGCCGCCCTCAGGCCGCGCGGATGCGGCCGAGGAACTGGTCGACCTGGCCGCGCAGCAACTCGGCCTGCTTGGCAAGCTCGCCCGCATGGTCACGCACCATCTGGGCCGACTGGCCGGTCTCGCCCGCCGCGCTCGCGAGCCCGGTGACCTTCTCGCTCACCACGCTGGTGCTCTGCGCGACCTGGTGCACGTTCTGCGCCATCTCGCGCGTGGTCGCGTCCTGCTGCTCGACCGCCGAGGCGACCGCCGCCGCGATCTCGTTGATGCGGGTGATCGTCGTGCCGATATGCTCGATCGCGCCGACGGCGTCGCGCGTCGCATCCTGGATCGATTTGATCTGGCCGGAGATCTCCTCGGTCGCGGTCGCGGTCTGCGCGGCGAGCGATTTCACCTCGCTCGCGACCACCGCGAAGCCCTTGCCGGCCTCACCGGCACGCGCCGCCTCGATCGTCGCGTTGAGCGCGAGCAGGTTGGTCTGCCCGGCCACGTCCTGGATCATCTTGAGCACGTCGCCGATCTTGGTCGCCGCGGTGGAGAGCTCGCGCATGGTCGCGCGGGTCGCCTCGGCTTCCTTGACGGCGCCGGCCGCGACGGCGGCGGACTCGCCGACCTTGCGGCCGATCTCGCTGATCGAGGCGGAGAGCTCCTCGGCCGCCGACGCGACCGTGTGCACGCCGTCCGAGGCCTGCTGCGACGCGGAGGCGGCCGAGCCGGCCTCGGCGTTGGCGTCGGTGGCGACGTCCGCCATGGCTTTCGCCGTGTCGTGCATCTGGCCGGCCGACCCGGTGACGATCTCGACCACCGCCTTGACCTCGCTTTCGAGGCCGTCCGCGAGCGTCAGCAGCTCCTGGCGGCGCTCCTGCGCCATGCGGGTGCGCTCGGCGGCGGTGTGCTCGTCGGTGCGCACGGCCTCGCGCCGCGCTTCGCGCAGAACGCTCAGCGCCGAGGCCATGTCGGAAATCTCGTCGCTGCCGCCGGACGCGATCTCAGCGTCGAGGTCGCCTTCCGCGATGCGGGTCATGCTTTGGCGCAGCCGGGTGAGCCGCCGCGCGACGCCGCGGCCGATATAGAACCAGCCGAGCCCGAAGGCGGTCGCGAGGCTCGCGAGCGCAAGCCCGATGAGAATGACGCGGCCGCGGCCGATCTCGCCGTTCGAGGTCTGTGCGGCCTCGGCCGCCGAGGCCTCGCTACGCACGCGCAGGGTGGCGACTTCCTTCTGCAGTTCGCCCGCGAGCGTGCGGTTGTCGGCAACGACCTTGGCGCCCGTGATCGCGCCAGCGAACTCCTTCTCCTTGAGCTCGAACAGGTTTCCCTGGCGCCGGCCGAAGCTCAGAAGCTCGGCCGCGAGCTTGGTGATCGCCGGATCCTTGAGATCGGCGGCCGCCTTGTCGAGGTGATTGGCCGCCGCGAAGAAGCGATCCTTGACCGGCGGCATCAGGTCGGCGGAGGGAAGATCGGCGGCCTCGACCATGATGCCGAGCACCAGGTTCGCCTCGGCGCGTAGGGTGAGCACTGCCTGGAGCGAGTTGAGATCCTTGTCGGCGAGCGCGCTGAGCGTGTGCTTGACGGTCTCGATATCGCCCTTGTCGGCAGCCGACTGGAGCCCGACCGTGAGCGTGAAGGCGGCGTCGTCCGCCATCGGCGCAAGCTTGTCGGCGAGGTCGTGGTGGACCTTGCGCACGGCGGCGACGAGGGCGGTACGCTGACCCGCGATCGCCTGGCGGTCGGCGACCGCGCCCGCGAGCCGCTGGAGATTGTCCGACATGCGGCCGGCGGTTTCCCGGAGCTTGTCGGCGTTCTCTCCCTGGAGGTCGCCAGTGTCGTTGGTGAGATGGAAGCGGGCGTTGTCGACCGCCTCCGCGGCGCGCGCACGGTCCGCATCGCTGGTGGCAGCGAGCAGCGCCTGCGCGGCGGCGACCACCTCGTCGGCCGCATGCGCGATGTCGGCCGCGCGCGTCAGCCGCGGCATGCTCGTGCTGGTGACGACCTGCAGCGATCGCCCGAGCCGGTCATAGGACAGGAGTGCGGTGCCGCTCGCGAGCACGGTCGTGACGGCGACCGCACCGAAGGCCGCGAACAGGCGGCCGCGCAGGCCAAAGCGCCGCCAGGACGGCGCGGACTTGGGTTTCGCGTTGGTGATTTCGGAAGCCATGGCGATACGCTGCCTGCGCAAGAGGAGATGGGTCTCAATCGGTTCGCGATCAGGACTTCGGCTTTTCCAGCTGGGTCACGGACTTGAAGCTGCCGTCGGCCTGAATGACCGTGAGAAAGACGGTGCTCGAGCCGCGGTTGTTGTCGGCGCCGTAGGAGAGTTTGAAGTCGCCGAGGTCGAAGCCGCCGCTCTGCTGCACCGCCTCGATGAAGGTCTTGCGCGTCGGCTCGCCGTTGATCTTGTTGAGGATCGCCACGATGGTGCGGCCGACCAGATAGCCCTCGAGCGACACGAAGCCCGGCTTCTCGTTGGGCGCGCTCGCCTTGAGCGCGGCCTGATACTGCTTGACCACCGGGATCGAGTTGTCGTTCGGGAACGGCACGACCTGCGTGATGACAGTGCCCTCGCCCTGGCCGGCGAGCTCATTGGCCAGCACGTCGGAGCCGACGAACGAGATGTTGACGAAGGTCGCGCTGAGCTTGACCTGCTTGGCGAGCTTGATGAACTCGGCCGCCGGCTTGTACGCCGCGATCATGATGACCGCATCGGGGTGGCCCTTCATGATCGTCAGCAGCGCGCCTTTGACCGCGACGGTGTTGCGCTCATAGGTGCCTTCGGCCGCGAGCGGCATGTTGCGCTTCTCGAGCGCCTTCTTGACGCCGGCGAGCCCGGCCTGCCCGAAGGCGTCGTCCTGGTACATGATGGCGATCTTGGTCGCGCCGAGGTCCTTGGTCAGATGCTCGACCATGGCCTCGGTTTCCTCGAAGTAGCTCGCGCGGATGTTGACGACGAGCGGCTTGTAGGGGCTGCGCAGGAATTCGGCGCCCGTGAACGATCCGATGAAGGGCACGCCGGCCGCCGTCGCGATCGGCAGCGTCGCGGCCGACGTCGGCGTGCCGACCGGGCCGGCGATCGCGAAGACCTTGTCGTCGCCGATGAGCTTCTTCACCACCTCGATGGACTTCGTCGGCTCGTAGCCGTCGTCCGCGCTCTTGAGCTCGAGCTTGCGGCCCTTGACGCCGCCCGCGCGGTTCGCTTCGGCGAAAGCCGCGTTGATGCCGATCTCCATGCCCTGGCCGAGCGCCGCTGCAGGCCCGGCGAGCGGGGCGGCCTGGCCGAACACGATCTTGTCGGCCGAGACGCCGTCCTCGGCACGTGCTGCGGTGGTGGCCGCGAGCATCGCGACAAACGCGACGGAATACGCCGTGAGCAAGCGATAGCCCATGGTACGGTTCTCCTTAGTCCTCCAGGTCCGTCGTGACGATTGGCCCGGCGATCTGTTTGTTGCTGGATTTCAGCCGGAGTTCGCCCTTTCCGGAATACCGGCCATGTTTGCCCATGCCCATTTACAAAGCGTTAAGGACGCGATGGTGCGGCAGGAAATTGCAGGCGAGCGTTCGCTCGAGAGGTGCGACAATCGACAACGTAATGATGCATAAGGCGCCGATGCGCCCCCATAGTATTCCGTGATGTGCCGCTAAACCCCCGGCGTGGGCCGCGATCTCGAAGCGCACGAGATCGGAGAGCGAGCGCGCGCGCATCTCCTTCGTGATGGTGGCGCGGTGCGCCTCGACGGTGCGGCGGTTGACGCCGAGCCGGCCGGCGACCTCCTTGCTGGCGAGGCCCGCGACGATGGGCATCGAGAAACGCCTGCGCGTCGGCGAAACTCCGCGCCCGGTAGCCGGCCCTGGCAAGCAGGAGCTGAGTTGCGCTGCGCGTGTCCCGGTCGTCGTCCACGATCGCGACGATCGGGCGCGCGTCGCCCGGGCGCGTCCGCGCGAGCGCACTGTGTTAACATGTTAGTCCCGATGCCGGGATCGGTCGCGCGGGCGGCCGGAGCAGCGCACGGAGCTACGTGGATGGATCATCTCAAGATCGTCACCGAGGAATTCGCCCGCCAGGCACAGACCTTCGACGCCTGGGCGCAGAAGACCGACGACCAGGTCGCGGGACGCTTCCGCACGGCACTCGGAGATGCGGGGCAGGGCGACCTGCTCGACGTCGCGTGCGGTCCTGGCGTCGTCACCGCCGCGATCGCGCCGGGCGCGCGCTCGGTGACGGCGTTCGACGCGACCGCCGCGATGCTCGAGAAGGCGCGCGCGCGGTGCGCCAAGGCAGGGCTCGCGAACGTTGCGTTCGAGTGCGGCGACGCCGAGCAGCTTCCGTTCGCGGATGCGCGGTTCGACGGCGCCGTCACGCGGCTCGCGATCCACCACTTCGTCCATCCGCAGCGCGCGCTCGACGAGATCTTCCGCGTGCTGCGCCCGGGCGGACGCGCCGTGATCGTCGACGTGGTGTCGTCGGAGGACCGGGCCGAGTCCGACCTTCACAACGCGATCGAGCGGCTGCGCGATCCCTCCCATGTGCGCATGCTGCCGGCGTCCGAGCTCGACGCGGACGTCGCCCGCGCAGGATTTTCGGTGCTCGGCCACGATACCTGGGACATGCCGCGCGAGTTCGACGAATGGGCCGCAATCGCCAACGACACGGCGCGCGTGGAGCCGCTGCGCACCGTGGTGCGCGAGCTCGCGCAGGCGGGCTGCACGGCCGGCACGGGGCTCGCGATCGAAAATGGGCGGATCGTCTTCTTCCACCGCTGGCGGCTGCTGCGTGCCGAGAAGCCGCGCGGCAATTGAACGCGAATCGATGGCCGTGGCGCGATTGCCGGGCCGTTGCTTTTAGGCCATTGTTTTTCACGCTCAGGCCGGGCCTCGACCGTCGCAGGACCTTCATGTTGGGTTGTTATCGCAGCCGACGCGGTGATCGCAGCGCCGACGGATGCCAGCCGTGACCAGCGTCGTCGTCCAATCGATCACCAAGCTCTGGGGCGAGACGGCCGCGGTCGCCGATGTTTCGTTCACGGTCGACAAGGGCGAGCTCGCGGTGCTGCTCGGGCCGTCCGGCTGCGGCAAGTCGACGATCCTGCGCATGATCGCGGGCCTCGACGAGCCGAGCGCCGGCACGATCGCGATCGGCGGGCGCGATGTTGCGGGGCTCACTGGCTGGGCGCGTGGTGTCGCCATGGTGTTTCAGTCTTATGCGCTGTTTCCGCATCTCACCGTCGCCGACAACATCACGTTCGGCCTCTCGGTGCGCGGCGTGCCCAAGGCCGAGATGGCGCAGCGGCTCGACAAGGTCGCGGACCTGCTCGGCCTCGCGAAGCTGCTGCGCCGCAAGCCCGCGCAGCTCTCCGGCGGCCAGCAGCAGCGCGTCGCGCTCGGCCGCGCGCTCATTGCGCAAGCGCCCGTGTGCCTGCTCGACGAGCCGCTCTCCAACCTCGACACCCAGCTGCGCCAGGATTTACGCCGCGACATCCGCGCGTTGCAGCAGCGCCTCGGCATCACGATGATCTACGTGACGCACGACCAGACCGAGGCGATGAGCATGGCGGACCGCGTCATCCTGCTCAACGCCGGCCACGTCGAGCAGAACGGCACGCCCGCCGATCTCTATGAGCGCCCCGCGACGATCTTCGCGGCGCGCTTCATCGGCGGCGCGCCGATGAGCCTCGTCGATCTCGACGACGGGCCGGATGGCGCCGTCATCGCAGGGACAAGCGGCCCGGCCGTGCTGGCGGGCGCGGGCCGCGGCCGCGTGCTGGGCCTGCGGCCCGAGGATGTCACAATCGATACGAGCGGGCAGGGGCGGCTGCGTGCGCAGGTGACGTCGGTCGAATATCTCGGCGGCGAGGCGCTTGTCGCTTGCGCGGTCGGCGAGAGGTCGTTGGTCGCCCGCACGCGCGGCACGGCGCCCGCAGTCGGCGCAACGGTCGGCCTCGCGTGGGACGCCGCAGCCGCGCATCTGTTCGACGCCGCGAGCGGGCAGCGCATTGCACTTGATGCTGGCACCGCTGCGTCGGCCCGCATCCATACGAGCGAACCACAGGGGAGAATCGTCGCATGACCCGATTTGCCATCACGGCCGCCGCCGCGTCGCTTGCGCTGATGCTTGCGGGCGCGCCGGCATTCGCCACCGACATCACCTTCTACTACCCGATCGCGGTGGGCGGCCCGATCGCCAAGATCGTCGACCGCTATGCCGAGGAATTCCACAAAAGCCATCCCGACATCACCGTGAAGCCGGTCTACACCGGCAGCTACCAGGACTCGATCGTCAAGGCGATGACCGCCGCGAAGGCGGGCAATGCGCCGGACGTCGCGGTGCTGCTCTCGACCGACATGTTCACGCTGATCGACAACGATCTCATCGTGCCGTGGGAGCATGTGGCGAACACCGACAACGACAAGACGTGGATCAAGTCGTTCTATCCGGCCTTCATGGAAAACAGCCAGACCGGCGGCCACACCTGGGGCATTCCGTTCCAGCGCTCGACCATCGTGCAGTACTGGAACAAGGACGCGTTCAAGGCCGCCGGGCTCGATCCCGACAAGGCGCCGGGGACCTGGGACGAGATGGTGGCGTTCGGCAAGAAGCTCACCAAGCGCGACGGCGGCGGCCAGGTCACGCAGTGGGGCGTCGAGATTCCGTCCTCGGGCTTTCCGTATTGGCTCTTCCAGGCCCTGACCACGCAGAACGGCGCGATCCTCGCCAACGCCGAGGGGACCAAGGTCGCGTATGGCGATCCGAAGGTCGTCGCGGCCGCGCAGTTCTTCGCGGATCTCAGCCAGAAGGACGGCGTGATGCCGAAGGGCATCATCGACTGGGGCACGACGCCGAACGATTTCTTCGCGCAGAAGACCGCCGATCATGTGGACCACGACCGGCAACCTCACCAATGTGCGCGCCAACGCCAAGTTCGCGTTCGGCATAGCTCCGATGCCGTCGAAGGTGCGCGGCGGCTCGCCGACCGGCGGCGGCAACATCTATCTGTTCAAGGGCGCCGATAAGGCGAAGCAGGCGGCGGCGGTCGAGTTCGCGCGCTTCCTGACGACACCCGAGCTTGCGGCCGACTGGGGCATCGCGACCGGCTACGTCGCGACGCGGCCCGACGCCTGGGAGACCGAGGCGATGAAGAAATATGTGGCCGGCTTCCCGGCCGCCGCCGTCGCGCGCGATCAGCTCAAGGATGCGGTCGCCGAGCTCTCGACCCACGACAATCAGCGCGTCACCAAGGCGCTCAACGACGCGCTGCAGGCCGTGCTGACGGGCGCGAAGCAGCCCAAGCCGGCGCTTGATGCCGCGCAGGCCGAGGCGACACGGATTTTGGCGAGGTACCAGCATTGATCATCGTCACTGCGAGAGCCGTAGGGTGGGCACGGCGCGTGGAGCGACCGTGCCGCGTGGGCAAAATCGCGGAAGCGCCGTGCCCACGCGATACGGACGGTGCAGGCGATTTTGCCCACCCTACGGCGTGATCCGGTGGTGAACCGCCGCCTCACGCCGCACATCCAAGGCTGGCTGCTGGCGTTGCCGGCCGTGGTGCTGCTCGCGTCATTTACGCATGTGCCGGCGGTCAAGACCATCATCGACAGCTTCTTTGCGACGCCGCAGGGCTCGCGTCCGGCGCCGTTCGTCGGGCTCGGCCAGTACGCGACGATGCTCGACGATCCGATCTTCTGGCGCGCGGTCGAGAACAATCTCCTCTATGCGCTGATCACGGTGCCACTCGCGATCGCCATCGCGCTCGCGATGGCACTGTGGGTCAACGGTCGCGTCACCGGCCGCGCGGCGCTGCGGCTCGCCTTCTTCACGCCGACCATCCTGCCGATGGTCGCGGCCGCGAACATCTGGCTGTTCTTCTACACGCCCGACTACGGGCTGCATCAATCAGGTGATCCGCGCGCTCGGCTTTCCGAGCGTCAACTTCCTCGGCGACCCCGCGACCGCGCTGCCGGCGCTGATGGCCGTGACAGTGTGGAAGGAGGCGGGCTTCTTCATGATCTTCTACCTCGCGGCCCTGCAGCAGGTGCCGCCCGACCTCTACGAGGCGGCGCGCATGGAGAACGCGAGCGCTGGCCAAGTCTTCCGCCGCATCACCTGGCCGATGGTGATGCCGACCACGCTGTTCGTCGCCATCAATGCGCTGATCAACGCGTTCCGCGTGGTCGACCAGGTCATCGCGATGACAGGCGGCAACCCGAATAATGCGACGACGCTGCTGCTGTTCTACATCTACCAGGTCGCCTTCAGCTTCTGGGATTCGGGCTACGCGGCCGCGCTCTCGGCCGTGCTGCTGCTCGCGCTCGCGACCATCGCGCTGGCGCAATTCTTCCTGCTCGACCGCCGGGTGCACTACCGATGAGGGCGGGCGCGACCTCGGCACGGCTCTCGCCGCTCGCGACCCTCGCGGCCTGGCTGTTCGGCGCCTTGTGGGGCCTGCCGCTGCTCTACGCGCTGTGGGCGGCGTTTCATCCGGCCGACTACACCATCCATTTCGATCTCGCGGCGCCTCTCACGCTGCACAACTTCGTCCGCGCCTGGGATGCGGCGCCGTTCGCGCGCTATTTCGTCAACACGGTGCTGCTCGTGCTCGGCATCATGGCGGCGCAGTTCGTCATCTGCACGCTCGCGGCCTTCGGGCTCGCGCGCTCGCGCTTTGCCGGCGCCGACATCCTGTTCGCGCTGATCCTGATCCAGCTCATGGTCACGCCCGACGTGCTGATCCTGGAGAACTACCGCACGCTGCAGACGCTCGGCCTGATCGATACGCTCACCGGCGTCGGCGCTGCCCTATGTCGCGTCCGCGTTCGGCATCTTCCTGCTGCGCCAGGCGTTCAAGACCATCCCGCGTGAGCTCGACGACGCCGCGCGCCTCGAGGGCGCGAGCACGCTGCAGACCATCTGGCGCGTCTACCTGCCGCTGGCGCGGCCCGTCTATGTCGCCTACGGGCTCGTGTCGGTGAGCTACCACTGGAACAACTTCCTGTGGCCGCTGATCGTCACCAACTCGGTCGAGACGCGGCCGCTCACGGTCGGGCTGCAGGTCTTCGCCTCGGTCGATCAGGGCGTCGACTGGTCGGTGATCTGCGCCGCCGCGCTGATGACCTCGGCGCCGCTGATGATCGCGTTCCTGGTCTTCCAGCGCGCCTTCATCCAGAGCTTCTTGCGCGCCGGAATCAGGTAGGTCCCGGCTTGTCTTGGCCATGCTGCGCCTTGGCATCGTCATCCGGGCGAGGCTCCTCCGCCATCCCGAGGGCGACGAACGCGCGGTAGGCGGCCCATATCCCGCCCATGAGCGCGAGGGCGGCTCCGAGCTCGAGGACGTTCGTCCGGGCCTTGCCCCAGACGAACAATTCGAGCCACAGGAGCGCGAGACCGGCTGCGCACGCCGCGAGACCGGCGAGGAACGACAGCAGGCTGCGAAACTTGTCCATGATCATCATCCCGGTGCGGTGTCGCGCGTCCGGCCGGCGCCCTGGCGCCGCCGCGTCGTCTGCGCTTAAATCGGCATCTGAGTGGAGGATATGCCGGAATGGCCAGCACAGACAACGCGCGCGGAATGATTGCGGTCGACAAGATGGGCGGAAAGGTCCTGTTTCTCGACCCCGCGACCTTCAAGACCGAGATCACCATCGACGGCTTTCCGCGCACCGTGCACGAGCTGCTCATCCTGCCCGAGATGGGGCTCGCCTATGTGCCGATCTTCGGGGATGGGATTCACGGCCGCAATCCCAATCCACAGCATCTGCTCTGTGTATTCGATCTTCATAAGCGCGCCCACGTCGCGACGATCGACCTGCGGCCCTATATCGCGCCGCATACGCTCAAGCGCGGGCCGGATGGGCTCATCTACATCACGTGCGAGAATAGCGCGGTGGTCGCCATCATCGACCCGAAGACGCAAAAAGTGGTCGGCGCGATCGACTCCGGCTCGACCAATGGTCATCGGCTGATCATCTCGCCGGATGGGCAGCGCCTCTATACCGAGAACGAGGAGGACGCCACGGTTTCGGTGATCGACCTGCCGTCGCGCAAGCTCCTCGGCAAGATCAAGACGCCGCGCCCGCTCGCCGGTATCGCGATTTCGGCCGACGGCGCCACCGTGGTGGCGGTCGACGACGCCGAGCCGAAGTTGATCTTGATCGACACCCAGGCCGGGGCCGTGCGCGAGGAAGTCGTGCTCAAGGACGTGCCGAAGGCGGCGCAGATCGCGCGCTACGCGCCCGACAATAGCTTGATCGGCGTCACCAGCCTCAACAGCGACACCGTGAGCCTGATCGATCCCTCGTTCCGCGATCAGGTCGCCATCAAGGTCGGCAGCCAGCCCATGGACATGGTGTTTCGCGGCGACGAGCTGTTTGTTGCCTGCCAGGGCGACGGCTCGGTGCATGTCGTCGATATCCCGGCGCGCAAGGTCAAGGCGAGTTTTGCGGCCGGCACCGGCTGCGAGTCGCTCGGATTCTTTTAAAGGGGGCGCAATCGCCGCCACGCCGACCATTGCGACCTTTACTTTCAAGTGATCACATCATGGCGCGGAATGACGCGCGCGCCCCGGCTCCAGCCGAGGCGCGCGCTTATCTCTACGCTTCGATCGCTTCAGTTGTCGCGGTCAGGAGCTTACCAGGCGATCCACTTCTCGCCGCGCCAATAGCCGCGGCCCTCGTGCTCGCGGAAGGTAAAATGCTCGCGCGGGCCCCAGCGCCAATTGTCGGGGTGCACGACGATGCGCGCTTCGCCGGGATATTCATAGTGTCCATGGACGTGCCAGCACGTATCGCCATTGCAGACGATCTCCGCCGATGCCGTCATGGTCGAAAAGGCCAGAACGCCCGCGCCCATCGCGGCACCGAGTAATGCCTTGCCGAGTGATGTCATTTCCAGGTTCCTCCGAGTTCTGTTGATTCCGGATCGATCATTCGACGCAAATCATCGCGACGCGGCCCTGGATTACCGGTTCCAGCCGTCGCCCCGACGTGCGCCACGCAACCACTTCAACGAGGGAATCCGGCCGATGTTCCGCTAAAAGTTCGCGGCTCGGATCGAGCGACGACTGTGTCAGCCATCGAGCAACTCGCGGCAGCCGAGATCGTCGAACGCCATGAAGATGCGCTCGAGATGCGGCCACCACACCGCGGGCGGGATGTTGTTCTCCGCCTGCCACACCGGTGTCGCGATCTGCCACAGGGCCGAAAGACGGTAATCGTCATCGAGCGCGTGCCGGTCGTAGCCGGTGACGCCGCGCGCCACGAGCTCCGCGTGATAACGGTCGAGCAGCGCGCGCTCGCAGCGGCGCCGATGGTCCGGATACCAAAAGACGGCCATCATGTAGGCGAGGTCGTCGGTCGCGACGTCGACGCGCCATGCGTCCCAGTCGAACAAGCGCACGTCGTCGCTTGCGGCGTCGCGCGGCAGGAAGACGTTCCAGATGTGCGCATCGCCGTGCACGATCGTCATGTTGCGATGCGTGTGGTAGCGCTCGCTGAGGCGATGCCCGTCGGCGATCAGCCGTTCGTAGATCTTCCGGCGTTCGGGCGACAGGCGGTCACCGACGCGGTCGGCGAAGCGGACGAATTGGTCCGCGAACGTCGCGAGCTGCGGATTGCTCGGGTCCTGCCAGGTGCCGATCGATATGCCGAGGCGCGAATCGTCCCACCAGGCGGCGTGGAAGCGCGCTCGCGCGACGATCATGCGCTCGCTGTCCGCGATCGTCGGTGGGACCGGCCAGTTCGTCGGAACCTCGTGGCTGTCGGCCAGGTCTTCGAGCAGGAGATGCCACCCGTTGGTCTCGGCATCCCATTGCGCGTCGAAGCAGCGCGGCGTGAGCCGCGCCGGCATGACGGCGGCGATATCTCGATAGAACGCGACCTCCTGGCGCCCGCCGCTCCATTGCGCGTTCATTCGCTCCGGAAGCCCGGTCTTGAAGATGAGCGAGCGCGGCGCTTCCGCGGCGGCGCCGTCATACGAGACGCGCAGCCGGGCGATCCGCGACAGGATGGTGTTGCGCGCGCTCTCCACCGCGACGTCGCCCACGTGCCCGTCGCCGAGCACGCCGGCGGCGCGCAGTGTCGCCGTGAGCCGGGCGGGCGCGGCCCCGGGCAGGGGATCGCTGGTCATGGTAGCTCGCTCCGATCAGGGCGTGGACGGTCCGGTGTGCCCGCCGGAGAGGCTTATACGCGCGCTCGATCAGCTCAAGATCGGCTACAGGCCTTCGACCAGGAACGTGCGCGACTTTGTCGTCTTCAGGCGAATTTCGTTGACCTTCTTCTGCGTGGGCGAGTTGTACCACGCCTTGGCCTGTTCGGCGCTGTCGAAGCGCACGATGACCATGCGTTTCGGTGGCGCCCCGCCTTCAAGGGCCGTGATGTGGTCCGTACGGGTAATGTATTGGCCGCCGAAATCCTTGAAGAGCTGGGCCGCGGTCGCGTTGGTCCGGTTGCCGAGCGCGCTCCAGCCGACCGGATCGACGATCTCGCTGAAGTCGGCAACGTAATAGACCGGCGGCCGTGCCTGCGCGTGCAAGGCTTCGATCGCGCCACCGCCGAGTGCAGCGCCGGCCAGCATCGAGAGTGCGGTCACGTGAAGTATCTTCATTGTCGCCCCTTTGCGTGGATATCCGAGGTCCTTTCGGCGCCATTACTGCGCCCCGCTTTTGGCGCTTTCGCGGCATCCAATCACCGCCAGCAGGGTGACGACAATTCTCCGGCCGGAGCACGGGGGTGCTGATGGGTGGGAATTCGCATACTGCGGGCGCGACGGCGCGCGCCGGGCGCGGCTCGTTCGCCGCGCTCGGCGCCGCGTTGTCGACGCTAGTCACGCTGGCGTCCGTGCACGCCGCGACACCGGCGGACGCGGTGGTCACGGCGCTGCAGATCGAGCAGGGCCGCCATTGCGTGGTCACCGCAGCGCGCGCGCCCGACGGCCACCCGAGGGTCACGGCGCGCGGCGATTTCTGCGACGGCCGGCGCTTCCTCAGGGCGGTGTTCGCAGCGCTCGCTGCCGGCGACGCGAAGGCCGCGCGGCTCGATCTCGACATCGACGTCAAGGCGCTGGCGGGCTTCAACAACGCGGTGCTGCGCGACGCGTCGCTGCGGCTCGCGGTGCGCGGCGGCGACATCGAGGACTTCTCGCTTGCCGCAAAGCTCGGCAGTGCCGACCTGTCCGGCGACTTGCGCGATGGCTCCGGTCATCGGCGCGTCGTTCATCTCGAAGCCGACGATGCCGGCGCGTTGCTGCGCCTGGCCAACCTGTATCGCCGCGTGCGCGGCGGCCGGCTCGCCATCGCCATGTCGGCCTCGATGGCCGACGGCGCCGCCCGCGACGGAGTTGCGAGCCTGAGCGGTTTCACGATTGCGGACGAGCCTGGCCTGAAGCCGCTCGCCCGGATGCTCGTCGGCGGGCACCGTGCCGCGCATCAGGAATTTGCGCTCTTCCGGCTGCGCGCCGAGTTCACGGCGCGCCCCGGAAAGGTCGTCGTGAGCGGCGGCACGCTCACTGGCGGCTTGGTGGACGCGACGCTCGCCGGCTCCCTCGACATGGCCCAGGACAAGCTCGACGTGCACGGCGTCATGCTGCCGGCCGCCCAGTTTTCCTGGCCCGCGACCCTGATCCTGGATTTGCGCAAGGGCGAGCTGATCGGCAGCAACTACACGATCTCAGGCGCGCTGTCGGCGCCCGCACTGCATCTCGACCCGCTGATGACGTTGCCGCCCGGCTTCCTGCGCGAGCTGTTCGCGTTGAAGTCGAGCGACGATTCGCCGCCGCGCTGAAGGCGCGCCAGCCGCCTCAAAGTTTGATGTTCGCGGCCTTGATGATCGGCGTCCACTTTTCGAGCTCGGCCTTGTGGTGCGCATAGAGCGCCTCCGGCGTCTGCTGCTCGGGCGCCGGGATGTCCTGCCCGAGTTCGGCGAGGTGCTTCCTCACGTTCGGGTCGGACAGCGCGGCGTGTACCGCGTCGAGCAGCTTGGCGATGATCTCCTTCGGCGTGCCCTTCGGTGCCCACAGCCCGTGCCAGACCGCGATGTAGAAGCCCGGCAGGCCGGCCTCGTCGACGGTCGGGATGTCGGGCGCGGCGGCGAGGCGCGTCTTCGCCGTGACCGCATAGGCGCGGATCTGCCCGGCGCGCACCTGCGGCAGCGAGTTCGCGGCCTGGTCGAAGGTGAGATCGATATTGCCGGCGAGCAGGTCCTGCATCACCGGCCCGGTGCCGCGATAGGGCACGAACTGGAATTTCGTGCCGGTGAGCTGCTGGAAGAAGATGCCGCCGATATGCGAGGCGCTGCCGGCGCCGGCCGTGCCCTCGGTGACCTTGTCCTGGTTCGCCTTCACCCAGGCGATCAGCTCCTTGAGGTTCTTCGCCGGGACCGCGTTCTTGCTGACGATGAGCTGCGGATTATTGGCGAGCAGCGAGATCGGCGCAAAATCGTTGAGCACGTCATATTGCAGCGGATAGACCGCGGCGTTGACCACATGCGTGCTCCAGTGGCCGATGCCGATCGTGTAGCCGTCCGGATTGGCGCGCGCGACGCGGCCGACGCCGATCGATCCGGCCGCGCCGGTCACGTTCTCGATCAGCACCGTCTGCCCGAGCTTGACGCCCATGGCTTGCCCGACGAGGCGCGCGATCGTGTCGGTCGGCCCGCCCGCCGCGAACGGCACCACCAGCGTGATCGGGCGCGTCGGATAGGTTTGCGCCTGCACAGAGCCCAGCCCCAAGCTCACGCTCACGGCGGTCGCGGCCAAGGCGGCCAGAAACACTCGCTGCATTATTATTGCCCCATGCGGTGGATTGGTTCGTGGGTCGCGGAGACTACGCGGCGGGCGGGCGCAAAAGCAATCGGAGCGGCCTGCTCGGCCGCTCATGTGCGGCACTGTGGCGCCGCCCGCCAAGCGAGCCATGAATGCGGTTGATCCGCATCATCACAAATTTGCAGCCGGAGCTGGCCCCGGGCGCCTTGCCAGCCGTCTGGTGGTTCCGCATTTTTGCGTTGCGCGGCGCGCGGCGCTGAGAAATTGCCGATGGAGGCCAGCATGGTCGAGGTGCATTTGCGGCCCGCACGTCCTGACGACATTGCTTTCATCATGGCGACCGAGCGCCTTCCCGGATTGGAGCGGATGGTCGGGCGCTCGTCGGAAGAGCAGCATCGCGCCGCGCTGACCATCGCGGATCACGCGTATCTGCTCGGGATCGATGCGGCGGGTGAACGCGCCGCCTTCGCGATCGTGCGCGACCTCGCAGACGCCCATGGTAACGTCTGGCTCCAGCGCCTGGCGGCGCCGCTGCCGGGCCGAGGCGCCGGGAGCCGATTTCTGCGCGAACTCCTGCGCTGGGTCTTTGCCGAGACCGCCGCTTACCGATTCTGGCTCGCCGTGATGCCGGACAACGCGCGAGCCCGTCATCTCTACGGGTCGCATGGGTTTGTCGAGGAGGGCGTGATGCGCGGCGCCTACCGGTTTTCGGACGGGGCCCGCGGCGATCTTGTTCTGACGTCGCTGTTGCGCCCGGATTGGCTTGCGCACCCGCGAGCCGCGAGCGCGTGATTTCGGTCTCTCGCCACGAGGCCGAAGGGCCTGCGTTACGCGAGGGGGCGCGCGGGTTGAGGAGAGGATGATTCGATGCTTGAGCCGAGCCTTGACTCGAAACTGGGCCCGACGCTGGAGACCGAACGGTTGTGGTTGCGGCCGCCTTGCGCCGAGGATTTCGATGCGTGGGCCGAGATGGTCGCCGATCCGGAGGCGACGCGCTTCCTCGGCGGCGCGCAGCCGCGGCCGCTCGCGTGGCGCAACATGTGCATGTTTGCGGGCGCGTGGATCGTCCGAGGCTTCAGCAATTTCTCCATGATCGAGAAGGCGACGGGCCGTTGGATCGGCCGGGCAGGGCCGTGGCAGCCGGAGGGCTGGCCCGGCACCGAAATAGGCTGGTCGCTCGACCGCTCGGCCTGGGGAAAAGGCTATGCGACCGAGGCCGCGGCGCGCTGCATCGACTGGGCATTCAATGCGCTCGGCTGGGACGAGGTCGTCCACACCATCGATCCGGCCAATGCGGCGTCGATCGCCGTCGCGCTGCGGCTCGGATCGCAGCCGCGCGGCCCGACGCGGCTGCCCGCGCCGTTCGAGTTGAAGACCGTCGATCTCTATGGGCAGGATCGCGCTGGTTGGCGCGGCCGCGCGCGCAACGCAGCGGTCCCGTCTGAATAATTCGTGCGGGACGTGCGCGTCGGCGGTGGCCGGCGCCCATGACGACATATTGGTTTGGTTTATTGGTTCTGCATAACGCGGACGCCGCGCCGCGCGAGGCGCGCGTCACGCACGCGAACCACGCGCTCGGTCAGTGCGCTCAGCTCGGGCCGCGCGCGGCCGCTCCGGTCGTGGTGTGATGTTGTGGGGCCGGCGCCGCGGTCTGCTGGCCGCCGAACGAGAAAGACCACCCTTCGATGTCTGCTGTCAGCATGATGACGCAGAAAATGACCAGAATACCGACCAGCCATCCGGCGCCCGGTACCCCGTCCGGTACCTTGTTGGGGATGACGACTCGCTCGCGGTTATCCATGGCTTTCGTCCCTATTTGCGTCTGGAACGCCGGCAGGCCGCGTCCAGTTCCAGATGCTTTCGTCACCCCGGCACCACTTTAAATCGCGAGTGCGCGCATGCCTGCGCGGCGCGGAGCCGCGCGACAATCGGCGCGCTGCAGACGGGGTGCGGTATCGCGGCCCGGATATCGGGCCGCTCAGGACGAGACGCTAAGGCGAGATGTCGAAGTACTTTGCGAAGACCGCGTCGATACTTGGCTGAACGGCCTTCGCGCCGCGGATGTCGGCGTTGCCGCCTTGGGTGTCGCCCAGCTTCAGCTTGGCGACACCGCGGCCGTAAAGCGAGGCAACGAACTTCGGATCGAGCTTGAGCGACGTGTTGTAGTCTGCGATCGAGCGCGCCATGTCGCCGAGCTTGAAATAGATGACGCCGCGGCTCAGGAAGGTTCGCGCGTCGCTGGGGTCGATCTGGGCGACGCGGTTGAGGTCGGCGAGAGCGCGATCGAGCTGCCCCGAGTTGCGATAGCTCGCGGCGCGATTCTGATAGGCGGCCACCGCATCAGGGTCGAGCCGGATCGCCTCGTCGAGATCCGCGATGGCGCGGCCGAAGTCGCGCTGATAGTCGTAGACGCTGCCCCGGTTGATGTAGGCCCAGGCGAGATTCTTTCCGCGGTATTTCCCCGACTGGATCGCCTGCGTGCAGCCTTTGATCTGCGCATCGAGATCGTCGGCATCGCCGCGGCAATTCCATTGTTCGGCGTCCTGGGCCGTGGCGGCCGCTGGCGCAAACGCGGCAATGAACAGCGCGAACGCGAGTGCGCGCGTAATGACCGTCGGCATGGCATCCCCCCTCGTGTCCTGCTCCGGCGCCACAGACGCTACACAGGAAAGCGCGGGCCAGCAACGCCGGCCGGCGTGATGATGTCTGCGCGTCGGGCGATGGATGGGCGGACCGCATGGAACCTGGCGCCGCGCGCGCCGTTACCCATGAGATAGCCGCTCCGCGAAAGTCGCTGGGGACAAAGGGGGCGATCTGAATTTCCGGCCGGTGGACCCGAGACTGCAACGTTTCGCAGGCATGC
The DNA here is from genome assembly GCA_963819385.1 of uncultured Alphaproteobacteria bacterium. GTDB lineage: Bacteria > Pseudomonadota > Alphaproteobacteria > Rhizobiales > Xanthobacteraceae > JAVDCA01. The sequence goes on along the minus strand of CAWFVV010000006.1, from coordinate 515,292 downwards.
GCGCCTGCGCCGCGGAGACTGCGATGCTGCACGACCAGATGATCAACTTCCTCGAGACCACCGTGATCTTCCTGCTGCTCACCAATGCGGTCAGCATCCTGGCGGCCGCCTATGCGATCTCGCTCGTGCAGAAAGGCCGCACCGCCACCGTCGCGGTGGCGCGCCGTCCGAATGGCGTGTTGGGATTCGGCCGCGAGCACTGATCCTTCCACTGCGTACGTAGCGGCATGCGGTTGCCGGCCTCACTTCACGCTGATGCCGGCAAGCTTGATCACCTTGCTCATCTTTTCGGTCTCACCGGCGACGAACTTGCCGAACTCGGCGGGCGACATGGGGAGCGGAACGCCGCCGAGCTGGTCGATCCGCGCTTTCATCTTGGGATCGGCGAGGGCGGCGGTTGTCTCCTTGTTGAGCGTCGCGATGATCGGGGCGGGCGTGCCAACCGGTGCGCCCACGCCGTACCACTGGGCTGACTCGAACCCCGGCACCGTCTCGGCGACCGACGGGATGGCGGGCAGCGACTCCACACGCATCGCCGACGTCACCGCGAGGGCCCGCAGCGAGCCGGCCTGGACGTAATGCAGCGCCGACGGAATCGTGCAGAACACCATTTGCACCTGGCCGGTGAGCAGATCAGTGAGGGCCGGTGCCGTGCCGCGATACGGCACGTGCGTCATCTCGATGCCGGTCATCTGCTGAAGCAGCAATCCGGAGGCGTGATCCGGCCCGCCCGCGCCGCCGGTTCCCATATTGACCTTGCGCGGATTGGCCTTCGCGTAATCGATGAATTCGCGAACGTTCTTCGCCGGGAAGGACGGATTGACCGCCATGAAGTAGGGAAAGCGGCCGATGCCCGCGACCGGCGCGATGTCGCGCAGGAAATCGAAGGTGAGATGCTCGTAGTAGGTCGCATTGATCGCATTTGCGGCATTGACCAGCAGCAAGGTGTAGCCGTCCGGCGGCGAACGCACCGCCGCTTCGGTGGCGATGTTGGTCGCCGCCCCGGTGCGGTTCTCCACCACGAATTGCTGCCCGAGGCGCTCCGCCAGCCATTGACCGATCAGCCGTGCCGCGAGGTCGAGGCCGCCGCCGGCCGAATAGCCGACCAGGATGCGCACCGGGCGCGAGGGATAAGTGTCGGCCCGGGCCGCTCGCGACCAAGCCGCGGTCGCCACGGCTCCGGCGAGTCCCAACAGTTGGCGCCGGTGTATCGACATGGCGCTCCCCTCTGCGCAAGACGGCACGTACACGCCAGTATCCGGTCCCCAGTATGATGCGTGAGGCGGCCCGGTCACAAGCCGCGGCAAGGGGTGTAACGGTGTCGCAGCAGGTTCGAGAGCCCCTCATGCGTTGCCAGGCTCGCGCGATGCTTCGCGCGCCTGCCGCGCCAAATGCGATTCAAGTGTGATAGGGAGAGCCGGCTTCTCCACGAGCCGGTCGGTATCGCGCGCAAGCAAGGGACCACGAATGGAAATCCAGAAGGAGCAAGTCGGCGACGTCCACGTGGTGACCGCCAAGGGGCGCCTCGACGGCATCTACAGCACCGCCTTTGCCAAGGAGGTCGGCGAGCTGATCGGCGGCGCGAGCTCGAAAATCCTGATCGACTTCACCGACATCGATTTCGTCAGCAGCGCGGGGCTGCGCGCCGTCCTGCTGCTGATGAAGAAAGCCAAGGCGTCCGGCGGCGTCTTTGCGCTGTGCGGCGTCAACGAGCAGGTGCGTGAGGTCCTCGGTATCGGCGGCTTCGCCGACATGTTCAGCGTTCATCCGGGGCGCGCCGAGGGTCTTGCGGCGCTGAATGCCTGATCTCGCCAGGCCTACGGCGCATGCACCCAGATGTCGGCCAGGATCCGCGCGTCCGGCACGGCGAGCCAATCGACCTCGATTGCTGAGAGCGGGAGCGGCAGGCCGTCGAGCGCGCCCGACCACGCCTCGATCGCGAGCGGCAGTTCCGATAAGTCAGTGAGGAAGAGCTGCAGGCGGACCAGGTTGGCGAGGTCGGCGCCCGCTTTGTGGCAGATCGCCTGCGCGCGGGCCGCGATGGCGCGCACCTGATCCTTGATCGGGATCGCCGTGAAGGGAGCCCGCGCGTCGTCGTCGACATCGGCGAGCAGACCGTCCGCGTCGCTCGCCATCAGCCCCGACAGGAAGAGCAGGTCGCCGGCGCGCACCCCCACCGTCGATCCATCCTCGACGGTCCGCTGCGCGACGTTTCGGCGAATGCTGATCGTGTTGATCTCGATGCGGCCGTCCGCGACGATGAATCCGGGCGTCGCGGTCGGGATGATGGTGGTGGCCGGCGCCACAGCGAAGTGCGATCGCCATTCTTCGTTGAAGGCCGGCACGTCGGCGCGCTCGCGCAGATACACTTGCGCTTTCACGACGTCGTCGAGGCTCGCGTCGGCGGCCGCGAGCGAAGGTTTGAGCTTCCGCTCCACGATGAAGCGGGTCTCGAGCTTGATCGGCGTGCCTTTCCACAGGTGCCCGGGCGGCATGCGCGCCTCGGGGTCGAGCGGGCCAAGCGCTGTGTCGCGCGCTTCCGCGGTCTGGCCCGGCACGAACAGGAATTCGCCGGCGGCGAGCGCCGGGCTGTAGCCCGAGCTTGCGTGGATCGACCAGTTGGTTGCGATCTTGAGATGCTCGGCGCGAAAGTCGCCGGACGGCACGGCGGCGACGAGCTGCACCTCCTGGGTCTGTCCCGGGTAGGGCATGGCGCGGTGCAGGTTCGAGGTCGAGGGCGGAATGCGGCCGCCGAAGATCTCGCGCCGGACCTCGTGGTAGGGATCGACCGCGTGCGCGCCGACATAGTACTGGTCGATGCGGACGCAATCCGCAAAGCCGAGGCCCTCGGCCTCGAGCACCTCGCGCGCGTTGGCGAACAGCGCGCGCGCCTCGCGCTTGCACGGCGGCTCGCCCGCCAACGGATTGCGGCCGCCGGTGACGCCCGGCGCGAGCCCGCGCCCCGGGACGGCGCCGTTGAGGCCGGTCGCGAACAGCCAGCGTCCGGCGCGCATGCCGCGGGCCAGTGTGGCGCCAAGTCGCGGCAGGTGGACGGGCAGAACGGCTTTCGTCGTGCGTGGCATCGTTGACGTCACCTCAAATCGTTTGCATTGATGGTTCGAAACGGGCTTGCGGGCAAGTCCTGTGCGACAAGTCCTGTGCGAACGGAGACGACGGTGGTGTTGCGACAATCGATGGCCGCAATCGCGGCGTGCGCGATGGTGATCAGTGCGACGTCGGCGTGCCTCACGTCGATGAGCTGGGCGCAGTCCGTGGCGCCCGCTTGGCCGACCCGCACCGTGAAGGTCGTGGTGCCTTATGCGCCCGGTGGCGTCACCGACACGATGGCGCGCCTCACCGCCGACCGCCTGAGCAAGATGCTCGGGCAGACGTTCTACATCGAGAACCGGTCGGGCGCCGGCGGCGCCATCGGCATCGACAACGCGCTGCATTCGCCGCACGACGGCTACACCATCCTGTTCGTCGGCAGCACGCTGTTCACGGTGCTGCCGCTCGCGCAGAAGGTCGATTACGAGCCGCTCAAGGATCTGGTCCCGATCAGCATCACGGGGACCAACGGCCTGGTCCTCATCACCGCCAAGGACGCGCCCTATTCGACGCTGCGCGAGTTCATCGACTATGCGCGCGCCCACCCGGGCAAGATCTCCTATTCGAGCGGGGGACCGGCGACCAACAACCATCTACCGATGGCGTGGCTTGCGGGTCTCGATCACCTCGACATGGTCCACGTGCCGTTCCGCGGCGGCCAGCAGGCGCTGCAGGCCGTGCTCGCGAAATCCGTCGATGCGCACTTCGGCAATTCGTCGGATGTCATCGGGCCGGTGACGAGCGGGGCCGTGAAGGCGCTCGCGGTCTCGACCCCGCAACGCATGCCGCAACTGCCGGACGTTCCGACCGTCGCCGAGACGATCCCGGAGTTCGAATATGTCGCCTGGAACGGCTACGCGGCGGCCGGGGATTTTCCGCCGGAGGCGACGGCCCGCCTGGTCGCGGCGCTGCAGGTCATCGCGCGCGACCCGGACGTCATCAAGCGGTTTGCCACGCTCGGCATCGACTCGGTCGGCACGACGCAAGCTGAGGCCATCGCGTCGATCCGCAAAGACATGCCGATCTATTCAAAGATCGTCGACATGGCGGGCGTGCGGCTGAAGTAGGGGCCTTTCGTCGGACGGACGGGGCCGCCGTCACCGGCAGGGTTTGATCCCGACCTCTGCCACGGTGACCTCGTGCTCGTCTCCCGTGAACGTCGGGAGGCCCGCAATGACGTTCTGCGGCAGGTAGCTTCGCATGCTGTGCCGCACGAAATGAGCGCCCGGTCCGGCGCACGCGTTCGGGCTGCGCGCGATCACGCTCTCGCACGCCGATCCGCAAAATCCGACGATCTTGATCTGGACGCCGTCGCTCTCGGCCTCGGCGCGGGCGGCCTCGAATTCGGCCACGACGCCTCCCCCGTTGTGCTTGATCTTGCAGGTGCGGGAGGAGCACCCGAACAGCTTTTGCAGCGCGGGCTTGGCACTGGCCAGCGGCGTCGCCAATACGAACGCGGCAACGAGAACAACGATACGCATGGCGTGAATTCACGCACAGGTAAATGAATTTTCGGTTGATCCCCCGCAGGGAGCGCATCGATCGGGGCGGACAGGGCCGCCGGGAAGGGCGTTTTTTCGGGGCAGTCTTTGGGGTATTGGTTCGGGCGTCTGGCCGTTCCGGATACGGACCTGCAGACCAACCACCGTTTGGCATGAAGGAAATTCCCGGATGACGATCATCGATTCCCAGATCCACGCCTACGAGGCGAACACGCCGAAGCGGCCCTGGCACACCGTGCCGAACTGGCCCCCTCACGTCACGGGTGACGAGATGGTGGTGGAAATGGACAAGGTCGGCGTCGACGGCGCGATCTTCATCTCCTCCTTTTCGATGTACCGCTACGACGCGAGCTACGCCGTGGAGGTGCAGCGGGCGCACCCGGACAAGTTCGGCATCGTGAAGCCGGTTGATCCGGACGATCCGGCGGTCGAGGATGTGGTCGCGGAGTGGAAGAAGACGTCGGGCGCCGTCGGCGTGCGCATCTTCCTGCGGACCGAGGAGAAGCGCGCCCCGAACGACCCGGGCCACGACCGCATCCTGCGGGCGGCGGCGCGGCACGGCCTCCCGGTCAACATCCTGTGCTGGGGCAATATCGACGCCGGCATCGCGCTGATGGATCGCTATCCCAACACGCGTTTCATCCTCGACCACCTCGGCATCCTGCAGCCGCGCGTGCCGCCCGCGCCGCCGAACGCCTGGGCCGATCTGCCGAAGGTGCTCGACCTCGCCAAACGACCGAACGTGGTGATCAAGGTCAGCGGCGCCTGCACGCTGTCGCACCAGCCGTATCCCTTCGAGGATATCTGGGAGCCGCTCGGGCGCATATTCGACGCCTGGGGCTTCGAGCGCTGTCTGTGGGGCACCGACTGGACGCGCGCCTTCGCGGTCGTCAACTACGAGCAGGCCGTCGTGCCCTTCCGGCAGACGACCCGGCTGAGCGAGAGCGAGCGGGCGATGCTGATGGGCGGGGCCTGCGCCAAGGCGTATGGCTGGTCGCCAAAGAAGAGTTAGCTAGCTTGCAGAGCGGACAGGCGCGGCATCCGGTGCCGCGCCTGTTTCACAACGTCCTCTGCTCCTGACCGCATTCCTTGCACTTGTAGGTCACCCGCGTTTCGCCCACCGGGATTTTGACGCGGTTCGCCGCACCGCATTTCCCGCAGACTTCCTCGCGTCGCCCGTCGACCTTGGTCACCGTGACGGATTTGCGTTCCAGCGCCTCTTTCACGAGCCGGTCGAGCTCTTCGCGGTTTTGCTGTTTCGACGGTTTGTCCACAGGCATGGCATCTCCTGGCTCGGTGCCCCGACTTCATCGGCGAGCACGTCGGTCTCGGCCTCAAAGGCGCAACGGAGCCACGGCACGACGCCTCATGTCGACCGGCAGCTCGATGATCTTGGTCACGTCGTCCACACTCTCATACACGCCACTTGCCGGATCGGATACCCCTTCTTGATGGCCGGCGCGGGCTTTGCGATACCAAGGCGCAGGTCCTGTTCGCGGCTCAGATGAGCCCCAGGTGAGAGCCCTCATGCCGAACTCAGCCAAGGAAAAGATCAATCGCGGCGAGGTCGCCCTCGGGGTCTCGCTGATGTTTCCGTCGCCGCAACTCGTCGAGATGCTGGCCTATGCGGGGTTCGATTGGGTCCTGATCGACTGCGAGCACGGCTCGATCGGTCTCGCGGACGTCGAGATGATGTCGATGGCGGCGGATGCCGCCGGGATCACCACGATCGCGCGCCCGCGCAGCAACGCGGCGGCGGACATTCAGTCGGTGCTCGACCGAGGTGTCGCGGGGGTGCAGATCCCCCATATCAATACGCGCGCCGATGCCGAGCGCGCCGTCGCGGCCGTCAAGTTCGGGCCGGGCGCGGCCCGCGGCCTCGCGGCCGGCACCCGACCCGACCGCTGGGGCCTCGGCGGACGCATGCCGGACTTCGCGGCCCACGCCAATGCGCAATCGCTGGTGTGCGTGCAGATCGAGCACCAGGAGGCCGTCGCGAACATCGACGGCATCCTGAAGGTCGACGGCATCGACGTGTTCTTCATCGGGCCGTCCGATCTCTCCCAGTCCATGGGATATCCGGGCGAGCCCAACGCGCCGCCGGTTGCGCAGGCGATCGAGCGGACGCTCGCGGCGATCCGCGCGGCCGGCAAGGCGCCCGGAATGCCGGCCACGACCGAGACGCTGCAAAGCGTCGTCGGCCGGGGCTGCCGCTACGTCTACAACCACCTGCCGCGCATCCTCGGCGCCGGCGCCAAGGAATTCCTCGCCAAGGCGGGGCGTTGAGCGGACAAAGCAGGCGAGGTGAGGGACGTGCCGGTCAGCGGGCGAGGTGTATCTCGAGCGCGTAGAAGATGCAGAGCGCGAGGCTCGCCCACACGGCCGCACTGAAATAAAGCGACATCCAGGCGATCTCGTCCTTCCACTGCGCAAGATCGTGCGTCACGACCCAGCGCGTGCTCACGTCACGCAGGCCCTCGAGAGGTCCCAGCAGCTTGCCGCCATCGGCGCGTTTCGCCCGCCATCGCGCGAGGTACATCGGGACGTCGACGGTGATGAGAAACGCCAGATAGCCCGCGATCCCGACGATCGCGAACGCGAGGGTCACGCGAGCCGCGCCATCGAAGTCCGGCAGCAAGCGGGCGAGCCCGATCCCGATCGCGAAGAACGCAACGGCCCATATCGAGTTCTCGATCGCGCTGCCCAACGGGTTGGTCGTCAGCACCGCATACCACGAGAAGCCTTCGGCGATGACGATCAGCGGCACGACCACCCACGCGACGGTCACGGCCGTATCCGCGCCCGCCATCGTGCCGTACCGATGCAAGACGAGGGCCCACTGCACCGCGAAGCAGACCTCGGCCACGGTCGCGACCGAGCGCCCGACCACGACGCTCGAGAGCCACGTATCGAACAGGCAGATGCGCTGGATATCGGCGCGCGGCAAGAACGAGCGGAAGGCGCAGCCGAAAACATAGGCCGCGCAGAGAAGGAGCATGACGCCAGATGTGGCGTCGACCCCGCCCGTCGGCCGTTCGCCGAGCTGCTGGTAGAGCCAGAACCAGGCCGCGATGTTCGCGTCGCTGACGACGGTCAACAGACCCCACCACCAGGCGAGGGGATTAGACCACGCCAGGGATCTTGATCGCGCCTGCCATTGCACACTCATGGCGCACCCGCATGTCATCGAACTGACACGCGATTGTAGCGCATCTGTCACAGACGGGTAGGGGTGACTTGCCGGGCTCCGGCGTCCGCGCTGACCGCGCCTCGGACGCACGCGGCACCGGTTCGCTCCCGGTGCGTGGCGCAATGTTCGTTGGTGTTCGTCGAGCACCTATGGGTGCCGCTTTGGCGCTTCGACAATCGGGTTTAACTTCTCCAGCGACATAGCTCGAATCAAAGGGAACTTTCAGATGCGTTGGATCGTCGGTGTCTTCGTGCTGGCTGGCGCAATCGGCGCCCTGCCATCGCTCTGAGGGAGCGCGCGTGCGGAATCCGTCGCCGTGTGTCGGGCCCGCTGCAATGTCCTGTACAACCCGGCTGACCACCCGAAAGTAGATCGCTGGAGGGTGGACGACCACCGACGCGCCTGTCAGGCGAATTGCCGCTAGCCGGATCGACTGCGCGAAGCGATGTCGATGCGTAGCAGCGTAGCCCGGATTGAGCCCTCGGGTCTTGCCTTCGGCAAGCCCAAGGGTGAACTCCGCGAAATCCGGGTCGGGCCCCTTCCCGGATTTCGGCGCTGGCGCTACGCGATCCGCTCCGCGGCTACTGCGTCTCGCGCGCGATCCGTTGCAGGATGGGGAGCCACGTCTGCTGCTGCGACTGCGTGAACGCGACCGTCTGCTCGGGCGTCATGTATTGCGTGAACGCGCCATTCGCCGCGAACTTCGCCAGCAGGTCCTTGTCCTCGAGGGCGGTGCGCAGGTCGGCGTTGACCTTGCGGATGATCGCGTCGGGCGTGCCGACCGGCGCCAGCATCACGTTCCAGGCGCCGACGAAGAAGCCCGGCAGCGTCTCGGCGACCGTCGGGATGCCTTCGAGTCCGGGCAGCCGCCGCTCGGAGGTCGCGGCCAGCATCTTGGCGAGGCCGCCCTTCGTAAGCCCCGCGAGACCCGCATAGGCGTCGAGCACGAGGTCGACGCGCCCGCTGGTGACGTCCGGCATCGCTTGCGCGGGGCCGCCCGCATAGGGCACGAGGCGCAGCTTCACCTGGGCGCGGTCCTGGAGCAATTCCATCGTGAGATGCGTCAGACGCCCGCGCCCGGTCGACGCGTAGGACAGCTCGCCCGGCTTCTCTTTCGCGCGCGCAATCAGCTCGGGGATCGAGTTGATGCCGGCCTTGGGGGAGGCGGCGATGAAGATCGGCTGCTGCAGCACGAAGCCGATCGCGACAAAGTCGCGCGGCAGCTCGACCGGCAGGTTCGGCGCGACGCCAGGGGCGCCATGCAGAGCCAGGAACACCGAGGTCGCCGGCAGATAGAGCGTGTAGCCGTCGGCGGGCGCGCTCGCCGCGACCCGCGCCGAGATGCCGCCGCCGGCGCCCGGTTGGTTGAAGATCACGACCTGCTGGCCCCACACCCTGCCGAGCTTGTCGGCGAGCGTGCGGGCGGTGAAATCATTGGCGCTGCCGACGGCCGAGTCGACGACAATGCGGACCGGCTTGTCCGGATACGCGCTCTGGGCGCGGGCCGGGGCGACGACGAGGCCTGCGGCGGCGCACGCGAGAAGCGCGACGGTGCCGCGGAACGCTGCGTCCCGTCGGCTGATCACCACGAGCCCTGTTGGCGATCGTAGGTCTGATTGCTGCGCCAACCCGTATTGTTGCGCCAGCTATTGTCGCCGAAGGGCGACCCCCAATCGTTGCGGCGATTGGAGCCGTAGCCGTCGTCGTCGTTCCAGGCGGTGGGCTCCGTGGGAGCGGGTTTGCGGTTCGCGAGGCCGCCTTGCGGCTGGTCGTTGAGCACCACGACGAACTCGGTGCGGTAGTTGGTCTCGCGGTGTTGCGCCTCGTCCGAGATGATGATCGAGGAGCGCGCGACCGCGGTCGGCGCGATGCGGTCGAGCACGTCCTGCGGAATGGTGATGCGGTCAAGCGCGTCCTTGGCGCTGACCGCGCCGTCGATCGTCACGGCAGTCCAGTGCAGGCCCGCGTCGGTGCGCGCCATCGCGGTGAAGACATGCGTGCCGATCGGCATGTCGGGGTCGCGGATCGTGACCGGGAATTCGAGGGTTTCGAACGTTTCACCGCCGTCCGGCAGCGGTTTGTGTGTGTCGCGCCGCACATAAAGCTTCTGCGTCGCGCGGCTGATGAAGACCGACACCGGCTCAAGCGCGAGCTTTGCCTCGGTCGCCGCTTTGGCGGTCTCGATCTTCTTGGCGGCGGCCGCCTTGGTGGCCTCCTGGGCGGCCTTGGCGGCGTCGAGCTTGGTCTTGGCGTCGGCCTTGGCGGCCTCGAGCTGCGTGCCGAGTTCGGCCGCCTTGGCGGTGGCCTTCTGCTTTTGCTCCTCGGCGCGCGCCTTCGCCTGGTCGTTCTTGGCGGCGGCGAGCACCTTCTCGGCCGAGACGAGTTCGGCGTCGGCGTGTTTCTTGGCCAACTCCAGCTTCTTCAGCGCCGTCGTCACGGGGGCGGCCTCGCGCGTCGCCTTTGCGGCGGCGCTCTTCGCCTCGGCGGCGGACTTGGCGGCGGCCTCGGCATCGCGCACGGCCGCCTCGGCCTTGGCGGGCGCGGCCGCGATCGCCTCCGGCTTGGGCGCGAACAGCTTCGGATCGGCGATGTCGATCGGCTCGGCGTCGTTCGGCGCGATGATCACGCGCATGCCGATCTGGGTCTTGTCGAACAGCTTCTCGGCGAAATCGTAGGGCATGCGCACGCAGCCGTGCGAGGCCGCATAGCCAGGCAGCGGCCCGCCGTGCAGCGCGATGCCGTTCCAGGTGAGGCGCTGCATGTTCGGCATCCAGGCATCGTCATAGAGGCTCGAGTGGTGGTCCTTATCCTTCTCGACCACCGCGAACACGCCGGCGGGCGTCTCGCGCCCGTGGATGCCGCTCGACACTGGCGCGCGATAGATCCAGCCGTCGGCGTCGTAGATCGTGACCTTCTGGCTCTTGATCGACACGATCGCCATGATGGGCTCGCCGACGGGGCGCGGGGCGGTGGCCTCGGTCTGGTGCGCCGGGCGCTCGGGCCGCGCACGGGTCGCGGCATCAGCCAGCGGCGCTGCCATCAGAGCCATGAGCGCGGCTGCGGCCGCGAACGTCAGGGCGGCCGGTGGCTGCCAGCGCCGGACCGCCTCGATTTGCCCGCCCAAGCCCGCTCGGCGAAGGCGGACGGGTCGCGTCGTCAATTGATTTGCCAATCGGTTGGTCATGCCATGTCTCGGTTGAGCTACCGGCTCTCGGCGTCTGTGGGGAGGGGAATCATGATGCAACGGGCAGGGAAACGGGGGTGATGGTCTCCGGTCTGCGGCCCGTGGTCAATGATGCTTTGATCGGGTGTGCCGGATGGTGGCCTCAACCATGTGAAGAAAAAATGAAGGCCCCGTCATCCCGGAAGGGTGACGTGAAGTGCTGCCGTATGTCAGCCGGAAATAGCCGCCCATGACCGTCGATATCCGCCACGACCCGGACAGGCTCTGCCCCCGGCGTTGCGCATGCAAGGAACGCGAGCGTGGTGCGAGCATGGCCGGGTAGGCGGCCGCCGTCATTGCCCGCGAAAGCGAAAGCGGGCAATCCAGTATTCACGAACCGTAGATGTGAATTCGTCTGCGGATCCGCCGGGGCGTATTGGATCATCCGCTTATGCTTGCGCGGACGATGTCGACTTCAACTGCTGTGTGACGACAGGTGTCAGCCGCCCCGAACGGGGGTACGTGCCTGGTCGCGGCGCTCTTGGCCGCTACGCCCTTTGTCGCGACGCATCTGCGCCTCGCGCGCAAGCCGTAGCGCTCTCAGCTCGTGCATGCGCGCGTATTTCGCCCGTTCGGCCGCTCGGTATTCGGCCATCGCTTTGGGAGCGTCGATCTGCTGCTCCTGACGTCGCTTGAACAGGGCTTCCGCCCGGGCGCTGGCGGCGGGATCTGCTTTATCTGCTTTCTGGGGCATACCTATCAACGCGCGTGGCCCGAATTTGTTCCATCTGTCGTTCCTATCCGATCACCCTTCGAGATAGGCTAGCCTTGGCCGGGCGCGCCCGCGAACGGATCGCGCGGGGCGCCCGATCGGACCGAGGGAGGAGCCGATGACGAGTGGTCTTCCGCGCCGCGCGGTGCTGCGTCTCGCCGCCGGTGCGGCCGCGCTGCCGGCCTTCGCGCGCGCGGCTGCGGCATCCGACTATCCGAGCCGGACGGTGCGCATCGTCTGCGGCTTCACGGCCGGCCAGATCCCGGACATCGCCGCCCGCTTGTTCGCCCAGGCGCTGTCGGCGCGGCTCGGCCAGCAGTTCATCGTCGACAACCGTCCGGGCGCCGCCACCAATCTCGCGACCGAGATGGTCGCGCATGCCGCGCCCGACGGCTATACGCTGCTCGTCCTCACGTCGAGCAACACCACCAACGCGTCGCTCTATCGCAACCTCAAGTTCGACGTGGTCCGCGATTTTGCCACTGTCGCGACGACCTTCCGCTCCGCCCTGGCGCTCGAGGTCAATCCCGTCGTCCCGGTGAAGACGACGCGCGAGTTCATCGCCTATGCCAAAGCCAATCCCGGCAAGGTCAACTACGCTTCGCCGGGCGTCGGCACGCTGCCGCACGTGGCCGGCGAGTTGTTCAAGGCGATGACCGGCATCGACATCGTCCATGTGCCGTATCGCAACGCCTACCTGCCCGATCTCATCGCCGGCCAGGTGCAAGCGGCGTTCACCCCGATCTCGACCTCGCTCGATTTCATCGCCCAGGGCAGGCTGCGCGCGCTCGGCGTGACCAGCACGGACCGTTCGGGCGTGCTGCCCAATGTGCCGGCGCTCGCCGAGGACGTGCCCGGCTATGCGGCCTATATCTGGGACGCGCTCGCGGGGCCCAAGGGCATGCCGCCCGAGACCGTCGCGATGCTCAATCGCGGGATCAACGCCGTTCTCACCGACGCGGCCATCAAGTCACGGCTGATCGCGCTCGGCGCCGAGCCCATGGTGCTGTCGGCGGCGCAATCCGATGCCTTCGTTGCCGACGAGACCGTGAAATGGGGCAAGGTGATCCGCGATGCCGGCATCAAGGTGGAATGACGCGTGTGCCCGCTCACCCAAGCGTTATTGACGCCGCCGGACCAAACGGGAACCATCCCTCCGGTTCCCACGTTCGATCGTTCGACACGTATGCGTAATGATTTCTTCCCGCCGTCAGCCCGCGGACCCATTCGGAGGGGCATGAGGTGACATATCGATTCCCGCAGCCGCACCGCGCCGAAGCACGGCGGCCGTGGCGTGCCCACGCGATCGCGGCGGCCGCCGCACTTGTGGCGCTGATGGCGGCGCCGCCGGCGGATGCGGCGGCCCGCCATGGGCGTGCGCAGCGCACAGCCGAGGAGACGGCGCCGCGCGAGGCCGGCGAGCCGATCATGGCGATCGTGTCGCTCAAGAGCCAGCGCGTGACGATCTATGACGCGGACGGCTGGATCCTGCGTGCGCCGGTGTCGAGCGGCATCCGGGGACGCGAGACGCCTGCCGGCGTGTTCAGCGTCATCCAGAAGGACAAGGATCATCACTCCAATCTCTACGACGACGCCTTCATGCCCAACATGCTGCGCATCACGTGGTCCGGTATTGCGCTGCACGGCGGGCCGCTGCCCGGACATGCGGCCTCGCACGGCTGCGTGCGCATGCCCTACGGCTTCGCGGAGCAACTCTTTCCCGAGGCGAAAGTCGGCATGCGCGTGATCGTCGCGCCGAACGACGTGACCCCCGTCGACATCACGCATCCGGTGCTGTTTTCGCCCAAGCCCGACGCCGAGGCGCATGCCAAGACGCTCGCGACCGCGGCGGAAGATGCGGCCAAGGCGGCAGACGCGGCGCGGCTCGCATCCGTGACCGCGACGCGCGAGGCGGCGCGGGCGTCGGCGGCCGTGCGCAAGCTGGAGAATCTGAAAGGCCGCGCGGACGCGCAATTTGCGGCCGCCGACCGGGCCGCCGATGCGGCGACATCAGATGATGCCAAGGCGCGTAACGAGCTCGCGAAACAAAAGGCCGCCGCGACGGTCGCGGATCTACAGACGCAGCTCGACGCTGCCAGGACGGACGCGCAGCCGAAGCTCGATGCGGTCGCGTCAGCCCGCGACGCTGCGGCGGCGGCGGATAGCAAGCGCGCCGACGCCGTCAAGGCCGCGCGCGAGGCGGCGCCCGCGCGGATCTCGGTCTTCATCAGCCGCAAGAAGCAGCGGCTCTACGTGCGGCGCGGGTTCGAGCCGATCCTCGACGCGCCAATCACGATTCGCGACCCCGATCAGCCGATCGGCACGCACGTATTCACGGCGGTGGCGCGCACCGACACGGGCTTTCGCTGGACCGCCGTGACGGTCGATGGTGCCCTCGGGACCGAGAGTGATGCGAAGAGTGCGCTCGACCGCATCACGATTCCGCCGGACGTGCTCGACCGCATCGCGTCGAGCGCGGCGGTGCAGTCTTCGCTGATCATCTCGGACGAGGGCCTGAGCCCCGAGACCGGCAAGGGTACGGAATTCGTCGCCGTGTTGAGCGACCAGCCGCAGGGCGGCCTCGCGATGCGTCACCGCCCAACGGGCCAGGTCCGCTATGCGCGCCAGCGCGAATATTGGGACGCCGACAACGGCTACCCGAACTCGCGCGGATATTACTATCCGCAACGCTCGTTCTTCGGCGGCTCGTGGTCAGCCTGGTGAGATCGCGGCCTCACGCGCGTGAGGATACGTAGCGCGTGAAGTACAGCGTCATGCCCGGCGCCCGGTCGGCTCCGGCCGGCCCGAGTGTGGACTCTGTGCCGGGCATCCACGTCTTTCTTGCGTCAGCTCAGCAAGAGAGGCGTGGATGGCCGGGATGAACCCGGCCATGACGAGGTAGCTCAATTCGAGCGAATGATAGGTCCAGCTCAGAGCGACTGGCTGACCTGCGTGCCTTCCGCCTGCATCATCTGCTCGGCGCCCGAGCCGGCCGACACGGTCGCAAGGCGAGCGACGCAGAGCGCGAACACCATCGCGGCGAGAATGATTGACTTCGACATGATTGCCCTCCCAGATCCTGGCTGCTCGACCCTTTTGTCCGAGCCAGCCGGATTGGCCGCTTCTACATCGCGAGCTTCGGATAAAAGGTAAATCGAGACCGGTTTGGGAGCGCGAGTTGGAAATCTCGTTAATTTCCCGTTGCGATCGCGGTCGCTCGAGCGAGTGGGTGGCCGCGCGCGGCGGGGCATGCGCGGGCGTCGTCACGGCAGTCGCAGCCGCGGAGAGGTGGACCGCAGAGGCAGTCTGCCGCAGGTGATGTCCGATGCGCTGCATCTGGTTTACACTGGCTGCGATCCGACGGGCGCGGGCCACTTTGCCGAACCCGGACGTCGACAGAGCGGGAGATGCCGTGAACGTCCACACCGAAGTTACACAACCGACGCGCATGGCGGGCCCGCCGTTCCGCGCCGAGCATATCGGCAGCCTGCTGCGACCGCCCGAGCTGATGCGCGAGCGCGCCCGCTTCACGCGTGGCGAGATCGATCAGGCGGCGCTCACGAAGGCCGAAGACGCCGCCATCCGCGGCGCCGTCGCGCTGCAAGAACGGCTGGGCTTCAAGCTCGTCACCGACGGCGAGTTTCGCCGCCGCTCCTACCACAGCTTCTTCTATGCCCAGCTCGGCAAGCTCGCGATCGACACCATAGACGGCACGGAAGCGAAAGGCGGCCAGGGCGAGAGTGGTCGCGGCGCGCAGCCCGTGGCCATGATCGGCAGCCGCGTGCAGTGGACGCATCCGATCAATGCGCCCGATGCCGCGTTCCTCAAAGCGCATTCCGACCGCGCGCCGAAGGTGACGATTCCCGGTCCCTGCGCGCTGCACTTTCGCGGCGGCGACAAGGCAATCCTGGCGGGCGCCTATAAGAGTGTCGACGATTTCTGGGACGACACTGTTGCGGCCTTCGGGCGCGAGCTGCATGCGCTCGTCGACGCCGGCTGCCGCTATGTGCAGATCGACGAGACTGCCTTCGCCAAGTTCGGCGATCCCGACGTGCAGGTCGCCCTCGCGGCGCGCGGCGACGACTGGAGCCGGCTGATCGACACCTACATCGGGGTGACCAACCGCGTGCTCGCCGCCGCGCCGCCCGGGATGCGCGTCGGCATGCATCTCTGCCGCGGCAATCGCGGCGGTCATTGGCACGCTGAAGGCAGCTACGAGGAGGTCGCCGACCGGCTGTTCAACGCGCTCGACATCGGCTTCTATTTCCTCGAATACGACACGCCGCGCGCCGGCTCCTTCACGCCGCTGCGCCACGTGCCCAAGCATAAGTCGGTGGTGCTCGGCCTCGTCTCGACCAAAGTCGCGGAGCTCGAGGACAAGGCGGCGCTGCGGCGCCGGCTCGATGATGCGGAGAAGTTCGTCGCACTCGACCGCCTTGCGATCAGCCCGCAATGCGGTTTCGCCAGCGTCGATACCGGCAACCCGATCACGCCCGAACAGCAGACGCGCAAGCTCGAATTGGTGTGCAACCTCGCCCGCGAGGTGTGGGGCGACACGTAAGGGCATCTCGACGTCATGGACGGGCATGACGGAGTTGAAAAAGGAGCGGGGGAGGAAAATGCAAGGCAGGAACGTCGCACGAATGGCAGCGGTTGCTCTGCTGTTGACCGTGTCGCAAGCGATCGCCGCCGATGATGCCACCGATTATCCCAACCATCCGGTGCGCCTGCTCGCGGCCTCGGCGGCGGGCGGCAATCCGGACGTGGTCGGGCGCCTGCTGTCGGCGCGGCTCGGCGAGATGCTCAAGACTCCCTTCGTGGTCGAGGACGCGCCCGGTGTCGGTGGCGTGATCGCCGCCAACCAGGCGGTTGCGGCCGCGCCGGACGGCTACACGCTCTCGCTCAACGACTTGGGCGCGCTCGCCATCAACATCGCGATGAATCCGGCGGTGAAATACCGGCTCAAGGATTTCACGCCGATCACGGCGCTGGCGACGTTGCCGACCGTGCTGGTGATCAAGCCGGCGGTGCCGGCGAAGACGCTTGCCGAGTTCGTCGCGCTCGCGAAAACGAAGCCCAACGGAATGAGCTTCGGCTCCGCCGGTATCGGCTCGATCCATCAGCTCACCATGGTGATCTTCGCGCAGCAGGCCGGCATCCAGCTCCTGCACGTGCCGTATCGCGGCGGCACCGGCCTCGTGAATGCGCTCCTCACCGGCGAGGTCGACGCCGGCTGGTCCGGCATCGCCAATGTGCTCGCGCTGATCCGCACCGGCAAATTGCGCGCACTGTGCATCAGCGTGCTGGAACGCGATGCCTCGTTGCCCGATGTGCCGACCTGCGCCGAGCTCGGCTACAAGGATTTCGACGTCGCCACCATGCTCGGCCTGCAGTCTTCGGCCGGCGTGCCGCCCGCGATCGTCGCCAAGCTGCAGGCGGCGGTCGCCAAAGTCCTGCGCGAGCCCGCCATGGCGGAGCGCATGAAGACGCTCGGCATCCACATGGCCGAGAACGGCACCGCGGCCTACGCCAAGTTCATGCAGGATGACCTCGACCGCTACACCAAGGTCGTCAATGAATTCCACCTGCAGATCAAGTAACGACGCTAATTCTCGATGTGAATGTTGTTGGCGCGGATCACCTCGCCCCAGCGCGCGATCTCGCTCTTCATTATTGCGCGTCCGGCCTCCGGAGAGCGTTGATCTTTCGGGAAGACGGAAACGCCTTCGCCGGCCCAGATTTTGAGGAGAGCGGGCTCGGCAACGACCTGCTCCAGCGCGCTGTTGAGCGTGCTCACGACTACGTCGGGCGTGGCGCTCGGCGCGAAGAGCGCCTGCCAATATTGCAGGTCGAGCTTCGGTCCGAACATCTGCGGGAAGCTCGCCACGTTGGGAAGCTGCGGCAGCGGTTCGTTGCTCGTGATGCCATAGGCCTTGAGCTTGCCGGCGAGAACCTGCGGCCCAACCTGCTGCGGCGTGCCGAAGAACAGGTCGACGTGGTCGCCGAGCAGATCGGTGACGACCGGCGTGCCGCCGCGGTAGGGAATGATGTCGAAAGTGAGCTTGGCCTCCTGGCCGAACAGCACGGTCGCGAGATGGCCGGTGGTGCCGTAGCCGGGGACCGCGAATTTCGCGCGATTGGCCTTCATCCAGGCGACGAGCTCGGTGAGACTGTTCGGCGGAAGCGTCTTGCGCCCGACCAGGACCAGCGGATTGCGGTTGACGAACATCACGGGCCGCAGGTCCTTCTCGGTGTCGAACGGAAGGTCCTTGTAGAGCGTCACGTTGGCGGAGATCGCCAGGTTGTGCAGCAGCAGTGTGTAGCCGTCCGGCGCCGAATGCGCGACGTGGTTGCTGCCGATATTGGCGCCGCCGCCCGAGATGCTTTGCACGATGAAGTTGCCTTTGAGGCGGGTGCCGAGGCCGTTGCCGATCTGCCGCGCGGTCTCGTCGGTCGGCCCGCCGGCCGGGAAGGGGACGACGATCGTCACGGTGCGGTCCGGGTATTGCTCGGCCAGAACCGGCGTTGCGGTGGTCGCCGCAAGAACCGCCAGTGCGGCGAGTGCATGCTTCATCATGGGGCTTCCTCCGACCCTGGTTTTTTCGCAGCTTAGTGGTTCGGCATCGACCGCACCAAGCGCAAAGTCGGGTCGAATGGCCGCACCGCGGCCGGCGCGGGCCGCTGGCCCGGCCCCCGCGGTTCTATTGTATGCTCGGACGAGAGGGCCGAGGCGGACGGGGGGCCGATGACATCGACATCATCACGCCGACGATTTCTGCGGCTCGCGGCCGGCATAGCCGGGCTTGCGGCCGTCCCGCGGCTCGCGCGCGCGGCCGCCTATCCGACACGACCGGTGCGCATCATCTGCGGCTTTGCGGCGGGCGGTGCGCCCGACATTCTGGCGCGGCTGTTCGGACAATGGCTGTCGCAGCGGCTCGGACAATCGTTCGTGGTCGAGGACCGCACCGGCGCGGGCGGCAACATCGCGACCGAGGCCGTGGTGCAGGCTCCCGCGGATGGCCACACGCTGCTGCTGACCGCGGTGGGCAACGCCGTCAACGCAACGCTCTACGAGAAGCTCAACTACAACTTCCTGCGCGATATCGTGCCGGTCGCCGGCATCAGCCGCGAGCCGCTCGCCATGGAGGTGCAGCCGTCGTTTCCGGCGACGACGCTCCCCGAGTTCATCGCCTACGCCAAGGCCAATCCCGGCAAGATCAACTACGGCTCGGCCGGCATCGGCAGCTCGCTGCATATGGCGGGCGAGCTGTTGAACCTGATGGCCGGCATCCAGCTGGTACATGTTCCTTATCGCGGCTCGCCGCCGGCGCTCAACGATCTCTTGGGCGGACAGATCCAGCTCATGTTCAGTCCGCTGCCGCCGTCAATCGGCTATGTCAAATCCGGCCGGCTGCGCGGCCTCGCGGTGACCAGCGCGATGCGCTCGCAGGCGCTGCCCGACGTCCCGGTGATCGCCGACGTCGTGCCCGGCTACGAGGCGAGCGCCTGGTACGGCATCGGGGCGCCCAAGGGCACGCCCGCCGAGATCGTCGACAAGCTCAACGCGGAGATCAATGCGGGGCTGGCCGATCCCAAGCTGCGGGCGCAGCTCATCACGATCGGCTCGGTGCCGTTCGCGGGTACGCCGTCCGACTTCGGCAAGTACTGGGTCGAGGAGACCGAGAAGTGGGGCAAGGTGATCCGTACGGCGAAGATCAAGCCGCAATGAGTGCCTTGAATTCCCGTCGTTGACGACCGCGTGCGGCGGATCGACTATGTCGTTCACGCGCAAGGGAGGCTCGGGCCGTGACAGCGTCTGGTCGGGACGTGAGAATACGGACGATCGCGCTCGCGATCGCTCTTCTCGGCACGATCGGTGCTGCGGTCGCGCAGGGCCGCACCCGCGGTGAGCCAGGACAGTTCGATTACTATGTGCTCTCGCTGTCGTGGTCGCCGTCGTTCTGCGAGACCGCGAGGGGCGCGGCGCGCGACCAGCAATGCGGCGCGCGTCCATATTCCTTCGTCGTGCACGGCCTGTGGCCGCAATACGAGCGCGGATATCCCGAGTCCTGCCAGGTACCGTCGCCGCGCCTCGATCACCGCATCGTGGACGAGATGCTCGATCTCATGCCGGCGCGGCGGCTCGTCTATCACGAGTGGGACGCGCACGGCACGTGCTCGGGTCTCGCCCAGCGCGCCTATTTCGACTTGATACGGCGGGCGCGCGGCGCGGTGAAAATCCCGCCGCAATTCGACAATCTGCAGCAAATGCTCGAGGTCAAGCCGGCGGACGTCGTCGACGCCTTCGTCAAGGCGAACCAGGGCCTCGCGGCGGCCGATATCGCGCTCGATTGCGACCGTTCGCGGCTGCGCGAGGTGCGCATCTGCATGACGCGCGACCTCAAGTTCCGCGGATGCGGCGCCGACGAGGGCGGCGCCTGCCGCGCCAGCACCGTGCGGATGCCGCCCGTGCGGGGAAGGTGACGACCTGACGTCTCCGAGGCGGCGTTTCCGGCGTATGACGGCGACTTGGCCTTGTGCGAGTGCCTGTGCGCAACCGTTATTGCGTTCTGGCTGTCGCGGCGGATTTGATGCTAATATTTGCGTGCCCAGGTTCATCCGCGGGTAGGTCTAACCTCAGACGGGTCTATTCTTGATGCACGGGGTCGCTCCCCACATGTGCGGTCAAGCAGCTCGTCCATTGTTAGGCGGAGGGGCCGGGGGTCGCTCCCCCGGCCTCCTTGGCCTGGCCGCAATCGCTAGGCTTCCATCCATCCGGCCGACTTCGTCTGAGCCAGCACGCGCTCGACGATGGCGGGCGCCATTCCGACGTAGGTCGTCGGATCGAGCAGCGCGCGCAGCTCATCCCGCCCGAGCGCGCCCTTCGCCTGCGGGTCGGCCATCAGCGCGGCCTCGAACGTGATGCCCTGCTCGACGCCGCGCATCGCGACCTCGTAGACGAGCTCGTGCGCGCTCTGCTTGCCGATCTTGTCGCCGAGCGCGAACATCACGCGTTCGGACATCAGGAAGCCGCCGAGCGTGTCGAGGTTCGCCCGCATCTTGTCGGGATGCACTTCCAGTCCCTCGAGCACATATTTCATCTGCGCCAGCATCGCGCCGGTCATGAGGCAGCACTCCGGCATCGCCTTCCATTCGAGACGCCACGCCGCCGCGTCGCGCTCGTGCTCGACGATCAGCGCCTCCTGCATCAGCGCGACCGAGGCGCGCAGCGCGCGGCCGACCGCGCCCACGCCCTCGCAGATCACCGGGTTGCGCTTGTGCGGCATGGTCGAGGAGCCGACCTTGCCATGCGCGAACGGCTCGGCGACCTCGTCGATCTCGTTGTGGCTCAGGATGATGATCTCGTGCGCGATCTTGCCCAAAGCCCCGCCGATCAGGCCGAGCGCGTTTGCGTAATCGGCGAGACGGTCGCGCGCGGTCTGCCAGCCGATCTCGGCGACCGCGAGGTCGAGGCGCGCCATCAGCATCTCGTCGAGCTCGAAGGCATGCTCGCCGAACGAGGCTTGGGTGCCGACCGCGCCCGTCATGCCGCCGACGAAATTGCGCTCCGCGGCTTGTGTCAGGCGCGCGTAGTTGCGGCCGGCTTCGGCAAGCCAGATCGCGCATTTGTGGCCGAAGGTGATCGGCAGCGCCTGGACCCCGTGGGTGCGCCCGGCCATCGGGGTCGCCTTGTGCGCCTCGGCGAGGCGATAGAGCGCGCGGCCGACCGCCTTGAGGTCGCGCACGATCAGCGCGTGCGCCTCCTTCACCTGGAGCACCATGCCGGTGTCGATCACGTCCTGGGTGGTCGGCCCGAAATGCAGGTACTCGCCGTGCCCATCGGCGCAAACCGCCTGCAGGGCGCGCAGCGCCGGCACCAGCGGATGCTTGATGCGACGGATCTCGGCGCCGATCGCCTCGAGGTCGACACTGTCGACCTTGGCCTTGGCGACGATCTCGGCCGCGGCGGCCTTCGGGATGATGCCGAGCTCGGCCTGCGCCAGCGCGAGCGCCGCCTCGTAGTCGAACCATCGCTGCACGCGGGTTGCGTCGCTGAAGATCGCGCGCAACTCGTCGGTGCCCCACACGTGGCCGAGCAGGGGAGAGTTGAAGACGCCGGTCGCCATGGAGCGTCGCGTCACAAGCCGGCGAGGTAATGCGCCATCGCGTCGCGTTCCTCCAGGGTCAGCATCTTCATGAGGCGCATCATGTCGGCGCTGTTGGTCCGCGTTTCGTCGGCGAAGCCTTTCATGGCGGCAGCGAGATACTCGTAGCTCTGACCGGCGAGCCGCGGCGCCGGCAGGCCGCCTTCGAAGTGCGGCTGGTGGCAGGCCTTGCACACCGTCATGCCTTTCGGCTCGCCGGCGGCGGCCGCAGCGGCGTGCGCGGCCGGCCAGGTCTTGGCGGTGAAAAAGGCTGCGGCCTTGCGGGTTTCTTCCTGCTTGATCGTGCCGGCGAGCGGCGTCATCACGTCGTTGTTGCGATCCTTGGCGCGATAGTCGTGGATCTGCTTGACCAGATAAGCCGTCGTCTGCCCCCAGATGACCGGGATCGCCGAACTGATCGGCTTGCCGTCGGCGCCGTGGCAGGCATTGCATGTCTGCAGTCGGGCCTCGAGGTCGTCGGCCGCGCGTGCGGCGTGGACGAATGCAACGATCGCCGCCGCGCCGAGCGTGACGGAAAGGAAATGCCTGAACATTGTGGTGCCTGCCCTCATGAGTGGTCGTCGCCCTATATCACGCTTGTCTCAATCCCGTTTCGGGATGCCGGCTTTGTCGATCACCGCCGACCATTTGGCGATGTCGGCCTTCAGTCGTCCAGTCATTTCGTCCGGCGTGCTCGCGCGCATCTCCATGCCGAGGCGCGTCGCTCGCTCCTGCACGTCCGGGAGCGGCAGCACCGCGTTGATTGCGCTCTCGAGCGTCGCAATCACCGGCTTCGGCGTCGCGGCCGGCGCCGAGATGCCGTTCCAGCTCAACACCTCGTAGCCGCCAATGCCGCCCTCCGCGATCGTCGGCACGTCGGGCAGATACGCGGTGCGCCTCGATCCGGTCGAGGCCAGCACGCGGATCTTGTGGTCCGCAATCATGCCCTGCAGGGCAGCATAGAACTCGAAGGCGACGTCGACATCGCCGCGCAGGATCGCGCCCGCCATGTCGGGCGAGGCGCGGAACGGCACGATCGTCACGTTGACGCCGGCCGTGGAGCGGAAGAACTCGGCCGCCAGGTTTTGCGTGCTTCCCGGATTGATCGTTCCGATATTGAGCTTGCCCGGATTGGCGCGAGCCTGCGCGACCACGTCGGCGATCGATTTCAGCGGCGAACCCGCGCGGGTCACGACCAGAAGGTCGAAGAAGGACACGGTCGAGACCGACGCGAAGTCCGTGAGGATATTGTAGGGCAGGGATTTGAACAGCGCCGCGCTGATCGCGTTGTTGTTGCCGGTCATCAGCAGCGTGTAGCCGTCCGGCGCGGCCGACGAGCCCGCCTTGGCCGCGATGATGCCGCCGGCCCCCGGGCGGTTGTCGACCACCACCTGCTGGCCGAGCTTGGCGCTCAGCTTGTCGGCGAGGATGCGCATGCCGGTATCGGCGACGCCGCCCGCCGCATAGGGAACAATGAGCATCACGGGCCGCGCCGGGTAGGGCGATTGGCCGGCGGCGGGCCCGGGCAGCGCAGCCACGACCGCGGCAGCCGCAAGGGCCGCCAAAACGCGTAACGGCACGCGCATGGGCCGAGCCGGAGCCGTACCGGCGCAACGCTCGGTCATCCACGCCCTCCCCGTGACGTTCGGTTTATCGGCGGGTGCGCGGCCGGTCGCCGTACTCCGCGGTTTGCGGCATCTTTCCACGGCGCGCCCGGCCGTCAAGGGCGTTGTTTCCGGCTCCCCGCCGCCACATTGTCGCCTTTGCGGCCGGGATATGCTACGAGATATCACTCACAGCTGATTGGCAATGAGGCACCCATGCGAGCGTTAACGACGGTCGTCATCGCGTTTGGATTTGTCGCCGCGCTGGCGCCGGCCGCGCTGGCGGCCGAGTCCGAGGCGCTGTCGGCGCACACCGACGCGCAGAAGCGGGAAAACGCCGAGATCGACAAGGCCTACAAGGCGGCGACGCGCGGCGAGACGGCTCCGGCCGCGAAGGTCGATCCGTGGGCAATCGTGCGGCCGGTGGCCACCGAAAAGAAGCCCAAGCATCAGCCGTGAGAGAGGTCGCCCGCCTCGCGGCGGCGATTTGCTCCTCGTCGCGGCGCCCTTGGGCGATCAGATGCGTTCTATCGACTCGAACGAGAAGAGATCGCCTGACCGGTTGCGGCCGATCACGACGCGCGATGGCGCCGTGACCTCGTAGGGCGGCACCGGCAGATTGTACTGCGCCGGGCCCGCATGGGCGCGGCCGGCCGGATCGAAGTGCGATGCGCAGCACGCACACACGTATCCGCCCGGCAGATCGGGCGGGAAGGTGTCCGTGACGTATTGCGGCACGCAGGCGCAATAGGTGCAGACGCCGACCAAAACCGCGAGCCCCGGATCGATCGAGCGGTGCCAGTTCGCCGCGTAGGGTGGTTGCTGCGGCTTTTCCGAGCTCGCATCGACGAGGCGGCCGACGAACTGGGGCTCCTGCATCGCCTGCAGCATGCCGGCGGTGCGCTTGACCAGAAAGATCGGAACGTGGTGCCAGTGCACGACGCGCCGCTCGCCCGGCGCGAGACCCGCAAGGTCGAGATCGATCACGTCGCCGGCCGCGCGCACGCCGGCATCCGGGTTGAGATGGTCGATGAGGGGCCACGTCAGCGCCGCTAGCCCGCCCGCGCCCATGGCGGCGGTCGTCGCGTAAAGGAAGTTGCGGCGGCCGATCGGCACGGTCAGTCCTTGCGCGCGATGAACAGCCCCTCGCGCAAATGGAACGTGAGCGCGTCGTCGCTGCCTTGCGGATCGAGCGAGGCCTTCGCGTCGGCGTCGGCGCGCGCCAGCATGGCACGCAGGAAGGCTTGCATGGTGGCGTCGTGACGCGCCGCCCACGGCGCGAATTCCATGATCTTGTCGAGCTCCTCCTCGTGCGCGACCGCAAAGCCCTGGTGCGCCAGGGTGTCGCGCCATTCCGGCATGGTCCAGGCGCGCAGGTGGCTGGGGTCGCGGAAGCGCTCGAACGCGTTGACGAAATCGCCGACGCTGCCGGGCACCACCACGTTGTCGACGAGGCCGAACAGGCCGCCTGCCTTGAGCACGCGATGCACCTCGGCGACGAAGAGCGGGATGCTGTCGAAGTGGTGCGGCGCGATGCGGCAGGTGACGAGGTCGAAGCTCGCGTCGTCGAACGACAGCGCCTCCGCCTTCGCATAGCCGGTGCGGATATTGGCGAAGCCTTTCTTGGCGGCCTCGCGGCGCACGAGGTCGATCATTTCGGCCGTGATGTCGGTCGCCCACACGCGCCCGACGTGCGGCGCGAACGCGTAGGCGACGTGCCCGCCGCCGGTCGCGACATCGAGCACGCGCCAGCCGGGCTGCGGCTTCGTCAACGCGACCAGCCGGTCGAGGCTCTTGCCCTGCGCGTGCGGCTTGCTCGTGAGGTAGCCGGCGGCGTTCTTGCCGAACTGCTCCTGGACGAGGGTGTTCATCGGTGCGGTGCCCTTTGCGTGCGTGGGAGCGGCGCTCGACTCGCGTGCGACGGTGCCCGCGAAACGCCGGCGGTTTGCCAGGAACAGGCTGATTTGTCGAGGGGCGTGGGACAGCGCTTCGGGATGCAGCAGGCTAGGCGAGATGGCGGCCGCTCGCTAACATCCGCGATGACGCCCCCCATCGAAGCGAGACTTTCACGATGAGCGCACCGATCCAACTCAACGACATCACGATCCACCCGGTCATCGAGCAGCAGGGCACCTGGTTCGACGTGATGGAGTTCTTCCCGACGCTCACCAAGGAGCTGCTCGACGAAAACCGCTCCTGGCTGCAGCCGGGCTTTCTCGACCCGGCGACCAACGGATTGGTGCTGTGCATCCAGGGCTTCGTGATCAAGACGCCGCACCACAATATCCTGATCGACTCCTGCGTCGGCAACCACAAGCCGCGGCCGACGCGGCCGTTCTGGCACATGCTGGACAGCGATCGCTTCACCAAGAGCCTTGGCGCGGTCGGATTGACGGTCGACGACATCGACTACGTGATGTGCACGCATCTGCACACCGACCACGTGGGCTGGAACACCCGGCTCGAGAACGGCCGCTGGGTGCCGACGTTCCCCAAGGCGAAATACGTGATGGCCGATCGCGAGCTCGCC
The DNA here is from genome assembly GCA_963819385.1 of uncultured Alphaproteobacteria bacterium. GTDB lineage: Bacteria > Pseudomonadota > Alphaproteobacteria > Rhizobiales > Xanthobacteraceae > JAVDCA01. The sequence continues at coordinate 489,278 of CAWFVV010000006.1, read as the reverse complement.
TTCTGGACGGAGCGCGAGAAGAAGGATCCGTCCGCGTGCCCGTGGATCACCGACTCGGTGCTGCCGATCGTCGCGGCGAACCGCGCGCAGGTCGTCAAAAGCGATTTCGTGCTCAACGAGGCGCTGCAGTTCGTTCCGACGCCGGGGCACACCATCGACCACTATTCAGTGCTGGTCGGGCGGGCGGGCCGCGATGCTTTCATCACGGGCGACATGATCCATTCGCCGCTGCAGGGAAAATACCCCGAGCTCGGCATGCGGGTGGACTACGACTCCAAGCAGGCCGGCGTGACGCGGCGCAAGACCTTCGACCGGTTCTGCGAGGAGGACACACTGATGTGCCTCTCGCACTTTCCGGCGCCCTCGACCGGGCGCGTGCGGCGCTGGGGCGACGGGTACAAGTTCGTCGGCGTGTGAGCCGCCTTCGGCAGGCGGCAAGTGCATGGCACTTGCCGCGCCGCGTACATTCGCAGCTTGATCGCGGGGGGGACGACCATGGAGAGCTTTTTAAAGGCGATCGCGCGTGGCGTGATCGCGATCTCGATGGTGGCGGTGCTTTGGCAGGCGGCGGCCATGGCGACCGGCAACACATTGGTGATGCCGACGCTGCCGATGGTCCTCGTCCGGCTGGGTCAGCTTTGCATCAGCATCGCGTTCTGGGGGGACGCATTGGTCAGCTTGCAGCACCTCGTGCTCGGATACGTACCGGCGCTGATCGGCATTCCGCTTGGCCTCGCGTTTGCGGCGGTCGTGCCGTTGCGCTTCATTTTCGGCGGGCTGGTCAACGGACTGGCCGCGGCCCCGTTGATTGCGTCGGCGCCGCTCATGACGGGCTGGCTCGGCATCGGAGACAACGCCAAGATCGCGCTGGTTTTCGTGGTCGCGGTCTTTGCGCTCACCAGCGAGGTCATGACCGGGCTTGCGCGGAGCGCCCCGTCCGCCGGCACGCCCGATGAGGCGCCGGGCATGGCCCGCTGCATCGTCGCGGCGCTGCGGCGTTCGTTCGTGCTCGCGGTGACTGCCGTGCTCGTGGGCGAGATGCTCGCATCCGCGCGCGGCCTCGGCCACCTGCTGATCAATTCGATGATGATGTTCGACTTCCCGCAGACCGTCGCGGTCCTGGTGGTCGTCGCGTTGCCGTGCGCCCTGGTCGCCGCGATCGCGCGTGGGGTGGAAGGGGTGGTTTAGCTAGCCGATCGCGGCGCCGCGCAACGCGGCAAACGGAAGGTCGACCGCGCAGACCAAGCCTGTGGGCTCGAACGATATCTCGATGCTGCCGTGCAACTGGTCGCGGAAGCTCGCCTCGATAACCCGCATGCCGAACCCGCGGCGCGTCGGCGGCGACACCGCCGGTCCGTTCGACTCGCGCCATGTCCAAGAAACGCGAGAATCGACGCGAGCGCCGACGCGGGTGTCCACGGCGCGCCAAGCAATCGCGACGCGTCCGGTATTGACCGAAAGCGCGCCATGCTTGACCGCATTGGTGCAGAGCTCATGCACCGCCATGGCGATCGCGAGCGCCGACTGCGACGACAACGGCAGATCGGCGCCTTCGACGCGAATCCGGCTCGGCACGGTGTCGTAGGGTGTGACGGCGCGATCGACGATCCGCCGCAGGCCGGCGGCGTCCGTTCCGCCCTCGCGCAGGAGATTGTGCGCTTCCGCGAGCGCCATCAGGCGCTGTTCGACCGCCAGGCGCCCGTCCGCGATGCTGGTCGAGCGGGCGAGGCTCTGCGACGTGATCGCCATCACCATGGCGAGCATGTTTTTGACCCGATGATGCAGCTCCTGCATCATCATCTGCTGCGACTGCTGGACGAGCTTGCGCTCGCTGACGTCGCGCGCGATCACGAGAAGGCGCGCCGGCTTGCTATTCGCGCCCAGAATGGGCGTGACGGTGACCTCCCACCATCCGGGCTTGCCGTCGCCGCCGCGGCGGGCACCTTCGAACACGCCGGTCTGACCCGTCTTGGCTTGCGCCACGGCGGCTGCGGCCTGCGCTTCGTCATGCCAAAGCGCGAGCCACGGTGTACCGAGGAGCGTGTCGGCATCGCTGATCGCCAGCGCGCGTAGCGCGCCCGCACTCATGAACTCGATGCGCGCGTCGAGGTCGAGCACCTTGATGGCCTCGGTGCTGTTGGCGAGCACGCTGCGCATGAATTCGGCATCCGTCAGCAACTCGGTGTGGCGCTTGGCCAACTCGGCCTTGAGCTGCGCGGGAGAACGAAAGATGCGTTCATCGCTCATTCATCACCCACAATCGACGTTCGGGAAAAAGGCAAAGGCAAATGGACAAGGAGTAAAACGCTTCGCGCGAAGGCGTGTTCCTGTCGAAATATCGTTGTGTCTGCAACGCTCTAGCGCGATTCACCGCGCACGTTTTTTTGATCGCGGGCAAAGCATTGCCTTATTTGCCGACGTTTCGCCGCAGTCGGTATTTGAACGTTAAGTCAGCACCTCCCGACAAACGACGACGGAGATCGATCCGCTGGTTCGACAGGAGGTTTACGCGATGCCGCGAATATCCCTCACGACGCTCGGCCGCGGGGATCCCGTAGCGTCGCGTTGTACCAGCCGCCGCGCCGGTGCGCGTGCGGCTGCTTTTGCGTCTGTATTTGGAATAGCCGTTCTGCTCGGCGCGACCGGGACCGCGGCCGCGCAAAGCGCCGGTGGAATCCTGGTGCCGGGCAACGCGGTGGTGACTGGCTTCTCGGGCGTCAAAGTGCCCGCGGCGCCGGCTGCCGGCACCGATCCGGCGGACCTCACGGAAATCGACCTCGCGGGCCCGTCCGCGCGCGTCCTCGATCTGCAGTCGCCGGGCGCGCCGCCGCAGGCGCAGGTGATCAATGCGCCGAAGCCGTTCACCGTGACGGCCACGCAGGTCGGCCAGGTGTTCGCCGTGACGCTCGACGACGCGACGCCGCCGAACGTCTTCGTCGCGGCAACGTCCGCCTACGGATTGCCGATCATCGGGCCGGGGCCCGGTGGCGGCGCGGTCCGTGTCAAGCAAGGCGGGCCCAATGCGCAATTCATGCCCGGGCTGTTCGGGCCCGCGAATGCGGGCGGCGGACCGGGGTCGATCTGGCGCATCGACGGCGCGACCGGCGACGTCAGGTTGTTCGCCAACGTGATGCTCGACGGCGTCGCCAATTCGGGCGCGGCGCTCGGCGGGCTCGCATTCGACGCGACCTCGCACACGCTCTTCGTCGCGGACCGCGGCACCGGCATGATCCACGCCTTCGATCAGAGCGGCACCGAGCGTGCCCGCTTCGATCACGGCGTCAACGGTCGCACCGCCGCCGGCCTGCAGCCGGTGGCCTACGATGCGGCCGGCCGGCTCGACATCAGTCAGCCGACGTTCAAGACCGGCGATCCGGCGACCTGGGGCTACGCGGCGGCTGAGCGCCGCATCTTCGGCCTCGCGGTACGCGCGGGACGGCTCTACTACGCGACGGCGGACGAGCAGGTGTGGTCGGTCTCGATCGCGCCGAACGGGTCGTTCGGCACCGACGCGCGCGTCGAGTCGCAGGTGCAGCCGTGGGACGGTCAGAGCGAGATCTCCAAGATCACGTTCGACGACCAGGGCGGCATGCTGCTCGCCGAGCGGCCGGGTCCGACCGGCGCTTACGACTTCAATGCGCTTGCCAAGGAAGGCGTCGGCCGCGTCCTGCATTATCAGCAGGTGCCGCCCACGCAGGCCGAGCAGGCGGCGCCGGGCGACCAGCCGCAGCCCGCGAATGCGGTTGCGCCGGCGCCGGGCCCGTCGTGGCAGCCCGTACCCGACGACTACGCGATCGGCTTCCCGGCCGACATGCACAACGACAACGGCGGGGTCGCCATCGGCTACAGCTATACGCCGGGCGGCACGATCGACGGCGCCGCGTGCGGCGGATTCGTCTGGGCGACAGGCGAGCGCTTGCGCGTGACCAACGATCAGGCGCTGGCGGCTCGTCTCGCGACGGGCGGTCCGGCGGTGATCAACGGCCTGCAGGGCAACGCGATCGAGGCCGTACGGCCCGCCAACGTGCCGCCACTGCAGAGCTACTTCGCCGATTACGATGATCAGTTTACCGATGCGGCCGCGCGCGGCCACATGGGCGACATCGCGATCTGGCGCATGTGCGGCAGCCAGGCTTCCGTGCCGGCATTGCCGGCCCCCTCGCTCGTCGTGCCGGTCGGCTTCTGCCAGCGCGGCGAGATCCGGCTACCGGGCGGCGAATGCTGCGACCGGCGCTTCGTGCGCAACGGCCGCTGCGGCTGTCCGCCGGACACCATCCGGCTGCCGAACGGCATGTGTTGCGATCCGCGCGAGGTCCGCAACGGCAAGTGCTGCACGCCGGAAGAGATCCGCAACGGCCGGTGCTGCCCGCCCGATGCGATCCGGCTGCCGAATGGTCAATGCTGCGATCCGCGCGAGGTCCGCAACGGCCAGTGCTGCACGCCGGAGCAGATCCGCAACGGCACGTGCTGCCCGCCCGGCTCAATCCGTCAGCCGAACGGCTCGTGCTGCACGCCGGAACAAGTCCGTAACGGCGCCTGCGGCTGCTCTTCGCCCGCTGCGATCGGATGCGGCCAGACGACGTGCCCGAACGGCCAGATCCTCGTGAACGGCCAGTGCTGCGATCCGCGTAACGTTCGCGACGGCCGTTGCGTCCAGGTGCCGCATCAGCAGGCGTGTCCGCGCGGCGAGACCATGATCAACGGCACGTGCCGGACGCCCGCGGTTCTGGTGCCGCCGCGGCGTCATTGGTTCCCGCCACGCGTTAAGCCGCCGCGCCATGGCGTGACGCACTGGACGCATGGCGGCAATCGGCGGCCGCACCCGCAGCCGCGTCCTGCCCGCCACTTCGGCAATGGCGGACGGCACTTCCGGTAACTCGGTTACCGACGACGTTGGGCGCCAGCCGGAGCGATCCGGCTGGCGTCGGCTTTTTTGGGCCGAGCTTCTCGAGGGAAAGTGTATGTGTCGCGTGTCAGGCCGTGGCGGCCTGCGCATCGTTCGGCTGACGGATGGCTGCCCCCGCACCAGCGACGAATATGCGCAGCAGCGTTTCGCGCTCGATCGGCTTCGCCAGCACGGGGATGTGGGCGAAGCGCTTTTCGACGCTCTCGATGCCGTAGCCGGTCACGAAGACGAACGGGATGCCGCGCGCCGCAAGCTCGTCGGCGACCGGATAGACCAGACTGCCGGCGAGATTGATGTCGAGCACGGCGGCGTTGACCGCGCCGTTCTGAATCGCCGCGAGCGCATCGGGCGGCCGGCCGAATGGGCCAACCACCTGGTAGCCGAGCTCCAACAACGCGTCGGTGACGACCATGGCGACGAGAGCCTCGTCCTCGACCACCAGGACATGGTTGCCGTTCACGACCAGCCGATCGGCCGGCGTCGCATGGACTTTGTCATCCGGGCTTTTCTCGGTCATGCCGAGCGCCGGCTGGCCGATTTTCTCGCCGCGCGGGATCGTGAGCACGCAATTGAGCCCGCTCTCGCCCCACAGGAACTTCGCCTGGCCGCCGAGCTGACCCTCGATGCTCGCCACGATGATCCGGGTGCCGAAACCGAGTTTCCCCGGCTTGCGCGCGCGCGGCCCGCCGGATTCCTCCCAGCGCAGCACGAGCGTGCTCGGCTTGAACTCCCAGCTTACCTTGAGGCGGCCCGACGCGGACGACAGGGCGCCGTACTTGACCGCATTGGTGGCGAGCTCGTGCAGCGCAAGCGTGAGCGTCTGGGCCGAGGAGGGCTGCAGCGAGACTGACGGGCCCGTCATCGTGATGCGGTCGCCGCGATCGCTGCGGTAGGGCGCAAGCTCCTCCTCGACGAGGCCGGTGAGGTCGGCGCCTTGCCAGCGCGAATGGGACAGCACGGTGTGCGCGCGCGACAGCGCCGTGATACGGCCTTCGACCGACGCCACGTAGGTCGGGATGCTGTCGGCGCGCGTGAGGCGCACGATCGACTGCACGATCGCGAGCGCATTCTTGGCGCGGTGATCGACCTCGCGGGCGAGCAGCGCTTGGCGTTCCTCGGATTCCTTGCGCTCCGTGATGTCGACCGTGACGCCGCTCAGCCGGACGATGCGGCCGGATGCGTCCATGCTCGGCGCCGCCGTGCCGTGGCACCAGCGGATCTCGCCGTCCGGCCTGCGCACGCGGAATTCGGCCTGCTGCGGCTTGCACTCCGACATCAACCGATCCATCGCGTCCTTGAGATTCTGCAAGTCAAAGGGAACCAGCCGCTGGATGTTCTCGACGTTTACCGCGAAGGTCGCCGGATCGACGCCGAAGATCCGGTACTGGCCCTCGTCCCACAGACATTCGCCATTGATCCGGTCCCAGTCCCACGAGCCCATCTGGCCCGCCAGCAGCGCGAGACTGCGCCGTTGCTCGCTTTCGGTCAGCCGCACCGCCGTGGCGGCAAGCTCGGCGGTGCGCTGACTGACGCGGTTCTCCAGCTCGGCATTGAGCCGCTCGAGCTGACGGGTCTTGCGATAGAGCTCGGCGAAGATCTTGACCTTGGCGCGCAGCACCTCGGGGATGACCGGCACCGGCACGTAGTCGACCGCGCCCATCTCGTAGCCGCGCAGGCGGTCCATGTCGCTCAGCAGCACCGCCGAGATGAAGATGATGGCCGTCTTCTGGAAGCGCGGATGGTCGCGGATCATCGCGGCGAGCTGGAAGCCGTCGAGATCCGGCATGCACACGTCGACGAGGACGATCGCGACCTCGGTCTTGAGCAGATATTCCAGCGCCTCGCGGCCGGAGGTCGCCTTGAGCAGGTTCTCGCCGAGGTCATGCAGGATGACCTCATAGCTCATCAGCTTGGCGGGCTGGTCGTCGACCAGCAGGATATTGACGCGGTCGCCCGGGTCCATCGCGGGTCTCCGCTCAGCGATGCAGCCACATCCGCAACGCGGACAGGAGCTGCTCGGTGTTGACCGGCTTGGCGAGATAGTCGGAAGCGCCGGCTTCGAGGCACTTCTCGCGATCGCCCTTCATTGCCTTGGCGGTGAGCGCGATGATCGGCAGGCGGCGCAGCGGCGGCTTTTCGCGGATGGCGCCGATCGTCTGGTAGCCGTCCATCTCGGGCATCATGATGTCCATGAGGACGATCGCGAGGTCGGGCGTCGATTCGATCAGCTCGATCGCCTCGCGTCCGGTGGTCGCGGTGCGCACCCGCATGCCGCGCCGCTCCAGCACGCTGGAGAGCGCGAAGATATTGCGCGCGTCGTCGTCGACGAGCAGCGCGACCTTGCCGACGAGATCCTCGTCGGAGCTGGTGAGCCGCTCCAGCATGCGCTGCTTGTCGGGCGGCAGGTCGGTGACGACACGATGGAGGAAGAGGGCGGTCTCGTCGAGCAGCCGTTCGGGCGACTCGACGCCCTTCACGACGATGCTGCGCGCCATGGTGTGGAGCTGCGCGTCCTCCTCGGCGGAGAGCTCGCGTCCGGTGAATACGACTACCGGGACGTCGGCGAGCAATGTATCGTTGCGGATCTGCTCGAGCACGTCGAAGCCGGTCATGTCGGGCAGCCGCAGGTCGAGAACCACGCAGTCGCAAGGCTCGGCGCGCAGCTTCGCGAGCGCGTCGGAGCCGGTCGACACCGTATCGATGTCGATGTCGTCGTAGCCCAGCAGCTCGCGGATGCTCATCTGCTCGGCCTCGTTGTCCTCGACCACCAGCAGCCGCTTGCGGCGCGGTTGCGCGTACTCCTTGATGCGCGCGAGCGCGGCCTCGACGCCCTCGGCCGTGGTGGGCTTCGTCACGAACGAGAAGGCGCCGCGCGCAAGTGCGTGCTGGCGATCCTCGTCGAGCGTGATGATCTGCACCGGGATGTGGCGCGTGAGCGGGTTCTGCTTGAGCTGACTCAGCACCGTCCAGCCGAGCATGTCGGGCAGGAACACGTCAAGGGACACGGCGGTCGGCTGGAACTGCTTGGCGAGGTCGAGCGCCTCGGCGCCGCGCATCGCGACCAGGACCTTGAAGCCCTTGTCGCGGGCGAGGTCCATGATCACCCGCGCATAGTGCGGATCGTCCTCGACGATCAGCAGGATGGTGTCGCCCGGCTCGATGTCGAGCCGGTCGTCCGGAATCTGCTCGACCACCCGATCGGGCGCGATCGGCGGCAGGATTGCGGGTGGCGACTGCACGTTGCGCCGGGCCCCGATGTCCTGGGCCGGTGAGTAGCCCGCGCTGGTCGGGCCGACATATTTGAGCGGCAGGTAGAGCGTGAAGGTGCTGCCGCGGCCGGGCGTGCTGCGCAGCTGAATCTCGCCGCCGAGCAGGTTCGACAGTTCGCGGCTGATCGCGAGGCCAAGACCGGTGCCGCCATATTTGCGGCTGGTCGAGGCGTCGGCCTGCTGGAACGCCTCGAAGATGATCTTCTGCTTCTCGAGCGGAATGCCGATCCCCGAGTCGGCGACCTCGAACGCGATGACGCCCGCGGACTGGCTCAGCAGCGGATGGTCGGGCGTCCACCCGCCGACCGCGGCGCTGACCGTCAGTCGCACGCCGCCATGCTCGGTGAACTTGAAGGCGTTCGACAGGAGATTCTTGAGCACCTGTTGCAGGCGCTTGGAGTTGGTCACGATGCTGCGGCCGAGGTGCGAATCGATCTCGACCTCGAAGGAAAGCTGCCGGGTGTCCGCCTCGTGCCGGAACGGCCGGCCGATGGCGTCGACGAGATTGGTGAGGAAGACTTCCTCGGCGTCGACCGTGACGGTGCCGGACTCGATCTTGGACAGGTCGAGAATGTCGCTGATCAAGTTGAGAAGATCGGTGCCGGCGCCGTGGATGGTGCGGGCGAAATCGACCTGCTTGGTGGACAGGTTGCCGTCCGGATTTTCCGAGAGCTGCTGGCCCAGGATCAGGATCGAGTTCAGCGGCGTGCGCAGCTCGTGCGACATGTTGGCGAGGAATTCCGACTTGTACTTCGAGGTCAGCGCGAGCTCCGACGCCTGCTCCTCGAGGGCGCGGCGGGCCTGCTCGATCTCCTGGTTCTTGCGCTCGACCTCGACGTTGCGGTCGGCGAGCTGCGCCGCCTTCTGCTCGAGCTGCTCGTTGGTCGTCTGCAGCTGGCGCTGCTGGGTCTGGAGCTGGCCGGCGAGCTGCTGCGATTCCTTGAGCAGCCCTTCCGTCTGCATCGTCGCCTCGATCGAGTTGAGCACGATGCCGATACCGGCGGTGATCTGCTCCAGGAAGGCAAGTTCCAGGGTCGTGAACGAGGTGACCGAGGCAAGCTCGATCACGGCCTTGACCTGGTTCTCGAACAGCACCGGCAGCACGATCACGTTGCGCGGAATGCTCTTGAACAGCGCCGAACCGATCGGCACCGCGTTCTCGGGCATCTCGGTGATCAGCATGCGGCGCTTGTCGGCGGCGCACTGGCCGATCAGGCCGTGGCCGATACGGATGCGGTCCGGATGTCCGTTGAGGCCGTCGTCCGCGTAGGCGGAGAGGAGCCGCAGGGCCGGCGCGTCGCCGCTCTCGAGCTGATAGATGACGCCGAGCTGGGCATTGACCAGCGGCGTGAGCTCGGTGAGCAGCAGCCGCCCGACGAGCGCGAGGTCGCGCTGTCCCTGCAGCATGTTGGTAAAGCGGGCGAGGTTGGTCTTGAGCCAGTCCTGCTCGGTGTTGCGATCGGTGGTGAGGCGCAGGTTGTCGATCATCGTGTTGATGTTGTCTTTGAGCTCGGCGACTTCGCCGCGCGCATCGACCTGGATCGAACGGGTGAGGTCGCCCTTGGTCACGGCGGTCGCGACCTCGGCGATGTTGCGCACCTGCGTGGTCAGGTTCGCGGCCAGTAGGTTGACGTTGCCGGTGAGGTCCTTCCAGGTGCCGGCGGCGCCCGGCACGTTGGCCTGGCCGCCGAGGCGGCCCTCGACGCCGACCTCGCGCGCGACCGTCGTGACCTGATCCGCGAAGGTCGCAAGCGTCCCGGTCATGTTGTTGATCGTCTCGGCGAGCGCCGCGACCTCGCCTTTCGACTGCACCGTGAGGTTCTGCTCGAGGTCGCCGTTAGCGACCGCGGTCACCACCTTGACGATGCCGCGCACCTGCTCGGTGAGGTTGGCGGCCATGACATTCACGGTGTCGGTGAGGTCTTTCCAGGTACCGGCGACGCCCGGCACCTGGGCCTGGCCGCCGAGCCGTCCCTCGGTGCCGACCTCGCGGGCGACGCGGGTGACCTCCGACGCGAAGCCGTTGAGCTGGTCCACCATCGTGTTGATGGTGTTCTTGAGCTCGAGAATTTCGCCCTTCACGTCGACCGTGATCTTGCGCGACAGGTCGCCGCGCGCGACCGCGGTCGTCACCTCGGCGATGTTGCGCACCTGCGTGGTGAGGTTCGCGGCGAGCAGGTTGACGTTGTCGGTCAAATCTTTCCAGGTGCCCGCGACGCCGGGCACGTTGGCCTGGCCGCCGAGGCGGCCGTCGGTGCCGACCTCGCGTGCGACGCGCGTCACCTCGGCCGCAAACGAGCGCAGCTGCTCGACCATCGTGTTGAGCGTGTCCTTGAGCAGCAGGATCTCGCCGCGCACGTCGACGGTGATCTTCTTCGACAAGTCGCCGCTCGCGATCGCGGTCGCGACCTCGGCAATATTTCGCACCTGCGCCGTGAGGTTCGACGCCATGAAGTTGACGTTGTCGGTGAGGTCCTTCCAGGTGCCAGCGACGCCCGGCACCTGCGCCTGGCCGCCGAGGCGGCCCTCGGTGCCGACCTCGCCGGCGACGCGGGTGACTTCCGACGCGAAGGCATTGAGCTGATCCACCATGGTGTTGATGGTGTTCTTGAGCTCCAGGATTTCGCCCTTCACGTCGACCGTGATCTTGCGCGAGAGGTCGCCGCGCGCGACCGCGGTCGTCACCTCGGCGATATTGCGCACTTGCGCCGTGAGGTTCGACGCCATGAAATTGACGTTGTCCGTCAAGTCTTTCCAGGTGCCGGCGACGCCCGGCACCTGCGCCTGGCCGCCGAGGCGGCCTTCGGTGCCGACCTCGCGCGCGACGCGCGTCACCTCGCCGGCAAAGCGATTGAGCTGGTCGACCATGGTGTTGAGCGTTTCCTTCAGCTGAAGGATCTCGCCGCGGACGTCGACCGTGATCTTGCGCGACAGGTCGCCGCCCGCGACCGCGGTCGCGACCTCGGCGATGTTGCGCACCTGTGCGGTGAGGTTGCCGGCCATCGAGTTGACCGAGTCCGTCAAGTCCTTCCAGGTGCCGGCGACGCCCGGCACCTGCGCCTGGCCGCCGAGCTTGCCTTCGGTGCCGACCTCGCGCGCGACGCGCGTCACCTCGGCCGCGAAGGCGTTGAGCTGATCGACCATGGTGTTGAGCGTTTCCTTCAGCTGAAGGATTTCGCCCGACACGTTTACGGTCACCTTCTTCGACAAGTCGCCTTGCGCCACCGCGGTCGCGACCTCGGCAATATTTCGCACCTGGCCCGTGAGGTTCGACGCCATCGAGTTGACGTTGTCGGTAAGGTCCTTCCAGGTGCCCGCGACGCCGCGCACCTGGGCCTGGCCGCCGAGCTTGCCTTCGGTGCCGACCTCGCGCGCGACGCGGGTGACTTCGCCCGCGAAGGCGTTGAGCTGGTCCACCATGGTGTTGATGGTGTCTTTCAGCTCGAGGATCTCGCCGCGCACGTCGACCGTGATCTTCTTCGACAGGTCGCCGCTCGCGATCGCGGTCGACACCTCGGCGATGTTGCGCACCTGCGCCGTGAGGTTGCCGGCCATTGAGTTGACCGAGTCGGTCAAATCCTTCCAGGTGCCGGCGACGCCGAGCACGTTGGCCTGGCCGCCAAGCCGCCCTTCGGTGCCGACCTCGCGCGCGACGCGGGTGACTTCGCCCGCGAACGCGTTGAGCCGGTCGACCATCGTGTTGATGGTCTCCTTGAGCTGCAGGATCTCGCCCGACACCGACACGGTGATCTTCTTCGACAAGTCGCCGCCCGCGATCGCGGTCGCGACGTCGGCGATATTGCGCACCTGGGCCGTGAGGTTGCCGGCCATGAAGTTGACGTTGTCGGTCAGATCCTTCCAGGTGCCGGCGACGCCCGGCACCTGCGCCTGGCCGCCGAGCTTGCCGTCGGTGCCGACCTCGCGCGCGACGCGGGTGACTTCCGACGCGAAGGCGCCGAGCTGATCGACCATCGTGTTGATGGTGTCCTTGAGCTCGAGGATTTCGCCGCGCACGTCGACCGTGATCTTGCGCGAGAGGTCGCCGCGCGCGACCGCCGTGGTCACGTGCGCGATGTTGCGCACCTGGTCCGTGAGGTTGCCGCACATGGCGTTCACGGAGTCGGTGAGATCCTTCCAGGTCCCGGCGACGCCCGGCACGTTGGCTTGGCCGCCGAGCTTGCCGTCGATGCCGACCTCGCGGGCAACGCGCGTCACCTCGGAGGCGAACGAGCGCAGCTGATCGACCATCGTGTTGATGGCTTCCTTGAGCTGCAGGATCTCGCCGCGTACGTCGACGGTGATCTTCTTCGACAGGTCGCCGTTGGCGACCGCGATCGTCACGTCGGCGATGTTGCGAACCTGCGCCGTGAGGTTCGACGCCATCGAGTTGACGCTCTCGGTGAGGTCCTTCCACACGCCGGTCACTTCCGGCACCTGCGCCTGTCCGCCGAGCTTGCCCTCGGTGCCGACCTCGCGCGCGACGCGCGTCACCTCGGAGGTGAACACGCCGAGCTGCTTGATCATGGTGTTGACGATGGTCGCGGCCTGCAGGAACTCGCCCTGCAGCGGGCGCCCGTCGACGTCGAGGCGCACGGTCTGCAGCAGGTCGCCCTGCGCGACGGCGGCGACCGCCCGCGTCACCTCGCGGGTCGGCCAGATCAGGTCGTCGATCAGCGTATTGACGGAGCTTTCCATCTCGCCCCAGGCACCCTCGGAGAAGCCGAAGCGGACGCGGTGGCGCGCCTTGCCTTCGCGGCCGACCAGCTCGCCCACGCGCTCGAGCTGCTGCGCCATGCGCTGGTTGGCGGAGACGATCGCGTTGAAGGTGTCGGCGATCTTTCCCTCGATGCCGGTGCGGTCACCGGCCATGCGAACCGAAAAATCCCCGACCTGCATGGCCTGCAGGGCGTGCAGCAACTCGTGCGGATCGAAGGTTGCGGCGCCGTTCCTCATGTCGTCCGCTGCCGTCGGAACAGCAGTCGGGGCGGCCGCGCCGTTGATCGGGGTGACCTCGGGGAGCGTCTGGCTGGTCGGCTGCATGGGTTCTCCTGTGCGGACGCGCCTAAGAGGCTCGGGTCCGCCGGTGCGGCTCATCAGGACAAAGTGGTTGGAAAATCACGGGAAACGGGCGCGCGCGGGCGTCGCCCCGATCGGGCCGGCCAAGCTCGGCGGCAATCCCGTGCATCAAGTCTTCCCCCTCCGCATCGGGTTCAATCCCGAGTCGGACGTCCGCGGGCGTCGCTACTCGCCCGGGTTCAAGACGACAAAACGCCCGTAGGTCCAGTTGGTTCCGGCGCGGCGGTAAATTCTTGCAACACGCCTTCCCGCTTTCCGAGACGGGGCGATGTTTCCGCCCAAACCGCAAAAAAATCGGGCCTCGGCGTGGCGGAACGAGGGCTCGGTTACGTGGGTTTACCAGCATGAGAGGAAACATGCCCAATTCCGCCGAGGAAATGGAGTGGCGCGGTCTTATCGAGCGGCTGCATGCGGGGACAGAGCCGCAAACGCCGCCGGAAGCCGCGCCGTCGACATTCGACGACCCGCCCGCGCGCAATCGCGTGGGCGTCGTCATCGCTAAGGCCGTCCTCGGCGATGACCTCTATCAGCTTTATCGCCTCTATTGCGGCGATCCGTTTTCCACGCGCTGAGCGGCGCCCTGAGCGGCGCTTTTGACCTCAGCGCTTATGTTGCGCCGCCCATTTGCTGATCGCAGTCGGCAGCACGTCGAGATAGGGGCCGGAAAAAAACGCCTCGCCGGTGCCGTCGCCGAAATAATCGTCATAGGTGGCAATCATCGCGCGCATGAGGTCGGCGCAGGGCGGCATCAAGTCCACGATCAGATTGCCGAGTTGACTTGCATCGGAAAAGCGTGGGTTCTCGGCGACCGAACGGGCCACACATTCGGTAGCGCGGTTAATGAAGGGTTGAACGGCGGCGCTGCGCTGCTGGCTGGAAAGATGCGGTTGGCGGGCGAGATCGCTATCGGGCGTTGCCGCCGTCAGGATCAACAGCGGGATGGCCGTCAGCGCCGGCAAAATCATGTCGTGGTGTCCCCAAGCCCAGGCGCAATGTACATGCGCGGCCGATCCGCTTGAAGGAAAATCGAAGAAACCAGAGCGCTGCGGCGTCTTCGGCGCGCCGGGTTCCAGCGGCCCCGGGCGAAAGTTCCGCCGCACTCTTCTGTGCGGTCGGCTGCCTTGATCGATTTACGGTTCGTAAACCATGGGCGAAACGCGGATACAACCGTGTGGCGGCGCGCGGGAACGAACGCACGCGTACCTGCATTCACGCATGAGGTCGGCATGAACCCGTGAAAATCCGTGAATTGGAGGCTCCCCGTGCATTCTTCGCCTCATGTTCGGGCAATGCATCGATTGATTGCCAGCGATCGGATCGAAGGAACCTTGGTATGCCGCCACGACGGCACGCAGCTCGGGGTCGTCGAGCGGCTCATGGTCAACAAGGTCAGCGGCCAGGTGGCCTATGCGGTGGTCAAGGCGACCGGCCTGCCGAGCGTTGGCGAGAAGCGCTTCCCGCTCGCCTGGGAAGTGCTGCATTACGATCGACGCCGCGGCGCCTATCTGGTCGACCTGACCGAGGACGACATCAGGCTTGGCCCCACGGCAGACAGCGGATTCGACTGGGGCGAGCGTAACGACGTCGCGCACATTCGCCCGTACCGGCCGCCGAGCTTCTGGGGCTCGTCGTTCTGAGCGCCTGAGCGCGGCGCTTTCGCGCCGCGACGGCTCAATCGCCTGGCTGGATATTCGCGTCCTTGGCGAGTTGCACGGTCGCGGCAAAATCGTCGTGGGCGAATTTGTCGAACTGCTCGGGCGTCATCAGCACCGGCTCGACGCCAATCTTCGCGAGGCTCGCCTTCACGGCCGGGTCTTGCAATGCCTTCTCGATCTGGGCGTTCAGCGCGTTGATGATCGGGCGCGGGGTCTTCGCCGGAAGCGACAAGCCGTTCCAGAAGACGTATTCGGCCTTTGGATAACCGGCCTCGGCGATCGAGGGAACGTTCGGCAGGAACGGCGTGCGCTTGAGCGTGCTGACCGCCAGCACCCTCAGCTTGTCGCTGTTGAGCGCGGCGGCAGCGGCCGCCGCCGGAATGAAATAGAAGTCGATGCGGCCGGCCATCACCTCGGTGAGCCCGCCCTCCCGGAACGGGACGTGCCGCACGTCGATGTTTGCGGCGAGCCGCAGGCGTTCGGCCGCCATATGGGATCCCGAGCCGATCCCGGCCGACGCGAAGGTCAGCGCCGCGGGCTTCGCCTTGGCGGCCGCGACGAGGTCGGCGACCGACTTGAAGTCGCTCTTGGCGTTGACGACCAGAATGTTCGGCTGCGTCCCGAACAGCGCGACCGACGCGAAATCGCGCACCGGGTCATAGGGAAGCTTGCGGTGCAGGACCATCTCGGAGCCCATCGACGACGAGCTCACGACCGCCGTGTAGCCGTCGGGGTCGGCTTTGGCGCCGGTCGCGAAGCCGCTCGCGCCGCCGGCGCCGGGCCGTGCCTCGATCACCATCGACTGCCCGATCTGCTGCGAGACCTGGTTGAGCACGACGCGCGAGACCGTGTCGGCGGCGCTTCCGGCCGGGAACGGGCTGATCACCCGGATCGATCGGCTGGGATATTGGTCGGCGCCGAACGCGCCCGTCGCCGTAACCAGGATAGCGCACGTGATGGCGCCGCAATATGCGCGCAATGACGACACGGATGACCTCCCTCGACCGGGTTTGTACCCCTCGACCAAATCGGCGCGGAGCCTTGCGCGTTTCCGGCCGAGCCGCAAGAGAGACGCGAAGTCGCGCCTTGCGCCCGCCCGCCGCCTCGTATTCGATCGCGCAACCTCTCTCCGACGCCTCCCGCGGCCGCGCCAAGCGAAGTCAAATTGCGTTGCGGCGTGAAGCGGCGGCCCGCGGCGGTGGATTGAGCCGAGCCGATGGGTCGTACTCGGCTATCGCGGCCTGAGCCCGATGCGCTCGTCGCGCGGCAGACCGCCGGGACCGACCGAGAAGAAAATCAGCGCGACGCGTCCGACAAGATTTTCGGCCGGGACATAGCCGAACTCCCCTGGAAACCGGCTGTCGAGCGAATTGTCACGATTGTCGCCGAGCACGAAATAGCTCTCCGGCGGGACGAGGAATTCCCGCGTATTCATGCGGCCTTGCTCCAGCGTGTCGTAGCTTGCGCCGTTGGGCAACGTTTCGCGCCAGCGTTTGATGCGTACCGCCCGTCCATCCAACGACGAGTCGAAGTCGGCGAAGTCGGCGATGCGTTCGCGCCGGATCGCGGCGCCATTGATGTAGAGTGCGCCGTCTTTCATCTGGATGCGGTCGCCAGGCAGTCCAACGATGCGCTTGACGTAGTCGACTGAATCGTTGCGCGGCCCGCGGAAGACCACAAGATCGCCGGGCCGGGGCTGCGCAGCGAAGATGCGTCCCGAGAACAGATGCGGGGAGAACGGCAGAGAGTAATGCGAATAGCCGTAGGCGGATTTGTCGGCGAAGAAGTAGTCGCCGATCAGCAAGGACGGCTCCATCGAGCCGCTCGGCAGGCTGAATGGCTGAAACGCGCAGGCGCGGATCAACACGACGAACACGACCAGCCCGACGCAGGCCGCACCTACGGCAAGCGCTGTCCAAAGGCTGGAATGCTTCGCCGGCATGGCCAAGACCGGCTGACTTATTTCGCGGCGAGATCGCTGAGTTGCCCGTGGGTGACGTCGAAGGCGCTCGTCGCCGTCACCAGAGTGGCGCTCGCAATGGCGCCGTCGTCTGCGCGCAATGACGACACGGATGACCTCCCTCGACCGGGCATTACCCCTTGAATCCAAGACGAGGCGGAGCCTTGCGCGTTTCCGGCCGAGCCGCAAGAGAGACGCGAAGTCGCGCCTTGCGCCCGCCCGGCACCTCGTGTTCGATCGCGCATCCTCTCCGCCGAGGCATTCCGTGCCCATCCGAAGCGAAGTCGAAATTGCGCTGCGGCGCCTCGCGCCACGCATCCCGCCGCACGAGTTCGGCGCCGTGGTCGACCATGCGGTCGACAGCCGCGGCCTCAAGGCCGGCGCGCCCGAAACGGCCGCGTGGCTGTCGCTCGTCGCCTATGTGCGGCACACTTTCACCGAGTATGACGATCTGTTGGGCCAGGGCTACGACCGGGACAGCGCGCGATTTTTCGTCGCCGGCGAGATCGAAGCGGTGCTCGGCGCATGGGGCGTGAAACGGCGGCTCGCGACGGAGGATTGAGGTTTCCGGATCGCTGCCGGCATGCGGCGCCTCGTTAACTTGCCATTGACCTTTCGCAACAAGCATCGTCGACCAACCATTGCGTATTAAATTGCCGACAAATTTTATCACCTAGCTTTGCGTGCCATGCACGGTCCGACGCCAATACAGCCCGGAAACGATGCGGCCGCCGCCGCACGATCCGACGTGTCCGCCGGGCCGACGGCTTCCGCTTCCAGTCCGCGGAGTTCTCTCGTTCGCACCGCCGCATATCTCGGTCTCTTCCTCATGCTTCCGGGCCCGGCGTCCGCAGGTGCGCTCGTCGGCCGGGGACATGAGCCGTTCGGGATGGGTCTTCTGATCGTCGCCGCACTGGGCGTCGTCGGTCTTGCTTGCGCCTGGCGCATCCGCAGCAAAATTGCGCGCCGGAAGCTGCGCTACGACACGGCGCTCAACAATATGCAGCAGGGGCTCCTCCTGTTCGACGCGGACGGCCGCCTGGTGCTTTACAACGAGCGCTTCCTGCAGATGTATCATCTGCCGCCAGGAAGCGTGAAGCTCGGCTGCCGCTTGAGCGACCTGTTGCGCTTGCGAAAAGCGGCCGGAACGTTCAGCGGAGACCCCGACAAGTTCGTCTCCAAGCTGGTCGGTACCGGCGGCGAGTTCGTCGGCGATCCGGATCGTGCGATCTCGAAGCTCTACGAAGGCGGGAAGGTCGAGAGAAAGGCGATGGAGCTCCCGGACGGGCGCATCATCTCGATCACCAATCAGTCGACCCCGGACCACGGCTGGGTCTCGATCCACGAGGACATCACGCCGCAAAAGCGCGCCGAGGAGGAGCTTCGCCGCGCGCACGAGACGTTGCGCGAGGTCATGGAGCTGATGCCGGCCGGGCTCGTCATGTACGACGAGCAGGACCGGCTGGTGCTGTGGAATCGCCGCTACGACGCGATCTATTCGGAGACGGCGGACCTGCGCGCGCCGGGCGTGACCTTCGTGGATATGTTGCGCGCGGGAGTCGAGCGTAAGATCTATGCCGAGGCCGCGGGCAGGGGGGAAGCTTGGATTGCCGAGCGTCTCGCCCTGCGCAAGCAGCCTCATCAGATCCACGAGCAGCGGCTGCGGAACGGCCGGTGGCTGCGCGTGGAAGATTACCGGATGGCGTCCGGCGGGTTCATCGGCGTTCGCGTCGATATCACCGAGCTCAAGCAACGCGAGGAAGAGCTTCGGCTGCAGAACATGAAGCTCGATGCCGCCCTGCAGAACATGTTGCAGGGGCTGGCGATGTTCGATGCCGACCGCCGGCTTGTGTTCTGCAACAAGCAATATGCCGACCTGTACGGGCTGTCGCCCGAGCTCATGACGCCGGGCCTGTCGCAACAGCAAATCCTCGACTATCGGACGCAAAGCGGCATCATTCCGCTGTCCGCCGCCGACGACTACATCAAGGATCGCGAGACCAAGGCGATCGCCGGAGCGAAGTCCGAGACATTCGTGGAGCTGACCGACGGGCGTACCCTCTCGGTTGTCATTCGGCCCACGCCCACCGGCGGCTGGGTCACGACGCACGAGGACATCACCGACCGCCGCCGCGCCGAGACCCAGGTCGCGCATCTCGCGCTGCACGATCCGCTCACCGATTTGCCGAACCGGGCGCTCCTGCGCGAGCGGCTGGAAGCGGCCCTCGGCCGGGTGGGCGCGGGCGAGCAGTTGGCCGTCCTTTATCTTGACCTCGATCATTTCAAGGACGTGAACGATACGCTCGGGCACGCGGTCGGCGACGAGCTGCTCAAATGCATCGCGGATCGGGTGCGTCGATGCCTGGAGCCCAAAGACACGCTTGCCCGATTGGGCGGCGACGAATTCGCGGTGATCCAGACCGGGTTGCGCGAACGCAGTGAAGCCGCGGACCTGGCGGAGCGGATCCACGAGGCCGTGGTCGCGCCCTGCGTCCTCGACGGCCATCAGGTGCTTGTCGGCGTCAGCATCGGCATCTCGCTCGCGCCACTTGACGCGGACAGCGCGGACCAGCTTTTGAAGGACGCCGACATGGCGCTGTACGGCGCGAAGGACGCCGGCCGCGGCACGCACCGCTTCTTCGAGCCGACGATGAGCTCTCTTGCGAGCGCGCGGCGGGCGCTCGAGATCGATCTGCGCAACGCGCTTTCGCGGAATGAGTTCGAGCTGTACTACCAGCCGCTGGTGAATCTCGAATCCGGCCGGATCACGAGCTGCGAGGCCCTGCTGCGCTGGCGCCATCCGGAGCGCGGCCTTGTCTCGCCCGCAGAGTTCATCCCTCTGGCGGAGGAAACCGGCATCATCGGACGGTTGGGAAAATGGGTGCTGGCCACGGCCTGTGCCGAAGCGGCGGCGTGGCCGGACGACATCGCGGTCTCGGTCAACATCTCGCCGGTTCAGATCAAGGACAGCACGCTCGTGCTGGCTGTCGTTCAGGCGCTGGCCACGTCCGGGCTTCCGGCGCGCCGGCTCGAGATCGAGGTCACCGAGAGCGTTTTGCTGGAGCAGAGCAAGTTCACGCTCTCGACGCTGCACCAGCTGCGCAACCTCGGGGTCCGGATCGCGCTGGACGATTTCGGCACCGGCTGGTCGTCGATGAGCGCGCTGCGGCGTTTCCGGTTCGACAAGCTGAAGATCGACCGGTCATTCATTCACGACCTGTCCGATCAATCGGAAGCCGAAGCGATCGTGCGGGTCCTGGCGGAATTGGCCAAGAGCCTCCGCATGATGACGACGGCCGAAGGCGTGGAGACGCAGGCGCAGCTCGAGCGAGTGCGCATGCTCGGCTGCACCGAGATGCAGGGCTTCCTCCACAGCAAGCCGATGCCGGTGCAGGACCTGCGGCAATTCCTGTCGTTGCGCCGGGCGGGCGCCGCCTAGACGAATACGCGCTCGAGTGCCGTGAGCACCTGCAGCACGTTGTTCGTGTACTGTCCGCCGCAGGCGACAAAGTCGCAGCCCGTCAGGATCGTCAACGCTATTGCGGCTATTCGCAACATGTGGGAACCCTCGTGCTACCTCCCCATCAAGCGTCGATATCGTGACGATGCCGAATTGCTCGTTTGCAAACTTGCGCGCTACGGATTTTCTAAAAAGACCAGCGCCTTTTAGTAATAGCCGCGGCATCGCGGACTGCAGGGCTTCCGGGGGGGATTACGTCCGTGCCGGCGAAGGCACCACGCCGCGGCGCCCCTTTCACGACCCTGCGGCATCACGTTATGGTGGTGCCAACCGCGGCTTACGCTGAAAATCAGGGGAAAGAGGCCATGCAGAATCCTGCGAGCCGTCGGTCTGATGGTTTTGATGCTGCTGTTGGCAGCCGCATCGGCTGCGGACTATCCGGCGCCAAAGTCCGGCGAGTGGGTCGCGCACGACTTCAAGTTCCACACGGGCGACACTTTCGCGGAGCTCAAGCTGCATTACGTGACGATCGGCGCGCCGACCGGCATCCCGATCGTCGTTCTGCATGGTTCGGGCGGCTCGTCGCAATCGATGCTGACGGCGGCTTTCGCCGGTGAGCTGTTCGGCCCCGGCCAGCCGTTCGATGCAAGCAAGTACTACATCATCATTCCGGACGCGCTCGGGCGCGGCGACAGTGCCAAGCCGTCGGACCAGCTCAAGGCGAAATTCCCGCACTATGACTATGCCGACATGGTCGAAGCGCAATACCGGCTTCTGTCCGAAGGACTTGGCATCCGCCATGTGCGGCTGATCATCGGCAACTCGATGGGCGGCATGCATGCCTGGCTGTGGGCTGAGCGCCATCCGGACTACATGGACGCGATCGTGCCGATGGCGGCCCAGCCGACCGCGATGGCGAGCCGCAACTGGATGCTGCGGCGGATGATGCTCGAGACGATCCGCAACGATCCCGACTACAACAACGGCAACTATACCCAGCAGCCCCGCGTCATGAAGATCGCGAGCGTCTTCTTCGGCATCGCGACCGCGGGCGGCACACAGCACTATCAGAAGATCGCGCCGACGAACGCGCTGGCCGACAAGCTCGTCGATGCGCGGCTCGCCGCGCCGATGGCGGCGGACGCGAACGACTTCATCTGGGCGTGGGGCTCGTCCGCCGACTATGATGCGGCGCCTGATCTCGAGAAGATCACCGCGACGGTACTGGCGATCAATGCGGCCGACGACGAGCGCAATCCGCCTGAGACCGGGATCATGGCGGCGGCGATGAAGCGGGTGAAGAACGGTACGCTCTATCTGATCCCGGCGAGTGCCGAGACCACAGGCCATCTGACGACCGGCGCCGCGAAGTTCTACAAGCAGCAGCTCCAGGAGTTGCTGGCGACCGCGCCGCGGCAGGCGATGTGAACAGGGTCGGCGCGGCTCCGCGTTTGCGCGTGGCGGCGCCGGAAGATGCAGCGCGCCTGCGCGAGATCGCGCGCATCTCCTATGAAAAATACGTGCCGCGCATCGGGCGCGAGCCGGCTCCGATGGGCGCGGACTATGCGGCGGCGATCGCGGCCGGGCGCGTGGTCGTGATCGAGGCGGACGGCGCCATCGCCGGCTACATGGTGGCGTGGCCCGAGGCGGATGCCTACTTCGTCGACAACATCGCGGTCGATCCGGCGTGCCAGGGGAGGGGGACCGGGCGGGCGCTGATCGATCATGCGGTGCGCGAGGCGCGGCGTCACCGGCTGTCTGCGCTGCGGCTTTATACGAACGCCGCGATGCATGAGAATCTTGCGATGTACGCCCATATGGGTTTCGTCGAGACGCACCGCGCGACCGAGCACGGACTTAATCGGGTGTTCATGCGGTGGGACTTGTCTGCCGCGAAGAATGACGAGTGAAGAATGACAGGTGAGGCGGCCGCGTCAGGCCGCTTTCGGCGAGGCTGCATCGCGCATTTTCGTAAAATCCGACGGGTTGCGTTGACTGCGCGTTCCAGCTTTCTGGGTGAACCTACGCGCGCACCAGCGCGGAGAGTTGCGATGTCGGTTCTGTTGCGATTTTGGCGCGACGAGGAGGCTGCGACCGCCATCGAATACGCCATCATCGCGGTCGGCGTATCGGTGGTGATCGTCGCGAGCGTCAATGCGATCGGCACGAGCCTCAAGGGCCTCTATAACAACGTGTCGACTGGCCTGAGTAACGTCGGCCAATAGCGCTCGGGCGCTGCCGGCAGGATTTTCCTGCCGCGGCATGATTTTCCGCGCGCCATCAGGGCGCTGCTTTTCATTAACCATTCAAGTGTCTGCGATTGCTCAGCGCGCACGCTGGCGCGCATTGGCGTGCCTGTTGCATGTCCCGGCGGGGGCGGAGAGCCGCTTGCCGTCATCGGGGGACGTCGTCGTGAGCAGGCTGTGGGGTTTGTTGAATACCGAGTGTCGCCAAGTCGTGGCGTGGTGCGTGCTTCTCAATATCTGGTTCATCGTCTCGACGACGCCGACCGCGGCGCGGGTCGTCGAGTGGCTCGCGCTCGCGGTCCCATCGAACCTAGCGGGGCACTGAGCGACGCTCGGCGAGCTTCGGCGCGCAGCCGCGACGCTACGCCGGGCCGGCGCGGCGGTCCGCGTCGATCGCCGTCGTGAGATGCCGGGTGCAATTCATCAAGCCGATCGCGTGCGGCGCATCTTCGTGCAGCACGGTGATGCCCGTATTGTCGAAACGTTCCGGCGCGACCACCCCTTCCGGGAGCTGCGCATGCCGTTCGACCAGCGCACGACAGACCAGGCCATGCGTGACCACCACTATCGTGCCTTTGACGCGGCGACGTCTGTCCACGATGAAGGCAAACGCCTCTGCGACGCGTGCGTGGAATGTCGGCCAGTCCTCGCCGTTGGGCGGCGCGACGTCAGGCCCGAACGGATCTTCCTTCAACACGGCATATGGCAGGCCGCGCAGATCGCCGAAGTTGCGCTCCTGCAACAACGGATTTTCTTCGATCGTAATTCCGGAGCCGGCGGCGATCGGTGCCGCCGTCATCCGCGCGCGTTCCAAGTCGCTGCAGAGGATGTGAACGAAGCCGTGGGCGCATAAGCGTTGCGCGACCTGCTCGGCCTGCCGCTTGCCGCGTTCGTTGAGCGGCACGTCGGGGCGCTGCAGGATGCGCCCGGCGTTGCCGTCGGTCTCGCCGTGACGCACGATCAGGATCGTCATGCCGCCTAGGTAGCAGCGTTCGTGAGCGCAGGCGAGAGCCGGTGCGCTCCGTCGAGGGCGCCTCGCGGTGACACGATGCCGGCGCGTCGACGCTCATGTGCGCCAGACCACGCCCGCGACCTTCGGCTGCTTTGCCTTGAGCCGTGCCGCGTAGCGCCGCCACGTCGCCTCGCGCCCCTCCGGCGTGAGCAGCCCGCGTTGCTCGGCCAGGATCATCCACACGAACCCCCACCAATCCGGCACCATGTCGCCGGTCGCGTGATCGACGAGGTCGTAGCCGTGCTCGAGCGCGAAGGCGGCCGCGCGCTTCCAGGTCAGCCGATCGAGGAAGGCGTGGTCCTTGGCGCTCAGGCTCTCGTCGTCGAAGTCGTCGAGCGTGAAGCCCCAGATGCGCTTGCACACGGCATTGAACGCCCGGTCGATCTGGTCGTCG
This sequence comes from uncultured Alphaproteobacteria bacterium, assembly GCA_963819385.1. Classification (GTDB taxonomy): domain Bacteria; phylum Pseudomonadota; class Alphaproteobacteria; order Rhizobiales; family Xanthobacteraceae; genus JAVDCA01. The sequence continues at coordinate 465,300 of CAWFVV010000006.1, read as the reverse complement.
TCGTCACATTCGCGCAGCCGGGTGAGTTCCCGGGTATGCTCCGACAGCTTCACAGCTTCCCTATAAGCTACTGAGTCCGCGCGCATTTTCTCCTTCTCCCTACGAATCCCTGACGAATCAGGGGGAAGGGAGTGTAGCGCAAAACTGTTAAAAGTTCACTTTTTGTTCTTGCGTCGGTACGATCGCGGGGCCCGTGGCCGTCGGACCAGTTTTACCGGAACTGCACCCGCACGGTGGTCGCGTCGAGCCAGATCACCTTGCAGGCGCGCGGCGGCTTGTCGTCGAGCGCAAAGTCGAAGGCGGAGGGAAGACCGTAGGTCGATTGAAGCTGGAGACAGGCGCCGCCCTCGGAAATGTTGCGCACCGTGCACGGCACGGTCGCCTTGCCCAGCAGGATCCTGCCGGACTTGAGCATTCGCAGACGGGCGGACTCGCGACGATTTTCCATAAATTCGTATCCGGAGTTGAAGAGCCGGAAAGCACGTCGCCTCAGAAGTCACCATACGGATTAGTCATTACAAGTTTATTGACACCGTTTTTTGCTCCCGCCGTCACGCCGCGGCAGCCGGTGTCGGTCGCTCGGAGATCGCTGTAAAGCCCTGCGAACTTCGGAACGGGACACCAGCTAGCAGCGATGATATTCCCGGCGCGGGACGTCTTGACCTGGTTGCAGGAACATGGTCGAGCCGTTGGCGCTGAACTCGCCGAAGCTGCTGCTGGTCAAGTCGTCGTCAAGGTACCACCTGACCGTGACCGTCGTGTCGTCGAATTCATATTTGGAAATCTTCCGACTCAGGTGTGACTTGTTCGCGAACACGAACACGCCCATTGTCTCGCGCGAGAATTCCAGCCGTGCCGTCGCGCTGCACCAATTGCCGAGGATATCGTCATAGCTGAGCGCGCTCGCTTCGCCGGCTGCGCACCACATCGAGATCACCGTCGCCGCAGCGACCAACCATGCCTTGCCGAATGTCATGATGCCCCCCTGGTCGGTGATGGATGCGTCGTCATCCAGCGAACCGCGCCGCGACCAGCAGGATATTCAACCTTCGCAGAGGTGCCAAGCAGGTTCGATAGCAGCTTCGACGCCGGGTCGACAAAATTTCGACGCGCTCTTCGTGCCTATTTGCCCGACGGCGGCATATCGATCGCGGCCGCGACTCACGGCATACTGCGCGCGCCGTCGCGGTTCGGCAGGGCAGGCACAGGATCGGCGCCAGACATGCGCTCATCGGTTTCTTCGCGACACGGCCGCCGGGTATCGGTGCGCCCGTCGATCGCGGCTGTCGTCATGGTCGCGGCAGCCGTCGTCGTCCTTGCCGCCGGAACGGCGCACGCGGAAGACTGGCGGTATTGCCTGGCGCCGCTGCATGCGGAGCACAAGGTCTTCATGTCGCCCCCGTTCTTCACCACCAAATCCATGGAGCGCCTGCAGGACGAGTTCGCGACCGCGCTCTCGCGCGCCGGGTTGCGCCACGGCGCCGTCCAATGTCCGCGCGGCGACGAGCAGTCGATCGCCGTCATGCGGTCACAGGCCGAGCGCTTCAACCGGGAAAGCGGCAACGCCGTGGTGCAGTTCGACCGCTGGAGTCCATGAGTTCGCGTGAGGAGCCCTCACGGACCACGGCGCCGCCTCTCGACCAGCCCGCATCCAAGATAGCGCGACAGAAAAGGACCACGCATGGGATTCCTGGCAGCCATTGGGCTGGCGATCCTGCAGGGCGTCACCGAGTTGTTTCCGATCAGCAGCCTCGGCCATGCCGTGATCGTCCCGGCGGTTCTACGCATGAACGTGGACCTGCGCTCGCCGGAGTTCTTGCCCTTCCTCGTCGTCATGCATTTCGGCACCGCGGTCGCGCTTCTCCTCTACTTCTGGCGCGACTGGCTTGGATTTGCCATGGGCGTGCTGGCCTTCCGCAACCCGCGCGGCGCCGGCGAGCGGCGGCTGTTTTGGCTCATCTGCGTTGCGACCGCCCCGGCTGTGGTGATCGGCTTCGCGCTCGAGAAGCTGGTGCGCGCGGCTTTCGCCTCGCCCGAGCTCGCGGCGACGTTTCTGATCGTCAACGGTCTGCTGCTGTTTGCCGGCGAGCGGCTCAAGAGCCGCGGCTCGCGCCCGCTCGATGATCTCGGCTGGAAGGAAGCGATCGGCATCGGGCTCGCGCAATGCCTCGCCTTCATTCCGGGACTGTCGCGTTCCGGCGCGACCCTCGTTGCGGGCCTCGCGGTCGGGCTCACGCACGAGGCGGCAGCCCGCTTCACGTTCCTGCTGGCGACGCCGATCATCGCGGGCGCGACCGTGCTCGAGGCACCCAAGGTGCTGCACTCCGGCGCGACCCTGCACACCGCGTCGCTCGTCGCCGGCGTCGTCGCGGCGGTGACCGCTTACGCCAGCATCGCGTTTCTCATGCGCTACTTCCGCAAGCACGAATTCGATGCGCTCGATCCCTTCGGCTACTATTGCGGGGTCGCCGGGATCCTCACGCTCGGCTGGTTGTGGCTGCGCTGAGATTTCGGTCTGCGGTCTCGTCGGGAGCTTTGCGTCAAAGCGACAAATCGGCGCTGGGACGCCGGCCGGGCGCTCGCGCCATTGCTCCCCCCTGAGGCAGCGCCTATCTTCGCCGCGACCTCACAAGAGCGACAGATCGAAGGGGAGGAGCATGAAAAAATCGACTACACGCGCAGGGTTCACGCGGCGGCGCGTCGTCCAAGGCGCGGGTGCGCTCGCGGCCGGCGTCGCGGCGCCGGCGGTGCTCGGGATCAGCGCGGCGCTCGCCGCCTATCCGGAGCGTCCGGTGAAGATCGTCGTGGCGAACACCCCGGGTGGTCCGTCCGATATCGTCGGCCGCATCGTCTCGGCTGCATTGCAGGAATCGACCGGCAAGACCTTCATCATCGAAAACCGCGGCGGCGCGGGCGGCAATATCGGCTTCGGCTATGTGTCGCACGCCGAGCCGGACGGCTACACGATTCTGCTCGCGACCAATGCCTATTCGGTGAATTACGGACTTTACAAAAGCCTGCCGTTCGACCCGTTCAAGGATTTCGTCGGCGTCAGCGAGCTTGCGACTTCACCCAATACGTTTGTGGTGAGATCGGAGCTGCCCGCGAAGAACATCAAGGAATTCGTCGCGCTCGCGCGTGCCAATCCCGACAAATACAATTGTGCGACGCCGCCGATCGGCACCACGCCGCAAATCCAGCTCGAGGTCCTGAAGATCCGCGAGAAGCTGCCGAAGCTCGCCGACGTCGTGTTCAAGGGCGGCGGTGACGCGATCGCGGCATTGCTTGCCGGCACCGCGCAGCTGAGCTCGGGCTCGCTGCCGCCGGCCGCGCCGCACATCAAGGCCGGCACGATGCGCTGCCTTGCGGTCACCGGCGAGACGCGCTGGCCCGATATGCCGGACGTGCCGACCATGCAGGAGGAGGGCTATCAGGACTTCGTCTTCGCGACCGATACGTTCCTGCTCGCGCCGGCGAAGACGCCGCCCGAGGTCGTCAAATGGCTCGAAGCCGAGACTTCTCAAGGTGCTCGGCACGGAGCAGATGAAGGACAAGCTGTACAAGCAGGGTTTCCTGGTGCGGCCGAAGGGCGCCAAAGAGGAATGGGCGCGCGTCCTCAAGGAAATCGACATGTTCAAGAAGATCATCGACCAGGCGGGGATCGAGCGATTGTAGCTGCGTGCGCTGCAAATTTTGCAGCGCACCGACAACTGCAGCGGTTTGGCGTCTGCCGATACAGCCGTGCAGTGTCATTCGGACACCCTCAATAGGGGTATGTGCCTATCCGATCGGCACGTTTCCGCGTCAATGCGTGGATGATTTGTCCTTGTTGTTTGTATTCCGGTGCTATTTGCGATAAATCGCTACTAGGGTGGGGCGCCGTCAAGCCGCGGAGTTTTGTGGGACCATGGTCATGGCAAAAAGGGCGCCTCAGCCGGTCGACGTGCTGGTCGGACAGAACATCAGGATTTGCCGTTTGCAAAAGGGCCTTTCGCAGACCGAGCTCGGCGAACGTATCGGCGTCACCTTCCAGCAGATTCAGAAATACGAGAAGGGCGCGAACCGCGTTGGCGCGAGCCGGCTCACGCAGATTGCCGGTGTGCTCGGCATTCCGCTGCCGACGCTGTTCGAAGGAACGCCGACCGCCGGCCAGGCGATGCCGGACCAGTCGGCGCGGGCGTTGCTGACCCATCCGCACTCGCTGCGCCTGCTGCAGGCGTTCGACAAGATCACCAGCGAAGCGATGCGCTCGGCCGTGCTGCAGATGATCGAGTCGATCGCCGGCGGCCGTCCGCGCCGCGCCGCCGCTAAGGCGAGCCATCGCCGATAGCAAGCGATTCGCACATTCGCGGCGCATCGCCGGTCGAACTGACCGGCGGATTTTCCAAAACGACCTACCGTCCTGATCGCCTTCGGCCGGTCGCATGATGTCGCCGCCCGCCATCCTTTATTCCGTCGGCGGCAAGATCGCGGCCGGCAAGACGACCCTCGCGCGCAAGCTCGCGGCTGAGCACGGCGCCGTGTTGATCTGCGAGGACGAGTGGCTGGTGCTGCTCGAGGCCGACATCAGAGCGGTCGAGGATTATGCGGTGTACTCACGCCGGCTGCGTGCGGCGCTCGGGCCGCACGTGGTGCGATTGCTGCAACTCGGCCTGGCGGTCGTGCTCGATGTTCCGGCGAACACCGTGAAGACGCGCGAATGGCATCGCTCGCTGGCTGAGGCCGCGCAGGTGCCTCATGAGCTGCACTGGATCGAGACGTCCGACGAGCTGTGCCGGAAACGTCTGCGCGAGCGCAACGAAGCCAAGCCAGCCGGGCTTTATTTCGGCCACGTGACCGAGGCGATATTCGATCCGGTCAACCGCTGGGTGACGCCGCCGTCGCAGGCCGAGGGCTTCAACATCATTCGGCACGCCGTCGCCGGGAGCTGAGCGAATCCTCGAGCGCGTGTCCCGGCACGCCGGGCTCATTCGTTCGCGCCTTGAATGGCGTCGATCACGGCGGCCGTCACATCGGTTGTCCGAGCGCGTCCGCCGAGGTCCGGTGTGTGAAAGCGTGCATCGGCCGTGACCCGCTCGATCGCGCCCATCAGGCGTTTCGCGGCCGCGCTCTCTCCCAGGTGCTCGAGCATCATAGCGGCCGACCAGAAGGTGCCGATCGGGTTCGCGATGCCCTTGCCCATGATGTCGAAGGCCGAGCCATGGATCGGCTCGAACATTGACGGAAACGTCCGCTCCGGATTGATGTTGCCGGTCGGCGCGATGCCGAGCGAGCCCGCGAGCGCGGCCGCGAGGTCGGAAAGGATATCGGCATGCAGGTTGGTCGCGACGACCGTGTCGATCGTCTGCGGCCGCATCACCATCCGCATGGTCATCGCGTCGACCAGCATCTTGTCCCAGCTTACGTCGGGGAATTCGCGCGCCACCTCGACGGCGATCTCGTCCCACATCACCATGGCGTGACGCTGCGCGTTCGACTTGGTCACGACCGTCAGGAGCTTGCGCGGGCGCGACCGGGCCAGCCGGAACGCGAACCGCATCACGCGCTCGACGCCGGCGCGGGTGAACATCGTGACGTCGGTCGCGGCTTCGAGCGGCGAGCCCTGGTGCACGCGACCGCCGACGCCGGCGTATTCGCCTTCCGAGTTCTCGCGCACGATGACCCAGTCGAGCTCCTTGTCGGTCACGTGGCGCAGCGGCGACGTGATGCCGGGCAGGATGCGCGTCGGCCGCACATTTGCGTACTGGTCGAACGGCTGGCAGATCGCGAGCCGCAGTCCCCACAACGTGATGTGATCCGGAATGTCCGGGTGGCCGGCCGAGCCGAACAGGATGGCGTCGTGGTGGCGGATCTGGTCGCGGCCGTTCTCCGGCATCATGCGACCGTGCTTTTTGTAGTATTCGCCGCCCCAGTCGAAGTGATCGAACTTGAAGGTGAAGCTGCCGTCACGCTTTGCGATGGCATTCATCGCCTCGACGCCGGCCGCGATCACCTCCGTGCCGATGCCGTCACCCGGGATCGCCGCGATCTTGTAGGTTTTCATCAGAAGCTCTGTCTCGGTGTGTGGCGGCGAAGAGGGGGCGCGAGTATTAGCCAGATCGGCCCGCTTGGCCGCAGCCCTCAGGTTTGAACACGCGCCGCGTCGACGGCGGATGTTTGGCGAGCCGCGATGCCGGCCGGATCGGCCGTGGCACGAGGTTGCCGCCGCAGTTCGGGCAAGCGCCGTGCAACCGGTTTTCCACGCAGTCGCGGCAGAAGGTGCATTCGTAGCTGCAGATCATCGCGTCGGCGGCCGCGGGCGGCAGATCCTTGTCGCAGCATTCGCAATTCGGGCGCAGTTCGAGCACGGGTCACCTCGCGGCGGAATGCGCCTTTATTGGATCGAGCGGCAAGGCACGGCACCCGCAACGCTATCGCGGCAACGCGTCACCAACAAGCGCCTTTGGACGCCGCGCTAGGTCGAACGCGCCGGTCGGAGCCCGACGGTCCGCCGCATGACCATCTCAGCCATGGCGTCGATGATACGCGGCACATGCGCGTGCTTGTAGGCGAACTGCTCGCGCAATTCGCGCAAATGCACCAGCATCGCGGCATTGGCCTCGAACACGAGCACGCGACCGTCGGGGAGGAGCGTGCAGTCCATGCCCGCATAGTCGAGGTCGAGCCGGCGTGCCGCTTCGCCGACCGCGTCCGCGGCGGCCCCGCGAAACGCCTGGCGAAAATCGGCGAGGAAGGCCTCTTCCTCGCGTTTCATTGTGTCGGCCATCTCGGCACGCCAGTAGTGCGCCAGCCAGTGGCGGGTGATCGCCAGATGATAGGGAAACACCTGGCGGTCGACGAAGATCAGCCGGTACTTGCGGAAGAACCCGTCGGCGCCGCGATAGTCGCAGAAATCGCTCACGTAATACTCGTCCGCCGGCACTCGTTCCGCATAAGGCACAAGCTCGGCACGGTCTTCGATGCGCATGAGATCGTCACCGCCGTGCGAGCCGACCGGGCGCACCAGCAGCGACCGCTCCGACTGCTCGCCGGTCGTCGCGAATGCCGTCATGTCGGCGCGCGCGATCCGGCGGATGCGCGGCACCACGAGACCGGGAATGTCCTTCAGCAAGGCGGGCAGGGCGTCGCGTCGCGTGCGCGCAACGCGGTCCGGCGGGTTGAGCAGTGGCCGGCCGAGGTTTTGGCAGAATTCCGCAGCGTGCGCGAAGAAGGGCGCTCCGCGGTCGGCGTCGCCGATCGCGTTGAACACGATGTCGATGGGCGGCAGCGCCGGGCCGCGCATGGCCAGATTGTCGTCCGCCTGCGCGGGCGGCATGAGGTTGAGCGAGATGGTCTCGAACCGCGCACGGTCGAACAGCCCGCCGGTCGGCACGTTGCAGAATTCGGCGGCGCCGAGCAGAAGCACGCGGGCCTGCGGCGGCTCGCTGCGGCAGCGCGTCACCACGATACCCTGCCGGCGCGCCCATTCGGCGCGCACCTCGGCGGCCTCGGCGGCGCGATGCAGGTGGCCGAGCGCCTGCGCGAGTGTCGCGTAGGCGCCGAGGTGACCGGCGTCGAGCGTGAGCGCCTTTCGGCACGCGGCGACCGCCGGCTCGTATTCCTCGAGGCTGAGATGGGCGGCGCCGACATTGTGCCATGCGTCGGCCGAATTCTGCCGGGCGGCCAGCACCTTGCGGAACGATTCGCGCGCCTCCTCGGGCCGCCGCATCTCGGCAAGCAGCATGCCGCGATTGTGGTGCGCGGTCGTGTAGTCCGGGTCGATCGCGATCGCGCGGTCGAGCGCCGCGATCGCCGCGTCGCGCTCGCCCATCTGCTGCAGCAGCGCACCGAGGTCGTTGTGGGTCGGTGCAAAATGCGGATTGAGCGTCGCGGCGTGCCGCAACCGTTCGATCGCCGCCGCGATGTCGCCCTTCTGCTCGGCCGCCTTGCCGAGATAGTGCCACGCATGGGAATTCGCCGGCGCGAGCGCGATGCAGCGGCGCAGCAACGCCTCCGCGGCGTCCGCGTCCGCCGCGAGCCGCAGCGTCGCGAGCAACAGGAGCGATTCGGCGTCTTCGCCGTACAGCGCGATCAGCGCCTCGAGCGCGGCCTGCGCGTCCACGTGCCGATGCGCCGCGAAGTGCGCAAGTGCGGCGCGCAACGCGGCTTGGCGCGCGGTCGCCATCAAGCCCGCGCCGGATTGCGGCGTTGGCGCGCAATCTGCCGACGTCGGATGCTGTTTGCCGGGCGAGTGAGCGGGGCAACCCGCGGGCATGACGCGTCTCCCGATCGGATTCTTGCGCCGATCCAGGTTGTGTCGCCCGCCGGGAGGGTGGCGGATTTGTGGTTAATGAATCGTTAATGCGCCTCGCCGTGGCGATTGGTACCGCTGTCCAGAACGCATTGGACGCCGCCTCCTGCCGTCTTTACCTTCGGCCGCCGGCGGTTCGGCGAAAAGCCGCCGCGCACGGGCAGGGGACGCCGGAATGCTGGGTGCCATCTTGGCGGTGTTGTCCGCCGCCACGTTTGCGTTCAACAACGCGGCCGCGCGGCGCGGCGTCATCACCGGGTCGCCGATCCAAGGGATGGCGATCACCATCCCGGTCGGCCTGCTCGGCTTCGTGCCGCTCGCGCTCGCGACCGGCTTGTTGGCGCACTTCCCGCATCTGGCGCTGCGCAGCATCGGCTGGATGGCCGGCGTCGGGCTGCTGCATTTCCTGATCGGGCGCTATTGCAACTACCGCGCCAATCAGGCGGCGGGCGTCAATCTCACGGCGCCCGTGGTCCAGCTCCAGGTGTTCGTCTCGGTTGTCCTCGCCGTCATCATTCTTGGCGAGCCGTGCACAGTTCTGCAGCTTTCCGGCGGCATCGTCATGCTGGCCGGCGCGTTGCTCACCCAGCGCCAGCCCATGAAACCCGTAAGGCAACCCGCAAAGCCCGCCGGGGCGGCGGATCAAGCGGCGAAAACGCCCGGCGTGCCCGTCTTCGTGCCGCACCGCGCTGCCGGCTACACCTTCGCGACGCTTGCCGCGCTCGCCTACGGCACCAGCCCGATCATGGCGCGCACGGCGCTCGCCCACACCGACCCGCTCGCCGGCATCTTCGGCGGCGTGATCTCCTACGGCGCTGCGACCGTCGCGATGCTGCTGTTCCTTGTCTCGCCGACCTTGCGCCGCAACCTGCGCGGCGTGCACCGCGAGAGCCTGCGCTGGTTCATCTATTCGGGCGTCTTCGTCGCGATCGCGCAGGGCCTGTTCTATTCGGCGCTCGCGATCGCGCCGATCATGCTGGTCGCGCCGCTGATGCAGCTCTCGCTCATCTTCCGCTTCGGCTTCGCCAACACGCTCACGCCGCACCACGAGCTGTTCGGCTGGCACGTCGCCATCGGCTCGGCACTCTCCATCCTCGGCGCCTGCCTGGTGTCGGTCGACACCAACCTGGTCCTGCATGCGCTGCACCTGCCGGCGTCGATCGACGCCGTGCTGAGCTGGCGCGTCTCGCGGGGCTGATCCAGCCGCTTTCCCGCCGCGGACGTCGGTCGCGATCGTGCAGGCGCTCGTGTCGTCCGGATCGAGCGCCGCGTCGCGCCCGCCCGTCGGCCGAAGCGTCGTACCGAGGTCGCTACGCCCTTACTCCCCGGGGGAACCTGACCGCAGATTGCTGCAAATATCGCGGCACATCGCCCGCGTGTACTTGTTCAATCCCCCTTAAGCACGCCGGTTAAGCACATCTTGGAGGTTTTGCCTCATAAGTATTCGAAGGCCGGCGTTCAGCGCGCGGCGCAGGGAGGAACTTGGGGCCGGCTCTCCCGCTGTCCCACAAAAACAAAACATGCGCGGCCTTGCTCGCTATCTGATGAGGTGCCCGAACTGCATGCTTGCGGCCTTCGGCGTTGTCTTCGCCGGGCTGATCGTCGTGCTGTTTCTGGTCGATCTCAATTTGCGCTACCGCGACGCGATCGCGGGCGCCGAGCAGCAGGCGCGCAACTATGCCGATGTTCTGGCGCAGCACAGCGCCCGCACCTTCGAGGGCGTCGACCGCGCCCTGCGCGTCGCCGAGATCATCCGGCGCGACGCGCAGGAGCACCGGAAGTCGTTCGGTCCGGGCGAGGCCGCCACACACGTCCACGACGCCCTGCGCCAGCTTGCCCAGATCTCGCCCCTCATGGTCGCGGTCGGGTGGACCGATGCGGCCGGAGAGCTCCAGGCCTACTCCTATGACGAGACCCCGGCGCGCCTCGACATAGCCGACACCCCGCACTTCATCGCCCAGCGCGACAACCCGCAGCCCGGACTGTTCGTCGCGCCGCCGTTTCGCTCGTATCGGAATGGGCAATGGCTCATCGCCGCCTCGCGGCGATTGACCAACGACGACGGAAGCTTTGCCGGCATCGTGACCGCGCCGCTCGATCTCGGCTATTTCGCCAACACGTTCCGCGCGGTCGATCTCGGGCGCGGCGGCGCCGTGATGCTGTTTCACCGCTCCGGCGCGATGCTCGCCCGCGAGCCGGCCGTAAGGGATTTCATCGGACGCTCGTTCGCCAGCGCCGAGCTCTTCACGCATCATCTGCCGCGCGCGCGGGTCGGGGCCTATGAGGTCGGCGGCTACTACGACGGCGCGCCCCGCATCGTCGGCTACGCGGGGGTGCCGAACCTGCCGCTGGTCATGCTGGTGAGCTTCAGCCGCAGCGAAGTATTGGCGGCATGGCATCGCCACCTCTATACCTTCGGGCCGATGGTCGCCTTCGTGGTCGCCGTGCTCCTTCTCGGCACGCTCATGCTGATGCGGCAGACGCGCAAGAACGCCGACAAGTCGCGCACGCTTTCGCTGACGCTCGAAACCATGGCGCACGGTCTCTCCCAGTACGACCGCAACGGCTGCCTCGTGCTCTGTAACAAACGCTATCGCGAGATCTACGGCCTCACGCCCGAGCAGACGAAGCCGGGCACGCCGCTGCGCGAGATCCTCGCGTTGTGCACGGCGAACGGCGTCAGCCTCGAGCCCTCGGATGGGTTCATCGAGCGGCGCATGCGCGAACTCATCCCGGGGAAGTCGTCGCTGGCGATCAATCACATGCGCGACGGCCGCATGATCGCGGTCCACCAGCAGGCGACGCACGACGGCGGCTGGGTCAAGATTCACCACGACATCACGGCCGAGAAGCGCACCGAAGCCGAGCTGATCGCGAAGTCCGAGCAGCTCGAGCGGACCATCGTGCGGTTCGACGCCGCTCTCACCAATCTGCCGGTCGGCTTGTGCATGTACGACGGCGACCAGCGGCTGATCGTCTGCAACAACCGCTATCGCGCGATGTACGACCTCTCTCCCGACCAGGTCCGGCCCGGAACGACGCTGCGCGCCGTGCTCGAAGCGCGCGTCGCGGCCGGCCGAAGCCCAGGCGCCACCGAGGAATATATCCAGCAGCGCCTCAAGGAGGTCTCCGAAGGGAAGGCGTATCATGTGGTCAACGGGATGCGCGATGGCCGCAAGATCGCGGTGACGCATCAGCCGATGGCGGACGGCGGCTGGGTCGCGATCCACCAGGACGTCACGTCGGAGAAACGTGCCGAGGCCGAGCTGATCGCGAAGTCGGAGGAGCTCGGGCGCGCCAACATGCGCTTCGACGCCGCGCTCAACAACATGACCCAGGGCCTGTGCATGTTCGACTCCGAACAGCGCATCCTCGTGGCCAACAACCGGTACGCGGAAATCCACGGTCTCACCCACGAGCAGATTCAGCCCGGCATGACGGCGCGGCAGATCCTCGAATTCCGCATCGCCAACGGCGTTTTCGTGGAGGCCTCGCCCGACGAGTACATCGAGCGCTTCGGCCGCGAGGAAAGCGACATCCAGACGCTGGCCAACGGACGGGTGGTCTCGATCCAGCGGCAAAGGCTGCCGGACGGCAGCGTGCTCACGGTCCACGAAGACATCACCGACCGCCGGCAGAACGAGGCCAAGGTCGCGTTCATGGCGCACCACGACCTGCTGACCGGCCTCGCCAATCGCACGCTCTTCATGGAGAAGATCCACGAGGCGGGCGCGCGCCTGCGTCGGCGCGGCGAGGCCTTCACGGTGTTCATGCTCGACCTCGACCGCTTCAAGGACGTGAACGATTCGCTCGGACATCCCGCCGGCGACGCGTTGCTCAAGGAGATGGCGGCGCGCCTGCGTGCGTCGTTGCGTGAGACCGACGTGCTGGCGCGCCTCGGCGGCGACGAGTTCGCGATCCTGCTGGGCGGCGAGACCAACCAACGCGACAGCGCGATCCTGTTGGCGGTGCGGATCATCGAGGTGATAACGCGGCCGTTCGAGCTCGAAGGGCGTCGCGTCACGATCGGCACCAGCATCGGCATCGCGCTCGCGCCGCAGGACGGCGTCGATCCCGACGATCTCCTCAAGAAGGCGGACCTCGCGCTCTATCGCACCAAGTCGCAGGGCCGCAACGGCTTCAATTTCTTCGATGCCGCGATGACGGCGGAGGCCGACGCGCGCCACGAGCTCGAGAACGAGATGCGCGAGGGCATTGCGCGCAACGAGTTCGAGCTGTTCTACCAGCTCATGTTCGACGCCGAGACCCGCGAGGTACGAGGCGCGGAGGCGCTGGTGCGCTGGCGCCATCCCCAAAAGGGCCTCATATCGCCCGATCGGTTCATTCCGCTCGCCGAGGATACCGGCCTCATCGTGCAACTCGGCGGCTGGATCCTGCAGAAGGCTTGCTCCGACGCAGCCTCATGGCCGGATCACGTCAAGGTCTCGATCAACCTGTCGTCGATGCAGTTCCGCAAAGGCGACCTGTTCGACATCATCCTGTGCGCTCTGGTCGAGTTCGGCCTGCCGCCGGAGCGGCTGGAGGTGGAGATCACCGAATCCGTCCTGCTCGAGAACGAGGCGAACTACCGCTCGCTGCTCCAGCAGCTCAAGAATATCGGCGTGTCGATCGTGCTCGACGACTTCGGCACGGGATATTCCTCGCTCGGCTATCTCACGAAGTTCCCGGTCGACAAGATCAAGATCGACAAGTCGTTCACTCAGGGGCTGATCGCGCGCGCCGAATGCGCTGCCGTCATCGCGTCGGTGCTCACGCTTGCGCGCGGTCTCGACATCGCGACCACGGCGGAAGGCGTCGAGACCGAGGACCAGTACGACATGCTGCGCGCGGCGGGCGTGAACCTCGTGCAGGGTTATCTGTTCTGTCGGCCGTGCCCGGTATCGGAGTTGCGCTTCACGCCGGCCGTGATCGAGGGGCAGACATCCGGCGACGACGCGAGGGCGAGCGCGGCGTGAGAGCATGATCCCGGAAAGTGGATACCGGTTTTCGGGAAAGATCATGCTCAAACAAAGCATGATTCCGAAAAGTGGATACCGGTTTTCGGGAAAGATCATGCTCAAATAGTGAGCGGCCGCGGCAATCGGGAAGAGGGGATCGATGCATCCGCAGCACAGCCTGCTCGAGCAGCTCGAGGAAGCCGTCGCGCAGAAGGACATCCGCTATCGCGCCGAAACGCTCCGGCGTGTGACGGATCTGTTCCTGGCCGGCGCCGGCACGTTTTCGATCGATCAGGTCGCCCTGTTCGACGATGTGCTCGGCCGCCTGGTCGAGGAGATCGACGTCACGGCGCGCGCCGCCTTCGGCATGCGGCTCGCCACGGTGGCGGGGGCGCCGCCGCGCGTAATGCGCGGGCTCGCGCTCGACGACGCGATCGAGGTCGCGGGCCCGGTGCTGGCGCGATCCGCCTCGCTCGATGAAGCGACCCTGGTGGAGGGTGCGAGCCACAAGAGCCAGCAGCATCTGCTGGCGATCTCGCGCCGCGCGACGTTGTCGGAGGCCGTGACCGACGTGCTGGTCACGCGCGGCGACCGTGAGGTCGCGGTGAGCGCCGCCGGGAACGGCGGCGCGAAGTTCTCCGAGTTCGGCTACATGACCCTGGTGAGCCGCGCCGAGAATGACGGCGATCTCGCGCTCGCCATCAGCGTGCGGCCGGAGATTCCGCGCGAGCACCTCCTCGCGCTATTCGCCCAGGCTTCCGAGTTGGTGCGCCAGAAGCTCGAAGCGGCCGGCGGCGGCAAGGGCGTCGGCCTGCAGGGCGTCATCACCCAGGCGTCGATCCGCATTCAGACGGACATGCGTGAGGCGTCGCCCGTCTACGCCGATGCGCGCGCACGCATGCTGGCGCTCAAGCAGGCTGGAAAGCTCGACGAGACGACGCTGATGACGTTCGCCGGCGAAGGCCGTTTCGACGAAGCCTCCGTTGCGCTGTCACTGATGGCCGACCTGCCCATCGGCATGATCGAGCGCGCCATCGCCAACAGAAAGACGGAGCAGATTCTCGTTCTCGCCAAGGCGATCGGGCTGGGCTGGGAGTGCGCCAAGGCCCTCCTGCTGCTGCAGGCGGGCGTCAATGGCTCCTCGACGCCGGAACTCGATCAGTGTTGTGCGACGTTCGCGCGCCTGCAGCAGGATACGGCGAAGAAGGCGCTTCAGTTCTACCGGCTGCGCGAGCGCGCCGTGGCGGCAGAGCACTGATCCGCGGGCGGCGGCCCGCAGAAATTACATCTGATATTCCGGCAGCCGGTCGAGAACATCCTTGATCGGCTTGTTTGCCCAGGCGTGATTGACGAAATCGCGGTGGCGGATGCCGTCGTCGCCCGGCAGGAACACCACGTTGCCGTCGAGCCGGTTCGTCCTGAGCGCGTGGCCGAAGGTCACGTCGCGATCGGACAGCATTTCCTCGAGCTGGGCATTGCGCTGGCGAGTTGAGCGCGTCCACGAGCTCACGAAGAAGCCCGAGCGGTTGTGGCTGATCCAGTTGGCGAAGCCGTCGAGCTCGCCGTAAAGCGCGTCGAGCAGCACGACGCCGCGCACGCGGTTTTTCAGGCCGCCACGCTCGAGGCTCGTCGCGGCCGACAGATACCCGCCGCTATACGCCACGATGATGATCGGCATGTTGGCGAAGGTCTGTCCGGCGCGCGGGTCGCCGTACATGCGGGCCAGCTGGACGCCGGCTTCGCGCACGAAGCGCGCAAAGGCGCCGGGCTCCCAGAGCTTGCCGGGGTTCGAGCTTCTCGCGTCATAGGCAAGCTGGGGCGCGACGAGCACCGCGTTGGCATGCGACTCGGAAATCTGCTCCGGGACTTCCTGGCGGTTGAGCACGTCGCGGGTGAGCGTCGCGCCGTGGCCATGGAAGAACACGACCATCACGGCCGGCTTGTTGGGATCGAAGCCCTTGGGGATGTGCAGGAGCACGCGCGGGTCGCTGAAAGCGCCCTTCTCCCAGCTCACCTTGCTGCGGAAATTGATGCGCACATGGTCGCCGTCATTCGAGCCGGAGCGTACCGGGAAGGGCGCACTGTCGAACGGCACCAGCGTGGTCATCGCCTGGCGTACCGGCGGGACGTGGACGTCCGGGCGGAACGGGAAGGGCGTGGCAGCGAGCGTGTCGTCACGGGTCGGGGCGTAGCTCGCGACCTGGTAGGTCCTCGGATCGGGTGGCGGCGCGCGCTCGTCCATGCGTAGCGCGGCGGTGCGGACATGTGGCGTCGCCTTCGCGCTACGCACCGGCGGCCGCGCCAGCGAGCGCGTCGGTGCCACCGCGGCCGCGACAGCCGCATAACCGTCCGTGACGATGCCGTTGAAGCGTGTCGCGAACGTCGGGCGCGGGCCGAGGCTCGCGGTGACGTCCGCCCGCGGCCGCATGGTGTCGCGGGCGCTCGCGAAGGCGGCGTCGAAATAGGAAACGCCATAGCCCGCCGGCCGCTCGAGCACGCGCGCCTCGCCGGGTACAGGCGAGCCGTCGTGCATCAGCGACACGTACGCAGTCCCGCCCGCGCAGGCGAGGCCGGCAGCCACCAACGCAACAGTTGGCCCAAGCGACATTACAGAGGACCCCCCTCCAACCCTATCTTCTCACCCGGCTTGCAGGCAAGTTTGCGACAAATTTTCGGTAACCTTGTGGCGGTGCTGCCGGTTGGGGCTGTGGATTACGTCGAGATTTTTTCCGCATCTAGTTGATATTACGAGCTAATTGTTCTGCGCCCGGGGCGCGCTGCGCTTCACGTGTAGGACGTAAATCTTGGGCTCCTGCCAGCCCGGTCCGCCTGAATTGGGCGCGGCCGCGAGCGCAAATGCGGCAGCCGGCGTGGGCGCTGGTGCAGCGCGAGTTGGGGTCTGGGCGGGCGTCGTGACCGAGGCGGTGGTCAGCGGGGTGGGGCTCTCCAGGGCCGCCACCCGGCGCGCCTTGTCCCACATGTAGACGTAGCCCTTGGTCTTGAGGTGCACGCCATCCGGCTCATGCAGGCCGGCGGTGCAGAACGCCTGATCGCGCATCGGCACGTAGAGCACGCCGCGCGGCGGAAGCTTCGCGGCCAGCATCTGGTCGAGCTGACGCGAGCGCGTGTCCCACGACTGCTTCACGCAGGGCGGCCCGATCCAGACGAGCCGCATGTGCTTCTTCTCGGCCGCGTTGAGGATGTCGTCGATGCTCTTGTCGAGGTGCGCGATCGAGCCGTTCGCATCGTTGGTGCCGAGCACCACGAACGCGGTGACGCCCGCCGGGGCACGGCGAATCTGCTCGAGCGCCTTGGGCCCGCGGATGTGCACGCTGATATGGGCGAAGTTCGGCAGGTGCGAGACCTCGGCAAGCCCGACGCCGAGACTGTCGCCGAGCACGATCGCGCCGCCGTCACGCGCGTCAGCGCCGGCCGCGAAGACGCAGCCGAGCACGCATGTGACGCCCGCAAGCGCTCGTAACCCCATCACCCGCACGTTCCGATCAAATCCCCAACCGGGTGGCCCGACTCTAGAATCCGCATGGTTAATGGCTTTTTAACTGCGGCGATTGTGAGTTGTTCCGCTCGCGCGGGACAAGTCACGATGGTACCGGCGCGCACGCTCGTCATGCGGGAACGTCGGTGCGCGAACGACGCCTGAGCGCAGCGCCTAGCGCGGCGCCACCGACGCGCCGGCAGTGCCCGTCGCGTCTTCACGCACCGCGAGCAGCAGGTTGGACTCGTTCGAACGCCAGCGGTAGCCGACCCCGAAGTTGAGCGGCGTCGCGCTCTTGCGAAAGAGCTCCGCAAGCTTGGGCTGGTAGGTGTTGGGGAAGATGCCGAGCGGCTGCAGATAGTGGCCGAACGGCTTGAGGTCCCATTTCTTGCGATCGAAATAGGCGAGTGGGATTCCCGAGTTGTCCTCGAGCAATGTCGCGCTGTGCGTGACCAGGAATTCGCGCACTTTCGTGAAGGCGCCGCCGTGCATCAGGTACGAGGCGCTCTTGATCAGGCTGTCGCCCGGCGCGAGTTTCGCGCAGAATTGCATGAAGCCGCTGCGGGGAAAGCCGTCGTCGGCCAGATTGGTGCTGAAGTAATAGAGCGTCTGCAGCCGGCCGTCGCTGCTGCTGAACACGATCTTGACGCCGTGGGCGGTGCTCTTGATGCGCTCGCTCGCCGGGTGCTCGACCCCCTCGGCGTCGAGATCGACCAGGCTCATCTCCTGCACGATCTTGCCGGCACGGGCGAGAAAGACCAGGAGGATCGGCGTGGTGCCACCGAGCCGGCCGGCCGAGAGCTCCTGGCGCATGTCGTGCGTCTTGAAGAAGCTGAAGTTGAGCACCGAGTGCATCGAGTTCGCCATGCTGCGCAGCGCCGGGGCGAGCGATCCGCGTGGCATCTTCAGGAGATCGGGAATCTGGCCGACCGGCTCGAGGCCGGCGAGCACGTAAGTCGAGGCGTCGGGAAAGAACGCGTCGGCATAGAGATAGTCGGGTCCGCTGAACATGTAGAACATGGTCGGACGGCGCGCATGCAGCTGCGTCTTCGACCAGGTGCGGATCCTGGTGAGCTGCGTGCGTTCGAGCTCGCCGAAAGCGCGGTCGAAGAAGCGCGCGTGCTCGCGCCAGCCGTCGTCGCGCGTGAACGCTGCGATCGGCGATCCGGGCGCCGGCGGCAATCCCGCAAGATAGCGCGCGGTGTCGTCGTTGATGCTGCCTTGCGCCGGCGCGGCCGTGGCGGTCGGGGTGATGCGCTGTGCCGGAGGTGGCGCCGCCGCGGCAGGAGCGGGTGCCGGAGCCGCGGGTGGGGTCGCGGCGGCCGGTGCCGGTGATGCCGGCGCCGGCGCCGTCACGGTCGTGCTCGGCGCGGCCGCTGGCGGCACATCGGCCGGTGGCCGCGGGACGGCCTGGGCGGGCGCAGGTGTGGCTGGCGCTGCGGCTGCCGGAGCCGTCGCGGGTGCGGCCGGCGGGGAGGGCGCATCGGCCGCCGGTGCCGGCGAGACGGGGCTGCCGCTCTCGACGCTGCGCGCGGGCGGCGTGCCGACGACGAGCAGTCCCGCCACGACGGCGGCGACGGTCAGGAAGCGGGACGGGCGGAGCAGGTTAGGCGCGATTGACATTTTCCACGGCGCTCGGGGAGGACGGCCTGAGATGGGACGCGCCGTAGATGGCGAGCCCGGCGAGCATCATCGCGAACCCGGCGAGTGACTGCACCGGACGGTTGACGACGAGATAGTACAGCATGAAGCCGGTCACCGCGAGGAAGATCACCGGCGTCAGCGGGTAACCCCAGGCGCGGTAGGGCCGCGGCAAATCGGGATGCGTCCAGCGCAGCTTGATGACGCCGAGCACGGCGAGGAACGAGCACGCCGTGAGGCTGAACCCGATGAAGTCGACGATGGCCTCGAAGCTGCGCGTGAGCAGCATCACGTTGACGACGAGCAGCTGAAACAGGATCGCCCAGGCCGGGACGCCGTTCCGGGTCGTGCGCGCGAAGATGCGCAGCATCGGCACGTCCTCGCCCATCGTCATGGTGACGCGCGGGCCGATCCAGGTCATCGCGCTGATCGAGGAGACGAGGCCGAGGCAGATCAGGCCGCCGACCACGCGCCCGCCCACGTCACCGAAGATGTAGCGGCCCGCGACCACCGCGACGTCGAGCTGGCCCGCGAGCTTGTCGATCGGTGCGACACGCAGGAAGACCGCGTTGAGGGCGACGTAGAGCGCGAGCACGATCAGCGTGCCGGTGATCAGCGCGCGCGGCAGGCTGCGCTGCGGATCGCGGATCTCGCCCGCGATGTAGGTCGCGGCATTCCAGCCCGAATAGGAATACATCACGAAGACGAGGCTGATCGCGAACGGGGCGGTCATGACGTAGCTGAAGTCGTGTGGCGCGGGTGCAAACGAGATCGGCTGCGGATTTCCGGCCGCAAAGCCCGCGACCAGGAACGCGACGATCAGCGCGAGCTTGATCGCCGTCCACACATTGTGAAAGAGGCTGCCCGAGCGGATGCCGTAGAGATGCACGAGGGTGATCAGCCAGGTCGCGCCGAGCCCGAGCGCGAGGGGCGGCGTGCCCGGCACCATGGCCTTGAAATATTCGCCGAACGCCATGGCGGCGAGCGCGATCGGCGCCGAGAAGCCGACCGTTGCCGAAAGCCATCCGGCCATGAAGCCGAGCGCCGGGTGGTAGCCGCGTGCGAGATAATTGTATTCGCCGCTCGAGCGCGGAAACATTCCGGCGAGCTCGCTGTAGGCGGAGGCACCGCACAGTGCGACGATCCCGCCGACGATCCACAGCAGGAGCAGCGCAAAGCCGGATGAGATGTCCTTCACCTGGAACCCGAGGCTGGTGAAGACGCCGACGCCGACCATGTCGGCGACCACGATCGCCGTCGCGGTGGCTGCCGATACGGTCGGACGCACTGCGCTCGCCGCGCTCGCGGTCGTCATGTCAGGTAGGCCCCGCCCCGCATACGCCTGCCATTCCCAGTACAAGGTGGATGTCGTTGTCTTTCAACTAATTTTGCGGCTTTTCCCCGCCTAAAAAGTGGCTTGGCAAAGCATGCGGCTCCGAGCCGGAAGGGGATGCCGCGCGATGGCCGTGCCACGGCTGGCGGCGGCTCCCGGATCGGTCTTTAATGGTATCTCTCGGCGGTGCGGGATGGGCCGTTGGCGTCGAGGTGAAAAATCAGGCCATTCAGGGGGATAGTGGTGATTTTCGACGCGAATTATCGGACCGTTAACCATGACGCTGGTAGCGCTTGGGGGTCTGCGCCGACAATCCGTCAGCGCCGCGGTCGTGAACCTCGGAGGGCGAGCTTGGGTGTGTCGCGGCGTGTACGCTTCGTCGCCCTCACGTGCCTGATCGCGGCAGCCGTCGTCCCGGCAGCCGCCGCGCCCGCGCCGAAGGACAAGCCCGAGGCCAAGATCGTCGCCCGCATCGCCTTTGCGGGCGACTCGATCGTCGACAACTATTGGGAAGCGATCGCGCGCGTCATCGAAGCCAATCCATGTCTCAAGTCGAGCGTCGCGCTCGGGCGTTTCGCGCGCAACGGCACCGGACTGTCGCGCGGCGACAAGCTCTATTGGCCGCGCGAGGT
Organism: uncultured Alphaproteobacteria bacterium; assembly: GCA_963819385.1. Lineage (GTDB taxonomy): Bacteria > Pseudomonadota > Alphaproteobacteria > Rhizobiales > Xanthobacteraceae > JAVDCA01. The sequence continues at coordinate 444,950 of CAWFVV010000006.1, read as the reverse complement.
GCGCCGCATCGGCGATATCTTCAAGCCGGACCTGTTCGTGCTCTCGATCGGCCTCAACGACCAGCAGTTCATCATCGACGGCAGCGGCGCGCGCACCGCCTGGGGCGCCCCCGACTGGACCGACAGATACCGCGAGCAGATCCTTGCGTTTCTCAACGGCGCAGCCGCGAGCAATGCGGCCGTGATGCTGGTCGGCTTGCCGGTCGTGCGCGACGCCAAGGAAAACGCCGACCTGCAGGAGAAGAACAGGATGTTCACCGCCGCGGTCGCGACGGTCGGCGCGCCACGCATGCAATATGTCGAGCCGTGGCGGCTCAAGCCGGCCGGCCCTGATGCTTTTGCGTCCTACGGGCCCGACCGCAATGGGCGGATGGTGCAGATCCGCACCTCCGACGGCGAGCACTTCACGGTTGCGGGCGAGGATCTGATCGGCACCTATCTCTACCCCAAAATCGTCACAGCGTTCGAGCAGATGGGAAGGCCGCTCGACCGCGCCTGCATTGCCGCCGGCAGTCCTGCGGACAAGGCGGACAATACTGGCGCGAGCGCGGAAAAGAAAAAGGATCCGTGATGCGGATGCGTGCGGTCCTGATAGCGCTGGTCTTCCTCGTCGTCGGGGGGGCCGGCATTCTGGGCGTCTTCCTCGGCGTCCTGTCGCAGGCCGAGCGGTTGCGATCGACGGTAGCCCTTGATGTCCCGCGCGCGCCGCCGCCCGGATCAATCGCCGCGACCAACAACGCGCCCATGACGATGCCGGCCGACAGCCCGGCACCCGCGCCGGCTCCGTCGGCGGCGTCGAACGAGGTGGTTGGGCTTGCGACGGCGCCAGCCGCGACGCCACATGATCAGCCCGCGGCGCCAGCCGCACCGCCTCCGACCGCGCCGTCTTCAACTGCACCGCCTCCCGCGGCCACGCCGAGCCCGGCCGCCAGCACCGCCGCGCCGCTACCCGCGGCCCCGCCAAGCAATCCACCGCCGGCTGCGCAGGAGCCCGCGGTCGTCGCGTTGAACTACCAGCCGCCGAACGGCGACGACACGGCGACCAAGATCAAGGCGCGCGCCATCACGATCCTGCACATCGGCGATAGCCACACCGCGGCCGATTTCCTCACCGGCGAGCTGCGCCGCCGCCTGCAGAAGATTTACGGCAATGGCGGCAGCGGCTACGTGACGGCGGGCCGGCCGCCCAACGTGTTGAGCGCCGCGCTCAAGATCGCGGTGTCGGCGGGCTGGACCTATCAGGCCCTGCAGAAGTCGGAGGACGTCGGCCAATTCTGGATGTCGGGCTTCAATACGGTCGCCAGCAAGACCGGCGAAACGCTCTCGTTCACGGCCGAGAAGCCGGAAACCTTCGACGTGATCGAGATCGAGGCGATACGCCAGCCGAATGGCGGTTCGATCGACATCAAGCTCGACGGCGCGCTCGAAGGTTCGTTCGACCTCGCCGGCGACAAGGTCGAGCCGGTGGTGATCCGCCTCGTGCCCGACCACGGCCCGACCAACAAGGTGCGCGACGTCACGCTCACGACGCGCACCGACGGCATCGTCAGCATTTCGAGCGTCGCGATCTACAACACGCGCTCGGGCCTCATCTACAACAGCGTCGGCTATCCGGGCGCGACCATCGACATCCTCAATAAGCTCGACGAGCACCTGTTCGCGAGCGACCTGCGCCGGCTCAAGCCGCAGATCGTGATCCTGTCCTTCGGCACCAACGAGGCGGACAAGGCTAATCTCGACATCGCGGCCTATACGCAGAAATATGAGCGCGTGATCGGCAAGATACGCACGGCCCTGCCGGATGCGACCATCGTCCTGATCGGGCCGCCCGCAGGGGAGGAACTTCCAGCCCATTGCAAGGACAAGGCCCGCGAGGAGGCGGTCTGTCGCCGCGCCGACGCAGCGAGCCCGAGTTCCGACGCCTGCGAATGGAAGACGTTGCCGAAGCTCGAAGCTGTGCGCGAAGCCGAGCGCAAGATTGCGGAACGCAACGGCCTCGTTTATTGGAATTGGGCCTCGATCATGCCGAAGGAATGCGGCGCCGATCGCTGGCGCGCCGAGACGCCGCCCTTGATGGCGAAGGACCATATCCACTTCACCATCGCGGGATACAAGAAGAGCGCGGAGGGGTTCCTCAGCACGTTGGTTCCGGTCATCGACAAGGTGCGGTCGCGTTCCGATGCTGTTTCCAACAATTAGCTTTGCGGTCTTTTTTTCTGTCGTTTTCCCGATCACTTGGCTTTTGAACGATCGCAATACCTGGAAGAAGTGGTTCCTGGTCGCGGCGAGCTATTATTTCTACGCCTTCTGGAAGATCGAGTTCACGCTGCTGCTGCTCGCGAGCTCGGTCGGGAACTTTTACGCCGCGCTGGTGCTTGGCCAGCTTTCGGACGGCCGTACGCGGCGCGTCGTCTTCTGGTTCGCCGTCACCGCCAATCTCGCGCTGCTCGGCGTCTTCAAGTACTACAACTTCTTCGCCGCCTCGCTGATCGACGCGCTTGGCTCGGTCGGCGTCAACGCGAGCGTGCCTTTCATCGAGGTCGCCCTGCCGATCGCGATCTCGTTCCTCACCTTCCACGCGCTGTCCTACGTCATCGACGTCTACGACCGCACCCTCAAGCCGAGCACCTCGCTGGTCGACATCCTGCTCTACATCAGCTTTTTCCCGCACCTGGTCGCCGGGCCGATCGTGCGCGCCAGCAAGTTCCTGGCGCAGACGACGCAACGCTCGGCCACCGCCGACATGCAGATCGCGCACAGCGTCTTTCTCATCCTCGGCGGACTGTTCAAGAAGGTGATCATCGCCAACTATCTGTCGACCGATTTCGTCGACGGCGTCTTCCGCGCGCCCGCTGATTTTTCCAGCCTCGACCTGCTGCTCGGCATGTATGCGTATGCGCTGCAAATCTACTGCGACTTCAGCGCCTACACCGACATCGCGATCGGGATCGCGAGCCTGCTCGGCTATCAGTTTCCGCAGAACTTCAACCAGCCCTACCGGGCACTCAGCGTCCAGGATTTCTGGCGGCGCTGGCACATCACGCTGTCGACCTGGCTGCGCGACTATCTCTATATCCGGCTGGGCGGCAATCGCGGCAGCCGGCTCGCGACCTATCGCAACATCCTGATCACCATGGGGCTCGGCGGCTTGTGGCACGGCGCAAGTTGGAATTTCTGCATCTGGGGCCTGATGCACGGCATGGCCCTGGTGATCGAGCGCGCGCTGGGCCTGACCGGGCCGCCGCGCTCGCGCATCGTGGCGGCGCTCATGTGGCTTGTGACGTTCCACTTCGTCTGCTTCGCCTGGGTATTCTTCCGCGCGTCGTCGTTCGACACGTCGCTCGTCTATCTCGGGACGCTGTTCTCCGGCGTCGGCGGGCGAACCACGATGACCCCGCTCGTCGCGGCCGTGTTCGTGCTCGGCGCGCTGACCCAGATCATTCCGGCGGGGTGGTTTGCGGCGCTGCAGGCGCGCTACGAGCGAAGCCCGCTGGCGCTGAAAGTGGCGGTTCCGTTCGCCGCGATCTTCCTGATCGCGGTGGCGGCGCCAAGCGGCATCCCGCCATTCATCTACTTCCAGTTCTGAGGCAAGCGCGATGTCCGATAGCGATCACATTCCCGCCGCGCCTCGTCCGTGTCCGGTCCGCACGGCCGCGGCGATCATCTATGTGACCTTTGCGCTGTTGATCCTGACCATTCCGCAGAGCCTGACCAACTGGCTGCGAGACATGGAAGAGAACCCGGTGCAGCAGGTCTTGCTGCGTGCGGCCGATGCCGTGCAGTCGGCCTCGCATCGCGCCGGTCTCGATATCCCGTATCGCTCCGCCCGCACGGCATTCCATGCGCTGACCGGCAAGGAAGACGACTAGAGCGGCATTGCGGAGCAAACCCCATAAGACCCGAATCGCCGCCGGGGCCATATCCCCATGCCACAAGAGGTTGAAGTTCGCCCCTGAGGTGCAGTCCAAAAGGTCCAGGGGCCTCCCAAATAAAATACAATGGATCTGCAATGGGAAATTGGACGAATTTACAATGCAAGGCATTGAAGGGACGATGAAAAAGTCGCCAGCCCCAAGAACAATGAATAACAATGGCGAAAAGCAATGGGAAACAATGAAAACCGCGGATGGAATACAATCTTCGGATGAGGCGTGCAGGCAGGGACAGAGCTCCCTCGCGGCAACAAAAAGCCCGCCGACGAGCAGCGGCGGGGCGACGACGCGCACAAATCCGAGACTAGGATTTCAGCCATCGCCAATTTGAAGCGAGAGGGCAAGCAAGAGATAAAAATCGGCCCCGTTATCCCCGCCGAAATGAATTCGGCTTCGGTCAGTCGAGCTTGACGCCGATCGCCTTCACCAGCGGGCCCCAGCGCGCGACCTCGTCATCCATGAAACGGTTGAATTTTTCCGTGCTCCACTCCTCGGTGGCCGGGATGACGGCGCTGTCGACGAGCGATTTCGTGTAGGGCTCGTCGGCGAGCGCGGCGCGGTTGGTCCGCGCGATCTGCGTGACGATCGGCTGTGGTGTTCCGGCCGGCGCGAACAGGCCGATGAGCTGCTGCGCGACGAGGCCCTTCACGCCGGCTTCCTCGGCGGTCGGGATCTCCGGTGCGATCGGCAGGCGCGTCGGGTTGGTGATCGCGAGCAGCCGCAGCTTGCCGGTGCGGTGGAATGCCAGCACCTGGTTGGTCATCGCCGGCACGATGATCGGAATCTGCCCGCCGATCGCGTCCGTGATGGCGGGGCCGGCGCCGCGATAGGCGATGTGCGGCAGGTCCTTGATGCCGGCAAGCGACTTGAGCAGCTCGCCGCTGAGATGGTTCATGGTGCCGGCACCGGCCGAGCCATACGAGAGCTTGCCGGGGTTCGCCTTGACGTAGTCGACGAGCTCGCCAAGCGTCTTTGCCGGCACGCCCGGATTGACCGCAATCGCGAACGCCGCGGTCGCCACCATCGACACCGGCATCAGGTCCTTCGTCGGGTTGAGCAGCGGATGCGTGCGCAGGAGCAACTCGGCGAGATGGATCGACGAACTGCCGAGGAAGATCGTGTAGCCGTCCGGCCGCGCCCGCGAGACCGACGCCGCCGCAAGCGATCCGCCGGCGCCCGGCTGGTTCTCGACGATCACGGTGCCGAGCGCGCGGCTCGCCTTGTCGGCCCACGGCCGGCCGATGATGTCGAACACGCCGCCGGGCGGGAAGGGCAGCACCAGACGGATCGGTCGCGTCGGGAAGGTCTCGGCGCGGGCGAGGCCGGGCGCGATCGGCGCCGCGGCGGCGCCGGCGGCAAGTTGCAGAAATGCTCGGCGATCCATCCTCACGCGTCTCCCCCTTCGCTATTTTTTGCGACGGGAGGTTATCAGCGTCGCTCATGGATCGCGAGGTCTGGATCGCGAGGGTCTCTCGACGCGTCGCCATGACGCGCCTCGAGCAGCCTAACATGGTTGCGCCGAAACCTGTCGGCTTCGCCATCGGTCAATCGAGCGTGACGCCGATCGACTTCACCAGCGGGCCCCAGCGCGCGACCTCGTCTTCCATGAAATGGCTGAACCGCTCCGCCGTCCATTCGTCCGCGACCGGGATGACGGCGGCGTCGATCAAGGACTGTATATAAGCCTTGTCGGCGAGCGCGGCACGATTGGTCTCGGCGAGCTTGGTGACCGCGAGCGCGGGCGTTCCAGCGGGCGCGAAAATGCCGAGGAGCTGCTGCGCGATGAGAGCTTTGACGCCGGCCTCTTCGGCGGTCGGAATGTCGGGCGCGATCGGCAGCCGCGTCGGGTTGGTGATCGCGAGCAGGCGCAGCTTGCCGGCACGATGAAACGCGAGCACCTGGTTGGTCATCGAGGGGATGATGATCGGCACCTGGCCCGCGATGGCGTCGGTCATGGCTGGCCCTGCGCCCCGATAGGCGACATGCGGCAGGTCCTTGATGCCGGTGAGCGACTTCAGCAACTCGCCGCACAGATGGTTCATCGTTCCGGCGCCGGGCGATCCGTAGGAGAGCTTGCCCGGATTGGCCTTGATGTGCGCTATCAGCTCACCGAGCGAGTGCGCCGGCACATTCGGATTGACGAGGATCGCAAACGTGACCGTCGCCAGCATCGAGACCGGCATCAGCTCCTTCATCGGGTCGAGCAGCGGACGCACCCGCAGGATCATGTCAGTCAGATGGATCGCGGAGCTGCCGAGAAAGATGCGGTAGCCATCCGGCGGCGAATGGGCAACCGAGGCGGCCGCGAGCGAGCCGCCAGCGCCGGAAAGGTTTTCCACGATGACGGTGCCCAGCCTGCGGCTCACCAGGTCGGCCCAGGGCCGGCCGAGGATGTCGAAAGCGCCGCCGGGCGGGAACGGCAGCACCAGGCGGATCGTTCGCGCCGGATAGTTTTGCGCGCGCGCGGCGCCTTGCGTCGATGCGGCGGCGCCGGCCGCAATCTGCAAGAATGTCCGGCGGTCAAGCCGCATGACGATCCTCTCCGAGCGCTTTCTGTGATTGCAACCTAACAGGAGCGAACTGCCGCGGCGAGTGCCGCTCCTGGGCGTGGAGGACCTCAGAATCCGGCAGGGCGTTGCGCAACTTGCGTCGCCTCGAAGGCCGCGGCAGCGCGCACCACATTGTATTCGTCGTGCGAGCGGCCGGTGAGCTGCAGGCCGACCGGCATGCCGTCGGAGAATCCGGCGCACACGGTCGCGGACGGCTGCCCCGTCAGGTTGAACGGGTAGGTGTAATAGACCCACGAGACGAGGTCGCGGTCGGGCCGGCTGTCCGGCACGTTCTTGCCCACGTCGAGCGATGCGACCGCGAGCGTCGGCGACAGCAGCAGGTCGTAGCGCTCGAAGAACAGGCGCATGCGCTCGCGCAGCGCGTAGCGCTCGAACACCTTCGTATAGTAGGTGCGCAGGTCGAGCTTCACCGCCTGCTCGAGGATCGCGACCACCGCGGGATCGAGCAGGTCGCGCTGGGTCGCGAGCATCGGCGACAGGCGTGTGCCGATCGAGGCGTAGAACTCCGCGGTCCACACCTCGACCGGATCGGTCTCGAACACGGTCTCGATCGGCTCGACGACGCAGCCGAGCGACTCGAAGGTCTTGGCGGCCGCATCGATGATGGCGGCGACGTCCGGGTCGGGCCGCGCGTAGCCGAGCGTGCGGCTATAGGCGATGCGCAGGCCGCGCGGGTCGGTCTCGCAGGCGGCGACGAGGTCGGGCAGGGGGCCCGCGACGGTCGCGGGGTCGCGCGCGTCGAAGCCCGCGATGCTCATGAACATCAGCGCCGCATCGCGGATGTCGCGCGTCATCGGACCCACATGGGCGACCGATGGTGCGGCCGAATGCGGCCAGAGCGGAATGCGGCCGAACTGCGCCTTGAGGCCGGCAAGGCCCGTGAGGCAGCACGGGATGCGGATCGAGCCGCCGCCGTCGGTGCCGAGCGCGAGCGGCGTGACGCCGGCCGCGACCGAGGCCGCCGCGCCCGCGCTCGAGCCGCCCGGCGTCTTGCCCGTGTTCCACGGATTGCGCGTGATGCCGTTGAGCGGATTGTCGCCGACCGCCTTGCAGCCGAACTCGCTCGTCGTGGTCTTGCCGATCAGGATCGCGCCGGCGGCATTCATGCGCTCGACCGTCGGGGAGTTGGCGGTCGCGACGTTCTTGGCCATGGTGCGCGAACCGAACGTCATCGGCGCGCCTTTGACGGCGATCAGGTCTTTCGCCGTATACGGGACGCCGTGCAGCGGCCCGACTTTGTCGCCCCGCATTACGGCGGCGTCCGCGGCGCGCGCGGCGTCGAGCGCCTGTTCGGCCATGATCACGGTGAAGGCGTTAATTGTGGCCTGCGTCGCCTCGGCCTTGGCGAGTGCGCGGCGCGTCACCTCGACGGACGAGACCTCGCGCCGGGCGATCCGGCGGGCGATCTCGCGGGCGGACATGAAATCGAATTCTGCGGACATGCGGTGGGATCCCCGTGGCGACCCAGGATCGAGCTTCGTGTCGATAAGTTCAAGGCGGCGGCGAGCGTCGCCCGGCCCGGGCGTGCGGTCGGGACTTCGCCGGGTCCATCCTCGGGACCTGGCCCAATCCGCGCCGCTGCGGCAAATCGGCGGTCCGTGCGCCACTGCGGCGCAGGCCGCGCCAATGCCTCAATTCGCCGCTTGTGGTGATATGATGTAGAGGCATCGTCCGAGGGGACATGCGCGGCGATGGGCGACGCCGCCTGTTTCTTAACGTGACGGTGCAAGTAACGGAATGATCTGGGTTTTCATCGCATTGATGACCGCCGCCGCCGCGATGGCGGTGCTGTGGCCGCTGTCGCGCCGATCCGGTGAGGCGCGGCCCGCGAGCGACGTCGCGGTCTACCGGGACCAGCTCGATGAGATCGAGCGCGACCAGGGCTTCGGCCTGATCGCCCCCGCCGAGGCGGATGCGGCGCGGGTCGAGGTATCGCGCCGCCTGATCGCCGCCGCCGATGCGGCCGAAGTGGCCGCCGGGCGGGCGCCCGCGGCGGCATCTCCGCTGCGGCGGCGCGTGGTGGCGCTGATCGCGCTGATCGCGCTGCCGGTGGGGGCGCTCGCGATTTATCTCATGATCGGCTCGCCCGGTCTGCCGGGCGCGCCGCTCGCCCAGCGGATCGTCGAGGCGCCCGGCGGCAACCAGTCGGTCGAGGAACTGTTCGCGCGGGTCGAGCAGCATCTCGAGCAGCATCCCGATGACGGCCGCGGCTGGGAGCTGGTCGCGCCGGTCTATATGCGAATCGGCCGCTATGACGACGCCATCAAGGCACGGCGCAATACGCTGCGCCTGCTCGGGCCCACGGCCGAGCGCTGGTCCGGTCTCGGCGAGGCGCTGGTGGCGCGCGAAAACGGCGTCGTCACCGAGGACGCCAAGACGGCGTTCGACAATGCGCTCAAGATCGACGCCAAGGACACCGCGGCGCGTTTCTACAGCGGGCTCGCGGCCGAGCAGGACGGCCGCAAGGCCGATGCGGCGCGGATCTGGCGCGCGCTTGTCGCCGATGCGCCGCCGGATGCGGCGTGGCTGCCATCGGTCCAACGTGCGCTTGCGCGCGTCGATTCCGCCTCGGCCGAGCCGAACAAGTCACCGCCCGGGGCGGCGCCGTCGGCGCCGCAAAACGACATGATCCGCGCCATGGTGGCACAGCTCGATGCGCGGTTGCACGACCGGGATGGCGGGAACGTCGACGGCTGGATCCAGCTCGTGCGCTCCTACACGGTGCTTCAGCAGCCCGACAAGGCGAAGGCGGCAGGCGATGACGCCCGCAAGGCGCTCGCCAGCGATCCCGACAAGCTCGCGCGGCTCGAGGCCGGCATCCACGCGATCGCCGCCGGCGCGCCGCCCACGCAGCAGTCCGGTCCGCCCGCGGCTGCTGCGGCGCCGCCGGCGGAGGACGACATGATTCGCGGCATGGTCGCGCGGCTCGACGCGCGCCTGCACCAGGACGGCTCCGACGTCGACGGCTGGATCAAGCTTCTGCGCTCCTACCTGGTGCTGGGCGAGCCCGACAAGGCGCGCGCCACGCTGACCGATGCGCGCAACGCCCTCAAGGGCGATCCCGACAAGTTGCGCCAGCTCGACCAAAGCGCGCGGAGCCTGGGCGTCGGCGGCTGAGCCCGCCCTCCAGCTTGACTCAGGGTGCCCTGGTTGGTCCGGCCTCACGCGGCAGGGGCCGTCGCCGAATCGGCGCCGCCGGTTGGACATACCGGGGCCCGAATTTTTCGCTATAATCAGTAGCGTGGCGACGTTTTCAATCGTTAACGCTCATCAGAGGAAGCAACATGTCGAACGCGAAGAGGCTCTTGGCGGCCGCGCTGCTTACCAGCGCTGGCATCGCCATGATGGCTGGTCCTGCGTCCGCAATGCCGGTGGCTCCGGGGCTGGCGCTGCAAAAGGCGGCGCCGAGCCAGGTCGAGACCGTGCGCTGGGGACGTCACTGGGGTTGGGGTGGTGTTGGCGGCGGCTTCGTGGCCGGTGCGATCATCGGCGGCGCGCTTGCGGCACCGTACTATTATGGGCCGGGCTACTACGGCTATGGGCCGGGCTACTACGGCGGCGGCCCGTACTATCCGGCGCCCGCGTACTATGGTGGTCCGGCCTACGGTCCGGGCTATGGCGGCCCGGCCCCCGGCGGGCCCGGGGGCGATGCGGTCGCCTACTGCGCGCAGCGCTTCAGGTCGTATGACCCGCGCAGCGGCACGTATCTCGGCCTCGACAACATGCGTCATCCCTGCCCGTAGCGCAGGATCCCGGCGAGGTGGACGCCGGTTCGCCGACAAGGATATGCACAAATCAAAGAAGTTAGAGCACGTTCCGATTCCGCAGGAACGGGACATGCTCTAACGGGCAGCCGGCCGCACACGTTCATCTCCGACGGACCGGGCTGGTCCGTCGGAGCCCGTGCTCGATAGTTAAGTCCTATTCGGACGCGGAAGCGCTCGACGCCGAACCGCCGGTCGGGCGCGCGTAGCGCAGGCCCTTCTTGCGCTTCTTGCGCGACGCATAGCGTTCGTCGCGACGCGCCTTCTGCTCGGCCGCGAGCGCCGCAGCGCGCTCCTCTTCTTCGGCCTTGAGCTTGGCGAGACGTTCAAGTTCCGCTTGCTGCGCGGCTTCGGTCTCGGCCTTGCGCTTCGCTTCGCGCTCTTCGCGGGCGAGACGGATTTCCAGCAGGACGGCTTGGCGCTTGGCGAAGTCTTCCTCGGATTCTTGCTTGGAGCGAAACTTCTCGAGAAGTTCGCTCTTGGCTTTCGCGGCGTTGGACTGGCGGTCCAGGTATTCGGGCTGTCGCTTGAAGAAGCTCATTTCATTCCATGTTGCTCAGAGTTGCTGACTGTGAGTTGCTGACTGTTAACGCGGATCATCGCGTCCCGGGTCCACGGCGACGATCGAGGCTCGACCACAGCATGGCCAAAGCACAGCCATGTGACCGCGCCCCGACGCCCACATAAGGCGTCGGGCGTCGGCACGGAAGGCCATCATCGCGATCAGGATGGGGGGTGTGATGATTTTGCATTTCCAGAGGTCGCAACGTTTAGCCGGTTCGGTGAAAAATCGTCAAGCCGGGGAGCGCTGACTGTTGACATGCGTAAATAGGGGCCTTACTGAACCGATAGGTTAATTAACTGATCGGTTCAATGAGCGATCCTCTCAGCAACACCCTGTCGGCGCTGGCCGACCCGACCCGGCGCGCGATCCTGGCGCGGCTGGCACTCGGCGAGACCTCGGTTACCGAGCTCGCCGAACCCTTTGCGATGAGCCTTCCGGCCGTCTCCAAGCACCTGAAGGTGCTCGAGCGCGCGGGCCTGATCGCGCGCGGCCGCGAGGCGCAATGGCGTCCCTGCCGGCTGCAGGCGACCCCGCTCAAGGACGTCGCCGAATGGGTCGAGCCCTACCGCGGGTTCTGGGCGGCGAGTCTCGACCGGCTGGAGGACTACCTGCAGGACCTGCCGGCAAAGGACGGCAAGGCGAAGAAGCGCGGCCGGAGGAAGTCGCCACGGACGGGTTCCGTGTCGAAGCCCGAGTGAAGAACCCGAATCAGGAATCAGAGTCAGAGAGCAGTGTGAGGTGACAACCATGCCAGCCGCAGCGCAGCCGCCCACCCCGTCTGTCATGCAGCGCGAGGTCACGATCACGCGCCTGCTCGCCGCCCCGCGCGACCTCGTTTTTCGGGCGTGGACCGATTCGGGGCATCTCGCGCGCTGGTGGGGGCCGAAAGGCCAGAGCATCGACCGGCTGGAGGCCTACGTGTGACGGCGCCCTGACAGCCGATGAGAGGTATGGCGCGCCGCCCTGGCTGATCGACAGGGTGGCCAGCGAGAAGAGAGCCGGTCCGCGCCACGGGCCGGCTCCCTTCGATTCTGCCGACCCGCGAAGCGTCGCTACGTAGTCGATACGTAGCCGTTACGTAGTCCACCGGATGCCGCAACGTCAGCGGTTCATGTATCCATTTTTTCGAGCAGGGGGTCATTGAGAGCGCGCCGCAAGACAGCGCTCGGTGATCGAAAGGTAAGTGCCACATGCCGCGCACCCGCAAGCCGTCCGCATTCCCGCTGGATCACATCGATACGCCGCAATCGCGGCTCGGCCTTATCCTTTCCTCCGGAACGGCCGTCGCCGCCGATAGCCCGCGCACCTCGCGCGATCCTTTGAAATTCGTCCGCGTGATGGCCGAGATCGAGCGCCTGCGTGGCCTGCGCGTCCACCCGGAATCGCTGACCCTGCATTAGCGCATGTCCGGCGAAGGGGACCCCGGTTCGCCGGCAAGAACATGCGCCAAACATGAAGTTTGGTTTCGAAGCGCGGTGGGGGCCGCGACGCGCCGGGTGCGACGCCGAAAGGGCGTGGCAGCCGGCGCGGCTATTTTCGGGCTCATTCGGCCGCGCTGCGTAGTGATCCGGATCGCAACCGCAACAATTCGTCAATCGTCACTGCGTCTATAGGCTCCTACAAAACCAATAAGGGAGAGCAAGACCTTGATCGATGACCACCCGAGTGAGCGGCCCACTTGCCTGGTGGTGGACGATGATCCGAAGATCGTCCAGACGTTGCAATGGATCCTCGGAAATCGGCGAATCGGTCCATCCGAGTTCCACAGCGTCGATGACGTGGTTGCGGCCTGCGAGCAAAGCGCGCCGGATCTCGTCTTTCTCGATGTCGCGTTGCGCGGCTTCGACGCGATCGACGTCATTCGCGCGCTCGGCGAGCTGCACTACGCCGGGCTCATCGTGCTGATCAGCGGCCTTCATGCGTTGCTCAACGATGTCGCCCGGGTGGGCGAGCGGCGGGGCTTGAGGATGCTGCCGCCGCTCACCAAACCGTTCCGCGTGCATCAGGTCCAGGCGATCCTGCGCGATTTCACGCCACCGCCGCCGGTGGCAGCGTAGGCGGCCGCTCACAGCGGGACCTTTACACGGGCCACCCTGGCCGGACATTCTGCGCCGTCTGCAGCCGTCGCTGAAAGGCCGCCTCATGTCCGTTGCCGTCGATGACCGAACCACCGCGAGCAAGCCCGATAGTCGCGCTCCGACAGCCGTGCCGGGCGCCCCGCCGCCGACCGTGAGCCGGCCGCAGAGCGCGGTGCCGCGCGCGCTGCGGCACTACCTGTCGCTCGCCGACTTCGAGCGGGCCGGGCGCCGCAAGCTGCCGCGGATGCTCGAGGGCTTCGTGGCAGGCGGCGTCGAGACCGACGCGGCCTTGCGCGACAACCGGCGCGCGTTCGACGAATACGCGTTCGTGCCGCGCGTGCTCAACGACGTGTCGGGCCGGGAGCAGACCACCACGCTGTTCGGCAAGACCTATGCGGCGCCGTTCGGCATTCCGCCGTTCGGCTCGGCGGCGCTCATGGCCTACCGCGGCGACATCGTGCTCACCAGCGCGGCTGCCGCCATGAACGTGCCGATGATCCTCAGCGCCGCCTCGCTGATCTCGCTCGAGGACGTGCGCCGCGCCAACCCGAACGCCTGGTACCAGGCCTACCTGCCGGGCGATCCCGCCCGCATCGAGCCGCTGGTCGATCGCGTCGCGGCAGCCGGGTACGACACCTTCGTGGTGACCGCCGATGTCCCGGTCTCGGCCAATCGCGAGAACAACGTCCGCAACGGCTTCTCGCTGCCGGTCACGTTCACCCCGAAGGTCATGCTCGACGGCCTCACGCACCCGCGCTGGCTCCTCGGCACGTGGCTGCGCACCCTCAAGCGCCACGGCATGCCGCATTTCGAGAACATGGATGCGACGCGCGGCCCGCCGGTGCTCTCGCGCAACCTCATGCGCAATCTCGGCCTGCGCGACCAGCTCGCCTGGAAGCACGTCGAGCTGATCCGTCGGCGCTGGAAGGGTAAGCTCGTCGTCAAGGGCATCCTGTCGCCCAAGGACGCCCGCATCGCGCGCGAGAGCGGCGTCGACGGCGTCATGGTGTCGAACCACGGCGGCCGCCAGCTCGACCATGCGGTCTCGCCGCTGCGCGTGCTGGCCGAGATCGCGGCCGACGCGAACGGGATGACGGTGATGTTCGACGGCGGCATCCGCCGCGGCACCGATGTTCTCAAGGCGCTCGCGCTCGGCGCCAAGTTCTGCTTCGTCGGGCGGCCCATGCTCTACGCCGCGGTCGCGGCCGGCGAGCCGGGCGTACGGCGCGCGATCTCGCTCCTCAAGGAAGAGGTGCACCGCGATCTCGCGCTTGCCGGCTTGCGCAGCATCGCCGAGGTGACGCCTGAGCTGGTGCGGCGGATCGGGGCGCAGTCGTAGCGGCCACATCGGCCGAATTGGCGGAAAGCCGCCGCGAGGGGATGGTTCGATGCGATGTCCCGTTCGGGCGGTTCTGGGCGCAGCGATGATCGGCGTGCTCGCCGGCGCGTGGGCGCAGACGCCCGCGGCCGCACAGATGGCCGCCATCGACTGCGCCAAGGTCAAACCCTTCAACGAACAATGGCCGATCAATATCGGGCTCTTGGCGACGGCGCTGCGCGAATACCATCAATGCCGCTACGACGGCGACGTGGAGGCGGTTCTCGGTGCGGCCCGCGCCTATGTGGTGCAGGAGGCGCCCCGCGTCTCGAAGGCCGCGGTGGTTCTCGACATCGACGAGACGTCGCTGTCCAACTGGGCGCAGGTGGAGCACAACAGCTTCGCCTACGTGGCGGGCGGTCCGTGCGACCTCAGATCATCCTTCGCCTGCGGGCAGCGCGAATGGGAGCTGAGCGCGCGAGCGACCGCCATCGCGCCGACCCTTGAGCTGTTCAACCTGCTCAAGGGGCTCAAGGACAAGGACGGAAATCCCGTCGCGGTGTTCTTCATCACGGGCCGCAACGACGATCCGTTCGAGCGGACGGCGACCGAATACAATCTTCGCCGGGCGGGCTACGACGGCTGGAAGGCGCTCTTCATGCGTCCGGATCACCCGTCGGGCGAACCCGTGTCGGTCTTCAAGACCGCGACGCGGGCGCTGATCGAGGACGGCCAGGACTACGGCTATCGGATCATTGCGAATATCGGCGATCAGATCAGCGACCTGGAGGGCGGGCACGCCGAGCGCTGCTTCAAGGTGCCCAATCCGTTCTACTTCATTCCGGGCGAGGTAGATCCCCACACGCAGCTCGATTGCCTGCGGCCCTGAGTGGCGCATCTACGGCGGCGGCCGCAACCCATTGTCGTGAAGCCGTCTTTGTGCGAGTTTCAGCGCGCAAGTCTGCCGACATATGCGCAAGAACCTGCCCCCGAACACTTAGCTTTTTGAAACCCACGCGATGAACGAGACCGCGAGCGGCGGCGCGCCCGCCGCCATGCTCTCCCGCGACCGCCACCTGTTCGGTCCGGGACGCAAGCGCATCCTGTCGCTCGACGGCGGCGGCGTGCGCGGCGCGATCACGGTCGCATTCCTCGAGGCGATCGAGGCCGAGCTCACGCGCCGCCACGGGCCGGAGGCAAAGCTGTGCGACTGGTTCGACCTGATCGGCGGGACCTCGACCGGCGCCATCATCGCGGGGGCGCTGACGCTCGGCTATCGCGCATGCGAGCTGAAGGATTTCTATCTCAAGCTCACGCCCTATGTGTTCGAGCGCAGCTTCTGGCGCGTCCCGTATCTTCAGGCCAAGTTCGACGCGCGCAGCCTTCGCCACCGCATCGAGGAGGTCGTCGGCCAGCGCGACCTTGCGAGCCCCGACCTGCTCACCGGCTTCTGCATCTTCACCAAGCGCATGGACACCGGCAGCCCCTGGGTGCTCGCCAACAATCCGCGCGCGCCGTACTGGGAGGACGGGTCGGACTATCTCGGCAACAAGGCCTACAAGCTCGCGAACCTGGTACGCGCCAGCACCGCGGCGCCGCGCTACTTCGATCCCGAGATACTGCGTATCCTGCCCGATCCGCTGGCGGTCGATCCCGCAGTACTGCCCGTGGGCAAGGGTGGTGCAGGGTCCGCGACGTCGACCAGGCCTTATCTGTCGCCCGGCTCGCACCGCCGCGCGGCGGAGAGGTTCAACTCCAAGACGCACGGCATCTTCGTCGACGGGGGCGTGTCGCCGCACGGCAATCCGGCGCTCGGCCTCTTTCACATGACGCAGTTCGAGCGCTTCGGCCTGCGCTGGCCGACGGGGCCGGACAAGCTCACCGTCGTGTCGATCGGCACCGGCAGCCATCGTCCGCGCCTGTCGTTCGAGAAGCTGATGATCGCGCGCTTCCTGCGATTGGGCCTGCAGGCACTGATGTCGATGATGCACGATGCCCAGCAGAGCGTGCTCGCGCAGATGCTGTGGATGGGCGAGACGCCGACGCCGTGGACCGTGAATTCGGAGATCGGCGACCTGCGTAACGACGCGCCGGCGGGCGGCAAGATGTTTCGCTTCTTGCGCTACGACGTGCGGCTCGAGACCGATTGGCTCGACCGCTGGCATGGCATCAAGCTCGGCGCCCGCGAGGTCGAGCGCATCCGCCAGATGGACGATCCGAGCATCGTGCCCGTGATCTACGAGATAGCGCAGGCCGCCGCCAAGCGGCAGGTGCGGGCGGATCACTGGGACGTGCTGCTGTCGGAAGACGGCGGCGCCGGGCGGACGCTGCCGGCCTCAGATCCGCTCTAGCTGCGCACGTCGCCGCGGTCTTCTTCGCGGGTGGGTTTTCGCGCCGGCCGGCACATGTGCGGCCCCCATCTATCCAGCCGACCCTCTATTTGTGGAACTTTTGCGCCCCTGGGAAATTTAGCGTCACGGGCGTTGCGCGATTTGGAGGGGTCGGGTGGCCGAAACGACCTCGCGGAGCGAGCCCGGACCTGGCTCAGGCGCCGCGTGGCTCGTCGGCGGCGGCGAGATGGGCGCGCACATCCGGGCGTTCGATTGGGCGCAGACGCCGATCGGGCCGATCGAGAGCTGGAGTCCCACGCTGCGGACGATGGTCCGCATGCTGCTCGCGAACCGCTTTCCGATGTTGCTGTGGTGGGGTCCGCAATACGTCTCCATATATAATGACGCCTATCGTCCGGTGCTGGGCACCAAGCATCCTTGGGCGCTGGGCCGGCCGGTCAGCGAGTGCTGGAGCGAAATCTGGCACATCCTGCGGCCGTTGATCGACGCGCCCTTCCGCGGCGGGCCCTCCACGTGGAACGACGACATCGAGCTCGAGATCAACCGTTACGGCTTCGTCGAAGAGACCCATTTCACCGTCGCCTACAGCCCGGTGCCCGACGAGGCCGCCGAGAGCGGCATCGGCGGCGTGCTGGCGACGGTGACCGAGACGACCGAGAAGGTCGTCGGCGAGCGCCGCATCGTGGTGCTGCGCGATCTCGGTTACCGCTCCGCCGAGGCGAAGACCGCCGAGGAGGCTTGCGCGATCGCGGCCGAGATGCTGGCAAAGCACGCCAAGGACGTGCCCTTCGCGCTCATCTATCTGCTCGACCCGGATAGCCGGCAGGCTCGCCTCGCCGGCGCGGCCGGCGCCGTCGCGGGCGAGGCCATAAGCCCGCGCGTCGTCGATCTCGAGAGCCCGGCCGATGTGAGCGCCGGATGGCCGCTCACGGCCGCCGGCAACACGCTTACGATCGAGGACTTGCCGGCTCGGTTCGCCGTCGTGCCGCCTGGTCCGTGGGCCGATCCTCCCGGCAGCGCCGTCGTGTTGCCCATCCCGTCGAGCCTTCCGCAGCAGACGGCCGGATATCTCGTCGTCGGCGTCAGCGCGCGGCTGAAACTCGACGAGCGCTATCGCGACTTCCTCGAACTGATGAAGATCCAGATCGCGACCGCGATCGGCAACGCGCGCGCCTACGAGGAAGAACGCCGGCGCGCCGAGGCGCTCGCGGAGCTCGACCGGGCGAAGACCACCTTCTTCTCCAATGTCAGCCACGAGTTTCGCACGCCGCTCACGCTGATGCTCGGCCCCTTGGAGGATGCGCTTGCGAGCGACGGGCTGGGCGACGCCGACCGCGACCGGCTCGCGCTCGCGCATCGCAATTCCACGCGCCTGCTCAAGCTCGTGAACACGCTGCTCGACTTCTCGCGCATCGAGTCGGGCCGCGTGCAGGCCGTGTACGAGCCGATCGACCTTGCGCAGACCACGGCAGGGCTGGCGGACGTCTTCCGCGCCGCGACCGAGCGGGCCGGGCTGCGTTTCGTCGTCGACTGTCCGCCATTGTCCGAGCCCGCCTTCGTCGATCGGGAGATGTGGGAGAAGATCGTCCTCAATCTCCTGTCCAATGCATTCAAGTTCACTCACGAGGGTGAGATCGCCGTTGCGCTGCGTGCGGTCGACGGCAATTTCGAGCTCACCGTGCGCGACACCGGCACGGGCATTCCGGCGCACGAGATGCCCAAGCTGTTCGAGCGATTTCATCGCGTGTCCGGCGCTCGCGGCCGCACCCATGAGGGGTCCGGCATCGGTCTTGCGCTCGTCCAGGAGCTGGCCAGGCTGCACCGCGGCAGTGTGTCGGCGCAAAGCGACCACGGCAAGGGCAGCACGTTCACGGTCACCATTCCCAAAGGCTGCGCCCATCTGCCTGCCGAGCAGATCGGCGCCGAGCGACCGCAGCCATCGACCGCCCTGGGCGCGAAGCCTTTCATCGAGGAGGCGCTGCGCTGGCTGCCCGATTCGGATACGCACGAGGAGCGCGCTGCCGGTGACGTCGCGGCGTGGCCCGACGCCGACCCGAGCCCGGGTGCCCGCGCCTCGATCCTGGTGGCCGAGGACAATGCCGACATGCGCGATTACCTGCGGCGCCTGCTCGCGCCGCGCTACGACCTCGAAGTGGTGGCCGATGGCGAAGCCGCGCTTGCCGCCGTCGCTCGTCGCAAGCCGGACGTCGTGCTGAGCGACGTGATGATGCCGCGCGTCGACGGCATGGAATTGCTGGCGCGGCTGCGCGCCGATCCGCAGACGAGCGCCATTCCGGTCATCCTGCTGTCGGCGCGCGCCGGCGAGGAGAGCCGTGTCGAGGGCATGCGGTCCGGCGCCGATGACTATCTGATCAAGCCGTTCGCCGCGCGCGAGCTGCTGGCCCGCGTCGATGCGCACCTGCGCCTCGCTCGCCTGCGCGGCGAGATCGGCCGGGCCTTGCGCGAAAGCGAGGAACGCTTCCGCGTTTTCGTCATGGCGACCTCGGACGTGGTCTATCGCATGAGCGCCGACTGGCGGGAGATGCGGTATCTGCACGGCAAGAACTTCGTCTCGGACACGGAGAACCCGAGCCTGGGGTGGCTGAAGAAATACATCCATCCGGACGACCAGGCCCGCGTGCTGGCGGCGATCCGCGAGGCCATCCGGGCCAAGAGCACCTTCGAGCTCGAGCATCCGATCATCCGCGTGGACGGCACGCTCGGCTGGATCCGCTCGCGGGCGATCCCGCTGCTCGGCGTCGACGGCGAGATCGTCGAGTGGTTCGGCGCCGGGCGCGACATCACCGGGCGCAAGCGCGCCGAGGAGACCCAGCAGCTTCTGCTCGGCGAGCTCAATCATCGGGTGAAGAATACGCTCGCCGCCGTGCAGGCGATCGCGCACCAGACGTTGCGGCGCGCCAGGGATCCGGCCGAGTTCGCGGCGAGCTTCAGCGGGCGCATCCAGTCCATGGCCCGCGTGCATTCGCTGCTCAGCAGCCGGGATTGGAAAGGCGCCGACCTGCGCGACGTGATCCGCGACCAGCTCCTGCTCGGCGCCGTCGACAACACGCGCGTGACCATCTGGGGGCCGCCGGTGCACCTCGAGCCGCAGATGGCGCTGCACCTCGCCTTGATGCTGCACGAGCTCGGCACGAATTCGATCAAGTATGGCGCCTTATCGAAGCCGGAGGGCGTCGCAACGATCGGCTGGGCGATCAACGGCGACGTTCTCCGCCTCGAATGGATCGAGCGCGGCGGACCGCCCGTCCGGACGCCGATGCGACGCGGCTTCGGCACCACGTTGATCGAGCAGACCGCCAAGAGCGAGGGTGGAAGCGCCCGCATGGTGGTCGAGGCGGAAACGTTGCGCTGGGAGATCGCGTTGCCGCTGCCGCGCCCCACGACCGCCCGCGCCGCGTCAAGGACATCCGCCGATCTCGCCCGGACGAGCTTGCCGTCCCATGCCGCACCGGCGGGCGCCGCGTCGGCGCCGCTCGCCGGCAGGCGGATCCTCGTGGTCGAGGACGAGCCGCTGATCGCGCTCGACATCGTGGCGGCGCTCGAGCACGCCGGCGCCGCGATCGTCGGGCCGGTCGGCACGGTGGACGAGGCCTTGCAGGTGATCGAGCGCGCCGCGTTGGACGGGGCCTTGCTCGACGCCAATCTGCGCGGTCAGCACGCCGGCAGCATCGCGGCCGCATTGACCCGACGAAAGATCTCGTTCGTCTTCGTGACCGGCTACGGTCGCGAAACCCTGCCGCCCGGTTTCGGTGAAGCGCCGCTGCTCGCCAAGCCCTTCAGCGAGGAGGAATTGCTCGAGGCAGCCGCCAAGGTCGTCCGACAGCCGGCCGCGATCGCGCGGCTGCGGGAATAGCGCTATTCCGGCGCCCGGATCCTCAACACACTCCGCCTCGCAGCGGCTCATCCAGCCACCAGGCGAAACCTCTCCCACATGGTCGGAATCGCGGCGAGCGGCTTCGCCCAACCAGCGGCGGCGTCGCCCTGGCCCGGTGCGATCAACCGTCCCGCGAAGGCGAACTCGGCCGCGTCCGCCGCGAACGGGTAGGGCGCGACCTCGTAGACGCCGGCGGCGCGCGGCCGCACGGTGACGGTCGTGTCCTCGGCAGCGCTGCGCGGCACATGCTCGAAGCGGCTCACACGGCGCTCGCTCGGATGCACCCGGTTGAAATAGAGCGCGAGCGTATCGACGAACTGGAGCTGCTTGTAGGCTTGAAAGAGCCGCGGCTCCTCGATCCATGCTGCGGTCGCGGGATCGCGCGCGAGCTTGGCCTGGAGCCGCTGCTGGCGCGCGATCTCGCCGTCGAGCATGCGCTGCGCGAGCGGCTTGTCCTGCGGCGGCAGCTTGTCGATCAGCACCATGTCGGAGAGGCCGTAGCGGCCATTGTAGAGCCCCCAGCTGTGCATGCTCGAGAGGAGGCCGCAGAACGGATGGTGGCGCTCGTTGTAGTCGGGCGAGCCGCGGCTCGTGACCGTGATGTGCTCGGCCGGCGTTTCCACCAGGTTGTAGGGGAGGCCGGTCTGCGGGTTGCTCGCGGGGTCGCGGTCGAATTGGGCCCAGCCGGCGTCGTGGTGCAGCACCAAATGAAAGAAGAGATCGTTCGGATCGGGCGGTGCAAAGCGCGCATTGCCGAACGCGCGCGCGAATTGATGCGCCAGCGCCGTGTGCTCGTGCATCATGATGGCCAGCCGCGGCTCGCCGGCCGGCGCGGTCTGGATGATCATCGCGAGCCTCCCATGTCTCCGACCATACACCGCAAGTCTAGT
Organism: uncultured Alphaproteobacteria bacterium; assembly: GCA_963819385.1. Lineage (GTDB taxonomy): Bacteria > Pseudomonadota > Alphaproteobacteria > Rhizobiales > Xanthobacteraceae > JAVDCA01. The sequence goes on along the minus strand of CAWFVV010000006.1, from coordinate 423,587 downwards.
ACTTCACGGTCGCGACCAGATACACGGTCAGCGGCTCGCCCGGCGCGATCATGCCGAGCGATGAGGGAAACGGCTGGTAGTAGCGCCTGTCGGCGAGGTTCTTGCCGACCAGCGCGACGCTCCAGTGGTCCGCCTCGTAGGCGAGCTTCGCGTCGAAGGTGATGAAGGCCGGGGTGAAGTAGAGGTTGTCGAGCGCCGAGGCTTGGCTCGATGCCGCATAGAAGCCGGCGCCGACCGAAAAATTGCGCAGCGGCGCGGATTGGAATTTGTAGTTCGCCCACACCCGGCCCGAGTCCGCCGGCACGCCGGCGAGCTTGTTGCCGGCCGGATAAAGCTGGTCCTGCACGACGGATGCGTCGATATGCGCGTAGCTGCCGATGATCGAGAGGCCGGGGATCGGTTGCCACGTGAGGTCCATGTCGAAGCCCTGCGAGCGCTGGGCGCCGATCTGCACGGCGAGGAACGGGCTTCCGGGCAGCAGGTTCATCACATTGCGCCGCGTGATGGTGAAGTACGACAGCGTGCCGGTGAGGCCGGACGGCAGCACGAGCTTGAGGCCGCCTTCGGTCTGCTCGGCCTCCTCGGGCTTTGGCGCGGTGCCGGCGTTGAAGAACGGCACGCCACGGAATCCCTGATTGTAGTCGGCGAAGACGGAGATGCCTGGCACAATATCGAAGACAGCGCCGACGCGCGGCAGCGGCTTCCACGCGTCGGTGACGAAATCGGTGCCCGCGACCGCATCGGTGCCGTGAAGGCGCACGTGCGCGAGGCGCAGCCCGGCGAGCAGATGCAGGCGATCCCAGACATCCGATTGCAGCTGCGCCGTGAAGCCGCCGTTCTGGACGGTGTTGTTGGCGTTGAACCCCGGAGAGGTTGGGGTCGAGAAGGCCGGGAACACCGGATTGGCGAGGTCGACCAGGCCCGCAAAGCCGGTATCGACGCTCTCCTTGATGAACACGGTGTCGTCGTCGGCGCCGAGCAGCAGCACGTTCCGGGTCGGACCGAGCACACCCTTGGCGATGAAATTGACGTTGGACGCGATCTCGCGGCTATCGAGCGGGAAGGCATAGTTGAGAAACGCGAACGTCGATCCGAACACCGGCGTCGGCGAGAGCGCCGGATTGGGCGAGGTTGCGAATTGGCCCACTTCGCGCTGCGCCGTTTCACTCACGCGCGTGGTGGCGTTCATCGACCAGAAGTCGTTGAAGTCGTGATCGAGCCGGACCGTCAAGCCGTCATAGGTCGACGTGGTCTTGGGGATATTGGGATCGGTGGGAAACAGGTTCGGACGGATCGTGAAGACCGAGCGGTCGACGGTGCCGGCGCCGGGCAGGCCCGTGTAGGCCTGCATCTCGCGCGCCGTGAAGCGGCCCTGGATGGTCAGCGCGGTGCCGTCGCGGTCGTCGAGACGCAGCGTCGGATTGAGCGAATAGCGCTGCTGTTCGATCACATCGATATAGTCGCGCGACTGCGCGAAATCGCCGGTCATGCGAAACAGAACGTTGCCGGCCTTGTCGAGCGGCTGGTTCACGTCGAACCAGGGATTGCGCAGCCCGAAGCCGCCCACCATCACGCCGGCCTCGCCCGCCGCAACCGGGGTCGGCAGCTTGGAGATCGAGTTGATGATGCCGCCGACCGGGCCGACGCCGCCCTGGTAGAGAATGCCGCCCGGCCCGCGCAGCACCTCGATCCGTTCGATATTGACGAGCGAGAGGAAGTCGCCGCCGTCGGCATAGATCGGCAGGCCGTCAACGTAGCGGTCGGCCGGGAAGCCGCGCACCTTGTAGGCGAAGCCGAGCCGGTCATTGGTCGGCATGCCGCTCACGCCCGCGATGTTGCGGAAGGCTTCGCTTTGCGTGAGCGGGCGCTGGTCGTCGATCACGGCGCGCGGCACCACGGCCACCGATTGCGGGATCTGCTCGATCGGCGTGCCGGTCTTGGTGGCCGACACCGAGGTGAGCGCCCGATAGCCGCTGACCGGGCCGGCGGTGGTCTGCGTCACGGGCGGCCCGCCTTCCAGCACCACGCCCGGCGGCAGCGCTGGTGCGGGGGGCACGGCCGCAGGCGCATTTGGGACGCCATTCGGCCGCTTCGCGATTCGCCGCGGGTTCGGCTTGTTTGCTCGCACCGTCACCCGGGGCAGCCGGACTGATGTGTGGGAGGCCGGCCGCGCGTCGGGAACCGAGACCGGCGGCGGCGCAGTACTCTGCGCCATGGCGGCGTGCGACATGGCGGCGATCGCGAACGCCATGGCGGCGCCCGTCAGCGGCGCAAGTGCCACCCATGGCGCCGAACGCTGCGCAACATGCGAACCTTTCACGCGAGGCCCCCCGGACCCGTCACGCAGGCATACCATTCCGGACAGGTCCACGTCGTGGCGATTTATCGATCTGCACTTGCAGGCTGATGGGACGCGTCTGCTCGCGTCGAGGCTGTGCTGCGCCGATTTGCCTGACCCAAGTAAGCGGGTTGGCGAAGCCGGCGCGCGCAGTCGGCAAGGACAAGAAGCTAGTTTTCAGGGTATTCCCTTCGCGGTGAGTCCGTGTGCCGGCTTCCATAGGGGCAGTAAGGATGAAAAAGACGCTTTCGGTCGTCCTGGCGATCGTCGTCTGCGCGGTCGGCGGCGCGGCCTATCTCGGTCACGCCGCCTATCGGGCGGTCAGGGACGGGATCGCGTCCGGCTCTCTCCGCGTCCACGGCGTCCAGTCCTATAATGGGGGCCCGACGATCAAGGGCTCCGGCCATCTCGTGACGGAAAACCGGACCGTTCCGCCGTTCACTGCCGTTCGCATCGCTTCAGCCGCCAACGTCGTGATCGATCGCACCGGGACACAGACCCTCTCCGTCACCGCCGACGACAATCTGGTGTCGTTCTTCACCTCCGAGGTGCGAGACGGCACGCTGTATCTCGCTGCCGCGCCAGGCCAGAGCTTCCAGACGAGCAACGCCCCCGTCTACCACGTCACGGTCGCGGATCTGCGCGCCATCGACATGAGCGGTTCCGGCGACGTCAAGGCGGCTCATCTCGACAGTCCCGCGCTCTCGGTCACCGTTGCGGGTTCCGGCAAAGTGACGCTTGCCGGTCGTACCGACGACGTCACGTTCACCATCAAAGGCTCCGGCGACGTCGATGCCGGCGGACTAGGCGCGAAACGCGCGAAAATCGTGATGAGCGGCTCGGGTGATGCAACCATCAATGCCGCCGACACCCTCGACATCCAGATGAGCGGCTCCGGCGACCTGAAGTATCTCGGGTCGCCGAAGGTCTCCCAGAACGTTCGCGGATCGGGCTCGGTCAGGCACAAATAGCGACGGCTCCGAATTTGGGCATGCCGTAGGTGACGCCACGGCGGACCAACTGCGAAATGCCGTCTTTCCGCCCACGGGTCCCCCGTTGGTCCGCCCTGCGCGCCGTGTGATAATCCGCACGGCGCCGCTGCGGCCCGGGACCCGTGGGAGAAGCCATGCTCGATCTCATTGTTCGCGGGGGCGATATCGTGACGCCGCAGGGGGTCGTTCGCGGCGATCTGGCAATCGCGGGCGAGACGATCGCGGCCGTCATGTCCGCCGGGACCGGCGAGGCCAAACACGTCATCGACGCCACCGGAAAGATCGTGATGCCGGGCGGTATCGACCCGCACGTGCATCTGCATCACGTGTGGATCAAGCCCGACGGCACGCAGCTCGTCACCGCCGGGCCCGAGCAGGTCGGGCGCGCCGCGCTGCATGGCGGCACCACCACATTCATCGACTTCGCGTATTGGCGCGACAGCAAGTCGGCGCGCGAGGCGATCGAGACGCGCGACCGGGACTTCGTGGGCAAAAGCCCGTGCGACTGGGCCTACCACCTCATGCTGCATTCCGAGCCGCCGCCCGAGTTCTCGGACCAGCTCGCCGAGGCGATCCAGGCCGGCTACCCGACGCTCAAGATATTCACCACCAACATCCTGCCGAAGCGCAGCGGCCGCATGATCGACTTCGGCGATATCTGGGAGGCATTCCAGGTGCTGGCAAGGGAGGGCGGCCTCGGCGTCATCCACGCGGAAGACAACGACATCGTCATGCACATGTACGCGAAGCTCATCCGCGAGGGCCGCGTCGGCTTCGAGAACCTGGCGGAAGTCCACAATCAGCTGTCCGAGGATCTGAGCTTCCGCCGCATCCTGCGCCTTGCCGAGAATGTGCCCGGCACCGCGCTCTACATGATGCATGTCTCGGCCGGCACCGGCGTCGCGGCGATCGCCGAGGCGCGCCGTAAGGGTCTGCCGATCTATGGCGAGACGTTGCACCAGTATCTCATCTATTCGGCCGACGACTACAAGCGCCCCAACGGCCAGATGTACCACACCTATCCGTCGCTCAAGTCGGAGCTCGATCAGCAGGCGCTCTGGCGCGGAACGGCCGATGGCACGATCCATTGCGTCGCCACCGACGAGCTGTGCTGCACGCTCAAGGACAAGACGGTCGGCAGCCGTATCGACGATACGACCGGGGGCAACTCGGGCGTCGAGCCGCGGCTCGCCGTGATGTATACCGAGATGGTGACGCGGCGCGGCTATTCGCTGCCGCAATATGCCGACCTCGTGTCGAGCAACGCCGCCAGGATCATGGGACTCTATCCGAAGAAGGGTGCGCTCGCGTCCGGCAGCGACGCCGATATCACGATCCTCGATCCCACCCGGCGGGGAAAGGTCCGCGCCGCCGACCTGCACGAGACCGACTACACGCCCTGGGAGGGGCACGACATCTTCGCCTGGCCGGTGACGACCATCCTGCGCGGCAAGATCATGGTGCGGGACGGACAATATCTCGGCAGCCCGCGCGACGGCCGCTATCTCAAGCGCAAGATCTCGCCCAAAACGCTCGCCGGGAGCCTCGCGTGAGCAGCGTGCCGATCGAGCTCGCGCGCAGGCTCGTGACGGAGAGCCTCGCGGCGTGGCGCCTCACCGGCGAGGCGACATGCACCCGCGACGGCGCGATTGCGATCGACGGTACGGCAAGCCACAAGAAACTGCGGATCGAGCCACAGCCGCACAATTCGATGTTCCGGTGGATGGTCACGGTCGACGGGCGCCGGCACCCGGCGATGTCGCTACCGGCCGCGTTGCGTCAGGTCCGCGCGGCGCTCGATCCCGATTTTGCCGCGACGCGCGTGCGCGTCAGCGTTGCGCCGCTGCTGGTGTCGTGATGCAAGCCGATCGCGCGATTCCGGTGTCGATCCTCACCGGATTTCTCGGCAGCGGCAAGACCACGCTGCTCGGTCATCTGCTCCGCCAACCGGAATTGTCGCGCGCCGCCGTCATCATCAACGAATTCGGCGAGATCGGCCTCGATCATGAGCTGGTCGAGAAGAGCGAGGACAACGTCGTCGCCCTGACCACCGGATGCCTGTGCTGCAAGGTCCGCAGCGACTTGACGCAGACGCTGCACGACCTCCTGCGCCGGCGCGACGAGGGGGCTCTGCCGCAACAATTCGATCACATCGTCATCGAGACGAGCGGGCTTGCCGATCCGGCGCCGATCCTGCACGCCCTGATGACGGATGCGAACCTCGTCGGACGCGTGCGGCTCGGAAGCGTCGCGACGACGGTCGACGCCGTCACGGGCGAGGCTACGCTCGACCGCGAGGCTGTCTCGCGCAAGCAGATCGCGGTCGCCGATCGCATCGTGCTCACCAAGCTCGATCTGGCGGGAGAAGACGCGGAGGCGCTGCGGCGGCGCGTTGCGGCGCTCAACCCGGGCGCGCCCACGCTACGCGCGGTCCGCGGCCGGATCGAAGCTGCCGATCTTTTCGCGAGCGTTTTCTCCAATCCGCAGCGTGGCGGCAGGCCGGCGATCGATGCATGGCTGGGCGACGCGCCTGCGCACGGCCACGCGCACCACGATGCCGAGATCGGAACCTACACGGTCACGCGGGCGGAGCCGGTCCGGGCCGTTGCGCTGACGCTCTTCCTCGAAGCGCTGGCCGAGCATTGCGGCGCCGACCTGCTGCGCCTGAAGGGCATCGTCAACATCGCCGAAAATCCCGAACGGCCGGCCGTGATCCACGGCGTGCAGCACGTCTTTCACGCGCCCGCATGGCTCGAACGCTGGCCCTCCGCCGATCGCACAAGCCGCATGGTCTTCATCACCCGGCGCATTCCGCAAAGCTGGGTCGAGGTGCTGCTCGATGCCGTCAACGCCGAGGTCGCATGCGTGGCGGCGGCGGCGCCCTCAGCCCGCTAGCTTCGCAAGTTCGCTCGCCATACGTGTCACCACGCTCGCCCAGTCGCCGGGCTGCGGCTGACGGAATTGACGCAACGTCGGGTACCACGGGCTGTCTTCGCGCTCGAGCAGCCAGCGCCACTCGGAATCGAACCGATTGAACATCCAGACCGGCTTGGCGAGCGCGCCGGCGAGGTGGACGACCGACGTGTCGACGGAGATCACCAGATCGAGCGCATCGATCAAGGCGGCGGTGTCCGCGAAATCGTTGATCTCGTCGGTCCAATCGTGGATCACGAAGCCGGTCGGCGCCGACTTGATCTGCGCGGCGGCATCGCCTTTCTGCAGTGATACGAAGCTCACGCCGGACACGCTGGCCAGCGGGCTCAATTGGGCGAGCGTCATGGAACGGCGCCGGTCGACGGCACGCGTCGCCGCAGTTGCCCCCGGGTTGCCCGCCCACACCAGGCCGACCTTGAGGCCTCCGAGCGGTGTCAGTCGCTGCCGCCACGCCGCGACGGCGCTCGGGTCCGCCGTCAGGTAGGGGACCGCGTTGGGGATCGTCTCCATCGTGGTGCCAAGTGCGAGCGGCAGGCTCAGCAGCGGGCAATAAAAATCGAAGTCCGGAACCTGGTTCCCCTCGCGCACGACTTGTGCGACCCCCGTCAGCCCGGTGACCAATCGGACCAGCGCCCGCGGCATCGCGAGGACGACGCGGGCGCGCTCGCCCACGAGGGGCGCGTATCGCACGAACTGAATGTTGTCGCCGAGGCCCTGCTCGGCATGAACGAGCAGCGTCTTGCCATCGAGCGGCTCATGGCCGGTCCACCGCGGCTTCGAAAAGGAGCGACGATCGGGTATGTCCTGCCCCTCGAACCGGTATTCATAGCCGCGCCATCCGTCCGGGAGATTTCCGAGCAGAAGGTCGATCAGCGATTTGCTGAAGTGCGCTTTCGCGGAGCTGGGATCCGTGGCGAGCGCACGCGCGAGATGTTCGCGCGCTTCCAGCGGCCGTCCGGCATGCAGAAGGGCGACGCCTTTGCTGATCGTGGTTTTGACGCTGCCCGGAGCGAGCGCAAGTGAGCGGTCATGGCTTGCGAGCGCTTCCGCGATGCGGCCTTGCACAAGGAGCGTGTTTCCGCGGTTGGCCCAGCCGCGGGCATTGCTCGCGTTTACGGCAAGGGCCCGATCATGGCTTGCAAGCGCTTCATCGAGGCGAACAAGGCGCTCGAGGACGACGCCGCGGCTCGTCCAGGCGTCATCGTGGTTCGGATCGACCGCGGTCGCGCGATCGTAGCTCGCAAGCGCCTCGTCATACCGCGCCATGTCGTGCAGGACGTTGCCGCGGACGACCCAGGCATTGGCATGGCCCGGATCGAGCGCGAGCGCGCGATCGCAACTCGCGAGCGCGTCGCCGTAGAGCTTGAGCCCGTGAAGCACCACGCCGCAGTTCGCGTGCGCCTGCACGTAGCGCGGATTGATGGCGATCGCTCTTTCGTAGCTCGCCAGGGCCTCGGGATACTTGCGAAGCCGTGTCAGGGCGGTGCCCAGATTGTACAGGGCGCCGGCATGATCGGGTTGCAGGCGTAGCGCCTGCGCGAGTGGCACCAGGGCTTGCTCGGCCTTGCGGAGCGTCACCAGCGCGTTGCCCTGGCTGCTCAGGGCGTCGACGAAATCCGGCTTGAGCTTGAGCGCCGCCTCGAAACACGGGAGCGCGGCGTCGGGCCGGCCAAGATCGAGCAGGACACGGCCGCGGTTGTGTTGCGCCTCGGCCCAATCCGGCTTGAGCGCCACCGCGCGCTCGTAGCTGTCGAGGGCTTCGGCGTGCCGATTGAGGTTGGCGAGGATCATCCCGTGATTGAACAGAAGCTCCGGCGAACGAGCATTGGTCTTGAGCGCCCGCGCAAGCGCTTCGAGCGCTTCCGGCAGGCGCCCCTGGGCATGCCGGATGGCGCCGAGCAGATAAAGCACGTCGAAATCGGACGGCCGCTTGGCGAGAAGCCGCTCGCACAGGGCTTCCGCCTCCGCGTAGCTGCCTTTTTGGAAATGGGTTTGAGCTTGCGCCAACCTCGTCGCGTGCTTGGAGAGAGGCTGAGCGTGTGGCTGCGCGGGCCGCGACATGAATCTCATTCAGGCGAAGAGGCCGCTGGAACGTGCCGGTATCCGGACAAGGCGTCGCCAGTCAGCGGGCACGAATCATCTCGGCAAATCATATGAGATGTGTCGACGATTGTCCCCCGGACGCACATCTGATGGCTGTCTACACTGCGGGAGTGATTCGGCCTCATTCGTCGCCGACGGCTTGGCACAGGAGGAACCGCCTGCATGCACTTTCCAAGCCCCGCGCCGCAATTCGCGCCCTGCAAGATTTGCGCGAGCCCGGCGCCGATGATCGGCTCGGTCGACTTCAACAAGTCATGCATGGACCACCGCGGGATGCGCCTTCCGCTCTATGGCCATGCGATCTTCTACCGCCGCTGCCCTGCTTGCGGCTTCCTGTTCACCGACGCGTTCGATGACTGGACCCCCGCGGATTTCGCGACGCACATCTACAATGCGGGGTATGCCCAGGTTGACCCGGAATACGAGCAGCTTCGGCCGATCGGCAACGCGGCTTTCGTCGCGGAGCTGTTCGAGGCGCACAAAGGGCGTCTGAACGTGCTCGACTATGGCGGCGGCAACGGCACGTTTGCCAAAGCCTTGCGCGCGCACGGCTTCAAGCGCTGCGATACCTACGATCCCTTCACGCCCGGATACGATACGATGCCGGACGAGACCTACAATCTGATCACCTGCTTCGAAACGTTCGAGCACACGCCTGATCCGGTCGGCTGCGTCCGCGCCATCATCGACCGGCTCGCCGACGACGGCGTGGTGTTGTTCTCGACCCTGGTGCTGCCTCCGCGGTTTGAAGAAAGCGGCGGCCTCGCATGGTGGTACGTCGGCCCGCGCAACGGGCACATTTCGCTTCACTCGGCGGAGTCGCTCGCGCTCTTGTGGGAGGGGCAGGGGTGCTCGTTCTCCTCGGTGAACGAGAACATGCACATGGCGTGTCGCGCCGCCGCGAGCGAGCGGCTGCGGCTGGGTGGGGACGTGGCTTGATCTGTCGGGGAAGCTTCGAGTCTGGCTGGGGAACTAGGATTCGAACCTAGATTAACGGAGTCAGAGTCCGCTGTTCTACCGTTGAACTATTCCCCATTAAGTCATTGTGATATAATGACTTTTATCTCGCGCTCAGGAAGCGCGATGGATTGATAAATAGCCAATCCGAAGCGCGGATGCAATCCGGGCCGCGCACGGGGGAGACGCGTCGATCCCCGCGCGTCATCCGAGGTGCTTCTTGAAGAACTCCACCGTCAGCCCGAGCGCACGCTCGGCCTCGGGCGCGGAGTATGTCTTGCCGCCCTTGCGCGCGAAGGCGTGGTCGGCGCCAGGGTACTTGTGGATCGTGACCAGCGGATTGGGTGAAAGCCGCCGTTCGAGCAGGTCGTTCACCTCCGCCTGCACCCAGCGGTCCTTCATCGCCATGTGCAGCACGAAGGGACGATGCAGGCTCTTCGCCTCCTTGATGCGATGCTCGATGTAGGTCCCGTAATACGCGACCGCGCAGTCGATGTCGGTGCGGCAGCACATCAGGTAGCAGAGCTTGCCGCCCAGGCAGTAGCCGACCGCGCCGACTTTTCCGTTGGATTCGGGCAGCGTCTCGAGGAAGTGCCAGGTGTCCTCCATGTCGCGCACCGCGAGGTCGTAGTCGAAGTCGTAGTAGAGATCGAACGCCTTCTTGACGTGCTCGGGATTGTGGTCGGACAGCTCGACACCCGGCTCCTGCCGCCAGAAGAGATCGGGTACGAGGCAGATGAACCCGGCCTCGGCAAACTCGTGCGCATGATGCCGCATCGTGTCGTTGACGCCCCAGATCTCCATGATCGCGATGACCGCGCCCACCGGCGTCCTGTCGGGGATCGCGAGATACGCCCCCATCTCGCCGTCGCGGAGCTTCACCTTGATGTTCTGGTTTTTCATGAGGCACCTTCGTAGGATGGGTTAGCCGCGAAGCGGCGTAACCCATCGTGGGAATGCAACGCTATGCGAGTCAGCCGATGGGTTTCGCTTCGCTCAACCCATCCTACGAGTTACAACTTCATCAGCTTCTTCGCATTGCCGGCGAAGATCATCTCGCGCTCGGCGTCCGAAATCTCCAGCGCCTTCACGGCCGCGATCGTGTTGCGGATGAGCCCGCGTCCCTGCTCGGAGCAGAACGGCGCGTCGGTCGCGAACAGGCTGTGCGCGGTGCCGAAGAACGAATGGCCGCAGCGCGTCGCCGCGACCTCGCCGTTGAGCGCCGTGTCGGCATAGAGCATCTCGTAATATTTGCGCGGGTGCTGCTTGAGCCCGGCATCCTCTGCCGCGGGGTTGCGCTGCGGCGTGCCGAAGAAGATCTGGCGGAATCCGAGGTCGATCTTGCCGGCGAAGAAGGGGATCATGCCGCCCATGTGATGCGAGATGATCTTGAGCGTCGGCAACTCGTCGAAGAGGCCCGAATAGATCAACCGCGTCATGCATGCGGTGGTCTCGTAAGGCCAGCCGAAGCTGAACCAGATCTCGTTCTCCGACGCCGTCTCGCTCGCGTAGTCGGCAAATTGGGCGCTGCGCATCGGATGCACCCAGATCGGAAGATCGTGCTGCGCCATGCGTTGGAAGATCGGCCGATACTTCGCCGCCGACAGCGGCTCGCCCGCCACGTTGGTGAAGACCTGGATGCCGCGCGCCCCCATATCGATCGCGCGGTCGATCTCGGCAAGCGACGCATCCACATTGTTCATCGGCAGCGACGCGACGAAGGCCGGGAAGCGGTCGCGATGCTTGCCGCACACCTCGGCAAGCCCGTCGTTCGCCATGCGGGCCACCTCGGGGCTCCGGTCCGGCGGCGCGACGAGCTCGATCGGCGGATTGGCGAGCGAGAGCACCTGCTGCAGGCCCTCGAACTCGTCGAGCAGCGCGAGGCGCGCGTTGATGTCCCACAGCGGCTTGATGCGCGGAAATGCCGCCAGCACCGGATGGCCCGGAATGAGCTCGCCGAGCCGGTCGAGGAACCGCTTCGGCATGAAGTGGGTGAAGATGTCGAGCATGATGGCGTCTCGGCGGGATTGTGGATTGTAGGATGGGTTGAGCGATAGCGAAACCCATCACCTTGACGGCAAACCATAGATGATGGGTTTCGCTATCGCTCAACCCATCCTACGCGCTTGTCATCCGCGCGCGCTTCGTTGTTAACTCCGCCCACAACAGCCTCGCTCAACGAGGCGTACGGGGAGGGGACACACGATGGCGGACACCGCGCAAAAATCGGCCGAGCTGGTCGGTCGGCTCGAACGGCTGCCGTTCTCGCGCTGGCACCGCAACCTGTTCATCCTGTGCTTCCTCGGCGTGATGTTCGACGCCTGCGATTTCGCGCTGTTTGGCATGGCGTTGCCGCCGGTCGCGCGCGAGTTCGGCCTCAACCAGGCGCAGTCCGGCCTGCTCGCCACCGTCGGCCTCGTCGGCGCGTTCCTCGGTGCGCTGTTCTGGGGCACGATCTCGGACTACATCGGCCGGCGCACCTCGTTCGCGACGACCATCGGCATCTTTTCGATTTTCACCGGGCTCGTCGCGGCGTCGTGGAACGTGCTGTCGCTCGCGGTGTTTCGCTTCATCTCTAATTTCGGCCTCGGCGGCACGGTTCCGGTCTCGCTGACGATCGCGTCAGAGTTCAGCCCTGGCCGCCTGCGCGGCCGCATGGCCGGCGGCATGGCGGTGGGCTTCCCGACCGGCCTCGCGCTCGCCGCCGCCATCTCGTACTTCGTCATGCCGGTCTACGGCTGGCGCACGGTGTTCATCATCGGCGTCGCGCCGGCGCTGCTCCTGTTCTTCGTCAGCATCGTGATGCCCGAGTTGGTGCGCTATCTGCTCAGTCGCGGCCGCGTCGACGAGGCGGAAGCGACCGTCACGCGCATCGAGTCGAAGGCGCTCGCCGGCGCGCCGGCATCCACTGCGCCGGTCGCCGCCGCGGTCGGCGCCGAGCAGCGCGGCGTGACCGTATTCGAGCTGCTCACGCCGGAGCGGCGAAAGCGCACGATCCTGCTCTGGATCGTGTCGTTCTGCTTCCTGTGGTCGTCGAACGGCATCATCTTCATGTTGCCGACCATCCTGGTGCAGCGCGGCTTCCAGCTCTCGCAGATCCTCGTGTTCCTGTTCGTGCAAGCGGTCGCGGCCATCGTCGGCTACACGGCATGCGGCTTCCTGATCGATGCCTTCGGCCGCCGGCCGGTGCTGTTCCTCTACTATTTCGTCGGCGCGTTCTTCCACCTGTGGTTCGCGATGGCGAGCGGCGTGTGGATCTACGTCGCGATCGCGGCCGTCGGCTGGGTCAACCCCGGCGTTTATGGCGCGAACGGCGTCTATGTGAGCGAGCTCTACCCGACCCACCTGCGCGCAACCGCGGTCGGCTGGTTCTTCGGCATCGGCCGCATCGGCTCGTTCCTCGCTCCGGCGGTCGTCGGGTTCATGCTGCAATACGGCGCCGGCAAATATGTGCTCCACACCTTCGCGCTGACCTTCCTGATCGCCTCGGTCGCGCTGTGGCTCGTGGGGATCGAGACCAAAGGCAAGGTGCTGGAACAGATCACCGGCGAGGGTGCGAGGGCGTAAATCCTACTTCTGCGTCATTGCGAGCGAAGCGAAGCAACCTCGCTTCGCTTGCGCAGGCATATGTGGCCGGGATTGCTTCGTCGCGCTGCGCGCTCCTCGCAATGACGCGGGAAATCAGCTCGCGGTCTTCCTGGCCGTCACATTCATGGTCCACCACGGACACACATCCGCGGCGAGCTTGTAATTGCCGTCCATCACGTTGAGCGGCATGCGGGCGCCGGACTTGGCGGCGCGGATGCGCATGTCGCGCGCCTCCTCGCGACCTTCCGGAGATAGCCACGCGCGGTCGTGGCCCCACACGCTCGGGCCTTCGGTGCGTTCGTGCGGCGTCCACGTCGCTGGATCGATGGTGCGGCCGCCCCAGCCGTACTCGACCAGGAATTCCGACGGCGACCACGAATAGAACGACGTCACCTCGTCGTTGACGTGGCGGCCGAGCGTGGTGCCGATCATCTCGGGCTTGCGCAACGCGAGATCGTACGCCTGGCCGACGTCGTCGAGGAAGCAGGTCTCCATCATCAGGTGATGGATGCCGTTCTTGCCCGTGTTGATGAAGGCGAGGCTGTGGTGGCGCGGGTTGACGTGGAAGAAGTAGGCCGCGAACGGCTTGAGGATGTAGTCGCTCGCCTTGAAGCCGAGGATGTCCTGGTAGAAGGGGAGCACGTCGTCGAGCCGCTCGGCGGTGAGCACCGCGTGCCCCATGCCGAGCGCGCCGGTGCGGAAGCCGGAGATCGATCGGCCCGGCCGGAACGGCTCGGTCGTGACCTCGGCGCCGTGAAATACCTCGACGCGGTTGCCGACCGGATCGGCGAGGACGATGAGATCCTTGACGCGCCGTTCGTCGGCCAACGCCCGCGAACCGCGTGCGAACTTGATGCCGTGCCGCTCGAGATGGGCACAGAGCGCGTCGAGCGCCGGGGCGTCCGCGACCTCCCAGCCGTAGAACGCGGGCGCATCGGTCTCGCCGCTCTCGACCACGACGCGCTGCTTGCGGTCGTCCATGCGGAACGCCATCGTGGCGCGGCTTTCGTCGACCAGTTGCAGGCCGAGGAAGCGCGTCGCGTAGGCGCGCCAGTCTTCCGGCTTGCGGGTGCGGATGCCGACGTAGCCGAGGGCTTGCAAGTTCATTCCGGCTGTCCTTCGGATGTCATCGCTTTGCGCGAATTGTACCATGCCGGCGGGACTTAAACCACGGGCGGAATTGGGCTAGGATGGCGTCAACGCCCCGAGTCCCAACGAGGGCGAGCGAGGGAGATGGCCATGGTTGGCGGAGCCGGAGTTGTCGCCGTTGCGATCGGCGTATTTATCGTGATCTGGATCGTGGTGCTGGTGGGTTCGCAGCCTTTCGGGTCGAAGTAGCGCTCACCCGAGCAGCGCCTGCGCGTCCTGCCAGATGCGCGCGAGCAGGTTCGCGGCGGGTTCCGCGCGCGCGAGCGCGGCTGATTGACCGGCCCAGGCCTGCATGCGCTGCAGGTCGCCGGCCTTGGTCGCCGCCGCGCGCATCGCGGCCGTGAGGCTGCGCTGCACCGGGTAGGGGGCGGGCGCCGGGGCATCGGGCGCCGCCGCGGCGCGTGCATAATCATTGGCGACGGTGCGGCCCGCGCGGCCGCTGAACGCGCGGCTCAGCATGGTGCCTTCCGGCGGGGTCCGGCCAATGCCGTCGGCCCAGGCGGGCGGCAGCTTCGCCTCGGGGCAGCGCAGAAAACCGGTGCCGATCTGCGCCGCGCTCGCGCCGAGCAGGAGCGCGGCCGCGACGCCGCGTCCATCCGCGATGCCGCCGGTCGCGACCACCGGCACCTTCACGGCGTCGACGACGGCCGGCAGCAGCGCGAACAGGCCGACGAGCTGATGTTCGGCCTGCGCGGCATCGAAGGCGCCGCGGTGGCCGCCGGCTTCCATGCCCTGCGCGACGATCACGTCGGCGCCGGCCGCCTCGGCGGTGCGCGCCTCCGCGACCGTGGAGACAACCGCGAAGTAGGCGATGCCGCGCGCCTTGAGGCGAGCGACGAACTCGGGCGGGTAGACGCCCATGACGGACGAGATAATCGGCGGCCCGGCCGCGAGCAGCGCCTCGCATTGCGCGGCAAAATCGGGCGGCTTGGCGTCGCCCGCGTCCGCCGCGACCGCCGGGCCGAAGGCGCCGAGGAATTCGCGCAGCCGCGCCTCATGCGCCGCGTCGCGCCGCGGCGGCGGATCGGGAATCCACAGGTTGAGCTGGAACGCGCCGTTGGTGCCGGCGCGCACCTCGCTCGCCCACGCCGTGATCTCGTCCGGCGGCATCAGCAGCGCGCCGCACGAGCCGAGTCCGCCCGCATTGCCGACCGCGATCGAGAGCGACGGCGCCGCCGCGCCGGCCATCGGCGCGAGCAGGATGGGAACGCGCAGGTTGAAGCGCGCGCAGAAGCTTTTGGTGCGTTCGGTCCAGCCGGTCATGGCGATATCCTCGCGCACGGCGCCGCGCGAGTCACTTCGGATTCGCCGTTAGATGCCTTCGAATCCGACGAACGTGCAGAACTCGTCTGGCTTGGCGCGCGGCGAGCGGAAGCTGTTGGCCGGATGCGAGTGGTCGCCGTAGCCGATCGCCACGGCGCAAAACAGCATGTACTCGGGCGGGATGGCGAGGAATGCGCCGACCGTTTCGTGCATGCGCGCCCATGATTCCTGCGGGCAGGTGTCGAGGCCGGCGCCGCGCGCGAGGAACATGAGCGCGTGGATGTAGCCGCCGAGATCCGCCCATTGACCCGGACCGAGCTTGCGCTCGATGGTGATGAACAGCGCGACCGGCGCGTTGAAGAATTCGAAATTGCGCTTGTACTGGTCGAGGCGGCCTTCGGTATCGTCGCGTGCGATCCCGAGTGCGCCATAGAGCTGGACGCCATGCTCCTCGCGCCGCGACTTGTACGGCTCCCACATGGTCTTCGGGTAGATCGGATACTCGGCGTCGTCGTGACGCGGATCGTGATCCGCGATCCGCGCCGCGACCCGCCGCTTGATCTCCGCCAGCGGCGCGCCGGTGAGCGCGTAGACGCGCCACGGCTGCAGGTTGCCGCCCGACGCCGCGCGCGCCGCCTTCTCGACCAGTGTGCGCACGATGTTCGGATCGACCGGCTGGTCGAGGAACCAGCGGCACGCGATGCGCGAGTTGACCGCTTCGAAGACGTCCATGGGCATGATGTGGTTCGCTATCAGCTGTCATTGCGAGCCCTCGGGTCTCGCCTTCGGCGGGCCCAAGGATAAACTCCGCGAAGCAATCTCGTTTCACTTGCGCATGCGTTTGTGGACCGAGATTGCTTCGTCGCTGCGCTCCTCGCAATGACGCAATCTGGATGGTCTCGTCACTCCACGTGAATGTTCGCCTTGTCGACGATGGTCTTGAATGCCGCCGTTTCGCGCTTGATCCGCGCATCGAGCTCGGCCGCCGTCGTCGGTACCGTCACGGCGCCGCCGGCGGAGAAGCGCTGCTGGATCTCCGGCATCTTGAGGATCTCGGTCACCGTCTCATGCAGCTTGTCGATGATCGGCTGCGGCGTGCCGGCCGGCGCCATCAACGCGGTCCAGTTCGACACGTCGACGTCGGGCGCTCCGCTCTCCTGCAGGGTCGGCCATTCGGGATTGAACGGCGAGCGCTTGGCGGTGGTGACCGCGAGCACGCGCACCCGGTTGTTCTGCAGGAAGGGCGTCACCGAGGAGATCGCCAGCAGCCCGAGCGGGACCTCGCCGCCCGCAAGCGCGGTCGCGGCTGGCGCCCCGCCCTTGTAGGGCACGTGCAGGAGCTTGGCGCCGGTGCCCAGCCCCATCCATTCGAAGGCGAGCTGGTTGACGCTGCCGATGCCGGGCGAGGCGATCGCGATGTTGCCGGGATTCTTTTTCGCGGCCGCGATGACGTCGGCGACGGTCTTGTACGGCGAAGCCGCGTTGGCGGCGAGCACAGTCGGCGTGTCGCTCAGCATGGTGATCGAGATCAGGTCATGCCCGACGTCATAGGGCGTGTGCTTGAAGAGCACCGGGTTGATCGTCACGTCGCCGGTGGTCACGACCAGGAGCGTGTAGCCGTCCGGCTGCGCGCGCGTCACCGCCGTGACGCCGAGGAAGCCGTTGGCGCCCGGCCGGTTCTCCACCACAACCTGCTGGCCCCAGGCCTCGGTGAGCTTCTGCCCGATCAGGCGTGCCGCGATGTCGGCGATGCCGCCCGGCGCATAGGGCGCGATGAGGTAAATCGGGCGGCTCGGGTAGCTCTGCGCTTTGGCGCCGGTGATCGACGCCGTCAGCGCGGCGCCCAGCAACAACAACGTACGGATGGTCAGGTTCATCGACTTCCTCGCGGGCTTGGATCGCGGCCGCAGCCTAGCGGCGTGGTGCAGCCGAGGAAACCACGTTGTGGGCGCGTCGCGGGCCGGGCCCGTCATGACACGGCGGCAAAAAGCCACGTAGTATGGGCCTCCATAAGCAGTCAGCAGGGAGGATGACATGAAGCGTGCGCTTGTATTGACGCTCGGCGCGATCGGATTGGTCGTGGCCGGCTACGCGGCGGGTCAGCAGAAGGATGCGCCGCCGACCGTGCACCGCGTGGTGACGGCGATCAACAAGGACGGCAAGGCGGTCGCGCTGGTCGACGATGCGTTGCCGCTGCAGAGCTTCCGCTCGCCCAATCCGGCCGGCGAGGTGTGGGTGACGCAGGCCGCTCCGGCCGATTTCAACTGGAGCGAGGACCGCGGCAAGATCAAGGTCGCGCTGCAGCCGCCGAAGAACGGGACGATCTTCCGCATCGTCGACTTCGTGCCGATGAGCGAGGCGATCGAGAAGCTGCCGATGGACACCATGATGAAGGTTGCGGGCGTCGACGCCCCCAAGCGCGGCCAGCCGCCGCGCCACCCCATGATGCATCGCACCCGCACGGTCGATTACGCGATCATCATGTCGGGCGAGATCGACATGATGCTCGACGACAGCGTCGTGCATCTCAAGGCCGGCGACGTGGTGGTGCAGCAGGCGACCAACCACGCCTGGATCAATCACGGCAAGGTCCCGTGCCGCGTGGCCTTCATCCTGATGGACTCGCAGGAGCCGTAGGGCCGCGAGCGAGGCCTTTCACTCCCTCTCCCGCTTGCGGGGGAGGGTGGGGAGGGGGAAGCCGCAAACGCATGAACTCGCGGCTTCCCCCTCTCCATCTCTCCCCCGCAAGCGGGGGAGAGGGCACCGCGCGGCGAAATCGGAGATGATGGCGGGCTCTGCCCCTGTTACGGCGTTACTTGTCCTTCTCCACCGTGATCTCGACCTTGTCCGGATAGAACGCCACGTGCCCGGCGATCTGGGCGACCCCGGGAATCGGCTGCTCGTAGCTCCACACCGCATTCTCGACGACCTTGCCGTCCGCCCTGATCGAGTAATACGAGCAGTCGCCCTTGTAGGGGCAATGCGTGTGCCGCTCGGTGCGCGCCAGCAGCGACATGTCGACATCCTGGCGCGGCACGTATTGCACGGCCGGATAAGGGGTCTCGAACAGGGTCAGCGCCTGCGCGGTGTCGGCCACGGTCTTGCCGCCGAGCCGGACGCGCACGCGATGCGGATTGGGCTCGATGCGGATCTCTTTGCTCATCGGGTTGCTCCTGGCAGGGACGATCAGCCGCCGATCGCCCGAAGATAGCGCGCGACCGATCGCTTCAGAACGGCCTCGCCGTCGTGACGGATCACGCGATCGAAATAATGTCCGTAGATGGTGTCGAATCGAAACGGCGCAAGCGCGGCCGCGATGCCCTCGACCTGCGCGGCCGACAGCGGAATGAAGTTCGGGTAGCTCCACATGAAGGTGAGGAACTTGCGGTCGGTGGTCACGGTCGCGATGTCGGACGAGCACAGCACGCCGCGTCCGCCCGCGCCCTTCGCCCAGTGCAGCATGGCGCCGCCCGGAAAATGCCCGCCGCCGCGGATGATCGTGACGTCCGGCAGGAGCGCGAGCGTGTCGCCCTCCCACGGCTTGATCGCCGGATCGGGCCGCATGATCCAATCGCGGTCGGCCGCATGGAGGTGGATCGGCACGCCGCCGAAGGCGCGGCTCCATTCCACCATGGTGGTGTAGAAATGCGGATGCGAGATGGCAATCGCAGCCAGCCCGCCGAGCGACTTGATCAGCGTCACGGTCGCGTCATCGAGCATCGCGATGCAGTCCCACAGCACGTTGCCGTGCGGCGTCCGGATCAGCAGTGCGCGCTGGCCGATGGCGAAGTTCGGCTGCGTGCCGATGCCGAGCACGCCCGGCTCGTGCTCGCGCCAGGAATTGAAGCTGCGCGCCGCGAGCGATGTCAGCGTAGTCCAGCTTTGCCCGGCGGGCGGCACATACTGGCGCTCCTCCTCGCAGATCGCACATTGTGCCGGCGGCTTGTCGCTCGGCGCATATTGGGTGCCGCAGGCCGTACAGATGAAGGCTTCCGTCATGGTGCTCGCATATGTCCACAAGGTGAATGCCCAGTTTAGCCCAGTCCGTCGACGGCGCTATAAGGTCGGGGCAGGTCTGCGCATAGGCACGGGATGGCCAGGGGATGGAACTGAGTGACGGCGACGCTCCGACGCAATCGGCGCCCGGCCGCTGGCCCGAGGTTCTGGCGGCCTTTCTCAAGCTCGGGCTGACCTCGTTCGGCGGGCCGGTGGCCCATATCGGCTATTTCCGCGCCGAATTCGTCGAGCGCCGGCGCTGGCTCGACGAGCGCTCGTTCGTCGACCTCGTCGCGCTCTGTCAGTTCCTGCCCGGCCCGGCGTCAAGCCAGGTCGGCATCGGCACCGGCCTCCTGCGCGCCGGCATTCCGGGCGCGCTTGCGGCCTGGGTCGGGTTCACGCTGCCCTCGGCGATCGCGATGGTGCTGTTCGCCTACGGTCTCGGCACGCTGCAGGGCGCGCTCGGCTCCGGCTGGCTGCACGGCCTCAAGATTGCGGCGGTTGCCGTGGTCGCGCAGGCGGTGTGGGGCATGGCGCGCACGCTCTGCCCGGACCGCCCGCGCGCAACGCTCGCGGTCGTCGCCGCCGTCGTCGTGCTGGTCGTGCCGACGGTCTGGGGGCAGGTCGGCGCCATCGCGGTCGGCGGCGTCGTCGGCCTCATCGTGCTGCGCGACGCGCCCGCGGCCGCCGGCTCGGCGCTGCACGTGCCGATCGGCAAGACGTTCGCGCTCGTCTGCCTCGCGCTCTTCTTCGCGCTGCTCGCCGGCCTGCCGCTGCTGGCGGCCGCGGTGCCGTCGCAGCCGCTCGCGCTGTTCGACAGCTTCTATCGCACCGGCTCGCTCGTGTTCGGCGGCGGCCACGTGGTCCTGCCGCTGCTGCAGGCCGAGGTCGTGCCGAGCGGCTGGGTGACGAACGACGACTTCCTCGCCGGCTACGGCGCCGCGCAGGCGGTGCCCGGGCCGCTGTTCACCTTCGCGGCCTACCTCGGTGCCGTGATGAAGACGCAGCCGAGCGGCTGGCTCGGCGCCGCGCTCTGCCTCGTTGCCGTTTTCCTCCCGTCATTCCTGCTGGTGTTCGGTGCGCTGCCGTTCTGGGCGGCGTTGCGCGGCGAGCCGCGCGCGCAGGCCGCCCTGCGCGGCATCAATGCGGCCGTGGTCGGGCTTCTGCTTGCCGCGCTCTATCGCCCGGTGTGGACGAGCGCCATCCTGGCGCCGGTCGACTTCGCGCTCGCGATCGTCGCCTTCCTCGCGCTCGCGCTGTGGAAGCTGCCGCCGTGGCTGGTCGTCGTGTTGGCGGCAGTTGCGGGCGGACTGCTCGGACGGTGAGCGGTGGCTCGGTCACGCCGAACGTGGTAGAAAGTGAGACATGACACCGGCGACGAAAAAGCTGCTTGAGCAAGTGGAATCCTGGCCGCGACAGGATCAGGAGGAGCTTGCCGAATTCGCGCGCGAGATCGAGGCGCGGCGCACCGGCGTCTATCAAGCCACGCCAGAAGAGCTTGCCGCCATTGACGAGGCGCTTGGCCAGATCGCGCGTGGCGAGGTTGCAACGAAGGACGAGGTCGAGGCTGCCTTCGCCAAATTTCGTGGCGCATGAACGTCATCTATGCGCCACGCGCGGTATCTGATCTTGAACAAATCGGCGTGCATAGCCGCCGGGTCTTTGGACCGGCCGTCGCTGCCGCGCTCGAGACCTTCATACGTGCGACCGTTGCCCGTATCGCGGTGATGCCGGAGAGTGGGCTTCGCTTCGCGTACCGGGGCGGCCTGGCGTGCGGGTCGTGCCGCTGGTGCGCTATCCCTTCAAGATTTTCTACACGGCCAACCGCGATGCCATAACGATCCTTCACGTTCGGCATGCGGCGCGCCGCCCATGGGATGGGGAATGATCTTACGCTAATTGGCGTCAGTGCTTCTTCGCCGCCTGGATCGCCTGCCACACCTTCTCGGGCGTTGCCGGCATGTCGATGTGGCGGATGCCGTATTCCGACAGCGCGTCGACGATCGCGTTCATCACCGAGGTGAGCGAGCCCGCACAGCCAGCTTCGCCGCAGCCCTTGGCGCCGAGCGGATTGGTCTTTGCCGGCACCGGGTGGTGGATGGTGACGAAGGGCGGCGCATCGGTGGCGCGCGGCAGGCAGTAGTCCATGAACGAGCCGGTGAGGAACTGGCCTTCGGTATCGTAGACGGTGCGTTCCAGGAAGGACTGGCCGATGCCCTGCACGACGCCGCCGTGGATCTGGCCTTCCACCAGCATCGGATTGATCACGGTCCCGAAATCGTTGACCGAGGTGTATTTCGCCACCTCGATCACACCGGTCTGCGGATCGACCTCGACCTCGCAGACGTGGCAGCCGTTCGGGAATGCCGACGGCATGCCGTTGCTGACATGGGAGACGTCGAGCGACTGCGGCGCGTCGGGCGGCAGCTTGGCGCCGGCGCGCAGCTTGTCGGCAAGCTCCATGATGCCGATGCTGCGGTCGGTGCCCGCGACCGTGAAGCGCCCGTTGCCGAACTCGATGTCGGCGGCCGCCGTCTCCAGCACGTGTGAGGCGATCACCTTGCCTTGCTCGACCACCTTGGCGGAGGCCTCGACGATCGCGGCGCCCGAGTTCATCGCCGAGCGCGAGCCGCCGGTGCCGCCGCCGGCGAGCAGCTGGTCGCTGTCGCCCTGGAGGAGGCGGATGCGGTCGAACGGAATGCCGAGCGTCGCGCTCAGCACTTGCGCGAACGGCGTCGCGTGGCCCTGGCCGTAGTCGAGCGTGCCGGTGAGGATCGTGACGGTGCCGTCCTGTTCGAAGCGGATGCCGCCCATCTCCTTGTTGGCCGGCGCGGTCACCTCGAGATAGCTGCCGATGCCGAGGCCGCGCAGCATGCC
This sequence comes from uncultured Alphaproteobacteria bacterium, assembly GCA_963819385.1. GTDB lineage: Bacteria > Pseudomonadota > Alphaproteobacteria > Rhizobiales > Xanthobacteraceae > JAVDCA01. The sequence goes on along the minus strand of CAWFVV010000006.1, from coordinate 401,390 downwards.
GCGCTTCTTCGACTCGCGCCGGCGCGCCGCGAAGCCTTTCACGTCGGCGGCTTCGAGCGCTTGCTTGAACAGCGCCGGAAAGTCGCCCGAGTTGTAGGTCAGGCCGGATGCTGCCGCATAGGGAAGCTCGCGCGGCGTGATCTGGTTGCGCTTGCGCAGCGTGGTGCGGTCGATGCCCATTTCGTCGGCCGCGACGTCGATCACGCGCTCCATGAAGTAGTTGCCCTCGGGCCGCCCGGCGCCGCGATAGGGGTTGATGAACGTCGTGTTGGTGAAGACGCAACGCGTCGACACCTCGATCAGCGGCGTGCGGTAGAGGCTCAGGACGTTGCGCAAGACGTTCAGCGTCGCCGGCTGCGGCGCCATGGTGCCCATGAAGGCGCCGAGATTGCCGTACCCGGTGAGCCGCAGCGCGAGGAAATGCCCCTCTTTGTCGAGGGCAAGCTCGACCGTGTAAATGTGATCGCGGCCGTGGTTGTCCGACATGAAGCTCGAGGTGCGCTCATCGGTCCATTTCACCGGCCGGCCGAGCGCGCGCGCGCCATGCAGGCAGCAGACATATTCGGGATAGACCGCTGCCTTCATGCCGAACGAGCCGCCTACATTGCCGGTGAGCACGTGCACCTTGTCGGGCGTCGCACCGAGCACGAAGGCGAGCTGCGCCTTCATTCCCATGACGCCCTGGCAGCCGACGCGCAGCGTCCACCGCCCGCTCGCTGCATCGTAGTCGCCGATCGCGGCGCGCGGCTCCATCGAATTGACGACGACGCGGCTGTTGACGATGTCGACCTTGGCGACGTGGGCCGCCGACGCGAAGGCGGCTTTGACCTTCTCGCTGTCGCCAAAATGGAAGTCGAGCGCCATGTTGCCGGGCGCGTCGTCGTAGAGCTGCGGCGCGTCCTTGCCGACCGCGTCCGGCGGGTGGGTGGTGGCCGGCAGCGGGTCGATGTCGATTTCCACGGCCTCGGCGGCGTCGCGGCCCTGGTTGACGGTCTCGGCGATCACGCAGGCGATCGGATCGCCGACGAAGCGCACCTTGTCGGTCGCGAGCGCGGGGCGGCCGGTGTGGCGCATGTCGGAGCCGTCGCGGCTCTTGAACGGCAGGCTCGACTTGAGCAGGCCGTAGCCGGTCAGGTCGGCGCCCGTGTAGACCGCGAGCACGCCCGGCATCGCGCGCGCCGCATCGGTCTTGATCGAGCGGATGGTGCCGTGGGCGTAGCGGCTGCGCACCATCACGCAATAGGCCTGTCCGGGGAGCTGAAGGTCGTCCGTAAATCGGCCCTCGCCGCGCAGCAGCTTGGGATCCTCGCTGCGCAGCAGCGGCTCGCCGATGGCGGCGACGCCGGACGAGAAGGTGGTCGGATCATTGCGGAGATTCATGGGCGCATCACGATAATGGTTGGTCCGCGCACGGATATGCCCGGTTGGATAGACGAGCAGGGGAGCTTGGACAAGGACGCGAGCCCAACTGTAGCCGATGGCCAGCCATGTTGCACTGCCGCGCGACGCTGTTACACTCGGTTCCGATCTGACGAAACACATGCCGCGATCGTCGAGACCCGATGGGCTCTCATGGGCTCCGATGCGGCGGGAAAGGTTCTTGATGAAAGACGAGGCCGGGGGCGGCCTCGACCCTGCGCCCGATTGGCCGCGGCCCGATCGCGGTCGGCGGGGTCGTGGCCCCTATGCGCGTCATCGCGGCGACGGTGATTTGCCGCACGAGGTCGGCGAGCCGCGCACCACCTATGCGGCGCTCGACCTCGGCACCAATAACTGCCGCCTGCTGGTGGCGCGTCCGGCCGGCGACGGCTTTCGCGTCATCGACGCGTTCTCGCGCATCATTCGGCTGGGCGAGGGCATTTCGGCGTCGGGCCGCATCAGCGAAGCCGCGATCGAGCGTGCCGTCTGGGCGCTCAGCGTGTGCCGGGACAAGATGCGCCACCGCCACGCCGGCCGCGCCCGCCTGATCGCGACCGAGGCGTGCCGGGCGGCGGAGAACGGCGACGAATTCCGCACCCGCATCCTGAGCGAGGTCGGGCTCGACCTGGAGATCATCGACCGCAAGACCGAAGCGTCGCTCGCCGCGACCGGCTGCACGCCGCTGATCGATCCGGAGGTCGATGGCGTCATCCTGTTCGACATCGGTGGTGGCTCGTCCGAGCTGGTCCGGCTGGGGCCGTGCACGCCGACGCGACGCGGCCCACCGGGGCCGAGCATCGAGGGCTGGGTGTCGGTCCCGCTCGGCGTCGTGACGCTGGCGGAAGGCTACGGCGGCCATCAGGTCACGCGCGAGATATTCGAGGCGATGATCGACGACGTGGCGAAACGGATTGCGGAGTTCGCTGCCGCGCACGGCGGCGGTCTCGCGCGCATGCATCTGCTCGGGACCTCCGGCACCGTGACGACGATTGCGGGCGTCTACCTCGATTTGCCGCGCTACGACCGTCGCCGCGTCGACGGCTGCTGGCTCGACGACACCCAGGTGACCGGCGTGGTCGAGGGGCTCCTCGCCATGACGTATGAAGAACGCGTCGCCAACCCGTGCATCGGCCCGGAACGCGCCGACCTCGTGCTCGCGGGCTGCGCCATCCTGGAAGCGATCCGCCGCGCCTTTCCGTGCGAACGGTTGCGCGTCGCCGACCGCGGCCTGCGCGAGGGCATGCTGGTGCAGATGATGCGCGCCGACGGCGTGTGGGACGACCGATGAACGCGCGCGGCGGAGACGGGGGCAGGCGCGAACTCAAGGTGCAGGTGCGCGGCAAGAAGCGCTCGCTGTCCTCCAAGCTCTGGCTCGACCGGCAGCTCAATGATCCATACGTCGCGCGCGCCAAGCGCGAGGGCTTGCGCTCGCGCGCCGCCTTCAAGCTCATCGAGATCGACGACAAGTACCGTTTCCTCAAGCCGGGCGGCCGCGTGGTCGATCTCGGCGCGGCGCCGGGCGGCTGGAGTCAGGTCGCCGCCAAGCGGGTCGGCGTCGATAGCGGCCGCGGGCGCGTGGTCGCGATCGACATCCTCGAGATGATGCCGGTTGCGGGCGTCGACGTGCTGCATCTCGACTTTCTCGACGCGCAGGCGCCCAACCGCCTCAAGGCGTTGCTCGGCGGCCCGGCCGACGTCGTGCTCTCCGACATGGCCGCGAACGCGACCGGTCACCGCAAGACCGATCACCTGAAGATCATGGCGCTCGCCGAGACCGCCGGCCAGTTTGCTCGCGAGGTGCTGAGTCCCGGCGGCACGTTTCTCTGCAAGGTGCTGCAAGGCGGCACCGAGGGCACGTTGCTCACTGAACTGAAACGCGATTTCGCGACGGTGCGCCACGTCAAGCCGGCCGCAAGCCGCGCCGACTCGGCGGAGCTGTACGTGCTGGCGACCGGCTTCCGGCAATCCGATCGGGTTTGACACGCAGCGCTGCTACGCAAGGCCATGCCGTACGAGATGCTACGCGGGCGCATCCCGGCGTGGCGCGAGGACGGCTGAACCGTCACGCGCCGCGCGGCTCGGCGGCTGCCGTTTCGGCGGGGCCAGGCGCCGGCGCGATGGATTTTCCGGTCAGCTCCTCGCCTGAGTCCGGCGGCATGCGCGCGAACACGAAGATGGACAGCGCCGAGATGCACGCCACCATCAGGAAGGCCGGCGCGAAATCGGTCGGGCCGATCGTGCTTTCATGGCGGAAGTCGCGCACCATCTCGACCGTGAGCGCGCCGAGTGCCACGCCGGTCGACACCGACAGCTGCTGGCAGACGGCAGCGAGCGACGTCGCTCGGCTCATGCGCGCGGGCTCGATCTCCGCAAAGCCGATCGTCATCGCGCTGGTGAACTGCAGCGAGCGGAAGAAGCCGCCCGCGAACAGCACCACCAGCATGATGATCACCGGCGTCGTCGCCGTGAACAGCGCGCAGGCGGCAACCAGCGCCGAGGCGATCAGCGAGTTCCAGGTCAGCACGTTGCGGTAGCCGAACCGCCGCAGCAAGGTCGGCACCGCGGACTTCATGCTCATGGCGCCGACCGCGGTCGCGAACGTGATCAGGCCCGACTGGAACGGCGTCTTGTCGAAGCCGACCTGCAGCATCAGCGGCAGCAGGAACGGAATGGAGCCGGTGCCGACGCGGAAGATGAATCCGCCCCCGACGCCCGCGCGGAAGCTCGGCAGGCGGAAGAGCGAGAGGTCGATCACCGGGGCCGCGATCCGGCGCGCGTGCAGCATGTAGAGGCCGATGCAGACGGCGCCGCCCGCGATCATGGCGATGAGCAGGCTGGTGGGCAGAAATCCCTTGAGGCCGATGGCCGTGAGCCCGAACGCGACGCCGGCGATGCCGAGACCGGCGAGCAGCATGCCGAGCGGATCGAACGGTTCACGCGTCTTGCCGCGGATGTTCTCGATGTAGCGGGTGGCGAGAACGATGCCGACGAGGCCGATCGGGATATTGATGAAGAAGATCCAGTGCCACGTCAGGAACGTGGTGATGAAGCCGCCGAGCGGCGGCCCGAGCACCGGGCCGACCAGTGCCGGGATCGAGACCCACGCCATGGCGTCGACCAGCCGGCGCTTGTCGACGCTGCGCACCAGGATCAGCCGGCCGACCGGCGTCATCATGGCGCCGCCCATACCCTGCAGGAAGCGCGCGATGACGAAATGATGCAGCGATTGCGACAGCGCGCAGCCGATCGAGCCGACCATGAACACCACGATGGCGGTGCGGAAGATGGTGCGCGCGCCGAATCGATCCGCGGTCCAGCCGCTCGCCGGAATGAAGATCGCGAGCGCCAGCAGGTAGGTCGTCACCGCGAGCTTGAGCGCCAGCGGGTCGGTGCCGAGGTCGTGGGCGATCGCCGGCAGCGAGGTTGCGATCACGGTCGAGTCCATGTTCTCCATGAACAGCGCGACCGCGACGATCAGCGGAATCAGGCGTTCACGCGTCATGAACGCCGCCCACGGCGATCCGGCGGCAAGGGAAGGCGGCCCGGTGGCATGCGTCCTCCACTAGCGGAACGCTTGCGGACGGCCAAGGGGGTCGCAAGAAGGCTGCAAGCGGGCGCGCGGCCTTATCGTCATGTCGATTTTGGCGACGAGCCCTGCAGTCAGCGGCGTGCTGGTCCCGACCCTCGCTTTGGTTTGCGGCGCCGGTGACGACGGCTGCGCGGCGGCTGCGGCGCTTTTCCCTTGCGGCCAATCCGGCTTGCCGGGGCTTTTCAAATCGATCACGCTCCTGCGTCGGCCACAGCGTCATGGAGAGTGCAATGCGCGCCGTTCGGATCCTGACTCTGTTCGCCGGCTTCGCTTGTGCTCTTGCGCTGACGCAAGGCCGCGCAACCGCGGCCGACAAGTTTCCCAGCCGTCCGATCCATTGGGTGGTCGGCTTCGCGGCCGGCGGGCCGAACGACACGACCGCGCGCATCTTCGGCGAGTGGATCTCGAACTATCTCGGCCAGCCGGTCGTGGTCGAGGATCGCGCCGGCTCGGGCGGCATGATCGCGGCGAACTACGTGGTGCACGCGCCGGCCGACGGCTACACGATCATGTTCGTCGCGCCCAATAATGCGATCGGCACCACGCTCTACAAGCACCTGCCGTTCGACTTCCTCAAGGATGCGGTGCCGGTTGCGGGCCTGATGCGGCTCACCAACCTCATGGTCGTGCCGCCCTCGCTGCCGGTGAAGAACGTCGCCGAGTTCATCGCCTACGCCAAGGCGCATCCGGGCGAGATCTCGTTCGCGTCCTCGGGCAACGGCACCTCGGTGCACATGTCCGGCGAGCTGTTCAAGGCGATGACCGGCATCAACATGGTGCACGTGCCCTATCGCGGCTCGGCCTTGGTCTATCCGGACCTGCTCAGCGGCAAGGTGCACGTGCTGTTCGACAACCTGCCGGGCGCGCTCGGCTTCGTGCAGCAGGGCAAGCTGCGCGCGCTCGGCGTGACCACGACGGAGCGCTCGGCCGCGCTCCCCGACGTGCCGACCGTCGCCGAGACGGTTCCGGGCTACGAGGCGAGCGTCTGGTACGGGATCGCGGCGCCCAAGGGCACGCCGCCCGAGGTGATCGCGATCCTCAACAAGGCCGTGAACGCCGCGCTCGCCGACCCGAAGATGCGCGAGCGCGTCGCCCAGCTCGGCGGCACACCGATGCCGATGTCGCCTGAGGAGTTCGGCAAGCTCCTGCGCGACGAGACCGAGAAGTGGGGCAAGGTGGTGAAATTCGCCAACCTGTCGATCGAGTGAGGGGCGGGCGTCCCGCATAGTGCTCGCGTCATCACCCGCGAAAGCGGGTGATCCAGTACGCCCTGCGGTCGCCGTCGTGTCCGACGCGACACCGGGGTTACTGGATGGCCCGCTTTCGCGGGCCATGACGGTGCCGTTTGGGTCGATCCACACCCGCCCTAGGCATGGCCGCTTTGCCATGCTATCGACCGTCGCCAACCCAAAAGCGGGCCTCGATTCGCGCGCGGACCTCTCCGACGCGTTCGGGTGATTTCACCCACGGACCGAGCCGCTGCCGGATGGGAGTTGGCCATGGCCGTGAACGGTTCCCCGCGCGAGGCGCTCACCTTCGACGACGTGCTGCTCAAGCCCGGCCTCTCCGACGTGCTGCCGTCCGAGGTCGATGTGAAGAGCCGCATCACCCGCGAGATCTCGGTCAATATTCCGATCATCGCGTCGGCGATGGATACGGTGACCGAAGCGCACATGGCGATCGCCATGGCGCAGGCCGGCGGCATCGGCGTCCTCCACCGCAACCTCGAGCCCGAGATCCAGGCCGCCCAGGTGCGGCAGGTGAAGAAGTTCGAATCCGGCATGGTGGTGAACCCGCTCACCATCGGCCCCGACGCGACGCTCGCGGATGCGCTCACCTTGATGAAGGAGAACGGCATCTCGGGCATCCCGGTGGTCGAGGGCGGCGACGCCGCGAAGCCCGGCAAGCTCGTCGGCATCCTCACCAATCGCGACGTGCGCTTCGCCACCGACTCGCGGCAGAAAGTCTCCGAGCTGATGACCAAGGACCGTCTCGTGACGGTGGGCGAGGGCGTCGGTCAGGACGAGGCGAAGCGGCTGCTGCACCAGCATCGCATCGAGAAGCTGCTGGTGGTCGATGCGCGCTATCGCTGCGTCGGGCTGATCACCGTCAAGGACATCGAGAAGGCGGTCGCCAATCCGCACGCCTGCAAGGACGAGCAGGGCAGGCTGCGCGTCGCCGCCGCCACCACGGTCGGCGAGGCCGGTTTCAGTCGGACCGAGCGGCTGATCGACGCCGGCGTCGATCTCGTCGTGGTCGACACCGCGCACGGCCATTCTCGGCACGTGCTCCAGGCCGTTTCGCGCATCAAGAAGCTGTCCAACCGCGTGCAGGTGGTCGCCGGCAACATCGCGACCACCGAGGGCGCGCAGGCCCTGATCGACGCCGGCGCCGACGCCATCAAGGTCGGCATCGGGCCGGGCTCGATCTGCACCACCCGCATCATCGCGGGCGTCGGCGTGCCGCAGCTCACCGCCATCATGGACGCGGTCGAAGCCGCGCATAAGAGCAAGACGCCGGTGATCGCCGATGGCGGCATCAAGTACTCGGGCGATCTCGCCAAGGCGCTCGCGGCCGGCGCCGACTGCGCCATGGTCGGCTCGCTGCTCGCCGGCACCGACGAGACGCCGGGCGAGGTGTTTCTGTTCCAGGGCCGCTCCTACAAGAGCTACCGCGGCATGGGCTCGGTCAGCGCCATGGCGCGCGGCTCGGCCGATCGCTACTTCCAGCAGGACATCAAGGATTCGCTCAAGCTCGTGCCCGAAGGCATCGAAGGCCAGGTGCCCTACAAGGGCCCGGTCGCCAATGTGCTGCACCAGCTCGCCGGCGGCCTGCGCGCCGCCATGGGCTATGTGGGCGCCAAGGACCTGGCCGAGCTGCACGAGAAGGCGCAGTTCGTGCGCATCTCCGGCGCCGGCCTGCGCGAGAGCCACGTGCACGACGTGACGATCACGCGCGAGAGCCCGAACTATCCGAGCCGCGCATAAAGCCGGTCGCGTAAGTTGGGTCGAGCCGCTTGGCGAGACCCAACACCGCGCCGGAATGTCGTTGGGTCTCGTAAGAACTCGACCCAACCTACAACTCACCCTACAGATCACGCGCTCGCCGCGACCCGCGTCCGGCACGTCGCCCACAGCATCGCGGTCAACGCCACGTTGATGCCGGCGAATGCTGCGAGCACGCCGATCGTGATCTCGACATTGCTGACCTCGATCAGCAGCGCGCCGGCCGAGGGCGCCAGCGCCTGCACGATCAGGCTCGGGAAGGCGAGGCGGCCCATCAGCCGCGGGAAGCGCGCCGGGCCGAAGAGCGCGAGCGGCAGGGTGCCGCGCGCGATCCAGGTGATGCCGTAGCCGGCGCCATAGATCATGATCACGACCGACAGCAGCGGCACGCGGGCGAGCAGCATCGCGAGCCCGGCCGCCATCAGCACGACGGCGGCGATCAGCGTCCAGACAGGATGGTAGCGGCTGCCGAAGATGCGCTCGATCACGCGGGCGCCGACCTGCGCGGGCCCAAACAGCATGCCGAGCGCGACCGCGGCCGCGTAGTCGAGGCCGCGCGCCTGCAGGAAGATCAGCAGGTGCACGACCACGATCGAGCCGATCGCGGATGCGATCGACTGCACCAGCGCGAGCAGCACGAAGATGCGCGTCTCGTGCGCGATCGGCGGCGCGTCGGCGGCGGGCGCGCTCGCCGGGGTGGCCGGATCGGCGGTCGCGCCGCGGCGGATCACGGCGACTTGCGCGGGCAGGGCGATGCAAAGATGCAGCGCCGCGTAGGCGAGACACGCACCACGCCAGCCGAACGCCTCGATCATGTGTGCGCTCAGCGGCCAGCAGATCGTGCTGGCGAAACCGCCGAACAGCGTCAGGTTGGTGATCGGCCCGCGCGCGCCCTGGCCGTACATGCGGCCGAGCGCCGCGAACACCGCATCGTAGAGCCCGGTGCCCATGCCGAGACCGAGCACCACCCAGGCCGCGAGATAGAATGGCAGCGACGGCGCGAGCCCGATGCCGGCGAGGCCCGCCGCATAGAGGAGCGAGCTTGCGAGCAGCACCGGTCGCCCGCCGCGCCGCTCGATGATCCGGCCGACGCGCGGCGAGACGAGCCCGGCGGTCAGGAGCCCGATCGACGTCCCACCGACCACGAAGCCGAGCGACCAGCCGGTATCGGCGACGATCGGCCCGGCAAAGACGGCGGGGAAATAGAACGACGTCCCCCAGGCCAGGATCTGCGCGACGCCCAGCGCCGTGATGACGATACGGCGGTCCGGCGGACGGGCGCCGATTTGCGAATCGAGATCAGTCACCCCCGCGTCCGCCCCATCACCGTTTTCACGTCATCGTCCCTACGGTCTTGGCCAATCCGCGTAGGTTGGGTCGAGCCTCTTGGCGAGACCCAACATCGCCGGTGCAGCAATGTTGGGTCTCGCGAGCTCGACCCAACCTACTATCGGCCGTCATCACAAATGCGCTCGACCCAACCTACGACTTGCGCGGCCGCGGAAAGCCGAACAGGCGGAAACCGGGTGGGTCGGGCGGTGATGGGCGCACGTGGAAATGCATCATCATGATGGCGACGAAGGCCCCGCTCAGTATGTAGAGCACGATCGTCATGACCCCGACCTTGCGCTCGGCGGTCTGCGCTCCCGTTTGAACCAGCAGCACGTTGTTTCCCCCCAACGACTTTGGCGGCTTCACTATAGCGGCCCAAACGATTTGAGGTGAGCGGATAAACGCCGTCACGGTGGCGTAGGTTGGGTCGAGCCCCTTGGCGAGACCCAATGCCGCGATGGAACATTGTTGGGTCTCGTAAGAACTCGACCCAACCTGCAACTCGACCCAACCTGCATACAGCAAACGCTTGCGCTCGCCGTCACCGCGATGGACACGGAAACGTACGCTTCATTGCGATGAGCAGGGCCATGCCGTAGGGGCGATCAGCAAGCACCGGTGCATCGCGCACGGCCTGCCGCACCATCTCGATGAGTTTTGGCCGCGTGAGGCCGGGCTGCGGCGTCAGACAGAAGATCGGCGGCTGGTGGCGCGCGATCAAGTCGGAATTCGCCCAGGTCATTCCGAGGGCCGGCAGCTCCAACGCCCAGCCGACTGCATCGGTTCCGGCGACGGAGTTTAGTCCGTTGAGCAGTTGATTGGTCGTCATTTCCGCGTGCGCGGATGTTTCGCTCCCGAGACACAGCACAGCGACGATCGCGCCGACAGCGGTGAACGACTTCATGGTTTACCTTGACCAATGCAATCCACGAGGATTGCGACCGGAACTAAGCCGCGTCATCCGTGGGCTGATGCGCCTGCCGCACGGCGCTTTCCCTTGCTCAAGCGAGGCAATTTATCGACGCGCGCTCCGACTTCAGCGCGGGCCCGCCGCAGTTCATAGATCGATTGCAGGTTCAGCCAGAACTCCGCGCTCGTCCCAAACCAATGCCCGAGCCGCAGTGCCGTGTCGGCGGTGATCCCGCGTTGGCCGTTGATGATCGCCGTAATACGGTTCACCGGAACATCAATCTGGCGCGCGAGTTCCGCTGCTGACAGTCCAAGCTCACTAAGCTCTTCAGCAAGATGTTCGCCAGGATGAATTGCGGTACGTGCCATCGTTTGTCCTCTTCAGGCGGGCCAGTGGCCCAAGCGCGACTGATACAAGTCAGTGATAGTCGACGATCTCTACGTTCCTCGGCCCAGGCGAGCGCTCGGGCCATTCGAAGCAGATCCGCCATTGGTCGTTGATGCGGATGCTATACTGACCCGCGCGATCGCCCCTGAGGGCCTCCAGTCGGTTGCCCGGCAGGGCTCCGAGATCTTTCAGACTCGTTGCAGCATCCAGTCGATCCAACCGGACCTCCGCCTGTCGCGCGAAGCCGGAAAATTCCCGAACAAAGATTCCCGCCGCAAATCGCTCGGTTCTTTTGTCCCGGAAGCTTACGATCATGTGTTCGGTTAGCAGAAAATACGCTTTACGTAAAGCGGAAATGCCAAAGCCAAACCCGACTTAGTCGCGTAGGTTGGGTCGAGCCCCTTGGCGAGACCCGACGCCGCCGGCGGGTGGAATGTTGGGTCTCGCGAGCTCGACCCAACCTACAACTCACAGGCCCAGCTCGCGCTGCTCGGGCGGATAGGCAATCCGGCCCGAGCCGTCCGGTTGCGCGGCCTCTGTCATCCGTGCCGGCTCGATCTTCCCCGGTCCCATGATGTGCAGCACGGTCTCGCCGGCCGCCAGCAGATAGTCCGTGATGATCCGGCGGTGGCAGCGCCACCACACCGCCTCGGCGCACATGATCGCGCAGCGCTGCGCATGGCCGAGCTCGCGCAGCCGGTCAAAGCCGGCGCGGAACGTCTCGCCCATCGCGTAGTCGGCATAATTGTGGAAGCTGTCGTTTTCCCAGAACGCATTCACGTCGGGCGGCACCTCGCGTGTCTTGCCGCGCAGGCCGCCGAGCGCCGCGACGTGCTCGTAGCCGATCCCGAGCTGCGCCAGGCGTTCGGGCAGGGTGTCGCGGTTGAACTGCGGATTGGTGCGCGAGCGCGGCACGGTCCGCACGTCGACGACCAGCGCGACGCCGGCCGCCCGCAGCAGCTCGACGAATTCATCGAGCGGGTGGGTCGAGTGGCCGATGGTGTGGAAGGGCAGGGCCATATGACGGACCAATGCGGCGCCGGTCAGCCGGCGGGCCCGCCGCTTCGGCGAGCCTGCGCCGCAGGCCGCGCATTTCCTCGAAGCGCGGTGGCGATGATCCCGTCGCGGTCGGCCGCGACGATCGCGTCGCACGACGCGGACAGGACCGCCTTGGCCACCAGGTCGGGATCGATCACGGCAACCCGGCGTGCCCTAATCGCCGCATTTGGCCTGCCACGGGCTCTCGGCGCCGCTCTTCGGGAATTTCCCGTTCTCGACCAGCACCTCGCCGTTCTCGCGCACCGACGACCAGATCTTGTACCTGTTGCCGTCCTTGAGCAGGACCACGTCGATCTTGTCGTGTTCGGCCGAGCCCTCCTGCCGATAGGAGAGCTGATCGGCCGGCAGGCGGATCGCCCGCGTGATGATATACTCGTTGTAAGCCGTCTGCCGGTCCGGCGTATTGTAGTAGGTGCGCCGCACGTTGCCGTCCGACTGGCCCGCATAGACCGTATAGAAATTGTCGTCGCCGGACGGGCGGCCGCAGTCGGTCGCCCAGGTGCCCAGGATGCCGAAATTGCCCATGACGTCGCGCGGCGCCGCTTGCGCGTGAGCGATCGCCGGCAAGGCCAGCGCCAACGCGGCCGTCAGAAGCGAAGTCCGAAGCGACATTCGCGGCATTTGCATCCTCCCGTTCGCTGTTGATGTCCTGGATGGTACGGGATGATGTCAAATCCGTGAAGTGCGCAGGTGGTGCCGCCTTTCCGGGCGAGCCGCACGCGCGATATGATCCGCGATACAACCAGCCGCGAGACGGAGGCGCGTGGTGCGGGCATCGGCGGCAAGCGTGAGGGCGATGATCGGGCTCGCCGCCATCCTCGCGGCGTCGGGTGCGGCGGCGCAGACCTATCATGGCAGCGGAACCGTGCGGGCCGTCCTGACGCGCGCCCAGCGGCTGGTGGTCGACGCCGGCGACATTCCGGGCTACATGGCGGCGATGGAGATGGTCTATCGGGTCGAGCCCGCGAGCCTGCTCGACGGGCTCAAGCCGCGCGACAGGATCGAATTCGATATCGACGGCAAGACCGCGACGATCACGCGCATCAAGGTGGTCGGCGCCGGCCAGTAGCGCATATTGCGGCGAAAGCGCGTGAATCCGCGCCGTTGCCATTGCGTCGCGCGCCCGTTCGCCCCATTACGTCGCAGCAGCAATTGAGGCGCACGCCATGATGACCGTTGCCATTCTGCTTCCGCTGTTCGTGCAGGTCGCCCTGACGTTCGGCCTGCTGTTCTGGTCGGGGGCGTTGCGCACCCGCGCCATCCGCACCGGCGCCGTCGAGCCGGAGCGGATCGCGTTGCGCGAGCCGATGTGGCCCGCCCGCACCGCCCAGGTCGCCTATTCGTTCAGCAACCAGCTCGAGCTGCCGGTGCTGTTCTACGTGCTGGTGGGGCTGCTGATCGAGCTGCGCCACGCCGACCTGCTCTTCGTCGTGCTCGCGTGGCTGTTCGTGCTCTTCCGCCTCCTGCATGCCGGCGTCCACGTCACGCGCAATGTCGTGACCTGGCGCGGGCCGATCTTCGGCATCGGCGCCGTGATCCTGCTCGTCATGTGGGTGATCTTCGCGGTCGAGATCCTCACCCGTACCTGATTGCATCGGATCGTAATGACCCCCTCCGCTCGTCTCTCCGCCGCCATCGAGGTGCTCGCCGAGCTCGATGCCCGTCGCCGTCCGGCTGCCGATGCGCTCAAGGACTGGGGCCTCGCGCATCGCTTCGCCGGCTCGGGCGACCGTGCCGCGATCGCGGGCCTCGTCTACGACACGCTGCGCCGCCAGGCCTCGGCCGGCTACCTCATGGGCGACGACACGCCGCGCGCGCGCGTGCTCGGCATGCTGCGGCTCGAGCGCGGGCTCGACCTCGCGGCGGTCGCAGGCCTCGCCGACGGCGGCCGCTTCGCGCCGGCGCCGCTGAGCGAGGGCGAGGCCGAGGCGCTCGGCGCCGGTACGCTCGCGGATGCGCCGCCGCACGTTGTCGGCGACTATCCCGAATGGCTCGATCCGTATCTCGCGCGCGTCTTCGGCAACGAGCGGGCCGAGGAGGGCGCGGCGCTCGGGCGGCGCGCGCCGCTCGACCTGCGCGTCAACACGCTCAAGGCCGACCGCGACAAGACCGCGGCGGGCCTCAAAGCTCTCGGTGCCGCGCCGACGCGCTGGTCGGCCAACGGCCTGCGCATCGTGCTCGCGGCGGATTCGAAGAATATCGCCATCCATGCCGAGCCGGCCTTCCTGACCGGGCTGATCGAGGTGCAGGACGAGGGCTCGCAGCTCGCGGCGCTGATCGCCGGTCCGAAAACCGGCCAGCAGGTGGTCGATCTGTGCGCCGGCGCCGGCGGCAAGACGCTCGCGATGGCGGCGCTGATGAAGAACCGCGGTCAGATCTTTGCGACCGATCTCGACAAGCGCCGCCTCGCGCCGATCCACAAGCGCCTGGAGCGCGCCGGCGTGCGCAACGTGCAGGTCCACACGCCGCACGGCAAGGAGGACCTCCTCGCCGACCGGCACGGGCAGGCCGACCTTGTGCTGATCGACGCGCCGTGCACCGGCACCGGCACCTGGCGGCGCAATCCCGACGCCAAGTGGCGGGTGCGGCCGGGCGCGCTCGAGGTGCGCACCAAGGAGCAGGCGGCCGCGCTCGACCGCGCCGCCCCCCTGGTCAAGCCGGGCGGCCGCATCGCCTACGTCACGTGCTCGCTGCTCGCCGAGGAGAACGCCGACCAGGTGCGGGGATTCCTGGCGCGGCATCCGGAGTTCGCGGCCCTGCCGGCGGCCGAGCTGCTGGCCCCGCTCGGCGAGCGCGCGCTGATTTTCCGCCAGGCCGTGCTGATGTCGGAGGAGGGCGTGCAGATGACGCCCCGGCGGACCGATACGGATGGGTTCTTCGTGGCCGTGATGGTGAAACGCTAAGGCACTGCGCTCGCGCTCCCTCTCCCACCGCAAGTCGGGCCTGCCCGACTTGCGCACTTATAGTGCCGAGATCGGGCAAGCCCGATCTCGGATGCGGGGAGAGGGTCGGGGTGAGGGGGCCTATCCACGATTCTGAGCGCTCAGACTGTGGAGGCGCCCCCTCACCACGCTCTACCTTGCGGCCGGCTCATTCTAGCCCTCTCCCCGCGCGCGGGGAGAGGGCGCATATGCGCGCCCCGCGGAAAGCAGGCGCCGTGCCACGCCATGCACAGCCCGCCTGCTTTCTGTTGCAGCGCCCGCCTCGAATCGCTACTTGCTGTCCATGACGGACCCCACCGCGAATCACGACAAGATCCTCATCGTCGATTTCGGCTCGCAGGTCACCCAGCTCATTGCCCGGCGGGTGCGCGAGGAGAAGGTCTACTGCGAGATCGTGCCGTTCCAGAACGCCGAGCGCGCCTTCCGCGAGATGCGCCCCAAGGCCGTGATCCTGTCGGGCGGCCCGGCCTCGGTGCTCGACCCGAACGCGCCGCTCGCGCCCGCCGCGATCTATGACGCCGGCCTGCCGGTGCTCGGCATCTGCTACGGCGAGCAGGCGATGGCGGCGCAGCTCGGCGGCGAGGTCGAGGGCGGGCACCATCGCGAGTTCGGCCGCGCCGAGATCGAGATCCAGAAGCCGTCGGCGCTGTTCGAGGGCATCTGGCACGTCGGCGAGCGCTATCCGGTGTGGATGAGCCACGGCGACCGCGTCACCCGGCTGCCCGCAGGCTTCGACGTCATCGGCACCTCGCCGAATGCGCCGATCGCCATGATCGCGGACGAGAAGCGCAAGTTCTACGCGACCCAGTTCCACCTCGAGGTGATGCACACGCCGCACGGCGCCGCGCTGCTGCGCAACTTCGTGCGCCGCATCGCGGGCTGCCGCGGCGACTGGACCATGCGCGCCTTCAAGGAGGAGGCGATCGAGAAGATCCGCGCCCAGGTCGGCAAGGGCAAAGTGATCTGCGGCCTCTCGGGCGGCGTCGATAGCTCGGTCGCGGCGGTGCTGATCCACGAGGCGATCGGCGAGCAGCTCACCTGCGTGTTCGTCGATCACGGCCTGTTGCGCCTCGCCGAGGGCGAGAAGGTCGTGAGCCTGTTTCGCGGCCACTACAACATCCCGCTCGTGCACGTCGATGCGTCGCGCATCTTCCTCGAGGCGCTCGCCGGCGTCACCGACCCGGAAGCGAAGCGCAAGACGATCGGCAAGCTCTTCATCGACGTGTTCGAGGAGGAAGCGAGGAAGATCGGCGGCGCCCAGTTCCTGGCGCAGGGCACGCTCTACCCCGACGTGATCGAGAGCGTGTCGTTCACCGGCGGCCCGTCGGTGACGATCAAGTCGCACCACAATGTCGGCGGCCTGCCCGAGCGCATGCACATGCGGCTCGTCGAGCCGCTGCGCGAGCTCTTCAAGGACGAGGTGAGGGCGCTCGGCCGCGAGCTCGGCTTGCCCGAGGTCTTCGTCGGCCGCCATCCTTTCCCGGGCCCCGGCCTCGCGATCCGCTGCCCGGGCGAGATCACCCGGGACAAGCTCGACATCCTGCGCCTCGCCGACGAGATCTACATCGAGGAAATCCGCCGCGCCGGCCTCTACGACGACATCTGGCAGGCGTTCGCGGTGCTGCTGCCGGTGAAGACGGTGGGCGTGATGGGCGACGGGCGGACGTACGACTTCGTGGTGGGGCTGCGCGCCGTCACCTCGACCGACGGGATGACGGCGGATTTCTACGGCTTCGACATGAAGTTCCTCGGCCACGTCGCGACGCGGATCATCAACGAGGTGAAGGGCGTCAACCGGGTGGTGTACGACGTGACGAGCAAGCCGCCGGGGACGATCGAGTGGGAGTGAGGGGGCAAGCGGGACGCGTCATTGCGAGCGAAGCGAAGCAATCTCGTCCCACAGATGCATGAGATTGCGGATCGAGATTGCTTCGCTTCGCTCGCAATGACGGCGCCGGCGCCCGCGCAGGGGCATTGGAATCGCTGCTGTTATCCCAGTTGGGTCACGTTGCCAAAATTGGACACGGGCGGGCCGGCAGAGAGGGCCGCAGGCGGCCCTGCCGAGATCACATGATCTTCAAGTGTTGCTCGCCCAGCGCCGCTGTCGTGGACACCGGCGGAAAGCCATTGAAAATCCTCCTGTTATCCCAGTTGGCTTTGTTCTGGAATTTTGGATTCCGCCGGCATGGCCACGGGCGTCTCATCGTCCGGGCGGAATTGGGAGTTGCTGACGCGTCCGCGGTTGGCTTCGTTCGTCCAAGTTGGGTTCGTTCGGGCGAAATGGCTTGGTGGGACCGATAGGCTGCGCGAGGCCACGGGCAGCTATTCGAGTATCTCGTCGCCCTCGAGACGAACTTCTTCGTGTGAGCTATCTAAAATCTTCGCCGCACACGCCTGAACGGTCGAGGCTCGCCCGCACGCAGTCGCATGATCTTCCCTCATGTTTTTGCGTCAGCATCACGCGTGAGGCGTGAATTCGCAACAAAGAACGCCGGCTATCCTCGCTTTTTTCACCCAGCGTCGTTGAGCGCCAAGAAGGCCGGCTAGGCCGTCGAGCCTGTCGCAAAGGCGGCCTTCCATTTACGCGTCTGGAAAACGATGCATAGAAGAAGGCCATAAGACGCGGGCAATACGACGTACGCGACCATGAAAATGATGACGCGCGTCAGATCGTAGGCGCTCAGCGAGCCGAGATCGTAAGTGCCGATCGCAGCGATGATGGGCACCATCAAGAACGAGAAGGCGCACGACAGGATCAACAGGGCGCCGAACACAAGGCTCAGGCAGCCGCGCCCATGATCGCAGCGCAAGCATCCCGATGCCTGCGATGATCCCGACGACGCCCGTCGCCAAGATCAGAAGCGAGAAAGCCACGCGGGGCAGGGGAACGGCGAAAGCACCCAGCCGCAACAGTTCGAACATCAGGACGAGGGTACCGACAAGCTGAAAGAGCCCGGCGAGGCACACGACGCCGCCCACGACCATGTTGAGGACGCCGATCACGCTCATTCCGCGGGTGCGGTGTCTTTCCACGCTTGCCTCCTGTCCAGCGGTTAGAACCGCCACGCTGGCCTCCTCAAATGACAGGCGGCTGCCGCCGGTCGGATCGCGTCACGCAACGTAGCGCGATCCTGCCATCCCCATCCTTGTCTCGCGTCAGCATCGAGCTTGGACGTCGAATTGGCAACAGACAGCTCCGTCTTTCCCCGCTTTCTACGCCGCGCCGATGACTCAAGGGTGCGGACCGCCTGGCTGATCGCCGACAGCGTCACCCCGTGTTCAACGGCCGCCCTGCGAAAGCTGCGGTGCTGCGCAACGCTCAGGAACGCCTCGACGCCATCGAGCGCGCCTTGCCGGACTGTGAAGTTCTGCTTCATAGCCCATCGACATTATCGCGAATAGTCGATTGCGGGAAACGGCCTTACATCCGACTTGCAAACCAGGAGCACCGCCGATGTCGAGCCCCGACATCCACGACATCTTGGCGATCTCAAAGAACAAAGGTGACCGCGTGAGCGGAGAAACGAGACCCATGAAAGCAATCCGTAACGTCGTCTTGGCACTCACCCTTACGCTGATAGGAGCTACTTCCATGACCCATCCATCCGCTGCCCAAGCACAAGCCACCTCGCCCACAACCACCGGGGTGATGGTCATCCTGACCGTGAAGGCGGGCGTCACTCGCGAACAAGTCATGGCCGTCATGCCAGCTGAAATCCGGCAGACCGTGCAGCTCTATCTCAATGGGGAGATTCGTGAGTGGTATTCGCGTGGCGATGGTCGCGGCGTCATCCTCTTGCTGGATACCAGGGATGTTGCCGAGGCCCGGACGACCATGGAGGGCCTTCCATTGGCCAGGCAAAATCTCATGGACCACGAGTACATCGCAGTCGGTCCGCTTTTGCCCCTCGGCTTGCTCGCGGCCAATCCCGAGCGTCGGCAATAAGGGCGAGATTCGCATGGAGGACCGCCGATGACCGCCGATGCCATTCCCGCTGCTACCGTCCCGTCGCGTCCCGCTTGGCGTAGCCTGCTTTGGACCATCCCATTCACGGCACTGTGGACGTGGATGATCTACTCGCTACCAGTGTTTGTGGAGAGCGGTCTTCCGGCCCTGACCGTTCGGCTGATGGTCCATGGGCTCATCGCGCTCGGCTTGTGGCTCGGCCTTGAACGCACCGACCTCACTCCGGGCCAGCGTCGCACGACCTGGCTGGCGATCATGGTCCCGTTCACGCTCTGGGCCGCTGTCGCCTGGACCGCGGCCATCAATGGTGTCTTCCGCACGACTGCATCCCCCTTGCCGTTGCTGCCATTGGCGATCTTCCTGCCGATCGTCATTGGCGCACCGCTGTTGCTGTTGTCGAAGCGGGTGGGACAACTGCTCGATGCCATGCCGACGACGTGGCTCGTCGCTCTTCAGCTCTACCGCGTCTTCGGCGGCCAATGGCTCGCTTACTGGCTGCGTGGGCTGCTGCCCGGCCTATGGGCGTTGCCGGCGGGGACCGGCGACGTGCTGACCGGCCTGTTCGCCGTGTCGGCGGCGATCACCTTGGCGGCCGGCACGGCTGAGGGGCGGAAAGCGGCGATCCTCTGGAACATCTTCGGCGTCGCGGACCTCGCCGTCGCGATCACCTTGGGAATGATCATCGCGACCGGCCCGTTCCAGTTGATCGTTCTGAATGGCCCGAGCATCGGCCTGGACGGTTATCCCAATGTGCTGACCCCTGCCTTCGTGGTACCAGGCTCGATCCTGCTGCACGCGCTGTCGCTGCGCCAGTTGATGCGACGATCCGCCGGCTGAGTAGCTTGACGGTGTTCGACCGTAGGCAGAAAAAAATTTGCGTTGTTGGATCAACGAGTTTTCATCGATCGAAATAATAGCGCGCTACCGACTTCGCCGGGCCGGCGATCACGAAGGAGCTTCATCATGTCACGCGTCTTCATTTCGGGATCCTCCACGGGCCTGGGCCTGATGGCCGCCGACCTGCTCGCCGGCAAAAGCCACTCCGTCGTGCTTCACGCCCGCAACGCCGAGCGGGCCGAAGAAGCCCGCCGGAAGCTGCCTCGCGCCGAGGCGATCGTGGTCGGCGATATCGAGACGATCGCCGGCGCCAAGGATCTTGCGGCCCGGGTCAATGCGCTCGGCCGCTTCGATGCCGTGATCCACAACGCGGCGGTCGGCTATCGCGAGGGCCATCGCGTCACCGCTGACGGCCTGCCGCATGTGTTCGCGATCAACACGCTATCGGCCTATATCCTGACGGCGCTGATCGAGCGGCCGAAGCGGCTCGTCTACCTGAGCTCCGGCATGCACCATCATGCCGACGCCAATCTCGACGACATTCTTTGGAAGAAGCGTCGGTGGAACGGCTCGACCGCCTATGCGGAGAGCAAGCTTCACGACGCGATGCTCGCCTTCGCCATCGCGCGGCGTTGGCCGGATGTCTTCTCGAATTCGCTCGAGCCCGGCTGGGTGCCGACCAAGATGGGCGGTGCCGGCGCGCCCGACGACATGGATCAGGCGCATCTGACCCAGGCCTGGCTCGCCGCCGGGGATGATCCGAAGGCCGATGTCACGGGACGCTATTTCTATCACCTGAAGCGCATGGAGCCGAACCCGCAGTCCCACGATGTGGCGCTGCAGGACCGCCTCATCGCGATCTGTGCCGAAATTTCCGGGGTGGCTTTGCCGGAGTGAATGCGTTGTCGAAGCTGCATGGATACTGCTGACGGCCAGTGCCGTCGAGGCTGACAGGATTTTTACGGCCGACCCGGCGACGCTATCGCGGCCGACGACCTACAAAATCGATCCAGCGGCTGGGTCGCGAGCAATCCTACAACCTGCGTCCTTGTCTCGCGTCAGCATCGCGCGTGCGTGGCGAATTCGCAACCAAGAATGCCGCTTATGCCCTCTATTCCCACGCGGTACAGATGAGCTGCCGCGGAGGCCGGCTCAGGGGTCGACGCGGTCCGCTACTTTGCCCGCGTCCCGTGCGCGAGTTACAGCGATGGACCGAATTGAGCGAAGAGAAAATCCGAGGCAAGATCACCAAGGACAAGATCGCCATCCGAGATCCGGATCAAGGAAATTCGCCGCGCCAGCGCCTAGCTCCTCCGGGAATAGTAGTCGGTCCTCGCTCTCGAAAACGCTCTTTCAATTGAGTGATTTCACTCGTAAACTCGGTGTAGATCGCCTCTGCCGATCGTAAGAACGTCTCTAATTTCTGGCGCCAGTCCTGGTGATGCTTCGGATCAGCTTTAGTCATGGGACACGACGGGAAAGCCGAAGAGCGTCCACGGCGTTATGACAAGGGTGAGCGGCGCTATAAACACGTTGGTAAGGGAACTGAGGCTGAAATCGAATTCGTCTCCGGCAGCCCGAAGATGTGGGTCGGCAAGTGCCCACCTACCTTGACGCACGGCGATCATGTCCGTTTGGTCAATGAGGCCATACCTGGAAACAACGGCGATCGAGAGATTCCATTTCCAAAGAAGGTGTATGCCGTGCACGAAGGGGCCATCTATGAGGGGCAGACGACCGATCGCGGCGGCTCTTACCATGGCTATCCCTACCGCGGAAAGCTTGGTCGGGGTCTCTTGGACGAGCTGAGGAAAATCTCTGTGGCCAAGAACTGCCAAGCGGCATTTGAGACTTGGGTGAAGGAATACATTGAGGAACACGGCAAATGAGCGTGGAGCCCCCTCGACTGAAGATCGAATTGCAGCCGCTGCCGGCCAAGGATCGGCTGACGACCTGCAATCTTTCGATTTTTGTCGACGGCAAGGAAGCTTGGCCGGTTCTGGGAGAGAATGACGTATCGGTCGAGGTGCAGATCGATGACCTTCTCGCGCATCTCACAGAATTCTGGAAGCCGCTGATCCTGCGGCAAGTCTTTCCGATCGATGTCAGTCCGCTGTGCCCGTCCGATCTGCGCCGGCTGGCCGAGCAACGATGGGCAGAGCTACCGCCCGAAGTGACCGAGCGGGAGGAGGAAGCCGGTGTCGACCTTCGAGGACGCTCACGATTTGTCCCGGGCGTTCGGCGGACTTTACGGACTCCCGTCGGTCTGGCTGATGCGATCGTGTGACGAGATCATTCTCGAAACGGCAGGAAGCTTGTGGCGCCTTCCATTCGAGGAGGTTCGTCTCACTTTGAGCGCGGTGGGCGATGAGATTTGCAAACGATTGGTCGCGGCGAATAAGGATCAATGGGAGGTCGCCGTCGAAGCGTGGGGCCAGCGGAATGACACTGACAGCACGGGTTTACTTGCTTGGTCCGCCGGCCTCGATCGAGCTGTTGCGCGCGACCTGATCGAGCAGGGCGTGCTCGCTGCGCCGCGCGATTTCGACGACGCCGCAAACGACAATGATGAGCTACGAATAGCTGCTAGGATGGCGGGCGCACTTCCGCCGGTCCAAATCCGGCAGATTATCTTGCTGGCTCGCCAATTCGATAAAAGCAAGGCTCCACGATTACGCACGTTGGCCGACAATTGCTCGGAGTACATTGCGGAGCGATTCGAACGTGCCAAACCTTATGTTCAGGGCGAAGCTGCAGCCCGTTTTGCACGCGAACACCTCGCCATGCCGGCGGGCCAGCCCATCAATATTTTCGGTCTTATGACTAGCCTAGGCATCGATATCCGCGACGCTTTGGCCGAACCGCCGACACTCGATGGCCTAGCCATTTCCGGAGACAATCACGGTCCCGGAGTTTTTCTTAATCGATCTAGTAAGCGCATTCTACCTCATTCACCTCGGGGCGATGTGAAAGCCAGCCACGGCGGACGGGTAACGCTTGCGCACGAACTTTGCCACCTACTCCTGGATGGCCGCCATGCGCTGAGCGCGGTCGAGGTCCTAAAGGCGCGGATGCCGGCTGGCGTGGAGCGGCGCGCCAAATCGTTCGCCGGAGAGTTTCTCCTGCCGACCCGCGATGCGGCACAGGTTTGGCTTGACGCGGGCCGCCCGTCCGATCGAGCGAGCGTCGAAGCGGTTGTCGTCGCGCTGGCGGACCGGTTCGGCGTCACGCGCAGCGTTGCGGCCTGGAAACTCGAGCATGCCGCGAGGCCGTACGATGTTGACCTTGGCGTGATCCTCGACGCGGTCGCGCCGCAGCGATAGCGCGGCAGCAATCTCGATAGCGGGTCTGATCAAAGGACCGGATTACTATATCCGTCTTAGGCAAATGTCACTTGAGGCTAGCGCCAAGACAGTCGTGGCGAAGTGGTTCGATGGCACGCACGATGACCATCGGCTGCGACGAAAGCTGCTTTTGGGAGTCGATGCTTTTCTTAATGAGATCAAGAAGCGCGACGATTGGATTGATTGCATCACTGTTCTAATCGGGGATCACGAGACACCAGCTATCGCTTCCCGCGTTCCAAGGTCCAGGGTGATACCGTGTCGTGATGGGTTGGCGGTGACTACGCTGGCTCCTGGTTGGGGGTTCGGTTGGTCGAGCATTCTTCGAGACGAGTTCACTTACGATGTATTGTCCTGGTTCGGACACTACGCACGCCAGTATGTGCATCGCTCGGAGATCGCGAAGATATTGATGGTAGCATGGGAGACAAAAGGTGCGGTCTTGCACCCATTCGGGGCGGAAGGAATGTACCGCAGGTACGGAGCCGACCGCGCCGGAGTGGCACCAGACACGGTGCTGGACATTGCAGTCGCAGATGCCGCCCGCCAATGGGGTAAAAACACGAAGGCGGCGAAAACAACGCGTTCGAGGTGGATGCGGCGAAATACACTTGATTCAGGAATCCACCAAGGTGTGTTTCATTTTCTTCGA
This sequence comes from uncultured Alphaproteobacteria bacterium, assembly GCA_963819385.1. GTDB lineage: Bacteria > Pseudomonadota > Alphaproteobacteria > Rhizobiales > Xanthobacteraceae > JAVDCA01. The sequence continues at coordinate 377,947 of CAWFVV010000006.1, read as the reverse complement.
GCACAAAACCTGCTGTTAGCCGACTTCGAGATCGAGGCGATCGTAGCGCTCGATTGCGCCATCCAGGCTCTCCAGTCGATGAACTGGCAGGCAATCCGCGGAAATCCACGGCACTCGAGGACCATCTTGTGCCAAGCGCTTGGGTTGTCCCGTGGAGATGAAGCGCTTGCTGCACGGATGTACTTTCTACGTAACCAGTTCGGGGCCCATGCAGGCGGGTGGCGTTGGTGGGATGCAAGCGAGGAGCTCAATGAAGCGTTTGCGGGGCGTGCATCGCGGTTTGTGTTACGTGCCCTCAAAAAGGCCGCCGATCTCGAACCGTCCGTCAGGACTATGGATCCTTCTCCTTCCCGGTGGTCGGACTGGTTACTTGTGAACTTCGCCCGCATATGGGATCGTTTGGCCTCGGCTAGGCTGAGCGAGTAGTACGAGCGAAGCGAGATTCGGGGGGCACGTCCGCACTCCTTGTCCTCCGACTTCGGTACTCAAGCGGTGGGGAGCCATTTATTGTAGAGACTCTTTACCGAAGTGGGCACGCTCTTTGGATCCAGCAGGCCAATCAGAGCACGATAACGGCGCTCGCAGTTCTTCGCCGTCTTGATGCGGCCAGCTACGAGCGAAGCGCCCCGTGGTAGCTCGAGCATCAACCTTATCTCGTTCGGCGAGAAGGACTTCACCATTTCGTCATAATACGTTGAAGCGGCGCGCGAGACGCCGTAGGGATTTCCCGTCGCGGCAGTGACCACGGCCTCGACGAACGCCGGCTGCGCGGTGTCAGGAACGCGGTTCTTGCGTGCTAAGCGTGCAAGCCGCTCCGCGAAGGCTGGCTCGTTGTGGAAGTTGTCCCAGGCGTTATGCACGCTCAGGAGCTTCCGGCTTGCTGTAGTGAAGATGCCATGAATCTCTGCTTCGCTCAGGAGCGAGAGCTGTCCGAGTTCCTCGAAGAATTGGCGCGAGGCCTTCTGCCGCGCGTCGTCTCCTTTCGCCTTGTATTCCTGGTGACGATCCAAGAGCGCCGAACGGACCTTGGGGCTGAACTCTTCGCTAAATGTGCTGCAGATTGAGAGCGCGTTCAGTCGCGCTTCCTCAGAGGAGGCAGGATCACAATAGATGCCGTGGAGCATCACGAAGATTAGTTCGCGCTGTACGTCATAGGTGTCATGGATCCGCCGTTCCCATTCTTCTCGCTGTTCTGTTTTGAACCGCCCTGACTTCAGGGCAGAGAGAAGGCCTTTGGTATCTACGCCCTTGGGATTGCGCGCGCTGGACAGTGCGTGCTTTTGGCACCGAGCCAAGAAAGCGAGGAATTCGTCCTCGTCCACCACGCCTTCGGCCGGGTGAGCAGCAGAGAAGCTGTTTCGCGTGGCGCGACACTGGTCGAGGAAAAAGTAATCGTCATCTCCAATGAGGTTTAGCTTGAGGCAAAGCTCGAGGAGCTCAGCGTCGTTTAGGTCAAGCAGGGTGTCCTCGTCGAACGACTTGTCGTCGATGACCTGCGGAACCACAGCAATGCCAAACCGGCGGACCTTCTCTCGTAGCTCGATGACGGCGGCATTCCAGACGTAGTTGATCGCTGCATCGAATAGTCCGCTGGCGACGGCGACGCACATCTTAACAATTCGCTCGTCGCGAAGCGTAGGAGGAATGCGCTTAATGAGGCGGGGAAGCTGTGACCAAGCGTGATCGATCTGTTCGTCAGATGCCACGACCTCGCGTGGCACTCCGAGCGCAGCGGTGAGCTGCTCCAGGAGAGGCGAGGCTAGCGAAGACACATCGGGCAAGTTGACAGCGGGGAATCCGGCCGATGCGACAGGAACTAACGGTTTGCTTCCCATTTTCATTACCTAGGAGAGGGATCGAGCCGAACCGATCAGTGTGCCGGGATTCTGCTCCGAAAGCGGGTGAGCCACTCTTTAGCCGACGGACGACAAGTCGACAGAGGCTGCACTGCCTTAACAATCAACCTCTGCCTGTCAAGGTGCGTGACATATCAGGAGTGATCGCTGGTTGTACATAGCACGAGGACGTGTCGAATTTCACCTTTGTGTTTATTGATCATGGCCTTTTGCGCCGTGCCGGGAGGGCCTGACACGGATGCCCGCAGGGAATAGGCTTGTGGAGAGCCAGGTTTGCGCCATCCCGCCGAGGATCTTAATGCCCGAATCCTCCGATACTGCGTCGAAAGTCTGGAGCTGGAACAAGGATGCCAGCGGCCGGTGATACGCCAAAATAAATTGGCCTATCAACGGGCCGACACACGAGAAGGAACTGCCGGTAGGGCGCCGCTGCAGCTCTATTCCGCGCCATCGCTCCGATCTGTTGGCAAATTGTTCCCCACCCCCTGTCGATCCACCCCCCGCTGGTTCGTCGACCCCTTTGATGGGACATTCCGGCGGCGAGGGCGTCGCCACCCGTCGAAGGAGCCCAGACATGCGCTACATGTTCATCGTCAAATCCAGCCAGAACGCCGCGCCGACCCCCGAGCTGATGGAGGCCATGCACAAGATGGCCCAGCGCGAGATCCAGGCCGGGCGCATGCTCGACGACGGTGGGCTGGTGCCGCTCAGGATGGGCGCCCAGGTGACGATCGAGAAGGGCGAGCTGCGGGTGATCGACGGGCCTTTCATCGAGGCGAAGGAGATGATCGGCGGCTATGCGATCTTCGATCTTCAGGGGGCCGAGGAGGCGCTCGCCTGCGCGCGCGAGTTCATGCAGGTGCACAAGGACCACATGCCCGGCTGGGAGGGGACCTGCGAGGTCCGCGCCATCGCGGGGTCGATGACCAAAGGCGGGGCGGGACCACGGCCGGCGTGACCGAGGGCGTCCATCGCGCGATCCTGGCGGCGTGGCGGATCGAGCAGCCGCGGCTGATCACGTCGCTCGCCAGGATGCTGCGCGACGTGCCGCTCGCCGAGGAACTGACGCAGGACGCCCTCGTCGCCGCATTGGAGCGGTGGCCGCAGACCGGCGTGCCCGACCGTCCGGGCGCCTGGCTGATGGCCACCGCCAAGCACCGCGCGCTCGATCACCTGCGCCGCGCGCCGATGCTGGCCCGCCAGCATCGCGCGATCGCGGCTGCGCTCGACGCCGAGCAGAACGCCATGCCGGATCACGATCTCGATGGCGGCCGCGACGAGGATTTCGGCGACGAGATGCTGCGCCTGATCTTCACGGCCTGCCATCCTGTGCTCTCGCCCGACGCGCGCGTCGCGCTGGCGCTGCGCATGGTCTGCGGGCTCACCACCGCCGAAATCGCCCGCGCCTTCCTGCAATCCGAAGGCGGCCGTCGCGCAGCGCATCGTGCGCGCCAAGCGGCTGTTGTCGGAGTCCGGCCTCGCCTACGAGACGCCGCGCGGCGAGGAGCGCGCGCGGCGTCTGCCGGCGGTGCTGGAGGCGATCTACCTGATCCACAACGAGGGCTTCACGGCGGCGCGCGGCGACGACTGGGCGCGGCCGGCGCTGTGCGACGAGGCGCGGCGGCTCGGCCGGATGCTGGTGGCGCTCGCGCCGAATGAGGCCGAGGTGCACGGCCTGATGGCCTTGCTGGAGCTCAACAGCTCGCGCGACGCCGCCCGCACGGGGCCCGACGGCGAGCCGATCCTGCTGATGGACCAGGACCGCGGGTTGTGGGACGCGCTGGCGATCCGCCGCGGCCTCGATGCGCTGGAGCGCGCGCAAGCTTTGGGCGGGGGCGCCGGCTTCTATACGTTGCAGGCCGCGATTGTCGGCTGCCACGCGCGCGCGTCAACGCCGGAGGCCACGGATTGGCGCCGCATTGCGGCGCTCTATGCCGAGCTTGCGGCCCTGACCCGCTCGCCGGTCGTCGAGCTCAACCGCGCCGTTGCGGTCGCGATGATCGAGGGGCCCGCCGCCGGGCTCGCGATCGTGCAGGCGATCGCGGATGCGCCGGCGCTCAAGGGCTACCATCTGCTGCCGAGCGTGCGCGGCGACCTGCTGCAACGCTTGGGCCGGCTGGACGAGGCGCGCGCGGCGTTCATGGCTGCGGCCGCGCTCACCGCCAACACGCGCGAACGGGCATTGCTCGAGCGGCGGGCGGTCGCTTGCGGGCCGTAGTGGCGTGCGTCGAGTGGCCTGGATTGAGCGAAGCGACATTCCGAGAACTTGTGCATGTGCTCCCGGATTTTGCTTCGCTCAACTCCGGGTATGCTTGCTATGGCCTTGCTGCCCTATCGCTTGAAGCGGCTCCGGTGGTGCGCCAAGTAAGGTAGGTGCCGAGGATCTAGTCCTTTGATCTTTGCGCTCGGCTCAAGGCTCAGTCGGAGTCGGTTGTCGGTCGATAAGGCGCGAGAGATGAGCAACCGTCCGTTGTCTTCAAAGCTAATCAAGTGACGGTCGAACAACGCATCTATGTGTGCGCACAGCAGAAGTCCATTGAAGGGATCGAGCCGTTCTGCATTTGATGAATCTTTCCAAGGCTTGATATGAGAGGCGCGCAGTAGTTCGCCGTGATCAACGCGGGCGATCGGGCACGCGCCATTCCAGTATATCATCAAGGCGCTGCGGAATTCTCCTTGACCTATTCTCGCAGCCTGCAGACGTTCTTTCTCCGTTAAAGGGTTATCCTCTGGAGCTATGACGCGCAAAGCTCCGTCGGGCGTCTCGATCGTGGCGCGGCCATCCAGTAGGGCGAGCAAGGCGCCAAGCCTGTCCGCTCTGACGCCCATTGCCAAGCCATGGTGACCACTCGTCATTCGATGGCCGCCGGTATAGTTGGGAAACTGCGTCAAGTTGCTGTTGATGTAGGTCCGCGCTGGTTGCGCCAGATCGATGCCGCCCAGGCTCCGCAGCTCGTCGGCGATACTCAGAAATTGCGGATGTGCTACGAGCGGGCGCAGCCTTGTCTCGCGCTTCACGTAGACGATCAGGTCTCTTCGACGGAATTGGATCAGCTTCTTCGTTTTATGGCGTTGCTGAAAACCCAGCGCCTTCAATCCGGCTACCAGTTCTGCGCCCACGAGGGAAATAGCGGCGGTTACCGGCGAGGAAACAATCGGCAGGCGCAGCTGATCTGCCTTACGGACCCAAGTTCGGACGTTGTCAGTGGGCCACGCCACCCGCAACCTTCCGATATGCTCGCGCAGTTCAGGCCGAGGCTGTGTCGCAAAAATGTCGACTGGCTTGCCTTTATTTGGCGGTTCTCCACGGTAGTCGCATAGCCAATTCGCCTTGTCCGTCGCCGTCAGAGAGGCATCAAAAAGACCAATGAACATGGTCTCGCCGGGCGTGGGGCTAACAAATTCAGCCCAAATTTTGCGCTTCCGGAAGAGCGGCCGGTTCGGTTTCTGGGTTTCCTGGTAGCGCTTAAAGCCCACTGGGTGGTCGCGCCACAGGTCAAAAAGAGTCATGCCCCCAATGCCAAGCTTGGGAGTGTGATGGCGAATAAGGCAGACTTCAGGCGGCGCAACTCCTGCCGCGATCATCAGGTCGTTGAATTCGGCATCTTGGCGCATGATGACTCTATTTGGATTTCGCCTCTTCGGAACTTCGGCGTTCCTAATGAACCCGCGAAGCTCTCAAGGTACGACTTGAAGCGTCTGACGATTTCACCCCCAATCGAGCATTTAGCGCAACCAGCCTCGTGGAGCGAATCTACGCTGAGGTCCAGAACAGGCTTATGGTAGCAAGAAGCCCAGATTGAGAGGGGAGCCAGCTCTGTGGGGCGCAGCGGGCCGCGCGGCCGTGTCCGCGACTGGCGGTACTGCCTCGCGCGCACCGCGCCGCGTTCACGGCCCCTGACATGCGCGGCTCATCGCGACAGGCTGGCGGAGAGCCAATCTTTCCCCCACGAGGACCTGATGCCCGAGACCCTCTACACGCCGCCGAAAGTCTGGACCTGGAAGAAGGACGGCAGCGGCTTTCGCTACGCCAGCACCAACCGGCCGATCACGGGACCGACGCACGAGAAGGAACTGCCGGTCAGGCGCCATCCGCTGCAGCTTTATTCGCTGAGGCGCCGAACAGCGTGAAGGTCACCATCATGCTGGACTGGAGGAGCTGCTGGCGCTCGGCGATCGCGGCGCCGAGTACGACGCCTGGCTGATCAGGATGGAGCAGGGCGACCAGTTCGGCGGGCGCTGCGGATAGGGTGCTCCTGGGTTTCGCTGCGCTCAACCCGGGCTACGACGCTAGGACGCTGCGGATAGGGTGTTCCCGGATTTCGCTGCGCTCATCCGGGCTACGTGCTTTCGCCGGGATATGCGCTAATGGCCACGGCCGGCCAACCCGGCTCTATCGACGACAGCCTTCCATCGCTGGTTTTCCGATGCGACGAACGCGGAGAATTCCGCAGGCGTCATCGGCCGCTCCTGGAATCCATCGCGCCGCAGCCGCGTCACGACATCGGGCGATACGATGATGCGATTGATCTCCGAATTGAGCCGCGACACCACCTCGGCCGGAAGCCCCGCCGGTCCGGAAATCGAAAACCACGTCGTGCCCTCCAGCTCGGGATGGCCCAGTTCCTTGAAGGTCGGCACGTCGGGGAAATCCGCGACCCGATCCGCGGAGGTCACCGCAATCCCCGTCAGCTGGCCGCCGCGCATGAACTGCGCCGTCGAGGATAGCGTGAACGTCGAGAACGGGACGTAGCCGCCGACGACGTCGACCAGCGCCTGCGACGTGCTCTTGTAGGGAATGTGCTCGACCTTGAGGTTGAGGCTCAACGCAATCGCCTCACCCATCAGATGGCCATCGGACCCGACCCCGGACGATGCGAACGTGAATGCCCGATGCGCCGTCGAATATTGAACGAACTGATCGAGCGTCTTGATTCCCGTCTGCGAATTGGCGGCGAGCACGACCGGAGCGCCCGCCGCATAGGCGATATGAGTGAAATTTGCGATCGGGTCGTAGCCGGCTTCCGCGTTGATCACCGGAACCAGCGACAGCACCGAAAGATTGGTGATGCCGATGGTGTATCCGTCGGGCGGGGAGGTCGCGATGGCGCGCGCCCCGATGGCGCCGCCGGCGCCCGTCCGATTCTCGACGATGAATTTCTGGCCAAATTTTATCGAGAGACCCTCGGCGATCACCCGCGCGATCGTATCGCCGCTGCCGCCCGCGCCAAACGGCACGATCACGCGCACCTGATGACTTGGCCACTCCTCGGCGCGCGCCGCGATCGAGGGCGCCACGAGAATGGAAAGCATTGCCATGATCGAGGCAAGCCAGTTGACGGGAGTAGCCATTGCGTTTCTCCGACAGCCGCGGGAGCCGAGGTCCCACGCCCATACCGGACTGCATCGATGGCCACAATGAGCCGGGCCGCCCAACGGACCCTGACACGCGCGGCTCATCGCGATAAGTCGGCGGCGACGTCAGCTTGCGCCACCCCCCACGAGGCTGTGGCTACGGCGGCCTCGTCAAACATGAATCCGCCAGAACCGTCACCCTGAGGTGGCCGCGCCCTCGGGTCCGGCCTTCGGCCGGCCCAAGGACAAGCTCCGCGCGGCCCTCGAAGGGCGACGGCCGAGGCGGTGCAACTTGCTCGTGGCACGACCTCGGCCGATCATCCTTCGAGGCTCGCTACGCTCGCGCCTCAGGATGACGGGTTTGGCTGGTTGCTATTTAGCCCAATCACTGCGCTCTTCGCTGAGCCGCATAACCAATGGCTCATAGCAGTGCCGCTAGCCGCGGATTGAGCCCTCGGCGGCCTTGCCAAACATGAAGCCGCCAGAACCGTCACCCTGAGGTGGCCGCGCCCTCGGGTCCGGCCTTCGGCCGGCCTAAAGGACAAGCTCCGCGCGGCCCTCGAAGGGCGACGGCCGAGGCGGTGCAACTTGCTCGTGGCACCTCCTCGGCCGATCATCCTTCGAGGCTCGCTACGCTCGCGCCTCAGGATGACGGGTTTGGCTGGTTGCTATTTTGCCCAATCACTGCGCTCGTCGCTGAGCCGCATAACCAATGGCTCATAGCAGTGCCGCTAGCCGCGGATTGAGCCCTCGGCGGCCTCGCCAAACATGAATCCGTCAGAACCGTCACCCTGAGGTGGCCGCGCCCTCGGGTCCGGCCTTCGGCCGGCCCAAGGACAAGCTCCGCGCGGCCCTCGAAGGGCGACGGCCGAGGTGGTGCAACCTGCTTGTGGCACGACCTCGGCCGATCATCCTTCGAGGCTCGCTACGCTCGCGCCTCAGGATGACGGGTTTGGCTGGTTGCTATTTTGCCCAATCACTGCGCTCGTCGCTGAGCCGCATAACCAATGGCTCATAGCAGTGCCGCTAGCCGCGGATTGAGCCCTCGGCGGCCTCGCCAAACATGAATCCGCCAGAACCGTCACCCTGAGGTGGCCGCGCCCTCGGGTCCGGCCTTCGGCCGGCCCAAGGACAAGCCCCGCGCGGCCCTCGAAGGGCGACGGCCGAGGTGGCGCAACCTGCTTGTGGCACGACCTCGGCCGATCATCCTTCGAGGCTCGCTACGCTCGCGCCTCAGGATGACGGGTTTGGCTGGTTGCTATTTTGCCCAATCACTGCGCTCGTCGCTGAGCCGCATAACCAATGGCTCATAGCAGCGCCGCATCGACGGACCCTGACAGGCGCAACTCATCGCGATAAGTTGCGGGCGAGCCAAGCTTGCGTCACCCCGACGAGGACCCTGATGACCGACACACCCTACACGCCGCCGAAAGTCTGGACCTGGAAGAAGGACGACAGCGGCTTTCGCTACGCCGGCACCAACCGGCCGATCGCCGGAGCGACGCACGAGAAGGATCTGCCGGTCGGGCGCCATCCGCTGCAGCTTTATTCGCTGGGGACGCCCAACGGCGTGAAGGTCACCATCATGCTGGAGGAGCTCCTCGCGCTCGGCCATCGCGGCGCCGAATACGACGCCTGGCTGATCAGGATCGGGCAGGGCGACCAGTTCGGCAGCGGCTTCGTCGGCGTCAATCCGAACTCGAAGATCCCGGCGCTGCTCGACCGTTCCGAGCCCAAGCCGGTGCGCGTGTTCGAGTCGGGCGCAATCCTGGTCTACCTGGCGGAGAAATTCGGCGCGCTGCTGCCGACCGAGCGGGCCGCGCGCGCCGAATGCCTGTCCTGGCTGTTCTGGCAGATGGGCAGCACGCCCTATGTCGGCGGCGGCTTCGGGCACTTCTACGCGTATGCGACGACCAAGATCGAATATGCCATCGACCGCTTCGCCATGGAGACCAAGCGCCAGCTCGACGTGCTCGACCGACTTCTTGCCGAACGGGAGTATATCAGCGGCGACAGCTACACCGTCGCCGACATCGCGATCTGGCCCTGGTATGGCGGCCTCGCGCAGTACAACCAATATGGCGGCGGCGAATTCCTGTCGGTGCACGCCTACAAGCATCTGCAGCGCTGGGTGACGCTGGTCGGCCAGCGCCCGGCGGTGAAGCGCGGCCGCAAGGTCAACCGGTTGAGCGGCGATCCCGCGGATCAGCTCCACGAGCGGCATGACGCCGGCGACTTCGAGACCAAGACGCAGGATAAGCTCGCGGTCGCGTGAAGCGGGAGGAGCGTACTGGTTCGGACGCCGCTACTTGGGCGGCGACACAATGCCAGCGCTCCCTCTCAGCCGAAGTCGGATTTATCCGACTTCGGCCCGCTATTAATGCCGAAATCGGGCAAGCCCGATTTCGGGTGAAGAAGCGGGGGAGAGGGAGCGCGGACACCGAGCAATCCTCAGCCCTCGCGAAGAGGATTGACGATCTCGATGCCGATGAAGTCTTTCTCGTTGCCTGTCACGACAATGCACCCATTTACGTCCGCGACGGCCGCAATGATGGTGTCCAGCGCGCTTCGCGGTCGGCCTTTCGCCTTTCCGTCCGCCATGAGCCGGGCCCACACGAGGCCCGCCTTGTCATCGAACGCGAGCACGCGGCCTGCGAACAGTGATGGCGGCCCCTCGGGGCCGGCAAACCAGGTCTCAAGCCGCTCGCGCCGCTTGCCGGCCGGCAGCTCGAGGATGCCGCGGCGGATTTCCGCGAGCGTGAGCGAGGCGATGAAGAGATCCTGATCGGCCTGCTCGGCCATCCACGCGACCAGGGATTCGGATGGCGCCGGTTTGGCGACGTTGCTGATGATGTCGGTATCGAGAAGATAACGCATCAGATCTCGACCTTGCGCCCTTCCTCATGAGGCCGGCGCAGGCCGAGGTCGGTGCCGACGAGCGGCGAGCGGCGCAGAGCCGCAAGGACGCCGCCTTTCTTCGGCGGCTCGCCCGCGATGGTCTGATTGACGGTTGCGCGCAGCCGCAAGGCCTCAGGGCCTTGCTGCGCCAGACGTCGCGCGAGCGAGCGGATCAGGTCGCGATCGGTTTCGAGTTCCAGGACCTCAAAGCGGGCGAGGCCACGCGCGCCGAGGCGGGAGCGGTAGTTTCGAACGGCGCGTTTCTGGGAGCTGCTCATGATCCGGCCTCGGGATATTTCCGGTAATATACCCGGAAATGCTATATCCGATCAAGCCTCATCGGCGCCCGCGCTCCCTCTCCTCGCAGGGGAGAGGGCTGCTCCGCCGTAGCCCACAGGACGGAGGCGGGCGGGGTGAGGGGCTCTCGGAGCTCGAATTGAAACTCCGAGCGCCCTCACCCGGCTCGCGGAGTTCACCCTTGGGCTTGCCGAAGGCAAGACCCGAGGGCGAAGCCACCCTCTCCCCGGAGGGGAGAGGGAAGATCGGGGTCTGCAACAAGGCCGAATACGAGGTGCAGCGCCGGCACATGATGCTGGAATGGTCGAACATCGTGGGCGCCTGGGTCGCGGGCCAGAAGTGCGGCCCGGTCCTTATTCCGCCCGCGATGCCTCTATTAGAGCCAGCCCCCGCGCTTTGACGTTCCGCGATTGTACCAGGTAGATATCCGCAACCGGGATTCAGGACCTCCGTGGAGACATTCGGAATGGTGGGCAGTGATGGCGCAGGATCGTTGGAAAAGCTGCTCAACGACGGTTGGGATTATCATGACAAGGAGAACGAACGTCTTGCTCGTGAACTCGAAGCGGCAGCAGAAAAAGGCGTAGCATCCAGCATCCTTGCGCCCTTTCTCCATCTCTCCACCCATACGATGGGGGAGCATTTGGGCGATTGGGCGCGCGCCCTCAGGTTGGGCAAGCGTGTTCTCGATAGCCGGACGCCCACCCTCGAGACGGCGAAGGCTTGGGGAAGGCTCTATGTCGCCGCCGTCCTCGCCGGCGATTCCATCGAGGCGGCGGATCTGGAGCTTTCATATCTTAAAGCTGCCGGCGACGATTTCGGCGCGGCCCTGTTGGACATGCGTTTCATGCTGGCCGGAGCTTTGGTTGGCGCGAAGCGAGCCGGCGAAGGGGCGCGCCTCTATCGCGGCGCCCTCGATCTCGTTGGGCAAATTCGGCCATCGTCGCTCCTGGATCGCACGATCGCCGTCGCCAGCAACAATCTCGGTTGGGAGGTCTACGAGATGTCCTCGCGCACGGCCGATGAGGACGCCTTGATGCAGCTTTGCGCCGAGACGAGCCTCAAGTTCTGGCGCAAGTGCGGCAACTGGATCAATGAGGAGCGGGGGCGCTATCTCAATGCGCTCGTTGCCAACGTCACCGGTGACCCGACGTCCAGCCTGGCCCACGCCGATGCGGCCCTCGCGATCATCGCTGCAAATGGCGAACGCCCGCTCGATGCCGCGCTGCTTCAGCTTGCGCGCGCGGTGTCGCTTGCCGCTTTGGGCGACGCCGACGGCAGGGCTCACGCCATCGGCAATGCCGATGCTGCCGCCGCAAGGCTGGCCGCAACGGATTTGAAGGCGCAATTCGCTACCGAACGCGCAAAGGTCGTCGCCGTCCTTCCGTGAACAGGTCGCAGCCCGATCTTGCGTGTCGCCCATCACGTGCGCGGGTCGTCAGGCCGTTGAACAGCAAATCGAAGGAACGGAGGGGTGCCGGCTGGCCAGCCCCGACCAGCCAGGCCTTGACAGGCCCGCCGATGTCCAAGATGATCAGTCAGTTGTTTGACTTACTCAGGGACGACGATGGAAACAGCTACGTCCTCTATCGACAAGCGATCCCGGCTGATCGGGGCGGCGGCGGATCTCGCCTACCGAAACGGATTTGCTTCAACGTCGCTTGCGGATATTGCGCGTGACGCGGACGTCCCGCTGGGAAATATCTATTACTACTTCAAAACCAAAGCCGAAATCGGCGAAGCCATTGTCGATCTTCGGCTGGCGCAGCTCAATGCGTTGCGGCGGAGATGGGAGCGATCCGGTTCGCCCACCGAGCGGCTCTGCGCCTGTGTCGACGACGTCTCGGACAGCAAGGATTCGGTGGCGGCGCATGGCTGCCCGGTCGGCACGTATTGTTCCGAGGTGCGCAAGACCGCCGGACCCGTCGCGACAAGAGCAACGGAAATCTTTGCGGAGCATCTCGCTTGGATCGAGAGACAATTCCGGTCTCTCGGAAAGAAGAAAGAGTCTTATGGGCTCGCCGTTCATCTTCTTTCGGCGTTGCAGGGCGCTGCGGTCCTGGCCCACACCTTTCACAAGCCCGGGATGGTTGTGGCAGAGACCAAGCGCTTGAAGAAGTGGATCCGAAGTCTATAGCGGGCCGAGAAGGCTGCGCGGGGGAGTTCATATGGCGTTATTTTGCGCGGCCATAAGTCGGTTAACTAACTGATACGGGACGAAGAACTGACGATGGGACCGGCGATGGCGGAGCGGTCCGCTTGATGATCCGGGATCACGATTCAAGCGGGCCAAGCCACCAGCTTGCGCCGGGGAGAAGACCCAAATGGAAGTGTGGAGATGAAGGCTGACTGGGCCGCGGACGACATTCCGAACCTCGAAGGACGTACCGCCATCGTGACCGGTGCGAGCGGCGGCGTGGGTTATGAGATCGCCTTCCAGTTGGCCGCGCACGGCGCGCACGTTGTCCTGGCGTCTCGCGACCGGGATCGCACCGAGCACGCCTTGCGACGGATCCGGGTTGCCTCCCCGGGTGCGACCGCTGAGGCCATGCACCTCGATTTGGCGGACCTGGCATCGGTCAGGGCGTTTGCGCACACCTTCGCGGAGCGCCATGCCGGCCTCGACATACTTGTCAACAACGCCGGCATTTCAGGCGGTCCGCGCCGGGAAACCAAAGACGGTTTCGAGATGATCCTGCAGGTGAACTATCTGGGTCATTTTGCGCTGACCGGGCTGCTGCTTCCCGCCTTATGCGCGCGCCCCGGCGCCCGCGTCGTGACGATGTCGAGCGATATCGCGGCGACGGGGCGCATCGACTTCAACGACCTCCAAGCCAAGCGCCGCTATGGGCTCGTCTCGACCTATGCGCAATCGAAGCTGGCCAATCTCATGTTTGCCATCGAGCTCGACCGTCGGGCGCGGGAAGCCAATGCGCCGTTCAACAGCTTTGCGACGAATCCCGGCATCGCCAAGACGGAGCTCTTCTCCGCCAAAACCAAAGAATGGGGTCGATCCCTGACGTTTGCGGAGCGGCTGCTCAAAATCGTTCAAGCGACGTTGGGACGACCCGCAAGCATGGGTGCGCTGCCGGCCCTCTATCAAGCCACCGATCCGTCCGCACAAAGTTCGCAATGCGTGGTCGGCGCCAAGTGGCCCAAGCGCTTTCGTCCGGTCGTGGAACCGTTTCCCCGCCCGGCCCGCGATCAGGCGGCGGCGGCCCGTCTTTGGGAGATCTCCGAGGACTTATCGGGTGTCCATTATGGCGCGCTATCCGAGAGAATGGCCCAGGGCGCTACGGGACAAGGGCGGGTTTGATGCGGTCGTGATCCCGCGCCAGCCCTGACCGCTGACGCCTATACGCTCTCGACGATGACGAGCTCGAGCTCGCTGGCGCCGTCCTTCTGGCGATGCGCCGCGGCGTCCCGGTACTCGGGCGAGTCGTGGCAGGCGACCGCGCGCTCGAGGCTGGGGAACTCGATGACGATGAAGCGGTGGAACTTCTCCGGCCCCTCGAGGATCTTGAACTCGCCGCCGCGCGCCAGGAACTTGCCGCCGAATTTCCCGATAATCGCCGGCGCCAGATCGGCGTACTTCTTGTATTGCTCGGGGTCGTTGACCTTCGAGCGCGCGATCCAATAGGCGACCATCTCGCATCTCCTGATATTTCCAGTTGGTGGGCAGCTTCCGTGCTGCTGATCCCGATGCTGCCGATCATTATTCTTGATTCTTGGCGCCTTTCGCGGATGACCTGCGAAAACCAGCGTGACCCGCCGCTTTATTCCGTCGATGTATTCCTCGCCGCTCCAGAGCGTGTTTCGTTCCTTCGGAATCGAAACACGCTCTCAATTCTTTATTTGGCGCATGTTCTTGTCGGCGAACCGGGCTCCACTTCGCCGGAACATGCGCTAGCGCAACCTACGATGATGCGTTGGCGGTCCGTGCCCGATCGAATGGCCATCCGAGGGCCGCGCCGGCTCGCACACCCTCGTTGTCGATCTCAATCCGGAAGATGTCGGACAAACCCGCCCTGCCGGACGGCGTGAGTTGGAGTGCGCGGCTGCCCGACACACATTTGAGCCATCCGAGCTCCAATAGACGATCCAGAATCCGAGCTCCGACGAGTCCCTTGAGGTGATAACGACGCTCGCTCCAGTCGAGACAAGGCTGGCAGAACATCCGCCGAGTGCGCGGCGTCAGATCAACCCCGAACGTGGACAGGAAACGCTCGCCCGAAGACGTGACCTCACCGCCTTCATCGGTGAGCACGATGTGTCCCATCGCCACAAGCGCATCGGCAACGGCGACTCCGACCTGGCCAGCCAGGTGATCGTAGCAACTTCGGGCAAAACGGAGTGCATCGTCGTTTGCCGACTGCGGCTGACGGCGCGGTGGCACCTCTATGGCGGCGACGACCTTCATGCTCTCCAGCATTGTCGCGACCAGAGGGGACGCGATCCGATAATAGCTGAAGCGGCGCTTGTGAGTGACCGTCAAAAGCCGCGCGGCGACCAGCTTGCTCAGGTGGCCGCTCGCCGTCGAGCGAGAGACATTGGCGCAGTAGGCAAGCTCAGTGGCCGTCAGCGACTGGCCGCCCATAAGGGCGTTAAGCATCGTCGCTCGCGCGGTGTCACCCACGAGAGCGGCCACCTCCACCAGATTTGCCGCCGCGACCATCCCTGACCCTACCGCTGATACCGGAAGCACATCAATCGAAGACAGTTCGGCATGGGCCGAACTGTTCGCGCGAGACAATTGCGAACCTCGGAGCAAGAATCCGGAGCCCGGCGCGGAAGCCCGGCAGGGGATATATCATCATGGTTTCTTCAGTTGACCGGCTTGCCGGTGCCGTTGCGGTTGGTTCGTCAGGTGCCGCAGCAGCGCCGCGACGTTGCGTCGGAGGCGGTTACGCTTCCGCGCCAGCAGTCTTCGGGGGAAGAAGCTCGACGTAAGCGCGGGCCATGCCGAGCCATCGCGAAAGCATTTCCGCATCAGAGATCCCTGCGCGCTCGACCATGACGAAGCCTGCCATCCGACGACCTGTGCCGAGACAAGGCCGGGCAAAGGGCCGCGATAGAGCGACCGCTTCAGCATCTTTTCCGACGCGGACCATAAGGCCCTGCTTGGATGCGCAGCACAGCATATTCCCATTCACCAGAAAGGTGACGCCGCCGAACATCCGCTTCTCGGTGACATGCCCGGCGGGAAGCGCCCCGCGGATTCGGCCGGCCAGTACCAAAATCTCGTCGTGGTCCTTCATTGATCCGATCTTTCGTTGGAGCCGACAGCCGGTCCGAGACGGCATGCCCTCCGGTCGTGGGGGATGTCGACGGCCATTGCCATTGTTCGCAATGTAAGATATAGTCATGTGGCTATGCAAATCGCCTCCGCTCTTGATCTCACGTTCCGGGCACTCGCCGATGGCACGCGCCGGTCGATGATCCGCTCTCTGGCGGGAGGACGGGCGCGCAGTGCCGGCGAGCTCGGCAAACAGTTCCGCTCCGCGCAGCCGACGATCTCGAAGCATTTGAAAGTGCTCGAGCAGGCCGGCCTCGTCGAACGGGCAATCGAGGGGCGCGTCCATCGGTTCCGCTTGCGTCAGAAGCCGCTGAGGGAGGCCGAACGATGGATCGAGCGTCAACAAGCGTTCTGGACCGGGGCGGTCGATCAGCTCGATCGACTGCTGCGAGAGACCGCAAGCGATAAATCCTGACGCGGCCGTCGCCGAGATACGCCGGCGCCTCGCTGCCAAGCCCGAGAGGGTATTCGCGGCCTTTGCCGATGCGCAAATGGTCAGTCGCTGGCTGACGCCATCGCCGGAGATCAAGCTCACCGTGCTCCAATTCGACTTTCGCGCCGGCGGCGCCTACCGGTTCGCCTATCACGTCCCGGGCGGCCACGTGATGATGGTGAATGGCGTCTACCGATCGATCGAACCGCCTTCCAAGATCGTCTTCTCCTGGAATGTCGAGCCGCCCGACGAACATGCGGGCCTCGCATCCGAGGTGGTCGTTGCGATCACGCCGGAGAGCGATGGCTGCGAGCTGCACATCCGTCACGAGCGGCTTACGCAGCCCGGCGCGGTCGAACGCCACCGCGAAGGCTGGCGTGGAGCTCTCGATCGGCTCGTCGCATTGTTGAGCGACGCCGGAGCCTCGGCATGACGACGGAGGAAAAGCTTGCCGCCAATGTGCGCGCACATCTCTCGTCGTTCGGCATGATCAGCGAGGTCAAGATGTTCGGCGGCATAGGCTTCATGCTCAACGGCAACATGGTCGCCGCCGTCTCCAAGCGCGGCCTGCTGCTGCGTGTCGGCAAGGACCGCCAGCGCAAGGCACTCGGGCAGCCGGGAGCGCGCGCCATGGAGATGCGAGGACGCACGATAGAAGGCTACGTCTACGTCGATCCGCTGTTGATGGAGAACGGTGCGCTCGGGGCGTGGCTCGATGAGGCGTCGGCATTTGTGCGGACCCTGCCACCGAAGGTGGCGAGCAAAAGATCGTCACGGAAAGGAAAACAGACATGATGCGTTTCTTGCTCGGCGTCCTGGCGTACCTTGTGCCCACTTTCGCACTGGGATTCGTCTGGCACCTGGTTCTCTTCAACAATTATTATGAAGCGCTCGCGATCTATCGCGGCGATATCATCATTCCGTTTGGTTTTCTCTCGATGCTGATCCAAGGCTTCATCTTCGCCTGGATTTATGTGAAGGCGTTTGCCCAACAGAATGGACCATTCTGGTCGCGCGCGCTGGCTTATGCGGCTCTGGGTGCGGCGTTGTCCTGGAGTTTCACGACGCTGGCGGTCGCCGCCAAGAACATCATGGCGTCCGTTCCCAATTTTCTCTTGATCGAGACGGCGTTCACGATCGTCCAATGGATCATGGTCGCACCGCTCACGGTTCTGGCATTTCGTGAGTCGGCCCACCAGGAAGGTCACGTTCGACTGGCGGGCTAGGCTGTTCTCGGAGCGGCTCGCGACTCTTCTGCGCGCTGCCAGTGCTATATCGCGCCGCTTGGACCGAGTGCGGGGGTGGGCGCTGCGGCGCGCTTCGCGAGCGTCTGCTCGATCATCCTGCCCATCATCGTCCGCGCAATCGCAGTTGGAATCAGCGCGCTCATGAGCCGGTTGGTCGTGCCCGGGAGACACAGCGACCAATTCTTCTGAAGGGCGCGTAGCGCCTCGGAAACGCATTGAGCAGTGCTCATGGGCTTCATTGGCATAGTCGCCGGGTCCAATCCGAATTTAGTTATGATGGCCGTGTCTGTCGGTGGCACGACCAAGACAGTCACGTGTATCCTCTGGCGTTTGAGCTCGACATGCAACGACTCGCCGAGGCTCTGAACGTATGCCTTGCTCCCGGCATCGTTGGCCATAAATGGTATTCCGTGTGCGGCCCCCATGGCGCCGCCGAGCAAGAGGCCGCCGCCGCCGCGGGTCGCGAGCCTGGGTCCGAAGTGACGCGCGATATGCAGGTGCGCAAGCGCGTTGAGCCGGAAGAGCCGGAGCAATTCATCACAATCTTGACTGAGAAAACTCCCCGGATTGCCGGTGCCGGCGTTAGAGATGACCAGCCCGATGTCGAGATCGTCCACGGCGTCCCGAAGCTTTTCGATAAAGCCTTCTTCGGACAAATCGATGGCAACGGATCGTGTTTTCACGCCGCAACCATGAGCAAGTTCACTGCCGAGTTGATCAAGAAGAGGCCCCCGCCGCGCAGCAAGCACAACGTTGAGACCAGAACTCGCCAATTGTCGCGCGAACTCCGCGCCAATTCCGGAAGATGCGCCCGTCACGAGCGCCCAGGGACCGAACTTCTTCGCAGTTTTCGAATTCAGCTTCATAACGCGCGAATCCACTTCTCGAGTTGATCGGCCTCGATCACAACCAATTTCGGATCGTCAAAGCAGTTGGCCAGCAGCGAGACGCCTTGGAGTGCCGATAGGAGATGCAAGGCGAGCGCCTTTTTCTCACGTCCTCTGCCGAGCGCGGCAAACTGCGCCTCGATCCAGCGCAAAAGCTCCTTGAAGGGACGGCTTGCCTCCTTGGCGAGATACCCTCCGTCCTTGTCGAGTTCAGCGCAGAGCGAGCCGACGGGACAACCGCTGCTCGCCAGGGCGTTGCGGTTCCCCACGGTCATTTGGATGAAGGCTACGAGCCGATCCC
Source organism: uncultured Alphaproteobacteria bacterium (assembly GCA_963819385.1). Lineage (GTDB taxonomy): Bacteria > Pseudomonadota > Alphaproteobacteria > Rhizobiales > Xanthobacteraceae > JAVDCA01. The sequence continues at coordinate 359,377 of CAWFVV010000006.1, read as the reverse complement.
GGGGGGATTCCGATTTCTCCCATTCCTGCCGCATCATGCGGAGTTCGGCGACGTGTTGCGCGATGATTGCCTCGCCTATCTCGGCCTTGGTCTTGAAGTAATAGTAGACATTGCCCAGGGGGACTTTCGCCTCGCGCGCAATATCGGCAAGCGCGGTCTTCCCGAAGCCGCGCTGATAGGCGAGGTCGGCCGCCGTCTCGATCAGGCGCGACCGTTTGTCCGTCTTCGTTCCGGGCATGTGCGTCTTTATGTCAGTCATCCAACTTAGAAGACGCTAGCGACTGCTGGGCCAGCCGTCAACCGCAGTTCTCGCCGGACCCTTTCCCTCAGGACATTGCCGCCGGCACGAGCTCCCGCTTAACTCGGCGATCGTAGAGGGATTAGCTGGTCAACTGACTTATCCCGCATCACGTCCTGGACGACGCGAGAGGAGATGCCCTTCATGAGCGTCGACGGCATCAAGCATCAAGGCGACCGCGTCATGGGCACGAGAAATAGGCTACTGGATCGCGACCGTCGCGATCACGGCGCTTTTCGCAGTACCGGGGGCGGCGCTGCTTGCCCGCGTGCCGCACTTCACCGAAGACATGTCGCATCTGGGTTACCCCGGGTATTTCCTGGCAATTTTGGGGATATGGAAAGTACTTGGCGCGGCGACCGTTCTTGCGCCTCGTCTGCGGCGACTCAAGGAATGGGCCTACGCCGGGATGATATTCGACGCAACCAGCGCGGCTTTATCTCGCGCAGCCGTGGACGACGGTGTCGTCAAAATAGCCTTTCCGATCGTCATCGCTGTGATCGTGATGGCTTCTTGGGCCTTGCGCCCACCGACGCGGCGGCTGCAAGCCAACTGACTCGAAATGAGGATGGCCAACGAATTGTTGTTGCATACAATTGAGAGCGTTCCGGATGAGGTTCGGCATAACGCCGCGGGCGGTATTCGGGTGACTGCCGCGGAACGGGCTCGCCGGGGGCGCGGGAGCCTCTTCGCCAAGGCGGAGAAGCTGGCAGTCGCCCGGTGGCCTTCGATGTCAGCCGATCTTTGCCGCCTTGATTTCATAGCTGCGCCGGCTCAAGGCTCTCAGGGCTTGTCTCCCAGGCAAGGATAATATATAGCCATGTGGCAATGCGACTGGTTGCCGCTCTTGATCTCACTTTTCCGTGCATTGGCCGATGATAAGCGTCGGTCGATGATTCGGTAGTCAGCTGAGGTGTATCAAGATGAAATACGCAAATGCGCTGGTCCAACGACGCGTGACTCCAACCTCGATAAGCCCCGTTAATTGCGCGTCGCATGTTGGTCCAAGGTGGTCAGCTGTTCTTTCTGTTGCACTTTGGACCGTCATCGTCTGCCCGCACGCGATGGCGACCGAGATCTGGATGTGGGGCTCGCCCAATGTCGCGAACAAGGTCCCCGGTTGGGAGGGCGTGCGAGCCGACGCGGGGGATATGTGGAAGCCGGACGCCCCTTGGGGAACCGTCGCGGGCGCGATCAAGGTCATTCAGATACCGCCCGGCAACATCGAGCGGGCGCGCGAAGGCGACCTGCAGCGGGCGCTCGCCGACATCGAGCGGCGGCGCATCGCGCTTGCCGTGGGCACGGGTCTGTTGATCCGCTCGGACCGTTGCCGGGCGAAGACGGAGGCCTACGTGGACCTGCCGGCGCTGGAGCGCATGTTCGGCAAGTTGCGCCGCAACGGCGCGGACGTGAAGTACGTGACGATGGACGAGCCCTTCTACTACGGGCACAAAGATTCGAGCCCTACCGCCTGTCACGAGTTCCGCTCAAGCGCTTGCCCAAGCTCTCGTCCGGAGCATCGCGATCGTCAGAAAATACTTTCCGAACGCGCAGATCGGCGCCGACGAAGTCGTCACCAAGGAGCGCCCGTGGGTCGATGAGCTTGCCGCTTGGGCGGACGCTTACCAGCGAGCCACGGGCGAGAGGCTCGCTTACCTACACGCTGATCTGACCTGGAAGCCGGAAGCCGTGCAAAATCTCGCGCCGCTGGCCAAGGCTTTGAAGCAGCGCCACGTGCCTTTGGGGGTCATTTATGACGCCGACGGTGCCAACAGTTACAAGAATAGTAGAGATGAAGACTGGTCGCGAAACGCCATAAGCCACTTCGCCGAGGTCGAATCCAAAGTGGGCGTTCATCCGGATCACGCCGTGATCGAGACGTGGGTGAAACATCCCACCCGCATGCTGCCCGAGAGCGAGCCTGGCACGCTCACGAATGTGGTCCTGCAATATATCCGGCAACATGCGCACTGATGGGGAGGGGGGCATTCGTGACGTGCTCCACAGGCGACGCACATCGACTTCACGAGCGCTCGCGCTCTGCGTCGCTCGGTCCGGCGAGCTCGATCGACCGATGCGATATATGCTGATGCGTGGGAGCTTCCGGGATAGAGCCCATGCCGCTGCAAAATCGCGTCAACCCGTTCGGCGAGCTGTTGGCCGTGCCGGCGCGCGGCACGCTGTTCGGCAACCGCGGCGGCCGCTTCCACACGGATGCGCAGACGCTCACAGCGCGGCGCTGGGCCGCGCGGCGATGGATCTGCTGCGTGCTCGACTTCAAGGGCCGTTAGCGCGATGTCTGGGGCCGCTTCTACACCGAGCTGTTTTTCCTCGATGAGCCGACCGCGCTCGCCGCCGGCCATCGGCCTTGCTTCGAATGCCGCCGCACCGAGGCCGGGGCGTTCGCCGAGAGCTGGCGCAAGGCGCGCAGGCTGAGCGTGCGGCCCTTGGCCGATCAAATGGATGAGGTGCTGCACGACGAGCGTCTGGACGGACGCGCCAAGCGTCTGCATCGGCGCGCGATCGATGAGCTGCCCGACGGCGTGTTCCTCGTGCTGGACGACGAGCCCTTCGCGGTCCGCGGCGACGCGCTGCTGCGTTGGACGCCGCAAGGCTATGACACGCGCAAAGGACGGCCGGGCGGACTGGATGTCGATGTGCTGACGCCGCCGGCGATCCTCGCGGTCTTATCGGCCGGCTACCGGCCGCGCTGGCATCCGAGCGCAGAGCACCCGTAGGTTGGGTCGAGCTCTCGCGCGACCCAACAATCGGAGTGCGACAATCGCGTTGGGTCTCGCTGACGCTCGACCCAACCTACGGCAGCTCGGCGATCAGCTTTGCGGCCTCGGCCTCGGTCCAGGCGAGGGCCGTGCGCGTACGCACGTTGCCGAGCACGCTCTGCGCCATCGCGAACTTGGCGACATCGTCGCCGTTCGCCGCTTCGACGATGGCGAGGACGTCGCCTTCGCCGGCCGTGACGTAGACCTGCTTGATGTCGACGCCCACTTTCTTGGCGAGCTCGTGCGCGGCTTTGCCGCGCTTCGGCCATTGCTTGATCGCCCGGATGCCCTGGTCGGTCCAGCTGAGGGACACAATGAAGGTCGGCATGCGGTCCTCCTGTGGTGGTTGGAGTTGCGCTTGCCTGTGGGCCGACGTGCATTGTGCCACAGCGGCTCGCCGTTGGCGACGGCCCATCGGCATAGGACGGTTCCGCCGACGCCGCCGGCGATCCTCGCGGTCTTATCGGCAGGCTACCGGCCGCGCTGGCATCCGAGCGCAGAGCGCCCGTGACGGGCTCCGCGGCCCCGGTCGGAAATACGCGTCAAACCTCCTGTGGATCCAGGGTAGCCGGGCGGAAACGCCTCCTGGCGATCAGAACCCTGGCGCAGGAGACTCCCATGAATGCGCGTACGTCCCGGAGCCGACGGGCGAAATTGGAAAACCTGCTGCTGACGTGGATTGCGGTGGCGATCGGGCCGGGTGTCGCGTTGGCGCTGTCCTGGTTCGGCCTCGGATAAGCCGGACCGCACCGCCGGGCGGTGGCTTCAGCCAGGCTTGGGGCTCCGTGCTCTCCTACGACCTCCGTCCTTGTCTCGCGTCAGCATCACGCGTGAGGGGCGAATTCTCAGCCAAGAACGCCGTACCCTCTATTCCCACCTAGCGTCACTGTTCTTTACTGTTTGAAACAGTTCTCGCGGTGCCATAGCAAGAAATGGGGATGCGGCCGGTCGGATGGTCGTCTTGGTTCCGTCGCTCTGCCATTCCTGTTGATCAGGGCGCGAACGCCGTCCGGATCGTTAACTTGCCGCGAAACCAGGATTTCAAGATTATCGGCGAGGCTAATTAGCCCGCGATCGAACATCCAATGCGCCGTGCCAGAAAGCGCGATCCCATTGCTGACGATGTCGGGTCCGCTGGCCTCAACCGGCCGGATGTGCGCTGCCGCCACCTCGGCCCGGCCGCTGCCGTTGATCAGCTTCAGGCCGGTGACCGCACAGCGCTCGTCATATGCGCGCAGGACAATTCTGCGGAAGACCCGATCTCGGATGATGCGCGACATCAACGAACTGACGCGTTCGCGCTCCTGCTCGGATTGAAAAGGCGCCTGGTCTTCATGCACGCCGGGACCGTGGGCGGGCTCGTCCACTCGCGGGAGAAGAGGCGCAGTGTCATCGAGGCCGCGCTGGACAATGCTGTTGAAGTCGCCGCCAGACAGCGGCCGGATAGCTGACTGCGCGCGTCCCGATATGCGACCCTCGGCATTTAGGACGCCAGTCTCGACAATGCCCGTGGGGCCGCTAAAGGGGACAGGATTGATGAAGTCGAGATAGCTGCCCGGCTCGATCACGGCGATATACATGCCTGCTGCCCCAGGGTCGCGAATGATCTGCTGAACTTTAGCGACCGCAAAATATCCGCGGGTTTCGGTGACCTTTCGCGGTTCGTAATAGACGATCCAATCGCCAACGCATGCTTCGGCACGACTTAGGTACTGGCTCGGAAATTGATATCGCTCAGCGGGGCTGTCATTGTAAATCGAATCTGCGCGGTGGATGAAAACGCCGAATCCCATCCGCCAAGCTTAGCGCTCTTGGTGGGTTGATCGCCATTCCGATAACGGCGTTTGCTGATCGGCAAGGTGTCGGCATCGTTGCCGGCGTCGCGGTACGGCATCGCCGCGAGCGGGCACTGAGGGCCTTCGGCGGTGTGTAAGGTGGGCACAGCGCCAGCGCTCCCTCTCGCCGCTTGCGGGGAGAGGGGGCTCTCCACAAACTCGGCGCTCGCGGATAGGCCCCCTCATCCCGACCTTCTCCCCCTAAAGGGGGAGAAGGAGCGCAGGCGCTGCGCTCACCTTACATGCGCTCGTCCGAGGTAGCTGTCGCGGCGCGATCAGGCCTTCAACTGCCTCGCAATGAACGCCTTCACGGTCTCCCGCGCCTTGTCGGTCTGCGGGCCTTCCTTGGCGACCCATTCGTGCTCGGAATCCGGGAAGATGTGAAACTCGACGTCGCCGCCGGCGGCCTTGTAGGTCTTGACGAATTTCTCCTGCATGGCCGGCAGCACATTGTCGTCGAGCGCGCCCTGCATGACGAGCAGCGGCAAGAGCGTGACCTTCTCCTCGCGCTCGAGGATCTCCTCCGGGTTGCTTTCGTGGATCGTTTCCCAGGGCACGAAGAACGTCGTGTTGTTCTTCATCATCCTCTCGCGGTGGTGGTTCTCGGCATTCTGATAGCGCGCGAAGGTGTTGCTGATCGGCGAGCGGGTCGCGATCCACGCGACGGTGGCGTCGATGTTCGGCGCCTCGGCGAGCGGGATCGCGTTGTAGCGCGGGTCGCGCGGCCGCATGCCCAAGAGCTCCGCGACGTGGCCGCCGCTCGACGAGCCGTAGAGGCCGAGCTTGCTGGTGTCGCCGTTCCACGAGGCGGCCTTCTGTTTGAGCCAGCGCACGCCGTAGTTGGCGTCCTGGATGCAGGCCGGGTAGGGCGCCTGCGGCGCGAGCGTCATGTCGATCGCGACGACCAGGAGGCCGCTCGCCGCGAGCGCGCGGTCCATCGGCTCCTCGGCGTGGCGGTCCTTCGCGTTCCAGGCGCCGCCGTGCAGGTCGAGCACGGCGGGAAACGGCCCGGGTCCCTTCGGCTGGTAGATGCGGGCCATCAACTGCCGCCCTTGCGCGTTGCGGCGGAACTCGACCTCCTTGACGTCGAGCTCGAACTTCGCGGCGGGATTGTACGAAGCCGACGCGGCCGCGTGGGCGGCGCCCGGCCACATCGTGTGCCCCGCGACACCGGTGGCGCCGGCGGCGGCCATGAGCTTGGTGACGTCGCGGCGATCGAAGGTCTTCTCGGCCAATGTTGCCTCCCGTTTCAACGAACTGTTGGCAGGAGGATAGCCGATCCATCGCGGCTCGTCGCGCCCGGGCGCAGCAGGGCGCCTAAGAGCAACATCGTCGCGGAAAATTTTGGGAAGGGAGGGTGTCCTCCCAACCCTATATGTGGCGTGCCCGGGGCTTGCTTCAAGACCCGCGTCATCTCGTAGAACCCGTCGCCGTGGGCGCAACGGGAGTGTCGCGATGGTCGATCATGCGGTGGTGATCGCCGGCGGAGGTCCGACAGGGCTGATGCTGGCAGCAGAGTTGATGTTGGCGGATGTCGACGTTGCGGTTGTCGAGCGGCGCAACAGTCCGGAACTGGTCGGCTCGCGCGCGGGCGGTCTGCACGCACGTACCATCGAGGTGCTCGATCAGCGCGGGATCGCCGAACGGTTCCTCGCCGAGGGCAAAACGATGCAGGTCGGCGGGTTCGCGCACATCCCGCTGGACATCAGCGATTTTCCGAGCCGGCACAATTACGCGCTCGCGCTGTGGCAGAAGCACTTCGAGCGCATTCTCGCCGGCTGGATCGACGAGCTGGCCATCCCGATCTATCGCGGCCGCGAGGTGATCGGCTTCGCGCAGGACGACAGCGGCGTCGACGTCGAGGTATCCGACGGCTCGTCGCTGCGGGCGAGGTATCTCGTCGGATGCGACGGCGGGCGCAGCGTGGTCCGCAAGGCCGCCGGCATCGCGTTCCCGGGCTGGGATGCGACGGTCAGTCATCTGCTCGCCGAGGTCGAGCTGGCCGAGGAGCCGGAATGGGGGCTCCGCCACCACGCGCGGGGTATCCATGTGTTGAGCAAGCTCGACGACACCGGCCTCGTGCGGGTGCTGGTGACCGAGCGGCAGCTCGGCCGCACCGATGAGCCGACCCTTCGTGACCTCAGCGAGGAGCTCATCGCCGTCGACGGCACGGACTACGGCGTCCACAGCCCGGTGTGGATTTCCCGGTTCACCGACGCGGCACGTCAGGCCGCGGCCTATCGCGACGGGCGGATCCTGCTGGCGGGCGACGCCGCGCACGTGCACTACCCGGCCGGCGGGCAGGGCCTCAACCTCGGTGTGCAGGATGCCGTGAACCTCGGGTGGAAGCTCGCCCAGGTCGTCAAAGGGACGTCGCCCGCGCGCCTGTTGGACACCTATCAGGCCGAGCGCCACCCGGTCGCGGCGCGGGTGCTGCGCCATTCGCTGGCGCAGGTCGCCCTCATGCGCCGGGATGATCGCGCCAAGGCCGCGCACGAGGTCGTTTCCGATCTTCTCCAGATGGACGCGCCGCGCAAACGGTATGCCGGGATGATGTGCGGCCTGGATATCCACTACGACCTCGGCGACGGACATCCGCTGCTTGGGCGCCGCATGCCCGATCTCGACCTGGTTATCGCCGGCGTCCCGCGGCGCGTGTTCACGCTGCTGCACGGCGCCCGGGCCGTGCTGCTCAATCTCGGCGCGCGCGGCCGTCTCGACGTCACGCCATGGGCCGACCGCGTCGCGCTGATCGACGCCGACTATGCCGGCCCGTGGGAGCTTCCGGTCCTCGGTGAAGTCGCGGCGCCGACGGCGGTGCTGATCCGGCCCGACGGCTACGTCGCCTGGGTCGGAGAGCGCAGCGAGCAAGGGCTTGCCGATGTGCTCACCACGTGGTTCGGGCCGCCGACGACGGCGTAGTGCGCCGGCGTGTTAGTGCGGCACGGCGGTGGTGTTGCTGCGGTGGCCGGCGACCCGAGGACATTCACGCCTTCTTGCGCCTTGTTCGTCGCGCAGATAACGCGTCGTACGCGGCCTGGAGCCGCTCGGCGACGGAGGGGCCTTTCTGCCGGCTTGGGCGTCCCAGGTGGGCGTGCGCGAGCTCGGCCATGAACTGATCCCACATGACAGGACCGCCTTCTTCCAGGAGCTGCGCCCGGATGCTCAGCTCCTCGGTCGCCGGGGTGTATCGCCGTCCCCAGGCACCGAGCTGCGCGAAGACGGGCACGAGCGCGATCGCCTTCTCGGTCAAGCTGTAGATGGCCTTCTGCTTATGGGTCGGGTCATCGGTTCTCGTTATCATTCCCTGCTCGACCAGCATCTTGAGCCGGTCGGCCAGGATATTGGAGGAGATCCCCTCCTCGGACTGCGTCAGCATCTCACGGAAGTGCCGCCGTCCGCCGAACATCATGTCGCGCAGGATGATGAGGCTCCAGCGGTCGCCGAAGACCTCCAGCGAGAGGTTGATCGGGCAACCCGAGCGGTGACCGCCGTCCATGTGGCATCTCCAAAAAACCGCTTGCATCATCGCATCAGATGATCATACTCCGCAACTGGTTGCATATTGCAATCAGATAGGGACCTGGATACGGAAGGGAATGCGTCATGACGAAGGTGCGCGTTGCAGGCTTTTCGATCTCGCTCGACGGTTTCGGCGCGGGGCCGGAGCAAAGCCTCGAGAATCCGCTCGGCAAGCGTGGGCTGGAATTGCACCAGTGGTTCTTCGGCACGCGCACCTTCCGGGCCATGACCGGTGCGGGCGGCGGCTCGGACGGCGTCGATGAGACCTACGCGCACCGCTCGATGGACGGGTTCGGCGCCTTCATCCTCGGCCGCAACATGTTCGGGCCGATCCGCGGTCCGTGGCCGGACGCGAGCTGGAAGGGCTGGTGGGGCGACAATCCGCCCTACCACGCACCGACCTTCGTGCTGACGCACTATCCGCGCGATCCGATCGAGATGGCGGGCGGCACCACCTTCATCTTCGTGACCGAAGGGATCGAGGCCGCGCTCGACCAGGCGAAACGCGCCGCCGGCGGCCGCGACGTGAAGATCGGCGGCGGCGTCGCGACGGTGCGGCAATATCTTCGCGCCGGCGTGATCGACGAGCTGCACTTCGCCCTGTCGCCGGTCGTGCTCGGGCAGGGCGAGGCGATGTTCGCAGGGATCGACCTGCCGGCGCTCGGCTACCGTGTCACCGAACATCAGGCGACCGCGTTCGCCACCCACCTGGTTCTCAGCCGCTAGAGCATGTTCCAAGGAGCCCGCCATGACCATCGCGTTCTACGAGCACCCGTTCTCTTCCTATGTGCAGAAGGCGAAGACGGCCTTCTACGAGAAGGGCATTGCGTTCGAAGTCGAAGATGATCGACGGCGCAGAGCCGGTCATGAGCGAGTTCGGCGCGCTCTGGCCGATCCGGCGCTTCCCAGTGATCGTCGACGACGGCCGGTTCGTGTTCGAGGCGACGGGCATCATCGAATATCTCGAAGCGCGCTTTCCCGAGACGACGCGCCTGATCCCGGCGGAGGCGCTGCTCGCCGCCGAGGTGCGGCTGTGGGACCGCTTCTTCGACAACTATGTCAGCTATCCGCAGGGGCGGCTGGTGTTCATGGCGATCGGGCGCGAGCCCGACGACGGGAAGGGCGGCGCAGCCTGGAAATCGATGCTCGAGACCTCCTACGCGCTTCTCGACCGCCGCATGGCGGATCGGACCTGGGCGGCCGGCGAGAGCTTCAGCCTTGCCGACTGCGCGGCGGCGCCGGCGCTGCTCTATGCCGACTGGACGCACCCGATTCCTGAGCGCTTTGCCGCCGTGCATGCCTATCGCCGCAGGCTCCTGGCTCGCCCCAGCTACGCCCGCGCGTTGGACGAGGCGCGTCCCTACCGGCACCTTTTTCCGCTCGGCGCACCCGCCGATCGGGACTGAACGGCGGCAAGATTTCGAGCCCCACGCTTTCCCGCCGAATCCCAGGATGGAGCCGGCCCATGACATTGTCGCTGTCGCGCCGACGGGCGCTCGCCGGCTTGCTGGCGACGCCTGCGCTCGCAACTCTCCCGTCACGAGCGCGCGCGCAGCCCGGCCGGCGTCCGATCGATCGCGTGGTCGATCAAGCGATCAGGCCCGTCATGGAGCGCAACCATGTGCCCGGAATGGCCGTGGCGGTCACGGATCATGGCAAGCGATCCTTCTTCCATTATGGCGTCGCCTCGAAGGAGAGCGGCCAAAGGGTCACGGGGGACACGCTTTTCGAGATCGGCTCGCTCAGCAAGACCTTCACGGCAACGCTCGCGAGCCTCGCGCAGGCGCGCGGCGTCCTCACGCTCTCCGACCCTGCGAGCAAATATCTGCCGGCGCTCGCCGGCAGCAGCTTCGATGCGATCAGCCTGCTCGATCTCGCGACCTACACGGCGGGCGGCCTGCCGTTGCAGTTTCCGGATCGACGTCACCGATCAAGACAAGATGATCGCCTACTTCAAGGGCTGGCGGCCGGCTTATGCGCCCGGCACGCGCAGGCTCTATTCCAACCCGAGCATCGGCCTGTTCGGCTATCTCGCGGCGAGAAGCATGGGTGAGCCCTTCGAGGATCTGTTGGAGCGCCAACTCTTTCCGGCGCTCGGCCTCAGCCGCACCTACATCCGTGTTCCGCGCGACCAGATGGCCAACTATGCCTATGGCTATGCGAAGGACGACAAGCCCATTCGGGTGAGGCCGGGCGTTTTCGACCAGGAAGCCTATGGCGTGAGGACGACCGCGGCCGACATGATCCGGTTCGTCGAGGCGAACATCGACGGCGCGGGGCTCGACGAAGCACTGCGGCGCGCGATCGCGGCGACGCATGCCGGATATTATGAAGTCGGAGACATGACGCAGGGTCTCGGATGGGAGATGTATGCCTATCCGACGGCGCTCGACCGGCTGCTCGCCGGGAATTCGTCCGACATGGCCCTCAACGCGCACGACGTGACGAGGCTCGCACCGCCAGCGCCGCCACGGCCGGACATGCTGATCAACAAGACCGGCTCCACGAACGGTTTCGGCGCCTACGCGGCTTTCGTTCCGAAGATGCGGCTGGGCGTCGTCATCCTGGCGAACCGAAATTTCCCTATCGCCGACCGGGTGGCCGCCGCCTACGCGATCCTCGCGTCACTCGCCGATGGCGAGCGGTGAGCCGCGAGATGATCAGCCCGTCAGCGATATCACCTCTCACTGGATTGCATGACGACAGCCGGTAGCCCGGATGGAGCGAAGCGAAATCCGGGGCTTGCGTCTCCCAGGGGTACCGTCTTTGCTTCGCTCAATCCGAGCTTCGACCTTCTCTGAGCCGCGCGTTCGATGGTGTGTCGGATTCCGACCCTGACGAACGTCCTAGGGACTGAACTTCAGATAGGAGAGGCGCTGCATGTCCAAAGTCGCCGTCGAGATGTCGCTTTCGCTTGATGGCTTCGTCGTCGGACCGGACGACAGGCCGGCCCAGCCGTTCGGCGACCGCAATGCCCAACGGCTGCACGACTGGCTGCTGGTCGGAGGCGAACCATACCAAGGGAACGCGTTCTTCCGGCCGCAAGGGCGAAATCGGGAGTTCGTCGATGCCCTGTTCCACACGACCGGTGCGCTGCTCACCGGTCGGCGGACCTACGATCTCGTCAGCGGATGGGGCGGCTCGCACCCCATGCCGGGCTTGCCGGTGGTCGTGCTGACGCACACGGCGCCGACCGATGTCCCGAAGGGCAAATCATCGTTCACATTTTGCACGAAGGGCGTCGCAGAAGCGGTTGAGACGGCGAAGAAGCTGGCCAACGAGAAGGACGTGATGGTGCATGGCGCCAGCACGACGCAGCAACTTCTCGCCGCCGGATTGGTGGACGAGCTGCGGCTGCACGTGGCGCCGCTGCTGCTGGGCGACGGCCGCCGGCTGTTCGAGCGGAGCGCGGCCGACGTGCAGCTGGAGATGATCGAGACAGTCGCGACGCCGCAGGTGGTCCATATCCGCTACCGCGTGTGCCGGTGACGGCAGTGCGAGGCTGCTTGTGCTTGTAGCCGCATGTCGCTGCGCTCATGCGGGCTTCGCCGACCCGCACAGACCTGCTGGCGGGTATCCTGACGCGCATTGTCAACGAGGTGAAGAGCGTGAACGGGGATGTATAATGTAATGCGGAGGCACCGGAAACGAATTGGATAGGGGCAGCGAAAGGACTCCAACATCCGTTTCAGCTCGGAGAGGAACGAACCACATGCGCACCGTCAGATCGCCCAAGGGCGGGCGTTTCGACGTGGACACGTTACGTGAGCTCGCCGGCAAGAAGGTTTTCGAGCGCGGCCAAGAGTACCATGAAGATGGGCAAGTCGAGCTGCTCGCCATCGAACCGGAGCGGGTGCTCGCGCGGGTCGCGGGAAGCGAGGATTACCGCACCGAGCTCACTGGGCGCGGTGCGGACATCGACGGTTGGTGCTCTTGTCCGGCCTATGTTGATTGGGGTTTCTGCAAGCACTTGGTCGCGGTTGGGTTGGCCGCGAATTCGGCTCCCGATTCGGAGGCCGCGGGCGGGGGCGCCTTGTCGCGCATTCGCGATCATCTGAAGAGCCAGAGCATCGACTTCCTGGCCGACATGATCATCGAGCTGGCGGAGCAGGACGCCAAGCTGTTTCGCAGCCTGGAGCTTGCTGTCGCGACGTCGCAAGACGACGATGCGAAACTCGAAGCGCGGCTGCGCAAGGCGATCGATGATGCGACGCACGCGCCCTACTTTATCGATTACGCTGCGGCACCGGGTTGGGCGGCTGCGGTCGACGAAGTCCTGGATACGATCGGGTCGCTTTCATCAGGTGCGCGGGCGGCGCTGGTGCTGACGCTTGCCGAGCGGGCGATCGATCGGATCGAAGGCGCCATTGAGAGCATCGATGATTTCGACGGTCACCGTGGCGCGTTGCTCGACCGCGCCCAGGAGATTTATCTCGCGGCCGCCTTGGTTGCGCGTCCGGAGCCCGTTCGGCTCGCACGCGACCTCTTCGTACGGGTAATGAACGACGAGTCCGAGGCCTTTTACGGCGCCGCCGAGCGCTATGCCGACGTCCTCGGCGAGCGGGGACTGGCCGAGTATCGACGCCTCGCCACAGCCGAATGGGAGAAGCTTAGGTCCGGATCACGGCGATCGAACCAGGAGCCGTCATTCCCCCAGGATCAACTCGTCGGCATCCTCGACTTTTTCGCCGAGCGGGACGGCGATGCGGACGCGCGCGTCGCGCTGCGCGCTATGAATTTATCGTCGCCCTATCGATACTTGGCGCTCGCTGAATTCTGCCTGGCGAATGGCCGTCAGGAGCAAGCCATCAAGTATGCCGAGGAGGGACTTTGGGTATTCGAGGACGGCAGGCAGGACGAGCGCCTGGTCCTGTTTGCGGCCGATCTGCTCACAAAGGTAGGCCGCGAGCGAGATGCCGAGGCGCATTTGTGGACCGCCTTCGAGAAAACCCCAAGCCTTGAAATCTACACGCGATTGCGCAGCGGAGGGGGCGATGCGGTCCGCAAACGCGCGACGCAATGGCTCGAAGCCCAGTGCACGCCAAAAGACGGTCGCGGCGGGTCGGACGTGGCCGACGTGCTTCTCGACGTTCTTCTGCAGGAGAAGGCCTTCGACGAGGCCTGGGCGGCGTTGCGCAAGTTCGGCGGGTCGCCCCATGTGATCAAGCGTTTGGCGAGCATGACCGAGAAGACCCATCCGACGGAGGTCATCGAGGTCTACCAGGCAAACGTCGAGGGACTGGCTGGAATTGGCGCGTACCAGGAGGCGGCCAAGCTGGTCGCGCGCATGGCCAAGTTGCGGGACAAGGCGGCGCAGGAGGCCTACGTCGCGGCGCTCAAGGAACGGCATCGGCGCAAGCGCAACTTCATGAAGTTGCTGAAATGACACTGCGGCGCGCGAAGATCGAGGAACAGAACAGCTACCTAACCGCGCGCCGATCAGGCCAGCCGCCGTCACGCAGCGCTGCAGCGCGTGCTTGAGAAGACCGGTGCCGATGCCTTGGCCGCATTTTGCAATACGTTGCGCCAGAGAGCCTCAGCCGCCGCGGAAGACCGCCTCGATGTTGTTGCCGTCCGGGTCGAGCACGAACGCGGCGTAGTACCCGGGCGGATATCCCTGCGCGGTGTCGCGCAAGGCCGGGGCGCCATTGTCCTTCGCGCCGGCGGCAAGCGCGGCGGCGTGGAACGCATCCACCTCGTCCCGGCTCTTGGCCGTGAACGCCGTGTGTTGCTTGGCGCCATGCGGATGAAAGCGATCGAGCCAATAAATTGGATAGTCGACGCCGTAGGCGATGCCGTCGGCGCCGCCCTTGATCTGCATCACGCGCCGCAGACCAAGCGCCCCGAGGGCGGCATCGTAGACTTTCGCCGCAGTGGTCATATTGCTCACGCCGATGCCCGTGTGATCGATCATGGGTTCCTCTCACAACTGACTCGGTTCGGTTCCTTTCACAATTGAACTCGTTCAACAGACGCAGGTTCACTTGGGAACAACTCCGGCCGCGTTCAACGCGGCCGGGAAGATGATTGCGTGACTGACATTTCACCCAGCTTGTCACTCAGCCCAGCTTGCGCCGCCGCTCGAGTTCGGCCGCGCTCGGCTCGATGAGCTGGAAGTCGCCGGTCTTGACCGCGCCGTCGGGCACGTAGTTCGCCGAGATGACGCCGGTCGGAAAGGAGCGCGACTTGACGAGCTTGAGCCCGCTGGGCATCGCACCGTCGCCGAACAGGCGCTTGCCCTTGCCGAGCACCAGCGGAAAAATCAGCACGCTGAACTCGTCGACCAGGCCGTTCTTCCACAGCGTCTGCACGAAGTCGCTCGATCCTTGGACCAGAAGGTCGGGCCCGTCCTCGCTCTTGAGCTGCTTCAACGCCGCGACGACATCGTCGCCGAGGAGCTGGCTGTTCTGCCACGCGAGCTTGGGCTTGGAGCGCGACGCGACGTATTTCGTGATCCGGTTGAACGTCCCCGCGATCGGGTCGTTCGGATCGGTAACATGGGGCCAGTGCGCCGCGAAGATCTCGTAGGTCTTGCGGCCGAGCAGCAGATCGAACGGCCGCCCGAAGATCCCGCCCATCGCGCCGCCGAGCTCGGCGTCGAAGTGCGGCGCGGTCCAGCCGCCGAACATGAAGCCGCCGGTCGGGTCTTCCTGCGGCCCGCCGGGCGCCTGCATGACGCCGTCGAGGCTGGTGAAGGTGGCAATGATGAGCTTGCGCATATCGACCTCTGGCCTGCGTGTGGTTGCGATGGCCCAAGGACGTAGCGGATCGGCCGGGGCCGACAAAGCGCGACAAAAAATCTTGAAAGATTTTCTCAAGCCGTGGTTCGCTCGGCTTCCTTTCGCAGGTCGTCGGCGAAACGCGCAAAGATCGGCCTGAAATCGGGAAGCGACGCCGCGACCAGCGGAATCATCACGCCGGTAAATCGTTCCGCCATCGCAAATTCAGTCGTGCCGTCGGGCCGCGGCGTCAGCGCGAACGTTCGCACGCCTTTGAAGATGGGCGCGAACCCGCCTGTCCAGGTCATGCGTTCGTTCGGTACGACGCCCGAGACCTTCGGCGTGAAGACGCGATCCGTCCCGGGCACGCGGAGCCGCAGGGTCTGGCCTTCCGCGATCCGCCCCTCGATGCCGGCGACCGTCGAATTCCACCGCGGGAAATCCGCCGCGTCGGTCAAGAGCGCCCATATCCGGTCGGGTCTCGCCGCGATGCTGATCTGCACGCCGCACATCAGCGAAAAAGGGCTGCGCTCCTGTCGGATGACCGGGTCGCTCATGATGCGGCCCGCCGGTTCGGCCGGCGGACGGCCCTGACCTTGCCGCTGTTGCCGCCGCCGCAAAAGAACTGATCGCCGCCGTTCGATTCGAGCCCCGAGACGCCGACCCCGGCCGGCATCTCGATCCTCTCCAGCACCTCGCCGGTTCGCGGATCGATGCGTCGCAGGTCGCTTTCTTCGGATTCCCAGGTGCCGTGCCACAGCTCGCCGTCGACCCAGGTGACGCCGGTGACGAAGCGATTGGACTCGATCGTGCGCAGGACCTTGCCGGTCTCCGGATCGACCTGATGGATCTTGCGCTCGCGGTACTGGCCGACCCAGAGCGTGCCTTCCGCCCAGGCAAGCCCCGAGTTGCCGCCGCCACCCGGCGCGGGAATCGACGCCAGCACGCGCCCGGTCTTCGGATCGATCTTATGGATGCGGCTCTCGGCGATCTGAAACAGGTGCTCGCCGTCGAACGCGGTGCCGGCATGCCCGGCGACGTCGAGCGCACGCAGCTTCTTGCCGCTCGCCGGGTCGAGGGCATTGAGCCGATTGCCGGACGCAAACCAGACCTGATCGCCGTCGAAGGTGACGCCATGCACATGCTCGCCCTCGGCGAAAGGTCCGTATTCGCGGATGATCTCTGCCTTCGATGTTTTCATGCGCCAACCTCTTGTTCCACTCTCCAATCTAGCCGCCCGGCAGCGGAGCCGGGAGTAACAAGGTCGTCGCGAATCCGGGCAGCGGCGGCGTCATCCAGCGCTGGGCGCGGCCGCGGCCGTGGGATTGCACCTTGCCGGCGGCCGCAAGGTCCCGCAGGGCGCGCTGCACGGTGCGCTGGCTGGCGCCGAGGGCGAGCGCCAGCGCCGAGCCCGACCATGCCTCGCCATCCGCCAGGAAGGCGAGCACCGCCGCGTGCCGCTCCTCGGTCGGGCGCGCCAGCACGACGACCTCGCGCGCGCGGCGTGGCGAGAGCACGAAACCCTGTTTCGTCGCGTCGACGCGGGCGAGCGACCGCAGCAACCGGCGCAGCCGCCCGACCTCGACGCGCAGCCGCGCGCGATGCGATTCGTCGGCGTGCTTCGCGCCGAACGCACGGGCGAGCAGCACGTCGCGTGGCACGTCACCGGGCCATGCCTCGCCGAGCGCACGCGCGAGCGCGAACAGCACCGGACGTGTGGCGAGCCGCACGATCACGTTGCGCTCGCGCACGAGATTGCGACAGGCGTCGATGACGAGCGCGTTCGAGGCGAGGAATGTCTCGACATCCGCGAGCCGGAGAGGGCGCTCATGGCCGTGCGCGATCAGCCGCGCCACCGGCGTCTCGAGGATCGCGAAAGCCTGCTCGACCTCGGCGGCGAGCGCCGGAATGCGCGCCCAGCGCGCGGCTTCCTCGGCGCGCGCCAGCGCCGCATGGGCGGCCTCGGCCCGGACCCGTCGCATCGCGATGCCGGCGACCGCGAGCTCATGTATGGCGCGCAGCGCCGGCGTCAGCGCTGCGAGGTCGAGCCCGGCAAGCTTGTGCTCGGCCTCATCGAGGTGCCCGATCAGGAGCAGGCGGCGCGCCTCCAGGTAGCGCGCGTGGGCGGCGTTGGCCCGGTCGCCATGCGCCGCGAGCGTCGCGGCCGCGGCGGCGAGCGCCTTCGCGGGCCAGGCGAGGTCGCGCGCCGCGAGCGCGATCTCGGCCTCGACGACGACGCATCGCGCGCGGGCGATCGCCTCGCGCGCGCCGAATGCGCGGGCCGCGCGCCGCACCAAGGATCTCGCGCGATCGAGATCGCCGAGCTGAGCCAGCGCGATGCCGCGCAGCGCGAGCGCGGGCGCATCATCGCGCAGCGCCACGCGGTTCAGCGCACCGAGCGGATCGCCCACCGCGAGGGCGCGCGCAGCGGCCGTGATCAGCGAGTCCATCGAAATCCCGTCACACTTGTAACTCCCAGGCGTCCAAGCCCGACCCTAAGTGTAGCCCGTCACGGTACACATAACGGAGAACCACGATGACGACACATAACATTGGAACACGCGAGCAGTGGCTTGCGGCGCGGCTCGACCTGCTCGATGCCGAAAAGGCACTGACGCGGCAGAGCGACGAGCTGGCGCAGCGGCGCCAGGAGCTGCCTTGGGTCCGCGTCGACAAGGACTACGGCTTCGACACCGAGGAAGGACGAGCGTCGCTCGGCGATCTCTTCCGCGGGCGCTCGCAACTTCTCGTCTATCACTTCATGTTCGGCCCGGACTACAAGGCGGGCTGCATGTCCTGCTCGTCGATCGCCGACGGATTCAACGGCGTCGCGGTGCATCTCGCCAACCACGACGTGATGCTGTGGGCGGCCTCGCGCGCGCCGTTGGCCAAGCTGCAGGCGTTTCGCCGGCGGATGGGCTGGACGTTCCCATGGGCGTCGTCGCAAAGCGGCGACTTCAACTACGACTTCAACGTCTCGATCACCGAGGAGCAGCAGCGCAGCGGCGGCACCGAATACAATTACCGCCGCGGTGGCCATGCCATGACGGGGACGTCCTTTCCTCCGGTCGTCGTCCAGAACGCCGCGCCGACCGGTGCCGAGCCGGCCGCCTATGTGCGCGAGCGGCCGGGCTTGAGCGCGTTCGTGCGCGAGGACGGCGTCATATATCATACCTATTCGACCTATGCGCGCGGACTGGATGGGCTCTGGGGCATGTATCAGTGGCTCGACCGCACGCCGAAGGGCCGCAACGAGCAGGGCGTGTGGTGGCGCCACCACGACAGCTACGACAAGGTGGCGTGATGATCGTCATCCGCGACCAATCCGGGCGCCGCAGCGATGCGGCGCCCGGGGCCGTGGGCTGGCTCGGTCTCGCCGCCGCGCCGACCTTCGCGATCATGGCGCTCGTGAATTGGCTGTTCGGTGCAGACGCGGACATGATGTGCGCGGCCCTGCATGGTGGGTCGTCGTTGAGCGGAATGACATTCATGTACGTGCTGATGAGCGCATTTCATGCGACGCCTTGGTTGAGGCTGATCTTGCGCGACGCGTAGCTCGGGTTTCGCGGAGTTCACCCTTGGGCTGGCCGAAGGCAAAACCCGAAGGCAAGACCCGAGGGCTCAACCCGGGGCTACGACTTCTCGGCTTGACTCTTCCATATCCAATCGGTTATCGATTAGATCGATAGCTGAGAGGTTATTGATCGCGATGCCGGGCTCACCTGATGCACTGTTTCGATCGCTCGCCGATCCGACGCGGCGGGCGATCTTCGAGCGTCTGTGCCGCGGCGGAGAGCAGACCGTGGCGGCGCTGACGGCTCACGCCGGGATCTCGCAACCGGCGGTGTCGAAGCATCTTGCGATCCTGCGGGAGGCGGGATTGGTGCGCGGCCGGCCCGACGGGCGCCAGACGCACTACAGCGCGCAGGTACGCGCCCTGTCTGCGCTGACCGACTGGACCGGCCGGATGACCGGCTTCTGGCAACGCCGGTTCGACGACCTCGAAGACCTGCTGAAAAGGATGGATCAATGAACAGTGATGCGGCTGCCGAAATGCTTTCCGTCGTCGTCGAGCGGGAGGTTCCGTTTCCGCCGGAGAAAATCTGGCGCGCACTCACGCAACCGCATCTGATCGCGGAATGGCTCATGAAGAACGACTTCATGCCGGTCGTCGACCACCGCTTCAAACTGACCGCCGATTGGGGCGCCGTCGATTGCCGGGTGCTCGCGGTCGAGCCGAACAGGACGCTGTCCTACACGTGGGCGGCCTATGGCCTCGAAAGCGTGGTGACCTGGACGCTCACGCCGACGAGGACCGGCACGCAGCTGCGCATGGAACAAGCGGGCTTCCGGCCGGATCAGCAGCAGGCCTATCAGGGTGCTCAGTACGGCTGGCAGAAGTTCCTTGCCGAGCTCGAACAGGTCGTGGCGCGGGCCGATTGAAGCGCCCGACCACCTTCAGCCGCGGGCGATGTGCAGCCCGATGCCGATGGCTGCGCCGACGAACAACAGAAGGCATGCGGCTGCCTGGATGAAGAAGCCGGGCAGCCGCTTCTCGGTCGCGTCGCGGTAGCCCACGTAATAGGCGATGCGGCCGACGATCCAGACGAGGCCGACCGCCGCTGCGCCCACGTCGGTTGCGTAGACGGCGCAGAGCCACAGCGGCACCAGGAAGGTCGGCATCCATTCGAGCGTGTTCATGTGCACACGGAAGACGCGCTCGAAGTCGGGGTTGCCGGTCGTGGCCGGATGCTTGATGCCGAACTTGCCTCGCGCCACGGCGACCCGCGTCGCCAGGAAGAAATAGAGTGCGATGGCGAGCAATGTGACGATTGCGGTGCCGATCGGCAGGTGTCCGGTGCCGCTCATGTCGAGTCCCCCGTCCAAACGATCTGGTTCGTCAGCTTCGTCGGCCGCGCCAGAGCCGCGCTGGATTCCCTTAAGCACGTTGTCCTCGTAGCGGCAAGTTTCGCCCGCGGCGTGCGGCGTGATTGGCACGTCCGCCATGTCCAGAGGGCTGGGTCCGTGGCCAATGGTTCCGCGATCGTCACGTCGATGCCGGCGCCCATGATCCGTCGTCGCTCCAAATGCAGCGACGAGCGCGGGCTCGTCGTCGAGGCTGCCGCGCGCGGCTCGCGACGCAGGTCCTGGGCGGCCAGTCAGGTCGACCTACGCTTTCAGCCGGAAAAAAGGCCTTGCGTTGAACATTGAATTTGAGTATTCAACTAAATAGTTGACAACTTATAGGTTGAATATGATCCAAGATCGCCTGAGCTCGGTATTTTTCGCGCTTGCAGATCCGACGCGCCGCGGGGTCCTCGCGCGCTTGGCGACGGGCGATGCGACCGTGAAGGAGCTTGCGGAGCCCTATGAGATGAGCGTTGCCGCCGTTTCCAAGCATCTCAAGGTCCTGGAAGCGGCCGGGCTGATCTCACAGGGCCGGCAATCGCAATGGCGTCCCCGCCATCTCGAGGCAGGAGCCTTGCAGGAGGTTTTCGAATGGCTCGAGGACTACCGACGTTTCTGGGACAGGAGCCTCGATAGCCTCGCCGAGCATCTGCGGGTGCTGCAAATGCAGAATACCAAAAAGAAACGAGGCCTTGGGAAGCGAGCGCGACGTGCGCCCTCAGTCAAAGGAGAAAATCAGGAATGACCGCGATCATCGATGTCAGTGCCGCTGACAGGCCAATCATCATCATCACCCGCGACTTCGATGCGCCGCGCAAATTGGTTTGGAAGGCCATCACCGACCCCAAGCAGGTCGCGGTGTGGTACGGTGGGCCCGGCTTCACCAACCCCGTCTGCGAGATGGATTTGCGACCTGGGGGCGCTTGGCACCATGTCATGCAGGCGCCCAACGGCACGCGCTACACGATCAACAGCGTCTTCGAAGAGATCGTCGAGCCGGAACGCCTGGTGTGGCGGACCGTAAAGGATCCCAATCGCAATCCTCCTCCGCCGACCTCGCTCAACACCGTCACTCTCGAGGCGCGCGGGCCGCAAACACGCTGGAAGTTGGTCACTCTGTTCGACTCCATCGCCGATCGCGATTTGGCCGCCAAGATGGGCTTCGGCCAGATGATCAGCATGGGGACGGATCGCATGGCCGCACACCTCAAAACGCTCCCAGGAGTTGAAGACCATGGCTGAAGCAATTCATCAACCGCGAGCCGAAGGCAACCTCATGGCGCTGCAATCGCAAAGCTTCGCACGTTCGAAATGGATGCGGTGGACGGGCTGGGGCATGACCGGACTCATGGTCGCGTTTCTGCTCTTCGACAGCGCTTCAAAGCTCGTCCTGGAGCAGCACGTCGTCGAGGCAACGACAAAGATCGGGTATCCTTTAGATGTCATCCGCCCGCTCGGTCTCATCTGTCTTGCCTGCACGATACTGTATGCGATTCCGCGAACGTCGATCTTAGGCGCGATCTTGCTTACGGGGTATCTCGGCGGCGCGATAGCCAGCAAGGTGCGTATCGAAGATCCGATGTTCGGCTCCGTCCTGTTCGGACTTTATTTCGGGATGCTCGTCTGGGGCGGACTTTATCTGCGGGACGAGCGGCTTCGCGCACTCATTCCACTGCGGCAAGACTGATCGGAGTCATTTCGCAAAGGTGTGCGCGATCATGAGTTTGCGCAGCCGCTCCCGCTTGGCTCCGCCAGCCCGGATTATTGCCGTCTCGATTACTGCGCGACGATCGAGTGAAGCAGCAGTGGAAATACGCCTCGATTCGGCGGTCACGCGAAATTCAGTCAGCCAATTCAATCCGCAGGCTTTCGTCGGCTTCGACGGCAAGGTAAAGCTCCGCCTCGCGCCAGAGGCCTGGTCGAATTACCCCAGCTCATACGATTTGGTTCATTAATTCTGTTTCGCCGCGCCAGAGCCGCGCCAGGTTCTCCTGCATGATGGCGAGCACGTTGTCCTCGTAGCGGCCGGTCTCGCCCGCCGTGTGCGGCGTGATCAGCACGTGCTCCATCGCCCAAAGGGGCGAGCCGGCGGCTAACGGCTCCTCGATCGTCACGTCGATGCCGGCGCCCTTGATCTGGCGCCGTTCGAGCGCCGCGACCAGCGCGGGCTCGTCGACGACGCGGCCGCGCGCGGCGTTGATGAGGTACGCGGACGGCTTCATCCGGCCGAGCGCTTCGGCATCGATCAGCTTCTCGGTTTTCGGCGTGAGCGGGCAGGTGAGGGCGACGAAATCGGCTTGCGGCAGCAGCGCCTTGAGCTCGGCCATGCCGTGCACCGCATCGGCGTGGCCGGCGCCGGCGCGCGGGTCGCGGCGGATGCCGATCACCCGCATGTCGAAGGCCTTGGCGAGCTGGGCGAGGCGGCCGCCGATCTGGCCGAGGCCGACGATCAGCAGCGTCTTGCTGCCGAGCTCGTCCTCGCGCCCCGCCAGATCCCCGATCATGCCGCGCCACAGACGTTTGTGCTGGTTGTCGCGCGCCTCCGGCAGGCGGCGCGCGAGCGCGAGGATCAGCGCCATCACGTGCTCGGAGACCGCGCGGGCGTTGACGCCGCGCGCGCTCGCGAGGCGCACGCCGTGCTGGGCCAGCGCGTCGCGCGAGAACTGGTCGGTGCCGGCGCCGATCGATTGGATGAAGCGCAGCCGCGGCGCGCGCGCCAGGAGATCGTTGCGCCACAGGCCCGAGACCACCAGCACGTCGGCCTCGCCGATCCGCCGCTCCAGCGTCGCGCCATCGCGCACCTCGAAGCTGTCGATGCCGGTGTCGAGTGCGCCGAAGCGCTCGTGCAGTCGATACGCCACGTGCGCAAAGCAGATCGTCAGCTTGTCCTTCACCGGCAGCATGGGTTCTCCTCGAAATGCATTCTGCATGCCTTTTCCCGTCATGGCCGGGCTTGTCGGCCATCCACCCCTTCGTACGTTACGCCGCCGCACGGCGTGGATGCCCGCGACAAGCGCGGGCATGACGGGTTGAAGCGCCCTATCTCCCGTCTCGCATCTTGCGCACAAGCTCCTCGACCTGCGCCGGCGCGGCGCCCCTGATGCGGGCGTTGGGCCGCGTGCCGCCGAGGAATGCGACCGCGAGCACGATCTCGTCGGGCCGCGGCGCGTCCGGCAGCGAGATCGTCATCGTGTCCATCGCGTCGTAGTCCCAGCCGTCCTCGATCCCGCCGAAGATGATGTCGACCGGGCTGCCCGGGCCGCCGACCTTGGCGTTGCCGGGGATCAGCGCCGGCCCGCCGCCGGCGCCCTGGCGCATCGCGAGGCCGAGGCGCACATGGATCATGCTCGCGCCGTGCTCGAGATCGCCTGCGGTACCGACGAGGGCTGCCTTGCCGTAGCCGCGCGGATCGAGCGGCTTGAGCGCCGCGAGCGCGCGGGCCGTCAGCACCTCGCCGGCCCGGAATGACAGGTCGACGAGGTCCGCGAAGTCGTCGATCGGCGGCTGGCCCGCATGCGGGTTGCGCAAGGTTCCGCACGCCGCGACCCGCCGGCATGGCGCCGCGAGCTCGCGGCCGCCCTCGCGCAAGACATCCTGGCTGATGACGGTGATCTGTCGAAACATCGCGGCCTCAATCTTTGTGTGGTCGTTGCGGCGGCATTTCATCGAACGTCTTGAGGTCGGGCGGGATCGCGGCCCACGCCGGCCGGCTGCGCGTGAAGATCGCGACCTTCGGATGAAATAGTGATTTGTCGTCGAGCGAGCCGGCGTAAATCGTGAACTGGTCCGACTTGTCGCGCTCGCCGCCGAACACAAGGCTGCCGCAGGCGGCACAGAAGTTGCGCGTGGCGTCGCCGCCATTGGCGGCCTTGCAGACGAACGGCCGGCTCTCGCCGGTGAAGCGCAGCGCGCCGCCCGCGAAACCCAGGAACGGGATGAAGCCGGAGCCAGACGCCTTCTGGCAATCCGTGCAGTAGCAGTGGCCCGCATAGAGCGGCTCGCCCTCGGCTTCATAGCGTAGCGCGCCGCACAGACAGCCGCCGGCGAAGCGCATACCTTTGTCACTCATCACTCGATTCCCGTGTTGACCGATGCGCATGCTGCATCATTTCGCGGCCGCGATGATCTCGACCTCGACCAGCACCTCCGGCTTGATGAGCTGGGTGACGACCTGCAGCATGAAGGCCGGGCGCACGTCGCCGAGGATCTCGCCGCGGATCTTTGCATAAGCCGGAATATCGCCCGCGTTGGTGAGCGACGTCGTGACCTTCACGAGGTCGGTGGTGGTCATGCCGGCCATCTCGAGCGCCGCCAGGATGTACTTCCAGGCGAGCCGCGTCTGCGCCTCGATACCGGCCGGTATCGTTCCGTCCTCCGCGACGCCCGGCGTGCCCGAGGTGTGCAACCACCTCAATCCGGATGCAGTCTCGATGGCGTCGCTATAGCGGCCGATATGTTTCGCAGCGCCGACGTTGTGGATCGTGTGGTTCATGGCGGGTTCCCTTCATTGCGGCGCGCGGGCGACTCGTTGAAATATCGGTGGCCGTTTGCCACATCACGATAGGGCAGGGCGACCCGTTTGGCACCCGCCGCCTTCCGACAATGGCGAGACTCCGATATGTCCCGACGCGCGACCCAGAAGCAGCTCTCCAAGCAATATGTCTGCAAGACCGTCGCGTCGCCGGTCGGCGACCTCAAGCTCGTCGCCTCGGCTGACGGCCTCGCCGCGATCCTGTGGGAAAACGACGATCCGGGCCGCGTCCGGCGCCACATCGTCGGCGAGGATGCCGGCCATCCGGTCCTGCTCGCCACCGAACGGCAGCTCGCGGAATACTTCGCGGGCCGGCGAACCACGTTCGATCTTACGCTCGATTTCTCCGGGACGGAATTCCAGAAGAAAGCCTGGCATGCGTTGCTCACGATACCGTTCGGCGAGACGCGCACCTACGCGCAGATCGCCCGGCAGATCGGCCACCCCGACGCAGTCCGCGCGGTCGGGGCCGCGAACGGCAAGAATCCGATTTCCATCGTCGCGCCCTGCCATCGCGTGATCGGATCGAACGGCGAGCTCACGGGCTTTGCGGGCGGTCTCGACGCGAAGGCCTATTTGCTCCGGCTGGAAGGCGCGCAGCCGAGACGGATCAAGAAGGCCGCATAGGACTGCCGTCCAGCCGCCGTCGCTGACGTGGCGGCGATTGACGTCGTATCATATATGGGAAATAATCCCATCTATGGACAGGGTTGCCCAACGTGCGGACGATCGACTGGCGGAACGGCTCAGGGCCCTTCGCGCCGAGAAAGGCCTGTCGCTGCAGGAGCTCGCCGAGCGCAGCGGCATCAGCCGTGCGACCCTGTCGCGCATCGAGAACGGCGAGGTGAGCCCGACGGCGGAGACGCTCGGCGCGCTCGCGTCCGCCTACGCGATGACGATCTCGCGGCTGCTCGCGCCGGCTGAACGGCCGTTCGCGCCCTTGATTGCGCGCGAGCAGCAGAGCGTGTGGCACGATCCGCGGCACGGGTTCACGCGCCACGTCGTGTCACCGCCGAGCGGCGCGCTCACGGTCGAGGTCATCCGCTGCGAGATCGCCGCCCATCAGTCGATTTCCTACGAAAAGCCGCCCGTCATCGGCCAGGAACATCACCTGATCATGCTGAGCGGCTCGCTCACCGTATCGGTCGAGGGCGCGACCCATCGGCTCAAGCTAGGCGACTGCCTGCGCTATCGGCTGTTCGGCGCCTCGCGCTTCGAGACGGGTCGCGCCGCTGCGTCCTATCTGATGGTTCTGGCTTAGTTAGGGGAGCGTGATCTTCCCCAAAAACCACTGCCCAGCCCGGATCAGGTCCGGGCGAGCTTTTTCGGGATCACGCTCGGGAGGACATCATGGAGCGCATCAAAATCCACACGGTCGCGCGCGAGGATTTCGAGGCGGTCGAGGAGAGCCTCGCCGAGATCGTCGCGGACGGCGTCAACGGCGGGGCAGCCATCAGCTTCATGCAGCCCTATTCGGGCGACGACGGCCTGCGCTTCTGGCGCGACAAGGTCTTTCCCGACGTTGCGAGCGGCAAGCGTGTGCTGTTCGTCGCCTATCTGGACGAGGCGATCATCGGCACCGTGCAGATGGACATCGCGCTGCCGCCCAATCAGCCGCATCGCTGCGAGGTCGCGAAGATGGTCGTGCATTCGCGCGCACGTCGCCAGGGCGTGGCGCGGCGACTGATGCTGGCGCTCGAAGCGCATGCGCGGTCGATCGGCAAGACGCTCATCACGCTCGACACGCGCACCGGCGACAAGGCAGAATCCCTCTATGGCTCGCTCGGCTTCCGCACGGCCGGCATCATTCCGCACTACGCCTACGATCCCGACGGGCGCGCCCGGCACGGCACCACCTACATGTACAAGGAAATCTGAAGGATGCGTTGGACCATGGCGAGGCTTGCGACTGCGGCCTTCGCCGGCGCCTTGCTGGCCGCGGCGCAGGGGCCCATCAAGATGGTCGCCTAGAATCCTCGGCACGGCGCACGCTGCATCGCACGCGCCACGTTTTTTCATCCCATACGACTAAAGCAGCCGCCATCAACGCCGTCGTCGCCATTGACACCTGCGGCAACTTGCCCGGAAACTCCATGACAGTGCCGTGACGGGCGTCCATCGTGCGGCGGACGCCTCAGGCCGTCACGGCGACAGGAGGGCGTCGTGAACAGGAATTTCATCTATGTGATGGTCGGGCTGGTGCTCGGCATCCTGCTCGGTCTCGCGAGCTTCTACTCGTTTCCCGACAAGGCGACCGCGTTCGAGGTCGCCAAATACATGTCGCTGGTCAGCTCGATCTTCCTCAAGCTGATCAAGATGATCATCGGACCGCTCGTGTTCTCGACGCTGGTGGTCGGCATCGGCCATATGGGCGACGCCGCGACCGTCGGACGGGTCGGCGCCAAGACCATGGGCTGGTTCATCTGCGCCTCGATCGTCTCGCTGCTGCTCGGCCTCGTGATGGTCAACATCCTGCAGCCGGGCGTCGGCATCACGATCGCGGACCAGAGTCAGACGACCGCCAACCTCTCGACCGCGGCCTTCAGCGTCGACAACTTCATCGATCACATCGTGCCGACGTCGATCTTCAAGGCGCTCGCCGACGGCGAGATCCTGCAGATCGTGGTGTTCTCGATGTTCGCGGGCGTCGCCCTGGTCGCGCTCGGCGACCGCGGCCGTCCGCTGCTCGAGATCGCCGACAACATCTCGCACGTGATGCTCAATATCACCGGCTACGTGATGAAGCTCGCGCCGATCGCGGTATGCGCCTCGGTCGCCTCCGTCATCACCAAGTCGGGGCCCGGCATCCTGCTCAACTTCGCCAAGTTCCTCGGCGGGTTCTATCTCACGCTGTTCGTGCTGTGGGGCATCCTGATCCTGGTCGGCTTCCTCACCATCGGCCGGCGCATGCCCGAGCTGATCCGGCGCATGTACGAGCCGTTCCTGCTCGCCTTTTCGACCGCAAGCTCGGAGGCGAGCTATCCGAAGATCCTCGAGCAGCTCGAGAAGTTCGGCGTGTCGAAGAAGATCGCGAGCTTCGTGCTGCCGCTCGGCTACTCGTTCAACCTCGACGGCACCATGGCGTACTGCACGTTCGCGAGCATCTTCATCGCGCAGGCCTACGGCATCGACATGCCGTGGGGCAAGCAGCTCGCGATGGCGGCGGTGCTGATGCTCACCTCCAAGGGGGTGGCGGGCGTGCCGCGCGCCTCGCTGGTCGTGATCCTCGCGACGCTGAAGCAGTTCGGCATTCCGGAAGCCGGGCTGCTGCTCATCCTGGGCATCGACCAGTTCCTCGACATGGGCCGCAGCGCCACCAACGTGATCGGCAATTCGCTCGCCGCCTCGGCGGTGGCGAAGTTCGAGAACGAGTTCGGCCCCGCCAAGGACGAGGCGCCGCCCGAACCGGCGGTCGCGCCGAAGCCCGCGGTCGCCTGACCGTCCGTGTGAAACGGCCGGACGCGCCCGCGCGTCCGGCAGCCACATGCGCCCGGGAGGCTGCCATGCATAAGACCATCGCATTCACGGTTGCGGCCCTTATCGGCCTTCACGTGCTCGCCCCGCGCGCGGGCGCCGAGGATCTCTATGGCGGCGCCGACCGCACGGCACCGCCGCCCACGACCGAGGCGAACACGCCGGAGACGCTCACCGGCACACTCAAGAAGGTGCGCGACAGCGGGGTCGTGACCCTCGGCTATCGCGAGGCATCGTTCCCGTTCTCCTACGTGCGGCCGGGCGCAAGCGAGCCGATCGGCTATTCGATCGACCTCTGCCGCGGCGTCGTCGACGAGATCGTGCGCGAGCTCAACGGCGCGCCGATCCGCATCGCCTTTGTGCCGGTGACCGCCGACACCCGCATGGACGCGGTCAAGTCCGGCAAGGCCGACCTCGAATGCGGCTCGACCACCAGCAATACGGAGCGGCAGAAGAGCGTCGCGTTCTCGCCGATCACCTACGTGGCCGGCACCAAGCTGCTGGTGCGGCGCGGCTCGGGCATCACGTCCTACCGCAGCCTGCGCGGCAAGACGCTGGTCGTGACCTCCGGCACCACCAACGAGGCGGCGCTGCGGCAGCTCAACGACAAGTACAAGCTCGGCATCACCATCGTGGCGGCGCGCGACCACGACGAGAGCTACGCGATGCTCGCCGACCGCAAGGCCGACGCCTTCGCGACCGACGACGTTCTGCTCTACGGCTTCATCGCGTCGAAGAAAGCGGAGGCGACCATGCAGGTGGTCGGCGACTTCATCACCTATGAGCCCTATGGCCTGATGTTCCGCCGCGACGATCCGCAGATGGCGGTCGCCGTGACCCGCGCGTTCACGACCATGGCGGAGCAACGCGCGCTCGCCAACATCTACGGCCGCTGGTTCCTGCAGCGCACGCCGACCGGCGAGCTGCTCAATCTGCCGATGAGCGTGCAGCTCGTCGAGGTGTTTCGCGGCATGGGCGAGGGGGATTAGCGCGGCATCGCCCGTACGCCAACCTTGACGCTGCGCACCTCTTGCGCGGTCGGCGCGCGCGGCGGGCCGCCGGGCTGGCTGATCGTCAGGCGGATCGCGACACGGCCGTCGCGGATCGCGTCGGCGGGCACCGGCAGCGTGTAGGTGCCGGCGCTCTCGCCCGGACGCACGCCGTACGGCGAGATGGTGCCGAGCGGCTGGCCCGCAGCCGTCGTGACGTTGACGACGTGGCCCTTGCCGATCGTCCCGAGCTGTACCTCGATCCAGGCGGTCTCTTCCGCGCCGAGCGGATGCGGCAACGCCAGCGTCAGCTCCTGCGCAGGATTTCGCATTCTGCGCTGCGGCGTGCGTGGCAGAGAGCGCGAGCAGCACGAGTGTTGCCGCCGCGATACGCATGGCCGTCAAAGGGTCCCGACCGACACCGCCTTGAGCGTCGGCACGGGCCCGTTGCGTCCGCGCGAGGGCGCGACGCGGATGTTGAGCGTCGCGTTTTCGGCGGCGCCGAGCTTGGTGAAGGCCGGCAAGGCCTTCGGCAGCGGCACCGCGAAGGTCGTGTCCATGCTCATGTTCATGCCCGGCATCATCGGCCCGAAGAACGCGATCGTGCCCGCGTAATAGGGCGTATCCGGTCCCGCGCTGGTGACGCCGGGCGGGGCATTCACCAGCACGTCGAATTCGCGCGTGGTGCTGAGACCGGCAGGGCGCGGCAGCGTGACCTGGGCGACCAGCGGGCGCTGGTCCGTTGCGGCAAGATGACTCTCCACGGCGGCCCGCGACACCGTGACGGTGCCGCTGTTGTCTTTCATCGCGGCCGTGAGCGCCGGCGGCTTGTTGGCTGCGACGGTCGCGCTTGGTTGCTGCACGACGTTTTCACCGAACCCCGGCGCATAGTCGTAGTCGAACGCGTCGGTGCTGAGATAATCGCCCGCCTTGCTGTTCGGCCCGACCGGTTGTCCCTTGCCGTCGACATAGAACAGGAACGGCTCCTCCGAGAAGGTCTCGAGATCGGCGCCGGTCGGCAGATAGGGCAGCTTGAGCGCCTTCTGCCTGCGCGTCCACACGTCCCACAGCCGATCCATGTTCGAGTGGTGCAGGAAGAAGATCGGATCGACCGGCGAGAGGAAGTTGGTCATGTTGCCGTATGGGCCGGGATCGAGCGGCCCGACGCCGCCGATATAGTTGTGCACGTTGTTGTGCGGCATGCCCTCGAGCACCGAGAAGCTGCCGGGCGGGGCGTTGTGCGATGCCGTCTTGGAGCTGGTGAAGCTCAGATAGGCGGTCGGGTTGTTGAAATCGGTCGGCAGCAGGCCGCCATAGATCACGAACGGCGAGCAGTCGTAGGCGGTCTGGGTGTCGAGGGCCGGATTGTCGCGCGAGAGATAGCGCGCGCCGCAGGTGATCGCGAACGCCTCGTTGCCCGAGATGCCGGCCTGCACGTTGGGATCGGGATCGTAGCCGGTCACGTCGTTCCACAGCTTGCCGAAGTCGGTGTAGCCGCGGGTATTGAGTTGGGCGTGCTGGGCGGGCGTCAGGCTGTCCCAGTGGTTCGACAGCGGCGTCTTGATGAAGGACGTGAACTTGGCGAGGTTGCCGGTGTAGGGCTCGTAGGCCTTGTCGGTCGGCGTGAGCACGCCATCGAACATCTGCTCGGGGATGCGCGGCAGCTGCGTCCAGTCCCAATAAGGCAGCGCGAAGGTGTCGTCGCCGGTAGCGCCCGGATGGTGCGCTCGAAGAAGCCGAGATAGCCGCGGTGCCAGACGTAGAACCACCAATTGCCGTGCGGGCAGTCCATCAGATGGATGAAGGCGTTGCGAAACCAGTTCTGCGGGTGATCGGCCGGCAGCTTGAGCATCGCGGCGACGCCCTTGGCGTAGCTCGCGAGCGCCTTCTGGCCCTCCGGACTGGTGACGTTGTGGCGCGTGTATTTCGCAGACGCCCGCGCCCGCGCGGGCGGCCACGCGGCGGCGCCCGCCGCCGCCGCGGCAGTGGCGAGGAAATGGCGACGCGTGTGGCGCAAGCCGGTTGAGCGCATGACGGCAGGTCTCCCAAGGTGCCGGCACACTATGGAGGGCGTCTCGCGCCGCCGCAACCTGCGGGTCAAGCGAAGCCGCAGGCGCTGCTTCTCATCCCGCGGCGTCGCGCAGGCCCGCGATGTCGATCTTCGTCATCTTCATCATGGCGGCCATGACGCGTCCTGCCCGCGCCGGATCGCCGGTCAGAAGGTCGGGCAGGCCCGCGTAGTTGACCTGCCACGAGAGGCCGAAGCGGTCCTTGAGCCAGCCGCACACATTATAGCTGCCGCCGTCGCCGAGCGCGGTCCACAGGCGGTCGATGTCCGCCTGCTCGGTGCAGTCCACCAGGAGCGAGAAGGCCTCGCTCAGCCGGAACGCCAAACCGCCGTTGAGGGCCGTGAAGCGCCGACCTTCGAGCTCGAACGCGACCACCATCACGCTACCCTTCGGCCCGGGGCCGGCATCGCCATAGTGCGAGACATGCGTGATGCGCGCGTTGGCGAACAGCGAGACGTAGAGCTTGGCGGCGTCCTCGGCCTCGCGGTCGTACCACAGGAACGGCGTGATGTTCTTGATGGCCATGGGTTGCGCCCTCTCGGGGGTGCGTTGGCGGTGGTCAGATCTTTTTGGCGAGCGCCGCAAGCTGGTCGGCGCAGAGGCCCCAGCCCGGGTGGAAGCCCATGTCCTCGTGGGTCTTCTTGTCCTCGGCGCTCCAGTGCCGCACGCGGGCGGTGTAGCGCGTCTGGCCCGCCTCGTCGTCGAACGTGATGATCGCGGTCATGAACGGCTTGCCGGACTTCGGCATCCAGTCGCCCGTATAGGCATCGGTGAAGACCAGCTTGCGGTCCGGCACGACCTCCAGATAGGTGCCGGGGCAGGGGATCTCCTGGCCCTCGGGCGAACGCATCGTGACGTTGCTGGCGCCGCCGACCCGCAGGTCGACTTCGGCGACCGGCGTCGTGTAGGGCGCGGGCGCGAACCACTGCCTGAGCAGCGCCGGCTCGGTCCAGCAGCGAAACAGCTTCTCGCGCGGCGCATCGATCAATCGGGTCAAGACGAGTTCGTGTTCGGCGGACATCGGGGGCTCTCCTTTCGTGTCGCTTCGGGGCAAGGACGCGGGGGGCAGCCGCAGTCCGACACGGGCCGAGAATTTTTTTACCGGTCTTGCACTGTGCCCGATCTCCCTCTCCCCTTCAGGGGAAGAGTGAGCGCAGGCGCCGTGGCCGGATGGACTTGGGACCGCGAAATGCCCAGACTATCCGCATGAAACATCCGGTCACGATCTACGGCATCAAGAACTGCGACACCATGAAGAAGGCGCGCACGTGGCTCGACCAGCGCGGCGTTACCTACGTTTTTCACGACTACAAGGCCGCCGGCATCGAGCGCGGGCGCCTCGAAGGCTGGGCCCACGCGGTCGGCTGGGAAGCCCTGCTCAATCGCGCCGGAACCACGTTCCGCGGGCTGCCCGAGAAGGACAAGGACGGGATCACCGAGAAGAAAGCGATCGCCCTGATGGTCGCGCAACCGTCGATGATCAAGCGCCCGGTGCTCGACGTCGGCGGCAAGCTGCTGGTCGGGTTCAAGCCGGAGCAATACGCCGTGGCCTTTCCGGCTGCCCGCCACTAGAACGCTGTCCCGTCTGGAGTTCCCGTCATGTCTATCGTCCTTCCACCGCCGACCAGCATCGGCCTGTTCGCCGTCGCGGCGCTCGCACTGTTGCTGATACCGGGACCGGCGGTCCTCTACATCGTGTCGCGTTCGCTGGAGCAGGGGCGGCTCGCGGGTCTCGTGTCCAATCTCGGGATTCATGCCGGAACGATGGTGCACGTGGTCGCCGCGAGCCTCGGCCTCTCGGCGCTGCTGATGACCTCGGCGCTTGCCTTCGCGGCGGTCAAATATTTAGGCGCCGCCTATCTGATCTGGCTCGGGCTGCGGCGGATCTTCGGCCCGGACGCCGCACCCGACGCGGCGCGCAGCACGGTCCGGCGCGGCTACCTGCAGCTCGTGCGCGACGGGTTCATCGTCAACCTGTTCAATCCGAAGACGGCCTTGTTCTTCGTTGCGTTCCTGCCGCAATTCGCCGATGTGAGCCGCGGTCATGTGGCGACGCAGATCGCCTTCCTGGGCCTCCTGTTCGTCGCGCTCGGCCTCGTGACCGACAGCTGCTATGCGTTGGTCGCCGGCGCCGCCGGCGACTGGATCAAGCGCAAGCGGGGCCCACTGCGGTTCGAGCGCTACGTCACCGGCGTGGTGATGATCGGGCTCGGGCTCACGGCGGCGTTCGCGGGCAACGTTAAGAAGTAGAGCATGGTCCCGAAAAGTCGATGCCGGTTTTCGGATCAGACCATGCTCCAAGAAATAAGTGCTCACTCGGCGGCGCGCCGCCGGTCGATCTCGACAGCGCCCGCCTTGAGCCGCGGAATGAGCTCGCGGCCGAACTCGACCGTGTCGTTGAACGGATCGAAGCCGCGGATCAGGAACGAGTCGACGCCGAGCGTGTAATATTTGAGCATCGCGTCCGCGACCTGCTCGGGCGTGCCGACGAGGCACGAGGTGTTGCCGAGCGCGCCGGTTGCGCGCGCCACGCCCATCCACAGGCGCTCGTCGTGGGTATCGCGCTCGAGCGCGAAGCCCATCAGGCGCTTGCCCGCATTGTCGACCGGCCCGCTCGCGCCTTCCTGCCGGCTCCAGCCTTTCTTGCCCGTCATGGCGGCCAGGATCCGGTTCGCCTTGTCCCAGGCCTCGCCCTCGCGCTCGGCGAGGATCGGACGGACCGACACGTTGAACCCGACCGAGCGTCCGAATGCCGCCGCCTGGGCGCGGAACGCGGCCATGCGCTCGTGCGTCGTGGCGAGCGGCTCGGCGTAGATCGCATAGACGTCGCAGTGCCGCGCGCCCATCTCGAGCGCGCCCGGCGAGGCGCCGCCGAAGAAGAGCAGCGGATGCGGCTGCTGCAGCGGGCGCACGTCGGAGTCCGCACCATTCACCCGATAGAATTCACCCGCGAAATCGAACGGCTCGCGGCTCGACCACGCGAGCTTCATCAGCTCGAGATACTCGGCGGCACGCCGGTAGCGCTCGGCCTTCGGGCTGAAATCGCCGTCGCCCTGCTGTTCCGCATCGGTCTTGCCCGTGATGATGTGCACCGCGAGCCGCCCGCCCGTGAGATGGTCGAAGGTCGCGATCTTGCGGGCCATCAGGGTCGGCGCGACGAAGCCCGGCCGGTGGGCGATCAGGTAGCCGAGCTTCTCGGTATGCGCGGCGGCGTGCAGCGCGACCAGGAATCCTTCGGCCGAGGACGAGGTGTGGCCGACCAGCGCCATGTCGAAACCGGCCGCGTCATGGGCGCGCGCGAACTGCGTCACATAGTCGGGCGCAAGGCCGCCTTCGAGCACGTGCAGGGTCGCGTCGCCGCTCGGCGGCGCGACGCCGATCATTCCGATGATGCGCACCGGCATGCGTATTCTCCGGTTCTCGCATGGAGACTGCGCGTGCCGGCCGGGCCGGTCAAGCGCGCTGAGCCTTAGCGCAGCCTGATGCGGGTCGGCGATCGGCGCTTGGCCGAAGGCTGCGCGGACGATAGAACTATCCGGTATCGACAAGGTCGCGTGGCCGCCGTCGCAAAGCGATCGTGCCCACCCTACAGCTGGGGCTTTCCATGGACATTTCTCTTTCCGGCCGCTCGGCCATCATCACGGGCGCGAGCAAGGGGCTCGGGCTTGCCATGGCGATGGAGTTCGCGAGCTCGGGCGCCGACGTGGCGCTGGTCGCGCGCGGGCGCGAGGCGATCGACGCGGCGGTCGCCAACATCCGCAAGAAGGCGCAGGTGAAGGTCGTCGGCATTGCGGCCGATATGGCGAAGGCGGACGAGGTCAAGCGCGCCTACGACGAGGCAATGGCGGCGCTCGGCAAGGTCGACATCGTGGTCAACAATGCGGGCACCTCGCAGGCCGGTTCGTTCGAAGCGCTCACCGATGAGCTGATGCAGCACGACCTCGACCTCAAGCTGTTCGGCGCGATCCGCCTCACGCGGCTCGTTTGGCCGCAACTGAAGGAGCGCCGCTGGGGCCGCATCATCAACGTGCTCAACATCGGCGCCAAGGCGCCGAAGGCCGCGAGCGGTCCGACCTCGATCTCGCGGGCCGCCGGCATGGCGCTCACCAAGGCGCTGGCCGGCGAGGGCGCGCCGCATAATATCCTGGTCAACGCCATGCTGGTCGGCTTGATCGAGAGCGACCAGCACGTGCAGCGCGCCAAGCGCACCGGGGTCGCGCTCGACGACTACATCAAGAACGCGAGCAAGAACATTCCGCTCGGCCGCATGGGCAAGCCGGAGGAATTCGCGGCGCTGGCGTGCCTCCTGGTGTCGGACACCTGCGGCTTCGTCACCGGCACCGCCATCAACGTCGACGGCGGCGCCTCGCCGGTGGTCTGAGCGCGAAGGCGCGAATGGCGAATGGCGAATAGACCATTCGCTACTCCCTGTTC
Organism: uncultured Alphaproteobacteria bacterium; assembly: GCA_963819385.1. GTDB lineage: Bacteria > Pseudomonadota > Alphaproteobacteria > Rhizobiales > Xanthobacteraceae > JAVDCA01. The sequence goes on along the minus strand of CAWFVV010000006.1, from coordinate 323,818 downwards.
GCTACTCGCCATTTCCTATTCGCCGCTCACCGCGTCACAATATCCTTCTTCATCGGCACGAGGATCGCGACCAGCTCGTGTTGCTCGTGCGCCGGCACCTTGAACTTCTTGAGCGTCTTGCCGAGGTCGCCGACCAGCGCGTTGAAGTCGCGATTGCGCACGCCCATGCCGGCGTGCGTGTCCTTCATGCTGCGTCCCGTATAGGTGCACGGGCCACCGGTGCCCTGGCAGATCTGGTCGACCAGGTTGTGCTTGAGACGGTCGATGTCGGTGTGGGCGAAGAACTTGTTGATCCGCTTGTCGGCCGCGACGTTGCCGACGAAGTCGTCGACGACGGCGCGGATGGCGTCGATGCGGCCGAACCGCTCGTAGAGCGACTTCTTCATCATGTGGTCGCCCATCATCTGGGCGGAGGCCGGGCTGACGGCGAAAACGGCCGCGGCGAGCGCGGCGCAGGCGATGCGCATGGTGATCTCCTCGGGGTCAGGTGTCCGTGATGCCATCCCTCGCGGGCGAGGGGGCTCGTGCAACGGCTGAGGTACGGGCGCGGCGCAACCGGGTTTCACGCACGGCCGGCCTTCCTGGGTGCGCGCCCGGTCGGGCCGCGCGGCGATTGCTCGAATTGCCGGCCTATCGCGCAAGTTGAAACGACGCCGGAGGTAATCCTTTATTTATGATGTTTTGTCGTACTGACCCCTTAGGGGCTTTCTTGGGATCGCCGAGCTCCACGAGTTTGCACGCGCTTTTGGAGTGGGGCCATGTTGCGCGCATCGACTGCGGGTCTTTCGCTCGGCTTGAGGACGAAAATCCTTGGTTTCTTCGCCATCAGCATCGCCTGTGTGCTGGCCGCGGCCGGGGCCGGGTTCTGGCAGTTCTCGGCGAGCCTCGATGCGTTCAACCGGGACGTGATGACGAGCCAGAATAACGCGATCGGCGTCGTCAGCATGGAGGCCGACTTCAAGAAGCAGGTGCAGGAGTGGAAGGACACGCTGCTGCGCGGCAAGAAGCCGGATCTGCTCGAGAAATACTGGGGCAATTTCCAGGCGCGCGAAGCGGACGTGCGCCGCGAGGCCGAGCAACTCAGCCACAACATCCCGGACGCCGACACGGCGCAACTGGTGGTGCAGTTCCTCGCCGCGCACAAGAGCATGGGCGACGCCTATCGGCGCGGCCTCCAGCAGTTCAAGGAACATGACTTCGACAGCGCGGTTGGCGACAAGGCGGTGGCCGGCATCGATCGCGCGCCGACCGATCTCCTGGGCAAGGCGAAGGACCGCTTGATGGCGATGGCTGCGGCCCGCGCGCGCGAAGCCACCATGCGGGCGTCGCGCACCACGTGGCTCACGATCATGATTCTCGTCGGCGTGACCTCCGTGACCGTGTTGGTGTTCTTCCTCGCCGTCCATCGCAGCATTGCGCGGCCGCTGACGCGGGTCGTCGGCGTGCTCGGCGATCTCGCGCGCGGCAACACCGGCGTCGAGGTGGGCGGGCTCGCGCGCCGCGACGAGATCGGCGCGGTCGCCAAAGCCATGCAGGTGTTCAAGGAACGCATGATCGAGAGCAATCGCTTGCGCGGCGAGCAGGAAGAGGTCAAGCAGCGCGCCGAGAGCGGAGAAGAAGGCCGCGCTCGCCCGGCTGGCGGACGAGTTCGCGTCTGCGACCGGCAACGTCGTGGGCGCCATGTCGTCGGCCTCGTCGAGCCTCACGGCCGCCGCCGCCACCTTGAGCCGGACGGCCGAGGACACCCAGCAGACGTCCGCCACTGCGGCATCGGCGTCCGAACAGACGTCGGGCAATGTCCAGTCGGTCGCGACCGCGGCCGAGGAGATGGCGGCTGCGATCGGCGAGATCGCCCGCCAAGTGCAGGAATTGAGCCGCATCTCGGGCGATGCGGTCGGCCAGGCGCGCAAGACCGACGAGCGGATCGCCAAGCTCGCGCAATCCGCCGGCCGCATCGGCGACGTGACGGCGCTGATCACCTCGATTGCGGAGCAGACCAACCTGCTGGCGCTCAACGCCACCATCGAGGCGGCACGCGCCGGCGTGGCCGGCAAGGGTTTTGCGGTCGTTGCCCAGGAAGTGAAGCAACTCGCCGCGCAGACCGCCAAGGCGACGAGCGAGATCAGCGGCCAGATCGCCGAGATGCAGGCCGCGACCGAGGACTCGGTTTCGGCCATCAAGGAGATCGGCGGCACCATCGCGCACATTTCCGAGATCGCGACCGCGATCGCGGCGGCGGTCGAGGAGCAGGGCGCGGCGACGCGCGAGATCAGTCGCAGCGTGCAGGAAGCCGCCATCGGGGCCGGCAAGGTCGCGGGGGATCTCAGGGACGTGCGCGACGGCGCCGAACGGACCGGCGTCGCGTCGACCGACGTGCTGTCGGCCGCGACCTCGCTGTCGGACCAGGGCACCCGCCTCAAGGTGGAAGTGGAGCGGTTCCTCGCGAGCGTGCGCGCCGCGTAGAGCGCTCTCGTAGCCCGGATGAGCGTGCCCCCACAGGCCCCCTTGATCCGGCCGGCATTGCCTGCCACATGCAGCGCACCATGAACGAGCAAATCCGGGCTGATTCCGCGGCGGCTGATGCTCCGGCCGCGGTGCCGGACGCGGCTGCGCCCGCCGCGTCGGCGCTCGCGCGCGAGGTCGCGCGCCGGCGCACCTTTGCGATCATCTCGCATCCTGACGCCGGCAAGACCACGCTGACCGAGAAGCTCCTGTTGTTCGGCGGCGCGATCCAGCTCGCCGGCCAGGTCAAGGCAAAGCGCGACCGCCGCTCGACCCGCTCCGACTGGATGGCGATCGAGCGCGAGCGCGGCATCTCGGTGGTCACCTCGGTGATGACCTTCGAGCACGGCGGCCGCGTGTTCAACCTGCTCGACACGCCCGGCCACGAGGACTTCTCTGAGGACACCTATCGGACGCTCACGGCGGTCGACAGCGCCGTGATGGTGATCGATGCCGCAAAGGGCATCGAGGCGCGCACGCGCAAGCTGTTCGAGGTGTGCCGGCTGCGCGACATCCCGATCCTCACATTCATCAACAAGATGGATCGCGAGAGCCGCGATCCGTTCGAGCTCATGGACGAGATCGAGAAGACGCTCGCGCTCGACACCGCGCCGATGACCTGGCCGCTCGGCCGCGGCCGCGATTTCGCCGGCACCTACGACATCGCGAGCGGCCAGATGCGGCTGATGGGCGAGGACAGCGACGCGACGCTGGCGCCGATCGACGTCGCGGCGCTCGGCGCCCGCAATCCCAATCTCGACGCGGCGGCGCTCGGCGAGGAGCTCGAGCTCGTGCGCGACGCCTGCCGCCGGTTCGAGCTCACCTCGTTCCGCGAGGGGCATCTGACGCCGGTCTATTTCGGCTCGGCGCTGAAGAACTTCGGCGTCGGCGACCTGCTCGACGGGCTGGGCGCGCTCGCGCCGCAGCCGCGCGCGCAGGCAGCCGACAAGCGGCGAGTTGAAGCGGCCGAGCCGACGATGAGCGCGTTCGTGTTCAAGATCCAGGCGAACATGGATCCCAACCACCGCGACCGCATCGCGTTCGCGCGCATCTGCTCCGGCAAGCTCACGCGCGGCATGAAGGTCAAGCAGGTGCGCACCTCAAAGCCGATGAGCCTGCGCACGCCGCATTTCTTCTTCGCGCAGGACCGCGCGCTCGCCGACGAGGCATTCGCGGGCGACGTCGTCGGCATTCCCAATCACGGCGTGCTGCGCATCGGCGACACGCTGACCGAGGGCGAGGACATCGCGTTCGTCGGCGTGCCGTCCTTTGCGCCCGAGATCTTGCGCCGCGTGCGGCTCACCGACGCCATGAAGGCGAAGAAGCTCAAGCAGGCGCTGCAGGAGCTCGCCGAGGAAGGCGTCGTGCAGGTATTTCGCCCGTGCGACGGCGCGCCCGCGATCGTCGGCGTGGTCGGGCCGCTGCAGCTCGACGTGCTCAAGGTGCGGCTCGATGCCGAATACGGCCTGCCGGTCGAATTCGATACCTGCGAGTTCGAACTGGCGCGCTGGATCGCGGCGGACGAGCGCAAGACCCTCGATGAGTTCGTCTCCGCCAATGGCTCGGGTATCGCCGACGATCTCGACGGCGACCTCGTCTATCTGGCCCGCAACGAGTTCTATCTCGGCTACACGGCCGAACGCGCGCCGGGCATCAAGTTCGCCGACGTGAAGGATGTGAAGAAGGCGGAGTAGCCGGATCCGCGCCGCAATACGACGAAGCGCCGCCGACTCTCAAAACATTCGACTTATTGAGTGGGTTTGTTCCGCCAAAGCATGGCTTGGGTTCGTCCCGCCAAAAACGCTGGCGTTGCGACGTTTTAGCACGATGGCGCTGCGGCCTGATGCGATGTGACGCACGCGCCTCGCCTTGCGGTGGCGCGGGGACGAGGTGACACTTTACACCGTCGCGCGGCCGACTGGGGCGCGGGCCGCATAACAAAACAAGCTGTCAGAAATCGCCGTCCTGGGGAGGAACTCATGAGCACTCTGCGTGCGCTGGCGGTGCTTCTCGCCGCATGCCTTTGCTCAATTCTTGGCTCAATCGGTGCCGCCGCGGCGCAGACATATCCATCGCGTCCGATCACCTTGCTTGTCGCGTTTCCGCCGGGCGGGGTCGACGACACGGTCGCGCGCATCATTCATCCGGCACTCGAGAAGGCGCTCAACGAGACGATCGTGGTCGAGAACGTCGGCGGTGCCGGCGGCATGATCGCGGCCGCGCGCGCCGCGCGCGCCGATCACGACGGCTACACGATCCTGCTGCACCAGGATGCGCTTGCGGCCGGCATGACGCTCTACCGGGATCTGACCTTCGACGCGGTGAAGGATTTCGAGCCGATCGGCCTGATCAACACGGCGCCGACCACGCTCGCGGCGCGTCCGAATTTGTCGCCGAACAATTTCGAGGAGTTCCTGCGCTGGGCGAAGCAGTCCGGACAGAGCATCAAGATCGGCCATCCGGGCGTCGGCTCGTTTGGTCATCTGGCCGATGCGCTGATCTGCCAGGAGCTCGGCCTGAATGTAACGCAGGTGCCGTATCGCGGCGCCGGCCCGGCGCTCGTCGATCTCCTGGCCGGCCAGGTGGATCTCGGCATCATCGGCGCCGTGGTCGCGGCGCCGCTGGTCAAGACCGGCAAGCTCAAGGCCTATGCGATCATCGGCCAGGAGCCTTATGCGGGCATGCCGGAGCTCAAGACCTTCGGCCAGCTCGGCTACAAGAAGCTCGACATCGACTTCTGGCACATGCTGCTCGCGCCGGCCGGCACGCCGCGCCCGATCATCGACCGGCTCAACAAGGCGCTGCGCGACGCCATGGCCGATCCGAGGACGAAGAAGCTGTTCGCCGACGGCGGCATGGCGCCGTATCCCGACGATCAGATGACGCCCGAGGCCGCGAGCACGCTGCTCAAGCGCGAGATCAAGCTGTGGGGCGAGGTGATCCGCGCGAACCACATCACGGGCGGCTGAGGAAAGTGACGATGTAGTCCGGATGAGCCCCGCTCGGCGGGGCGATATCCGGGACGCTGCTGGCAAAACTTGGGTGCAGGTCCCGGGTGTCGCCCCGCCGAGCGGGGCTCCCCCGGGCGACAACTCACCTTGCCGCGTGCCGCTCGGCGCCGTGCTGCTTGATGAAAGCGATCATCTGCTTGAGCGCCTTCACGGAATTCGGATCGAACGGACGCTCGTTGAGGAAGGTGTGGCGCGACCCTTCGAGCAATAGGAGGTCGAGCTGGCCGCCGGCCTTGCGGTAGTCGGCCGCGAAGCGCTCGGCGAGCTCCGGCGGCGTCCACTGGTCCTGGGTACCCTGGAACACCATGGCGGGCGGCAGGAAGACCTTCTCGCCACGCTCGATGATGAGGCCGGGCGTCGCCTCGATCTGCGTCGCCTCATTGCCGAAGAAGCGGTCGTGGTCCTGGGCGAGCTTGTCGTCGCCCCGCGCCTTGGCGAGCTTGTAGCGTTCGAGCGGAAACAGCACGCCCCAGCCCGAGATGACGAAGGCGAGCCTGGCGTCGATGTCGGGCGCCTCCGCGAGCGGCAGCGCGCGGTAGCGCGGATCGTCGGGACGGATCGCGGCCAGCAGGATCTGGTGGCCGCCGCTCGACGTGCCGTAGGCGCCGACCTGGCTTGCGCTGCTGCCGAATTCGCCCGCATGCGCCTTGAGCCAGCGGATGCCGTAGTTGATGTCCTGCAGCGAGGCCGGGTAGGGCGCCTCGGTCCCGTTGTGGAAGTCGATCGCTAGCACGACGATGCCGGCCTCGCAGAGATCGAGCGCCGCGTTCTGCCCGTCGGTGCGGTCCTTGCTGTTCCAGGCGCCGCCGTGCACCTGCAGCACGGCCGGAAACGGCCCGCTGCCGGCCGGCTGATAGAGCCGCGCGAGACGATCCTTGCCGCCGCTCTTGTTGTAGACGACGTCCTTGACCATGAACTCGTGTGCGCCGGCCGCGCCTTGCGCGCGTGCGATCGTGGCCGGCAGCATCGCGGCGCCGAGCACGGCGGCGCCCGTCGTCAGCAGCGCGCGGCGATCGGTGGCGAGGGGCATGGTGTCCTCCCTGTCATCCTTATGGTTGCCCCCAGCGTAGCCCGGATGGAGCGCAAGCGAAATCCGGGGTCTCGGGCGCGCGCATCGCGACGGTGCGCGGGCGAGCCTACTTCACTTAGCCGCATGCTCGCGCAGCAGCACGCCGTAGCCCGGAATGCTGTCGCGCCGCTTGAGCAGGCGCAGGCCGGCCCACAGGCTCACGGCGTTGTTGCAGATCACAGGCTTGCCGACCTTCTGCTCCAGCCGCTCGACGATAGCCATGCAGCGCCAGTTGCCGCCCGGCATGATGATGGCGTCGGCCTGCGGGCGATCGGTGCGCAGGCCGAGCTCGTAGGCCTGCTCGGGATCGGCGCGGCCGAGCTCGATCGAGGCGACGAAGCCGACCACCTCGCTGTGCACCACCTCGAAGCCGCTCGCCTGCATGAACGCGACCATGGGCGCATCCATGGTCTTGCTCCATGGCGCGCCGATCGAGATCCTTTTCACGCCGAGCAACGTCAGCGCGTCGACGAAGGCGGTCGCCGCCGTGGTCGCGGGGCGGCCGGCCGCGTCCTCCATGCGGCGGATCAGCTCGCGGTCGTAGCCCATCCCCTTGGCGAGCGTCGGTGCGGTCGCGGCGAAGACGATGCAGTCGACCTCGGCGTCGGCAAGCTTGCGGCTCTCGCTCTCGAGCTCGAGCACGCAGCGGTCCTGCTCGGCCGGCGTGATATCGCGATAGGCGACGCGGCCGGTGTGCAGCGTCACGTCCGCCGGCAGCGCCGCGAAGAACTCCGGCTCCTGCGTCGTGTTGGAGGAGGGCGTGAGCAGGCCGAAGCGCTTGCTCGTTTGCGCGCCGCTCATGCTGAGGCTCCGTCCTTCCCTCTCCCCCTTGGGGAGAGGGTGGCGAGCGAAGCGAGCCGGGTGAGGGGAGCTCGGAGTCCAATTGTGGACTCCGAGATCCCCTCACCCCGACCCTCTCCCCTGCGGGGAGAGGGAGCGCCAGCGCCGTGCCCTGTGCTCACTGCGAGCCTTCGAGGCCGGCCGCTTTGATGACCGGGTGGAACTTGTCCATCTCGGACTTGATGAAGCGGCCGAAGTCTTCCGGCGTCTTGCTGCTCACCGCGGGCGAGCCTTGCTTCGCCAAGTTCTCTTTCACGTCCGCCATGGCCAGCACCTTGACGAGGCCGCCGTGCAGCTTGTCGATGATCGGCTTCGGCACGCCGGCCGGCGCCATGATGCCGCTCCAGCCGACCACGACGACGCCCGGATAGCCCTGCTCGGCGACGGTCGGCGTGTCGCGAAACTGATCGTCGCGCTTGTCGCCGAAGGTCGCGATCAGCCCGAGCTTGCCGGATTGGACGAAGCCGGCCGCGCCCGCCATCGTGGTGAAGCCGACTGGAATCTGGCCCGACATCAGGTCGGTCATCTCGGGCGTCTGGCCCTTGTACGGCACATGCGTCATCTCGATGCCGGCGGCGGCCGACAAGAGCAGGCCCATGAGATGCGTGAGGTTGCCGATGCCGAACGAGCCGAAATTGACCTTGCCGGGCGAGGCCTTCGCGCGCGCAACCAGGTCCTTGATCGACTTGATGCCGGAGGCGGGGCTCGCCAGCGCACCCATCGGATTGGCGGTCGTCTGCGTGATCGGAGCGAGATCGCGCAGCGGGTCATAGGGCAGCTTCTTGTAGATGAAGACGTTGGTCGTCACCGAGGTGATCGGCGTGTAGGCCAGCGTGTAGCCGTCAGGGGCCGATTTCGCGACGTACTCGGTGCCGATGATCGCGTTGGCGCCGGGGCGGTCCTCGACCACGATCTGCTTGCCCCACATCTCGCCGAGCTTTTGCGCGAGGAGCCGCGCCTGCAGGTCGACGCCGGAGCCGGCCGCTTGCGGCACGATGATGCGGATCGGCCGGCTCGGATATTGGTCGGCCGTCTCGGCCGCCGATGCCGCGATCGGCAGCACCGCCGCGCCCGCGGACGCAGCGAGAAATTGGCGGCGATCGATCATGCGGCTCCTCCCAAATTTATTGCGGGAGCCTAGCACCGGCCCGGCGGGCGGCCTAGCGCGCCCAAGTGACGCTGAGTGCGCGCGGCAAGTGGGTGCCTTTCACGACACGCAAAGCGGTGCGCGCCGACACGCCCGCGCGGATGTCGCGCGTGCTCGGTCAATTCACCTTGATGTTCGCGGCCTTGATCACCGGCGCCCAGCGCGCGATGTCGGCGTCGATGCGGGCGCGGAATTCCGCCGGCGTGCTCGGGATCGGCTCCATGATCTGGGCGGCGAGCTTTTCACGCACGTCCGGCGCGTTGAGCGCCTCGGTGACGGCGGCACGCACTGCCTCGATAACGGCGGGCGGCGTTTGGGCGGGCGCGATCAGCCCGTTCCAGGCGTCGGCCTCGACATCGACGCCGGCCTCCTTCAGCGTCGGGATCCCGGGCAGCAGCGCCGAGCGTTGCGCGGTCGTGACCGCGAGGGTCTTGAGCTTGCCGGCCGCCGCCTGCGGCGTGACCGAGATCGCCGGCAGGCACACCATCTGCACGTCGTTGCGCAGCAGGGCCGTCACGGCGGCGGGCGAGGACGGGTAGGGGACGTGCACGATCTGCGTCCCGCTCGTGAGCGCGATCGCCTCCATGGCGAGGTGCGACAGCGAACCGGCGCCGATCGAGCCGAAATTGTACTTGCCGGGATTCCGCTTGAGCAGCGCGACCAGCGCGGCGACGCTGTCGACGCCAAGCGCGGGGTTGACGGCGAGCACGCTCGGCTGGCTCGACAGCAGGGTGACGAGCGCGAGATCCGTCTTCGGATCGTAGGGCAGCTTGCCGAACAGGATCGGATTGATGGCGAGCGGGCCGCCGATCGAGAGGCCGAGCGTGTAGCCGTCGGGCGCGGCCTTGGCGACCGCATCGGTGCCGAGGTTGCCGCTCGCGCCCGGCTTGTTCTCGACGATGAAGCTCTGCCCGAGCTTCGCCTTCAGGTGATCGGCGATCACCCGCATGATCACGTCCGGCGTCGAGCCGGCGCCGAACGGGACGATGAGCTTGACGGTGCGGGTGGGCCAAGCCGGAGCCGGGACCTGCGCCGGCGACCGCCGTGCGGCAAACAAGAATGCGAGGAGACCGAGAGCATGTCGACGATTTCATGTGCTCCTTGTGTCATTGCGAGCGAAGCGAAGCAATCTCGCTTTGCTGGCTCATGCGCTTGCGGATCGCGATTGCTTCGTCGCTTCGCTCCTCGCAATGACGGCTATGTCGCCATGTCACGCCGCCGTCAGGCCGCCGTCGATGACGAACTCGGCCCCGGTCGTGAAGGCGGCTTCGTCGCTGGCGAGAAACAGGATCATCCGCGCCACATCGTCCGGCTGCGCGATGCGGCCGAGCGGCGCCGCCGCCGCGTAGCCGGCGCGCGCCTTGTCGGGATCGCGCGCGCGCGCCAGCATGCCGTCGAGCATCGGCGTCTCCACGAAGGAGGGATGCACCGAGTTGCAGCGGATGCCGTAGCCGCGGCGCGCGCAATGCAGCGCGACCGATTTTGTGAGCAGGCGCACGCCGCCCTTGCTGGCGCAATACGCGGCGAGCCGCGGATCGCCGATCAGGCCGGCGACCGAGGACAGGTTGACGATAGCGCCGCCGCGCGCCTTCATGACGCGCACCGCATGCTTGCAGCCGAGAAACACGCCGTCGAGGTTGACCGCCATCAGCCGGCGCCAGTCGTCGAGCGTCGTTGTCTCGAAATCCTGCGAGAGCGCGATGCCGGCATTGTTGACCAGGATGTCGAGCCGGCCGAAGTCGCGCACGATCGCATCGGTTGTCGCGATCCAATCGTCCTCGCGCGTCACGTCGAGCGAGTGGAACGAGGCGGCGGCTCCGAGCCGCCCGACAGCACGCTCGGCGGCCGCGCGATCGACATCGCCGATAACGGCACGGGCGCCCTCGGCAGCGAGGAGCTGCGCGGTCGCAAAACCGATGCCCGATGCGCCGCCGGTGACGAGCGCGATCTTGTCCTGCACGCGACCCAACGCGACCCCCGCGAACGCTGCGCTGCGCGCGACCATAGCACAGTAAATTCGGCTGCTTGACATTGCGTAAGTTTAAGCTTACGGTAAGTTATGACTTACGGAAATACCTTGTCGGCGCTGGCCGATCCGACCCGGCGGCGGGTGTTCGAGCGGCTCAAGGATGGGCCGCACGCGGTCGCCGAGATCGCGCGTGGCCTGCCGGTCAGCCGGCCGGCGGTGTCGCAGCATCTCAAGGTCTTGAGGGAGGCGGGTCTGGTGGCCGACCGGCCGGAGGGAACACGCCGCGTCTACTACATCGACCCGCAGGGCCTCGGCGCGTTGCGCAAGTGGCTCGACCAGTTCTGGGACGATGCGCTCGCGGCTTTTCAAGCTGAGGCCGAGCGCAGCGCGAACGAAAGCAACGTGCAGGGAAGGACGGACGAACGATGACGCAGACGCAGACCATCACGATCGCGCCGGTGCGCAAGACCATCCAGGTGAAGACGAGCGCCGCGCATGCGTTCGAGGTGTTCACGGCAGGGCTCGACCGCTGGTGGCCCCGGAAGGACCACGGCATCGGCAAGACGCCGCCCAAGCAGGTGGTGATGGAGACGCGGCTCGGCGGGCGCTGGTACGAGGTCGCCGAGGACGGCAGCGAGGCCGATGTCGGCCGGATCATCGCCTGGGAGCCGCCGCATCGTTTCGTGATGTCGTGGGACATCAACAGCGAGTGGAAGCCTGACAAGACCGTCGGCTCCGAGGTCGAAGTGCGGTTCATCGCCGAGGGCGCCGACGCGACGCGCGTCGAGCTCGAGCATCGCAAGTTCGAGCAGCTGGGCGCCGAGCCGGGCGCGAAGGTGCGCCGCGACGTCGACGGCGGTTGGCCGCGGATCCTCGAGCTCTTCCGCGCGCGCGCGGAAGAAGGCGCGTGAGCGCGGGCGCGCCGCGGATTTCAATTCTCAACGTTCAATCGGAGGAAAGTGTCATGAGCATCGAGATCTTTGCGTTCCCGCCGAGCCCGCGCGCCTTCAAGGCGATCGCGCTCGCCAACCACCTGGGCCTCGACGTCGCGGTGCGGCCGCTCGATTTTTCCAAGGGCGAGCACAAGTCGGCCGAGTACGCGGCGCTCAATCCCAACATGCTGATGCCGACGCTGCGCGACGGCGATTACGTGCTGTGGGAGGCGAACGCGATCATGCAATATCTCGCGGGCCGCAAGCCGCAGAGCGGATTGCTGCCGAGCGACGAGCGCGGCCGGCTCGACGTGACGCGCTGGCAGTTCTGGGATCTCGCGCACTGGGACCCGGCGGTCGCGATCCTGCTGGTCGAGAATTTCGTCAAGCCGGTGCTGCTCGCCGCCGGCGAGCCGGATCCCGCCCAGGTCGCGAAGGGCACCGAGATGTTCCATCGTGCCGCCGCGGTGCTCGAGGGGCAGCTCAAGGGGCGCAAGTATGTCACCGGCGATACGCTGACGATCGCCGACTTCGCGCTCGGGGCGCCGCTGAACTATTCGGCGCAGGCCCGCTTCCCGCTGGAGAACTATCCGGAGATCCGGCGCTGGCACGCGAGCCTGATGGCGCTGCCGGCGTGGCAACAGACGATGGCGGAGTTGCGGCCGCAGCCGCGTGCCGCCGCGTGATGGGTTGTTGATAAGACACTGCGTCATTGCCCGCGAAAGCGGGCCATCCAGTACTCACGAACGTGCGAATGGAACGTTGGCATCGCCCTGTCGATGCGCTTCGGCGTACTGGATCACCCGCTTTCGCGGGTGATGACGTCGGTGGATGGGGCGGCGCTGGCTGTTTGCCCGTTACTGCTTCGCGGCGCCGGAGCCCGGGAGGGCGGCGAGTTTGCGCTGATAGTCGATCTGATCGGCCATGTATTTGTGATAGGCCTCGGGCGAGTTCGGCTGCGCCGGGAGCGTCATGCCGAACGGCTCGAGCCGCTGCTTGAACGTCGGCGACTCGCGCAGCGAATTGTTCACGGCCTTGTTCAGGGTCGCGATGACGGCAGCGGGTGTATTGCGCGGCGCCAGGATGCCGACGAAGGCGCTGTGCTCGAAGTTCTTGAAGCCGAGCTCCGCGAGGGTCGGCACGTCCTTGATCACCGGGAGGCGCTGCGCAGTCGCGATCGCGAGGAGGCGCACCTGGCCGCCGCTTACCATGCCGGAGACGCTCGGCAGCCAGACGAAGCCCGCCTGCACCTGGGCGCCCGCGACCGCGGTCGCGGCCGGGCCGGATCCGTTGTACGGCACGGGAACGATGGTGGTGCCGGCGAGCGAATTGAGCTGCGACACCGCAATCGCGGGGCTCGTCGCCGGTCCGGTGGTCGCCATGTTGACCTTTGCCGGGTTGGCCTTCGCGTAGGCGATGAAATCCGCGAATGTCTTGAACGGCGAGCTCGCCGGCACCGCGAGGACGAGCGGGGGGCCATCGGCGATCATCGCGACCGTGGCGAGGTCGGTCTGCACGTTGTAGGGCACCTTGATGTAGAAGAGGTTCTGCACCTCCGAGATGCCGCTCACCAGCAGCGTGTAGCCGTCGGGCGCCGCATGCGCGACGTATGACGTGCCGATCACGCCGGACGCGCCGGCCTTGTTCTCGACCACGACCGGCTGCTTGAGCCTCTGCTGCAGGTCGGGGGCGATCATGCGCGCCGGGATATCCGTAAGGCCGCCCGGCGCGAATGACACCACGAGCGTGATCGGCCGGCTGGGAAAATCCTCTGCCTTTGCGGCGCCCGCGAATGCGGCCGTGGCGACGAACGCCAACGATGTGAGACGTGCCGTGAGACCAAGAGCCATTTCCGTTGCCCCTATTTTCTTCGATACGTTTGTTGGACGCGCGATTTCAGCCGCCGATCGGCTGCCCGCACAGGTTCAGCGCCGTCTCCAAATAGATGCGAGAGGCCTGGACCACGTCATCGAGCAGCACGTGGTCGCCGATCGCATGCATCGAGCGTCCGTTCGCGCTCGGGTGCAGGCGTCCGCCCGGCCCGAACTGGATGCACGGCACATTATAGCTCGTGAGGTGGATCGCATCGGAGCCCGGACGACGCAGGAAGGTTGTGGTCTTTTGTCCCATCACGGACTGCCTGCGCGGCCTCGACGGCTTTCACGATCGGCAAGTCCTGGCTGATCTCGAGCGGCGGATCGGTGACGAGGAACGCGAGCGCAGGCTCCTCGACGCCCTGCTGTTGCGCGAAGCGCTGCAGCAATGCGCGCAACGCGCGCCGGATGTCCTCGGCGGACTGTCCCGGCACGGTGCGGATGTCGAGATAGATGCTGCAGTCGTACGGATTGCGCGACAGCCGCCACGGCGCACCGCCGCGCATGGCCGCGATCGTCACGTGCGCGCGTTCGCCGAGATAGACGTTGGCGTCGCCGAACGATGTCGCCCAGGCGTCGATCTCGTCGCACAGCGCGCGCCCGACCGCGATCGCGTTGATGGTGCCGGGCTTGTTGGTCAGCGCCGAATGCGCGACGGTGCCGCCGACCATGATGCGGGCCCAGATGCAGCCCATGTTGGCAGTGCACATGCGCATGCCGGTCGGCTCGCCGAGCAGCGCATAGTCGGCCGTGATCCCGTGCGTCACGAGATGCTTGGTGCCGATGCCGTAGCCGGCGTATTCGGAGCCTTGGAATTCCTCGATCGGCGCCTTCTCGATCTCGCCGACGACGCCGCCGAGGGTCACGTCGCCATTCAGCCGGATGCCGGACTTGGCGAGCGCCTCGAACGCGACCAGGAGGCCCGCGAGGCCGCTCTTCATGTTGTTGGCGCCGAGGCCCCAGATCCAGCCGTCGCGAAAAATGCCCTTGGGACGGAAGCCTTCGCCGACGAGATGCGGCTCGTCGCCGCTGTAGGATGTGTCCATGTGGCCGGTGAAGAGGAGATTGCGGCCGTCGCCGCGTCCCGGCAGATGCCCGATCGCATTGGGACGGCCGTCCTCGACGAACTGGTGCGACGCGTCGATGCCGGCCGCGCGCAGGCGGCCGACGATGTAATCCGCCATCCCGGCTTCCGATCCGGTCGGGCTGCGGATATCGACCATGTCGATGAGCGTCTGGCGCACCGCCTCGGCCGTGATGTGGCGCGCGGCCTCCGCGCGATCGTCCGCGTTCATGGCGACACCGGATTGGCGCGGTTGAGCGGCGCCGCGCCCTTGATGACGACGCGCTCGACGTTTTCCCACGCCGAGGCGAACAGGTAGGTCGACGCCTGTCGGGTCACGCCGGCGATGTGCGGGGTGAGCAGCAGCCGCTGCGAGCCCTCACCGTCGAGGGCGAGCAGGGGATTGTCAGGTCCGGGCGGTTCAATTGAATAGACATCGACGGCGGCGCCGCCGAGATGCTGTGCGCGCAGCGCGTCCGCGAGCGCCGCCTCGTCGACCACGCCGCCGCGCGAGGCCTGGATCAGCACGGCGCCGCGCTTCATGCGGGCGAGCTGGCCGGCGCCGATCAGGCCGCGCGTCGCCGGAATGAGCGGCACGTGCAGCGTCACCACATCGGAACGTTCGAGCAGGTCAGGTAGCGACAGCGATTGCGCGCCAAGCGCTTTGGCGGCCTGCGGATCGGGCGGCGCCGGGTCGTGGTAGACGAGCCGGCAGTTCGCCGCCGCGAACGCCTTGGCGACCGCGACGCCGATGGTGCCGAATCCGACGATGCCGACCGTGAGGCCGTCGAGCCCGCCCAGGTTCGCGGCGACCAGCGCGGCGCGGAACGCGACATAGTTGCCGCGCTTGATCTCATCGCTCGACCACGCGAAGCGGCGCAGCAGGAGCGAGGCGGTGGTCACGGCATATTCGGCGACCGCGCCGTTGCTGCCGCCCGGCACATTGGCGACCGGAATGCCGAGGCGCGTCAGCGCCGCCATGTCGAGGCGGTCGAGCCCGGCGCCGGTGACCTGCACGAGCTTGAGGCTTGTCCCTTCGAACAGCTTGGCGGCGAGCGGCGGCCCGACGGCCGGGATGACGAGCGCTGCCGCGCGCCGCATCAGGTCGGGCACGTCGGCGTCGGCCGGCGCGCGGTAATCGACCGCGAGCCCGGAGGGCGGAAGCGCATTCACGCGGGCGAAATCCGCCTGCGGACGCAAACACAGCACGCTGGTCATCTATCAGAAGCTCGCGAATTCGGTGGTGCCGGCGCCGACATCGGGGACCGGGAAGAAGCACAGGAGCACCAGCGTCTCGCTGCCGGTGTTGGCCGTCATGTGCTTCTCGCCGGCAGGCACCAGCAGGACGTCGCCCGGCGCGGCATGGTGCGTGCCGCTTTCCGACTGCATCATGCCGCGGCCGGACAGCACGTAGATGCACTCCTCGAATCCCGAGTGCAGGTGCGGCCCGCGCGGCTTGTCGCCGGGCTTTGCGGGCGCGATCTCGACCAGGCGGAAGCTCATCTTCGAGCCGATGGCGCCCGACACGAGCTCGCGCGAGCGGCGGCCGGGCAGGTCGAGGAGCTTCGCGTCGGCAGCGGACAGCAAACGGGCCATTACGTCGCCCTCCGGAATTGGCGCAGCTCCGCGGTGCCGCCGCCCTGCACGGCGTCGAGCTGCCGGAAGATCTCGGTCGCCTCGTTGGCGATCGAGTCCGCGATGTCGCCGAGCATGCGCGCGCCCTTGTCGGCGGTCGCGTGCTGCGGGCTGCCGAACCAGCCGGTCGGCGCGATCGAGCGGATGTCGGTGAGCACCGGCTGATAGGCGCGCGTGCGCCGCAGCTTGTCCATCTTGTGCCCGTGGCCGTGGTCCGACGAGTAGTCGATGCGGTCGAGGTGCACGAGCTCGGGCCGATAGGCGAGCACCGCCAACGCCTCGATCTCGCCGCCGTGGGTGAGGCCGTTGCACGAGTGGCCGTAAAGCTCCTCGGCGACGTAGCAGGCCTGCACGGTCAGCACCGTCATGCCGTGCTCGCGGTGCAGCGCCTCGGCCGCGATCGCAAGCGACGGGATGTTGCCTTCGTGCCAGTTGAGGATGAGCAGATATTTCGCGCCGTGCCGCGCGGTCGAGACGCAGGTCTCGGTGGTGATCCGCATGTAGGTGTCGGGCGTGAGCGTGATCGTGCCGGCGAACGGGGCATGCATGGGCGTCACGCCGAGCGAGGTTCCGGGCAACACGAGGCCGTCGAGGCGCTCGGCCACCGCATGGCCGATGACGTTGGCGGCGAAGATGTCGGTCCCGGTCGGCAAATGCGGCCCGTGCTGCTCGACGCTGCCGGTCGGCAGGATGACCAGCGGGTTGCTTTTAAGCTGCGCCGCGATCTCGGGCTGGGTGAGGTCGACGAAATATCGGCTAGGCAACATGGCGTGCACCTGTCCGGGCCTCGGCGATCACCTCGGCGATCGGCACGAGCTGGCCCTGTCGGTCGATCGAGCGCAGCGCCGCATAGACGGCGGCCACCGCCACATTGCCGTTGTGCGCCGTGAGCTCGTTCGGCTTGCCGGTGCGGCAGCTCTCCGCGAACATGTCGAGCTCGGCGCGGAACATGTCGCTCTCCGGCACTTTGATCTCCTCGCGCTTCGCGTAGCCGTCCTTGCCGCGCTGGATGTAGAGGACGGACTTCTTGTGCAACTCGGCCGGCGTGTCCCAGGTGCCGAAGTCGATCTCGTAGTGCATCAGGCCCTTCGAGCCGAACACGCGCACCGCGAAGATGCCGGGCGACGTCCAGCACGAGCCCACATAGCCGATCTTGCCGTCGGCGAACTTGAGCGTCGTCATCGACTGGTCGTCGACCTCGGCGCCAACCGGCGAGAGCTTCGAGGCGATCGAGCTCGCCGCGACGATGTCGCCGCCGAGATAGTGCAGCACGTCGAACTGGTGGATCGCGAGCTGCGACAACGGGCCGCCGGGCGCGCGGTCGCGATACCAGCGCCAGGTCGAGGGCGTGAGCTCGAGCGCGCGCTCGTTGGAGAAGTTCGCCTCCATGAAGCCGACGCGGCCGAGCTCGCCCGCATCGATCGCCGCGCGGATCATGCGAATGCCCGCCATCAGGCGCGCGCTGTGGCCGACCGTGACGGTCACGCCGTGCTCCTTCTCCAGCGATTCGATCTGCAGCCCGTCCGCGAGCGTCGCCGCGATCGGCTTCTCGGTGTAGACGTGCTTCTTCGCCATCGCGACGCGGCGCGCGAGGGGCATGTGCTGCTCATTCGGCACCGTCAGGATGACGCCCTTGATCTGCGGGTCCGCCAGCATCGTGTCGAGATCGGGGACACCCGGCACGCCGAACTCTCTCGCGAAGGCGTCGCGCCGCTCGGCCGCCCGGCTGTAGCCGGCGACGATATCGAAGCGGTCCGACGCCTTGGCGGCCCGGGTCAGAACCTTTGCCCATCGTCCGAGACCGACGATGCCGAGCTTCACCTGCGTCATTCTGACTGATGTCCTCTACGCCGCATTTGACCGGGGCCTCTAGCACATTTTGCGCGCGCGAGGGGGCCGTCCGCTGCATCCCCCCAATCTCGGCGGCGCCGAGCTCGACCAACGGCGACTTGCCATGGCGGCGCCCTTGGCTTCTACTCCGGCCGCTTTCCCGGGAGCCGGCCCCATGGGTCTCGCAATCCTCGTCATCGGTCTCGTTATTTTCATAGCGTCGCACGTGTTCGTGACGCGGCGCGAGGCGCGCGCCGCGTTGATCGCGCGCATCGGGCTCTTGCCCTATCGCGGGTTGTTCTCGCTGGTCGCCCTTGTCGCGCTCGCGCTGATCGTGTGGGGCTTCGGGCGCTACCTGCACTCGGAATACAGGCCGGTGTGGACGCCACCCACGTGGATGCACCACGTCACGGTCGCGCTGGTGTGGCCCGCCATCGTCCTGATGACGGCCGGATATATCCGCGGCAACATCTATCGCCGGCTCAAGCACCCGTTCCTGGCCGGCGTGAAGCTGTGGGCGCTCGCGCATCTGCTCTCGAACGGTGACCTTGGCGGCATCATCCTGTTCGCCTCGATCCTGGCCTGGGCGGTGTTCGACCGCATCTCGCTCAAGCGCCGTACCGACGCGGGTGCGCCCGCGATTCCGGTGGGTGGGCCGCGCAACGACGTCATCGCGGTCGTGGTCGGCACGCTGATCTATCTCGCGCTTGGCTTCTTCTTCCATCCGCTGTTCATCGGCATTCCGGTGTTCGGCTGATCGTCCAGGTGATGTAAATGTCGACCCATGCCGAGCAGCGGCGCCTGACGGCGCCGGACATCCGCGCCCGCAAAGGCGGCGAACCGATCGTCGCACTCACGTCCTATCACGCGCACACGGCGCGCATGCTCGACCAGCACTGCGACGTGATCCTGGTCGGCGATTTGCTCGGCATGGTGATGCACGGGCTCGAGAGCACGCTGCCGGTGACGCTCGAGATGATGATCCTGCAGGGCCATGCCGTGATGCGCGGCTCGAAGCGCGCGCTGGTCGTGGTCGACATGCCGTTCGGCTCGTACGAGGCCTCCAAGGAGCAGGCGTTCCTGTCGGCGGCGCGCGTGCTCAAGGAGACGGGCTGCGGCGCCATCAAGCTCGAGGGCGGACGGCGCATGGCCGAGACCATCGCGTTCCTGGTCGAGCGCGGCGTGCCCGTGATGGCGCATACCGGGCTCACGCCGCAGGCGATCAACGCGCTCGGCAGCTTCCGCGCCCAGGGGCGCGACCCCGCCGACTGGGCGCGCCACGAGGACGACGCGCGCGCGGTCGCGGACGCGGGGGCGTTCTCGGTGGTGCTGGAGGCGATGGCCGAGCCGCTTGCCGCCAAGATCACCAAGGAGATCGCCATCCCGACCATCGGGATCGGGGCGAGCGCGACCTGCGACGGGCAGATCCTGGTGCTCGAGGACATGCTCGGCCTGTCGCCGCGGGTGCCCAAATTCGTCAAACGCTATACCGACCTCGGCCCCTCGATCGGCAAGGCGGTCGCGGATTACGCCCAGGAGGTCCGCTCGCGCGCCTTTCCGGGGCCGGAGCACGTCTATTCCGTCAAAAAAACCGTGTAGTTCCGGCGACTTAAGCATGTGGCTGCATGGCTTTTGCCATTCCGCCGCCACATCTCTATTTTAAGGCCACCTTAGGGGAGGCCTCCTATCGAGGCCTTGAGGGCGTTCTCAAGGGGGCCGCGGGCGCGACGTCGCGGCGTCTTGGAAACCCGAACAGACCACATGACCAGATGGGCTTTGCGCCAACCGCAAAGCCCGGCCGCGCGAAAGGCCGTCCGTGTCCGATATCTTTGACGAAATCGACGAAGACGTACGCCGAGAACAGTTCAAGAAGCTGTGGGAGCGCTACGGCAATCTCATCATCTTCCTGGCGGTGCTGTTCGTGCTCGGTGTCGCGGCCTGGCGCGGCTACGACTACTGGCGCAACAAGCAGGCCGAGCAGTTCGGCTCGCAGTTCACGGCCGCGGCGGAGCTCGCCGAGCAGGGCAAGCACACGGAGGCCGAAAAGGCCTTTGCGGAGATCGCCCAGAAGGGCACGGCCGGCTATCGCGTGCTCGCCAAGCTGCGCGAGGCCGCCGAGATCGGGACGCGCGACCCCAAGGCGGCGGTCGCGGCCTATGACGACATCGCCAAGAACTCGTCGGTCAGGCAGCCGCTGCAGGATTATGCGGCGTTGCGCGCCGGCATGCTGCAGGTCGACAAGGCGCCGCTCGCGGAGGTTGACCAGCGGCTCGCGCCACTCGCGACCGGCTCGGGTCCGTTCCGCCACAGCGCGCGCGAGATGCTCGCGGTCGCGGCCTGGAAGGCGGGCGATCTCGTGGCGATGCGCAAATGGGTCAAGCTGGTGCATGACGATCCCGATACGCCACCGTCGTTGCGCCAGCGGGTCGACATCCTGACGGCGCTTGCGCCCGAGAGCCAGAAGGGTTGAGGAGGAAGACGCGATGCGCGTTGTTCGCGGCGTATTGCTCGGAGTGCTGATGCTGCCGTTCGCGGGGCTGCTCGCCGGCTGCGACAGCCTGGACACGCTCCAATTCTGGGACACCAAGAAGAAGCTGCCGGGCGTGCGCCAGGAGGTCTTTCCGGGCGGCGTGCCGGGCGTCCAGCAGGGCATCCCACCCGATCTGGTGAAAGGCTACCAGGAGCCGCAGCAACCGGTATCCGACCCGGTGGTGACCGCGGCGCAGGAATCCGCCGAGAAGAGCGACCCGAAGGCGGAGGAGAAGGCCAAGCCGAAGCCGAAACCCAAGGTCGCCAAGCTGAGCCGGCCGAAGCCGGCGCGGCAGCCGCCCGCGCCGCAACAGGCGGCGCCACAACAGCCACCCGCGCAGCAGGCGCAAGGGCCGTGGCCGGCGCAACAGCCGCCGCCGCCCCAGCAGCCCACGCCGCAACAAGCGGCGCCGGCGCCATGGCCGAGCGCCCAGCCGCAACAAGCCCAACAGCCCGCAGCGTGGCCAACGCGCTGACCTGAACCCGGGGCGAAGCCCGTTGCGGCGCCTGAGGCACGAGCTTCGTCTCCCATGCACTTTTCCGTCGCCATCGTCGGCCGGGCCAATGTCGGCAAGAGCACGCTGTTCAACCGGCTGATCGGCAAGCGCCGCGCGCTGGTCGACGACCAGCCCGGCGTCACGCGCGATCGCCGCATGGGCGACGCGAAGCTCGGCGATCTCGAATTCACCGCGATCGACACCGCCGGCATCGAGGAGGCCGCGGCCGACACGCTCACGGCACGCATGCGGGCGCAGACCGAGACCGCGATTGCCTCCGCCGATGCGATATTCTTCCTGATCGACACCCGCGCCGGCATCATGCCGAGCGATCGCGCGATCGCGCAACTCGTGCGCCGGTCGGGCAAGCCCGCGGTCCTGATCGCCAACAAGAGCGAGGGCCGGCAAGGCCAGACGGGCATCTACGAGGCCTATGAGCTCGGGCTCGGGGAGCCAGTCGCGCTCTCGGCCGAGCACGGCGACGGCTTCGCCGACCTCTACGACGCATTGCGCACCGCGCTGCCGCAAGAGACCGCCGACACCGAGGTTGACGCTGAAGACGGTGCGGAGGATGCCGAGAGCGCGCGCCCGATCCGCGTCGCGGTGGTCGGTCGTCCGAACGCGGGAAAATCGACGCTGGTCAACCAGCTGCTTGGCGAAGAGCGCCTGCTCACGGGCCCGGAAGCCGGCATCACGCGCGACGCGATCGCGGTCGATCTCGATTGGCAGGGACGGCGTTTCCTCATGTACGACACGGCCGGGCTGCGCCGGCGCTCGCGTATCGAGGACAAGGTGGAGAAGCTCTCGGCCGGGGATGCGCTCGAGGCGATCCGCTTCGCCGACGTCGTGATCGTGCTGATGGACGCGGAGGGGGCGTTCGAGGAGCAGGATGTGCGCATTGCCGATCTGGTCGAGCGCGAGGGCCGCGCGCTCGTCATCGGCATCAACAAGTGGGACCTCAAGGAACGCGAAGGCGGCTCGATCGGTCGGCTCCGCGCCGAGGCCGAGCGCAAGCTGCAGCAGGTCAAGGGCGTACCGGTGGTCTCGCTATCGGGGATCACGGGCGAAGGGATCGACCGGCTGATGCGGGCAGTGGTCGACGCTCATGGCGTGTGGAACAAGCGCGTGTCGACCAATCCGCTCAACCGTTGGCTCGAAGGCGCGATCCAGGCGCATCCGCCGCCCGCCGTGTCGGGGCGCCGGCTCAAGCTCAACTACATCACGCAAACGAAGGCGCGTCCGCCGACCTTCGTGCTGTTCTGCACGCGTGCCGACGCGGTGCCGGACGCCTACCTGCGCTATCTCAGCAACGGCCTGCGCGAGACCTTCGATCTGCCCGGCGTGCCCATCCGCATCACGCTGCGCGAGAAGGCGAACCCGTTCGCGGGACGGGCGAAGAAGCGGTGATGCGCGTCGCCATAATGTGAATCATGAGCGGTAGGGTGGGCAACGGCGTCTTCGCCGTTGCCCACGCGCAGCGACGGGCGTCACACGTGGGCAAAATCGTTCGGACATCGTGCGAGATGGAAACGACAGAGCAGACGATTTTGCCCACCCTACGAAGCTCCGGCGCATTGGATGCCCCGTTGTTGAGGGGCATGACGGGACCGGGTGTGGCTTCAGCTCTCGGTCGGCAGCTTGTAGGACAAGAGCTTGCCGGTGCGGAAATCGTAGAGCTTGCCGGTCTCGGTGACGTTCGGCAGCGCCAGCGCGACGATCTTCTCGGCGACGTCCTCGACCGGCGGCAAGGTCATCGGGTCCTCGCCCGGCATGATGGCGGCGCGCATGCGGGTGCGGGTCGGGCCGGGATTGAAGACATTCACGCGGATATTGGTCGAGGCCGTCTCGTTTGCGAAGGTGCGGGCGAGCGTCTCGAGCGCGGCCTTGGAGATGTTGTAGGGGCCGCGATAGGCGCGCGCGTTGTGCGCGGATCCCGACGAGATGAACACGGCGCGGCCGGCGTCGGAGGCGCGCAGCAGTGGCTCGAAATGGCGGATGAGCTGCCAGTTCGCCGTGACGTTTACGGCCATCACGTTGTCCCAGGCCTTGGGCTCGACATGGCCGAGCGGCGATGACGGCCCGCCGATGCCCGCATTGCCGATCAGCACATCGAGGCGGCGGTAGCGCTCATTGAGCGCGCCGGCGAGCCGGGCGATGCCGTCATGGTCTTTCATGTCGAGCGGCACGAGGGTGGCGCTGCCGCCGAGCTTGCGGATCTCGTCGTCGAGCTCCTCGAGGCCGCCGACCGTGCGGGCGACCGCGACCACATGGGCGCCGGCGCGCGCGAGCGCGAGCGAGACCGCATAGCCGATGCCGCGCGAGGCGCCGGTGACGAGCGCGATGCGGTCGGCGAGGGGAGAGGACATGAAGTGGACCCTTCTTCGTCATGCCCGGCCTTGTGCCGGGCATCCACGTCTTGTGTGAGTTCCGCGTTTTAAAGACGTGGATGGCCGGGACAAGCCCGGCCATGACGATTGCCGGCTGATTTCAGGGCTGCCGCCCGACATAGCGCGAGGTCGGGCGGATCATGCGGCCCGTCTTGCGCTGCTCGAGCGCGTGGGCAATCCAGCCTGGGCTGCGCGCGAGCGCGAACACGGGCGTGAAGGCATCGCGCGGCAGGCCGACGGCATCGAGCAGGAGCGCGGCATTGAGCTCGATGTTGGTCTGCAACCGGCGGCCGGGCTTGCGCGCCTCGAGCGCGGCGAGCACGCGGCGTTCCACCTCGGTCGCGAAGGCGAGGCGCCCCGCATCCGGGCCGAGCCGCGCGAGCGCCGGCCGCAGGAGGTCGGCGCGCGGGTCGCGCACGCGAAACACCCGATGGCCGAAACCCATCAGGCGCTCGCCGGCGTCGAGCCTGCCCGCGATCCAGGCGTCGATGTCGCGGCTTGCCGCGATCTCGTCGAGCATGTCGAGCACGAGACCGGGCGCGCCGCCGTGCAGCGAACCCGTGAACGCCGCATAGGCGCCGAGCACGGCGGACACGAGCGAGGCGCGGGTCGACGCGATGATACGCGCCGCGAACGAGGAGGCGCTGAGCCCGTTGTCGATGACGGCGATGAAGTAGGTGTCGAGCGCCGCGACCGCCGCGGGCGCGGCGGGCGCGCCCGCGATCATGCGCAGGAGATCGGCGGCGGTGCCGAGCGCCGGGTCAGGTGCGACCGGCGCCTCGCCGCGCGCGCGGCGCATGTGCGCCGCGACGGTGACCGGGAAGGTTGCCGCGATCGCGGTGGGAGGGCTGTCGTCGGGAAGCGCCGCGAGCGCAACGCGCAGGCCCGCGGCGAGCGGGAGCCGGTCGGCGGCCTCCTGCCACCTGGCGAGATCCGCGAAGGCGTGCTCGCGCGCCGCGCCGAGGTCGGCGCGGATGCGCGCGGCCGTCAGGCCGTCGCCCGCGAACCCTTCCCACAGCGTCGCGATTGCGCCTTCATAGCCGTCGCCGGCAACCAGCTCGTCGAGCGTGCGGCCGCGCACCCAGATCTGGCCGCGCTCGCCATCGGTGTGGCTGAGCACGGTTTCGGCGGCGACGATGTCGGCAAGCCCGCTGTCCATGCTGGGGTCGATCTCGGCGTCGTAGGTTGGGTCGAGCGCGAGCGAGACCCAACGGAGGCGCGGCGATCAGTGTCTGCTGGGTCTCGCGAGAGCTCGACCCAACCTACGACGTCAGCTCGCCTCGGCGAGCAGCGACAGCTGCCGCGGCACGACGTCGTGCGCGGTCTGGTCGGTGAGGCCGGTCGGGTACTCGCCCGTGAAGCAGTGGTCGGTGAACTGCGGCCGGACCGGGTCGCGCGACTCCTCGCCCATGGCGCGGTAGATGCCGTCGACCGAGAGGAACGCGAGCGAGTCCGCGCCGATGATCGCGCGCATCTCCTCGACCGAGTGATTGGCGGCGAGCAGGTTCTCGCGCTCGGGCGTGTCGATGCCGTAGTAGTCCGGGTGCGTGATCGGCGGGGAGGCGATGCGGAAATGCACCTCGCGGGCGCCGGCCTCGCGCATCATTCGCACGATCTTCTTCGACGTGGTGCCGCGCACCAGGCTGTCGTCGATCAGCACGATGCGCTTGCCGGCGACGACGGAGCGGTTGGCGTTGTGCTTGAGCTTGACGCCGGACTCGCGGATCGCCTGGGTCGGCTGGATGAAGGTGCGGCCCACATAGTGGTTGCGGATGATGCCGAGCTCGAACGGGATGCCCGACGTCTGCGAATAGCCGAGGCCGGCCGGCACGCCGGAATCCGGCACCGGCACCACCACGTCTGCGTCGGCACCGGCCTCGCGCGCCAGCTCGTGGCCGAGATTCTTGCGGATCGCGTAGACGCTGCGGCCGCCCACGACCGAGTTCGGGCGGGCGAAATAGATGTACTCGAAGATGCACGGGCGCGGCGGCATCGGCGGAAACGGCTTGATGCTCTGCACCGGCTCGTCCGAGAAAACGACGATCTCGCCATTCTCGACGTCGCGCACGTAGCGTGCGCCGATGATGTCGAGCGCGCAGGTCTCCGACGTGATCACCGGGCAGCCCTCGAATTCGCCGATGACGAGCGGGCGGATGCCGAGCGGGTCGCGCGCGCCGATCAGCTTCTTGTTGGTGAGCGCGGCGAGCGAATAGGAGCCTTCGAGCTGGCGCAGCGCCTGGATGAACTTGTCGACGAAGCGGCCGCCGCGCGCCCGCGCCACGAGATGCAGGATCACCTCGGTGTCGGTGGTCGACTGCATCATGGCGCCTTCGCTGACGAGGTGGCGGCGCAGGGTCAGCCCATTGGTGAGGTTGCCGTTGTGGCCGACCGCGAATCCGCCGGCGTTGAGCTCGGCAAAGAGCGGCTGCACGTTGCGCAGGATGGTGGCGCCGGTGGTCGAGTAGCGCACGTGGCCGACCGCCATCGAGCCGGGCAGGCGGTCGATCGCCTCGCGCCGGGAGAAATGGTCGCCGACGAGGCCGAGGTGGCGCTCGGCGTGGAAGCGCTTGCCGTCATAGCTGACGATGCCGGCCGCCTCCTGGCCGCGGTGCTGCAGGGCGTGCAGGCCGAGCGCCGTGATCGCGGCGGCGTCCGGGTGGCCGTAGATTCCGAACACGCCGCATTCCTCGCGCAATCGGTCGGCATTGAGCTCGAGATCAAGCAGGGCGCGGTCGTGGTCGCTATCGTCGATCCGGTGACCCGGTTGGCTGCCGTCCTGCGCCTGCTCTGACATCGTGTCTCCGCTGCTGCCCGGGCTCGGGCGGCTCACTGTGCCATGATTCGGAAGCCCGTCAGCGCCGCGAGATGGTGCGTTCCACCATCGGAACGCTGGTTGGGCGGCGCATCGGGGGGCGTGTCTTCGTCGTCGCGCTTGTTGCGCTTCTTCAGGGAGTTCAGCATGTCCGATATATAGACATCGAGATTGTCCGGCATAAGGCCTTCGAGCCAGCCGGCGGTGGCGAGCAGGGCGCCCTGCGATTTGGCATTGCGCGTATAGGCGTCGTTCGGCGCCCACCAGTGATAGAACGCGAAGATCACCGCCACGAGGATCAGGCCGCGCGCGAGCCCGAACAGGACGCCGAGCGTGCGGTCGAGGGCGCCCGCCTTGCTGTCGAGGATTTTGTCGGAGATGCGGTTGGTCAGGATCCAGACGATGATCAGGGTGATGAGCGCGACCGTCAACACGGTCGCGGCCTTGACCAGGATCTCGTTCGCGCCGTTGAAGAATTGCAGCACCGGGCCGGTCAGCCGCAGATACGCGAAGACGGCGGCTCCAGCGACCGCGGCCCAGCCCGCGAGCGAGAGAATCTCGCGCATGAATCCGCGCACCATGGCGAGGAACGCGGAAATCAGCATCACGACGATCAGCGAAATGTCGAGAACCATCGATCGGCCAGGGGCTGCGGCTGCAATGGGCGGTACGTTGACGGTACGTTGTCTGTGCTTGGGCGGCGGGGCCGGCCGGGCCGGTCCCCGATTCGAGCGGTGTCGATTGCGCGCCCCGTGTATAGCGGGAGGCGGCTGCCGCGTCACCCGTCTTCTGCCGCCGTCCGGCGCCGCGCAATCCTTGTGAATTACCGGTTCCGATGGCGCAATTTTTTCGCAAAATCAGCCGATTAAACGCAACGATCATGAACGCGGCGGCCGCCCGGCGCGACTTAAGTCACATAGGCGCCTGCGGCCGGGAAGGCGCGCAGGCGCGCTACGACATTTGCCGAGGGGGACGATGATGCCGATGCCGTCCGTTCGCCGCGCCCGCCCGTGCGCGGCGCTTATCGCCGTGGTGGCGGCGGGCCTCTCGCCCGGCCTCGTGCCGGCCGCCCGCGCCGCCGAGCCGGTCCGCGCGCTGACCGCCGCCTATAATGCGTCCGGCCACGATCTTTTCACGGCATTCACGGCAGCCCCGGGCAATGTGGTGTTCTCGCCCTATTCGGTCGGCACCGCCATGGCGATGGTGCTGTCGGGCGCACGCCGCGAGACCGAGCGCGAGATAGCGGCGGTGCTCCGGCAGACCCTTGCGCCGGCCGCGGTCGATGCCGCCAATGCGCGGGTGCTCGCCATCCTCAACGGCTACGACAAGAGCGGCGAGCCGGTCGCATGCCCGTCGCCCGCGATGCATTTCAACGGCAGTGAATGCGAGGCGCCGGTGCCGGCGACCGGCGTGTGTCCCGCCGGCTATCAACAGGAGCAGCGCTGCATCGCGCCCGGACGGCAACCGCCGTCGGCCACGCTCAAGGCCGCCAATGCGCTGATGCTGCTCAAGCCGAACGGCGACCTCGTCTCGAGCGCCTACGCGGCGCGGCTCGAGCAGGACTATCGCGCGCAGGTCTTTCGCGGCGCCGACCTCGCCACGATCAACCGCTGGGTCGACCGGCAGACCGCGGGCAAGATCGACCGGATCCTCGACCAGATCGATCCGGCCGCGCCCGCCGTGATCCTCAACGCCGTCTACTTCAAGGCGGCCTGGGCGGCGCCCTTCATGGCGCGCGCGACGCGCGACGACGACTTCAAGCTGACACCGGCGACGAGCGTGAAGGTGCCGACCATGCATCGGATCGGCAATTTCCAGACGATCGCCCGGCCGGGCTTTCGTGCGATCCGATTGCCCTACAGCGTGCGCTCGCTCGCGATGGTGGTAGTACTGCCCGACGCCGTCGGCGGCGCCGATAAGCTCGCCGCCGATCTCGACGCTGCCGCGCTGGCGGCGCTGTTTGCCGACATGACGCAGTGGCAGAACGTCGACCTCGCGCTGCCGCGCTTCAAGGCGAGCTACAAGGCCGAGATCGGCAAGCTGTTCAAGCAAGCCGGGATGCGCCGCGCGTTCGATGCGCGGCTCGCGGATTTCTCCGGGATGACCGGCCAGCCGCCGGCGCGCGTGCCGCTCGCGATCAGCGGCGTGGTGCACCGGGCCGTGATCGACGTGACCGAGGAGGGGACCGAAGCCGCCGCCGCGACCGCGGTCGCCATGATGGCGGCGAGCGCGCCGGCCCGTGTCGAGCCATTTGTGGTCGACCGGCCGTTCCTGTTCTACATCGTCGACGACGCGACCGGCGCGATCCTGTTCGAGGGGCGGATCAGCGATCCGCGCGCGCAATAGCGGCTGAAGGGGGACGCCTCCTCCGCGACAAGCTGCGCCGCAACCAAGCCAGGGCGTGATTCCGTATAAGCCGGCCTCGGATGCGATCCGGGGTGGATGCCTTCGGCGCGGCCGGGGGCTCGGGGAAAAAGTCGGTCAATCCCCGTGTGGATTGAGGGCAAGCCGGGAGGAACCCCTCCCGGATCGACCAAGCCCTTACCCACAGGAGATTCCCATGACCCGCACCTCCATTCTGGCGCTCGCCCTCGCCACCGTCTCGGTCTCGGCGCTCGCCACCACCTCGGCATCCGCCTGGGGCGGCGGCCAGCATTTCGGTGGTCAGCACGTCGGCGGCGGCTATCGCCCGACAAGCACCAGCTCGCACCCGGCCAGCAGCTATCACCCGACGACGGCGTCGCCGTCGCGTTGGAGCTCGCCCGCCTCGCGGCCGAGCTACACCTCGAACCAGGCCCGCCCGAGCTCCATGCCCTCGACCTCCACCTATCGGCCCTCGTATCCGTCGGCGCCGGTCGTGAGCCACACGCCGAGCTACCCGGTCGTGAGCCACACGCCGAGCTACCCGGTCGTGAGCCACATGCCGAGCTATCCGGTCGTGAGCCACATGCCGAGCTATCCGGTCGTGAGCCACACGCCGAGCTACCCGGTCGTGAGCCACATGCCGAGCTATCCGGTCATGAGCCACACGCCGAGCTATCCGGTCGTGAACCATGCGCCGAGCTATCCGGTCGTGATCCACACGCCGCGCTATCCGGTCGTGTCGTCCTACACGCCGACCTACACGCAGGAGCAGCCGACCTACACGCAGGAGCAGCCGACCTACACGCAGGAGCAGCCGATCTACACACAGGAGCAGCCGGCTTACACGCAGGAGCAGCCGACCTACACGCAAGAGCAGCCGACCTACGCGCCGAGCTATCCGCAAACGCAGGCCACGTATTCGGTGGAGCAGCCCGCGGCGGCTCCGTGCCCCGAAGTGCCGGCGCAGGAAACCTACGCGGCCCCGGCTCCGTGCCCCGAGGTACCGACGCAGGAAAGCGACGCGGCGCCGATGCAGCCCACGACCGCGGTGCAGTATCGCTGAGCGATGCGCGTGCGACGGCGCGCTCCACCGTCGAGTTCAAACCAGCCCGAGCGGCTCACGCCGCTCGGGCTTCCTCGTTGTAAAGCATGATCCCGAAAAGCGCGTACCGGTCTTCGGAACGGATCATGCTCAAGCAAAGATCTCCGCGATCTGAGAATCATCCTCGGCCTTGCCGTAGATGACGCGGGTGTCGCAGATGATGTCGTGCAAGCCCTTCTTTTGATTCGTGAAGGCGACCATGATGAGGCCGATGTACAGAATCATGGCCGAGAGCAGCATGCTGAGATATCGGCCGAGCGCGAGGCCGGGTCCGATTTTCCGGCCGTCGGTGCGGATGACGTGGATTCCGCACACCCGTTTTCCCGGCGTCGCCTGCCAGCGGCTGCTCAGCGAGATCATGTGATAGCCTACGATGATCGCGATTTCGGCGACGATCACCAATCCGCCGAGGACGGCGCCGGCCTCGGGGCCAGGCCGTGCGCCGGCCGCAAGGCCGAAGACGATGCCGATCGCGAACGACGCCACCATAAAGATGGCGAATATGGCGATCTGATCGACGAAGTAGGCGAGCACCCTGATCCAGAACCCCGCATAGTGAATGGAGCGCTCGGCGTTTACGATTGCGGCATGCGGAGAGCCGGTTGGCGCGATCGGACGGGCCGGAACGTTGTGCAACGCGCCGACGCCCGCGAACGCCGGGACGTCGGCAAGCTTGCTCCACTGGGACGCGCCGACTTTCGCGATCCAGGTCTGTGCGCCGATCGAGCCGCGTTCGATCATCGCCTTGATGTCGTGGCCGCGATGGGGGCCGAGCGCCTGCGCGTCGCCCTGCAGGTACCACATCTCGTCGAGCGGATTGAGCGGCGGCGCCGATGCGCCGGTGATGTCCGGTCCTGAAGGAATTGACATGGCGCCCCCCAAATCGGCCGCGGCGCGCAATGCATTCATCGCACTCTCGGTCGCGCCGCCACAGTCGGCCCGAAAGTCGGCATCAAAATAATACCCGCAGCGGCAGGCGGCTGCAATTACGGCGCGCCATCGGGGATTTCACCCGTGGGCGCGTTTGCCGGTCGGGGCGCCTTCTCCGCGACCAGGCATCGCGATCGGCTCTGCGGCTCGCCCGCGCTTGCCGCGCTGGGCGATGTCGGCGACGAGATCCGCAAGGCCCCCGATGCCCGTGAGCATGAGGCCGCTCTCGGGGCTTGCCTCGCCACGGGCGGCTTCGGGGAGGTAGGCGCGGCCGAAGCCGAGCTTCTGCGCCTCCTTCAGGCGCGCTCCGCTCTGCGCCACCGGACGGATCGCGCCCGAGAGCGACACCTCGCCGAAGAAAACGGCGTCGGGCGGCAGCGGCGCGTTGCTCAGCGAGGAGACGAGCGCGGCGGCGGCCGCAAGATCGGCGGCCGGCTCCTGGATGCGCAACCCGCCCGCGACGTTGAGATAGACGTCGTAGCCCGAGAGCTTGACGCCGCAATGCGCCTCGAGCACCGCGAGCACCATCGAGAGCCGGTTCTGGTCCCAGCCGATGACGGCGCGGCGCGGCGTGCCGAGCGTCGTCGGCGCGACCAGCGCCTGGATCTCGACCAGCAGCGGGCGCGAGCCCTCGACGCCGGCGAAGACCGCGGTGCCGGGGCTGCCGAGGTCGCGTTCGGAGAGGAAGAGCTCGGACGGATTGGCGACTTCGCGCAGGCCGCCGCCGGTCATCTCGAACACGCCGATCTCGTCGGTCGGCCCGAAGCGATTCTTGACGGCGCGCAGGATGCGAAACAGATGCGTGCCTTCGCCCTCGAAGGAGAGCACGGCATCGACCATATGCTCGACCACGCGCGGGCCGGCGATCTGGCCGTCCTTGGTGACGTGGCCGACCAGGATGACGGCGGCGCCCGAGCGCTTGGCGAAGCGGATCAACGTCTGCGCGCTGGCGCGCACCTGCGTGACGGTGCCGGGCGCGGATTCGACCGTGTCGGTCCACATGGTCTGGATCGAGTCGATCACCACGAGGCGCGGCGTCTTGCCTTGCGCGAGCGTCGCGACAATGTCCTCGACCGAGGTCTCGGCCGCGAGCTCGACCGCCGCGGAGGCAAGGCCGAGCCGCTCGGCGCGCAACCGCACTTGCGCCACGGCTTCCTCGCCCGAGATGTAGACCGCGCGGTGGCCGGCGCGGGCGAGCGCGGCCGCGGTCTGGATCAGCAGGGTCGACTTGCCGATGCCGGGGTCGCCGCCGACCAGCAGCACGGACCCGCGCACGAACCCGCCGCCGGTGACGCGGTCGAGCTCGGCGATGCCGGAGGGAAGACGCGGGGCATCATGGGTCTCGCCGGCGAGCGGCTCGAGCGCGAAGGGGCGGCCCTTGCGCGGCGGCTTGCCGGGGCCGGCGAGCCGCGCATCGGCGGCGGCACTCTCCTCGACGATCGTGTTCCACTCGCCGCAGGCCTCGCACTTGCCCTGCCAGCGGCCACTGAGGGCACCGCAGTTCTGGCAAACGAAGGTGGGTCCGCGACGGGCCATGATGGTTGAGGTTCGACGTTTAAGGTTTTGACGTTTCAGACTTTGGTATCGCGGACGCGCTGCAAGAATCGCGCTGGAGTGAGGGTATCACGCACGATCGGGCCTACGGCTTGGGTTCCTCGTTCTTTCCACCAGTGATCTTTCCACCGTCGATCACCCGCATGACATGCCGCCGCGGGTCGTCGGGCGCCATCCGCGGCGCTTCGAGATCCGGCAGGTAGACGCCGCAGCCTTCGGGCCACCGCTTGTTCGATCGCCAGTGCGGACAATCGGCCGCGAGCTTGACAACGACATCGGACAGCCGTGCCTCGCAGCCGAATTTCACCGCGAGCCGCGCCAGGCGATAAGCGCCGACCCGTGCGCAGTATCGACAGGCGAGCCGCACGACGACGTATGGGTATGTGAGTATGGTGTCGTCATCCACATCGCTAATGAGAACATATAGCGAACAAATGTCAATCGACAATTAAACTTGCAAATATCTCGGGGATTTTCCGGCGGAGGCCGCGCAATTTCCATCGCCCGCGATCCGAACGTCTCGCTATGATGCGGCCCCGGGTTCAATCTCGCATCCACCACAAGAGGCCGATGATGACCTTCAAGCGATACGCCCTCGTGGCGCTGTTTCTGGCGGCGCCCGCTTACGCGCAGTGGGCGCCGCAGGTGTATACGATCGAATACGAAGCCTGCGTCCCGCCCTGCGATAACAACAATGCGAACAGCCACGACAAATGCATAGCCTACTGCCACTGCGTCATGGATGAAATGCAGACGCAGTTTCCCGATCACGACGCGCTCGAGCGCGAGGCGACGCGGGAAAAGCGGCCGGAGCGCATCGCGAGCCTGCAGACCATCGCCAATGCGTGCAATCAGAAGTCCTTCGGCGCGCCGGCGAAGAAATTGGAGTTCAAGTAGCGGCGACCTGGGGACGCGCGAGCCGCGCTATCGCTTCCAGATCCGGCTGTAGCGCCGCCCCGTGCCGCACATCAGCTCGTAGCCGATGGTGCCGCACTGGGCGGCGAGCGTGTCGATGTCGATGCCGTTGCCGATCAGCGTCGCCCATTCGCCGCGCCGCGCGGCGTTCTCAGGGATAGCCGTCACATCAACGGCGAGCAGGTCCATGGAGACGCGGCCGACCACGTGGCAGCGGGCGCCGCCGATGATCATCTCGGCGCCCGGCCGCGCGTCCGGGCCGCTCGCCGAGCGCAGGTAGCCGTCCGCATAACCGACCGAGATGATGGC
This sequence comes from uncultured Alphaproteobacteria bacterium, assembly GCA_963819385.1. Classification (GTDB taxonomy): domain Bacteria; phylum Pseudomonadota; class Alphaproteobacteria; order Rhizobiales; family Xanthobacteraceae; genus JAVDCA01. The sequence continues at coordinate 290,547 of CAWFVV010000006.1, read as the reverse complement.
GACGCGCGCCGTCCGCGGCGCCGTCCAGGCCGCACCGTAGCCGACCGTCTCGCCGCGGGCGACCTGGCGCACCTGCACGATGCGCGCCTTGAGGCCGAGCACCGGCAGCATCGGGTTGTTGGTCGCAGGCGTCGGGTTGCCGCCGTAAAGCGCATAGCCCGGCCGCACCATGTCGAAATGCGCGAGCCCACCGAGGAAGATCCCCGACGAATTGGCGAGCGAGGCCGCGATGCCGCGAAACATCAGGCGCAGCTCGCGGAAGAGCTGGATCTGGCGGTTGTTGAGCGCATTCGCCGGCGTGTCCGAACAGGCGAAATGGCTCATGATCAGCGCAATGCCGTGGTCGGGCGCCTTGATGCGCTGGGCGAGGGCTGCCGCCTCGTCGACCGGAATGCCGAGCCGGTTCATGCCGGTGTCGAAGTGCAGCGCCGCGCCGCCGCGCCAGCCGCTGGTCGAGCAAAACGCATCCCATTCGGCGAGTTCGTGCGTCGAGCCGATCACCGGACGCACGTTCGCCTGCGCGAAAGCGGCGGCCGCGCCGTGCGGCAGGCCGCTCAGCGCATAGACGGTCGCGTCCGGCGCGAGCGCGCGCACGGCGCGCGCCTCGGCGAGATGGGCGACGAAATAGGTCTTGCAGCCGGATTTGCCGAGCGCGCGCACGACCGGCTCGATGCCGCAGCCGTAGGCGTCGGCCTTGACCACGGCGGCGCATTCGGACGGCGCCACGCGCGCCCACAGCGCGCGATAGTTCGACTGCATGGCGCCGATATCGATGGTGAGGACGCCGCCGGTTTCGAGCTCGGGCGGGCCGCCGGTCGTGATTTCGGGCTCGGGCGGCGCCGCCTCCGCGGTTGGCGGATTGCTCTTTTCAGGCAGCGCCATGGATGCTCCAAGCCCCAGATCCCCGGCGCGTGCTGTGCCGGACGAATAGGGCGCAATATCGGCATCCGGCTCGCGGGCGCAAGCCGCTCGTCAGCCGAACCGGTGTGGCGAGGGGGGCGCGAGCGCCGGCTACGCGGCCGGGCGCCAACCGCGCGGGTGCACCTCGACGGTGACGTGCGAGAGGGAACGGAAGGCCGCGAGCCGCGCGCGGTAGAATTCCGGCGCGCGCGGCACCGCGGTCGTGATCGCCGCGATGACGCCGATATGGCCGGGTCCAAGCCGCCAGAGGTGGAGATCGCACAACCGGTCGCCGTCGCGCTCGATCGCCATCCGGATGTTCTCCGCCATGTCGGCGTCGGGCGTCATGTCGAGCAGCACGCCGCCGGTGTCGCGCACGAGTCCATAGGCCCAGCTCGCGATCACGATCGCGCCGACGAGGCCGGCGACCGGGTCCATCCACACCCAGCCGAGGAAGCGGCCGAGCAGCAGCCCGACGATGACGAGCACCGAGACGGCCGCGTCCGCCATCACGTGAACGAGGGCGGCGCGCAGATTGTGGTCGCGATGGGTGTGCGAGTCCCGGTGCGCGTGGAGGTCATGATCGCGGTCGTCATGATCGTGGTCCCGGTGGTCGTGGTCCGGGTGGTCGTGATCATGCGCATGATCGTGTCCGCCGCCGAGCATCAGCACGCTCGCCACGTTGACGAGGAGGCCGATCGCCGCGATCGCGATCGCCTCGTTGAAATGCACCGCGACGGGCGCGACGAGGCGCGTCACGGCCTCGTAGCCGATCAGCAGCGCGATCATCGCCAGCACCACGGCGCTGGTGAAGCCGGCGAGATCGCCGAGCTTGCCGGTGCCGAAGCAGAAGCGCGGATCGTCGGCGTGACGGCGTGCATAGCGATAGGCCAGCGCGGCGAGCAGCAGGGCGGCTGCGTGCGTCGACATGTGCAGGCCGTCGGCGACGAGCGCGATCGAGCCGAACATGATGCCGCCCGCGATCTCGGCAGCCATCATGACGGCGCAGAGCGCGATGACGCTCCAGGTGCGCCGCTCGTTGTGCGCGTGCCCGGCGCCGAGGAAGACGTGGCTGTGGCTGAGCCCGGAAACCGCCTGGTCGAGGTCGCTCATGCGGGCCTCACTTGCGCGCCGCTCACTTCAGATAGGAGTGCATCACGTCGATGAGCTGCTCGGCCGCGCGGGTGTCGAGCGCGGCCCCGTTTTCCTGCGGCCCGACCAGATGGCTGCGCACGTGGTCTTCGACCACCTCAGCCATCAGGCCCGCGACCGCGCCGCGAATGCCGACGATCTGGTGCATCACGGGCTCGCAGCCCGCCTCGCTGTCGAGCGCGCGCTCGAGCGCTTCGACCTGCCCGCGGATGCGCCGCACCCGGGCGAGCAGCTTCTGTTTCTCGCGGATCGTATGGCTCATAATAGAGTAGGTGGCTATCCTATATGGCCGAGAAAATCAAGCGGGCGCGCCCCTGGTGCAGGTGGCGCAGAACCCCGTGACAGCTGGCCGCTTGCGCCGTGGCCGCAAATTGGCAGATTGGCAGAACGAACCTAGACTAGAAAATCGAATGATTTCAATACCAACTGGCTGATCTCTTCAGCGCTGTCCGAGGCTGTGTTCCAAAGTTCATTGTCTCCAGGGCATCTGGGTCGGCAGAATGGTCCGGTGACTCGACCACCGACGTGACGTGAGCGCGGCGAGGAGATCCTGAATGGCAGGCGAGACAGCGCGCTTCGGCTTGCGCCCGAGACCGCCGGTGCCGGCGGTGCGGCCCTTCGACCTGCCGCCGATGCTCAAGGCCATGCTCGACCGCGGCCAGGCGGCACTGGCCGAGCCGTTTCGCGGGATCACCGCAGGAGGCGGCATCGTGCCGGGCCTGTTCGCGCGCGAGCGCACAGGCCACTCGCTTGCGTCGCTCGAGGAGGCCGCGCGATCGTTCCTGGCGACGCTCACGCCGCAGCAGAACAAGGCCGTGTGCTTTCCGATCGAGGATGAGGCCTGGCGCCAATGGTCGAACATCCATCCCTGGCTGATGCGCCACGGGATTTGCCTCGCCGATCTCGGCGGCGATCAGCGCGAGCACGCGCTTGTGCTGATGCGCGAGACCATGAGCGCCGCGGGCTATCGCACGGCGCGCGACATCATGCGGCTCAACGAGCACATGCTCGAGGTCACGGGCCGGGCCGAGGAATACAGCGAATGGTTCTATTGGGTGAGCCTCTTCGGCACGCCGTCACCGCAAGAGCCGTGGGGCTGGCAGATCGACGGCCATCACCTCAACCTCAGTTGCTTCGTGCTCGGCGACCAGCTCGTGCTGACGCCCGGCCTCATGGGCTCCGAGCCGGTGCTGGCGCGCTCGGGCAAATATGCCGGCACGCGCGTCTTCGCGATCGAGGAGGAGCAGGGCCTGGCGCTGATGCGCTCGCTGTCGGCGGACGAGCAGGCGCGCGCGACGATCGGGCAGGACCTTCCCGGTGAGGTGCTCACCGCTGCGTTCTCCGACAACCGGCGGATCGAGCCGGCCGGGATTCGCTATGCGGATCTGCCGGTGGAAGGCCGCGAGCGCCTCGAGGCATTGCTGGCGACCTACACGGGGCGCGTCCGGCCCGGCCACGCCGAGGTTCACTATCGCGACGCGAAGCGCCACCTCGACGACACGCATTTCGCCTGGATCGGCCGCTGCGACGACACGAGCCCGTTCTACTACCGGATCCTGAGCCCCGTGATCCTGGTCGAGTTCGATCACATGCCGGGCATCGTCTACGACAACGATACGCCCTCGCGCGACCACATCCACACGGTGGTGCGCACGCCGAACGGCAACGACTACGGCAAGGACCTCCTGCGCCAGCACTATGCCGAGCACCACCACGCGCACGGCGGAACGGGGCACGCGCACCATCACGACGGGCCACATCACCACGGCAAGTGACGAGGACGTCCGCCGTCATTGCGAGGAGGCCGAAGGCCGACGAAGCAAGCTCGATCTGCTTTCGCATGCGATCGCGGAGCGGGCTTGCTTCGTCGCGCTGCGCGCTCCTCGCAATGACGACTGGATAATTCCTACGTCCGCGCCGGCAGATGGTCGTCGGCCGCGAGGTCGGCAAAGCGCGTGTACTCGGCTTCGAACTGGAGCTGCACGGTGCCGGTCGGACCGTGGCGCTGCTTGCCGATGATGACCTCGGCCTTGCCGTGGGCGAGCTCCATCTCGGTCTGCCACTTGAAGTGCTCGTCGCTGCCGGGGCGCGGCTCGCGATTGCGCAGGTAGTATTCCTCCCGGTAGACGAACAGCACCACGTCGGCATCCTGCTCGATCGAGCCGGATTCGCGCAGGTCCGAGAGCTGCGGGCGCTTGTCGTCGCGACTTTCGACGGCGCGCGACAATTGCGAGAGCGCGATGATCGGCACGTTCAGCTCCTTGGCGAGCGCCTTGAGGCTGGTCGTGATCTCGCTCACCTCCTGCACGCGGCCTTCCGATGCACGCTTGGACGAGCCCGACAGCAGCTGGATGTAGTCGATGATCAAGAGGTCGAGACCCTTCTGCCGCTTGAGGCGGCGCGCGCGCGCCGCAAGCTGGGCGATCGCCAGGCCGCCGGTCTCGTCGATGTAGAAGGGGAGCGACTCCATCTCGCGGGCGGCCTCGGCGATACGGTCGAAGTCGGCGGTCTCGATCTCGCCGCGGCGGATGCGCGAGGAGGGGATGCCGGTGCGCTCCGCGATGATGCGGGTGGCGAGCTGCTCGGCCGACATTTCGAGCGAGAACAGGCCGACGATGCCGCCGTCGACCGACGTGATGTGCCCGTCCGGCCGCACGTCGCCGCGCCAAGCCTTGGCGACGTTGTACCCGATGTTCGTGGCGAGCGATGATTTGCCCATGCCGGGACGCCCGGCGACGATGATCAGGTCGGACGACTGCAGGCCGCCCATCATCCGGTCGAGGTCGCGCAAGCCGCTCGCGAGGCCGGAGAGCTTGCCGTCGCGCTCATAGGCGTGCGCCGCGAGCTCGACCGCGGTGATGAGCGCTTGCGCGAAGCGCTGGAAGCCGCCGTCGTAGCGGCCGGTCTCGGCGAGCTCGTAGAGCTGGCGCTCGGCGTCCTCGATCTGCGCCTGCGGCCCGAGATCGATCGGGGCGTCGTAGGCGACGTTGACCATGACCTCGCCGATGCCGATCAGGGAGCGGCGGATCGCGAGGTCATAGATGTTGCGGCCGTAGTCGCTGGCGTTGATAACGGTGGTCGCCTCGGTCGCCAGGCGCGCGAGGTACTGGCTGGCGCTCAGGCCCGCGACGTCGAGATCGGACGGGAGGAAGGTCTTGAGCGTGAGCGGGGTCGCGCTCTTGCCCGCGCGCACCAGCGAGCCGATGTCCTTGTAGATCTTCTGGTGCAGCGGCTCGAAGAAGTGCTCCGGCTCCAAGAAGTCGGAGACCCGATAGAAGGCCTCGTTATTGACGAGGATCGCGCCGAGCAGTGCCTGCTCGACCTCGACGTTGTGCGGTGCGGAGCGAAAGAGCGGCGAGCTCTCCGCCGGCTGCTTGCGAGCAGTCAATTCGACGGCCATGACGATCCAGTATTGTCGTTGCGTTTTCTTCAGACACGGCACGCACCCAACCCGCGAACCCCACACTCGCGACGCAGTACGAGAGGAGCCATTAGCACGAGACCGGCGCGCAGTGGGAATCGCCGGAGGCATTTCCCCACTGATCACTGCATGCGAATCTGTCGATATGTCGGCGAGAAAAATCTTGACGCCGCGTCTCTGGTAACAAACTGACGACAGTTTCGCGAAGAACCAAGCGCTTACCGGCCGCTACTCGCCGGCGAGCCGCATCCGCGTCCGCCGTCCGCCTTCGAGCGCGCGCAACCGCGCCTCTTCGTCGCCGATGTAGTCGCGGGTGATCGGCACGGTTCCCTGCCGTTTGGTCAGCTGCAGCTGCATCACCATCATGTTCTGCTTGGCGAAGGCCATCTCGGAGGCCGCGAGATAGAACTCCCACATGCGCACGAAGCGCTTGTCGTAGAGCTTCTCGACCGTCTCGCGATGGGCGAGGAAGCGCTCGCGCCACGCCCGAAGCGTGTAGGCATAGTGCAGCCGCAGGATCTCGATGTCGGTCACGAGCAGGCCGGCGCGCTCGACCGCCGGCAGGACCTCCGAGAGTGCCGGGATGTAGCCGCCGGGAAAAATGTACTTGGCGATCCACGGGTTGGTGATGCCCGGCCCTTCCGAGCGGCCGATCGAGTGCAGCATCATCACGCCGTCGTCGGACAGCGCCTGTGCGCAGGCGCGGAAGAAGCGGTCGTAGAAGTTGACGCCCACGTGCTCGAACATGCCGACCGAGACGATGCGGTCGAACGTCTCGCCGACATCGCGGTAGTCCTGTAGCCGGAACTCGACCCGGCCGGTGAGGTCCTTCTCGTCGGCGCGCACGCGGGCGAGCGCGAGCTGTTCCTTCGACAGCGTGATGCCGGTGACCTTCGCGCCCGCATATTCGGCGAAGTAGAGCGCAAGGCCGCCCCAGCCGCAGCCGATGTCGAGCACGCGCGTGTCGGTGCTGAGCCGCAGCTTGGCCGCAAGATGCCGCCGCTTGGCGAGTTGGGCATCGTCGAGGGTGGTCGCCGGGGTCTCGAAGTAGGCGCAGCTGTACTGCCGGTCGGAATCCAGGAAGAGCGTGTAGAGGCGCTCGTCGAGATCGTAGTGGTGCGCGACATTACGCTGCGCGCGACCGCGCAAGTTGAGCTGCTTGAGCCGCCGCCAGATGAGCCGCAGCGCCTCGGTAGGGTGGAACCAGCGCAGCGCACGGAAGGGGCCGTGAGGCATGACGAGATCGAGCAGGTCGGCGATCGAGCCCCGCTCCATCACGAAGGTGCCGTCCATGTAGGCTTCGCCGAGCTTGAGCTCGGGCTCGAGGAGCACGCCGAGCTGCGCACCCAGCGTCATGAAGCGCGCCGCAATCAGCGGCCCGGTTCCATCGCCGAACGTCAGCATCTTCCCGCGTGCGGTCGTCAGGCGCAAATTTCCGCGCCCGATCAACCGCGCAATCATCACTCGCAGCAACCAGTCCATGGCGCCAAGCCCGCAACGCCAAGGCCGCCTGCGGCCGATATATATCCAGCGAGACGTCGCCCGCCGGATGTCGGCCTCGACGACCATGTCGACCCCACCCACAATATTGCGGGTCGACTATCTTCCGGTCCCATCCTGGCCCAAAATATGACTGATGCGGCACCTATCGACAAGTGCGCGAAAGTGTCTCCGAACATTGGTCACTTTCCGTAAATAGGCTAAGGCTTAGCTTCGCGTCGGGTCTCATGGTTGCGTTTCACTGGGGAACAACGCGCTGGGCCGGCCGGGGTTTGCGCCGAGCACGGCAATAAATGGGGAATGGCCTGGTGTCCGAACGTCTCCGCATCTTTCCCGTCGGCGCCTTCGCGGTCGCGGCCATGTTCTTTGCCGGTTCGGCTGCCGCACAGGACTACGATGCGGGCAAAACTGGGCCGCAACTCTTCGCGTCCGACTGCTCGGCATGCCACAAGGGCCCGGGCGGCCTCGCCAAGGGCAGGGATAAGGGTGGGCTCACGAGCTTTTTGAGGGAGCATTATACCTCCAAGCAGGAATCGGCGCAGTTGCTCGCCGCCTATCTGCTGGGCGCTCCGAGCGATGCGAAGCAGGACAAGGCCGACGTCCCGGGCGGGCCGAAGGCGAAGACGCGCAAGGCCGAGCGGGAGGAGGAGCCGAAAGGCGAGCCCAAACCGGAGCCGAAGCCGCGTGTCGAGCCGGTGAAGCGCGCAGAGGAGTCGGGCGAGACCCACGAAGAGGCGCCGAAGCGCCCGCGGGCAGAAGATCGCGAGGCCCCCAAAGGCGCAGCCGATACGGTGCTGAGCAAGCTCAAATACTACGGCGCGGCCCGCGGTCCGGCGAAGGACACCGCGCGTCTCGCCAATCCGGGACAGCGGCTCGAGTCCTACGCGAATTCCGGCTCGACCACGATCACGCCTGATTCCGCCGCGCACGAGGACGCGGCGCCCGCCCCCAAGCGCAAGACGTCACAGAAGAAAAAGAAGAAAGATACCGACGCCTCGGCAAGCGCCGCGGGTGAGCAGCCGGCGCGTCAGCCGAAGCCGGCGCCGCCGCAGCATCCTGCGAGCAACAACTAGGACGAGAGTTCTTGCCGGCCCCGCGGTGGCGGCGCCGGCAAGCCCTTGGTTCAGCCTTACCCCTCGGCCTCGGCGCTCGGTTTGCGCGGCTTGCGCGCGGGCTTGGCGCTCTTCGCGTCGGCCTCCTCGCTCGCCTCACTTGCCGCCTCGGGGGCCGCCGCCTCCGCGCCTTCCGTCGGCGGTTTGTCGAAGAAATCGGGGGCCGCAGCGGTTTCGGCCTCGTCGGCTTCGTCGCGCCGTGCGATCACGTCCTCGCCGCGCGCGATGCGTTCTGCCTCGTCGGCGCTGCGCGCCACGACGATAGTGATCATCACCTCGACCTCGGGATGCAGCGCGACCGGCACTTTGTGCGAGCCGATGGTCTTGATCGGGGCGTTGAGCACGATCTGGCTGCGCGTGACGTCCTTGAAGCCCCCCTCGTTGAGGATCACGGCAAGATCACGGCCTGACACCGAGCCGTAGAGGTGGCCGACCTCGGAGGCCTGGCGCAGCACCACGAAGCTCTTGCCGTCGAGGCCGCCGCCGATCTGCTGCGCCTCGCCGCGCATCTGCGTGTTGCGTTCCTCAAGCTCGACCTTCATGCCTTCGTACTTTGCCCTGTTCTCCTTGGTGGCGCGCAGCGCCTTGCCTTTCGGCAGGAGGAAATTGCGGGCGAAGCCGTCCTTGACGCGCACGATGTCGCCCATGTGGCCGAGCCGTCCGACGCGTTCGAGCAAGATCACTTCCATGGCAGTCTCCTGTGTTCGTTGAACGTTGCGATAAATCGAGATGGCTACATCCGTTCGGGCGGAGGCACGGGCGGTGGCCCGCGCGTTGCGGCGACGCGCCGGCGCAGATCGACGACACCGTCGACCAGTCCGAGCAGCGCCATCACGAGGATCGGCCAGCCGGACCAGCCGAGCAGCGCGAACCCCATATAAAGCCCGGCCAGCACGGCGGTGCGGCCCTGCAGGTGGCGCGTGATGCCGTGCATCACCGCAAAGCCGAGCGCCGCGTAGGCGACGAGCAGGCTTGCGGCCGGCAGCGCCGCCGCCATGCCGGGCAGGCCGGGAATGAACGAGACCGCAAAAGCGAGCGCCAGCGCCGCCATCGCGGCTGGGGGCAGCCGCGTCGCCGCAATGTCGGGCCACGGCCGGCGCAACTGGCCGGAGATCTTCACGACACGGCCCGCCAGCCAAAGATTGAGGAGCTGGGTGATCGTGGTCAGCACCGCGGCGGCGGGGGGCAGCACGGTCACGAGCATATCGATGAGGCGCTTGGGGTCGTCGATGCCCGGCACCACGAGCGGTGCATCGGTCGGAATGGCGAGCTGCAGCCGCAACATGCGCTCGAAAGCGGTGCGCAGCGTCTGCTGGATCGCGGCTTCGCTCCCGCCGAATTGCACGAGCCCGATCAAGGTCACGAGCGCGCTCAAGGCCGCTGACCACAGGACGAGGCGCCCGACCGGATACCATTCGAGCTCGCCGTTCGGTCCGGCCGGCCGGGCGAGCAGCGCGAGATAGCCGAGCCACCAAGCCGGCAGCCCGACGCTGAGCGGAAAGCCGATCAGGAGGAACGGCTCGATCGCAAGCGCGAGCGCGATCGCGGCGACCACGACCGCCACGAGGCTCGCCCAAGGACTCCAGCCCATGGCGGCGATCAGGATCGGCAGCGGGACCAGGCAGAACAGCAGGAGGGAGAGGGCCGAGCCGGACAACAGCGACGCAAACAGCAGCGCGGAGCAAAGCCCCGCGGCGAGCCCGACCAAGCCGATCTGCAGCCAGAACCGCGTCATCGCACAGCTGTCCCGCCTGGTTTCGAGGCGGTTAGAGACGGATGTCCGTCCCAACCTCGAGCGCGGGACCGCCCGCGCTCTTATGTCGTCAGGTCGTCCGCTTTACTTAGCGGATGACGTAGGGAAGGAGCCCGAGAAAGCGCGCCCGCTTGATCGCGGTCGCAAGCTCGCGCTGCTTCTTCGCCGACACCGCCGTGATGCGGCTCGGCACGATCTTGCCGCGCTCCGAGATGTAGCGCTGCAGCAGCTTCACGTCCTTGTAGTCGATCTTCGGCGCGTTCGCGCCCGAGAACGGGCAGGTCTTGCGGCGACGAAAGAAGGGGCGGCGTGCTCCGCCGGCGGCTCCACCGTTCATGGTCCTTACTCCTCGCTGGCCGCCGGCGCCTCGGCACCAGCGTCTTCGCGCGGCCCGCGGCCGAAGCGACGCTCGCCGCGATCACCGCGGTCACCCCGATCACGATCGCCCCGGTCGCGATCACCGAAACCGCCGCGATCGCGATCGCCGAAGCCGCCACGGCGATCGTCACGATCGCGGTCGCGATCCACCTTGCGCATCATGGCGGACGGCTCGGCCTCGTGCTCGTCGACCCGGATGGTCAGGTTGCGCAGCACGTCCTCGTTGATGCGCTGCTGGCGCTCGATCTCCGCGACGGCGGCCGGCGGCGCGTCGAGGTTCATGAGAGTGAAGTGCGCCTTGCGATTCTTGCGCATCCGGTAGGTGAGGGACTTGACGCCCCAATTCTCGATCTTGGCGACCTTGCCGCCCATCTGCTCGATCACGCCCTTGTACTGGGCGGTGAGCTCCTCGACCTGTTGCGCCGACAGATCCTGCCGCGCCAAGTAGACGTGTTCGTATAGTGGCATGGTGTGCCCTTCGGTTGCGGCTCACCCCGGCGCCTAGCCCTTCGAGCCTGTTCGGAAAGGCACGAATGCGAGAAGGCGGGAACACAGGACGTCGGGCCGATTGGCCCTGCCGGGTGCGATGAGGCACACGGCCGTCCGTTCAGCTCCCGGCCGGGATCGAGCGGAAGCGGGCGTTATAGGGGTTTCCGGGGCGATTGCAAGGATCGCGGCCGTTTACCCTCCCCTTCAGGGCCCTGGAGGGAGAGGGTCGACCGCCGCCGCGAAGCGGAGGCGGTCGGGGTGGGGTGCTGGGCCTCACCCCACCCCGGCTCGCTTCGCTCGCCGATCCTCCCCCTTCAGGGCCCTTCAGGGGAGGGTAACGCAGGCCGCATCCTTGACATCACCGCAGCCACAGTGTCTTAGGGCCGGAATCTGAGAGCGGGGATCATGTCGATCGCATTCGTTTTTCCGGGCCAGGGCAGCCAGGCCGTTGGCATGGGCAAGGCGCTGGCGGATGCTTTTCCGGCCGCCCGGCAGGTGTTCGACGAGGTCGACGCGGCGCTTGGCGAGCCGCTGTCCCGGGTCATGTGGGAAGGGCCGGCCGAGACACTGACGCTCACCGAGAACACCCAGCCGGCGCTGCTGGCCCACTCGCTCGCGACCATGCGGGTGCTCGAAAGCGAGGCGGGCATCGATCTCAAGCGCGACGCCGCCTATGTGGCCGGCCACTCGCTCGGCGAATATTCGGCGCTCGCCGCCGCCGGGGCGTTCACGCTGGCCGACGCGGCGCGGCTGGTGCGCATTCGTGGGCGTGCGATGCAGAAGGCGGTGCCGGTCGGCGTCGGCGCCATGGCGGCGCTGCTCGGCCTCGAGTTCGAGCAGGCGGCGGCGGTCGCGGCCGAGGCGGCACAGGGACAAGTGTGCCAGGCCGCCAATGACAATGGCGGCGGCCAAGTGGTGGTGTCGGGCGACAAGGCCGCGGTCGAACGGGCGGTCGAGATCGCCAAGGCCAAAGGCGCGCGGCGCGCCATGATGCTCACCGTATCCGCTCCCTTCCATTGCGCGTTGATGCGGCCGGCAGCCGACGTCATGACGGAAGCGTTGGCGGGCGTGACGGTGCGGCCGCCGGCGGTTCCGCTGGTTGCCAATGTGGCGGCGCGGCCGATCACCGATCCGGCCGAGATCGTGCGCCGCCTGATCGAGCAGGTGACCGGCACGGTGCGCTGGCGCGAGAGTGTGGCCTACATGGCGGGCGAGGGCGTGACCACCTTCTATGAGGTCGGCACCGGCAAGGTGCTGTCCGGATTAGTCAAGCGCATCGCGGATGGCGCGGCCGGCGTCGCGATCGGAGCGCCCGATGACGTGGCTGCGTTCCGTGGCGCCCGTGCTGGTCAACGGAATTGAAGTGTGATAACCGGAGCCGCACGGCTGGGGCGATACGGCTGAGTGGGGAAGGGGCCGTTGTGTCTCCTTCTAAACGCGACCTTGCCCCGCCGCGGAACCACGACGCGCCGCGCCGCGACCGCGAGTTGCTTCGACGGCAAGGCTAGCTTGGAAGCGCACGAGGTTGGGACGATGAGTGACATTGGCGACCGGGTGAAAAAGATTGTCGTGGACCATCTCGGCGTCGAGCCCGACAAGGTCACCGACGAGAAGAGCTTTATCGACGATCTCGGCGCCGACTCGCTCGATACAGTCGAGCTGGTCATGGCGTTCGAGGAGGAGTTCGGCTGCGAGATTCCCGACGATGCGGCCGAGACCATCCTGACCGTGGGCGACGCGATCAAGTTCCTCGAAAAGAACGCCAAGAGCTGATCCGGGCCGGTCAGGCGCTGCCCCAGCGTTGAATCGCCCGTGTCCTGGTCCGGGCTGCCGGCGCGTGGAGCGCCGTGGCCTCGCTTCCCGCCGCCGTTTCGTCCCGCTATACCGGGCTGTCCGCAGCCAATTTTCAGCGGGCAAGCCGGAGCTTGCGCTTTTCCGGGCGCCCCGGTCCGGGGTAGATGTGGCCTGGACCGAGCCGGACAGCGCCGTGCGCCGCCCGACGTTCACGCAAGCGAGCACATCGTAAGATGAGACGGGTTGTCGTCACCGGATTGGGAATGGTCTCGCCGCTCGCCTGCGGGGTCGAGGCGACGTGGGCGCGTCTGCTCAAGGGCGAGAGCGGCGCGCGCAAGATCGAGAAGTTCGAGGTATCGGATCTCCCCTCCAGGATCGCCTGCCAGATCCCGCGTGGTGACGGCTCGAACGGCACCTACAATCCCGACCAGTGGATGGAGCCGAAGGAGCAGCGCAAGGTCGACGAGTTCATCACCTATGCGATGTGCGCCGCGACCCAGGCGATCGAGGATTCGGGCTGGAAGCCGACCTCCTACGAGGACCGCATCCGCACCGGCGTGATGATCGGTTCGGGCATCGGCGGGCTCGAGGGCATCGCCGAGACCTCGATCATCCTCAAGGAAAAAGGCCCGCGCCGGGTCTCGCCGTTTTTCATCCCGGGGCGGCTGATCAATCTCGCGTCCGGCTACGTATCGATCACCCACGGGCTCAAGGGCCCGAACCACGCGGTCGTCACCGCCTGCTCGACCGGTGCGCATGCGATCGGCGACGCGGCACGGCTCATCATCTTCGACGACGCCGACGTGATGGTCGCGGGCGGCACGGAGTCGCCGGTCACGCGGATCGGGGTCGCGGGCTTCGCGGCCTGCCGCGCGCTGTCGACCGGCTTCAACGACGAGCCGGCGCGGGCCTCGCGGCCCTACGACAAGGGGCGCGATGGCTTCGTGATCGGCGAGGGCGCGGGCGTGGTCGTGCTCGAGGAATACGAGCACGCCAAGGCCCGCGGCGCCAAGATCTACGCCGAGGTCGTTGGCTACGGGCTGTCGGGCGACGCGCATCACATCACGGCGCCCGCCGAGGACGGTGACGGCGCGTTCCGCTGCATGACCATGGCGCTCAAGCGTGCCGGCATCTCGCCGGCCGAGGTCGACTACATCAACGCGCACGGTACCTCGACGCCGCTCGGCGACGAGATCGAGCTCAACGCGGTGCAGCGCGTGGTCGGCAATGCGGCCGGCAAGATCGCGATGTCGTCGACCAAGTCGTCGATCGGCCATCTGCTCGGCGCGGCCGGCGCGGTCGAGGCGATCTTCTCGCTGCTCGCGATCCGCGACGACATCGCGCCGCCGACCATCAATCTCGACAACCCCTCGGTCGAGACCGCGATCGACCTCGTGCCGCACAAGGCCCAGAAGCGCGAGATCAATACGGTCCTGTCGAACTCGTTCGGCTTCGGCGGGACCAATGCGTCGCTGGTCTTCCGCGCTGTGGATTAGTGCATGTTCCGGCGAAAGCCTGCCCTCGCCTTGATCGGGGCGGACGCCGGTTCGCCGATTAAGAACATCCACAAAAATCTGGGACTCTTCGCGAGCGTGAGTGCCGAATTTTCGTACCCCGACCGCTGGTTGCGGGGCGGTGCCCTTTTCCGGCCGCGCTCCCGCCGCAAATTTCGCGCATGACTCATGGGTCTTTGACGCACGGCAGCCGGTTGCGGCGACGCTGTGGACGCAAAGGCCTCGGCCGAACGGCGCTGGTGTACGGATCGCGGACCCTGGTATAGGTTTGCGCGATCGGGGCCCTCGCGAGTTGGCGCCGGAGTTGTCACGTGCGGATGAAGTAGAGTTGGGAGGGCCTGTGGCGAGGCGCCCGTGTTCCGCGGCATCGAGATGCCGGGCAATGCGGACTTCGTGGCCGGGTCGACTGCGGACTTGATGGAACAACGTATTTCGCCTCGCAGCCCGCGTGCCGCGCTCGAGCCCGAGCGCGTGCCCATGCCGACCCACCGCTCGTCCGGCGCCCGCCATCCGTTGGTGATTGCCGGCAATGCGGTGTTCACCATTCTTATCCTGTTCGCGATGGTGGCGGGCGGCGCGCTGTTCGTCGGCAAGCAGCGCTTCGAGGCGCCCGGACCGCTCAGCGAGGACAAGGTCGTCAACATTCCGCGTGGCGGCATCCGCGACGTGGGCGAGTTGCTCCATCGTGAGGGCGTGATCGACCAGCCTTGGCTGTTCGTCGGCGGCGTCATCGCGCTCAAGGTGCGCGGCGACCTCAAGTTCGGCGAATACGAGTTTCCCCAGCACGCGAGCCTGCACGACGTGATCACGACGATCACGGAAGGCAAGGTGGTGCAGCACGCGATCTCGATCCCCGAGGGCCTCACGTCGCAACAGATCGTTCAGCGCCTGATTGATAGCGACGTGCTGACCGGCACTGTCCGCGGGGTGCCGCCCGAAGGCTCGCTGCTGCCCGAGACCTACAAGGTCCCGCGCGGCATGGCGCGCGAGCAGCTGCTCAAGGTCATGCAGGACAAGCAGCGCCGGTTGGTGCAGGACATCTGGGATCACCGCATGCCGGACCTGCCGATCAAGTCGGCCGAGGATCTGGTGACGCTGGCGTCGATCATCGAGAAGGAGACGGGGCGGGCCGAGGAGCGCACGCGTGTCGCCGCCGTGTTCATCAATCGCCTCAAGCAGCACATGCGGCTGCAGTCCGATCCGACGATCATTTACGGCCTGGTCGGCGGCCAAGGCACCCTCGGCCATCCGATCCTGGAGAGCGAGAAGCGCCAGCCGACGCCGTACAACACCTATGTGATCGATGGTCTGCCGCCCGGTCCGATTGCCAATCCGGGCCGCGCCTCGCTCGAGGCGGCTGCCAACCCGGCGCGTACCAGGGAACTCTACTTCGTCGCCGACGGCAACGGCGGCCACGTCTTCTCGGACAGCTACGAACAGCATCAGAAGAACGTCGACCGGCTGCGCGGGATGGAGCGCCAGCAGCACAGCGAGAATACGGCTGCGGCCCCCGCGGCGGCGCCGCCGGCGGCACCTCCCGCGCCCGCGCCCGCGACATCGCCCGCGCAACCGGTCGCTCAGCAGCCGATGCGGCCGGCCGCGGTCAAGCGCAGCATCAAGCCACGGCATCCTCCCGCTCCCGCGCATCCGCCGGCCGCGCAGCCGTAGCGATCACGGCGCACGCGAACGACGCGGTCTGGCCCCGCGCAAGCGCAACCGATGACCGAATTTCCGATCCAACCTTATGGCGCCGAGCATTTCGCCGACGTGAGCGCGCTGTGGCGGGAAGCGTTCCCGGACGATCCGCCGTGGAATGCCGCCGAGACCGCTATCCCGGCCAAGCTTGCGGTGCAGCCGGAGTTGTTTCTCGTCGCGCTCGACGGCAGGCGCGCGGTCGGATCGATCATGGCCGGATATGACGGCCACCGCGGCTGGCTTTACGCGGTAGCGGTTCTTGCCGCGCACCGGCGGCGCGGCATCGGCGTAGCGCTCGTGCGCGCGGCGGAGGAACGCCTGCGCGCGCTCGGATGCCGCAAGATCAATCTGCAGGTGCGCGCGACCAACCGCGCTGTCGTCGAATTCTACGAGCGCCTCGGATATGCGGTCGAGGAGCGCGTCAGCCTCGGCAAGCGACTGCCGGAGACATGACCGGCGGGCCGTGCTCCGAATGACGAATCTTTCCCGCTGATATATGGTCGGCGCGCGTTTTTAAACGAGGCCGATTCTTCATTCCGGGGCTGTGGCGGCATGGCGCTATCGAGCATGACCGGCTTTGCGCGCAGCCAGGGCAGCGCGGGCGCCTACGGCTGGGCGTGGGAAATCCGTTCGGTCAATGCCAAAGGCCTCGACCTGCGCCTGCGGCTGCCGCCGGGCTGGGACGCGATCGAGCAGCCGGTGCGGGCGCGCGCCGGCGAGGTGCTGGCGCGCGGCACGCTGCACGCGACGCTCAATGTCGAGCGCGAAGGCGCCGCGCCGGTCGTCAAGGTCAACGAAGGCGTGCTGCAGGCCGTGATCGCCACGTTGAACTCGCTCGCCGGCCGCGTCGCGGCGGACCCGCCGCGGCTCGACGGAATTCTCGCCATCAAGGGCGTCATCGAGGTAGCCGACGCGGCCGAGAGCGAGTCCGAGCGGACGGCCGCGCAGGCCGCCGTGATCAGGGGCTTCGATGTGGCGCTGGGCGAGCTGACGAAGATGCGCCGCCAGGAAGGCGAGGCGCTTGGCCGCGTGCTCGGCGCACGGCTCGACGAGATCTCGGCCCTGGTCGCGCGCGCCGAGGCCGCGCCCGGCCGCAAGCCGGACGCCATCAGGGCCCGGCTTGCCGAGCAGATCGCGGAACTGCTCGAGGCATCCGAGCGCTTCGATCCGGACCGGCTGCATCAGGAGGCGATCCTGATCGCCAGCAAGGCGGACGTGCGCGAGGAGCTAGACCGGCTCACCGCCCATGTCGCGCAGGCGACGAAGACCATCCGCGACGGCGGCGCGGTCGGCCGCCGGCTCGATTTCTTGTCGCAGGAGCTCAACCGCGAGACCAACACGTTGTGCGCCAAGGCGAACGACATGGAGCTGACCAATATCGGGCTCGAGCTCAAGAGCCTGGTCGAGCAGTTCCGCGAGCAGGTGCAGAACCTGGAGTAGGGGAATGGTGCAGCGCGACGGTGCACGCAAAAGCGACGCGATTGCACGGCGCGGGCTGATGCTCGTGCTGTCCTCGCCGTCGGGCGCCGGCAAGACCACGCTCTCGCGCATGCTGCTCGACGATCCGGCGGTCGAGCTGTCGATCTCGGTGACGACGCGGCCGCGCCGTCCGGGCGAGGAAGACGGTGCGCACTATCATTTCATCGACCGCGCGCGCTTCGACGCCATGGAGAAGAACGGCGAGCTGCTCGAACGGGCGGAGGTTTTCGGCCATCGCTATGGGACGCCGCGCGCGCCGGTCGAGCGGGCGCTCGCGGCCGGACGCGACGTCCTGTTCGACATCGACTGGCAGGGCACGCAGCAGGTGCGCGAGAAGGCGCGCAGCGACCTTGTAAGCGTATTCGTGCTGCCGCCGTCCGCGCCGGAGCTGGCGCGCCGCCTGCACACCCGTGCGCAGGATTCCGAGGAAGTGATCCGCTCGCGCATGGCGAAGGCCGCCGACGAGATGAGCCACTGGGCGGAGTACGACTACGTGATCGTCAACCGCGACCTTCCCGACGCCTTTGCGGAGCTGCGCGCGATCCTCGCGGCCGAGCGGCTCAAGCGCGAGCGGCAGACCGGGCTTTCGGATTTCGTGCGGTCGGTGCAGGCGGATCTGTGACCTAAGCCAGCGATGGCATTCCGAAATGCGGAAACAGGTCGTCGCTCCATCGCGCGCGCCGGGCCTCGCGCATGACGGTCGGCAGGGTCGGAAACCAGCGGAAATGATCGGGCGGAACGCCGCCGGACCACACCACGCAGAAGCCGAAATCGCCGTCGAATTGCAGCAGGCTCCAGGACGAGGCGAGCGCGCCGCCCTTGTAGCACAGATATGAGCCGTCGCCGCGATCCTGTGTGAGGTCGAAGCCGTGCCCGTGGCGGGCGGCCGCGTTGGACAGCATCAACCGGACCGTCTCGCCGCGCAGCGCCGGATTGTCGCGCCGGCTGATCATGATGGCGATGAGGCGGGCGAGGTCCGGCATGGCGGCCGACATGCCGCCGTCGCCCTCATGAAGCTCGATCTCTTCGTGGCCGTAGCCGAGCGGCACCAGCGGCCGCGCATCGCTCATGACGCTCGGCGCGACCGGCAGGATGCGGGTGTGACCCGGACCCATGCAGGTGCGGTAGCGTGCCTCATCGGGCGGCTGGTCGGCGACGAGGCTGCGTGCCTGGCGAATGCGGGTGATGCCGAGCGGCGCGAACAGGCTCTTCTGCTGAGCCGCGGTCGCGGTCGTCGTCCCGCCGAGCCGCGCCAGCACCTGCCCGAGCAGATAGTAGGCGCAGTTGTTGTACTCGTACTTTGTGCCCGGATCGGAGACGAGCTTGGTCGACGCCACGACCGCATTCACCATGTCGGCCGTGATCGGAAAGTGGATGGAGCGATGTGCGGCCGCGAAGGCGGCGCGGACGTGCTCCGACCGCTGCACGTGCGTGTTGAGGCCGCTGTTGTGCGCGAGCAACTGGTCGATCGTGATGGTGTTGAAGCGCGGGTCCCGGGGCGGCCCGCCCTCGACCGTCCGCAGCCGCAGGATGTCCTGCACCCGCTCGTCGAGCCGCAGCCTGCCGGCCTCGATCTGCTGGTAGATGCCGAGCGCCGCGATCGTCTTCGAGAGGCTCGCGAGCCGCAACGTGGTGGTGGGCTCGCAGACCGGCCAATCGGGCTGCGCGAACGTGTAGCCGCGGGCGAACACCAGCTTGCTGCCCTGCACGATCGCGAGCCCGGCCTGGCGGATCAGGCCGCCCATCATGATGGCCTTCATGGCGTCATCGATCGCCGCGTTGGCGAGCGGGCCGCGCGCATTCCATTGGCGCGGCGCCGGCACGTCGGTCTTGGCGAAGATGGCAGTGAAGCGGGTCGCGCCGCGGCCCGTTCCGGCCGCCTGCAGGCTGATCGGGGCAAGACCGTGCCCCTCTTGTGCGTCGATGTCCTGCTCCAGGGCGTGCGCGTCGCGGTCTTCGCTCAGCGTCCAAGGGCCGACCGAGTCGTGGTGATAGAGCGAGAGGTACCGCCCGTCGGGCGCGATGGCGGCGAATTTCAGCCGGCACCAGCCCTCGGTCTGCGCCTTGAGCCGCGCGCGGAACACCGGGGCTGGGTCGCCGATCCCGTCGAGCTGCCACTCGGTCTTGTCGTCGTTCGGAGCCCAGATCGTCGCGAAGCGTACCTGCGCGGGCGTACCGTAGGGCGCGATCGAGCGCAGGATCCGGCCCTTCGGCTTGGCCTGCTGGATCATGTGCTGGATCGTCTTCGGATCCTTCTCGGCGCCTGATGTGAGGCCGATGTGGACCTGCGGCGCGACCGTCTGCGATTCGAATACGACGGCGAGCAGCGCATTTTCGGGCGGACCGACCGCCGCGATGACGGCGGGCGCGAACCGGTCGCCCGCATTGCGCTCGATCTCGTGCGTCAAGTCGGCTTCGGCGAGCGCCGTGGACCAGCGCTGCGGTACCGGACGGTCGGGCTGCGCCATCAGCGCCGCGTAGAGCGGCGCTGAACGCGAGCCGTAGAGGCTCAGGCTTACGATCCGCAAGCCGTCGCGCCAGCCCGCATCGACCAGCCGCATGATCTCGGTCTGGCTCTTGCCGTGCCAGACGCGGGCGGTTTCGGCTTGCGCCCGGCCGGCCGTGCCCATCAGCCCGGCCGCGCCGGCTCCGACAAGAAGATCGCGGCGCGAGATTGCGGCCGTGCGTCGGCCGGCGCGTCTCACTTCTGCTTCGACCGGATCTGCGCGAGCATCGCGGGCAGCTCGGGGAACGGCGCAAACGGCGCGCCCTTGCAGGCCTCCTCGCTCGCGTCGATGAATTGATTGATCTCGCCGCCGTAGAAAACGAACATCTTTTGCTTGCGCCAGTCCGGTCCGGCCGCGTTCAGACAGGCGACGTAGCGGCTTTCCGAGCCGAACGGCCTGAGCGCGGGTGCCGAAAGTTCGGCCGACGTCGCGCCCACCATCCCGGACGCATTGGTCTGCACGAACGTCATCACGGCGGCCCTGTAGTTCGCGGGTGGGATGTTGGGATCGACGCCCTGGGCGGGTGGGGGGTTGAACGAAGAACAGCCACCGAGCGCAAGGACAAGCGCGGCGCCCAATGCCGGAAGCCGGCATGCGCCGTCGCGGCGGACGGCGCGCGGAACGAAATACGCGATCGGTGGCTGGCGCATCCTTGTCATTCTCGCGTTGCGCTTGTTGGCGAATCCCATCGTGGGCAGCGCATTCGGCCCGAGCGGTTCGGGGGCGGTCAAGCGGTGCGCTGTGGCCCGTCGATCACTGCGGCGGCCGGCGCAGCGGCCGGGCGAGGCTACGGATGGTCACGCTGCCGCGGTAACGCGACGACCGGATGAGGTGGGGCGAGCAATCCCCGCTTGGGCTGCAGCGGGGGTAGAGATAGAGGCCTGGCCGTACCCAGGTATAGTCATACGGCCCATAGTCGTGGGTGAAATCGCAATAGGGGACGCAACCGACCTCGGCGGCGGCCGGTCCCGACGCTAAGGCGAAAACCGCCGCGACGGCGGCAACGATCAATCTCGGCATAGCATCCTCTCCCACACCCTTATGCCCAATAAGCCCTCACGAGGTCCGCCCCATGAGGCCATTTTGCGCCGACCCGGCGCCGGCCGCAACGCGGCCGCACGGTCGCGGCGCGTAACAATTGCATGGCATCCGCAAGCACGTTGAAAATAGGGCAATCTCCCGCTATATTTCGCCGCATCGAAGTTTCGGCCGGACACTTGTCGCCACGGTCGGGTTCGCGCCCGGCGCCTGATAGACGAGCTCTTTCCAAACATCGACAACCGCCTCGGCCGCAGCGCCGGGGTTTTCTAACCGCTCGTCATCAAGGGGCACCCGAATGAGCACTGGAACGGTCAAGTGGTTCAACGCGCAGAAAGGCTATGGTTTCATCCAACCGGATGACGGCGGCAAGGATGTGTTCGTGCACATCAGTGCGGTCGAGCGCGCCGGCCTGCAGACGCTGCGCGAAGGCCAGAAGATCTCGTACGAGCTGACGCAGGACCGCCGCACCGGCAAATCCTCGGCGGACCGTCTCGCGTCGATGTGACGCCGAGCCACCTCGCGCGGCGCGATCGAAAATAGAAAGCCCGCCACGTTGGCGGGCTTTCTTGCATTTATCAGTCTGTTTTTTCGACGACGAGCCCGGGGGCGCTTTGCCGGCGATCAACTCGCCTCGGCGGGCTCCTTCACGCGCCAGAGCTGAAATCCCTGGCCCTTGATGGCCTTCTCGATCGCGCGGCGCGGCAGGTTGTGCGGCGGAGCGCGGTCCGGGCAAATCACGCCGGTCGCCTGCCAGGGGCCGTGTTGGGCGGGAAGCTTGCTGCCCGAGGAATCACCCGCAAATGCGCGCAGGCCGCTGCGGGCCTGCGACTTGAACATGAAAATGTGCATCACGCTTTCCTTTCAACACAGAGAGCAATACGCCCCCCGAAGTTGGTTGCACCGCATGATGGCGCAGTCATCTGAGCATGATCTGTTCCGAAAACCGGTTACCCACTTTTCGGGATCATGCTCTCTACCGCCGCCGGAACTGCTGGCGCTGCGGCGGCCTGCCGGCCGGCGCGGCGCGCTCGTCCTTGTGACGGAAGATCAGCCGGCCTTTCTCGAGGTCGTACGGCGACATCTCGACGGTGACGCGGTCGCCCGCGAGCGTCTTGATGCGGTTCTTCTTCATCTTGCCGGCCGTGTAGGCGATGATTTCCTGCCCCGCATCGAGCTTCACGCGGTAGCGGGCGTCCGGCAGGATCTCGGTGACGAGACCTTCGAGTTGGATCAGCTCTTCCTTGGCCATCGGTTATTCCTTGGTCGTTTTCCCGGACCGTATCTTACCGTGTCGGACGGTTCGCGTCATCGCGCCGGAACTGGACGGCGCATGAAGCCGACGGCCCCGATGTTCTGGGCTTCGGGCCGCGGTTGGGGCGCGGACGATTGCGGCTGGACATGAGCCTGGCCATGAGACTGCACCCGCTGCCCGTAAACAGGGGCCGCGTGCGCGGCGTGGGAAGCGCGCTGCGGAGCGGGTTGATGTTGCTGCCCATTTCGGCTGCCGTGCTCGTTGCGACCGGCATGATCCTTCCGGCCACCGTGGTCTTTCCGAGGACCATGATCCTTCCGGGCGCCATGATCCTTCCGGGCGCCATGAGCGTGGCCGGCATGCTCCTTGCGGCCGCCATGGCCGCGGCCGGGATGCGGCCGATGGCCGTTCGGCCGTGATGGCTCGGCTTGGGTGGCGCCGCTGTGCGGGCGAGGCGCGGCGGCCTGGCGGCCTTGCGCCGGGATGGTCTGGCGGATGAGCTTCTCGATCGCGCGCAGGTAGGGCGCCTCGTCGCCCGAGCATAGCGAGATCGCGATGCCGGTGGCACCCGCGCGCGCGGTGCGGCCGATGCGGTGCACGTAACTTTCGGGCTCGTTCGGCAGGTCGAAGTTGACGACGTGGCTGATCCCGTCGACGTCGATGCCGCGCGCCGCGATGTCGGTCGCGATCAGGGTGCGGATCTTGCCGCTACGGAAGTCGGCAAGCACGCGCTCGCGCTGGTTCTGCGACTTGTTGCCGTGGATCGCATGCGCCGCGATGCCGGCTTTGGCGAGCCCACGCACCACCTTGTCGGCGCCGTGCTTGGTGCGGGTGAAGACGAGGGCGCGGTCCATCGCAGGATCGCGCAGGAGATCGGCGAGCATCGCCGCCTTGGCGGCGCGGTCGACGTGGATGACGCGCTGCTCGACCCGATCGGCGGTGGTCGCGGCCGGCGTCACGGCGACCCGCACCGGATCGCGCAGCATCTGCTTGGCCAGCTCGGCGATCTGCTGCGGCATGGTGGCGGAGAAGAAGAGGGTTTGCCGCGCGGTGGGCAAGTGCGAGACAATCTTCCGGATGTCGTGGATGAAGCCCATGTCGAGCATGCGGTCGGCTTCGTCGAGCACCAGAAACTCGACCCGGCCGAGGCGCACCGCGTTGCTCCGCACGAGGTCGAGGAGGCGTCCGGGCGTCGCTACCAGGACGTCGACGCCGTTCAAGAGTGCACGCACCTGGCGGCCCATCGGGACGCCGCCAATGGCGAGCGTGGCCGAAAGCCGGAGATGGCGCCCATAGGCATTGAAGCTGTCGAGGATCTGGCCCGACAACTCGCGCGTCGGCGACAGGACGAGCACGCGGCACGTCTTGCGCTCGGGCGGCCGCGGATCGGCGGCGAGCCGATGCAGGATCGGCAGCGCGAAGGCTGCGGTCTTTCCGGTGCCGGTCTGGGCGATACCGACGATATCGCGGCCCGCGAGGGCGGAGGGGATGGTCTGGGCTTGGATCGGGGTGGGAGTGACGTAGTTTTCCTGCACGAGCGCCCGCAGAATTGGATCTGCGAGGCCGAATTCATTGAATGAGGTCAAAAGTGAAGTCTTTCCATGAAGCGAATCGGACGGAGCGCTCGTCGAGCGCCGACGCCAGTCGCGGGTGAATAAAAGCATCCCGCGTGGTCTGGGTTGCCGTCGAGAAGGCGGTTGAAACGGGGCCGAAAACCTTAAAATCGCTTCTTGAAGAGTCGCTTTAAGGGAGTTCGTTCACGCGGCCCGATGGAGACCCATGCACAACATTTGTTGCGCCACATTCGTCAAGAATGCCTTAACGGTCTCGGATTCTCTCATCCGCTGGCGAGCATATAGAAGCTTCGGGCGCCGATTGCAAGCAATTTCGCTGTGTTGCGGAACCCGCAGGCACTCTGGCCGCGAGGGGATTCACCACGTCGCGCGGCGTCCGCTCGGCGCGCCGCGGGTGAGGTTGCTTCCTCGGCCTTTGGCCTCGTCGCAACGATGCGCGCGCTATTCGTCGTGGAACGCGCGCAATGCAGGTGGCTCACCATCGAGGCCGAGTTCGCGCCAGCGTCGTGCCACTGTTTCGTAGACGCTTTTGCGCAGCAAGGTGCGCTTGGGGAATTCGCCGAGATAGCGGTGCGGCTTGCACGCATCGATCAGCGCTTTCGAACCATACGGCCGCTCGGCCACCACGACCTTGCTCGGGTCGAGGCCGGTCGACCAGGTCTTGCGCAAAAGGTCGATGTCGTCGCTCGGATTGCAGCGGGTGGAGAGCGCCCACATCACCTGATTGAAATCGGTCGGATCGACGTCGTCATCGACCGCGATTACCCATTTTGTGTAATACGCGGCAGCCGGACATTGCGCCGCCAGTGCGAGCACCTGGGCGACATGGCCGGCATAAAGCTGGCGTAAAGCGACGACCACCATACCCCATCCGGACGCTGCCGCCGGATGCGCATAGACGCCCGTGATGCCGGGTACGCCGATGGTTTCGAGATCATCCCAGATACGCGCCGAGCGCATGATGGCATAGTAGGCGCCGATCTCGCACGACGGATAAGGCGCCATCAACGCGTGCGTCACGATCGGGTTGCGGCGATGGTGCACCGCCTTGATCTCGATCACCGGCTGCGGTCCGCGCGTGCCGCCGTAATAGCCGGTGAACTCGCCGAGCGGCCCCTCGGGGGCAAACTCGCCGGGACGCAGTATGCCTTCGATTGCGATCTCGCAGTGCGCCGGAATAGGCAAATCGACGAACTCGGCCGCGGTCAGCTCGACGGGGCGGCCCAAAATGCCGCCCGCACAATCGAGCTCGCTTTCGCCGGCAGCAAAGACTTGCGCCGCCACCATGAAAAGCACCGGGTCGACCCCGTAGGCCGCGACCACCTCGCAAGGCTCGCCGCGTTGCCACCAGGCCTCGCGATCGAGCCGTCCGTGCTTGCCGGGCGAGCAATAAAGGTTCACGCGGTCGGGCGACTGCACCATCTGGCGATAGCATCCGACATTGATGCGGCGCGTCACGGGATCGCGCGTGAAGGTTATGTCGCCGGTGCCGATGTAGCGTCCGCCATCGCCCGGCCAGAATTTGGGCGCTGGAAACCGCGTGATGTCGATATCGGCGCCGGTCTCGACGATTTCGTTCACCGGCGCTTCGCTTTTGCCAATCATGCGCGGCGGAATGCGACGCTGCATGATCTGCCGCGTTGCGGCAATCATCTCGGGAGTCGAAAGCTTTTCATCCAATCCCATGGCCAGCGCAAAGCGCGTCGCCGAGGCGCCGAGCATGTTGGTGAGGACGGCCGAGCCGCGCGCGCCACTTAGATTTTCGAACAGGAGCGCAGGGGCGCTTTCGGTGCGCGTTGCCATGAACGTGATGGCGGACATCTCTTCGTCGAGATCGACCGGGACCGGAATGCGCTTGAGCAAGCCGTGGCTTTCGACGATATCGATCCACTCCCGCAGATCCTTCCACGGCACCGCCCTGTGCGATTGCGCCGTTGCGGATCGAACATTTTCGGGCGTTGGTTTGGAAGAGAAACCCACCTCATCCATAAAAATTTACCTCCGGGTAAACGCGTTCCTGCATAAACTTCCAATTGCGTTTCACGCATGAAAGTCATGTTTTCGTGCCGAGCCTAGCACAGTCCGACGGTTGTCCGGCGCAACCAAAAGGGATCAATTGACCGCGCGGTCCACGCGGCGGTTGTGGCTGCTCAGCCGCGGCGGTAGCGTCGACCTTGCCGTCCGCGTCAAATAGGGTATGTATCGACGCACTCACGATTGGAGAGGAATAAATGGCTTACAAGCTAACATCAATGTCGTTCGATGATTTGGTCGCGCTGCGCGACAATATCATTCGCACCATTTCGACCAAAGCCGTGTCGGCGCGGCGAGAGCTCGAAGCAAAGCTGGCGTCGCTCGACGGTCTCGGATTGGGGATCGGCGGCGGAGCCAAGCGTGGCCCTAAGCCGCGTGGCAGCAAGCTCAAGGGCCGCAAGGTCCCGGCCAAGTATCGCAATCCGAAGAACCGCGCCGAAACCTGGGCGGGCCGTGGCGCGACGCCGCGCTGGCTGCGTGCCGAACTCAAGGCCGGCCGCAAGCTCGAAGACTTTGCGATTGGCAAGCCCGGCCGCAAGGCGAAGCGCTGAGCGTTTCCTTGCATTGAATTCGGTGGCGATCCGGCAACCGGACGTGACCGTCCGGTTGCCGCGACGGTCCATTTGAAAGCCGCATCCCGCGCGATCCAAGGCGGGATGTCGCGATAACAAAACCGCGGTCCTCGCCGACACCTGTGTTGACGCCGTCATGGGCGTCGCAGATCATTCCTCGTCGCCGCGTGCAGGCCGGCTGAGGATTGCGATGCAATATGGGCATTTGCGGGCACTGGCCGTGTCGGCGGCCGCCGCGGCGACGGGCACATACTTTTTCTCCTCGTCGTGGTCGGCCTCGCACGACGCGGGCCTGAGCGGGATGCGCGGGAGAAGCGCGCGCATGATCACATGATCGCCGCGCCGGCCGTCTTGCCGCCGATCCGCACCGCGTCGCTGCGAGAGCGCCTCGCGATGTACAACGGCAATCGCCTCAAGCTCGGCCTGTTCGGCGCGAACTGCTCGTCCGGCCGTTCGGCCACCCAAGTGCCGGAGCGCTGGTCGGCGAGCTGGGCGGAGTGCCTCGCACTTGCCCGCATGGGCGAGGCGCGCGGCGTCGACTTCCTGCTCCCGATCGCGCGCTGGAAGGGCTATGGCGGCGCGACCGATTTCCACGGCACCACGCTCGAGACCATGACGTGGGCGGCCGGGCTTCTCGCTGCGACCGCGCGCATCACGGTGTTCGGCACCGTGCACGCGCCGCTGTTCAATCCGCTGATCGCCGCCAAGGAGTTCGTCACCGCCGACCATATCGGCGCGGGCCGCTTCGGCCTCAACCTGGTGGTTGGCTGGAACGAGGGCGAATTCGAGATGTTCGGCGTCAGCCAGCGCGCCCACGAGGAGCGCTACACGTTCGCGCAGGAATGGCTCGACGCCGTGATGCGCGCCTGGACCGAACCCGATACGTTCGATGTCGCGGGGGACTATTTGGCGCTCAAGGGCGTGCGCGCCTTTCCCAAGCCGTTCGGCGGCACGCGGCCGATCATCATGAATGCGGGCTCTTCGGCGACCGGGCAGGCCTTCGCGCTGAAGAACTGCGATGCTTATTTCACCGCCAATGCGGCTTCGCGCGTGTCGCTCGACGCGGCCGTCCGCAAGGTCGACGAGATCAAGGCGCAGGCGCACGCGCTCGGCCGCGAGATCGAGGTCTTCACGGTCGGGCAGGTGGTGTGCCGGCCGACGCAAGGGGAGGCCGAGGAATATTACCGCCACGCGATGATCGACAATGCAGACTGGGGCGCGGTCGACGGCATGCTGGCCCTCAAGGACATCACGCCCTACAGCGTGCCGTTCGACGAATACGAGAAGAAGCGGCACTATTTCGCCGGCAATGCGATCGGCGGCTATCCGTACGTGGGTACGCCCGATCGCGTCGCCGATGAGTTGGCCAATGTCAGCAGGGCCGGCATGCGGGGGATCGCGATTTCGTTCGTCAATTATCTGAACGAACTTCCCTATTTCTGCGACGAAGTATTGCCGCGCCTAGCCCGGCTCGGCGTGCGTGAGGCCATGTCATGATCGAGTTCCACGAGGTCAGCAAATCCTACGGCGATTTTACCGCCGTGCGGGCGGTCGACCTCACGGTCGACCGCGGAGAGGTGTTCGGCTTTCTCGGGCCGAACGGCGCCGGCAAGACGACGACCATCCGCATGATGATGGGCATCCTGGTGCCGAGCGCCGGCCACATCACCATCGACGGGCTCGACTGCCAGGCCGATCGCGTGCAGGTGAAGCAGCGGGTCGGCTATCTGCCTGACAACCCGATTTTCTACGATTACCTGCGCGGCCGCGAAATCCTCACCTTCGTCGGCGAGATGCACGGCCAGCCGCGCGAGGAAGCGGCGAAACGCACCGCCGCGCTGCTCACCGAGCTCGCACTCGACGACGCCGCCGAGGAATTCGCCGTCAACTACTCGACCGGCATGAAGAAGAAGCTCGGGCTCGCCTGCGCGCTGATCCACGACCCCGCGGTGCTCATCCTCGACGAGCCGACCAATGGGCTCGACCCGCGCGCGTCGCGCCACGTGCAGGACCGCATCCGCATGAGCGCCGCGCAAGGCAAGACGATCTTTCTCTCGACGCACCTTCTCGACATGGCGGAGCACTTGTGCAGCCGCGTCGGCATCATCGATCAGGGCGCGCTCGTCGCGGTCGGCCCGCTCAAGGAGCTGCAGGAGAAGCTCGTGCCGGGCGGCTCGCTCGAGGAGGTCTTCCTCAAGGTCACGCACGGCGATGCCGAGGTCGGGAGCGCCGCGCCGTGATCGCAACGATCGGCGGCCTGCGCGCCTCACGGCTGCTCATCGGCCTGCGGATACGTCAGCAGCTCAATCGCACCGTTTCGGTCATTCGCCACCGCTGGGGATCGAAGACGCGCCAGGGCACGGCCCGCAAAGGGCGCGCCGGCTGGCTCATCGGCTTGTGGATCGGCGTGAGCATGATGATCGCGGTCGCGCAGATTTCCTACAGCAGCGTCACCAATGTAGAGCGCGTGATCCGCGCCGCCGAGGTCCACGCACTCTCGCAAAGCGCGCCCTCCGTCCGCAATTCGCCCGGCGGCGCCGTGGGCGTCCGCGGCGCGGCGCCGCGCGCCGGCCGTCCAACCGATGCGATGCGCACCCTTGCGCCGGCGCCGGGCAGCGTGTGGCCCGCGGCGGTCACGCGCGGCGAGACGTTCCTCGTCAGCATGACGATCCTGGCAGCGCTCCTTCTGACGCTGGCGAGCCGCGAGATCGTGCGCCCCGAATGGGAGCTCGAATGGCTGGTGACGTTGCCGATGTCGGGCACGACCCTTATCGCGTGCCGGATCGTCGAGCGCGCGCTCACCAATTTCAGCGCGATGATTGTCATGGCGCCGATCATCGGCGTGATGGCGTGGCGATGCGGGCACCATTGGACGGCGCCGCTCTATGCCGTCGGGTTGACGATTCCGTTGGTTTTCTTCGTCGCAACCGTGCACACACTGGTAGACACCGGCCTCCGTCTCAGTCTTGCGCCGTCTCGGCTACGCAACCTGCATGCGATGGTGTCGATCTTGAGTTCGCTGCCGCTGCTGCTCGTGGTCTCCATGAGCGTGTCCGACACTCCGTTCGTGATCGACTGGGCGGCCAAGACGCCCGACTGGGCGCTTTGGCTTCCGGGCGGGTTGATGGCAGGAGGGCTTGCGGCCGCTGATGGCGGCGTGGCGGCCCAATGGTTGGCGTTGGGGGCCGGCGAACTGTTGGCGCTGTGTGCGGCTGGCTTTTTGCTGCTGCGGCGGCAGGTGCGGCGCGGCGTCGTCGCGGCCAGCGTGCGCGAGGCGGCGGTCCGTCGACCCGCAATGCCGCACGCGCTTGGACGGGGCGATCTGGCGACGCGGCTCTTTTCCGCCGTGCAGCGGCGCGAGCTGCGGCTCCTCGGCCGCGACCGCAGCTTCATGTCGCAGACCTTGATGCTTCCGCTCATCGTCGTCGGGGCGCAGGTTTTCTTGAATTCCCACATCGCCGTGTTCGCGAACGCCGTCGCCAATCCGTCAACCGTCGCAGCGGTCGCGTTCGGGCTTGCGGCCTACACGCTGCTCTATTCGGCGTTCCAGACGCTCAACACCGAAGGGCAGGCGCTGTGGATTCTCTATTGCGTGCCGCGCTCCCTCGAATCCGTTCTGGGCGAGAAGGCGAGGCTTTGGGCCGGGCTAGCGATGATCTATCCGCTGGTGATCTTCGCGGCTGCGGTTTGGCTTGCGCGCGACATCTCGCTGCCATTCGCCGGCGCTGCTTTCGTCGTGCTCGCCGGCGTGCCGATCTTCTCGATGATCGCGACCGCGCTCGGCGTGTTCGGTTGCGATCCGCTCGAGCAGGACGTGCAGAAGCGCGTCCGGATCAGCTACCTCTACATCTACATGACGCTCGCGTCGTTCTACGCCTACGCGATCTATGCGAGCACCATCTGGCAGCGGGCGGCCACGATGGTGCTCACCGCGCTGGTGGCGTTCGCGCTGTGGCAGCGGGCGCGCGACCGCGTCCCCTATCTGCTCGATCCGAGTGCGATGCCGCCGGCGCGCGTATCGATCTCCGATGGGCTCTTTGCGGCGCTGATGTTCTTCGTCCTGCAGTCGCTGATCGGCGTGCTCGCGCTTACCGACGCCAATCCCCGCACGCTCACGGCCAGCATGGTTTGGGTTGCCTACACGGGCGCGGCCGCGATCACCTATGTGGTGATGCGGACCATCTATTGGCGCGCCGGCACCGCCGAGGTGCCGCGCGTGCTCGGCCCCGGCCTTGCGCGTTCGGCGTTGCTGGGCGTTGGGGGTGGCGTGGCCGCGGCGGCATTCGGACTCGCCTATGTGACGGCGGCCCGCGCGTACGGGTGGTTTCCCGAGGTCTTCCGCCAGGCGCATACACTCGATGTCCCCACGATACTGTGGCTCGGAGCGCTCGCGGTGATCGCGGCGCCGATCTTCGAAGAATTCATCTTCCGCGGCCTCATCTTCGGCGGCCTGCGGCGCTCGCTCGGTGTCGGTACGGCAGCGCTCGCGAGTGCTGCGATCTTTGCCATCGTGCATCCGCCAGCATCGGTCGTGCCCGTATTCGTGCTCGGCGTTTGCACCGCGCTGGTCTACGCGCGCACCCGCATGCTGGCGGCCTCGATGATCGTGCACGCGCTCTACAACGCGGTGGTGCTCGCGTTTCAGTGGCAGCCGATGTAGCCGCCAATTTGAATCGAATCGCTTTCGGCGTTGTCGGCAGCGCAAGTTCCGTTGCGCCGGGTTATGGCCGGAACTGCGCTGCGCGACATGCGTTTCCTCCGGAGCCAAGAGGGGTCCATAAGAGGAGAACGTGATGCGAAAGGAACTTCTTGTTGGCGTCGTGACCGCCGTGATGCTCGCGCCCGCGATGTCGTTCGCGCAGTCGCCGCGGGAGGAAGGTTACCGCGAGGGGTACCATGACGCCGGCCCGATCGGCGGATTCGTCGGCGAGACGGTCGGCTCCGCGCTCGAATTGCCGGGCGACGTGATCGGCTTCGTGACCGGTCATCCGCGCCGTTACGATCGCGTGCATGAGCGCATCGTCGTCGGCGAGCCACTGCCGCGCGAGGTGCACATCTACACGATTCCGGCGCACCGGGAATATGTCTATGCGTACGTGAACGACGAGCGGGTGCTGGTCGATCCGCGCACGCGCCGGGTGGTCCGCGTCATAGAGTAACGGCGCAGCGGCTGAAGTGGCAACGCGCGCCGAAAAGCCCCGGGCAGATGCCCGGGGCTTTTTTTCAGCTTACCGGTCCGGGCGGCGTTCTATCGGTCCAGAAACCCGATCGACAGCCAGGGAAATAGCGCGACGACGATGAGCGCGACCAGCACGGCCCCGAGATAGGGCCACACGCGCCCCATCGCCTCGTCGGGCGAGACGCGCCCGATCGCGCAGGCGGCGTAGAAGCCGACGCCGAAGGGCGGCGCGAACAGGCCGATGCCCATCGCGAGGATCACCACCATCGCGTAGTGCACCTCGTGAACGCCGAGGGCGCGCGCGGCGGGAAAGAGCAGGGGGCCGAACAGCACGATCGCCGGGATGCCTTCGAGCACGCTGCCGAGGATCATGAAGGCCACGATCGTCACGGCCAGGAAGCCGAGTTGGCCGCCCGGCACTTGCTGCATGAAGGCGACGAGCTCGCGCGAGAAGCCCGACTGGGTGAGCGCCCAGGCCATGGCGGTCGCGGTGCCGATGATGAGCAGGATCGCGCCCGACAGCGAGGCGGTCTCGATCATCATGGGATAGAGCCGGCGCCAGTTGAACTGGCCGTAGACGAAGCGGTAGATGACGAGGCCGACCACCGCCGTGTAGACCACGCCCACGGTCGAAACCTCGGTCGCTGTCGCGACGCCTTCGACGACGGCGGCGCGGATGAGAATCGGAAGCAGCAGCGCCGGGAACGCGACGACGAAGGTCCAGAGAATCGTGCGCACAGGGGCGCGCACGACGCCCGCGAGGTTCTCGGCGCGCGATCGCAAGCGGCAGACGACGACGAGCGCGACGGCGGCGACAAGGGCCGGCAGGAGCCCGCCGGTGAACAGGCCCGCGATCGAGACGCCCGTGACCGAGCCGATGGTGATCAGCACGAGGCTCGGCGGAATGGTCTCCGACATCGCGCCCGATGCCGAGAGCAGCGCGACCAGTTCGCCCGGATTGGAGCCGCGCCGGCGCATCTCGGGGAAAAGCACCGGCGCGACCGCGGCCATGTCGGCGGCCTTCGAGCCCGAGATGCCGGAGACGAGATACATGGCGCCGAGCAGCACGTAGGAGAGGCCGCCGCGTACGTGTCCGACCAGGGCGGCGAGGAAATCGACGAGCGCGCGGGCGAGGCCGGCCATCTCGATGAGCAGACCGAGGAAGACGAAGAGCGGCACCGAGAGCAGGATGAGGTTCGAGGTGCCCTCGTCCATGCGGCTCGCCATGATGGTGAGCGGCACCGACGTGGTGAGCGTGAGATACGAGATGGTCGCGATGCCGAACGCGAATGCGATGGGCGTGCCGAAGGCAACGCAGATCGCCACCATGCCGATGAAGAAGATCACGAGGTTGGCGTTGCCGAGCTCCATCAGCGCGGGCCGCAGGTGCCACAGGCCGCCGGCGACCACGAGGATCAGCACGAGCGCGCCGGCCGCGTCGATGAGGCGGGCGCGCTCGATCAGCCGCGCCAGCACGATCACCAGCATCAGCGCCATGCCGACCGCGACGGCCGCGACCCGGAAGCTGTCGTGGAATTCGAGCGCCGGCGTGATGATGGGCCATTGCAGCCGAGTATAGGTCCAGGCCGGCGCGATCATCGCGAGCAGGAAGACCGCGACGACCATCAGCGCCAGCGTATCGAGGAACCGCCGCCAGCGCGGCGACGCGATGCCCACCAGGAAGCCGAGCCGCATATGTTCGGCGCGGCGCAGCGCAATCACCGAGCCGAGCATGGCGAGCCAGAGGAAGAGCCCGGAGGCGAGCTCGTCGGTCCAGGTCAGCGGACGGTTGAAGACGTAGCGCGAGATCACGCCCATCAGCAGCACGAGGATCTCGACACCGACCAGGATGGCCGCCGGGACCTCGGTCGCGACCGCGAGCACGGCGTCCAGGCGGCCGAAGCGCAACGGCCGGCGCACCCCGCCGGCGACGACCGCCTGCTCGGAGGCGGCGACGACTTCTTCTTGGCCCGCGCTCACGGCATCGGCCCGAGCCCGAATCCGGAGCCGCGGCTCACCCCAACGCGCCGACTTGCTTCTCCAGGACGCCCCAGGCCTGCGCGCCGTACTTGTCCTTCCACTCCTTGTAGAAGCCGGCACTGCGCAGCGCGGTGCGGAATTTCTCGGCGTCGGTCTTGTTGAACGCCATGCCCTTCTGTGTCAGGTCGGCCTGGACGGTGTCGTTGAGCTTGGCGATGTCCTCCCGCTCCTGCGTGGCGGCGGCATTCACGTGCTTCGCCACGATGTCCTGCACGTTCTTCGGCAGGCTGCTCCAGGCCTGCGCGTTGGCGAGCGTCCAGAAGCCGTCCCACATGTGGTTGGTGAGCGAGGTATATTTCTGCACCTCGTAGAGCTTGGCGATCTGGATGAGCGAGAGTGGGTTCTCCTGGCCCTCGACGACCTTGGTCTGCAGGGCGGAATAGACCTCGTTGAAATTGATGCCGGTCGGCGAGGCGCCGAGCGCCTTGAACATGGAGGTCCACAGTGGGCTGATCGGCACGCGGATCTTGAAGCCCTTGAGATCCTCGGGCGCGTTGATCGGGTGCGTGCTCGAGGTGATCTGGCGGTAGCCGTTGTCCCACATCTTGTCGAGCGCGGTCAGGCCGGCCTTGTCGATGGCGCCGCGGATGAGCGCGCCGAGCGCGCCGTCCATCGCGGGCCATACCTGGCCGTAATCCTTGAACGCGAAGCCGATGCCGTTGATCGAGGCGAGCGGCACATAGGTCGCGAGAATGAGGCCCGACAGATTGAACATCTGTACGGCGCCGGTGCGCAGTTGCGACAGCACGTCGGTGTCGCCGCCGAGCTGGCTGTTGGGGAAGATCTGCAGATCGAACCGCCCGGAGGTCTCCTGCTTGATCTTGTCGACCGCTTCCTTCAGCCGGACGTTCACCGGATGCGTGGCGACGACGTTGTTGGCATATTTGAACGTGAACTCCGCGGCGTCGCCCGGCCGCGTGAGGATGCCGAATGCCGCAACGCCGCCCGCCGTGGCGACCGTTGTCTGCATGAACTTGCGGCGTGAGAGCTTGCGCATGGGCGTCCGTCCCGTGAATCGGTTTTTGCGGCTCGATCGAGCCGGTTGGGGCCGACTTTAGTTGAGCAGCCGGCCCTGTGCCAGCATGATCGGGTGATCGTGCCGATGGGTGTCGGGGAATGGGAGCCTTGCGGTCGGCGGGCCGAGACGAAAATCTCAGCGCGCCGAACGGAAGATCATTCGACTATGTTCACCAACTGGCCACACCGGCAGCCGGGTCGGTGCGCGCCTCGGTCATCGCCGCCGCGATTGCGCTCGCGATCGCCAGCGCGCTGCCGCTCCACGCGCGGGTGCCGTCGAAAGTGCCCGCGGCTCCGGCGGCCGCCGCAGCGCTGTCGTCCACTGAACGTGCCGCGCTTTTGCGACGGACACAGGCGGCCCAGATCGCCATTGATCGGATGGACCTCGACGCGGTGATGAATCTTCTTCCGCCTGCGGTCTTCAAGCTGTTCGGCAAGTACACATTCGAGCAGCAGGGTCGCGCCGCCATGGCCCAGACGCCGGGACGCGGCCCGGCCCGAGGTCCGCGGTCAGCCGCCGCACCCGCCGGCGGACGGCTACCGGCAAAGGTCGCTTGAGCCCGGACCTCCACTCGGCTAGCCAAGCAGCATGCTGGGGACTTCACTCGACCTTGCGACGCTCGCCATCGTCTTCCTCGGCGCGCTGATCGCGGGCTTCACGACGGGCTTTGCGGGATTCGGAACGGGGCTCGTTGCCTCGGGTCTCTGGTTTCACGCGCTGCCGGCCACGATGGTGCCGCCCTTGGTCGCGCTCGCCTCGGTGGCGGGCCAGCTGGTCGGGCTCGTCACGGTGCGCAAGTCGTTCAATTGGGTGCACGTGCTGCCCTACCTGATCGGTGGCGCGATCGGCGTTCCACTCGGCGTCGCGGCCCTGACGGCGGTCTCGCCGTTCCTGCTCAAGATCTCGGCGGGCGCGTTTCTCATCGTCTACTCGCTCTATCAGCTGATCGGGCGGCGCCCGCGGGCGATCGGCGACTGGGGCGGCAAGGCTGCCGACGGTGTCGTCGGCCTCGGCGGCGGCTTCCTCGGCGGCTTCGCGGGCCTGTCGGGCCCGCTGCCGCTGATCTGGCTGCAGCTGCGCGGTGGCACGACCGACAGCCAGCGCGCGATCTATCAGCCGTTCAACCTCATCGTGCTGGCGCTCGCGAGCATCGGCATGGCCATCGGAGGCCAGCTCACGGTTGCGGCGCTGTGGATCTCCGTGCTCTGCCTGCCGGCGACGTTCGTGGGCGCCTGGCTCGGCATACGGCTCTACGGCAGCGTCTCGGCGCAGACGTTCCAGCGGCTGGTGCTGGGCCTGCTGCTCACCTCGGGCTGTATCCTGATCGCCCAGGCGCTGGGCGCGTAGCTCTCGCTACACGGCGCTTCATAAACGAGAAGGGCTGCCCTCGCGGGCAGCCCTTCCATTGTCAAGCCGCGATCCGGCGCCGCTGCGTCAGGCGCAACGGCGGCGTGACCGTGACGTGAACGTCACGCGGCGCGCACCTCGGACGAGGTGGCGATCCAGCTCATGGATGCCGGCGACCGCGGCGATGGACAATGAGACACAGGATCACCTCCTTTCAGTTGGGTTTCAGGGACCCCAAATATAGCGCGTGCGCGGCGATTCGGAAGAGCCGCGGCATTTGGTCCGCGGCGCTTCTCCCGAGGGGCGGGCTTGTCTGCGCTGGCGAAGCCCGCGAAGATGCCTTGCGCGGCGATCCGCTGTGTGAGACGGCCGAAGGAGAGACGATGTCGATGCCGCACGCCACCCGCCGCGCCATGCTGCTGTCGATGGCGGCGCTCGGCTGTGCTGCCGCGAGGCCGGCCTTCGCGCAAACATATCCGACTAAGCCGGTTCGGGTGATCATCCCGTTCGGCCCGGGCGGGGTCGGCGACATCTCGATTCGGATCGTTGCCGACAAGCTCGGTGACAAGCTCGGCAAGCGCTTCATCATCGAGAATATGCCAAGCCCGGACGGCATCGTCGCGGGCCGCACCACGCTCGGGGCGCCAGCGGACGGCTACACGCTCCTGCTGCTCACCGGCGGCACCGCGGCAGCGCTCGCGCTCTACAACAAGTTCCCGCTCGACATCTACAAGGACTTCGTGCCGATCTCGCTGGTCGGCCAGTTCGATTGCCTGATGGTGGTGAACGCCCAGTCGCAGTTCGCGACGCTCGCCGACTTCCTCAAGGCCGCGAAGGAGAAGCCGGGCTCCCTGAGCATGGGCAGCGTCACGACCGGCGGCGTGCAGAACCTCACCACCAACTTCTTCAAGCAGGCGAGCGGCATCGATTTCGTGCTCGTGCCGTTCCGGACCACGCCCGATGCGACCATCGCGCTGCTGCGCAACGACGTGCAGATGGTGATCGACTTCTACGCGCCGCTCAAGCCCGGTCTCGACGGGCACCAGACGCGCGCGCTCGCCTGGACCGGCGAGACGCCGGCACCGACATTGCCGGACGTCAAGACCGCGCACGATCTGGGCGTCAAGGACTTCACGGCATCGTCGTGGAATTCGCTCTACGCCAAGGCTAGGACGCCGCCGGCGATCATCGCGACGCTCAATCAGGCGCTGCACGAGGTGCTGGCCGATGCGGACGTGAAGCGGCGCCTCCTCGAGCTCGGCGTAGATTCCAAGGCCAACACGCCCGCCGAGATGGATGTGCAGCTGCGCGGCGATGTGCAGAAATGGGCGCAGGTGATCGCGCGCGCGGGAATCGAGAAGCATTGAGGGAATTGTCAGAGGAGAACGCGATGAGCAATGGCAGTTCGCTTTCGATCGCCGAGATCGACGAGCGCATCAAGATCGTTCGCGAGAACATCCGCCAGCTGATCGAGCAAGCCGCCGCCATGTCGGGCGGCCGGGACGAGGAGCGTAATGCGGACCGGATCGCAAGCCAGAACGATGAGCTCGATCGGCTGACGAAGCAGCGCGAGGCGTTGCTGAAGAAGTGAGCCGTCAGGCTAAAGCTTAAAATCCACGTCGGAATCCGCGAAGGTGAACGAGAGGTCAGTGGCGGCGAGTGATGCTGCTGGCCCGCGTGGCAGCCACATATACTGAGGCGCCCGCGATTTGAGGAAACGCCCGACAACGGGGCTGTTCGGGGTCAGGAACCCCATCGTCGCAAATGCGCGTCGATGCACGGCGTTCGTCGTCACGGCGAGCAAGACGGCGGCTCTCAAGTCACTGGCGTTTGCGGTCGCGCGAGCGATGAGGACGCGCAGCAGCTCGGGATCATCGTCGACGGCCACCAGGTCGACCACGAGGGCCCCGGAAATCCTGCCCAGCCTGCGACTGCTGCCAGGGGTCATCGCCCGCACGACGCTATATCCGAGTGGCACGCCGCTTCGACAAACGACGCAGACCCGGTAACTGCGCTCGCCGCACACGGAAAGGCGCCATGACCACTCGTCGGACCCACGCCACATGTGGGCAGGCGCCGTTACGGGCCGCGCGCTCTGAATTTGGTCAAGCTCCGCGGCAAGCGCTGGCGGCAACGCGCCGGGGCGAACCGCATAATCGTGCAATTCGAACTTGCGCTCGAGCGTACGAGCGGAACGGATGAGCCGAGCGAGGCGTGGCAGCGGAAGTGCCTGCAATCCGGAAGTATGCGGCCCCGTCCAGCCGAGGCGGGCCAAGTAGCCGATCGCATCATCCGACATCGAGAAGGCGTACATCATGCGGTCCGGCCGCTCGAAATGGCGCACGAGGCGCCTTCCGAGCATCCGCGCGGCGTGAGCCGGCGCAACGTACCAATCGCAGATCGCTACCGCGGAGCACGTCTGTCCGGCAATCATCCATTTGCTCGGGCGGCCGATGCACAATCCGGCCATCGTGCCGGTCGTTCGATAGATCGCCGCAACCGCACAATCGTCGTCAGCTCGCATCCACCACGACGACAGCAGGCGCTCCGGCGGGCGGTCCGGCCAGATCGTCGCCGAAAATGCGGCGAGCGTTTCAGCTTCGACGTGTTTTGCGGGAACGAGCGCGTAGGCGCTTTCGCGGGTATTGCCCTGGTCGGTCATACGGGAGAACCCGCATAGGAGCTCATCGTCCGTAGTTCGATACGCCCGCGAGCGGCCTCCTCGGCGGCGTGCTTCAGGAACCAGCCGAGCGTCGCGAGCTGCTCGTCGCGGCGGTAGTAGAAGTTCGAGGGATGAAACCAGAGATGAAAGATACCGCCGCTCGCTTGTGCGCGCTGGAGCCCGGCGCGCAGCTTGGCGCGCGTGGTCGCGGGCATCACGAAACGGCGCGGTCCGTTGCGCCCCATCAACAGCATCGATTTCGGAATGTGGATCAGGCCGCCGCGCGGCTCGGCTCGGGCGGGCGCCGGCGGGATCGGGAGGAATTTGTCGGCAAGATTGGCAATCTGGCCGCAGCGGCGACCAAGCCGGCGGGCATCTTCGACCCAGCCCACGTCGGCGGCGTTGAATACCTTGAGGCCGACCGCCGCGACCGCGTCGAGATGGCCGGGGGCGCCGCGCGGAAACACGAATAATTCGAATGTGAGTCCGTGCGCGCCGTGGATGTCGCGCGCGAATTCGAGATCCGCACGCGCTTCGGCGGCGCTCGCGGTGTCGAAATAGATGTGGTGTCCGCTGTGGGAGCCGATCTCGTGGCCGGCCGTGTTGCGGCGCAGCCGCTCAACGATGTCGGGCGCAAACCAGCAGGCCTTGGAGCCGGGGCGCGTGGCGGCGCTCTTCTCGTCGAGCAGGGCGGCGACCACGGCCCAGGTCGCCGGTACCTGAAAGCGGTCGAACAGATCGATCAGCGCGGCGCAGATCGGCCTTTCGGCACTTTCGGCAAGGCGCAACTCTTCGGGCGTGAGGTGGTCCCACACACCCCAGGCGAGTTCGAGGTCGATCGAGATGGTGAGCTTGCCCGTCATTGGCGCCTTTTTAGCACCGTTCGCGGTGCCAATCGCAACAGCCGGGCGCTGGCGTTTCGAGGTGCCGCCGTCTATAGAGCGGCGCGCAGGCTCTCCCCGCAACCCGCATGAAGCATCAACGATGGCCGAGCCCATTCGGCGCGACCGCGCAGCCGAAACCCAGAGCGCCGACAAGGACCGCCGCCGCCTGATCGTCGGCGCTGCGAGCCGGTACCGGCCGGATCAGATGCGGCCCTTCGTCGAGTCGCTGCGCGCCACCGGCTATGCGGGCGACGTCATCATCATCGTGAATTTCTGGAATTGGCAGCTGCAGTCCTACCTGCGGCCATTCGGCGTGACGCCATACCGGATGTGGACGACGCGCCGGATTCACGGCCCGGCTGCCACCCATCGCTACGAGTTCTACGAGCGGATCGCGCGCGCGAACCGCGACCGCTACGACGAGATGATGGTGACCGACACGCGCGACGTGCTGTTTCAACGTCATCCCTTCGCCGATCTCACCTCATCCGCCTGTCACTATTACGTCGAGCACCCGACCAGGACGATCGAGGAGGAGCCGACCAACCGGCGCTGGGCCAAGCTATTCCTGCCGGCGGCCCAGGCTGCGGCGGTGAGCCGGCATCGCGTGAGCTGCAACGGGATCGTCATCGGCGGGATGGCGGCGATGAACGAATATCTGGCGCGGATGGCCGCGGACCTGCGGGCGGTGCCGCTGCGCGACCGCCGCCTCGGGGGCGCCGATGCGAGCCTGCACCATCGGTTGGTCTTCCTCGATGGTGGCCTTCCGGGCGTCATCATGGAGAATAACGTCCACGTCGCCACCATGGGCCTCGAGCCGGAGTTGATCTACCTGGTCGGCGACGACGGTGTGGTGCGGACCGCCGATGACCACGTGCCGCCGATCCTGCACCAGTATGATCGCGTGCCGCACGTCAACGCAGCCATCGCCAAGCGTTACGGCGGAGCCGCGGACGCGCGCTAGACGCCTCGCTACATCGTCAGCACCACCCGGCCCGTGACCTTGCCGGCGCGCAGATCGTCGAGCGCGGCCTGCGCGTCGGCGAGCGGCCGCTCGCGGATGGGGATCGGCGCAAGCTTTCCGCCGCGTGCCAGCGCGATCAATTCACGGGCCTGCGCGAGCGTGCCCGTGAGGGTGCCCTCGATGGTCATCGCCTTGATCGGGAACATGGCGACCGCGGTCGCAAATCCGCCGCCGAGCAGGCCGGTGACCACGACCTTGCCGCCGCGCGCCAGCACGCTGGTCGCAAAGGCGAGCGAGGAGTCGGAGCCGACGAAATCGCAAGCCGCATAGACGCCGCCGGTCTTGGCCAGCACAGCCTTGCGGGCCCCCGGGTCGCGCGGATCGAAGGCCGCGGCGGCGCCGGCAGCAAGCGCGGCTTCGCGCTTGCCGGCGTCGATGTCGGCCACGATCGGGGGCTGGTCGAACAAGGCGCGCGCGAGCGCAAAACCCATCGAGCCGACGCCGCCGAGGCCGATCAGCAGCATTGGACCGCGCGTGGCATGCTGCGTCAGGCGCTGCAGCGCCGCATAAGAGGTCAGGCCGGAGCACATGAGGGCGGCCGCAAAGGCGGGCGACAGCGGCGCATAGTCGATGAGGTAACGCGGGTGCGCGACCAGCACGTGGGTCGCGTAACCGCCGTCCACATTGATGCCGAGATGGCGTGACGCCGCGCAGTTGTTCTCCTCGCCGTGCCGGCAGGCATTGCAGGTGCCGCAGCCGATCCAGGGATAGACCGCGACCCTGTCGCCGGGTTTGGCGTCGCGCTGCGCGTCCGGGCCGACGCGCTCGACGACGCCGGCGATCTCGTGGCCGAGCGTGAAGGGCAGCGCGCGCCCTTTGCTGATGTCGAGCTTGTTGTCGCCGCCGAGCCGGAAATAGCCGTCATGCACGTGCAGGTCCGAATGGCATACGCCGCAGCGCTCGACGCGCACCAGAACTTCGCTGCCGCGCGGCTGCGGACAGTCGACGATGGTCTCGCACAGCGGGGCGCCGTAGCCGGTGAGCGATTGGCGGACGAGGCTGGTCATGATTTTTCTCGCGGGATTTCTCGCGCCGCAAAGGCACGGGCCAAGGCAACGAAGCCCGCCACCGGAATATCCTCGGCGCGCGCCGTCTCCGCAATCCCGGCGGCGGCGAGCAGCGGGCGCGGGTCGAGGCCGAGCGTACGCAGGCTCTGGCGCAACATCTTGCGGCGCTGGCCGAAGGCGGCCTCGGTGACGCGTTCGAGCGCGGCACGATCGCACGGCAGTGGCGCGGCGCGCGGCACGAGGCGCACCACCGAGGACGTGACTTTCGGTGGCGGCACGAAGGCCGAGGCCGACACGTCGAACAGGATTTTTGCCTCGGCGCGCCAACCGGTGAGCACGGCAAGCCGGCCGTAGGCTTTCGCGCCCGGCGTCGCGACGATGCGTTCGGCCACCTCGCGCTGGAACATGAGGATGAGCGCGTCGTACCAGGGCGGCCAGGGTTCGACCGTGAGCCAGCGCACCAGGAGCGCGGTCGCGATGTTGTAGGGCAGGTTGGCGATGATGCGTGCCGGCCCTGCGCCGATGTGAGGCCGCGGGTCGAAATCGAGCGCATCGCCGGAGATCACGCCGAGACGGCCCGGGTAGCGCGCCGCGATCTCGGCGAGCGCCGCGACCGCGCGCTCGTCGCGTTCGATCGCGACGACGTGCGCGGCGCCCTCGGCGAGGAGCGCGCGGGTGAGGCCGCCCGGGCCGGGGCCGATCTCGACCACCGTGACGCCGGCAAGCGGACCGCCGGCGCGCGCGATGCGCGCCGTCAGGTTGAGATCGAGCAGGAAGTTCTGGCCGAGCGACTTGCGGGCGTTGAGCGCGTGGCGACGGATCACCTCCCGCAGCGGCGGCAGGTCGTCGATCGCGCTCATCTGGCGCTCACGAGACGGCCGCGGGCGCGCCGACGCGGGCCGCAAGCCGCGCCGCGAGGCGCAGCGCGGCGATCAGCGAGGAGGGATCGGCCTTGCCGCTGCCGGCGATGTCGAAGGCGGTGCCGTGATCGGGCGAGGTGCGCACGAAAGGCAGGCCGAGCGTCACGTTGACGGCGTGGTCGAAGGCAAGCGTCTTGATCGGGATCAGCGCCTGGTCGTGATACATGGCGAGGGCCGCGTCATAGGAGGCGCGCGCGGCGGCGTGGAACATGGTGTCGGCGGGCAGGGGCCCGCGCGCGTCGATGCCGGCCGCGCGCAAGGCGTCGACCGCGGGCTTGACCACCGCGAGATCCTCCGCGCCCGAGCGCGCCGTCCTCGCCCGCATGCGGGTTGAGGCCGGCGACCGCGAGGCGGGGCCGCGCGATGCCGAAGCGCTCACGCAGGTCGCGCTCGACGATGCGTCCGGTGGTAACGATGAGGTCGCAGTCGAGCCGCCCCGGCACCTCGGCGAGCGGCAGATGGATGGTGACCGGCACGACCGCAAGCTCGGGCGACCACAACATCATGACGGGATGCAGCGAATGCCCGGTCGCCTCGGCGGCGAGGCGGGCGAGGAACTCGGTGTGGCCGGGCTCGGCGAAGCCTGACCGGTAGAGCACGTTCTTCGCGACCGGATTGGTGACGACGGCGCTCGCCTCGCCGGCGAGCACGTCGGCGACCGCGCGACGGATGGCGGCAATCGCGGCCGGCGCGCTCGTGGCGTCGGGTCGGCCGGGCTCGGCCGTGACCTCGAGACCGAGCGGCACGATCGGCAGCGCATCCGCAAAGGCCGCGGCCGCCTCGCGCGGCGCGACCTGCCGTATGGGCGTCACGATGCCGAGCGCCCGCGCGCGGGCCGCGACATAGGCGGGATCGGCGACCAGGTAGAACGGGGGCAGCGCCAGCGCCTCGCGCCGGCGCCATACGTCGATCGCGAGATCGGGGCCGATGCCGGCGGGCTCGCCGAGGGTCAGCGCCAGCGGCGCCGACGGAAGCGCCGAGCGCGGCGCGGAAGAGGGCGGCACGGCGCGCTATTTGACCTCGATCATCGCCTGCCGGCGCAGCTCTTCGAGGTAGCGCTTGGACTTGGCCTGGAATTGCGCCGCGAACATCTGGTCGCGCACCTCCTTGGAGGCGGCGTTGTCGAGCTTGTTGGCCTTCTTGACGCACAGGGCGAACATCTGGACGCCCTGCGGCGT
Source organism: uncultured Alphaproteobacteria bacterium (assembly GCA_963819385.1). GTDB lineage: Bacteria > Pseudomonadota > Alphaproteobacteria > Rhizobiales > Xanthobacteraceae > JAVDCA01. The sequence goes on along the minus strand of CAWFVV010000006.1, from coordinate 247,121 downwards.
GACGTCCGGGCTCGTCAGGTGGCCGACCTCGACGCCGTCGAGGATCTTGCGCATCTCGGGCGCGAGATTGGCCGTGGACGTGACGATCTGGTCGCGCACCGCGACGTCACGCAGCGCGCGCGCGAAGTTGAGCCCGTCGTTGCAGTTCTCGAAGCGCGAGCGCAGCTGCTCGGCTTCGCGCTTGCGCGAATCGAGCACGAGCTGCGAGGAGCCCTGCGGCACGAGGAACAGGATCGGACGTAACTGGTATTCGTAGCCGACGTCGCTTTTGTCGTCCTTCTTCTCGGCCGAGAGCTTGGCGAACACGTCTTTCTCGCGAATCTCCAGGCTCGACTGGAACTTGCCGCGCACGATCTGCTGCCAGGCGATATCGGCGCGGATTTTCGACTTCAGCGTCTGGGAGTCGATGTTCTGTTGCTTCAGCGCTGTGGTGAGCTGGTCGCCGGACAGGTGCATGCGCTGCGCCATGTTGGCGTACGCGGTCTCGACCTGGTTGTCCTCGACCTCGAGCTTGTAGCGCCGGCCGACCTGCACCTTGAGCTTCTCGTCGATCAGCTCCTGGATCACGTCCTGGCGTGCCGGGGTCTTATGGGTCGCGAGCACCTCGAAGCGGGTGCGTTGCTCGATATCGTAGGTCGTGATCGGCGCCCCATTGACGATCACGGCGACCTGCTGGGCAGTCGCCGGAAGCGGTAGCGCGGCCATGCAGGCCGCGGCAGCGAGCGCCACGGCGAGGCCGCGGGCCATCGCCGGCGCGCGCATCTTCCGCGTCGGCTTGCTCATCGCATGGTTCATTGCGTCGCGCATGATGTACCGAGAGCCCGAAACGGCCTGCTCCCCCTTTTGGTGGTCCGGCGCTTGCGCCCTATGCCTGATCCGCCCCCTATGGGCCCGGATGGTGGCAATATTATTGCGCAATAATGCGCCACCGCGTCGTCCAGGTCCACCGGCTCATTGCCCGAGGCCGTTGGTGCCGCCGAGGGTCCGCAGGCTCATCTGCAACATCACGGTGTTGTTGGCCTGGACGTTGCCGCTCTGGGTGAAGTCGCCGATGTAGTTGAGGCTCAGCATGTAGCAGTCGTCGATATAGCCGATGCCGACCCGGGTCTGGTCGAACTTGCCGGCATCGATGTCGTAGCGCAGCGCGGTCGACACCACCCAGTTGGTATTGACCTTGTAGGCCGTCGAGACGAGCACCCCGTCGCGGCGGGTGAGGAAGCCCAGCTCGGGCTGGGCCGCGTAGTTGCCGTAGAGCAGCGAGTACCTCCAGCGGTCGAACAGGGCGGAGGCCTCGACCTCGAGCCGCTTGAGCGAGAAATCGCTCTCGTCGAAGCGGAAGCGCGAGGTGAACTGGTAGATCGAATTCGGCTGGTAGCTCACCCGCGCCACATAGTCGGATCGCGCGGTGTCGAGACCGCTGTCGATGCCCGTATTGGTGGCTTCGCCGGCCGCAAACGAGTTGGTGCCGAACAGCTGGTAGGACTGGCCGAACAGCGCGTTGATGTGGCCGGCGCCGTTGAACTGCGCCGTGTACTGGATGCCGACGTTGGAGCGGCCGCCGCCTTCGATGCGGTCGTAGCCCGAAAACTTGTCGACCTTGAAGAGATTGCTGTCGTCGAACACGAGGCTCTGCGAGTTTTCGTTCGGCAGGCGGCCGATATCGGGCTCGTTCGGCCGGATGATCACCTGGGCGATCGGCTCGATCGTCTGGGTACCCCAGGACTGCACGCTGATGAACGGATAGCGGTACTCGAGGCCGATCGTCGGCATGACGCGCACCACGTCGGTGGTGCCGGTCTGGTAGTAGTTCGACACGCCGACCTGGTTCTCGATCGACGCCGTCGCGACGTCGGCGCGAATTGACGCGAAGGGGGTCCACTGCTGGCCGAACGAGTTGATGAACTGGCGCTTCCACCCCGCTTCGGCGGTAAAGCGCGTGTACTCGCCCGGGATGCCGCGCAGCAGGCAGTTGGCGGGGATCTTCACGGCCGGATCGGCGGTCGCGGTGGTGCACAGGCCGTTGTTGACGGCGTTGAGGCTGATCGCGTCGAAGCTCGCCGACTGTCGCGTCAGGCTGGTGAAGTTGCTGTTGAACGTCACGGTGCCGCCGAACAGCCGCTGGTCGAACACCTTGTTGTAGTCGATCACCGGCGCGACCACCGGCAACTGAGACTGAATGTCCGACGTCGAGAAGCCGTAGAAATACAAGCTACGCGCTTCGAAATAGCTGTCGGCGCCGCGTCCGGTCAGCCAGAGCTGCGAGATGCCGTCGGTAAGTGCGACACCGAATGGATCGGGGTTGTGCGTCTGCAGGGTCGAGAGGTGGTAGTCCTGGAAGAACGTCGCGTCGCTGACCAGCAGGGTGTCCCAACCCCAGGTCCAGTTGGGGGAGAGGTTGAACTTGCCCTCGGTCTCGAAGCTGCCGCGGAAGTTGCGGAAGCCGGGGGTCGGATTGGGCCCGCCGAAATAGTCCTTGTCGAGCTGTTCGATGCCGGCGGCGCGGATCGTGTAGTAGCCATTCTCCAGGCGGTGGCGGAATTCGCCCTGCATGAGCACGCCTTGCATCGAGGTGATGCGTGGCGAGAGCGTCAGGTCGTAGTTGGGCGCGAGCGCGAAATAGTACGGCTGCTCGTAGGAGAACCCGTAGGTCGTCGACGACCCGATGATCGGCATCAACAGGCCGGTCTTGCGCTTCACGGTCGGGTCGGGTTCGGCGAGGTACGGGAAGTAGCCGACCGGGACCCCGAAGAACTCGAGGGTCGCATCCTCGAAATACATCATCCGCTCGCCCTGATTGTGGATGATGCGCGCCGCCTTGACCTGCCATAGCGGCGGCTTCTTGGGGTCGTCGGCGCAGGGCTTGCACGCCGTGTAGACGCCGTTCTCGAATACCGTGTAGTTGCCGGAGCTGCGGTTGGCACGCGCGGCCGCGAGGCGCGTATCGTCGATGGTCTCGACGCGCAGCGAGTTGACGAAGCCGTCCCGGTAGTCGTCGGTGAGATCGATCACCTGGCCGAAGGTGATCTTGCCGTCGGCCTCGGTCAGCCGGGCGTTGCCTTCCGCCCGCAGCCGCTTGGTCTTCTGGTCATAGACGACACGGTCGGCCTCGATGGTCGCGCCTTTGTAATAGATCTGCACATTGCCGACCGCCAAGACGCGGTTGTTGTTGTAGTCGTAGTCGACCTCGTTTGCCTTCACGAGCATCTGCGCGTCGCCGCCCCTATCTTTGAGCGACGGCCCTTTCGGCGCGATCGGCCGGACCTGCTGCGGAAAGGTGAGGAAATCCGTCTGCGCCCAGGCAGGCTGCGGGGCGCCAAGGCAGGCGCACACCAACGCAGCCGCAAGGGCCGCCGCGGCCCTGCCGACGCGACGCGACATTGGTGGACGAGGGGTGGTCAAAGCGGCCATCACCCGTCCTCCTGGTACAACAACGCCACGAGCCCCGTGAGCCCCCCGACGGCGACCGGCATGCAAGCCGATGCAAGCGGGTGCATCAGCTCGGCCGTGCTCAGGTCGTCAGTGACCTTGGAGAGCACATAAAGCAGAAAGCCCGCGCCAACGCCACTCAAAATCATTTTCTGGACGCCGCCGAAGCGAAAGAATCGCAAAGAAACCGCAGCTGCCAGAAGCACCATCGCGGAAAGTACAAACGGGCGTGCGACCAGCTTCCAGAACTGTAATCGATAGGCCGCGCCACCAAGACCTGCATGGTCCGCAATCTGGATATACAATGGCAAATCCCAGAACGGCACCGTGTCCGGCGTCGCAAAGCTTTCGCGCACCTGTTCGGGGCTGAGACTAGTCTTGAGAGAATATTCGTCGGCGTCGCGCGGCGGCGCGTCGGTCGAATAGATGCGCGCTTCGCTCAGCCGCCACAGGCCCTGGCCGAGCACAGCCGTCTTGGCTTCGATCCGCTGCAGGAAGTGGCCTTCGGTGTCATACGCGAATACCGTCACGCCGCCGAGCCGAACACCCTGCTCGCTGCTCGTCAGGGCGTTGATGACCGACTGCCCATCGGCATTGACCTGGCGGACCCAGAAGCCGTTGCCGTTGCCCTGCAGGCCCGAGTTGGCTCTGCCGCCCAGGTAGCGCACTTCAAGCTGCCTGGATCGCTCCTGCAGCGCGGCCGCCATCGGATTGTAGAGGAGGGTGGCCGCCACGCCGAGGACGAATGCGACGACGACCGCCGGCGTGACGAACTGCCAGGCCGACATGCCGGCCGCTCGCGCGATGACGAGCTCAAGCCGGCGCGACAGGTTGAGGTAGCACGACATGGCGGCGACCAGCACCGAGAACGGCATGATTCGCTCGGCGATGAGCGGCACGCGGAACAGCGAGGTCTCGGCCACCACCAGCGCCGGGACGTTGGGCACATCCGAGGTCTTGCGCATCAGCTCGACGTACTCGATGAGCGCGATGAGCGCGAGAATCCCGATGAACACCAGGATAGCGGTGATGAGGAAGCGCAGCCCGAAATATCGTCCGAGGGTGCCGGCGACCATGGCGCAGCCTCACGTCGTCGCCGCAAACTGCCGCGTGAAGCGGTCAGTCACGGCTTGAACGGCGCGGACCAGGAAGGCCGGCGGCTCGATGATGACGGCCTGCGAAATCGCCAGCAGGCCGAGCACCGTCGCGGCAAATACCGCGACATATTGGAACGTCAGCGCGACCGGATACTTGATGCCGAGCACCATGCTGGCGAAGCCGATCAAGCGCAGCGTCGCAACCGCACCGATCGCGGAGATGAGCGACCAGGTGCGGCTTTGCCGGGTGGTGCGCGGCGCGCCCAGATACGCGAAGGCGATGATCATGAAGGTGAGCGGATACGCGGGCGTAATGAGGCGGTCGTGCAACTCGGCGCGGAACTGGCCGGGATCACGCCGCACTTCCGCGTCGCGCGGGTCCGGATGAACCAGGTCCCAGGTGTAACGCTCTCGCACCGAGTAGGTGATGGTGGCGGTCTGCCCGGCGCCCGCGAGTCGCGACAGGTCGAAGGCGTAGCGCTCGAACCTCACGATGGTCGGGTCGCGCTCGTCGACCGCGTGGCGTTGGATGTTTCCGGTCTGCAGAAACAGGTATGTTCCCTGGTCGTTCTGCACGATCTTGCCCTGCTCGGCGAGGATCGTGGACTGTTCCTTCGGATCGCGGCGATCGTCGAGAAACACACCGAGCAGGATGCCGTCCGGCTGGCGCCCGCGGATGTGGAACGTGAGGCCGCGCTCGAGCGGGATGAAGCGTCCCGGCTGGACGATGTTGGCGACGAAATCCGCCCGCACCCTGGCGGCGATGTTCCGTAGCTCACGCAGGCAGAGCGGCGAGATATAGGCGTTCAAGATGAGCACCATGACGGCGACGACGGCAGCCGCCGCCATGAAGGCGCGAAAGAGCCGCCACGGCGACATGCCGGCGGCATTCAGGACGATCAGCTCGGAGTTGGTTGCGAGCCGGTTGAGCGTGTGCGCGGCCGCGATCACGAGCGCAATCGGCGCGATGATGAGGACCAGTTGCGGGATCGCCAGGGACATGACGCCGAGGAACGCCCAGGCGGTCTGACCCTTGGTTATCAGGTCGAGGTCGCGCACCGCCGTGTCGAGCCAGACCACGAGCGTGAGGCTGCCCAGAATCAGCCAGAAGGCGCCCAACGTGGTGCGGAAGATGTACCAGCCGATTGACCCCATCGCGCCACGCTTCCCCACCGCCGGCCAGTGCGCGCCAGCGGATCCCGACCGGACATGGGCACCGGCACCCCCGCGCCGGAACCACCCCGTTTACCAAGCTCGCCCCACAAAGTGGCCGCGGCAAGGCAAAGCCGTTGAAATTCCACAGGTAATGGTTAAGCAGTTACGACTTTTTCTCCCGTTTTGACAGGGCTAGGCGGCGTCGCCCATCCGCGCCATAAAGGAGCCCGCCGGACGCCTGATTTCGCGCTTCGCGCCGCCCGGCTCAAGAGGAATATTCATATGGCCGATGGCCCGACAATTGGATTTGCCGCGTTTGCGACGCCGACCGCTGGCGTTCTGGTAGTGTTCTGCGACGAGACATTGCGCCTAGGGCCCGTTACCCGCCGCCTGCTGGGCGCCGCCGCGCCCCTGGTGGCGCGCGCGGCCGCGGCCGACCGCTTCAAGGGCAAGAGCGGCAGCGTGCTCGACCTCGTGGCGCCGGCCGACCTCAAGGTCGCGCGCCTCGTTGTCGTGGGCTGCGGCAAGGCGGACGACATGAAGCGGCGCGACTTCACCAAGCTCGGCGGCGCCGCCATGGGAAAGATACCGGCGACGGCGGCGAGCGCGACCATCGTGGCCGAGCTTCCCAACAAGGCGATGACGCCCGAGCAGGCGAGCGAGCTCGCGATCGGGATGCGGCTGCGCGCCTACCGCTTCGATCGCTACAAGACCAAGCGCAAGGACGACGACGAGAAGGCGGGGGCCGTCAAGATCGAGATCGGCGTCGCCGACGTGGCGCGCGCGCGCGCCACCTGGGCCAAGCGCGGCGGTCTCGCGGATGCGGTGGTGTTCGCGCGCGATCTCATCAACGAGCCCGCGAACGTGCTCTTTCCGATCGAGTTTGCGCGCCGCGCCGGAACGCTCAAGCGCCTCGGCGTCGCGGTGGACGTGTTCGACGTCGCGGCGATGAAGCGCCTTGACATGAATGCGCTGCTCGGCGTCGGCCAGGGCTCGGCGCATGACAGCCGCATGGTGATCATGCGCTGGAACGGCGGCAAGAAGGACGCGGCGCCGGTCGCGTTCATCGGCAAGGGCGTGTGCTTCGACACCGGCGGCATCTCGATCAAGCCGGCCGCCAGCATGGAGGACATGAAGGGCGACATGGCGGGCGCCGGCTGCGTCGTCGGGCTGATGCAGGCGCTCGCGGCGCGCAAGGCGCGCGTCAATGCGGTCGGCGCGATCGGCCTCGTCGAGAACATGCCGGACGGCAAGGCCCAACGGCCGGGCGACATCGTCAAGACCATGTCGGGCCAGACGATCGAGATCATCAACACGGATGCCGAAGGCCGCCTGGTGCTGTCCGACGTGCTCCACTACGTCAACACCAAGTACAAGCCCAAATTCATGGTCGATCTCGCGACGCTGACCGGGGCCATCATGGTGGCGCTGGGCCAGGAATATGCCGGCTTGTTCGCGAACGACGACAAGCTCGCCGAGCGGCTCGTCAAGGCCGGGGAAGCGACCGGCGAGCGCGTCTGGCGCATGCCGCTCGGGCCCGAATACGACAAGATGATCGACTCGAAGTTCGCCGACATGAAGAACACCGGCGGCAGCCGCTGGGGCGGCGCGATCACGGCGGCGCAATTGCTGGCGCGCTTCGTCGGCAAGACCCCGTGGGCGCATCTCGACATCGCCGGCACCGCGCTCGGCTCGCCGCAGACCGAGATCAACCGGAGCTGGAGCGCCGGGTGGGGCGTGCAGCTGCTCGATCGCCTGGTCGAGGACTATTACGAGAAGTGAGACGCCGCCGGTGACCGAGGTGCTGTTCTATCACCTGGAGGGCCAGCCGCTCGAGCGGGTGCTGCCGAGCCTGCTCGAGCGTTCGCTTGAGCGTGGCTGGCGCGTGGCGGTGCAGTCTTCCGCCGAGGAGCGGGTCGATGCGCTCGATGCGCACCTTTGGACCTATCGCGACGACACCTTCCTGCCGCACGGCACGCACCGGGAGCCCACCGCGGCCGATCAGCCGATCCTCCTGACGATCAAGAACGACAATCCGAGCGGCGCCATCGTGCGGTTCCTGATCGACGGCGCCCCGATGCCGGCGGATGCGCGGGCCTATCAGCGAATCGTGTTGATCTTCGACGGCACCGACGAGGACGCGGTCACGGCCGCGCGCACGAGCTGGAGCGAGGCGAAGTCGGCGGGATTCGACGTGACCTATTGGCAGGCGGACGCGGGCGGCCGCTGGGTCAAGAAGGCTTGAGGGGTGGGGCGGCGATCGCGGCAGGCGGACATCCGGACCGTGGGCATTCACGTTGATCCGGTGCCGTTGAGCCGATAATGCGTGGGTGGCCATGACGACGTCTTCATCGCAATCGATAGAAGCGGCCTTGCCGTGGCCCGCGCAACGTGGGGAAACAGGCCGGCAGTCGTCCTATCTGCGTGCCACGATCGTGATCGTCATCGCGCTCACCATCGTGCGGCTCGTCGCCTTGCGCTTCTCGGTGGTCGATCTGTTCTACGACGAGGCGCAGTATTGGTCGTGGTCGCGCGAGCTCGCGCTCGGCTACTACACCAAGCCGCCGCTTCTGGCATGGATCATCTCGGCCGCCTCGCACGTTTGCGGCAACGACGAATGGTGCGTGCGCGCACCGTCGTCGCTGCTCCACGCGGGAACCAGCCTCGTGGTCTACGCGATCGGAAAGTCCCTCTATGACGAGCGGGCAGGGTTCTGGGCGGCGCTGTCGTTTGCGCTCGCGACCGGTGTCGTATTCTCGACGCGCATCATCAGCACCGACGTGCCGCTGCTGTTCTTCTGGGCGTTGGCGCTCTGGGCCTATGTCAACATGCTCATCGCGCCGAACAAGCGGTGGGCGCTGCTGCTCGGCATCTCGATCGGGCTCGGGATGCTGGCCAAATACGCGATGATCTATTTCCTGCCCGGCATGGCGATTGCCGCGCTTTTCAGCCGGCGCGCACGGCTTCTTTTCAAGCGGTCCGAGGTCTGGCTCGCGCTGCTGGTCGCGATCCTGGTCATTGCGCCGAATATCGCCTGGAACGCGTCGAACGGGTTCGCGACGGTCGAGCATACCGGCGATATCGTGCTCGGCGACCCGGTGCACCCGAGCATCATGCGCGCGCTGGAATTCCTCGGCACGCAATTCGTCGTGTTCAGCCCGGTGATGTTTGCCGTGATGATCATCGCGACGTTTCGCCTGCGCTCCTCTGCCCTGGTCGAGCAGGATCGCATCCTGATCGCGTTCTTCATTCCGGCCCTCGCCGTCGTCACGGTGTTTGCGTTTTGGGTGAAGGCCAACGGTAATTGGGCCGCCGCGTCCGCCGTATCCGGGGCGGTCCTCGCGGGCGCGCTGCTGTCGCAGCGGGACGGGAGAGGCTGGATGTTGTTGAGCGTCGCGATCGGCGTCGTGGTCCAGGTTGCGCTCATCGGCACCGACGCCATTGCGGACCGGCTCGCCATTCCGCATGTCGCCAATCCCTATCGGCGGACGATGGGCTGGCGTCAGTATGCCGAGGCCGTGGGCGACCTCGCGCGACGGTCGGGCGCGAAATCGATCGTCACCGACTTGCGCGCGGACTTTGCGGCCCTGCAGTACTATTTGCGCGACCGCTCCGAGCCGGTGCTGTGGTGGCGCCCGATATCGGTCCCCAGTTTCGGACTGAAGGACGCGCTGACAGAGTCGAGCCCCGAGCCGATCCTGTACCCCTCGGCCTGCGCAGCCCTTGCGAGCGTGCGTGCAACGTATTCGAAGGTCGATCCGGTGGGTCCGGTCTCGGTGCCGATCACGAAAGTCGCGCGGGATGGTGAGCGCGTGTTCTACGGCTTCCTGCTCAGCGGGCCACGCGGCCCGCTTCCGCCGTTCACCGGATGCTGAGCATTGCGGCGTCGCGGGAAGGCGAGTTCGCCGAATGCGGTAACGTAGCTGAGCCAGATGGCCAGCGCGGTCACGATGACGGCGAACAGCACGTCGCTGGCGAAATGACCGCCCATGGCGATGCGGCCGGCGCTGAGGACCGCGCAGTTGACGAGCGCCAACGTCGCCGTCGCGGCGCGGTAACGCGGCGGCACCACCAATGCCCAGGCGAGTACCCAGAACGCCAACGACGTCTCGCCGGAGACGAACGAGCAATTGCCGTCGCATTCGCCGAACGGGTTCCACCACGGGACGAAGTGCAGCTTGCCGCCGAACTGGATCACGTCCGCGGGCCGTGGACGTCCCCATTCCGGCTTGAGCAGGGTGTTTACGATCAGGCCGGGTCCGAGCAGGCAGGATCCGATCAGGAACCCTGCGGCGCGCCGCCACATCAGCCATGGTTCGCGCCGACGGATCAGGCTGGCGACGCCCAAAATGATCGCAATGATGACAAGAATGGCCGCCAGATAGGCGCTAAGATCGCGGTGAACGATGAGCAGCCTGTTGTTTGTCGCGGGCCAGACGTGCTGTAGGGGGTCGTAGAACCAGGCCGAAATGGATAGGTCGAGTTGCGGATATAGGCCGAAGGCGAGGCCGGCCACGACGCCCAGGGCCAGGATCAGGGTCACGGCGATGCGTGACGCGCCTGGCGGGACACCGCTTGCCGTAGCCTTCGGCACGTTTACGACGTCGGCATTGTGTGGTGACGATATTCCCGCCACGGCGACCGTTTCGCGTATGCTTGCTGCGATTGCCGGCGCAGCGCCGGAGAGGGGTCCTTACACGACGGTCGCCAGCGTGGGAAGGTGAACACTTCATCAACGTGCGCGCGTCATGTTGTGGGTCGTTTGTAATGGAACGCGGGACCCTGCTGTCCCGAAGATTGTAAGGTTTCGGCCGGTCGCGCTGTGCGAACCGTATCGATGGCAAGGATCATGAGTTGCAAAGGTCTGGGTCGATTGATACGCGGACGATTTTCGATGCTGTCGCGCGCCGCGCTGCTGGCAGGCGTCGGCGCGCTCGCGGGCTGCACGAGCGCGATGCCCGATTTCAGCCAATTCAAGGCGCCGACGCCGCGCAGCTTCCTGCCGGAAAACATGGACACCTATGTGCCGCCCGCCTCGGCGCGTTCCGACCGGCCGGTGGGCCCGGGCGATCTCGTCGACGCGCAAGGCATGTGCGCCGGAGGGCCGTCCACCGTTGCGGCGGCTCCCGTCGCGCCTCCGCCACCGCCATCGGCTCCTGAGCCCGCAGAGGCCGCGCTGTCGTCGCCTGCAGCCGCGCCGGGGGCCGCTAATGCGCCGCCCGCGCCGCCCGTGCTCGGCACCGTCGGTCTCGACATGACCGAGTGCGAGGTCGTGCAGACGATCGGCCCGCCGCAATCGGTCAATATCAGCACCGGTGAGCGCGGCGAGCGCCAGGTGACCATGATCTACATGGGCAACGAACGGGCCGGGACTTATCTGTTCAGACGTGGCCGTCTGAGCTCGCTCGAGCGCGGCCCCGAGCCGCCCCCGCCGCCAAAGGTCGAGAAGCCGAAGAAGAAAAAGCCGGTGGTGAAGAAGAAGCCGAAGCCGCAACAGCAGCAGCCGGCAACCTGAGCCCGGCCTTCCGCTTTATTGGTCGTGGCGAAGCAGCCGCCGCGACGCCATATTCTCCCTCGATAGTCGCCCGCTTATGCCGTCGGGCAACGGTTGTGCATCCGGATGCGCCACATGACCAATACGTGTTTCGACTTTCTGCGCCGTCCGCTTCGTCTCGCGCGCCGCTCCGCGCTCGCGATGGCGTTGGTCGTGGCCGGCCTCGGTGTTGCGGCGGGACCAGCCGCGTGGGCGCAACATCGCGAGCACGCCGCGCCCGCCGCGGTTCCCGCCGGTGGCGCCGCAGCCCCCCGCGCCGCGAACGCCCCTACGGAGCGCAAGCTGCCGGCCGATACGACCACCGATCAGACAGTCGAGCTGCCGGGGCACACCATTCATTTCAGGGCGACCGCAGGCTCCATCCCGCTCAATGGCGCGGACGACGGCGCGCTTCTCGCCGAGGTCGCTTACGTCGCCTACGTGGTGCCGGGCGATACGTCGCGGCCGGTGACATTCGTGTTCAACGGCGGACCGGGCGCCGCATCCGCGTATCTCAACCTCGGCGCCATCGGCCCCTGGCGGCTGCCGCTTGCGCACTTCTCCATTTCCGAACCGCCCAAATTGGTGCCGAACGCCGAGACCTGGCTCGATTTCACCGATCTCGTCTTCATCGATCCGCCCGGCACCGGCTACAGCCGGATCGCGGCGAGCGGCGATGACGGCCGCAAGCGCTTCTGGTCGGTCGACGGCGATGCCGAGTCGCTGGCGGTGTTCATCCGCAAGTGGATCGAGCAGGCGGGGCGGCAGCAGTCGCTCAAATTCATCGCCGGAGAGAGCTATGGCGGCTTCCGCGCCCCGAAGGTCGCGCGCAAGCTGCAGGACCAGGGCGTCGGCGTCCGCGGCCTGGTGATGATCTCGCCGGTCATCGACTTTGCCAATCTCGGCGAGCCCCACCACGTGCCGATGGCCTGGGTCAATCATCTTCCGTCGATGGCGGCCGCGGCGCTCGACGCCAAGGGGCAGTACAGCCGCGAGGCGGTGCGCGAGGTCGAGCGCTACGCGGCGGGCGACTATCTGCTCGATCTCCTCAAGGGCGAGCGCGACAGCGCCGCGGTCGCGCGCATTTCGGCGCGGGTTGCGGCCTATACGGGGCTTGATCCGGCGTTGGTGAAGCGGCTCGCGGGCCGGGTCGACGTCGCCACCTTCCAGCGCGAGCTGCATCGCGCGCAGGGGCTGATCGGCAGCATCTACGATCCGAACGTGACGGCGTACGATCCCAATCCGACGTCGGCGACGTCGAACTATTCGGATCCGGTCCTCGGGGGCACGCGAGCACCGATCACGACCGCGATGACCGATCTCTACCAGCACGTGCTCAACTGGCGCGTGGACAAGCCCTACGAGCTGCTCAACGAAGAGGTCGGCAGGAATTGGTTCAAGGGCGGCGGACTTCGCCGTCCGCAGGTGGTCGACGATCTGCGCGACGATCTCGCCGCCGACGCGCAGCTGCGCGTGCTGGTCGCGCACGGCGCGAACGATCTGATCGCACCGTATTTCGCGGACCAGCTGCTGCTCGGGCAATTACCGATCTATGGCTCGGCGGATCGCGTCAAGCTGGCGGTCTACGCGGGCGGCCACATGTTCTACGATCGCGACGAGTTGCGCCGCGCGCTGCACGCCGATGCCGCGGCACTGGTCACCGCCGCCAGCAAGCCGGCCGCGAAGGGCGAGTAAGCGCGCGGAGAGGCGTGTCAGGCCAGGCCTTGCCGCACCATCGCGATACCGATCGCGACGAGCGCGCCCGTGAGCAAGAACACGGCGGTGCCGAGAACGATCCCGATAACCGGGAAGGCCTTCTTCGATGTCCGGTCAGCGGCGCCCGCTATGCCGAGGCCGATGCCCAGAAGGCATACCCCGAGCAACAACAGGATGCTGGTCCCGACGATCTTGTTGACCGCCGGTGTCTGCTGTCCGCTCGCTTTCATGTAACCCGCGACTGCGAAAATGCCGAAGTCGAGAAAGATGGACAGCACGCCGATGACGAACGACGTGATGCCCAATCCGCCATGTCTCCTGGTATCCTGCATCATGCCCAACGCCCCCTGCGATGGCTCGCGTGCGAATAGCATTTCGCGTGCCGTCAAATTAGCGGGTCCCGGCCGCAGCGGCAATCATGGAAAGTCCGACGTATGGCCGATGATTGCGTGCACATGAGCGCGCATTCGCGTCGGGCCTCGATCGGACCCTAGCCGGCGGCTGTCTCATATTCCTCGCTCAGCGCGAGCCACTGCTCCTCTGCGGCCGCAAGCGCCGCGGCCATCTCGGCCCGCTCCCGGGCGAGCGTCGCGACGCGCGCCGGGTCGCGCTCGTAGAGCTGCGGATCGGCGAGCGTTCGGTCGATCTCGCCCACACGGACCTGCAGCTTGCCCATGTTGGCCTCGATGGCTGCGATCCGCCGCTTGAGCGGCGCAAGCTCGGCTCGCCGTTCGGCAGCAGCGCGGCGCACTTCGCTACGCGGGCGCCGCCCGTCAGGCTTGGCCCGTTCCCCGTTGTCCTCGCGCGCGCGCCCGAGCACCAGTGCCTGGTAGTCGTCGAGATCGCCGTCGAAAGGCGCAACAGTCCGGTCGGCAACCAACCAGAGCCGGTCGACGCAGGCCTGCAGGAGATAGCGGTCGTGCGACACCAGGATAACGGCGCCCGCAAAGCCGTTGATCGCCTCGATTAGGGCGGCGCGGCTGTCGACGTCGAGATGGTTGGTCGGCTCGTCGAGCACGATGAGATGCGGCGCCTCGAAGCACGCCAGCCCGAACAGCAGCCGCGATTTCTCGCCGCCGGACAGGTCGCGCACGGCCGTGTCGGCCTTCGCGCCCGGAAACCCGATGGCGCCGGCACGGGCGCGGATCTTTGCGACAGGCGCGTCGCCCATCAGCGCGCGCACGTGGTCATAAGCGCTCCCCGCGGGATCGAGCTCGTCAAGCTGATGCTGCGCGAAATAGGCGACCTTGAGCCGATCGGCGCGTGTGATGCGGCCCTCGCTTGGCGCAAGGCGCTCGGCGATCAGCTTGGTGAGCGTCGATTTGCCGTTGCCGTTGGCGCCGAGCAGGGCGATGCGATCGTCGTTGTCGATGCGCAGCGTCAGGCGGCGCAGCACCGGCTTGCCGGGCTCGTAGGCGGCCGCGACGCCGTCGAACGCGATGATCGGCGGCGAGAGCAGCCGCTCGGGATCCGGGATCGCGATCTCGCGCACCTCGTCGGCGACGACCGCGGCAGGCGGCTCGAGCTTGGCAAGCAACTTGAGGCGCGATTGCGCCTGGCGCGCCTTCGTCGCCTTGGCGCGGAAGCGGTCGACGAAGGCCATGATGCGCTTGCGCTCGGCCTCCTGCTTCTTCGCAAATTTCTGGTCGAGCGCCTGCCGCTCGCGGCGCTGGCGCTCGAAAGCCGTGTAGCCGCCGCGATAGAAGGTGAGGCGGCGGTTGTCGAGGTGCAGGATCGAGTTGACCGCGTTGTCGATGAGATCGCGATCGTGGCTGATCACGATCACGGTGTGCGGATAGCGCGCGAGGTGATCCTCGAGCCAGAGCGTGCCTTCGAGATCGAGATAGTTGGTCGGCTCATCGAGCAGCAGCAGGTCCGGTTCGGCGAACAGCACGGCCGCGAGTGCGACCCGCATGCGCCAGCCGCCGGAGAACTCAGCGACCGCGCGCTGCTGGTCGTCGTGCGAGAACCCGAGACCCGCCAGGATGCCGGCGGCGCGAGCCGGCGCCGCGTGCGCGCCGATGTCGGCAAGCCGTGTCTGGATCTCGGCGATGCGATGGGGATCCTGCGCGGCCTCGGCCTCGCTCAAGAGCGCGCTGCGCTCACGATCGGCCGCGAGCACGAGGTCGATCAGGCTGTCGGGGCCATCGGGCGCCTCCTGCGGCAGCCGGCCGATACGGGCGCGCGCCGGCAGCACGATCGCGCCGTGCTCGGGCGCGATGTCGCCCGCGATCGCGCGAAAGAGCGTCGACTTGCCGGTCCCGTTGCGGCCGATCAGGCCGACGCGCGCGCCATCCGGCACCTGCGCGGAGGCGCCTTCGAGCAGGCTGCGGCCTGCGATGCGCAGTGTGAGATCGTCGATGACGAGCATGCCGCCGTATTGGCGGCACGCGAGGGCGGATGCAAGGCCCTCAGTCGCTCAGGCGGCGCGGACGGTAGCCAGGAAGCGCTCGACCTCGTTGCGCATGCGCTCGGACTGGGTTGCGAGCTCGGAGGCTGAGCTCAGCACCTGGGCGGCCGACGAGCCGGTCTCGGTCGCCGCGGACGTGACGATGCCGATATTCTCCGCGACGTCGCGGGTCCCGGTCGCGGCTTCCTGGATGTTGCGTGAGATATTCTCGCTCGCGACCCGCTGACGCTCCACCGCGTCCGCGACCTTCGCCGAGATGGTGTTGATCTCGCCGATGGTCTTGCAGATGCCGCTGATCGCGCCGGCCGCCGCCTTCGTCTCGTCCTGGATCGCGGTGATCTGGTCGCGAATCTGGTCCGTCGCCTTGGCGGTCTGATCGGCGAGGCTCTTGACCTCGGAGGCCACCACCGCAAATCCCTTACCGGCTTCGCCCGCGCGCGCGGCCTCGATGGTCGCGTTGAGCGCGAGCAGGTTGGTCTGTGCCGCGATGTCGCCGATGAGCTTGAGGACGTCGCCGATGCGCTCGGCCGTCTCGGCAAGCGACATGACCGTCGCGTTCGTGCGATCGCCGTCGGCGACCGCACCGCTTGCGACGTGCGCGGCCTGCGACACGTGGCGGCCGATTTCCTCGATGGCGGCGCCATACTCCTGCGAGCTCGCCGAGATCGTCTCGACGTTGGCGCTGGCCTGCTCCGCCGCCATCGCGACGCTGGTGGCGCGGTCCGAGGTGTGATCGGCGGTGGTCGACATGGATTGCGCGGTCCGCCGCAACCCGTCGGCGGCCGACGAGACCGCGTCGGTGACCTGCTTGATGCTCGCCTCGAAGCGGTCGGCGATCTCGATCGTGGCGCGCTGGCGTTCCACCCGGTTGCGCTCCTCGCTACCCCGTCGCTCGTCGGCCAGCTCGCGTTCGCGCTGCTGCGCGTCGGCCATGGCGGCGAGGGCGCGGTCGTTGCTGGCGAGGAGGTGGGCGAGATACGCAGTGAGCCAGGTCAGCACCGCGGTTTCCATGACGACGATGCCGGCATGCAGCAGGACGCGCCAAAAGTTGGCGCCATCGGGGAACACCGCGTACGGCATCAGGAAATTGAGCCCGAGGTGATGCACGGCCGTCAGGCCGGCGGCCAAGACGATGACCTGCCAGTCGCAGAACGCCGTCAGCACCGCGAAGCTGGCGAAGTAATACATGTGCACGTCGATCTGCGTCGGCCCGTGCGAGAGCCAGACCAGGAGCGACACCATCATGATCTGTGCGACCGCGATGGTGTAGCGCGCGAGCGCCCCGGTGCGGTCGGAGAGCCATATGGCGGTCGCGGCCGCGGCCGCGATCGCGCCGGTCAAGGAGCCGGCCAGCCAGCTGGTGTCGTTTGCGAGGCCGACGATCAGCAGCACGGGAACGTGCAGCCAGAGCCCGACGATGAAGAAGCGCGCGACCGTCGCGCGCAGTCGCTCCAGTGTGTTCTGCATGGTAATTCCCCCCACGATATTCCTTGCCGGGTCGGCGCGACCCGCAAGGCATCCTCCGAATCACCCGGGTCGATCACCGGCCAGGCACCCGCTCCGTCGAGGCGGTTGATCAGGCCGGGGGCATCGCTCCGCACCGCACGATCGAATCGAACAACCCACGCCGCACCACCTGCCCGTCGGCTTCCGCCACGCGGGCGACGAACCGGCCGCCGCCCTCCCGGGACGCGAGCACGGCAGCGACCTGCCATCGCGGAGACAGGTTCCCAAGATGGTCACGCACTGACCTCAGCGAGGCGAAGAGCTCCCGACAGGGGTGCGAAAGGCGGGGCAATTCCATGTCGGATCGAATCGATCCGCCTTTAGGCGCGAGCGCGACGTGCTGATGACACTCGCGGCAAGATTCGGCGATAGCGGTAAAGGAACAATTTATTTGACGGATGCACTCTCTACGAGAGTCGAATGGAAACAATCACTTACGGGTGAAATTTGCAGTCGTTATCGAGCGCGCGAAGGGGGCGGCGGCTCGGGCGTCGTCGAGCCGCAGCCCAGATTGCCTTGTCCATGTGGGCGGCATGCGCGGGCGAATTCAGTCTCTCGGCTCAGGCAGCCCGGACTGTCGTCAGGAAGCGCTCGACCTCGTTGCGCATGCGCTCCGACTGGCTTGCGAGCTTGGAGGCCGAACCCAACACCTGAGCCGCTGACGATCCCGTTTCGGCCGCCGCCGACGTGACGACACCGATGTTTTCCGCGACGTCGCGGGTGCCGGCCGCGGCTTCCTGGATGTTGCGCGAGATCTTCTCGCTTGCGCCCCGCTGACGCTCGACCGCATTCGCGACCTTTCCCGAGATTGTGTTGATCTCGCCGATGGTCTTGCAGATGCCGCTGATCGCGCCCGCCGCGGCCTTGGTCTCGTCCTGGATCGCGCTGATCTGGTCGCGAATCTGGTCCGTCGCCTTCGCGGTCTGATCGGCGAGGCTCTTGACCTCGGAGGCCACCACCGCGAACCCCTTGCCGGCCTCGCCGGCGCGTGCGGCCTCGATGGTCGCGTTGAGCGCGAGCAGGTTGGTCTGCGCCGCGATGGCGCCGATGAGCTTGAGGACGTCGCCGATGCGCTCGGCGGTCTCGGCCAGCGACATCACGGTCGCGTTGGTGCGGTCGCCGTCGGCCACGGCGCCGCTTGCGACCTGCGCGGCCTGCGACACGTGGCGCCCGATCTCGTCGATCGCGGCGCCATATTCCTGCGAGCTTGCCGAGATCGTCTCGACGTTGGCGTTGGCCTGCTGCGCCGCCATCGCGACGCTGGTGGCGCGGTCGGAGGTGTGATCGGCAGTGGTCGACATGGATTGCGAAGTCTTGCGCAGCTCGTCGGCAGCCGACGAGACCGCGTCGGTGACTTGCTTGATGCTTGCCTCGAAGCGGTCGGCGATCTCGATCATGGCGCGCCGGCGCTCGGCTCGATTGCGCTCCTCGCTGAGGTGCCGCTCGTCCGCAAGCTCGCGCTCGCGCCGCTGCCCATCGGCCATGGCGGCGAGCGCACTGTCGTTGTTGGCGAGAAGCTGGGCCAGATAGGTCGTAAGCCAGGTCAGCACCGCGGCTTCGACGGCAACGATGGCGGCATGGAGCGCGACGCGCCACAGGCTGGCGCCATCCGGAAACACCGCATACGGCATCAAGAAATTCAGTCCGAGGTGGTGTAGCGCCGTCAGGGTGGCGGCCAAGATGATGACCTGCCAGTCGCAGAACGTCGTCAGCGCCGCAAAGGTGACGAAGTAGTACATGTGCACGTCGGCCTGCATCGGCCCGTGGGAGAGCCAGACCAGCAGCGACACCATCGTGACCTGCGCGACGGTGATCGCGTAGCGCGCCAGCACTCCGGTGCGGTCGGACAGCCATATGACGGTCGCGACCCCGGCGACGATCGCTCCAGTCAATGAGCCGGCCAGCCAGTTGCTGTCGTTCGCGAGACCGGCGATCAGCAACAGTGGGACGTGTAGCCACAGGCCCATGATGAAAAAGCGGGCGACCGTAGCGCGCAGCCGCTCAAGTGTATTCTGCATGATGCGATTCCTCGAATTCACCTTCCCGGATCGGCGCGACCCGCAAGGCATCCACCGAAAGCGTCCGGATCGATCACCAGCCATGCGCCGGCTCCGTAGAGGCGGTTGATCAGGCCGGGAGCGTCACTCCGAACCACGACGATCGAGTTCGAGCGATCCGCGCCGCAGGATCAACCCGTCCGCTGCGGCGATCCGGGCAAAGACTTCGCCGCCGGCCATCCAGGGCGCAAACACTGCAGCCACTTGCGTGCCGTCGCGCGGATACGCTTGCAGTCCCGCCATTGCCAGCAAGCTCGCCGCCCCGAGGCCGATAGTTGCTGTCAAGGAGTGCGAAGCGCGCAATGCAATTTCAAATCGGGTTGGCCACGAAAACGCGCGGCGCGACAATGACGTTCGCAACAAGAATTCGATGAAAGCGGTAAAGGAATGATTTATCGGGGCGCCTGCACGGGGGCGTAAATCGAATGCAGTCGAAAAATGGTACGTTTCGGTGGGACGCGGGATGCCTTCAATTTGAGCATTGGAAATGGGGACGGCGGCTCGATTGTCTTGAGCCGCCGCCCGGATTTCTTGTGCGAGGTGCTCGCCGGGATCAGGCGAGGTCGAAGCGGTCGGCGTTCATCACCTTGGTCCACGCCGCCACGAAGTCCTTCACGAACTTCTCCTTCGAGTCCTTGCACGCATAGACTTCCGCAAAGGCGCGCAGTTGCGAGTGTGAGCCGATGATCAGGTCGACGCGGGTGCCGGTCCATTTGACCGTCTTCGTCTTGCGGTCGCGCCCCTCATAAACGCCGTCGGAGCCCGCAGGCTGCCATTCCGTGCTCATGTCGAGGAGATTGACGAAGAAGTCGTTGGTCAGTGTACCGACCTTCTTGGTGAAGACGCCGTGCTTGGAGTCGCCGGCGTTCGCGCCGAGCACGCGCAGGCCACCGAGGAGCACGGTCATCTCCGGTGCCGTCAACCGCAGCAGTTGCGCCCGGTCCACCAGCGCTTCTTCGGGCTGCATGAACTGCCGTTTCCTGCTGTTGATGTAGTTGCGGAAGCCGTCGGCCCGCGGCTCGAGCGGAGCGAACGAGTTGACGTCGGTCTGCCCTTGCGACGCGTCCATGCGGCCCGGCGAGAACGGGACCTTCACGTTGACGCCGGCAGCCTTCGCGGCCTTTTCGATGGCGGCGCCGCCGCCGAGAACGATCAGGTCGGCCATCGAGACCTTCTTGCCGCCCTTGGCCGACTTGTTGAACGCCTGCTGGATCGCCTCGAGCTTGTTGAGCGTCTTTTCGAGCTGATCGGGATTATTGGCCTCCCAATCGGCCTGCGGGCTGAGGCGGACGCGAGCGCCGTTGGCGCCGCCGCGCTTGTCCGTGCCGCGGTACGTCGAGGCCGACGCCCATGCGGCCGAGACGAGCTGCGGCACCGTCAGCCCGCTCGCCAGGATCTTCGCCTTCAGGGCGGCGGCATCCTTGTCGTTGATCGAGCTGCGGCCGGCGGCCGGAATCGGATCCTGCCAGATCAGCTCTTCCTTCGGCACCAGCGGGCCGAGGTAGCGCGCCCGCGGACCCATGTCGCGGTGCGTGAGCTTGAACCACGCGCGCGCGAACGTATCCGCGAACTGCTCGGGGTGCTCGTAGAAGCGGCGCGAAATCTTCTCGTAGGCCGGGTCGAAGCGCAGCGACAGGTCGGTCGTCAGCATCGTCGGTACGTGCTTCTTCGACGTGTCGAACGCGTCCGGAATATCGGCCTGCGCGTTCTTCGCCGTCCATTGCTTGGCGCCGGCGGGGCTCTTCGTCAGCTCCCATTCGTTTTCGAACAGGTTCTTGAAGAAGTGGTTGCTCCACCTGGTCGGAGTCTGCGTCCAGGTCACTTCCGGGCCGCCCGTGATGGCATCGGCGCCGTGGCCGGCACCGTGCTTGCTTTTCCAGCCGAGACCCTGCTCCTCGAGCGCGCCGGCTTCGGGCGCCGGTCCAACCAGCGAGGGGTCGCCCGCGCCGTGCGTCTTGCCGAACGTGTGGCCGCCCGCGATCAGCGCGACGGTCTCTTCATCGTTCATCGCCATGCGGAAGAAGGTCTCGCGGATGTCTTTCGCCGCCGCGACCGGGTCCGGATTGCCGTTCGGCCCTTCCGGATTGACGTAGATGAGGCCCATCTGCACGGCGCCGAGCGGCTCCGCGAGCTGGCGCTCGCCGCTGTAGCGCTCGTCGCCGAGCCACGATCCTTCGGGGCCCCAGTAGAGCTCCTCGGGCTCCCACACGTCGGCGCGGCCGCCGGCGAAGCCGAAGGTCTTGAACCCCATCGAGTCGAGGGCAACGTTGCCGACAAGAACCAGCAGATCGGCCCAGGAGATCTTCTTGCCGTACTTCTGCTTGATCGGCCACAGCAGGCGGCGCGCCTTGTCGAGGTTGGCGTTGTCGGGCCACGAATTCAAAGGTGCGAAACGCTGCTGACCGGTGCCGGCGCCGCCACGACCGTCGGTGATGCGGTAGGTGCCCGCGGCGTGCCAAGCGAGACGGATGAACAAGCCGCCGTAGTGCCCGAAATCGGCCGGCCACCACGGCTGCGAGTCCGTCATCAGCGCACGCAGATCCTTGATCAGCGCCTTGAGGTCGAGGCTCTTGAACTCCTTGGCGTAGTTGAAATCCTTGCCCATCGGATCCGACAGCGAGGAATTGCGATGGAGTACCTCGATGTTCAGTGAATCCGGCCACCAGTGGGTGTTGGTGGGCCCGCGGTTGCCCGTAAACGGGCACTTCCCGGCGCTCTTGTCATCGGTCTTGGCGTCCATATTGGCCTCCAATCGCGTTCTGCTTTTTTCTGGTTCCGTACCGTCGATATAGATCGATCGGCAATCCTTGAACAGTGATCCAATCTCATGGCCGGCGCCATGAAAGCGCTGGTCTCACGTCATGAAAAATGCCGGTCTGAAAGATGCAGGTCTCACTGGTTCCAGTCGACCGTGCCCTTTTCCCACTTGATGTGCACCTTGGGGCTCTTGCGCAGATATTCATTGAGCGCGCCGAGCGGTTGCTTGTCCGGATTGGCCTTGCAGTAGGCGACCAGCAGCCCGAGGATCTTGCCCTCGTCGAGCTGGCCCATGTCGACGTGCTTGGAGTCCGCTTCGACCATCGAGATGTTGGCCGCGCTGATGTAGCCCTGCGCCCACGCATAGGCCATCAGGTTGACCGGATTGCCGAGGCCCTCGGCCGGCTTGAGGTCGCCTGACAGGCGCGCGCAGTTCGACGTGCCGATTCCTTGCGTGAGCAGCGGCTCGGCGCGGGCGCCGGGCGCATTGGCGCAGAGCATGAGCGCGACGCAGGACGCGAGCGCGATCCGGTTGAACTTCATCGTCATCGTTGCCTCCACCCGTGGATCGCCGGCGACGCGGTCCGTCCGCAGCCGCGCGTCGGCGATGCTAGCGTATATCCCGGCGAAGGGGACACCGGTTCGCCGACAAGGATATATGCAAATCAAATAGGTCAGAGCATCTTCCGATTCCGCACCAGCGGAACATGCCCCGACGGTCCGTCTGCCTTACGTCGCTCCGATGCGTTCCTTCCACATCCGCCAGGGCCGGTCGAAGTTCAGGTCCTTGCGGCCGGTGATCAGGGCGCATTCCTGCGGGTCCATGAACGTGATCTCGCCGCCGAGCGCCATCGCTTGCGCTTGCAGCTTCGCGTTCACCTCGGTGTAGATCGCGCGGTAGACCGCCGTCATGATGTTGGGCCCGACGCACACGTTGCCGTGACCGCGCATCAGCGCGACGTTCTTCTTACCCAAAGTCTCGGCGAGTGCGCGACCGAGCCGATTGTCGCGGATCAGCAGGTCGGTCATCCCGAAGGCGTCGCGGATCTCGAAATTCGGCACGCCCTCGGCGAGGAATGCCGACATGTGGCAGATCGGCTTGAGCGCGACCTTGCGCACGACGCTGAACGGAACCACCGCCGGCGAGTGGCTGTGCACGATCGCGTTGACGTCGGGGCGCGCCTTGTAGATTTCGCCGTGGATGCAGCGTTCGAGGTACATCAGGCGGCCGCGCTGATCGACCGGATTGGAATCGAGGTCGTATTCCATGATGTCGTCGACCGTGATCACCGCCGGCGACAGCGAGCGCGCCAGGAAATAGCGGTCCGGCGCCGTGGGGTGGCGGATGCTGCAATGGCCGTAGCCGTCGAGCACGCCCTGATCGGCGCAGATGTGGTTGGCGTAGACGAGGTCCTGCAATACCGATCGATCGACCGCTTCGCCCGAGGCGGGCGCCCGGCCGCCGGCTACCTGATCATTCATATTGTTGTTCCATGAGGAGTTTTGACCGACGGAACCTATAGAAAAAGCCAGCCCCGATGGGAAGCCATGCGGCAACGACGCTGCTTGCCGGTGCAATCGTGTGGGTAGCCATGGGTACCTGTCTGCGTCATAGTTGTGAACGGTTCTTTGGGACTGCTTCGGGACCGCTTTGGGGCGTGGGCGGGGGAGAACTCGCGATGCCGAGTTTCGAACTAGCGACCAATCAGGTGGCGCTGCCGGCGTGGGCGGCGGGCGCCGCCGTGGCGCTTTTCGTCGTCCTCGGCGTCCTCACCCTGACGCGCAGCGGCGCGAGCGTGGCGGGTGCGGTGATGCGCGTTGCGGTGGTGGCGGGCGCCGTCGCGGCGGTGTGGATGCTGCTGGAGCAGGGTGTGTTGCGCGAGCACGCGGCGGAGCGGCGCGCGCTCGACCAGCGCGCGGCCGATCTTGCGGCGCGGGCGGTCGCGCCGGGCTCGTCGCTCGCCTGCCTCGACGCGATCGCGGGCGAGGCGGTCGAGACCGCGTGCGAGAAGCAGGTCTTCGCCACCCCCGAAGCGGTGGCGGCTGCGGTTTCCTACGTGTCGGCGCGGCTGGTGCTTCTGGCCGACGCGGTCGATTTCGCTCATCGCAGCGGCGCGGGCTATGAGGCGAGGCTCGCGACCATCCGGCTCGCGCTCGAGGCCGACCGGTTCGGCTTCGTCGCCCATGTGCTCTCGGTGCGCGACAGCTGCACGCCGCTCCTGTGCGACAGTTATGTGCTGTTCAAGGATCCGGATCGCGTGCAGGCCAACCTGCGCGAGCGCGTGTTCGACCGCTATGTCGAGCGTTATGCGCCGGAATGGCCCGCGCACGCGCAACCGACCGGGCCCGGGGTCGCGGCGGCCGCGCCGGGCGGTGTCTACACCACGGCATCGGGGCCGCCCGCGGCGCCGGTGCCGTCGAAATACGATTTTCCGTCGGCATCCTCGATTCCGCCGGTCAGCATCATGACGGCCGAGCCCGGCACGCAGCCGGACCCGAAAGCGACCACCGCCACCACGGCCGCGCCGTCACCTCCGCCCACGCCGACGCGGCGCGCGCTGCACCCGCCGCGTCCGCCGGCGCGGGCCGCGACCGCCGCACCGCAGCAGATCGTGCCGGCGCCCGCGGCGGCCGCCCCGGCACCGCATTGAGGCGTGCGGGCGGCGACAAAAGCTGGTACGCGAACGGCTGATGTTCTCGGGCCTCGCGGATGTTCTCTTCCGTACTGATTGCCAATCGCGGCGAGATCGCGGTGCGCATCGCGCGCACGGCGCGCCGCATGGGCTTGCGCACCATCGCGGTCTATTCCGAGGCAGACGCGCGGGCGCTGCACGTGCGCGCCTGCGACGAGGCGATCGCGATCGGGCCGGCACCCGCGGCCGAAAGCTATCTCGCGATCGATCGGCTGATCGCCGCCGCGAAAGGCGCGGGCGCCGACTGCATCCATCCCGGCTACGGCTTTCTGGCCGAGAATGCCGCCTTTGCGACTGCTTGCGCGGCCGCCGGCATCGTCTTTGTCGGTCCGCCGCCGGCCGCGATCAGCGCCATGGGGCTGAAGGACCGCGCCAAGTCACTGATGCAGAAGGCGGGCGTCCCGGTCGTGCCGGGCTATCACGGCGAGCGGCAGGATCCCGACTTCCTCAAGCGCAAGGCCTACGAGACCGGCTACCCGGTGCTGATCAAGGCGGTCGCGGGCGGCGGCGGCAAGGGCATGCGGCGGGTCGACAAGCACTCCGAGTTCGATGATGCGCTTGCGGGCGCGGTGCGCGAGGCCACGTCGGCGTTCGGCGATCCGCGCGTGCTGATCGAGAAATACGTCACGGCGCCGCGCCACATCGAGATTCAAGTATTTGCCGATCGTCACGGGAATGTCATCCACCTCAACGAGCGTGACTGCTCGCTGCAGCGCCGGCACCAGAAGGTGATCGAGGAGGCGCCGGCGCCCGGGATGACGGCCGAACTGCGTGCCGCGATGGGCGCTGCCGCCGTCGAGGCGGCGCGCGCGGTCGGCTACGAGGGCGCCGGCACGGTCGAGTTCATCGCCGACGGTGCGCGCGGGCTGCGGCCCGACGGCTTCTGGTTCATGGAGATGAACACGCGGCTGCAGGTCGAGCATCCCGTGACCGAGGAGACCACGGGTTTCGATCTTGTCGAATGGCAGTTTCGCGTGGCCTCCGGCGAGCCGCTGCCGGTGACGCAGGAGCACGTGCCGCTGCACGGCCACGCGATCGAGGCGCGGCTCTACGCCGAGGACCCCGATCGCGGATTTCTGCCGTCGACCGGTACGCTGGTCGCGCTCGAGCTGCCGCATGGCGACGCAATCCGCGTCGACAGCGGCGTGGGCGCGGGCGATCAGGTCACGCCATACTACGATCCGATGATCGCCAAGTTGATCGCGCGGGCGTCGACGCGGGAAGCCGCGCTCGACCGGCTTGCGGACGCGCTCGATCGCACGATCGTCGCCGGCATCCGCAGCAATGTCGGCTTGCTCGCCGCGCTCGCGCGCGCGCCGGATTTCCGCAGCGGCAAGTTCGACACCGGCTTCGTCGAGCGCATGCTCCAGGCGTCCGGCGGCGCGCCGCAGGGCCTCGACCCGGCGGCCGCCGCGGCTGGCGCCGCCCTTTTTGTTGCACACGGCGCCGCGATAGCCGCCGATGAGGATGCGGCGCCGTGGATCTCGCCGTGGGACGCGCAGGACGGCTTCCAGCTGTCCGGCCGGCGCGAGAGCGCGCTGCCGCTCGAGGTCGACGGCGTGCCGATCGACGCCACGGTCACCTATCGGGAGGGCGGGGCAGCCGTGACGGTCGACGGGACCGCGCCGGCGCTCGACGCGCGGGTGATCGACGGCGGGGAGGCCGCCTACGTGCTGCGGCACGGACGACAGACGGTGGTGCGGCTGCGCGCGCTCGATCCATTCGATGCGGCGCACGCAGGCGAGGGGGGCCGCGTGACCGCGCCGATGCACGGCAAGGTGATCGAGATCCTGGTGGCCGCCGGCGACACGGTGCGCAAGGGCCAGAAAGTCGCCGTGATCGAGGCGATGAAGATGGAACACGCGCTCACCGCGTCCGTCGACGGAACCGTCGCCGAGGTAAGAGCGCAGGCCGGAGATCAGATCGCCGAGGGTGCATTGGTGATGACGATCGAGGCCGCGGCCTGAGGCCGAGTGGGTTCGCCGCGCTATCCACTGCAAATCCACAGCGGGCGTTCGACGGCGGCCCCGCGATACGCTAGATCACGCCCATGCCCCTGCATCTCATCAAGCTTTGCGTCGGTGCGGACTCGGTCCAGGATCTCGAGGTCTGGATCAAGCAGAAGCTCAAGGCACTCAAGAAGGGCGCCAAGCGCGAGCACATCCACACCACCCGCATGGTGCCCAAGCGCGCCGACGAGCTCACCGACGGCGGCTCCCTCTACTGGGTGATCCGCGGGCAGATCATGTGCCGCGAGAAGATCGCCGCGATCCGCCCCTTCGTCGACAAGGAGGGCGTCGGCCGCTGCCGGGTTGTGATGGTGCCGAAGGTGGTCCTGGTCGAGCCGCGTCCGTTCCGCGCCTTCCAGGGCTGGCGCTATCTCGAGCCGAAGGACGCGCCGCGCGATCTCGACCACGCCGCGCCGGGCGCGCGCGACATGCCGGAGGTCCTGCGGCGCGAGCTGACGCAGCTGGGGTTGCTGTGACCTGCGCCAGGCAATGGACGCAAACTTGTCCGAGCATCCGGCTGCCCCCGGCCGCATATCAACCATGACCGGCCACCCCCAACGAGGCTTTCCATGACATCGATCTTCCGCCGTTCCCGCGTCGCCGTCATCGCGGCACTCGTCGCAACGCCGGCGCTGGCGCGCTCGCCGGCCTATGTGGGGACCTGGGCGTCCGAGCCGGCGCAATGCCGCATCGGGCAGGAGGAGGAAAGCGCGCCGATGATCATGCGACGCAACGGCTATGACCAGCACGAGGCGCACTGCAAATTCACCAGCGTCTCGCCGAAAGGCGCGGCGTGGAGCGTCAGGGCCCGCTGCATGGTCGAAGGCAACAAAATGAACATCAAGCTGACGCTGGCGGTCGCCCGCGACCGGCTGACGGTCCGCGACGAGCGCGGTCCGTCGACCTACCAGCGCTGCCGCTGACCGCCGCGGGGCGGCGGTCGTCAGGCGATTGCGGTCCGCGCGTGACGTGCCGGAGGTGATGCGGCGCGAGCTGACGCAGCTCGGATTGCTGTAACATCGCCGCCTCCGTGGGTTCGCTTGGGGGTCGAAATTAAAATACAATCGATCTGCAATGCCGGAAGCATGTCGAAATACAATGTAACCTCCTGCGTTCATGGGCAAAAACTCCGATTGTGAAAAACAATGGCGAGCAATGGCGGATACAATGAAAAAACAATGACGTTACAACCGGAGTTTGAGTAACTTGCGGCTCCAAGACCCGGCCGCGACCGGTCATTGATCGTGAGCCTCACGCTCCGGTCCGCGGACGCAATCCGTCACGTCTCATGTCGCGAATAAATCGAATACCCTGATTGCGCAAGCACAAATGCGCAGAAATTGACGGATGATTTTCACGAGCGATTTGGCGAAATTCCCGCTTTTCATCCATCGTCTGTGAGCGCTGGATCGCCCGCTTGCGCGCAGGCAAGCGGGCCATGTCCTTCAGGCGGCCGGGGCGCGGCTTGCGCGCTTCATGCCGAACAGTCGTTGGAACACGGTGCCGCCCGTGCGGCCAAGCACGACGAAGTAGGCGATGACCAGGACAAGCAGCAAAAGCGCCGGCCAGCCGCTCAGGCTGAAGAACTCGGTCGTCGTCGCGCCCGGAATATTCGGCGGTGCATGCGGTCCGGCGGGGAAGAACTTGCCGAGGATGAAGCCGAGCCCGAAGAAGGCGAGCAGGAAATCGAGGATGCCGGCGACGATGCGCTTCCACATCGGCTGCGGCGGATCGTAGGTGGCCATGGTTGTTTTCCTTGAATGGGCTGCGAGGAGGGGGCAAACCGGGACAGGCATTGCGTCTGCCGGCGCATCCATTGGTCGGAGCGTGCCGTCCTCCGGTTCGTGACCGGCGTCACGGGAAGGCGGAATCCGTTCGCATCTGGGCGTCCGCGACCGGCAACGGTCGGAAGGGACGCTGTTGCCTACGCGCGGACCGCCGTTCCCACCTTCTCGCCCGCCAACGCGCGCGTGAGATTGCCCGGCACGAGCCCGTTGACGATGCGGATCTCGCGCACGAGCTTCGTCTTGGTGAGCAGCGTCAGGACCACCGGCTCGATCGGAAGCGTGGCGAGCTTCATCTCCAGAAGCTCGCCCGCGGTGATGTCCGCAATGAATTTCGCGTCGGCGTTCGCCTTCGGATCGGCGGTGTAGAGGCCGTCAACGTCCTTGAGCAGGATGACGCTGCGCGCGCCGAACGCTTCGGCGACGAGGTAGGAGCCGGCATCGCTGCCATGCGGCGGGATCTTGCCGATCGCCGGCGGGTGCTCCCACAAATCGTAGGGCGGAATGCCGTTGAACACCGCGCCGCGCGCGGCGGCGAGCATGGCGGGCAGGAGCTGCACCATGAAGGGCGCCTCGAGATAGACGAAGCCGTGGGCGGCGAGCAGGCACGACACCATGTAGGCGTTCTGCGCCGAGGATTTCGCCGCCAGCGTCGCGAGCGCGCCGGTCGGCAGGCCGAGGTCGAGGCCGACCGAGAGGATATGCCGGGCGCGCACGCCGGGGCCGACGCCGACCACCTGCGTGTAGGTCTTCTGGTTGGCGACGATCTCGTCGAGCAGCGGCATGAGCGCCTTGTGGCCGCGGTCCATGATCGAAAGTCCGCCGATCTGGATGACGTTGAGGTTGGGCAGGATCGCGCGCACCGGGGATTCGGTCGCGCGGATCAGCGTCTTGTCCATCAGCGACTCGCGCATCAGGCGGGAGACCACGTGCTGGGTGCCGGAGCCGATGTCGTTCATGCGGCGCTTCCTTGTTTGAGCATGATCTTTTCCGAAAACCGGTTCCCACCCCCGATCAGGTCGGGGGCAGGCGTTTTCGGGATCATGCTCGGCGGGCGGCGTTGTGTGCGGCGTTGTAGATGATGGTGCCGACCGGTTCGCCGTCGAGCGCCGCGGTGAGCTGGCCGGGCTTGAGGCCGTTGACGAACTGGATTTCCGCGATGTTGCGCGCCTTGAGCATGAGGTCGAGGACGGCGCGCTCGACCACGAGGTCGTCGAGGTCGCGCGCGAGCAGCTCCTGCACGCTGATGCGCGCGATGTGCTTCGCGTCGCGATCCTTCTTGGGATCGGCGGTATAGAGACCATCCTCGTCCTTGACGTAGATCATCTTGCGGGCGCCGAACACCTCGGCGATGAGGAAGCAGCCGGTGTCGGTGCGCTCGGGCGGGATGCGGCCGACGCTCGGATTGTGCTCCCACAGCTTGTAGGGCGGCATGCCCTGGCAGATCACGGCGCCGCGCTCCATGAGGTAATGCGGCAGCGACGGAAAGCCTTCCGGCTCGATGAACGCGATGCCGTGCTGGGCGAGCAGGTATTGCAGCATCTGCGCGTTCTGCCACGCGACCGCGGTGCCGAGCACCGTGAGCACGCCGGTCGGCAGACCGAGGTCGATCGCGAGGCTGTAGACGTGGCGCGCGCGGGTGCCGGCGCCGGTGCCGAGGATCATCTTGTGGCGCTTGAGGTTGGCGACGATCTCGTCGACCACCGGCCCGACCGCGCTGCGGCCGCGGTCCATGATGCTCTGGCCGCCGATCTTGACCACATTCACCCAGGGCAGGATCGCGAAATTCGGCGTTGCCTCGGTGGCGCGCTGGAGCGCGGCGTCGCTGAGCGATCCGGCGATGAGGCGCTGGCCGAGATCGGTCAGGACGGCAGTGTCAGTCGTGTCAGGCATGCGTGTCTCCGGAAGCAAGCTGGAAAATCTGCAGCTCGAACGAATGTTGCTCGCGCGTAGCGGTGTCGAGCGAGCCGAACGCGGCGGCCGCCCAGTCGGCGAGGCGCCGCAAGGCAGCGTCCTGGGTCGGCTCGGGCAAAGCGGAGAAGCGTGCGCCAGTGCGGTGGCGCTCGATGAAAGCGCGCGCGGTGCGCTCGGCGATCCACGCCGCCGCGACGACGCGGGTGCTGCGCGTCGCTTGCGTGGCGAGCCAGCGCTGCGCGTCCTCGCGTGCGTTCTTCTCCAGCGGTGCGACGCCGAGCTCGCCGAGGATCAGTGCCAGCCGCTCGCGCAGGCGTGCGTCGAGGCCGTCTGCAGGCGCCATGACGCGGCCGAGGATGAGAGCGCCGGACGGCCGCAGTACGCGCTGCGCCTCACGCAGGACGTGGCGCCACCCGCGCATGCCGCCGAACACCTGGATCAGCAGCACCGCGTCAAAGGTTGCGTTGCCGAAGGGTAGGCGCTCGCCGTCGGCCTGGGCGAGCCGCGGCGAAAGCCGATCTGTCGTGGCGTTCGCCGCAAATGCCTGCAGCATGCCGCCAGAGAGGTCGATGCCCACATAGGCGTCGCCAGCCTCGACGAACGCCCGCCCGATGCGGCCGGTGCCGGCGCCGAGATCGAGAAGGCGCGGCGATGGCACCGCCAGCGCCGCAAGGATAGCCGCGCGGACCGCTTGCGGCACGCCGTCGGGCAAGGCGCGAAGACGCTCGAAGGCAGGAGCCGCGTTATCGTAGGCCGACATGACGCCCTTGTTCTCGGCGACGACTTCGTCGCCGGGTTCCATGACCGAGCATGCCGGCGTCACGCGGAATCCTGTTCGCTCAAGCGCACATCAGTGATGGTGGAACAGCCCGATGAGCGAGGGGGCGGTCGGGGCCCTGAGCTCGACCAGGGCCATCATGCCACGATCCTCGTGCGCCAGGATATGACAGTGGATGACGTATTCGCCCGGAAAATCCACGAAGCGGCTGCGCATGCGGAAGTGACCGGGCACGAGCGTCGTCGTTCCGTTGAAGGTGAAGTTTCGCCCGGACGGTATGGGGAAAACGTCCCACCAGATACGCGGCGTCGTGTCGTCGGCCTCGTTGCCATGACAATTCTTCCATGTGCTGGTGTCGGCCGTGATCGGGCATTGGACGCTGGCGTCGACGATCTGGTCCGGCGCCACGTATCTGGCGACCACGCCATTGTTGTTTGTCGTCTGGACCTGCTGGTTTGGATCGAACACCTCGACGATCTGGAACGGATTGACGTGGATATGAAACGGATGGGAAATTCCCAGCGTTGCATTCTCGATCTGCCATTCCTCGACCGTATTGAGCGTGACAGTCTTGGTGTCGGCGGGGTCCTCGTCGAATTTCTTGCCGTCGATCGTGTGCTGATTGTTCGGCCCCGGAGCCGTCGATGCGAAGAGGACGACGCGCGGGTTGTCCGCCGTGCCGCAAGGCGCCGACGAATTGGGGTTCAGCGGGATGCAATGCGGATCGAGCACGGTGCGCGGCGCGTTGGCCTCCTGCGTCGTGATGTTGTCGAGGAACGCCGGCGGCTTCGGCATGGCCGGGATGAATTCCAGGCCATGGCCGGTGACGGGCGGCAAGTCCTTGTTGACCCTGATTTGCACGAGAACGACCGGAATCGCCGGGTTCGACCCCGCGAGGTCCGACGGGTCGACCTCGTGTTGCACCATCATCGGATAGGTGCCGGGTGTCGTCGGCGCCATCACGAGAAGATCGGCGCGGTTACCCGAGGCGATCAGAAGCGATCTGTTCTCGCTGGCCTGGTAGTTGTTGTCGGCAAACTGGACGCCGTCCTGCGCGATCTGGCGGAAGCGGAACCCCGGCGGGAACGCCTTGATGAAGGCGCCGCTGCGGCCCGAGCCGTTGACGATGCGCCACATCTGCACTTCGCCCGGCGCCATGTCGATGATCGATTGGAAACGTCCGTTGACGACGAAGTCGGGCCCCTTGTCCTGGCTGCTGGCGCCGCCGGCGCGCATCTTGTTGGGTGAGGCACCGGGCTGGTTGATCACCATCACGGGCTGCGTGCGGGTCCAGCCGGGGCCGTAGAACTCGTTGAGCTTGTCATCATACGAGGGGCCCTCGATGATGAAGGCGCCGACCATCCCGTTGGAGACATCGATCGCGGTCGAGCCGTGCTTGTGAGCGTGGTACCAGTGGGTACCCGGCGACTGGCCCATCCGCGGGGTGCCGCTTGGCGGCGGGAGGCCCGTCGCGGTGTAGGCTGGAATCTGGAAGCAGTACGGATAGGCGCCGACATAGTATTGCGGCCACCGGTACTGCATCGCGACCTTCTCGTTGGCGGCCCGGTCGGTGGCGTCGAGCAGGCTCATCTGCGTCGCCGTCCAGGTGCCGCTCTGCGTCCACGGCCCGAGCGATGAACCGCCGGGATACCGAGGATCGTTCGGCCCCTGCCAGTTGCGCGGCCACTCCTCGAGAGGATTGCCCCGCAGGCGTTTCTCGCACTCGGCGAAAAACGTATCGAATTCCTTCTTGTAGGTGTCCGGCGTGATCGTCGGCCGGTTGTCCGCGTCGCGCGGCGAGGGGCGTACTTCGAGCAATACGTTGTCGGCCGTGCCATTCGGATTGGTATGCGTCCCGTGGAAATGGATGTTGCCGGTGCTCGATCCATGGAAGCAGTCCGGGTAGGTGTCCTTGCCCGGATAGAGACCGACCACGACATCGCAACCCTTCGGGGTACCGGTCAAGCCGGCCACGGCCGTCCTTCCGAAGCGCGCAGGATCGACATCATCGACAAAGGTGAGCTCGACGATGTCGCCGACGCGGGCGCGCAGCGTGGGCCCGGGATACGGATCGGGCACCGTCTGCCCGGCCGCGGCCGGCAACGGCACGTCCGGGAAGAGGCGGAATGCGCGGACGTTCTGCGCGAAGCAGCTGTAGATCGCTCCCGGCGCTCCGGGCGCGACGCCATTATTTCCTTGCCCGGGGAAGCGCGTCATCATCCACACTTGGGTATCGGTCAATTTGAGCGTCCCGCGCAGGGCACCGTTCTGCGTCACGATCTCCGGAACCTTGAAGAAGGCTTCGTTGCTCGGGCAGTCACCAGCGTGCGCGAGCGGCACCTGCAGCATGAGTGCCGCAAACGCGGCCGGCGCCACGATGCGCCAGCGCCGGACCAGGGTTCGGCCGAGCGTGCTTAGGGCTGGACGTGCGGCCGATGCCGGGGCTGCGGAGCCGAGAGGGTTCGCGGGGTCGTTGGGCATGACATTCTCGCTCTAAGTGATTGGATTCCATTCCGTTGATTGAGTTGTTGGCTCGCGGTCACGCTGGAGCCGCCGGGAATAGGCATCGGCCGTTCGCGTCACACGCTTGGTGGAGCGCCCGGCGTGATCACTTTGAGGATGCCGACCTCGGCTGGGTGCAGCTTGCAGCAGAACCAGATGGTCGATCCGGGCGGCGCGCCCACGCCGTAGGAATCACTCGGTTGGCGCGGCTTGAGCTGGTCGCCGATCGGTTGCGGGTCACCGGCCGGAGGGCCGACACCCCCCACGGGCGCGTATACGGCGGGCCAATGATCGTCCTTGGTCGTATTGTCCCAACTGACGTTGTCGCCCGAGAAGACGTTGAATGGCCCGGGCGGATCGCCCGGGTTGTCGAGGACGAAATCGGCAAGGACGCCGGGTTTGGGATCCTTCGCGGGAACGAACTTGATCGACCAATCGGGCATCGCGGCCCTCCCGTCGTTTGGCCGCGATCATCGCAGAACATCTTAAAGTCGTCTACCTAGATGCGACACCTATTAGGAGCATTGCGGCCGGCGATGGGCGCTTCACGCGACGAGCTCCGTCACGTCGCCCTTCTGGGTGCGTCCCTGCGCGCGATACTGCCCGATCTTCTCCAGCAGCGGCGCCTCCGACACCGAGTAGAGCACCGCGTCATCCTTGCCGGTGTTGACGTGGCGCCGCCACAGGAAGTTCGGCGCGACGAACATGTCGTTGCGGGTCCAGTCGAAGCGCTGGCTGGCGATCTCGGTGTGGCCTGAGCCTTCCATGCAGACATAGAAGGTGCTCGCGGTCTCGCGCTTCCACTGGGTTGCCTCGCCGGGGCGCAGGAGCTGCGCGCCATAGGCGAGCGTCGGGAAAACCGGCGCGCCGGTCACCGGGTTGACGAAGGCGAGCGTGATGCCCTCGTAGGGGTCGCCTTTCTCTTTCCCGAGCTTCTTCAGCGCCGCGAGCACGTCGGCGCCGCGGTAGTGGATCATCGGGTTGGCGCCGCGGCCGATGCCGCGCTGGTGCGACACGAAGCCGGGCGTCAGTCCGCCCTGGCCGTAGAGGCGATGGGAATAGCCGCTGCCGTGCTTGGGCGCCTGGGCGCGGCTGTTGGAGAGCTTGTCGCCCTCGAACTCGTCGTCGAGCCACAGGCAGTCGAGATATTCGATCAGCGGGAAATCGAGCACGTCGATCCACACGACCGGGGTGGCGCCGTCATTGCCGTGGTCGTGCCAGGTGCCGTGCGGGGTGAGGATCAGGTCGCCACGCGACGCCTCGCAGCGCTCGCCCTCGACCGTGGTGTAGCCGCCGTTCTCAGACAGAATTGTGCGGCTCGCATTGGGCGTGTGGATGTGCACGGGCGCGACGTCGCCCGGATTGTAGATCGAGACCGCGCAGCGGATCGTGCTCGTCACCTGCAGGCGGCCGCCGAAGCCCGGATTGGTGAGCAGGAATTGCTGGCGCTCGGCGAACTCGATGGGCGAGACGTCGGACGTGCGGGCAATTTCCGCGATGCGGTCCAGATAGGGGCCGATCTCCAGCCATTTCCACCGGTGCGCCGCGGCCTTCACCTGCGCCTTGCCGACGCGGCCGCCGGCGAGCTGGCCGGCGCCCTCGATGCCGGTGTCGCGAAACCAGGGCCGCTGCGCCGGCGAATTGGCCTGGGTGCGCAGCCAGATGTTGAGCGGGCCGGCCTCGGCGTTGAGCGCCTCCATGGCGGCGCGGGCGTCGACTTTCGCGGGTGCCTTGGGGTTCGCGTGCGGCTTCTGATGACTGACGGTCGCCACGGCGGTCCTCCGATCGAATGCATTTCACGCAGTCTTGTGCCGCGAGTGTGCCCGGATTTGGCCGGCGTTTCCAGCCGCGCGGGCGCTCTTTCGTCCGCCGCCGGCGTGATATGATGAACCAACCCCAAGGACGTCGCAGGAAAGACCGATGATCATCAACAAGCAAGAAGACGTGACGCAAGCCGTGCTCGCCGAGATCGCGCGGGCGCCCGATCCGCGGTTCCGCGAGATCATGTCGGCCTTCGTGCGCCACCTGCACGGCTTCGCCCGCGAGGTGAAGCTGACCGAGGAGGAATTCCAGAAGGCGGTCGGCTACATCGTGGCGCTCGGGCAGAAGACGACGGACAGCCACAACGAGGCGGTGCTGATCTCGGGCTCGCTCGGCTTCTCGGCGCTGGTGTGCCTGCTCAACAACGGCAACCACGGCGCAACCGAGACGACCGCGAACCTGCTCGGCCCGTTCTGGCGGCCGGATGCGCCGCACATGCCGAACGGCGCGACGCTGATCCGCTCGCCGACTCCCGGCGTGCCGACGTTCGTCAAGGCCTGGGTCAAGGACAACAAGGGCAACCCGGTGGAGGGCGCCGACGTCGACATCTGGCATTCGTCGACCGAGGGATACTACGAGAACCAGGATCCGGCGCAGGCCGACATGAACCTGCGCGGCATCCTCACCACCGATAAGGACGGCCACATCCATTTCCGCAGCATCAAGCCGTCCGGCTATCCGATCCCCGTCGACGGTCCGACCGGCGACCTCTTGCGCGCGCAAGGGCGCGCCAACATGCGGCCCTCGCACCTGCATTTCCTGATCTACAAGCCGGGCTTCAAGACGCACATCTCCCAGGTCTACTCGGACGACGATCCGCACCTCGAGACGGATTCGCAGTTCGGCGTG
Source organism: uncultured Alphaproteobacteria bacterium (assembly GCA_963819385.1). Taxonomy (GTDB): domain Bacteria; phylum Pseudomonadota; class Alphaproteobacteria; order Rhizobiales; family Xanthobacteraceae; genus JAVDCA01. The sequence goes on along the minus strand of CAWFVV010000006.1, from coordinate 211,114 downwards.
ACGCGCCGGCTGATCGGGCACTACCAGCTGCACGAGAACGAGCCGGCCCCGGCGCCCGACGTGAAGGGGCCGTGGTATTCGCTGGAGTACACGTTCGAGATCGAGCCGGGGATCGCGAAGATGCCGCGGCCGCCGATCACGGCGAAGGCGAGGGGGGAGCGGCCACAGATTGAGAGGTTGAAGCGGGCGTAGCGGGCAACGTTGCGTAGGATGGGTTGAGCGAAGCGAAACCCATCGCGCCGCGCACCGTTGCGATCCAGCCGATGGGTTTCGCTTCGCTCAACCCATCCTACGAACAGTCAAACCACCAAAAACAAATCCGTATCGCCGGTCTTCTCGCCGGCGGCGGTGAGCAGCGCATGCACCTGCCCGCGATGATGAGTCTGGTGATTGAAGAAATGCGTCACCAGCATCATGCGCGGCTGGTGCAACTCCTTCTGCGCCGATTGGCTGAACCAGACCATGTCGCCGGCGAGCCAGGCATCGTCGACGCGGCCGGCCCAGGCGTTGATCTTCGCGTCGGCCTCGACGCGCAGGCGGCTGAGCTCGGCGAAATCCGCGATCATGCTGGCGCTCTCCTTCTGCTTCACGGTCGGCGGCGGCCAGCCGTCGAAGCGCGACATCCAGATCTGGTCGCCCCATAACAGGTGGCAGAGCGTTCCGTGGATCGAGCCCCAAAAGGCGCCGCGCGGCGCGCGCCGCTCGGTGTCGGAGAGGCGGGCGGCCGCAGCGTAGAGGCGGCGGTTCATCTCCGCGTTGTAGGCCGCCATGGTGCGGACGAAGCCGGGGCCGACCTGCGTGCCGGAAGATATTGAGCTCATGCGAGCGAGGCTCCGTGATGGGCGTGCGACGATGTCGCGACGCGATATCCAAACATTCTACATCATTTCGCGGCCGAGCGCGCCGCGGCGGGTTGCGCCGGCGCGGCACGCCGAACACTGTGGCGGCAACGACGCATTCCACAAACCAGGCGTCGCATACCGGGGGAGGATCTTGATGCCTGAGTACCATCGCGGGGCGCGCACCCGTCTGTTCGCGCTGCTCATTGCTGCATCTGCTCACCCCAACCCTCTCCCCGTAAGAACGGGGAGAGGGAGCGCGCGCGCAGTGCCAAATCGACAGCGCGCCCCGAAATAATAGTCCTGCGTCACACCCCGATATTGTCGATCAGCCGCGTCTTGCCGAGGCGGGCGGCGACGAGGAGGCGCATCGGCCGCTCGCGCGGGGAGGCGAGGGGCGCCAGCGTCTCGGCGTGGCGCGCCTCGAGGTAGTCGACCGCAAAGCCGGCCTGCTCGATGGTCTTGCGTCCGCTGGCGAGCGTCGGCGCGATGGCGCCGCCGGCCGCGATCTTCGCGGCGCATTCGGTTAGCACGCGATGGAGGGTCGGCGCGACCTTGCGCTCGTCGCGCGCGAGGTAGGCGTTGCGCGAGGACAGCGCGAGGCCGTCCGCCTCGCGCACCGTCGGGATGCCGACGACGCGCACCGGCAGGTCGAGGTCGCGCGCCATGCGGGTCACGACGACGAGCTGCTGAAAGTCCTTCTCGCCGAAGAGCGCAAAATCGGGCCGGCATTGGGTGAAGAGCTTGGCCACCACGGTCGCGACGCCGGCGAAGAAATGCGGGCGGAACCTGTCCTCGAGGCCCGCGAGTGCCGCGCCTTCCGGCACGATGCGGGTCGCGAAGCCTTCCGGGTACATCACGTCGGCGCCCGGCGCCCAGACGAGATCGACCGCGACATCGAGCTTGCCGAGTGCCGTGAGGTCGCGCGTCATGGCGCGCGGGTAGCTGGCGAAATCCTCGGTCGGGCCGAACTGGGTCGGGTTGACGAAGATCGAGACGATGACCTTGTCGGCACGCCGGGCGGCCTGGCGCACGAGGGCGAAATGGCCCTTGTGCAGGGCGCCCATGGTGGGCACGAGCGCGATCTTGCCGGCTCGCTTGAATCGCCGCAGCGCGCGATCGAGCGCCACGAGCGAGCGAACCACCTGGATGCGGCGTCCCATCGTCGCGTTAACCTCGGTCCGATGCGCGAGCATGATCCCGAAAAGTGGAGACCGGTTTTCGGAAGGATCATGCTCCAAGAATGAATCTATCGGGGCGCGGAACGTAACAGAGGCGTGACCGCGATGCCACGCCAGGCGCAGCATCCCGGCGGCGATTCATCATGAACACAGCACGCGCGGGCGCAAAGCTTGACCAATGCACTGGCGGGCCACAGAAATCGCCCGCGGAGGAGGCCATGCGGATCGACGCGGAGCCAGTGCGGACCGAGGAGCCACGATCCGCCCACGTGGTGGTGCTCGGCAACGAGAAAGGCGGCTCGGGTAAATCGACGACCGCGATGCATGTCGCGGTGGCGTTGATGAAGGCCGGCCAGCGCGTCGCCACCATCGACCTCGACTCGCGCCAGGGCAGCTTCAGCAACTACATCGGCCATCGGCGCGCTTGGGCGCAGCGCGCCAAGCTCCGGCTCGAGCTGCCCGTCCATTTCCGCGTCGCGCGCGGCGAGGGGCCCAAGGTCGACGAGAACGAGGCCACGGAATTCGCCGGCTTCGCGGACGCCGTCACGGCGGTCGAATACACGCACGATTTCGTCGTCATCGATACGCCGGGCACCGACAGCTATCTCACGCGGCTCGCCCATTCGATGGCCGACACGCTGATCACGCCCGTCAACGACAGCTTCGTCGATTTCGACGTGCTCGGCACCATCGATCCCGAGACCTTCGTGCTCACCGGCACCAGCCACTATTCCGAGATGGTGCGCGAGGCGCGCCGGCAGCGCCGCATCGTCGACGGCCGCCACACCGATTGGATCGTCGTGCGCAACCGCCTGTCCGCGCTCGGCTCGCGCAACAAGCGCCTGGTGGGCGAGGGGCTCGCCCAGCTCGCGACCGAGCTCGGCTTCCGCTTCGCCGAGGGGCTCGCCGAACGCGTGATCTACCGCGAGTTCTTTCCGCGCGGGCTCACGGCGCTCGACGCGATCGACGAGACGACGCTCGGCACGCGCCCCAGCATGGCGCATGTGACGGCGCGCGCGGAGGTGCAGGGCCTGCTCGCGGCGCTGCGCCTGCCGATCGACGCGCGCTCGCGCCAGCGCGTCGCCAATCGCGAGGCGTGGTTTGCCAACGTGGATGCGCCGCTCGAGGTCAGCGACATCCTGGCGGACTAAGTCCGGACCAGGTTCGACGTCTGGCCATATTTTCTACGGAAAACCGGCGGCCACATTTCCTGAAAATGCTCTAACGCGCAGCCACAGGCGTCTCGGTGCAAGGACAGTGAGGTCCGTTCCGGACCCAATGCGGACCAGCGGTGCGGGCGAGCGCAGGCACCAAGGTCAAGCCGGCTCTGGAAACCTGCGCGCCAGGTCAGCATTGCACCGGCATTCCGCAAAAAAAAATGTACGACCGAATATGTCGCGGTATGTCACCGTCATCACGCGGAATGTCAGACTGTAAAAAAGACGGTGTGCATCTAGGCCGACACAATGCTGCCGCTTACGCCGTCCCCCGTTGTGCGCTGGGCGGCCTCAATCGTAAAAGCGCCGTCTTCAATCTCCGCGGGATTGCTTCGCGGTGCCGTCGCATTGCGTTGCCGAAACCTTGCAGAACCAGGCTCGGTCGGGTCCTGCGGTCGCTTCGCAATTCGGCCCATGCAAGCCTGCGCCTGTGGTGCGGATAATGGCGTGGGTCACTGGCGGCCAGAGGATGCACGTACTCTCGATTTCGAGCACCACTACGTTCTCACGCGGGGTCGCGGTGTCTTTCGGCCTCTACGGCACCGGCGACTCACATCTTCCATCCGCGATGTGGTGGCCGCCTTATCCGTAGGCGCCTGCTCTTGGCCCATCGCGACCGAAACGACCCGCCTGAATCTACGTCCGCTTCCGACATCGCAGCGGACTTCATTGAACCTGCGGCATCTGTGCCATCGGTCGCGAATGACCCACAGCCGACTTTGCCGGCTCGTCTGTCCGCCAGTCGCGATCGCCAGTGTCAATGATTGGTGCCGACCGCGTTGACTTCGGCGTCAGCCGCGAACCATTCGGTAAGTGTCCTCGGGCAATTCGCGACGATCAGCCGGAACAGGCGCATCACATCGTCACTGGGGCGAGCCTGCAACTCCAGTTCTGCGGTGTAGAAGTTCGCTTGGCAGACACGATCCCTCTTGGTCTTGGCATCGGGATCGTCCGCGGCGGTCAGAAGCGCAGCGGGTGTCAACTGGCCGAGGTACAGGCGAATGATCGGGCCGGGCCATTTGCTCACATCGACCTGCGTTGCCGTCTCGGCAAGGCGCCTCGGCAGATTGCTGCGTCTGTCGGCAATGTCGAGCCAGAGCGCCGCATAGACGCTTTTTGGGTTCAACTCGTCTGCCCGATCGAAGTCGGCCACCGCCTTGGGAAGCGCACCGGAATAGAGATTTGCCAGCCCCCGTCTGAAGTAGGCCGCGGCATACTTCGGAGCGATGCGGATCGCTTCGTCATAGTCGGCGATGGCCCGATTGTCGTTGCCCTCGTCGAAGTACGAGTTGCCGCGGTCGAGGTAGATCGCCGCGATTTTAGGATTTAGCCGGATCGCTTCGTCATAGTCAGCGATAGCGCGGTCCTCGTCGTGGCATGGTAGACGAGACCGCGGTTCACGTAGGCCTCGGGACGTTTCGGATCGAGCCGGATCGCCTCATTGCAATCGGCCATGGCACGATCCTGGTCGCCCTTGTGGAGATATGCGAAGCATCGGCTGAAGTAGGGTAGAACCAAGCTCGGGTCGAGTTGGATTGCCCGGTCGAAATCGGCGATGGCGCGGTCAAGGTCGCCCTTAGCATGATAAACACTGCCGCGGTCGATGTAGGCAGCAATGTCTTTCGGATCGATCCGGATCGCGGCGTCGTAATCAGCGATGGCTCGATCGTACTCGTGCTTGGAAAAATACGCCAAGCCGCGGTTGCGCAGCGCCAAGCTGTGCCTTGGGTCGAGTTGGATCGCTTGGTCGTAGTCGGCGATGGCGTGATCGAGGTCGCCCTTTCTCGCGTAGGAAAAGCCGCGGTCGTTGTACGGAAGCGCAGACTGCGGGTTGAGTTGGATGGCTTCACTGAAATCGCGATGGCGCCCTCGAGATTGCCCTGCTTGGCGTGCGCAAGACCGCGATTTTGATAGGCCAACACGAGATTGTTTCCCGAGGCCGTTCCCGATTGAATGACGGCCGTGCAGCCGTTGATCTGCAAATCCAGCGTCGCGTTCTTGCCGACGCACCAATCGATGTCTTGCTGGGTCAACGCCAGAGCCAGCGCGGTCGGCACCCAGGCAAAAGCAATGAGCCCGCCAGCGATCGCGCAACGAAAAACATTTTTGCTACATTGGTACGGTCTTCCGGTGCTCACTTCGCGAACTCTCGTTGCCGGGTCTGGCCATTGTCCCCACTACTTATGATCGCGGACCGCGACTTATGATCGCGGACCGCGCGGCCGACTGTGGGAACATGTCGCACCGACGGTTCCATGTTCCGGATAACTGCATCGTGCCACGTGAAGCCAGAGCACGATTGCAGCAAGCGGGACAGGACGCCGCTATCCATTGGCAGCGACGGCCCGTCCACGTTCCCTGCGTCAAAGGCAAGTCTCCGTATGGCCCGAAGCGGCCGAGATCGGCCGGGCAGAGCATGTCCGCTCTGCCCGGGTACTTCAGACCTCAACCTGTTCCGCTATCGCAAGCGCGTCATCCACCTCAATGCCGAGATATCTGACCGTGCTCTCGATCTTGGTGTGGCCGAGCAGGAGCTGGACGGCTCGCAGGTTGCCGGTACGCCGGTAGATCAGGGTCGCTTTGGTCCGCCGGAGCGAGTGGGTGCCGAACAGGTTGGCGTCGAGCCCGATGCTGGCGACCCATCGAGAGACGAGGCGTGCGTATTGGCGCGTCGTCATACTCCCGGCCCGGCCGCTACCCGTGAACAGAAATTCGCCGGGCTTCTTGCCCGTGGCCCGCAGGTAGTCATCGACAGCCTCGCGGGTCTGGTCCGTCAGCTCGAACTTCACCAGCCGTCCGGTCTTCCTCTGACGAACGGTCGCGCGAGCGATCGTGTAGCCGCCGGGCGCTATGTCCTCGACCTTGAGAGCCACCACGTCGCAGCCACGCAGCTTGCTGTCGATGGCCAGGTTGAACATGGCGAGGTCGCGGGTTCGGCGCTCGATCATCAGGTGAATTCTGATCGACCAGACGTGCTTCGGCCGCAGCGGGGGCTTGGCTCCGATCAGCTTGCCCTTGTTCCAGGGCGTGCGGGTCGGGCTCTTCAACAGGCAGGCTTGGATGTCTGACATAGACGTACTCCTCGGTTACAAAGAACCAGGAGCATGCGCGTCGCACCTGCGGCACAGCGCAATCGTGTCGCTTTCAGAGGGTTGCGGTCATCGGAGGGTCATCTGGGCACCACCGGGTCGGCCGCTCATGACCAAGTTGCGGACTTTCACCCATCCATCACTTCGCGATGCAGCAAAGACGCTGATCCGGGTATGCGCACAATCGTCGGCGCATCCGTGATAATGTCCTCGCGACTTGCGGCGCCCACATTCTCGGACCTGCTCGATTGAATGCCCCCCCACCGCGCCGACGATAAATTTTACGGAGCGGTGCCGCCGGGCTCGCTCGGCGAGAGGCTGACGGTCGCGGCGCGCGATCGGATCTACGACGACTTCATCCACTACTGCGCCCCGCGTCCCGACGACACAATTCTCGATGTCGGCGTCTCCGACGTGGTAAACGATGCCGCCAATCTGCTGGAGCGGAAATATCCATATCCCGCCCGCGTCACGGCGCTCGGCGTCGGTGATGGGGCGGATTTCTGCGCCGCTTTCCCCGACGTGACGTATCGCCGTATGGCGCCCCATCAACCGCTCCCCTTCGCCGACAAGAGCTTTGCCGTCGCCGCCTCGAACGCGGTTCGAGCATGTGGGAAGCGCAGCGAATCAGGCCAGCTTCGTAGCCGAGTTAATGCGGGTGGCAGATCGCATCTTCATCACGGTGCCCCACCGCTATTTTCCGGTCGAGCACCACACCGCAATTCCAATGTTGCATTACTGGGACGCGAGCTTCCGGATGACCTGCCGACTGTTCGGCAAGTCCGAATGGGTCGAGGAGCGAAACCTGATTCTGATGTCCCGCCGCCGCCTCCGGGCCTTGGCGCCGGCCGGCGCCGTGATCGCCTCGACCGGCCTGAGGCTCGGTCCGATGAGCTCGAACCTGCTGCTGTTTGCGCACGGCAATCAAGTTGCCACTTCCGCCTGAAAGGTCGGGCCGAAATGATAGCCGAGGAAGTCGAGACCGCGTTTTATCGATGGCCCGAAGCGGCGGTTCGCGGCGATGCCGCGATAGGTCAGGAGTCAGGGGCTAAGCGGACTCGCTGCGGACGTGGCCGGGGCGGCTGGTCGTGACCCGGAGCCGATATCAGCTTATGCGGGCCCATGAAGAACCCGCCTCCGCGCCGCGCTAACAATTTCCATGCTGTATCGATAGGCGCGAAAAATCCGGTTGTTCTGCATTGAGGGCGCGCCTCCGAAGAACGGATTGACGTATTCCCACACGATCTCGCCGCGGTTGGTCACCTCGAACAGGCGTCCGAAATCCCCTTCGCAGATCAGCGTATTGCCGTTCGGCAGCCGCTGCGCGTTGGATATGCGCGGGCTGAAGAAGTCTATCTCCCGCCGTTCACGGTATTCCCAGACGATCCGCTTGGTCGCAAGCTCCACCTCGATCACGCGCGAGAACGGCAGGGCATGGTCGAGCCTGTGCGGTCCGTTGTCGAAGATCAGCAGATTGCCGTTGGCGAGCGGTGTCGGCGCGTGCTGGCCACACAGCGGCGGCGCGCCGAGCTTCCATACGATCGCGCCGGTCCGCCGATCGAGGATGACAACCGTAGAGATCGTCCGAAAGCTCACCACGATGTCGCCGTTCGGCAGCTCGGCGAGCCCGTTGCCGTTGCTCCACACATCGCGCGGCTCCTGGATCGCTGTGATGCGCTCGGTGCGCGGATCGAGCTGCTCCCAGACGCGGTATTCGCGGACGAGCCTGCCATCCGTGGTCAGCTCGACCAGCGTGTCGCCGTACATCTCGCCGCGATGCTCGCTGCCCGCCAGCCCGCCCTCGATCCGTGCCGCGAGGTCGCGTGGGAGCCGAACGAGACTGAGCAGCAGCACGTTGCCGTTGCGCAGCAGGATGCCGTCGTGGTGATGGTCCGAATGCCGTACCTCCCAGAGCACGCGGCCGTTCCAATCGGCCTCGAGCATGGCGCCGACCTTGTACGGCTTGTCGTCGAGGAAGCTGCCGGGCTCGGCTGGAGTTTTGCCGTTGTAGACGAGCGTGCCGCGTTCGGTAAGGCGCGCGTACTGGGCGGGCCAGGGCATCTGCCACGTGTGGACGACCGTGCCTTCGCGATCGATCAAGTAGACAGTCGTGTCGTCGCTCTGATAGGGCGCGAACAGCGTGAAGCCCGGCCAAGCGCGCTCGCGATCAATCGCCCGCAGCCCGGTCTCGGCGCGCCGAAGCTTCGTCTGCTCGACTGGCACGTCGCGAAGCGTTCCGGTCACTTCGCGGCGAGCCCGGCCGTCTCGACCAGGGCCGCGTTGATCGTCACCTCCTTGGCGACGTAGGCGTCGAACTCGGCTGGCATCATCGTCATCGGATCGACGCCAAGGCCGGCGAGCTTGTCGCGCACCGCTGCGGCCTGCAGCACGTGCAGCGTTTCGTCATGCAGCCGCATGACAATGTCGTGCGGCGCCTTCGCCGGGAGAAACAGGCCGAACCAGATCGGGTATTCGGCGTCGGTGAAGCCCGCCTCGCGCGTGGTCGGCACCTCGGGCAACGCAGCGGCACGCTGTGCGCCGTTCACCGCCAGCGCCACGAGATGCCCGTCACGCAGCTGCGGCAGCACCAGTCCGACCGGACCGAAGAAGAAGTCGACGCGCCCGGCCATCACCTCGGCCATCGCCTGCGGACCTCCCGTGAAGGGAACGTGTACCGCCTCCATCCTGGCGCTGGCGCGGAAGCGTTCGGCACTCAGGTGCGTCGCGGTGCCGACGCCGACCGATGCGAAGGTCAGGCCGCCGGGCTTCGCCTTGGCGGCCGCCACGAGGTCGCCGACTGTCTTGAAGCCGCGCGCGGGCGCGACCACTAGCACGTGCGGCGAGATGCCGAGGGGGATGACGGCGGCGAAATCGCGCGCCGGATGGTAGGCCAGCTTCGGATAGAGCGATGGCGCGATCGTATGCGCCGACGAATGAACCAGCAGCGTGTATCCGTCCGCATCCGCCCTGGCGACGAAGGCGGCACCGAGCGTGCCGCCTGCTCCGGTGCGGTTCTCCACCACCACGGACTGGCCGAGCCGCGCGGACAGCGGCTCGAACACGATACGCGCGATCACGTCGGTCAGACTGCCGGCACCCACCGGAATGATCGCGTGCAGCGGTTTCGCCGGCCAGGTCTCCGCCCGCGCGGGCGCCGTGGCGCCAACCGCAAGGGCAATAAGCAGCAGACCAGGCAGCGCTCTCATCGCGTTTTCCCTCTCTCCTCCTCCGCATAGCCTTTTCCCGCGTGTCCAGCCATGATAGGGCTGAAGCATTATCGTTACCTTTCGGGTATCGGCTGTGGAGCTGCGCCAACTTCGCTACGTCATCGCGGTGGCCGAGGAGCGGAACGTCACCCGGGCCGCGGAGCGGCTCGGCATGCAGCCCCCGCCGCTCAGCCGGCAGATCCGGGCGATCGAGCGCGAGATCGACGTCCAGCTGTTTCGCCGCAAGGCGCGCGGCGTCGAACTGACCGACGCGGGCCGCGCCTTTCTCGACAACGCGCGGGCCGTGCTGGCACAGGTCGACCGCACCTTCGAGACCACGCGGCGCACTGCACGCGGCGAGCAGGGCCGCATCTCGATCGCCTATTCGAGCACGGTCGCGTTCCATCCGCTCATCCCGCGCACCATTCGGGCTTTCCGCGAGACCTTTCCGCTCGTGGCCGTGACGCTCATGGAGGGCTATTCCGAAGGCTTGATCGAGCGCGTGCAGCGGGACGAGATCGACATGGCCTTCGTTCGCCGCCTCGCGCCGGCCGTGCAAGGTGTCGACCTCATGCCGCTGCACGAAGAATTGATGATGGTAGCGCTATCGAGCGGCCACCCGCTCGCAAAGGGAAGGATTGGCGAGGGCCTCGCCTTGAAGGCCTTGGCCGAGGAGACCTTCATCCTTATCGGCGATCCGAGCCACGATGCCCTGCTGCGCAACAGCGCATTCGTGGCAGCGTGCCACGCCGCGGGGTTCAGCCCGCGGGTCGGCTACGTGGTCCCCTATATTTCGTCGCGGCTCAACTTGATCGCGGCCGGCCTCGGCGTCGCTGTGGTGGCGGCATCACTGCGGAAAGTCGGCGTCGAGGGCGTCGTCTTTCGACCGCTCGCGGGCGCCGGGCGGCTAAAGGCTCCTTTCGGACTCGCGTCGCGGCGTGGCGACCGGTCGCCCGTGATCCGTCAGTTCTCGAACCTGGCGAAGCGCATCGCCGGAAACTTTCGCGCGAGCCCGTAGCCCCAGCGTCGGCGGGCGAAATGTCGCCTCCTGGCCCATCTGCGACATGCCGAGCGCACCCGCCGGCGTCTGCTATCGGATGCGAAGCTGACTCATTGTGCTCGCGCTGAGCATTTCCGGCCATGGCCCATCTCTACCATCGGCTGGCATTTCATGTTTGCAATGGCGAAAACCAAATTCCGGCGGATCCGCGATGACCCACACTCGCATGACCATCGAACCCCAAGCGGGCGCCGCCTCGGGCAGGCTGTGGGGAGCCTGGACCAGCATCGCCTGGGTCGTGGCGGCGGTGGCGCTCTGGCTGCTCCTCTCGTTTTGGATCGTGCACTCGCACAGCATGGGCCCTGTGCTTGTCTTCCTCTCGTGGTCCGTCGCGCCGGTCGTGCTCGTGATTGCAGTGCTGGTCCGCCGTCTTTCGATTGCCTCCTATATGGCCTGGACCGTACCGTGCCCACACGATGTGCTCATCGCGGTCGGCGCTGCGCTCGTCGTCATCTTTGGCATCGGCGTCCTGGACTATGTGCTGAACGGAGGCACGTCGATCGGCGTCGATGCCGGCGCCTACCGTCAGTACCTCGCCGCCGGTGGCACGCCATTAGGTTTTTTGTTGAATTCATATGGAGCCTGGATTTACGCGCCTATCGTGGAGGAGACGGTGTTCCGTGGTTTCCTCTGGCGCGGTCTTGCGGCGTCCCGGCTCGGCAATTGGGGGGCATGGCTGCTGACTTCCGGTTTCTTTGTCGCTAGCCACACCGTCGATTACGCAAACCCCGGTGCTATTATCGCTGTCGCCATCGTGGGCCCAATGTTGGGCTTGGTCCGCTGGCGCACCGGCAGCAGCACCGCCTGCATGATTACGCACTGTCTATTTAACCTGTGGACTTACGCCGGTGCCATGCTGGTCGTCGCCGTCGGATGGCCATGAACGCCCTGGTCCAGTCCAAAGGGGCAATAGCCCTGCAAACTGGCTGAGGGAGGCGGGCATGGCGATGTCGCCTCATGGCCCGAAGCAGCGGTTTGCGGCGATGCCGCGATAGGTACGGAGTCAGGGGCTAAGCGGACTCTCTGCGGACGTGGCCGGAACGGCCGGTGGTGATCCAATGCGGACTCAGCCCCTGAGAAAGACAGCTTTCTCCGCTTTGGCGACGCTGGTGACACATCCGCCGTCGCGCTTTAGGCTGCCCCGCGGGGGGCTTCCTTCGGTGGGAATGATCATGCGGTTATCGACATACGCCTTGATCGTTGGCGTGGCGGCGATCCTGGTCCTGGCACCGGCGCGCGCCGACTTCAACGCCGATGCTCAGCTGTGCGACAAGGAGAGTGCCGATGTCGATGCGGGCATCGCGGCCTGTACGCGCCAGATCGACTCCGGCCGGTGGCCGGGTCATGACCTTGCGATCAGCTACAACCACCGCGGCAACAGGTACATCAACAAGGGCGACCCCGACCGCGCCATCGCGGACTTCGACCAGGCGATCCGGCTCGATCCGAAGTCTGCGGCCCCCTACTACAACCGCGGCATCGCGTACTACAACAAGGTCGACCTCGACCGCGCCATCGCGGACTTCGACCAGGCGATCCGGCTCGATCCGAAATATGCGAACGCCTACCTCGACCGCGCTGTCGCTCATTGGGTCAAAGGGGACTACGCCGCCGCAATCGCCGATGACACCCGGGCCATCGAACTCGACCCAAACAATGGCTTCGCGCTGTACTGGCGCGGCAAAGCCAAGCAGATGATCGGCGACAAAGCGGGAGGCGAGATCGATATCGCGGCCGCCAAAAGAATCAATCCGAACATCGGGGACTAGCAAGCGTAGCCCGGACTGAGGCGCGGAGCGCCGCATTCCGGGAGCTCGGGTCCCGGATTTCGCTGCGCTCAATCCGGGCTACGCTTGCTACGGGCGAGCGCCGCACTTGTCATTCAGAATTGTCCATAGATCGACGCCGCCAATGGGGGCTCCTTTGCGGATCGTCGTGGAACCAAACAAATTCAGTTGCTGCTGGTTGTTTTTCGAGCCGTACGTCAGCGAGACATCCTGCGCCTGCCAGTTGCCGTCAGCGGCGTGCTTGAAGTCCTTGCATTGGATCGCATCCTTCAGCGGCACATCTTGCGCGCCGGCGGTGCAGAGCGAGGCCGAAACAAGCAGGACAGATAGGCGGAATGCGGCAGCCGCCGTTTTCTTGAACATGTCTTTTTTCTCCAAAGTCGAAGCGCGGCCCGCCCACCGTGATCACAGACTACACACGCTCAGGGACGCCAACAAGGTCGGGCGAATTGATCGAGCGGTTGGGAATAACGGAACATCGAGCAAGCGTAGCAAGCGTAGCCCGGATTGAGGCGCGTAGCGCCGACATCCGAGAGCTTCAGGTCCCGGATTTCGCGGCGCTCAATCCGGGCTACGCTTGTGTGGAACATCTCTGCGCCGAATTGATGCAAACTTCTCCGGCCGCCGAGTTGGGGGAACGTGATAGCGTGCCCGCGCTGCGCCGCTGGTCCGGCGTGGGCGGCTCGATGGTCGAGGCCGGCAAGACACGTCGCGACATGAAAGCCTCGAGACGCCTGCAATCACCACCTCTCTGATCACCCAAGGGGCCGTCGAAGGAAAATCTTCATGTCCAGGTTCAGCCGGCTAGTCGATCGCAAGACCGCCGCCACCACTCTGACGGCCGTGCTCCTGGCACTGGCCTTCTGCGTCAGCGCTCAAGCTCAAAGCGTTCAAATACCTTGGGCGGGCTCCTATGTGCAGACAAAGCCCAGGGAACAAACCGACCTCGGAGAGTGCGGCTACCGGGCTTTCCATATTTGTCGCGATAGGTGTCCTCCCAACGAACGTGCACAAGGCCAGTACCCACCGTGCATGCGCGAGTGTGGGCGTAAATACCTGTGCAATCATCCGGACAGGTAGACGCTGTTGGAATTTTGCAGCCGCGGTTCCTCCACAGACGCCGAATACATGCAAAATGTTCCGTAGGCGGCGTCCCGGAGCGCCATGCTAGCTTGCCGCGCACCAGGCCGCCGGGTCCGCGTCGGCACGACGGCCACTCGATCGGGGAAAACGTCCCGCGGCATGTCCAGCCGCGCATGCAGCATCGGCACACACCGGGGCCTCTCGGCCAAAGGCGGATTCATGACAAGGAAATCTTGCGGTGCTCTTGCGCTCGTGACCATTGCGCTCACCGCGCTGGCGTCATTGTCAACCGCGCGGGCGCAAACGGTCTCGCGTCTCGACATCACCGACCATGGCATCTACGTCAAGGACAAATGCACGCCCGAGCGCGATGCACCTGGGACCTTGTCGAAGGACGCCTGCGATAGCGTGCGCCTTGTAGAGACCACCACAAGCGTGCCTGCCCGGCACGGGGTCATCTTCGGGTTTGGTTATCGAGTCATCGGCACACCAGAAGGACAGAACGTAACCATCAAAACCGTGGTGATCTATCCCGCGGGCGGCGTGAAGTCGCCCGGTTCAGCAACGCCGCTCCAGACAACGGAGTTGACATTCACGAATGCGATCGGCTCGAATCGGGTCTCCTGGTATTCGTTCGACGAGCCATGGGAACTCGTGCCCGGAACCTGGACCCTGCAGGCTTGGGTCGGCGACCGCAAGCTTGCCGAGAAGAGCTTCACGATCGTGGCTCAGTAATACGCTGCATGCAAGAACAGTCGTGGCATTCAGGATGCCGTGGTGCAGAAATTCGCCGCTGCCGGGGCACCGCGGACATCATCGGTCGTGTGAGGTCTGTGCGATCCGAGCTGACGACGGACGCGCCCCTGCCTCCGGCGAGGGCACTTTCGACACCGAGAGAGCGGGCGACCGCGCATGAAGGTTTCGCACAGCGGAGCCAAGGGGAGAGAAATGCAAGAGCTGGAATTCACGCGGAAACGCGTCATTGCGGTGTGGTGGCTGGTGGCCTGGCGCGGCACGCTCGGCACCGCGCTGCTGGCCGCTGCGGGCGGCGCTCTCGATGGCGCCTTCGCAGGCGCGATGGGTACGACGCCTAAACCGCTCTTCTGGATCTTGAACATCACCACCGGCGTGCTCAGCATCATCTGGATGATGTTGGTGGTTCGGATGGCCCTGCGAAAGCGCTACAGCGATTTCCGGCTGGCGGCGGTGTCCGGTTGAGAAGCCGCAGACGACGTGCGCAGGGCGTAGCCGAAAAAGTCGGGCCTATATTCCCGCGTCATTGCCCCCCCGATTTAGAGCGTATTTCGATTCCGGAGGAACGAAATACGCTCTAAATTTCTCTAGTTTGGCGCATGTTCTTGTCGGCGAACCGGCATCCACTTCGCCGGAACATGCGCTAATGGCCCGGGGCGGACGTCGCGCGCTCGACCGCCCGGACAGTTCCAGGCATCAATCGAGCTTCAGCCCGATCGCCTTGATGACGGGCGCCCATTTCGCGATCTCGCTATCGAGAAGCTCACGCGTCTGCTGCGGATTCGAACCGGCATCGGGCTCAAAGCCCGCTGCGAGGAAGAGCTGCTGCACCTCATGGTCGGCCATGGTGTCGCGCGTGGCCTGCGCGACGCGTTCGATGACCGCGCTCGGCGTGCCGTGCGGGGCGAAGAGGCCGATGAATTGCTGGGAGGCGAGCCGCGGAAATCCGGCCTGGCCCACGGTCGGGATCGAAGGCTCGGCCGTGAGCGGCCGATCGCTGGTGACGGCGAGAATTCTCAGCTTGCCGGCACGGTGCAGCTCGAGCGCCTGACCGGTCACGCTCTGGACGTTCATCGGGATGTGCCCGCCGAGCAGATCGGTCAGTGCCGGCCCCGCGCCGCGATAGGGCACGTGCGCGATGTCGGTACCGGTGAGCGACTTGAACATCTCGCCGACGAGATGATTGGTCGTGCCGACTCCGGACGTCCCGTAAGACAGCTTGCCGGGGTTCGCCTTGGCGAAGTCGGCCAGCTCCCTGAGCGAATGGATCGGCTGCGAGGGATGGACCTCGATGAGGGTCGGGTTGCGGCCGACCACCGCAATCGGCTCGAAATCCTTGACCGGATCATAGGTGACCTCGCTCGACGCGAGCGGATTGATGACGAGACCGGAATTTCCGCCGAGCAGGATCGTGTAGCCGTCGGGCTGTGCGCGCGCGACGGCGGTCGTTCCCCGCGTGCTGCCGCCGCCGCCGATGTTCTCGACCACGATGGTGCCGAGGCGCGCTTTCGCTTTGTCGGCCCAGAGGCGCCCGGTCGCATCGTACACGCCGCCCGGCGGGTAGGGGACGAGCAGCCGGATCGGACGGACCGGATAGGCCTGTGCCCGCGCCTTGCGCGAACCCGCGGTGAGCGCGGCGGCAGCCGCCAGCAGGTGCAGGAATTTGCGGCGCGTCAGCATCATGGCCGGTCCCGTCCGAGGTTGTTGCCGCCGTCGAGCCGTGGCGCCCTTACGGCGGCGGCCGATGATCGCCGACCGAGGCCTGCCTGCCAATCGCTTTTCGGGCTCTTGACGCCGTTGTCGTGATGCTGATGGGCGACTATTTTTGGCAGGCAGTTGCCGCATCGCTGAGACGTAGGCGAGGCCGCCTCAGCTTGCAGCGTCCTGTTCTTGCCGCCCGTTTCCGCTTCTGACCGATGCGGACGCCATTTAAGCAGCTTTCATCGTGGTGTGCTTGGCTAGACGCGCCGACGGTGTGGGCGCGCCGGCGGCAGCAGCTGGTGGTCAGGGGTCCAGCTCGGCCTCCTCCGACAGGTTGCGCAAAAGATTGAACCCCGCATACCATCGCGGCGACCAACCCGTGCGGCATTCCTTCGCCCAGGGGCTCTGCGTCCATGCCGCTCGCCAGGGAAGAAAAGCAGGAAAGTAGAGCATAAAATGAGCACTCACTCGAATTGGCACGCGCTCAGCGGCAAGTCGATCCTGGCGGCGACCGTTGCTGGCTTTGTCTTTCTACCTTCCTCTGATGCGAACGCGGGAACGCGTCAGTTCACCGCCGAGTTGGGGCAGCCTTACAATGTCGCAACTATCAGGTCATGGAATAACGCCGATTGCCAATCCTACCATGCCAAGGCGGATGTCGTGGTGCATCCAAAGCACGGGGTGGTCAGTGCGCGGGTCGTGGACGCCACGATCCAGCCTGCCATTTACGGTACGCGCGCTACTACCGGTAGGCCTGATCCAAAGTGCGTGGGACGTCCAATAAAAGGCTTGTACCTCGACTACACGTCCGCTGAGGGATTCCATGGCATGGACGTCTTTTCACTGTATATCACGTATTCACCCACGCTTCACGAGACCATTACATACACTATGACCGTGCAGTGATCGTGCCTTGACGGATGAAACTACCGCCGCCCGTGTGCCGATCCCGGCGGCGCGATGGCTTGACCTATGCGGCCCCACGCAAATGATCGATAAGCCCGTGACGAAGGCATTGCGTGCCAAATGACGAGACCCCGCCGCTAAAACGACGCGAGCGTTCCCAACACGGCTATGTCGGCTTATGGCCAATTCGGTCCTCCGACGATGTCTGCTTTTCCATGACTTCCGGGGGCACAGCGGACATTAAACGCGCCCCGCGTGGTCCAATTCATGAGTACACGCCCTAGCCTGCGGCTGAGATCGCTTCGTCGCACGCGAGTTGGGCCTGTCCGACTTGCGCCTCCATAAATGCTGATATCGGGCAAACCCAAGATCAGTGCGCTCCTCGCAATGACGGAGCACCCGGCATTTCCCACTTGACGCGATCGACCCGGCGGCTCAAGCGTCCGGCACTGTCGCGCGTTCCGGTTCCCGGAGGTTTCATGGCTCGAAGCCGTCGTCTGACCCGCCGTCACGTCTTGGCAGCAGCGTGCGCCGTTCCGCTCGCCGTGAAGGTGGGCGATGCATTCGCCCAATCCGAGAAGCCCTTGATCACGCGGGCCATCCCCCATTCCGGCGAACAGTTGCCCGTCGTCGGTCTCGGGACCGCGGTGAGCTTCCCGTCGGCGGACCAGCAGGACGTCGCAGCTCTGCGCGAGGTCGTCGATGCATTGCTGGCGGGCGGCGGAAAGCTGATCGACACGGCGTCGACCTACGGCAACGCCGAGCAGGTGATCGGCAACATCGTCAGCGCCGCGAGCACGCGGGACCGGCTCTTTCTCGCGACCAAGATCGAGGTTCGTTCCGCCAAGGCGGGCGCCGACGAATTCCAGCGTTCCTTGCAGAAGCTGCGCACGCCGCGGGTCGACCTGCTGCAGCTTCACAATGTCTCGCGGGCGAGCCAGAGCTTCGCGCAACTGCGCGATTGGAAGGCGGCGGGAAAGTGTCGTTACGTCGGCGTCACCAGCACCTTCCAGGGCGACTACGCCGCCATGGAGGCGATCATCCGCCGCGAGAAGCCGGACTTCGTCCAGGTGGACTATTCGATGGACAACCGCGAGGCCGAGAAGCGCATCATCCCGGCGGCGGCCGATGCGGGCGCCGCCGTGCTGACGGCGCTTCCGCTCGGCAGGACCTCGCTGTTTCGTGCCGTGAAGGGAAAAGACTTGCCGCCGTGGGCCAAGGATTTCGACGCCGACACGTGGGCGCAATTCTTCCTCAAGTTCCTGCTCGGCAATCCGCATGTTACCGCCGTGATACCGGGGACCGGCAACGCCGCGCATATGCGCGACAATCTCGGCGCTGCGCGCGGCCGCGTGCCGGACCAGCCGCAGCGGCAGAAGATGGCAGCTCTGCTCAATTCATGAATTGATTCGTGAATCAGTCCTGAATCAGCTCTCGCGTGTGGGGATTCGCACTCACGGCGAAGTGATAGCGATCGTTGCGTGCGCGCTTTCATGCGTCGCGTGCGGCAATTAGGATTCGCGACACATCGTCATCTTCATATGTCTTTGCTGGAGGTTCGTGTGGCTGCTGATTTTCTGAATTTCAATCGCCGTCGTCTTCTCGTGGCCGGCGGGGCCGGTCTCATCACGCTCGCGACCGGAAGGATCGCGGCCGCCCAGACGGGCGGCGCCAAGGTCAAGATCGGCGTGATCGGCGGCGGCCATATCGGCGGCACCATCGGCGGCCTGTGGGTCAAGGCGGGGCATCCCGTGCTGTTCTCGTCCCGGCACCCCGAAGAATTGAAGCCGATGGTCGACGGCATGGGGCCGCTGGCCAAGGCCGGCTCCGTCGGCGACGCGCTCGACTTCGGCGAGGTGATCCTGGTCGCGGTGCCGTACAAGGCCATACCCGAGCTCTCGAAGGACTACGGGCCGAAGTTCGTCGGCAAGATCGTGATCGATCCGGCCAATGCGGTCGCCCGCCGCGACGGCGAGGAGCTGCTCGCGGAGACGAAGAAGCAAGGCATCGGCGTCACGACGGAGGCCTATCTCAAGGGCTCGCATGTGGTGCGCGCGTTCAACTCGATGGGCGTTGCCAATTTCGCGAGCCAGGCGCACCGCTCGGGCGACCTGATGGCCATCCCGATGGCCGGCGACGATCCGCATGCCGTCGAGGTCGCGAGCCAGCTTGTCCGCGACGCCGGCTTCGATCCGGTGGTCGTTCCGCTGCAGCGCGCGCAGGAATTTGCCCAAGGCGGACCGCTCTACGGGCAGCAATTGACCGCCAAGGAACTGCGCGAGCGCTTCGGCCTGGCGAAATGACGCAAGTGCAGGCTGAAGGGGTCGCGGATTCCAAGCCGGAATCCGATGGCCCGGCTTTGCGGCTCTTACGCAAGCTGATCGATGTCTCTCCGGCCGAGCTGCCCGCGCTCGGCTGGTGCTGGCTCTACATCTTCTCGGTGCTGGCGTCCTACTACATCCTGCGTCCCATCCGCGACCAGATGGGCGTGGCTGGCGGCGTGAAGAATCTGGCGTGGCTGTTCACCGGCACGCTGATCATCATGCTCGTCCTCAACGTGCCGTTCTCGGCGCTGGTCAAGCTCTTGCCGCGCAAGCGGTTCATCTCGCTGTCCTACCGGTTCTTCGCGATCTCAATCCTTGCGTTCGGCGCCGCCATGTACCTGGTGCCGCCCGCGCACATCGTCTGGGTCGGCCGCTTCTTCTTCATCTGGATCTCGGTCTTCAACCTGTTCGTCGTCTCGATCTTCTGGTCGATGGTGGTCGACATCTTCAGCCCGGAGCAGGGCAAGCGGCTGTTCGGCTTCATCGCGGCCGGCGCGACGCTGGGCGCGATCGCCGGCGCGAGCGTGACGGCCACGCTGGCGACGAAGGTGCAGCCGGCCTTCCTGCTGGTCGGCTCCGCACTGCTCCTGGAGGTCGCCACATTCTGCGTTCGCCGGCTGTCGCGGCTGTCGTCGACGATGAGCGACCGGCCGCAGCGCGAGCGCGAGGAGGAGCCGATCGGCGGCGGCGTGCTGTCCGGCTTCATCGACGCGATCCGCTCGCCGTATCTGCTGAACACCTCGATCTTCCTGCTGCTCTACGCGGTCACGTCGACGTTTCTCTACTATGCCCAGGTCAACGTCGTGTCGACGAGCTTCAAGAACGCCGGAGAGCAGACGCAGTTCTTCGCCTCGATAGAACTGGTCGTGAACGTCATCGCGCTGTTCTTCCAGGTGTTCCTTACCGGCCGCCTGGTGCGATGGTTCGGCGTCATGGCGACCCTGTCGCTGCTGCCCGTGCTCAGCGTGCTGGGCTTCGGCTCCATCTA
Source organism: uncultured Alphaproteobacteria bacterium (assembly GCA_963819385.1). Taxonomy (GTDB): domain Bacteria; phylum Pseudomonadota; class Alphaproteobacteria; order Rhizobiales; family Xanthobacteraceae; genus JAVDCA01. The sequence goes on along the minus strand of CAWFVV010000006.1, from coordinate 190,980 downwards.
CATGGCGCCGACGCTCGCGGCCGTTGCGACCTTCTATGTGGTGCGTCGCGCCGGCAACTACGCGCTGACCCAACCGGCGCGGCAGACGCTCTATACGGTGGTGTCGCGCGAGGATCGCTACAAGACGAAGAACTTCATCGACACGACCGTCTACCGCCTCGGCGATCAGGTCGGCATATGGTCCTCGACGGCGATCACCTATGTGGGCTGGAATATCAAGCAGGTCGGGATCGCGGCCGTCGTCGTATCTGCGGTGTGGCTGGTGAACAGCCTGTGGCTGGGCAAGCGCCAGGAGGTCCTCGCCGCCGCGCAGGCGCAATCGGTGGCGGTCTCGTAGACTGGGGCGATATCGCGACCGAGCGCCCCCTTGACGCCATCGGCGGCCGCCCCCATTGTTTCGATATTCCAGGGAGATCCCCGCCAAGGGGCTGAGAAACCACTGGGCCAACGGGTGCAAGCGATCCGCTTGCACCTACGGCAGCGTGGAAATCCTTCGAACCTGATCCGGTTGATACCGGCGTAGGGATTGGATTTCCGGCGCAGACCAGAAACTCCAGTCCCTCCGAACACTGCGGAGCGAGACGGAGCGTGAGCTGGCGGCAAAAAGGTTCCTTCGGGGTCGGCGAACGCTTGCGCATGGCGGACGCGCCCGATCACGCGGGCGGCCCGGCCGTCGAAAGCCAACCCCCATCGGCCGATGTCGCGATCGTGGGTGCCGGCGTCATCGGCCTGTCGATTGCGTGGCGGCTCGCGGCCGCGGGCCTGGCGGTCGCGCTGTTCGAGCGCGACGAGGCGGGCGCCGGCGCGAGCGGCGCCGCGACCGGGATGCTGGCGGCCGCGACCGAGCTCGAGCCGGGTGGAACGGATCTGCTCGCGCTCGCGCTCGAAAGCCAGCGGTTGTGGCCGGCGTTCCGTGGCGAGCTCGAGGACGAGACCGGCATCGATCTCGATTATCGCGACGAAGGCACGCTCACGGTGGCACTCGGGCGCGACGAGGTCGAGCGCCTGCGGTTTCGCCATGAGCTGCAGACGCGCGCCGGCCTCAGCACCCGCTGGCTCGATGGCGCCGCGGCACGCGCGCTCGAGCCGGCGCTGCGTCCGTCGGTCACGGCAGGAATCTTCTGCGCCGACGATCATCAGGTCGATCCGCGCCGGCTGGTGACGGCGCTGCGCCGCGCCGTCGCGGCGCGCGGCGGCAGGCTTATCGAGCAGGTGCCGGTCTACTCACTCGACATCGAGGGCGGCAAGGTCAATGGCGTGGTGACGCCGGAAGGTCTGTGCCGCGTCACGACCGTCATCCTCGCCAACGGCGCCTGGGCGGGAACGCGCGAGCTTGCGGGCGACGCGCTCGCGGTTCCGGTGCGTCCGCTCAAGGGCCAGGCGCTGGCGCTGCGCGCCAATGCGCGCACCGGCCTGCCGACGCACGTGGTGTGGACCGAGCAGGTGCATCTCGCGCCGAAGGCGGGCGGGCGGCTCGTGGTCGGCTCGACCGTCGAGGAATGCGGCTTCGACAGCAGCGTCACGGCCGGCGCGGTCTTTGCGCTGCTCGAGGGCGCGCGCCGCGCGCTGCCCTCGATCGAGGACATGGAGATCGAGGCGATCTGGACCGGATTCCGCCCGACCTCGGACGACGACGCGCCGATCCTCGGTGCGTGCGGCATCGCGGGCCTCGTGCTGGCGACCGGCCATCATCGCAACGGCATCCTGCTGGCGCCCGGCACCGCGCAGGCGATCAGCGACCTCGTCACGACCGGTGAGATGGCGGGCGCGGCGGCGCGCTTCGGGCTCGATCGGTTCGCGCCGCGACCTGCCTTGCAACATCAGGAGACCCGCGATGCGGCTCAACGTTAACGGCGAGGAGCGCGACACCGCGTGCCGCGACCTCGCCGATCTGTGGCGCGCCGAGACCGCCGAGCTCGACCTGCCCAACCCGAAAGGTTTTGCGATCGCGCTCAACGGCGCCGTGGTGCGGCGCGACGCCTGGGGCGAAACCACGCTCAATGACGGCGACCGGGTCGAGATCATCCGCGCCATGCAGGGAGGTTGAAATGGACGCTGCATCCGACCCGCTCGTCATCGCCGGCACCGCGATCGGCTCGCGCCTCTTGCTCGGCACCGCCGGCTATCCGAGCCAAAGCATTCTGAGCGACGCCGTCGCGGCGAGCGGCTGCGAGGTCGTCACGGTGTCGGTCCGGCGCATTTCGCTCAAAGGGCACGGCTCGGACACGGTCGGGCTGCTGGCCGGCAAGCGCTTCCTGCCCAACACGGCGGGCTGCGAAACGGCGCGCGACGCGGTGCTGACCGCCGAGCTCGCGCGCGAGGCGCTGGAGACGAACTGGATCAAGCTCGAGGTGATCGGCGACCGCGATACGCTCTATCCGGACGTGAGCGAGCTCGTCGAGGCGGCGCGCCAGCTTGTCGCGCGCGATTTCGTGGTGCTGCCCTATTGCAACGACGATCCGGTGGTCTGCCAGCGGCTCGCAGACTTGGGCGCGGTCGCCGTGATGCCGATGGGCTCGCTGATCGGATCGGGCATGGGCGTCGCCAACCCGGCCAATCTCGAGGTCATCTGCCGGCGCTCGCCGGTGCCCGTGATCGTCGATGCGGGCATCGGCACGGCGTCCGATGCGGTCATCGCCATGGAGCTCGGCGCCGCGGGCGTGCTGCTCAACACGGCGGTCGCCAAGGCGGACGATCCGGTCGCCATGGCGCGCGCGATGCGGCACGCGGTCATCGCCGGACGCGAGGCGTTCCGCGCCGGCCGCATTCCGCGCCGCGGACGCGCCGAGCCGTCGAGCCCGCAGCTCGGCCTGGTCGGGTCATGAGCGGACCGGGATCATGAGCGGGCGGCGTCCGCTGCCGTCGCGGTTGCTGATCGTCACCGACCGCCACCAGGCGGCGGCGCCGCTCGTCGACATCGTTGGCGAGGCCATAGGGGCCGGCGCGCGCTGGATCTGGCTGCGCGACCGCGACCTGCCGGCTGACGAACGCCGGGAACTCGCGACCGCGCTGCTCGCGATCACGCATGCCGCGAATGCCAAGCTCACGATCGGCGCGGACGTGGAGCTTGCCGCCGACCTCGGCGCGGACGGCGTGCACCTCGCGTCGAATGCCTCAGCCGCCGCGATCGCGGCGGCGCGCGCCCAGCTCGGTAGCGCGGTCATCATCGGCATCTCGGCGCATGCCGAAGTCGATATCGCGGCCGCGCGTGCGGCCGGCGCCGACTACGTGACGCTCAGTCCGATCTTTGCGACGACCAGCAAGCCGGGCTATGGGCCCGAACTCGGGGTGGCGGCGCTCGCGCGGGCGGCGCGCTACGGCTTGCCGATACTCGCCCTGGGCGGCGTCACGCGGGCGCGGGCGCGCGAATGCCGGGCCGCCGGCGCGGCCGGCGTCGCGGTCATGGGCGAGATCATGCGCGCCGCCGGGCGGCCGGGCGGAGTGCGCGACGTGGTCGCCGAGTTCCTGGACGCGCTCGCGGCCGTGATCGCTTGACCCTAGGCAGGCCACCATCGTTGAGCCATGTTGTGCGTTCGGCCGTGCCGCGCCAAATCATGCGGTGGGGCGAGATCCGTCTCGGAAAGACGCAATGGTAGAATTGGTGCTCGTCGGCATCGTGGCGCTTGTGGTCGTGCTGTGGCTCACGGGTAAATACGTGAAGGCCAATCCCGGCGGCACGGCCGGGCTCGTTCAGAAGGCCGGTGGCATCCTCGCCATCATCGCGGCCTTGTTCCTCACGTTGCGCGGCGGGCTCGCGCTCGGCATTCCGCTCGGGCTGATGGGGCTCGCGCTGCTGGGCTGGACCAAGGGCCTCTCGTTCTTTGGCTGGTCGGTCGGCCCCAGCCCGGTGTCGAGCCAGCGCACCAAGTTCATCGAGGTGACGATCGATCACACGACCGGTGCGATGCGGGGCCGCGTGATCGCGGGCCGTCGCGCTGGCGCCGATCTCGACGCGCTCGACGACGCGACGCTCAATGCGCTGATGGCGGAATTCGATCCGGCGAGCCGGCAGCTATTGATGGCGTATCGTGACCGCCGCGGCGCCGGACGGCGTGAGCACGCGCAAGGCGGTGCGGACGCGCGGCAGCGCGGCGCGGCGAGTTCCGGCAAAATGACCGAAGAGGAGGCCTATCAGTTCCTTGGCCTTGAGCCGGGGGCGGGTGCTGAGGAAATCGGACACGCCTACCGGACTTCTCATGAAGAAACTGCATCCCGACCAGGGGGGGCCGACGTACCTCGCCGCTCGTATCAATGAGGCCAAAGAGGTTCTTCTTCGCCGCCATCGCTAACTCCACTCGACGGATGGGGCCGGCCTCCTGTCCAGCGGCCCATCCGCTACGCGTTACACAACATCAACCACAACGCCTCGATGCCCATCAGGGTTCTTCGATTTCCCAAGATCATACGGTCGATCGGTAAATTTAGTTTTTCACCGTGATGCAGGCGAAGTCGCTGCGGCGCAGCTTGCGGCAGGTCTCCTCGGCCTGATCCTTCTCGAGGCCCGCAAAACGCGCCCGATAATAGGTCTTGTCGCCTTTCGTCACGGTTTCGGTGAACGGATCGGCGTGACCGAGAAGGCTCACCTTGCTCTGCGCCGCGTCGAGGTGCTGCTTCGCCTCGCTCTCGGTGCCGAAGGCGCCGATCTGGATGATCCAGCCGGTGTGGGCCGGCGCATGCGCTTGCGGCTGCAGGCCGCGGGTGGGCGCGGGCGCAGGGGCGGCGGGCGGAGGCGGCGCGACCGGCTCGGCCTTCGCGGTTACGACAGGCGCCGGCGGTGCCGCTTGGGCGGCGGCCGCAACGATCGGCCAGGCGGCGGGCGCCTGCTGCGCTGAGGATGGAGCGGGGTGCGCTGCCGGCGGCGGCTGCTGCGGCGCGGCCGGAGCGGGCGCCGGGGTGGCGGTCGCGCCGGTCTCGTCGCTGACGGTGACCATCGCGGCGGGCGGCGCGAGCGAGGCGGTTTTGACCGGCGCCAGCTTGACCTTGATCGTCTTCACGGCGATCGGGCGGATCGGCTCGGTCGATCCGGCCGCCGTAACGTGCCGCTTGACCACCATGACGGGGCCTTGGAGCGCCGCGGACGGAGCCTGCACCGGAATCGAGGACACGGTTGCGAGCGAGTAGTTGCTGGCAGCCGGCGCGGCCGGGGCGGCGGGACGCAGACCGCGTGTCGCGACACGCACGGGCTCCTCGGCTTCGGCGAGCACTGGCGCGGTGCGGCGCGCCGAGGCCTCATCGAGGTGGGCCTCGATCAGCTCGCGCATATGCGCGTCGCGCGCGTGCGCCGAACTGCCGCCCAGCACGACAGCGACGAGGTGGCGCCCATCGCGATGAAGCGAGGTGATGAGATTGAAGCCGGACGAGCGCGTGTAGCCGGTCTTGATGCCGTCGACGCCGTACTGGCCGAGCAGGTGATCGTGATTGCGAATCTCCTCGCCGCGGAACGTGAAGGAGGGGAGCGAGAAGTAGTGATAATAGCGCGGGAAACGATCCTGGATGGCGCGGCCGAGCGCTGCCTGGTCGCGCGCCGTGGTGATCTGGTCGTCGTCGGGCAGGCCGGAGGCGTTGACATAGGTCGTGTGCGCCATGCCGAGCGCATGTGCCTTCGCGGTCATTATCTTGGCGAAGCTCTCCTCGTCGCCGCCGATCGCCTCGGCGATCACCACCGCGGCGTCGTTCGCCGAGCGGGTGACGATGCCGCGGATCGCGTCCTCGACCCCGAGGGTCTGGCCGGGCCGGAGGCCGAGCTTGGTCGGCGCCTGCTCGGAGGCGTGCTCGGACACCGGCATCATGGTGGAGAGCTTCATCTTGCCGGAGTCGAGACGCTCGAACAGCAGGTAGAGCGTCATGACCTTGGTCAGCGAGGCCGGGTGGCGCAGGCTGTCGGCGTTGTTCTCCTGAAGCGTCTTGCCCGAATTGGCGTCGACCACGATCGAGGACTGCGGCGGGTTGTAGCCGCTCTCGCGCACCGAATGATGACTGACGTGGTGACTGACGTGAACGTAGTGCCGCACGCCGTGGCGGTAGCGGCGCGCATCGGCCGGACCAGTGGCGGCGGTCAGCGCCGTGGCGACCGCGAGCAGACCCAAGGCCGAATGGAAGACCGAATGGCCGAATCCCCTCGAAATGCAACGCTGAACGCGCAACATGGTGTCCCCTGATCCGTTGCTCGCTTGAGCGCCCCGTGCGCCGGACGTCCCACTTCCCCGTGAGTCGTCCAGTAGCCTTGCGGCTTGACGTAAAAAAGGCGGCGTAGCGACCTCCCTTTGCCTATAAGGCCCGCCTTGATGCGGCGTTACCGCCACAGCACAGTCAATCACCGTATGTTGTTGCAGTTGCTAAACGGTTAATCCGATTAAGGAATTGGAAACGGACGTTAATGATATTGCGTTGCAATATTTTTTCTTGACTTTTTGTGCAGTGCGATATATGTCAATCGCAAGGCTGATGGGCCGACGACCTACACCAGCAAAACAGCGCCGCCCACGGGCGAGCCGGGAGACCGAAAATGCTCAAAAATTTCGATGAACTGCAGAAGATCAGCAAGGACAATATGGACGTCGCGATGAAGTCGTTCGGCGCGGTGTCGAAGGGCGTCCAGGCCATCGCGGTCGAAGTTGCCGACTACTCGAAGAAGTCGTTCGAGGAAGGCACCGCCGCGGCCGAGAAGCTGTTCGGCGCCAAGTCGTTCGAGAAGGCCATCGAGATCCAGACCGACTACGCGAAGACCGCCTACGAGGGCTTCGTCGCCAACGTGAGCCGGATGGGCGAGCTCTATGCCGACCTGACGAAGGAGAGCTACAAGCCCTTCGAGAGCTTTCTTGGCCGGGCGAACGGCATCGCGAAGTAACTCGCCGCGTCAGACATTCGGAATGCAAAAGCCCGGCCGTTCGGCCGGGCTTTTCGTTTGTGCGGCGGGCGAGGGGCGTCGTCCTCCCGCGCGATTTTACCTGGCCGATTTACCTGGCGATGCGCAGCTTCGACAGCTGCGTGCCGATCTGCTGGAAGGTGGTCACGATCTGGGTCGACGACGTGAGCAGGAAGAATTTGCTCGCATCGGCCACTCCCGTCTTGGTCCCCGCGCAATATTGCAAGACCGACGACGTCGCCTCTCCGTCGGTGTTGACCTGCACGGTGTAGATCGTGATGCCGGAGCTCTTGATGTTGTCGCAGGTCATTCGCTGGCGCGCATCGATCGAGGAGGCGCTGCTGTACCAGCGGTCTTGCGTGTTGAGGCCGTCGCTCAGCAGGATAATGACATGGGAATAGACGTAGCTCGGGTCCTCGGCCGGCATCGTGAACGGCCCGCCGCCGACAAGCGACATCCAGCCGAGTTGCAATCCGACGGCCTGGTTGGTGTTGCCGTTGGCCACCATGTTGTTGACCTCGCTGGTCATCGAGGTCCAGTCGTAACTCAGCCCCATGACCACCTGCGGGCACGCCGAATACTGTTCGGCGGCGTATTGCGTTGCCGTGTTGGTGTTCGAGGGCGCGGTCGAGTTGGTATCGTAATTGCCGCTATTCGGGGCGCCCGGGTCGCCACGGTCCATCACGCAGCCGTTCCACGTGCTATGGCCGTTGGGCGTCCACGTCGGGGTCGTCCAGACTCCGGCCGTCCACGTCGCGGCGGTCCATACCCCGGTGGTCCATACACCGGTCAGCCACGTGTCGTTGTGGTTCAGGCACGACGTTTTCGACGTATGGGACGGATCCGAGCATACGTGGGCGGACGTGCAGCTGCTCTGGTTGTTGTTGCCGGAGATGCTGCAGGTGCCGCCGCTCTGGCACGTGGTCTGGCTTGTGTAGCTGGAGATGCTGCAAGCGCCCACGGCGGCCAGACAGGAGTTCTGCGTATTATAGCCGGAGATGCTGCAGGTACCCGCGCCGGTGCACGAGGACTGGCTGTTGAAGCCCGACAGGCTGCAGGAGCCGCCCGAGGAGGTGACGCAGGAATTCCGGTCCCGGGAGAAACCCGAGCTGCATGAGCCGTTCTGCGCGTCCCACGACGTGTTGTCGGAATGGGTGGCGTCGTCCCAATAGATCCAGTTGGCCGAATAGTTGCTCGGATCGACGTTCACGTCCTTCACAAACGGAATGATCGATACGTACACGTCGCCGGCGTTGACGGCAGCCGCCCTGAGCTGAGCGAGCAGGCCGGTGTTCGCCTGGTTAAGCGCATTCTTGAGTGCCGTGATCTTGCCGGAACTTGCCATCGAGCCGGTGTTGTCGAGGATGAGGGCGACCCGCAGCCGCAGATTGCCGTAACTCGCTGTCGAGCTGGCGGCGAGCGGCAGGCGGGAAAAGCCCAACACCCCCATGAAGCTCGTCCTGTAGGTCGCGGTCGCGGTCACCACCACGGTCGAACCGTTCGCCGTGGTGTGGGTTCCGACGACCTGCAGGTTCGTCGCGTCGGTGCGGGTGAACAGCGCCGTGTAGTAGCTTGACACCTGGGTCTGCAGATCGTTGGCGGTCTCGCTGGTTGCGCTCTGCGCCACCATCAGGGCGGTGGTGTCGGCTGCCGCCTGCATGGTGGTCTGAATTGCGTATGCGCGGCTATAGTCGACTGCGGCGCCCATGAGGCCGACCAGCGGGATGAAAGCGAGCGCGAAGGTGACGAGCGTGTTGCCTTGGCGGTCGCTGGCAAACCGATGGTACGCTGCGCGCAGTTTTGCGATGATCGCGTTCATCTACATGGACACCTGACCACACGAGATTGATGTGTGAACACACGTGAAAGATTAGCGAGTGAAGTAAAACTATTGGCTAATCCGATCGTGGAAACTCGGGTCAAGCCGATGTTTCCGCGTCATTTTTCATGTCGAGAAATGCTTCGCACGGAAATCGTGAAAAATGGCGAAAGCCAACCATTAAAATTGTCCAGGATCGGCTGCCGTGCCCCCAGCAAAAACGGCGCCGGCCGCGAGGCCGACGCCGTCAGGTCCGCCGCAGGCGTTTGAGCGACTATCAGTTCGCGATCCGCAGCTGCGAGAGGCTGGTGGCGATCTGGGCGAAGGTGGTGATGATCTGGGTCGGGGTGGTGAGCAGGAAGAACTTGCTCGAGTCGGCGACCCCGGCCTTGGTGCCCGCGCAATATTTCAGCACTGCGGAAGCCGCCTCGTTGTCGGTGTTGACCTGCACGGTGTAGATCGTGATGCCGGCGTTCTTCATGTTGTCGCAGACGATCTCCTGGCGTGCATCGACCTGCGAGGACCAGGTCGAGCCGTTGCCGTACCAGCGATCCTGCGTGTTGAGGCCGTCGCTCAGGATGATGGCGATGTGCTGATACTTGAAGTTCGGGTCCTCGGCCGGCGCATTGAGCGGCGACGTCTGGCTCAGCGACTGCCAGCCCCAGGCAAGGCCGATCGCCTGGTTGGTGCCGCCGTTCGGCGTCATCGAGTCGATCGCGGTGCCGAGCGTCGTCCAGTTGTAGGTGAGCGGCACGACCGCGACCGGGCAGGCGTTGTACTGCTCGGCCGGGAAAAGCGTGCCGCCGCTCACCGGCGTCGCATTGGTGGTGTCGTAGTTCTGGTCGCGGTCTGTGACGCAGCCGTTCCACGTGTTGTGGTTGTTGGGTGTCCACGTGGTGATGTTGGTGCAGCTCTGATGACCGAACCGGTTGGTCGTGCAGTTCTGGCCGGTGACCACGTTGGTGCCGTTGGCGGCGTCCCAGTTCGTGAAGTCGAGCCAGGACTGGCCGTAGTTGCTCGACCCGACGTTCACGTCCTTGGCGAACGGAACGATCGAGACGTAGACGTCGCCGTCGTTGGTCGCTGCGGCCTGCAACTGGTTCAACAGATTGTGCGAAGCGGTCTTCAGCGCCTGGATCTTGTTGGGGGAGCTCGTCGTGCCGGAGCCGCCCGCACTCATCGAGCCCGTGTTGTCGAGCACGAGGGCGACGCGCAGCCGCGTGTTGCCCCAGACCGCGGTCGACGAGGCGGCGATCGGCAGCTGGCTGAAGCCCATGATGCCCATGAACACCGTGCTGACCGTGCTGTTCGCGCTGACCACCACTTGCGAACCGGAATTGTTCGTATAGGTAACGTTGACGACCGGCGCTGCGGCGCCCGTGTTGACGAACAGCGCGTTGAAGTAGGCTTGCGCCTGTACCTGAAGCTGGTCGGCGCTGAGCCCGGGAGCGGTCTTGGCCATCGCGAGCGAGGTCGAAATCAGCGGCAGCCTGCAGCGTCGCCTGGATCGCGGCGGCGCGGCTGTAATCCACCGAAGCGCCAATCAGCCCGACCACCGGGATGGCGGCAAGGGCGAGCAGCGGCATGACACTTCCGCTGCGGTCGTCCAGAAATTGCTGGAACAACATGACGTCTCTCCACGTTAGAAGACCTTGGCCTGCGAAATATGACGGTGCGGACTTGCATTTCCGTTGCAGGAGCGCCCGATTTTCGCCCCCTTCAGGCAATGGATTCGTAACCAGGGCCGCGTGGGGCCGCGCTTGCGTTCGACCTGTCAGGAGGGCTCAGGCGGACCGGCGGCAGGAAATGAAATCGGTCTGGTGGCGAAAGCGACCGTTGCCTATTATTTAACCCTACACCTGCGCGTGGCTTTGCGGCATTCTCAGGCGGTGACCATCCGTCGAGGGGGCATCCACGCGCTTCGAAGGTTCCGGGACTTGCGACCGACGCCATGAAAGAATTCGTTCGCCAAGCGCTGCCGCCGGCAGCCGACTTGATCGCCAGCATACCGCCGCGGCTCGCGGGCGACGACGGCAAGCGGCGGACCGGCAATGGCGGAACGCAGGGGCCCGGCACGGCGGTCATCACCAAGACCAAGCCGCAGACGAAACGACCGAACCTCTACCGCGTTCTCCTGTTGAACGACGACTACACCCCGATGGAGTTCGTGGTGCACGTGCTGGAGCGCTTCTTCAACAAGGACCGGGAGGACGCGACGCGAATCATGCTGCATGTCCATCATCACGGCATCGGCGAATGCGGCGTCTTCACCTACGAGATCGCCGAAACCAAAGTGACGCAGGTGATGGACTTCGCGCGCAAACACCAGCATCCTCTGCAGTGCGTGATGGAAAAGAAATGAAGACGGCTGCGGCCAACCGCGGTTCGACGATGACGGCCTTGGGGGGCCAGACGGAAGCCAAACTCGAGCAATGAGACACTGATGCCAACATTCTCGCGCAGCCTCGAACAGTCGCTTCACCGGGCGCTCGCGCTCGCCAACGAGCGGCACCACGAATACGCGACGCTCGAGCATCTGCTGCTCGCCCTGATCGACGATCAGGACGCGGCCGCGGTCATGCGCGCCTGCAACGTCGATCTCGAAAAGCTCAAGCGGGACCTGACGGCCTATATCGAGTCCGAGCTCGACAACCTGGTGACCGAAGGCACGGAGGACTCCAAGCCCACGGCCGGGTTCCAGCGCGTGATCCAGCGCGCCGTGATCCACGTGCAGTCGTCCGGCCGCGAAGAGGTCACGGGCGCGAACGTGCTGGTCGCGATCTTCGCCGAGCGCGAGAGCCATGCGGCCTATTTCCTGCAGGAGCAGGAGATGACCCGCTACGACGCCGTCAACTACATCAGCCACGGCATCGCCAAGCGGCCGGGGCTCGCCGAGTCGCGCCCGGCGCGTGGCGTCGACGAGGAAGCCGAGAGCAAGGGCAACGAGGAGCCGAAGAAGAAGGGCGACGCGCTCGACACCTATTGCGTCAACCTCAACAAGAAGGCGCGCGAGGGCAAGATCGACCCGCTGATCGGCCGCGAGAGCGAGATCAACCGCACCATCCAGGTGCTGTGCCGCCGGCAGAAGAACAACCCGCTGTTCGTCGGCGAGGCCGGCGTCGGCAAGACCGCGATCGCCGAGGGCCTCGCGCGCCGCATCATCAACAACGAAGTGCCGGACGTGCTGCGCAACGCGACCGTGTTCGCGCTCGACATGGGCACGCTGCTCGCCGGCACGCGCTATCGCGGCGATTTCGAGGAGCGGCTCAAGCAGGTGATCAAGGAGCTCGAGGCCTATCCGGGCGCGATCCTGTTCATCGACGAGATCCACACCGTGATCGGCGCCGGCGCGACCTCGGGCGGCGCGATGGACGCCTCGAACCTGCTCAAGCCGGCGCTCGCGTCCGGCACGGTGCGCTGCATCGGGTCGACCACCTACAAGGAGTACCGGCAGTACTTCGAGAAGGACCGCGCGCTGGTGCGCCGCTTCCAGAAGATCGACGTGAACGAGCCGTCGATCCCGGACGCGATCGAGATCCTGAAAGGTCTCAAGCCCTATTTCGAGGACTATCACAAGCTCAAGTACACCAGCGAGGCCATCAAGGCGGCGGTCGAGCTGTCGGCGCGCTACATCCATGATCGCAAGCTGCCCGACAAGGCGATCGACGTGATCGACGAGTCGGGCGCCGCGCAGATGCTGTTGCCGGAAAGCCGGCGCAAGAAGACGATCGGCCTCAAGGAGGTCGAGGCGACGATCGCCACCATGGCACGCATCCCGCCGAAGACCGTGTCGAAGGACGACGCCGCGGTGCTGGCGCATCTCGAGCAGACGTTGAAGCGCGTGGTCTACGGTCAGGACAAGCCGATCGAGGCGCTGTCCGCCTCGATCAAGCTCGCCCGCGCCGGCCTGCGCGAGCCCGAGAAGCCGATCGGCTGCTACCTGTTCTCCGGCCCGACCGGCGTCGGCAAGACCGAGGTGGCGAAGCAGCTCGCGGCCTCGCTCGGCGTCGAGCTGCTGCGCTTCGACATGTCGGAATACATGGAGCGTCACACGGTCTCGCGCCTGATCGGCGCGCCGCCCGGATACGTGGGCTTCGACCAGGGCGGCCTGCTCACCGACGGCGTCGACCAGCATCCGCACTGCGTGCTCCTCCTCGACGAGATCGAGAAGGCGCATCCGGACCTGTTCAACGTGCTCCTGCAGATCATGGACCACGGCAAGCTGACCGACCACAACGGCAAGCAGGTCGACTTCCGCAACGTGATCCTGATCATGACCACGAATGCGGGCGCCGCCGACCTCGCCAAGGCGGCCTACGGCTTCACGCGGCAGAAGCGCGAGGGCGACGATACGGAAGCGATCAACAAGATGTTCGCGCCCGAGTTCCGCAACCGGCTCGACTCGATCATCACGTTCAACCATCTCACGCCCGAGATCATCGCCAAGGTGGTGGAGAAGTTCATTCTCCAGCTCGAGGCGCAGCTCGACGAGCGCGACGTGACGATCGAGCTTTCCGAAGAGGCCTCGAAGTGGCTGATCGCGCGTGGTTACGACGAGCAGATGGGCGCCCGTCCGATGGCGCGCGTGATCCAGGAGCACATCAAGAAGGCGCTCGCCGACGAGGTGCTGTTCGGCAAGCTCAAGGGCGGCGGCCACGTGAAGGTGATCCACACCAAGGACGAGGACGGCACCGAGAAGCTCGGCTTCGAGTTCCTCGACGGGCCGATCACGCCGAAGCCGGAGGCGATCCCCGGCACGCCCAAGGCGAAGCGCGCGCGGCGCCGCACGTCCAAGCCGAAAGGCGGATCGGGCGGTCCGCCGTCGGGCCGCGGCGGCATCGTGCCCAAGGTGCCGCTGGTCAAGGTTTAGGTATTGCGCCGAAGCGATGATGCGGCCGCGGACGGGGTCCGCGGCCGCATGCGTAACAAGACACCGATTTGCGTGGCATGTTTCATCGCCCGGTAAGCCTGTTCCCGTGAATTCGTCGCGGACCAACCGCGGTTAACTCGTGTTTCGCGTCCGGTGCCTAGGTTGCGGGCCCGTGTCCCAGGACGGGTCATGAGGCTCCTCGATGACCGCAACCACTGTCTCGCTCCCGCAATCGTCGCCCCTCGGATCGTCGAGGCCGACCGTCCGCCGCATCGCGGTGGTGCTCACCTCGCTCGTCGCCGGCGCCGTCGGCTGCATGATCGCCTATTGGACTTGGCGCATGGTGCTGAAGGTTCCGCTCGGGCTCGCGCCGGACCTGCGGCTCGCCTCGGGCAACGCCGCATCGGACGGCGGGCAGGGCGCGCCCTGGTGGGTGCCGTCGGCGATCGTCGGTGGGGTTGCGATGCTGCTGTGGCCGATCCTCACCGCGCATGCGCGGCGCATGTCGCTGCTGGGCGGCTCGGCCGCGATCGTGCTTGTCTCGCTCTTGATCTTTCCGATCGCCGCCATGTGCGTCGAGGTCGCGGCGCTCACCCATGCGGGCTGGCCGTCGATCGTCGACCTCGTCGGCGCGCTGCCGCACATGGTGGTCGAGGCGGTCAAGGTCACGTTCGTCAACCTCTTCTACTGCGGCCTCGTCACCGTGCCGGCGGCCGCGCTCATCGGCCTCCTGCTCGCGGCCCTCGGCCGCATGATGGTGTGGATCGTCGAGCGCGTGTCCGGTCCGCGCACCGGCGGTGACGTGGGTTGAGTCTCGGCCGATAGCAAATCGCGAATAGCGAGTGGCGAATAGCGAGTAGGGCCTCTACTATTCGCCACCCGTCACCCGCCACTCGCCATTCGCCCCTCCATGGAATCAGCAACGCCTGCCACCTCGCTCCCCTATGGCTCGGGCTTCCTCGGCGGCGCGCGGGCGGGGCTCACCTCGGTCTTCGCGCTGGTGCTGGTCGGCTCATATCTGAGCATCGGCGCGCTCGCGCACGACCTCGGCTTTCCGCTGCCATGGGCGGTCCTGACCACGCTGCTGATATGGGCGGCGCCCGCCCAGGTGATCCTGATCTCGGCGCTGGGCGCCGGCGCGGCGCCGGTCGAAGTCGCGCTCGCGGTCGGCCTTTCGGCCATGCGGCTCCTGCCCATGGTGGTTGCGCTGCTGCCGCTGGTGAAGACGCCGACGACGCGCGCGCGCGACGTGACGCTTCTCGCGCATCTGACGGCCATCAGCATGTGGATCGAGGCGCTGCGGCTGCTGCCGAAAGTGCCGCGCGCCGAGCGCATCGCCTTCGGCAACGGGCTCGGCGTCTGCTTCATGGCGATTGCGTCGATTGCGACCGGTGTCGGCTATTACGTGGCGCAGGGGATGCCGAAGTTCGTCGTCGCGGCGCTGCTCTTCATTTCGCCCATGTCGTTCCTGATGTCGGCGGTGCGCAATACCCGCGTCACCGCCGACGCGGTGGCGCTCGTCGTCGGCCTCGTGCTGGCGCCGCTGCTCGAATGGCGCGGCGTCGGCCTCGATCTCATGTGGACCGGCATCATCGGCGGCGTCGCGGCTTATGCGGCGGGGCGCCTGCGCCCGAGGCTGCGATGAGCGCGCTCGGCATCTACGCGCCCTATGCGCTCCTGATCCTGGTCGGCTTCCTGCCGAACGAGGTCTGGCGCATGCTCGGTGTCGTGCTGGCGCGCGGGCTCGACGAGGATTCGGAGATCATCGTGTTCGCGCGCGCGGTGGCGACCGCGATCCTCACCGGCGTGGTCGGCAAGCTGGTGATCTTCGCGCCGGGCGCGCTCGCCGGCGTGCCGATCTGGCTGCGGCTCGGCGCGACCGCGCTCGGGCTTGCGGCCTTCGTGCTGTTTCGCCGGTCGGTGCTGGCGGGCATCGTCGTCGCGACGGCCGCGATCATGGCCGGCGCGCTGGTTTTCGCGCGCTGAAGGGGCTGCCGCGTCCTAGAGCATTTTCAGGAAAAGTGGCCACCGGTTTTCCGTAGAAATGCGGCCAAATATCAATAGGCCGAAGTCCGATCACGCGTGATCGGACTTCGGCGGCCAGCGAGGCAATCCGCTATTCGGCCGCGATGCTCGCCCAGCACACGATGGCGCTGCAGACCGAGCTCCAGCGGCCAAAGCCCTTGTAGATGTGCGCCGCGATGGCCTCCTGCTGCTTGAGCGTGCCCTCCGCCTTGATCTGCGGATCGGAGACGTTGCGGATGCAGAGCCACCGCGGGGCCTTGGCCCCGATCTGCTGGGCGACGAGCCCGAGCACCGCGTCTCCCATCTCGGACAGGTCGCCGAGACCCTGCAGCTTGAAATGATTGTCGGACGTATCGAAGCCGAAGAAATCGGTCGTCACCACGGAGGAGCTCAGTCCGTTCTGGGGCACGCGCACGATTTTCGGCGCCCGCGTGTTGGTCTGCGGAAGCTGGCCGGCGTTGGCCTTGAACAGGGACTTCGCGGCCGCGAAGAACTTCGTCTTCGGCGCCACGCTCGTGTAGTGCGCCAGGGCGAACGGCTCCTTCTTGAACTTGGAGATGCAGTCGAAGCGCACGATCGGGCTGACGATCACGTCGCCGACCTCGAATTGCTTGCCGATCGCCGCCTCCCGTGCCGGTCGTGATCACGAGCTGCGGCTGCACCTCGTCGATCAACTGGTGCCAGACGTCGATGTTGGCCAGTTGCGGGCCGTCCTGCGACATGTGCGAGTCGGACTTGAACACGACGATCGACTTCTTGCCGATGGTCGTCGTCCAGTATGTGCCGAGCCGTTTCGCCTCCAGGGCCGGGCAGCCCTTGCGCATCTTCTTGGCGATGGTCGCGAAGTTGTGGGTGTAGGGGACGTAGTCGTTCTTCGAATCCTTGCCTGGCGTCAGCACGCGGCTGAGCGCATGGCCCTCGTCGACGGTCCAGGTTACGACGAGCACGTCGGCGCGCGGCAACGGCTTGTCGCTGCCGCCGGGCGCGCGGGTGGCGGGGACCGGCGCGAGCCCCTTGGGCCAGGGAATGTCGGTGAAGCGCGAGAGGCCCGTCGACGTCGTGAACGCCATGAAGGCGAGCCCGGCCGGGGACTCGGAATCGAAATCGATGATCTCGCGCTGGAAGTCCTCGGACTTGGCGCTCGGTGCGGTCGCGGCGGCGGTTGCGAATGCCTCGGTGGGCAGCGGCGTCGAGACCGGGTCGAAGCCCAGGTTCTTCTCGACCCAACTACGGCCTGCTTGCATGGCGTGCTCCATTGGTCATTGGGGTATCGTGGATGCCGGTACGCGCGTCGGGCCGGCGGTCGCCGCGAAGGCGAGCTGCCGGCGTTTGTTTGACGGCCTGCCCCGGCAGGGGCAGGCCGCGGTCGATCTATGACGTCAGCTTGGCGATGAGCTGCTTGACGTTGGGCGCACCGATTCCGGTCACCATGTCGTAGCCCGGGCCGGCCTTGAAGGCGCCGTTGCTGCCGGCCGTGATGTCGCGGAAGCAGCTTGTCCCCATCAGCGGATAGAGGAGCGGATTGAGGAAGGGCAGGGACGGCTTGCCGGCCTTCTTGCGGGCTTCGTTGATCAGCGCGCAGAAGCCGGCCCAGATCGGCGCGCTCCAGCTCGTGCCGCCGATTTGCGTGACGCTCCCATGCAGCACGAGAAGTGCGCCGGTGTTGGGGTCGGCCGCAGCGCACACGTCGGGGACATGGCGTGCGTTATCGGCCGGCACGCCGGCCCCTTTTTGCCAGACAGGCTTCTTGAAGAACATGCTCTTGCCGCCGCCGCCGCTGCTCCAGCCGGTTTCGCTCGCAACCTGGCCATTCGGGCTCAAGGACAGGCTCGTGCCGCCGACCGCGATGACGCACGGGTCGGACGACTCGTACTCGGCTTGCAGCGGGCCGGTCGGGCTGTGTCCCGTATTGTCCGGGTTCGAGCCGGCGTCCCCGGTCGAGACGAATACGTTCACGCCCGCCGCGGCGAGGCGCAACAGCTTCTGATGCTGGGCCGCGACCTCGCCGCTCGGTCCTCCCATGAAGGTCTCGCCGAGGCCGAGGCTGATCGAGACCTGCCGCATGTCGGGCTGGCTGGCGAGATCGGCGATGATGCGGTCGAGCCCGGCGTCGAGATTCACGAACTGGAGCGAGCCGGTCGCGTAGATCCGGATGGTCGCGCCGGACGCGATCCCGCTCGTCCACTCCGCATCGAGCGTCTCTTCGCCCTCTTGCGTGGGCAAAGGCACATTGTTGACGTTGATCTTCTCGATCTGCTTGATCGTGACCTTGAGGCCGTTCTTCTGCCAAAACAGCTTCAGGTCCGCATCGGACGGAAACGTGTCGATCAGGATCCCGATCGTTTGGCCTTTGCCGGTGACGGAAAGCCCGTCGGCGCCATAGGCCTTGAGGATCTCGCTGACCAGATAGGGTGGCGCGTTCTTGACGTTCGGCGTCGGCACGGCTGTCGCCCCGCCGCGCTTGGTCGCCGTCTTGGCGCGTGCGGGCTTGTTGGCTCGCCCCGACACAGGATCCATTCGGTTGCCGTCGGCCGGCGTACACATGCGGAAGTGCTTGTGCGCGTGGCGGAACGGCTGCAGCCCGACGATTGCATGCACGTCTTTGGCTACATCAGCCGGCATGCTCGGGGCATTTTGCGCGGCGTTGTAGGTCACCCCGTCCTTGGTGACCCTTACCATGTTGACCGCGAGGCTGCTCGCGATCTTGTCGACGGTGGCCTCGGCGTAGACGCTCGTGTTGTCAGGCGTCGTGTTCGTTACCTTGTATCCTTGCGTCTTGAGC
This sequence comes from uncultured Alphaproteobacteria bacterium, assembly GCA_963819385.1. Lineage (GTDB taxonomy): Bacteria > Pseudomonadota > Alphaproteobacteria > Rhizobiales > Xanthobacteraceae > JAVDCA01. The sequence goes on along the minus strand of CAWFVV010000006.1, from coordinate 172,619 downwards.
CAGGCCTCGAGGGCCTTCCTGCCGCCCGCGTCGGCGGCATATTTGCGGTTGAGCTCGTCCGGCGGCACGACCTCGCCCTTGGCGACGCGGGCCTCCAGGTCCGCTTGGGTGCTCGCCGGAATCGCCAGCGAGAACAGGAGCTTCATCTTCTCCTTGCGATGCTCGGGCTGCGCGGCCGCAACCATCAATCCGTGTGCCGTTAGTCCCTCGTCGGGTAACGCCGTCACGCTGTCGGAAAAAACCTTCCTGTCGCTCATCGTTGTCGCCTCCACCAAACGCTGTTGAATATGTTGCGCGCAGCCGCGCTGCGGCTGCGGGAATCTCGGCGACCTTTTTCGGACCGAAAGACGCCTTCGAATCCGTCCGGGCGCCGTGCTTTCCCAGACGTCGAATTCTCGTTCAGATAACTAAGTGGTCTTCGAGAAGGGCCGCAGGTTCACGCTCTTGTTCGCCGATAGCAAAATTTTTTACGGCCTGTGCGGCGAACGGCAGCATCCAGCATACTACTTATTGGTGCATACGGAAGTGCGGAATTGTTGATTTCATGGATACAAATGGAAATTGTGGCGGCGAACTGCCGGATTCCCCTGAAAAGGGTCGACGACGTCAACGCCCACCCTCATGGCCCGAATTGATCGAGTTGGCGCTCGATCTTAACCGGGCCGGCTTCGTCCAGGTTGCCGCCGACAAGGCGCATGCCGCTGCGCGATTGGCTCTCGCGGGCGATCTTGCCGATTTGTAATCGAGCAGCCGTGAACCCGAGCCCATGCGGGGGGCGACGGATAAGTGCGACCGGTGTCGCGCCAACATGGAGAAATGTCATGAAACGGATGATCCTGGCGACGGTGCTGCTGCTCGGCAGCGCGCTTGCGGCGCAGGCGGACATGTCCCACTACACCAACCTGCTGAAGCAGCCGCGCGACAACGATGCGCTCGCCGCCGACGCGCAATACTGCTCCGACCGCGTCGGCCCCGACCGCGACGGCGTGCCGACCTCACCGGCCTATAAGCGCTGCATGCGCGGCCGCGGCTGGCGCTTCGACTACACCAAGGTCGAGAAGACCTGGATCGATCCCGACACGGGCGACACCTGCCACGACATCCTCGGTGGTCTCGGCTCCGCGTGCGGAAATTTCTAGCACGTGTCCGCCGGCCGGCGCCGCGAAAGCCGCTGCGCCGGCCGGAATCCTTCGCTTATTGGCGGCAATTTGCCCGGCTGCACATGCCCATGCTCGGCGGATGGTTGCCGGGCGGACAACTCACGTGGGTCACGGCGTCGGGGTTTCTTTGACTATCGTTGCGTCGCGCGTTCGCGGTATCCGTGATGCCGCTCTTCCGCTATGCGGAGGCTAGGTGTCGGTCCGGCGCGCCTACGGCTCGGCCAAGGTATTCGTGCTCTTGCGCAGGCAGAGCAGGGCACCAAGCGCGGCGAGACAGAGGCCGGCGGAGACGAAAACCGCCGCCAAGCCCATGGTGCCGAGCAGGAGCCCGAACAACAGTGGCGCAAGCGCCTGCGCGGCGCGCGCCGGCGCGCCGAGCAGGCCGGTGCGCTCGCCATAGGCGTTGGGGCCGAACAGCGCGAGCGGCACGGTGCCGCGCGCGATGGTGAGGAGGCCGTTGCCGGCGCCATAGAGGATTGCGAACGGCGTGGCGCCTGCCGCCCCCGCGACCACGAGGACGGCGGCGCCGATCGGATGCAACGCGGCCGCAATCCGCGCCGATACGAGCGGATGAATTCGCCGCAGCAGCACGAATTCGACGAGCCGCGCCGCGACCTGCGCGGGGCCGACGAGGGCGGCGGCCGCGATGGCGGCGAACGGCGTCGCCCCGGCCCGTTCGAGCAGGTCGGGCAGGTGCGCCGCCATGGAGCCGGTGACGAACCACGAGGCCGCGAACACGAAGGCGAGCAGCAGCATCTCGCGGCGCGGATGCCAGCCGACGCGCGGACGGCCCGGAGTCGGCGCGCCGGCATGGCGCGTCGAGCGCGGCAGCAGGGCATTGAGCGGCAAGCCGACCAGCAGATTGAGTGCGCCCCAGATCAGGCAGGTCTCGCGCCAGCCGACAGCGTCGTTGAGCAGGGACGTCAGCGGCCAGCTCACCGTCGAGGCAAAGCCGGCCATCAGGGTGATGCCTGTGATCGGGCCGCGCGCCTGCGCTCCATAGAACGAGGCGAGCGCCGCAAAGGCCGCGTCATAGAGGCCGAGCGCCATGCCGACCCCGACAATGGCCCAGGCCGCGAACAGGCTGACGGGGCCGTTGGCGGCCGCGAGCGCAAAGAGCCCGGCCGCGAGCACGAGGCTCGACAGCGCCAGGATGCCGCGGCCGCCGTGCCGGTCGATCGCACGGCCGATGAACGGTCCCGCGAAGGCAGCGATCAGCAACGACGCCGAGAAAGCGGCGAAGACCCAGCCGGGCGAGAGGCCGGCGCCGGCCGCCATCGGCTCGGCCAGGATCGCCGGCAGGTAGTAGCTCGAGCCCCAGGCCAGGGTCTGCGCGACCCCGAGCATGGCAACGACGCGGGTGCGGGATGGCGCTGCGCCGGCATCGAGAACCTCATCCACCGTTGATTCCGATCTCTTCGTCTCGCGTCACGTCGCGCTGCAACGTCCGGCCGCCGGCGCCGAGCTCGCGCTGCATCAACACCGTATCGACCCAGCGGCCAAACTTGAAGCCCACCGAGCGCAAGGTCCCGACCATGCGGAAGCCGAGCTGCTCGTGCAGGGCAATCGAGGAGACGTTGGCACTGTCGCCGATCACCGCGATCATCTGGCGCCGGGCGCCGCGCTCGCAACGCTCGATCAGCGCCGCGAGCAACGCGCGCCCGATGCCGCGGCGGTGGCGGCGGTGGTCCACATAGACGGAATTCTCGATCGAGAACCGATAGGCGGAACGCGCCCGGTAGGGGGACGCATAGGCGTAGCCGACGACCTCGCCGTCGATCTCGGCCACCAGATAGGGCAGGCCGCGGCCGAGCACGTCGGCGCGACGGCGCGCGAGCTCCTCGGCGGAGGGCGGCTCCTCCTCGAACGAGGCCGAGCCGTGCCGCACGTGATGGCCGTAGATCGCGCAGACTGCCGCGATGTCCGCATCTCTCGAGTTCGCGAATCAGGCAAGGCATCGGGGGGACCAAGTCATTCATCTGGATCTCCGCCGCTTGCTCGCGGCGTCGCACCGGCAACATCGAGCGAGACGGGCGGTTTGAAAAGCAGATTTATCCAATGCGCCGCATCAGAAAATCTTGCAGCCGCGCATGCACGAGCCGGTGGACCGGTATCCATTTCGCCGGGACATGCGCTAGGCTGCGGCGCATGGCTCACCCGACCTTGCGCCAGCTCATGACTTTTCTGTCGGCGGTGGAGACCGGAAGCGTCACGTTGGCCGCAAAAGCGCTGCATCTCTCGCAGCCGGCGGCGAGCCAGCAGCTCCGCGACCTCGAACGTGCGCTCGGCGTGCGGCTGCTCGATCGTGCCAAGGGCAAGATCATCCCGACGCGCGCCGGCGAGGCGATCCTGGCGGCGGCGCGGCGCGCCCAGAGCGCCGCGGAGGACATCGTCGCGGCGGCGGCCGAATTCCGCGACGGGGAGACCGGACGCCTGCGGCTCGGTACCGGAGCGACCGCCTGCATCTATTTGCTGCCCGACATCCTGGCGCGCGTGAAGCGGCGTATGCCGCGGCTCGAGGTGACGGTCGCGACCGGCAACACACGCGACATGCTTGATCGGCTCGAGGCCGGCGCCCTCGACGTCGCGCTCGTCACCCGGCCGGTTCGGACCGGCCGCTCGGTGGTGCAGACACATCTGATGGCGGACCCGCTGCTCGCGCTCGTTCCAAAAGCGCTCGCGCCCAAGGCGGCCGCGATCGGCGCGGCGCAGCTCGCGAGGCTGCCGCTCATCCTCTACGAGACCGGCGGCAACACGCGTACGATCGTCGATAACTGGTTCGAGCGCGCGGGCGTCGCCGCGAGCCCGATCATGGAGCTTGGCAGCGTCGAGGCGATCAAGGTGCTGGTCGCAAGCGGGCTCGGTGCCTCGATCCTCCCCAGGCTGTCGCTCACGCAGGTCGCGCGCTCGGCGGTCGTGTGCCCGCTGCGGCCGGCGCTCACGCGCGAGCTCGCCTATGTGCTGCGCAAGGATAAGGTGATCGACCGTGGGCTGCGCGTCCTGCTCGGCGAGATGACCAAGGCCGCCGGCACGCCGGTCGGCCGCACAGGCATTGGCGCGCCGTAGGGAATAGTTCTCGCGCGATGCGCGCCGGCATCAGTTGGGAGGAAATGCATGCTTCGCATCGTCGTGGCGGCCCTGATCACCGTGATGGCGAGTGCGGCGAGCGCCGCCGACATGAAGGTGCTTGCGGCTCTCGTGCTGCAGGATGCCCTCGATCCGCTGGTCGCCGCCTATGCGCACGACAGCGGTCATACGGTGACACTCGCCTACAGCACGGTCGGCGCCATCCGCAAGCGGCTTGCCGACGGCGAGCATGCGGATGTGGTGGTGCTGACGACCGATGCGATCGACGAGATGGCGCGCGACGGCAAGGTGAAGGTGCATGCGCGGGTCGCCGCGACGCTCACAGGCGTAGCGGTCCGCGAGGGCGCGGCCGTTCCCGACGTGTCGACACTCGAAAAATTCCGTGCCGCGCTGCTCGGCGCCCGCTCGATTGCCTATACGGATCCGAAGACCGGTGGCGCGTTCGGCACCTATCTGGGGCAGGAGCTCGAGCGCCTCGGGCTCGCGCAGGCCGTCAACGCCAAGGCGGTGTTGCGGCGGGGCAGCCACGAGATCGTCGCGACTGTCGCCAAGGGCGACGCAGAGCTCGGGATCACGTTCATCAGCACCATCGTGTCGACGCGCGGCGTCAAGGTCGCGGGGCGGCTGCCGCCGCCGCTGCTCGGCAGCGAACGCTTTTCCGCCGGGGTGTTGCGCGACAGCACGGCCGGCGAGGCGGCGGCCGCATTGGTGCGCGTGCTTGGCGGTGCCGACGCCGCGAAGGTGTGGACCGAAAAAGGATTTGAGGTGCAGCCGTAGGCGCGATGCGCGTCATTTGAGATGTGCCGCGACATCGTCGCATGCCAACAGGCGACGGCTCGCATCAGATTTCGTCGCGCGGTCGTCGCAGGCCAGCTTGCACGTGGGGTCGTTCGGCTTGCACAGTCGCAGGCACGACGTATACGTCTCGATGACCACCTGCTGGTCGCGGGAGACCTCCTGGGAGATGGTTGCAACGAGTGGAAATTTTGCCGTGTCGAAGAGCCCGCGGCGCTTGAGTTGCTCGATGAACAGGTTGCCGTTCGCCTGCCAGCGCTTCTGCGTCGCCTCATTGGCGGAGATCGCGTCAGTCATCGATTTGAGCTGCGCCCTGATCTGATCCTTGTTCGCCGCAGCGATATCTGGGCGGTCGAGCAGGGCGTTCGCGGTCTGCACGTTCTGGCGAACGAGCGCGATCAGGCGCGTGTAGCGCTGGGTGAACCCGAAGCTCGCCTCCATGCAGTAGGCGGCTTCGCGGTCGACCTCGCTCAGGTCGTGCGTGGCGAGCGACGGTGCCGCGACCGGCGCCGGCGGCGGGGGCGGAAGTTCCGGTGGCGCGAGGTTGGGATCGAGCGTCACGGCCTGTTGCGCGTCAGTGGCGGCCTTCGCGGCGTCTCCCTTAGCTCGCCAGGCCGCGGATCGCGCTCGATAAGCTTTGCCGTCCTTCGGATCGATGCTGATCGTGCGATCGAAGTCGTCGATAGCGCGGTCATAGTCGCGTTTGCGAAGGTAGCAATAGCCGCGCTCGTAGAGGGCGGCGGGGTTGTCCGGCCGCAATCGCAACGCTTCGTCCAGATCCCGGATTGCCTGATCGATATCGCCCTTGCGTTCCAGCGTGACGGCACGGTTGTAGAACGCGTTGGCGTCGCGCGGATTGATCTCGACGCCGCGATCGAAATCGGTCAGCGCCAGCGCGAATTGCTGGTAGCGCGCGAAGGCCATTCCTCTCGCCTGGTAGATGCTCGAGAGCGCCTCGGCCTTGTCGGCAAGCCGGCCGGACTGGATGATCGCTGTGCAGGCGCTGATGGCCCGATCGGGAAACGGCGATTGCCCGCATTGCTGCGCGATACCCGGATGGAGCGTCCGCAGGTTCGCGTAGCAGTCGTTTCCGGCCGTGACGCGCGCCAGCATGCAGGGCAATACGATGGCGGCTCGCTTTGCGTCGGCCGGGATCATGACCCAGAAATCGGTTCCTTCGGTACATTGGATGAGCCATCCGCCGACACCGCCATTGAAATTCTTCTCCAGGCTCGCGGTCGCTTGCGCGCACGGCGCATTTTTCCACCCAGCGCGGACGACCGCGGCGAGCGCAGTGGCTTGAGCGGCACTGTCGAGCTTGATGAGATCCGCCTGCGCCGGCGTGGTCGTCGCGAGCTGGGCGTAAGCCGTAGGCGCGGCGAGCCCGCAGACGGAGCCCCACACGACCAGTGCGAGACGGACCGTGAAGCCGACGAATGATCTGCGTGACATCGCGGGTCCTCTCCGGGTATGCGACCAGGACCCTACAATCTTGACGAGAGCATGGATACGCAACCCATCGGACACGCCGCGCAAGCTCCCATACGTGGGCGGCGCCACGACCGTCACTCTGCGTGGTTTCGCCGTCAGACGCCTTTTAAGGCCGCTGCGAGCTTGAGCGCCTGATCGGAAAGCACCGACGGCTCTTCCTTGTGGCTCGCGGGCGGCTTGAGCTGCACGCCGTCCTTGCGTGGGATGACGTGCACATGCAGGTGGAAAACCACCTGGCCACCGGCGGGCTCGTTGAATTGCTGGACCGTAACCCCGTCCGCCGCGAACACCTTCATGGCGGTTTGCGCGATCTTCTGCGCCACCGCCATCACGTGGGCAAGGTCATCCGGCTTGACGTCGAGGATGTTGCGCGCCGACGCCTTGGGGATCACCAGCGTATGGCCGGGCGCGCGCGGCATGATGTCGAGGAACGCGAAGGCGCGGTCGTCCTCGTAGACCTTGTGCGAGGGCAGCTCGCCGCGCAGGATTTTTGCGAAGAGGTTATTCGGATCGTAGGCGGGCATGGGAGCGCTCCGTAGGGTGGGCGAAATGCAATTTCGCCCACGCCAGGACAGGTAGCATATCGATGAACGTCTGTCCGCGTGGGCAACCGCGAAGAAGCGGTTGCCCACCCTACGCATCCTCGAAATCTTTGCGGAACGGCGCAAGCTCGCCGAGCTCGCGGCCGGCGGCGTCCACGTAGGCGCGCTCGCGCACGAGGTAGTCGGCGATGGCGCGGCGTAGCGACGGGTTCTCGATGTAGTGCGCCGAATAGGTGGTGGTCGGCAGATAGCCGCGCGCGATCTTGTGCTCGCCCTGGGCGCCTGCCTCGACGCGCGGAAGCTTCTTGGCGATCGCGAAGTCGATCGCCTGGTAGTAGCAGAGCTCGAAATGCAGGAACGGATGGTGCTCGATCGCGCCCCAGTGGCGGCCGAACAGCGTGTCCGCGCCGATGAAGTTGATGGCGCCCGCGATATAGCGGCCGGCGCGCTTCGCCATCACCAGCAGAATGCGGTTCGCCATGGTCTCGCCGACCAGCGAGTAGAACGCGCGGGTGAGGTAGGGCCGGCCCCATTTGCGCGAGCCGGTCTCCGTGTAGAAGGCGAAGAAGGTATCCCACACGGATTCGGTCAGGTCCGATCCGGTGAGCCACTCGACCTCGATGCCGTTCTGTAGCGCGTCGCGCCGCTCGCGCTTGAGCACCTTGCGCTTGCGCGACGCGAGCGCGCCGAGGAAATCGTCGAACGTCGCATAGCCGGCGTTCTCCCAGTGGAACTGCTGGTCGGTGCGCTTGAGGAATCCGCGCTCGGCGAGGAAATGCCATTCGCGCTCGGGCATGAAGGTGACGTGCGCCGACGACGCCTCGCGCAGGCGGCACAGCTCGACGAGGCCTTGTGCGAGCGCAGCCTCGACCTCGTGGCTGCGCGGGCCCGGCGCGGCCAACAGGCGGCGGCCGGTCGCCGGCGTGAACGGCACCGAGACCTGGAGCTTAGGATAGTAGTCGCCGCCGGCGCGCTCAAAGGCCTCGGCCCAGCCGCGGTCGAACACGTATTCGCCGCGCGAATGGGACTTGAGATAGCAGGGCGCGACGCCGAGGATCTTGCCGTTTGCGTCTTCGGCCGCGAGGTGCTGCGGCTGCCAGCCGGTGCGCGCCACGGCCGAGCCGGAGGCTTCGAGCGCCGAGAGAAAGGCATGCGAAATGAAAGGATTGTACCGAGATACTGAAGCGTCTTCTGCGCCGGCCGGATGGGCGCAGGCGTCCCACGCCGCAGCCGGAATGTCGGCGATCGACGGCATGACATTGATGCGCAGGCTGCCGCTCATCGGGCGAGGGACCGGCTGTGGAAAATGCTGACGTGCCTTCGCATGCTTATGTCATCTCGCATTGTTCGAACCTGATCTTTTTCGAAATCCGATAGCGATTTTTCGCGATCATGTCCTAGGCGCGAAAGCCCTCGAAAATCATCTGATCGGCCCATTGCTTTGCCCGCTTACGTTGCTCCGGCGTGCGCACCGTCCAGGTCAGCACGGGCGCACCGAACCAACGCATGAGCCGCGTTACGGGTGCCGGCAGATCGTCCACCCGGTAAGCGACGAAATCGGGGCGCGTGCTCGGTGCATGCAGGAGATGGGCCATGCTGGCGCGCTGCCATGCGGTGAGCGATGCCCATTCCGCATGCGTGAACCGTCGCTGCGATACGAGGCCGCGCGCGAGCGTCGGGGCCATGTGTCGCAGGCAGGCGACGAGATGCGGGTCGAACGACATGGCGGCGACCGGCCCGGCGTAGGACGTGAGCACCTCGGCGGTGCGGGCGACCAGGCGCTCGTCGCGCTCGAAGCGGCTCTTGATCTCGACCACCAGCGTGACGCGCCCGGCGATGCGCGCGCACAGCTCGCCGAGCGTCATCATCCGGTCCGCCGTTGCGCGATAGGGCACGCGCGCAAGCTCGGCCGCGGTCAGCGCCGCGAGCGGACCGCGGCCGTCGGTGAGGCGGCCGAGCACATCGTCGTGATGCACCATGGCCTCGCCGTCGCGGCTGAGCTGCACGTCGGTCTCGATGCCGTAGTTGCCGGCGATCGCCGCATCGAACGCGCTCGCGGTATTCTCGATGACGCCGCGCGCCGCGTCATGCAGGCCGCGATGCGCGATCGGCCGGGCCGTGAGCCAATCGAGCTTTTCCATGAGGCGGATCAAGTAACCTCGAAGAGGCCCTCGACCTCGACGGCCGCATCCATCGGCAGCACCGCGACGCCGACCGTCGTTCGCGCGTGCCGGCCGGCGTCGCCGAACACCGCGACCATCAGGTCGGACGCGCCGTTCATCACCTTCGGCCCGTCGAGGAAGGCAGGATCGGAATTGATGAAGCCGCCGAGGCGTACGACGCGCTTGACCTTGCCGAGATCGCCGAGCGCGGCCTTGATCTGGGCGAGCACATTGATGGCGCAGGCGCGCGCCGCGTTCTGGCCGTCCTCGGCCGAGACGCCGGCGCCAAGCTTTCCTTTGGCGACGAGCTTGCCGTCGGGCCCGAAGCAGAGTTGGCCGGACACGACGAGCATCGGTCCCGTGCGCACAAATCCGACATAATTGGCGACGGGCGCCGCCGGCGTCGGCAGCGTAATGCCGAGCTCCGCAAGCTTGCTCTCGATTCCGGCCATGATCCGCTCCACTTTCCTGATGCCTGTGAATTAAGCTCTTGCGCCGCGTGTGTCGCCCCAGGCGGCGGCCGCGCGGCGAAATTTGCGCCATCCGGGCGGCATGGCGCAAGCCGAGATGTCGCGATGGTTGCGGCCTGTGCGGGGGGCGCCTATTTTGCAGCGACGGGCGGAACAACGGCGATTCTACCGGGCGAAGCGCCCGGCTCCATTTTTGAGAGGCGATCCTCGATGTCGACACGCACCCGTCTCCTGATGGCCTGTGCGACGCTGCCCGCGCTCCTGATGTCGGAGCCGGCGCCGGCGCCTGCCGCACCCGCGGCCGCGACCGTCGTGCTGACGCCGCATCGCGCCATCTACGATCTCCAGCTTCTGCGCACGCGGGGCCGCGGCGACATCGAGGCGGTGCGCGGCCGCATCGTCTATGATTTCTCGGGCAGCGCCTGCGCGGGCTATGCGCTCAATTTCCGCCAGGTGTCCGAGCTCGACAGCACCGAGGAGAACAAGTCGGTGCTGAGCGACCTGCGCTCGATCACCTGGGAGGAGGGGGGCGCCAAGCGCTTCCACTTCAGCTCGGAGAATTACATCAACGAGACCAACGTCGAGAAGGTCGAGGGTGATGCGCAGCGCGACGCCAGCCACGTGGAGGTCAAGCTCGCCAAGCCGAAGGACGAGGCGTTCGACCTCGATCGCGCCATGGTGTTTCCGGCCGAGCAGATGCGCCTCATCATCGAGGCGGCGCGCGCCGGTAAGACGATTCTGCAGTTGCCGGTCTATGATGGCTCGGACAACGGCAAGAAGGTCTTCAGCACCCTGACGGTGATCGGACACGAGATCGCACCGGACGTGAAGGTGAACGATGCCGCCGCGGGCCAGGCAGCGCTGGCCCGCCTCAGCCGCTGGCCCGTGACCATCAGCTATTTCGACCGCAACGACGCCAGGCGCGGCGAGCAGACCCCGGTCTACGCGATCAGCTTCGAGCTCTATGAGAACGGCATCTCGCGTGCGCTGGAGCTCAACTACGACGATTTCGTCGTCTCGGGCACCATGAGCCGGCTCGACATCAAGCAGGCGCCCGAGTGCAAATGAGCGCTTGCGCCGTGGCGCCGCGTAGGATGGGTTGAGCGCAGCGAAGCCCATCAGCCGAGTCTCGCCTGGCGATTCCGCCCGATGGGTTTCGCTGCGCGAAACCCATCCTACGCGACCCTTCCGTCGCCGGCCCGCCGCAGCACCTTGCCGGGCAGCGCCTCCGTGTGGGTCGCCTCGTCGACCACCACGGTGCCGTTGACGATCACGCTGGTGCGCTTGCCGCTCGGATACTGGTGCGGGTCGGCGTAGGTCGCGCGATCCTTGAAATCGGCGGGGTCGAAGATGGCGATGTCGGCGGCGAAACCCTCGCGCAGCAGGCCGCGGTCGGCGAACCGCAAGGCGCGCGCCGTCGCGCCGGTCATCTTGTGAACCGCAGCTTCGAGCGGCAGCAGCTTCTCGTCGCCGACATAGTGGCCGATCACGCGCGGGAAGGTGCCGTAAAAGCGCGGATGCGGCATGCCCTGGCTCACCGTACCGTAGGTCGCGACGCAGTTGCCATCGGAGCCGACGAGGGCGTGCGGCGAGCGCATCATGTCGCGCACATCGTCCTCCGAGATCGAGGTGACGAGCACGCGCGTCGCACCCTTGTCGTCGATGAGAAAGTCACACAGCGCGTCGATCGGGTCGGCGCCGCGCTCGGCCGCGAACTGCGCGATGGTGAGGCCGGCGTGCTGCGGCAGATGCGGCGAGATCGAGATCCGCACGTTGTCCCACGAAGGCAGGCGGCCCCAATTGTTGAGGCCGTCGCGCGCGATGTCGGCCCGGATGCGAGCGCGCGTTTCAGGCGTCGCGAGGCGCGCCAGCATGGCGTCGACGCCGCCCGCCTGGACCCATTGGGGCAGGAGGTTCTTCAGCGGGTTGCTGCCGGCCGTATACGGATAGGCGTCGCAGTCGATGTCGAGGCCCCGCGCGCGGGCCTCGGCGAGCATTTTCAGCACCTGCGCGGCCTTGCCCCAGTTGTCGAGGCCCGAGCATTTGAAATGCACGATCTCGACATGCACGCCGCAATCGCGCGCGATCGCGATCGCCTCCTCGACGGCTTCGATCACCTTGTTCAATTCATCGCGCAAGTGCGTGAAATAGCCTGCATTATGCCGCTTCACGACGCGGCAGAGCGCGACCATCTCGTCGGGCTGCGCATAGGAGCCCGGCGCGGTGAAGAGCCCGGATGAGAGGCCGAGCGCGCCGGCCGCCAGCGCGTCCTCGGCGAGCGCGATCATCTGCCCAAGCTCGTCCGGTGTCGGTGGCCGCGATGCCATGCCCATGACCATGAGCCGCAGCGTATTGTGGCCGACCAGCATGCCGGCATTGACGGCGGTCGGCGGAAAGCTCGCGAGGTAGTCGGGAAACGTGGTCTCGCGGAACGGCAGCCAGGGCGCGCTCGGGCTGAGATAGTCGCGCAAGAGCTCCACCTTGCCGGGCAGCACGGGCGCGACCGAGAAGCCGCAATGGCCGATGATCTCGGTGGTGACGCCCTGGCGCACCTTGCTCTCGGCCTTGGGGTTGATCGGCAGCGTGAAATCGGAATGGGTCTTGATGTCGATGAACCCGGGCGCGACCGCGAGGCCGCGTGCGTCGATGACGCGATGCGCATCGCCGGCGAGAGCTGGGCCGATCGCCGCGATGCGGCCGCCCGCGACCGCAAGATCGCCGACGATGCCGGGGCTGCCGCTGCCGTCGATCAGCAGCCCATCGCGGATCACGATGTCATAAGTGGATGTCATCGGTCGATTTTATGGGTCATTGGCTCATTCAGTCCTCGTCGAGCGCGAGGCCCTTCACGACGGCCGCGCGGCCAAATTTGGCGCGCAGCCGGTCGACGGCGTGCTCGGCCGCCTTGTCGCGCGCGCCGCGCCGATCGACGAGGTCGGCCGGATCGGCATCCTCGGGCGACGCGAGGGAGGAGACGCCGATGCCGAGCAGGCGGAATTTTGTTCCATCCGTCTCGCGTTCCAGGAGTTCGCGGCCAATCGAGAAGATCTTCGCCGCGAGCTGGGTCGGCGCGGGCAGCGATTGCGCGCGGGTGCGGAGGCGGAAATCGGCGGTCTTGAGCTTGAGGTTGATGGTGCTGCCGGCAAGCTCGTTGGCCTTGAGCCGCGCGGACACTTTTTCCGAGAGGTACCACAGCGTGCGCTCGAGCTCGCGGAACGCCCCGATGTCGCTCTCGAACGTGGTCTCGGCCGACACGCTCTTGGTCTCGCGCTCGGGGCTCACGTCGCGTGAGTCCTCGCCGCGCGCGAGGCGGCCGAGGCGTTGGCCCTCGGAGCCGAACCGGCGCATGAGGTCGGTCTCGTCGGCGCGTTGCAGGTCGGCGATGGTGCGAAAGCCCTCGCGCGCAAGCGCCGCGCCGGTCGCCTTGCCGACGCCCCAGATGAACGTGACGGGCCTCGAGGCAAGGAAATCGGGCGCCTCGCGACGGCTGAGCACCGAGAAGCCGCGCGGCTTGTCGAGATCGGACGCGAGCTTGGCCAGGAACTTGTTCTCCGAGAGGCCGATCGACACCGTGATGCCGATCTTGTCCTCGACGGTGCGTGCGAAGGCGGCGAGCGATTTCGCGGGTGGGCGGCCGTGCAGGCGCTCGGTGCCGGAAAGATCGAGAAAGGCCTCGTCGATCGACAGCGGCTCGACCAGCGGCGTCAGGTCGAGCATCAATGCGCGCACCTCGCGGCCGACGCGGGCGTATTTCGCCATGTCGGGCGGTACGACGGCCGCGTGCGGACAGAGCTTCTTCGCCTGGAACATCGGCATGGCGGAGCGGATGCCGAAGGTGCGCGCGATGTAGCAGGCGGTCGAGACCACGCCGCGCTTGCCGCCGCCGATGATCAGCGGTTTGTCGCGCAGGTTCGGATCATCGCGTTTCTCGACCGCCGCATAGAAGGCGTCGCAATCCACGTGGGCGATGGCGAGTTGGTCGAGCTCGGGGTGGCGCGCAAGGCGCGGCGAGCCGCAGGCCGGGCAGCGCGCGGCGCGCTCCGGAACGTCGTCGAGGCAGTCGCGGCAGAACCCTGCCATGTTACCGATTCTGGGTTGGCGGCAGATAGTCGCCGCAGCGGTGTCGCGGATCAAGGCACCTCACGCTCCCAATCGCCTCCCGCGAGCAGACGCCGCGCGCGGTCGACCTCGGCGGGCGTGACCCCGGCGTCGGCGGCGAATTGGGTGAGAAGCGCCTCGTCCTCGCCGAGATGCGCGAGCACGCCGGCCAGGAAGCCCGACTCGCCCGCGGCGGTGCGGATTGAGGCGGGATCGAGGCCCGAGAGGGCGAGGAAGCGCGACAACCTTGCGGGATCGGTTGCCAAGAAGTTAAGTGCCTGGATGGCAAGCGCTTCTGCGGCTTCGCGTGAACGGTTTGCGGCCTGGCGCATGATTTACTATTTGCCTTTCCGAAAGGAATCCACACTACGGTTCCGCCCTGGACATGGACGTCCGCGTGCGGTCATTGGCGCGACGGGCCTGGCCACCTGCAAGGGGGACGGCCGTCGGCCGCAAGGGGACGTGTAGGGATGGCCAAGACCGTCCTCATTGTGGAAGACAATGAGCTTAACATGAAGCTCTTCCACGATCTTTTGGAAGCGCATGGCTACGGCACGGTCGGTACCCGCAACGGCATCGAGGCGCTCGATCTCGCCCGCAAGCACCATCCGGATCTGATCCTGATGGACATCCAGCTGCCGGAAGTGTCCGGCCTCGAAGTCACCAAGTGGCTCAAGGACGATCCCGACCTCAAGACGATACCCGTCGTCGCCGTCACCGCCTTCGCGATGAAGGGCGACGAGGAACGCATCCGCGAAGGCGGCTGCGAGGCCTATCTGTCGAAGCCGATCTCGGTGGGCAAGTTCATCGAGACGATCCGCAATTTTCTCGGAAATGCTTGAAGGGACCGCTCGATGACTGCGCGCATCCTGGTGGTCGACGACGTGCCGGCGAACGTCAGGCTGATGGAAGCGCGGCTGTCGGCTGAATATTTCGACGTCATCACGGCGCTGTCCGGCCGGGAAGCGCTGGCGACCTGCGAGCGCGCGCAGTGCGACATCGTGCTGCTCGACGTGATGATGCCCGACATGGACGGCTTCGAGGTCTGTCGTCGCCTCAAGGCCAATCCGGCGACCCACCACCTGCCGGTCGTCATGGTGACGGCGCTCGACCAGGCGTCCGATCGCATCAAGGGGCTGGAGGCCGGGGCCGACGATTTCCTCACCAAGCCGGTGTCGGACGTGGCGCTCATCGCGCGCGTGCGCTCGCTGGTGCGGCTCAAGATGATGACCGACGAGCTGCGCATGCGCGCCGTCACGTCGAAGGAGATCGGCATCGAGAATCCGGCGCGCGAGGCGATCGCCGACACCGGCAAGGGCGGCCGTGTGCTGGTGGTCGACGACCGCAAGGCCTCGTACGAACGCCTGCACGGGATGCTCGCGAAAGAGCACGAGGTCGAGGTCGAGCCAGATCCGGCCGAGGCGCTGTTTCGCGTCGCCGACGGCGGGCACGACCTCGTCGTGGTCTCGCTCGGACTGGAGAATTTCGACGGGCTGCGGCTGTGCAGCCAGGTGCGCTCGCTCGAGCGCACCCGTACCACGCCGATCCTGGCCGTCGCCGAGGCCGAGGACAGCGCGCGACTGATGCGCGGCCTCGAGATCGGCATCAACGACTACCTGATGCGTCCGATCGACCGCAACGAGCTCTTAGCGCGGGTGCGCACGCAGGTCCGCAAGAAGCGCTACACCGAGCGGCTGCGCGACAACGTGCAGATGTCGATCGAGGCGGCGATCACCGACGCACTCACGGGCCTGCACAACCGCCGCTACATGGAGAGCCATCTGGCGACGCTGGTCGAGCAGGCACATGCGCGCGGCAAGCCGCTCACGGTGCTCGTCCTCGACATCGACTTCTTCAAGGCAGTGAACGACACGCACGGCCACGACGCGGGCGATGACGTACTGCGCGAGTTCGCGGTGCGGCTGAAGAAGTCGATCCGCGGCATCGACCTCGCGTGCCGGCTCGGCGGCGAGGAGTTCGTCGTGGTGATGCCCGACACCGACATGGCGGTCGCGACGATGGTCGCCGAGCGCCTGCGCCGGCGCATCGCGGCCGATCCGTTCCCGATCGCGCGCGGCGAGCGCAAGGTCGAGGTCACGATCTCGATCGGGCTTGCGGCGCTCACCGGTGCCGACGACGGCGCCGCCAGCGTGCTCAAGCGCGCCGACCTGGCGCTCTACCGGGCGAAGCGCGACGGGCGCAACCGCGTGGTCGCGGACGCGGCGTGAACGCGTCCAGGGCGGCCAGCCGAGTGGCTTGCGTGGATTGACGCCAAGACGTCGATCCTCAAAGACCGGGTCGTCCTCACCAAGGATCCGTGGACCGGCAAGGTGCGTCTTTGCATCGCCGGAGGGTGCATCTCGCAATCCGATCAGCAGGGCGAGACGGTCACCTACCCGCGTCAACCATAACGAGTTAGGTTGATCGGGAAAACCCGTGCGGATCAACGGCTTGGCCGGTTGATTCCAGCCCCGCTTCGTTTAGCTTCCGGGATCGCGGCGGCGACCAAAGCCCTTGCGGCAAGCCGAGACAGAAGCCGGCAGGCTGCCGCGGGCTGCCGATATTCCCAAACCCTGCGGAGTGCTCAGGTCCGCCGCATCTCCTGGGTCCGTGGGGTTCGGCCGGTCCGGGAGCGGTGAGAGTGGCCTCCTCATACCACCGCTTCCGGCCGGCCACCTTTCCGCATCACCTCAAGCGTTTGCGCCGCGATCTTCGGGTCGCGCGCGAGCCGGCATCGGCGTCCCGGAAATACAAAGGGCGCCGCAACGGCGCCCTTCGGACTCGCTGATGCGATGGCTCGATCGTTACTTGATCTTGCCCTCGCGGAACTCGACGTGCTTCCTCGCGACCGGATCGTACTTCTTCATGACCAGCTTGTCGGTCTTCGTGCGCGAGTTCTTCTTGGCGACGTAATAGAAGCCGGTGTCGGCGCTCGATACGAGCTTGACCTTGATGGTCGCGGCCTTGGCCATGGATGCACCTCGAATTGAGCGGCCACCGGCCGCAGATTTGGCCGGAAAGTAGCCGCAGGGCGGGAAAAGTCAAGGAAGCGGGGCGCGGGTCTCACGGGGAGGCCAAATCAATCGCCTCGATCGCGTGCAGGCGGACGCGGCCATCGATCCGTCCGACGTTATATTTCGCAACCACCCGATTGCCCGGTTCCATCCAGTCCTCAAAGCTGCGGACGGTCGTCCAACCCTCTCCCTCGGGGACCTCAACGCATATGTGCCATCGATTGGGCACCTGCATGCTCTGAGGAATAACCGCGTTCCCAACCATCACGGGGCGCATTTCACGGTGGACCGGCTCGAATCTCGTTGCGACGATCCGCCCCTCCCTTTGGTGGCGCACGAGGAATGCGCGATTCAAAAGACAATAGAGGCCTGCAATGACCAAGCCCGCAGCCGATAGCAGGCCGCAGACGGCCATAATTTCGTTGAACAACTGCGTCCCGGTCATCGCCCCACGCGGTTTAACGAGGCACGAGCCGCCGGAGAGGCCGTCCCCAGCTACAACAAATCGCGCGCACGCCGTCGATTCACCATCCGATAATACGGCACCGGCAGGTCGTGCGCGAAGCCGGCCGCGATGCGGGCGGTGAGCTCCTCCAGGACCGCGGTCGTGATCGTCGGCATGTCGAGGCGCGACGCCTCGCTGATCGGCAGCCAGACCAGCTCGGTGAGCTCGGTGTCGGGACCGACGACGCCGTCCTGGCGCGCCGCGATCTCACCGGCGTCGATGGCAAAAAAGCGCGTGTCGAAGCGCTTGGTGCGGCCGGGGGGCGTGATGGCGCGGGCGACGAAATGCACGGCCGCGAGGTCGGGCACGACCCCGGCCGCCACGTAGGCGTCCCAGGCGCCGCCGGGCGAGCGGACCGGTTCGCGGCTCTTCGTGCCGAGCAGGATGCCGGTCTCCTCGAAGGTCTCGCGGATGGCGGCGAGCGCAAGGGCGCGGGCGCGCACGACGCTCGGCCGCTGCATCGCCTGCATGAGGCGCGCCGCGACGCGCGGCTCGAGCAGGGTCGCGGACGGCATGCGGCCGTCGAGCGGCTCGACCCGGCCGCCCGGAAAGACGAACTTGCCGGGCATGAACTTGTGGCCGTCGTGGCGGCGCCCGAGCAGGACCTGCGGCGAGGGCGCGCTGCGATCGATGATGATCATGGTCGCGGCGTCGCGCGGCCGCACGGTCGGATGGCTGCCCTGATGATCGGTCTCGCGCAGGCGCTCGAGCAGCCGCGCGGCGGCGTCGTTCATGGCTTGGCTTCCTCGGCGCGGTCGGGAGGGACGCCGTCGTCGGGCTGGTCGGGGTCGAAGCCGTGCATGCGGTTCGCCCATTGCCAGCCGATGATCGCGCCCTTGACGGGTTGCAACAGGCCCAGCGTGAGCGCGATCGCCAACGGCGCCCACAGGACCGCATGGACCCAGTAGGGCGGCGCGTACTCGGTCTCCACCACGAGGGCGAGTGGAACGACGAGGTGGCCCGTGATGAGGATGACGAAGTAGGGCGGCGCATCGTCGGCGCGCTGGTGGAAGAGTTCCTCGCCACACACCTCGCAGCGGTCGACCACCTTCAGGAAGGCGCGAAAGAGCCGTCCCTTGCCGCAGTTCGGGCAGCGGCAGCGCCAGCCGCGCCCCATCGCCTGCGTGAGCGAGCGTTCGGGGCGGCCGGTGAAGACAAGCGGGGCGTTCATGACCGCCGTCTTGTACGCCTCTCGCGCGCACCGCGAAACGGCCGGTCCGCGCCGCGGTGTCGGGGGGCGGTCGCTGTGCGGCCGCCCCCCGACAGAAGCTCGAAGCGCAGTGCCCCTGCGACCGGCGCCGCCTCGGCGAGCCGCACCGAAACCCGATCGCCGAGCCGGTGGGTCTCGCCGGTGCGATCGCCGATCAGCGCGCGCTTGTCCTCGTGGAAGCGGAAATAGTCGTCGCCGATGAAGCGCGCCGGAATGAAGCCGTCGGCGCCGGTCTCGTCGAGCTTGACGAAGAGGCCGGCGCGGGTCGCGCCGCTGATGCGGCCCTCGAAGGTCGCGCCGATGCGATCGGCAAGGAAATGGGCGATCAGCCGGTCGGCGGTCTCGCGCTCGGCCGCCATCGAGCGGCGCTCGCTCGCCGAGATGCGGGCACCGATCTCGGCGAGCGCCGCCGTGTCGGCATCCGTCGGCAGGCCATCGTCGCCGAGCTTGAGCGCGCGGATGAGCGCGCGGTGGACGATCAGGTCGGCGTAGCGGCGGATCGGTGACGTGAAATGGGCGTAGCGGCGCAGGTTGAGGCCGAAGTGGCCGTAGTTCTCGGCCGCGTATTCGGCCTGCGACTGGCTGCGCAGCACGACCTCGTTGACCAGGGTCTCGTTGTCGCCGCCCTTCACGCGATCGAGGATGCGATTGAACTGCTCGGGCCGCAGCGCGCCGGCCTTGGGGAGCGAGATGTCGAGGGTGGCAAGGAACTCGCGCAACCCGTGGAGCTTCTCGACCGAGGGCTCGTCATGCACGCGATAGACCAGCGGCGTGTGCGCGCGTTCGAGCGTCTCGGCCGCCGCCACATTGGCGAGGATCATGAACTCCTCGATCAGCCGGTGGGCGTCGAGGCGCGGCGGCGTCACCACCCGGTCGATGGTGCCGTCGGGCTTGAGCAGGATCTTGCGCTCCGGCAGCTCGAGATCGAGCGGGCTGCGCTCCTCCCGGGCGCGCTTGAGAGCGTCGTAAGCCGCATAGAGCGGGCGCAGCACCAGCGGCAGCAGCGGCTCGGTCGTGCCGTCGGCATGGCCGTCGATCGCGGCCTGCGCCTGCGCGTAGTGCAGGCGCGCGAACGAGCGCATCAGCACGCGGTGGAAGGTATGCGAGCGTTTGCGCCCGTCGGCGCCGATCACCATGCGCACCGCGAGCGCGGCGCGGTCCTCAGCCGGCCGCAGCGAGCACAGATCGTTCGATATCCGCTCGGGCAGCATCGGCACGACGCGGTCCGGGAAATAGGTGGAGTTGCCGCGGTCGAGCGCCTCGCGGTCGAGCGCCGATCCGGGCCGCACGTAGTGGGCGACGTCGGCGATCGCGACATCCACGATGAAGCCGCCCGGATTGGTGACGTCGGTGTCGACGCGGGCGAACACGGCGTCGTCGTGGTCCTTGGCGTCGGCCGGATCGATGGTGACGAGCGGCACCTCGCGCCAGTCCTCGCGGCCGTCGAGCGTCGCGGGCCGGGCGCGCTCGGCCTCGGCGAGGGCGTCCTTGCCGAAGGTCTGCGGGATGCCGTGGGCGTGGATCGCGATCAGGCTCACGGCCTTCTCGCTCGCGAGTGAGCCGAGGCGTTCCTTGACGTGGGCGACCGGAAGGCCGAAGCGGCCGGCCTTTTGCAGCTCGACGGCGACGAGATCGCCGTCCTGCGCGCCGCCGGTGTGATGCGGCGCGATCGTGAGCTCGCGGTTGGCGTTCTTCTTGTCGATCGGCACGAGTCTCCCGCCGCCCGCGACGGCGCGGAAGATGCCGAGCACGCGCTGCTTGGCGCGGTCGACCAGCTTGACGACGCGGCCGCGGTAGCGGATCGCGTCGTCCTCGTCGTCGGTTTCCTCGGTCTTGATCAGCGCGCGGTCGCCGACGCCGGCGATCTCGCCGGGCTTGGCCTTGCGCGGGACATGGATGCGGATCTTCGGCGCTTCGCCGTGCTCCTCCGTATCCCATTCGGTCGGGGTCGCGATCAGTTCGCCATCGGCGTCGCGGCCGGTGATGTCGGCGAGCACCACGGCGGGCAGGGTGCCGGCATGGTGTAGTTTCTTGCGACGGCGCTCGAGGCGGCCGTCGTCGGTCAGTTCACGTAGCATTGTCTTGAGTAGGGCGCGGTCGGCGTTCTTGAGCCCGAAGGCGCGCGCGATCTCGCGCGTGCCGACCTTGCCGGATTGAGTGGTGACGAAGGCGAGGAGATCGTCCTTCGACGGAAACCCGCGTTGCGGGCGGTGTTGAGCGGCCAAGAATTTGTCCATCAGGCGCTGAGTGCAATATGGGAAGCGCCTGGCCGGATTGCCAGGAGCATTTTCAGGCGAAGTGGTAGCCGGTTCGCCGTCGAAAATGCGACCAGAACATAATCGCTATTTGGCGGCCTTCTTCTTCTTTGCAGCAATAGTCTTGGTCTCAGTCTTGGGTTGCTTGGCGGTGGCCGGCGCGGGCGGCCGCGCCGGCTTGGCGCGGCGCGCGCGGGGCGCATCGCCGGTCGAGGCGCCGGCCGCGGCTTTGGCGGCTTTGCGTTTGCCGCCGCCGGTGCCGGCGCGAGCATCGATCAGCTCGATGGCTTGCGCCAGCGTCACCTGCTCGGGCGTCACGTCCTTGGGAAGGGTCGCGTTGACGCCCGCGTGGCTCACGTAGGGGCCGTAGCGGCCGTTCTTGACCACGATCGGGCCGCCCGCCGGATGGTCGCCGAGGGGCCGGCCGGGGTCCTGGCCGAAGCGGCCCTTGCGCGGGCCCTTGGCGATCTTCTCGGCGATCAGCGTGACGGCGCGGTTGAGGCCGACCGTAAACACCTCTTCGACATTCTCGAGGTTGGCGTAGGTCTTGTTGTGCAGCACGTAGGGGCCGAAGCGGCCGATGCCGGCAACGATCGGCTGGCCGTCTTCCGGGTGCTTGCCGATCTCGCGCGGCAGCGACAGGAGCTTGAGCGCGAAATCGAAATCAACCGCCGCCGCCTCGGTGCCTTTGGGCAGGCCGGCGCGCTTGGGCTTCTCGCCGTCCTTGCCTTCGCCGAGCTGGACATACGGGCCGAAGCGGCCGGAGCGCAGCGTGACCTCAAGACCGGTCTGCGGATCGTCGCCGAGTTTCTTCGACGGCTCCATGGCGCCTTCGGCGGCCGCCGTCAGCGGGCGCGTATTGCGGCACTCCGGATAGTTCGAGCAGCCGACGAAGGCGCCGAACCGTCCGAGCTTGAGCGAGAGCTGGCCGGTGCCGCACACCGTGCACTGACGCGGGTCGCCGCCATCGGCGCGCGGCGGAAAGATGTGCGCGCCGAGCACTTCGTTCATCGCGTCGATGACCTGGCTGATCTTGAGATCCTTGATCTCGCCGATCGCCGCGGTGAAATCGCGCCAGAAGTCGCGCAGGAGATCGCGCCATGCCATCTCGCTGTTGGAGACGCGGTCGAGCTGGTCCTCCAGCCCGGCGGTGAAATCGTACTCGACGTAGCGCTGGAAGAAGTTCTCCAGGAACGCCACGACGATGCGGCCGCGGTCCTCGGGATAGAGCCGGCGCTTGTCGAGGCGGACGTATTTGCGGTCTTTGAGCACCTGCAGGATCGACGCATAGGTCGAGGGCCGGCCGATGCCGAGCTCTTCCATGCGCTTGACCAGCGAGGCTTCCGAGTAGCGCGGCGGCGGCTCGGTGAAGTGCTGGGTCGAGTCGATCTTGCGCTTCTCCAGGCGCTCGCCCTGGTTCATCTCGGGCAAGCGGCGGAACTCGTCGTCCTCGGGCTCGTCGTCGCGGCCTTCCTGGTAGACGACGAGGAAGCCGTCGAACTTGATCACGGTGCCGTTGGCGCGCAGGTCGAGGGTGCGGGCGCCGACCTTGGCGGTGATGTCGACGGTGGTGCGTTCGAGCTCGGCGGATTCCATCTGGCACGCGACGGTGCGGATCCAGATCAGCTCGTAGAGCTTCGCCTGGTCGGGCTCGACGAACTTGGCGACGTCCTTCGGGCGGCGCGACACGTCGGTCGGGCGGATCGCCTCGTGCGCCTCCTGCGCGTTCTTCGCCTTGGTCTGGTAGCGGCGCGGCCCCTCCGGCACGTAGCGGGCGCCGTACTCGGCGCCGATGACGTCACGGATCGAGCGCACCGCGCCTTCGTCCATGTCGACGCCGTCGGTACGCATATAAGTAATGAGACCGACGGTCTCGCCGTCGATGTCGGTGCCTTCATAGAGGCGCTGGGCGACCCGCATCGTGTGGGCCGGCGCGAAGCCGAGCTTGCGGCTCGCCTCCTGCTGCAGGGTCGAGGTGGTGAAGGGCGGGTAGGGGTTGCGCTTGGCGGGCTTGGCCTCGACGAGCGCGACCGTGAAGGCGGACGTCTCGAGCGCCTGCTTGAAGTCCTCGGCCTCGCGGCCGGAACCGACATCGAGCCGCTGGATTTTCTGCCCGTCGGCGCCGACGAGGCGGGCCTCGAAGGTCTCGCGGCGCGGGGTCGCAAGGGTCGCGACCAGCGACCAATATTCGCGCGGGACGAACTTCTCGATCTCCAACTCGCGGTCGCAGACGAGGCGCAGCGCCACCGACTGCACCCGGCCGGCCGAGCGCGAGCCCGGCAGCTTGCGCCAGAGCACCGGCGAGAGATTGAAGCCGACGAGGTAATCGAGGGCGCGGCGCGCCAAGTAGGCGTCGACCAGCGCCTGGTCGATCTTGCGCGGGTTCTTCATCGCTTCGGTGACGGCCGTCTTGGTGATGGCGTTGAACACCACCCGTTCGACATCGACGTCCTTCAGGAGCTTGCGCTCCTTGAGCACCTGCAGCACATGCCACGAGATCGCCTCGCCCTCGCGGTCCGGGTCGGTGGCGAGGATGAGCTTGTCGGCGCCCTTGACGGCCCTGGCGATGTCGCCGAGGCGCTTCTGCGCCTTGCCGTCGACCTCCCAGATCATCTTGAAGTCGTCGTCGGGATCGACCGAGCCGTCCTTCGGGGGCAGGTCGCGAACATGGCCGAACGACGCCAGCACCTCGTAGCCCCGGCCGAGGTATTTATTGATGGTTTTCGCTTTAGCCGGCGACTCGACGACGACTATGTTCATGATTTACCGTTTGTTTTTGCGGATTCGGTGGCCGCTTTAGCGCGGAATCGACGACCGATGTCGCGGGGAAAATGGGTAAGTCACCCCCGACTGTCAAATCAGGGACGGTAATATAGTAATCGGGTGACTTGCCGCGAGGGCATCCCGGGTCGTTGATCGTTGGCTCAATATTGAGAAAAATCAACGGGGTAGCTCCAAGCGCTGACTTTTTTACGATACCGGCCGCTTTTCTCCAGATTTTCGGCATCGGCATACCGGCGACGCCGGGTAGAGTTCCCAGACATGCAGCTGTGAGTCTTAACGTGCGATTGAGGCCGCCGACGGCCGAGGTCAAACTAGGGCGACCAGCCCCTGCCGGCGGTCGAGCCGGCCGGCCACGTCGAGTTCCAGAAGCGTTGTGCGCACGCTCGCGGCGGAAGCGCCCGACAGGCGGATGAGATCGTCGATCGCAACGCCGGTCGGGCTGAGGAGCGCCATGATGCGCGAGCGTTCGGTATCGTCCGGAGCCGGGGCGGGCGGCGCGGATACCGGCTCGGCTGCGTCTGCAAACGGCAGCGGGCGGCCGAGGATCGGCTCGATGACCGCGATCACGTCGGCCGCCTCGGTCACGAGGGCTGCGCCCTGCTTGAGGAGGCCGTTGCTGCCTTCCGCGCGTGGATCGAGCGGCGAGCCGGGAGCCGCAAACACCTCGCGACCCTGCTCGGCGGCGAGCCGCGCCGTGATCAGGGAGCCCGAGCGCGTTGCCGCCTCGACCACGATCACGCCGAGCGCGAGCCCTGAGATGATCCGGTTGCGGCGCGGGAAATCGCGACTGCGCGGCTCCCAGTCGACCGGCATCTCGGAGACGGCAGCGCCCTCGTGGAGAAGCGCGTCCAGCAGGTCGAGGTGCTCGGGCGGATAGATGCGCGCGTGGCCGCCGGCGAGCACCGCGACCGTGCCGGTCGGCAGGCTCGCGCGGTGCGCGCTCGCGTCGATGCCGCGCGCCAGCCCCGAGACGATGACGAAGCCGGCCTGGCCGAGGTCGCGCGCGAGCCGTTCGGCGAACTTCTGGCCCGCCGCCGAGGCATTGCGGGCACCGACGATCGCGAGCATCGGGCGATCGAGCGCGGCGCCCTCGCCACGTACCGCAAGGAGCGGCGGCGCGTCGTCGATCTCGCGCAAGCGCGCCGGGTAGGCGGGCTCGCCGAGGCCGACCAGTGCGACGCCGAGATCGCGCGCCGCGGCCAATTCACGCTCGGCATCTTCGCGCGCGAAAACGCGCGGGCCGCGCGTCGCGCCGCCGCGGCGAGCGAGCTCGGGCAGCGCGGCCAGCGCCGCGCGGGCGCTGCCGTAATGATTCAACAGTGTGCGGAAGGTGCGCGGGCCGACATTCTCGCTGCGGATCAGCCGTAGCCAGTCGAGTCGTTGTGCGTCGGTCAGCTGGACTCCGGCCTCGTGCTCGCCCGCCATGCGGTTTTGCCCGAATGAATTGTTCTCTATTTGTTCTAGTTGAGGTTTGCGCCAGCGTCAAGAACGCGGGCGCAACCTCGTTATTGGAAACGGTAGTTCAGGCGCGCGCGGACGACATTATTCCGCACGTGCTCTGAGTCATTGAACGTCGCGGTGGTGCCGGCCGGCGCGCCGAGGACACCGAGCACCGAGCCCGGAACGGCTCCGTTGAACAGGGTGAAGCTCCCGGTGTCGATGTAGAGATACTCGAGGCCTGCGGTCCAGCGCGGCGCGAACGCGGTCTCGACGCCGGCGCCGAGCACCCAGCCGCCCTGGACAGTCGACGCGTTGAACACCGTCGCGCTTCCGGCGGCCGTCGTGTCGGTGACGGTGTTCGTGATGTGCTGCCACGCGAAGCCGCCCGTGCCGTAGAACAGCCAGTTGTCCTGCGCGTAGCCGAGGCGGCCGCGGATGGTCCCGAACGCATCGACGGCCGGCGTGCCCGTGACAGTGCACCCCGCGATGCCGCAGCCAACCGACGCGTTGCCGCTCGCCGAGGAGCCGTCGATATCGACCTCGAGGCCGTACACGAAGTGGCCCATCTGCCAGTTGTAACCAATCTGGGCGCCGCCAACGATGCCGCTGAAGCTCGCCGATGTTGAAGGCGTTGCCAGGAACGTGCCGCCGCCGGGAATTGTGGCCGAGAAGGTGTTGTTGTCGTCCGTGTCCACCCAGCTGCCGCCGAGGTTTACGCCGACATAGAAGCCGGTCCAGTTGTAGACCATGGGCGCTGGCGCCACGATCGGGCGCGCCTTGTAGGGCATCGGCAGATCGGTCGCCTGGGCGGCACCCGTGAATGCAATCGCGAGGGCGGACGCCGCCGCCAGACCCAGAATACGCATGGTTGCCCCCAATTCCCGAATTCGGCCTTCAACACCTACCGTCTTGTGGCACGGCGGCACCGCCAAAGCTGTGATGATTCAGCAACATACCGGTGAAATCTTGTGCACGCAGCGGTTCTGTTGGGCGTCCGTCCCGCGCTCTTTGGGCGAATATTGGCTTTCGGATCGATCTAAATCATAGTGCCGGTATGGCAGACATGGACGAACAAAAGCCCGTCATGCTCCCGTTCCGCGACAAGGACGGGCCCGGATGGCACGTGATCATCCGATATCGCGTGGGTGAAGAGCGGCGCATCGACGGCTTCGCGACCGAGGAAGAAGCGATGGAGTGGATCGTCGACAACGCGGGCGAATTGGACAAATAGCGCGCGAACTCGGGGGTTCAGCCGCCGATCTTACCCTCGGTCCCGGCCACGAGCCGGCGGATGTTGGTGTGATGCTTGGCCCACATCAGGACGGTCAGCACGGCAAACAGCTCCGCCTCCTGCGGGTATCGGTCGAACCACAGGAACGCGATGGTGACGAGGCTCGCGACCAGCGCGGCCAGCGACGAGTAACGGGTCAGGACGGCGACCACGAGCCAGACCAGGCAGAAGACGAGGGCGCCCTGCCACACGAAGGCGATCAGCAGCCCGATGAAGGTCGCGACGCCCTTGCCGCCGCTGAACTTGAGCCAGACCGGAAAGAGATGGCCCAGGAAAGCGCCGAGCCCGGCGAGTATTGCGATATCCTCCCCACCGAAATGGTGAGCGACCAGCACCGCGACCGTGCCCTTGAGGACGTCGAGGATCACCGTCGCGGCCGCGAGGCCTTTGCGGCCGGTGCGCAGCACGTTGGTGGCGCCGATACTGCCTGACCCGATGCTGCGCAAATCCTGCGTGCCGGCGAGCCGCGTCAGCACGAGGCCGAACGGGATCGAGCCGAGCAGATAGCCGAAAACAAAGGCGGCCGCGTAATAGGGCAGGGTGTGCGACCAGTCGATGGGTTGAGGCATGATGTGATGCCAGATAACGGCGTCAAACGTATTCGTAGACGGTGCGTCCCGCAACGATCGTACGTGTCACGCGGCCGGTGAGGCGCGCCTCGTCGAACGGCGTGTTCTTGCATTTCGATTTCAGCTCGGCCGGATCGAGCACCCAGGGCGCGTCGATATCGATCACGATCACGTCGGCGGCGCTGCCCGCCCTGAGGTTCCCGCCGGGAAGGCCGAGCAGCTCCGCCGGCCGGCTCGACATGGCCTTGAGCAAGGTCGCGAGGTCGACCGTGCCGGCGTGCACAAGGCGAAGGCCGGCCGTGAGCATGGTTTCGATGCCGATCGCGCCGGGCGCAGCCTCGGCGAAGGGCAGGCGCTTGGTCTCGACGTCCTGCGGGTCGTGGTCGGACATCACGGTGTCGATCAGCCCGCTCGCGACCGCCGCCACGAGGGCAGCGCGATCCTCTTCGGACCGCAGCGGCGGCGTGAGCTTGCAGAACGTGCGGTAGGAGCCGACGTCGACCTCGTTGAGCGTGAGATGGTTGATCGAGGCCGAGGCCGTGACGGCGAGGCCCGCCTCCTTGGCGCGACGCAGGACATCGAGCGATTCCTGGCACGTCACCGACGCCGCGTGGTAGTGCCCGCCCGTGAGGCCGACGAGGCGAATGTCGCGCTCCAGTATGATGGTCTCGGCCGCCTTGGGCGCGCCGATCAGGCCGAGACGCGCCGCATATTCGCCTTCGTTCATCACGCCTTCGCCGATGAGGTCCGGATCCTCGGTGTGATGCACGATGAGCGCGTCGAAGTCGTTGGCGTAGGTGAGCGCGCGCCGCATCACCTGGGCGTTGGTCACGCTCCTGGCGCCATCCGTGAACGCGACGGCGCCGGCGGCCTTGAGCAGGCCGATCTCGGCCATCTCCTCGCCGCGCAGGCCCTTGGTGAGCGCCGCCATCGGATGCACGTGCACGATCGCGGTGTCGCGCGCGCGCCGCATCACGAAGTCGACCACGGCGGGCTCGTCGATCGCCGGGTTGGTGTCGGGCTGGCATACGATGGTGGTGACGCCGCCCGCCGCCGCGGCCTGGCTCGCCGACGCAAACGTCTCGCGATATTCGGCGCCGGGCTCACCCACGAAAGCGCGCATGTCGACCAGCCCGGGCGCGACGACCTTGCCCTTGCAGTCGACGATTTCGGTCCCTTCCGGCACGCCGGCCGCGCCGATGCCGCGCCTGGCGTCGCGGATTACGCCGTCGGCGATCAGCAGGTCGCCGGCTATGTCGAGGCCGCGCGACGGATCGATGATCCGCGCGTTGGTAAGCAGGATCGGGCGGCGTTCGGACAACATCACTTTTGGGAGCCCCCAGCCCGGAGAAACGCGATCACGCCAATCAGGATGTTTCCCAGCAGGTAAACGCCGATCGCCGCGAAGGCCAACGCGCCCAGCCTCGACGACCAGGAGGCAGCTTGGACGAATGCGGCCGCTCCGATGAAGGCGAACACAATTCCGAACGCCGTGCCCAGGACCGCGGTTGCCAGCGCCATGGGGCCTTTCATTTGGCGCCAAGCAGCCCGATCAAACAAAAAATCGAAGAAGTCGAGCACCAGATCGAAGGGCTCGCACATTGCCGCCTCACGCATTCGGCAGGTTCCGCGACAGCGCCTCGAGCACCGCCATGCGCACCGCGACGCCCATCTCGACCTGCTGGCGTATCAGCGATTGGGCGCCGTCGGCGACCGCCGAGTTGATCTCGACGCCGCGGTTCATCGGGCCCGGGTGCATGACGAGCGCGTCCGGCTTGGCGTAGGCGAGCTTCTTCGCGTCGAGGCCGAAATAGGCGGCGTATTCCTGTAGCGAGGGCACGAACGAGCCGTTCATGCGCTCGCGCTGCAGACGCAGCATCATCACGATATCGGCGTCGCGCAGGCCCTCGCGCATGTCGCGATAGACCTCGACGCCCAGGCGCTCGATGCCGGGCGGCAGCAAGGTGGACGGCGCAACCACGCGCACGCGTGCACCCATGGTGTTGAGCAGGATGATGTTCGAGCGCGCGACGCGCGAATGCAGGATATCGCCGCAGATCGTGACGGTCAGTCCCTCGAGGCGGCCCTTGTTGCGGCGGATCGTGAGCGCGTCGAGCAGCGCCTGGGTCGGGTGCTCGTGCGCGCCGTCGCCGGCGTTGATCACCGAGCAGTCGACCTTGCGGGCGAGCAGCTCAACGGCGCCCGACGCGTGATGGCGCACGATGATGATGTCGGGGTGCATGGCGTTGAGCGTGATGGCGGTGTCGAGCAACGTCTCGCCCTTGCGCATGGACGAGGAGCTCGCCGACATGTTCATCACGTCGGCGCCGAGCCGCTTGCCGGCGAGTTCGAACGAGGCCTGGGTGCGCGTCGAGACCTCGAAGAACAGGTTGATCTGGGTGCGGCCGCGCATTGATGTGCGCTTCTTCTCGATCTGCCGGTTGAGCTCGACGAATTCCTCGGCGAGCTCGAGCAGGCCCACGATCTGCTCGCGCGACAAACCGTCGATCCCCAGCAGGTGCCGCTGGCTGAGGACGAACGAGGATTTTGGAACGATGTTCATTAAAGCGGCACCTATAAGCGCATCATCCGGCCTCGGCAAGGGCGCGCGGCGCGTCGTCCCCAGGCGTGTTTTGAGCGGGGCCGCTGGCGCGGAACCGGCGGCTCAGCCGCGCTGACCCGCCGCATGAGCGAGCCGGTCGAGGGCTCCCTGCAGGATGAACACGGCGGCATGCTGGTCGATCACGGCCTTGCGCCGGGCGCGGCTCGCGTCGGCCGCGATCAGGTCGCGCTCGACAGCGGCGGTCGACAGCCGCTCGTCCCAGAGTGCAATCGGCAGCTCGGTCAATCGGGTGAGGTTGCGCGCAAAGGCGCGGGTCGACTGGGCGCGCGGGCCCTCGCTGCCGTCCATGTTGACGGGCAGGCCGAGCACGAGGCCGGCGGCCTTGCGCTCGGCGGCGAGCGCCAGAATGCGCGCTGCGTCGGCCGAAAAGGCCTTCCGCGCGATGGTCTCGACCGCGGTCGCGAGCCGGCGGTCGGGATCGCTGGTCGCAACTCCGATGGTCTTGGTGCCGAGATCGAGGCCGATCAGCCCTCCACGCGGCGGGAGCAGGGCGGCGGCGTCGATGAGGGCAAGCACGGGCATGGCGACGATGCTAGCACGCCGGCGGCGGCGTCATTGGCCGCTTTCGCGGATTGCGAGCGCGGTGATATTGAGTGGCGACCGTCCATGCCCACTGATTGGCAAGCCGCTGAAGGTCTAACCGAGTGCCCACATACGCCCGCCGTCGCGCAAGATCGCCGCGCGAGCTCAAGACCATCATCGACCTCGTGCGCTATGCGGTGTCGCGCTTTCGCGCCGCCAAGCTCGCGATCGCGCACGGCACGACCGATCCGGTCGCCGAAGCCGCGTTCCTGGTCGGCGAAGCCTTGCATCTGCCGCCCGAGCGGTTCGATGCCTTCTCGCGCGCGCACGTGACCGCCAAGGAGCGTACGGCGGTTCTTGCTCTCATCGAGCGGCGTGTGCGCACCCGCAAGCCTGCCGCCTATCTGGTGCGCAAGAGCTATGTCCAGGGCGTGGCGTTCTACGTCGATGAGCGCGTGATCGTGCCGCGCTCCTATCTCGGCGAGCTTCTCGCGGGAGATCTGTTCGCCGACGACGGGCTGGTCGATCCCGCAGGCATCGGCCGCGTGCTCGACCTGTGCACCGGTTCGGGATGCCTCGCAATTCTCGCCGCCATGCGTTTTCCGGACGCGACGGTCGATGCCGCGGATATCTCGCGCGATGCGCTTGCGGTCGCGCGCATCAATGTGCGCGATCACGCACTCGATGATCGCGTGCAGCTACGCCACGGCGACCTCTACGCGCCGGTGGGCGCCGAGCGTTACGATCTCATCCTGACGAATCCGCCCTATGTGGATGCGCATGGGATGGCGGCGCTGCCGCCCGAATGCCGGCACGAGCCGCGCCGCGCGCTCGCGGGTGGCCCCGACGGGTTGAAGTTCGTCCGTCGCATCATCGCGGAGGCACCGCGTCACTTGACCGAGACGGGCGGACTTCTGTGCGAGATCGGGCGCGGGCGTGCGGCGGTCGAGCAGGCGTTTCCGCGGCTGCCTTTCCTCTGGCTCGACACGGAGGAAAGCTCGGGCGAGGTGTTCTGGATCGACGCGAAGGCGTTGCAAGCGGTTTCGTAGGTTGGGTCGAGCGCAAGCGAGACCCAACACTTCAAGGCCAACGAGCAGGTGATGGGTTTCGGGCTTCGCCCTCTACCCATCCTACTCGGCGAGCTCTTTTTCGATCGCCATGATCACGCGCGAATTGGTCGGCTCGACCTCTGACGGGAAGGCCGCCGCGATGTGGCCGTCGCGGCCGATCAGATATTTGTGGAAGTTCCAGCGTGGCACGTCGAGCGGGCGCTCGCTCGCGGCCCATTTGTAAAACGGACTTGGGTTCGCGCCTTTGACCACCGCCTTCTCGGCGATCGGGAACGTGACGCCGTAGGTGTGGTTCGCGGTCTCGCGGATGTCGGCGGCGCCGCCCGGCTCCTGGCCGCCGAAATCGTTGGACGGCACCGCGATCATCATCAGGCCGCGGTCGTGATAGCGCGTCCACAATTGCTGGAGGCCGGCGTATTGCGGT
The DNA here is from genome assembly GCA_963819385.1 of uncultured Alphaproteobacteria bacterium. Classification (GTDB taxonomy): domain Bacteria; phylum Pseudomonadota; class Alphaproteobacteria; order Rhizobiales; family Xanthobacteraceae; genus JAVDCA01. Next base: position 141,107 of record CAWFVV010000006.1, on the reverse strand, counting down.
GTGAAACCGCATTGGGAGGCGGTGTTAACCACGAGGATCGGCTTGCCGGCGAAATCGGCGAGCCGGACGTCGCCGCCGTCGAGCGCCTTGAACGTGAACGCGTAGGCGGTCAGGCGACTCATGGCCGGCGTCTGTGCGGCCGCAGGCACGGCAAACGCGCCGGCGAGGAGAACAAGCGCGTTTCGGCGGGTGGTGGGCATGGGCGGCGCCTCGTCGAATGCCGTGACATCTGGCCGGATCTGGTGGCGTATCGCTGATACGGGTCGCCCCGGCGGCTGGTTTCATCCATCGCGGACAGCGCGAAACGGCCGAGCGCGCCCATAAATTATAGCGCATTTTTCGTCGACATGCGGCGCCACGGCGCGGAGCTGACGAGATAAGGCCGAGATAAAAAATGTGCCTGGCGCCATCGTGCCGCGGCGCCGCCGTCGCGAGGGCATAGAAAGCTGCCGCCGCACGCGAATTAAGGAACCTTGATCATTTTTTTGTGTTGAGTTCTGTGGCGAGCTTGCTGCGCGTCTATCTATATGGCGATGGGGGATGAGGAATTTCGGGGAGTGACCATGTCCCGCTATGCCTATGATTACTCGCTCAACCCGGCGCGGCCAACGCGCTGGGGCTCGACCCTCACGAGCATAATCGTGGTCGGAACCGTAATGGCGGTCTCGGCCACTAGCGGCGCCTTGGTGACGCTCCAGCTGCTCGCGTCGCCTCGGGATGTGGTCTTGCCGCATGTCGCCGCCGCCATTCCCCCTGCGCCACAGCAAGTCACGCGGCGTGTCGTCGCGCTGACCGCCAGCGTGCCCGCGGCCCCGAGCTATCGCGTTGAGTTGCCCACCGCCGCCGGCCCGCCGACTCCACAGTCACCGCCACCACCGACCGTGACGGCGTCCGTCCGGCCGGCGCCCGTGACTGTGGCCCCAGCCGCACAGCCGGCGCCGATTCCCGACAGCGAACTGACGTTTGCCAAGGGCTATGCGCAGCGGCGCGCCATCGCGAACGGCGCGGTCATACGTCACGGTAAAGTCCTCGTTGCCGCGAAGGCGCAACTCGGTCGTGCGGCCGTCAAGTCGAAGCCGAGGGTCTATGCGCGCAACAACGCCAACGGCACCAACAGCCAGGATCGGCGAGGCGTCGAAACGGCACGCGGCGATGCGTTCGGCATGTTCCAGCGTTTCGATCGGCCCGATCAATTCGATTTTGCCCGTCATCAGGCTTTGGCGTTCGGCGACCAGCGAACGCCGCGGCGGCGTAGCGATGCGCCGCCGGCGCGTCCGCCCGGCCCGTTCGGAAATTCGCCGAGTGGCTTGTTCGGCGGCCTGTTCTGATCGCATGATGTCGTGAAAAGACGAACGGCCCGACGCATCACGTCGGGCCGTTCGCGTTGGTTCGATATTCGCGCGATTCTTATGCAAGCACTTTGTATTTCTTGAACCACGCCTGCATCTGCTTCCAGGCGTCCTCGGCCGCATCCTTGCGGTAGCTCGCGCGGTAGTCGGCCTCGAAGCCGTGCGGGGCGCCCGGATAGATGTGGAACTCGGCGGGCTCGTTGGCGGCCGCCATGGCGGCCTTCATGGCCTCGACCTGGGCCACCGGAATGCCCGTATCCTCGGCGCCGTAGAGTCCCAGCACCGGCGCCTTCATCTCGGGCACGAGCTGCATCGGGGACTTCGGCCATAGCGGATTGGGCGGGTCGGTGAGCGTGCCGTAGAACGCGACCGACGCCTTCAGGTTCGGATTGTGCGAGGTGTATTCCCACACGGTGCGGCCGCCGCGGCAGAAGCCCATGATGCCGAGCCGGTTGGGGTCGCCGCCCTGCTGTTTCGCCCACGCGACGGTCGCGTCGAGGTCGGCAAACAACTCGGCGTCCGGCTTCTTGTTGACGATCGGGAGGAGCTTGGGGGTGTCGGTGATGTCGAGGAGATTGACCCCGAAGCGGAAGTAGTAGTCTGGCGCGATCGCAAGGGCGCCGAGATGCGCCATCCGCCGCGTGATGTCCTTGACCCATTCGTGCAGGCCGAAAATCTCCATCGCAACCAGGATCACGGGTGGGTTAGCCACGTTGGCGGGGCGCGCGTAGTAGACAGGCATCTCGCCGCCCGCGACCGCCACCTTGGCGTCGCCGGCCTTGAGGCCGGTGGTATCGGTCTTGATCGCTTCGGCGCGCACCGGGCCCGCCGCAAGCGTGTAGCCGGCCGCCACCGCGGCCGTGGCAGTCATGAACCCGCGCCGCGATACGTCGGGCGCCTTCATGAGGCCGATGGCATCGGCCGTCAGATCGGAGATTTTTGGTTGCACGGTCATTAGGTCCTCCCTTGAGCGAGCGGCTTGCAGCAGAATAGAACACCCCGCCGCGCCCATTATTGCATCGGCCGGCAAGCTGGTGGAGGGGCTTGCGCATCGGGGCAGGGGCGCCGTCCGAGAGGTCGACGACCGGGATCAAATTACAATTCGGCAATGTTTACGGCGAAAGTTCCGCCGCAATGCCCCACGATGAGCACGAAGTTGCCGGAAACCGGTGGCCTATTGGGCGGCGGGATGATTGTGGGTGGTGCGAGGCATGGTTCGCTTACCGAAGCTTTTCCGAGTTGGCTCCAGGCTGGTGCTGGAAATCATGCCGTCCGTCGCCGCGACGGTGATCGGCGGGTATCTCCTGGCGCAGCTCCATTTTGGCCACGGCACGGAGCCGTCCCCACAGCCTGCCGCCGCCACCGGGTCGACCCAGCCGCCGACCATCGGCCAGGACCGCGCCGCCATGAGTCAGGTGCTCAAGGAGCGCCGTGAGAAGCCCGAAAAGCCTGCCCAGGTGCGGGCCGCCGCGGCGCCGGTGCCCGCGAGCGTAGCCGTGGCTGCACCCGCAAGGCCTGCCGCGACGGCCTCAATTCCGGTCGGCATGGATTCGATCTCGCCGCGTGAGCCGTTGACGCGTCCGGTTATGAGCCGTCCCAGTGTCACGGTCGCTGCGCCGATCGCGCCGGCTGCCGCGCCGCGACCGGACGCCGAGGTCGAGGTCTACGTGCCGGCGCCGCCACCCGGGCTTCCGCCGGCTCCGCCACGCGGCATGGACGCGCCGACCGTGATCGTGCCGTCCGTGGCCAGCGCAGCCCCGCCATCCGTGGCCGCGCCAAATCCGCTGCCGGCTGCCGAGCTGCCGGTGGCTACACCGTCGGAGCCCGACCATCACGGCCCGGTCGGCGTCGTATTCTCGACGTTCTCGAATTTCGTCGGCCACGCCGCGAACGCTACCGGCCACACCGTCAACTGGGTGATCGATCTGCCCGGCAAGGCGATCTCTGCCGGCGGCCGCGCCATCGGTGTCAGTCCGCCGCCTCCGCCGCCGTCGCGCCCGCTTTCCTGACGCTCGCGCCTGTTCGCCTGAGCCACCCGCGAGCACGTCGGGCGGGCGCCTGACCTATGCGGCCGGGAAGCGCGCGAGCGTCTCGAACGTGTAGCCGCAAGCGCCGCATTCCCACAGGTGACGCACGCGGCGTTCGTCCAGGTCCTCCGACCATTCCGCGACATAGATCATCTTGCCGCATTGGGCGCAGCTGATGAGCGGCTTGGTGTGGACAGGCGTGAGGATGCTGTGAGGGCGCAGCTCCATCGGAAGGGCCTCCCGGAATTGCTTTCAACCCGCCAGCCGCCGGGATGTTAGTCCTGCGGCGTGGCACATCAAGCCAGCGACGCTGACCCATACCGTTGCGGAAACACGCGCGACGCCGTTCGGTCGGCGGGGCGCGCCCCTGGAGCGGCCTTGAACAAAGGCCAGCGGCATGCGGTACTGCCCGCCCCAATCGACACCTATGGAGAAGAATATGCCTGAAGTCGTCGTCTATGCCCTCGGCGGGCGCTCGCTCGACCAGAAGCGCGCCCTGATGAAGGACATCACCGAAGCGGTGGTGAAGAACTACAAGGTGGAATCCAGCGCCGTGGTGGTGACGCTCGTGGAATCCGAGAAACAGGACAAGATGAAGGGCGGCGTGCTGTTCAGCGAGGCGCACCGCTAGTCCGGCGAAAGCCTTATCGGCCGGGCCGGGCGCCCGGCCACTCCATCACCGGGTTTCGCATGAATGATCTCAGCCGCAAGACCGCGCTCGTCACCGGCGGCGCCTCGGGCATCGGCTACGCGACCGTCGAGCTGTTCGCCAAGCGCGGCGCCAAGGTGGCGCTCAATCATCTGCCCGACGACCCGCGCGGCCCGCAGGCGGTCGCGCGTCTGCGCGCCGAAGGTCTCGACGTGATCGCGGCGCCGGGCGACGTCGCGAAGGCGGGCGCCGCCGAGGCGATGGTGCGTGATGCGATCGAGAAGCTCGGGCGGCTCGATTATCTCGCCAACAATGCCGGCACGCCGGCGACCGCCGAACCGATCGCGCCGCCCGATCTCGACCGGCTGAGCGAGGAGTTCTGGACGAAGATCCTGTCGACCAACCTGCTCGGGCCGTTCCGCTGCACGCATGCCGCGGCCGACGCGTTGCGCGCCGCGCAGGGGGCGGTGTGCAACACGGCCTCGGTCGCGGGCCTCAACATGCCGGGTTCCAGCATGGCCTATGGGGCGAGCAAGGCAGCGCTCATCAGCCTCACCAAGAATCTGGCGCGGGCGCTGGCGCCGGCGCGCGTCAATGCGGTCGCGCCCGGGCATGTGGACACCGAATGGACGCGCGCCTGGCCGGCCGAGCGCAAGGCTGCCGCGATCGAGCGCACCCTGCTGCGCCGCCACTGCACCGCACAGGACATCGCGGGCGCGATCGTGTTCCTGTGCGCCGACAACAGCATGATCACGGCGCAGACACTGGTGGTCGACGGCGGCTATTCGCTGTAGACGGAGTCGCCCAGATTTTCGCCGCGCCGGAAATGCCTCGGCAACGATCCGCGGATATTTGACCGGCCGCGGCCTCCGGTGGGTGCCGGTGTACCGGCTTCGGCACCCGGCGCTTGCCGTTCCATGGCCGAAGCCCTAAGTAGATCGCTGCGAGGGATCAATTCCTGTGCGGATGGACCGCAACGATGGCGGCGGGTGGACGTTCACCTCCGCGGATCCATTGAGCGTCGACTGTGACCTCGCAAGGCTCCCATTGACCTCGATCGCGCCCCGGAGGCGTCCGCTTTGAGCAACCAAGAGTCGAACTCCGTTCCGACGCCCCCCGCCACGCGGGATCGCGCCGCCCGGCGCGTGGCCGACGACCACGACGAGTTCATGTATCCGAGCGCGATCCCGTTCGTGATCGTGCATTTCGCCTGCGTTGCGGCGATCTGGACCGGGGTGACATGGACGGCACTTGCGTTGTGCGTCGGGCTCTATTGGCTGCGCATCTTCGCCATCGGCGCCGGCTATCACCGCTACTTTTCGCATCGCGCCTTCGCGACCAGCCGCGCCTTCCAGTTCGTGCTGGCGCTGCTATCGCAATCGACCGCGCAGAAGAGCGTGCTGTGGTGGGCGGCCAAGCACCGCCATCATCACTTGCATTCCGACACTGCCGCGGACGTGCATTCGCCGCGCCAGCGCGGCTTTTTCTACAGCCACGTAGGCTGGATCTTCGACCGGCGCCATGACGGCACCGATCTCGTCAAGATCGAGGATTTCGCGCGCTATCCGGAGCTGCGCTGGCTGCATCGCTACGAGCTCGTGCCCGCCCTGGTGCTGGCGCTGATCTGCCTCGTGATCGGCGGCTGGTCGGGCCTCGTGGTCGGCTTCTTCTGGAGCACCGTGCTGCTCTATCACGCCACTTTCTGCATCAACTCGCTCGCGCATGTGCGCGGCCGGCGGCGCTACGTGACGGGCGACGATTCGCGCAACAACTGGCTGCTCGCGTTCTTCACCATGGGCGAGGGCTGGCACAACAACCACCACGCCTATCAGAGCAGCGTGCGGCAGGGCTTCCGCTGGTGGGAATACGACGGGACCTACTACCTGCTAAAGGCGCTGTCGTGGGTGCGGCTCGTCTGGAACCTGAAGCTGCCGCCGCGCGAGGTGCTGCGCAACGAGCAGCGGCTCGCCACGCGCGTGATCAACCGCGCGGCTGCCCAGCTCGCCGCACATTTCAACTCGGACTGGATCGCCGGCGCGGTCGCGGCGGCGCTCGAGCGCCCGCAGCTCGCCGCCCTGCAGGAGACGCTGGCGGCGGCGCGCGAGCGCGCGACCGAGGTGCTGGCCGGCCTGCATTTGCCCCATCTCCCGACGCGCGAGGAGATTTTGGCCAAGGCCAGCGCGACGCTCGCGCGGACGCCCTCGCTCGACGACATCGTCGACCGCGCCCACAGGCTCGTGCTCGACGCGGTCGGCGCCCGCCTCGCCGCAGCGGCCATCCCGGTGCGCGCCTGAGGTTTCGGGGCGCAAATTCAAGCGCAAATTTCAAGCGCAAATTTAATGCCGATGTGACGCGCCGATGACGCGGCCGCGCTTGTCGCGCGCCGGCGAAACGTGCACCATGACGCATGCGCAGGCCGGCGCGGGCCGGACGAAGGGACTTGCGCGCACGCTCACGAAAGCATGGGGAGCACTGGGATGAGCAATATTGTACGCGGATTGGTGACCGGCGCGGCCTTGTCGGTCGCCGCCGCCGGGCTGGGTTTGGGACTGACCTCGGCGGCGCTCGCCGAGGGCGCGATCGCGATCGGCGCATCGGGCGATTTCGCCAAGGACGGCTTCGCGTTCGGCGCCGCCATCAACAAATCGAGTGCCGACGAGGCGGGTGCGCAGGCGCTGGCGACGTGCCGCAAATACGAGGGCGCGCCCAAGATGGCGGCGATCTGCCAGGTGGTGTTCAAGTTCTCGCACGAGTGCTACGCGCTGAGCTTCGACCCCAAGGCCGGCACGCCGGGCGTGGGCTGGGCGATCGCGGGCGACAAGGAGACCGCCGAGGACCGCGCGATGAAGAACTGCGAGGTGACGGCGGGTCCGGATCGCCGCGAGTTCTGCAAGGTGAACCAGTCCTTCTGCGACGGGAATTGAGCGGCGCATTGCCACGGTCCGCCACGCCGAGTGGCGTGGCGCGACTGTGGCGTTCTGGCGTCGCCTTCGCCCGAGCAGGCGCTAGCCGAGCTCGATCTTGCCGTCGACCTCCCAATTCAATCCGACGCCCGGGACCGAGACCGTCGCCTTGGCGGGCCATGTCTCGTTGCCCTTGATGCGCCCGTCGGCGATCGCCTGGCGCACCGCCTGCTCGATCTCGCGTTGCGCCGTGACGCCGAGCGCCTTGAGAAATTTGCGGATACTGGCGTTGAAGACGTCCTCGTTCATGGTGCTTCTCCGGTAACTGTCGGCCGCGGCGGCTGCGGCGCTGATGGTCCTTCCATTATAATCCGTTCGCACCCGTTTCGGTCGTGGGCTCGGGCACCCGCCGACCGCGCTTGTTTCGGCGGGCGTTCCGGCGCGGCCGGGTGTGGGCCGGGACCAGGATGGTCAATTTGAGATCGGGCTGGCTCGCGAGATTGAAAGTCACCTGCTCGAAGCGGAGCGAGCCGTCGCGCGGATGATTGAAGGTGCGCGCGCCGCCTTCGCGACCGAGCACGCCATGCTTGTCCCACAGGCGCGCGAAGCCGGAGCTCTGCCGGCGCAGGCCGTCGACGAGATCGCGGATTGCCGGATCGGCGAGGTGGGTGCTGACGTCGGCGCGGAATTCGGCAACGACGCGGCGAGCGCGCTCGTCGTAGTCGCGGATCAGCGCGCGGGCCGCCGGTGAAAGAAAGATGTAGCGGAGCAGGTTGCGGTCGTGCTCGCCGTCGAGCCATCCGCCGAAGAGCCGCGCCGCCTTGGCGTTCCAGCCGCGCGCCGTCCAGGCCCGATCGAGGATATAGGCGGGCGAGCCGACGGTGGCGACGCAGGCGAGCAGGGCGGACGGGATGGTGTCGCTCTCGCCACCGCTCGTGTCGGGATCGCGCTTGCGCGCGAGCTCGAACAGATAGGCGCGCTCGGCGCGACCGAGCCGCAGCGCCTTGGCGAGGCGCGCGAGCGCCGCCGACGAGAGCGACATGTCGCGGCCTTGCTCGATCCACGTGTACCAGGTGATGCTGAGCCCGCAGAGTTGCGCCACCTCTTCGCGCCGCAGCCCGGGGGTGCGCCGGCGCCGGGCGGTCGCGAGGCCGAACGAGGCCGGAGTGAGCTTCTCGCGCTGGGCGCGGACGAACTCGCCGAGCTCGCGCTGCCGGTCGTGCAAAGTCGCCGTCATGGTGCAATTCATACCAGTATGAATTTGGGCCTGACACCAGTGTAAATCAGCCGCTACGACGGCGACAGAAAGAGTGCAAGCCGGAGCAAGCCGCGATGTCCGAAGCCAAGAGCCACGAAACCCTGGTGGGCGACCAGTTCGGGTCGCGCGCCGCCGCATATCTCGCGAGCGCCGTGCATGCACGCGGCGAGGACCTCGACGCGCTGGCCGCGCTGGTGCAGGCGCGGCCTGCCGCGCGGGTGCTCGATCTGGGCTGCGGCGGCGGCCATGTCACGTTCGCGGCGGCGCCGCACGCGCGCGAGGTGGTGGCCTATGATCTTTCGGCCGACATGCTTGCGACCGTCGCGCGCGCGGCGCGCGAGCGGGGTCTCGGCAATGTGACGACGCAACAGGGCGTGGTCGAAAGCCTGCCGTTCGCGGACGCGAGCTTCGACATGGTGCTCACCCGCTACAGCGCCCACCACTGGCGCGATCACGATGCCGGCCTGCGTGAGGCCGCGCGTGTCCTCAAGCCGGGCGGCATCGCGGGCATTGCCAACTCGATCTCGCCCGGCACGCCGCTGCTCGACACGTTCTACCAGGCGATCGAATTGCTGCGCGACTGTTCGCATGTGCGCAGCTATTCGGCCGCCGAGTGGCAGGCGGCGCTGGCGCGTGCCGGGCTCACGGTCGCGACGACGAGGCATCTGCGCGTGCGCCTCGGGTTCAAGACCTGGGTCGAGCGGATGGCGACGCCGAAGTTGCAGGTCGAGGCCATCCGCGCCCTCCAGGTCGGCGTTTCGGAGAGCGTGACGCGCTATTTCGCGACCGAGCCTGACGGCAGCTTCGAGATCGACGTTGCGGTGTTCGAGGCCGGCAAGGCGGGGAACTGATCCGCCGATTTGGCAGAGCGGGCCCGGTGCGCTAATGGCGGGCGCAATGTCCTCCGGCGCATGTTCCGGCGAAAGCCCGCCCCCGACTTGATCGGGGGTGGATCCCCGGTTCGCGGACACGAACATGCGCAAAAAAGTGTGCCCGCATGATTCGCATCGATTCCGTCAGCAAGCAGAACGGTCACCATCTTCTCTTCGTCGAGGCGTCGGCCGCGATCCAGCGGGGCGAGAAGGTCGGCCTTGTCGGTCCCAACGGCGCCGGCAAGACGACGCTTTTTCGCATGATCACCGGCGAGGAGCAGCCCGACGAGGGGCAGGTCGCGGTCGATCGCGGCGTGACCATCGGCTATTTCAGCCAGGACGTGGGCGAGATGTCGGGCCGCAGCGCGGCCGCCGAGGTGATGGACGGCGCCGGTCCCGTCAGCTCGGTTGCGGCCGAGCTGCGCGAGCTCGAGGCCGCCATGGCGGATCCGGACCGGGCGGACGAGATGGAGGACATCATCGCGCGTTACGGTGAAGCGCAAGCGCGCTTCGAGGAGCTCGACGGCTACGCGCTGGAGGGGCGGGCGCGCGAGGTCCTGGCGGGCCTCGGCTTCAACCAGGAGATGATGGACGGCGACGTCGGCGCGCTCTCGGGCGGCTGGAAGATGCGTGTCGCGCTCGGGCGCATCCTGCTCATGCGTCCTGACGCCATGCTGCTCGACGAGCCGAGCAACCACCTCGACCTCGAGAGCTTGATCTGGATGGAGGCGTTCCTCAAAGGCTACGAGGGCGCGCTGCTGATGACCTCGCACGACCGCGAGTTCATGAACCGCATCGTCGGCAAGGTGCTCGAGATCGATGGCGGCTCCCTGACCGCCTATTCGGGCAACTACGAATTCTACGAGCAGCAGCGCGCGCTCGGCGAGGCGCAGCAGCAGGCGCAGTTCGAGCGTCAGCAGGCGATGCTCGCCAAGGAGATCAGGTTCATCGAGCGCTTCAAGGCGCGCGCCTCGCATGCGGCGCAGGTGCAAAGTAGAGTGAAGAAGCTCGACAAGATCGAGCGGGTCGAGCCGCCCCGCCGCCGCGAGGCGATCACGTTCGAGTTCCCGCCGGCGCCGCGCTCCGGCGAGGACGTGGCGAGCCTCGCCAACGTGCACAAGCGCTACGGCAGCCGCAGCATCTATGCGGGCCTCGATTTCCAGGTGCGGCGCCGCGAGCGCTGGTGCGTGATGGGCGTCAACGGCGCCGGCAAGTCGACGCTCTTGCGGCTTGTGGCGGGCGCGACCGAGCCGGACGACGGCACCGTCAACGTCGGCGGCAGCGTCAAGATGGGCTACTTCGCGCAGCACGCCATGGACTTGCTCGACGGCGACCGCACCGTGTTCCAGTCGCTCGAGGATGCGTTCCCGCAGGCCGGGCAGGGCCCGCTGCGCGCGCTCGCGGGCTGCTTCGGGTTCTCGGGCGACGACGTGGAGAAGAAATGCCGGGTGCTGTCGGGCGGCGAGAAGGCGCGCCTCGTGATGGCGCTGATGCTGTTCGACCCGCCGAATTTCCTGGTGCTCGACGAGCCCACCAACCATCTCGACATGGCGACCAAGGAGATGCTGATCGCGGCGCTATCGCGTTACGAGGGCGCCATGCTGTTCGTCTCGCACGATCGCCGGTTCCTGGCGGCGCTGTCCAATCGCGTGCTGGAGCTGACGCCGGAGGGGATCCACCGCTACGGCGGCGGATATACGGAGTACGTGGCGCGCACCGGGCAGGAGGCGCCGGGGCTGCGCGGGTAAAGCCGAGATGGCCTCGGCCGGCTGACGGCGCGCGCCACTCAGCCCTTCTGCAGATCGCTTTCCTTCACGACGCGATCATGCGGCTCGCGCACGCTCTTGATGCGGTATTGCGTCTCGCCGCCATTGTCGGGCAACGGCCGGACGATCTTGAAGTCGCCGTCTGCAGCGAAGCGCAGCGAGCTGCGCACGAGGCGTACGGTCTCGCCTGGGTTGAACTGATTGCTCATGTCTATCTCCATCTTTCTCGGAGCCGATGAAACGAGGTGACGGTGTCGCCTCGTGCGCTCGGCCGCAAGCGCGACCGTCACAAGCCGAAATGGCGCCGTGCCTGCAGGCAGGCTGCATCGCCCGGCACGCACGCCACGCAGACGTCGGGCCGCAACGGGTAGATCGCGCATGAGGTCGATTGACCGACGACGCCGACCAGGGCGGCACAACGGGCACCCGTGCAACGCATGCCGCCGTCGCCCTGCGCGATGAGCGCGGGCGGGATGCGCGCGAGCTGAGCGTCGCTTTCGAGCGAGAAGCGCGGCCACTCGGCCGAATAGGAACAGCACGCGCCGCAACTGCGGCAGATGTCATCACCGTTTTGAGTCCAATCGCGGGTCTCGTCGGCGCGCGTCGCGGCCCCGGGCAGGACCCCGACACAGGCCGTAGAAGCCGTCCCCGCAGGGACGGCTTGCGCGGCCCGCGCGAGCGCGGGCCGCAATATCTCGTCGACGATCACAGGGCCTGGATGTTGCCGACCGCCATCTTGCCGGTCTTGCGATCTTCCTGGGTGTCGAAGGCGACCTTCTGCCCCTCATTGAGGCCGTGCAGGCCGGCGCGCTCCAGCGCCGAGGCATGAACGAACACGTCCTTGCCGCCGTCGTCGGGCTGGATGAAGCCGAAGCCTTTTTGGCTGTTGTAGAATTTCACGGTCCCGTTGGTCATGGAGATGTCCTCTCGCTGGCTAAAGTTCGAGCATGATCGTTCCCGAAAACCGGTATCCACTTTTCGGGATCATGCTCTAGGTGCACTTGGGTTCAAGGCCGCGCTTCCGCGCGGCTCATCGCCCGGGTTGTCGATGTTTGGGAGATTCTGAACGAGTGCCCTGCGCGAGGCGAGGCGAAACGGCCCGATGATCCGGCCAAATGTCGATGCGACAAGAAATACCCGTAAAGCGCGTCCGTTACAAGGAGTTTGCGTCTCCGGGCCGGACGTGAGTACCACGCGCAGGCGCCAAAGCGGCCGTGCAAGCCAGCAAGAAGGCGGCCGTCGTCCCTATTTCCCCGGCCGGGAAGGCGGAATTTACTGTATTGTGTGGACGCAGGCAGGCCGTTGCCCTAGCGTGTCTCGTACCGCCGCGCGCGAAGCAAAGCGCGGGCGCTCCCGATCGAGCACAATCGTGAGACGACCGTGGCGATCGACGCCCCGCAGGGGCGTCGCATGCGATCGCGCGCGACTGAAAAGGACGCGTCATGGCTGAGGCTGCGGCCGACGTTGCGGGCGGCGTTGCGGCGGCGTACGGGTTCGCGGCTTATCTGCCGCGTCTCGCCGCGCCGGTGCGGATCGCGACCTATGCGGACGCGCAGGTGTTCGTGCGCCGATGGGCGATCCGCGAGTCCGACCGCGCGGTGCGCGAGCTCGGTCGCCGGATGGAGCGCGCGAACAGCGCGGAGCACATGAGCTGCGCGATGCGCGAGTTCAGGCGCGAGCTTGCGGCGCGCGGGATGTTGTGCGGTCCGTCGTCCTAGACCAGGTCGATTACGCAAAGAGAGGAACAGGCATTGCAGGTTTTCGTTCGCGACAACAACGTCGACCAGGCTCTCCGGATCTTGAAGAAGAAGATGCAGCGGGAGGGCGTGTTTCGCGAGATGAAGCGCCGGCGCTTCTACGAGAAGCCGTCCGCGCAGGCGACGCGGGAAAAGTCCGAGGCGATCCGCCGCGCGCGCAAGCTCGCGCGCAAGCAGGCGCAGCGCGAGGGGCTGATCGCGGCGCCGAAGAAGAAGCTGCTGCCAGGACGGCCGGGCGCGCGGCCAGGGGGGCCAAGCGGGCCGGGCGGGCAGGGGCAGGGGCCGGGCGCCGATGCGCGCCGGCCGCCGCCGCGGAGGTTCTAGCCGATGGGCCAGATCGCAGACCGCTTGAAAAGGCAGCGCGGTGGCCGGGTCGAGAATGGCCACCACGAGGACAAGGGCTTCCGCGAGCGGCTCGACGCCGCCGCGGACGCCAAGAAGGCCCTGCTGGAAAAGTTTCGCGCCCAGGCCGCGCCGGACGACCCGGCGCTGGCCGACCGGCAGGCGGCCCGAAAGGCCGTCAGCGAGGCGCGTGATGCACGCGAGATCGCGCGCAAGGCCACCCGCGCGGAGGACGCGGCGCGCCGGGCCACCGAAGCCGAGCAACGCGCCGCCGATGGGGCGCGCGAGGCCGCCGCGCAGGCGGCCCGGGATGCCGAGGCGAAGGCCGCGCAGGCGGAGCGTGACGTGGCGCTCAAGGCCGAGCAGAAGGCCGCGCGCGATGCGCGCTATGCGGCGCGCAAGAATAAGCGGTGAGGGGTCAGCCGGACTTCACGGGTCTGCTGCTGGCCGAGAAACTGCGCCAACGGCTCGCATTTCCCATCGGATGCCTCTTCGCTAACAGTTACGTACGATACGGCGAGCAGGGGCATATTCGGGTTGAGGCGTGCTGAGAGCGAGGCGCGCAATACGCCACGCAACGTGATATGCGGGCGACCGCATGACCGTACTCGCCACCACATTTGCCGCGGCGCTGGTGCTCTACGGGCTCGGATCATGGGTCGAGTATCTCGCGGCGCGCCGGCTGGACGGCGAGCCTGATGCCGCAGCCTTTCGGCTGCTCGCCGGATGGGCGCTGGCGTCGCTGATCGGCGTCGTCGCGGCGCTTGCCGGATGTCACCTGACGGTTCCGGCGCTCGTCGTGTGCCTCGCGGGTGCGAGCGGCCTCTCGCTGCTGCGGCTGGGCGGTGCGAGCCTCGCCAGCCTGCTCGGCGCCTGGGCGCTCTGCTTGCCGCTCATGTGGATCGCGGGCCACACCGGCCCCACGATGTTCGATGAGTTCACGCACTGGCTGCCGAACGCGCGCTTTCTGATCGAGACCGATGCATTCGCGGATGCAGGCCATCCGGACGTCTGGAGCGCGCTGCCCGGTTATCCGCCGGCGCTCACCTTGATCGGCTACGGCGTCGAACGGCTCGGCGGCTCGGGTTTCGAGAGCGCGCCCAAGATATTCAACGTCATGCTTGCGGGCGCGTTCGGGCTGGCGCTCGCCGGCCTCTTGCGGGGCGTCGCCGGCCGATGGCTTGGCATCGCCGCCGGCGTCGCGGCCGCGACAATGTTGAACCCGTTCTTCGATCCCAGGACGGCGCTCACCGTGCATCCCGACGTGGCGAGCGGCTTTGTGCTGGCCATGTGCCTGGCCGCGTGCTGGCGGGCCGTCGAGGATGGCGACGCGCGGTCGTGGTGGCGAGTGGCCGCGTTGAGCATCCTGCTCGTGCTGTTGCGCGAGACCGGGATCGTGCTCGCGGCCGGGCTCGGGTTAGGCCTTTTGCTGCTCGGCCGCCGCGGCTGGCGGGTGTTGCGCGTGCACGCCGGGTGCAGCGTCGCGGCGTTCGGAATCTGGCGTCTCTATCTCGTGATGGCGGCGCAACCATCGCTCGCGCCGCGACCTCTTGCCGATTGGGACTGGCGTGCGCCATGGGCGGTCTTGCGCACGCTGTTCACTGACCGGCTCGCCGGCCATCCGCTGCTCGGCGTCGCCGCGATTGTGGTCTTCGGGGTCGTGATGGCCCCGCTCGTCGTCAGGTTTCGCCGCGTGACGCCGGCCATCCGCGACCTCGTCATTCTGTGCGCCGCCGTGGCGGTCACCTGGGTTGCGTTCATCGCCTGGAGCTATGCGGCGGTCTTCAACCCGCACGAGATCGCGGACGCCAACAGCGCCTGGCGTTACGTCGCGGAGCTCGGCCCATCGCTCATCTTCGTGTGTGTGGCTTTCATCGCGGCATCGTTGTCGACACCGGTCCCCCGTATCGAGCGCGCACGCTGGGCGGGCGCCCTCGCGTGCGCCGTGGTGCCTGCGGCTTTCCTGATGACGTGGCCGCATTGGCGGCTCGACTGCCTATATCCCGACGTGCGGATCGTGCGCCGGCTGGCGCACGCGATCGGGCCGACGATCGGCCATGATCCCGTCGGCGTCCTGCATCCGACCGACGCGTCGGGCTACGACCACATGGTCGACTACGAGCTCCATCGGCGGTTCGGCGCATCGGTCGGCGTCGCGCGCGTCGATCGGGTGACGCAACCATGGCTCATCGATTTCAGCGGCATCCAACGAGACGACCTGGGCAAAGGGATGGCGCCTGCGGCCGTGACGGTGATGCGCCGCGTGAAAGAGGGCTGGAGCTCGGTGCTCGCCATTCCGGCCGGCCCGGCCCCGGTGTGCAGGTTCGCGGGTCAGGACGGCGGGTAGGTAGCGCGACGCCGCGGTGTGGATTTACGGGCGCGGACGCCCGCGTGCCGGCTGGATGAGAGCTTCGGCCGCAATCCCCCAATCGCGGTGAAGCTTCAATTCCAGCTGCACCCCGTCGTGCTGCCTCACGCATTACGTTTCATGCAGGCGCAGCTCTCGCTGCAAATTCAGGTGTGCACCGGCCCGCGCAGCGGCAAATCGTCGAGCAGCCAAGTCAGCGCAAACGCGATGACTGCGATCACGGCGGCGGAAAGGAAGACAGGGTGCAGCGCCGCCGTGAACGCGCCGAGATAGTCCGCCTTGAGCGCGGGCGGCAGGGCCGCGATCGCGCCCGGTGTCGCGGCGGCCGGCAGATGCTCGCCGGGCGGCACGAGCGCGGCGAGCCCATGGGCCAGCCGCGCGGCGAACAGCGCGCCGAACGCCGCGACGCCGACCGAGCCGCCGATCGAGCGAAACAGGGTCGCGCCGGACGTCGCCACCCCGAGATCGCGATGGTCGACCGCGTTCTGCACGGCGAGGACCAAGACCTGCATCACCATGCCGAGCCCGAGGCCGAGCACGAGCATGTAGGTCGGCGGCTGCCAGTGGGGCGATGCGACGCCCAGCGTCGCGAGCAGAGCGAGCCCGCCTGTCATCACCGCGGTGCCGATGATGGGGAAGATGCGGTAGCGCCCGATCCGCGTGATCATGCGCCCGCTGCCGACCGAGGTGATCAGCAAGCCTGCCATCATCGGGGTCAGCTCGAGCCCGGCGCGGGCCGGGTCCAGCTCCCGCACCACCTGCAGATAGAGTGGCATGTAGGTGACTGAGCCGAACAGCGCGAGCCCGACGATGAAGCCGACCGCGCAGGAGACGACGAAGATGCGGTTGCGAAAGAGCGAGAGCGGCAGGATCGGCTCGGCCGCGCGCCGCTCGACGACGATGAAGCCGATCAGCCCGACCAGCGCGGCCGCGACCAGCGCGCCGCTCCCGGGCGAGAGCCATGCGATCGACTGCCCGCCCAAGGTCGTCAGCAGCATCACGGCGGTGAGCAGCACCGCGAGCAGGACGGCCCCCGCAAAATCGATCGCCTGGCGCCGGCGGTTCGCCGGCGTGCGGAAAGTCCAGCCGATCACCGCGACGGACACGAGCCCGAGCGGAAGGTTGATGTAGAAGATCCAGCGCCAGCTCAGGTGCTCGACGAAATAGCCGCCGATCAGCGGCCCGATGACGGTCGAGACGCCGAACACCGCTCCGAACAGGCCCTGATAGCGTCCGCGTTCGCGCGGCGTGACGATGTCGCCGACCGCCGCGATGGCCGTCACCATCAGCCCGCCGCCGCCCAGTCCCTGGACGGCGCGAAACAGGATCAGCTCGAGCATCGAGCGGCTCATGCCGCACAGCGCCGAGCCGACCAGAAAGAGCAGGATCGCGGACTGCAGCACGACCTTGCGGCCGAGCAGGTCGCCGAGCTTGCCGTAGAGCGGCGTGACGATCGTCGTCGCCAGCAGGTAGGCGGTGACGATCCAGGACAGGTGCGCGAGGCCGCCGAACTCGCCCACGATGGTGGGCAGCGCCGTCGAGACGATGGTCTGGTCGAGGGACGCGAGGAGCATCACCAGCATCAGTGCGGAGAAGACGACGCGCACTGAACGGACTTGCGCTCCGGCTTGAGCGCCGATTGGGGCGCCGGACGTCGGCGCATGGGCGGTGGTCTGTGGCGCGGTCATGCCGTCGTTACATTGCACCGCCGAATGGCAATGACAAATCGGGGCGCAATGCAGGTTCCCTCACCCGAAAGCACCTATGTGGCCACATTGATCCGTCATGGCCGGGCTTGTCCCGGCCATCCACGTCTTTCTTACGGTGAAGGCGTGGATGCCCGGCACATAGGCGAGCGAAGCGACGCCGTTCTTCGAACGACTGTGCCCGGGCATGACGCGAAACTGACTCAGGCGGCGGCGCTAGCGCCGCTTCTCCGAGAGCCCGGCCCGCCGCAACGCCTCCGCTAGTGCGCCGCCGCTTTCTTCGCGACGCGGCTGCGGCGCGCCGCCAGAGCCGGTGCGCGGAGCACGGGCGCCAGTGTCGCGGGCCCCGGCCGGGCCGGCGCGATCGGTGCGGGGACCGACCTCGTCGTCGAGGCGGAGCGTGAGCGCGATGCGCTTGCGCGCCTTGTCGACCTCGAGAACCTTGACGCGGACGATGTCGCCGGGCTTGGCGACGTCGCGCGGATCTTTCACGAAGGTCTTGGCCATCGCCGAGATGTGCACAAGCCCGTCCTGGTGCACGCCGATGTCGACGAAGGCGCCGAACGCCGCGACATTGGTCACCGTCCCTTCGAGCACCATGCCGGGCTTCAGGTCATCGAGGGTCTCGACGCCCTCCTTGAACACGGCGGCCTTGAAGGTCGGGCGCGGGTCGCGGCCGGGCTTTTCCAGCTCGCGCAGGATGTCGGTCACGGTCGGCAAGCCGAAGGTGTCGTCGACGAAGGTTTTTGGCGACAGGGACCGCAGCACCGCGGCGTTGCCGATCAGGCCGCCGATGTCCGTCTTGGCCGCCGTGATGATCCGCCGGACCACCGGATAGCTTTCCGGATGCACGCCGGACGCGTCGAGCGGATCGTCGCCGCCGCGGATGCGCAGGAAGCCGGCGCATTGCTCGAACGCCTTCGGGCCGAGGCGCGGCACCTTCTTCAGCTCCTTGCGCGACGCGAACGAGCCGTTGGCGTCGCGATGCAGCACGATGTTCTGCGCTAGTCCGGTGCCGATGCCGGAGACGCGCGCGAGCAGCGGCGCGGATGCGGTGTTGGCATCGACGCCGACCGCGTTGACGCAATCCTCGACCACGGCATCGAGCGCGCGCGAGAGCTTGTATTCGCTGAGATCGTGCTGGTACTGGCCGACGCCGATCGACTTCGGATCGATCTTGACCAGCTCGGCGAGCGGGTCCTGCAGGCGGCGCGCGATCGAGACGGCGCCGCGCAGCGTGACGTCGAGCTCGGGCAACTCCTCGGACGCATAGGCCGAGGCCGAATACACCGAGGCGCCGGCTTCCGACACGACGATCTTCGCCATCTTCGGCTCGGGCAGCAGCTTGACCAGCTCGCTCGCGAGCTTGTCGGTCTCGCGCGACGCAGTGCCGTTGCCGATCGCGATCAGCTCGACACCATGCTGCTTGGCGAGCTTGCCGAGGATCGCGAGCGCTTCGTTCCATTGGCGCTGCGGCTCGTGCGGGTGGATCACCGCGGTCGCGACCACCTTGCCGGTCTTGTCGACCACCGCGACCTTGACGCCGGTGCGGTAGCCGGGATCGAGGCCCATGGTGGCGCGCGGGCCGGCCGGCGCGGCCAGCAGGAGGTCGCGCAGGTTGGCGGCGAACACGCGCACCGCTTCCTCCTCGGCGGCCGTCCACAGCCGCACCCGCAGATCGATGCCGAGGTGAAGCTGGATTTTCGTGCGCCACGCCCAGCGCGCCGTCTCGATCAGCCACTTGTCGGCGGGGCGGCCGCGGTCCGAGATGTTGAAGCGGTGCATGATGCGCAGCTCGTATGGATTGGGCCCGGCACTCGCGCCGGCCGGAGCGGACGGCTGGCCCTCCGGCTCGATCGCGACGCTGAGGATCTCCTCCTTCTCGGCGCGAAACAGCGCCAGCGCGCGATGCGACGGCACCTTGCCGAGGCGTTCCGAGAAGTCGAAATAATCACTGAACTTGGCGCCGGCCGCCTGCTTGCCGTCGCGTACCTTGGAGACGAGCCGTCCGACCGACCACATCTCCTCGCGCAACGAGCCGATCAGGTCCGCGTCCTCGCCGAATCGCTCGACCAGGATGGCGCGCGCGCCGTCGAGGGCCGCCGCGGCATCGGCGACGCTCTTCTCGGCATCGACAAAGGGCACCGCCGTCGTGTGCGGGTCGTTCTGAGGATGCGAGAGCAGAAGATCGGCGAGCGGCGCGAGGCCCGCCTCCTTGGCAATCTCCGCCTTGGTGCGGCGCTTCGGCTTGAACGGCAGATAGATGTCCTCGAGCCGGCTCTTGCTGTCGGCGGCGCGGATTGCCGCCTCGAGGGCGTCGTCGAGCTTGCCCTGCTCGCGGATCGACTCGAGGATGGCGGCGCGCCGGTCCTCGAGCTCGCGCAAATAGCGCAGGCGATCGTCGAGCGTGCGCAGCTGTGCATCGTCGAGCGCCCCGGTCGCCTCCTTGCGGTAGCGCGCGATGAACGGAACCGTTGCGCCGCCGTCGATCAGTTCGACGGTGGCAGCCACCTGTTGGGCGCGCACGCCGAGCTCATCGGCGATCTGCTGGGCGATTTTTTGCGCGATCGGCTGCTCAGCGGTAGCGGTTGCCGGAGTGGTCATGCGTACACCTGCACGAGGGTAAGGGGGCCGAGGTGGCGTCGCGCGCTCATCGGGGGCCGCATATGGACGACGGCGGTGCGATTCTTCAATCCCCCCCGACCGGTCGGATATTGAGGTCCGATGTCGACCGAAATTTGCCGCGGGCCGACGGGCAGGGGGGCTTCCAAATAAAATACAGGCGATCTGCAATGCGAAATGCGGGCCAATTACAATGCAACGTCTTGTGCGGTCGGGAAAAAAGCCGCCGGCTCAACAACAATGGGAAACAATGAAAAAAACAATGCGAAGAACAATGGAAACAGTCGGAAACGCGGGGCGAGTGCCTACGTCCGGTTGTAACGCCGGACGACAGGCAACGGCGCTGAGCGAGAGTCGCTGCCAGCCAGACCGCGCCTGCCAGCAGGATTCCGGGATGCCCCGGGCGCAATTCGTATAGACTAGAATTTCAGCCATAAGCCGGATGGGACTGGTCCGCAACAACGAGGTCGCGCCCGTCAACGCTTTTCTGCTACCCGGCCGGAGCGATCGGAAGCGCGGCGATCAGGCTGCAGGCGAGCCCCTCCGCCATTGCTTTGGCGCCATTCAGCGCCGAGCTACGATCCGGTTGAATTCGGCCCGTGCCCGCTCGAATTTGCGGTTGAAGAGCCACATCGCATCGAGAATGTCGCGAAAAGTCGCGGACTGCCTGGCTCGATCGGCGTGTCCATACGCGAAGATGCTGTTGTTTCTCAGATATCCCATGATCCTCGGCTCTGAGATCCGGTAGTCGGTCAAGCGGTCGGAGTTCAGAGCGGATTTGGTCGGCGCCGGGATGATCTGGACGAGCTCGAAGAGCTTCATTTGATCGATCGGATCGGGCAGCGTTCGTACGATCGCCGGAATTTGCACAAAGAGACCAGCGTGCGCATTGGCAAGGGCGTCACGCACGGCGGTCCAGTGATTGAACCGATGGTCCAGCTTGCCGGCCCGTGCCTCCTCCCTGTCGTCGCGTGCGATCAGTGCGGGAGAATTTATCGACGGCTTGATCGCGGCCCACTTCCGTTGACCGATCCGGTCTTCCGATCGATCTGTCTGAAAGCTCCCCTTGTACTTGTTCGAGCGCGCGTTCCCGACATTCTGCTTGCCGTCGGTCTCGGCGAAGAACATCCCCAGGCTGATGCGGCCTGCCACCTCGGCGTTCGCGGCATCGAGGCCCTTGGCGCGCGCAATGGCGACCCCCAGGTCCACCACATCCCGGAATGGGGTATCCGACTTCTGTGCGTCGGCGGGCGGGGCGTCCATGATGTCGAAGAGGTTCCTGTACTCCTCGAGCAGCGGCACGATGTCGGCGTCGAGGTACGCCGGCGGCGTTCCGAATTTGTTGGCTCTTCCGATCCTGGACGGAAGCGCGTCGGTGAGGTCCTTGTAGGTGCTCATCACGTTGACGCGCGCGAGGTAGAGCGCCTGCCCGGGCAGGTTCGGCAACGATTGGTGCGAACTGATCTGCGAGCGGCGCTCACGCAGGATCGACTTGAACTCGTCGAGTGCCTTGTCGTACGCCGCGAGCGCATCCGACTGCTCCGGCGTGAGCGGCTGCGTGGGCGGTGCGCGCGACGGGACCGCCTGGGCTTGTGCGGCGACCGGAAGCGGCCACCCGGCCGCGGTCGCGGCGAGTGCCTTGATGAAGTCGCGCCGTTGCATGGGCATTTCGCTCCGCATGTCGACGAGGGGCGAGAAAGAAGTCGAAATCGCGGCACCTTCGGCAGAGGGTTAGCGCACTGCCATGTAGTTCGTCTCGTCCGGCCGGCGATTCCCGGCAGCGCCGCGCAGTCGTGTTAGGTGAATTGACAGTACATATTATGTGTCATACAGTGTATATTCATCAACTTGGTACCTGACGAGGAGCCGTCCAATGGGGAAATACGAGCCTTTGGCGCAGTTTCTCCGCAAGCAGCGAACCCAGGAGGTGCGGCTGACGTTCGGGGAAATCGAGCGCATCGTCGGTGCGAAGCTGCCGCTGAGCGCCCACAAGCAGCGAGCTTGGTGGAGCAATAATCCGGATAACAGCGTCATGACCAAAGTCTGGCTCGAAGCCGGCTTTCGTAGCGAGCAGGTCGATATGGAGGGGCGCAAGCTTGTCTTTCGGCGGTCGCCATCCGGGTCGCAACCGCCCGGCGTCAATCCGCCAGCTTCGCCCATGAAGGGCGGTCGGCACCCGTTGCTTGGCGCGATGAAAGGGATGGTCCGCATCATGCCGGGGACGGATCTCACCGCGCCTGCGGATCCGGAATGGGGCAGGGACTGATCGATGCAGCCGCTCCTGCTCGACACCTGTGCGGCCATCTGGATCGCGGAGGATGCGCCCCTGTCCCGGTCCGCGCTCGATCTCCTCGCGGAGACTGTTGAGGCTCAGGCCCCGACATACGTATCGCCGATCAGCGCGTGGGAGATCGGCCTGCTGGTCGCTCGCGCACGATTGAAGCTCCTGATCACGCCTGAGCGGTGGTTCCAGCGACTGCTCGAGACGCCGGGCTTGCGGCTAGCCGATATGTCGCCCGATTTGCTGATCGCGTCGTCGTCACTGCCCGGAGAGCCGCCTCGCGATCCGGCCGATCGGATCATCGCGGCCACGGCGCGTGATCACGGCGCTGCGCTCATGACGCGGGACCGCGCGCTCCTGGCGTACGGCACGCAGGGGCACATCCGCGTGGTGGAGTGTTGAGGTGCGGGGGCCTGCGTTCCAATGGTGACAGAAGGCTCAGAATGTCATTTCGCGTCTTGATCGCCGGCGGCACCGGGCAGGTAGGAGCCGCGGTGGTGCGCGCGCTCGCTGCCGAGCCGTCCTGCGCCGAAGTCGTGATGGTCAATCGCAGGACGGCTTCTCTGGCCCCTGACGCCCGTGTGCGGCAAGTGATCCTGGATACGGCCGATGCCGGGTTTCCGGCCGAAGTGGCCAAGCTTGCGCAAAACATGGTTGCGCATGGCGATCCCGTCTACGGGGCATCCTGCATCGGCGTCGGCAAAGGCAGCATGAAATGGAGCGAGGAGGACCTGAAGGCCCTCGAAATCGGCGTCGTCGGTGGGTTTGCCCGCGGTTGTCGGACCGGAGGTATCACGAGGTTTTCTCTGCTCTCGGCGGTGGGAAGCACCGCGAAAAGCAGGTTTCGCTACGTGCGGGTCATGGGGTTGAAAGAAGAGACCGTGCAAGAGGTCGGCTTCCAGCGCCTCGCGATTTTTCGTCCGGGAATTATCGCAGGCAATGCTCACACGCCAGGCTATGTCGCCTGGTTGGGGCGTTTGATTCCGGGGCCCTTTGGCACGATCGAGCAGGACGATATCGGGCGCGCCTTCGTCGCTGAATTCATCAGCAGCTCGGCCCCCGACGGGGTCGTGCGTTTCGATAACGGAGCGATGAGACGGAGCTCTCGAGCATTGAGGTCGTCACACGTTTGAGCGCGCGCTGCTCGATGGCGACCGCGCCGCGCAACCGCGTTGGGTTCGGACGCTAGCTCACGGCCTTGCAGGCGAAGCTGATGCACTCCAGGTGCCGGTGGTCCGTGCCGCAACACCCGCCGAGCACGTTGAGGTGCGGGAAGCGCCGCCGCAGGTCGCGATACTGGTCACCCAGCTCTGCGGGATTGCCGATATCGAGGTCCGGCGAATTGTCGAGTTCGGCGTGGCTGCGGCGCGAGGCGTTGGCGCGCAGGCCGCCGAGCCGCCTGGTCCAGGACGCCCCGTCGCGGAGCAGGTGCTCGAAATGCGTCGGGTGGGCACAGTTGATCATGTAATAGGCCGGGCCCTCGTCCGTGAGCGTGTCGATGAGCCTGATGGCGTCCGGCAGCTTTTCGCCGCTGGGCAGACGGCCGTCGGTCTCGAGCGTGAAGGAGATCACGCACGGCATCGCGACCGCCTGCGCGGCGCGGGCGACGCCTAGCCCTTCGTTGACGGTGGTGAGCGTGAACGCCGAGACCAGATCGGTGCCGGCATCGTGAAAGATGCCGATCTGCCAGGCATGATAGCGTTGCGCCTCGTCGGCGCTCATCAGCGTGCCCGGATTGTAGCCGTCGCCGCGCGGGCCGATGCACCCGCTGACGACCATCGGCGAGCGGTCGGTCGTGTAACGATCGCGGATCTCGCTCACGAGGTCGACGGCAGCGCGGTTGATCCGCGCCAGGGCCTCCCGACCATAGCCGGTCTTGTCGCCCCAGTCCGGGTTTGCTCGCCACGTCGGCGTTTCGAGGACGAATCCGGTTCCATCCCTGACTGCCATCGAGACGTAACGCTCGTAGTACGCCCGCAGCGCCGCGCGGCCGGCGTCGCTCTCAAGCAACGCGAAGGCCTGGAACATCGGCAGGTCCCAGCCTTCGTGGAAGATCAAGGTCGTCTCGATGCCGCCATCCGTCAGCCACAGCCGGCCGTCGAGCTGCGGCAGGCGACGGCTGTCCATCGCTGCCGCCGCATGACGCGGGTCTGACTCTCGCGTGTCCGCTTGCATGGGCGTCGCCCTCTCATTCAGTGACGGGCCGTCCGGCCCTCTCGTGGGAGAAACTGCCCCCCGCCCCGCGTCAATTCCAGACGAACTCGTGGTCCGGTCGGGTGCGTCGCGAACGCGCAGCGCGGGATCAATCACTTAGCGCGCATCGCGCATGGCCCGCGGAACCCGCTCGGGGCACCGGCTTGCGTCAACTGTACTCATGGTACGGTAGGGTTGGCCGGCGTATCATGCGCCTTGCCATGTTGGAACTCCGCAAAGGCACCCATACCCGCGAGCACATCATGGATGTCGCCGAGGCGGCGGTGCTCGAGAAAGGGTTCGCCGCAACCTCGATCGACGAGGTGATCGCGGCCGTTGGCATCACCAAGAGCGGCTTCTTCTATCACTTCAAGGACAAGGGCGAGCTCGCGAAGGCGCTGCTCGTGCGTTACATCGAACGCGAAGACGTGCTGTTCGACGATCTGTTTCGCCGTGCGGACGAGCTCAACGAGGATCCGCTGCACGGTTTCCTGGTCGGCCTCAAGATGCTGTCCGAATTGATGGCGAACCTCCCTGCCGGGCATCCCGGCTGCCTGGTGGCTGCCTATTGCTATCAGGATCGCCTGTTCGACAGGGACGTGCGGAACCTCAATGCGTCCGCGGTCTTCGGCTGGCGGCGGCGGTTTCGCGAGCGTCTCGACCGGATCGCGGCGATCTATCCGCCGCGCATCGTGGTCGATCTCGACGATCTCGCCGACATGCTGTCCGCGATCGCCGACGGCGGCATCATCCTCTCCAAGGCCGTCGACGACAAGAACGCGTTGCCGCGGCAAGTGATGCTCTATCGCGAGTTCGTGCGCGCGATCTTCCTGGGAATTTGAGATCACGCATTGCGCGACCGGTTGTTTGCGCCCGCTGCGTCGTACGACGCTGCTTCCATGATGGATCGTTGTAGCCTGATGGCGGAGCGAGTCCTTGGTTCGCTCGCCGGCCGCTCGTTGTGAGCTGACCGGTCCGCGCGGGGTAGTTCGGGCGACACAGCGGGAGAGCCGGGCATGGGGGGCTACGCGGTCGCTCGGGCGGCAGTTCAGCTGGCTTTGGGCCGCCTACGACGCGGACAATCGCAGCGGGTTCGCGCCGGATCTCGCCGCTTCACCACGAACGGGCTCGAGGCAAGGAGCCCGATCCAAAGCATCAGTTCGGTGCCATCCCGAGTGACTTCACCAGCGGCCCGATGATCTCGATTTCGCTCTTCATGAGCTCGCGCAGTTCCTCAGGCGTGGTGGTCCTGGTGAGCACGCCGCTCTCCTGCAGCCGCGCCGCGAGCTGGGGTTCTCTCGCGGCCTTGATGAACTCGCCGTTCAGGCGATCGATGATTGCCTTAGGCGTTCCGGCCGGCGCCGCGACCGCATACCAGCTGCTCGCTTTCTTCTTGAGCTGGCCGCTCTCGAGCATGGTCGGCACGTCGGGCATGCCGCTCCAACGGGTCGCCCCATCCTGGGCAAGGATCTTGAACTTGTGCAGAAACGGTTGCACCGCGATGTAGGAGACCATCGCCATGTCGATCCGCGACGTGACCAGGTCCGACATCAACGGCGCCGAACCGCGGTAGTGCACCATCGTGATCGGCAGCGCGTTGTCGAGCGAGAAGATCACGCTGTTGAAGTGGGCGGGCGAGCCGAATCCGGCCGAGCCGACCCGCAGGCCGTTCGGGTTTCGCTTCCAGTGGTCCAGGAGCTCCGCAATGGTGTTGGCGGGACTGTCCGGCGGCACCGCGATGAAATTCAACAGATCGAACAGGGTCGTGATCGGCGCGAAATCCGCCACCGGATCGTAGGAAACCTTCTGCAGGATCGGCAGGGCGGCGAGCTGCGCGCCCGGATAGAGCAGGAGGGTGCGCCCATCGCGGGGCCCCGTTTTCACGCTCATCGCGGCGGCGGCTCCGCCGGCCCCCGGACGGTTCTCGACCACCACGGTGCGACCGAGATTGCGGCCGAGCGCCTCGGCATAGAGGCGCGCCGTCACGTCGACGATGCCGCCGGGCGCGTTGGCCACCACCAGCGTGATCGGGCCGCTCGGCAGGTCTTGTGCCGATGCCCGCGGAGCAAGGGAAAGCACCATCGCGAGCGCAATCAGGGCGCGCAGGACGAAGAGTGGCATCAGATCTTTCCTCCGAGCACGACGCATCCGTCCTCATCGGCGAAGCGAGCTTCAGTTCTTCGCGCGCAATCCCATCGCGGCCAGACGCGGCAGCACCTCGTCGCAGAAATACGGCACATCCTTGAGGTAGTTCACGAACGACACCGCGAGCCCGCGGAACCCGGCGCGGCTGTGGTTGGCGAACTCGGCCGCAATCTCGTCGGGCGAGCCGACGAAGGGATAACCGCCGATCCCGCTCGATGCCTGCAGCATGCGCTTGGCCTCGAACTCGTCTGCGTCCGTGTTCTGCGGCGTGATGTTCTTGAGCGCGAGCATCTGCTCGATGGCGCTCCAGTCGGCGCATTCGATGTTGGCGTAGTGGTGATACTCCTGCGCCTCGCGCCGCGTCGGCCGGCAGATCACCTGGCCCTGGGTGTAGACCTCGATCTCGCGCCCATACCGCCGCCCATCGGCCTTGATGTCGCTGACCAGCTTGACGATGCGATGGAAGATCTGCTGCTCATCCACGGCCTGCGAGGTGCCGGCGGCCGCGAGACGCGCGCCGCCCGTGGAGGTGAAGAAGGCATCGCAGTTGCGCATCGCGAACGCCTGCCCGGCGCCTGACGAGCCGGCGTTCATGATGATCGGGCGCGTCCCGCCGATCGGGCCGGGCTTCGCGCGCACGCCCGACAACTTGAAGTACCGCCCGTTGTGGTCGAACTCCTGCGCCGACCACGCGCGCTTCATCACGTCGAGCCATTCCTGCGCAAACTCGTAGCGCTCGTCATGCTCGCGCTGCTGCACGCCGAACATCTGGAACTCGCCTTCGTTCCAGCCGGCCACGAGGTTGAGCCCGAAGCGGCCGTTGCCGATATGGTCGGCGGTGACCATCTCCTTGGCGGCGATCAGGGGATGAAACAGCGGCGCGTGCACGGTGCCGAACACCGTGATCCGTTGCGTGGCCGCGAGCAGGCCGCAGGCCCAGGTCACCGTCTCGAGCGTGGTGCCGTGGAAGTCGCTGTCGCCGCCATAACCCTTCCAGCGCCCGATCGGGAGGAGGAAATCGATGCCGGCCTCGTCGGCGATGCGCGCCATCGCGAGACAGTCCGGCCAGGTCGCGAGCCAGCGCTCCGGCACCAACGTGGCGGTGCGCGCGGACGAGCAGTTCGCCCCGAACAGGCCGATTTTCAGGACATTCTTGTTGTACATCTCGACGCGCTGGGCCATCGACCCAGGCTCGACCGGGGCGGCGAGGGCGGCCTCCTGCATGCGGCAAGCACTCCCTGTCTTCTTGTTCGGTCCGATCCTGCCCCAAGGGTCGGCGTGTTGTCTACGAATGCACGCGGGACGGCGCGGCACGACCGATCCGATCACAGGGAGCGAAAGAAGCATTTCACCTCGCTGCAGAAATGAGTTTGCAGAAAGGAGGCTTGTTCAAAGAACGACCGACGCCTATTCGATCTAGTCGCCGAAGCCCGAGAAGGGCTTCGAATGTCTGATTCGCGGATCGAACGATGCCGCGGACGTTCGTGCCGCGCTCCGGATTCTGCGTTGCGCCCCGGACGTGTCGCCTCGTGACGATGACGAGATCCCAGCGGAGGCCAACCCGCCTGCCGAGACGCGTTAGTTCGTGCCGAACAGCGAGCCGCTAACCCGCGCCCCACTTGCCGAAAGCACGGAATGAGAGATGTCAGAAACTCGACGGGCGGCTTGCAGCCGCCCGTGAGGATACTTCCAGTTTATCGCTTGGTCTGACGCCGACCAAAGTTTGCCCGCGATGCTGCAAGTGTCCAGCTTGATTTGCCTGCATTTTTCGGATCGGCCGCCTGGCAAGTTCGCCCGCGAATCCGGGCATAGTTCGCCCGCGACTGCGCCGCAGTGGCGGAACTCGATCGTCAAGGCACGAAACCCGATCGCCTACGGCCGACTACCGAGCCTTGGGGCCAGCTTCGACTTACCGGGAGTGTTCGAACGGTGGGAGGATCACATCTGCAGCTGCGAGCCCGACGACGATCGAGGCCAGATTCGAAATCACGAACGCCGTTATGGAAATCCGTTGCATGCCCTCGGCCTCTAGCAAGCCGGCCGAACAGGTCGACGGCGCCGACCACTTCGCAGATGAAGATCACGGCGTGCAGTTCGAAGCCGTCGAGAAGCGGCTCGTTGCGGGCCCCATTGAGCCGGGCCAGCACGTAGACCTCGAGCGCGCTCGGCTCCTGCCCGCGGGCCGTCGAGACGCTTGAGGCTCACACGCCGGCCGTCCGGCAGCAGATTGCGAGCCGCGTAGGTTTCCGCGAAATCCTCTCGCGTCAGGCCGTCGCCTCCGCGTTCGAACGCGCACTCGACGGCCTCGCCGATGATTTCGAGCGTGCAAGAAGCAGATGCTGGTCATCATGGACGAAGCACTACGCTCGCTGAAAACCGAAAAATTGATTCAGATCAATGCGGGCTTGGCCCGTCACGCTTTGAGCTTGCGTGTTCAGGGAAACACTTGCGGCGCTCAACCCAACCACGGAGAGAACCAATGAGACCAATGATTTGCAGGGTCATGATGGGTGTGGTATCGGCTAGCGTTCTCACGCTCTCAGCCGCCGCGTTCGCGCAGCAAGGGGGCACGCCCCAGGAGGCTCGGGCCATGCTCGACAAGGCGGTCGCCGCCGTAAAGGCGGACCAGCCCGTGGCGATCGCGATGTTCCTCAAGGGAGAGGGCGGGTTCCTGGACGGAGAGCTTTATCCATTCTGTTTCAGAGTCGCGGACGGAAAGACCCTCGCCAGTCCGAAGGCTGTTCCCGCTGGCACCGACGTTAGAACACTTAGGGACGCCAACGGCGAGGCGTATGGTGTGGCAATCTACGCCGCGGCGCAGAAGCCGGAAGGTCAAGTCACCGAGTTGCGGAGCTATTTGTTTCCAAAGCCGGGCACCACCACGCCGACGTTTCCGAAGGTGAGCTTCGTAACCAGGGTCGGCGATCTGGGCTGCGGGGTCGGTTATTACAAATAGATCATTAAGCCAAACTATCTCGCGGGGCAGCAGGCTATGTCGCCGTCCCTCGACAATGCCCTGCGGCAGCGGTTCGCGGAGCGTGTTTCGCGACCCAGTATCCGCTTCTGGCCGAACACGAGTGACGGGCGGTAAGGAGTTTGGCAATGTCCTCGCGGACCTTCGGAAGTGACCTCTCTTCCGTCATTTCAATAAAGACATTAATATCTTCGGAAACGAGTAGGACGCCGTCAATATCGACGCCGCCGATATTCATGGGCTGGCAGTCGCGATTCCATATCTGGGACGCGACTGCCCGCACTTTGTCTTGGAATTTTACCCAACTAAGGACCATGGGTCCCTTTCATCACGGACGCTTGTTGCCGTTGCTTCCTCAGAAGGCGATCGGGTTGGGTACGTCCTTGTGTGCTCAACTCAGATCTATGTGATGAGGCACAGTGAGAGTTGGCTCAACTGCACCCCGTCGTACTCCCGCACGTATCGCACTTCATGCAGGTCCCGTTCCGCACCAGCGTGAAGTTCGCGCACTCGGGGCAGGCCTCGCCCTCGTAGCCGCGCGCCTTGGCTTCGGCGCGGCGCTCGGCCACCTGGGCGCGGGCCTCCGCGGCTTTCGTCGGCGCGGTCCACGGCATCTGCTCGAGCGCCTGCGCGGGCGAGAGATGTGGTCTCGGCCTTGAGCGCGGCCGAGCCCTCGACATGTCCGCCTTGCGCGCGGGCACCCGCATTCGCGAGCGAGGTGACGTTCGACCCGCGGGTCTCGCCGCCGCGCGACTCGGTGCTGGTCGCGCGGGTGTCGGCGCCGCCCGGCATCACCACGAGCTTGTCGGTGCGCGAGCGGGTGAGGCCCTTGGAGAGATACTTCGACGCCGCCGGCGACTCGGCGGGCCGGCCTTCCTCGACGCCCTTGCCGAGCGCGTCGAAGCCAGTCTCGCGCGGGTCGACATGGGCGAGATCGAAGCGCGACATGTACGACACCGCGAGCTCGCGGAAGACGTAGTCGAGGATCGAGGTCGCGTTCTTGATGGCCTCGTTGCCCTGCACCGGGCCGGACGGCTCGAAGCGGGTGAACGTGAAGGCGTCGACATACTCGTCGAGCGGCACGCCGTACTGCAGGCCGAGCGAGACCGCGATCGCGAAGTTGTTGAGGAGCGAGCGCAGCGCCGCGCCCTCCTTGTGCATGTCGATGAAGATCTCGCCCAGCCGGCCGTCGTCGTATTCGCCGGTGCGCAGGTAGACCTTGTGGCCGCCGACCACCGCCTTCTGGGTGTAGCCCTTGCGGCGGTCCGGCATGCGCTCGCGCTCGCGGATCACCGTGATGCGCTCGACCACCTTCTCGACGATGCGCTCGGCCAAGCCCGCGGCGCGCGCTGCCGCCGGACGCTCCAGGAAGGCGTCGACGTCCTCGTCGTCCTCCTCGTCGGCGATGAGCTGGGAGTTGAGCGGCTGCGAGAGCTTCGAGCCGTCGCGGTAGAGCGCGTTCGCCTTGAGGCCGAGCTTCCAGGAGAGCAGGTAGGCGCTCTTGCAGTCCTCGACCGTCGCCTCGTTCGGCATGTTGATGGTCTTGGAGATCGCGCCCGAGATGAACGGCTGCGCGGCCGCCAGCATGCGGATGTGGCTCTCGACCGAGAGGAACCGCTTGCCGGTGCGTCCGCACGGATTGGCGCAGTCGAACACCGCGTAGTGCTCGGCCTTGAGGTGCGGCGCGCCCTCGACCGTCATGGCGCCGCACACGTGGATGTTGGCGGCCTCGATCTCGCGCTTGCTGAAGCCGAGCCAGGCCAGCATGTCGAAGTTCGCCTTGGCGAGCTCCTCGGCCGGGACGCCGAGCTCGTCGCGGCAGAACTCCTCGCCGAGCGTCCACTTGTTGAAGGCGAACTTGATGTCGAAGGCGGTGGGCAGCGCCTTGTCGATCTTGGCGGTCGCCTCGTCGGTGAAGCCCTTGGCCCTGAGCGTGGTGTGGTTGATCGCCGGCGCATTCGACAGCGTGCCGTGGCCGACCGCATAGGCCTCGATCTCGGCGATCTCGCTCTCCCTATAGCCGAGCGCGCGGAGCGCCTCCGGGACGGCGCGGTTGATGATCTTGAAGTAGCCGCCGCCGGCAAGCTTCTTGAACTTCACCAGCGCGAAGTCGGGCTCGATGCCGGTGGTGTCGCAATCCATCACGAGGCCGATGGTGCCGGTCGGCGCTACCACGGTGGCCTGCGCGTTGCGGTAGCCGTGCTCCTCGCCAAGCGTCAGCGCGCGGTCCCAGGCGCGCATCGCGTGCTCCACCAGCCGCTGGTCAGGGCAGGCCGCATGGTCGAGCCGCACCGGCGGGGTCGCGACCTTCTCGTAGCCGGTCTTCTCGCCGCGCGCGGCGCGGCGATGGTTGCGGATCACGCGCAGCATGTGCTCGCGGTTCTTCTTGTAGCCCGGGAACGGCCCGAGGATCGCGGCCATCTCGGCCGACGTCGCGTAGGAGACGCCGGTCATGATCGCCGTGAGCGCGCCGCAGATCGCACGGCCGGATTCCGAGTTATACGGGATGCCCGACGACATCAGCAGGCCGCCGACATTGGCGTAGCCGAGGCCGAGGGTGCGGAATTCGTAGGAAAGCTGGGCGATCTCGCTTGCGACGGGAATTGGGCCATCAGCACCGAGATTTCGAGCACGATCGTCCACAGGCGAACGGCGTGCTCGTAGCCCTCGACATCGAACGCTCGCGTCTCGTCGTTACGGAAGGCGAGCAGGTTGAGGGACGCGAGATTGCAGGCCGTGTCGTCGAGGAACATGTACTCGGAGCACGGATTGGAGGCGCGGATCGGGCCCGACGCCGGGCAGGTGTGCCAGTCGTTGATGCTGGTGTGGAATTGCAGGCCCGGATCGGCCGAGGCCCAGGCCGCGTAGGCGATCTTTTCCCACAGGTCGCGCGCTTTGACGGTCTGAGCCACCTTGCCCGGCTTGGTGCGCCAGGTCAGGTCCCAGTCGCCGTCGGCCTCGACGGCCTTGAGGAACCCGTCCTCGACCCGCACGGTGTTGTTCGAGTTCTGGCCCGAGACCGTGAGGTAGGCGTCCGAATCCCAGTCGGTGTCGTAGATCGGGAAATCGATGTCCTTGTAGCCCTGCTTGGCGAACTGGATCACGCGCTTGATGAAGTTGTCGGGCACGAGGCTCCGGCGCGCGAGCTTGATCTCGCGGCGGAGCACCGGATTCTTGTCCGGATCGAAGCAGTCGTCGCCCGAGCCCTCGCAGTTGACGCAGGCCTTCATCACGGCCTTGAGGTGCTTCTGGTTGATCTTCGAGCCGGTCACGAGCGCCGCGACCTTCTGCTCCTCGACCACCTTCCAGTTGATGTACTTCTCGATGTCCGGGTGATCGACGTCGACAATCACCATCTTGGCGGCGCGGCGCGTCGTGCCGCCCGACTTGATGGCGCCCGCCGCGCGGTCGCCGATCTTGAGGAAGCTCATCAGGCCGGACGACTTGCCGCCGCCCGAGAGCCGCTCGCCTTCACCGCGCAGGCGGGAGAAGTTCGAGCCCGTCCCGGAGCCGTACTTGAACAGGCGCGCCTCGCGCACCCACAGATCCATAATGCCGCCGTCGCCGACGAGATCGTCGTTGATCGACTGGATGAAGCAGGCGTGCGGCTGCGGATGCTCGTAGGCCGACTTCGACTTGACGAGCTTGCCGGTCTGGAAATCGACGTAGTAGTGGCCCTGGCTCGGGCCGTCGATGCCGTAAGCCCAGTGCAGGCCGGTGTTGAACCACTGCGGCGAGTTGGGCGCGACCATCTGCATCGCCAGCATGTAGCGCTGCTCGTCGAAGAAGGCCTGCGCGTCCGCTTCCGAGTCGAAATAGCCGCCTTTCCAGCCCCAGTAGGTCCAGGTGCCGGCGAGACGGTCGAAGACCTGGCGGCACGAATGCTCGCCGATATGGCGCTCCTTCTCGGGCAGCGCCTCGAGCGCATCGGTGTCGGCGACCGAGCGCCACAGGAAGGACGGGACGCTGTTCTCTTCGACCTTCTTGAGCCGCGATGGCACGCCGGCCTTGCGGAAATACTTCTGCGCCAGAACGTCGGAGGCGACCTGCGACCACAGCGCAGGAACTTCCACGTTGTCGGCATGGAACACCACCGAGCCGTCCGGATTGCGGATCTCGCTCGTGGTCAGTCGAAACTCGATCTCCGCGTAGGGAGACTGACCGTCCTTGGTGTAACGCCGCTCGATCCGCATTCCTTGCCCCTTCAATCGTTTGGCGTGGCACGCGGCTCACCCGAGCATAGCGCGCCGACGCTGCACCTGCGACGCGGGCCTGTCCTGCCCACGCCCCCACATGCCCTGTTTCTGTTTTGACGCCTCTGAACTAGCCCACCCGGGTCCCGCGAGATTGGGCCCGCCTTGTCTTGGCGCGCCGGCCGATCGCCTGGGCTCATGAGGCTCGAGGGACACAAGCTAGGTGCCCGCCAAAACCATATGGTCCCGGCGAAACGGTGTCTCAAGCCTCTCAGGGATCGTCCGGCGAGGACGAGATACTTGGGTCCGCCGCAACGACTGAAAGCTAAGACGACTCCGCCGCGCCCGTCAAGCCTTAGTGTTAGAATCTGAATCAACCGCTAAATATGGGGGTTAACGGGTGAATTGCGGGGAAAGAATTGGGGGGGCCGCATAAGTATCGGACAACAGCCGAGGATTCGAAAGGGCATTGCGACACGGTGGCGTCGCTATACCGACACATATCCGTCACGTGGCGGTTCCAAGTGGCGAAACGGTATTATCATACGTCACGGAATCGCGAGTTGTTCGCTGTCAACGAAGCTTCATGCAACGGAACGGATAACCCTCCGCAGGCCGCGCATAGGTGCGCCGGTCAGCTCACCTTGCGGCATGTGGATAGCTGCGTGGATATCTCAGCGGCGCCCGGCCGCGACCCGCGGCGGCAGTGCGACCGACTCGGCGCCGACCCGATTCGCCAGGCCATCCGTCGTGGCTTCGTGCAGCGTCAGCTCGCCACGGGTGCGCGGCAGCGCATCCGGGAATTCGGCGCGCAGGAACGCAATGAGCTTCTCGCGCATCTCGCAGCGCAGATCGAACGTTGCGGACGCGTTGGCGGCGCTCACCAGCACGCGCACCTCGATCGCGCGCTCCTTCGCGTCGGTGACCTGGACGCCGATCACCCGGCGATCCCAGAATTTCGATTGGGCCGCGATCTCGCCCGCCTTGGCGCGGATGCGCTCGATCGGCGCCGTGTAGTCGAGGTAGAGCATTACGGTGCCGAGCAGGGCCGAGCCCTCGCGCGTCCAGTTCTGGAACGGCTTCTCGATGAAATAGGAGAGCGGCACCACGAGGCGGCGCAGGTCCCACAGCCGGACCACCACATAGGTCGAGGTGATCTCCTCGATGGAACCCGATTCGTTCTCGACGATCACCGCATCCTCGATGCGAATTGGCTGCGTCACGGCGAGCTGGATGCCGGCGATCAGGTTGGCGAGCACCGGCCGCGCCGCCAGGCCGGCCACGATGCCGGCAACGCCCGCCGAGGCGAACAGGCTCACGCCCACCTGACGGACCTCGCTGAAGGTCATCAGGGCGGCGCCCACGGTGACCAGAATCACCAAGGTCGAGATCACCCGCTCGAGCACGCGCATCTGCGTCACGTGCTTGCGGGCGAGCAGATTGTCGGCGGTGTCGAGCCGGAAGCGCAGCAAGTAGACGCTGACCCCGATGTCGACCGCCACGAGCGCAATCCAGCCCACCAGCACGATGAAGACGAGGCGCATCGCGCCGCCGCTCCAGGCCGCGATATCGGGCGGCAGGCGCACCACCGGCAGCACCAGCGCGAGCGCAAGGGTCGCGAACGCGAGGCGCGTGAGGGTGCGGACACGTTCGATCAGCGAGAGCACGAACGGCCGCCCCGCGAAGGCACGCGTGGTGAGCCGGCGCAGCAGCGCATGGATGATAAGGCCGGCGACGACCGCGAGGGCCAACACGAGGCCGGTCACGGCCCAGCCCGGCAGGAAAGGGAGTGCCCCGATCACCTCATTCACGGCGTCTTGGATACTGCTCGGCTCCATCATGGTTCCATCAGTTCCTCGGCCGGTTCCCCGACCTATCCGTACGGATAACAATGCACCGGCGCGGCTGTGGTTTCGCGCCGCTGGACAAGGGTTCCGGCCGCTGGCATGGAGAACGCCGGGCCCGGTCCCGAGGGAATTGCCGAGGGAATTACGATGAAAATCTCGACCTTTTTCACCCGGTTCTTCACCTGGTGGAACGATGAGACCTTCGGCACCCAGCTGTGGACCCGCCGCCATGGCGAGCTCGTCGGCGAGGACGAATTCGGCAACCGCTACTACCGGACCAAGGGCGGCAAGATCGACAAGACGCTCGGCTTCGAGCGGCGCTGGGTCATCTACAACGGCTATGCGGAGGCCTCGACGATCGGGCCGGCGTGGCATGGCTGGATGCACCACACGGTCGACGTCCCGCCGACCGAGGAGAAGGTGACGCCGCGCCCGTGGTGGAAGCCGCACCGCCCGAACATGACGGGCACGTCCGGCGCGCTGCGCCCGACCGGCTCGACGCTCGCGCAAGGCCGCCGGCCGAAGGCGACCGGCGACTACAAGGCGTGGACGCCGGGGCGATAGAGCGCGATCGTGGCTTGTCATTGCGAGGCCTGCGCAGCAGGCCGAAGCAATCTCGATCAGCATACGCGGCGCGAGATTGCTTCGTCGGCTTTCAGCCTCCTCGCAATGACCCGTCGGGTCATTTCAGCACTTCATCGAGCTTGAGCGCTTCGTTGAAATCGACATCGGACTCCTTGATGCCGTTGCCGGCGGACTGGGCGTCGCCGCTCACCGCGTAGAGCCGGTTGCCGACCACGCCGACCGCGAGGCCGTGACGCTGATGCGGCATCGAGGGAAGGATCTGCCAGGTGTTGTTCGCCGTGTTGTAGGCCTCGACCGCCTTGAAGGCGCCGAGGAAGCGCGCGTCCTGCACCTCGCCGCCCGGGATGACGATGTAGTTGCCGTAGACGCCGGCCGCGATCGCGCTGCGCGCGGTCGGCATGCGCAGCCGTGCGCTCCACAGGTTGGTCGCCGGGTCGTAGGCCTCGACCAGGTCGACGTTGTTGCTGGTGCCGGAGATGAAGGCGCTCGAGACGCGGCCGCCGATCACGTAGAGCTTGCCGTTGACGGCGGCGCTCGCGTGGTGATTGCGCGCGAGCAGCAGCGGGCGCGCCGAGCTCCAGGTGTTGGTGGCCGGATCGTAGACGTCGACGGTGGCGACCACGTTGTGCGGCCGGGTCGGGTGGATGCCGTTCTCGGTCACGCCCGGCAGCGTGCCGGCGCCGCCCGTGACGTAGATCTTGCCGTTGAGGACAGCCGCGCTCGCGGCGCCGCGCTTGCTCGGCAGCGGCGCGAGCGCCTTCCAGGTGTCGGTCGCGGGATCGTATTCCCACGCGTTGTCGATCGGGTCCCAGGCGGGCGGGCCGCTCTGCGGCAGCTTGAAGCCGCCGAAGGCGTAGATCTTGTTGTTGAAGGTCGTGAACGCGAGGTGATGCGACGGCAGCGGCATCGGCTTCTTCTGCGTCCACGCGTTGGTCGCGGGATCGTATTCGTAGACGAGCGCCTTGGGCTTCCACACCGGCGCAAGACCCGCGAACACGTACATCTTGCCGTTGGCCGCGGCGCCGAGCACTTCCTCGGACGGCACCGGGAACGGCGCGAGCGTCAGCCACGGCCCTTGCGGTGCCTGCGCGGCGGCAGGCGAGGGGACGGCAGTGGCGCAGGCGGCGGCGAACAGCGCGGCACCCAGCAATCGACGGATGTCGGTTGGCATTTTTCTCTCCCTTGCGGCTTGCTTGCGGTGATCGCGAGGCTCTCGCGGCCTCGTCGCTTGGCGGGCGCGTGATTGTCGCATCCCGGACGGCGGCGAGAAAGGCCCCGGCGACGGCGCGCCGCGCCTCACGGCCGGCCGTACACGGCTGCGTCCGTCACGACGAAATCGATGCGGCCGTCGAGGAGCGCGCGGACGCATTCGGCGGGCGCGTTGACGATCGGCTCCTCGTGCACGTTGAAGCTGGTGTTGACCAGCACGGGCAGGCTCGTCTTGTCGCGGAAGCCGCGCAGGATTTCGGCATAGAGCGGGTTTTCGCTCGCGCGCACGATCTGCGGCCGGGCCGTGCCGTCGACATGGACGACCGCCGGGATCTTGTCGCGCCACTCCGGCCGCACGCCGCACGTGATGGTCATGAAGCGCGCCGCATAGCGATTGACCGGCGTGATCTCGAACACCTTGGCGGCATCCTCGTCGAGCACGTAGGGCGCGAACGGCATGAACTCGGAGCGCTCGAGCCGGCGGTTGAGATCGTCGTTGATCGCGTGATTGGCCGGGCTCGCGATGATGCTGCGCGCGCCGAGCGCACGCGGCCCGAACTCCATGCGGCCGAGATAGGCGGCGCCGACCTGGCCGGCCGCGATACGCTCGACCGCGCCATCGGCCGGTGCGCCCGGGTCACGGCGCAGGCCTGTCGCGGCGCCGAGCGCCGTATCGATGTCGCGGTCGAAATCGCGCCCGAGATAGACGCTGTCGAGGCGATAGCGCCGGCCGAGCCAACCCGCGAGGCCGTCGCGCGCGAGCAGGAACGAGAGCGCGGCGCCGACGCACAGGCCGTCGTCGCCCATGGCCGGGAAGATGAAGACCTCGTCGAGCGGAAGATTTTCGGCGAGCAGGCGGTTGAGCCGCACATTGGCGAAGAGGCCGCCGCCGAGGCCGAGATGGCGCACCTTGTGGCGGGTGAGCCAGTAGCGCACCGCTTCGACCATCAGATCTTCGGTCGCCTTCTGGATCGAGGCCGCGATCGTCTCGCGTGATGCGCCCGCGCAGATGCGCGCCATCTCGTCGCCGATCTCGACCTCGCCGGGGAAATCGGTCGCGACGAGGCCATCCGGGCCGACGCGAAAGCGCCGCGCGATCTCGGGCGCGAGCGTCGGCTCGCCGTAGGCCGCGAGCCCGGTGAGCTTGCCCTCGTGGCGCAGCTTGCGGAAACCGCACAACGCGGTCGCGAAGCTGTAGGCCTGGCCGATGCTGTTGGCGTTGAGCTTGCGCAGCAGGTCGCGATCGTCGCCGAAATGGCAGTCGAGCGCGCCGTTCGCCAAGGTGCGGATCGAGTAGCTGACATTGTCGCCGATGCCGTCGGCGGTGAAGATAAGCGCGTCCTGCCAATCGGTGAAGAACAGCGCCGGCAGCCCATGCGCGGCATGATGATTGGCGAAGTGGAATTGGGTGTCCGGACGGAAGCCGTTGGCGTCGAGGAAGCGCGCGGCGGCGAAGATCGCGTTGGTGTCGGCGGTGGCGCGGCGCTGGCACTCGCGCCACATCTCGCGCAGGCCGGGCTCCTTGCCGCGCCAGCGGCGCACCGCGTAGTCGACCTCCTTGAAGAGCGACGGGCGCAGATAGATCGACGGAAAGAACGCGCGCGTCGAGGCGATCGCGTCGACGTCGCGTCGCGTCCAGCCGGCGATGCGCAGCACCTCGTCGATCGCGAGCCAGGGGATGCCGTCGCCCGACCCCTTCTGTCGGGTCAGGCGCTCCTCCTGGACGGCAGCGACGAGCCGATAGTCGTCGAAGACGGCGGCCGATGAATCGTGCGCGCCGGGGTGGAAGGCCAGAATGCGCATGGAAAGTCCGAAATTTGCGGGCGGACCCTAGCCCATGTGGTGGCGCAGTGGCTACGGGCACGCCCGGCCCACGGCGCGGGTGACAGGGGCAAGTTCCGGCGCCCGCGCGCCCTTTCCCCGCCGTATTGCCCGTGTTAACCGGGCGCCGGATAGGAAGGCGGAGGGGCGACGCCACCCCGCAGCGGGACATCGGGATGCGCCAATTGGGTCGTTGCGCCGTGCTCGTGGTGGCGAACTTCGCCGCCACTGTGCCCGCCGTGGCCCAGTTCGGCGGCATTTTCGGTCCACCGCCGCGGCCGCCCGCCAACGTCCCGAACCAGTCCTACGATCAGCAGCGCGCCTACGAGCCGACGCCGCCGGCGCAGCCGCAATATCAGCCGCAGTACCAACCGCCGCCGCAGAACGAGCCGCCGCCGCAATATCCGCCGCCGCAGACGAACGCGGCGCCGTATATCGGCGGCCCCGGGCAGGGGAACATCCGGTCGGACACGCTGCCGCCGCCGCCCGGTGCGCCGGCGGATCAGCGCGCGGCCGTGCCGGCTGCCCCGCTTGCGGCGCCTCCGGGCACGCCGCCCGCGCCGCAGCCCGGGGTCCCGCCCGGCACGAGCCCCACTCTTGCGCCTGGACCGCGCGCGCCGGGGACCGCCACGGCTCCGGTCGACACCACGCTGCAGCCGGGCGACGAGGTCGTGACCGAGCCGCCGGCGCAGAAGATCGTCAACCCGACCGCCGTGTTCTCCGGTCTCGACAAGATCACCGGCCGCATCACCTCGTTCGATGTCGCGATCAACGAGACCGTTCAGTTCGGCGCCCTGCAGGTGACGCCGCGCGTCTGCTACACGCGCCCGCCGACCGAGACGCCGCAAACCGATGCGTTCGTCGACGTCGACGAGGTGACGCTGCAGGGCGAGGTCAAGCGCATCTTCACGGGATGGATGTTCGCGGCGAGCCCGGGCCTGCACGCCGTCGAGCACCCGATCTACGACGTATGGCTCACGAACTGCAAAGGCGGCGCATCGGCCCCGGTCGCCGAGGCGCAGCCGACGCCGGCCGCGCCGGCGCATCCCGCGGCCACGAAGCCGCCGCCCAAGCCGCCGCGTCGGCCTGCGGCGCCGGTCGCGCCGCGCGCGCAGGTGCAGCCGCCACCGCCGCCGCGCTAGCGCGAACCTGGTCCCTGTGTCGCAAGCGCCAGTGCCTCGTCGCCCGGAAGCGACCGGTCGAGCGGCAGTGCCGCGAAGTCCGCTTCGCCGACGAGCGCCGCGGCGAGCTGCTTGTGATACTGCTTGCGCGGCACCTCGACGGCGCCGAACGTCTTGAGGTGATCGGTGACGAACTGGGTGTCGAGCAGGCGGAAGCCGCCGACGCGCAGCCGCGCCACCAGATGGACCAGCGCGACCTTGGACGCGTCGCGCGCGCGATGGAACATGCTCTCGCCGAAGAAGGTGCGACCGAGGCTCACGCCGTAGAGCCCGCCGACGAGCTCGTCCCCGTCATAGGCCTCGACCGTGTGGCAGTGCCCGATACGGTAGAGGCCGAGATAGAGATTGCGGATGCGGCGGTTGATCCAGGTGCGGGCGCGTCCGGGCTGCGGTTCCGCGCAGCCGTCCACCACCGCCTCGAAGTCGCGGTTGCACACGACCGTGAAGCGCTCGGCGCGCACCGTGCGGGCGAGCCGGCTTGCGACGTGGAAGCCCTCGAGCGGAATGACGCCGCGCTGCTCGGGCTCGATCCAGTAAAGCGCCGGATCGTCGGCGCTTTCGGCCATCGGAAAGATGCCGCACGCGTAGGCCTTGAGCAGAACCTCGGGCGTGATCTCGACGAAAGCGGCGTCGCGGCTGGCCATTGGGCGTTCGTTCGGACGTTCGTTGGTTCTGGAGTTCCGCAGCGCAAACTCGCCTGAGCGTAACGCCATACTGCCCGCTTCAGCGCGGCACGTCATTGCAAAAGCATTAACAAAACGGCAACCATAAATCTCTACATCTTTCAAGAAATTGGAAACATGGGCGGTTGTTCGCGTTAGCGATAAGTGTGCCGCGCCGCACAAGCCCATATCCCGGCGAAGTGGATACCGGTTCGCCGACGACGATATGCGCCAATGCGTGAATCCAGAGCATGTTCCGATTCCATCGGAACGGAATCATGCTCTACGGCGCGGCCGCAAGGGGTAGCACGTGCTGAACACGGCCATCACCACGGAACAAGGCGATCACCGCAAGCGAGTCGGGAACGACCCGGCGCGCCCCGTGCGCGTGCTCGTGGTCGAGGATGAAGCGCTCATCTGCGTCGAGACCGCCGACACGTTCGAGCACCAGGGTTTCGAGGTCCACATCGCGCTGAGCGGGGAGGACGCGTTGCGCCGCCTGCGCGGCGGGCTTACGGTCGACATCCTCTTCACCGACATCAATCTGGGCGGCGCGCTCGACGGCACGATGCTCGCCCGGCTCGCGCGCGAATTGATGCCGGCGGTGGTCGTCGTCTACACGTCGGGCACGGTCGAGACCGTCGCGCAAGGCGTCGCGCGCTCGGCGTTCGTGCCCAAGCCCTACAGCCCGGATCGGGTCGGCCGCCTGCTGAGCGGCATGTGCGCGGCGAACGCCGCCTAAATTTTTCCTTGGCGCATGTTCTTGTCGGCGAACCGGCGTCCACTTCGCCGGAACATGCGCTAATCCATGCCACCTCTGGCGAGGAACTCCTCGAGCCAGTGGATGTGGTAGCTGCCGTCGACGATGTCGGTGTCGCGCACGAGGGCGCGAAAGAGCGGCAAGGTGGTCTCGACCCCGTCGACCACGAACTCGTCGAGCGCGCGGCGCAGCCGCATCAGGCATTCGGCGCGCGTCTTGCCGTGCACGATCAGCTTGCCGAGCAGCGAGTCGTAGAACGGCGGGATCGTGTAACCCTGATAGACCGCGGAGTTGACGCGCACGCCCATGCCGCCCGGCGGATGATAGTGCACGATGCGGCCCGGCGAGGGGCGGAACGACACCGGGTTCTCGGCATTGATGCGGCACTCGATGGCGTGGCCGTGGAACTTCACGTCCTTCTGCGCGATCGTGAGCTCGCTGCCGTTGGCGATGCGGATCTGTTCGAGGATCAGGTCGATGTCCGTGATCATCTCCGTCACCGGATGCTCGACCTGGATGCGGGTGTTCATCTCGATGAAGTAGAACCGGCCGTCCTCGTAGAGGAACTCGACCGTGCCGACGCCGAGATAGCCGAGCTCGCGGATCGCGCGCGCGACGGTCTCGCCGATCTGGTCGCGCGCGGCCTGGTTCAGCGCCGGCGAGGGGCTCTCCTCGAGCACCTTCTGGTGACGCCGCTGGAGCGAGCAGTCACGTTCGCCGAGGTGGATGCCGCGGCCTTGCCCGTCGCCGAGCACCTGGATCTCGATGTGGCGCGGCTGCTGCAGATATTTCTCGAGATAGACCGCATCGTCGCCGAAGGCCGCCTTGGCTTCCGCGCGCGCGGTCGCGAGCGCAACCGAAAGGTCGCCTTCCGTTCGCGCGACCTTCATGCCGCGCCCGCCGCCGCCGGCCGCGGCCTTCACCAGAATCGGGAAGCCGATGTTGCGCGCGATCGCGAGCGCGTCCGCGTCGGAACCGACGCCGCCTTCCGATCCGGGCACCACCGGAATGCCGAGCCGCTTGGCGGTGCGTTTCGCTTCGATCTTGTCGCCCATCAGGCGGATGTGGTCGGGCTTCGGGCCGATGAACTGCACGCCGTGCTCGATCAGGATCTCGGCGAAGCGCGCGTTCTCGGACAGGAAGCCGTAGCCCGGATGCACCGCGTCGGCGCCGGTGATCTCGCAGGCGGCAAGCAGCGCCGGAACGTTGAGGTAGCTGTCGCGTGCCGGCGGCGGGCCGATGCATACGCTCTCGTCGGCGAGCCGCACATGCATCGCGTCGGCATCGGCGGTGGAATGCACCGCGACCGTCGGAATGCCGAGCTCCTTGCAGGCGCGCAGCACCCGGAGCGCGATCTCGCCGCGGTTGGCGATGAGGATTTTTTCGAACATCAGCGGCTCCGGGTCCGCGTAGGGTGGGCGCGGCGCTTCGCACGGTCCATCCGCGTGGGCAAAATCGCACGCAAGTCGGGCTTGCCCGACTTGCGCATTATCTCGATGCTGATCTCGGGCAGGCCCGAGATCAGTGCGCCGCGCCCACGCGGGTAGGCGGTGGACGCGATTTTGCCCACCCTACGACGCCGAATGAACTTACTCGATGATCATCAGCGACTCGCCGAACTCGACGGGCTGACCATCCTCGACCAGGATCTGGGTCACGGTGCCGGCGCGCGGCGCCGGAATCTGGTTCAAGGTCTTCATCGCCTCGATGATGAGCAGCGTGTCGCCGACCTTCACGCGGCTGCCGATGTCAACGAACGGCTTGGCGCCGGGCTCGGGCGCCCGATAGGCCGAGCCGACCATCGGCGAGAGCACGACGCCCGGATTGGCGGCGGCCTCCACCGACCGCTCCCCCGCCGTCTTGACGATCGGCGCCGCGACGGCGGCGGGCGCCATGTAGGCCGCGCCCATCACGGGGCGCGCGACGCGCACGCGGCGGCCGCCTTCCTCGATCTCGATCTCGCTCAGGCCTGTCTCGTCGAGCAGCTTCGCGAGCGAGCGGACGATATCTTCGGCCGATTTGTCCGGTCCGTCCGCCACTGTTAATTCTTCCTCGCGGCGGCCGTCGTCGCGTTCGTCATGGCGGCGAGGCCCGCGATCGCGAGCGCGTAGCCCTCGATGCCGAAGCCGCACACCACGGCCCGCGCGGCCTTGGAGATGTAGGAGTCGTGGCGGAAGCTTTCCCGCGCATGGATGTTGGTGATGTGGGTTTCGATCACGGGCAGCTTGACGGCCAGAATGGCGTCGAGGATCGCGATCGACGTGGTCGTGAAGCCGGCCGGATTGAGCACGATGCCGACGGCCTTGTTGGCGGCGGCTTCCTGGATCCAGTCGACCAGATCGCCTTCGTGGTTCGACTGACGGAACTCGACCGCCCAGCCGACGCTGTCGGCCTTGGCGCGCACCAGCTTCTCGACATCGGCGAGCGTGGCGTGGCCGTATTTCTCCGGCTCACGCGTGCCGAGCAGATTGAGATTGGGTCCGTTGAGGACGTAGACGGTCTGAGGCATGGGGTCCCGCCGCGCCGAAGCCTGGGGAGTGCGTCCCCAGGCTTCATCCGATGCGCGAGTTATAGGGGGCGGGGCGGGCGAGGGGAAGCTGCCCGCGCCGCCGTTGCGATTTCAGATAGCGCGCGACGGCTCAGGAGCAGGTGGCCTTGCCGCAACGCGCCACGTTGACCTTCTGCTTGAGCGCATCGAGCCCGACCGCGCCGACGACCACTTCCGAGCCGATGACATAGCTCGGCGTGCCGTTGAGGCTGAGCGCCTCGGCGAGCTTCATGTCCTCCTCGATCGAGGCCTTCACCTCGTCGCTGGCCATGTCCTTCTGGAGGCGCGCCATGTCGAAGCCCGCTTCCTTGGCGGCCTGCAGCGCGTGCGCGAGATCCGCCTGGCCGCGTCCGCCGAGCAGG
Organism: uncultured Alphaproteobacteria bacterium; assembly: GCA_963819385.1. Classification (GTDB taxonomy): domain Bacteria; phylum Pseudomonadota; class Alphaproteobacteria; order Rhizobiales; family Xanthobacteraceae; genus JAVDCA01. The sequence continues at coordinate 96,727 of CAWFVV010000006.1, read as the reverse complement.
CGCTGGTGGAAGTCGAAGTACTTCTTGCCCGAGTTCTGCATGCGCACCGCGACCGCGACCTTGGCGGCCTCGACCGAGCCCGGGCCGAGCACCGGGAATTCCTTGAGGACGACGCGCAGATGGGGGTCGTCCTTCATGATGGTGGTGAGGTCGGTTAGCGCGCGCTTGCAGTAGCCGCAGTTGTAATCGAAGAACTCGACCAGCGTGACGTCGCCCTTGGTGTTGCCGATCGTCACCTGACGCGGCGAGTTGAACAGCGCTTGGGCGTGGCTCGCGATCTCCGTCTTGGCCTTCTCGGCTTCCGCTGTCTGCTTGCGCTTCTCGAGCTCGGCCGAGGCCTGCTCGAGCACCTCGGGATGGGAGATCAGGTAGTCCTTGATGATCTTCTCGATCTCGCCGCGTTGGGTGTCCGAGAACGTCTGCGCCCGCGACGGCACCGGCAGCAGCAGCAGCGCGGCCGTGGCGGCGGCGGCGAACAGGCGGAGATTGAAGCTCATCGGTCGTTATCCTCTGTGACGGCGTTGATCTGCAGATACCATAGGTCGATGGGTACTATAGGCCAAACTTGGCCTTCGGGGGCTTGAAGCTCGAGATGTCGTCGGCCTTCACCCATCCGGGGGTGCCGACCGGAAAGCGCGTCTTCGCCCGCAACGCGAGCTGGCGCGCGGTCGGCCAATCGCCGCGCGAGAAGGCCGCCTGCGCCGAGGCGAGGTCGGCATGCGGAAGGTCGCCTTTGCGGCCGTAGGCCATGGCGAGATACTCATAGCCGTCCGAGATGTCGGCATCGTGCGCGAGCGCCGTCTCGATGTCGCGGATCGCCTCGTCGGCGAGCGACTTGTCGTTGGTCGCGATCAGCGCTTCGGCGAGCAGGACCTGAATCAGGGCCGGGGTCGGCGCGAGCGATGCGGCATGGCGCAACGGCGCGACCGCTTCGGCCGCCCGGCCGGCCTCGAACAGCGCCTGGCCCTTGAGCTCGTAGAAATAGGGATTGTTCGGCTCGGTGCGGATCAGGCTGTCGATCTGGGCGATCGCGTCGCTCAGCGTGCTGTGCCGATAGGCCGAGATCGCGCGGGCGTAGCGCGCCGGCAGGCTGGTGTTGCTCAGCGGATAGCGGCGCAGGACCGCGCCCGGCTCATCGAGAAAGCCGTAGAGCTTGGCGCGCATGAGTTCGTGGCGCAGCTGCAAGTCGGGCGGATCGAGCTTGTCCCAATAGGGGGTCTTGGCAATCACCGCGAGCGCCGACATGCGCTCGGCCGGGAGCGGATGGTTTTGCAGGTAAGGGTCCGCATATTGCGTGGCGAACAGCGACTTGTCGGCGAAGTGCTTGAACGTATCGTACATGCCCCGCGCGGACTGGCCGGTCTCGGTGAGGAACTTCACGCCCGCGCGGTCGGCCTGCTCTTCCTGCTGGCGCTGATAGGAAAGCAGCGAGTGCTGCACCATGATCTGCGGGGCGAGCAGCGCGACGCCCGGATTGCCGCCCACGGAGCCGCTGCGCGCGCCCGCCACCATCGCGCCGACGCCGAGCAGCATGCCGACGATCACGGCGGTCTGCGCGTTGGCGAGTTCGGCGCGCATCTTCATCAGATGGCCGCCCGCGATATGGCCGGTCTCGTGCGCAAGCACGCCGATCATCTGATTCGGCGTCTGCGCCTGCATCAACGCGCCCGCGTTGACGAAGATGTGCTTGGCATCGACCACGAACGCGTTGAACGAGCGGTCGTTGATGATGATGACGTGGATGTTCTGCTGGCTGAGCCCGGCGACGCGCAGGATCGGCCGCGTGTAGTCGCGCAGGAGCTGCTCGATCTCGGCGTCGCGGATGATCGGCAGTCCCTTGGGGATCTGCTGCGCCCGCGCCGGCAGCGCGGAGGCGAGGAGCGCGCACGCCGCCAACATCGCGACCGGGCGGGAAGCTCGGAGCGTCGGCCGCCGCTTGACAGGTCGTGCTTCCGTCATCATTCCGACTGGTCTTTGGATTCCGAGTGGCCTTTGCGGCGTGCCCCGGGCGACCAACCTATGCGTGCGGTCCGGCGCGGTCAACGTGATCACTCTCGGCACTTCCGGCCTTGGTGCGCGCGCGGTTCAATGCGCTCGCTCATCGCGGTAGACCAAGCGGGAAAATACGGCAACAGCGCGGCGGGCGGCTCACCGAAATTTGTTCGTCCAGATAATTCAAGAGGTTGGTGTAGATGCCGAAAGTGGACCCTGAGTTGGCCCGACGTCTCGTCACGTCGTCGGCGCGCAGCAATGTCCCGCCGTTCATGGTGATGGATGTCATGGCCGCGGCCGCGCGGCTGGAAGCTGCCGGGGTCCATGTCGTGCACATGGAGGTCGGCCAGCCGGCCGCGCCGGCGCCGAAGACCGCGCTCGCGGCCGCGCGCGCGGCGCTCGAGCGGCCGATTGCTTACACCGAGGCGCTCGGGCTGCCGTCGCTGCGCCGGCGCATCGCGCGCCACTACGGCGAGCGCCACCGCATCGAGGTCGATCCCGCCCGTATCGTGGTGACGACCGGCTCGTCGGCCGCTTTCATGCTGGCGTTTCTCACGCTGTTCGAGCCGGGAGACCGCGTCGCCATCGCCAACCCGGGCTATCCGCCCTATCGGCACATCCTGACCGCGCTCGGTTGCGAGCCGGTGCTGATCGAGACCGGCGCGGCGACGCGCTGGGCGCTCACCGGCGAGGCGCTGCTCGCGGCGCATCGCGAGCGCCCGCTCGCTGGCGTGCTGGTCGCGAGCCCCGCCAACCCGACCGGCACGATGATGGCGGCCGACGCGCTGGGCGAGTTGATCGGCGCGGCCGAGGCGGCCGGCATCCGCTTCATCTCCGACGAGATCTATCACGGCCTCGACTATGCGTTCCCGGCCGCGACCGCCGCGCAGTTCTCCGAACGCGCCGTGATCATCAACTCGTTCTCGAAATATTTCTGCATGACCGGCTGGCGCATCGGCTGGATGGTCGCGCCCGAGCCGCTGGTGCGCCCGATCGAGCGGTTGCAGCAGAACTTCGCGATCTCGGTACCGACGCTCGCGCAGGTCGCCGCCGAGGCGGCGTTCGAGGGCCGCGCCGAGATGGAGGCGATCAAGCACGGTTACGAGGAGAACCGCCGCATCCTGGTCGAGGGCTTGCCGAAAGCCGGCCTCGACCGCTTCCTGCCGGCGGACGGTGCGTTCTACCTCTACGCGGACGTCTTGCGCTTCACCAATGACAGCCAGGATTTCGCGCAGCGGATGCTGGCCGAGGCGCATGTGGCGGCGACCGCGGGGATCGACTTCGATCCGACCGACGGGCGGCACTTCATGCGGTTCTGCTATGCGGGTTCGCGCGACGACGCCCAGGCCGCGGTGGAGCGGATCGGGCGCTGGCTGCACGGCAAGCCATGAAACGGTGACGTTGAGGTGGCGCATATGATGGCCTCGGATATCGCTGCCGTGCCCAAGACCGATCCCAAGACCGATCCCAAGACCGTGCCCAACACGGTGCCGAAGACCGTGCCGGTGCTGCTGAGCTTTGTTGCCGGCTACGTCGACAGTTGCACCTTCCTGGCCTTGTTCGGCCTCTACGTCGCCCAGGTCACCGGCAGCTTCGTGCTTGCCGGCACCGAGACGGTGGTCCACGACAGCGGCGCGGCGGTCAAGCTGCTGGCGATCCCGATGTTCTGCCTTGCCGGGGTCGTCACGACCGTGATGGTGCGGCGCGCGCGCCGAAACGATCGCTCGGCTTTGCCCGAGACGCTCGCCCTGGAGGCCGTCCTGCTTATCGGCCTGTTTGCGGCGTGGTACGTCGGGGCGCCATTCGGCGGGCGGGGCGCGCCATCGGTCATTTGCGCGAGCTTGTGCGGGATTGCCGCCATGGGCGTGCAGAGCGCGCTGGTACGGCTTCTCGTCAAAGGATCTCCGTCGACCAACGTCATGACGACGAACACGACGCTGTTCGCCGTGGACGCGACGGAGTTCGCGATGGCATGGCGCGCATGGCGGCGCTCCCCCGGCGACGCGCGGATCGCAGCCGAGTATGCGCAGGTCCGGGACAGGTTCGGGAGGCTGTGGCCGCTCGTGCTGGGATTTCTGGCGGGGACGATCTGCGGGGCGCTCGCCTATGCGCGCCTCGACATGTGGTGCGTCCTCGCCGCGATCGCGATCGTCGTGGCGCTGGCCGCCTGGGCACGCCGCACCGCAGCGGCCGCGGCGTAGCTCGACGCGCTATCGCAGCGCCGCCGCGATGTTGCCGCCGTCGACGGTGGTCACGTCCGCGGTGGTCTTGAGCGCGAGCGCCTGCGCGACGAACGCCTGGGCGACATCTTCGGCCGTTACCTCGCGGCCGAGCAGGTTGCCGCTCATATAGTCCTTCTCGGTGAGCCCGCGCGCCTGCGAGCGCTGCGCGATCATGTCGTCGGTCAGGATGCCGGAGCGGATGCGGTCGGCATTGACCGCGTTGGCGCGGATACCGTCGGCGCCGTAGTCGAGCGCATATTGGCGCACCAGGAAGAGGGTCGCGGCCTTGGGCAGGCCGTAGGGGCCGAAATTCGGTCCCGGATTGATCGCCTGCTTCGACACGTTGAACAACAGGCAGCCGCCGGTCCCTTGCGCCAGCATGATGCGCACCGCGTTCTGCGCCACGCGCTGATGGCCGTAGAAGTTGAGCTCGAAACTTTCGCGCAGGATGCTCTCGTCGACCTCGCCGATGCGGCCCTGCCAGGCCGCGCCCGCGTTCGACACCACGATATCGACCCCGCCGAAGCTCGCCGCGACCTGATCGAAGGCTTCGCGGACGGAAGCCGCGTCCGTCACGTCGCACCTGACCGCCAGCGCCGCCCCGCCGATCGCCTTGGCGGCCGCCCGCGCCGCGTCCGCGTCGACGTCGAGCAGTGCGACCTCGGCGCCCGCCGCCGCAAACGCCTTGGCGGTCGCTGCGCCGATGGCGCCGCCGGCCCCCGTCACGGCCGCGATCTGTCCGGCGAGCGGCAGCTCTTTTGCCGAGCCGAGCTTGGCCTGCTCGAGCGACCAGTATTCCACGTCGAACATGTCGGCTTCGGAGATCGACTCGAAGCGCCCGATCGCCTCCGCGTCGGTGATCGTCGCGATCGCGGCTTCGGCGAGATCGGCGGCGACCTTCGCGTCCTTCTTCGAGCGGCCGAGCCCGAACAAGCCGAGGCCGGGCACCAGCGCGACGCGGGGCAGGGGATCGAGCATCTTCTTGGTATCGCCGGCGCGCGCGTTGTTGCGCGCGAAATAGGATTGGTAGTTGGCGATGAACCCCGCGACCGCCTCGGCGGCCGCGCGCTTGAAGTCGTCGGCCTTGTCGTCGGCGGGAGCCGGCAGGACCAGCGGCCAGTTCTTGGTGCGGATGGTGTGATCGGGCGTGACCACGCCAGCCTGGCTGTAGCGCCCAAGCTCCGTGCCGTCGACGAAATTTCGCACCGCGTCGCCGCCGCGGAATTCGAGTATGAGCCGCCGCCAGGCGCCTTCGGCTTTCGCATCCTTCAGGCTGCAGGCGCCGCGCACGACGGGCGCCACGGCCGCGAGCGCCGCGATGCGCTGCGGCACCTGCACGCTGACGAAGACGGATTTGCGGTTGCGCGCGAGGTGGGCCTCGGCGCGCGACACCATCTCGATCATCCGCTCGTAGGCTTCGCGCGCGCCTTCGCCGAACGTGAAGATGCCGTGCTTGTGCAGGATCAGGCCTTCGGCCTGCGGGCTCGCCTCGAACACCTCGGCCGATTTCTTGGCGAGCGCGAAGCCCGGCATGATGTAGGGCACGATGCCCATCCGCCCGTCGAAGACCTCGGCGCAGATCGCCTCGCCGTCCGGCTGATCGCTGAGGCTCAGGATCGCGGTCGCGTGGGTGTGGTCGACGAACTTGTGCGGCACGAAAGCATGCAGCAGCGTCTCGACCGACGGGTTGGGCGCCATCGGATCGATCAGGCCGGCGCGCTGGAAGCGCACCATCTCCTCGTCGCTGACCGCCGCGCGGGCGCGCAGCTCAAGGAGCGGCGCCATGCGCACCGCCGGCATGCCGGGCGGCTCCATGGCGCCCATGTCCCAGCCGGTGCCTTTGACGCACAGGACGGCCGTGTCGCGGCCGAGCAGGTCCGGCACCGCGGTCTTGACCGAGGTGTTGCCGCCACCGTGCAGGACGAGGCGCGGGTCCTGGCCGAGCAGCCGCGTCGTGTAGACCCGCAACGCGAGGTCGCGGCCGACGCCCTGCCGGGCGTAGCGATCGACGGCCGCGGCAGCGTCACGCTCGACGAAGCGGCTCTCCATCGCGGCTCAGCCGCCGAGCATGCGCTTTGCCCACCAGCCGGTCCGGCGCGGCTTGTCCGCATCCTCTTGCGGCTGCTCGCCCGCCGGCGGCTGCTTGGCCGGCTCCGGCGCGACAGGAGCGGGCGCTGACGCAACCGGCACCGTCACCGGCTCGGCCGGGCTCGCGCCGCTCTCGTCGAACGAAAACGGCGCTGGCTCGCGTACCGTCGAGCGTCGGCGCGGCGGCTCCTGGGCAGCCGGCGGCTCGGGCGGCGCAACCTCGTGATGCGTGGGCGGTTCGGGGGGCGTCGGCGGCGGGCTCGCCTCGTTGGTGACCGGCGGGCCGCCAAAATCGGCGACAGCGTCGGCGAGCGCCGGCTCAATCGTGCTCGGGCGGTCGTCGCCCTCGTGCCCGCCGTGCATCTCCTGCGGCGCATCCGTCCCAAACCGCTCTTCGCCCTCGCGGTCACGCCGGTTGCGCCGTCCGCCGCGGCGTCCACGCCGCCGCCGGCGGTGCTCGCCGTCGCCATTGAGTTCCGGGCCGCGCTCGCGCGGTTCGCCCGCACCGGCGTGCTCCGCCTCGGGCCCATCGGCCTCGGTGCCCTCTGCGGCGTCGCCGCCGTTGCCGCTTTCCGGATCGTCGTGGGGAGCGGCGTGCTCGGGAGCCGCCTCGGGGCTGAACGCTCCGCCTTCGCGGCCTTCGCCGCGGCGTCCGCGCCGGCGCCGTCGACGCCGTCGGTGACCGTCGCCGGAGCCGCCTGTCTCGCCGTCGGCCTCGCCATGCGTGTCGTCATGGCGTGCGGCGTCGGATGACCCGGCTTCGGTGAATTCCTCGCCCTCGTCGGCTTCCTGCTCGGTGGCCGCTTCGTCCTCGCTCGCGACCTCGTCGGTGGCCTCGTCCTCGGGGAACGGCTCGTCGTCCTGCGGCTCGATTATCGGGGCCGGGACGGGCTGGGCGGCCGCGATCGCGCGCGCCTGCTCGACGCTGTGCACCAGCTCGCCGCGCTCGATCAGGAACGGCGTCTGGCCGCCCATGGTCGCGTCCGCGTTGATCGTGATGGCGATACGGAAGCGCTCTTCCAGGTCGCGCAGATGGGCGCGCTTGTGGTTGAGCACATAGATCGCGATGTCGGAGCGGGTGCGCACGATGAGATTGTGCGTGCCGCCGCGCAGCAGCGTCTCCTCGATCATGCGCAGCACCTGCAGCGCGACCGAGGCGACCGAGCGCACATGCCCGGTGCCGCCGCAATGCGGGCACTTGTCGGTCGAGCTCTCCAGCACGCTGGTACGGATGCGCTGACGCGACATCTCCAGCAGCCCGAAATGCGAGATACGGCCGACCTGGATGCGGGCGCGGTCGTGCTTGAGGCATTCCTTGAGACGGCGCTCGACCGAACGGTTGTTGCGCTTCTCGTCCATGTCGATGAAGTCGATGACGATCAGGCCCGCGAGATCGCGCAGGCGAAGCTGGCGGGAGACCTCCTCGGCCGCCTCGAGATTGGTCTTGAGCGCGGTGTCCTCGATGTGATGCTCGCGCGTGGCGCGGCCGGAGTTCACGTCGATCGCAACAAGTGCTTCGGCCTGGTTGATGACGATGTAGCCGCCCGAGCGCAGCTGCACGACCGGCGAGAACATCGCGTCGAGCTGGCTCTCGATGCCGAAGCGGGTGAGCATCGGCTGGGTCTCGCGATACGGCTTCACGTTGCGCGCATGGCTCGGCATGAGCATGCGCATGAAGCCGTGCGCCTCGTGGTAGGCGCCGTCGCCTGCCACGATCACCTCGTCGATGTCCTTGTTGTAGAGGTCGCGGATCGAGCGCTTGACCAGCGAGCCTTCCTCGTAGACCAGCGTCGGCGCGGTCGACTTCAGCGTCACGTCGCGCACGGTCTCCCACATGCGCATCAGATACTCGAAGTCGCGCTTGATCTCCGGCTTGGTGCGGGCAGCACCTGCGGTGCGCAGGATCACGCCCATGCCGTCCGGCACCTCGAGCTCCTGGGCGACTTCCTTGAGCCGCTTGCGATCCTGGAAACTGGTGATCTTGCGGCTAATGCCGCCGCCGCGCGCCGTGTTCGGCATGAGAACCGAGTAGCGGCCCGCGAGCGACAGGTAGGTGGTGAGCGCCGCGCCCTTGGTGCCGCGCTCCTCCTTGACGACCTGCACCAGCATGATCTGCCGGCGCTTGATCACCTCTTGAATCTTGTACTGGCGCCGCAGCCGCGGCATGCGGTCCGGCACTTCTTCCATGACGTCGGCGCCACCGACCGACTCGACGACTTCCTCTTCTTCGCCGTCGCCGTTTTCCGAAGCGTCATCGCCGGCATCGGCTTCGCCGTTGCGAGCGTCGGCGTGATGGGCGTCGGCGTGCTCACCGTCGTGCGGCGGCGGCTCGCCTTCGCCGCGTTCGGCCGCAGCCTGCGCGGCCTCGGCGTGCTCGGCCACGACATCCGGATCCGGCGTCGTATCCGCGTGGGTTTCGGCGGAGCCCGCCGGCTCGCTAGTCGCCGCCGAATAGAAGGGCGCGGCTTCCGCAGGCGAAGCCGGAAGATCCATCGGCTCGACCGGCGTCTGCGCCGCGATATCGGTGCCGCCCGCGTGTTCTGCGTCGTCGCCGCCGTTGTCTGTGGCGACCTGATCGGCCGCGACATCGCCCTCGGCCATCTCGCCGTCGATCGGCTCGCTGTGGACCGTCTCTTCGGTTCGCCGCTCGGCCGCGTGGCGCCGGCGCGGATGGTGATGACGGCCATTGCCGCCGCCGGCACGCCGGTCGGCTTCGGCTTCGGCGTCGCGATGCGCGCGTTCCTCCTCGTCGATCAGCGCCTGCCGATCGGCGACGGGGATCTGATAGTAGTCGGGGTGGATTTCGCTGAAGGCGAGGAAGCCGTGGCGGTTGCCGCCGTAATCGACGAAGGCGGCCTGGAGCGAGGGCTCCACGCGCGTGACCTTGGCGAGATAGATGTTGCCGCGGAGCTGCTTGCGGTTAGCCGACTCGAAGTCGAATTCCTCGACCCGATTTCCGCGTACCACGACCACCCGGGTCTCTTCCGGATGGGTCGCGTCGATGAGCATTTTGTTGGCCATAGAATTGACTCTTGGAGGGGCGCTCGGGAGCGCTCGTCCGGCGCCGGGGCGGCGGACTGAGGACGCGATGAGACGCACCGAATTGTGGGTTGAAAGGTGAGGCCGGCTGGGCGCGATGCAACGGACACGACGGCGCGACCCAGCGGGAGCGCATTCGGTTCTCGTTTCGCATCCTTCGCATCATCCGGGATCCTGGATTGAGCGACTTGAGATCGAGCGGCAGCGCCGGTCGGCGCGGCCAGCTTTGGTGTGCTGGCGATCGTTTCGCGCGCACGGCCCGGGAGGCCGCGGACGCATTCCGGTCATCCTTCGAAATAGGGCATCGGCTGCAGCCGACCATCCGCCACGCGCCGCCTCCTGCGGCTTTTCCTGCGGGGTCGTGGCTCAAGCGTGCCGGATGCCCCGAACGCGGCAGAACCGGAAGTCTTGAATCGCCAGCAACCCCTACATAGGGCGGCCATGGGCGACTTGGCAAGCCAAGCGTGGGCGTTGCGTGCGCATTTGTACCCAGATCGTTGATCGGAAAATGGAATTCCGCGACTGCGCGACCCTGTGGTACCCCCGGAACGGCACGACAGCGAGCGATGGAACGCGCCACAATCGTTGCGGCAAGATTCAGTTAACCACGCCGTCCTATTGGAGTAAGAGGAGCCGCAGGGGACCGGAAGGGGCCGGAGATTCGGTGCGAAAGGGCGCGACCAGCATCGCGGGTGCCGCGTTCGGCCTCATGCTGGCCGGGCTTGTGCCGACGGCCGCCCAGACCCCGGCACCGACAACCACCGCCGCGACCGACGATTTCCCGGTCGCGACCGACGTGCGGGTCGGCGGTGACGGCAAAGAGACCCGATTCGTCGTCGATCTGAGCCGCAAGGTCGACATCCGGCCCTTCACGCTTGCCGATCCCTACCGGGTGGTGATCGACCTGCCGCAGGTGAGCTTCCAGTTTCCTGCTCATGCGGGCGAGCATGGGCGGGGCCTCGTCAAGGCCTTCCGCTTCGGTCTCGTGATGCCGGGCGGCTCGCGCATCGTGCTCGACACCACCGGCCCGGTGCGGGTCGACAAGTCCTTCGTGCTCGACGCGACCGGCAGCCTGCCGGCGCGGCTCGTGCTCGACCTCGTGCCGGTGAACCGCGAGGCGTTCCTGCGCGCCGAGGCGGTCGACAATCGCGCCGCGCGCACCAAACCGGCGGAAAAGCCGAGCGAGCCGAAGTCGACGGCCGACGGCGATCCGCGCCCCGTCATCGTGCTCGATCCCGGTCACGGCGGGATCGACAGCGGCACGCACGCACCCGGTACCGGCGAAGCGGAAAAGACGCTGGTGCTCGATTTCGCGCGCATGTTGCGCGACAAGCTGGAGAAATCCGGCAAGTACCGCGTGATGATGACGCGCTCGGACGACAGCTTCGTGCCGCTCGTCGACCGGGTGCGCTTTGCGCGCGCGCGCAACGCGCAGCTCTTCATCTCGATCCACTGCGACGCGCTCGCGCGCGGCGACGGCGAGGCGGAAGGCGCGACGGTCTATACGCTGTCCGACCACGCGTCCGACGGCGAGGCCGCACGGCTCGCCGACGCAGAAAACCGCGCCGACGTGATCTCCGGAGTGGACCTCTCGTCCGAACCGGACGACATCGCCGGCATCCTGATCGACCTCGCGCAACGCGAGACCAAGACGTTCTCGCTGCAGTTCGCCAAGGACGTGGTCGGGGCGCTGCGCAACGCGGCGCGGCTGCACAAGCATCCGCTCAAATCGGCCGGGTTCAAGGTGCTGAAGGCGCCGGACGTGCCCTCGGTGCTGATCGAGCTCGGCTACGTGTCGAATTGGCAGGATCTCAAGGAACTGACGTCGCAGACCTGGCGCGCGCGCGCCGGAGACGCGATCGTGCAGGCCGTAAACAGCTATTTCACCACCCGGCTTGCCGGCGGCACAGCGCGTTGAGCGGGCGGGGGCGGCGGATGGCGCAAAGCCTCAGTTTGACCATAAAAAGGCGCGAGCACATTGATCTTGCGTCGCATGGGTTCTGGCCGCGCTTGCGGCCGTGCCAGGGGCATGGTCCGAGACAAGGCGATATCTGCACGAGTAGGCCGTGAGGCTCGGGCTCTCGAGACTCGACCTCTTGAGACTTGGTCTCTTGAGACTCGGCGGCTTGGGTCGCAGGCAGTTCTCGCCGGCGTGGGGTTGATGGAAGGCACGCGATGAAGCTGCTGCTTCGCTTCTTCGGATTTTTGTTCGCGTTCGGAACGATCGTGTTCCTGGTCGGCATTGGTGCGGCCGCCGGGCTGGTGTGGCATTTCTCCAAGGACCTTCCCGACTATTCGACGCTGCAGGACTACCAGCCGCCCGTGATGACGCGCGTGCACGCGGCCGATGGCGAGCTGCTGGCCGAATATGCGCACGAGCGCCGGCTCTATCTCCCGATCCAGGGCGTGCCCAAGCTCGTCATCAACGCCTTCGTGTCGGCCGAGGACAAGAATTTCTGGGAGCATCGCGGCGTCGACTTCACCGGCATCGCCCGCGCCGGCCTGCTCTATGCCGAGAATATCGGCACCAACCGGCGGCCGCAGGGCGCCTCCACGATCACCCAGCAGGTCGCCAAGAACTTCCTCTTGACCAACGAGGTTTCGTTCCAGCGCAAGATCAAGGAGGCGCTGCTCGCGCTCAAGATCGAGCGCACCTATTCGAAGGACAAGATCCTCGAGCTCTACCTCAACGAAATCTATCTCGGGCTCGGCGCCTATGGGGTGGCGGCCGCGTCGCTGCTCTACTTCGACAAGTCCGTGAACGAGCTCACCATCGCGGAGGCCGCCTACCTCGCGGCGCTGCCCAAGGGGCCATCGCTGCTCCAGCCGTTCCGCCAGCACGATCGCGCGGTCGAGCGGCGCAATTGGGTCATCGATCGCATGGTCGAGAACGGCTACATCACGGCGCAGCAGGGCGAGAAGGCGAAGAAGGAGCCGCTCAACGTCGTCACGCGGCCGACCGGCGCGCAGGTCTATGCGGCCGAATATTTTGCCGAGGACGTGCGGCGCGAGATTTTGGAAAAGTACGGCGACAAGGGCCTCTACGAGGGCGGCCTGTCGGTGCGCACCACGCTCGATCCGAAGCTGCAGGGCATGGCGCGCAAGGCGCTCACCGACGGCCTCGTCCAGTACGACGAGCAGCAGGGCTATCGCGGCCCGGTCAGCAAGATCGACATTGCGGGCGATTGGGGCCTGAAGCTCGCCGACGTGAAGGCGCTCGCCGACATCGGCTGGAAGCTCGCGGTGGTGCTGGAGACGAGCGACCAGGCGGCGCGCATCGGCTTTCAGCCCGGACGCGAGCCGGGCGGCGCCGTCATGCGCGAGCGCACGGTCGGCATCGTCCCACTCGAAGGCGTGAAGTGGGCGAAGGCCGCGACCGGACCGTTGCGCGGCAAGGTGCCGGCGAAAGTCTCGCAGGTGCTCGCGCCGGGCGATGTCGTCTATGTCGATCCGCTCCCCAGCAAGGAGGGCCAGTTCCGGCTGCGCCAGGTGCCGGAGGTGTCGGGCGCGATCGTCGTCATGGACCCGCGCACCGGCCGCGTGCTGGCTTTGGTCGGCGGCTTCTCCTACGACCAGAGCCAGTTCGACCGCGCCACCCAGGCGATGCGCCAGCCCGGTTCGGCGTTCAAGCCGATCGTCTACGCGGCCGCCCTCGACAACGGCTACACGCCGTCGAGCATCGTGCTCGACGCGCCGCTGTCGATCGATCAGGGCAACGGCCAGGCCGCATGGTCTCCGGAGAACTACGAGCGCAAGTTCTACGGGCCCTCGACGCTGCGCTTCGGCCTCGAGCACTCGCGCAACGTGATGACGGTGCGGCTCGCCCAGGACATCGGCATGCCGATGATCACCGACTATGCCAAGCGGTTCGGCGTCTACGACAACCTGCCGCCCTACCTCTCGTTCGCGCTCGGCGCCGGCGAGACGACGGTGCTGCGCATGACGGCGGCCTATTCGATGATCGCGAACGGCGGCCACAGGATCACGCCCACGCTGATCGACCGCATCCAGGATCGCTTCGGCAAGACGGTCTATCGGCACGATCAGCGCGAATGCGTCGGCTGCGACGCGAAGAAATGGGACAACGGCCAGGCGGAACCGACCCTGATCGATCACCACGGCGAGGTGGTGCTCGATCCGATGACCGCTTACCAGATCACCTCGATGATGGAGGGCGTGGTCCAGCGCGGCACCGGTTACGTGGTGCACGACGTCGGCAAGCCGATCGCCGGCAAGACGGGCACCACCAACGACGAAAAAGACGCCTGGTTCATGTCGTTCACGCCCAATCTCGCGGTCGGCATCTACATGGGCTACGACAAGCCTCGCCATCTCGGCCACGACGCAACCGGCGGACATCTCGCGGCGCCGATCGCGCGCGAATTCTACAAGATGGCGCTCGCCGACCAGCCGGCGGTGCCGTTCCGCGTACCACCCGGCATCAAGCTCATCCGCGTCGATCCGAAGACCGGACAGCGCGCGACCGGCGGCGGGCCCTCGCTCCTCGAAGGCTTCAAGCCCGGCACCGCGCCGTCCGACAGCCCGGCCGTCATCGGCATGGGAAGCGAGAACGGCACGATCGTTCCGACGCAGGATGCCGATCGCGCCGTGCGCTCAGGGACCGGCGGATTGTATTGACGACGGCGGCGTCACGCCGGCCGTTTCCATACCATGCTGCGCACGCTCACGGTGCCGTCGACCGGGTCGGGCGAGGGCGGCGTCTCGAGGTGGAGGCGCTCGCCGTCGTAGCGGAAGAGTCGCGTCTGGTCGGTGCCGCTCCAGCTCTCATTCCACGACACCTCGACATGGTGGGTAATCTCGCCGCCCTTGATCGAATAGGTCCCCGCGTAGCTCACGAAGCTTTTCATGAGCGCGTCGGCCTCCGCCGGGGTCGCGGTCGCTCCCGCGGGCTTTTTCCGGCCGCTGCGGCCGATCACCACCATCATGCGATGATCGGCCGAATAGCTGATGTAGCCCACCGGATCGGGGCCGATGAAATCGACCTTCGCGCCGGTCGCGATGTCCTGCCGGGTGACCGAGACGAGGCTCCAGGTGCCGATAAGCCAGTCGGGGGGAGGCTCGCTGGGGCGTGTGCGCGGGCGCGCGGAGGATTCGCTCATCGGCGCATTGTAGGGAGCCGGCGTCACTCGGCGCAATCGCGGGGTGTCGGTTGCGTCGGCACCGGCGGATCGCTACATCGGACTAGGCCGCGTCGGAATCGCGGCCGACGGGCAGATGCTGATGCGCGCGGAAATCGAGAAGCTGGTCGAAGAGATCAAGCAGTCCGTCGGGCTGCTGAGGAGGCATCTTTGACGTCGACACGGCGCGTGCGCGGCTTGCCGAGCTGAACAAGCTCGCCGAAGATCCGAAGCTCTGGGACGATCCGCAGAAGGCGCAGCGCCTGATGCAGGAGCGCACCTCGCTCGACGACCAGCTCGCGGCGCTCGGCCGGATCGAGCGCGACCTCTCCGACAATATCGAGATGATCGGTCTCGGCGAGACCGAGAAGGACGCAGGCGTCGTCGCCGAGGCCGAGGGTGCGCTCAAGGAACTGCGCAAGGACGTCGGGCGGCGCGAGCTCGAGGCCCTGCTCTCCGGCGAGGCGGACGGCAACGACAGCTATCTCGAGGTGCATGCTGGCGCCGGTGGCACCGAGAGCCAGGACTGGGCCGCGATGCTGCTGCGCATGTACACGCGCTGGGCGGAGCAGCACGGCTACAAGGTCGACTATCTCGAGGAGACGGCGGGCGAAGAGGCCGGCATCAAGTCGGCGACCATCGAGGTCAAGGGCAAGAACGCGTTCGGCTGGCTCAAGTCCGAGACCGGCGTGCATCGCCTGGTGCGCATCTCGCCGTTCAACTCGAACGCGCGCCGCCACACTTCGTTTGCGAGCGTCGGCATCTTTCCGGTGATCGACGACCGCATCGTCATCGACATCAAGGAAGCGGACGTGCGCACCGATACGATGCGCTCGGGCGGCGCGGGCGGTCAGCACGTGAACAAGACCGAATCGGCCGTGCGCTTGACGCACATCCCGACCGGCATCGCGGTCGTCGTGCAGGCCGAGCGCTCGCAGCACAAGAACCGCGCCTCCGCCTGGAAGATGCTGCGCGCGCGGCTCTACGAGCGCGAGCTCAAGAAGCGCGAGGAAAAGGCCGCCGCCGAGCAGGCCGCCAAGACCGATATCGGCTGGGGCCATCAGATCCGCTCGTACGTGCTGCAGCCCTATCAGATGGTGAAGGACCTGCGCACCGGCGTGTCCACGTCGAACACCGGCGCGGTGCTCGACGGCGATCTCGACGAGTTCATGCAGGCGACGCTCGCGCAGAAGGCGTTCGGGACGGGACCGACCGAGGTCGAGGACGTGGAGTAGGGCTGAGCGGGCACGCGGTCGGATGTTGGCGCGACGCGCCAGAAGGGGGCGACCATGCGTAACTCACTGCGATCGCGTTTGCGGCTTCGCGATGCCGCAATATCGGCTTGCCGGCGGGCCGCGCTTGTCGGGCTGACGGCTCTGATGTCCGCCGCGAGCGGCTTCGGGCAGTCGGCGTCGCCGGCGAGCGGATACGACAATTCCTGGTACATCTCGGAGTTCTGGAGCGGCGAGTACCCCAAAGGGTTCTCGGTGACCCGGCCCGATACGGTGGTTCGCGCGCGCCGATCGATGGACAAGGCGGCGCCGCGCGATGTCGCGTGCAAGCTTCCCTATTTGGCGGTCATTCATCCCTGGAACAAGCGCCGCATCGCGGCGAGCAAGATCACGTTTCTGTCCGCGACCAAGATCGTGCGCCTGATCGCCAAAGAGCCGTTCGTCTTCGAAGACGTCGGCGGCGACGCGCATGCCAAGGTGAAGCTCAAGAAGGGCGACGCCATCGAGTACATTCGCAATGACGCCGAGGGCTCCTTCGAGGTACGCATCGCCGGCAAGCAATATACGGGCGGCCAAGACGTTTTCGATCATGTGCAGGACGTGCGCGACGATCAGTTCGTCGAGGACGACTGGGCCGCGCTGACCTGCGTGGGCGGCGATCGCGCTTACATTTTCCTGACCGAGCTCGGTCTCGACAGCGACGATCCGAAGGCGCAGGTCGCGGGCATCTCCGGTGTCGGGCCGGGGCAGACCGGTTATGGGAAGGCGCGCGACCTGACGGCGGCCGAGGCGCGCGAGCTCGAAGCCGCGCGCACCAAGAACAACGCACCGGCGCGATGAAGGCGAGGGCGCGTGGACCCGTCGCCAGCTACTGAATCATCCCCATCCGCATTCCGGCGCGCAGGAATTTACCCGGATCGATCGCTTCGCCGTTGATGCGCGTCTCGTAGTGCAGGTGAGGGCCGGTCGAGCGGCCGGTCGAGCCGAGACGTCCGACAACCTGGCCGGTCTTGATCGTCTGACCGACCTTCACCTCGATCTCGGATAGATGGCCGTAGCGTGTCGCGAGGCCGTTGCCGTGGTCGACCTCGACCATGCGCCCGTAGCCGCCGCTCCAGCCCGCGATCGTGACGGTGCCGGAGGCCGTCGCATGCACCGGCTCGCCCATCGCGCCGCGGAAATCGATTCCGGTGTGCATGGCGGGCCGGTTGAGAAACGGGTCGATGCGCACGCCGAAGCCGGACGTCGCGTCGAGCTCGCCCGGCACCGGCTTGCGGATCGGCAGGGCGGCCACTTCGCGCGCGAGCTGGTCGGCCTGCGCGCGTTCGAGCGTGATGCGATGAACCTGGCGCTCGAACGCATTGGCGCCGGAGGCGAGTCGATAGGGCACGAACGGGCCGCCGACCGGCTCGGCGCTGACGCGCGGGGAAGCCTTGATCCCGAGCTCGGCGAACACGCCGCGCATGCGCCTGACCTTGCTGTCATACGCCTCGTCCAGCGCATCGAGCGAGGCGGTTTGCGTGGACTCGACCCGGTTGAGCGACGCATCGATGCGCGCGAGGGCGCCCGTGACGCCGCCGTTCATCAGCAACGTGTCGCGCTCGGCCGGCACGGCCGCCGGCGTCGTGTCGTTGATCGGGGACGGCTTCGGCGGAGCGGCCGGCTCGCGCGGCGCGAGGCTGCGCGTGTGTGGCCGCACCGAGCCCGTGATGGCCGGATCCGCCAGCGCGCCGAGCGAGGACGCGCGCGCCTCGAGCACCGCCTGCCGATTCGCCAATTGCGTGAGCCGCTGCTCGAACTGCTCCTGGTCGAGCAGCTGCCGGCTGGTGACGCGATCGACCTGCGCGCGCATGTCCGCAATTCGGTCCTCATACGCGAACTGCATCGCGGCCTGTCGCGCGATCAGCCGCGCCAGCACGTCGTCATGAAACGCGAAATAGGTCGCCGTGACCGCCGACCAGCCCGCCATGATCACGAGCGTGCCGACACAGATCCAGAATACGACCGGCCCGATGCGCACCTGCCGGCCGCCATGTCCGAACGTGTAGCCGCGGCGCGCGGCTCCGGTGTCGTCGTGAACCGCGGCGCGCCGCGATCTCGCGGGCTGGGGCGGATGGCGATCGCGCGTTGCGGCATGCCGTGCCGGGTGCTGGTAGGCGGAATCGTCGTAATCGGCGTTGGAGACGGCGCCACGCCAGTCGTCGGTACGCTGATGGAACGAGGCTCGCTCGGACATCGACGCTCCCGCGCCGCTTCCAGAGATGCTCCGGCGCTGATGCGGGCGAATTTGCTTGGTGCATGGTTAATGTTTCGCTAACGCTCGCGGACTACGAAACTCATATCGTCAGCGCAGCAATCACATGAATTCGCTGGCGATGGCCCGGGCGACGCGGCCAACGCGGCACGCTTCTCGCCCCCGGGCGGTAAGTCCGAACCAAGTTCGATCCGAGATAGAACGTGGCGCGATGCTAGAGCTCCTTGGCGGCAGCGAGGACCTCCTCGGCGTGATCTGCGACCTTCACCTTGGGCCATACGCGGGCGATGCGCCCGTCCTGGCCGACCAGGAAGGTCGTCCGGGTTATCCCCATGAACTTCTTTCCATACATGGATTTCTCGCCCCACACGCCATACGCGAGGAGCATGCGGTGGGTCTCGTCGGACGCGAGCGGTATGGCGAGACCGTGCTTGGCCTTGAACGCGTCCTGCGCCTTCACGGGGTCGGCGGAGACGCCGAGGACCGCAGTACCGGTCTTGGCGAAGGCGGCGGAGAGGTCCGAGAAGGCCTTGGACTCGACCGTGCACCCGGGCGTATCGGCCCGCGGGTAGAAGTAGATGACCAAGTTTTGCCCCTTGAAATCCGCCAGCGAGACGGTTCCACCGCCGTCGCGCGGCAGGTTGAAAGCCGGGGCCTTGGTTCCGGGGCCGAGTTTGGCGGACATGTGCCTTCCTTTCGACTTGTTCGCGCGGTCATCATTCTAGGACGGCCTCGCGGTTTGGGGAGGGGCGCCGATGGGTCAAGGGGTTACGGGAAATCCTTGGCTCGAAATGGGGATGTGCCTCGACCCGCGGTATTGTGGTTGCGGCAGACGGGCGGGGGATGCCTGATCCGGCATGACGGATAGCGATCTTAATCCAAGGCTTGCGGCGTTACGCGGCTTGGAAGAGAGCCTGCTGTCGCATCGTCGTGCGCAGGCCTCCGAGGCGCCTGACGATTCCTCCAGTTCTGCCCGCTGGCCAAGTGGCGCGCGTCGGACGCGTGGTCGCCGCATGCGACACGTCCTGACCGCGCTGGGCACCCTGGTGGTGGTGGTCGGCGTTGCGCTCGGCGCCTTGTGGTATCGCCTCTCATCCGGACCGATCACGCTCGATTTCGCGACCGATTGGCTTGCGGCCGCGATCAAGGAAAACCTGGGCAGCCGTTACAACGTTCAGATCGGCGGCACCGTGCTCGAGCGCGACGAGAACGGCCGCACCGCGCTACGCATCCGCGACATCGTGGTGCGCGACAGCGACGGCGCCGTTGTCGCCAATGCGCCGCGCGCCGAGGTCGGCCTCGCGAGCCTCAGCATGCTGAGCGGTCATCCGCGCGCCGAGAGCCTCAATCTGGTCGGCGCCGCGCTTTCGCTGCGGGTCGAGCAGAACGGCGACGTGACCGTGTTCACGGGTGCCGACAGGCGGCCGCTCGCGCATGCGCCGATGCTGGCTTCCGCCGAGGCAATTCCGTTCATCCCGACGCGCGCGCTCGCGAACACGGCGACGCAGACCGCGCCATCGGCTTCGCCGGTCCAGGCCGCGCCGTCCACGTCGTCGGCGCGCGGAACCGTCGGCAATCTCAGCGCGCTGCTGACGTGGCTCGACGGCGTGAGCGCACTCGGCCTCGACGGCCATGACCTCGGCGAGATCGGACTGAAGAGCGGCAGCCTGACGGTCGACGATCAGCGCAACGGGCAGAAGTCGACGTTCGACAAGATCAATCTGAGCCTCACCCGCCAGGCGGCGGGCGAGGTCGTGCTGCGCATCTCGTCGGACAATCCGGACCATCCGTGGGTGCTGCTCGCCGGCGTCAAGCCGCTCGGCGAAGGGCGGCGCGCGGTCAGCATCGAGGCGCGCAAGATCATGATGCGCGATCTGCTGCTCGCGCTGCGGATCGACGACGGACAGGTCGATACGGACGTGCCGGTATCGCTCAGCCTGCGCGCCGAGCTTGCGCGTGACGGCTCGCCGCAAATGGCGAACGGCAAGCTGTGGATCGGCCCCGGCACCATCACGGACAAGAAGGACCCCGACTTCACAGCTCGCGATCGACCAGGCCGAGGTCAGTCTCGACTGGGACGGCAGCCGGCATTCGCTCGCGGTGCCGTTCCAGATCGTGTCGGGCGGCAACCGGATCACGCTGGTCGCGGACGCGCATGCGCCGACGCAGGCGGGCGACCCGTGGCGGGTCCGCGTGACCGGCGGGACCATCGTGCTCGCATCGCACGAATCCGAGGCGCCGCTCCAGCTCGATCGGATCTCGATGCTCGCGCAGTTCGATCCCGTCAAGCATCGGCTCGACATCGAGCATGCCAATATCGGCGGCCAGACCGTGGCGATCGCCGGGTCGGGCTACGTCGATTTCTCGACCTCCGATCCGCGCATCGTGGTCGGCGTGGCCGGCCGCAACATGACGGCGGCGACGTTCAAGCAGGTCTGGCCGGTGTTCGTGAACACGCCGGTGCGCAACTGGGTCGAGACGCATCTGCAGAGCGGCTCGGTCGATCGCGTCGAGATCGCGACCAACGCGCCGTTCTCGACCTTCCAGACGGGCGGGCCTCCCGTGCCGGACGATGGCCTGTCGATCGAGATCGCGACCCACGGTTCGGTGATCCAGCCGGTCAACGATCTGCCGCCCATTCGCGACGCCGATCTCGTCACCCGCGTCTCGGGGCGCAACGTGACGATCAGCCTCGGCCGTGGCGTGATCGATCTGCCGTCCGGCCGCCGGCTCACGATCGCGAACGGCGTGTTCGAGGTGCCCGATACCCAGGTCAAGAAGCCGCCGGCGCGTGTGCGCATGCGCATCGAAGGGCCGGTCCCGGCGGCTGCCGAGCTGCTCGCGAGCGACCGGCTGCGCGAGGCGTCGGGCTCCCCGCTCGATCCCGGCGCCAGCCGCGGCACCGTCGCGGCGCAGGTTGCGCTCGCGTTGCCGATCGATCCCGACATGCCGAAAGGCAGCGTGAAGTACAACATCACGGCGGACATTGCCAATTTCTCGGTCGACCGCTTCATGATGGCTCAGCGGGTCGAGGCGCAGACCCTGCGCGTCGTCGCCGACACCGACGGCTACGAGGCGCGCGGCGAGATCCGGATTGGCGGCATGCCGGCAAACATCGACTACCGCAAGCCGCGCGACAACGGCGATGCCGAGTTGCGCCTGCAGGCGGTGTTCGACGACGCGGCGCGCAGCCGCTTCGGTTTCGACTTCAACGGCGCCCTCACGGGACCCGTGCCGATACGGCTTGGCGCGAAGATCCCGGCGGCGGGCGATCAGGACGCCCGCTTCGCGATCGAAGCCGATCTCACCCAGGCGAAGATCGACAACCTGCTGCCGGGCTGGTCGAAACCGGTCGCGAAGGCCACGCGCGCGACCTTCACGATGGTGCCGCACAAGGGCGGCAACACGCGCATCGAAGACATCGCGCTCGAAGGCGCGGGCGTTGCGGTGAAAGGCTCGGTCGATCTCGATTCCGACAGCCAGGTCGTGGCCGCGAACTTCCCGGTGTTCGCGATGGCGAGCGAGGACAAGGCGAGCCTCAAGGCGGAACGCGAGGCGGACGGTGCGCTGAAGGTGACGATGCGCGGCGACGTCTATGACGGCCGCACCTTCATCAAGTCCGTGATGGGCGGCGCATCCTCCACGGCGAAATCGCGCCCCGGCATGCCCAACCTCGATCTCGACGTAAAGATCGCCGCCGTCGCGGGCTTCCACGGCGAGACGCTGCGCGCGCTCGATCTGCGGCTGCAGCGTCGCAACGGCCTGATCAAGAGTTTTGAATTGAACGCCAAGCATGGCGTCGACGCCGCGCTCAAGGGCGATCTACGCGGGCGCCAGGGCGGCCGCCAGGTGCTCTACTTCCAGAGCGCGGACGCCGGCGCGCTGCTGCGCTTCACGGACACGTACCCGCGCATCTTGGGCGGCCGGTTGTGGGCCGCCATGGACCCGCCCACGCCCAACCAGATTCCGCAGGAGGGCCTCCTCAACATCCAAGACTTCCATGTGAAGGGCGAGGCCGCGCTCGACCGGGTGGTCGCGGGGGCCCCCAGCATGGAGCCCGAGGGGGTTCAGTTCTCGCGCATGCGGGTCGAGTTCACCCGCTCGCCCGGCAAGTTCTTGGTGCGCGACGCGGTGGTGAGCGGGCCGATCGTCGGCGCCACCATGGACGGCATGCTCGACTACGCCAACAACGACGTGCGCCTGCGCGGC
The DNA here is from genome assembly GCA_963819385.1 of uncultured Alphaproteobacteria bacterium. GTDB lineage: Bacteria > Pseudomonadota > Alphaproteobacteria > Rhizobiales > Xanthobacteraceae > JAVDCA01. Next base: position 74,553 of record CAWFVV010000006.1, on the reverse strand, counting down.
ACCTTCGTGCCGCTCTACGGACTTAACAACATGTTCGGGCAGATACCGATCGTCGGTATTTTCCTCGGCAACGGCGACCGCGAGGGCCTGTTCGGGATCACGTTCGAGGTGGTCGGCCCGCCCGGCGCGCCGATGCTGCGCGTCAACCCGATCTCGCCGCTCGCGCCTGGCCTGTTGCGCAAGGTGTTCGAGTTTCCGAGCAGCGTGCCGGGCGAGCGTTATCCCGATCCGCGCACGAGCTACGCGGATAGAGAGCGCTGAGCCACAAAGCAGTTTTTCTCGTCATTGCGAGCGAAGCGAAGCAATCCCGTTTCGCTTGCGCATGAGTTTGTTGGCCGAGATTGCTTCGTCGCGCTACGCGCTCCTCGCAATGACGCGGTGCGAGTGGTCACACCGGCTTGAGCAGCATGTGCCGCTTGCGGCCGAGCGAGAGCTTGATCACGCCCTCGGCCGTCAGATCGCTCGCCGTGAGCACCATCTTCTCGTCGGTGATCGCGACATCGTTCACGCGCAGGCCGCCCGCCTTGATCTGACGGCGCGCCTCGCCATTCGAGGCGACGAGCTTCGCCTTTTCGGCGAACGCCGTCAGGACGCCGATGCCCGTGTCGAGCTCGGCCTTGGCGACCTCGACGGTCGGCAGGCTCGCCGCAAGCGTGCCTTCCTCGAACGTCTGCCGGGCGGTGTTCTCCGCCGCCTCGGCGGCCGCGCGTCCGTGCAGCAGCGCGGTCGCCTCGGTCGCGAGCACCTTCTTGGCCTCGTTGATCTCCTGGTCCTTCAGCGCCGCGAGCCGGCCGATCTCGTCGAGCGGCAGGTCGGTGAACAGCTTGAGCAGCCGCACGACGCTCGCGTCCTCGCAATTACGCCAGAACTGCCAGTATTCGTACGGGCTCATCATGTCGGCGTTGAGCCACAGCGCACCAGTCTCGCTCTTGCCCATCTTGGCGCCGCTCGCGGAGGTGAGCAGCGGCGTCGTGAGCGCGAACAGGTCGGCGTTCATCAGCCGGCGGCCGAGGTCGATGCCGTTGACGATGTTGCCCCACTGGTCGGAGCCGCCCATCTGCAGGATGCAGCCGTGGCGCTTGTTGAGCTCGGCGAAGTCGTAGGCCTGCAGGATCATGTAGTTGAATTCGAGGAACGTGAGCGGCTGCTCGCGGTCGAGGCGCAGCTTCACCGAGTTGAAGGTGAGCATCTTGTTGATGGTGAAGTGACGCCCGATCTCGCGCAGGAACGGGATGTACGCCAGGCGATCGAGCCAGTCCGCGTTGTTGGCCATGATGCCGGCGTCAGGGCCGAAATCGAGGAAGCGCGAGAAGACCGTCTTGATGGTCGCGATGTTGGCGTCGATCTGCTCGACCGTGAGCAGGGTGCGGCTCGTGTCCTTGCCCGACGGATCGCCGATCTTGCTCGTGCCGCCGCCCATGAGCGCGATCGGCCGGTGGCCGGTCTTCTGCAGCCAGCGCAGCATCATGATGGTGAGCAGGTTGCCGATATGCAGGCTCGGCGCCGTCGCGTCGTAGCCAACATAAGCCGTGATCGCGCCCGCCACGGCGCGCGCGTCGAGCGCCTCCGGCTCGGAGATCTGGTGGATGAAGCCACGCTCCGACAGGACCTTGAGGAATTCGGACTTGTACACGCTCATGGCTGGCGAATGGTGAGGCCGTGGCGTCATGACGGGCTCGTCCCGGCCATGACAGTGTTCGAGATGGCTGCGGTGGTGTAACAGGTCCGATGAGGGATGCCAAACCGCGGCGAGGGGAGGGTACGCATGAGGGCGATCGGTCTCATGAGCGGCACGTCGCTCGATGGCGTTGATGTGGCGCTGATCGAGAGCGATGGCGACGCCATCGCGGGCTTCGGCCCGGCCTTCTGCCGGCCCTATCGGGATGACGAGCGGGCGCTGCTGCATCAGGCGCTCACTGAGGCCCGGACCTTGACGGACCGCACGGCGCGCCCCGGCATCCTGGCACAGGCCGAGGAAATGGTGACGCGCGCGCATGGCGAGGCGGTCGAGGAATTCCTGGCGAAGACCGCAATGGCGGCTGATCGGATCGATGTGGTCGGGTTCCACGGCCAGACCGTGCTCCACCGGCCTGGCGACCGGTTGACGGTGCAGATCGGTGATGGCCACGCCCTGGCGGCGCGGCTCGGCCGGCCGGTGGTGCATGATTTCCGCGCCGCTGATGTCGCGGCGGGCGGGCAGGGGGCGCCGCTCGTGCCCGTCTACCACCGCGCGCTCGCCGAGACGCTCGCGAGTGAGAAGCCGATCGCGGTGCTCAACATCGGCGGCGTCGCCAACGTCACGTTCATCGACGATCACGATGATCCGATCGCCTGCGATACCGGACCCGGCAACGCCTTGATCGACGATTTCATGCGCGCGCGTACCGGCGAGGCATTCGACGACGCCGGCAAGATGGCGGCGCGCGGCAAGGTCGACGAGGCGTTCGTGACGCGCGTGCTCGCCGATCCGTTCTTCGATCTGCCGCCGCCGAAATCGCTCGACCGCAATGCCTTTGCGTTCGCGGCGCTCGGCCTGCCGGACTTCTCCGTCGCGGACGGCGCTGCAACGCTTGCGGCGCTGACCGCGCGGGCGGTCGCGCGCGTGGTCCCGCACCTGCCGCGCCCACCGAAGAGCTGGATCGTGGCCGGGGGCGGCGCGCGCAACCGCACCGTCTTCGTGATGCTCGAGCGCTGGCTCGCGCCCGCGACCGTGAAGACCGCGGATTCGATCGGCTGGTCGGCCGATGCGCTCGAAGCGCAGGCCTTCGCGTATCTCGCGGTGCGCCGGCTCAAGGGGCTGCCCATCACGTTTCCCACCACCACGGGTGCGCCAGCGCCACTGGTGGGTGGCGTCATTGCGCCGCCGGATTGATCCCGCCCCCTGCTTTCCAATACGGCCGCGCGCCGATAAAACAATACGGCCCGGCCGGAAACGATCACGCAGCCGATGGCGCGAGCCGGCCTTCGCGAAGGAGACGCCCATGTATTCCGACGTTCAGCTCTTCATCGATGGCACTTGGCGGCCGGCTGTGAGCGGCAAGATGCTCACGGTGGTCAACCCGGCGACCGGCGAAGCGATCGGCAACGTCGCGCACGCCGAGAAGGCCGATCTCGATCTCGCGCTCGCGGCCGCGCAGAAGGGTTTTGCGGCCTGGCGCAAGGTGTCGGCGTACGACCGCTACAAGGTGATGCGCAAGGCGGCCGAGATCCTGCGCGCCAACGCGAACGAGATCGCCACCAAGATGACGATGGAGCAGGGCAAGCCGCTGGTCGAGGCGAAGGGCGAGACGCTCGCGGGCGCCGACGTGATCGACTGGTTCGCCGAAGAAGCGCGCCGCGCCTACGGCCGCACCATTCCGGCGCGCGCCGACGGCATCTACCAGCTCGAGATCAAGGAGCCCGTGGGGGTGGTCGCGGCCTTCACGCCGTGGAATTTCCCGATCAACCAGGCGGTGCGCAAATGCTCGATGGCGCTCGCGGCCGGCTGCTCGATCATCATCAAGGGGCCGGAGGAGACGCCGGCCGCCTGCGCCGGGCTGATCGATGCCTATGCCAAGGCGGGCGTGCCGGCCGGCGCGATCAACCTCGTGTTCGGCGTGCCGGGCGACATCTCGTCGTACCTGATCCCGCATCCGATCGTCCGCAAGATCTCGTTCACGGGCTCGACCGCGGTCGGCAAGCATCTCGCGATGCTGGCAGGCCAGCACATGAAGCGCGTCACCATGGAACTCGGCGGCCACGCGCCCGCGATCGTGTTCGCCGACGCGGACGTCGATGCGGCGACCAAAATCCTCGCCGCCAACAAGTTCCGCAACGCCGGCCAGGTTTGCGTCGCGCCGACCCGTTTCCTGATCCAGAAGCCCGTCTACGACGAGTTCGTCGGCAAGTTCGTCACTGCGGCGCAAGCGATCAAGGTCGGCGACGGGCTCGACGACAAGACCCGCATGGGGCCGCTCGCCCATTCGCGGCGGCTCGACGCGATCGAAGCGTTCGTGGGCGACGCCGTCGCCAAGGGCGCCAAGGTCGAGACCGGCGGCCGGCGCATCGGCAACAAGGGCTATTTCTACGAGCCGACCGTGCTCACCAGCGTGCCGCGCGAGGCGCGCATCATGAACGAGGAGCCGTTCGGGCCGGTCGCAGTGATCAGCGCCTTCGACACGTTCGACGAGGTTGTCACCGAGGCGAACCGGCTGCCCTACGGGCTCGCGGCCTACGCGTATACGCGCTCGGAAAAGACCGCAGCCTCGCTCGGCTCATCGATCGAGACCGGCATGATCTCGATCAACCACCATGGCCTCGCGCTTCCCGAGGTGCCGTTCGGCGGCGTGAAGGATTCAGGCTACGGCACCGAAGGCGGCGCCGACGCGCTCGATGCGTATCTGGTGACCAAGTTCGTCACGCAGATGAACGTGTGAGGTGACGCGGGCGCCGCTCGGCGGAGCCTGCGTGCAATCGCGCCGAGCGGAACGGGCCGCCGTTCTGCTCGGCGTTTTTCGTCAGCAGATGAGCAGCGTCGCGATCGCACGAAAGATAGTCAGGGGTCGCGGGTAGCAATGCGAGGAATAGTTACGTCGCATTGACCCCGCCCATCAGAAGTTCCAATCTCATGGAACCGGGAACTCCGATCGTTACCGGGGGGACAAACGAGGAGGAGTGGATGACGAGGATATCCCTGACGCGGATAGGGGCACTTTTTGGGCTCACGCTGATCGCCGGTCTGGCGGCCATGAGCTCGCCGGCGATGGCCAGATGCACGGTCGGCGACTGCTGGGGCGGAGTGGCTTATGGACCCAATGATGCTTGGGCCTGGGAGGCCAACTTCAATGACGAGTCGACCGCCAAGCAGATGGCGCTCGCGAAATGCAATAACAGGTGCACCCACGTTTTGACGTTCAGGAACACTTGCGGCGCCTACGCCTCCGGTCCCGGAGGTCACGGGTGGGGCACATCGCGCAACAAGAACACAGCTGTCGGCGAAGCGATGATGGAGTGCCAAAAGGTTGCACGGAACTGCACACTGCGCGTCTGGGCCTGCACGTCGCGCTAGACTGGCATTCGGAGCCGTAAGGGAGCGCAGCCCGGTTCGAGTGAAGCCGGGCTGCGAACTTCCTTTTCATGGCCGTCTGGCGGCTATGCAACACGGAAGCGAGCGCCGTAGCCCGCAGGCTGCGGCGCTATCCGTTTTGATGGTGGCCGGGCCTTTGTTCTTCGCAATCGTCAGTGCGGTCGCGTTAACTGCCGCCACACGAATTCTGCTTCGATCGCCGCTTCTGTCGCGTGATGTGCGACGGGAATTCGGGACTCTCCCGGCATACGGTAGCATCGCACGTGCTAGGGGCCGCGCGTCGCGTCACGCACCATACGCTCAATGCCTTTGACCACGCGGGCGAGCCGCTCGACGTCGACCTTGTCGGGCGTGTCGAGGGCCGTGTGATAGTACGGATAGCGGAACGGGGCCGTATCGGTGAGCATGATCGCCGGGAAGCCCTGTTCGGTGAATGCCCAGTGATCCGACCAGTCGATACCCGGGATGGACGCCGGCGCGACGCCGCCGATGGTGGGGAATTGAGTGTGCGAGCGGAACGACGCGATCGAAGCACGCACCAGCGGCCGCGCCGCGAGCGTGCCGACGAAGGCAAGGAAATCGCCGCGGTCGGGAAAGATCAGGCTGAACGGAAATGGGTAGCGCTGGCTGCCGGGCTCGTCCGAGTAGTAGCCGATCGTTTCGAGCGAATACATCGCGACGACATGCTCTTTGCGCCGCGCCAACGCGCTCGCGTATTGCCAGCTGCCCATCTCCTCGGTGCGGAAATAGGGTGGCTCCTCGTTGACGAAAAGCACGAGGCGGATACGGCGCGCCGCCGTCCCCTTCATGTCGCCGAGCAGCCTCGCGAGCTCGATCACGGCCGCGGCGCCGCTGCCATTGTCGTTTGCGCCCGGCGCGCCCGGGGCGCTGTCGTAATGCGCGCCGACCACCACCGTCTCGGTTGAAGGGGACGGGTCGCGCGGCTCGATGACGACCTCGACGTTGCGCACGGTTTTGCTGGCCGACACGTAGTCGTCGGCATCGAAGGTCTGGCGGTTGACGGCGTAGCCGTAGGACTCGAGCGTGCTCTCGATATAGCGCGCGGCTTGCTCCAGCGCGTCGTAGTGCGCGACGTTGTGCTCGCGGCTGGCGATCGCCACGATGTGCCCGGTGAGCCGCGGCACGAGTGCGCGCTCGTCGTCGGTCGGCGGCGGCAGCGGACCGCGGTATGAACGGCCTGGAACGCCTGCCACGTAGTAGATCGCGCCGCCGGCGACGACCGCCACGGCGGCGATCAGGACGGCAAGGAACAGGAACATCCGCCGCACCATCGTGTGGCCGCCTTGTCCGACGGCGCGCCGGCGCGCGGGGGAAAGCCGCGCCGCTATCCGGTGCGCCGTCCGCGCGGCTCCGGCCGCGTCTCGGCGCCGGGCGCGAGGCGCCTGTCGAGATAGCCGCTGACCGACGTCATCAACGGCTCGAGCTTGCCGTCGAAGAAGTGGTTGGCGCCGGGCACGATCTTCTGCTCGATAATGATGCCCTTCTGCGTCTTGAGCTTCTCGACCAGGCCCGTGACGTCCTTCTGCGGCACCACGGCGTCCTTGTCCCCATGGATGATCAGGCCCGAGGACGGGCAGGGTGCGAGGAACGAGAAGTCGTAGAGGTTCGCGGGCGGCGCGATCGAGATGAAGCCCTCGATCTCGGGGCGGCGCATCAGCAGCTGCATGCCGATCCAGGCGCCGAACGAGAAGCCGGCGATCCAGCAGCTGCGCGCCTCCGGGTTGATCGACTGCGCCCAGTCGAGCGCGGAGGCCGCGTCCGACAACTCGCCGGTGCCGTGATCGAACGAGCCTTGGCTGCGGCCGACGCCGCGGAAGTTGAAGCGCAGCACCGCGAAGTTGCGATGCGCGAACGCGTAGTACAGCTGATATGTGATCTGATGATTCATCGTGCCGCCGAACTGCGGGTGCGGGTGCAGGATGATGGCGATCGGCGCGTTCTTCTGCTTGGCCGGGTGGAAGCGGCCTTCGATACGTCCGGCGGATCCGGTGAAGATGACCTCGGGCATTAAGGACCTCGATCGCAGGGCTGCTGCCTGGTTCTGGTGCCAAGTTCTGGTAACGAAGCCTCGACGACGGCGCGCTTGACGAGACGCGCGTGTCGCCGTAACTATTTAGAACTATTCTAATATCTCGGAAGGGTCCGGGTACTGCGGCGCATCACGATGCGCGCGAGCCGGCGCTTTCTAGCATGACCGGCGGGGCCAATAGCAAGGACTATGATAAGGTTTGGCGACCCTCGATAACCTCATGACGGAACGGATTTATCTCGACTGGAACGCGACGGCGCCGCTGCGCCCGTCGGCGCGCGCCGCCATGCTGGCGGCGCTCGACCGGCTGGGCAATCCGTCCTCGGTTCATGCCGAGGGCCGGGCGGCCCGGCACCTGGTCGAGACCGCGCGCGAGCAGGTGGCGGGCCTGGTCGGCGCCGAGGCGCGCAATGTCGTGTTCGTGTCCGGCGGGACGGAGGCGAACGCCCTGGCGCTGACCCCGCAGATCGAGCGGCCCGGCCATCGGGCGCCGCTGCGGCGGCTTCTGGTGAGCGCGACCGAGCATCCGTCAGTGCGCAGCGGCGGGCGCTTTCCCGGTGAAGCGGTTGAGGAAATTGCCGTGCGGCCGGACGGCGTCGTTGATTTGTCGGCGCTCGAGCGACGGATGGCGGAACTTGGCGGCCCGGACGTGCTCGTGTCGATCATGCATGCCAACAACGAAACCGGCGTGGTGCAGCCGGTCGCCGCCGCGGCCGCGATCGTTCATGCGGTGGGTGGTCTGCTGCATATCGATGCAGTCCAGACGGCGGGGCGGATACCGTGCGATATCAAGGCGCTCGGGGCCGATCTTACGACGGTTTCTGGCCACAAGCTGGGCGGGCCACAGGGCACGGGTGCTCTGGTGAAGGCGTCCGAGGCCCTCCATCTGGCCGATCCGCTGATCAAGGGCGGCGGCCAGGAGCGTGGGAGCCGGGCCGGGACCGAGAACGTGGCGGCCATCGTCGGCTTCGGCGCGGCCGCCGAGGAAGCGCGCAACTCGTTAACGGCCGAAGGCGAGCGGGTCGGGACGCTGCGGGAGCGGCTGGAATCTGGCCTACGGGCGATCGCCGCCAAAACCGTCATTTTCGGCACCGAGGCTGATCGGCTGCCCAACACCGCCCTGTTCGCGGTTCCGGGCCACAAGGCCGAGACTGTCCTGATCGCCCTCGATCTGGCGGGAATCGCGGTCTCGTCCGGGTCGGCCTGCTCGTCCGGCAAGGTTGCGGCGTCCCACGTCCTGATGGCCATGGGCGTTGCGTCGGACCTTGCGAGCGGCGCGATCCGCGTGAGCCTCGGCCGGGGCACCACGGCGGCCGAGATCGACGGCTTTCTTACCGCTTGGAGTAAACTGGTTTCGCGCTTATCTAGTGGGGAGAAACCGGGCCTTGCGGCCTGAACTCGATCATATGAGGGTGAGCTTCGGAACCAGTCCGGACACCATACGCCTAAATCCAACCCGCGGACCTTGAATCCGCAGCGGAGGGACGAATGCCTGCCGTCCAGGAGACGGTCGATCGGGTCCGCCTGATCGATGTCGACCAATACAAATATGGATTCGAGACGTTGATCGAATCCGAGAAGGCCCCGAAGGGCCTCTCGGAGGATACGGTCCGTTTCATCTCGGCCAAGAAGAACGAGCCCGACTGGATGCTGGCATGGCGCCTCGAGGCCTATCGCCATTGGCTGACCATGCGCGAGCCCACCTGGGCACGGGTCGACTATCCGAAGATCGACTATCAGGACATGTATTACTACTCGGCGCCCAAGCGGAAGGCGCTGGCGTCGCTCGACGAGGTCGATCCCGAGATCCTCAAGACCTACGAGAAGCTCGGCATCCCGCTGCGCGAGCAGGAGATGCTGGCCGGCGTCGAGCGGCCGCAGGGCTCCTCGCGCGTCGCGGTCGACGCGGTGTTCGAACTCGGTCTCGGTCGCCACCACCTTCAAGGAGGAGCTCAAGAAGGCCGGCGTGATCTTCATGCCGATCTCGGAGGCGGTCCGCGAGCATCCGGATCTGGTGAGGAAATATCTCGGCACGGTGGTGCCGGCGAGCGACAATTTCTTCGCCACCCTGAACTCGGCGGTCTACTCCGACGGCTCGTTCGTCTACGTGCCGCCGGGCGTGCGCTGCCCGATGGAGCTGTCGACCTATTTCCGCATCAATGAGAAGAACTCCGGCCAGTTCGAGCGCACCCTCATCATCGCGGACAAGGGCTCTTACGTCAGCTACCTCGAGGGCTGCACGGCGCCGATGCGCGACGAGAACCAGCTGCACGCCGCCGTGGTCGAGCTGGTCGCGCTCGACGACGCCCAGATCAAGTACTCGACGGTGCAGAACTGGTATCCGGGCGACGCGCAAGGCCGGGGCGGCATCTATAATTTCGTCACCAAGCGCGGTGACTGCCGCGGCCGCAACGCGAAGATCTCCTGGACCCAGGTCGAGACCGGCTCCGCCATCACCTGGAAGTATCCGAGCTGCATCCTGCGCGGCGACAACTCGCAGGGCGAGTTCTACTCGATCGCCATCTCGAACGGCCGCCAGCAGGTCGATTCCGGCACCAAGATGATCCATCTCGGCAAGAACACGACGAGCCGGATCATCTCCAAGGGCATCGCGGCCGGCCATTCGAACAACACCTATCGCGGCCTCGTGCAGGCGCATCGCCGCGCGACCGGCGCCCGCAACTTCACCAACTGCGACTCGCTCCTGATCGGCGGCCACTGCGGCGCGCACACGGTGCCGTATATCGAGGCGAAGAATTCGTCCGCCGTGTTCGAGCACGAGGCGACCACCTCGAAGATCTCCGAGGACATGCTGTTCTACTGCATGCAGCGCGGCCTCTCCGCGGAGGAGGCGGTGGCGCTCGTGGTCAACGGCTTCGTGCGCGACGTGCTGCAGCAGCTCCCGATGGAGTTTGCGGTCGAGGCGCAGAAGCTGATCTCGATCAGCCTGGAAGGCTCGGTGGGGTGAGGGGAGCCGCGGGGAACCTGGTGTGTCCGAGCTCGACAAGGCGCTCGCCGTGCTGGAAGCGCGGCGGGCCGAGGAGGAGGCCGACCGGCAGCGGCGACGCGCGGCGGCTTGCGCGTTCCTCAAAGGCTTCTACGAGGCGGATGTCGCGCCGTCGCGCAAGCTCAAGGAGCGCGGCATCGCGAGCTCGTTCGACGGCGGGCGGCTGCTGCTGGAGCGACCTGAGGAAGGTCATTTCTCCGAAGGGCTTGCGATCGTGGTCGGCGAGCAGGGCGAGATCGACGTGGGCGGCAAGTCGCTCGGACGCCATCAGGGCGGCGACGAGGCTGCCAGGAAGAGCGAGCTGATCGCCGAGATCATCTCGCATTTCAGTCTGTAAGGATGAACGGCACTTTGGGAAAGAACGATTTGGCTATGCTCGAGATCAAGAACCTGCACGCGACGGTCGACGGCCGCGAGATCCTGAAAGGGCTCGACCTGACCGTCAACAAGGGCGAGGTGCACGCCATCATGGGCCCGAACGGGTCGGGCAAGTCGACGCTTGCGCACGTGCTCGCCGGCAAGGACGCCTACGAGGTGACCGGCGGCTCGGTCACGTTCGAGGGCGCCGACCTGCTCGCCATGGAGCCCGACGAGCGCGCCGCGCACGGCGTCTTCCTCGCGTTCCAGTATCCGCTGGAGATTCCAGGCGTCTCGACGATGAACTTCCTGCGTACCGCGCTCAACGCGCAGCGCAAGAAGCGCGGCGAGGCGGAGCTGACCGCGCCCGAGTTCATCAAGAAGGTGCGCGAGGCCTCGAGCAAGCTCGGCGTCGACCAGGAGATGCTGCGCCGGCCGGTCAATGTCGGCTTCTCGGGCGGCGAGAAGAAGCGCAACGAGATCCTGCAGATGGCGCTGCTCGAGCCCAAGCTCGCGGTGCTCGACGAGACCGACTCGGGGCTCGATATCGATGCGCTCAAGGTGGTCTCGCAGGGCGTCAACCGGCTGCGTTCGCCGGGGCGCGCCATGATCGTCATCACCCATTATCAGCGGCTGCTCGACCACATCGTGCCCGATGTCGTGCATGTGCTGTCGCGCGGCCGCATCGTGCGCACCGGCGGCAAGGAACTGGCGCTCGAACTGGAGGCCAAGGGCTACGCGGGCTACCAGGACGAGGCCGCGTGAGGCAGAAATGACGGTCCTTCCGATCAGGACAGCAGCCGAGACGGCGCTCGTGGAAGAGTTCGCCGCCGCGAAAGCGCGCCTGCCTGGCGGCCGCGAGGTCGCGGCGCGGCGCGAGGCCGCGTTCCGCCGCTTCGAGACGAACGGCCTGCCGAGCCGGCGCGTCGAGGAGTGGAAATACACCGACTTGCGCGCGCTGATGCGCGATGCAAAGCCGCTCGCGACGCCGCCGGCCGCCCATGCGCTGCAGCCGCAGGCAGTCGGCGACGCGCTGCCCGGCATCGAGGCCGACCACGTCGCGGTCATCAATGGCGTCTATGCGCCCGGCTGGAGCGACGTGAGCGCGGCCGACCCGAACGTGACGATCACCGAGCTGTTCGCCTGGCTCGCCGCGAATGAGAACTTCAAGCTGGACCAGGCCGGCACCGAGCCGGCCGATCTCGCGCTCGCACTCAATTCCGCCTTCATGAGCGGCGGCGCCGTCGTGCACATCAAGAAGGGCGCACGTATCGCGAAGCCGATCCATATCGCGCATCGCTTCGTTGGCGATGCGGCCGCCGCGATGTATCCGCGCAGCCTGATTTTCGTCGAGGCGGGCGCACAGGTGACCTTCATCGAGACGTACGACGGGCCGGCCGGGTTCGACTACCAGGTCAACGGCGCGCTGGCGCTCGTCGTGGGCGATGGCGCGCAGGTCGAGCGCATCAAGATCGGCGACGAGGGCGCGGCCGCCTTGCACATCTCGACCGTCCTGGCGTCGATCGGCGCCAAGGCCGACTACCGCGAGTTCACCTTCACGACCGGGGGCGCGGTGACGCGCAACCAGCTTTTCCTGCGCAGTGCCGGTGACGCGGCGAAAATCCGCGTCGCGGGCGCGAACCTGCTCAACGGCCGCCAGCACGTCGAACTCGACGCTCGTGCTCGACCACGCGGCGCGTGGCTGCGAGAGCCGTGAGATGTTCAAATCGGTGCTCGACGGCGAAAGCCGCGGCGTCTTCCAGGGCAAGATCGTGGTGCGGCCGCAGGCGCAGAAGACCGACGGCAGGATGATGACCCAGGCCCTGCTGCTCTCCGACAAGGCCGAGTCCGACAACAAGCCGGAGCTCGAGATCTTCGCCGATGACGTACAGTGCGGCCATGGCGCAACGTCGGGCCGGCTCGACGAGAACCTGCTATTCTATCTCAAGGCGCGCGGCATCCCGGCGAAGGAAGCCGAGGCGCTGCTGATCCAGGCGTTCGTCGGCGAGGCGATCGACGGCATCGCGCACGAGGGCGTACGCGAGCTGCTGACCGGGCGCGTTGCGGCCTGGCTGGAGGCACGGCAATGACCCATCCAGCCGTCAGCAACGGCGCCTACGACGTCGACCGCATCCGCGCCGACTTTCCCGCGCTGGCAATGCAGGTCTACGGCAAGCCGCTCGTCTACCTCGACAACGCCGCCTCGGCGCAGAAGCCGCAGGTCGTGCTCGACCGCCTCAACCAGGCCTACACGACCGAATACGCCAACGTTCATCGTGGCCTGCATTATCTCGCCAACGCCGCGACCGAGGCCTACGAGGGCGCGCGCGAGAAGGTCCGCGCTTTCCTCAACGCGGCGCGGCCCGAGGAGATCGTCTTCACCCGCAACGCCACCGAGGCGATGAACCTCGTCGCCTATACGTTTGGCCGCGACCGCATCAAGCCGGGTGACGAGATCGTGCTTTCGATCATGGAGCACCACTCCAACATCGTGCCGTGGCATTTCCTGCGTGAGCGGCACGGCGCCGTGATCAAGTGGGCGCCGGTCGATGACGAGGGCAACTTCCTGCTCGACGAATTCGAGAATCTGTTGACCGACCGCACCAAAATGGTGGCGATCACCCACATGTCGAACGCGCTCGGCACCGTGGTGCCGGTCAAGGACGTCATCAGGATTGCGCATGCGCGCGGCATTCCGGTGCTGGTCGACGGCGCCCAGGGCGCGGTCCATCTCGACGTCGATGTGCGCGACCTCGATTGCGATTTCTACGCCATCACGGGCCACAAGCTGTGCGGCCCGACCGGAATCGGCGCGCTCTACGGGAAATACGAGCACCTCGCCGCCATGCGGCCGTTCAACGGCGGCGGCGAGATGATCCGGGAAGTCTACGAGGATCGCGTCAGCTATGGCGAACCGCCGCACAAGTTCGAAGCCGGTACGCCGCCGATCGTGCAGGCGATCGGATTCGGCGCCGCGATCGACTACCTTCAGTCAGTCGGCAAGCCGCGCATCCAGGCGCACGAGCGCGATCTCGTCGGCTACGCGCACGAGCGGCTGCGCGAGATCAACTCGCTGCGCATCATCGGCCAGGCGCGCCACAAGGGTGCGATCGTCTCCTTTGAGCTCAAGGGCGCGCATCCGCATGATGTCGCGACCATCATCGATCGTGCGGGCGTCGCGGTGCGCGCCGGCACCCATTGCGTGATGCCGTTGCTCGCCCGGTTCGGCGTGACCGCCACGTGCCGGGCCTCATTCGCGCTCTATAATACGCGCCAGGAGGTCGACACCCTGGTGCAGGCGCTCCGCAAGGCGCAGGACATGCTGTCATGACCCAAGACGCAACCAAGGAAGAGATCAAGCAGGCGACGCCCGAGACGGCGCCCGCGGAGGCCACCTCGGCTCTGCCGCAGGAGGAGGTTTCGCGCCTGACCGATGAGATCGTCACGGCGCTGAAGACCGTTTACGACCCAGAAATTCCGGCCGACATCTACGAGCTCGGCCTGATCTACAAGATCGACATCGCGGACGATCGCAGCGTCACGGTGGACATGACCCTGACGACGCCCAACTGCCCGTCGGCGCAGGAACTTCCGACCATGGCGAGAACGCGGTCGCGAGCGTGCCGGGTGTCGGCCCCGTCAGCGTGAACGTCGTGTGGGACCCGCCGTGGGAGCCGAGCCGGATGTCGGACGAGGCGCGGGTCGTGCTCAACATGTGGTGAAGCGCGCATTCGTGCTTATGTTAGGTGGAAGAGTTTCGTCTGCCGGGCCTTGAACCCGGCGAGAGGAGATCACAGATGGCTAGCCCCCGGCCGCGCCCGCAAGTGATGCGGCTCACCGATGCGGCGGCAACCCGCATCAAGGACATCCTCGGCAAGGCCGACCAGCCGATCGCCGGCGTGCGCGTCGGCGTCAAGAACGGCGGCTGCGCCGGCATGTCCTACGTGATGGAATATGCCGCGAGCGCCGCGCCGCACGACGAGGTGGTCGAGGACAAGGGCGTGAAGCTCCTGATCGACCCCAAGGCGGTGCTCTTTCTGCTCGGCACCGAGATGGACTTCAAGGTCGACAAGCTCTCCTCCGGGTTCGTGTTCAACAACCCGAACCAGACCTCGGCCTGCGGCTGCGGCGAATCGGTCGCGATCACGCCGGCCGCGAGCGACACTGCCGAGGCGCAGTGATCGGCGCGGCCGTCGGCCGATGGATTCCGACGACATCATCGAGCTGTTCGCCGCCTTCGGCCGCGTGAGCGCGCGCCGCATGTTCGGCGGCTTCGGCATCTACGCCGACGGCATGATGTTCGCGCTCGCGTCGGACGGCGTGGTCTACCTCAAGGCGGATGCGGAGACGTCGCCAGCGTTCGAGCGCGAGGGGATGGGCCCTTTCACCTACACGGCCAAGGGCCGCGGGCGTACGAGCCTCTCCTACTGGAGGCTGCCCGACGAGCTTGCGGGCTGGGCGCGCGCCGCCTTGAAGGCGGCACGCCGTGCCAAGGCACCGAAGAAGGCTCCGAACAGGGCATCTAAAAGGGCGCCGAAACGCAATCGCGTGAGCGCTCGATGAAAATCGCCACGGCGCCGCGCCATTAGAGTTGCGGCGCCGTGGCTCGATGGGACCGGCGCTTAATCCGCAAACAACTTGCCGGTCTGCATGGCCCTTCGCGCGTTGGCCACTGCGTCCTTGGCCAACTCGGCGGCATCCGCGGTGCAGGCCCCGGATTTGCGGTAGTCGGCCACGTATCGGGCGTAAAGATCGGTCTCGAAACCGTGGAAGTCGAAGCCGCTGTCACGGCGTGTGATCTCCGAACCGGCTTTCGCCAGATAAGCGTCGAGCTCGCCGATTTCCGAGGCGGTGAGCATGCGGCACTCCTGGCCGATGGCTTTGGCAGCCAACGCGCTTCCTGGGCTGGGCACATCGCCCGGCCACTTCGACTTGGCCATCGACGGCAGCGTGAAGGCGCCGACCGCGAGCGCGATGCACAGGCTGGCGCGAGTTAGAGATGATTTCAGCATGCAGGTTCTGCTCCGTTGTGCCCCGACCGTTTGTGTTTACGGATGCGCAGAGGGTTCACGGGACGGACGAGGACGCGAGGCCGATCGCGGGCAGCTTCCCTCCAAAGCGTTGGGAGGCTTCACCTCGGCGGATGGAAACGATTGCCCGGCGATATCTCGCCGGTCAGGCGACCTGCGTCTCGGCGGCCGGCGACACCTCGGGGTCGGTCTCGCAGATTACGCGGTTGCGGCCGTTGCGCTTGGCCGCATAGAGGCAGGTATCGGCACGCTCGATCAATGCCTGGATCGTGTCGCCGTGTCGGTAGCTCGCGACGCCGATCGAGACGGTGACGCGGCCGAGATGCTCGCCGGTCGAGCGCTTCATCAGCTCCTTGCCCATCACGGCGCGTCGAATGTGGTCCGCGACCGTGATCGCCTCGCGCAGCGCCGTGCGCGGCAGGATGACGGCGAATTCCTCCCCGCCGTAGCGCGCCGCGATGTCCTGGCCCTTGACGGTTTGCTTGACCGTTAGCGCGACGAGGCGGAGCACCTGATCGCCGGTGAGGTGGCCGAACGTATCGTTGAATGTCTTGAAGTGATCGATGTCGGCGAGCACGAGCGACATCGGCTCGGGTGACGCGGTCGCCTCGAGCAGGTTGCGGGCGAGCGCTTCGTCGAAATACTTGCGATTGGCGAGCGTGGTGAGCGGATCGGTCAGGCTTTCGTTGCGCGCCGCTTCGAGGTTCTGCTGCAGCTGGCTGATCTCCTGCCGCGACGACTTGAGCCGCGTCTCGAGCGCGCGGTTGTCGCGCTTCATGTCGGAGGCCGTCTGCACCAGCGTCTCGATGATGCTGCGCACGCCGCCGCGGTCGGTGACGTGGCCGAGCTTCGCGGTGACGTCGGAGAGGTTTGCGTCATGCCGCGTGGCGGAGCGAACGGCCGAGTCGATCAGCGCCATCACCTGGTCGATCTCGCCGCCGATTTTGGTATTGACGCTGCCGAGCTCGTCGACGATGCGGGTCGGCGAGATGAAGGTCTTGTGGATGAACTCGATATCCTGGTCGGTCAGCGTGCCGCCCTTCGACAGCGTTTCGTTGACTTTCTGATTGAGGGACGGGTTGTAGCCGGTCGCGTAATTGTACCAGATCTCGTAAATGCGCGGGACCGCGGGTTGGCGTAGCGCCTTGATCTGGCCGAGCGCAATCTCCGCGAACGCCATGCTGCGTTCGTGCTCGTCCGACGGGACGGTCATGGCCCAGTCTCCAATCCGCGGGCCGAGGCCCCCACGAACCCACCCACGACCGACGCGTATGCGCACCGGCCCATTCGTCCGCGACGCTACGTCGCGTGGGTGAATTTGCGGTAAATTTTGCATCCGGCGCCGGGCTAGAAAGCCCCTTTGCACCAGCATGTTAGGCTGCGCCTTAAATCACTGATTGTAATGCGCGTTACCTCTCGCCGAGCGTCTGGCGCGGGCGGACCCGGCCGCGACAATCGTCGCGGATCGCTGCGGAGCGGTCTCAGGCCTTGAGGCGCGTCGGCCGAAACAGGAAGGCCGGCAGATGGGAGGGCTCCGCCGCTTCGTCCGACGGCTCGCGCTGCGGTGCGGGACGTGGCCGCGGGCGGGCGGCCTCAAGCGAGGCAACCGGCGCCGGTTGGCGGTCGCGCGGCGCGTGCTCGCGCGGGGCGGCTGCCGATCGCGAGGCGGCCGCTCCGCATGCGGCCGGTCCGGCCGGTCTGCTGAGCGCGGCTTGCCCCGATTGCTGCCACGGCGACCGCCGCGGCGCGCCTCGTGTGCGTCCTCCGTGTGGTCGGATGCCGCCGGAGGATCGCCGGCCCAGGGGATCGGTTGCCCGATCAGCTTCTCGATCGCGGCGACCGACTTCTGGTCGATCGGGGCAACGATCGTCAGCGCGACGCCACTGCGGCCCGCGCGGCCGGTGCGGCCGATGCGATGGACATAGTCGTCGGGGTGGTGCGGCACGTCGAAATTGAACACGTGGCTCACGTCCGGAATATCGAGCCCGCGCGCCGCAACGTCGGAGGCCACCAGCAGACTGACCTCGCCGCGGCGGAACTGTTCGAGCGCCGCCGTACGCGCCGACTGGTCCATGTCGCCGTGCAACGCGATCGCCGAGAAGCCGTGCGTCACAAGCGAGCGGTGCAGCAGCGCCACCTCGCGCTTGCGGTTGCAGAAGATGATCGCGTTCTTGAGGTTGTCGGCGGCGCGGATCAGCCGGCGGAGCGTGTCGCGCTTCTCGTGCGGCTCGCGCCCGGTCTTGACCAGGGCCTGCGTGGTGGTCGCAAGGGTCGTCGCGGGCCGCGCGACCTCGACCCTCACGGGGTTGTGCAGGAACTGCTCCGTGATGCGCCGAATCTCAGGCGGCATCGTTGCGGTGAAGAACAGCGTCTGGCGCGTGAACGGCACCAGCTTGCAGATGCGTTCGATGTCGGGAATGAAACCCATGTCGAGCATGCGGTCGGCCTCGTCGATGACGAGGAGCTCGACGCCGGTGAGCAGCAGGCGGCCGCGCTCAGAGTGATCGAGCAGGCGGCCGGGCGTCGCGATCAGCACGTCGACGCCGCGGGTGAGCTTCGAATCCTGGTCGTCGAACGAGACGCCGCCGATCACCAGCGCGACGTTGAGCTTCTGCTTGGCGCCGTATTTGTTGAAGCTTTCCTCGACCTGCGCGGCGAGCTCGCGCGTCGGCTCGAGGATGAGCGTGCGCGGCATGCGGGCGCGGGCGCGGCCCTGTTCCAGCATCGTGAGCATCGGCAGCACGAAGGCGGCGGTCTTGCCGGTGCCGGTCTGCGCGATGCCGAGCACGTCGCGCCGTGCGAGCACGTGCGGGATGGCCTGGTCTTGGATCGGGGTGGGGGTCGTGTAACCGGACGCGGCGACCGCGGCGAGAACTTTGTCGGACAAGCCGAGATGGGCGAAAGACATGTAACCTCGAATGATGACCGCCCGGAAGGCCAAGCCGCGCCCGGAACAATGAACGACGTCGGTTGTGCGCGGAAAAAAAGGCGGCCGAATGCATCGTGCCGTTCGCGCCGAACATAGTGTTGCGCCGCAAAAAGTCAATGCTGGCGGGGCCTTTTCGGTTAATCGACCGTCTCGGCAGATGTGCGCGCGCCTTCTTGGCCGCGCCCCGATTCCGCTACCGTGACGCGACTCCGCCGCAGCCGAAGTGCCGATTCATCCAAGTTTTTCCGGCTTCCATCCCTTTCGTGCCGTGGGTGCCCCGATAGGTTGGGGCCCAAAGCGGATATCGCGGCGGAGGAAACGAGATGCGCACCCAGGTCGGGATCATCGGCGCGGGTCCGGCCGGGCTCGTGCTCGCGCTTCTGCTCCGCCGCGCCGGAATCGATTCGGTGGTCATCGAGAACCGCACCCGCGACTACATCGAACACCGCATTCGTGCCGGCCTGCTGGAACACTGGGTGGCCGATCTCCTGGTCGAGCTCGGCGTCGGCGACCGCATGCGGCGTGAGGGCATGTTCCACCGCGGCATCTTCCTCAACTTTGGCGGCGAACTGCATCACATCGATTTTCACAACCTGATCGGGAAGGGCGTGACGATCTACGGCCAGCAGGAGGTCGTGAAGGACATCGTGGCGCGTCTCCTGGCCGACGGCGAGCAGATACTGTTCGAGGTCGAGGACGTGAGCGTGCACGACTTCGAACGCGGCGCGCCGAAGATCCGCTTCCGTCACAATGGCGAGGCGCGTGAGATCGATTGCGACTTCATCGCCGGCTGCGATGGCTTCCACGGCATCTGCCGCCCGAGCTTTCCGGCCGGGCTGCTCCAGACCTTCGAGCGCGAGTATCCGTTCGGCTGGCTCGGCATCCTGGCGGAATCGCCGCCCCCCGAGGACGAGCTGATCTATACGTTCAACGACCGCGGCTTTGCGCTCTTCACCATGCGCTCGCCGACGCTGGCGCGGCTCTATCTGCAATGCGCGCCCGACGAGGACATCGACAACTGGCCGGATGACCGTATCTGGGACGAGCTGCACGCCAGGCTCAACGGCGTGCGGCCGCTCGCGCAGGGCAAGATGCTGCAGAAGGGCATCACGCCGATGCGCAGCTTCGTGGTCGAGCCGATGCAGGTCGGGCGTCTCTTCCTCGCCGGCGATTCCGCCCACATCGTGCCGCCGACCGGCGCCAAAGGCATGAATCTTGCGGTTGCCGACGTGGTGGTGTTCTCGCGTGCGCTCGAGGCGTTTTATAAATCGAACCGCACCGACCTGCTCGATGCCTATTCGCGGACCTGCCTCGCACGCGTGTGGAAGGCGCAGCGATTCTCCTGGTGGATGACGCAGATTTTCCACCGCTTTCCCGACGAGGTTCCGTTCGACCGGCGCCGCCAGCTCGCCGAGCTCAGCTATGTGGCGAGCTCGACCGCGGCCGCGACGGCGCTTGCCGAAAACTACGCGGGATTGCCGATGGCGTGAGACGGCGCCACGATGGTTTATGTTTGGTAAGGCGCGGCCGACAAAACGCCGGCGTTTTCCCGGCGAATCGCATGGGCCTTGGCAGCGAAATCCTCATGCCCGGCCATTAGGTTCCAGGCCGTGGGAATTCAGTGCACGGCGGAATTATGAATTGGCATAGTTTGGGTTTTTGGGCCGCGGCTTTCGCGGCCACTATTGTGTTGGCGGCGCCGGCGTGGGCGCAATCGCATTCGTCCGACCATCCTGTCCGGATGGCTTCCCAGGCGCCGGGCAGCGACCTGCAGCAGCGCTTCGGGCATGTGCTCGTCGACGAGGGACGTAATCTCACGGTCGACCCGGGCGCCAGCACCGACGAGACGCGCCAGGTTCTGTTGCGCCGCGCGGCCGTCCTCGAGAGCGTGCAGGAGTTCACCTCGGCGGAAGCGAACCTGACCCAGGCGGTGCAGATGTCGCCGCCGGCGGCCGCCGCCGATCTGGCACGCGGCTACTTCTACATGCGCCGCGGCCGCTTCACCGCCGCGCTCGGTGATTTTCTCGTCGCCGTGAGGATCGATCCCGCGAATGCGCGCCTGCGCTATGCGGCCGCCCGCGCGCAATCGGCGCTCGGCGACTACGCCGCCGCCGCCGCGCTCTATGGCGAGGCGATCCAGCTCGCGCCGCGCGAGCCGACCTTCTATCTGGCGCGCGCCGAGGCACGCATCCACCTGGACCAGGCTGAGGGCGCCCGCGCCGACTACGATCACGCCATCGCGATGAGGCTGCCACGCCCGACCGACCGCTATTTCGCGTTTCTCGGCCGCGGCTATTCGTCCCTGATGCAGGCCGATTACTCGGGCGCAATCGCCGATTTCGACAGCGCGATCGCGCTCGATCCAGCGTCGATGAATGCGCTGTTGTGGCGCGGCTACGCGCGCGAGAAGGCCGGGCAGGTCGACCTCGCCCTCGCCGATTACGAGCGCGCCGTCGCGCTCGATCCGCGCGATCGCCTGGCGCGGGAAAACCTGCAGCGGCTGCGCTCGAACTGACCGCGATCCGCACCGCGCGGCGATCCGTCAGTCGAGCGACTTCTCCATGAACATGCTGAGCGGATCGGGCGCGTAATCGCCGAACGGGCCGATCTCCGCAAAGCCGTGCGTCGCGTACAGCGCGATCGCCTCCGGTTGCCGCACGCCCGTCTCCAGTCGCAGCTGGGTCAGCTTCAGCTCCCTGGCGCGCCGCTCGATGGCCAGCAAGATGTCGCGCCCGATGCCGCGGCGACGCGCCGAATTGTCGACATACATGCGCTTGATCTCGCCATAGGGCGGCGTCGCGACCACGGCGCCGAAACCGCAGATCGTATCGGCGTCCCGCGCCACGAAGAACGAGACATTGGGGGCAAGCAGCGATTTCGGCTCGAGCAGGTGATTGCTCTCCGCCGGATAGAGGTTCGCGTAATAACGATCGCTCTCGGCGATCATCCGCACCACCTGCGGGTCGGTCGGGTTTCCCAATGCGACCGCTGTCATCTCGGCGATGCCTTGCCGGCGCTGCGCCGCCCTCAGTTCAGCGGCTCGACCTTGAGGATGGAGCCGCCGTGGTTGCTGCCGACCCAGAAGGTGACCGGGCTGGTGGTGTTGTCGACGAAGACGCGGCGCATGTTGGTTTCGCGCGGCATCAGGTAGTCGACGAAGGTGCTGGTCTTGGGATCGAGGCGGGTCACGCGATCGTCCATCATCGAGCCGGTCCAGACTTCGCCGTTCTTGTCGATCGTCACGTCGTAGGGCGCGGCCCAGCGCAGCGGCATCTGCCACTCGGTGAACTTCTCCGTCTTGGTGTCGAACATCGCGATCTTGTCGCCGCGATATTCGGCGAACCACATGCGGTCCTGGGCGTCCATCATGCCGCGGCGCGGCGCCGATTTCATCGTCGGGAGCTGGTAGAACGTGACCTTGAGGCTCTTTGCGTCGACGCGGCCGATCTGCTGCTGGGCGAAGTCGGTGAAGTAGACGTTGTTCTGCGAGTCGGGAACGATGTCGTAGATGTTGTGGTTCTCGCCCGCGGCCGCGTCCCGGAAGGGCGCGATCGTCTCGATTTGGCCGGTTGCGAGATCGAGCCGGTGGATCGCCGCAAAGCCGTTGTTCTGCGCCCAGACCTTGTGGTCGACCGTGGCCGACTTCGGCCGCACCATGTTCACCTGCGCCATCGCCTTGTTGACCTCGGGCGGCAGCGAGAAGGGCGTCACCTGGCCCGTTTTGGGATCGAGGCGGCCGATCGCGCCCTGATACATCATGCCGATCCACAGGTTGCCGTCCTTGTCGGCGTGCAGGCCGAGGCTGCCTTGCGGCCAGCCGGGCTTGAGCTCGGGCAACGGATACTCGGTGACCCGGCCGGTCTTCGGATCGAGCCGGCCGATATT
This sequence comes from uncultured Alphaproteobacteria bacterium, assembly GCA_963819385.1. Lineage (GTDB taxonomy): Bacteria > Pseudomonadota > Alphaproteobacteria > Rhizobiales > Xanthobacteraceae > JAVDCA01. The sequence continues at coordinate 52,230 of CAWFVV010000006.1, read as the reverse complement.
CTCCTCGCCGAAATTCGTGTACCAGGCGTAGCCCGCCTTATCGACGATCACGTCATGCGGCTCGATCATCGGCCGCGGCAGGTCGTATTCGGTGATGATCACCTGCGTGGCGCGGCCCTTCGGGCGCGGCAGCGTCTTGAAGGGATATTCCCACGTGTCGCCCGTGCTCAGGTTGATCGAGGCGAGCCATTCGGCGCGCTTGCGAAACAGCTCGTCGCGCTGATCGCCACGCTCTTCCAGCAAGCGCTCCGCCTTGCGCTTCTGCGGACGCACCGGCAGGCTCTGGTTGGCGTAGCTCGCCATGCGCTTCATGGTCTGCACGAACTCGTCGGTGTCGTGCGTCGAGCGCACGATACGCTCGACGGTATGGCAGCCGACGCAATTGAACAGCGCGTCCTTCTGCGCCGGCGTGCCCGGCACGCTGTCGATCCATTCCGCATTGCTGAGCTGGGACGCGATGTTGCGCGCGTGCCTGAGCTTGAGATCGGCGTTTGCGCTCGCGCCCGCCGCGACGTCCGCGGTCGCCTTGCCGTCGAGATCGTAGCCGATCGCGCAAATCGCGAGCGTGTAGTGGCCGGGCTCGAGCTTCGCGGCCGGGAAGCTGTAGCGGCCCTGCGCGTCGCTCACCACCGTGATCGCCATGGTGGCGCCGTCGCGCCGCGCCGTGACCAGCACGCCCTCCATCGAGGCCTCATCGGCCGAGCTCACGACGCCGGTGAGCGCCGTCTGCGCGCGCGATGGGCCGGTCGAGACGACGAGCGCGAGCGCCGCGCCCGCGAGCAGAGCCACTGAGGACCGACGCATCAATTCCTCCCTTGCGATTTCCTGGAAATCCAGCACGTGCCGCGATGACGGCCGCATCCCTTGTTGGCGAAATCATACGGCACGGTGGTCGAGGCGGCCAGAGGCTTGCGGGTCAAGCGCCTGCGGGTCTGCCAGGACCGTGCGCAACGGCCGCCGCAGCAGCGCAATCGCGAGGCCGGCGGCGGCCACGATCGCGGCGATCATCAGGAAGAAATGCACCTTGTCCATGCGGCTCCACAGGCTGCCGAGCCAGCCGGCGAAGAAGCCGCCCACAAAGCTGGTCGCGAGCCACACGCCCATCATCATCGAGATGGCGTGCCGCGGCGCGACCTTCGACACCAGCGAGAGGCCGATCGGCGAGAGGTAGAGCTCGCCGAAGGTGAGCACGACGAAGTAGGCGAGCAGCCACAGCCAGCTCGCCTTGGCGCCGCCGGCATGCCAGGCGGCACCCGCCATGATGACATAGGCGAGCGCGAGGCCGCAGCAGCCGAGCGCCATCTTGGCGAGCGTCGTCGGCTCGCTCCCGCGCCGCGCCTGCCGGGCCCACAGCCCGACCACCAACGGCGTGAAGGCGACGATCATCAGCGGGTTGAAAGCCTGGAACCAGGTGGTTGGGATCGTGGCGGACCAGCCCAGGAGGTCGACGGTGCGGTCCGTATGCGTATCGGCCCACAGCGCGATCGTATTGCCCTGCTGCTCGTAGGTCGCCCAGAACAGCGTGGTCGGCACGAAGAGGACGAGCAGGGCGCCGAGCGCGCGGCGTGCGTCGCGGCCGAGCGGGACACTTTGCGTGACGGGCGTGATGCGATCGGGCGGCAGCAGGGGCGAGGCGTAGAGATAGGTCGCAAGGCCGATCAGCATGCCGACGCCGGCGGCCGCGAAGCCGAAATGCCAGCCGACCTCCTCGCCGAGCGTGCCGCAGACCAGCGGGGCCGCCAGCGCGCCGAGGTTGATGCCGACGTAGAAGATCGAGTAGGCGCGATCGCGCCGCGCGTCGCCCGCGGCATAGAGATCGCCGACCTGCGCCGACATGTTGGGCTTGAACGCGCCGCTGCCGAGGATGAGCGCCAGGAGCGCGAAGAGAAGGAGCGGCTCGAATGCCATCATGAAGTGGCCTGCCGCCATCAGCAGCGCGCCGATCACCACGGTGCGGCGATGGCCGAGCACGCGGTCGGCGAGGAGGCCGCCGAAGATCGGCGTGAGATAGACGAGGCCGCCGTAAAGGCCGTAGATCAATGAGGCGAGCGGCTGGGCATCGAGCGGCCCGAACGGCACCTCCAGCAGCCGGCGCAAGGCGGCAAGTCCGATCACGCCCTCGATGCGGCCGGGCTTGAGCAGATAGTCGACCATGTAGAGCACGAGAAGCGAGCGCATCCCGTAATAGGAGAACCGCTCCCACATCTCGGTCGCAAACAGGAACGTGAGGGCGCGCGGGTGGCCGAAGAGGTCGGATTTGGCGCGCGGTGCGTCGGCCGGCAAGTCGGTCATCGCCAGAGCGTAGCATTTGCCGTGGCTCGCCGGCCGCCCAAGCACCGGTCGCAGGCCGCACCATCCGTTCCGCCAGCCGACCCGGCAAATCGAGGATATCGCGCGAATAAAAACGCTCAGGCGGCCGATTTGCCGGGCCTGCGGTTGGCGGCGGCAATTCCTTCGGCGAGGCTCACCAGCGCACCGCGGACCTGCCGGTCGGAGATTTGCGCGAACGCCTGCGCGAGCCGCACCGCGGGGCCGCTCGACAACAGAACGAACGGGTCGTCGGGGCGCACGGTGCTGCGTTTGCCGGTGCCGAGGCCCTGCAGCAATACGTCGACCGGCGTGCCCAGGACCTGAGCAATCTGCACCAGGCGGCCGGCGCCGACCCGGTTGGTGCCGTTCTCGTATTTCTGCACCTGCTGGAACGAAACGCCGAGCTGCCGCGCGAGCTGCGTCTGCGTCATGCGGAGCAGAAGCCGGCGCGTGCGGATGCGGCTACCAACGATGGCGTCGACCGGTCCGGCACGTTTGGTTCCCATGCGCGGCTCCGTTGCGACCCGCAGTTCTCCGGCGGCGGCGACGCAAGGCGCGCAGCGGCGCGAGCCTATGTCCCGTCCGACGAGAACCGCATGGGTGGTGAGACCACGTTCGCGGCGCGCCGAATAGGTGGCTGTTGGATTGAACGGTATAAACAAATTCATATGGCCGACGGATCGAAGGAAGTGACGAACGCGGCATCTACGTGGGCGCGGCGTTCTGCGGGCTTCAATCATTGCTAGTATTATGGTTTCATGCGCGCTCTCCGCCGATCGAGCCAGGCAGGCAGCCCATGCGCAAACTTCTGTTGGGATCACTCGTCATCGCGGCGTTGGCCGCGATTGCGCCGGCACACGGGCAGGCGTGGCCGCAGAAGCCGGTCAGGATCATCGTTCCGTTTGCGGCCGGCGGGAACAGTGACGCGATCGCACGACTGATCGCGCAGCGCTTCAGCGACGCGTTTGCGCAACAGTTCATCGTGGAAAATCGCGCTGGCGCAGGCGGCATCATCGCGGCCGAATCGGTCGCGCGTGCGCCTGCTGACGGATACACGTTCCTGCTTGGCTCGCCGTCGCAAATGACGATCGCGCCGGTGACCACCAAGATACCCTACGATCCGGTCCAGGATTTCGCGCCGGTCAGCGTGATCGGCGGCAATCCGCTGGTATTGCTCGCGCCGACGAATGTGCCGACGAGCTCGGTCGCGCAATTCATCGATTACGTGCGCCAGCGGCCCGGCACGCTAGCCTACGGCACGGCAGGCGTCGGCAGCATTGCGCATTTGACTGCTTCCATGTTTCTGCAGCGCGCCGGCCTCAACATGATCGCAGTGACGTACAAGGGCGGAGCGCCTGCGCTCGCGGACGTGCTGGCGGGACGCCTGACGATGTATTGCGCCAATCTGTCGGAAGCCTTGCCGCATGCCAAGAGTGGCGACGTCAGGCTGCTTGCCGTCACGGGGGAAACACGGACGCCGCAGCTTCCCAACGTGCCGACCTTGGATAAATCGGGGGTAGCGCATTTCAAGTCGGAAACCTGGAACGGACTTGTTGCGCCAGCGGGAACGCCGCCCGAGATCATCGAGAAGATGGCCGGCGAAATCGCTCGCGCCACTCGGGACCCCCAATTCACCGAGCGCCTCCTCGCCATCGGGGTCAATCCGGTCGGCAACACGCCGGCCGACTTCGCGCGCTTGATCGCGGCTGATACTGCGCTCTGGCGGCAGGCTGCCGAGGCCGCCGGCGTGCAGGCGAAGTAAAGGCGCGGCCGTCTTTTCGCTACGCTGTTCAGGCCGGTTCGGTCGATGGCGCCCATACGGCATCCATCGAGGCCAGGCGGCTGCGCGCATGATCGACAAAGAGCTGCGCGACAGCGGGCAGGGTCCGGTCCTTCAGTGTCACAATCGCGATCGGCCATGTTTGGCACCCGATGTCGACCGGGAGGGCTCGCAAGCCGAACCGCTCTCCGTAGACGGAGAGAACCGAGCCCGGAAACGTCGTGATGAAGCGGCCGCTCGCCAGCAGGCCGGCGCGCAGAGGGACCGAGAACGTGGTTAGACGCGGCTGGGGCATGCGCAGGCCGCGGGCGAGAAACGTCTCCTGCAGAATCAGGTGATTGCGGCTGCCGGCCGGCGTGAGGATCCATGGTTCGTCGACCAGGTCCGCAAGCTCCACGCAGCGCAGGCCCGCCCATTTGTTGTGCGCCCCGACCGTCAGCACCATGCTGTCATCAAAAATGATTTCCACATGAAGTTCTTCGTGCCCGTTCGTCGATGGCCTGATCAGGCGTGCGAGACAGAAATCGACGTGCCGGTCGCGCAGGTCCTGTAACTCTAGGGACGGAGAAACCACGTGATTCACATAGAGCGAGATGCCCGGATACGTGTCGGTAAATTGCTGTATGACTGGCGATAGGACGGCAGCAACGAACTCCGAGCAACCGATGCGCACTTCACCCTCGGTCGGATGTGCCAGAAACTCGATATTCCTAATGCCTTGCTTCAACTCGTCGAATGCCGCGCGCGTGCGTTCGATCAACTCGCGGCCGTAAACCGTCAACTCGACGCCGCGCACGCTTCGATCGAGAAGCGACACGCCGATCGTCTCCTCGAGCTCGGCGATGACCGATGATACGGCGGGTTGGGAAACGCAAAGTTCCTGTCCGGCCTTCGACATGCTGCCGTGACGCGCGACTGCCAGCAGGATGTGCAGATCACGCAACTTCAGGCGACGGCCGATTTGATTTTCCCAATCGATCTTCCCTGGCATGAACGGCCGCAATTCCTGACACGGGCCTAGTGATCGTCCCCGCCAGGACCTTAGCCGGGGAGGGGGCCGTTTGCAATCTGTGCGGGCATGTCCCGGCGGCAGGCCGCCAATCGGGCGAGCCAAACGCAGCCTCTCCTTGGTCCGATTGGGAGGCCATCAAATCACCTGCAAATCCCGCCCCACGATCACGTCGCCGCCGAAATCCGCCGCCGGCTCGGCGCCCCACATCTCATCGGTGATCGACGGGTCGTCGCCCGGCACCAGATGGTTGAGCACGAGCGTCTTCACCCCGGCGGCTGCCGCGACCTTGCCGACCTCCGTCGTGGTCGTATGGGCGGCCAACAGATGCTCGCGCAGGCGCGCTGCGCCCGGCATGCGGGCGACGAGGCGATCGAGGCCGCCGAGATGCATGACCTCGTGCAGCAGCACGTCAGCGCCTTGCGAGAAGGCGATGAGCTCGCGGCAGACGGCGGTGTCGCCGGAGAGCACGATCGAGCGGTCGGCCGTATCGAAGCGGTACGCGTAGGCGTGCGGCAGCGGTGGATGGATGACCTTGACGGCGCTGACTTTGACAGCATCGGCTTCGAGCACGCGGCCGTCGGCGGCGAACTCATGCACGCGCACGAGCTTGCGCAAGTCGGCGCGGCCCTCGTCGTCGATGCGGATGTCGATGTCGTAGCTCATCGACTGCAAGAAGCTCTCGATGATTTGCCGCAGCGGGGGCGGGCCCCATACGTCGATCGGCTCGCGCAGGCCGCAGGCCCAGACGTTGTAGATGAGCGGGCCGAGCTCGAGGATGTGGTCGGAATGGTGATGGGTGATCAGGATCTTGCGCACGCGCGCCGGCTCGATCCCGGCCGCGATGAGCTGGCGCGTCACCCCGTAGCCGCAATCGACCACGTAAGGCTCGCCCGCGACCATCACGACGTTGCCCGGATTGGCGCGCCCGCTCGCCACGCGCGGCCCGCCCTTGGTGCCGAGCAGGATGAGCCGGGTTTCGTGTGCCGACGGCATGATCGCGCCTCCGCCTTACTCGTCCGCCTTGAAGCCCGAAAGCTTCACGGCCACGGCCCATCGCTCCGAATCCGCCCTCTGGATGGCGGCGAGTTCGGCCGCCGAGGTGCCGGTGGGCACGAGGCCGAAGGCATGCAGGCGCTCGCCCACGTCCGGCGCGCGCACCGCGGCCGCCATGGCGCCGCTCAGCTTGCCGATCGTCGCGGCCGGGGTCTTTGCGGGCGCAAACGCGCCGAACCAGCTCGAACCCTCGATGTCGTAACCCTGCTCGCGGAAGGTCGGCACCTCCGGCGCAAAGGGCGAGCGCGTCTTGCCGGAGCTCGCGAGGATGCGCAGGCACTTGTCCTTGTACATCGCCATCACGTCGCTCAGGGGCAGGATCGCCATCGGGATCTGCCCGGCCACGAGGTCGACGATCGCGGTGGCCGATCCGCGGTAGCCGGCGTGACGCAGCTCGAGCCCGGCCGCGTGGGCGAACAGCACGCCGAGGAAATGCGGCAGGTCGCCGGTGCCCGGGCCGCCGTAGACGGCGCGCGCCGCATCGGCCTTCACCCAGGCGACCAGCTCCTTGAGCGATTGCGCCGGCACCTGCGCGCCGACCGCGAGCGCGAAGTCGAAGGTCGCGAGTTGCGAGACCGGCGTGAAGTCGGTGAACGGGTCGTAGCCGAGCGTGCGGTAGACATGCGGGTAGACCGCCATGGTGGCGATCGGCGTGAGCAGCAGCGTGTCGCCGGTCGGCGCCGCGTTCTTGACCTGCATGACGCCGATGCGCCCGGCGCCGCCGGGATGGTCCTCGACGATGACCGGCCGGCCGAGCGCAACGCGCATCTTGTCGGCGACGAGGCGGGCGAGGGCATCGCCCGAGCCGCCGGCCGCGTACGGGAAGATGATGCGAATGGGCTGGTCGGCGACCTGGGCGAACGCGCGGCGCGGCAGCAGCAAGGCGGCCGCTGCGGGAGGCGCAAGCTGGAGGAATTGGCGGCGGCGCATGGGGTGGCCTCGTGCGGTCTCATCTTTGCGATGGTTTTCGACCCATAGTTGATCCCGGCGGGAAGGAAAGCGAAAAGAGCGTCGGAGCGCCCGGACAGGACGCCGCGGTTCTCGTTTTGAGCGTCCCGGAATCGTAAGACTTGTGTGGCAATGGAGGCGTGCGAGATGACCGTAAACGCATCCGCGCGGCCAACATCCGGCACCATGGACATCGACGAGTTCATGGCATTCATCGAGATGCGGCCGAAGGAAGAGCGCTGGCACCTGATCGAGGGCATCGCCGTGCGGATCGGTCCGCCCAGCCTCGCGCATCAGCGGATCGCGCAAAATTTCTGCGAGCTCCTCAATCGTTCCTTTGCGGGCAGCAGCAGAGATTTGTTTGCCCATCACGCGATCGCGATCCGATTACCGGGGGTCAACAACTTTCAGCCGGAGCCCGATGTCGTTGTCGTGCCGGGCACGTCTGGCTACGACCTGTTCGCCGATGATTTCCGACTTGTCGCCGAGATTCTCTCGCCGTCGAACACACGCGCTGAGATCGAGCTGAAGCTGCGACGCTATCGCGAGGCAGCAAACAATCTTTACGTTTTGCTACTTGAGCCGCGCGAGTTCCGCGTGGAGATTTACGCACGCAGTCGCGATTGGCAGGCAGCCGTCCTCGCCGAGCGCAATGGCCAAATCGACCTGCCGGAATTCAGCTTCCGCTGCGCGGTCGAAGACCTCTATCGCGGCACGCCACTGGTCTCGCACCGCCAATAGGCGGGCACGGCTGCGAGAGGTGCATGGTGCGCGCAGCTACCGCGGCGGCAGGCGCTGCAGGACTTCCAGGCTCCACCAGATGAAATAGGCGCCGAACGCCAGTGCGAGCCCGATCTTGGTCAACTGGACGACCAACTCGTCCTTCGGCATGGCTTTGATCTCCCGGCGCGAGCGCCCTAGACGTCCAGCATGTCCTCGCGCGCGAACTCGGCGCGTTCCTGGATGAACTCGAAGCGCGCTTCGGGCTTCGTGCCCATCAGGCGCTCGACCGCGCTCGCGGCCTTTTTGCGCTCGTCCTCGACCAGCACGACGCGCAGCAGCGTGCGCTTGCGCGGGTCCATCGTGGTCTCCTTGAGCTGCGCCGGCATCATCTCGCCGAGGCCCTTGAAGCGGCCGATCTCGACCTTGGCGTTGGCGTGGAACTCCTTCTTCAGGATCTCATCGCGGTGCTTCTCGTTGCGGGCATAGAACGTCTTGCCGCTATGCGACAGGCGATAGAGCGGCGGCACCGCGAGATAGAGGTGGCCATCGTCGATGAGCTGCGGCATCTGGCGATAGAAGAAGGTGATGAGCAGCGACGCGATGTGTGCGCCGTCGACGTCGGCGTCCGTCATCACGATCACCTTGTCGTAGCGCAGGTCCTGTTCGCGGAAATGCGTGCCGGTGCCGCAGCCGAGCGCCTGCACGAGATCGGCGAGCTGGGTGTTCTGCGCGAGCTTGTCCTTGCCGGCGGACGCGACGTTGAGGATTTTTCCGCGCAGCGGCAGGATCGCCTGCTTGTTGCGGTCGCGCGCCTGCTTGGCCGAGCCGCCGGCCGAGTCGCCCTCGACGATGAATATCTCGGAGCCTTCCGCCGCCGTGCTGGTGCAGTCGGCGAGCTTGCCGGGCAGGCGCTGTTTGCGCGTCGCGCCCTTGCGGGCGATCTCCTTTTCCTGCCGGCGGCGGATGCGATCGTCCGCCTGCTCGACCACCCAGTCGAGCAGCTTGTTGGCCATCGCGGGATTGCCGGCGAGCCAGTGGTCGAACTGGTCCTTCACGGCGCTTTCGACTACGCGCTGCGCCTCGGCGGTCGCGAGGCGATCCTTGGTCTGGCCCTGGAATTCGGGCTCGCGGATGAACACCGACACCATGGCGCCGGCGCCCGACATCACGTCATCGGACGCGACCGAGCCGGCGCGCTTGCCCTGGTTGGTGCGTTCGGCATGATCCTTGAGGCCGCGCAGCAGCGCGCCGCGCAGGCCGGACTCGTGCGTGCCGCCGTCAGGCGTCGGGATCGTGTTGCAGTAGGACGAGAGGAACCCGTCCGCATCCGACGTCCACGCCACCGCCCATTCGACCGAGCCGGGCGCGCCCGGCTTGCCCGACTTGCCGGTGAAGATGTCGGGATGGACCAGCGTCTGGCCTTCCATGGTGCTGGCCAGATAGTCCTTGAGGCCGGACGGGAAGTGGAACGTGGCCTCCTCGGGCACGCCCTCGACGCCGTCGAGCAGTTCCTTGTCGCAATGCCAGCGGATCTCGACGTCGCCGAACAGATAGGCCTTGGCGCGCGTCATCTTGAACAGGCGCAGCGGGCTGAACGCGGTCTTGTCGCCGAAAATCTCCGCGTCGGGCTTGAAGCGCACTTTCGTTCCGCGCCGGTTCGCGACCTTGCCGAGCTTCTCGATGCCGCCCTTCGGTTTGCCGCGCGAGTAGACCTGCCGATAGAGCTGGCCCTGACGCGCGACCTCGACCTCGACGCGCTCCGAGAGCGCGTTGACGACCGAGACGCCGACGCCATGCAGGCCGCCCGATGTCTCGTAGACGTCCGAGTCGAACTTGCCGCCGGCATGCAGCGTGCACATGATCACTTCGAGCGCGGACTTCTTCGGAAACTTGGGATGCGGATCGACCGGGATGCCGCGCCCGTTGTCCGTGACCGTGATGTAGCCGTCCTGGCCGATCTCGACCTCGATGAAGCTGGCGTGGCCGTTGAGCACCTCGTCCATGGCGTTGTCGATCACCTCGGCGAAGAGGTGGTGCAGCGCCTTCTCGTCGGTACCGCCGATATACATGCCGGGGCGCCGACGCACCGGCTCGAGCCCCTCCAGCACCTCGATGTCGTGCGCCGTGTAGCCGGCCTCGCCCGCCGGGCGGGCCGCCTTGGCACGCGGCAGCGCGCGCCGGGCTGGGGACTCGCTCGCATCCGAGAAGAGGTCTTCGCCGTCAGCTTTTGTTTTCTTTGCAGTTTTTGCCATTCAGGTCCGCCGATCTGGGACGAATCACGTAGCGCCGACTATGCCATCGGGGGCGGGCGACTTGAATTCGTGACTGTGGGCTTCTTATGTCGTACGTCCGACTCACCTTTGGGAGAGGATCGGACACATTGCATCCTGGTTCGATTGCCGGCGAACGGTTAAGAGATCGTTGACGGGCCGACTGGGCTCGGTCGGGCGCCGCTGATCGAGATGATCAATGGGGGTATGAGGTGACGCAGCCGATCATTTTCGCGATCGTCTATGCCGCGCTGGCGGCGCTGTTCGCCTTCCAGCTCTGGTCGGTGGTGCGCACCGGGCACGTGCGTTGGCGGGTGCAGAAGGTGCACCGCACGCATCGGCCGTTCGCGTTCGCGATCGAGATCGTCGCCTGCGGCATTGGCCTGCTGCTGTTCGCGGGGCTTTTTATCGCGACCGTGCTCCATTGACGAAGGCAGGGCTCCTGCCATATAGACGCGCGCCATGACGATCGCGCTGACCATCCGTCGCCGCCGCCGCATTTTCGCGGCCACGGTCGATCGCGTCTGATCGTCCCTGTGCCGCCGGAGACATCCGCGGCACCCTCTCCCAAATCCGCGGTTTAGTGCTCCGGCGTCCTTCTGACCGCGGAAAGGACTGAACCATGGCCAAAGCAAAAATCGGCGTGCTCGGCGCCTCCGGCTATACGGGCGCGGAATGCGTGCGCCTGCTGCTCCGCCACCCCGAGGTCGAGATCGTGCTGCTGACCGCCGACCGGCGCGCCGGCCAGGCGATGCGCGAGGTCTTTCCGCAGTTCTCGCCGTTCGACCTGCCGAAGCTTGTCGCGATCGAGACGATCGACTGGGCGAATTGCGGGCTCGATCTCGTGTTCGCGGCGCTGCCACATGCGACGACCCAGAAGGTGATCAAGGACATCTTCGCCAAGAACCCGACGATCAATATCGTCGATCTCTCGGCCGATTTCCGGCTCGCCGACATCGCCGCCTATGCGCGCTGGTACGGCCACGAGCATCTTGCGCCCGATTTGCAGAAGGAGGCGGTTTACGGCCTCGTCGAGGTGCATCGCGAGCGGGTGAAGACCGCGCGGCTCGTCGCCAATCCGGGCTGCTACACGACCTGCAGCCAGTTGCCGCTTGTGCCGCTGATCGCCGCCAAGGCGATCGACCTCGACGAGATCGTGGTCGACGCGAAGTCGGGCATGACCGGGGCGGGCAGGGCCGCCAAGGAGGCCATGCTGTTTTCCGAGGTGTCGGAAGGCTTCAACGCCTATGGGGTCGGGCACCATCGCCACATGGCCGAGCTCGACCAGGAGTTCTCGCTCGCCGCCGGCCGGCCCGTGATCGTGTCGTTCACGCCCCACCTCGTGCCGATGAACCGGGGGATCTTTGCGACCATCTACGTGCGGGGAATCTCAGGCAAGTCGCCCGAGGATCTTCATGCGATACTTGCGAAGCGCTACGCGGGCGAGCCGTTCGTGCACGTGTTGCCGTTCGGCGAGATGCCGCAGAGCCGCCATGTGCGCGGCTCGAACATGACCTTCATCGGCGTCGCTAAGGACCGGATCGCCGGCCGCGCGATCATCTGCTCGACGCTCGACAACCTGGTGAAGGGCGCTTCCGGTCAGGCTGTGCAGAACATGAATTTGGTGCTGGGCTTCCCGGAGGCGATGGGCCTCGAGCAGGTCGCGCTGTTTCCGTAAGGGTCCCGTAGCCTGGATGAGCGAAGCGACATCCGGGATCCCGAATTCCCGGATATCGGCGCTTGCGCGCCTCATCTGGGCTACGCATCCGGGATCAGCGGATCGAGGATGTCTGGTCGACAACCGGCGTCGCGGTATAGCCACCCAGCGCCGCCAGCCGCTGACGCGCCGTATTCTGCGCCCACTGTGCGTCGTCGGATGGCTGCGTGAGCGTAAGCGCCCTGCGGTAGTCGGCCTTCGCCTTCTCGACCTCGGCCTTGCCCTCGTAGGCGAGGCCACGGCCCGTGTAGGCGCCGGTCAGTTCGCCATTGATGCGCAGCGCGTCGCTGTAATCGGCGATCGCCTTGTCGTAGTCGCCGCGCTGGCGCAGCTCGATCGCGCGATTATCGTAGAGGCTCGCAAGCTCTTCGCCGCTGAAGCGGCCGGAGCTGATCGCGTGCGTGCACGCCGCGATCGCGGCCTGACCCTGTTCGTTGAAACACGCGTCGATGCTTCCGTCCGGCCGCACGGTCGCGATCGCCAACACAAAGGCGGCCGCCGACGCCGCCGCGAAGAGCCCGGGCACGAGCCGTTTCATACGCATACCCCGTCCGCTGTCCCGCGTCGGACATTCGACGCGCGACCCCGGCCGGACGATGCGGCAAAATCCTTAATCTCTCATTTTCACGTAGGACCCGGGCGCATCCTCGAGCGGGGTCAGGACGCCGCCGCCGGGCTCGCGCGCCGGCACGCGGGTCGCCTCCTGGGACGTGATCCACTCCATCCAATCCGGCCACCACGAGCCCGCATGCTCGGTTGCCTTGGCGAGCCACTTGTCGAGGTCGGCGCCGCGCGGACGCTCACCGGTCCAATACTGGTACTTGCGCTTGTCGGGCGGATTGACCACGCCAGCGATGTGGCCGGAGCCGGCGAGCACGTATTTCATCGGCCCGCCGAAGAGCGATGAGCCGACAAAGACCGATTTCGGCGGCGCGATGTGATCCTCGCGGGTTGCCAGATTGTAGATCGGGATCGTCACCTGCTCGAGCTTCAGCGGCACTCCATCGAGCTCCATCTCGCCCTTGGCCAGCAGGTTGTCGAGGTAGCAGGTGCGCAAATACTGCGAATGGTTCGCGGCCGGCATGCGGGTCGCGTCCGAGTTCCAATAGAGCAGGTCGAACGGAAAGGGCGCCTTGCCCTTGAGATAGTTGTTGATCACATAGGGCCAGATCAGGTCGTTCGAGCGTAGCAGGTTGAAGGCGGTCGCCATGCTCTTGCCTTCGAGGTAGCCGCGCTCGCGCATGTGGCGCTCGATCGCCGCGATCTGCTCCTCGTCGACAAAGACCTTGAGATCTCCCGCATGGGTGAAATCCACCTGGGCGGTGAAGAGCGTCGCTGCCGTGATGCGCCGGTCACCCTTGGTGGCCATGTAGGCGAGCGTCAACGCGAGCAACGTGCCACCGACGCAGTAGCCGATTGCGGTCACGTCGCTTTCGCCGGTTGCCCGCTTGATGGCATCGAGCGCCTCGAGCGGGCCCTCGCGCATGTAGTCGGAGAAATCCTTGTGCTGCTGGCGTTCGTCGGGATTGACCCACGAGATGACGAACACTGTGAGTCCCTGCGCAACGCACCATCCGATGAACGACTTCTCGGGCGTGAGATCGAGGATGTAGAACTTGTTGATCCACGGCGGGACGATCAGCAACGGACGCTTGAGCACCGTGGGTGTCGTGGGCGCGTACTGGATGAGCTGCATCAGGTCGTTCTGGTAGACGACTTTGCCGGGCGTGATGCCAAGATTGCGCCCGACCTCGAACATCGAGGAGTCCGACTGGCGGATCCTGAGCGATCCCCGGCCCGCCGCGACATCTTCGGCGAGCATGCGCATGCCGTCGACCAGGTTCTCGGCGTTGGAGGAAAGCGTCGCGCGCAGCAGCTCCGGGTTGGTCAGCACGAAGTTCGACGGCGAGACCGCGTTGGTGATTTGCCTGACGTAGAACTCGGCCTTCTGCCGCGTGTGCGGGTCGATGCCCTCCGCATCCCGCACCAGCCGGCTCGCCCAGTCGGTGGTGAGCAGATAGCCCTGCTTGATGAAGTCGTAGAACTGGTTCGACGACCATTCGGGGTCGCTGAACCGCTTGTCGCGCGCATCTGGCTTCGCGACCGGCTCCGCCGGTTCGCCCGTCATGCGCTTTGCGGCGCTCTGCCAAAGATCCAGATACGACCTGCCGAGCGAGGTCTGCAGTTGCGTCGAGCGTTGCGGATCGGCGAGCCAATATTGCATCACCTGGCCAAGCGTCTTGGTCGCGTCGACGACGAGGTCCGAGCTCGCCTGATCGGGATGGTCGCCCTGTTCGCGCGGCTTGAGATAGGCGGCGAGCGCGCGCCCGCCGTGCTCGACCATGCGGGCGATGTTGCGGGAGAATGCTTCGATGTCGACGGACGGCGTCGCGGAGGACGGCGGGGTGCCCGCGGTCGGCGGCGGCTCGCGGTGAGCCTTCGGCGGCTCGGACCCCTGCGTCTCAGCGACAGCACGACGCGGCGCTCGCGGCTTGCGCGGCTTCTTGGGCGCTGCGGCCGCGGTCTCGGTCTCGGGCGTCGGTGTTAACCTTTGCATCGTATGAATCACCAAGTCCCGGTTTGGACATATTGGAAGACTATATCCGACCCAATCATTTCAGCACGTTATCCGTGTTTTTTGTTGGACATATCGGAATTGCGTTCGAACAACGTTCGCTCCAGATGGTGCACCGCAGCGACCGCGTTTTCCTTCTGCGCCGAGAACCGCAGATACCGGGTCACCATCTCGAGCGACATGCCCACCATGTCGGCGATCTGGAGGGCGGTCGCGCCGGCCCGGTTGAGCCGCACGCAGGCGGTTCCGCGCAGGCCGTGCAGGACTAGCCCGCCGTCACGGCTCGACGCCCAGTGGCCATGCAGCGCCAGGTTCTCGGCCCGTAGCGGCTTCAGGGCGTCCGTGGTGTCGCGCAGGTAGGTCCAGGCGTTGGACAGCGCCGGCCGGTCCCACGGCGTGCCATCGGGCCGCAGCAGAAACGGGCCGGGTCGGCGCTCCCACGTCTTCATCTCGGTTGCGAGCTCGGACGTGATCGGAACCCAGATTTCCTTGTGGGTCTTGTTCCACGTCTTCTGCTGGCGGACCCGGATGCCGTCCAGGCCCTTGTACGACTCGATATCGGTCCAGCACATGCGGATCAGGTCTGACCCGCGCTGTCCGGTGTTGGCCGCCAGGACGATCGCCTGCGCGAGATGGGCGCCGTAGCGCACGCCGAGCGCGACTTGCTCGTCGGTCCACGGCACATGGCCGCCGTTGGAATCCCCGATCTCGACGCCGATGGTGATCTGGCGCGGCAGGCGGCGCCGCACGATCGCCCACTTCTCGACCTGGATGAGGATGGCGAGCGCAGCCTTCTGCTTGCCGGGCCGGTCGTCGATGCCGTCGAAGAAGGCCTGCACAAAATACGGCTCGATCTCGTAGGTCGAGAGCGCGCCCAGGCAATCCGGGCGACTCATGAACTTAATCTCGCGCGCCCAATTGCTCTTGGTGCTTTCCGAGTAGCCGATAGGTGGCGGCTCGGTCCATTTTGATGTCGTCTTGAAGTCTCGTAACAGCGCCGCGAAACTGTCGTCAGTGACGCGGAGCGCTGGCTGCCGCTCGGGTAGCATTGCGTATCCTCTCTGCCTTATCGTCGGTCGAATTGCCGACCTTGCCGACGGTAAGGCATTCATCCACCTCGGACCACTTCCACATCAGCTTTGCCCCCCGCTTGCGGGGAGGGGGCAGCGTGCCGTCGGCGACCCAGGCGTCGACCGTGTTGACGCAGACGCAGATCGCCCAGGCGAGCTTTTCCTTGTCGACCCAGGGGGGCATCTCGCTCATGCCGGCGCCCTCGCTTGGTCGACGACGCGCGCGGCGGGCTTGTGCCGGCTGTTGAGCGCGGCGCGCAGCACGTCCTGATCGGCTTCGGAGATCGAGCGCCACGCGGCGGTGAGCTTGTCCCATCCGCCCTTGGCCGCCTCGGTCAACTCTCCGTCGAGCCGCATGATGCGCTCGCTGTCGGTCTCGGGGCCATCGGCGGCCCCTGCGGTATCGGGAGGGTGATCCGCAGGAGCCGCCTTGCCCGCCGCGTCGCCCGGGGGTGTATTGGGGGTTGAGACGCGCGGCGAAGGGGTTGACCCGCGTGCCCACTCGGCGAGCGCGCGGCCGGTAGCTTCATCGAGCGGCCCCTTGCTGATCAGCGGAGCCAGGAAGTTCGGCAGCTTGATGATGAAGTCCTCGCCGATCTTGGCCGACTCCCACACCGGCACGCCGTCGGCGCGCGGCGGCAGGATGCACGTCAGGTCGAGGGTGTGCACGATTTCGAGCGGGGCGACCGGCATCCAGCCGATGTTCTCGACGACCTTCCTGCCGTTCTTCTCGCCCTGCCGCGTCTTCTCGCGCGCGCGGAAGGTGAAGATGAGCGGAGTTTTGATCTTGAGCAGCCCACTGATCAGCTTCTTGCGCGCCGCCTTCGGCTTTGCCCATGCCGCCCATTCGTTGTTCCCCATCTTGGGGATCATCTCGTCGTGCCATTCGAGGTACGACTCGTGTTCGTCGCTCATGGAATCGACGATGATGGCGGCCGGCGCGGCGGAAAGCTGTGCACGGATCGCGTCGAGAAAATCCTCGGATCGCGTCTGGTTCAATTCGACGATGTTAAAGGCCACCTGCTCGGCGTACTTGCGCGCCCGCCCGCCTTCGGTGTCGATCAGCACGATGTCTCCACCGCGCGCGGCCTGCATGCCCTTGGCGAGCCGCAGCGCTGAAAGCGTCTTCCCACCACCGGGCGGCCCTACCATGCCGAGCAAAAGCGGCTCGTCTGCTCGGACCGCTGGCGTCGCCTCGAAGTTGCGCACGGGAGCGTTCATGTCAGCCTGCCATCAGGTTGGACGCGTCACGCCCGTTCGGCGCGCGCGGGTGCTCGGCTTCGTGCATCTCGCGCTCAAGCCACTTCGTTTCGGCCCATCCCGGATACTCGGGATAGACGATCTGCGGCGGGTAGCTCGGCCATATGTTCTCGCGCACGCACCATCGCCAAAGCTGGATGGCGCGATCGAGCTTCTTGCGGCCCATGGTCAGCGTGGCCTCGGGCAGGTCGGAAATGGTCAGCGCGTAGGGCGGATAGTTCTCCTGCGCGACGAACCGGAAGGTGCGGCGGCCGGCGCCGTCGGGGTCGAGATAGTCGAGGATGCGCTCGTGCATAGCGGCCTGAACGTCCCAGCCGCCATTGAGCATGAGCGCCGGGATCGCGTGCGGCGCGCACGACATGCCGGTGGTCTTGAAATCGGTTGGGCGCCGAAGGTCGCGGGGAAGCCAGTCGATCAGCGAGCGCAACCAGATGCCGCTCTCGTCCTGCGCGACCACGGCGACCTCGCCCGCGCCGTCATCGAAGCCGAGCGATTGCTGCGCGACCTCGACCATGCTGCGCGCGCGCGCGAAGTGCTTGGACAGGATCGCGACCTTGCCGGCCGCTTCGATCGCGCGCCGGTCGTCGGCCGCCTTGCCGCGCCACGAATCCAGGTCGACGACCTCGATCTCTTTGCCGCGACCGATCGCGAGCTTGTGCGCCGCGTTGCCGATCGCGCGCGCCGAGTCGTACTTGTCGTCGGGCTCATCCGGCTTGCCGCCAAGCCGCGGGTGCTCGTGCCACGCATGCAATGGCGATTGCTCGATCAGCACCTTGGCGATCGACTGCGTCAATGACGGCTCGGGGCAGGGGTCGGCGAAGTACTCGGCCGACGGCATGTCGGGGTAGATACCGGGGGCGGTAATCATTGTGCGCTCGCCTTCTCGCCCGCCTGCCACCAGTACAGCCGCCCGTTGCCCACGGTCTCGACGCTGTGCAGTTTGAGGTATCCATACGAATGCGCGCGGCTGATCTGGCCGTTGAGCTTCTTCACGGGCCTGCGCATTTTCGCGGCGATCTGCTCGCTGGTCATCGGCGAGCCGTGAAGGCGCACGACCGCGCCGATGCGCTCGGGGATCGTCATCATGCGGCGTGCTCGAGCCCATCGGCCACGATCAGCCCGCGCGCGAGCGCCAAGCTGCCGTGCGTTTCGATGAAGTCCCGCACCTCGCGCGTGATCGTGCCGCCGCCCGGCTGTTCGGCCTCGGCAATGCGCGCCATCGCCCGCGCCATATCCTCCAGCGAGACGAGCCGTGCCCAGCCTTCCTCGGCGTCGTAGCAGTCGATCCGGCGCACGCGCTCGGCGCCAAATTCGTCGCCGCGCATGATCTCGCGAGCGCAGGCGGCCTCATCGCCAAGCAGGAACGACTGGCAATCCCAGGTGCGCCCGGTGCGCTTGCAGGCGAGGGTCCAGTGGATGACGTAGGTGTCAGGCATGTTGCCCTCCGAGTTGGTAGGGCAACGTGGGACTGTCCGTCCCAAATGTCAAGGACTAATTGTCGGACGGTAGATAGCCCTTCGACGCCATGCACCCGTTGTACACAGCCCGCATCCCGCGCGATTGTCCGAGGATCACGTGGTTTTCGCCCGCGCTCATGTTGGCCTTCTGCATCTCGCCTTCGCAGGCCGCCCGGTCGAGTGCAATCTGTTGTGGAGAAACCGCCTGGCCGTCAGGGCGAGACCACTGGACGTTCCGCGCCGCGCAGCTCATCAGGCCGAGCGCCGCGACCGCGAGGCAGGCGATGTTTCTTCGCCGGTAATGAGCCATGCCATTGAAACTCCACATATTTTACAAAATCTTGGGAGCAGCCTGATCGGCAGGTCGGTATCTCGGCCGCCCTCGTATTTCGAGTAGGCATCGCGGGAAACGCAGAGGAGCTCGGCCATGTCCTCTTGCGTGCGGGGGCCGCGCGCCTGCTTGAGGCGCTGCTTAAAATCCTGACGCCATTGGCGTTCCGCGCGATCCTCATCCATCAGGACAGCGTGTCCTGAGCGGGACAGACTGTCACGGGACACATCCGCCTTGACATTTGGGACTGAGGGTCCCATAACGGCGAGCATGGCTAAACCCCGATCATTCCGGTCGATCATCGGCTTGTGGCCGACGCAAGA
The DNA here is from genome assembly GCA_963819385.1 of uncultured Alphaproteobacteria bacterium. Lineage (GTDB taxonomy): Bacteria > Pseudomonadota > Alphaproteobacteria > Rhizobiales > Xanthobacteraceae > JAVDCA01. Next base: position 33,401 of record CAWFVV010000006.1, on the reverse strand, counting down.
GGCGCTTGCGCTGGACGTGGGTGCCTCGCACGAATCCGTCCGAAAGTGGTCGCAGAGGAATTTTATCCCAGCCAATTGGTGGTCGGCGGTGCTCGGCACGCGACGCGCTCGGGATGCTGGGGTGACGGCCGATCTGCTCAGTGGCTTGGCTGCCTCCCGGGAAGTCGCTGCATGATCCAGGAACACCACGTTGTCCATACGATACTCCCGTTTGTTGCACGCCCGCATCTGACTGCACGGGGCACGAGAGTATCCGTCCGAAACTGCACACTGGGCAATCAATTTTTCTTATGGGCGCCATCTCGCCGCGCGCTGATCCAGGCGCCCAGCCGCGCCGTATGCGCGCCGGCCGCGCGAGGTCGTCGCGCCACCACAGATAGTCGGATTGTTCGCGCTGCTCCCAGTCGGTGGGCGGCGCGCGGTGTGTTGCGTTCACAGGGGGCGAGGTCATGCGTGCCATCATCCAGGTTCCGTCTCAGGAACCCACGGAAATCGACCGACGCGATTTGTCGGACACCGGCAAATCTGCCGGTAGGGTGGTCAACCTGGATGCCGCGCGCATCACATTCGGTGATCTCGCGCGCTTCGCTTGTCCAAAAAAAACAGCGGCTTGGCTCGCACACGTTGGGCAATGCGACGTGCGCACGGCCGAACGATGGCTTGAGGGCCGCCACGAGCCGCCGGCCGAAGCTCTCGGCGCAATCATGTTCGAGATCATGCGTCGTCTTCATCTGAAGGCCGACTGAGTTCTGTCCTGTTGCGTCTGTCGCGTGCCGCGTTTCCAGCAACGCAACGGGGAATCCGTGCCCGCCGCCGACGCTATTTCGATGGCCGATGCGCCATTTCACTGCCCGCCCGACACCGTGCTCGACGTGCCGGTGCCCCCGAGCGTGAACCGCACGCGATCGGTGAACTGGGTCGGCGCACGTGAGGCCAAGGCATGGCGCGAGCGGGCCGGCATGATGCTGATGGCGTCGGGCCAGTATCGCCGCGCGCAGAAGCAAATCTCCAGGTTCGAGGTCAAGATCGTGCTGTGCGAGACGCTGTGCCGGCTCGACCTCGACAATACCGCGAAACACGCGATCGATTATCTGCGCCACCTCGGGATCATCACCAACGACGCACCGGCGCAGATGCGCCGCGTGACGATCGAGTGGGGGCTCGCGCCGGCGGGCTGCCGGCTGATCGTGAGGCCGTGCGAGTGATCGATCCCGCCATCATCGACGCTATGGTCGCGGCCGGCGCGACGGCCGAGGTGATCGCCGCTGCGGTGCGCGCCGACCACGTGATCAGCCAGGCAAAGGCCAGCGCACGGCGCGAACGCAACCGCGATCGCATGCGGGTTGTGCGCGCTGGTGCGCAAACTAGCGCGCACAACGATGCACAAACGCGCACAAAAGCGCACAGAAATCCCCCCTCTAAGGTTCCCCCTATAACCCCCTTAAATACACCCCAAGATTCCGAACCTATCGGTTCGGCCGCTGGCGCGGCGCCCGCCTACGAGGTCGAAATCGTCGGCGAGGACCCGAAGGCCAAGCTTTTTCGGATCGGCAAGACCGTGCTGGTCAGCTTCGGCGTTGCCGAACGGCGCACCGGATCACTGATCGGCCAGTGGCTCAAATCGAAAAACGATCCCGTCGGCCTGCTCGCCGCGATCCAGTTCGCCCGCGACCAGAACGTCGCCGAGCCCGTGGCCTACGTGTCGGCGATTGTCAGCGGAAAGGGGAAGCAAAATGGCGGAAATGGTGCCCTGGCAAGCGCCGCAGATGATCTCATCGCTCGCCGAAAAGGCGAAGCAGGCGCGGATGGTAGTTTCACGCTCGACCTCACCGTTGCAGGCCGCTGAGCAGGCCAAGAAGCTCGTGGGATCGTATGCGCATCTGCGGCCAGGCGATCCCGGCGTGTTCATGCAGTCGATCGCCGACGTGCTCGAGCAATACCCGCTTGGCGTCGTGCTAGAGGCTTGCGACGCCCGCACTGGCGCTGCGCGCAAGATCGAGTTTCTGACGGTGCGGGCCGTGGTCGAATATCTCGACGCGCGCATGGAGTTCTGGAGCACGGTTGCCAAGCACGTTCCGCGCGAGGCCGTGCCCGCGCTGCCGGCGCCGCGCCCGCTGTCGCCCCAGCACCGCGCCGGGATGATCGAGCGGTTCCGCGGCGTGCTGGCGCGGCTCACGCGAGCTCCGGACCCCATCACGAGCCTGATCCGCGCCCACAAGCGCCAGTCCGAAGCGCGACACGCCGCCGACCGGGCACGCGCGCTCGCAGACCTGCAGGCCGCGGAATGAGCCGGCAGCTCGGGGTGACGCGATGAGCACGGAACGCGCCTTCGCCGCCGGGTTGGCCGTGTATTGCGGGATCCTCGCGCTCGGGAGCGTATCGCCGGGCGTGCTTCTGCTCGCCATTGGCGCGGCGTTCTTCACGGTGATCGCATGTCGGGGATGACCGAGCCGCGCCAGATCGCGACGGTGCGCGACTATGACGGCCTGATCGAGGCGCTGCGGGCGCGCGCGCTCGAGATCGGGGCCACGCGCGAAGCAATCGATGAGGTTGGTGGGCTGCAAAAGGGCTATGCCGCCAAGGTGCTCGCCCCATCCGCGGTCAAGGGTCTCGGCCGAATGTCGATGGGGCCGGTGCTCGGCGCGCTTGGGCTGATGCTCGTTGTGGTCGAGGATGTCGCCGCCATGGCGAAGTACTCGAGTAGGCTCGGAATCGGCCAGCGCGCCTATATGCTGAACGGCGTCCAGAACAGGCCGATAATCTTGAAGTTCTCTCGGCGGCACATGAGAAAACTGGGGAAATTGAGCGCGGCGGGACGAATGAAAAAAATGCCGAAGTGGAAGCGATCAAGGGTCGCGCGTCAGGCTGCGAAGGCACGGTGGCGCAAGCCGCGCGTGGTGGAGATCACCGCCGAACCGGCTCGATCAGCGGCTCGCGATCCCCGCAATAGCCGCAGAACAGCGTAGGAAGCCGTGAGCCACGCATCGGCGCGCCTACGATCGCCTGGTGGCCGCAGGTCTCACACCGCACCGACAGCTTCACGATCGTCTCGCAATGCCGGCGCAGGTCGTCCGTCGCCTGGGTTGCGGGCATCTTGTCCTCCTCGGGCCATGAGCCGCCGCACATGCTCAATGCGCGGCGTATCGGTCCAGATGCGTGCACGCTGGCGCCATTGCCGCACGAGATCGGGCGAGAGTTGACATGCTCGAGCAATCTCACCGGGCGAGGCCAAGCCGCGCCGCATCAGGAACACAGCTCGGTCTCGCAGCGGATGTGCGTGTCGCGCCATGCCGCAATGATGCGCGCGCCTGTACATTCGGCAACGCACCCAATGAAGCGTAAACCTATCATTATCGCAGCGGTCAATAGCTGAGCAAAATCAACGCGTCGCCTATAAGCCTCGCGCGGCTCAGGACAGATGAGGTTCAATATGCCGAAGGACCATCGCTTCAATCGGCCATGGCGCGCTACCGAATGGCCAGCAGATTGTCCGTGGGACTTGACGTTCAATCCCGATCGCATCCCGCGATCATGGACGCGAGATCGTTGGTGCGAGGCCTATCGATGGCTGAGGAAACGCCGGGCCCAATTGCGGGCTCAGATGGCCTCGCCATCTCCAGCCGACCAGCCGCCGATCGTCCTCCCGGACGACGTGTCCGTCGGCTTCACCAAGCTCGCTCCCGGGAAGGTGCTGAAGATCGAGCCGGATGTGAAATGAAGCAGAAGACCTCGTCATCGCCGCATGCTCGATAACGACCAATATTATGGAACATCTCCGCTGGCTTACCATTTGGGTAGAATTGTCAGCATCAATGAAATCAATGGGTTATAGGCGCTGTAGACGCAAGCTACGCAGGAACGCAGGCGCGGCCTGGCGCTGGGCGTAAGGCATTGATCTGACTGCGAAAGGGGACCCAAGGCGACGGGGGTGGGGGAGAAAAGCTGCGGCCGTCCGAATCGCGACATCCCCCCTCTCACACGCGCTTTCCCCTGCAATCTCAAGTGACTTGCCGATTTTGGGCGCGGCGGTTTTGGAAAACCCGGGTGCGTTGCTGGTGCGCGGCCTGCCGGTAACTTTGTTACCATGGACGACGATCTTGATGGCGGGTCATTCGGCCCGGCGATGATGGCGCTGGATGAGCGGCGCCGACGGTTTGTGCTGGCGGTGCTGGACCAGCGGCGGCCGAATGCGGGGCGGGCGGCAAAGACTGCGGGATTTCAGAGGTCTACGCCGCTTGGGTTCCGGGTAGCCGGGCATCGGCTGATGCACGACGATCGGGTCATTGCGGCGCTGCACGAACAGGCGTCACGGCGGTTGCAGTCGGCGGCGTATCTCGCGGCGGACGTGCTGGTAAACATCGCGGGGAACCCGAAGGAGGCGACCAAGGAACGGCGCGCGGCGGCAGTGGCGCTGCTGGACCGGGTTGGGTTTGCGGCTGAGCAAAACATCAACGTGAACAAGACGGTGACCGACCGGACCGGGGCAGCGATGGTTGAGCGGATCGAGAAGCTGGCGCGCGCGCTGGGCGTGGATCCGGCGGCACTGCTGGGTGTGAACGCGGTTCCGGTGCCGCATCTGATCGAGGGCGAGGTGTTGAAATGACCTTCCGTCTCATCTTCGACCAGAGCCGCGTCCCGCGGACCACGACGCGCGCCGAGTGGCGCGAGATCGATCGATGGAGGCGGAACACCGAGAAGGATTGCCGCGAAAACGAGGAGCGGCTGCTTGGCTATATCGGAACTTTCGGATCGACTGCTCTGGCCGAGACGCTGATCAACCCGCCCGTTTGCATATACCCGCCGCTATGACCGGGATTGCCCCGGCCAAGTCCGACGCCGAGCTCCGGGACATCCTGGAGACGCTTGAGGCTGCGGCCGAGCGCAAGCAGTACGGCGGCAAAATCCTGTTCTTCACGCCCTATCCGAAGCAGCGCGATCACCTGCGGCTCGGGCAGATGAAGCGCGAGCGGCTGCTGATGGCGGGCAACCGGCTCGGTAAGTCCGAGACCGGGGCGTTTGAGGCGGCGCTGCACCTCACGGGCGAGTATCCCGATTGGTGGGATGGCCGGCGGTTCGACGGCCCCACCAAGGGCTGGATCGCCGGCGTGACCTCGCTCGACGTGCGCAACGTCTGTCAGACCAAGCTATGCGGCCAATACGGCGTTGAGTCGGCGTTCGGCGCCGGGATGATCCCGAAAGACCGGTTCGCCGACAAGCCGAGCCTCGCGCGCGGCGTCACCGACGCCTACGACACGATTCAGGTGCGCCACAAGTCGGGCGGCATCTCGGTCGCGCAGTTCAAATCATACGAGCAGGGGCGGGCGAAATTCCAGGGCGAGGGGCTGGACTGGATCTGGTTTGACGAGGAGCCGCCGCTCGACATCTACGGCGAGGGGCTGACCCGGATTGGCGAGCGCGACGGCATCGCCTGGCTGACCTTCACGCCGCTCGAGGGCCGCTCGGCGGTGGTGATCCGGTTCCTCGACGAGCCGTCGGACGACCGGGCGGTGACGACGATCACGATCGACGAGGCGCCGCACATCACGCCGGCCGCCAAAGCGCGCATGCTTGCCGGCTATCTGGCCCATGAGCGCGAGGCCCGCGCCCGGGGCGTGCCGATGCTTGGCTCCGGTCGCATCTTCGTGACGCCGGAGGAATCGATCATTGAGCCGACGCTCGAATATGTTCCGCCGTTCTGGCGCAAGCTGTGGGGCCTCGACTTCGGCATCGGCCATCCGTTCGGAGCCGTCCTGCTGCTGTGGGAGGAGCCGGACGGCGCGGATATCATCCACGTCTACCACACCATCCGCATGGCGGATTCGCTGCCGATCGTGCATGCGGCCGCGATGAAGTCTGTCGGCGCCGAGGTCCCGGTCGCCTACCCGAAGGACGGCGACGACCGCGAAAAGGGCTCCGGCGAACCGCTGTCGAAACTCTACCGCGCGCAGGACCTGCGGATGCTGCACGAGTTCGCGCAGTGGGAGAGCGGCGGCGTCTCGACCGACGCCGGCATTACCGAGTGGGACGAGCGGGAGAAGACCGGCCGGCTCAAGGTCGCGGCGCACCTCGTCGACTGGCTCGAGGAGCGCCGCTTCTACCATCGCAAGGACGGCAAGATCGTCAAGATCAAGGACGACCTGATGTCGGCGACGCGGGTCGGGCTGATGATGAAGCGGTTCGCCAAGAACGTGACGCTCGGCTTCGGCGCCAGCAACCGCCGCGGCCTGGTCACGGTCGCCCGCGACGTGCACTTCGACCCGCTGGCCTCTTTCACGTGAAACATTAGCGGTGCGTTGCCGCCTCGGCGCGCGTGGGCGAGCCTGACCGTACACCCTCCTTGGGTGACGTTTCCTCTCAGGTGACTTGCCGGGGCATCGCGCCCCGGCATCCTTTCGCACGAGGTCGCAGCATGTCCCACCACCCCGTCTTTGGCGACGCCAAGGTTCACCCCGTCACCGGCCGGCACATCGAGCAGGGCATCGGGGCTCTGCCGGAGAAACTGCAGGTCCAGCATCATCTGGCTGAGATCGAGGCGGCCGACGGCAAGGAAGTTGCCGACCGCATGCGCGGCGAGATCGCCGCCCTCGAAAAGGGCAAGGAGTTTCCTGGTCAACAGACCGCGAACCACCTCAAGGCAGTCGAGAAATCCGAGGGCAAGGGTGCCGCCGATGCCCTTCGCAAGGAAGGCGAGGCATGAGCACCTTCAAGTCGGCCGGCGGTGGCGCGCCGTTCCCGCGCACCGCGCAGGAGTGGATGGAAAAGGGCCGCTCGCCCGAGGAGGCCGAGCACAAGATCGCCCAGGATGTGTTCGGGCAGGACTACCAGAAAGACGCCAAGGGCGCTCCGATTGAGCGCGGCAAGGGCTCGGCGCTGCAGCCGACCTCCCAGCATCAGCAGGCGCTCGCCATCTCGCAGGAGGCCGAGGCCCGCCGGCGCATGACGATGGGCTGGCATCCCGGCCTCGCCGCCGCATTCGACCCGCGCGAAGCGCCGGCCCCGCGCCGCCGCGCCGCTTCCCGCAAGAAGCGCGCCGGCCCCGCGCCGCCCGCCACTGCGGGCGCCTGACTATGGCCGCAGCTCCCGCCACCGGCATCATGTCGCCATCCGCGACCGATCTCGGTCTCGGCAGCGATCTCGCCCAGCAGGTCAAGGACGAGACCGAGGAGCAGCGCAAGAAGCGAATGCAGCAACAGGCCATGAGCCCGGGCGCGATGTCCCTGCTGGGGCCGGCAATGGGTCTCACCGGTGGCCGATACTGACGCCAAGGACGATCTCCTCGTTACGCTGCGCAAGCCGTATCCTCGTGAGGAGGAGATCGTCCGCGAGACGCTGCAGGAATTCTCGCAGTACCAGGGCCAGCGCAACACCTTCGCGGGGCAGTGGGAGGAGGCGGCGCAACTGATCCTGCCGACCTCGCGCAACACGTTTTTCTACAACAACTACAATTGGCCGGGCCAGAAGAAGACCGATCACCAAATCGATGGCTCCGGCGCGCTCGCGCTGCACCGGTTCTGCGCGATCGCGGACTCGCTCGTCACGCCGCGCAACATGCTGTGGCACGGGCTCGAATCCGACAGCGCCTACCTGATGAAGAACCGTCAGGTCCGGCTCTGGTACGAGGGTGCGGTCAAGGCCGTGTTCAAGTATCGCTACAAGGTCTATTCGGGCTTCACCTCGCAGAATTACAATGGCTGGCAATCGGTCGGCGCGTTCGGCAATTCGGCGATGTTCGTCGACCCGCTCGACGGTCGCCACCTCGGCAACATTCGCGGCTTGCGCTATCGCTCGCTCCCGCTCGGCGAGACGTTCTTCGGCGAGAACCACCAGGGCATCGTTGATCGGATGATCCGCTGGTTCCGGCTCACCGCCTATCAGGCTGTGCAGAAATGGGGCGAGGCATCGCTGCCGCCAAACCTCGTCACGGCGCTGCGCGCGAACAGCCAGCAGCTATTCGACTTCCTGCACTGCGTGAAGCCGCGCGGCGAGGACTACGATCCGGGCCGGCTCGACGAGCGCGGCATGCCGTTCACGTCGTATTACATCTCGATGGCCGGTAAGTGCCTGATGGCGCCGGAGGGCGGCTATCGCAAATTCCCTTACGCGGTGCGCCGCTACGATCAGACCCCGGGCGAGGTCTACGGCCGCGGTCCTGCGCAGATCGTACTTCCCGGCCTCAAGACCTTGAACGCGCAGAAGACCGTGTTTCTGACCCAGGGCCACCGCGCATCGGCGCCGGTGCTGCTCACCACCGATGACGGCGTGGTCGACTTCTCGATGCGACCCGGCGCGCTCAACAAGGGCGGCGTGAGCCAGGACGGCAAGCTACTGATCCAGACGCTGCCGAGCGGCAACATCGCGATCAACGAAAAGATGATGGCCGAGGAGCGCGGCCTGATCGAGGACACGTTCCTGGTCTCGCTGTTCAAGGTCCTGTCGGAAAATCCGAACATGACCGCCACACAGGTGATCGAGCTCGTCAACGAAAAGGGCATGCTCGTCGCCCCGACGCTCGGCCGCCAGCACGACGAATACGTGGCGAAGATGGCCGAGCGCGAGGTCGACCTGCTGATCGACCAGCGCCTGTTGCCGCCGATGCCGCCCATGCTGGACGAGGCGATCCGCGCCGGCGCGCAGCACGACGTGGTCGATACCTCGCCGCTCGCCAAGACCGCGCGCATGGCGGGCGATGTCGGCACGATCCGCATGCTCGAAACGAGCAAGGAGATCGTGAACATCACGCAGGACATCAGCTATCTCGACTGGTTCGATGGCGAGGTCGCGTTGCCCGCGATGGCGCGCAACCAGATGGTGCCGGAGAGCTACATCGCCGACGATCAGAAGGTAGCGGCGAAGCGTCAGGCGCGCGCCAAGGCGCAGGCGCAGCAGCAGCAGATCGACTCGCTGCCGAAGCAGGCCAGCATGATCGCAGCGCAGGCGAAGGCGTCGAAAGCGCAGCCCGGCGTCGTTCCCGGCGCGCAGGGTCTCGGCGGCCCGATGCAGCCTCAGGGGGCGATGCAATGACGTATGACCGCACGATGCGGAAATTCCGCACGGACCTCGGCCTGCCGGTGATCGCGCTGCCGGGCCAGCGCCGCATCATGGGCGGCAAGGATTTGAACGGCGCGGTGTGGATTCAGATCGAGGGTCGCGAGCGGATCACGATGCCGCCGCGTGCCGCGGTCGAGTTCGCCGTCGGCATCCTGAAGGCGTGCGGGATCGAACTGCAGGAAGTCAATGTGGACGAGTTGATCGATGGATGAGGTCGAGGCCAAGGCCGAGGAGCTGATGCGCGCCTATGCGGTGACGTTCGGCTCGCCGGCGGGGCAGGTCGTGCTCGCCGATCTCGAGAATTACTGCAACGCGCTGGACGGCCCGGCGCGACCCGGCGAGACGGATCGCACCTGGATGAACCTCGGCCGACACGAGGTTTTCCTCCGCATCCAGAAGTTCTCGCGGATCACGATGAAAGACCTCTACGAACTGCGCCTGGGCCGGCCGGTCCTGCGCGATGACACAGGAGAGCGACTCAATGGTTGACACGACCACGGCGGCAACGACCGCAACCACCGACACGACGACTGCGGCCGCAACGACCGCGACGGCTCCTTGGTATCAGGGCGTCGAGCCGGAAATTCTCGGCCACTGGCAGAACAAGGGCTGGAAGGTCGACGAGCCGAAGACGGTTGCGATCGAGGCGACCAAGGCCGCGCGCGCCGCTCAGGCCCTCGTCGGCGCGCCGCCCGAGCAGATCATCAAGCTGCCGAAGGACCCCGCCGACGAGGCCGGGTGGAAGGGTGTCTATCAGCGGCTCGGCGTCCCATCCGAAGCGAAGGAATACGATTTCGCGGGGATCAAGCGCGCCGACGGCAAGGACCTCGACGCCGGGCTCGCCGACACGATGCGCGCCGCGCTGCTCAATGCGCGCGTGCCGAAGGATCGCGGCGGCGATGTGGTCAAGGCCGTGATCGCGCACCTTGACGGGCAGGCGGCCGAGGAGACCGCGGTCAGGACCGCGAAACTCGCCGAGGAAAGGGCCGCGCTCGCCAAGAACTGGGGGGCGAACGATGTCGCGAACAAGTTCATCGCCAGCCAGGCGGCGCAGAAGCTCGGCATCTCCCCGGAGACCGTGGCCGCGCTCGAAAGCGTGATCGGCTACAAGGCGATCATGGAGATGTTCCATAAGGTCGGAACCGCGCTGGGCGAGGACAAGTTCGTCTCGGGCGAGCAGAAAGGCAGCGGCATCATGAGCCGCGACCAGGCCGTCGCGCGCAAGGCCGAGTTGATGGGCGATGCGGCGTGGCGCGAGCGCTTCTCCAAGGGCAGCGCGACGGAGCGCCGCGAGATGCGCGCGCTGAACATCCTGATCACCGGCGACGACGGCAGCGCCTACGCGGCCTGATCTCGGTGCGTTGCCGCCAAGATCGAGCCGGGTAGTCTCGCGTCAATTCCTCGGCGTCCAGCTCCCGCAAGGACACGGCTGATCGAGGTGTACCGGACCCCCTAGCGGGACACGTCCGCACGATATGATCGAAGGCCCCGGTTAGCGCCGGATACGCCGAAGCATGACTGCCTGGCCCCCGTTCCTCGGATACGGCCGCTGGACCACTCACCTTCGGGGTTTCCTATGGCACAGACCGAAAATCAGGGCCTATTTCAACTTTACACGACCGAGTTCGCGACCGAGGTTGAGGTTCTGCTGCAGCAGATGCAGTCGAAGCTCCGCGGCAAGGTCCGTGAGAAGCAGCACACCGGCAAGATGGCGTCGCCGATCAATCAGGTCGGTCCCGTCGCGCTCAAGGCGCCGGCCGGCCGCTTCGCGCCGATGCCGAACCAGAACCCGGACCTGTTCCGGCGCTGGGTCTTTCCGCAGGACGGCGAGTTGCCGCAGCTTATCGACTCGTTCGACGAGCTCAAGACCATCGTGGATCCCAAGAACGCCTACGCGACTGGCGCCGCCGCCGCAGTGGGTCGCGCCTGGGACGACTCCGTGATCTCGGCATTCTTCGGCACGGCGACGCTCGGCCAGGATGCCGGCGGCCTCACCACCGAAGCGTTCTCAACCACGAACTTCCAGGTCGCCTCGACCTTCGGGTCGTCCTCGGCCTCGGGCCTGACGATCGCCAAGATCATCGAGGCCAAGCGCATCCTCGAGCACTACCACAACGACCTCGAGATGGACGCGGCCTGCATGGTGATCGGCTCGCAGCAGCATGCCGATCTCTACAACCAGGTGCAGATCGTCGACCAGCTCGGCTATCGCGGCATCGACGCCCAGGTCTCAGGCGGCCGCGTGCGCTCGGTGCTCGGCATCGAAATGGTTATGAGCGAGCGCCTTTCGGTCTCGTCCAACGTCCGAAACGTCCCGGTCTTCGTGAAGTCGGGCATGCATCTCGGCGTGTGGAAGGACATGACCAACGTCATTGACTACCGCCCCGACCTGTCCGGCCGGCCGTGGCAGCTCCTCACGCAGACCTCGTTCGGCGCGACCCGGCTCCAGGCCGGCAAGGTGGTGAGCATCCTTTGCTCCGACACCACCGGCACCGACATCACCCCGTAAGGAGAGACCGCAATGGCCGCAGACGTTGGCAAGTCACTCTCGATCCAGGGCCTCGACGCGCTCCCCTACACGCCGCAGTCCGCGGGACAGGGCGCGCCCGATCTCGTGCAGGTGCAGGACGACACCGTGGCGGCGACCGCCACGGGCCTCGGCACGGCGAAGTCGAGTTATCGGCTCTGCCGTATTCCGACCACCGCCAAGATCAAGTCGGCGCTGATCGCGACCGATGTCGCACTCGACACCGGTACGCACGCCCTGACGTTCGATATCAATCTCGCATTCTCGGATTCGACGATCGACGGCACGCAGGCTGCGTTGCAGGGCCTGATCCCGACCACCGCAAACACCGGTGCGACCACGACGCTGGCCGCGTATTCGAGCCCGAACATCATGTTCGGCACCTCGAACAACACGTCGGCGGCTGTTCGCCTTGCCCGCACCGACGTGACGTTCAACGGCAGCAATACCAACTATCCGATGATCACGATCACGTCGCAGCCACTATTCCAGATTTTCGGCTTCGTCGATGGCCGCGGCAATCCGGCGGACCCGAACGGGTACTTCGATCTCTACCTCGTCAACTCGACCGTCGCCGGCACCGGTGCGGCGGGCAACATCTATGGCCGCATCGAGTACACGGTCTGATCCATGGCAGCCATCTCGCTCTCGCTCAGTCGCGGCGTCGAGGGGACGAAGGTTTCCGACTTCACGGTCGGGACCTCGGCCCCTGGCGCGGGCGACATCGAGCTTCGGTACAACACGACCGACACAAATTCGAAGAACCTGACGCGGCTCGACGTGATCAAGGCGTGCCGCTCGTTCATTCGCGCACTCGAGAACGGCGGCGCGACGGTCGACGTGACCACGGCGCCGCCGCTGTGAGGCGCGCGCTTGCCCTCCTGGGCGGCCTGCTCCTCGCCGTCTGCCCGGCGGCAGCCCAGCAGGGCCTGTTCGCCTACAAGAACATCACGACCGACGCGACCACGACGCTCAAGTCCGGGCCGGGCTATCTGCACACCGTCTGCGTCAACACGCCAGCCGCGACCGGCACCATCACGATCTTCGACAACACGACCAACAGCGGCACGAAGATCGGCACGATCACCTCGTTCGCGAGCGTCGGCGGGTGCTTCACCTACGATGTGGCGTTCTGGACCGGCCTGACGGTCGTTACGGCCACGGCCACCCCGGACGTGACGGTGAGCTTCCGCTAAGCCGGGGTGCGTTGCCGCAAATGTGGCGGGCCATAGCCTGCCACCATGGACGCCTTCCGTAATCCGATCGACATCGCGAACCGCGGCATCGACCACTGCGGCGGCTCGCCGATCGACGTAATGGTCGGCTTTGCCGAGCAGTCGAAGAACGCGGCCGTCATGAGCCGCATCTACGACAAGCTGCGCCGCGCCGAGCTCCAGCGAAACACTTGGCGGTTCGCAATCAAGGAAGTGATCCTGCGACCGCTCAGCACGTCCACCATGCTGCTGATGCCGGCGCTGTGGTCCGCCTCGACCAAGTACTTCGTCGGATCGATCGTCAGCGACCAGGATGGCACGCTGTGGGTTTCCCAGATCCCGAACAACCTCAATATCCAGCCCGGCGCCATAGTCGTGATGCCCGGGTTCTTTGCTGCCTGGGCTGAATATTTCGGGCCGCTCACGGTCGAGCCGTGGGACACGAGCGGCACCACGGCTTACTCGGCAGGCGAGCTCGTCTACACGGCGGCCGGCGACGGCACGAACCGCACCTACCTGTCGCTGATCTCAGGCAATAGCGACAACCCCGCAACCGCGACGGCGTGGTCGGCAACGGCAACCTATTTCCAGAACCAGGTCGTGACGTTCAACAGCGTCGCGTACATGAGCCTGATCGATCTCAATCTGAACCAGGAGCCCGACCTCGCGCCCGCGTTGTTCAATATCGCCACAACCTACGCCGCAGGCGCCAAGGTCGGCGGGTCGGACGGCCTGATCTATCAGTCGATCGGCAGCGGCAACATCGCCCACGACCCGACCACGGACGGCGGCTTGCACTGGACCAACGCCGGCGTCCTCAATCCCTGGACCACGGTGTTCGTCTCGGGGGCAGGATCGCTGAATTGGCGGCAGATCGGGGGCGCCGAATTCCCGAGTGGCGTCGCGCTGGCCAAGCTGTCCAATCCGTGGCCTCTCGGCGCCGGCCCGGTCACGCAGCAAACGACGCGCAATGTCTTCCATTTGCCGTCCGCATTTCTGCGCAAGGCACCTCAGGACCCGAAAGCGGGCTCATTCTCGCCGCTCGGCGCGCCATCGAACGACATGTACGACGACTGGGAATTCGAGTCCCAGTACATCGTCTCGAGCTGCACGACGCCGATCCGCCTGCGCTTCGTCGCCGACACGGTGGACGTGACGACATTCGACGACATGTTTTGCGAGGGTCTCGGCGCGCGCCTCGGCCTTGAAGCATGCGAGCCGCTGACGCAATCGAGCGAGAAAATCCGCACCATCGAAGGCGCCTATCAGCGGTTCATGGGCGATGCGCGCACCACGAACGCGATCCTGATCGGTAGCGACGAGCCTGCGCTCGACGACTGGATCGCGTGTCGGGCCTGACCCATGGCCGACGCCTCATTTCTGCAGCACGCATTCCTCGGCGGCGAATGGTCGAAGCGCATGCAGGGCCGCATCGACCGGCCCGACTACCGCACGGCGATGAACGTGTGCCTCAACGGTTTCCCGGACGAGACGGGAGCGTGGGTGCGGCGTCCGGGCTCGCGGCATGTCTGCGCGACGCTGCTCGGTCAGGCCGCGCGCATCATCTCGTTCACGTTCGAGGAGAGCGCGCCCTACCTGATGGAGTTCACCAACCAGCGCGTGCGCTTCATCACTTCGGTTCGGCCGGAGTTCGAGCTTACCGGGCCGCGGCTCGCCACCGCGGCGGGCGAGGCGCTTGTCACCAACATCTCGACCGCCAATCCGGCCGTGATGACGATCGATGCCGACCAGGGCTGGCAGACCGAGACCGAGATATACGTCGCAAATCTCGGCACGGTCTGCCCGACGCTGCAGGGCCGCACCGTGTTCCTGACGCGCCTGACCCCAACGACCTATTCAATGACGGATGGCGTCACCAATCAGGCGATCGACGGCACGACGCTTGGCTGGGTCGCCGGCACGCAGGCGGTGGCGCTGCAGATCATCATCCCGGCGACGGATTTCACCACCGCGATGCTGCCGGTCCTGCGCTGCGTGCAGACCGAGGGCACGGCGCTGCTGCTCAGCGGCACGCTGCCGATCAAGGCGATCACGGTCGCGACGCCGCCGAAGTCGAACGCCGATGCGACCTTCAACTACATCACGCCCGCGCTGCTGGACGGCCCCTATCTCGATCCGTTCCTGGGCAACAGCGAGAACGGCAATGTTCCGATCAGCACCTATTCGATAGCGGGAAACTCGATCACCTTTACGACGGGCGGGTGGACGCCGGGGTTCAAGTCGACCGATGTCGGCCGGCTGGTTCGGTTCTTCTTCGAGCCATCCGACTGGGATGGGGGCGCCGTCTACGGAACCCCCGGCGCGCGCGTCAAATGGAACGGATCGTATTGGGCTCTGAACACGGGCGGCTCGGGCAACCAGGGCGCGCCGGGTTCATCGTCAAATTGGTCTCCCGTCACCAACGTCGCGATATGGACCTGGGCGACCATTACGGCGATCAATTCGAGCTCGCAGGCCGTCGCGACCTTTGCAAATAACGCGCCGGGAATACCTTCGCAGCAGAGCCCGGCGACGTATGTGTGTAACACGTGGCGGCTTGGGGTTTACAGCCAGACCACCGGCTGGCCGACCTGCGGAACGTATCACGAGGGGCGCGTCTGGCTATCGGGTGCCGCGCCGAACCGCTTCGATTCGAGCGTGTCAAACGGCGTCTCGGCGGACGGCACGACGATCGACATGTCGCCGACCGATCAGTACGGCAACGTGCTCGACTCGTCGGCGATCTCGTACACCCTCAACGCGCCGGATTCGAACCCGATCTTCTGGATGATCCCCGACCTGCAGGGCATCATCTGTGGCACGCTCGCGGGCGAATGGCTGGTGCAGTCGCCGACCACCGGTGGCCTTACGCCGACCAACATCGCGGCGCGGCGCGTCACCACGATCGGCTGCGCCAATATCGAGCCGCGCCGCACCGAGCACACCGTGATGTTCGTGCAGAAATTCCAGCGCAAGGTGATGGAATATTTCGCCGACGTGTTCTCAGGCAAGTTCACGGCGCCGCATATCACCTTCACGTGCAAACACCTCACCATCGGCGGCCTCGATGAGATCGCCTACCAGCAGGAGCTTTCGCCGACGGTGTGGATGCGCGTCAACGGCGGGCTTGCCTCGATCACCTACAAGCGCGACACGCTGATGACCTCATCCGGCCCGACGATCGCGGCCGGCGCGCGCCACGCGCTCGGCTCGGGCCGCACCGTGACAAGCATCTGTGTCGGCCCATCTGACGCGGGGACGCTCGACGCGCTCAGCCTGGTGACGCAAGACCCGGCGACCGGGGTCTACCACGTCGAGCTCATGACCGACATTCTGGAGGAGGGCGCACCCTACGCGAGCGCCTGGTTCCTCGATGATGCGGTGCAGCCGACCTCGGTTGTCAGCAGCACCACGGCATCGCCCGGCGCGCCGAGCGGCGGCCTGACCATCAACGGGCTGTGGCATCACAACGGCAAGACCGTGTCGGTGCACTCGGGCGGCCTTGACTGCGGCACCTTCACGGTCGCGAACGGCTCCGTGTTCGTGCCCTACGGCGACGGCGTTTCGGTCGGTGCGGGTGGCGGCCTGTTCACGCCGCAGCAGGCCCTGGCCGCCTCGGCGGCGGGGCAGATCATCGTCGGGTTTGCCTACGACAGCGACGGGCAGATCGTGCGGCCGGTTGCGCCGCAAGAGACCGGCGCCCGCAACGGCCCGGCGCTCGGCAAGCTCAAGCGCATCCATCGCTACGCCATCCAGATTGAGAACAGCGCCGGCATGAAGGTCGGCACCGACTTCACCAAGCTCGAGCCGGTGTTGTTCAAGAATTACGCCGGCCGCGCGATGGGGCCGACCGCGACCTTCACCGGCGTCTATCGCAGCGAATTGCACGACGACAACAGCCTTGACGCGATGTTCGCATGGCGCGTGACGGGGCCGTATCCGGGCAACGTCGCGGCGCTTGAATGCTTTTTGCACTGTCAGGATCAATAGACGATGGCCGATGGCGATCCACTCTCGTCTGGCGGCGGCTTCGGCGGCGGCGGCTTCAAGCTCAGCAGCTCGACGGCCTCGAACGCGGGCGGTGCGGTATCCGATATATTTGCCGGGTTCGGCGATGCGTACAAGGCGCAGGGCGACGAGCTTGAAGCGGGCATGTACCGCGAGGGCGCAACCCTCGCCGAGCAGAACGCGCAGTACACCGAGGCCGCGACCGGGGTCAAGATCGCGCAGCAGCAGCGCGAATTGGAAATCTCCCAGGGGCGCACCACGGCGGCGGTCGCGGGCGCCGGATTTGAGGCAAGCGGCTCGGCGCTCGACCTCTTGCGGGAGAGCGCCCAGCAGGGCGCGCTCGCCAAGGGCGTCCTGACGCAGCAGGGCTTCATCACCGAGCAGGGCTACAAGGAGCAGGCCGACGCGCTCAACGCGCAGGCCAGCGCCGCGGATGTTGCAGCGTCGGCGGCAAAGTCGGCCGAGACCGGCTCATTCATTTCGGGCGCCCTCAAGGGCGCTGCCGCGATAGCGGGGTTGTTCTAGGCGACCATGCCCAACATCCCAGCCCCATACGACGCCCCGCCGCAGGATACCGAGCTGCGCCCGAGCGAGACCGGCATCGACGCCTTGCAGCAGGCGGCGCGGCGCACCGGCGCGTTCTACGAACAGGCCGGCCAGGATATGTCGCAGATCGGCGCGCGTGGGGGGTCCGCGATCGCGGCCGCCACCGAGACCGGGATCAAGAGCATTCAGGCCCACGAGACCGCGACCGGCGCGAAGAACTACGCCGACATGCTGGCCAACCTCACGGCGAGCTGGAACGATACTGCCAAGAAAGCCGATCCGAACGATGCCGGCGCCGCGGCGCGCTGGCGCGCGAATGTCATGGAGCCGGCGCTCCAGCAGTTCGCGGAGAAAGGATTCATCACCGAGGGCGGGCAGCAGTTCGCGGAATCGCACGTCGCCGCGCTGCGCGACCATCTGGTCGAGAAGACCACGGCCGACATGTCGACGCTGGCCGGCGTGGCGGCGACGACCAATTTTGCGCAGACCACCAACAAGCTCGCCGCGAGCGTGCATCTTGATCCGTCGTCGCTCGATTTCGCGCTCAAGACCGCCGACTCGTCGCTCGGCGCGATCGTCGATTCAAGCCCGACGCTGAGCGCGACCGACGCGGCGCGGGTCAAAAGTGAGGCCCTGCTGCGCGCGCGCGAGGGCATCGTCAAGTCGGCCGTGATCGGGATGATCGAGAAGAACCCCGACACCGACCTGTCGGCGATCAATGAGAAATACGGGCAGTATCTCAAGCCCGGCGAAATGGAGGTGTTCGAGCGCCAGGCGAAGGCCCAAGCGAAGGCAAACCTCTATTACGACAAGCAGGCCGCGCTGCTGCAAAAGCAGCAGGCCGATCTCTCTGTTCACAAGCAGTCGACCGATCTGCTCGCCAACAGCGTGACGGTCGATCCGAGCAATCCAAACCACGTCATGGTCGCGCCCGACTTCATGAAGAAGGCACTCGACATCGCGCGCAATAACCCGGATGCGCCGAGCGCTGCGGCGGCGGTGCGCACCATGATCGACTGGGGCGAGAGCCAGAACCGCGAGCGCGCCACGCCTGTCGTCGACAATCCGCAGGTCAAGGCGGACCTCCTCCAGCGCCTCACCGATCCGAACAAGCCGCTGACCAAGATGGACGTGCTCGGCGCCGAGGCCAAGGGCGACCTCAGTTCGCGCACCGGCACGCTCTATCGGCAGATGGTCGACGAACTTGGGCCATCGCTGCTCAAGGACCCGCTGGCCCATACCGCGCTCGCGGCCGCGAGCGAACGGCTCGGCGTCACGTCGCTGATCGACGGCCACGAGCGGTACGCCAATTTCATGCAGTCGTTCCTGCCCGAGTACGAGCGGCAGAAGCGCGCCGGCACGCTGGCGCCGAATGCGCTCGACCTGAGCGACGAGAAATCGCTGATCCGGCAGAGCTTAAAGCAGTTCGAGCCAGACCCGCGCGATCGGCTTGCGGCGCATCTCGCCAAGACGCTGGGGATGCCGATCCCGGCCGCCGGCCCGACGCCAGGCGCACCGAACGCGCCGTCGCCGCAGTCCGGTGGCCCGCGCTTCGTTCCACCCACGACGTGGCAGTGGAGCGGTAGCCGTCAGCAGTACCGCGATCCGGCGACCAACAAGGTCTACGACCTCGCCGGCCATGAGGTGAAGTGATGGCCGAGCCGCAGCCCGCCGACGACTGGCAACCGGTAGCCCCAGCCGCTCCCGCCGCGCCGCAGCCTCCCGCCGATCATGACGATTGGCAACCCGTGCAGCAGATCGACAGCACCGCCTCGATCGCGGCCGGGCACGCCGTCTATGGCCCGACGCCCGACCTCAACGACCCGGTCAACCGCGAGATCGTGGCGACGACCGGCCACATGGGCCGCATCTGGGATGCATTCAAGGGCGGCGTGGACGAGGGCTGGGGCTCATCACCGCTCGGCATGACCGATGCCGACGTGAAGCGGATGCAGGACCTGGGCCTGTTTCGCAAGGAGCAAAACGAGGGCCTGTCGGGCGTGTTCCGCGCCTTCAACGAATTGGTGTTCTATCGCGGCGCGCAGGCGCTGGACGGCCTGATGCGCTTCTCGACCGGCACCTATCGCGGCGCGCAGGAGGCGGTAGCGCAGACCGGCGCGGAGCTTGGCGACCGCCAACTCGGCACCGACATCGCGCGCATGCCGGATGCGTTCCTCGGCACGCCGCACCCGATGGGCATCCCGCGTGTCGGGACGGCGCCGATGACGCTGCATACCTTGCAGGAGGGGCATGATCTCGGCGTGGTCGGGCCGCCGCACCCGCCGGCGGAGGGTGCGCCCGCTGTGGTCGCGCAGGATGCGGCGCGGCCGGGCGCGGTGCCGGCACGAGAGTCGATCGCATCTGCAGCGATCAAATATAAGGGCGAGACTTTTACGGGCGTCATTCACTCCGATGCGTATGAGGCGGCCGCGCAAAAGTTTGATGTCGGCACCAACGATGTCTTTCGGGCGGTCTCAAAAGATGACGCGGCGAGCGGCTTCCTCACGACCGCGGGCCGGTTCGTCAGCCGAGAGGACGCCGTAAAGCTGGCCGAGGAAGCCGATCAAATCCAAGAGAAGCCACGCGACCAGCCTTACTTGATCGCGCAGAACCTCAAAGAGAATTACGCGGACGCGGGCTCCCAGCCTCAGATGAGTGGGCCGCCGCGAGCTGCCGCAGCCTCGCGCGCCGGCGATGACGTGCTGCGTGGCCCGGAGCCGCAGGGGCAGCCGAACGCTTGGCGCGAGCGGTTCGACCAGTTCGCCACCAAGGTCTCGTCCGATGATCAGGCGGCGCAGTTGCTGCGCGACGCGGCGGACAAGAACGACAACTTCCCGGCGGCGCGGCAGGGTGAAATCCCGGTGCGTCAGCGCGAGGACATCGCCGGGGCGGCCGGCGTGCCAGCCGCGAGCGTGGATTGGGACGGCGCCGGCCGGACGATGCAGAACGACAACGTGGTCCGCAACGCCATGCAGGCCATGCTGGCGGCCCGCGATGCCGTGACGGACGCCGCGCGCGCCGTGCGGCAAGACCCGTCCGAGGCCAATCTGCAGGCGATGCAGGAGGCCATGCTGCGCCGCGACACGTGGGTCGAGCAGGTCGTCGGTCACCGTGCCGAGTGGGGGCGCACCGGCAATGTATTTCAGGAGTTCATGAAGGCTACCCAGGAGGAGCAGGGCTTCTCCAAGTGGATGGCAGGCAATGACCGCACGCCGGAGGGCCTACGCAAACTTGCCGGCTCGCTCGACGGCATGGACCCGGCCCAGGTTCCTCGCTTCCTGTCCGACGCCAACAAACCGACGTTCTGGGACAAGGCCATGTGGTACTGGGTCAACGCGCTGATCTCGGGCCCAGTGACCCATGCCAAGTACATGGGCGCCAACCTGCTGTTCTCCGGCTGGGAGCATGGCGTGGTGACGCCGATCGCGGGCGCCGTCGGGACGGCCCGCCGCGCCCTCTCGGGGACTCAGGAAGGGGTGTTCGCCGGGGAGGCGGCGCCGCGCCTGTGGGGGCTGGTCTCAGCTGTCCCTGACGCGCTCAAGGCCGCCGTGCAGGCTGCCAAGACCGGATTGCAGACGCCGCTGCCGAGCGAGTTGGCGCGCGGCGTCGCGCCCAAGCAGAACGTGGCGTTCTCCTCCAACCTGCAGCCCATCCCGGGCTGGTTCGGCAAGATCATCGGCATCCCGTCACGCGGCGCCTCGGCCATCCATTCGTTCTACAACTTCCTCGGCGACCGGGCCTCGATCGAGGGACAGGCGTACCGGGCGGCTGCGAAGGAGGGCCTATCGCCGACCGGGCAGGATTTCTGGGAACGACAGCGGCAGTTGGCCGCTAGCCCGACGGACGAGATGCACGCGCTGGCGAGCGAGGAGGCTTATCGCGGCACGTTCATCTCCGAGCTCGGGCCGGCGCAAAAGGCGGTGTCCAACGCGGTGCGCAAGGTGCCGGGCGGCAGGCTCATCATGCCGTTCCTGCACATCCCGTTCAACATCCTGAGCCGCGCCGCCGAGGGCGTGCCGGGCCTCAACTTCCTTCCGGAGGAATCGCGGAACGATATCCTCGGCCGCAACGGCGCCGTGAAGCAGGACATGGCGGTCGCCCGCGTCGTCGCCGGCTCGGCGGTCGGCGTGTGGGCCATGAACAAGGTCGTGAACGGCGGCATGACGGGCTACGGCCCGATGGACCCGAAGGAGCGCGACCAGTGGTTCGCAACCGGGCACCAGCCCTATTCGATCCGCATCAACAACGAGTGGGTCAGCTTCAACCGATTCGGCCCGGTCGGCACGATGCTCGGTCTCTATTCGAACCTCGGCGAGGTCATCCCGCACCTCAAGGGAGACGAGGACGAACTGACCCAGGCCGTCGCCATGACGGTCCACTCGACCGGCCGGCTGCTCGAGGACGAGGTCGGCATGCAGGGCCTCGCCGGCCTGATGAACGCGATCGACGACCCGAACCGGGGCGGCACGCGCTACGTGTCGCAGTTTGCCGGCTCGTGGCTGCCGTTCTCGTCGGCCCTGCGGCAGACCGCGAGCGCGACTGATCCCTTCATGCGGCAGACGAAGAACGTCGTGGACGGACTGCGCTACTACATCCCCGGCACGCGGCAGGGGCTTGAGCCGAAGCGCGATTGGCTTGGCCGGCCGATCCCGAACGCGGGCTACGGCGGTGACCTCATGGTGCCGGGCGTATCGGCGCTGCTGCAACACAAATCGGCGGTGCCGGATGCGCTCGGGCTCGAGATGCAGACGCTCGACCTGCATCCGACGCTGCCGCGCGACATCGTCGGCGGGGTCAAGCTCACGCCGCAGCTCTATGACCATTACCAGGGGGTGGCCGGGCCGCTGACCGAGATGGCGCTGGATAGCCTGATCCGCACACCGAATTGGTACAGCCTGCCGGCGGTGGCCCGTCAGGAAGCGTTCCGGCGCACGATCGAGGCCACGCGGCGCGCGGCTGCGGCGCAGATGCAGGCGCAATTCCCGGCGCTGATCCAAGCCGGCGTCGACCAGCGCATGCGCCAGATCACCGGCGAGCAGCTATCGCGGTCGAAGAAGGCGCCGGCGAGCCTGGAGGGGCTGCAGTAGCCCGGGGGTGCGTTGCCGCGCCCGCGGGTTCCGTCACCCTCCCGGACATGACGAAACGCGCCCTGATATCGCTGCTTGCCCTGCTGCTGGCGGTCCCGGCCGCGGCGCAGCCCCTCACCATGCCGCCGAACACCGTGTTCGGGCGCCTCGGCATCAGCTCGGGGCCGGGGCAGGCGATCCCGATCTTCCCGAATCTGCAGGTGCTGCTGGCGGGCGGCGAGACCGATGTCGCCGACGCCAACTATCCAGTCGTCGCGGCTGACCGCAACATCGTCTACACGTCGCTGAGCGCGGCGCGCACCGTGACGCTGTTGCCCGCCGCTGCCTATCAGGCCGGCGCCACCATCACGATCATGGACCGCTCGGGCGCCGCGTCCTCGGCCCTCTCGATCAGCATCGCGCCGACCGGGGCGGATACGATCAACGGCGCCAATGCCACCATCGCGGCGATCGAGAACCCCTACGCGGCGGTGACACTCGAGACCGACGGCACCAAATGGACCTTGCGGCAATCGCCGCTGCTCGGGCTGCCGAACACCTGGACCGGCGATCAGTATTTCAAAACCGGCCGACCGTGGGTCGACGTGCGCGCCTACGGCGCCAAGGGCGACGGCTCGACCGATGACGCCGCTGCGATCCAGGCTGCCATCAACGCGGCGCCCGGCGGCACGGTCTATTTCCCGCCCGGGAACTATTGTGTCAAAACGGCCGGCGGCATCACGGTGGCCACGGCTGGATTGTGGCTTGTCGGCCCGTCGAACGCCAACGGGATGCTCATCCAGACCTGTGGCGCCGATTTGAACCTGCTGACGATCAACGCCGATTCCGTTGTTGTTCGCAGCATGTCGATGCTCGGTTCCGGCCTCAACGCTTCCGCCAATCACAACGTCATCACGGTTGGGCCGAACGGCACCCGCACGCAGATCGTCCAGGTCGATCTTGCCGGCGGCTACTACAACATCGCGAACAACGCTGCATACATATTCATCGACCACATCCGCACCGGCAACGCGCACGGTCCTGCCGTCATCGATAACGTGACGAGCGGCGGCTCGTCGCCCGGCTTCTTCATGCGGGATAGTCAAGTTGACCATTCGTGGCCGGTATCGGCACCAAGCGGGCTCTCATCGATATCTGCATGGCAGAGCGCGCATTCCTACAGCAGCGGCAGCGTCGTCTCGACCAACGGCTATTACATCCAGGCGACGGGAAACTGCACGTCGGGCGGATCGGCGCCGACACTGCTCGATTACGGCAACAACATCACCGACAACAACTGCATATGGAAGCTCGCCGCCCCTACCGTGTTCGATGCAGTGCTGCTCGATACCGGATCGGTCAACGTCGACATCCAGACGAGCGACTTCACGGGCGCCTACACGAACGGCGTCCACCTCATGAATAGCTTATCCGGCACCGGACCCATCTCGGTTGTCCTGCGCGACATGAATACGTGGGGCAACAACATCAAGGCGGGCGTGAACGTCGAATCCGGCAACATCATCAATATCCACGACGGGCAGATGCAGAGCGGCGCGCTCACGAGCACGGTAGGCATTTGGCTGCAGAGTGGATTCACGGGCCACTACGTCATCAACAATATGCTCATGTTCGGGCTCGGGACTGGCAGCAATGGCATTCTCGATCAGGCCAACGCGAGCACCGGCGGCACGATCGCCGACAATCGTCTGTATAACAGCGGCACCGGCATCTCGGTCGGCGCCAACATTAACAATCGCACGATCATCGGCAATCATGCGGGATCATCCCCCAGCCTTGGCACCAACTCCGCATGTATCTTCGTCTCGCCCGGCACCGGCGACTACCTCAACATCATCGGCAACGACTGCAACGGCGCGTCATCGTCAAGCGTGACGGTCACGAGCGTCACCGGCACGCACAATTGGATCGTCAATCCGGGCAACGCAACGCCGTCCGCAAGCCTTGCGCTGATGTTCCCGACGCCGACGCGCGCGGGCGATATCAGCTATTGGAACGGAACGATCTGGACTTCGCTCGCCGGCAACAATTCAGGGACGAACTGCCTGCAGGAGAACAGCTCGGGCGTGCCGAGCTTTGCGGCGTGCAGCGGTACGATCACGGCGGGATCAAGCGCGACCTCAGGCATCACGTCCGGCAATTTCATCTCGTCAACCTCAAACCTCGTTGCCGATAGCGGCAAGGCAGTCCCGACCGGCGCCGTGGTCGGCACGAGCGACAGCCAGATACTAACCAACAAGTCGATCAGCGGCAGCTCTAACACGCTGACCAGCATTCCAAACTCGGCGCTCGTGAACCCGTCGACAACGGTGGCGGGTCAGACCTGCACGCTCGGCTCGACGTGTCTCACGGCACCGCAGGCCCAGGCATTTGTTGCGCTTAGCCAGATCATCCTCAGCGCGACGAACGTTAACTTCAATTCGGTCGCCGACACGCAGTTCAACATCACGTTGCCGACGGGATACACGCGCTATCGCATCGCAAGCGTGGCCATTGAGGGCGCGAGCACATCGCTTAGCTCGTCGTCCGTTGCGGCTTTTAGCGCCGCCGGAGGCACTGGCACCACGCTGATCTCCGCGACCGCGGTGACGGTCTCAACCTCGTCCGACGGGACGACGAACAACTTTCAGGCAATAGCTGGAAACGGCGCAGCGACCTATACGGCGTCAGGGTTCCCGACGCTGTTTTTCCGGGTGACGGTCGCTGAGGGCTCGGCCGCGACCGCTAACGTCGTCTTGACGATCTTCCCGCTGCCATGAGGCCATCACATGACCGGCATCGCCGACGGAGGCGGCCACTCGCCAGCCCGATAATTTGGGTCGGCGTGGCGGCGGCAGTGCGGCCGTAGGCAGTCATGCAGCGGGGCGCCGCACTCGCAGCGCATTCCGGATTCGATGATGACATGGCGCCGGGCCACACGGCTGATCGGGGAGAGCCGCAGCCACGCGCGCCAAAGGCGCCATTCGCTTACAAGACGCATCATCTGCTTAGGCTTCCCTTCGGTTCACGGCATCGGCGATGAGTGATCTCAAGATGGCGACATGCCGTCCGCTCACCAGATCGTTGACGCACCGCGAAGTCCAATCGATCCATGATGGATTTTTCGCGAGAAAATCCGCGACCGCGCGCCGAACGTCGCCAAGCTCCATGTTGTCGACAAAGACAATGCCGCCTGGCGTGATTGCGCGTGCCGAGCATTGGATGTCGAACAGGGCAAATTCGTAATCGTGATTGCCATCGACGAAGATCATGTCGAAGCGCTGCCGGCGATCGAAGGCGTGCTGAAAAAAGTGCGCCGAATTGAGCGCGTAGAACGTAGTCCGCTGGCGAAGCGGCTCGGGCCACCGCTCGAAATTTGGCATGAAGCGCCAGCTGTCATAGGGGCCAACCGTGTGCACCTGGCCGTCTCCGCCGTTGGCGTCGAGGGCGCTCGCGAACACATACGAGGTCCAGCCCTTGTTCGTTCCAATCTCCACGACGGTCGCCGGCCGCAGCGCGCGGATCGCGTGGTACATCAGCGCCAGCCCTTCAGCGCAGACCAGCCCCTCGCTCCATGGCGTCGTTCGGCCGAAGAACTCGCACGCGCGAGCGAAAACTGGTGACGAGATTATCCCAGGCAGGGAAGCGGCTCCGTCGAATGCGACGGGATCGAAGTCGATGTTGGGGCAGGCCGCCGTGTCCGGCGCCTCTGTCGTTTGCGCATCCATTGGGGGCAACTCCCTGGGACCAGCGACCTTAACGGGTTCAACCGCTGGCTGTCCATGTGCCCCGGGTGCGTTGCCGCCCCGGGCGGTATCGCCATCCTCGCGGCATGACGGTCCTGCTCCTCGCCGCCTGCATCCTCGTTCCCGTGTTGTTGCTGCTCGCTGTGGGCGAAATCCGCCGACGTGGGGCCGAGCGCGTGGCCCGAAGGGGCGCCGCGGCAGCCGAAAGCCGCCTGCGCGCCAAGAAGGCCGCCGGCACGTTCAAGCCAAAATTCAAGGGGAATTAGCTCATGCGCGCGGACGGAGTTGACCTCTATCACGGCGATGTCGTGACCGACTTCCACAAGGTGGCGGCGGTCGGCGTCAAGTTTGTCATCCACAAGGCGACCCAGGGCTCGGGCATGACGGACCCGGCCTATGCGGCGCGCCGGCAGGCTGCGACCGACGCCGGTTTGCTGTGGGGCGCCTACCACTTCAACACCGGCGAGCCCGTGGCCTCCCAGGTGCAGCACTTTCTCGACGCGGCCAAGCCCGACGCAAACACCCTGATGGCGCTCGATTTCGAGGACAACCGCGCCTCGAACATGTCCGTGGATCAGGCCAAGCAGTTCCTCGCCGGCCTCAAGGCGGCGGGCATCCCGCGGCCCGTGATCTACTCGGGCAACCGGGCCAAAGACCTGATGGGCGCGCACGTCGATCCCGAGCTCGGCGCCTATCGGCTGTGGATTTGCCAGTACGGCCCGGTCGCGCGCGTGCAGCCGAGCTGGAAGGCCTGGTGGCTGTGGCAGTTCACCGGCGACGGCATCGGCCCACAGCCGCATGTGATCGACGGCATCGCGACGCGCGGCATCGACATCAACACCTACAGCGGCGACCCGGCCAACCTCGCGAGCGACTGGGCATGATCCGCGCCGCCCTCCTGGCGATGCTCGCCCTGACGACAGCCGCGCAGGCCCGCTGGGTTCCGCGCGCGGCCACGATGTGGGTATGGCATCCCGACCGGCCGGCGCCGCAGCGCCCGCAGTCGCGCCAGGCGATGCGCTACGAGCTTTGCGTCCTGCGGATGCCCGTACAGAGCGCGGACATCTACATCGACCAGCGGGCTCGCCAGCTCATCTGCGGCCTACGCTACGGGGTAGGGGTGCCGCGATGATGACCGACGCCGCCTTCGCGCAGCTTGCCGCCGCAACCTACACGGTGGCGCCGACCATCACGGGGCAGGGCTTCGATCAGAGCATTTCCGTGGTGCTCGGCGCCGACCCCGACAATGCGCTCGACCTGATCGGCTTTCCGGGCTCCCGCACGGAGGACGACTGGGCTCGGGATTTCGAGGCCATCCCAGCGAAGGATCACAAGACTGTCCAGCACGCCAGTCTGGGCTGGGTGCACGCCGGCTTCCTCGCGGCGGCTATGTCGGTCTACCCGCAGATCAAGGGCGCCATCACCCGTCCGTCCGCGCTCTACGGCCATTCCCTGGGCGGCGCGCTGGCGCTGCTGGTCGGCGCATTGCTCCGCGTCGATGGCGTGGTGCCGGTCGAGCGCATCGTCACCTTCGGCGCGCCCAGGGTCGGGCTCGATGACTATGTGCGCGCGCTCGAGGGCGTCGCAATCGACCAATACCGGTACGGTAACGACATCGTGCCCCAGGTGCCGACATTCCTGATGCACGCCCGACCGCTGATCAACGTCGGCGCGCCGCGGATCGATTTCTTATCGTGCCACCATATCACCAACTACGTCGGCGCCGTGACGGCGCTGGACGCCGCAGCCGCCTAAGGAGAACAACATGAACTTCATCAAAAACATGACCCTGATGCAGTGGGTGTTTGCGCTCGGCGTGGTGGTCAACGTCGAACTCGGCATCGCCCACGGCGGCGTCTCTCTCGCGGGAATGTTTCCCGATGCCTGGAACCCGCACATCGTCGCGTGGGCGAACGGGCTCGGATGGCTGGGTGGCATCATCATGACATCGCTCGCCGGCATCGGGGTCATTCCCAGAATGCCGGCCGCTGTCAAAGTCGTCGCGTGGCTCGCGATCTGCACCGTGGCGCTCGCGCTCATGGCCTCGCCCGCGATGGCGCAGAACGGCGAGCGCGGCAACGTGCGGGCGCCGCAGGTGAAGCTGCCGATCCCGCTGCCGCAGCCGAATCCACTCACCGCCCCTAGCACGCAATCCGGCGACGCCATCTTCGGCAACGGCGAT
This sequence comes from uncultured Alphaproteobacteria bacterium, assembly GCA_963819385.1. Classification (GTDB taxonomy): domain Bacteria; phylum Pseudomonadota; class Alphaproteobacteria; order Rhizobiales; family Xanthobacteraceae; genus JAVDCA01. The sequence goes on along the minus strand of CAWFVV010000006.1, from coordinate 5,064 downwards.
CAGCTCGCGAAGGTGCTCGCCAAGCCGTTCACCGATCTCGCCAACTTCATCAACAGCGACGCCGCGTCGGCCGCGACGCTCGCGACCGCGATCCCGGGGCTGCAGGACGGTCACGGACAGCAGTGCTGGATCGCCATGGGGCAGTTCACGGCGGTGCTCAAGGCACACCCGATTCCGGCGACGCTGCACGCCGCGACCGACCTCGAGGCGCTTCGCTTAGCGGCCATGGCGGCGAACAACCTCTGTCAGAACGCGCACTGCACGCAGGTCTTCACCGATCTATCGAACAGCATCCAGAAGGCCTCGCCGGTCGGCGTATCCATCCCGGTGCCGAGCCTGTCATCGCTATGCGCCTACGTTCCGCAGGTCACGGTCATTCCGCCGGTGCCACCCACACCCGGCGCCACTCCTACGATCCCGCAGGCCAAGTGATGCCCCTCCAGTGGGAAGGCAAGATCGGCCCGGCCGCCGTCATCGGCATAGTCCAGGTCGCGCTGTGGGCGGTGGGCGGCATTGTCGTCGTCGAGCGTATGCAGGACGGGATCGACACCGCGAAGCAGCAGATCGTGGAGACCCGCGCGGCCGTTGACGAGCTCCGTCGAGCCAATCAGACCACCGGCGAGCGCGTCACCCGTATCGAGGCGCAATCGCAATTCGTCGAGAAGGCGCTCGAGCGGATCGAGAAGGTCGTCACGAAGTAGCGGGCGACTGCTCCAGCATCACTCGGCAGCAATCCGCGCGCGGCGCTCTTCTGCCGCCCACGCCCCATCATAGACCTTCCCGCGACTCCTTCCGCGCTTGGCGCGCACATAGCGCTTGGCGGATTTGTCGTATTCCATCGCCCCCGGATGGGCGGCGAGGAAGGCATTGAGGTCGATCGAGGCTTGCGGCTCCGACACCCCGAACACCGCCATGATGTCCGCGCGGCAAATATCGCCATGCTGGGATAGGCGCCAGTCGATGTAGTCGAGGCGGCGGTCAGTTGCCCAGGTCACGCCGGCACCCCGGGCTGCGCGAGCACCCATTCCCGTGTACGTGCCTCTGGCAATCCGCCATCAGGACGCACGATATACATCGTGCGTGCTTCTCCTTGGCGCCCCCGCTGGCGCGCCTCGACCGTCCAGAATTGCCCTGCGGCGCGGAAACGATAGCCGATGGCAATGATCTTACGGTTCGGGTGATTGGTCATTTTCATTCCTCCGCCCCTGATCCCGCGAGGCGCCGGGTCAGGCTCAATCCCGGCCTGACAATGACAATATAGGCTGATTAGATGGATAAAGTAAATAGGCCCATGTGGGGATTGTGATCACGAAATGTTACAGTGACCTCTTGTAAGCGTAGAAATCGTCCGGGTCGATCAAGTCGGCCCCCTTACCCAGGGCACCGATCCACGCCTCGACCTGGAAATGTGCCAGGGAGTCAGGCAGCACCAAGAACATCGTGTCGCGGTCGGTTGTCAGCGCTTCCTTGGCGCGCTGTTCTCGGTTGCCGTCGAGGATGTCGCGCAGGAGCCGAGCGATCAGCCGGAGCTGATAGCCGGTCGTCTCAGCCTCAGTCGGCTCGCGGATGCTGTTCTCTGCGGTGATCATCTAACGGCGCACAAATTCACTGGGATTGTCGGCGGCGAACCGCTCGTAGGAATTCTGAATGTCCTCCGGCTCGCGGCCGGCGCCCTCCGCAATCTCATCGCGTAGGACCGCAAGAGCGGATTGGATGCGAGCCCGAACGGCGCCATGCGGTAGCTCGATCAGAGTGAGATACGCGCGCCGCAGCGCGGCCTGTTCGTCGAATGCGGTAGTCATTTTACCGATCCTCTGTTTGCCCACCATCGCGCACAGCCTTCATCGCCGACCGTAAGAGCTTGATGCGCTTCCAAGACTCGTCCTTTGTGCAATTCTCAACGAGATAAAGATAGCTTTCGAGGGCGCTCACAACGAGCATGCGGTCGTCGCATTTGGTTCCGCGATCTGGCTCTATGCGAACGTGGCAGAGTTGATACAGCCACTCTGGCCGCGGGAGCGTCATATGCGCGCCGTCGCCGACGCTGACATTGATGGTGCGGTCTGTTTTCATAGACTTATCGCTTAACAGCCTTCGGCTTTGGCGCCTTGTCCTTGACGCCGTATTTCCGCGTGACCATCGGCTGTCGAGCGAGCTTGCCGATCGTCATTCCGAGCGCCTTGGCCCTGTCGCGGGTTCGCTTCTTGGTCATCGCTTATATCCGCTTGATTGAGACTCTGCCGACGGTGTAGCCCGCCCGGCGCCAGAACGGCCATTTCGCCGGAGCGCCACTGTAGCCGCCCTCTTTGAGCCATGCCGCGATAGATTGCGACCTTACCCCGCGAATTGTGTAGAGCCATATCGAGCCACGCTCATCACATACGGCCCAAAAAAGTTTGCGCTTGGTCACGGCTTTGCGTCCTGATTCTGCTCATGTGGGAACGGCTTGCCAAACCGCCTATCGAAAAGCTCGTCGCGCTCTGCCTTCGTCGGTGCGTCGATGATTAGGCTGCGCAGCATGTCGTTCTCGGCCGTCAGCCGCTCGATCTCGGCTGCGCCCTCTGCCGCAGTCTCGGCATCGATGCATTCCGCGTCGCCGGGCCAGCCGGACTCAGGTGCACGAAGGCGCTTTACGATATCGTCGCTCATTTGCTGGCCTCTGCCTCACCGTTATCGCGCAGCTCAGTGGCCGCGTCTCGAAGGTCCAGCACGAGCGCCGGATAGCGATAAGGCGGATGCTGTTCGCCAATGCGCTCGACGTGATCAGCGTGGATCGCCAGGCGCGCGGCCAAATCTCCGCGGTCTTGCTGAGTCATCGGCATTGCACTCCTTTGCGCTTCACCGGGATCACCTTCACCTTGATGTGCCGAAGGTCTTGGCGGGTCATGTGCTCCCTGTAGAAGCCCACCTCGTAAATCTCAGGAGGAATATCCTCGCTGATCGCAGCCCACATGGTTGTGGGGCGAGTGCGACTTGCGGGAGCAGCGTGCCGTTTCATAGGATTATCGTCCTCAGCTTTATACTCACTTCACCAATAGTTTGCGCTGACGTAGAACGCCGCGGCGCACTTGTGGCGGTCACAGATGCCGGTCGCCCACGTCTCTAGCGCTGCCTTCTTGGCGACCAACTTGTCCCACGCGATGCGCTCGCCGTAGCCGTATGTCACCAGATCCCACACGATGATATCGCCTTCGTCGGCGGCGATCTGGTAGTCATCGTGATACGTGTCTTCCATCACCTCGATGTGATAATCGTCGTCGCCGATCTTGATATCGCCGTCCTCCAGATCAACACCGGCATCCTGCCGGATTGCGCGCATGGTTTTGCGCGACAGATCGTCGGGTTTCAGGATCAGCAAAAGCATCGCGTTTGGATGAGTGCTCATGTGATGTCAGTGCCCAAATAGAGCCGCATGATCTCTCGGCCAGCATCCGTCATCCGCCAATAGTGACCATCGTAAGTCACCCAGCCACGGCGCTTGCAGGTTGCACGAGCGTTGTTGTCAGCGTGTGATACCTGCGGATGCAGGTCACGTGAATGGGCGACGCCTTGCCATCGCAGGAGGTCGCGCATGAAACGCTCCTGCTCCGCAGTCGGGACCTTCATCGCTGTAGCCGGATTGGCCATTGCCGTACCTCGATCGAATGTTAGTGACCTTGTTCCCACGGCTCACGGCATGCGAGACGGATCGCATCCATCGCGATCGTGCCAGCGTGCCGCACGATCGCCGCATTGATCTCTAGCGCTATCGGCTTCGTCGGTTCTTTCTTGGCCATGTGGCTCTCCTGCTCTCCGTCTACTTGATCCCGAGAGCGCGGGCGGCGGCTGTCCCCGCGACGACGCGCAGCTTCTTTCCGCGACCCCGCGCCCGCCGGATGCTCGCGGCCTTGCGCTTCGTCAGGGCCTCGGGCGGGTGCTCGCGCTTCTTGCTCGGCGACTTCTTGAACGGTCGTCCTGGCTTCTTCCCCATGGTCATTCTCCCTTGTGTGTAGTGATGTTCACACTGCGCGCGCTTTGAGAGCCGCGATGCATAGTGCGATGGCGGGCGTGGCGCCGACGCTGCGGGGAATGCCGATCGCACTAAAAACAGCGACGGTAGGGAAGGCAGCAGCTACCGGCCTGTCATCGCTGCGATCATCACTGTCCGCGGCGTACCAACGAAGGCCCTTCGGAACTAGTGTCAGCGCGTCGTCAATCGACGCCGTATAGTACGGCGGCCATCCCGGCAGTTCGTCGGGATTGGTGGGTTTGGGAAGGTCAATCGCGCCCTCGATCGCATTATCGAGTTGCCGATCAGGCCCTGTGGCGGCTTCAAGCCGAATGATGATGTCCTGAAAGTTCATGACAGCGGACCTCACGCTTTTTCGGTCGCGGCGCAGTCGCGCTTGGCGCTGTTGTAGAGGGAAAGCAGCGCATCGCGAGCGTGGTAAATTTGCTCGCGGGCGACACGATCATCTACCTCTTGGTAGAAACATTCGATCCGCTCGATGAGTTTGTCGAGTTTCCGAACTTGGGGCCGCGTCATTTTCTTATCCTTCGATATGTCGTTAGCGCACTGCTTGGCCAATCAGAAATCCGAAGGCGCCTCCGATCATTAAGCCGGAGAGCCAGATCAGAACCTCATAGGGTGCGAGGATTTTCACGGTGCTGCTCCAAAAGCTCCCTGAGCAACTGGCGACATCGCTGGTCCTTGGCCTCTTGCTCTTGGACCTCCTCTGCCGTCGCGGCGCGAAAGAACGCGCTACGGCAACACTTGTTGGTGCACACTCGGCGCCGCATCCCGACCTTGCTGTAGCAGTTCCGACACACCTTGAAGGTCATTGCCGTCGTCTCCCTTGACCGTGATCCGAATATCTCATATGATTTATCAGTCGTCAATAGCTCATATGAGAAAAAAGTGCCATGGGGCGAAAAAAGATGTGGGCCGAGGACATGCAGGCCCGGTTCCCGGATGGCACCTTCGATCGGATCGAGGCCGTCTTGGAGGACGGGGAGGACCGCACCGCGTTCGTCCGCGCAGCCGTCGAGCGGGAACTGAGGCGTCGGGAGCGTGCATTGCGGTAA
>CAWFVV010000005.1:0-14773 GCA_963819385.1 uncultured Alphaproteobacteria bacterium | reverse complement strand
CCGGGAAACCCCGGCCGCACTGATTCGTTGTAGTTCCGGGAGGAGGAAACGCGCCGGTTCGCGGCCCAAGGAGCGATTGCGATGCCGCTCCACATTACGCTGGCGGACGTGCTCGTCCGCCTCCTGTGCACGCTGATCGCCGGCGCGGTGATCGGCTACAACCGCGGCGAACACGGCAAGGCGGCCGGCCTGCGCACCACCATGCTGGTATGCCTTGCGGCCTCGGTCGCGATGCTGCAGGTCAACTACCTGTTGCCGCTCGCCGGCCGGGCAACCGACTCGTTCGTAATGAATGACCTGATGCGGTTTCCGCTCGGCATCCTCACGGGCGTCGGCTTCATCGGCGGCGGCGCCATCCTGCGCCGGCGCGATATCGTCACGGGCGTCACCACGGCCGCGACCTTGTGGTTCGTGACCGTCATCGGCCTGTGCTTCGGCGGCGGGCAGATCGTCCTCGGCGCGCTTGCGACGGCGGTCGGAGCGCTCGTCCTGTGGGCCGTCAGGTTGGTCGAGCGCGTGATGGTGCGCGATTTTCGCGTCCGCCTCACGGTCACGGTCGATGCGTCAGCCCTCATGAACGATAGCCTACGCGAGCAACTGCGCATGAACGGCCTGACAATCACGGCGACAACCGTCGAGATCGACCCGGACTGTCGAACCTACATCTACGAGATCCTGGAGAGCCGCACCGAGGCGGGCAGCACGGTGCCGACCTTCGTCGACACGCTCGCACGCGAACCCGGCGTGCGCGCCTTGCGCTGGCGGTCCGCCAGCTGACGCGTCGGGCTCACGGCCTGATCAACGCGAGCCCGCTTTCGGGATCGTGCGCCTTCAGGAGGTGAGCGGGCGGCTCGGTCAGGATCACCTCGAGGGTCGGACGCACATGCGCTTCGGCGAGGTGGCCGGCGAGCGCCGAGCCGTTGCGGCGCCCGAGCACCACGTGGATGTGCAGGGCCGGCTTGCCTTCGGGCGAGAGCGCGACGTCGCCGATCAAGGACGCGACCTCGACCTGCTCGCCGACCGGGATCGGCTGATACGCCTTCGCGTCCCAGTCGAAGTAATTGAGCTTGGCATCGCTGAGCGCACCGATGGCGGTGATCTGCGCCGCGGAAATGCGTTCCTTCTCGACGAAGGTCTGCAGGCAGGACATCGCCTCGTCGCCGGTTTCCATCACCACCGCAAAGGTGCGCTGGCCGGCATCTTCGTTGAGCAGCGTGCTGCGCATGGAGGTCTCCGGAGCTTCTCCCGGTGCTGCAGACCTAATGGCCGGCCGGATCGAAAAGTTCCCGGCCACGCGGCGGTGCGGAACCGGCGTGCGGGGCGGCCCGTTCTACCCCGATGACAAGCAGTCTCCCGGCTCGCCGCCCGCCCGGCGAGGCCGCTCGCTCGCGCGGCCACGCCGACGAACAGGATGTGGATACGCGCGTCGGCGAGACAGATCCAGATCCGCGCGTTCGCGAGGCGCCCGCTGCCGAGCGGCCGGTAGAGCCGTCGGCGAAGCAAACGAACAAAGAGGAGACCGCCGAGCAACCGACGGATCGACCGAAGCCCTCGCTGCGCGAGCGGCTGCGCCAACACCCCTACGTGGCGACCATCGCAGGCATCGCGATCGTCATCGCGCTGGCCGGCCTGTTCGTCTGGTGGCTGCACGCGCGCAACTATGAATTGACCGACGATGCGTTCATCGACACCCGCACCGTGACGATCGCGTCGCAGCTCACCGGCACCATCATCAATGTGCCGGTGACCGACAACGAAACCGTGCCGGCCGGCGCCGTGCTGGTCGAGATCGACCCGCGCGACTACACCGCCTCGGTGGCGCAAGCGAAGGCGCAGGTCGACCAGGCGCTGGCGACAATCGCCAACTATGGCGCGCAGATCGCCGCGCAGCAGGCGCGCGTCGAGGCGGCGCAGAAGCAGGTCGCGCAGGCCGCGGCTGCTCTCACGTTCTCGCGCCAGGAAAATGCGCGCGCCCAGGACCTGGTCGTGCGCGGCGCGGGCACGCAGCAGCAAGCGCAGCAGACCTCCTCCAATCTGCATCAGAATGAGGCTTCGTTGTCGACCGCACAGGCGAACGAAGCCGCGGCCGAGAAGCAGATCGCGGTGCTGCAGACGCAGCAGGAGGCCGCCAAGGCACAGCTCGAGCAGGCGCAGGCGACCCTTGCACAGGCGCAGACCAACCTCACGCGCGCCCGCATCACGGCGCCAGAGACCGGACGCGCGACCAAGATCTCGGCGGCGGTCGGCGGCGTCGCGCAGCCCGGACAGGCGCTGATGATGTTCGTGCCGATCCGCGTGTGGGTCACGGCGAACTTCAAGGAGACGCAGCTCGACCTGATGCGTCCGGGCCAGCCGGTCGACATCTCGGTCGATGCCTATCCGGGCAAGGTCCTGCATGGCCACGTCGACAGCATCCAGGCCGGCAGCGGTGCCGCCTTCAGCCTGCTGCCGGCCGAGAACGCGACCGGCAACTTCGTCAAGGTCGTACAGCGCGTGCCCGTGAAGATCGTGTTCGATGCGCCGCCCGACGTCTATCTCGGCCCCGGCATGTCGGTCGTGCCGACCGTCGAGGTTCGCTGACCGTGGCGAACGGCCGCGACGCGGGCGACGACCTCTCGCGCTCGGCCGCGGGCGACCACAATCCGTGGCTGATCGCGGTGGTGATCTCGATCGCGACCTTCATGCAGGTGCTCGACACCTCGATCGCCAACGTCGCGCTACGCAATATCGCGGGCAGCCTCGCGGCCGGGGTCGACGAAAGCACCTGGGTGGTCACGAGCTACCTGGTCGCGAGCGCCGTCATCCTGCCGATCAGCGGGTGGCTCGCCGGCATGATCGGCCGCAAGCGCTTCTACATGCTGTGCGTCGCGACCTTCACGGTCAGCTCGATCCTGTGCGCGTTTGCGCCCAACCTCGGCACGCTCATCGTCTTTCGCGTGCTGCAAGGTCTCGGCGGCGGCGGCATGGCGCCGAGCGAGCAGGCGATGCTCGCCGACACCTTTCCGGCGCGGCTGCGCGCGCAGGCCTTCGCGCTCTACGGCGTCGCCGTGATCGTCGCGCCGACGGTCGGCCCCGCGCTCGGCGGCTGGCTCACCGACAATTACTCCTGGCACTGGGTCTTTCTGATCAACGGGCCGATCGGCATTCTCTCGCTCGTGCTGGTGCAATGGCTGGTCGCCGAGCCCGAGGTCCTCGAGCGCGAGCGGCGCGAGCGCCTGGCCGGCGGGCTCCGCGTCGACTGGATCGGCTTCCTGCTGGTCGCGCTCTGGCTCGGATGCCTCGAGGTGGTGCTCGACAAGGGCGAGCGCGAGGACTGGTTCTCATCCGGCTTCATCATCGCGTTCTTCGCGATCTCGATGGCGGCGTTTGCGCTGTTCGTGCCATGGGAGCTGTCGCGCAACGAGCCGATCGTCGACATCCGGCTGTTCGGCCGCCGGCAATTCGCGACCGCGAACCTGCTGATGGTGGCGCTCGGCGCCATCCTGTTCGGCACCATCCAGATCATTCCGCAGCTTCTGCAAATCTCCTTCGCCTACACGGCGACGCTCTCGGGTCTCGCGCTCATGCCGGGCGGGATCGCGATGCTGCTGATGATGCCGGTGGTCGGCTATCTGGCAAGCCACGTCGCGCCCAAATACCTGATCGGCGCCGGCATGACGGTCGTCGCACTCGCAATGTGGCACATGATGTCGCTGACGCCCGACGCCGACTTCTCGTTCTTCGCCTGGGCGCGCGTCTATCAGACGGTCGGACTGCCGTTCCTGTTCATCCCGATCACGGCGGCATCCTACGCGGGCCTGCCGGCCGACAAGTCGAGCGAGGCGTCCTCGCTGCTCAACGTCTCGCGCAATCTCGGCGGCAGCATCGGCGTCTCGCTCGCCGGCACGCTCCTCGCCGAGCACACGCAGGTGCATCAGGCCTACCTGACCGGCCATCTGGTGCCGTCCTCCCCCGCCTATCAGGCGGCCCTGCAGCACGCGACCGCAACACTCACGGCGCACGGCGTGCCGGCGCCGGCCGCCGCCCCGCAGGCCTTGGGGCTGATCGAGCAGGCCGTCAATCAGCAGGCGACGCTGCTCGCCTATATCGACGTTTTCTTCGGCTACGCGCTGCTCGCGGCCGTGCTCGCACCCGTTGCGTTCTTCCTGTTGCGACCCGCGCCAGACCGTCGCGCGCCGAGCACGGGCTGAGCGCGGTCTGCGCGTTTTGGCCCCAGGCCCGACACCAGAGCGATGCGGAGCTCCGCCCTCATACACGCGTTGACCGTGCGCATTCCTGATCTCTTGCCAAGAGATTGCCCGTGTTCTTGCCGAGCCGACGCGAGCTTTTGACCTTGACTGCCGCGGTATTACACATCGCTCCGCAAGTCGCGCGCGCCGACACGACCTGGCGCAGCGACAGGATTGAGGCGCGGAACGCAACGTGGTCCCCGCTGGTTACGACCAGAGGAAAAGTCCGGGCCAAGACGGAGTTCCTCGCCTGGGGACACGGCTTGCCCGACAAATGAGAGCAGGAGTTATGAAATCAGCAGCGTATAAAGTCGTGCATCACAAGGACGGGCTGGGGCCTCGAGCACGACGGCCAGATCAACGGTGTCTATGACACGAAGGAGTCCGCATTCGAGGCCGCGCTGGGACCTGCCTCCAATGCGATCAAGCTCGGCTATGCGGTTTCGATCACCGTCGCGGGAAGCGAAAACAACGAACCGGCGCTCGGCGCCCGCTGACCCGAAGCATTTCCCCGCACGCACCTCATCGCCGTCCGCCCTGCCCTCCTCGTCTCAAACTCTCATGCGGATCACGTACTCCGCGCTCCCGTGGAAGAAGCGCAACAAAATGGCTGCCCGGAAGCCAGTTCCCAAAGACTAGCCGAGCGCCAGCGGTCCCGGCAGACACGTGACGGCACCGTCACGTCGCGCCGGCCCGGCGGAATGCGCGGCGCCCGTCGCGGCGGCGTCCTCGCCTCATCGCGCCGCGATCGGGTCGCCGAGACGGACCAACGTTTCGATTTTCTCTTTCGTGTACTTTAGAATATCGTCGGACGGTCGCCACGCGCCGCGCTCGCCGAATACCACGACGGCAGAGCCTCCGAACTTGAAGACGGATTTTTCCGCGCCGCGCGCATGGCGGCGGTCGGTGGGATGGACTTGCAGGATGCGTCCGACCGAGAGCGCGCCGACCTCGACGAAACCCAGGCGCCCGAAGTGATCGGTCTCCAGGATGTGAATCTGCCGCTCGTTGCGCAACAAGATATCAGGCTGGTGCTGCAGAGCGTGCCAATTGACCGTCCAGAGCCGGCGGCCGCGCCAATCCGTTTCGACGGTTGCGCCGGCGTCGGGATAGTGAAGATGGTGGTAGTCCATCGGGCAGAGCCGCGCGAGGATCACCGGGCCACCTGCGAAAGCCGCCGCGCGTTGCGTTGACCCGAGAATATCTTCGGCCCGCAGCGAGCTGCCCTTGACCGGAAAACGTTGCGCAGGATCGAGCGTCTCCCACCCAAAGTAACGCGCCTCGCCAAACGCCCCCATGATACCAGGCTCGGCCGGAAAGCTTCGCGCGCCTTCCTTGAATTCCCGGTCGAAAAATTCCGCGTAGCTGCGATATGCCACCGGCTTGAACTCGCTCATGTCGATATCGTGCCGGCGGATGAACGGCTCGATCTTGCGCGCGCTCCATCGTGTGCCCTGATAGGCCGCGACCAGCCAGTCATACAGCGGTTCGGATTCCAGCCACTGCATGAACGAGCGCCGGGGGCGGCTCTCATAGGTCAAAGGCGAGTCTTCCATAAACTCCTCGACCACCCGGCCCAGGCGACGGTCGAAAATCTGCAGCGGTTCGGGTTTGAAAGCCACGGCGCTCCTTTTGAAACCTGCCCCCTGCCCGCACGCGACCGCCCGGCCAGAAGCGGCCGCTGGCCCGCCCGGATGGGGAACTCCAGCGGGCTGCCAAGGTTCAATTGTCCATTTCCAGCAAGGCGGAAGCGAATACAGGAACCCGCGGCTTGCGTCGGCCGTTTTCCTTGTATTGCGTGCTTCATTCGCCGAGGAACGTCATGAACGAACATCTCCGGCCCCCTGTTCCACGCCAGCAGCAGCCGATGCCGGGCCGCACGCGTGCGATGAATCCACGTCCCGATCACGGCGAGGAAAGCTATCGCGGCTCAGGCAAGCTCAAGGGAAAGAAAGCGATCGTCACGGGCGGCGACAGCGGAATCGGGCGCGCGGTCGCCCTTGCCTTCGCGCGGGAAGGCGCGGATGTGCTGATCGCTTACCTCAATGAGGACGAAGATGCAGCCGAGACCAAGCGTCTCGTCGCGGACGCCGGGCGCAAGGCCGTGCTCGCGCCCGGAGACCTCGCGAATCCAAGACATTGCCGCGAGATCGTCGATCGCGCGGTACAGGAACTCGGCGGTCTCGACATTCTCGTCAACAATGCCGCCCACCAGGCGACCTTCAAGTCGCTCGAGGATATTTCGGATGAAGAGTGGCAGCACACCTTCGCGGTCAACATCCATGCGATGTTCTACCTGACCAAGGCCGCGGTGCCGCATATGAAGAATGGCGGCGCCATCATCAACACCGCCTCGATCAACGCCGATACGCCCAATCCGACGTTGCTCGCCTACGCCACCACCAAGGGCGCGATCCAGAATTTCACCGCCGGACTCGCGCAGCTTCTCGCCGAGAAGGGCATCCGCGCCAACGCTGTCGCGCCCGGACCGATCTGGACCCCGCTCATTCCGTCCACCATGCCGGAAGACGCGGTCGAACAATTCGGCGGCAACGTGCCGATGAAGCGGCCGGGCCAGCCGGCGGAGCTGGCCACCGCCTATGTGATGTTGGCCGACCCGCTCTCGAGCTATGTCTCCGGCGCGACCATTGCGGTGACGGGCGGGAAGCCTTTCCTCTAGAGAGACCGTCCATTGTCCGCCGACTGCGACCGTCGCGAGAATCCGACCCGTCGGCGGTCGCTGTTGACGCGGATGAATTGGCCTCCTGCAATGCCCTCTGAGATTGCGCAATCGGCCGAACCAGTGCTGAAGCTCGTGGCGGCGCGACACCTAACCCTCGTGGCCGCCGAATTGTGCACAGCCGGCCTTCCGGCGCAGGTCCTGAGCGATTCAGGGGCGGTGATATCCTGGTGGCACCAACAGCCGCCGCGCCGTCTGAAGGCGCCGCGGTAATTTGCTGGAGCGATGCATGCCGACCCATGACCCGCAAGGCACCTTGACGCCGCGCAAGGGCATGCCGAGCCCGCGCCTGTCGCGTGATGAATTTCGCCGTCGCTATCGACGCCAGTTCGTCGATCCCGCGTTCGAGACCGTGCGTGACGACATCGATGCGATCGAGGCCGTGGCATGGGAAGCCTATGAGGCAAGCCGAAAGGCACCCGTCACCCGCAAGGCCGGTCCGGAATTTGCCGACCCCGACTATGACATGTCGGTCGACTGGATCGAGGCGCGCGCCGCCATCGCGGCCGCGCGCCGACGCCACGACGATCCGGCGGCTCGGTCGCGCATTCTCGTCGTGAATGGCTCGCCGCGCAGCGAGCACACCTGCCCGGGCGAGATGTCGAAGAGCTGGCGGTTGCTCGAAATCGCGCAACAGGCGATTGAACGAAGCGGCAGCGAGGCCGAGCTGCTCGATCTCTCGCGTCTTACCTCGGAGTACGGCCGCCAGATTTACCCCTGCAAGGCATGCTTTTCGACAGCCGCCCCGCTCTGCCATTGGCCGTGCTCGTGCTATCCAAACCATAGTCTCGGTCAGGTCCACGACTGGATGAATGATATCTATCCGATGTGGGTCGCGGCGCATGGCGTCATGATCATCACGCCGGTGCACTGGTATCAGTCATCCTCGCCGCTCAAGCTGCTGGCGGATCGTCTCGTTTGCGCCGACGGCGGCAATCCGGATCCGACGCGAACCCGAGGCAAGGATGCCCGGCTCGCCAAGCGGATCGAACTCGACGGGTGGGATTATCCTCGCCATCTTCGCGGCCGGCTCTTTTCGGTGATCGTGCATGGCGATGCCGAAGGTGTCGAAAACGTGCGGCGGGCCCTCACCGACTGGTTGACATCGATCAGCATGGTTCCGGCCGGCGCCAAGGCGACGTTGGATCGTTACATCGGCTATTGGCAACCCTACGCGACGAGTCATCAGACGCTCGACGTCGATCAAGCCATCCGGGACGAAGTCGCGAATGCGGCCAGGACGCTAGCCGAAGCCGTCGATGGCGCGCGCGCCGGCCGCCTGATGCAGGCTGGAGAAGATTTGAGGACTCCGCGCCGGAAGTGATCGGCGGTATTCGCCATACTGGACGCGGAATTTCTGCTCCCGCGATGAACCAAGCGTCGCCCCCGCCGCTTGTGCTCATAGGCATCGCCACGCGCCGCACGCAGAAAAGTTCCGTGCCGGCTCGGCGAGGACATCAACCGCACTTTCCCGGACAGCTTGAGGAACGGCCATGAAAACCATCCGCATCCATTCGTTCGGCGGCCCGGAACTGCTCAAGGTCGAGACGCTGCCCGATCCCCAGGCAGGTCTGGACGAGATGGTCGTCAAGGTCGGGGCCGCGAGCGTCAACCCGGTCGACTACAAGATCCGCAAGGGCGTCTATCCGGCCGTCAAGGCCGACAAGCTGCCGTATACGCTGGGGCGCGACATTTCCGGCAGGGTCGAGAAGTGCGGCGCGCGCATCACCCGGTTCAAACCCGGCGATTCGGTCTACGCGATGCTCGGCATCGATCGCGGCGGATATTCCGAATACGTCATCGTGAAGGACAGCGAGGCCGCCGTGCAACCCACGCGCCTCGATTTCATCTCCGCCGCGGCCGTGCCGCTGGCAGGGCTCACGGCCTGGCAAGGCCTGTTTCGCCATGGCCGGCTCGGCGCCGGGCAGCGCGTGCTGATCCACGCGGGTGCAGGCGGGGTCGGCCATTTCGCGATCCAGTTCGCCAAGGCAATCGGCGCCTACGTCATCACCACCGTGTCGGAGCACCACGTCGCGTTCGTGCGCGGTCTCGGTGCGGACGAGGTGATCGACTACAAGCGACAGCGTTTCGAGAACGTCGTGCACGATGTCGACGTGGTGTTCGACCTGATCGGCGGAGAGACCCAGGAGCGATCGTTCCAGGTGCTGCGCCGAGGCGGGATCCTGGTCTCGACCCTGACGGAACCCTCGCGGGACAAAGCCCGTGCGTATGGCGTGCAGGCCATGCGCTACACGGTGGAGGAAAGCGGCGCCGAGCTGGACGAGATTGCGGCGCTGATCGATACCGGCCACGTAATGCCGAAGGTCGCACGCCAGTTCAGCCTGCGCGAGGCGGCCGAGGCGGAGGATTTCGTCGAGCAGGGCCACACCGAAGGAAAGGTCGTCCTGCGCATCGCGGCGTAGCGGGCGCAGCCCCCAGGGGCAGCCGATACCAGCCGCGGCACACACGCAGCCGCCGAGCGCGAGGCCCAATGGCCAATGGCGGCTACGCTTCGATCTCGAAGCGAAGATAGCCGCTTATCGCCCCAGTGCGCTTTGGCACAAAGGTTCCGATGCCGACTGTACCTTTTGGTACATTGGCGCACGAAGACGTGCGCCATGGCATGTCGGGTACCCGACGCCTCCGCGCTTATTTTTTTGCGCGCCGTTTCGCCGCGTGCTAGCGTTCGATAACGTCCCCCGCCCGGGTGGGTGCCGTGCTCCAATCGCGTAGCGATAACGTCACCATGTATCTGACACGCGCCGCCGAGGCGCGCGAGCACGCTCGGCACGCCGCGCTCAAGAGCGAGCGGATATTTTACGGGCGCATGGAGCAGCGCTGGTTGGGCCTCGCGGCATGCACCGCCGTCGTCGAACGCGTCGACCTTTTTCTCCACACGCTGCAAAGCACGGACCTGCCGCACGACGTCTGCACCGACTGCCACGGCATCATGGCGATCGAGGTGGTCGAAGCCACGCGCTGCCGGGAAATCTACACGCTCCGCTGTCGCAAGTGCGGCGGCACGGAATTTCGGACGGTGATGCGCTACACGGTGCGCGGCGTCGGGCAGGCTCCCGACCCTACGCGCCCCGCAGCGGTGGAAGCTCCGCCGGCGGTGGCGCAAAGCCTGGCAGGCGCGCGCAGCCAAGATTAGGGATGAAGGGCCGCGGAGAGCTCGCGAATCCACGCCAGAACAACGTATCGTTACTCGTTCCAATCGTCGGCGCTGTAGAGTTTCGAATGAGAGTCCGGAGCGGCTCGGCTTTTAGATCTGCAACCGGGCATCTTCTATTTGGCGGCGCCTCTACTCTTCACCTTAATGGATTTCTCAGCCTGGCTTGCCGTTGCCGATCATCTTTCCAGACATGTTGCCCGGATTGTAATGGAACTTTACCGACCCCTTTTCGCCCGGTTCTGGTTTGGATTCTTGTTGTTGGTCACGGATTACTCCTGTGAAAATTTACGTCTGTGAGGGTAAATCAGCGCGGCGGGGCGTTGCATCAGCTTGACCGCGGCGCGCACTCGACTGCTGGCCGCGGAGAGGCGCGGCATTGCGGTCCGACGTCAAGGCGGACGCATTTCTTCTCGTTCGAAGTCTCCTTGCGACGGGCGGCAATCACGGCGCCGCGGGGACATCCGCGAGCAGAGGCGAGAGCCAAACACGAAGGGGCATACGATCTCCACCGCCACATGGGCGGCCGCAAGCAGCGCGAGCAGCAACAGCCCGGCGAGATAGATCGTCTTCGGATCGCTGGGGAGCGGCATCGCCTCCTTCCCCGCGGAACGAACGGGGGCCGTCAGCGGTTCCTGTTGCACTGCAGTGCGATCGGAGACTGGTGTGCAGGTTGGATGAGAACCGTGACCATACTGGCTGCGAAAAGACGTCTCGTGCCGGCGCGCGGAGCCGGATCGCTCGCCGGGCGCTCGACATTGGCCATCGTGGCGGCCGCCGGGGTGCTCGCCGTCTCGGCGCTCGTGAACCGCCAGCTTGCCAAGAGAGCCGAGCGTCAAAATCGCCCCATCGGACGGTTCCTCGAGGTGTACGGGGTACGGCTCCACTATCTCGAGCGCGGCAAAGGCGATCCGCTCATCCTGCTGCATGGCAATGGCAGCATGATCGAGGATTTCGAGGCGAGCGGCCTCATCGACATGGCGGCGAAAAAACACCGCGTCATCGTCTTCGATCGTCCCGGATATGGTCATAGCGAACGCCCGCGTGGAACGATCTGGACGCCCGAAGCCCAGGCCGACCTCCTCCACCGCGCCATGGAGCGGATCGGCGTCTCGCGCGCGACCGTTCTCGGACATTCCTGGGGCGCGTCGGTTGCGATCGCGCTCGCGCTGAAATACCCGAAGGCGGTCAAGGGATTGATTCTGGCTTCCGGGTATTATTACCCGTCCGTGCGTGGCGACGTGGTCATCTTGTCTCCACCCGCGATCCCGGTGATCGGCGATATCATCCGCTACACCATCGCGCCGCTCATCAGCAGGCTGCTCTGGCCGCTCGCGATGCGCAAGATCTTCGGCCCGGCCGCTGTCCCGAAGAAGTTCGAGCGCTTCCCGAAGGAGATGGCGGTGCGGCCCTCGCAGCTGCGCGCCAGTGCGGCGGAAGCGTTTCTCATGATCCCGGACGCCATCGCGCTGCAAGATAGATACGCAGACCTGCGAATGCCCGTCGTCATCATCGCCGGAGACCAGGACCGGTTGGTGGACGTCGAGCGCCAGTCAAGCCGCCTGCACCGTCAGATAAGCCAGAGTGCGTTTCGCCGCGTGCGAGGCGCGGGCCATATGGTCCATCAGACCGCAACGTCGGATGTCATGGCGGCCATCAGCCAGGCAACACACGCCGCCGCATAGCTACACCTTGGCCGCTGCATATAAATCAACGAGGGGCGGGCAATCGCCCCAGCCTGCGCCGCCACAAAGCCCCCCCAGGAATGGGCGAAAAGAAAAAAATGCCCCGGCGGGGTCGACCACGGGGGCACGCGATTTCAAGCCGCCTGCGCGTGCTGATTGACCTCGGTCTCAGCCAGTTTCGTCAGTAAATCGTTGGTCTTCTTCTCTTCGCCGAGCGTCTCCTCAATCAGCTTGACGATATCCCGGTGCCCAAGCTCCGCGGCCCAGGTGCGCAGCGTGCCGTAGCGCGAGATCTCGTAGTGCTCGACCGCCTGCGCCGCTGCCAGCAGGCCCGCATCGAGCGCCGGCGTGTCCTCGTATTCCTCCATGATCTCCTTGCCTTCCTCGAGAATGCCGAGGATGGCATCGCAGGTCTTGCCCTTCGCGGTCTGTCCGAGCGCCTGGAAGACCTTCTCGAGGCGGACAACGTGCTCTTCGGTTTCGCCTTCGTGCTTCTCGAATGCAGCCTTGAGATCCGCGGACTGCGCCGCCTTCGCCATCTTCGGCAGGGCCGTGAGGATTTTCTTCTCCGCGAAATAGATGTCTTTCAGCGTGTCGAGAAACAGGTCGTCGAGCTTCTTGTCGGCCATGGCGCGCCTCCATTGGATTGGGTTCGAAATCGAGAATGCCGCGCTCGCATGTTTCGTTCCCGGCGCGGTCACACAATCGGATGCCGATAGGCCGCGTTCGAAACCGGTGGGATGGCGGCCCTGTTTTTGCGCGCAAATACGTGGGCGGGCCCTATTCGGAACCGCGCTCGGCGCAACCGGTTTTATGAAATGGCTGATCGGGCCGAACGCATAGCGAGCCGATGTGGTCCATCCTCACCGAGACGATTGCGAACTGGTCGCGGCACAACACGGCGCGGCTCGGGGCGGCTCTCGCGTACTACTCCATCTTCTCGCTGGGCCCGATCATCGTCATCAGCGTTGCGGTCGCCGGCACGGTCTTCGGGCCGGCCGCGGTGCGAGGCGAGATCACCGCCCAGATACGCGGCCTGCTCGGCAATGACGGCGCGCAAGCCGTGGAGGCGATGCTGGCTGGTGCCAGCCGCCCGCATGAAGGGACGCCGGCGATCGTGATCGGCATCGGCACGCTGGTGTTTGCAGCGGTCGGCGTCGTCGTCCAGCTCAAAGACGCGCTCAATACGGTGTGGAACGTCGAGACGGCGCCAACCACGGGATATTGGCGGTTGATCCGCGGCTACCTCGTCTCATTGGCCGCCGTCCTGGCGCTTGGCTTCATCCTGCTCGTCTCGCTGGTCTTCACGGCGGGGCTCGCCGCGGTCGGCAAGTTCATCGCACCCTATCTTCCGGAAGCGGCGCTGCAGCTGACGGGTTCGGGCATCTCTTATGCGCTCGTCACGTTGTTGTTCGCGATGATGTTCAAATGGCTGCCGGAGAGGCCTATCGCCTGGGGCGAAGTGTGGCTCGGCGCCGCCGTGACGGCGGGATTGTTCGAGATCGGAAAATTCCTGATCGCGCTCTACATCGGCAGGCAGGGCCTCGAAATCGACCTATGGCGCTGCGACATCGCTCGTGGTGTTGCTGGTGTGGGTCTATTACGCGTCCCAGATCGTGCTGCTCGGCGCGGAATTCACCCAGGTCATTGCGGCCCGGCGCGCTCGACGGCGAGCCGGTGGCCGCCCGCCGTCACGGGCTGGTCCGATGGAACTTTGATGCGATGCCCGAACTTTGTGGGGGCGTCTTGGGCGCACGAATTGTCTTTGCCGACGGAGGTTTGATCTGGTCGTCCGCATGTGGGGGGATCTGCCGTCAGGCGCTTCGTGCGCCGTGGGTGTTGGCCGCGGCCGGTCCGGCGGGAGTAAAATCCTTCCTGAGGCAAGGAAGTGCCGAAGGCGCCGGAGCTGCGCCGACCGCGCAAAGGTCGCCGGGCATCGACAGACACCGGCAAGCGTACGCTTTCGCACAAGACACTCGGCCTGCTGCCGAACCCCTTCGAAGCGTACGGGGTCGAGTTCAGCGCGACCTACATTTCCGACACGATGGCAAACGCGACCGGCGGGCTGCGCCAGGGCCTCACCTATGAGGGCCGACACCACGACGCTGCGCTCGATCACGTGTACTTTCCGCATCAGGGCGTCATCTCGCTGCTCGCAACGACGTCGAACGGCGAAACGATCGAGGTTGCGTCCGCGGGTCGAGAGGGCGCGGTTTGCCCCATCCTATCATCCGACCCGCGCGACGGCCTGCTGACCGCGATCGCGCAGCCGGGATACGCGCGCTAAAGCGCCGCGATCGGCCACGCTATAGACGGATGCCGGGAGGCGCTCCTGCTCCAGCTCTGGCAGAATCTCGTCTGCTGCGCATTGCATTTGGTCGAGCATCGGCTTGCGCGCTGGCTGCTGGAGACGGCGGTCCGGCTGGAATCGGAGATGATACCGGCGACCCAGGAGCACGTGGCACAACGGCTCGGCGTACGACGGACCACCCTGACCTTGCTGGCGAGCAAGCTTCAGGATATCGGCGCCATCAGGTGGGGCCGGTCGCGCGCTCAGGTGCTCGATCGCAATCGCCTCGAGACCATGGCCTGCGGCTGCAACGCGGTGCTGCGCGCGCACACGCGCGGTCCGCTTTCGGCCGGCCCGCCCGCCGCGACCGAGTTCGCGGGCTGAGGCCGCGCGATTCCCTACTTTCATTTTCACCTACGTGCCGCCGGGACGATCCATCGCGATCCGGATGCGACGGATTCGCCGGACATCGCGGCGGCTCGCGAGCTCGCGTCCGCCGTGGCGCAGGAGCTGATGCGCAGTTCAAGCCGCGGGACGCGGCATTGATCGATCTGCGTCGAGAACGAGCGAGACCAACACGAGCTCGACGTTTTCTTCGCGGACGTCGACCCGAGCCTCGCCTCCTATCCGCCGCGGCTGCGCATGCTGGTGACGTCT
>CAWFVV010000004.1:0-361663 GCA_963819385.1 uncultured Alphaproteobacteria bacterium | reverse complement strand
GGCGGTGGGTCATCAGCCGCCAGCCCCACAACGCGACCGGCAGCACCAGCGCGATCGCGGCGAGGCCGAACAATTGCATGAGCAGATCGGCCGCGACCGCGCCATGCGCGCCGAGAAGGTTGTGAACGGGCGCGCCGGTCGCGTAGCTGAAGCTCGGGTCCTTGACCGACCAGGTGGCGAGCGACGCCATTACCAGCACGGCGGCCGCGATCAGCACGAGGCCGCAAATCTCGCGCAGGCGGCGCCGCAGCGCCGCGCTGAGATCGTCCGGCAGGAACGCGCCGGCATCGAAACCGCGATGAAAAGTCGAGATCGCCACGCGCTCGCCCCTGACCCGTTACATTCCCACTATCTGCTTGAGCATGATCTTGTCCGAAAACCGGTATCCACCCCGTATCAAGTCCGGGGCAGGCTTTTCGGGATCATGCTCTACCCAAGCACGGCGACGATGCGATGAAGCGCCTCGGCCGTGGTCTCCTGATCGTGCACCATGGCGACGCGGATATAGCCCGCGCCCGGATTGCTGCCGTCCTGCTGCTCGCGCGCGCAGTAGTTTCCCGGCAGCACGCGCACGCCGCCTTCGCGCCACAGCCGCTCGGTCACGGCCTCGCTGGTCCCGTGCGCCGAAACATCGAGCCAGAGGAAGAAGCCGCCCGCTGGCCGCTTGTAGCCGTAGCGGTCGCCGATGATCTGGTCGGCGAGATCGAACTTGCGCCGATAGAGGTCGCGGTTCTTCTCCACATAGGTCTCGTCCGAATAGGCCGCGACCGCGACATGCTGCGCCGGGATCGGCACCTGCGGCGCCGAGACGCTGCGCAGCTCGAGGAACCTCTTGAGGAACCGGCGGTCGCCGGCCGCGAAGCCCATGCGCAGCCCGGGGAGGCTCGAGCGCTTCGACAGCGACTGGAACAGCACGGCGTTCTCGAAGTCCGGGCCGGCCGCCTGCAGGATGCCGGCCGGTGGCGTGGTCGAATAGATTTCCGAGTAGCACTCGTCGCAGAACACGAGGAAGCCGTGGCGGCGCGACATCTCGACGATGCGCTTGAGATAGACGAGGCTCGCGACCGCGCCCTGCGGATTGGACGGCGACGCGATATAGAAAACGACCGTGCGGGCGAGCACCGCGGGATCAATGGCGTCGAGGTCGGGCAGGAAGCCGGTCTCGCGCGTGCCCGGCAGGTAGATCACGTCGCAGTCGGCCGCGATCGCACCCGCCGAATAGGCCGCATAGAACGGATTGGGCACCAGGATCGCGGGACGCCCGGCGCGCGGCGGAACGTACCGGCGTGCCGCGATGGCGCCGAGAAAGAGACCCTCGCGCGAACCGGCAAGCACCAGCACCTCGCCGTTCGGATCGACGGCGCGGGCGAGCCCGTAACGGCGCGTCGCCCAGCCGGCCGCGGCCGCGCGGAACTCCGGAATGCCCTCGTTGCGCGGATAGCGCCCGAGATCATTGACGTGCGCCGCCATCACGGGGCCGGCGAAATCGGGGATCGGATGGCGCGGCTCGCCGACGCCGAGGTCGATGACCGGCTTGCCGGGCTCGATGCCGCCGATGAGGTCGGCAAGCCGCATGAACGGCGAACGCATGTTGGCGTTCGGCTCGGTCGGAGGCGTGGGTTCGGGCGCGGTCTCGCGTGCAACGCTGATCATGACACTCTACATGCGCGGCAGGCGCCCCGGCCGCATTTGTCCTGAGTAAGGCACCATAGGGGGGCCGAGGTTAAGGCGCGATTAACCATCGGAATTTGTGGCGGAAATCGTAGGTTGGGTCGAGCCCCCAGCGAGACCCGGCAAGGTCGATACCTGCCGTCGGCGGGTCAAGCAAGCACTCGACCCAGCCTGCCGCTACCTGGTTCCGCGGACTTCACTTGTCGAGGTAGGCGAAGATGGCTTCCCGGTCCGCGAAGGCGCGGGGCGTATAGCGGACCTTCATATGCCGTGGCGCTTGTCCGCTTCGGCTATGACGTCATCATCGACGAATTCGCCGCGCTCCGCCTGCGCCAGTTCTTCGCGGATCGCGTCACGGGTTTCCGGGCCGATCAGAAACGTGGAGGCGTCAGCCGCAGTCATCGACAGAACCGCGATCGCAATCGCGTCCCGATCTTCCTCGGCGAGCCCACGAACCTTCGCGATCGCGTCGTCAAGCAGCTTGGTCATGCCCGATCATGACGCGATTCCGGGCCACGATCAGCGATCGGTTGCCGCAAAAAACAAGAGGCCCTGGCTTGCGCCAGGGCCTCCGTAACGGATGGGACGTTGCCGGGTAGTCGCCCCAACCGTATCGCTTGGTCGGGTTACTGCACGGTCTCGCCGTGCAGCGCGAGGTCGAGGCCTTCGCGCTCCACCTCCTCCTTCACACGCAGCCCGATCACCATGTCGATGATCTTGAGAATGATCAGCGACACCACGAGGTCGTAGACGAACACGGTGCCGACCCCGATGAACTGGTTCACCACCTGCATGCCGTTGCCCTCGAGCAGGCCCTTGGTGCCGCCGTACTGCTCGACCGCGAATACGCCGGTGAGGATCGCGCCGGCGGCGCCGCCGAGCGCATGCACGCCGAAGGCGTCGAGCGCGTCGTCGTAGCCCAGCAAGTGCTTGAGGCCGGTGCAGCCCCAGTAGCAGACGAAGCCGGCCGCGACGCCGATCGCGAGCGCGCCGGCGGGGCCGACGAAGCCCGAGGCTGGCGTGATGGCGACGAGGCCCGCGACCGCACCGGTGCAGATACCGATGACCGTCGGCTTGCCGCGCAGCGACCACTCGATCAGCATCCAGGTGAAGCCAGCCGCGCCGGTCGCGATCTGGGTGACCAGCATGGCCATGCCGGCCTGCATGTTCGCCGTGACGGCGGAGCCGGCGTTGAAGCCGAACCAGCCGACCCACAGCAATCCGGCACCGATGAAGGTGAGGATCATGTTGTGCCCAGGTCCGCTGTCCCGGCGCTTGCCGAGCATGATGCAGGCCGCGAGGCCGGCGGTGCCGGAGTTGACGTGCACGACGGTGCCGCCCGCGAAGTCGAGCACCTTGACCCAGCCCGCGAAGTCACCCTTGTCGTTGGTGTTGGCGACGCTGAAGATGCCGTCCGGTCCCCACACCCAATGCGCGACCGGCGAATAGACGCAGATCGCCCACAGGCCGATGAACCACAGCATGGCCGAGAACTTCATGCGCTCCGCGAACGCACCGGCGATCAGCGCCGGCGTGATGATCGCGAAGGTGAGCTGGAAGCAGATGTAGACGGTCTCGGGGATCGTCGGGGCGAGCGGATTGGGATTGCCCGTGTTGTTCGAGATGTCGCTCAGGATGCCCTGCAGGAACAGCCGGTCGAGTCCGCCGATGAACGGTCCGCCGGAGCGGAACGCCAAGCTGTAGGTGCACACCACCCAGAGCACCGTGATCAGGCAGGTGATCGCGAAGCTCGTCATGACGGTGTCGCCGACGTTCTTCTTGCGCACCATGCCGCCGTAGAACAGGCCGAGGCCCGGCACGGTCATCATGAGCACGAGCGCGACCGAGGTGAGCATCCAGGCGGTGTCGCCCGTGTTCACGGTGCACTTCGTCTGAACCTTGGCGTCGCAAGCGGGCGGCGTGGGCGCGGCGGCGGGTGCCGCGGCCGCGGGAGCGGCTGGCGTCGCCGCGGGGGCAGCCGCCGGCGCCGGTGCAGGTGCCGGCGCGGCGGCCGGTGCTTGCGCCTGCGCGTAGGCGGTCGTGTGGCCGATCATCGGCGCCGTCGCGAGGCCGAGGCCTGCGAGCGCCGTCAACGCGAGAGCGAGTATGCCCGCACGGGTAAGCTTTTTGGCTTTCATCGTTTTACTCCTGTGAGGGGTGGGCTCAGAGCGCCGCCGCGTCGGTTTCGCCCGTGCGGATGCGAACGGCTTGCTCGAGGCTGAGGACGAAGATCTTTCCGTCGCCGATCTGGCCCGTCTTGGCGGCACCGGTGATCGCCTCGACGACCTTATCGATCTGGTCGGCCGCAACTGCGACCTCGACCTTCAGCTTGGGCAGGAAGCTCACGGCGTATTCGGTGCCGCGGTAGATTTCAGTGTGGCCCTTCTGACGTCCGTACCCTTTGACTTCGGTGACGGTCATTCCGTGCACGCCTACCGCTGTCAGAGCGTCGCGGACCTCGTCGAGCTTGAACGGCTTGATGATGGCCATGACGATTTTCATGGGATGATCCCCCTGTGACCCGCTCTGGAACGGACAGATCGGGCGATTGCTGCAAGCCCGTGTGCGATGGCGCACGCGCGTTGCCGGCGCCTCGTTTCAAGGTCTGTGCCAACTGCGACATTTTGGGTAAGCCGTTGGGGAAAATGGCTTTTCTGAGAACGGCCGGGTGCGTGTGACGGGGCGTCCGGGATTCTGCGCACAAGAGCGGCCAGCCTTGCCTAAAAAGCGGGCATAAGCGCGCTTGTAGCCTCGAAATGAGGCTCGCCGCAGAGGCGACCTTATGAAAACGTCATGATGTCAACAAGATACATCAAATGTGAGGCCCGGGCCTCACTGCAGCGCCTCGCCGTGCAGCGACACGTCGAGCCCGACCATCTCGTCCTCGGGCGACGCGCGCAGCGGGAAGATGGCGCCGACCAGGCGCAGCAGCCCGTAGGTCGCGACCCCGCACCACAGCGCCGTCGCGGCCACGCCGTAGAGCTGGGTCAGCAATTGCATGGGATGGCCATCGAGCAGTCCCGGCAGCCCCTTCGGCGCCGCGGGCGAGATCGAGACCGCGGCGGTCGCAAACACGCCGCACAGCAGGGTGCCGGTCACGCCGCCGATGCCGTGCACGCCGAACACGTCGAGCGAGTTGTCGTACTTGTAGCGCAGCTTGATCACCGTGCAGGCCCAGTAGCAGACCGCGCCCGCGATAATGCCGATGACGAGGCCGTGCCACGGCAGCACGAAGCCGGAGGCGGGCGTGATGGTGCCGAGGCCTGCGACCGCGCCCGAGATCATGCCGAGCACCGAGGGCTTGCCGCGCAGCCTCCACTCGAGCGCGGTCCACGTCAGCGCGCCCGCGCAGGCCGCGAGATGCGTCGCCGTGATCGCCATGACGGCGCGCGAATTGGCGCCGAGCGCCGAGCCGCCGTTGAAGCCGAACCAGCCGACCCACAACAGCCCGGTGCCGACCACCGCCATCGAGAGATCGAACGGCGCGAGGTTGTCCGAGCCGTAGCCGCGCCGCGCGCCGAGCACGAGCGCGGCGACGAGGCCGGCGACGCCGGCGTTGACGTGCACCACGGTGCCGCCCGCGAAGTCGAGCAGGCCGGCGGTGCCGAGGAAGCCGTTGCCCCACACCCAATGCGCGATCGGCACGTAGACGACGAGGAGCCACAGCGCCGAGAACGCCAGGAATGCCGAGAACCGCATGCGGTCCGCGACCGAGCCCGCCACCAGCGCGACCGTGATGATCGCAAACGTCATCTGGTAGAGCATGAACAGGCCTTCGGGAATCGTCCGCGCCAGCGGGCTGATCGCGTCCATGCCCATGCCGTGCAGGAAGACGCGATCGAAGTTGCCGATCAGCGCGCCGTCGCCGCGGAACGCGAGGCTGTAGCCGACCATCATCCACAGGATCGACACGATGGCGGTCGCGGCGAGGCACTGCGCCATGGTGGCGAGCACGTTCTTCTTGCGCACCATGCCGGCGTAGAAGAGCGCGAGGCCCGGCAGCGTCATCATCAGCACGATGCCGGTCGCGACGATCATCCAGGCCGTGTCGGCGCCGTCGATCTTGGGCGCCGGTGCCTGCGCCAGGGCCGGCGACGCAACACCTGTCAGAAGCCCGGTCAGCGCGAGCGTCCTCGCGACGCCGCCAAGGCGCCACCGCATCGGTGTCGTCATCGCAGATCCCCCGTCATGTCGATGGTCGTGCGCGCCGCCCTCACAGCGCGTCGCTGTCGGTCTCGCCGGTGCGGATGCGCACCGCGTGGTCGAGCGGCATCACGAAGACCTTGCCGTCGCCGATCTGCCCGGTGCGGGCCGAGGTGGTCATCGCCTCGATCACGCGGTCGGCCTGCTCGGCCGACACCGCGACCTCGATGCGCACCTTGGGCAGGAAATGCACGACGTACTCGGCGCCGCGATAGATCTCCATGTGGCCCTTCTGGCGGCCGTAGCCTTTGACTTCCGACACCGTCATGCCGCTGATGCCGAGACGGCCGACCGCCTCGCGCACTTCGTCGAGCTTGAACGGCTTGATGATCGCGATGATGAGTTTCATGACCGGCCTTCCTCGTGGGTGCGCCGGTCGCAAACGATCGCGGCCGCAGGATGCGCGCTGATCGCGACGCTTCCGCAGCCTGGCGCCCCGGCGACGCCCACAGCCTGATTACAGGCTTTCGATGAACCTGTGAATAGAATTGCGCTCAGTGCTTGCGGCTTCCCCCTCCCCGCCCTCCCCCGCAAGCGGGAGAGGGAGACGTACGTACCGTGCCTTCCTTACGTCGTCGTGCCGCGCCGCTCCCGCACCAAGCCCTCCTGCGCCACCGACGCCACCAGCGTTCCGTCCGCCGCAAAGATCATCCCGCGCGCGAAGCCGCGGGCGCCGGCGGCGTTCGGGCTGTCCTGGGCGTAGAGCAGCCAGTCGTCGGCGCGGAAGGGCCGGTGGAACCACATGGCGTGGTCGAGGCTCGCCGCCATGATCGAGGGCTCGAACAAGGTGCGGCCGTGCGGGATCGTCGAGGCATCGAGCAGCATCAGGTCCGACGCGTAGGCGAGCACGCATTGATGGATCGCGGGCTCGTCCGGCAGCCGCTCGATCGCCCGCATCCACACATGGAATTTGCCGTCCGGGATCGCCTTGCCGCGGTAGCGGTCGAGCTCGACCGGCCGCAGCTCGATCGGCCGCTCGCGCTCGTAGTAGCGCCGCACCGGCTCCGGCATCGTGGCCATCAGCGTTTTGCGCAGCTCGGCCTCGTTCGGCAGGCTGTCGGGACGCGGCACGTCGGGCATCGGCGCCTGATGCGAGAACCCCGGCTCGGCGACGTGGAACGACACCGACATCGAGAAGATCGCGTGGCCGTGCTGGATCGCGACCACGCGCCGGGTCGTGAAGCTCTTGCCGTCGCGGATGCGGTCGACCTCGTAGATGATCGGCACCTTGGGATCGCCGGCGAGGAGGAAATAGGCGTGCAGCGAATGCGGCGGGCGCTGCGCCACCTCCTCGACGGTGCGGCAGGCCGCGACCAGCGCCTGGCCGATCACCTGGCCGCCGAACACGCGCTGCCAGCGCGACTGCGGCGAGCGGCCGCGAAACAGGTTCACCTCGAGCGGCTCGAGATCGAGGATGTCGAGAAGCTCGCGTACCGCCGGATTCATCAGAACCGCTCCGCTGCCCACAGAAGACGGGGATGCTATGCTGGCGGCTCCCGCCGGTCGAGCCGGCAAGCTCAGGATGAGCGATGGCGGAAACCCGAGACCAGGATCGCGTGGATGTTCTGATCGGCGGCGCCGGCTTTGCCGGGCTGGCGCTGGCGTTGGCGTTGCGCCAGGCCCTCGGCGACGCGTTTTCGGTCGCGGTCGTCGATCCGGCGCTCGGCCGCGCGCCGGCGGATGGGCGCGCCTCGGCGATCGCGGCCGCGGCGCGCCGCCTGTTCGAGGCGCTGGGCGCCTGGGATGCGGTCGCGCCGCATGCCGAGCCGATCCTCGACATGGTGATCACCGACTCCAAGCTCGACGACGCGGTGCGGCCGACCTTCCTGACCTTCGCGGGCGAGGTGCAGCCGGGCGAGCCGTTCGCCCACATGGTCGAGAATCGCGACGTGCTGGCCGCACTGGTCGACAAGGCCAAGGCCGCGGGCGTGACGCTGCTGCCCGACGCGGTCGCGGATTTCACGGCCGATCCGTCCGGCGTCACGGTGCGGCTCGCGGCGGGCGGCACGGTCCGCGCGAGGCTTCTGGTCGCGGCCGATGGGGCGCGCTCGGCGATCCGCGAGCATGCCGGCATCCGCTCGGTCGGCTGGTCCTATGACCAGTCCGCGATCGTCACCACGGTGGCGCATGAGCGGCCGCATCACGGGCGCGCCGAGGAGCATTTCCTTCCTGCCGGTCCGTTCGCGATCCTGCCGTTGCAGAACAACCGCTCCTCGATCGTGTGGACCGAGAACGCCGCCGAGGCCGAGCGCATCATGCGGCTCGACGATGCCGGCTTTCACGCCGAGCTGGAGAAGCGCTTCGGCCTCCATCTCGGCGACATCGCGGTCGCGGGCCCGCGCCGCGCCTTTCCGCTCGGCTTTGCGGCGGCGCGCAGCTTCATCGCCAATCGTGTCGCGCTCGTCGGCGATGCGGCGCATGTCATCCATCCGATCGCCGGCCAGGGGCTCAATATGGGCCTGCGCGACGTCGCGGCGCTGGCCGAGGCGATCGTCGACGCGGCGCGGCTCGGCCTCGATCCGGGCGGCGCGCCGGTGCTCGACCGCTATCAGCGCTGGCGGCGCTTCGACACCATGGCGATGGGGTTTGCGACCGACGGGCTCAACCGGCTGTTCTCCAATCGCTCCGACGTGCTGCGCCTCGCACGCGACATCGGCCTCGGCGTGGTCGAGCGCCTGCCCGCCGTGAAGAGTTTCTTCATTCGCGAAGCCGCCGGCCTCACCGGCGAGGTGCCGAAGCTGCTGAAGGGTGAAGCGCTCTGACTTTGCGGCCAGGCGCATCGCGTAGGATGGGTTGAGCGCAGCGAAACCCATCACACAGCGGCGAGACCGGATGATGGGTTTCGCTATCGCTCAACCCATCCTACGAATTCGAGCTCACACCAACGGAATCTTCGTCACGTGCTCGTCGAACGCGGGCCGCGACGCGATCGCGGCGTACCAGCGCTCGACATTCTTGAACTCCGGCCGTTCCGGAACGAGGTCGCGATAGCGGCGCACCATGATGCCGGCCGGGATGTCGCCGTACGAGAACGCATCGCCGGCGAGGAACTTGGTCTTGCCGAGCTGATCGTCCATCATCTTTACGGCCGTGGCGGTCTTCTCCTTGCCGGTCGCGACCGCGGCCATGTCGCGCTTGTCGGGCGCCATGCGCACGAGATTCCAGAACACCGGCGTGATCGCGGGCCCGAGCACGGAAAGCTGCCAGTCCATCCATTTGCTCGCGTGCGCGCGCCCGCGCAAGTCGGCCGGCTCGATGACGGCGGCCTGATGCTTGGCCGCGAGATAGCGCACGATCGAGTTCGACTCCCACAGCAGGAGGCCGTCGGCCTCCTCGAGCGTGGGCACGAGGCCGTTCGGGTTCATCGCCAGATAGGCGGCCTCGCGGTTCTTGCCGAAGGGTCCACCGATGTCGATGCGCTCGTGCTTGAGCCCCATCTCGCCGATCGCCCACATCACCTTCTGCACGTTCGACGACGTGGTGCGGCCCCAGATCTTCATGGTCGTTTCTCCGTGTGTTTCGTTCTGGTCATGGCCGGGCTCGTCCCGGCCATCCACGCCTTCTCACTCGGCAAAGACGTGGATGCCCGGCACAGGCCGGGCATGACGATGCGGAAATGTGGTGCTTCCCTCATTCCAGCCGGCGCGCTTCCTCGGGCAGCATGATCGGGATGCCGTCGCGGATCGGGTAGGCGAGCTTGGCGGCGCGCGAGATCAGCTCCTGCTTCTCGGCGTCGTATTCGAGCCGGCTCTTGGTGAGCGGACAGACCAGGATTTCGAGGAGCTTCGGGTCGACGCTGTTGGCGGGGCGCTCGGTCACGGGATGCTTTCCAAGCCGAAAGGGTGGCGGGACTTTAGCATGTTCCGCCATGTCGGACTCAAGCCGCCTGCACAGCGGTCAGATTCGCTACTGCAGTGGCGGCTCGTCCTCGTTCTTGCCCTTGGCGAGCTCGATCTGGGTGACCGCGATCAGGATCTCGGCGCGGGTCTTGAGATCGGGTGCTTCCAGCATGGCCTGCTTCTCGGGCGGGCCGTAGGACGACATCATGGCGAGCGCATTGACCAGCGCCTCGTTGGGCGCGCTTTCGATGCCCTGCCAGTCGGCCTTGAGGTTGTTCGCCTTGAGGAAGGCCCGCAGCGCCTCGAGCAGGCGATCGCGATCGACCGCCTCCTCGCCCTTGCGGCCGACGAAGTCGGCGGCGAACGGCGCGAACGTCACGCGGCATTGCCGATAGGCGGTCGCGACGGTGAGCTCTTCCTCGATCCGGAAGCGGGCGACGCCGGTGAGCTGGAGGAGGTAGCGGCCGTCGCCGGTCTCGGCGAGCTGGGTGATGCGGCCGACGCAGCCGACGCGGTAGAGGGTGGGCTTCTGTTCCGGGCCCGGATGCGCGGTGTCGGGCTGGATCATGCCGATCAGCCGGTGACCGTCGCGCAGGCTGTCGTCGATCATCGCGAGGTAGCGCGGCTCGAAGATGTTGAGCGGCATCTGCCCGCGCGGCAGCAGCAACGCGCCCGGCAGCGGAAACACCGGGATCGTCTCCGGCAGATCGGCAGGGCCGCGATAGACCGCGTTCATCGGCATCGCGCGTTGCCTCTTTGTAGGGTGGGCAAAGTGAAGCGTGCCCACCGCCGCGTGGGCACGGCGCTACGCGCCTTTGCCCACCCTACGTCATTCATATCGTTACGCGAACAGCACCGACGACAGCCGCTTGCGCCCCGCGACCGTCGCCTCGTCGGTCGGCCCCCACGCCTCGAACAACTGCACGAGCTGCTTGCGCGCGCCGTCGTCGTTCCATTTGCGATCGCGCCGCACGATCTCGATCAGCTGATCGAGCGCCTCGGCGCGCTGGCCCTTCGAATTATACGCGAGCGCGAGATCGAACCGCGCCTGATGATCGAGCGGATTGGCGGCGACCTTCTGTTCCAGCTCCGTCACCGGGCCGACCGCGGCCGCCTGCTCGGCGAGCTCGATCTGCGAGCGCACCGCCGCGACCGCCGGATCGTCGCGTTTGGCTTCCGGCACCGTCGCGAGCGTCTGCTTGGCCTTGTCGACGGCCCCGGTCTCGAAATAGCAGCGTGCGAGGCCGGCGAGCGCCGTCACGTTGCCGGGCTCCTCGGCCAGCAGCTCGGCGTAGATTTCGGCGGCGGCCGCCGGATCGTTCTGCGCGAGCGCGGCCTCGGCTTCCTTCAGCAGATCCTGGGCGGCGCCGCCGAGCTTGTCCTTGGTCAGCCGCTCGATGAAGGCGATGACCTGGCTCTCGGGCAGCGCGCCCATGAAGCCGTCGGCCGGCTGGCCGTTGGCGAAGGCGATCACGGCCGGGATCGACTGAAGGCCCAGTTGTTGCGCGAGCTGCGAAAAGACCGCCGGATGCTTTTCGATGTCCATTTTGACGAGCTTGACCTTGCCCTTGGCGGCCCGGACAGCTTTTTCGAGCGTCGGCGTGAGCTGCTTGCACGGGCCGCACCACTCGGCCCAGAAGTCGACGATCACCGGCTGGCGCTTCGAGTCTTCGATCACGTCCTTGACGAAGGTCTGGGTGGTCGTGTCCTTGATCAGACCATCCGGGGCCGCCGTCGTGCCCGCATCTTGCAGCATGTCGTTCAGTCCTTCGACTGCTAGAGGTCGCCTGAATTCCGGGTTCCGCAATTAAATGGTGGATGCGGCCGCCGAATGCAATCGCATCCGGTCGCTCCCAACCGCTCTCAACCGGTTGGGGTTAAACCTCTTCCCGGCCCGCCGCAACCGGCTCGATGCGGCCCGCATGGCCGGTGGCGGCGAGGAAGCGGACGAGGTCGTCGCGCCCGATCGAGGTCGTCATGGTGTTGACCAGCGGGTGAAAATTCAAGGTCGCGTGCGCCATCATGGCGGCGTCGAGCACCACGCTGACGCGGCCCGCCGTGTCGTTGAGCGCCGCGAACGGCGTGACCGAGCCCGGTTCCACGCCCAGCGCGTCGCGCATCAGGTCGGCCGAGCCGAACGAGAGGCGGCCGCTGGCGCCGAGCAGCCGGTGCAGGGACCTGAGCTCGATGGCGGCATCCTCGGGCGCGACCACCAGAAAGAGCGCGCCGCGCTTGTCCTTAAGGAAGAGGTTCTTGGTGTGGCCGCCCGCGATCTGCCCACGCAGGCTGCGGCTCTGCTCGACCGTGAACAGCGGCGGATGCCGAACCGTCTGGTGCGCGATGCCGAGCTTGTCGAGGAAGGCGAAGAGATCGTCGGGCGTGGCGGACATGGTAGAGGGGTAGGGCTGCGTTGTGGTGATATGCTAGCTCGTAGGGTGGGTTGAGCGCAGCGAAACCCATCGACTGAGTTGCGTTTGGCGATGCAGCCGATGGGTTTCGGCCTTCGGCCTCTACCCATCCTACGACCGAGCATACTCCAAAGGAGATTTAAGACAGGCCGAAGAGGTTGTCATGTCCACGTCCCGGTTCCAAATTCGAATCTCGACCATGTCCGAATTCGATCGGGACCGGCGCTAACTGTAAAAGCGTCGTGGATGTTGCAAAGCTTTGGGCCTTTTGGCATAGGAAGCGCTCCGGAAGAGGCCAGCCGGAAAAAGGATGCGGGTGTAGCTCAGTGGTAGAGCACAACCTTGCCAAGGTTGGGGTCGAGGGTTCGAATCCCTTCGCCCGCTCCAAGTGTTCGATCCTGAGCATGATGTGGCGTAAGTCACGTGGGGAAAGCCTCCATGCAACGTCGGCTGGGCGGAACGGTGCCGGGCGAATTGATCGACCGGGCCCGCGGCGGATATCAGCGCGTCGCTCGCTATTTTCTGCCGGCATGCCCGGCCGCCAATCTCATTCGGCTCGATGCGCATAACCCGCGGCGCGCGCTCAGCCGTCGCCGTCTTGCGCGCCTGATCGATTGGCGCCGCGTCGTCTCGTAATCCGATCAGTTCGCTGACGCGTCCACCGTCCTGCTGCGCCCCCCGCGGGCGGCGGGCCGAATGTACTCATCTAGACAATCGCAAGCCCCAGGGGCAGCATGTAGGTGCTGTCGCGATGCAGGCATATGGCGCCATCGCGACGGGAAGGGCGCTTGCAGACGCCCCTCCGGCAGGGAGGACATCGATGGATACACTGAAACACCGAGGGCGCACGCCTTCGCTCGACGCCGTTGCGGGCAACGGCCTGATCAATCGCCGCGCATTGTTGGGACAAGGGATCGCGCTCGCGGGTGCCGCGGGCGTCGCCGGGGCGACCGCCGCCGCCGCCGAGCCGCTCAAGGACGCGCCGTGGAGCCTCGCATACGGCGGGAGCACGCCGCCGCTGCAGTCGCCGTCGCGCTTCGAGAAGAACGTGGTGCGGTCGCTGAGCAATCCAACCAACGAGTTTCGCAACTCGCACGCGCGCACGCCGCATCAGCTGCTCAACGGCACCATCACGCCGAACGCGCTGCACTTCTCCATCAACCACTGCGGCATCCCGGACATCGATCCGGCCAAGCACAAGCTCGTCATCCACGGCATGGTGAAGCAGCCGCTCGAGTTCACGCTCGAGACGCTGTCGCGCTATCCGCTGGTGACGCGGCCGCACTTCGTCGAGTGCGCCGGCAACTCGGCGCCGATGTTCTCCAACGAGCCGCTGCAGGTGCCGGCCGGCATGCTGCATGGGCTGGTGTCGAACTCGGAATGGACCGGCGTGCCGCTCTCGATCCTGCTCGACGAGGCCGGCATCGATCCGAACGCGAAGTGGCTGGTCGCCGAAGGCGGCGACGCGCAATTCCTCGACCGCAGCATTCCGGTCAAGAAGGCCTATGACGACGCGATCGTCGCGATCTACCAGAACGGCGAGCGCCTGATGCCGGGCAACGGCTATCCGATGCGCCTCTTGGTGCCCGGCTATCAGGGCAACATGAACGTGAAGTTCCTGCGCCGGCTCAAGGCGGTCGATCAGCCCGCCTACACGTACTTCGAGACCAAGAACTACTCGCAGATCCTGCCGGGCGGAAAGACGTGGCGCTTCCACTTCCTCATGGAGGTGAAGAGCTTCATCACCTATCCGTCGTTCGGCCAGCACCTCAAGGAGCCCGGTTTCTACGCGATCTCGGGCGTCGCCTATTCGGGCGCCGGCCGCATCGCCAAGGTGATGGTGTCGGCCGACGGCGGCAAGAGCTGGGGCGAGGCCGCGTTGCAGGGCCCGGTGCACGACAAGGCCTTCACGCGCTTCGTCATGCCGTGGCGCTGGGACGGCC
Source organism: uncultured Alphaproteobacteria bacterium (assembly GCA_963819385.1). GTDB lineage: Bacteria > Pseudomonadota > Alphaproteobacteria > Rhizobiales > Xanthobacteraceae > JAVDCA01. The sequence continues at coordinate 347,599 of CAWFVV010000004.1, read as the reverse complement.
AGCCCGCGGTGCTGCAGAGCCGCGCCTGGGACGAGGCCGGCAACGTGCAGCCGCTGCGTGCCGACTTCGTCGCGATGCGCGGTCAGACCAAGGCGCCGGTGAAGACCCCGCTCGCGTTTCCCAACCAGCACTACAACAGCATCACGAGCTGGGGCGTCGACAGCAAAGGGGAGATCGCGCATGTCTACGCGTAAGACGCTGGCCGCAACGCTCCTCTGTGTCACGCTCGGCGCCGTCGCGGCGCTCGCGCAGTCGCCATCGGCGAAGTCGCCCAACCTCGGCCGGCCGATCTCGGAGGCCGACGTCAAGGACTGGGATATCGCGGTGCTGCCGAACGGCGTCGGCCTGCCGGCCGGGCAGGGCACGCCGCAAGAGGGCGCCAAGATCTATGCGGAAAAATGCTCGGCCTGCCACGGCGAGGCCGGCCGCGGCGGCGTCGCGCCGATCTATCCGGCGCTGGTCGGCGGCGCGCCGCTCACCAACGGCATCGAGACGCAGAAGACCATCGCCAACTACTACGCCTATGCGACGACGGTCTTCGACTACATCCGGCGCGGCATGCCCTACAACTCGCCGCGATCGCTCACCGACCACGAGGTCTACGCGCTCACCGCCTACATCCTGAGCCTCAACAAGCTCATCGGCGAGAACGACACGATGGACGCGCAGACCCTGCCGAAGGTGAAGATGCCGAACCGCGACAACTTCATCATGCCCTACCCGGACAGAATCTGATTAGGCTTTGCACGGCGGTCGCGCTCCCTCTCCCCCTTCAGGGGGAGAGGGTCGGGGTGAGGGGGCGCCTCCGCGAGTCGTGACCGACGTTGTGTCTTGCTGCAGCTCAGCGCCCCTCACCCCAACTCTCTCCCCGTAAGAACGGGGAGAGGGAGCGCAACCGTAGTGCTATGATCCGCCGAGCTTCTTTCCGGTCGCGGCGAGCACGCCGCGTAGCAGCGCGCCGAACCTCGGCTTGTTATTTCTTCCCGTTGCGCTCGATCCAGGTCGCGAAGGCCTGCATGAATTTGCCGAGGAACTCGCGCGTGCCCGCGTTGCTGATGTTGCCCTTGTCGTCGAACAGGTTGGCGGCGCCGCCCACATAGGCCTCGGGCTGCTGCAGCATCGGCACGTTGAGAAAGACCATCGACTGGCGCAGGTGATGGTTGGCGCCGTAGCCGCCGATCGCGCCGGGCGACACGCTGATCACGGCGCCCGGCTTGCCGTCCCACACGCTCTGCCCGTAGGGACGCGAGCCGACGTCGATCGCGTTCTTGAGTGCGCCCGGGACGGAGCGGTTGTACTCGGGCGTCACGAACAGCACCGCATCGGCCTGCTTGAGCCGGTCGCGGAACGCCTGCCAGGCGGGCGGCACCTGGCCGGGCACGTCGTCGTCCTGGTTGTAGAGCGGAAGCTGGCCGATCTCGACGATCGCGGGCTTGAGCGAGGCCGGCGACAATGCCGGCAGGGCGTTCGCGACCTTCCGGTTGAGCGAGTCCTTGCGCAGGCTGCCGACCAAAACCGCGACGTCTTTCGTGCTCATGTGCTTTCTCCGCAATAGATACCGATGATGGATTTGCCGTGATCTTCGGCCGCCGCCGGAACGCCCGCGTTGCCGCATCGTTCATATCAGGAAAAGGCCCATCATGATCAAGGCCATCAGCGCGATCACGCTTGCGACCCACGACATGGCGCGCGCCGTGCGCTTCTATCGCGCGCTCGGCTTCGAGATCGCTTATGGCGGCGAGCAGGCGCGCTTCACGAGCCTGCGCGCCGGACCGGGCTATCTCAACCTCATCGCCGAGACCGAGGCGCGGCAGTGGTCATGGTGGGGCCGGGTGATCTTCCATCATTCCGATGTCGACGGCCTCTACGCTCGCGCGCTCGCCGCCGGCATGCGTCCCCACGCGGCGCCGCGCGATGCCGAATGGGGCGAGCGCTTCTTCCACCTGACCGATCCGGATGGACACGAGCTGAGCTTTGCGTGGCCGCTGCGGTGAGGCGGTAGGCGAAGTGCTGAGTCGGCGGCTCCCTCCCCCGCAAGCGGGGGCGGGGAGGGGGAAGCCACTTGCTCATGCGCTTGCCGACTTGCCCCCTCCCGCGCGCTTCGCGCGTATCCCTCCGACCGAAGTCGGATTTATCCGACTTCGGTCGACTTGAAGTGTCGAAATCGGGCTTGCCCGATTTCGGATGCAAGCGGGGGAGGGGAGGAAGCAAACGCCTCAATACCCCGCCGCAAACGCCCCCTTCGCGCGGATGTCAGCCGCCCCCACGACACCCGCCGGCGTCACCGCGATCGAGTTCGCCGATCCGCTGGTCCGGCCGATGCGCACCTTGTGGCCCAGCGCCGTGAGCGCGCGGATCGTCTGCGGCCGGCAGCGTGCGCTCGACATCGACCTCGTCGGGCAGCCACTGATCGTGCACGCGCGGCGCCGCGACCGCGTCCGCGATCGGCTTCTTGAAGTCGATCGCGTTGACCAGGACGTCCAGCACCGTGGTGATGATGTGGCTGCCGCCGGGCGCACCGGTGACGAAGGCGGGGGCGCCGTCCCGGAGCACGATCGTCGGCGTCATCGAGGAGAGCGGCCGCTTCGACGGCCCCGGCGCGTTGGCGGCGCCGCCGACCAGGCCGAACGCGTTCGGCGCGCCCGGCTTGGCGGCGAAATCGTCGAGCGTGTCGTTGAGCAGGATGCCGGTCGAGCCCGCCACCAGCCCGAGCCCGTAGTTGAGATTGAGCGACGTCGTCATCGCGACCGCGTTGCCGTGCTCGTCGACGATCGACACGTGGGTCGTATCGTGCCCGCCCTCGCGCGGCGGCGCGCCCGCGCGGATGTCGGCCGCGGGCCGCGCCTTGCGGCGGTCGATCGAGGCGCGCAACCCGTCCGCATAGGACTTCGAGATCAGCCCCTGGATCGGCACGTTCACGGCGTCGCTGTCGCCCATGTATTCGGCGCGGTCCGCATAGGCGAGCTTCATCGCCTCGATCATCAGGTGCAGGTTCGCGGGCGAGGGCGAGGAGAATTCCTGCGGCGCAAAGCCCTCCAGGATGTTCAGCATCTCGATCAGGTGCACGCCGCCCGAGGACGGCGGCGGCATCGACACGATGTCGTAGCCCCGATAGGTGCCGCGCACCGGTTCGCGCACGATGGCGTTGTATTTTTCCAGGTCGCCGCGCACCATGTGGCTGCCGGCGGCGCGCGCCGCCGCCACGATCTCGTCCGCGATCGGGCCGACGTAGAAAGCGCGCGGGCCCTCGTGCGCGATCGCGTCGAGTGAGTTCGCGAGATCGGTCTGCACCAGCAGGTCGTGAGCCCCGAGCGGCGCGCCGTCCGCCTTGAGGAAGATCTTCGCCGACGACGGATAGCGCGCGAGCCGCGGCTGCTCGTGCGCGAGCGAATTGAGCAGGTCGCCCTCGACCGGGATGCCGTCGCGGGCGAGCGCCAGCGCGGGCGCGATCAGCTCCGGCAGCGTGAACTTGCCCGAGCCGAAGCGTTCGAGCGCGAGCGCAAGCCCCGCGACCGAGCCCGGCACGCCGATGCCGAGCCCGCTGTCGCGCGATTTTTTCGGATCGGCCTCGCCGTCCCGGTCGAGAAACACGTCGGGGCGCGTGTCGTGCGGCGCCGCTTCGCGAAAATCGATCGCGACGTCGGCCGCGGGCTGCCCGTCATGCGCCGCGAGATGCACCATCATGAAGCCGCCGCCGCCGAGATTGCCGGCCTTGGGCAGGCTGACGGCGAGCGCGAAACCGACCGCGACGGCCGCATCGACCGCGTTGCCGCCGCGCCGCAGGATGTCGACGCCGATGCGGCTCGCATGCTCCTCCTGCGTCACCACCATGCCGTGCGGCGCCGTCACGGGCTCGATTCGCGTCGGCGGCGCGGCGGTGCTGGGCGCGGTCGACTGGCTTAAAGCGATCGCCGGCGCGAAGGCCGCGGCGAGCGCAAGTGAGGCGCCCAGCGCGGCCATCAAGCCGCGGCGGGTGAGGCGAGGATTGATCAACGTCATGAGGGCCTTGCGCGCTGCTGAACCTTTTCCCCGGGCGGCTTGACTAAGCTGTGCCGGGCACGCACGTGCCGGGGCGCCGGGCTTGCCGTGGCCTTCTTCCGGGGCGGCAGCATGCTGGATGGCTCGGACAAGCTCGGAGAGATCATGATGTCGTATTCGCTCGTGGCGGCGGCGCAGCGCCGGCGTCTTCCTATCATCGTGCCACCCTGGTGGTGCTTCTCGGCCTTTTGGTGTCCGGCTGCGGCATCAATCGGATTCCGACCTACGAGGAGCAAGCCAAGGCGAAGTGGTCCGAGGTCCAGAACCAGTACCAGCGCCGCGCCGATCTGATCCCCAACCTGGTCGAGACCGTCAAGGGCTATGCCAAGCAGGAGCGCGAGGTGCTCGAGGCCGTCACCGAGGCGCGCTCGCGCGCAACCTCGATCCAGGCGACGCCCGATCTCGTCAACAATCCGGATGCGTTCAAGAAATTCCAGGACGCCCAGCTGCAGCTCACCGGCGCGCTGAGCCGGCTGCTTGCCGTGTCGGAGCGCTATCCCGACCTCAAGTCGAACCAGAACTTCCTTGCCTTGCAGGCGCAGCTCGAAGGCACCGAGAACCGCATCGCGGTGGCGCGGCGCGACTACATCGAGGCGGTGCGGCTCTACAACACCGAGCTCAAGACCTATCCGGGCGTGTTCTGGGCGAAGCTGCTCTACGCCAACAACAAGCCGATGGCGGAATTCACCGTCGCGGACGACGTGAAGCGCAACCCGCAAGTCAAGTTCTGACGCCGCGGACTTGCAGGGCGATCGTACATGGTTTCGCACGGCGGATGCGCTCCCTCTCCCCGTTCTTACGGGGAGAGGGAGCGCTGACTCGGTGCTTACGACCCGCCGGCCTCATCCAGGAACGCCTGCACGGCGCGGAATAGATCGAGCCGATTCTTCTCCATGCAGATCGTGTGCGTGCCCTCGGCGAGCATCACGTAGCGCTTGCCGGGCGAGTGGGTGAGCAGCGGAAACAGCGTCTGCGCCATGTAGGGCGGCGCGTCGTGGTCCCATTCGGCGCCCACCAGCAGCGTCGGCGCCGTGATCTTGGCCGGATCGTAATACGCCTTGCCGGCGGACCAATACGCGGCGCCGTCCGCAACCACGCCGTTCGGCGCGCGGATCGCGGCGGGCGTATGCTGCTTGGCGTCGGGATCGGTCGCCCAGGTCGCGTTCGCCCAGGCGTCGAACCAGCCGGCCGGAATGAGGCTCGCCTTCTTCTCTTCCGGCACGCCCGTGAGCCAGCGCGTCTGCGCCTGCTCGCGCGTGGTCAGCCGGTAGGCGGCGAGCGGGCCGGGGCCGGTCGGCACCAGCGAGGCGGTCTGGCGGATCCACACCGGCGCGTAGAGCACGAGCCGGTCGACCTTGGCGGGGTTCTGCGACGCATAGGTCGCCATCAGCACCGTGCCCCACGACCAGCCGATCAGATCGAGCCGCGGGATGTTGCGGCGCTTGAGGACGAAGTCGACGACTGCGCCGATGTCCCGGATCGCCACGTCGCCCTTCACGATCGGCGGATGCGCGGATGCGGGCTCGCCCATCTCGGGCGGCCGCGTCGAGTGGCCATAGCCGCGGATGTCGAGCAGATAGACGTCGTAGCCGCGCGCCGCGATGTAATCCATCCACGACATGCCATCGAGCTCGAGATCGAACGCCGTCGAGGCCGGATAGGTCGCGCCATGCACGTAGACCACGGTGCGCTCGGGCCGGAACGCCGTCATGTTCGCGGGATGCTTGTTGCGTACATAGATCTGGATGCCGGGGTCGGTCGACGGCACCATCATTTCTTCGGTGACGATCTTCGGCGCCTGCGCAACGGCTGCTGTCGCGACGAATCCGATCGCGGCAGCCAGTATGAACCTGGTGATCATGGTCGTCCCTCCTTCGACACGATACGAGGCGGTATTTTTATCTCGCCTGCCCATGATAGACCGCGTTCGGCCGCATGTCCGTCGCGCTCGCGACCCGGTTCGACATGTTGAAGAACCCGGCGACCGCCGCGATGTCCCAGATCTCGCGCGCCGAGAACCCCGCCTTGCGCAGCGCCTCGCGATCGGGCTCCTCGACGGCCCATGGCTCCGCCGTCAGCTTCACCGCGAAATCCAGCATCGCGCGCTCGCGCGGAGACAGCCGCGCGGCGCGATAGTTCATCGTCATCAGTTCGCCCAGCACCGGATCGCCGGAGAGCGCGCGCACCGCGGCGCCGTGCGCGGTCAGGCAGTAGTAGCAGCGGTTCACCGACGAGACCGCGACCGCGATCATCTCGCGCTCGAGCTTGGAGAGCCCGGAGGGCGCGAGCATCAGGTCGTTGTACATCGCGACGAAGGACTCGAGCTTCGGCATGTCGAACGCGTAGGCCTTGAGCACATTCGGCACGAAGCCGAGCTTCTCCTCGCACTTGCCGAAATAGGCCGCCATGGCGTCGGTCGGCGCCGCCTCCTTGAGGCCGAGCGCCGTGATGACGGTGTCGTCGTCGGCCGCCTGGCGCTTGCGCGGCGCGTCACCGCTCTTTGACTTGACGGTCTTGCCGGATTTCGGTCGGTTGTCGGCCACGGCGCGCTCCCTTGCTGGCATTGGTTCCGTCCTGCCAGCCTACAACCGCCGCCACCGCAAACGAAACCGTCTGTCACCGGCAGCGACGCGCGATTGCGTCGCTAGGCCCGCAGTGACAGGGTACTGGGGCGATTCACGTGCCCCGCTTCTGAGACCAACAGCGGACCGTCCCATGAACGAAACGGCCAACGACAAAACGCCCCTGGCGACGACGACTGCGGAGGACGGCGGCGACCGCGCCCGCCGGTTGATCGTGGAGGCCGGGCCGTTGCTCGGCCCCGGCACGCCGCCGGATTTCGCCGAGCGCCTGTTCGGCCGCGTGGCCCCCGAGGACTTGCTCGTCTATTCGGCGCGCGATCTCGCCCGGCTCGTTCAGGACGCCTGGGCGCTGCTTGCCGAGCGCCAGCCCGGCACGCCGAAAATCCGCCTGCAGGCGCCGCCCGGCGGCGACCGGCTCGCCGACATCGCGGTGCTCGAGATCATCAACGACGATAAGCCGTTCCTGCTCAACTCGACCATGGGCGAGCTCGCGGCGCTCGGCGTCGCGGTGCGGCTCGTCGCCCACCCGGTGATGGGCGTCCGGCGCGACGCGGCCGGCCGGCTCACCGGGTTCGATGCCGCCGGCGCGCGCGAAAGCTTCATCCACATCCACATCGATCGGATCGACGACGAGGCGCGCCAGGCGCAGATCCTGAGCGCGCTCGGCGACACGCTGACCGAGGTCCAGTTCGCGGTCGCGGACTGGCACACCATGATGGACCGGGTCGCGGCCGTCACGGCCGCCCTCAAGGCCAACCCGCCGCCGCTGCCGCCGGCGGAAGTCGAGGAGGCGGTCGAATTCCTGCAATGGCTGCTGTTCGAGAACTTTACATTCCTGGGCGTGCGCGAGGACACCTACGACGAGGCGACCGGCGTGCTCGCCGAGAACCCCGAGTCGGTGCTCGGCATCCTGCGTCACCGCGCCAGCGAGGTGATGACGGCGGGCGGCGAGCGGCTCGACCTGCCGGCCGCTGCGCGCGGGTTCCTGGCGGAGCCGCAGGCGCTCGTCATCATCAAGACCAACCAGGAATCGCGCGTGCACCGCCGCGCCACCATGGATCTGGTCGGCGTCAAGCGCTACGACGCGGCCGGCCGGCTCGTCGGCATCTTCCGCATCGTCGGCCTCTTCACGTCGACCGCCTATACGCGCTCGACCCGCAACATCCCGTACCTGCGCCGCAAGACCGCCGCCATGATGGACCGCGCCGGCCTCGATGCCGCGAGCCACTCCGGCAAGGCGCTCGCCGTGGTGCTGGAGAACTATCCGCGCGACGAGCTGTTCGCGATCGACGAGGACACGCTGCTGCGCTTCGCGCTGCTGATCCTGCAGCTCGACGAGCGCCCGCGCGTGCGGGTGCTGGCGCGGCGCGATCGTTTCGACCGCTTCGCCTCGGTGCTGGTCTACGTGCCGCGCGACCGCTTCGACAGCGGCGTGCGCGAGCAGATCGGCGCATTCATCGCCGACGCCTACGGCGGGACCGTCGCGTCGCACGCGCTGTTCTTCCCCGAAGGCCCGCTGGTGCGCGTGCATTTCATCGTCACGCGCGGCCGCGCCGCGATGCCCGATCCGCCGCGCGCCGAGCTCGAGGGCGGCGTCGCCGATATCGTGCGCACCTGGAGCGACGCGCTCGCCGACGCGGTCGCCGAGGCGCACGATCCGGCACGCACACGCGCCATGCTGGCGCGCTATCAGGACGCCTTCAGCCAGGCCTATCGCGAGGCGTTCTCGCCGCTCGATGCGGTCAACGACATCCGCATCATCGACGCGCTCTCGCCCGAGCGCCCGCTCGCCGTCGATTTCTATCGGCGCGTCTGGGACGAGAAGCCTTCCCTCGGCCTGAAGGTGTGGAGCTACGGCCGGCCGATCCCGCTGTCCGAGCGCGTGCCGGTGCTCGAGCACATGGGCTTCCGCGCGGTCGACGAGACCACCTATCACGCCCAGAGCTTCGGCCGCGACGCGCCCGACTTCTGGCTGCACGACATGGCGCTGACGCTCGCCGACGACCGCAAGCCCGATCTCGCCGGGCTCAAGCGCCACCTCGAGGCCTGCTTCATCATGGTGATGCGCGGCCTCGCCGAGAACGACGGCTTCAACGCGCTCGTGCTCGCCGCCGGCCTGCCGTGGCGCGATATCGCGCTGCTGCGGGGCTTTGCCCGCTACCTGCGCCAGATCCGCGTGCCCTATTCGCAGGACTATCTATGGGCGACGCTGATGCGCCACGGCGCCATCGCGGCCAAGCTCGCGGCACTGTTTCATGCCCGCTTCGATCCGCGCCTCGGCGCGCCGGGCGGCGAACGCGCGCAGCGCGAAGCGGCGCTCGCGGCCGAGATCGACACGGCGCTCGCGGGCGTCGAGAGCCTCGACGAGGACCGCATCATCCGCCACTTCGTCAACGGCATGCAGTCGGCGACGCGCACGAACTTCTATCAGCTCGGCGCCGACGGCCAGGTCAAGGCCGAGATCGCGTTCAAGCTCGACAGCCGCAAGGTCGACGGCATGCCGCTGCCGCGGCCGCTGTGCGAGATCTTCGTCTACTCGCCGCGGCTCGAGGCCGTGCACTTGCGCTTCGGCAAGGTGGCGCGCGGCGGCATCCGCTGGTCGGACCGGCCGCAGGACTTCCGCACCGAGGTGCTGAGCCTCGTCAAGGCGCAGCAGGTCAAGAACGCCGTGATCGTGCCGGTCGGCGCCAAGGGCGGCTATGTGTTGAAGCGCCTGCCGGCGGGCGCGAGCCGCGACGCCATCCAGGCCGAGGGCGTCGCGACCTACAAGATCTTCATGTCGACGATGCTCGACATCACCGACAATTTCGCGGCCGACGGCAAGCTCGTGCCGCCGGTCGATACGGTCCGCCACGACGGCGACGATCCCTATCTGGTGGTCGCCGCCGACAAGGGCACGGCGACGTTCTCGGATATCGCCAACGGGATAGCGCAGGCGCACGGCTTCTGGCTCGACGACGCTTTCGCGTCGGGTGGCTCGGCCGGCTACGACCACAAGAAGATGGGCATTACGGCACGGGGTGCCTGGGAATCCGTCAAGCGCCACTTCCGCGAGATGGACATCGACATCGGCAAGACGCCGTTCACGGCGGTCGGCGTCGGTGACATGTCGGGCGACGTGTTCGGCAACGGCATGCTGCGCGAGCGCACGACCAGGCTCATTGCCGCCTTCGACCACCGCGACATCTTCATCGATCCCTCGCCCGATGCCGGCAAGGCGTTCGACGAGCGTCAGCGCCTGTTCGACGCTGCCGCGCTCGAGCTGGCAGGACTACGACAAGTCGCTGATCTCGCCCGGCGGCGGCATCTATCCGCGCTCGCACAAGGAGATCGACCTCTCGCCGCAGGCGCAGGCGGCGCTCGGCTTCACGCAGGCCAAGGCGACGCCGCAGGAGGTGATGCGCGCGATCCTGAAAGCGCCCGTCGACCTCCTGTTCTTCGGCGGCATCGGCACCTATGTGCGCGCCGCGAGCGAGGGCGACGAGGCGGCGGGCGACCGCGCCAACGACGCGATCCGCATCACCGGCGCCGACCTGCGCTGCAAGGTGGTGGGTGAGGGCGCCAATCTCGGCATGACGCAGCGCGGCCGCATCGAGGCGGCGCGGCGCAAGATCCGCCTCAACACCGACGCGATCGACAACTCGGCCGGTGTCAACACGTCGGACGTCGAGGTCAACCTCAAGATCGCGCTGAGCCGGCCGGTGCGCGACAATCGTCTCACGCGTGAGGGGCGCAACACGCTGCTGGCGAGCCTCACGGACGATGTCGCCCGGCTCGTGTTGCGCAACAACTACCAGCAGACGCTGGCGCTCTCGCTCGCCGAGCGGCGCGGCCTGGAGGATCTCGGCTTCCAGCAGCGCATGATGCAGATCCTCGAAGTCGCGGCACCTGCTCGACCGCGCCGTCGAGTTCCTGCCCGACGACGTGGAGCTGACCGAGCGCCGCCGTCGCAGCGAGGCGCTGACCCGGCCCGAGCTCTCGGTGCTGCTCGCCTACGCCAAGCTCTCGCTCAACGACGACCTGCTCAACTCGTCCGTGCCGGACGATCCTTATCTGGGCCGCGAGCTCAACCGCTACTTCCCGCCCGCGGTAGCCGAAAAATATCCCGATGCCTTGTCGCATCATCGGCTGCGCCGCGAGATCATCGCGACCCAGCTCGCCAACTCGATGATCAACCGCGGCGGGCCGACGCTGGTCGTGCGCATCGCCGACGAGACCGGCGCGCCGCCGTCGCGCATCGCGGCCGCGTTCGCGGCGGTGCGCAACAGCTACGACCTGATCGGGCTCAACACCGACATCGAGGCGCTCGACAATCGGATTCCCGGCAAGCTGCAGCTCGACCTGTTCGCGGCCGTGCAGGACCTCATCCTCGATCGTCTCGTCTGGTTCCTGCGCAATGTCGACCTGAGCCAGGGGCTTGCGGCCGTGATCGAGCACTATCACGCCGGCATCGCGACGGTTGCGGGCGCGTTCGATGGCGTGCTGACGGAAGGCGCGAGCAAGGCGCGAGCTGCGCGCGCCGCGGAGCTCACGGCCGCCGGCGTGCCCGAGGCGGTCGCGCGCCGCATCGCCGATCTGCCCTGGCTCATTCCGGCCGCCGATGTCGTGCTGGTGGCGGATCGCACCAAGAAATCCGTCGCCGACGTGGCCGCGACCTACTTCGCGGCCGGCGCCTATTTCCAGGTCGACCGCATCGCGGCCGCCGCGCGCAGCATTCCGGTCGCCGACTATTTCGATCGCCTCGCGCTCGATCGCGCGCTCGATGCGATCGGCGACGCCGAATGCCGCATCACCGCCGGCATGATGAGCAATGGCGCTTTCGGCGCTGGCGCCGTCGAACAATGGGTCGCCGCCCGCCGCGACGACGTCGAGCGCGTCCGCATGGCCGTGCACGAGATCGCCGCGTCGGGGCTCACGTTGTCGAAGCTCTCCGTCGCCGCCAGCATGCTGGGCGACTTGGCCAAATAGCACTGAGCTTCGTCCCCCTCCCCCGCTTGCGGGGGAGGGCGGGGAGGGGGCGCCGCTTGCTCCTGCGCCGCCGACTGGCCCCCTCCTGCGCGCACCGATCTCGGGTTTACCCGAGATCGGCAGGATTGTTGTGCGCAAGTCGGGCAAGCCCGACTTGCGTGCGCGTATTCCTCCCCCGCAAGCGCGGGAGGGGAAGATCACCCGCGGAAAATCATCAGCACGGGCACCATCGGCCCTGCATACACATCGACGTGCAGCTCGCCGCGAAATCCCGCCTTCGCGTACGCACGCCGCGCGCGCACATTCTCGATGCCAGGATCGATCGCGATCAACGGTGCACCTTCGGCGATGAGCAGCCCCGCCAAGAGCCGCAGATAGCGCGACCCGTGCCCGCGCCCGATCATCTCAGGCTCGCCGATGAACGTGTCGATCGCTCGCGACCCCGGCGGTAGATGCTTCAGATGCTCCTGCGGCCACGCATGCACGTCGTAATCCTGCGCATACGCGAACGGCCGCCCGTCGCACGACACGATCCGCATCGTCATCTGCGGATTGTCGAGGTCCTCGCGCAGCAGCGCTTCCTGCTCGATCGTATTGCCCCACCAGCGCACGACTTCCGGCGTCTCCAGCCAGAGGCGCAGCAGCGGCAGATCGTCGTGCGTTGCAGGACGGAACGCGTAGTCGTGCGTCAATCGACGATCTCGCGCATCGCCCGGTACAACGCGCTCTTGCCCTCGAACCCGATCCCGGGCAGCTCCGGCATCACGATGTGCCCGTTCTCGACGCGCACGTCGTCCGGGAAGCCGCCGAACGGCTGAAACAGGTCCGGATAGTTCTCGTTGCCGCCGAGTCCGAGCCCGGCCGCGATCGCGAGCGACATCTGGTGGCCGCCGTGCGGAATGCAGCGCGTCCGCGACCAGCCGGCCGCCTCGACGGCTTCGAGCGTGCGCTGGTACTCGCACAGGCCGTAGGAGAGCGCGCAGTCGAACTGCAGCCAGTCGCGGTCGGCGCGCATGCCGCCGTAGCGCAGCAGGTTGCGCGCGTCCTGGTGGCTGAACAGGTTTTCGCCCGTCGCCATCGGGCCGGGATAGAACTCGGCGAGCGCCGCCTGCAGCGCGAAGTCGAGCGGGTCGCCGGCTTCCTCGTACCAAAAGAGCGGATAGTCGCGCAGCATCTTGGCGTAGGCGATTGCCTGCTCGAGCGTGAACCGGCCGTTGGCGTCGACGGCGAGCTGCGCCTTGCCGTCGAGCTCCTTGAGCACGCCCTCGATGCGCGGACGATCCTCGGCAACGCCGTTGCCGATCTTCATCTTCACGACGGTGTAGCCGCGGTCGAGATAGCTGCGCATCTCGGCGCGCAGCTGCTCGATGCCTTTGCCCGGGTAGTAGTAGCCGCCCGCCGCATAGACGAAGACGCGCGGATCGGCTTGCCGCCCGTGCCGCTCGGCGAGCAGGCTAAACAGCGGCTTGCCGGCGATCTTCGCCACCGCGTCCCACACCGCCATGTCGATGGTGCCGACCGCGACCGAACGCTCGCCATGGCCGCCCGGCTTCTCGTTCTTCATCAGCGCGGCCCAGATGCGGTCGGGATCGAGATTGTCGCCCGCGTCATTGAGCAGCGACTTCGGCTCGGCCTCCATCAGCCGCGGCATGAAGCGCTCGCGGATCAGCCCGCCCTGGCCGTAGCGGCCGTTCGAGTTGAAGCCGTACCCGACGACCGGGTTGCCATCGCGGATGACATCCGTAATGAGCGCCACATGCGAGAGCGTCATCTTGGAGAAATCGATGTACGCGTTGGCGATGGCCGACGCGACCGGCACGGTCCGCTCGCGGATGTCGATGATGCGCAACGAATTCCTCCTGGCCCAACACTCTGCGCTTCGTCCCCCTCCCCCGCTTGCGGGGGAGGGCGGGGGGGGCGCCGCTTGCTCATGCGCTGGCTGACTGGCCCCCTCCCGCGCGCACCGATCTCGGGTCTACCCGAGATCGGCAAGATAATCTGCGCAAGTCGGGCAAGCCCAACTCGCGTGCGCGTATACCTCCCCCGCAAGCGGGGGAGGGGAAAGACACTCACCTCAATGCCTGAAGTGCCGCACGCCCGTCAGCACCATCGCAATCCCGTTGTCGTCCGCCGCCTGGACCACCTCGTCGTCGCGCAGCGAGCCGCCCGGCTGGATCACGGCGGTCGCGCCCGCCTCGACCGCGACCAGGAGGCCGTCCGCGAACGGGAAGAAGGCGTCCGACGCGACCACCGAGCCCGTGGTGAGCGGCGTCGTCAGGCCGAGCTCCTTCGCGGCGTCCTCGGCCTTGCGCACCGCGATGCGCGCGGCGTCGACCCGGCTCATCTGGCCGGCGCCGATGCCGACGGTCGCGCCGTCCTTGGCGTAGACGATGGTGTTCGACTTGACGTGCTTGGCGACGCGGAACGCGAAGCGCAGGTCGGAAAGCTCGGCCGCGGTCGGCGCGCGCTTGGTCACGGTCTTGAGCGCCATCTCGTCGACCGTCGCGTTGTCGCGCGACTGCACCAGCAGCCCGCCCGCGACCGTCTTGGCCGTGATGCCGGCGGCGCGCGGATCGGGCACGTGGCCGGCGAGCAGCAGCCGCAGGTTCTTCTTCGCCTTGACGATCGCGATCGCCTCCTCGGTCGCGTCCGGCGCGATGATCACCTCGGTGAAGATGTCCGTGATCGCGCGCGCCGTGTCGCCATCGAGCGTGCGATTGACCGCGATGATGCCGCCAAACGCCGACGTCGAGTCGCACGCGAGCGCCTTGCGGTAGGCGGCGATGAGGTTGTCGCCTTCCGCCACCCCGCACGGATTGGCGTGCTTGATGATCGCGCAGGCTGCCGTTCGCTTCGGATCGAACTCGGCCACGCATTCGTAGGCCGCGTCGGTGTCGTTGATGTTGTTGTAGGAGAGCTCCTTGCCCTGCACCTGCCGTGCGGTCGCGACGCCGGCGCGGCGCACGGGCGTGCGATAGAATGCGGCGCGCTGGTGCGGGTTCTCGCCGTAGCGCAGCGTCTGGATCAGCCGTCCGCCGACCGTGCGGAAATCCGGCGCCGGATCGTCGAGCGTCTCGGCGAACCAGTTGGCGATCGCCGCGTCATAGGCGGCCGTGCGCGCGTAAGCCTTGGCGGCAAGCTTTTTGCGCAACGCGAGCGTGGTCGCGCCGCCATGCGTACCCATCTCGGCCAGCACCGCGGCGTAGTCCGCCGCCTCGACCACGACGGTCACGTCGCCGTGGTTCTTCGCCGCCGCGCGGATCATCGCGGGGCCGCCGATGTCGATGTTCTCGATGCACTCGTCGTAGGGCGCGTCGCGCGCGATCGTCTGTTCGAACGGATAGAGGTTCACGACCAGCAGATCGATCGGCCGGATGCCGTGCGCCTGCATCGCTCCCGCGTGCTCCGCGTTGGCGCGGATCGCCAAGAGCCCGCCATGCACCTTCGGGTGCAGCGTCTTGACCCGTCCGTCCATCATCTCGGGCGAGCCGGTCAGCTCGGCGACGTCGATCACCTTGAGGCCGGCGTCGGCGAGCGCCTTCTTCGTGCCGCCGGTGGAGACCAGCTCGACGCCGTGACTTCGCGAGCGCACGCGCGAAGTGGACAAGTCCGGTCTTGTCCGAAACGGAGAGAAGGGCGCGTTCGATGCGGCGTTCGGTCATGAGCGCTTTTTTGTCATTGCGAGCGAAGCGAAGCAATCCCTCTTCACTTGCGCATGCGTGCGCGGATCGGGATTGCTTCGACGGCCTGCGGCCGTCTCGCAATGACCAGGGTCACAACGGCAGCTCAGGTTCCTCGCCCCGGCTGCCGCGCCGCGTTCCGGTGGTCGGCGGCGGCGTGCGGCTGAGCGTCCAGTGCACGCGGCCGACTTGGCGCGCGCGGCCCAGGATGACGATCTGCACGGTGCGGCGCGGGCCGTCCTGGCCGCCCAGGTAGACGCTTTCCTCCAGATCGAGCCGATCCTCGTGCGCGATGAAATTCCACACGTCCTTGTTGGGCAGGACCAGGATCGCGCCGTGCCCGTCGGTGAGGCGTGTCGCCTTGACGCCAGGGTGCAGGTGGAAGCGCAGCGCGAACTCGTCGAGCGCATTGGCGGGGAGGACCCGTTCGTCCGGCGGTATGAACATATCCTCGCCGTCGATCCGCTCGCCGTCGGGGGCGACCTGGACGATGCGGTGGTGCACGATGCCGAAGCGGCTCACATAGCCGTCGTGTGAGCTGCGCAGCATGATGGTGCCGTCGGGCCGCGTCTCGCGCGCGACCGGCACATGGGCCGGCCCGGTGCCGATCGGCGTGCCGAACAGGCGGCGGAAAGCTCCTGAACTCGACGAACAGGCACGACGACGAATCGTTGAACGTCACGGTCGAATGCGCCGCGGTCGCGCGCGCGACCTGGCGCCAGCTCTCCTTGCCGGCCGCCGGCAGCCCGCAGTTGACCACGATGCGCTGGTGCTTGGCGGAGAGCTCGAACGACAGACAGCCCGCATGGGCATCGGACGAGAGCTCGATCGGCGGCGGCTTGCCGGTGTCCATCAGCAACACGGTCGAGCCCGCCTGCAGGCGCTGGTAGCCGGAATGCGGCGCGTTGGCGACCGGCTCGCCGCGCGCATCGTCGTAGGCGAGGATCGTGGCGATCAGCTCGGGCCAGGTCGGGCCCATGCCGTTGAACAGCGCGAACGTGCCGTCGCCGTGGCGGAAGAAGCGCAGCATCGGCATCATGCGGTCGATCGCATGGGTGAGCGAAGGCGGCGGCGGCACGTTGCGCGCCGTGAACGCCTGCGACAGCGGCAGCAGGTCGAGCAGGATCTCGATCAGCGCGTTCGGGTTGCGGCTGATGTGGCCGCCGTCGGGAAGGATCTGGCGCTCCAGCTCGGTCGCGAGCTTGCGCGTCGCCTTGCGCAGATGGCCGACCTGGCTCGACATGGTGAGCGACGCATAGGCGAGCGCGATGCGCGCCTGCAGACGCGGCACCCCGTCGCGCGTGTCGCGCGCCATCAGGCGCAGATAGCGCACTTGGCGCGCGAGATTGCGCAGGAAGCGGCGGTAGAAGCGCACGTCCGCGTCGTCGAGGATCAGCGTCGCCTGGGTGAGCCAGGCGATTACCCGGCGCGCCACCGTCTCGGGCCGCCAGGCGACCGGATGCCACGTGCCCTGCAGTGTGATCCATTCGTCGACCAGCGCGCGCGCATTGGCGCGGGTGATCGTCGATTCGGCCGCGCGCAGGTGGCGCAGCCAGCCGAAGGACAAGAGCATCTCGGCCCATTCGTCCGACGGCGGCATCATCTCGAAGGCGGAGCGGCCGTCGCACACGACGATCTTGCCCGCGAAGGCGAAGCGGCCGCCGTAGATTTCGGCCGCGCGCGTCGGGTCGGCGGTGCGTAGATCCTGCGGCGCGATCACCAGCCGGTCGGCCTTGCGCAGCCAGCTCGGCCGCCCGAGCAGCGGATAGGTGAGGACGCGCGCGACCGCATGGTCGAGGCCGCGCCGCAGCGCAAGCCACGACAGCCTGCCGCGGTTAGCCAATGAGACGCGCGCCATGGCGGCGTGCCCCCTCCGATAGTCCGATAGGCGGGTTGTCCCCCGACCCGCCAGCGCCGCATCCGTCCTGCGTCGCCCTTCATTCGCGCATGCCCTTGCCGGCCTTCGCCGGGACCATGCGCTAGTGACAACATACCGGAGGGGGGCGGAACGGCCAATAACAGCTTGCCGGTGCGGTTAAATCCGCAGTCAGCTCCGCTCGAGCCGGGCCGCATAGAAGCCGTCGAGGCCGGCCATGCGCGGTTCGGGGTCGGGCCAGCCGCAGGGCAGGGTGCGGAGCTCCCCGGTGGCCGTGATCAGGCCGTCCAAACCATTGAATTCATTTACTGAAATTGGCTTTCGCCGGACCTCGGGATGGTCCGCCAGCACCCCCGCGATGAGCTGCTCGCCCTCCTCGGGCTCGAGCGAGCAGGTGCAGAACACGATGGTGCCGCCCGGCCTTGTGAGCGCGATCGCGCGCTCGACCAGCCGGCGCTGCAGCGCGGTCAGTGGCGTGAGGTCGGCCGCCCGCTTGAGCCAGGCGATGTCCGGATGGCGGCGAATCGTGCCGGTCGAGGAGCAGGGCGCGTCGACGAGCACCGCGTCGAACGGGCCACCGTCCCATTCGGCCGCATCCGCCGCGACCACCTCGGCCGCGAGCCCGCAGCGCTGCAGGTTCTCGCGCAGCCGGACGAGCCGCGGCTCCGAGCGGTCGACCGCGGTCACATGCGCGCCCGCCTGCGCGAGCTGCAGCGTTTTTCCGCCCGGCGCCGCGCACAAGTCCGCGACGCGCAGGCCCGCCACGTCGCCAAACAGGCGCGCCGGCAGCGCGGCGGCGGCGTCCTGCACCCACCAGGCGCCTTCGACGAAGCCGGGCATCAGCGGCACCGGGCCGTGCGGCAGCGTGCGCAGCGAGCCGGTCGGCAGCACGCGGCCGCGCAGCTTGCCGGCCCACTCGTCGCCATCGGCTTTGACGGTGAGGTCGAGCGCCGGCTCGCCCGCATTGGCGGTCGCGATGGCGCGCGCGACGTCGGGGCCGTAGGCGTCGCTCCAGCGCCGCAGCAGCCAGTCGGGCGTGTCGAGCGCGGCCGGATCGATGCCGGCGAGCCGCGCCGCGCCCTCGCGCGCGATCCGGCGCAGCACCGCATTGATCAGCCCGGCGTAGCGGGTGGCGTGGCGATCGGCCTGCACGATGCGCACCGAGAGGTCGACCGCCGCATGCGCCGGCCCGCCGAGCAGCACGATTTGCGCGGTGCCGATCAGCAGCGCGGTCTCGGCGCGCGGCGCGTCGCGCGGCAGGCCGCGGTCGAGGAAGCCGCCGACGATGTTGCGCAGCGAGCCGAGCCGGCGCAGCACGGTCGCGACGATGCGACGCACGAGTGCGCGATCGCGGTCGGCGAGATGCGCGAGACCGACATGCGCGCCGCGGCCGTCGAGCTGCTCGTCGAGCGGGCGGGCACGCCGCAGCACGCCGTCGATGATGTCGGCCGCGATCCGCCGTGCCGCGAATCCCGGCGCGTCCTCGTGCGCCTGCTGCGGGTGGTTCATCCGGTCCCCAAAATGCGCTACGTCATTGCGAATCCCGCACGAGCGCCTACGTCGATCCGTGATGACTGCCAAAGATGACCAACGTTTGTCGGACGCTCCGGCGAAGAAGCTGACGCCGGAGGCCGAGCGGGCCCTTGCCGAGGCTGCGGCGCGCCGCGCCGAGATCGACCGCAAGATCGCCGAACGCCCGAAGGAACTCAGCGGTCGCCAGGGTCCCGAGCCAACCCGCTACGGCGATTGGGAAGCCAAAGGCATCGCCAGCGATTTTTGATTCGTTTTCTTTCTTTCCCCTCCCCCGCTTGCATCCGAAATCGGGCTTGCCCGATTTCGGCACTATTAGTCGGCCGAAGTCGGATAGATCCGACTTCGGCTGGAGGGATACGCGCGAAGCGCGCGGGAGCGGGCAAGTCAGCAGAGTCCGAATTCGTGGCTTCCCCCTCTCCCGCTCTCCCCCGCAAGCGGGGGAGAGGGCCCGCATCAGTGGTGGAGACTGGCTCGGTCACCCTTATCAGGCATGCCGAAGGCAACGCGCATCAGGGCGTTAAATCCTACCGCGCCACCACCACGGTCGTGCCGACCGCGACGCGCTGGTAGAGATCGACGATGTCCTGGTTGTACATGCGGATGCAGCCGTGCGACACGAAGTGCCCGACCGAGCCCGGCGTATTGGTGCCATGGATCGCGTATTCGCCGCCGATCAGCGTGAGCGCCGCGACGCCCATCGGGTTGTGCGGCGAGCCGCCCGGGATCACGTCGGGCAGTCGCGGATTCTCCCGCTTGATGTCGGGTGGCGGCGCCCACGCGGGCCGCAGGTACTTGCCGTCGATGCGCGAGGTGCCGGCCCATTGCTGCCCGGCGCGGCCGACGCCGACCACGTAGCGGATCGCCTGCCCGTTGCCGAGCACGTAATAGAGCCGCCGCTCGTTGGTGCGTATCACGATCGTGCCGGCCGAGACGCCCGGCGTGCTGAAGGGGACGATCTCGCGCGCCTCGCTCGCGGCGCCGGCAAAGACGAACGCAGTCACCGCAAAGGCGGCGAGACGAAGAAGACGCATGTGATTTTTTCCCGCCCGACCGAGCGGGAATCATAACGCGAGTTGGGTCGCCGCCCGCGCGCGAGCTTTCGGCATGGTAACCGGCGCGTAAAGATCGGCGGCGAAGGCCGCTGCGCCGGAGCCGTGACTGCGGTTGCCTTGCGGCGCGGCGCACCGGGCGCATGGAGCCGCCGCCGCGCCGAAACGTGATACACTTCACGATTGCACAAAGCGAAGGTGCGCGCGATATTGGTCATATTTCGACGGCGAGGTCGTCCCATGGCCCTCATCTTTTTGGTCGCCGGCGTCGTATTCGCTTGGCTCGTCAAAAGAGCCTGGATGTGGTGCCACGGCTGGTTTGGAACGACCCCGACGAGACGCACGACGTGGCGACAGGTCATCGTTTATTGGATCGCATTTGCCTTGTTCGCCGTCTTCGTCGCGATCTTCGTGATCGGCGAATTTGGACGGCTGACCGGGCATTGGTCGTGGGATTCCGTCGTCGCTCTGGAATATTTCACGACCCGTGAGGTGCAGGGTCTGTTCATTGCCTTTTTCGCGGGCGTCGTCATCTACCTCCTGCGCGTAAGCCTCGCCGAATTCTGGCTGAAGATTTATCGAGCGTTGTGCGCGCAATTGGCGGGACCCTCGCATGGCGGAGGTGTCGTTGCAGCGCCGCCGGCAACAGGTGGCGCCGGGGAGGCGCCGAAGGAGTCTCATCCGTGGCTGGTCACGATCTTTGGCGCCAGTACCGCCGTGTTGGCGGGTGTTCTCATCGTCCTGACCTTCTTTCCGGACGTCCTCACGCATGTAGAATCGATCAAGGTCGCCGGGCTCGAGGCTAGGTTTGCCACGGCGGCCACAAAGTCGGTCCGAATCGCTGTCCAAGGCCAGAGGGGGCCGGTCCGAACTTCCACGATCTTGAACCGATGGCGTACCTTCGAGAGGGTTTCGTCGCAGATTTTTTTGCCTGCGCAGGACGTTGTCAGCCGGCGATCAAGCCAGGACATCGACGCAGACCGTGTCCGGATCGGCGGCGAAAAATTCCTCGAGGTCGTGGCTCAACCGTTCGCTCAGGTAGCCGGCTGTTTCTCCGAGCACTACAACATTCGTGACACCGAATACCAGGGAAGCGCGGCGCGAGCGGCGAACGATTGGAGCGAGCTGTTTTTGGCAATCGCGCGTTCGCAAGGTGCGAACGATGAATTGGAGAACGCTGTCGCCGAGACTTTTGACTTGATGTTCCGCCTCGACCGGGATCTCGCGGAACGAAAGCTCAAATGCAATGGTTCGACAGATCCATGGGTGCGAATTTATCCGTCCGTCAGGTGTGATCCGAATTGCCAAGAAGATACCGCCGCGGCATCCGTTGTCGCGCGGGCGGTCGATAAGTTGAGGCCCTACCTCGCCGCAATACCGGCCTACGGATATTCCATCGGCTTTGTCAGCGACCTGAAATTGTGGGGCAGCGAATACAAAAACGACGACCTCGATTTCCTCAATGAGGTCGCGCCCTATCTCAATGGAGGGCGTCGTACCTTGATCGCGCAGCTGAACTTCTACTTCACGCGCGCGCAGATCAAGTTCACGTCACGGGTATCGTCGCAAGATACGATCGACGATTACAAGCGCGCGGTGTCGCTGGTCGACGATCTGCTGGCGGCGATCGACGCCGAAATCCAGGACGAGGAAAAGGCGATCCGAAATGGGGCGTCGGGCACGCCGGCGCCAGGCAACGCATCCGGTTCGGTGTCCGACCCTGATACTCTCAGGCGCGTGCAGGCTCATTACCGCGGCGTGCGCGCCATATTCTACAACGGCGAGCTCTATACGCTCATTGTCGATTGGCTGGAGGGCAGGAAATTGCTGCCGGCCGAGCTCGAAGCCTTGGAAGGCTTGCCGACCGGCGGTCTGGCGCGCGAGCTCAGCGGATGGATCGACGGGCAGTCGGTCAGCGAATTGCGCGATCGCGCCGCCGCGAGGGATCTTTTCGCATCAACCTGGCTTGCTCAGATTGCCGACACCGATGATACCTTGGCGATGCGGGAGCTTGCTATCGCGGCCCAGCGAAATGACATCAGCAAGGAACGCTGCGCCCGCGCCTTCGAATTCCTCGGCCGCGCCCAGGATATGTCACATCTGTTGAATCGGCCCGACTTGACGGAAAACTATCGCGCGCACCGCGATCTTTACGACAGCGCCTGCTCGCCCTGAATTGGCGTCACCGGCGTCAGACCGGACCGCCGGCCGCCAACGTTCCGGCCACCGCAAATGCTCCGCCGGCCGCCACTATGGTGAGGGCCGCAAGGATCAGCCAAATTGCCCGGGTCATCATCGATCTCTCCGCAAGGAGACCATAAATTGAACGAGGCCACATTGCACGGCCATTAACATAAGCCGGCAATGTGTCGTTTTCTAAAGTCCGTCGCCAGTAGCGCACGCTCCGCGAGCTTGCAGCGAATCCGTTCAAAACTCAACCTAAATCAGCAGCTTACGCGCTCTCCCGCCTGTTCTGCCGGTTGTTGACCAGATCATCCACCACGCTCGGATCGGCGAGCGTCGAGGTATCGCCGAGCGCGCCGTAGTCGTCCTCGGCGATCTTGCGCAGGATGCGGCGCATGATCTTGCCGGAGCGTGTCTTCGGCAGGCTCGGCGCGAACTGGATCATGTCGGGTGAGGCGATCGGGCCGATCTCCTTGCGCACCCAGCCGACCAGCTCCTTGCGCAAGTCATCGCTCGCGCTCTCGCCGGTCATCAGCGTCACATAGGCGTAGATGCCCTGGCCCTTGATGTCGTGCGGATAGCCGACCACGGCCGCTTCCGACACTTTCGGATGCGCGACCAGCGCGCTCTCGACCTCGGCGGTGCCGAGCCGGTGGCCGGCGACGTTGATCACGTCGTCGACGCGGCCCGTGATCCAGTAGAAGCCGTCCTCGTCGCGACGGCAGCCGTCGCCCGTGAAGTACTTGCCCTTGTAGGTCGAGAAGTAGGTCTGCACGAAGCGCTCGTGGTCGCCATAGACGGTGCGCATCTGGCCCGGCCACGAGTCGACGATGCACAGGTTGCCGGTGGCGGCGCCCTCGAGCGTCTTGCCGTCGGCGTCGACGATCGCGGGCACGATGCCGAAGAACGGCCGCGTCGCCGAGCCGGGCTTGAGCCGCGTCGCGCCCGGCAGCGGCGTGATGAGGATGCCGCCGGTCTCGGTCTGCCACCAGGTATCGACGATCGGGCAGCGCCCGTCGCCGATCACGCGCCAGTACCATTCCCAGGCTTCCGGATTGATCGGCTCGCCGACGCTGCCCAGGAGCCGAAGGCTCCCGCGCGAGGTCTTCTTCACTGGCGCGTCGCCCGCCTGCATCAGCGCGCGGATCGCAGTCGGCGCCGTGTAGAAGATGTTGACCTTGTGCTTGTCGATCACCTCCCAGAAGCGGGAGTTCGACGGATAGTTCGGCACGCCCTCGAACATCAGCGTGGTCGCGCCGTTCGCGAGCGGCCCGTACAAAATGTAGCTGTGCCCCGTCACCCAGCCGACGTCGGCGGTGCACCAGTAGATGTCGCCGTCGTGATAGTCGAACACGTACTGGTGCGTCATCGCGACGTAGACCAGGTAGCCCCCGGTGGTGTGCAGCACGCCCTTCGGCTTGCCGGTCGAGCCCGAGGTGTAGAGGATGAACAGCGGATCCTCGGCGTTCATCGGCTCGCACGGGCAATCGGCCGGCACGGTCTTCGCGATCTCGTCGTAATAGACGTCGCGGCCCGCCTTCATGTTCACGGCGCCCTTGGTGTGGCGCACCACGATCATGGTGGTGACGCCGCCCGCCTTGTCGGCCGCGGCGTCGGAATTAGCCTTGAGCGGGATCTTGCGGCCGCCGCGGATGCCCTCGTCGGCCGTGACCACGACGCTCGATGTGCAGTCCTCGATGCGGCCCGCGAGCGAATTCGGGCGAGAAGCCGCCGAACACGACCGAGTGGACTGCGCCGATGCGCGCGCAGGCGAGCATCGCATACGCGGCCTCGACGATCATCGGCAAGTAGATGGTGACCCGGTCGCCTTTCTTGACGCCGCGCTCCTTGAGCACGTTGGCGAAGCGGCAGACTTCCGCGTGCAGCTCTTTGTAGGTGACCTTCTTGTCGTCCTTCGGGTCGTCGCCTTCCCAGATGATCGCGACCTGGTCGCCGCGCTTGGCGAGATGCCGGTCGACGCAGTTATGCGCGACGTTGAGGACGCCGTCCTCGTACCATTTGACCGAGACATTCGGCGCGTACGAGGCGTTCTTCACCTTGGTGTACGGCTTGATCCAGTCGATCCGCTTGCCGTGCTCGCCCCAGAACTTGCCGGGATCCTGTGATCGAGGCCTCGTACATCGCTTTGTATTTTGCGTCGTCCACATAGGCGCGCTTCGACCAATCGGCGGGAACTTCGTGAATTGTCTCGGCCATGGCTAAATCCTCCACGCTGCGCCTGTATGCCGGCATTATGCGACGTGGCCATCCGCAGCGACAAGGCTCCGGTTGTCACACTTTGGTCGGGCGTTCGCATGCGACATTGACGGCTATCGTATGTGAGGTGAGCACGGCGCCCGCGCTCCCTCTCCCACCGCAAGTCGGGCCTGCCCGACTTGCGCACTAATCGTGTCGAGATCGGGCAAGCCCGATCTCGAATGCGGGGAGAGGGTCGGGGTGAGGGGGCCTCTCCACGAATCGTTACGGTCGTTGTGTGTTGTGGCAACTCAGCGCCCCTCACCCCAACCCTCTCCCCGTAAGAACGGGGAGAGGGAGCGCGGCCGCTGTGCTTGCATCACTATGGCGCCTTGAACTCCTGGTTGGGGAAGCTCGAGGCTTCCGGCACCTTGATGACCACGAAGGCGTGGTCGAGCGCCGCATGGCACGAATTGCAGCCGTCGGTGAGGTCGGCGAACGCGGCGGCGGCGCGTTTCGCGTCGCGCGCGCGGATCGCGTCGTCGAGGCTGCGCATCGGCTCGCCGGTCATCGATTCGATCATCTCCGAGACGGTGAGATTCTTGAATTTCGGTTGCACGGTCGCGACCGTGCGGAACGCCTGCGCGACCTCCTTGTGCATGTAGGCCGCAAGGTCCCAGTTGCCCGCTTTGAGCGCGAGCCCGAGCTTGGCGTGGCGCGGCTGCACCAGCAGGTTCATCAGGTCGCCGACGCCCGGCACGTAGTTGAGTGCCGTGCTCGCGGGTCCGCCGCGCGTCGGTGGAGTTCTAGTTGCAGCTCTGCGCGCCGGCGCCGAACGTGAGGGCCGCGACGGCGGCGAGCAGGATAAGCTTCTTGCGCATGGCTTTCACTCCGATGGAGGACCTTCGCGCGCCGCGCAGCGCGTAGGATGGGTTGAGTGCAGCGAAACCCATCTTTCGGAGGCCGTCAAACTGATGGGTTTCGCCGCGCTCAACCCATCCTGCATCGCGACCTCGTCATTTCGCGCCCATGGCGCCGATGATCGCCCCCATCAGCACGAGCGATAGTTCACGCCGGCGAAGGTCATCGGTGTTTCCTTCCCCTGGGATTCCGCTGCGTAGGATGGGTTGAGCGCAGCGAAACCCATCGCCTCGACGGCAGACGCATAGACGATGCGTTTCGCGGAGCCTGTCCTTGGGCTTGCCGAAGGCAAGACCCGAGGGCTCAATCCATCCTACATCGTCGACGTCCCTAATCCAGCGGCTCCAATTTCAAAATGCTGGCGTGGTGATTGTTGCCGGCCCAGAACGTCACCGGCGTCGTCGTGTCGTCGATGAAGATGCGGCGCACGTTGGTCGGGTGCGGCAGCAGGTATTCGACCGACTGCCCGCTCGCCGGATCGAAACGCAGCACGCGGTCGCTCGACATGCCGGCGCTCCACAGCGTACCGGTGCGGTCGAGATAGACATCATACGGATAGGTGTGCGGCGTCGGCGCGTCCCATTCCTTGAAGTCTTCGGTCTTCATGTCGAACATCGCGACCTTGTTGGCGGCGAACTCGGCGAACCACAGGTGGCCGGCCTCGTCCATCATGCAGCGGCGCGGGCGCGAGCGCGGCGTCGGCGTCGCGTAGAGCGTGGTGCGCAGCGTCTTGGCGTCGACGCGGCCGACGCTCTCGTCGCCGAAATCCATGTAGTAGAGATTGTTCTGCGCATCCGCCGCCATGCCGTAGGGCGAATGCAGCCGCCCCTTCGGCATCCCGCGGAACGGATCGATGCGCTCGTAGCGGCCGCTTGCGATGTCGAGCCGCAGGATCTCGTGCGTCGAGACGTCGTTCGTCCACACCTTGCCGTCGACCTGCGCGCGGCCGGGCATCAGCAATGATTGCTGGCTCGCGTCCGTCATCATGTCGGGCGGGAGCGGAAAGTAGCGGAATTTTTCCGTGCGCGGATCGAAGCGCATCAGCCCGCTCTGGAACATCATCGAGAGCCACCAGTTGCCGTCCTGGTCCGGCTCGAGCGCGAGCGCGCCGGCGGGGAAATTGGGCCTGGGCAGGTCGTAACGGAATTCCTTGTGCGCGCCGGTCTTCGGGTCGAGCCGGCCGAGATAAGGCTCGACGAAGTTCGAGTACCAGACGAAGCCTTGCGCGTCGCGGCGCACGTCGTGCGGCGCAATGGTCGGCCGCGGCAGCGCGTATTCGGTGATGATCACGTGCGTCGCGCGCCCACGCGGCCGCGGCAGGGTCTTGAGCGGGTAGGGCCAGGTCTTCTGCGCCGAGAGATTGATGGTCGCCACATAGTCGGCAAGCTCACGCGCCTTGCTCTGCGACATCTCGCGCTTGGCGACGCGCAGCTGCGGATGCTGCGTGGTCGAGTTGTTGGCGTAGTTCTCCATGCGGGCGAGCACGGTCATGAACTGGTCGGCCGTGTAGCTCGAGCGCACCACCCGTTCGAGCGTGTGGCAGCTCATGCATTCGATCAGCGGGCGCTTCTGCTCGGCCGTGCCCGGCATGCTGATCAGCCATTCGGTGCTGGTGAGCTGCGCCGCAAGATCGGCGGCCGGACGCAGCCGCAGCTCGGCGGTGGCCGCCTGTCCGGCCGCAATGGTCGCGCTGACGGGTGCCGCGAGCTCGTAGCCGACCGCGCGGATCGCGAGCCCGTAGGTTCCGGCCGGCAGCCGGTCGGCCGGGAACGCATAGCGGCCGTGCGCGTCGCTCACCACCGTGACGGTAATCGGCGAGCCCTGGGCGTGCGCGCTCACCAGCACGCCCTCCATCGCGTTTTCCTGCGCCGACGTGACCTCGCCGGTGAGTGCGGGCGTCTGCGCCACGGCGGCGCCGGCGAAAAGCGCGAACCAGGGGATGAGAGCGCAGGCGAATACGCTGCGGAACGTCATTTCGGCGGTGCGTCTTGCTGCTTGGCCATCAGGCAGTCGACCTCGACGGGCGCGCCCGGATCGTTCGATAATTTGCGGCGCACCGTGCGCTGCAGCGTGTAGCCCTCGACCGTGCAGGTGATCTCCACCGTGCCGGGGTCGACGTCCTTGGCGAAGCCGGTGAAGCGGAAATGCCCCTGCGCGTCGGCGCGCATCACGAAGCTCGTGTTGCCGCCCTTGAGCGAGGCGACCACCTTGGCGTCGGGCATCGTGCCGCCCAGCGTCGTATTCTTGACGAAGCCGAAGAACGGCGTGCCGACATCGGCGTCGTCAGGCTCGTCGAGGCCCGAGCCGCCGGCCCACGTCGGTCCCGAGCTCACCAGGGCGAGCCCGACGCAGAGCCCGACCGCCAACAGGCCGCGGGCTAATCCGCTGATCATCCGCGCATGCTCCCGGCAACTGGACAGGCTGGAGCAATTCTAGCGCATGTCCCGGCGAAGTGGCTACGGGTTCGCCACGGCGACTAACGGTGAGTCAGCAACGGCAACACCGAGTAGAGCATCAGCGGGAACGCCAGCAGCGGCAGCAGCCACGCCAGCGCCAGCGGGATGCGCTTGACCACGCTGTCCGGCAGCAAGGTTCCGAGGAAGCCCGCGATGGTGCCGACGATGAGGCATATCGCGGCCCAGCCGTACCAGTACATCGCCGGACCGGTATTGGGAGCCGCGGCTTCCCGGCCCCAGCCGAGGGCGCCGGTCGCCGGATGATAGGTGAACAGCGGCCAGCTCTCGAAAGCGCAGACCCAGTAGGTGATGACGAACGCGATGCCGAACACCAGCGCGAACTTGCCGAACGCCGGCGAGGGGGCCGTCGCGTCAGTCGATGGCGTGGTCATGAGCCGAACCCCCGCGCGTTGTTGAGGACGTGGCCGACCAGGAACACGAACCAGCAGATCATGGCGAGCACCACGGTCAGCCATTTTCTGGCGCTGTCATACTCCGTGGCCCGCGGATGCTTCCAGAAGAACCAGTAGACCGGCAGCATGCCGAGGCCGATCGTGACCATGTGCTCCTTGAAGTCGAAGAAGCCGACCGTCTTCCAATAGCCGAGCTCCTCGAGCGGGATGCGCACGTAGACCCGATACTTGGTGTAGATCCACGCCCCCATGATGAACGTGAACACCCACAGGACGCACACCGCGGTGGCGTAGCCGGCGCCCTGCACGGCGCGATATCGCGCGACGAAGTTGCTCGCCGGCGCGCGCACGGGCAGCAGGACCGAGGCAACCTGGTGGGTCAGCGCGCCCAGCAACGCGATCGCGGCCAATCCATGGATGACCAGCAGGATCGTCCAGAATGTGTTGACGGAGATGAACGTCATCGCCTCCCCTTTCCGGTGCGACGATCGGGCGTGCCCCGATTTGTTTTTGCACCCGGCGAAAATCGGCGTCGGATGTGAACCCGCCAACCGAGCGTTCCGATCAAGCGTTCGTCGCTGCGCGAAAGGCTAACATCTCCCCGTCGTCGGCTTCAAATTGAACTCCTCTAATCAGCGCAGGAGCATTACGAGCAAGAAGAGGAGGAGCCATTCCCAAACCGCGGATCGTCGGCTCTCACGCGCCCTTCAATCCGCCCATGGCGCAGACCAGCTTCCATTCCGCCGCCGTCACGGGCTGTACCGAAAGGCGCGACTGCTTGACCAGCGCCATCTCGGCGAGCTTGGGCTCCGCCTTGATCGCGACGAGCGTCACCGGCTGCGGCATCGGCGCCGCCGCCTTGAGGTCGACGGCGACGAACATCTTGGTCTTGTCGGTCGGATCGGGAAAATGCTCGCGCACCACCTCGGCGACGCCGACGATCTCCTTGCCGACATTGGAGTGATAGAAGAACACGCGGTCGCCCTTTTTCATGGCCTGCAAGTTGGCCTTGGCGGTGTGGTTGCGCACGCCCGTCCACGCCGTGCCCCTGGCGCCGGCCTCGACCTGCTGCTGCCACGACCACGAGTTGGGTTCCGATTTCACCAGCCAGTAGGACATGTTCTCCCTCCACCACTCTTTGTCATTGCGAGGCGTGCGCAGCACGCCGAAGCAATCTCACTCGGTCATACGCAAGTGCCATAGGTTGCGTCGAGCTTTTGCGAGACCCAACGTGCCGCGCGCACGATGTTGTTGGGTCTCGCTTGCGCTCGACCCAACCTACGGCGCCCCAGCATGAAAGACGTGGATGGCCGGGACAAGCCCGGCCATGACGTCGCATCGTTACTCCCCTCGCAGCGGGCGCGTCAGCAGCGCCTCGGTCGCGGCATCGACGCCGAGCGTGCCGTCGAGCACCGCCGCGACCGCGGCCGCGACCGGCATGTCGATATTCTTCGCGATCGCCATGTCGACCAGCACCGCGGCCGTGAAGGCGCCCTCGGCGAGCGCGCCGTGCGGCTCGAATTGGTTGTTGAGCCGCGCAATCGTGCTCAGTGGCACGCGCTCCTCGGTCCCAGTCGTGAGGTAAATGCGCGAAAGTTCCTGCTCGAACTCCGGCGGCACCTCCACGGTGAGCTTGTACTGTCCCCTCGAGGTGAAAGTCGTCGAGAGCAGCCGCTCGCCTAAGGCGTCGTAAAGCGCTTGGTCAATCTGCCTGACCGACACTCCGAGCCTACGGGCGGCGTTGCCATCGATCGAGATAACGCCGTGCGCCGCCGCGGCCGGCGCCTCGCCCTTGCCGATCGCGACCCCGAGCGAGAAGTTGCGCGACTGCGGGCTCGAGCAGGTGAGGATCAGGTCGCCGAGGCCCGATAGCCCGGTCAGCGTCTCGCTGCGCGCGCCGAACGCCTTGCCGAAGCGCATGAGCTCGGCGAAGCCGCGAGTTGTCAACGCCGCCGCCGCGCTGGCGCCGAGGCCGCGGCCCGCCACGATGCCGGCGCCGATCGCGAGCACGTTCTTGGCGGCGCCGCCGATCTCGACGCCACGCATGTCGGTCGTGTGGTAGGGCCGGAATGTGGGCGAGCCGAGCGCGCGGGCGAGCGCCTCGGCGGTCTTGCGTTCGCGCGCCGCGAGCGTCACGGCGGTCGGCAGGCCGCGCGCCACGTCGGTCGCAAAGCTTGGGCCCGAGAGGATCGCCGGCACCGCGGCGGGCACGCTCTCGGCGATCACCTCGGTCATGAACTTGTGCGTGCCGCGCTCGATGCCCTTGGCGCAGGCGATCACCGGCGTGCCGGGCCGGATCGCGCCGGCGAGCATGCGTGCCACGCTCCGCAAGGCCTGCGCCGGCACCACCAGCAGCACCGCGTCGGCACCGGTGAGCTCGGCCGGCTCGCCCGTCACCGCGATGCGTTCGTCGAGTCGCACGCCCGGCAGGCGCGGGCTGGCGCGGCTCGCGCGTATCGCGGCGACTGCCGCCGCGTCGCGTGCGATCAGCGCGACGCTGCGTCCGGCCTGCGCTGCTGCGTTGGCGAGCGCCGCGCCCCACGCGCCGGCGCCCACCACGGCGATGCGATCGAGCGCCATCGCGGTCAGGCGCCGGGCGCGCCGGTGGCCGCGGCGGGCGCGGGAGTGGCCGCCACGGGTGCCGGCCGCGCCGGCTTGCTGACCTCGGAGAGCGGCCAGCGCGCGCGCGGCGACACGTCGAGCGTATCGGTCAGGCCGAGCGCGAGCCGCTCGGCGCCCGCCCACGCGATCATCGCGCCGTTGTCGGTGCAGAGCTCGGGCGGCGGCACCACCAGGACGGTGCCGGCCTCGAAGGCGAGCCGATGCAGGATCTTGCGGATCGCCTCGTTGGCGGCGACGCCGCCGGCCGCGACCAGCGAGGACGGCATGCCGAACGTGTCGCGGAACATGCGCAGGCCGCCGCGCAGGCGGTCCGCCACTACATCGACCACCGCCTGCTGGAATCCGGCGCACAGGTCCGAGACATCCGTGTCGCTGAGCGGCGCGATCTTCTCGGCCTCGAGCCGCAGCGCGGTCTTGAGGCCGGACAGCGAGAAATCGCAGTCGATGCGCCCCGTCATCGGGCGCGGCAACCCGAAGCGCGACGCATCGCCGAATTGCGCTTCCCGCTCGACCTGCGGGCCACCCGGATAGCCGAGGCCCAGAAGCTTCGCGGTCTTGTCGAACGCCTCGCCGATCGCGTCGTCGAGCGTGGTGCCGAGCCGCACATAGTCGCCGACGCCGCGCACCGCGACGATCTGCGTGTGCCCACCCGAGGCGAGGAAGAGGCAATAGGGAAACGGCACGTAGTCGGTGAGCCGCGCCGTGAGCGCGTGCGCCTCGAGGTGATTGACGGCGATCAGCGGCTTTTCGCGCACCAGCGCGATCGCCTTGGCGGTGGTGAGCCCGACGATCACGCCGCCGATCAGCCCGGGTCCGGCCGCCGCCGCGACGCCGTCGATCTGGTGGAATCCGCATTCGGCCTCGCGCATCGCGCGGCTGACCAGCACGTCGAGCACCTCGACGTGGGCGCGCGCCGCGATCTCCGGCACGACGCCGCCGAACGCCGCGTGGTCGGCGATCTGCGACAGCACCACGTCGGACATGATCCGCCCGCGCCCGTCCGGGCGCCGTTCCACCACCGCGGCCGCGGTCTCGTCGCAGGTCGTCTCGATGCCGAGAACGATCATGGTGCGCCCTCTTCACCTCCCCCTGGAGGGGGGAGGTCGACCGGCCTGAGCCAAGCGAAGGGCGGGCGGGTGGGGGTGAAGCGGCAGGCGATGCGCTCGTGGCGCACCCCACCCCGCCCGCCATCGCTGCGCGATGTCGGTCGACCCTCCCCCTGCAGGGGAGGGTGGGAGCTGGCCCCTGCCGCTTTCACCCTCATGGCTCGATCCCTATAAATGCCGCACGACGCTTAGCACATCGCGAGGTTTTCTGGTGGCATCCGTCTCCGCGCCTCTTCTGCGCCTCGGCACGCGGGGCAGTCCGCTCGCGCTCGCCCAGGCGCATCAGGTGCAGGCGCGGCTCGCGGCGGCGCTCGGCGTCGAGCCTGCCGCGATCGCGCTGACGATCATCAAGACCACCGGCGACGCGATCCAGAACCGGCCGCTCACCGAGATCGGCGGCAAGGGCCTGTTCGTCAAGGAGATCGAGCAGGCGCTGATCGACGGCGCGATCGATCTCGCGGTGCATTCCGCCAAGGATATTCCGGGCGTGCCGCCGGACGGCCTCGTGCTCGCCGCCTGCCTGCCGCGCGAGGATGCGCGCGACGCCTTTATCAGCCGCCGTGCCGGGAGCTTTGCGGCGCTCGCGCCGGGCGCGGTGGTCGGCACCGCGTCGCCGCGGCGGCAGGCGATGGTCAGGCGGCTGCGGCCCGATCTCGCGGTGGTGTCGCTGCGCGGCAATGTGGAGACGCGGCTCAAAAAGCTCGCCGCCGGCGAGGTCGACGCGACGCTGCTCGCGATGGCGGGCCTCAACCGGCTCGGGCTCGCGGCCGCCGCGACCGCGCCGCTCGACGTCGACGAATTCCTGCCCGCGGTCGGCCAGGGCGTGATCGCGCTCGAGACGCGCGCGGACGACGCGCGCACGCGCGCGCATCTCGCCAGGATCGATGACGCCGCGGCCGCGACGGCGCTGGCGGCCGAGCGCGCGTTTCTGGCCGTGCTCGACGGCTCCTGCCGCACGCCGATCGCGGGCCATGCACGGCTCGCCGGCGACGCGCTGCACCTGCGCGGCCTGATCGTGAAGCCCGACGGCCGCGAATTGTTCGAGACCGAGCGCCGCGGCAGCACCCGCGATGCCGCCGCCCTCGGCGAGGACGCCGGCCGCGAGCTGCGCGACCGCGCCGGGCCGGATTTCTTCACGGTGTGAGAATGCGTGCAGCTTGGCACGGCAGTCGCGCTCCCTCTCCCCGCTCTTGCGGGGAGAGGGTTGGGGTGAGGGGCGCTGAATCTCCGCGAAACACATCGTCGGAAACGACTTCGCGGAGGCGCCCCCTCACCCCGACCCTCTCCCCCTGAAGGGGGAGAGGGAGCGCGGGCGCCGTGCGAGAAAGACTACGTCGCATGCGCCTCCTCGTAACCCGCCCCGAACCCGATGCCGCCCGCACCGCGGCGGCGCTGCGGGCGCGCGGGCATGACGTGATGCTGGCGTCCCTTCTGAGCATCGAGTTCGCGGCCGAGGCCGATCTCGGCCCCGGCCCGTGGGACGGCGTGCTGATCACCAGCGCCAATGCGGTGCGCGCCATCGCGGCGCATCCGCGCCGGGGTGAGCTTCACGGCTTGCCGCTCTTTGCGGTCGGCCGGCGCAGCGCCGAGGCGGCGCGTGCCGCCGGATTCGCCGAGGTGGTGTCGGCCGACGGCGACGCCGACGATCTCGCGCGGCTCGTCGCGGCACGCGACCGCACGTCGCAGGTACGGGTGCGCCCGCCGCAGGCGCGGGAGAGTGTGCGGCGGCCGCTGCTCTATCTCGCGGGCGAGGATCGCGCCGGCGATCTCGGCGACACGCTGGCTGCACACGGCATTGCGACCCGGACGGTCGTGGTCTACCGCGCCGTCATCGCGACAGCCCTGCCGCCCGACATCAAGGATGCGCTCGCGGCCGGGCAGATCGACGGTGTGCTGCACTATTCGCGGCGCAGCGCCGATGCCTTCATGGCCTTGGCGCTGGCCGCGATGATCGACATCAAGAAATTGACAATAAAGCACTATTGCG
Organism: uncultured Alphaproteobacteria bacterium; assembly: GCA_963819385.1. Classification (GTDB taxonomy): domain Bacteria; phylum Pseudomonadota; class Alphaproteobacteria; order Rhizobiales; family Xanthobacteraceae; genus JAVDCA01. The sequence continues at coordinate 313,988 of CAWFVV010000004.1, read as the reverse complement.
TCTCGGCGCAGGCCGCGGCACCCCTCCGGGACGCCGGCGCGGCGGCATTTGCGGCAGCGACGCCGGACGAGGCCGCGCTGCTCGCGCTGATCGACGCGCCGTGATGCGGGCGCGCGTTGCCGCCGCAACGGCGTCACATTATGTGACAATGGATCAGACGAGATTTGGCAACCGGACTTGCTTGGGGACTTGCTTGTCCTCGGATGGAGAAGCGGTCGATGGATGAGAAGCCCAGCACCGCCGAGGCGGCCGATTCGCCGCGCCGTCGGCGCGTGCCGCCGCCAACCATCGATCTGGCTGCGACCGACGTCTCGGCGCAGGCCGAAGACGCGGCGGGCTCGCGGGCGTCCGAAACACCCGAATCGCCTGCGGAGAGTGCCTCCGCCGAGGCCATGAAGGGCTCGCCGCGGGCGAAGAGCACTTCCTCGGCCCCACCGCCAGCCGGATCGAGCGGCACGTCGCGGCGTGTCGGATCGCAGATCGTGGCCGGCATGCTCGGCGCTGCGATCGCGCTGGCTGTCGCAGCGGCGGCGTGGCTGCTGCTCGGCCCCGGCAATGACCATGACGCCGGCGCCAACGCGCGCCTGACCCGCATCGAGTTGCAACTCGACGTGCTCTCCCATCGCAGTTCCATCCCGGGCCCCGCCGTCGCTCCAGCTGCTCCGGCCGACACGAAGGCGCTGGGCGAGCTGACCGACCGGCTCGCCGACCTCAACCACCGCAACGATGAGATCATGGCGGCCGCGCAGGTCGCACGCGACCGCGCGGATGCGGCGGCGAAATCGCTCGCCGACGTGGCGCAGCAGCTCACGAAGCTCAATGCCGAGCGCGCCCGCGCGCCGGAGGTCCAGCGCGCCGATCTCGACGCGCTGGCGAGCCGGCTTGCGAGCGTCGAGAGTGCGACCAAGGCGATTAGCCAGCAGCTTTCGCGCATGGCCGGCGCGGCGGCCGCCGGCAACACGCGCCAGGCCGTGCTTGCGATCGCGCTCAACGCCGCCGTCGAGCGCGGCGCGCCCTATGCGCGCGAGCTTGCCGCCATCGATCCGTCGGTCGCGAGCGCCGCGGCGATCGCGGCGCTCAAGCCGTTCGCCGACACCGGCGTGCCGAGCGCGGCGGCGCTCGCGCGCGAGCTCGCTCCCCTGCTGCCGGCCGCGCGCGCCGCCGCCGAGGCGCCGCCGCCTGCCGGCGGCTTCTTCGCGCGCCTGCAGTCGAACGCCGAGCGGCTGATACGCGTCCGCCCGATCGGGCAGGTGCCGGGCGACGAGCCCGGCGAGGTGCTTGCCCGTCTCGACGCCAAGGCGACCCAGGGCGACATCGCGGGCGCGCTCGCCGAATCCGGCAAGCTCAGCGCCGCCGTGCGCGCGCCGCTCGATCCGTGGATCAAGCGCGCCGAGTTGCGCGCTGCCGCGCTGGCGGCCGCCGCGACGCTCGCGACGCGCTCGCTCGACGTGATCCGCCGGCCCGGGCAAAGCGGGCAAGGGGCGCAAGACGCGCCCGGCACACAGGGCACGGCTGCACAATGATCCGCGTCGTCATCTATCTCGTCGCGGTCGCCGTGGTGGCGGTCGGCGCCGCGTGGCTCGCCGATCGGCCGGGCGAGGTGGTGATCACCTGGCCGTGGCTCGGCAAGGTGATCGATCAACCGCTCGGCGTGGTGGTGATCGCGGTCCTGGCGCTCGCGATCGTGCTCGCGGGGTTGTTCTGGCTCTTTCGCGCGATCCTGCAGTCGCCCGCGAACGTGGCGTTCTTCCTGCGCCATCGCCGTTCCGCGCGCGGCCACCAGGCGATCACGCGCGGCTTGATCGCGGTCGGCGCCGGCGACCTCAAGGCGGCGCGGCGTTTTGCCGGCGAGGCCAAGCGCTACGCCGGCGACGAGCCGCTCGCGCTGCTCCTCGGCGCGCAGGCCGCCCAGCTTTCCGGCAACCGCCCGGCCGCCGAGGTGATCTTCCGGCGGATGGCGGACCAGAGCGAGACGCGCATGCTCGGCCTGCATGGCCTGTTCGTCGAGGCGCAGCGCCGCCGCGACATGCCGGCGGCGCGTGCCATCGCGGAGCAGGCCGTCGCGGACAATCCGGCGGCCGGCTGGGCCGCGCAGGCGGTGCTCGATGCGCGTTGCGCCGAGCACGACTGGGCGGGCGCCCTCGCGGCGCTCGACTCGAACCTGAAGAGCGGCCTGATGGACAAGGCCACCTTTCGCCGTAGCCGCGCCGTGCTGCTGACCGCGCGCGCTCTCTCGGGCGAGGACCGCGACGCCGCGCGCGCCGACGTGCTCGAAGCCGTGAAGCTCGCACCCGGCCTCGTGCCGGCGGCGGCGCTGGCCGGCCGCCTGCTCGCCGAGGCCGGCGAGGTGCGCAAGGCGGGCCGCCTGCTCGAAGCCGCCTGGCGCCTCAATCCGCATCCCGATCTCGCCGAGACCTATGCGCATGTGCGCTCCGGCGATTCGGCGCGCGATCGGCTCGCGCGCGTGCAGTCGCTGGCGCGCCAGAGCGGCGATAGCCCCGAGGGCATGCTGGCGGTCGCGAACGCCGCGATCGATGCGCGCGAGTTCGGCGCCGCGCGCACGGCGCTCGCGCCCCTGACCGCGTCGCCGACCCGCCGCGTCGCCCTGATGATGGCCGAGATCGAGGAGCGCGACACCGGCGACATCGGCCGCGCGCGCGAATGGACCGCGCGCGCGCTCGCGGCGTCGCACGATCCGGCCTGGACGGCCGACGGTCTTGTTTCCGACAGATGGCTACCGGTCTCGCCCGCGACCGGCCGCCTCGATGCCTTCCAGTGGAAGGTGCCGCTCGCCGACCTCAATCCGCCCGGCCGCGTGATCGAGCAGGCCGGGCTCGAAGCGGTCCCGGCGCCCGCGCCTCCACCCGCCGTCGAGCCGGCACCCGCGCCGGCTTCCACCCCGCTGGACGATAAGACGGCTCCGGAAGCCGAGGCTGTGCCGCAAGCCGCCACGGCGCCCGAGCCCGCCGTCCGCCAGGAAGTCATGCTCCCGGCCGTGATGCCGCGTCGCCCCGTCATGGACGACGCGCACCGCGTCGATACCGTGATCCCGCTGGTGCACAGCCCGGACGATCCCGGCCCCGACGGCGAGCTCGCCGAGGAACCGGCCCCCGCCACACCCACCGCGGAAAACTGGTGGCGTAAACGCGGATTGTTTCGCTGATTTTTGCCTCTTGCACGGCGCCAGCGCTCCCTCTCCCCGCGTGCGGGGAGAGGGTCGGGGTGAGGGGGCCTATCCGCGAGTCGTTGCGAGCGATTTACTTCGCTGAGATTCAGCGCCCCTCACCCCAACCCTCTCCCCGTAAGAACGGGGAGAGGGAGCGCAGCCTCAGTGCTCTTTTCCCGGCCCGTAATACACGCACGTATCCCCGCTGCTGTCGCGATAGACCGTGACGCGCGCGAGCGCCGGCACCGACGGGGCGAGCCGCCGCCAGATCCAGGCGCTGAGATTTTCCATCGTGGCAGGCCCGAGATCGTCGACGTCGTCGAGGAAGCGATGGTCGAGCGCCTCGCGCGTCTCGTCGAGCGCGCGCGCCAGCAGGCCGAGATCCATCAGCATGCCGCTCGCCTTGTCGGGCTCGCCGCGGATCGTGACCTCGGCGCGATAGGAGTGGCCGTGAATGCGCCGGCTCGAAGTCGGTCTCGATCGCGCGCGTCAGCGTATGCGCGGCGTCGAAGCGGAATTGCTTGGAGAGCTCGAACATCTAAGGAATTCCGATGAGCTTGTGCGTCTGCAGGCTCAGCCGCCATTGCGGATGGTCGAGGCAGTAGCGCACCGCGCGCGCCGTGTTGGCGGCGCGGTCGGGCCCGTCCATCGGCTGCAGCCACAGGTGACGGAACGAAAAGTCCGCGAGGTCGTCGGGGCCGAGCCCCTGCTGCGGATAGACCAGCTTGAGCTCGTCGCCGCGCCGCAGGTTCCACTCCGCCTTAGCCTTCGGGCTCACGCAGATCCAGTCGATGCCGGCGGGCGGCGCCAGCGTGCCGTTGGTCTCGATCGCGATCTCGATCCCGCGCGCATGCGCGGCCGCGACCAGCGGCGGGTCGAGCTGCAGCAATGGCTCGCCGCCCGTGAACACGACAAACGGATGACCCGGCGCGTTGTCCCAGGTGCGCACGATCGCGTCGGCCAGCGCCTCGGCGCTCTCGAACTTGCCGCCGCCGTCGCCGTCGGTGCCGACGAAATCGGTATCGCAGAACGTGCAGGTCGCCGACGCGCGATCCTCCTCGCGCCCGCTCCACAGGTTGCAGCCCGAGAACCGGCAGAACACGGCCGCGCGGCCCGCCTGGGCGCCTTCGCCCTGCAGGGTCTTGAACAGCTCTTTGACGCTGTAGGTCATGCGTCTCGTCTCGCGGCCTTCAATGTCCCCGAACCGATCGAGTCGCGCGAAATCCTGCGGGCTTGCGGCAACTCGGCCGGCCAGGCATCGCGCAACCCATTCTGCGGGGCGTGATCAGGGGTATTTATAGGGATTCAGGCGGCGGAACGGAAGGCCGGGGTTCCCCGTACGGTTACTGCGAACGCCGGCCCGTAGCCCGCATGGAGCGAAGCGTAATGCGGGGACACCATCCGCCGATAAGCTTTCCCCGGATTACGGCGCTGCGCGCCTCCATCTGGGCTACTCGTCCCTACTACCCTTCTCTTTTCGATAGGCCTGCATGAACTCGCGGCTGAACTCGGCGAACCGGCCGGCGATCAGGGCCTCGCGCGCATCTCTCATGATGCGAAGGCAGAAGTTCACATTATGGATGGTCGCGAACATCTGCGCGGTGGTGCGGGTGGTCGCGAACAGATGGTGCATGTAGCCGCGGCTGACGTTACGGCAGGTGTAGCAGTCGCAACTCGTGTCGATCGCGATGCGGTCCTTGGCGTAGCGCGGCTTCTGGATGTACACGAGCCCGCGGTAGGTGAGCAGCGAGCCCTCGCGCGCGTAACGCACCGGGATGATCGAATCCATGAGGTCGACGCCGGCAGCGACCGCGTCGAGCATGGCGGCCGGCCGCCCGACGCCCATGAGGTAGCGCGGGCGCTCGTCCGGCAGGTGGCGGATCGTGAAGTCGAGGGTCTTGCGGAACTCCTCCTCGCTCTCGCCGACGTTGAGCCCGCCGATCGCGAAGGCGCCGAACCCCATGCGGTCGAGCGCGCGGATCGATTGCTCGCGCAGGTCGGGATAAGTGCCGCCCTGCACGATGCCGAACAGCGTCTGGCCGGGCCGCAGATCCTTGGCGGCATCGAGCGAGCGCTGCGCCCAGCGCAGGGTGCGCTCGAGCGCCGCCTGCGCCTTCCCCTTCGGCGCCGGCAGCGCGATGCATTCGTCGAGCGGCATCACGAAGTCCGAGCCGATCACCGCCTGGATGTCGATGGCGTCCTCGGGCCGCCACAGCGTCTTGCCGCCGGCCGGATCGGGAAACTCGACCCCCTCGTCGCGCACGATCCGGTTCTCGAGCCGATAGACCTGGAAGCCGCCGCTGTCGGTGAGGATCGCGCGCCGCCAGCCCATGAACTTGTGCAGGCTGTCGTAGCCGCGCAGCACCGAGCGCCCCGGCGCCCGCGCCAGGTGGAACGCGTTGCACACGATGATCTCGGCGCCATGCGCTTCGAGCTGCTCCGGCAGCATGGCGTTGACGGCGCCATGGGTGCCGACCGGCATGAAGGCGGGCGTCTGGATGTCGCCGCGGCTCGTGCGCAGCACCCCGGCCCGCGCCATGCCGCCGCCCGGCGCCCGGGCCACCACGTCGATTGCAAGCCGTTCGGGCACTCTGCATCCTTTGTTTGACGTCATGCCCGGCCTCGTGCCGGGCATCCACGTCTTCGCGGCTGGTAAGGCGTGGATGGCCGGGACAAGCCCGGCCATGACGGCGTGTCGAGACCCGAATATATAGAACTGCTGCATTTGCCAACGCCGGCCGCCGAATGAACGAAACGCAGATCCCACGGCCTGACTCGCCCCACATCGCGCTCGCGGTCGCGCGCGAGTTCGACGACTACGCGCTGCTCGACTCCGGCAACGGCCGCAAGCTCGAACGCTTCGGCCCCGTCACGGTCGACCGCCCCGAGCCGCAGGCCCTCTGGAGCCCGCTTCTCCCGGCGGAGGATTGGGCGCGCGCCGCCGGCGTCTTCGTCGGCGATGCCGAGGGCGAGGACGGCCGCTGGCGCCTCGCCGGCAGCGCTCCCGCGAGCTGGCCGATGCGCATCAAGGGCGTCACGGCGACCTGCCGCTTCGGCAATTTCCGCCATGTCGGCGTCTTCCCCGAGCAGCTTCCGCTGTGGGAGTGGATGCTGGACAAGCTGCCGCGCGGCGGCGCGGAGCCGCCCCGCCTGCTCAACCTGTTCGCCTACACGGGCGTCGCCTCGCTGCTCGCCGCCGCCGCCGGCGCGCAGGTGACGCATGTCGATGCCTCCAAGCGCGCCATCGACTGGGCGAAGGAGAATCAGGCCGCCTCCGGCCTCGAGCGCGCCCCGATCCGCTGGATCCTCGACGACGCCCGCAAGTTCGCGGCGCGCGAGGTGCGGCGGGGCCGCACCTATCACGGCATCCTGGTCGACCCGCCAAAATTCGGCCGCGGCCCCAACAAGGAGGTGTGGGAGATTTTCGACCATCTGCCCGATCTGCTGCGCACCGTCGCGCAGCTCCTCGATCCGGCGCACGCCTTCCTGATCCTCACGGTCTACGCCATCCGCGCGTCCTCGGTGTCGATCGACCTTCTCGCCCGCGAGGTCCTCGCCGGCCGCGGCGGCACATTCGAGAGCGGCGAGGTCGCGATCGCCCAATCCGGCAGCACCCGGATGCTGTCGACGTCGTTGTTCACGCGGTGGCGCAGCACCGGCGTGTGAGATGAGCACTGAGCGCGCGCTCCCTCTCCCCGCGTGCGGCTATTGGATTCACACATCTCGAAAAGAGACTCCGGATCAATAGGTTACGTGAACCCACCCCTTGAGCCATGCGATGTTTGCGAAAACGGGCGAAATGATTCTGATGACTCACGTTTTTCGCTTTGCAGGCGACCTCGCACGAATCAGATGTGTGCACACGACAGCCGCGTGCGGGGAGAGGGTCGGGGTGAGGGGGCATCTCCGCGAATCGTTATCGATGAGGTACTTGCTGCACCTCAGCGCCCCTCACCCCAACCCTCTCCCCGCAAAGAGCGGGGAGAGGGAGCGTTGGCGCTGTAGGCCATATAACTCGGCGTCCAGTCGCGGAACCCGCCCCGCGTTGCGTTACGCCCTGGTTCGTTCTAAAAACCGCCCGCCGGCCCCTGGGCCGTGATTCCGGTTGCCGCAATAGCTCAGTCGGTAGAGCACATCATTCGTAATGATGGGGTCGGGGGTTCGAATCCCTCTTGCGGCACCACCGTCCAAAATTGAAGCCCGTGGCCATTCGACGAGAACGACCGGGAGCGCGCGACTTGCCGGCCGCTGCCCGCACGCATGCAATTTTTTGGAGCACCCGGTTCTTCGACCCGGGATGCAAGAGTGGCTTGAAAATACAACCGATAACGGTCAAGTGAATTCCTGCCGGCGTCGTTCCGGCAATCAGCCCTAATCCGGCAACCATCCAACATCCGTAATGACGAGTCGGGGACGAATCCTTTTGCGGCGCCATCGCCCATAGCGCGCTTGGAATGGAGTGAACACGATGCCTGCACTGCAACCACGTCTCGCCACAAGAAATCCTCTCGGCGTGGCGGCCGCCGCGCCGCTCGTCTCCATCAGTGCCGCCGCCGACGGCTCGGCCTGCGCGGTCGCCCAGTCGGGCGCGGTCTTCCAGTATCAAGCCGATGCACCCTGGACCGTCGTCGCCGGAGCGCTGCTCGCGACGATCAGCGCCGCGTCGGATGGAACGGTCTGCGGCGTGACCGCGACGGGCGGCGGGTTGCAGTATGCGGGGCCTGGCCAGTGGACCCCGCTGCCGGCGCTGCCCGGCGCCGCTACGCTGGCGCAAGTCTCGGTCGGCAGCGCGGCGGCGATCTTCGCGGTCGACGGCGCCGGCAACGTCTATCAGTACGACGCGCAATCCTCGAGCTGGACCCCGCTCGCGAGCGACGCCGGCGGAGCGCAGGCCGTGGTCGCGACCTCCGACGGTGGCGTCTATGCGTTGAGCGCCGCAGGCGGCGTTGCGACCCTCGCCGGCGGCGCATGGTCCGACATGGCGCCCCCAGAGCCGATGACGTCTCTCGGCGCAGGTGCCGAGGGCTGGGTGTGGGCTGTCGGCAAGTCCGGCCAGGTCTGGCAATACGACGGCAGCGGCAACCCATGGGAATCCGTCACGGCACCTGCACTGACCTGGATCAGTTGCGGCGATGACGGCACCGTGTGGGCGGGCAATCCGTCGGCCAATATCCTCGTGCAATACGAGGGCGGCGCCTGGACGCCGGTCGACGGTCCCGCTTCGGTCAGCCTCGCCCAGGTCTCGGTCGCCAACGCGGGCTTCATCTGGGCGGTCGACGCCGCCGGCAATGTCTATCAGGACACCGCCGCCCTCGGCGCCTGGCAGCTGGTTGCCGCGGGCGTGACCCTGGCCCAGATCGCGGCGGTCAGCGCCACCAACGTGTGGGGGCTCGACCCGCAGGGCAACGTCTATCAAGCGCCGGGTACTGCCGGGCCGTGGAGCCCGGTTGGCGGCACGCTGTCATGGATCAGCGCGGCTTCCGACGGCACCGTGTGGGGGACGAACAGCAGCTACGCCGTCTACAGCTACGATCCGGCCTCGAAGTCGTGGCAGCAGGACACGACCGCGCCCGCGCTCGTGCAGGTCTCGGTCGGCGCCGCCAACCTGGTCGTCGGCGTCGATACCAGCGGCAATCTCTATCGGTCCGCCGGCGGCTCCGGCGGCTGGAGCGCCATCCCGATCGCCGACGTCGGACCGATGGCCGCGGTGAGCGCAACCACCGGCGGGCTGATCTGGACCATCAACCCGGCCGGCAACGTCTTCATCTATTTCGGGGAGGCGATCGGCTGGGCGACGCAGGCCGGCACGCTCGTGCAGATCTCCGCAGGCAACAGCAGCAACATCTGGGGTCTCGATCCGAGCGGGACGGCCTGCAATCTCAGCCTGCCGGCATCAGGCTTCGAGGGCAGCATCAGGCCACCCCAACTCCCTGCGTGGGATACCGAGAGCGTTTACGACGAGGCGCAAAGCACGCACCTGTGGATCGTCAATCGCGCCGCGGTCCTGGCGCAGCAGCAGGGAGCGGTGGGACAGCAGATCAGCTCGCTCGTCATGCCGCTGCAGGGGCAGAACGGCAATGTGTTCCACGACAACCTGTGCCAGGGCATCTACGACGCCGATTTCAAGTCCCCGTACAACGATCCGCATGACTTCGGGCAGGCTTGGTACATGTCGCATTTCTACGATCCGGACACCGGCAAAAGCTACGACGACCGGCACTGGCCATGGCAGGATCGGGTACCGAACGCCCTCCAGATCGGACGATCCTGCTTCATCAAGGCGGCCGAGGCCTATCTCCAGAACGACATGGCGGGCGCCGGCTACAATCTCGGCCTCGCCCTGCATTTCTTCACCGACCTCAGCCAGCCGATGCATGCCGGCAACTTCACCTATACGATGTCGTTTCCGCGCTTCGGCTATCACACCCAATTCGAGGAATACATTCTCGAGACACAAAGTCAGGTCACGCCACCGACGACCTATACGTCCGGGTCGTACGCTCCGGACCCTGACGAGTACATCATCGCCCTCGCGCATAACTCCAAGAACAAGTATTACCCCGCGCTTTCCACCGGGAAGGCAGGCTTCGCGTACTACGGGTTCGACACCACGTTCCCGGTCTCGTGGAAGGGCATCGCCAGCGGGCTGCGCGCGCCCATGCTCCAGGACGCCATCACCTACACGGCGCAGTATCTGGTGGCGTGGATGCAGCTCGTGCGGCAATACCAGGGGCTGTCCAACCTCGTCGGTCCGGTCGGCGGCAGCAGCGGGACGTCCGTGCCGACACCGCCGAGCCCACAGACGGTCCCGGCAGGATCGCAGATCACCGGCTTCACCGTGTGGGCTGGTTCGGTGGTCAACGGCTTCCAGCTCAACTATGGCGGCGGCGGAGGAAACGGCTCGATCTACGTCGGCGGAACGAACAAGAGCCCTCAGCCGATCACCATCCCGTTCGCGGCGGACGAGTACATCACGCTCATCCAGGGATCTTATGCGGGCGGGATCAATTCACTCACGGTCCAGACGAACAAGGCGATTTATCCAAATCCCGAGTCCGGGGGGAATCCCTACTACGGCGGATCGGGCGGAAAGGCGTACTTCTACTTTCCCATTCCGAGCGGAGTGCAGCTCATCGGGATGTTCGGGCTCGCCGGGAGCTATCTCAATGCCCTGGGGCTGGCGGTGGAGGAAGCGCCGTCGCGCGTGGTAGCGCGCGGTCCGGTCCATCTGTTCGGGCCGAGCGGCGGCGACGGGGGAAACAGCTCGAACCAGCCGGATGTGCCGGCCGGCGGCCACATCACGGGGCTGAGCATCTACGTCAGCAGCCATGTCGACGCCATCGTCGTGTCCTACGTCGACGCCCACGGCAAATCCGGCGTGCTGCCCTGGCAGGGCGGCAGCAACCGCAAGGGCGCGCCGTCGGTGCTGACCTTCGCCGCCGGTGAGTTCATCACCGCTGTGAGCGGCCGCTACGACGACTATCTCGAGCAGCTCACCGTGACGACCAACGTGAAGACCTACGGACCCTACGGCCCCAGCGGAAAAACCAGCGGAACGGCCTTCTCCTACCCGGTGTGGCCCGGTTACCAGCTCATCGGGTTTTTCGGCCAGGCGGGCACCACGATCGATGCGGTCGGCTGCGTGCTGGAAAACTCGAAGGCTGCCGGATGACCCGAGACGCATGCGCTGAAGGAGAGCCCGGCTGCGCGCCGGGCTCCCGTTCAAAGTTTGCACTCAGCCGGGTCCCCATCTTGTCGGCTGATTTGCTGATGCGGCATTGCACCTGTGCCGAGGCGACCGGCAATCGTCCGAAGCAGCTCCGCATATAGGTCCTGTTCAGACGCGGAGAAGCGCCGCGGCCAACGCCCGCCAACTCACTTCGACATCAAGCCCGCAGCCTCGACAGCAGCCCGATAGATGGGCAAGTCGGCCTGGATGGCGGCGCGGAGCTCTTCGGGGGTGTTGCAAACAGGATCGACCCCCATCCGTGACATCACGCTGACGACTTCAGGGTCCCGGCAAATCTTAGCGAGAGCCCCGGAGAGGCGGTCCACGATCGGACGCGGCGTGCCGGCGGGCGCGAAATAGCCGTTCCAGGCGGTCATGACAAACCCCGGAACGATCTCGGACACCGTCGGAACGTCGGGATACTGAGGCAGACGAGCCGCGGTGGAAACCGCCAGCAAACGAACGTCGCCCGATTGGATCGGCCCAATCACGTCGGAGATGTTGCCGAAGAACATCTGCACCGTCCCGCTGATCAGGGCCAGGACGGCTGGCGGCGCCGCGGGATAAGGCACGTTAGTAAGTTTCAGTCCAGTCTTCGCTGCGAAGAGCGCGGGCACCAGATCTCCGCTCGAGCCGCGCCCCACCGAACCGTAGTTGATCGTGTCCGGATGGGCGCGAACATATTCGATAAATTCCTGCAAAGTGCGAACAGGAAGATTGCGGTTGACCACCAGGGCCATCCCGTTGTTGGCCACCATGCTGATGGGATCCAGTTCGGTGAGCGGGTTGTAGGGCAGCTTCTGGATGAGTGGCAGCACCGAGAACTGCCCGCCCCCGGCCTCGTAAAGTGTGTAGCCGTCGGCAGGCGAGCGAACGGCGTATGCGGTCCCGATCGCACCATTGGCCCCCGGCCGCGCTTCGACAATGAAGCGCTGGCCGAGCGCCTTGGAAAGCTTCTCGCCCGTGATGCGACCGAGCACATCGGATATGCCGCCGGCCCCATAGGGCACGACGATCCTCACGTATCGGTTGGGCCATTCCTCGGCACTGGCCGCAGACAGGAGAGCGCTGGCGATTATCGCCAGCGACCCGAACAGCGTGCCGGCCGCTCGCATCCGAGAAACGTCAACCATGGACCGCAGACCCGATGTAAGGCTGCGACATATCCGAATGCAATTCATGGGAGACCTGCCGAAAAGATTCATGAGGATCAGTTGAAAGCATCGCGGGCGTTGCTGGTCCGGCTCCAGCAACGCCCGCGATTTCGATTATTTGCCGGCCTCGCGGCGCTGCACCGCTGCCGCGATGTTCGCGTTCACATGGCAGCCAAGGGGCATGCCCCGCGGCCTATCCTGGTTGCAGAGATCCATCGCAATCCGCGCATACACGATCGATGCGTTCACCAGATCTTCGATTTTGAAGCTCTTGCTGGACGCGTGACTGGCCGAGCGCGGGGCATAGCTGAGCGCAGGAATGCCAAGCTCGTTGAAAGCGTTGGCGTCCCGCCACATGCTGGAAACGGACGGACTGACCGTCTGCGGCGGCGTCGGAAAGACCTGCCCGTGGCAGCGCCGGACCGTTTCAACGAGTGGCTCAATGCCCTTTGCTTCGAAGCCCGGTCGGTACACATACAATTCCACGTCGCCCGGCACCCCGAGTTTCTGCAGAAGGCCGCGCAGGTCGTCGCGGATGTCCAGCGGATTTGCGCCCGGCAGGATCCGTGTATCGACGTAGAAGCTGCACACTTGAGGCGTGCTCGTGACGTTGAACGGATAACCCGAGCGGATGGCGTTGATGCTCGCCTTCGGCACGATGGTGCCGCTTTCGCCTTTATACGTATTCCGCTGCTCGTATTCGTAGGCCCATTCCTCGAATGCCTGCACGACCGCGGTGGCGCGTATGATCGCGTTCGGCGCATCCACGATTTCGGTCGGGCGCGGCAGATAGGGAGAATAGTAGCGAGGCTTGTCGGAATAGACCGTGACCTTGAAGTGGGCCTTGCCGGGCTCGATCCAGACGATCCCGAATCCGGTCCCTTCGGCGATCAGGCAGAAATCCGCCACCGCGCCATGCGTGGCCATGAACCTCGCGCCCAGATCCTTGCTGAGGTATTGCCACCCCTGGAATTCCTCCACCGGCTCGCGCGAAATTTCGCCCGCGGCGGCGCTGACAATGAGATCGCCGCGCAACGGGTAGTTCGCCTGCTTGATCGCCTTGGCGGCGACCAGAAACGCCGCCATCGGGCCTTTGTCGTTGACGAGGCCGTCGCCGTGCAACTCGTCGCCCTGAACCCAGGCTGAGTGATACAGGGGATCGAGCGGATTTCTCGCCGACCAGATCGCATCGGAGCGCAACGTCGTGTCGAGGTGGCTGTTGAAAATGAGGTTGTAACCGCCACCCGACCCGTTGAGCCAGGCGGCCACGTTGAATTGCTCCGGCGTCAGCGCGTATTTCTTCGGCGAGAAGCCATTGTTCTTCAGCCAGTCGAAGACGTATTGTCCGGCCGGACCCTCGTCTCCGTTCGGACTGTCGATGTTGCCGAGCGCCAATGCGAGATCGATGACCTCTTGGCGGTCGATCGTCTTAATCACCTCGTCTGGTGTCATTCTGAACTCCCCGAAAATGCCGTAGGCTCCGAAGAATTTGGACACAATCGGTCATGTTAAGAAAGCGCCGACTGGCACAATAAGAAAAACTACTATGTAAAATTAGCGGCCCTGCGATTGACGCGGGATCGTTTCTCCCATCGTCGGTTGCAACGCGTCCCGTGTCGTGCATCACATGCGATCGTGTTGCACGAATTTTACCTCACGTCTGATCGCAAAGAAGGCAACCCAGCCATTCCGCAAGCATGCCCGGCAAATGCCGGGAGCTGAGGCGGGATGATCGTGGTGCGACAATATTTCTCGGCGGAGTTTCGCCAATCACCACATCACGCGCGGCCACGCCAGCAATGACGCAGCATCGCTGCCGCGCTTTCAAACGTGTCCGTATTTGGCGAGCGCCTGGGCGAGCGTGAGGCCCCTTGCGATTTCCTCGCGAACGCAGACTTCCGTTTTCGTGAGTTCTTCGGAGGCCCGCAGCACCGTGCCGATATGCGCAGCCGGAATAACAATGGCTCCGTCCTCGTCGGCCAGGATGAAGTCGCCCGGGGTTACCATCACCCGCTCGCTCGTCGCGCCGCGCAGATAGACCGGCTCTTGAGCGCCCGTCACACGCCAACGGCCGATCGACTGCACCGGCGTCCTGTAGCGGGCAAATACCGGAAACCTGTGCTCGCCGAGCCAGCGGATGTCGCGGATGCCGCCGTCGATCAGCGCGCCCACGCATCCTCGTTCCTTCAGGCCGAGCGCAATCAGCTCCCCGAAGTAGCAGATACCCTCGCCGTCGCCGCTCCAGACGCTGACCTCGTCGGGTGTCAATCCCTGGCACGCCTTCATTTTGGCAGCGTCGCCTGTGCCCTCGTAAGGGACCATCTGCCCGCGAATGGTGTAGGCGAAGCCTGCGAGCTTGCCGGCGTCGGCGGGGAACGGCCTGAATTCCGCCGACAGGCCATACTCGGTGAGCCCCATCTGATCGAGCACGTCGGCCACATTCGAGGTGTCGATGGCGAGGAAGCGACGCCGGATCGTTGCGCGAGCCTCGGCCGTCAGGGGGCGTGCGTCGGTCGCCACGTCGGTCATCGTCATATGCTCCCGATCAGTCCGCCATCAACTCGGATCACCGCGCCGCCGTCAACGTCGGACACGCAGACCGCCGCGCCCTCCGCTGCCAGCGTCGCGGCGATCCTTTCCCCAAGGCCGCCGCCGGCCGCGAGGATCAATCCCGTCTTGTTTCCAATTCCTAGTTCCATGATGGATCACGATCCAATGCGGACGGGTACGGAGATTTTGCGAAGCGCCGCCAGCGCGCTGAGAGGAGTGATGCGCCCAGTCTTCGGGTTATCGCTCGGCACGTTCCGGATCGTCATCTCGAAGCTCGCCGAATCCGCCTCGACCGAGATATGATGTACGTTGCGGTCCAGCGCGGGATCGGCCCAGATCTCCATAGCCGTTCGATCCGGACCGATGCCGGCGAGCGACAGGGCGACCGCGACGTTGAGGTTAGCTGGGAAGCCTCTGGCGGCCTCGCGGGCGCTGCCTTCAAAAACCTTGGTCGGCTCCCGGATGTCGGTCAGGTCAATCCGGTGCTCGTCGAGGTAAGGCGCCCCGAGGAGCCCTTTGACCGGCTTGATCGTCTTCATCCGGACCGAGCGGATGTTTCCCTCCGCCGCCGCGGCCACCGCATCCAGGCCCAGCAGCGCACCCGTCGGCACGATGATCTGACCGCCGGTCCGCTCCGCGATCGCGCCAAGATCGGCATGCTTGAGCAGTGCGCCGACGCTCAGCACCATCACCTTCTTACCGGCCTGCAGCATCGGCCGCGCGATCTCGTCGAGCACCGCCGCCGGGGCGCATTCCACTGCCAGATCGCAATACTCCGGCAAATCCGCAATCGCCAGCACAGGCACCTCACGGCGCAGCGCCGATGAGAAGCGTGCGGCTTTTGCCCGATCGCGCGCAGCGACGGCCACCAGTTCGACGCCTGGCACGCGGCCGTTCGAGAGGCTTTCGGCCAGCGTCGATCCGATCGCGCCCAAGCCGACGATCGCGACGCGCAAGATAGACGGCCTCCTTTGAGGCGCATGCGACACCAGTGGGCTCATGACGACTCTCGAAACCGCCGGCGCCATCTCTTGGGCGCCCGGCCGCGGCACTTGTTCCACACCCATGCGCAGTTAGGAAACAAGGAGACGGTGGCAATAAGTAAGACTTCTGACCTCCATTAGTCTTTCTTCGAAGCACGACATACAGCTTGCACAACAGTCGTCACGCGCCGAATCGTGGGGCCGGCACAATTCACAGAAAGAGAGTTCATCATGGCCAAGCTTCGTCACGTCGCGCTGATCGTCGAAGACCCCGAGGCGTCGGCTCAGTTTTTCGAGAAGGCTTTCGACATGAAGCGCGCCGGCAAAGCTCGCCGCGGCATCTACATGTCGGACGGCACCGTCAATGTCGCTCTTCTGAGAAAGGAGGGCGACAAGGAGAAAGTTGGCATCTACCATTTCGGCATGTGGGTCGACGATCTCGACAGCGCCGAGCGCAAGGTCGTAAGCGCCGGCGGCGAATATCTGGCGGGCCGGCCGACGTCGCCGAATTCATTCTACGAAGCCAAGTACCGCAATCCCGACGGCATCGTCTTCGACTTGACGCACTCTGGCTGGGCGGGCGCCGTCAAAGACGTCGTCGCGAAATAATCCAGTCAAAACGAAGATGGCTTCAAAACACCCAGTCGTCGTGATCGGCGCAGGGCCGGTGGGCCTGTGCCTTGCACTGGCGCTCGCGCAGGAGTTGGTTCCCGTCACGCTGCTCGAGCTGATGTCGGACGCGGATTTTCTAAACCAGGTCCCGCGCGCCGGCAGCAATCACCCCTCAACCCTCCAATTCTTCGACAAGATCGGCCTCTACGAAAGGCTCGTGCCCAGAGGAATCATCGCTCCGCGATTCCAGTATTGGGATCGCCAGGATGCTTCAATCATCGCCGAGTTCGATCATGTCCACCTTAAGGAGGACACCAAGTTCCCTTTCGTATTGCAATGCGAGCGCATCAAGATCATCGAGGAAGCGCTGGCGATGGCCAAAGCGAACCCGCTCATCACCGTGCGAATGTCCGCGGCATTTACCGGGCTTGAGCAGAACCAGGACTCGGTCGCCGTCCACTTCACCAACGAAGACGGCGAACCAGAGACGGTCACAGCCAGCCACCTGGTGAGCGCGGAGGGAGCACGGAGTATCGCGCGAAAGCTACTCGAACTGGATTTCCAGGGGTTCACGTATCCTGAGCGTACGCTTAACATCGAAGTCGCTTATGATTTCACCAAGCAGGGATTCACCGAGCGGAACTACATTTCCGATCCGGTCGAGTATTCCAATCTATTCCACTGGAAGGGCCCACCGGACCGCTGGCGCATCCATTTCCCAACCGATCCGAACGAAGACGAGAAGAAGCTTACGACCCCGAATGCTTTGCAGGAGCGCCTCAAACGATTTCTCCGGATCGACGGCGATTTCGAGATCTGCGGCTTCAATCTGTATCCCGTCCATCAGCGCGTCGCCGAAAAATTTCGATCCGGCCGCGTCATGCTCGCTGGCAACTCAGCGCACGTGAACAGCCCTATCGGCGGCATGGGCCTGAACAGCGGGGTGCATGACGCCTTCAACCTCGCCGATAAGCTGGCCCGCGTCTGGCGCGGTGAGGCCAGCGATGCGGAGCTCGACCGCTACGATCGCCAGCGCCGACAGATCGCAATTCAGCACACTCAGGCCCAGACGATACGCAACAAACGACTTCTGGCCGAACGCGACCCTGCTGTCCGCAAGCACAACCACGAGGAGCTGCGCCGCACGGCCGAGGATCCGGTGCTGGCGCGGAAATTCCTGCGGCGAGCGTCGCTGCTGGACAGCCTCGAGGAGGCGGCCCAAATCAAATGAAGGGTCACTCACTCCGACGGCCGAATCTGGGTTGGATCGTCAATGATCACCAGATGATCGGCAAGCACCGGCATCAGGTCCCGCACGCGAGGCAGGTAGTGCTTTCGCAGAATCCGCCGACACAAAGCGGCGATTTTCGCGGGCAGATCGCCAAGTTCGTTCTTGCGCGCGATCAGCACGATCTCGCGACCGAGACCCGGACGCGGCAAGGACCGCAACTCGACGGCGAGTGTCGGAGATAAGGCATGAGCGATGTGGGTTGGCGTCGTGACGGCCCAGCCCTGCCCCATGGCAATCATCGCATAAAGGTCTTCAGGAGCGTCAAAGATGTGCCCGTGCGGTATCTCCAGCCGCAGGCGGCGAAGATGATGCTCTATGAGCCGGCCGACTTCGGTGCGCGAGGAGTAGCGGACCATCGGCAAACGCGCAGCCAGCTCGCTCAAGCTGGTCGAACGCGGCAGGTGCCCCTTTGGCACCATGAGGACAAAACGCTCGTGAATCAGGGGATGCCGCTCCAGCCCATCCACATCAATCAAGGCGTTGGAGGTGATCACCATGTCCACCTCTCGCCGCGGCAGATCGCGTGCATGCTGGACAGCCATTCCGCGAAGAAGCGAAACGCTCTTAACGGGTATGGCCTTCTGCACGACAGCTTCGAGAAGCGCGGGAGCGATCGTACGTGCCAGTGTCCCAAACATCGCTATTCGCAGATGGGACAGCGGTCCGGCTGCAATCTGCCTTATCTCGGCTCTAACTTGATCGACGTGAAGAAGAAGCTCTGCGGCGTGAAGACGGAGCGCATGGCCAGCAGACGTCAATCGCAGAGGCCTGCTATCGCGGTCAATCAACTTGACCTGCATATCCGCTTCGAGCTGCTTGAGCTGCTGGGAAATCGCGGATTGCGTGACCCTTAACTTTCCTGCCGCCTTGGTCATGCTGCCGCTATCGGCCGTTGCAACGAATACCTCCAGCCCCCTCATAAAATCGATCTTGCTATGCTGGCGCATGAAATCACGCATCGTGGACACCACGTCACCGTCGCCGCCCGACCGTGACCGCTCCCACGGAGCATGCTACCTGAGTTCCGAGCGGCGTGGAATGCTCAGTCCCAATCGTTTGGAAACCAGCGTGGGGAACTTGGGCGTGCGTGATCGGTGGCGCGACACGACAGCCAAGATCTCAGTCCATCATTTGGGTCGGCGGCTCGAATCGTTGCTGATGTAACACCGACGCAGCAATAGGCCCGCAATGCCGTGCCCTCAGGAGCCCCGTTTTAGGGGCTTCTGTGTCGTAGTCCATGCAAACAAGCCGCGCTCCCGATTGCGTCCGAACTCTCGGTCCACAACGGGCTTGCACATCCGCTCGACGCCCTTTCGGAAGTCTTCCAGACTCTTTTCCACTCTGTCAGTCTCGCGTGAGATGCCCCACAGGTCATTTCTGAGCTGCGTTGACAGCTTTCGATTGTCTTCCGTGTTCAGTGGCGGCTCGTCCCACGCCATTGTCTGTGAGGCGACTTGAACCAGGGACCGAGCCTCATGCAAGCTTTCGAACACCCGTTGCATCTGCTCGCCAAAAATCGCCGTCATCACCGGCTGCGACTTCCATACTCGATCGAAATATTCCTTGTTATCGTATATCCGCTTCCCGATGACCCAATATGAACCGCGCAGTGACCGCCGGTCCGGCGTATCACCGTCTACCACCGCCATCTCTTTGTACTCATGACTGTTCGAGAACCCGGAACGGATACTTCGAAAGACGATTTGCGATTCGTACGCCAACGCGAGGGCGTCAATTGCTGCCTCAATGCGTCGCTCTTCAATTTTCTCCCGCTTCCATCGCCCGAACGTGCGGAAGCCGCTCACCGCGATCGCTATCGTGATCGCGAACCCAAACAGCGTCAGTAGCTGCGTCCATCCGAACGCCCAAGGGTCTGTCATCCTTCGACCTCATGAGGAGCCCCATTCAGAGGCTCTTGCGTGTTATTTGCCACTCTGTAACGCTCCAATTTCCTTAACCACCTTTGCCATTTCCTGGGCCGGCGGTCCCAAGCCCGAATCCAACCAATGGCAATCCAATCAATACAGCTACTGCAAAATTCAACCGCTGTGATTTGAACACGCGAACCTTGTAGCAAAGTTGCACCATGTACGTTTGGACATAGAAAAGAAGCGCTAGCCATCCAATACCGGTCATCACGACCAGCGCTGGACTGTTCGACCGCTCCTGAAACGACCACAGGAGTCCCAAAATCACCACGTTGCGGAATAAATCAAATATCCACTTCGTCGCCGCGCGCAGCTTCTCAAACCACTCAAGCGCTTCCTTTTCACGAAACCAATCTTGCGCTTCCGCTTCGTTCGACATCGTTTTTCCTCTTGGCCTGCCCCGATTCTTCGGACCACGGTTAGCTTGAGACGGCGTCCCTGACCTGCTGCCTGTGCCCCTTGCGGAGCGGGTGATGCAACGGGCCAGGGCGCGGAGGCCCACCTACCGCAGCGCCCTGGCCCGTTGCATGGCAGGTCGCTGCGTTTTTCAGTCGAGCCACGAACTCGTTCGGCGTGAGATAGCCGAGGCTCGAATGCGGTCGCACTTCGTTGTAATGCCGACGCCACGCCTCGATGATGACCTTCGCTTCGGCGCGCGAACGAAACCATTCGAGGTTCAGGCACTCGTCGCGAAATTTGCCGTTGAAGCTCTCCACGACGCCATTCTGCCAAGGCTTGCCGGGCTCGATCAATGCCGTCCCAATGCCTTGTGCGACGATCCAGGACAACAGGGCCTTGGATACGAACTCTGGGCCGTTGTCGCTGCGCAGGAATGCCGGCGCGCCGCGTGCACTCACGAGGCGCGACAGCACATCGATGACACGCGGCGAGCGGATGCGGCCATCGACCTCGATCGCCAGCCCCTCCTTGGTGAACTCGTCCGTCACCGTGAGACACTTGAGCTGCTGGCCGTTCGCGCAATGATCGAACACGAAGTCGTAGGACCACACCTGGTTCGCCCCGCACGGTGCTTGCGGCCGCGGCCGCGGGAGCGCAACGCGCTTCCTCGGCCTCCGGCGCGGCAGCTGCAGGTTGGCCGCTCGCCACAGCCGGTAGGCGCGCCCCACGCCCATCCGATGCCCGTCGCGGCCGAGATAGATGCGGATGCGGCGGTAGCCGCAGCGCGGATATTGCGCCGACAGCTCCTTCATCCGCGCGATCACGGCCGCGTCCTTGGCCGCCTTGCGGCTTCGGTAGCGCAACGCCGAGCGCCCCACCGAAAACAGCGTGCAGGCCCGTCGCGCCGAGAGACCTCGCTCCCGGCCATACGCAACTTGACGCCGACGAGCCGGCACGCTCACCAATTTTTTGACGCGACTTCCTTCATCACCTCGATCTCGAGGTCGCGTTCGGCAACCAGCTTCTTGAGCCGCTCATTCTCGACCTCAAGCCGCTTCAGCCGCCGCACCTCGTTCGCCTCGAAGCCGCCGAACCGCTGGCGCCATATGTAGATCGCCTGGCCACTGATCCCGTGCCGCTTGGCCACCTCCGCCACCGGCTC
Source organism: uncultured Alphaproteobacteria bacterium (assembly GCA_963819385.1). Classification (GTDB taxonomy): domain Bacteria; phylum Pseudomonadota; class Alphaproteobacteria; order Rhizobiales; family Xanthobacteraceae; genus JAVDCA01. The sequence continues at coordinate 293,014 of CAWFVV010000004.1, read as the reverse complement.
GCGATCCGCCTCACGGATGATCGCCACCCTCTGCTCTTCTGTGAATTGGCCTTTGCGCATCGCTCCCTCCGAATCGGGAGCCAGTCTCTCAACTTATCGCTGGTCCGAAAATCCGGGGGCAGGTCACTCCCACCGCACAACTCCCGACTCTACCCCTGACGTCGTCAGCGGCTCAAGTGGAAGCTCCGTGTCTCATCCCGCTTGTGAAGCCTCAGGCAAAGTCCCTGTAGTCAGTCCTGACCTTCACTCTCGCGCACCGATGCAAGTCAGATGGGAGAGGCGACAGTCGGCGTCGTTTTCCTCTCCTTTCGCACCTGCACCTGTACGAGCGCCTGATTTTATTTGAACGCGGTCGTATTTTTGGCGCGGCCCTGATCGGGCTGCCGTAGTCGTTTGATCCGAACCGACTGCGCGGGATGAGCTATGGGAGGCTCGCTGAGAGGGAGACATGGGAGAGTGAACCAATCTTGGGAGCAGGGACTACCTGACAACGCGTTTCTCCCCCTCTCAGCGAGCCTCAAAACGACGCAACCCCCGCTCTTGCGAGCGAGGGTCTTGTCGATGGCGCCTTTACAGGCGCGGCAGGGTCCGATTTCGCAGACGCTATCGCGCTTGTCCTGTAAACCGCCATCACCACAATGTACCATGCCTGCTGAAGAGCACATCAAGCGCTGGGGATAATCGATGAAGCCGGAAACCTTGGTAGCGATCTATGCCGCGGTGATCGGCACGAGCGCGTTCCTCTTGAACCTGAAGACGTGGCTGGACTCGGGCGTCAAGCTGAAGCTTTCCATCATCCCGGACGGTGTGGTGATCGGGAGCGCTAACCCGCAGCACGACGAGCACGATCTGGTCATCCTGACCGTCATGAATCGAGGCGATGCCCCGACCCACATCACCAACATGGTCCTCTGGGAGCTCGGATCATGGTGGCGCCTGTGGCGTCTGCGGCCGACCAAAAGCTACGTCATCCCCAATCCGGAATTGCGAGGCTTCCCGCCCAACATGCCCGCCGACCTCGAGCCGGGAAAGCAATGGCGGGGTCTGATCCGCAGACGTTTGGACATCATCGCTGACTATCAGACCGGGACCTTCTACACCGGCATCACGACGACCACGCGGAACCGACCGTACCTGATCCGCGTTCCGAAGCGGCGCAAGCTGCCGGAGGGCACCAAGGAGCTGTCGTGAGGCTGCTCACAGGTGAAGCGCGGGCGCGGTCAGGGAAGCCGGCTTCGTCAGAGGATTCGACGAGATCTTCTTCGCGCGCAGGCGGCCCTCGTAGTTCACCCACGCGAGCAGCTCGTCCACGTAGACGAAGAACTCCTCTTGCTTCTCCAGCACCGGCACATCCACGTACATGATCGTCAGGCCGACTAGGTCCTTAACGTACGTCTTCTCCTTCGCCGCCTCTTCGACGTTCACGAATGCCAGCCGTCCTGACTTGTCGTCGTACCAGACGCAGTGCGCGTACTGGTTCCGGATTCCGGTGCACTTCCGCATCGCGCCGATGCCTTGCTGAAATTCCGCCCCGAGGCCCAGCTCGTCATAGAAGTGCCAGGCGAAGCCCTCCGCCATCCCGATCCGCGCCGACTCTCCCGCACGCGGAACATGGCCTTGAGCACGGCATCGAAGTCGTCCCTGACGACCTGCACGCAGTTCAACAGCCCGACCTCCAGCGTCGTGTACCCCGCCGAGAGCCGCCCGATGATCGCGGCCTCCGCGGTGAACGTCAGGAACGGTCCCAAGATCGATCGCGGCATCTCATCCTCCATGCGCTGTTCGGCGCGTCCACCTCCGGGGTCACGCCCTCGGCGCGCAGCGCCCGAGCCCGCTCTGCGGTCTCGGCCCTTCGGGTTTCGGTCGTTCGCGCGAACCGCTCCCTCCGGGATGCACCTACTGCACCGCTCTGCGGCGCACGCTACACCACCACACACACCACCATCTACTGTCTCCACCCCCTCCGACCAAGCCACGGGCTGGAAAAGCCCGTGTTTCCTACATTTCCGCACACCGTTCGTCGGGCTTTCCAGCCACGACCAAATCATTCCATTGGGGTTCTATATTCCCTTCGCTGTCGCTCCGGGGCGAGTCGCGGCTCGTCCAAGCTCGCCGCTCGCTGGGGCATCCGCCCGCAGCGCCCCGCTCTCACTCCCCGGAATGATTTGGTCGTGGCTACCGCCATCGACGAGCGGGGCCTCGTATGAGGATGCGGAGACGCTCGCCGGCTACGCCGGCGACTCGTGGTAGTACGGCAGCATGCCGAGGCAGACCGAACCGAAGCTCCCGAAGCACCACTATATTCCCGTCTTCTACCTGAAACAGTGGGCGGGCAATGACGGCTGCGTCTGCCAGTTCAGCAAGCCATACGATCGAGTGAAGCCCAAGCGCGTCAATCCAGACGGAACGGGCTACGTGCGCGGCCTCTATCGACTTCCCAACGTGCCCGACGAGAAAGCGGAACTCGTCGAGCGCGCATACATGAAAGATATAGACGACCGCGCCGCGAAGAGCCTCCAAAAGCTGCTGAACCCGGCGCCAGGGCTTGCCAACTTGACCGATGCAGATCGCGTTCATTGGGCGCGCTTCCTGCACTGTCTCGTTTTGCGAAATCCAGAGTACATTGCGGCGATGACTACGTTTATGGAACGCGAGGTCAATGAATTCTCTCGATGAATTCCGCGGTGAATACGAGAAGCTCCGCTCGGAGAGCGATCCGCCGACGTTCGACGAGTTCGTGGTCAAGTTCCGGGAAAACCCGCTCAACTGGAGCGCCAACAGATACATTCACCGCGTTGTCGACAGTGAGAAGGTCGTTGGCCACCTGTGTCAAATGACGTGGAACGTGGTGCGGTTCGACAGCGCAAGTTCTATGCTTCTAACGTCCGACCGCCCGACCATCATGAGCAACGGAATAGGGATTAAGGAGGGCCATATCGCGCTCCCGATCTCGCCGCGAATGCTCTTCATAGCGTTTAGCGATGACGCCGGCTATTGGAAGGTCCGAGCCATTCCGCTCAAGGAGTTGGCGAACATCACAAACTCACTGATTGCCCAACAGGCGCACGACTATGTCTATGGGTTCAGCAAAGCGGCACTCTCGTTCGTCGCAACACGGCTCGGCAAGCGCGTTCCGGCAACTCCGTTGGACACTGGAATTCTGCGATTGCTCGGTTGAGTGGGGATAGCGACGTTGCGTGTCAGCGAACGTTTGGTAGAGTTGGCCCGTTTGGATTCCCAACTACGGATCATCCAGCGGATTTATCGAGGATGGCTCACAGGGCGTTCTTGATGTGAAGGAAGAGGGTGCTCGCGTATCCATTGTCACCGGCAAGGTGAACTACTGATACGTCGCACAATGTATATTCTCCGAAAATTAAGAGCCGCGTCCGGCTAATTGACTGACCACGCATCGCCATCCCAAATAAAAGCCACGGAGCCCTTGTCCACCGCGATCACATACTCGCGCAGGCCGTCTATCTTGCCGGCGTCGGAAATAATGTTGATGTGGGCCTCGAATGAGTTGCCGCCCTTATCCTTTACTGTCACGAGTTTCCCCTTCTCGAAACCTGACGGTAGATAAATCGTGATCGGTGTTGGTCCAGGATTGGTAACCTGAATTACGTCGTCGTCGGGCTTCACTCGGTAGGAGGGGCCGCCTTTCACCTCCACGATCCGTAAGGGGGTGTGACCTCTGGTTTCTGCCAGCTGCGCTACGCGCTCTCGTAACGTCCCGACTGTTCCGCTCCACCAGAAAGTTGCTGCACCGAAGCCGGCGATCGCGCCGATCACAAGAGCCAAAAATATCGGCCATCGAAGGCGCGGCCAGTTCTTTCGAAGCTCTTCTATCCACGGCAACATCGACGTAGCCCTCTCCGCCTCATCTTGACTTGCCGGCTGCATGTTCACTAAATGTTCGCATGCCGGTCAACACCCTCGGCGAGGCATGGAAGCTCGGTTAGCGCATCCGCGTCCGCTGTCTTCTGGTCGGCCGCAAGCCGAAGACCAGGGACCGGAAGGGCGTGTGGTGCGACACGACCATGGAGCTCGACATGAAGACGCTGGTGTGGGCGAGAGGCGAGACGATGCCGCCGGACAGGCTTCCGAGCCTCTTCCGTTGCCCAAAATGCGGCAACCGGGCGATCACCGTGGCCTTCGACATGCCGAATCAACCGAAGGCGGAAGCCGCTGAATGACCCCCGTTGACCCGGGTACAATGTACGCGGCAACCGCGCCTAACCGTTCCAGGGAAGGCGGCAGGGCAAAGCGCATCCGCTACCTCCGACGAGGCCCTAGCTGCGGCTCTTGGCCTCCACCTCCTCCCCGATCTGGGGAGGGTTTTTAGGCGGCTCAGCAATCCACAGGTTGCCTCGAATTTTCCTCATGAGTGCGATGCTACAATTCCTGGATATGGCTTATGCCGAGAAGGGGCGGCACAACGATCACGGCAGACGGCACTACCAACTGCACAAGGCGAGTACCTTGCCCGCAACAATGCACGACGACGGGCGATGCGAGAATACGTTACCGATATCAAGACTGAGAAACCGTGCGCCGACTGCAAGGATTTCTACCCCTCGTTTGTGATGGGCTTCGACCACCGCGATGGCGACCAGAAGACTGGAATTATTTCACAGCTCATGAACCGCCTCTCATGGAGACGACTCCTAGAAGAAATCGCCAAGTGCGACCTGGTGTGCGCCAACTGCCACCGCATACGCACGTTTATGCGTCGCCAAGCCGAAGAGACCTGTTGAGGGTACGGGTGAGGGTACGCGGCAAAACCGCGATTCCAAAAAGTGAATGTCTTCAGTACGTTCAGCCTTCTGTGTGGTTACCTCTTGCTGCACCGCTGCTCAAAAATGTCCGCGCCTCGCATCCTTAACGTCTCCTTGCGCGAGTTCCTCGCATTCGCGTCTCCACCGCAACCCTCCCGCCACTCCCCGGTAACCGCCCCTTAGCCACGCTTCACAGAAATGCTGGCTCGGCAACCAGCCGATAGGTATCCGCGCGTATCGTGAAAGCCGGGCGAACGGGAGGTTGCCCGGCGATGGCGCAGCAACCGGGGACAGCTCAGCAACCGTTCCTGCGATGGCTTTACGCGGTGGCGCAAAGCTCGACGCTGCTCGGCCTCGCCATGATCGGGCTCATCTGGATGAGCCTCGCGTTCCACGTCGAGATCGAGCGCGAGAGCGCCGAGCAGGCCGCGATCGAGAATTCCCGCAACCTCGCGCGCGCCTTCGACGCCCATCTCGCCGAGTCGCTCACCGACATCAACCGCACCCTCGCGGCGATGCGCGCGTACTATCTGCGCGACGAGGCGCATTTCGACCTGCGCGTCTGGAACGACGGCAGCCACCCGTTCGGCCACGAGATGATGCAGGTCTCGATCGTCGGGGCGGACGGCCACATCAAGGCGTCGAGCAATTCCAACTGGTCGCCCATCTATGTGGGCGACCGCGAGCACTTCCGCGCGCTCGCCGCCTCGCGCGACGACCGGCTCTACATCTCCAAGCCGGTGATCGGCCGCATGACCCATCGTCCCGCGATCCAGCTCTCGCGCCGCATCGAGCGCGCCGACGGCACCTTCGACGGCATCATCACGGCGAGCCTCGATCCGTCCTATTTCGCCAAGCTCTACGATTCGGTCGCGGTCGGCGCCGACGGCTACATCCACGTGATCGGCGCCGACGGCATCATCCGCGCCGCCGGCGGCAGCGTGCAGGAGGCGCCCGGGCGCGACCTGTCGAAGTCGCACATGTTCCAGCTGCTCAAGACCCAGCCCGACGGCTGGTTCTACAGCGAAAGCCCGGGCATCGACGGCATCCGCCGCCTGATCATCTACCGCACCGTCAAGGATTTTCCCCTCGTCGTCACGGTGGGCCGCTCCGCGCAGGAGATCTTCGCGGCCGTCACCGCCAAGCAGCGCTCCTACAACGCGATCGCCGCGATCCTCACGGCGCTCATCCTCGCCGCCATCGGGCAGAGCGTGCACGGCGCGCTGCGGCTCGGCCGCGCCTCCGAGGAGCAGCGCCTGCAGAACGCGCGTTTCGACGCCGCCCTCAACAACATGCCGCACGGCGTCACCACGTACGACGCCGAGGGCCATTTCATCGTGTCGAACCGGCGCTACATCGACATGTACGGCGTGCCGCCCGAGCTCGCCCGCCTCGGCACGCCGCTCGAGAAGCTGCTGGCGCATCGCCTGGTGCTGGAAGGCTCGTCCGACGATCCAGCCGCGCGCGCGCGCGACCTGCTCGCGAAGCTGGCGGCCGGCGCGTCGGTCACGACCCTCGCCAAGCTCCTCGACGGGCGCACCATCAGCATCACCAACCTGCCGGTGCCCGATGGCGGCTTCGTCGCGACGCATGAGGACATCACCAGCCGCCAGCAGGCCGAGCGCGAGCTCGCCGACACCAAGAACTTTCTCGATACGATCATCGAGAACATCCCGATGCCGCTCGTCGTCAAGGAGCCGGAGACGCAGAAATTCACCTTCGTCAACCAGGCCTACGAGGAGTTCATCGGCCGGCCGCGCGCGCAGATCATCGGCGGCACCGTCTACGACATCTATCCGCCCGAGCACGCCCAGCACGTCGTCGACCACGACAACCAGGCGGTCGCCGCCGCGCATACCGGCACCGGCATCGTCAAGGCCGAGTTCCCGGCGCTGACGCCGCGCGGCGAGCGCATCATCAACACGCTGCGCCTCGCGGTGCGCGGCGCGGAGGGCACGCCGGGCCACCTGATCACGGTGTTCGAGGACGTGACCGACCGGCGCAAGGCCGAGGAGGCGGTCGTGCACATGGCGCTGCACGACGCGCTCACCGATCTGCCCAACCGCACCCGCTTCCAGGCGCGCCTGCGCGAGGCGCTCGCCCGCGTCGAGCGCGGCGAGAAGCTCGCCGTTCACTGCCTCGACCTCGACAACTTCAAGAACATCAACGACGCGCTCGGCCACGCGATCGGCGACGAGTTGCTCAAGGCCGTCGCCTGCCGTCTGCGCGGCTGCGTGCGCGACGTCGATGAGATCGCCCGCCTCGGCGGCGACGAGTTCGCCATCATCCAGAGCCCGATCCAGGACCCCGCCGACGCGGCGCGGCTCGCCCAGCGCATCCGCGACGAGATCGGTCGGCCGTTCGACCTCGGCGGCGTGCAGGCGGTGTGCAACGCCTCGATCGGCATCGCGGTCGCGCCCGCCCATGCGACTGCGCCCGAGGTGCTGCTCAAGCAGGCCGACATGGCGCTCTACAGCGCCAAGGCCGAAGGGCGCGGCGTCTATCGGTTCTTCCAGCCCGAGATGGACGCGCGCATGCGGCTGCGCCACGCGATCGAGCAGGATCTGCGCGACGCCATCGCGGAAGGCGGCTTCCTGTTGCACTATCAGCCGGTGGTCGACATCGCGTCCGGCGAGGTCGCCGGCCTCGAGGCGCTGCTGCGCTGGCCGCACAAGGAGCGCGGTCTCGTGTCGCCCGCCGAGTTCATCTCGATCGCCGAGGAAAGCGGCCTCATCATCCCGCTCGGCGAATGGGTGCTGCGCCGCGCGATCGCCGACGCGGCGCGCTGGCCCGAGCACATCCGCATCGCCGTCAACCTCTCGCCGGTCCAGTTCCGCAGCCCCGTGCTCGTCCAGACCGTGATCGCGGCCTGCGCGGCCGCGCGCGTCGCGCCCTCGCGCCTCGAGCTCGAGGTCACCGAGGCGGCCTTCCTGGCCGCCACGAAAGAGGTGCTCGCCACCCTCGACCAGCTGCGCCACCTCGGCGTCAAGATCGTGATGGACGACTTCGGCACCGGTTACTCGTCGCTCAACTACCTGCGCCGCTTCCGCTTCGACAAGATCAAGATCGACCGCTCGTTCGTGCGCGACCTCACCGAACGTGGCAGCGTCTCGGCCGTGATCGTCGAGGCGGTGGTCCGCCTCGCCCACGCGCTCGACGTGACCACCACGGCGGAAGGCGTCGAGACGGTCGAGCAGCTCGGCATCATCCGCGCCGCCGGCGTCACCCAGATGCAGGGCTTTCTCTACAGCCCGGCCCGCCCGCTCGAGGAGATCGACGCGCTCTTCGCCGCCGAGGCGCGCCCCGCCGTGCCGCGCCAGATCAGCGCGGCGTAAATGGTCGCTTCGACGTCATGGCCGGGCTTGTCCCGGCCATCCACGTCTTGCCAGATCGCAAAGACGTAGATGCCCGGCACAAGGCCGGGCATGACGCCGCGATTCGAGGCGAGGCCTTACTTCGCCGGGCAGCGGTAGAGCACCGACTTGTACTGGCTGCTTTCCTCGACGAAGCCGACCGTGTTGTCGTCCTTGAGCGTGAACTCGAGGCTCACGTCGAACGTGCTGCCGGTCTTGTTCTTGCACGTGGCGCCGGCCTTGAGCACCTTGCCGTTCCACTTCTTGTCGGCGAACGTGCACGGCCCGAAATTCGAGTCCACCTGCTTCTCGTGGATGGCCACGAGCTTCTTGTCGCTGCCGTCGCCCTTGCACGCCTGGTTCTGCGTGTAGGTTCCTTCCAGCGCCTTCTCCTGCGCGGCGCTGTCCTGCGCCCGCGCGGCCGTCGCGCCGATCGCCAAGAGCCCGATCGAGGCTCCAATCGTGAGAATTCCGCCGACACGCATGTTACGTCCTGTTCCGTTGTGACGTCCTGATCGCGCCGACCAACATCCCATAAATGCGGCTGCGGTGTGATGCGTGCCGTCCGTCTCACATCCTCGTGTTCCGGCAGGTCACAGCGCGAGCGGCTCAGGCTGCACTCTCGATTGCATATGGCCGCACCAACAGATCCGCCGGTATCTTCCACGCCTCGCCGATCTTGTGGATCATCTCGACCGTGAGCGCTCGCCGGCGCGCGAGAATTTCCGACGCGCGCGAACGTGATCCGAGCAGCTCCGCGAGCTCGGTCTGCGTGTGGCCAAGCTCGTCGATCGCATAGTGCAACACGTCGACCGGATCGAAGCGCGCTGTCGTCTCGATCGGCCAGCGGCGCTCTTCGTAGCTTTCGACCAGCGCGAGGAGCACATCGAGCTTATCGGCCGCTTCGCTCCCCTCGGGTGCTCCCCAGCAGGCCTCGATCTCCGCAAGCGCGGTGCGATGATCTTCATCGGTGCGGATAGGGCGGATTTCCATGGCGTGCTCCATCAGAATTGCGAGACCGTCAGCGCATCGCCTTGATGCGCGGCGGCAGCATCGGATCGGGCAGCTCCGTGACCTGCAGCGCAACCTTGCCGCGCTGCCACGCGCAAATCTCCCGCAAGCTCGCGATCACGGCCTGTCCGGACGCGGTCGTCTTGGCCCTGCTCACCCTCGTGGCTGCCTTGCTGCGGACCTTCTTCATGGCGGCCATCCCGTCTCGATCTTGCGGAACAATACAAGAACAGAACCAGATTTCCACAATCAAGTCAAAATGGGCCGTTGAGCAAATCAGCGGTTTATTTGTGCCGCCGCCATCGGCCCGCCCGTCACGCGTGCAATCAGCGCCTCGATCCCGATCGGAAATCCGATGCCGCGCGTATTTTCGTCCGCCACAATCGCGCTCGGGTTTCTCGGGAATCCAGAACTTGTACCTGGCGCGCCACAACAGCAGGTGCGCTTCGAGTGCCTGCAAGTTGCTCGCCGGGTCGGCGCGCCCGCCTGCGTCGTTTCGGTTTACCTGCCCGAAAGGCAGACGCTCGCCGTCTCACTCGACCTCGATATCCTCCGGTGCGATCCACACCACCTGTTCGTCGCGCCACACCGCGATCGGATTGCCCGCCTGCTTGTGCCGCAGCAGGGCCTCGCGCACGCCGCGATTGATGGCGTCCTCGACTAGGCGATCGTCCTGCAGCAGTTCGGTTAAGGGGCGGCGGCGCGGCGTGTCATCCACGATGGGCCTCCATTAGTCGGCGCCAGTCAGTGGGGTCGCCGAACATGCGGACCCTATTGCGATTTCCTGCCGCCATCAACCGACGTTCGGTCACGCTGGAGTTGTCGAAGAACTGCCAACCATCAGCAAGCGGCATGTACAGGGCGAAGAAATTCCGCAGGCCCCTCGCATACCGCCGCTTGATCACAGCCTCCGGAACATCATGCCCGCCGAGCCGCACCCGCTCCGCCACGCGGCTCACCGCAAGGTCCGCGCTGCGCAGCCAGAGAAACAGCACGTGCACATGGTACCCGTCACGCCGCAGCCCGTTGAGCCAAGGCGCGAAGCTGCGGCTCGCTAGCGTCGTCTCGAACGCAAAGATTTCGCGGTTGGCCGCAAGTTGACGCATGCGGGCGAGCATGATGCGCCCGGCCGCGATCGCGACCAACTTCGGGCCGGAATGCCGACAGCCCGCCCGCGATGGCGTCGGCATTGACGAACTCGGTCACCGCCAGCGCGTCGCGCAGGAGGTGCGGCGCCGAGGTCGATTTGCCGGCGCCGTTCGGTCCGCTGACGACGATGACGTTGGGCGTCGCGGTCATGGCGGCCTAGTGGGTGACGGCGCAATCGGCGGCATTAGCGGAGACGTTCGATCCAGACATCCATCAACCGAACGGTTTCGCACACGAGGCACGCCTCATCGCGTGTCGCCGCATAATCATTAGCATGCGCGAGGTTATCGCGCAGCGCTTGAATTCAATTCAATTCGCGCTCAAACACACTTTTACTCCAAGGAAAATCAGGCCTCTTTTTGATGATCGTTACCTTATCGCAAAACTGGGTGAACAGGAGCGCATCAACATACCCATTCTCCGATTCTGCTTCGTTGATCTCTTCGAGGAGCTTCAATCGTCGTTTGTCCGGCAATCGGGAAATCCAGGGGGCGTCCGTGCCGAGCTCTTTCCGAATCGCATTTGCCATGGTCATCTCAAGATGCGTCACAATCCCGAACAACACGGCACGAACCGGAAATCGCTGAAGATCGGATGGCACGTCATGACGGTGCTGGCCGAGAACGGCCGCGCCGGCGTCGTGATGCCCGACAACGTGCTGTTCGAGGGCGGCGCCGGCGAGACCATCCGCCGCCGGCTACTGAAGAACTTCGACTTCCACACCCTGCTGCGCCTGCCGACCGGCATCTTCTACAAGCAGGGGGTCAAGGCGAACGTGCTGTTCTTCGACAAGAAGACGGTGTCCGAGAAGGCCAATACCAAGGACGTGTGGATCTACGACCTGCGCACCAACCAGCGCTTCACGCTCAAGGAGCGGCCGATGGTGCGCGCCGACCTCGACGACTTCGTCGCCTGCTACGCCAGTGGCGAGCGCCGCAAGCGCAAGGAGACCGAGCGCTTCCGCCGCTTCGCCTATGCGGACCTGATCGCGCGCGACAAGGTCAACCTCGATATCTTCTGGCTCAAGGACGACACCCTCGACGACCCCGACCTGCTGCCCCCGCCCGACGAGGTCGCGGCCGAGATCGTCGAGAACCTCGAACTCGCGCTGGAGCGCTTCAGGAGCGTGGCGGCGAAGCTGTCGGCGTAGTCGGCCGTTTTTTGGCGGGGATAACGGGAGCGCTTTATCCTCTTTCTTGCTTTTCCGCGTCAGTTCGGCGATGGCTGAAATCCTAGTCTCGGATCTGTGCGAGTTGTCGCCCGCCGCTGCTCATCGGCGGTTTTTTGTTGCCGCCATGGAAGCAATCTCCGGTTGAGCGCCTCATTGTTTCCATTGCTCTGCGCATTGTTTTTTCCATTGCTCGCCATTGTTCCCGCGCTGGCGGCTTTTCTTTCGCCCGTGCAAGGCCTTGCATTGTAATTGGTGGCGAATTTCGCATTGCAGATCGATTGTTATTTGCTGACAGCCCCGAGCGGCCGGGAGGAGGGGCCGGGAAGCGGCAAGCCGTTGCGATCGCAACCAGTCCTTCGTTTCCTGTCTCGCCACCGGGGGCACTCCAGCAGTCCTTCCTTGTAAATCGTCTGTATTTTACAGGCCGGGGGGAGGGAGCCCGCCGACCGCGCCAAGACGTCTCCGCCCATGCCTGGGGATCACCCCGCCCGCGTAATTGACCCGTCCCCCGTCTTCCTCCACAACGCCCTCAATCGTAGGCCCCATGGCAGGTTCAATGGCATCCGACAGCCCATCCGCCGCACGCGCCGACAGCTACCGCGAGGCCGGCGTCGACACCGCCGAGGCGGACTCCGGCCTGCAGAACATCATCCGCCGCGTGCAGGGCACCTGGCCGGCGCACGGGCGTGGGCGCGTGATCCTGCCGATCGGCTACTTCGCCAACGTCATCGAGATGGACGGGGTCGGGATCGCGATCTGCACCGACGGCGTCGGCTCGAAGACGATCATCGCCGACATGATGCGCAAGTACGACACAATCGGCATCGACTGCGTCGCGATGAACGTCAACGACATGATCTGCGTCGGCGCCGAGCCGCTCTCGCTCGTCGATTACATCGCGCTGCACGAGACCGACGCCGCGATGCTCGATGCGGTCGCGGTCGGTCTCGTCGAGGGCGCGCGCCAGGCGCGCGTCTCGATCTCGGGCGGCGAGACCGCGCAGCTCAAGGACATCGTCACCGGCTTCGACCTCGTCGGCATGGCGGTCGGCCGTGTGCCGCTCGACCGGGTGATTTCCGGTAAGGACGTCGCCGCGGGCGACGTCGTCATCGGCGTGCGCTCGAACGGCGTGCACTCGAATGGCCTCACACTCGCGCGCCGTGCCTTCTTCGGCGACGGCAAGCCGTACAAGATCGATCACAAGTTCGCCGAGCTCGACGTGACGATCGGCGAGGAGCTGCTCAAGCCCACCCACATCTACGTGCCGGAGGCGCTCGAGATCTTCGCGCGCGTGCCGAACGTGAAGGCGCTTGCCAACATGACCAGCGACGGGCTCCTCAACCTCGTGCGCGTCGCCGCCCCCGTCGGCTTCGTCATCGACCGCCTGATCGAGCCGCAGCCGATCTTCCCGCTGATCCAGTCGCACGCCCGCGTCGACGATGCCGAGATGTACGAGGTCTTCAACATGGGCATCGGCTTCTGCTACGTGGCTGCGCCCGCGGACGTCGACCTCGTGCTGTCGATCCTCAAGCAGCACGGCCGCACCGCCCAGGTGATCGGCCACGCCGTCGCCGACCCCGAGAAGAAGGTGCGCATCCCGCAGCGCGGGTTGGTGGGGCAGCATAAGAAATTCTGGAAAGAGTAACCGCAGCTAGCTCATGCCTCTCACTCCCTCCCCCGCTTGCGGGGGAGGGTGGGGAGGGGGCGCCGCTGGCTCATGCGCCCGTGGCTTCCCCCTCTCCGGCTCTCCCCCGCAAGCGGGGGAGAGGGCGCACGCTCAGAGCCACTTGCTACCACTCATACGCCGCATCGACCGGCACCCGATATCCATGCACCAGCCGGTTGGTCTCGTTCGCCATGCCGACGACGGCCATCAGCTCGCCGAACATCGCCTCGCTCATGCCGGCCTTGCGCGCGGCGGCGCCGTGGCTCGCGATGCAGTAGCCGCAACCATTTGACACGCTGACGGCGAGATAGATCATTTCTTTCGTCAGCGCGTCGAGCGCGCCCGGCGCCATCACGTCCTTGATGCTCTCCCACGTCCGTTTGAGCGTCGCCGGATCGTTGGCGAGGTACTTCCAGAAATTGTTGACGTCCGCGACCTTGCGTGTCGCCTTGATGTCGTCGAACACCGCGCGCACCTCAGGCGACGCGGCGTCATAGTCGATGGGCTGGGGCATGGGAGTCCTCATTCTGTCATTGCGAGGCGTGCGTAGCACGCCGAAGCAATCTCGTGCCGCATCACATTCCTCGCGAGATTGCTTCGTCGCCTTCGGCTCCTCGCAATGACGCCGAAGGCGGCGTCAATCATAAACCGTATCCACATAGTGCTCCGAGTTCGACCACCGCCTCGATCACGGTCGGCCCGCTCGCGGTGAGCGCCGCGCGCACCGCGTTCTCCAAAGCCGCCGCGTCGCGCACGCCGCGCGCCGGGACGCCGAAGTAATGCGCCGGCGGGTCGCGGTAGTCCTCGGCCTGCAGCTCGGTGCCGTAGAGCGCGAACTGCCGGCGGATCTGCTTGACCTTGATCAGCGCGAGCCAGCGGTCGTCGAGCACGACGATCGGCAGCGTGAGCCCCATCCGCTTTGCCACCGCGACCTCGCCGCAGGTCATCTGGAAGCAGCCGTCGCCGATCAGGCACACGACCGGCAGATCGGGCCGCGCGAGCTTCGCGGCGATCGCGGCCGGCAGGCCGAAGCCCATCGACGACCAGCCATTGGTGATCTGGAATGTCTTGCCGGCATGCGCGCTCCATTGCGAGCCGATCTGGTGCGTGTGCGCGCCGACGTCGAACGCCAGCACGCCGTCGCGCGGCAGCGCGCGCCGCACCGCGTCGATCGCCGCATGCGCCGAGAAGGGGTTGGTTGCCGGCCGCAGCGCCGCCTGGAATGCCTGGCGGTGCGCCGTGAGCTCTGCATCCTCCCAGGCATTGCGGCACGGCGCCTGCTGCGCGAGCCACGCAAGCGATTGGTCGAGGTCGCCGACCGCTTCGTGGGCGAGCTTCACCGACGGCGCCACGTCGGCCGCCTCGATGTCGATTGCGACCAGCGGCACATCGCCGATCCACGCCTCGTACTCGACCTCGATCGTGTCGTAGCCGAGTCCGACGATCAGATCGGCCGAGCGCAGCAACTTGCGCTGCACCTGTCGGCAGGCCCGCTCGATGCAGCCGACGGCCAAGGGATGATCTTCGTCGATCATCCCCTTCGCCATCGTGGTGGTCGCGAACGGCAGATGATGCCGCTCGATCGCGGCGCGCAGCAGACCGGGATCGGCGATCCGCATTGCCGATGAGCCCAGCACCGCGATCGGCCGCCTGGCCTTGGCGATCAGCTCGTGCGCTTTCGCTAGTGCTTCATTCGGCGCGGGCGCAATCCGCGCCGGGGCCGGGATCGCCGGGACCTCCTCGCGCGCGGGCGCGAGCGCCACGTCCTCGGGCAGGTCGAGGTGCACCGGCCCCTTCGGCTCGCTCATGGCGATGCGGATCGCCTCGGCGAGCGTCGCCGCAACCTTGCCGCGCTCGAGCCGGAACGTTGCCTTGGTGATCGGCGCGAACAGCTGGTGGTGGTCGATCCACATCTGGATGCGCCGGCCGAGCTGGTCGGTGTTGAGATTGCAGGTGATCGCGATCATCGGCGAGCGGTCGAGATACGCGCAGCCGACGCCGGTCGCGAGGTTGGTGGCGCCAGGCCCGAGCGTCGCGATGCAAAGCCCGGGCGCGCCCGTCATGCGCCCGCTCACGTCCGCCGCAAACCCGGCCGAGCCCTCATGCGCGGTGAGCACGAACTCGACCCCGCCGCGGCGCATCGCGTCCATCAGCGGCAGCACGTTCCCGCTCGGAATCCCGAACCCGCGGCGGATCCCGGCCGCCCGCAGCGTCGCAACGATCAGATCGGCATTGTTCATGGAAGGCATTCAACTCTGTTCACGTGGCAGGGGAGCCGCGCTCCCTCCCCCGTTTACGGGGGAGGGCGGGGAGGGGGAAGCCGCTGGCTCATGCGGGGAAAGCAGGTGTTTTGCGCCCCCCTGATCACGCGCCGCTCACATCTCCGGGATCGTTCCGTAAATTTCTACCCATCCCGACAAACTCTTACCACCTATGTCGTGAAACCGGAGGGCAACCATCTACGTTAAATGGCAGTGAACCTTTTGCCCTCTCGGCCAGACTTAAGAAGCGAAAGGGCGCGCGGGGGAACCGAAATTTCACCGTCACCTGGTACCTTCCAGCCGCCTGACCGAGACAGGGAGCTAAAAATGAGCATTTCGCGCACCGCCAAGTTTACCCTTGCGGCCGTTCTCGGCCTGGGCTTCGCCGCCACCGCCATCCCGGCCAAGGCGACCGGCCATTTCGACGGCAAGTGGAGCGTGGTGGTCGTCACGACCAAGGGCGATTGCGACCGTGCCTACCGCTATCCGATCGCGATCCGCGGCGAGACGCTGGTCAACGCGGGCGATGCCGCCTTCGATATCTCGGGCCACGTGCAGGGCAATGGCGCCATCGCGGTGAAGATCAGCTACGGCGACAAGAGCGCCCAGGGCTCCGGCCGTCTGTCCGGCGCCTCCGGGACGGGCTCCTGGGTCGGCGGCAGCTGCGCCGGCACCTGGACGGCCGAGCGCCGCTCGTAACGAATTCAAGCCTTCACGGCGACGTAGCGTAGCGTAACGATGCCCGGGCGAAAGCCCGGGCATCTTGTTTTTGCGGAGACGTCTCTAGAACCTGCCCGCCGTCGTCATCAGCACGATGCACTCGCCCACCTGCTCGACGGCACCGAGCACGTCGCCGGTCTGCCCGCCGATCTTGCGGTGGCTGATGAGTGCGACCACGGCGTAGCCCAGCAGCATGAACGCGAGCGCGATCAGCGCCGCCGCAAGGCCGAGCGCAACCCACAGGATGACCACGCCGATCGCGAGCGACACCCAGGCGCGTTCGGGTGCCGGCGCGCCCGCCTGTGCGGCGAGCCCGTCGGGCCGCGCCGGCGGCAGCAGCCGCATGAACAGCGGCAGACCGGCGCGCGCCATCGCGTGCGTGCCGATCAGCGCCCAGGCGACGAGCCCGGCGTTCGGCAGATCGGCGATCGCGCCGACCCGCAGCGCGAACGCGACGATGAGCGCGCAGGCGCCGAAGGCGCCGATGCGGCTGTCGCGCATGATGTCGAGCGCCTGCTCGCGCGTCGCGCCGCCGCCGAAGCCGTCCGCCGTGTCGGCGAGCCCATCCTCGTGCAGGCAGCCGGTGAGCATCATCGAGGTCGCGACCGCGACCGTCGCGGCGACGAGCTGCGGCAGGTTGAGCCGGATGGAAATCCAGTACGCGAATCCCGCGATCGCGCCGATCAGCGCGCCCACCAGCGGCGAGCACCAGCTTGCCCGCGCGAGCGCCGCGCCGTCGACCGGGGTCCGCAGCGGAATCGGCAGCCGCGTGTAGAAGGCAAGCGCGACCGCAAGGTCGCCCACGAGCCCGCCCGGCTCGACGCCGCCCAGCCGCTCGAACTGCCGGCGCGCCCCCCGTCCGAGATCGGCAAAGCGCAGATCGCCGAGCCGGACGTCGGCCAAGTACCTGCGCAGCCGCTCGATGTGCTCCCGCAAGGTCATGGGTATTTATAGGGTCGAAAACGAGTAGATTGCTATGGCGCAGTCCCGGCGCCCGGGTTCTTTCCACCGTATGACTTTTCCCTCCCTCTCCGCCTTGCACGCCGCCTGCCGCGAGCTGCCGCCGTCCGACGAGGCCGCGGCGGCGCAGGTTGCGGCGCGGCAGGCGCAGCTCACCAAGCCGCCCGGCAGCCTCGGCCGGCTGGAGGAGCTCGCGGCCTGGCTGGCGCGCTGGCAGGGCCAGGCGCGTCACCATGCGCCGCGCCTCGACCGTGTCGATGTGCTCGTGTTTGCCGGCAATCACGGCGTGACCGCGCAAGGGGTCTCGGCCTACCCGGCCGCCGTCACGGCGCAGATGGTTGCGAACTTTTCCGCCGGCGGGGCTGCCATCAACCAGCTCGCCCGTGTCGCCGGCGCGAACCTGCGCGTGATCCCGCTCGCGCTCGATGCGCCGACGCAGGATTTCACGCAAGGTCCCGCCATGGACGAGCCGGCCTTCCTCGCCGCGGTCGCGGCCGGCCACGATGCCGTCTCGCCCGATGCCGATCTCGTCTGCCTCGGCGAGATGGGCATCGGCAACACCACGGCGGCGGCCGCGCTCGCAGCCGCGCTGTTCGGCGGCGGCGGCGAACGCTGGGCGGGCCGCGGCACCGGCGTCGACGACGCGGGGCTTGCGCGCAAGCGCGCCGTCATCGACGCGGCGCTCACGCGTCACACTGCGTTGCGCGACGATCCGCTGGCGCTTGCGGCCGCGCTCGGCGGTCGCGAGCTCGCCGCGATCCTCGGCGCGACGCTGGCGGCGCGGGCCGGCCGCATCCCGGTCCTGCTCGACGGCTTCGTCTCGACCGCGGCGGCGGCGCCGCTCGCCCGGCTGCGCCCGGACGCGCTCGACCACGCGCTCGCCGCGCATGTGTCGGCCGAAGCCGCGCACCGCACCCTGCTTGCCGAGCTCAAGCTTGTGCCATTGCTCGATCTCGGCATGCGCCTCGGCGAGGCCTCCGGCGCCGCGCTCGCGGTGCCCCTTCTGCGCGCCGCGCTCGCCTGCCACACCGGCATGGCGACCTTCGCGGAGGCCGGCGTGGCGGGGAAGGATTGATAGACGCCGTCATTGCGAGGAGCGCAGCGACGAAGCAATCTCGTCCCACGCGTGCCTTCGCCCGTCGAGCGAGATTGCTTCGTCGGCCTGCGGCCTCCTCGCAATGACGGCGGGGTTACTCCTCCGCGATCACGTGAAAGAACGTCCCGCTCACGTTGCCCCTTCGGCTGCCGGTTTCCGCCACAGGCCGTTCCTGCGCGTCACGCATCTCCGCGAGCGGCTCGTCGTTCCCACGCTCGATCAGCGACGCATGGTGAAACTCGTGTCCGCGCAGCCGCGCGCCGGCCGCGCCGATCGGGCAGGGCGCCAGCAGCCGCGCCGCCCGATAGCCGAGATGCAGCCGGCGCTGCGCAAAGCTCGTCGCGTGACCGAGCAGGCCCGCCATGGCGTGGCGCGTGCCGTCGGCGTCGACGAGCCCGGCGCCGAGCACCATGTAGCCGCCGCACTCGCCGTGCACGCGCCGCGTCGCCGCGAAGCGCGTGAGCCGGGCGCGGAATGTTTGCGCGCCCGCGAGCGCGCCCGCATGCAGCTCCGGATAGCCGCCCGGCAGCCAACAGACGTCGCAATCATCCGGCGGCGCCTCGTCGGCGAGCGGCGAGAACGTCACGATCTCGGCCCCGGCGCGCCGCCAGTCGGCGAGCAAATGGGGATATACGAACGAGAATGCCGCGTCCGCCGCGAGCGCAATGCGCTGCCCGGGCGGCGGCAGCGCCATCGCATCCTCATGCGGCCTGGCGGTCCATGTCTTCGCCGCCGCCATGATCGCGTCGACATCGCAATGCCGCTCGACCGTATCCGCAAGACGCGCGAGCCGCGCCGGAAGATCGCCGTGCTCCTGCGCCTGCACCAATCCCAGATGCCGCTCCGGCAGCGCCAGCGTCTCGTCGCGCGGCATCGCGCCGAGCACCGGCACGCCGAGCTGCCCGATCGCATCCGCCACCAGCGCGCGATGCCGCTCGCTGGCAACCTGGTTGAGCACCACGCCGGCGAGCCGCACCTTCGGATCGTAGGCCGCAAACCCAGCCACCACGGCGGCCGCCGATTGCGCCTGCGCGATCACGTCGAGCACCAGCAGCACCGGCACATTGAGGCGCGCCGCAAGATCGGCCGCCGCGCCGGTACGGCCGGCCTCGCCCGGCACGCCATCGAACAGGCCCATGGCGCCTTCGATCACCACGGCTTCGGCGTCGTGCGCGGCCGCTGCGACCAGCGCATCGAGCAGCGCGGGCCGCATTGCCCAGCTGTCGAGATTGAGGCTCGCGCTGCCGGTCGCGGCCGCGTGAAATGCCGGATCGATGTAATCCGGCCCCGACTTGGCGGCGCGCACCTTGATGCCCCGCCGCCTGAGTGCGGCGAGCAATCCGAGCGTGACCGTCGTCTTGCCCGCGGCGGAGCTCGGCGCCGAGATGATGAGCGCGCGGGTCGGCGAATTGGTCATGATGCCGTCTCGCCGCCGCGAAACCTGCGCCGATAATCCGGGTCGTACAGCGCACTCTCACGAAACGCTTCCGCCGCGAGCGCGCGGCCGACCAGCACCAGCGCGGTGCGCTCGATCGGCGCGGCCGCGAGCTTCGCCGCGATGTCGCCGAGCGTACCGCGCACGATCCGCTCGTCCGGCCAGGTGGCGCGCGCCACCACGGCGGCCGGGCAGTCGGCGCCATAGTGCGGCATGAGCGTCGCGACGATCTCGTCGATCGCATGCACGGCGAGGTGGATCGCAAGCGTGGCGCCCGTCGCCGCATAGGCGGCGAGC
Source organism: uncultured Alphaproteobacteria bacterium (assembly GCA_963819385.1). Classification (GTDB taxonomy): domain Bacteria; phylum Pseudomonadota; class Alphaproteobacteria; order Rhizobiales; family Xanthobacteraceae; genus JAVDCA01. The sequence goes on along the minus strand of CAWFVV010000004.1, from coordinate 273,117 downwards.
TGCTCGCCGGCCGGCATCTTCGAGGCGCGCCCCGGCACGCGGGTCAGCACCACGGTCTGCGCGACTTCCGGCACCGTCAGCTCGCGCCCGAGCACAGCCGCCGCCGCCGCGAAGGCGGGCACGCCCGGCGTCAGCGTGTAGGGAATGCCGCGCCGTTCCAGCCGGCGCAGCTGCTCGGCGAGCGCGCTGTAGACCGAAAGGTCACCCGAATGCAGCCGCGCCACATCGAGCCCCTGCGCATGCGCCGCGACATACGCGGCCTCGATCTCGTCGAGCGACATCGGTGCGGTGTCGACGAGCCGCGTACCCGGCGCGCAATGCGCCAGCAGCTCGGGCGCGACCGTCGATCCTGCGTAAAGGCAGACCGGGCAGCGCGCCAGAAGATCGCGCCCGCGCAGCGTGATCAGGTCGGCCGCGCCGGGGCCGGCGCCGATGAAATGCACCGTCACGGCTTGAGCTCCGGTCCGGGCTCCGGCTTGATCCAGCACCACTGCGTCACCGGCAGCGCCGGCCGCCACGCCGTCATGCCGCCGAGCGGCTCGGCGCGCTCGATCGCGATGCGCGTCAGCGTGCCGCCGCGCGCCGCATGCCGCGCGACCAGCAGCGCCTCGGTCTCGATCGTCACCGCGTTGACGACGAGTTGCCCGCCGCCGCGCAGCGCCGCGATTGCGGCATCGAGGAGGGCGTCGCCACAGCCCCCGCCGATGAAAATTGCGTCGGGTGTCCTGCGCATCGGCGCGCACGGCGCGTGCTCTCCCTCTCCCCCTTCAGGGGGAGAGGGTCGGGGTGAGGGGGTCTCTCCGCGAGTTGTTACGGACGTTGTGCTTCGCTGCACCTCAGCGTCCCTCACCCCAACCCTCTCCCCGTAAGAACGGGGAGAGGGAGCGAGAGGCTGTGCCTCCAGTACATCGAGTGCCATGCCAGAAATCACCTGCAACCCCGGCACGCCCAGCGCCGCGGCGTTGCGCGCGATCCGCGCCGCGCGATCGGCGCGCGCTTCAATCCCGACGGCCCGCATCGAGGGATCGGCGAGCATCCACTCGATCGCGACCGAGCCCGCGCCGGCGCCGATGTCCCACAGCGTTTCGCCGCGGCGCGGCGCGAGCGCCGACAGCGTGGCGGCGCGGATCTCCCGCTTGGTGATCTGGCCGTCATGCTCGAACAGCTCGTCCGGCAGTCCGGCCGCGCGCGCGATGATGCGGGCGCCGGGCGACGCAACCACCTCCAGCGCAACCGTATTGAGCGGGTCGATCGGGTCGAGGTCGAAGCGCGCGGCGGTCGCGACGCGGATGCGTTCGCGCGGCCCGCCGAGCGCTTCCAGCACCGTGATGCGCGTGTCGCCGAAGCCGACTCGGCGAGCAATTTCGCCAGCGCGGCCGGCCCGTCGCCGTCCGACGTGAGCGCGAGCACGCAAGCGCCGGGCTGTAGGTGCGGGCGAACGAGGTCGAGTGCGCGGCCGTGCAGCGAAACGAGTGCGCAATCCGCCAGCGACCAGCCGAGGCGGGCGGCGGCGAGGCTGAAGGCGGACGGCGCCGGCAGGACCAGCATCTCGTCGGGACCGATGCGGCGCGCCAGCACGGCGCCGACACCATGGTGGAACGGATCGCCGGAGGCGAGCACGCAGACGTTCTTGCCGCGCGCCGCCAGCACATCATCAATGCCACGCTCGAACGGGCTCGGCCAGGCGCGCGCCTCGCCGCGGATCAGCACGCCCGCGAGCGCGAGATGCCGCTTGCCGCCGAACACGATCGCGGCGTCGCCGACGAGATTGCGCGCAATCGGGCTCAGGCCCTCGGCGCCGTCCTCGCCGATGCCGACGATCGCGAGCCAGCGGCGTGGTGCGGTCGCGGGGATCGGGCTAGAAAGCGCCATGCCCAGTCCTCTGCGGGTTCTCATCCTGGGCGGCACGACCGAGGCACGGCAGCTCGCCGAGCGCCTCGCGCCACGCCGCGATCTCGACGTCACGCTGTCGCTCGCCGGCCGCACGAGCAATCCGGTTCCGCATCCGGTGCCGCTGCGCATCGGCGGCTTCGGCGGCGCACAGGGACTCGCGGACCATCTCAAAGCCGAGCGGGTCGATCGCCTGATCGACGCCACACATCCTTATGCAGCCGCGATGTCCGAGCATGCGGCACGCGCCGCGCAGACAAGTGGCGTGCCGCTGCTCGCCCTGCGCCGTCCGGCGTGGACCGCGGTTGCGGGCGATCGCTGGACCGAGGTCGCCGACATTCGCGCCGCCGTGCATGCGCTGGGGCCGACGCCGCGCAACGTCTTCCTGGCCCTCGGGCGCAACGAGATCGCGGCCTTCGAGGCAGCCCCGCAACATCGCCATCTGGTGCGCAGCGTCGATGCGGTCGAGCCGCCGCTCGCGGTGCCGCATGCAACCTATATCCGGGCACGCGGGCCTTTCCGTGAGGAGGACGACCGCGCGCTGCTCGCCGCGCACGCGATCGACGTGGTGGTGTCGAAGAACAGCGGCGGCGCGGCGGCCTATGGCAAGATCGCGGCCGCGCGCGCGCTCGGGACCGAGGTGATCCTGCTGCGCCGGCCGGCGCTGCCCGACGTGCCGGCGGTCGCAACGATCGATGAGGCGGTCGCATGGCTCGATCATGGGCCGAGCTCCCCGGTGCGCGGCGTATAGACGAGCGGCGCCAGGCCGTCGCGCGCGATCACCCGCGTCGTCGCCGAGCCGATGATGATCAATGTCGCCATGTCGGCAGTGGCGGCATCAGCCTCCGCCAGCGTCGTGACGATCGCCCGTTCGTCCGTGCGGCCGACCGCGCGTCCGAACACGACCGGCGTCGACCCCGGCAGATGCCGGCGCAGGCGCTCGAACGCGGCGCCGAGCTGCCACGGCCGCGCGCGCGACAGCGGATTGTAGAGCGCGAGGACGAAGCCGGCGCCGGCCGCCGCGTCGAGCCGGTGCTCGATCGTCTCCCACGGCTTGAGATTGTCGGACAGCGAGAGCGCGCAGAAGTCATGACCGAGCGGCGCACCGACCCGCGCCGCAACCGCGAGCATCGCGGTCACGCCCGGGATCATGGCCACGTCGAGCGCGCGCCACGCGGCCGGCCCATGCTCGATCGCCTCGCACACCGCGGCCGCCATCGCGAAGACACCCGGATCGCCGCCCGTGACCAGCGCGACCTTCGCGCCGGCGGCGGCCGCCGCGAGCGCGGCCTGCGCGCGCGCGCGTTCCTCGCGGTTGTCGGACGGATGGCGGCTCTGCCCTGTGCGCGGCGGCACGCGATCGAGATAGCCCGCATAGCCGTAGAGCGCCTCCGCCTCCGCGAGCGCGGCCGCGGCCTCCGGCGTGAGCCAGCGCGCATCGCCGGCGCCGAGACCGACCACGGTGAGGCGGCCGCTCATCGGGCTTCTCCTTGTGTCTCCCAGCCCGGCACCAGCACGATCGCGAAATAGGGCGCGCGGTCGTCCTTCTTGTCGGCAAGCCGCATCATGGTCGAGCCCGTCATCGTCCCGCGCTCGACATAGATCGCGCGCCCGAGCTGGCCGGTCTTGGCGAGCGCTTTTCGCACCTTGGCGAGATGCCGGCCGAGCTTCATCACCACGGCGGCGTTGCTGTCGGCGAGGCGCCGCTCCAGCTCGTCCGCCGCCAGTGTCGCGGGCAGCACCGTGAAGACATCGTCGCCCTGCGCGATCGGCGTCGCGGCCTCCGCCCAGCAGCCCGCCATGCCGCTGACGCCGGCGATGATCTCGGTCGGGTAGCGGGCGCTAAGCCGCACGTGCAGGTGCATGTAGGAGCCGTAGAACAGCGGATCTCCCTCGGCGATCACCGCGACGGTGAGATCCTCGTCAAGGTGCCGCGCGATCGTGGCCGCCGCCTCGTCGTAGAACTTGGCGATGGCATTGCGATAGGCCGGCTTGTCCTTGGGCGTCTCGGTCGTCACCGGATAGCGCAGCGCCAGCTCCTCGACCCCGGGCGGCAGATGCGGCTCGATGATCGCGCGTGCATGGCTTGGGCGGCCCTGCTTGGCGAAATGTGCGATTACGTCCGCCTCCTCGATCGCGCGCAGCGCCTTGAGCGTCACCAGCTCGGGGTCGCCCGGCCCGACGCCGACGCCGAGAAGGCGGCCGGTCTCGCGTTCCGATGTCATGGCGCAGCGTCCATCACAAGACTCGCTCCCCGGATGCGCTGCAGCGGCGCGCCCTTGCGCGCTGGTGCAGCGCTGATCCGGGGCCCACGCGATGAGGCGTCATAGGTTTCGGCAATATGGGTCCCGGCTCTGCGGTGCACCGCTCCGCTGCACTTCGCGCTGCACCGCGCCCGGGACACGGGGCACCATTTGCTCATAGGCCGCTCCTCGCGAGCGCGTTGACGGCGGCGGCCGTCATGGCGCTGCCGCCCATGCGGCCGCGCACGATCAGCCACGGCACGCCGTGCGGATCGGCGGCGAGCGCTTCCTTCGATTCGGCGGCGCCGACGAAGCCGACCGGGATGCCGAGGATCGCGGCCGGCTTCGCGGCGCCGGCACCGATGAGCTCGAGCAGGCGAAACAGCGCGGTCGGCGCATTGCCGATCGCGACCACGCTGCCGGCAAGCTTGTCGTGCCACAGATCGAGCGCGGCGGCCGAGCGCGTAGTCCCGAGCGTTTGGGCGAGCGCCGGCGCGCGCGGATCGCGCAGCGTGCAGATCACTTCGTTTCGTGCCGGTAGCCGCGCGCGCGTGATGCCGTGCGCCACCATCTCGGCGTCGCACAGAATGGGCGCGCCGGCCGCCAGCGCGGTGCGCGCCGCCGCGACGAGGCCGGGGCTGAACGCGATATGCTGGGCGGCCTCGACCTGCCCGCACGCATGGATCATGCGCACGACGACATCCGCCTCGTCGGCCGAGAAGCCCGACAGGTCGGCTTCGGCGCGGATGATCGCGAACGAGCGCGCGTAGATTGCGGCGCCATCGCGCAGATAGGCGTACGGTTCACTCATGTCCCGATCTCGGAAGACGGTCGAAAACGATCTGTCCGAGCCGCCGAGCCAGTTGCCAGGATTTACAGGAGCCGGCCGGCGCTCCGTCGACGAAGAGATCACATGCGCCGTCGCGCCCGATCGCCGTCAGTGTCGCGACGCCCCGGTGGGCGCAGCTTTTGGCGCAGCCCGAAATATGGATCGTCTCGTCGTGCCTCATGAGCGCCATCGCTTCGCGTCCAACCTCTCGGGCGAGCGCGCGGGCCTCGATCTCGCCAGACGCGCAGATCGGCGCTCCGGCGCATGCGATGAGGCGGCGACGGGGATCGCGCGGCTCGACGATGAAGTCGAGCCGGCGGGCCGCAGCGGTGAACACGTCCGCATCGGGACGGGTGAGGCCGATGACGAGCAGCGCGCGGCCCGGCGCCGTCCGCACGCCGGTCGCCCCTGCGGCGCCGGCCGCGCGCATAAGGCTTTTCAACGCGCCCGTATCGGTGTGTCCGAGGGGGAATCCGACACCAACGGCCATCTTGTTGCGGCGCAGGCGGTGCCGCCCGATCGGATCGGCAGGCGCGCGTGCCGGCGGCGGTGCGCTCGCGGGTGCGGCACGGATCGCGTCGCGCGCTCGCGCCTCGCGACCGTGTGTCGCGATCTCGCGCAGCAGGTTGATGACGGTGTCGATGACTTCGGCTCGCACGACCATTCGAAGCGGCGGCGCGCTTGCCGCGTCGCCGCCGGCCGCAACGTGAAGCCGTGGACCGTCCGGAGTTGCGATGGCGCGCAAACGGATATCCGCGGCAAGCGCGTCGAGATGCAGCGCGCCGCCACCGTCGATGACGACTGATACTTTCGGGCTGAGATGTTCTGCCAGCGAAGCGACCGCCAGCGCGCCGCGTAATTCGTCCGCCAGCGCGCCGGCATCGATCAGTTCGGTTCGATCAAGACCTGCGAGCGGATCGGCGATGACCGGCACGCCAGCGTGAGCCACGATGCCGAGCTCGGCGACCGCATCCGCGAAAGCCGGTGCCGTGGCGTCGCGCAGCCCACGCACCTGGATGCTGCCGCGCGAGGTGATTTCAACAATGCCGTTGCCGTGCCGCAGCGCGGCCGCGGCGAGGCTGGTCATCTGGTCGAGACTGATGGTCCCGCTCGGCAGCAGCCGCGCCAGCAGGCCGTCGCCGGTCGGCATCGGGGTCGACAGGCCCGGGCAGACGCCTCGGCGGCCGTATGCGCCAGCCGCTGCCGTCATGGGTGAGCCTCTTCGCGCAGCGCCGCAAGATCGGCGTCGATGTCGTTACGGCGCGGATGCCACAGGCCGCGCCGGCGCGCGTAATCGAGCCGCTCCGCGATGGCGCGCGCGGCGGCCGGGTTCTCGGCCAGCAGGAATGCGTGCACGGCCGGGTCTGCGACGTATGCGTCGTGCACGAGATCGAGAAGCTCGCCCGGCACCGCGTCGGTGGTCTCCATGAAGCCGACCAGCCGGTCGACAGTTTCGGCGAGCTCGGCGGCGCCGCGCGGACCGTGGCGCATCTGGCCGGCGATGAAGCGCGGATTGACGGCGCGGGCGCGCACGATACGGGCGAGCGCATGACCGAGCGGCCGCGCGCGCGGGCGGCGCGGGTCGGTCACGTCGAGCATCACGAGATCGGGCGCGCGGCCGAGTGCCGCCGCGGCGGCCGCGAAGCCGCCGACGTGGCTCACATCAGCGTTGCCTTCGAGCAGGTCGCGGCCGGGATCGTCCGATGCGTGCAGCAGCAGGTCGGCCGTGGCGACGCGGGCCGCAAAGCCGCCCGGCAGCGCGTCCGCCGTGCCGTCGGCGCCCGCATAGCTGTGCGAGGCGGCCGCGAGATAGGCCTCGCCGATCGCGTCGCGCGCGAGGTCGCGGCCGATCAGGTCCTCGATGCCCGCCCCATAGGCGCCGGGCGCCGTGCCGAAGATGCGCACCGGATTTTCCTCGCGCGCGGCGCGGTGCACGGCCGCGAGCGGGTTCTCGTCGTCCGTCTCGTCGCGCGCCGCGACCGCGCGCGTCGCCGCGTCGATGAGCGCGATCTGCGCCGGGAAGAGGTCGCGAAACAGTCCCGAGATGCGCCAAGTCACGTCGACGCGCGGACGGCCCATCGTTGCGGTCGGCAGCACCTCGATGCCGGTGACGCGGCTCGTGCCGGCGTCCCACACCGGCCGGCAGCCCATGAGACAGAGCCCCTGCGCGATCTCCTCGCCGCCGGTGCGCAGCGTCGCGCTGCCCCACAGGTCGATCACCAGCGCGCGCGGCATCTCGCCATGCTGCTGCAGATAGAGGCGGATCACCTCGTCGGCGGCGAGCCGCCCCAGATCCATCGCGGTCTGCGTCGGCAGCATGCGTGGATCGGCGGTGAACAGGTTGCGTCCGGTCGGCAGCACGTCGCGCCGCGCCCGATGCGGCGCACCCGCCGGGCCGGGCGCGACCCGGCGCCCGTCGAGCGCGGCGAGGAGGGCGGCGCGTTCGGCGAGAGCGGAAGCTACATATTCCGGCGTCAAATGCCTTGTCTCCCGCGCACAGCGCCCGCGCTCCCTCTCCCCGCTCTCGCGGGGAGAGGGTTGGGGTGAGGGGCGCTGAGTCGCCGCGAAGCACATCGTCGGCAACGACTCGCGGAGACGCCCCCTCACCCCGACCCTCTCCCCCTAAAGGGGGAGAGGGAGAAGGCGAGTTCAGAGGGAGGCGCATCCCGCCCATACACATGCAGCCCGTCCTTGATCGTCAAGTCCTTCAAATCGCACAGCCACGCGTCGATGCGGCGCAACGCTTCGTCGGGGGCGACCTCGGTCGTGACGCCCACTTCGCGGGCCAGTCCGCTGCGGCGGGCCGTCTCGACGATCAGGCCGGCCAGGCGCTCGCGCCGGCGGCGGTCGAGGCCGTCGGCCTGGGCATATTCGTCGACCAGGCGCTCCAGCTCGCGCGCATCGCCCGACAGCGCGGCGCCGACGAGCCGCGGCGGCAGATGGCCGATCGTGACCGCCGCGATCCGGCGCTTGGCCTGCGCGGCCTCGCCCGGATTGCTGACGATGAACGGATAGAACACCGGCAGCGCGCCGACGACCGTCTCGGGAAAGCACGCCTGCGTGAGCGCGACCGCCTTGCCGGGCAGCCATTCGAGCGTGCCGTGCGCTCCCATGTGCACGAGCGCGTCGACCTTTGCGTGATGCCGCAGCCACAGCCCGAAGGCCACGAGCGCGTGGCGCGGCGGCAGCGCCGCGTCGTGATAATCGGCGCGGCGGTCGGTCGTGCGGCCGCGATCGGGCGCCAGCGCCACGATAATGTTGTCGAAAACCTGCGCGCGGAAACGGAATGCGCCGCCGCGCACGTCCGGATCGTCCGCCGGCGCGCCCCAGGCCGCGTTGATTTGCTCGGCGACGCCTGGCGGCAACGCGGCGAGCCATCGCGCGTAGTCGTCGAGCGCGAGCGTCCCGTCACCATTCTGGCCATCCAGCGCATCGATCAGCGCGCGCGAGCTCGGCGGCGGCGCCGCGACCGCATAGCCGGCGTCGCGCAGATCGTCGAGCAGCGCCACCACGCTCGCCGGCACGTCGAGGCCGACCGCATAGCCGGTGCGGCCGGGCGCGCCCGGATAGTCGGGCATCACGATCGCGACGCGGCGCTTCTGGCGCGGCGTTGCGCGCAACCGCACCAGCGCGGCGACGCGTGCCGCCACCATCTCGACGCGGTCGGGCTCGGGCCGGTTGGCAAGCGCCGTGAAGGCGAGATCCGCGTGCGCCGGCAGCGGATGCTTGAACGCGATGGCGCCCGCGAGCACGCGGCCGTCGAGCTCGGGCAGCACCACATGCATCGCGAGATCGGCGGCGCCGAGCCCGCGCGCGCTCTCGGCCCACGCGGCGTGTTTGGTGGTCGCGATCACGGCCTGCAGCACCGGCACGTCGGCATCATCGAGCGGCGTCGCCACGCCCGCCTCGCCGCCCGCCGCGAAGCCCGTCGTCGTGATGATGACGGCCGGGGCGAGCCGCGCGAGCGCAGCGCGCACGAAGGCGGCCGCATCGGAGTCCTTCAGGCTCGGCACCATCAGCGGTGCGGCCGCAAGCCCGCGCGCCGCGAGCGCCGCACAGAGCGTGTCGATCGCCGCCATATCGGCAGCGAGCAGCAGCGCGCGGTAGAAGATGATCGGCACCACGGCCTGGCCGGGCGCGAGCGACGCGACGAGGCGATCGAGATCGATCGCGCCTTCATGCGGCGAGTAGCCGGCAAGCCGCGGCACGCTGCGCGGCGCCGGTGTTTCGATTGCGGCGCCGGCGTGGTGTGCGAGCCGGCGCAGCAAGGCGCCGAGGTTGTCGCGCCCGCCTTCGCGGAAGAAGCGTAAGAGCGTCGCGAGCTCGTCCGCCGGCAACGTCGAGGCCTCGGCGAGGCGCGGGTCGTCGCGGTCCTCGCCCGGCAGCACCGCGAGCGCGATACCGCGCTCGCGCGCCAGCACCGAGAGCCGCTCGACGCCATAGCGCCACCAGTCGAGCCCGCCGAGCAGGCGCACCACGATCACCTTGGCGTGCGCGCCGACGCGCTCGATCCAGAGGTCGACCGACATCGGATGCTTGAGGTCGCGCAACTGCACGAGCCGCACGCTCGGCAGCCGCTCGCGCTCGACCGCCCACGCGGCCGCCAGCCCGGCGAGATCGCTGTCCGCAAACGAGAGCACCGCGATGTCGCCCGGCGTCTGGCCGAGGTCGATCGGCGCGACGATGTCGTCGAGCGATGCGGCGCTGGTCGCGAGCAGATGCATGCTTATCCCAGCAGGCTCATCCCAAGAAGCTTATCCCAAGAGGCCGCGCGTGATGGCGGCGCGGTCGATGCCCTTGAGGCCGATCACGACGAGCGCGCCGGCGCGCGGCTCGCCCGCATTCCACGGCCGATCATAGTGATGTGCGACGCGCGGGCCTACGGCCTGGACCAGGAGTTGCATCGGCTTGCCCGGCACGGCCGCGAAGCCCTTGATGCGCAGCACGCCCTCGGCCGCGGCGGTTGCCGAGACGCGCGCCGCCAGCGCGGCCGGATCGGCGATCTCGGGCAGCGGTACGACGAAGCTGTCGAACTCGTCGTGGTCGTGATCTTCCTCGTTGTCGTGGTGGGTGCGGCGGTTCTCGATGTCGTTCTCGGTCGCGACGCCGAGGCCGAGCAGCGCGCCCGGATCGACCTTGCCGTCCGCGACGGTGACGACCTTGACGGCGCGCGGCAGCGCGCGCGTGACGGCCGCGACCGCCCTGTCGATGCCGGCGCCATCGAGCAGATCGCGCTTGTTGAGCACGACGAGGTCGGCGCACGCGATCTGATCCTCGAACACCTCCTCGATCGGATCGTCGTGGTCGAGCGCCGCATCGGCGCCGCGCTGGCGGGCGAGCGCATCGAGGTCGGCCGCGACGCGGCCTTGCGCCAGCGCCGCGCCATCGACCACCGCGACCACGCCGTCGACCGTGACGCGGCTTTTGATGCTCGGCCAGTGGAAGGCCTGCACCAATGGTTTCGGCAGCGCGAGGCCCGAGGTCTCGATGACGATGTGCTCGACGGCGGGCCGGCGCGCGAGGATCAGGTCGAGCGCCGGCACGAACTCGTCCGCGACCGTGCAGCACAGGCAGCCGTTCGCGAGCTCGACGATGTTCTCCTCCGGGCACGCCGCGTCGCCGCAGCCCTTGAGGATCTCGCCGTCGATGCCGACATCGCCGAACTCGTTGACCAGCACGGCGAGCCGCCGCCCGTTGGCATTCGCCAGCACGTGGCGGATCAGCGTCGTCTTGCCGGAGCCCAGGAACCCGGTGACGATCGTGCAAGGTACGCGGGTTGGCACGCCGGCTGTGCTCATGAAATCTCCTCGGTGAAATCGAGCGGCGGCACGCGCGCGATCAGGCCGCGCCGCAGGGGTTCGGGCCGGCCGCGCCACGGCATCACGCCGTCGGCGGCGCCGGCCAACAGCCGCGCGCCCTCGATCAGCGCGTCGGCCGCCGCGGGATCGAGGCCGCCGAAGATGTAGGTCCACGACTTGGCGCCGCCGTTCGCCCGCATCGCGGCGCTCGGGCCGCGCGTGCAGTTGGCGAGGCAGCGCACGCGCCGTACCGCGATGTCGCTGCCCTGCGCGGCGCGCGCGGTCGCGTCCGCCAGCAGCGCGCCGGGGCGCGGCTCCGCGTCCGGATCGCTCGCGCGCCGGCACGTGATGCAGACATAGACGGTTGCGAGATTGTCGTCGGCCACCCGCAAATGCTCCATGGCGGAATGGCGGAGCAAGGCTCCGCCGTGGGGTGCCGGATTGCACGCGATCTCGCCCGAGGCACCCCGCCGGGCCGACAACCGTCACGACGGCAGGTCTCCTGGCTCGCGGCTCGGCGCCCGACACCGCCTTCCCGGGATATCCCAGTGGCTTAGTGGCTCGGGCTCGCCGCTGACAGTTGCGGGGGCAGCTGCGGACTCGGGAGGCTTAGGCGCATGGCCTTATTCGAAAAGTCTGTCAACTTTTCGGGGCCATGCGCGGCATCCCTCACCGCATTCCCTGTTCGCTCTCGAAACGAGAGACCGTCGTTGCGGCGCAATAGACGAGCCGCCGAATGCTTTGTCAATCCACGCAAATTGCAGTTCCGTCGGGCTGCAATAGTTCCGCGAATCAGCAATAGTCGCGATTCGTAAATGGGAGGCGGAGGGCGAGCCATGGGCGAGGTCGTCGAAGGACCTTGGCGAAGGCGCGAAGGGCCGGACCTCATGCGCGCGCTGAGCGACGAAATTGCCCGGATGACGGCTGCGCTCGAGCGGCTGCGCGAGCTGCACAAGCGCGGCGAGGTGGTCGACCTGCGGGCCGTGCTCGACACTGGTCGCGCTGAAGCTTAGGGGCGGCACTGCCGCGCTCAGACGAGCTTTTGCGCGATGGCCAGGCGATGAGCGACCTGCCCCGGTATGTCGCTCGGACGCTCCACGTCGCGCACGAATGCGCTGACGGCCTGATCCAGCGAGCCCGCCAGCGTGAACTCCTTGAATTTCATCGCCTCGGCGAGAACGATTGCGATGTTTCGATCAGGATCGACCAGCTCGTCGGGGTTATGTCCCTTTCCCAGTCCACCGTTGCGATTGAGCTGGAAGAGTCCCCAGCTGTCTTCCCCCACGGCCGCATGCGCATTCGGGTTGAGATTTAATTCCGCGATGGCGTTCGCCAATCCGGTCGCCTGCTGAAATTTTCCAAGGCCTGCGTTCTGGAAAGCGGTGACGATCTTCGCGGCGATTGACTCGCGTCCGGCCGGGATCGGAGATCCGCTCGTCTTTACTCTACCGGTCGGAGGCGGCTGCGACTGGTCGGGATTGCTGATGGTCAACGGAGGCGTCGGCGTATCGTCAAGCACCGCTGCGGCGGCCGGGTCGACCAGCGCGGCCGTCGTGTCGAGTGCCGTCTGCAGATCCGCCGACAGCGTCGCGGTCGGCGCATTCGGCCATTGCTGAAGATAAAGTTCTTTCGCGGTCGGATTGCGATTGTTCGCGGCAACGAATGCATCGAATGCGCGATGCGCCATCACGGCGAACACCGGCACCTGCATGTCCGGATTGGTGATGTCGGTCGGCAGAAAGCTGAGCTCGAACTCGCTGTCGTTGCAGTGCGCGTTCCAGTCGACCTGCGTCAGCCGGAATGGGCCGATCTGGTCGCCAGCCGTGCCGTCGGCAATTCCCGAGCGAAGTTGCGCAACGCCGAGAAGATAGTGCGGATTGACGCCCGCATAGAGGCCGAACTGGACACAGCCTTGGGCGAATTCGGAGCGGTCGATGGCCATGGAATTGGTCCTTCTGGCGATGAGGAGGATCTAGTGCGGTGTCGGAGGCGCTGCGGGTGCGGAACCTGGCGCCGGGGCCGGAGCAGGAATCGGAGCCATGGAGCAGCTCGGCTTGCTCCGGATAGGATTGGTGATTATCCAGATTCGCGGATCGATCGTTGGCGACGGACTTTCGCCTTTCGCTTGGAGAAACGCGGCCAGTGCGGTTCGCGTTTTCGAGTTCAGCTGACCAAGCCTGCCGTCGGCCGCGACGCACAAGCCGGCCTGCAAGCTGCGGATGCTTGTGACGGACAAAGACCTCTCGAACGGGGTCAATCGGTCATTGACGGGTGGCGGGGGTAGAGGAGGCGGCGCCACGAGCGTCACATTGGGGTTTGTGATGAGTTGAGCGCCCAGTAGCGCCCTGGTCGACGTGGGGGGCGGATTCGCGATCGTCTTGATGGCCGTGACCTGATCCCCGTTGGGGCCTGCGAGGTCATGCGCGGTCGTCGCGTTCTGCTCGGCATTCGCCACGGTCTTGTTCAGGCTGACGAGCGCCGACGCCAGCGTCCCGGCCTGGTAATAGTGTTCGACATCGGACAGCGCCATCGGCAGCGTGTACTGCTCGAGCGGCGTCGCCATCTTGGTAAAGATCGCGGCAGCCTGCGTCTGGCGATCGGCCCGCATCTGCGTTTGCAGGGCCTGGATCGTATTGCTGAGCAATACCTTGTCGTTGAACGCCTTATCGGCGCCCGTCACGACCGTCGCGGCGCCGGAGAGAACGCGGGCCGTGCTTGCGACAGTGATCAGCGAGGCTGTGCTCGTCAGTCCGAGGACCGCCAATGTCGCGGCCAGGCCTTCGTCCTGCATGTCGCGGGTCAGCTTGGCTTCGTATTTGTGGTACTCGAGGTCGGCGATATACATGCGTGCGGTGATGATCTGATTCCGGTCGTTCACCGTGAGGACTCGGAGTTGGCTCAGGTCCGGCTCCGCCATGCCCCTGATATTGGCAACGTCTTCTTCGATGGTGATTGGACGAATCGGCCCAAGCTGGGTGGCTGCGCAGCCCGCGATCAGCGGCAGCAGCGCGATCGTCAGCCAAACGCCCGAGCCTGAGCGCCCCTTTCGCCGAAAAGGCGTGCACTGCCTGCTCTCACCTAGGTTGTTCTGGACAACTGACATAACTCTCCCCCAGTCCGGCGCCTTACTGCGGACCCTCTTTCTCTCCCGACTCCGCCAACAGTGCCGCGCGCAGCCGATTGGCGATCAGTACGAACGCTGAATTGATGTCGTTCGCGGTCTGTCGTTGCCGGGTATTGATGTTCTTGACTTGAGCCCGCCATCGCAGCTGGTCGTGCGCGTCCGCTTCTTCGAGCCAGAACCTCAGGATGAAGACTTCGTCCGGCGACATGTGACCCTCGGGCCGATATTTCGTCGACGATCGCATGCCCCGCTCTCGGGCGGGTTCGACGGCGATGTCGGTATGATCCGCCTGCGGATACGGCGCGGCTGTGTGGCGCTCGCGCCTACTGTCATCGGTGGATCACGGCAGGATCACGGGGCTGGGATTGGCGGGCGAAAGCCGAGGCGGAGACGCAAATGCGCACCGCGGGTGCCCGCTTTCGCGGTCGGCATCCGAAGGCTGCCGGATTGGCGACTTAATGTGGGAGTGACGCCGCCGAAAGCCGGTCCCGCAGGCGCTGGAAGCCCTCCGCGCTGTCGAGGGCCTGGATCTCCTCGATGACCCTGCGGGTGCCCGGCAATGGCGCGATGTTGAGCTCCTGCCTGAGCAGATTGCTCCAATGCTGATAGCTGCGGATGGCCTCGGACCGTCGCTCATCAAGCGCGAGCAGCACCAGCAGGTTTCGCATCAACTCTTCACGGAACGGATCGAAGCGCAGGGCATGCCGCGCGAGACTTATGGCGTCATGATATTGCCCGGCGATGCCCAGCGAACGCACCGCGATCGTGGCGGTGCGCAGAAAAATCGAATGGAGCCGCTCTCGTTCCTCGAGGATCCAGTCGCCCTCGTCGCCGTCGAGGAAAGGCCCCTCATATCGATGCAGGATGGTCGTGATGGCCGCGAGCTGCTGCGGCTCCAGGGGTGTGGCGGGGTCCTTGAGCACGGGCGCCGTGAGGTTCTGCAGGGACCAGATGTCGACATCCAGCCAAGGCGCGTGCTTGAGGATCGTCTCGCTTCCCAAGGTTTGCAGGTTCTGGCCGCCCGCACTCTCGGGCTGCGTGGCGAGGAGCTTGCGCAGGCGCCAAACCGCGGAGTTCATCGCGCGGCGGGCGCGTTCAGCGTCGAGCTCCGGCCAAAACAACTCTGCGAGTTTCTCCCGGCGGTGACCGCGATCCGGATAGGTGAACAGGAAGCTGGCCAACCCCCTGGCGGCGGGTCCGAGCTCGCACCACACACGCATATCAACCGCCGCCACCCGGAAGACGCCGAGAAGCCCAACGCTCAACATCACCGCCCCCAAGCCTCAAAAACGCGAAGCTCTCGACAGATTCCCGATCGCTTGAGAGATTTACGTAGGGCGCCCGCCGTGGTTGCAGCGTGACGCAACGCCCGCCTTTGTCAAGCATAGCGTGTGGCGGGACCCTGCTCGCGATGAGAGAATGGATCGGATCGCTGGGGCGGGATCGCCGCCACGAACCTTCATCAACATCGAGTTCGCCGCGTGAATATGTGTCCAAAGAACACTGCGGTGTCGCCAAGCGCGTGACGTTACGGCGAGATTTGCAAGGACCGCTTCACGCCGAATTCTCCCGGATTGTGATTTTTTTGACACACACATTCGGGCGCAGTATCTCAAATCCAGGCTGCTGATTTTCGCCTCGCTCCAGTCATAAGAGGTTATTTGTCGGCCATCTCCGACAGAGGGATCACATTGGTGATCGGCGGCGCCCGCTCCGGAAAGAGCCGCCACGCCGAGGCCGTCGTATGTGCATTTCCGCCGCCGTGGCTCTACGTCGCGACCGGCGAGGCGCGCGACGACGAGATGGCGGCGCGCATCGCGGCGCACCGCGCGCGGCGCGGCGCCGATTGGCGCACGATCGAGGCGCCGCGCGATATCGCTGGGGTGCTCGCGGGCATGCCGGCCGGCGGTGCGATGCTGATCGATTGCCTCACCTTGTGGCTTTCCAACCTGATGCTGGCGGATGCTGACATCGACGCCGAGATCGACCGTCTCGATGACGCGCTCGTGCGGACGCCGGGGCCGGTCGTGCTGGTATCGAACGAGGTCGGCCTCGGCATCGTGCCCGACAATGCGCTGGCGCGCCGCTTTCGCGACGCCCAGGGCGTGCTCAACCAGCGCATCGCGGCCCGCGCCGACCGCGTCGTGCTGATAGTCGCGGGCCTACCGCTTGTCGTAAAAGGATAGGCATGAGCAAGCCCGTCGACGACACCGCCGCCGCCCGCCATCGCACCAAGATGGAAAAGCGCAAGGCCGTGCAGGATGCCGAGGTCGCCGGCAAGACCGGCGAGAAGGGCCTGCTCATGGTCCACACCGGCGCCGGCAAGGGCAAGTCGACGGCGGCGTTCGGGCTCGCGCTGCGCATGCTCGGCCGCGGTCACCGCATCGGCGTGGTGCAGTTCATCAAGGGCGCCTGGCACTCGGCCGAGCGCGATGCGCTCGCGCGTTTCGGCGATCAGGTCGTGTGGCACAGCATGGGCGAGGGCTTCACGTGGGAGACGCAGGACCTCGCACGCGACATCGCGGCGGCCGAGCGTGCCTGGGGCAAGGCGCTCGAGCTGATGGCCGACGAGCGCTTCGCGCTGATCATCCTCGATGAGCTCAACATCGCGTTGCGCTACGACTATCTCGACCTCGCGGCGGTCGTTGCGGCGCTCACCGCTCGCCGCGCGGGGCTGCACGTGATGGTCACCGGCCGCAACGCCAAGCCGGAGCTGATCGCCGCCGCCGACCTCGTCACCGAGATGACGCTGGTGAAGCACCATTTCGCCGCCGGCGTGAAGGCGCAGCCCGGCATCGAGTTCTAGCGCATGTCCCGGCGAAGCGGGCACCGGTTCGCCGACAAGGACATGCGCCAACGCGTGAATCTAGCGTTCCCGCCATGACGGCCCGCGCGCTGATGTTCCAGGGCACCGGCTCCGACGTCGGCAAGTCGCTGATCGTCGCCGGGCTCGCGCGCGCCTTCGCCAACCGCGGCCTGCGCGTGCGGCCGTTCAAGCCGCAGAACATGTCGAACAACGCGGCCGTGACAGTGGATGGCGGCGAGATCGGCCGCGCCCAGGCGCTGCAGGCGCGCGCCGCGCGCGTGGTGCCGAGCGTGCACATGAACCCGGTGCTACTCAAGCCGCAGAGCGAGGTCGGCGCCCAGGTCGTCGTGCACGGCAAAGTGTACGCGACCGCCAAGGCTGCCGAATATCAAGAGCTCAAGCCCGCGCTGATGCGCGCCGTGCTCGACAGCTTCGCGCGCATGACGGCGGAGGCCGACCTCGTGCTGGTCGAAGGCGCCGGCAGCGCATCGGAGGTCAATCTGCGGGCGAACGACATCGCCAACATGGGCTTCGCCCGCGCCGCAGATCTCGCGGTCGTGCTGATCGGCGACATCGACCGCGGCGGCGTGATCGCGAGTTCTTGTCGGCACCAAGACCGTGATCGACCCCGCCGACGCGGCGCTGATCCGCGGCTTCATCGTCAACAAGTTCCGCGGCGATCCGGCGCTGTTCGCCGACGGCATGGCGCGGATCGCGCGCGCCACCGGCTGGGAGCCGCTCGGCCTCGTGCGGTTCTTCCCCGACGCGCAGCGGCTGCCCGCCGAGGACGCGCTCGCGCTCGACCATGCGCGCTCCGCCAAGCCCGACGCGCGCGTGCGCATCGCCGCGCTGGTGCTGCCCCATATCGCCAATTTCGACGATCTCGATCCGCTCGAGGCCGAGCCCGCGGTCGAGCTCGTGCGGGTGAAGCCCGGCATGGCGGTGCCGGGCGATGTCGCGCTCGTGGTCCTGCCCGGCTCCAAGGCGACGGTCGCCGACCTGACGGCGCTGCGCGCGGCCGGCTTCGACGTCGACATCGCGGCGCATCTGCGCCGCGGCGGCTCCGTGCTCGGCCTGTGCGGCGGCTACCAGATGCTCGGCCGCACCATCGCGGATCCGGCCGGCCACGAGGGTCCGCCCGGCAGCGTCGCGGGCCTCGGCCTGCTCGATGTCGCGACCGTGCTCACCGACGACAAGCGCCTGACGCAAACGCACGGCACGACCGCCGACGGACACCCTTTCACAGGCTACGAGATGCACATGGGCACGACCGACGGCCCCGACCGCGCGCGGCCGTTCGCGCGGCTCGCCGACGGCTCGCCTGACGGCGCGGTCTCACTGGATGGCCGCGTGAGCGGTACCTACATCCACGGCCTGTTCGCCGACGATCGCCAGCGCGCCGCCTGGCTCGCGCGCCTCGGCGCTGGCGGGGCAATGGTGTCGTACGAGGCGCAGGTGGAGGAGACGCTCGATCGACTAGCGGCGCATCTGGCGGAACGCATCGATCTCGATCGATTGCTGGCGCTGGCGCGGTGATCTTGCCGCCACGCACTCAGCGCCTGCGCCCCTCCCCGCTTGCGGGGGAGGGCAGGGAGGGGGAAGCCGCTTGCTACATGCGCGCGCCGCGCCCCCTCTCCCACTCTCCCCCGCAAGCGGGCGAGAGGGCCGCATGCATTCTTGGCGACGTCAGAGCATCCAAACGAGCGCCGCGACGGCCGCCATCACCCCGATCAAAATCCCATCCGCCCGCCGATAAAGCTTCAGCGCCGCCCGAATATCCGCCGCGGTCGCCTCACGCCTTCCATCCCCCATCAGCGCGTCATCGACCGTGACGCCGCCATAGACGCGCGGCCCGGCGAGCGCGAGGCCGAGCGCGCCGGCCATTGCGGCCTCGGGATAGCCCGCATTGGGCGAGCGATGCCGATGCGCGTCGCGCCACGTCGCGCGCCAGGCGGCGGCGGCGAGCTCGCGGTCCGTGAGCGCCGCGGCCGCGATCAGCAGCAGCGCCGACAGCCGCGACGCCGGCAGGTTGACGAGATCGTCGAGCCGCGCCGCCGCCCAGCCGAACGCCGCGTGGCGCTCGGTGCGATGGCCGATCATGCTGTCCGCCGTGTTGATCGCCTTGTAGCTCGCGGCACCCGGCAGGCCCAGGAGCGCCATCCAGAACGCCGGCGCCACCACGCCGTCGGAAAAATTCTCCGCCAGGCTCTCGATCGTGGCGCGTGCGACGCCCGCCGCGTCGAGCGCCGCGGTGTCGCGCCCGACGATATGCGCGACCGCGGCGCGGCCGGCCGCGACGCCCTCGCGTTCGAGCGCCTCGGCGACGCGCGCCACGTGATCGTGCAGGCTGCGCTGCGCCAGCAGCGTGCTGGCGACCATCGCGAGCGGGAGAACTCCGAACGGCACGGCGAGCAAGCCGCGCTCGACGAAGCCGGCCGCGAGGCCGGCCGCCACGACGAGCGTCAACAGCGCCAGGACGCCCGCTGCACGGCGCAGGCCGTTGCTGTCGCGTTCGCGATTCCAGCCGCGATCGAGCGCGCCGATCAGCCACCCCATCCAGGTGACCGGATGGCCGATTGCGCGGGCGAGCCAGTCGGGATAACCGACCATCAGCTCGATCAGCAGGGCCAACAGGGTCAGCGCGGCCGCCATGGTGCTCCCGGATTTCGCAGTGCCGCTCCCGCATGGCGGCGACCTCGGCGTGGCGCGCAAGCTCTTTCCCGCCGCGCCTGAACCTTTCGTCGACCTGTCGACCGGGATCAATCCCTTTCCGTACCCGCTGCCGCCGCTCGATCCCACGGCCTTTACCCGCCTGCCGGCGCCGGCCGCCGTCGAACGCCTCGCCGCCATGGCGGCCGCCGCCTATGGCGCGCCCTCGGCTGCCCACGTGGCGGCGGCTGCGGGCGTGCAGACGCTGCTGCCGCACGTCTACGCGCTCGCGCCGCGCGGCCGCGCCGCCGTGCTGGCGCCGACCTATGCGGAGCATGCGCGGGTCGCCGCGCTGGCCGGCCATCAGGTGCGCGAAGCCACCGAGATCGCCGATCTCGCGGGCGCCGATCTCGCCATCCTGGTGAACCCCAACAACCCGGACGGCCGGCGCGTCGCGCGGCATGACCTTCTTGCGCTGGCCGATGCGCTCGCGCCCGGCCTGCTGGTCGTCGACGAGGCCTTCATGGATGTCGCGCCCGCGGATGCGAGCCTCGCGCCCGACGTCGGCCGTCCAAACCTCGTGGTGCTGCGCTCGTTTGGAAAATTCTTCGGCCTCGCCGGCGTTCGGCTCGGCTTTGCGCTCGCGGCGCCGCAGCTTGCGGCGCGCCTGCGCGCCGGGCTCGGGCCGTGGGCGGTGTCCGGCCCCGCACTCGCGATCGGCACGGCGGCGCTCGCCGACGCGGCTTGGATCGCGTCAACGCGCGACCACCTCGCCGCCGCCGCGCAGCGGCTCGACGATCAGCTCGTCGCGGCGGGTCTCGATGTCGTGGGCGGCACGGCCTTGTTTCGCCTGGTGCACACACCGAACGCCGCCGACGTGTTCGACCGACTCGGCCGCGCCGGCATCTTCGTGCGCCGCTTCGCCGAGCAGCCGGCGTGGCTGCGCTTCGGCCTGCCGGGCGACGAGGCCGCGTGGCAAAGGCTCATCAAGGCGCTCGCCGAGCAGCGTACGCTCTGACCCGCATGGTTAACGCAGATAAGCGCTTTGCGCCGAGACTTATGGGCCGTCGTAAAGCCCTGGTAATGCTTTGATGCTATAGGACATTCTCACGCCTTATGGGCAGAGCATGGCCAATACCAAAGCGCGCAAAACAGGCTTGAACCTGCTCGGCTACGGCGCGATCGCGCTCTACGTCTCGTTTCTGGCCATGGTGGCGGCCGGCGTCTACGGCTTCAACCTCAGCAACCTGCTGGCGATGATCCACAAAAGCGAGCAGACGCGCGAGCAGTTGCGCACCGGCCGCATGGTGACCGGCACCGAGGACCGCACGCAGTGCCGCTCAGTGAAATTCAACAACGAGACCTCGGAACTCAGCGACGAGACCGTGGCGGATTGCGACGTTATGCTTGGGACGGAACGCCGCCCGGGCGGCTCGTTCGGCATCTTCCGCAACGGCTTCGTCAACCGATAGCCTGACGCACTTCCTGGCCTCAGTCCATCTTCGGTGCCGCAGGGGCTTGATTTCGCCGCCGGTCGCGGGATCAATCGCCACGTTGGCCGAGTTTGGCTGCGGGGAGCGCGAGCGTGCCGGGGACCGGTTACGACTACATCATCGTGGGCGCCGGCTCGGCCGGCTGCGTGCTCGCCAATCGGCTGAGCGAGGACGGGCAGGCGCGCGTGCTGCTGATCGAGGCGGGCGGGCGCGACGTCGATCCGCTCATCCACATTCCGCTCGGCATGGGCAAGATGCACGATCTTGGCCTGCACGATTGGGGCTTCCACACCGAGCCCGAGCCCAACCTCGACGGCCGTACCATCGAGGCGATGCGCGGCAAGGTGCTGGGCGGCTCGACCTCGATCAACGTCATGGCCTATACGCGCGGTCATCGCGGCGACTATGACCGCTGGGCGCAGAAGGGTGCGCGCGGCTGGTCCTATGCGGACGCGCTGCCCTACTTCAAGCGCGCCGAGACGTGGGAAGACGGCGAGAACAAGTATCGCGGCGGCTCCGGGCCGCTCGGCACCCAGTGGGCGAAGACGCGCGATCCGCTCTTTGCGGCGTGGATCGACGCCGGCCGGTCGGCCGGCATCCCGCATACGCACGACTACAACGGCGCGAGCACCGAAGGCTTCGGCCACGCCCAGTACACCATCCGCGATGGCCGGCGCTCATCGACCGCCAATGCGTATCTCAAGCCGGCGCGCAAGCGGCGCAACCTCGTGGTCGAGGCGCGCGCGCAGGTGACGCGCGTGCTGATGCGCGGCACGCGCGCGACCGGCGTCGAGTTCTTCAAGGACGGGATCATCGAGCAGGTCACGGCCGAGCGTGAGGTGATCCTCGCGGCCGGCGCATTCTCGACCCCGCAACTGCTGATGCTGTCCGGCATCGGTCCGGCCGCACATCTCGACGCGACCGGCATCGTGGTGGTCGCCGATCTGCCGGTCGGCAAGAACCTGCAGGATCATCTTGCGTCGCAGTTCTGGTTCACGCGGCCCAATGCGGGTCCGTTCCGCGACACGATGCGCTTCGACCGCATGGCGCTCGCGATGCTGCGCGCCTACTTTTTCGGCACCGGCCCCGGCACCGTTGTGCCGGGCGGGCTGCACGCCTTCATCAAGACGCGGCCCGAGATCGCGGTGCCCGACATCGAGTTCATGTTCCGCGGGCTGCCGGCGGGCGCGCATCTGTGGTTTCCCGGCATCCGCAAGCCCTATCTGGACGGCTTCGGCATCCGCCCGACGCTGCTGCATCCGGACAGCCGCGGCGAGATCCTGCTGCGCTCGAAAGACCCGCTCGCGCCCATGCGCATCGTCTACAATTTCTTCTCGGCGCCGGGCGACCTCCCGCTGCTGCGCGAGGGCGTCAAGCGCGCCCGCGACGTCGCGTATCGCGCGCCGATGGACGAATTCCGCGGCGAGGAGCTGTCGCCGGGGCCGAAGGTCAAGACCGATGCCGAGATCGATGCGTGGATCCGCAAGGTCTCGATCACGGCGCATCATCCGTGCGGCACCTGCGCGATGGGAACGGGTCCGGACGCGGTGGTCGATCCGGAGTTGCGCGTGCGCGGCATCGAGGCGCTGCGCGTGGTCGATGCGTCCGCCATGCCGGATCTCGTCTCGGCGCACATCAATGCCTGCGTGATCATGATGGCCGAGAAGGCCTCGGACATGATCCGCGGCCAGCCGGCGCTCGCGGCGATCACGGATGCATGAATTTCTTCTCCCTCCCCCGCTTGCGGGGAGGGCGGGGAGGGGGAGCCGCTGGCTCATGCACGCGTTGATTTGTCTCGGCATACCGGCTCAGGAGCGACCATGAATCGCCTGATCTCGATCGTCACGACACTCGTGGCGCTGCTCGTTTTCTCTGTGCCGGTCCGCGCCGAGGACCGCCCGGTCGAGTTCAAGCAGGTCGCGCCTGCCCTCTACTTCCTGTTCGATTTCGATTCATCCAACGCGGTCGTGCTCACGACCGACGACGGCGTGCTGGTGATCGACACGCGCCAGCATCCGCGCGACGGGCAGGATTTGATCGATCGCATCCGCAAGATCACCGACAAGCCGATCAAATGGGTGATCAACAGCCATTTCCACGGCGATCATCACCTCGGCAATCCGCCCTTCAAGGCGCTCGGCGCGACCTTCGTCGCGCAGGACGAGACTGCGGCGCTGATGCGCAAAACCTGGCCGAAGGAGATCGTGCGCCGGCAGGCCTTCTTCAAGCAGCGCCACTTCGATCCCGCCGAGGTGAAGCTGGTCCTGCCGGACGTGACGTTCGACCGCCGGATGACGATCCATCTCGGCGGCCGCGAGGTCGATCTCATGTATTTCGGGCCCGGCCAGAACCCGGGCGATACGTTCGTGCTGTTTCCGGAAGCGCGCACGCTCTTCACGCCCGGCGCCTTCGCCAAGCACGGCATGCCGAACATGACGTTCACGCCGTCGGTGCAGAGCTGGATCGCGCTGCTCGACAAGGTGGCGCACATGGATGGCGTCGACCGCATCCTGCCGGCGCACGGCGACGTCGCGAGCCGCGCCGACGTACCGGAGCTTGCCGCGATGCTGGCCGACGAATACGCGACCGTGAAGGCCGCCGTCGACAAGGGCATGAACGTCGACGAGGCCGTGAAGACACTCACGCTCGACCGGTACAAGGATTGGCGCAACTATTCGCGGCGCGAGCAGGAGATCCGCGCGCTCTACGAGCTGATCAAGACCGGCCGCCGCAGCTATTTCGAGTGATGGTCACGCATGACTAGCGGCTCCCTCCCCCACTTGCGGGGGAGGGCGGGGAGGGGGAAGCCGCTTGCTCATGCGGATGCCGACTGGCCCCCTCCGGCGCGCACCGATCTCGGGTTTACCCGAGATCGGCAGAATAATTATGCGCAAGTCGGGCAGGCCCGACTTGCGTGCGCGTATCCCTCCCCCGCAAGCGGGGGAGGGGACGGACGCGCAGCGTCTGTCGCTCGCCTCACTCCAGCTTCACATTCGCGGCGTGTCCCACCTCGGTCCAAGTCCGGGTCTGATCGACGATCGCCTTGGTGAACTCGGCCGAGCTGCTGCCGACCGTCGGCGTCGCCATGTTCCTGAACTTCTCCTTCACGTCCGCCATCTGCATGATCTTCATCACCTCGGCCTCGAGCTTCTTGGCGATGTCGGGCGGCAGATGCGCGGGGCCGAACAGGCCGCTCCACAGCGAGACGTTGACGTCCGGCACGCCCGCCTCCGCCATGGTCGGCACGTCGGGCAGGTCATCGAGCCGCTTGGCGTCCAGCACCGCGAGCGCGCGGATCAGGCCGCCTTTCACCTGCGGGGTGGTCGGCGGCGGGTCCGCGATGGTCAGGAGCGACTGCCCCGCAATGACGCTGAGGATCGACTTGTTGCTGCTCTTGTACGGGATGGCGGTGCCGGGTGCGCCGGTCTTGAGCTTGAACAGCTCGGTCGCGAGCGTGAAGGCAGGCGAGGACGTTGCATAGTTCGATTTGTCGGGATGCGCCTTCATCCAGGCGATCAGATCCGGCACGCTCTTGAGCGGGCCGTCCGCCTTCACGGCGAGGATGAGCGGAAACGCCGCGAACATCGAGAGCGGGGTGAAGTCCTTGGCGCCGTCATAGGGCGGCTTTACCGAGATGGCCGGCGTGATGCTCATGCCGCCGGCCGCGCCGACCAACAGCGTGTAGCCGTCGGGCGCCGCATTCTTCACATATTGTGCCGCGACCACGCCGCCGGCGCCCGGGCGATTCTCGACGATCACGGCCTGGCCGAGATCTTCCTGCAGCTTCTGCGCGATGATCCGGGCGAAGATGTCGTTGCCGCCGCCCGCCGCGAAGCCGACGACGAGCTTGATGACATGGTTCGGGTAGGGCGCCTGCGCGCATGCGGGCACTGCGGCAATCGCAAGCCCGGCGAGCAGCGCGACGCCGCAACCGAGCGCGCGCCGGAAATGGCCGGCAATCATCGAGTATCCTCCCTGGACATGATTTTTCGGCCGGAGCCGGTCGGAGCGGCTCAGGATAGCGCGCACCGTCGATGCGGTCACGCTCCGGGTTGCCGCATGGCCGCGCCGGTTGAAATGGCGAGGCATTGGGGGCATGGTCCGCGCCTTCAGTACACCCAAGGATCCCCGTCATGCCTTATTCGATGTCTCAGGCTTCGCTTCCGGTATTCGAGATCGGCCTCACGGCGCTCTCAGGCGTGCTCGACAAGGCCACGGCTTTCGCGACCGCCAAGAAGCTCGATCCCGCGGTGCTGCCGCAGTATCGGCTCGCGCCCGACATGTTCGCGCTTACGCGCCAGGTGCAGGTCGCCTGCGACATGGCCAAGAACGGCGGCGCCCGGCTCGCCGACGTCGAGCCGCCGAAATTCGAGGACAACGAGAAGACCATCGACGAGCTCAAGGCGCGCGTCGCCAAGACGATCGCGTTCGTGAAGTCGCTCGACGCCGGCAAGATCGACGCCGCGGCCGAGCGCGAGATCACCTTTCCGCTCGGGCCCACCAAGAAAGGCCACATGAAGGGCGGCGACTATCTCAACCACTTCGTGCTGCCGAATTTCTATTTCCATCTCACGGCCAGCTACGCGGTCCTGCGTCATAGCGGCGTCGAGATCGGCAAGATGGACTTCCTCGGCGCGATCCCGCTGCGGATGACGTGACGCCGTAGGGTGGGCAAAATCGCCTTTTCTGCCCTTCCGCGTGGGCAAAGGCGCATTGGCGATTTTGCCCACGCGGTGGCCGTGCGAGGCGCCTTTGCCCACCCTACGGCGAGTCTGTGTCGCCGGTCGCGATGGCCGCAGGTTCGGCGGCCGTCACCTTCTCCGCGAGTTGTGTCGGCAGCCGGATCGTGAAGCGCGAGCCTTCGCCCTCGCGGCTGTCGACCGCGATGCTGCCGCCGTGCAGGTCGACGACGATCTTCACGAGATAGAGCCCGACGCCGGTTCCGACCACGCCCGATACGTTGCTGCCGCGGTAGTAGCGCTCGAACAGGCGGCCGACGTCGTCCGCCGGAATGCCGATGCCCTGGTCCGCGACCGTCACGACCACATGGTCGCCGTCGATCGCGGCGCCGACCGTGATGCGACCGTCGCCCGGCGAGTACTTGGCCGCATTGGACAGGAGATTGCTGAACGCCTGCGAGAGCAGGTTGCGGTCGCCCGTCATCGAGAGTGAATGGGCGGCGAACTCCTCGGCGATGTTCGCCTTCGGCGCGATCTCGCGGTGCATGTGGCAGACGTCCTGCAGCACGGCCGCGAGATCGATCTCGGCCGGGTGGAAATAGAGCCCGGTGCCCTCGGGCAGGCGCGCCGCATTGAGCAGGTTCTCGATCAGGTGCGTCATGCGCAGCACGGCGGCGCGCATCTTGCCGGCGCGCTCGACGACCTCCTCGTCGCGCAGGCGGCCGGCCGTCTTGATCAGCCGCTGCGCATGCCCGTCGATGATGGTGAGCGGCGTGCGGAACTCGTGCGATGCCATCGAGACGAAATTGCGCTGCAAGGTCGTGAGCCGCCGCTCCGCCTCGAGCTTCTCCTCCAGCATGGAGGCCTGCTGCGCGAGGCCGCGCCGGCTCACCATCAGCTCGATCGCGTTGTTGCGGAAGACGACCGCGGCGCGCGCCATCTCGCCGATCTCGTCGCGCCGTTCCGCGCCGGGGAAATCGACATCGGTGTGGTTGGCGGCGAGGCGGTGCATGCGGTCGGCGAGGCGCAGCAGCGGCGACGATATCCAGTTGCCGATATAGATCAGCGCCGCCGCCACCATCAGGCCCGCGATCACGATCGCGATGGCGATGAGCCTGACCGATTCGCGAAAGGCCGACGTCGTGCGGCTGCTCGCCGTCTCGGCGTTCGCGACGTTGCGGTCGGTGAGCTGGCCGAGGGTATCGCTCGCCGCGTCGTAGGCGGCGCGCGAGGCCGTCATGTAGGTCGCGATCGCGTCCGCCTTGCGGTCGGCATGCGCGAGCGCCAGCACGTCGGCGACGCGCCGGCGATAATCGCTCCAGTCCGCCTTGAAGCGCGCGTAGAGCGCGCTCTCGGCCGCGTCGTGGCGGATGCGCTCGTAGCGCGCCTCGCTTTCGGCGATCGAGGCGTCGAGCTGGCCCATCTCGCGCTCGATTGCCGCGACGTCGCCCGCGCGCGTCGCCAGCAGGCTGCTGCCCTCGGCGGCGCGGAAATCGGAGGTGAAGTTGTTGAGGTCGCCGAGCGCACGCGTGTTCGGCAGCCAGAGGTCGACGATGTCCGCGGACACCTTGTCGAACCCGCTCAGCCGCATGATGCTGAACAGGCCGAGCACGACGACCAGCAGGAAGAAGAAGAAAAAGACCGCTGACAGGTGGAATTGGATCGAGCGCGGCTGCCGCATGGTGCCCTGCCGGCGGCGGCCCGGCCGCCGCAAAAAAGTCTCGCGTTTATTATCACATATTACGCCCGGGGCGGCGCGGGTTATACTGCGCGCTCCCGAAGATACGCAGCGTCATGCCCGATACACGCAAGAAGATTCTCTGCATCGAGGACGACCACGAGACCGCCGCCCTGATCGGCGAGGAGCTGGTCGAGCGCGGCTACGCCGTCACCCTCGCGCATGACGGGCGCCAGGGCTTTGCCGCGATCCTGAAGGACACGCCCGACCTCGTGCTGTCCGACATCAGCATGCCGGTGATGTCCGGGTTCGAGCTGCTCGAGCGGCTGACCGCGGTGGCGCCGCGCTTCGGCAACGTTCCGTTCGTCTTCCTCACCGCGCTGACCGATCGCGACAACGAGCTCAAGGGCCGCCAGCTCGGCGCCGACGACTACGTCACCAAGCCGATCGATTTCGAGGTGCTCGACACGATCATCCGGGCGCGACTTGCCCGCGTCGCGCGCGACGACGTCTGGCCGAAGCATGTCGAGCTCAACGATCGCGAGATCGAGACCCTGACCTGGGCGGCGCGCGGCAAGACCTCGGCCGAGATCGCCAAGCTGCTCGACCTGAGCAAGCGCACGGTCGATTTCCACATCGAGAACGCCCGCGCGAAGCTCGGCGTATCGACCCGCATCCAGGCCGCCGTCAAGGCGGCGGCCGGCCGTTTGATCGAGCCGTAACGTTGGATGTCGTTGCCCGCGGAAGCGGGCGTAGGGTGGGTTAGCGGCGAAGCCGCGTAACCCACCGGCTGAGTTGGCCATCGCGATTTAGATGATGGGTTTCGCTTCGCTCAACCCATCCTACCGCCTATTCCCACATCACGAATGCGTAGATCGCGGCGAGCGGCAGCAGGACGAGGCCGAGATAGATCCACGTGCGGTAGGCCGCGGGGTCGCGCGGCGGGATGAACAGGTGGACCGCGACCCAGATTCCGGCCGCGATGCCCAGGACGAGGCGCACGAGGTCGGCCGGCGTCTCGTAGGCGGTCCAGATCGTCTCGCTCTGCGGCCGGGCGACGAGCACGATCACGCCCAGCAGCGTGCACATGAACAGCAGGCGGAAGATGTTGCCCGCGAGCTTCAGCCCCGGCGATATCGGCCGGTGGCTCAACGGCGTATCAGGGGCAGCCTCAACCCGTTCCTTCATGCGCGCGTCCGAGTTCGCGTCACGTGTGACGCCCACGGCCAAATCACGGCGCGAACATGCAAATCATACACCAATTGCGGCCGCGGCGTAAGTTCGGCCGCGGGCGAGCTTTTTCGCAATTATGCGCAAGAATCGCGCAGCGGCCGGCTCATGGATCGGGCAGCGGCGGGTGCGTCGGCTCGGGTATCGGCTCAGGCGCCGGCGCGGCCGGGGCGACCTGCTGGCGTTCGAGAAAGAGGCTCTGCAGGGCCGGGACGACGATCAGCAGCATGATCGGGCCGATCAGCATGCCGCCGACGATCACGGTGGCGAGCGGGCGCTGCACCTGGCTGCCGATGCCGGTCGAGACGGCGGCGGGCAGGAGGCCGATGCAGGCCGAGAGCGCCATCATCAGGATCGGCCGCATCTGCTGCTCGATCACGCGGAACATGGTCTCGATCGCCGGCATCTCGCGGCTCGCCAGCCGGTGATAGCTCGAGATGATCAGGATGCCGCTCATCACCGACACGCCGAACAGCGAGATGAAGCCGATCGCGGCCGAGATGCTGAAGTCGAGCCCCGACACGTAGAGCCCGAGAATGCCGCCGCACACCGCAAACGGGATGCCGAGCAGCGCCATCAGGCTGTCGCGCAGCGAGTTGAAGAGGCCGTAGAGCAGCACCATGATCAGCGCGAGCGTGATCGGGACGATCACGGCGAGCCGTTGCTTCGCCTGCTGCAGCCCCTGGAATTCGCCCGCCCATTCGATCCGGTAGCCGCTCGGCAGCTTCACGTTCTTGCCGATCCGCGCCTGCCCCTCGGCGACCGCGCCGGCGAGATCGCGGCCGCGCACGCTGAACTTGATCGGGATGAAGCGCTGGTTCTTCTCGCGGAAGATATAGGACGCCCCGGTGTCGAGCGAGATCGATGCGAGCTCGCTCAACGGGATGTAGGCGTTGCCGCTCGGCGTCTGCACCCCGACCTTGATGTTCTGCACGCGCTCGAGGCTGTCGCGGTACTGGGGCGCGAGCCGCACCGTGACGTTGAATTGCCGGTCGCCTTCGAGCAGCGTGGTCGCGGTCGTGCCGCCCAGCGCGGCCTGGACGACCGAATTCACGTCGCCGACGTTGAGGCCGTAGCGCGCCGCCTTCTTGCGATCGACCGTGATATTCAGGTTCGGCTGGCCGAGCACGCGGAAGATGCCGAGGTCAGTGACGCCCGGCACCTGCTCCATCTCCTTGAGCACGTCGCCGGCGATCCGCTCCAGCGTCGCGAGATCCGGCCCGATGATCTTGATCGAGTTGGCGCCTTTGACGCCGGAGAGGCCCTCCTCGACGTTGTCCTGGATGTACTGCGAGAAGTTGAAGTCGATGCCGACGAACTCCTTGTCGAACTCCTTCTGCAGGTCGGCGATCAGCATTTCCTTGGTGTAGTTGTGCGGCCATTGGTCGAACGGCTTGAGCGGCACGAAGAACTCGGCGTTGAAGAAGCCGGCCGCGTCGCTGCCGTTGTCGGGGCGGCCGTGCTGCGAGACCACCGTGATGACCTCGGGATGGCGCAGCAGGATCTGGCGGATCTTCGAGACGATCGGCTGGCCGGCCTCGAGCGAGATGGTCGGCGGCATCGAGGCGCGGATCCACAGGTTGCCCTCCTCGAGCGCCGGCAGGAACTCGCTGCCGAGCCGCGAGCCGACGAACCCGGCGACGACGAGAAAGACCAGTCCAGCCGCGATCGTGACCTTGCGGTAGGCGAGCGACCATCGCAGCACCGGCGTGAAGCCCGCCCGCAGGGTCCGCACCAGCAGGGTCTCGATCTCGCTGATGTGCTCGGGGACGAGCAGCGAGGCGAGGCACGGCGTCACCGTGAAGGTGGCGATCAGCGCGCCGACCAGCGCGTAGCCGTAGGTGCGCGCCATCGGGCCGAAGATCTGCCCCTCGACCCCCTGCATGGTGAACAGCGGGATGAACGCCGCCACGATGATCGCGGTCGAGAAGAACACCGCCTTGTCGATCTGCAGCGTACTGATCAGGATCATGCGCAGCCGATCGGTCCAAGCAGACGATGTCGTCGACGATGCCGGCGGCGCCGAGGCATCGGCGGCGTTCGTCGGATCCGCGCCCCAGCGGCCCTCGGCAAGCTGCGCCAGCAGCGCCTGCCGCTCTGCCGGGCTCGATTGGAAATTGCGGTAGATATTCTCGACCAGGATCACGGCGGCATCGACGATGATGCCGAAATCGACCGCGCCGACCGACAGCAGGTTGGCGTCCTCGCCGCGCGCCACCAGGATCACGATGCTGAAGAACAGTGCGAACGGGATGTTGGCGCCGACGATGATGGCGCTGCGCAGGTCGCCGAGGAACATCCACTGGATGAGGAAGATCAGGATGCAGCCGAACACGAGGTTGTGCAGCACCGTGCTGGTGGTGACGGCGACGAGCGAGGTGCGGTCGTAGAACGGGACGAGCTTCACGCCCGCCGGCAGGCTGCCGTCGCGGTTGATCTTGTCGATCTCGGATTTGACGCGCGCGGCCACGTCGTTGGTGTGCAGCGTGCGGTTCATGATGACGATCGCCGCCACCACGTCGTCTTCCTTGTCGCGCCCGGCCTGCCCGAGGCGCGGCACGTTGCCGACATGGACGTGGGCTACGTCCTTCACGAACACCGGCACGCCGTTCTGTTGCGACAGCACCACGTTCGCGATGTCGTCGACCTGGTAGCCCTGGGTGAGATCGGCGTCGCCGCCGCTGTTCATCAGGCCGACGCCGCGTACGTTCACGGACTGCTGGCCGATATTGATGGTGCGGCCGCCGACGTTGAGGTTGGCGTTGCCGATCGCGGTGATTACCTGCGGCAGCGTGACGTTGTAGGCGTCGAGCTTCTGCAGGTCGACCTCGACCTCGTATTCCTTGGTCGTGCCGCCCCAGGTGTTGACCTGCACGACGCCCGGCACCGTCAGCAGCCGGCGCTGCAGGATCCAGTCCTGCACGGTGCGCAGGTTGGTCAAGCCGAAGTGCGGCGGCCCCACCAGCTGGTAGCGGAAGATCTCGCCCACCAGGCTGCCGCCCTGGATCTGCGGGACCACGTTGTTCGGCAGGGTCACGTTCTGCTGCAGGCTGATCTCGGCCTGGGTGAGCGCGAAGTAGTAGTCGACGCCGTACTGGAACGTCACGCGCACGAAGGAGAGGCCGTAGAACGAGGTCGAGCGGATGACGCTGACGCCGGGCGTCGCCGCGAGGCCGACCTCCATCGGGATCGTGTAGTAGCGTTCCATCTCCTCGGCCGACTGGCCGGGCGCCTGTGCGGTGATCTCCAGGATCACGGGCGCCGGGTTCGGATAGGCCTCGATGTTGAGCTTGGAGAACGCGAGCAGGCCGGCGCTCGACGAAGACCAGCAGTCCGAGCAGGACGATCGGCCGCCGGGTCAGTCCGAATGTGATCAGGCTCTTGAGCACCGGCTTCCCCGCGCGCCCGTCAGCGGCTCGACGTCGACAGCGCGTTGCTCAAAAAGAGCGCGCCTTCGGTGGCGACCAACTCGCCCGCTTTGAGGCCGGTGATGATCTGGTCGTATCCCTCGTGCCGCAGGCCGATCATCACGGTCCGCTTGACGAAATGCCGGCGATCGGCGGTGACCCAGATCGACATCGAGCCGTCGCCTTCGCGCACCACGCCGTCGCGCGGCATTGCGGGCGAGCGCGCCGGCTCGCCGACGCTGATCACGAAATTGGCGAACATGCCCGAGCGCAGCAGGTGGTCCGGATCGCTGATCTCGGAGCGCACCAGCACGCGGCGCGTCGCCGGATCGACCGAAGCGCCGATGGTCGAGATCTTTCCCTCGAAGATGCGGTCCGGATAGGCGAGCACGCTGACCCGCACCTGCTGGCCGACGCGAAAGGCCGGGCTGTCGCCTTCGCCGACATTCGCGACCATCCACATGGTCGAGATGTCGGCGACCGAATAGGGCGCGAGCCCGTTGCCGGGCTGCACGAACAGGCCCGGCGCGGCATTGCGCGCCGTGATGCGGCCGGTGATCGGGCTCGGCACGACGAGCGTCGGATCGGCGATGCGCTCCGCGATGATGCGATCGATCTCGGCGTCGGTCTTGCCGAACAGGCGCACCGCGTCGCGCGCGGCGCGCAGCGCGCCCTCGGCGGTCTGCTGGTCCGACGTCGCCTGCTCCAGGTCCTTCTGCGACACCGCGCGCGTCGTGTAGAGGTCGCGCAGCCGCTCGAGGTTGCGGCTGGTCAGTTGCAGCACGCCGGCGGTCGCGATCAGGTTCGACTCCGCCTGCAGCAGGTCGGGGCTGTCGATGGTGAATAGCGTCTGCCCCCGCTTCACGTCGTCGCCGACCTTGGCGAACAGGCCGACGATGCGGCCCTGGTACGGCGTGAACACCTGCACGGTCATGTCTTCGTTGAAATCGATGCTGCCGACCGCGGTTTTCTCCAGCGGAAACTCCCGTTCGGCCGCCGCCTCGACCTTCACGAAGGCAAGCTGGGTGTCCGACACCTCGACCGTGTTCGCATCGGCGGGCGCGTTCGCGGGCGCGGCCGCATTGGCGGCCTGCGCGGCGGCGCGCGGCGGGCCGCCGGCGTCGCGCAAGACGTAGATGCCGCCGGCGACGAGCAATGCCGCCGCGACGGCCGCGGTACCGACGACGACGCTTTTCTGGTCGGCGGCCATGGATGCAGCAGGCTCGGAACGGGCGGTGAACGGGAGCTCGGAGAGACGACGATTGGCAGTCCCGACAGTAGCCGGTCTACTGTGACAAATAACAGTTGGCCGCGAGGCTTTTCCCCTTCCAGTGTGAGGGTCGCCGGTTTTTCCGCGCCGGGTTTTCGGCTAGGCTGAGCCGTGGCGCGGCTCATGTCGGCGTCGGGCGGGGAGTACGATGTCTGTCGAGCGTTGGTGCATGACCGCCGCACTGGCAGTCGCGGCGTTGATGTCCGGCTGCGCGGTCGGGCCGGACTTCAAGGCGCCGGCGCCGCCCGAGACCGACCGCTATACGCGCGAGCCGCTGCGCGACGTCACCGCCTCGACCGACAGCCAGCAGGGCGCTGCCCAGCATTTCGACTCGGCGCGGGATATCCCGGGCGACTGGTGGACGGTCTTCCACTCGCGCGGCCTCAACGCGCTGGTCGAGGAATCGCTCAAGGCCAATCCCAGCCTGCAATCGGCCCTGGCGTCGCTGCGCGCCGCCCGGGAGAGCGTCGCCGCCCAGCAGGGTAAGTTCTTCCCGACCGTCCAGGCCAATTTCTCGCCGAGCCGCCAGCTGACCTCGCCGTCGCTGTCGCCGGTCCTTGCGTCGGGCCAGAACCCGTACAGCCTCTACACCGCGCAGGTGCTGGTCTCCTATACGTTCGACATCTGGGGCGGCAATCGCCGCATGGTCGAGCAGCTACAGGCGCTCGCCGACGTCCAGCGCTTCCAGGTCGAGGCGGCCTACCTGACGCTCACCTCCAACGTCGCGGTGGCGGCGATCCAGGACGCGTCGCTGCGCGCCCAGATCGACGCCACCAACGGCTCATCGCCATCAACGGACGGATGCTCAAGCTGCTCGACGATCAGTTCAAGGCCGGCCTCATAAACCGCAGCGATCTTGCCGCGCAGGAGGCGGCGCTGGCGCAGATCAGGGCGACGCTGCCGCCGCTGCGCAAGCAGCTTGCGGTCCAGCGCGACCTGTTGACCGCGCTGGTCGGGCGGCTGCCGAGCCAGGAGCCGTCCGAGACGTTCCGGCTCGCGACGCTGCGTCTGCCGACCGACGTGCCGTTGAGCCTGCCATCGCGGCTCGTCGAGCAGCGCCCGGACGTGCGCGCTGCGGAGGAGCAGCTGCACGCCGCCGGCGCGCAGGTCGGCGTCG
Source organism: uncultured Alphaproteobacteria bacterium (assembly GCA_963819385.1). Lineage (GTDB taxonomy): Bacteria > Pseudomonadota > Alphaproteobacteria > Rhizobiales > Xanthobacteraceae > JAVDCA01. Next base: position 238,904 of record CAWFVV010000004.1, on the reverse strand, counting down.
CGATCGCCAATATGCTGCCGAACGTGACGCTGAGCGCGGGCGGCGGCTACACGGCGACCGAGATTGCGGGCCTGATCTCGCCGGTCAACAAATTCTGGACGATCGCCGGCAGCGCGACCCAGACGGTGTTCGACGGCTTCTCGCTGCTGCACCAGGAGCGTGCCGCCGAGGAGACGTTGCAGCAGGCCGCGTGGGCCTACCGCGCGACGGTCGTGGCGGCGTTCCAGAACGTCGCCGATTCGCTGCGCGCCCTGCAGAACGATGCCGATACGCTCAAGGCCGCGCGCGACTTCGAGCGCGCCGCCAAGGTGAGCCGCGACCTCGCGCAGCAGCAGTTCAGCGCCGGCAACGTCAACTTCATCGTGCTGCTCAACGCGCAGCAGACCTATCAGCAGGCGCGCCTCGCGCTCGTGCAGGCGCAGGCCGCGCGCCTGATGGATACGGTCGCGCTCTATCAGGCGCTCGGCGGCGGCTGGTGGAATCGCCGGGAGCTCGTCGAGCAGAAGCTCGATGTCGCCACCATGCGCGCGACCCCGCGCGAGCCGAAGCATGAATCCGCAGGAGAATGACGCATGACGAAGACCTTGTTGCTCGGCGCGATCGGCTTGGCTGCGCTTATCGGATCCGCCAATGCCGGTCCTGCAGCCTCGATGGCGACTCCGATTGAGGCGCTCACCGGCGCGGCGACGATCCGCGTCGATTGGCAGGATCCGGCGCTACTGCCGCGCCGATTCCGCAACCATTGTGTCGCCGATCCGAGGTCGGGACGGACCTATTGCGAAAATCATTGCGGCCGCGGCTACGAGTTCTACTTCTGCTCGCCGGCGTCATTCGGTTGTTGCCACGTCGGCTACGGCTATTGCGACTGGCACGGCGAGCTGCGCTGCCATCCGTGACGGCTACAGCCGCTCAGAACTGCCAGTGGAAGCGTCCCGCGATCACGGATGCGGGGCCGCGATCGCGGTTGTAGCCCGGATTGTCGATGAACTGGTAATCGAAGGTCACGCGCCACGTGTAGAGCGGCAGGCTGTAATAAGCCTCGACGATGCGCTCGGGCCCGTAATTCGGCAGCATGCCGTCGCCGACCAGGATGCCGAGGCCGCCGGCATTGAAAAACGCCTGATGGACGCCGGAAATGCCATTGACCACGCCGGCAAAGCCGACCGTGTCGCCGGGCCGGCCCCATCGCTTGCCGTTGAGCTGGAAGCCCGCCGCGGCGGTGCGATCGACGTCGGTGAATTCATAGGGCTCGACATTGCCGTTCGCCCAGCCGGCGCGCGCAAAGATGCCGAAGTCGTCGAAAATCTGCTGCTCCAGATTGGCGCTGATGCCGCCGCGGCTCGCGTATCGGCGCACGGCCGTGATGTCGGCCGGGCCGCCGGTCGCGAGCGCAAGCGAGATCGCGTCGGCGAACTGTCCCATGCGTCCGCGGGTGAGGAAGGCGGTGACCGCGATCTTGCCGTCGCGATCCCACAGCTTGTGGCGATGCTCGATCTCGCCGATCCACTGGAATTGGCTGAACTTCGCGTCGAGCTCGGTGCTGTTCGGCACGACCGAGAGGTCGAACAGGCCGCCGCGCAACGTCCAATCGCCCCGGTACCACTCGGCGACCGCCCCGTAGGTGTAACCCCAGGCATCGGCCGCATAGTCGAACGTGCCGGTATCGACGACCGCCCAGTTAAGGAAATCGTTGCGCGGATCGTGCGCGTAGCGGTTGGCGTCGAAGATGTCGGTCACGGCCAGCTTTCCCACCGTGATCACCAGCCGGTCGGCGGTCTGCGATCCGGCAAACTGGTTGATCCCGGCATCGATCTTCTGCGTGTCGCCGCCGAGATCGATCGTCTGCCGCAGGAAGAAGCGCGGCACCCGCGCATACGGATAGCTGTCGCCGAGCTTGTAGGCCTCGCCGCTGGGGAATCCCGCGACGCCGAGCGTATTGCTCAGCCCGAAGCCCTGGTCGATCTCGGGATTGAACCACAGCTCCGCGCCGTCCCACAGCCGCAGGCCGGCGTAGAACGTGACGTCCGACGTCTCGCGGCCCGAATTGGAGTTGAGGCTGTTCGGCCCGAAATAGGGCGCGCGAAACGGAAAGGCGTATTGGCTCGTGAACGTCGTCTGGGCGTGGAAGTTGAAGTTGTTCAGGTCGAGCGCGGACGGGCCTTGGGTCAGGAGGCTCTTCGCGCCGTCAATGCCGAGATGATAGTTCAGGCCCACGCGCAGCGACTGCATGAGCAGATCCGAGTCGAAGGTCTGCGCCGCGGCCGGAAACGTCACGCTGCGGTGGCCGAAGCCGGTCGCGAGATACTCGACGTTGGCGCTCCAGTTTGCCGTGAGCGGGACTTCGGCGCCGACGCCCGCCGACCAGCCGAGACGCCACAGCAACGCCGCCTCGGTGTCGCCCGGCATCGCGCTGCCGCCGACCGGCGTGCCGGCAAGCTGCGTGCGCGAGAGCCGGTCGTAGCTCCAGGCAAAACCGCCGGTCCCGTACAGCAGCCAGTTATTCCAGATGTGGCCGACGCGGGCGCGCATCGTCCCGCTCTGCAGCACCGTCTCGCCGTAGTTCGCGAGCCCGATCGCGGGGGAGGACAGGTTCTGATTGCCCGTAATCGTCCGCGGGCCGCCCGGCGCCGAGACATCGGCTTCGAATCCGAGCAGAAAGCCGGAGGGCAGCACGACATTGTAGCCCGCCTGCAGTCCCGCGAAGTAGCTGCCCGCGCCGGTGAACGCGTTGTAGCTGTTGAAGAGATCGAGTGAGCCGGCAAGCGCTGGGGCGCCGCCTCCCTGCTGTGCCGACCAGTTCGAGGTGCCGGTCGCATAGCCGACGTGCCCGCCGACATAGAAGCCGTTCCACATGAAGGGCGCCGGCGCGGCGATCGGCGCCTTCGTGGGCATCGCGTCCTGGTCGGCCGCTGCGGCCGGATCGACGGCGACCACGAGCGCCGTCGTCGCCAGCAGACAGGCTCTCGTCACGCCATACCGGTCACGACATTTCACGCGATGCGGCTGCATCCGGCCCCCTCGCCAGCCCGCGGCGATCGCCTCGTCGCATCCGCATATGACAGGTCGGTGACGAGATGTTCGGCGGATGCGTCGCGAGGATGCGTGGACGATAGCAAGGTTTGCGGCGGCGACAAAGCTGCACGCTGATGCATCGTTTGGGATGTTACAGCGTTACGTCCGGCGATGTGCGCGATGTGCAACTCAGGCGTGGCGGCGGTGCGCGATGAGCACCATCACGCCGAGCGCGACGGCGCCAGCGGTCGCGATCGCGAGCCATTCGGGACGAAACAGCGCGCCGGAGGCAGCGCCCAGCATGGCGGTCGCGAAGATTACGGTCGCCTGGACGATGCGTTCGAGCCTGTCCGCGTCGAGCATGCAGACATGCTAGCAAGCCTGCGTTAGCGGGGCATGAATTGGATCGCGCGAATTTTGTGCATTAGCGCATATCCCGGCGAAGTGGTCACCGGCTCGCCGACAAGGATATACGCAAACGTGTGAATCTAGAGGAAGAAACGGGGGCGTCGCGCCTTACTCCGCCGGATGCGCGGACGGTGCCGCACGCGGCCGCCACAGCCCGGTGCCCCACAGCCGCAGCCGGTCGAAGTAGAGGTAGATCACCGGCGTCGTGTAGAGCGTGAGGAGCTGGCTCATCAGCAACCCGCCGACGATCACGATGCCGAGCGGCTGGCGCAGCTCGCTGCCCTCGCCGGCGCTCAGCGTCAACGGGACGGCGCCCAGCATGGCCGCCATCGTGGTCATCATGATCGGGCGGAAGCGCAGCACGCAGGCCTGGTAGATTGCGTCGCGGCTCGACAGATGGTGGGTGCGCTCCGCGTCGAGCGCGAAGTCGATCATCATGATCGCGTTCTTCTTGACGATGCCGATCAGCAGGATGACGCCGATCAGCGCGATCAGGCTGAATTCCGTTTGGAACGCCATGAGCGCCATCACGGCGCCGACGCCGGCGGAGGGCAGCGTCGACAGGATCGTGATCGGGTGGACGAAGCTCTCGTACAGCATGCCGAGCACGATGTAGACCGCGATGATGGCGGCCATGATCAGGTAGGGCTGGTTGTCGAGCGACACCTGGAACTGGCGCGCCGTGCCCTGGAAGCTGCCATGGATCGACGCCGGCGCGCCGATCTCCAGCATGGCGGAACTGATCGCCGCGGTGGCGTCGCTCAGCGAATAGCCGGGATTGAGATTGAACGAGACCGTGGTCGCCACGAACGGGCCCTGGTGATTGACGGCGAGCGGCGTCTCGCCCGGGCCGAAATGCGTGACGGCGGCGAGCGGCACCATGGTCTCGCGGGACGGTGCTGACTGCGGCGCCGGTCGAGGTCGCGCCGTGGCCCGAATTGGCGATGGAGTTGTTGGCGAGATTGCGCGCCGTGTCGGCGGCGACGGCCGACGCGGTGCTGCTGACCTTGCTGCTGAGCACGGTGCCGGCGACCGCCTGGGTCGATTGCGTGCCGCCGACCGAGCCGCCGGAGGTGCTGACATAGATATCCTTGAGGGTCTCGGGCTGCTGCCAGTACTGCGGCGCCACCTCCATGATGACGTGATACTGGTTGCGCGCGCTGTAGATGGTCGAGACCTGGCGCTGGCCGAAGGCGTCGTAGAGCGTGTTGTCGATCTGGCTCACCGAGATGCCGAGGCGCGCCGCGGTCGGCCGGTCGATCACGATGTCGGTCTCGAGCCCCTTGTTCTGCTGGTCGGAGTTGACGGAGTTGAGCTCCGGCAGCTTCTCCATGGCGGCGGCGATCTTCGGTCCCCACTGGTAGAGCAGGTCGAGGTCGTCGGCCTGGAGCGTATATTCGTAGGCTGCGGCGGACTGCCGCCCGCCGACCCGGATGTCCTGCACGGCGGTGAAGAACATGTTCGCTCCGGGCACCTGCGCGGTCTCGCGCGCCAGGCGCGCGATGACCTGGTCGATCGAAACGCGCTGGCTGCGCGGCTTGAGCGACGCATAGGTAAATCCGGAATTCGCCTGCCCGCCGCCCGTGAACCCGACGATGGTGTCGATCGACGGGTCCTTGCGGGCGATGTCCAGGAACTGGGTGAGCTTCTGCTGCATCAACTGGAACGAGATGCTCTGGTCGGCCACGATGCGGCCGATCAGCCGGCCGGTGTCCTGCTGGGGGAAGAAGCCCTTGGGGATTTTCAGGAACAGGACGACGTTGAGGCCGACGGTCACGAACAGGATCAGCATCACCATGCCGGGAAACCGCAGCGCGACGCGGAGCGTGCGCTCGTAGGCGCGCAGCGTGCCGTCGAACACCCGCTCGCTCGCCCGGTAGAGCCGTCCGTGCCGTTGCGGGCCGCGCCCGAGCACGAAGGCGCACAACATCGGCGTTGTCGTCAGCGACACGACGAGCGACACCAGGATGGCGATCGAGAGCGTCAGCGCGAATTCGCGGAACAGGCGGCCGACGATGCCGGCCATCAGCAGGATCGGGATGAACACCGCGATCAGCGACAGGCTCATCGAGACGACCGTGAAGCTGACCTCGCGGGCGCCGAGCAGCGCCGCCTCGAGCCGCGACATGCCGGCCTCGATGTGGCGGGTGATGTTCTCGACGACGACGATCGCGTCGTCGACCACGAAATCCGGTCGCGATGGTGAGCGCCATCAGCGACAGGTTGTTGAGGCTGAAGCCGAACATATACATGAATCCGAAGGTGCCGAGCAGCGAGATCGGCACCGCAAGCGAGGGCACGAGCGTCGCCCACGGGTCGCGCAGGAACGCGAACACGACCAGCACCACGAGGAAGATCGCGATCACCAGCGTGGCTTCCACGTCGTGCAGCGAGGAGCGGATCGTCGTCGAGCGGTCGATCGCGACCGAGACGTCGATCGATGACGGGATCGAGGCCTCGAGCTCCGGCAGCAGCGCGCGCACATTGTCGACCGTATCGATGATGTTGGCGCCGGGCTGGCGGGAGATGATGATCAGCACCGCCGGCTTGTTGTTGGCGAGGCCGGCATTGCGGATATTCTCGACCGAATCGACGACGTCGCCGAGGTCGGACAGCCGCACCGGCGCGCCGTTGCGGTAGGCGACGATCAGCGAGCGGTATTGGTCGGACTTGCTGGCCTGGTCGTTGTCGTAGATCTGGTAGCGCAGGTTGCCGACGTCGATCGAGCCCTTCGGGCTATGCGCGTTGGCGGAGGAGAGCGCGGCGCGCACGTCCTCGAGGCCGATGCCGTACTTGAACAGCGCCGTGCGGATTGAGCTCGGCGCGCACCGCGGGCAGCGCGCTGCCGCTCACCTGGGCCTCGCCGACCCCGTCGACCTGCGAAAGCCGCTGCGCCAGCACAGTGGTCGCCCAGTCGTACATGTCGCCGCGGGTGAGGACCTCCGAGGTCAGCGCCAGGATCAGGATCGGCGCGTCGGCCGGGTTGACCTTCTTGTAGGTCGGGTTCGAGCGCAAGCTCGCCGGCAGGTCGACGCGCGCCGCGTTGATCGCCGCCTGCACGTCGCGCGCCGCGCCGTCGATGTCGCGGTCGAGCCCGAACTGCAGCGTGATGCGGGCGCTGCCGACCGAGGATTGCGACGTCATCTCGGTGACGTCGGCGATCTGCCCGAGATGGCGCTCGAGCGGGGTCGCGACCGTGGTCGCCACCACCTGCGGGCTCGCGCCCGGGAGCGATGCCCGCACCGAGATGGTCGGGTAGTCGACCTGCGGCAGCGGCGAGACCGGCAGCTGGAAGAACGCGATGGCGCCCGCCGCCGCGAGCCCGAAGGTCAGCAGCGTGGTGGCGACCGGCCGGCGGATGAAGGGCGTCGAGAGGCTCACGGCAGCACGCCTTGCGGCCCGGGCGCGGGCGCCGTTCCGGATGCGCCGGTGAGCCGCGTCGCGAGGCGGTCGAACCACAGATAGATCACCGGCGTGGTGAACAGCGTGAGCACCTGGCTCAGCAGCAGGCCGCCGACGATCGAGATGCCGAGCGGATGGCGCAACTCGGAGCCGACGCCGGTGCCGACCATCAGCGGCAGCGCGCCGAGCACCGCCGCCATGGTGGTCATCAGGATCGGCCGGAAGCGCAGCAGGCAGGCCTGGTAGATCGCCTCGCGCGGCGGGCGGCCATGGTTGCGCTGCTCGTCGAGCGCGAAGTCGATCATCATGATCGCGTTCTTCTTGACGATGCCGATGAGCAGGATGATGCCGATGATCGCGATGATGGTGAGGTCGTCGCCCGCCAGCATGAGCGCGAGCAGCGCGCCGATGCCGGCCGACGGCAGCGTCGACAGGATCGTGACGGGATGGATGAAGCTCTCGTAGAGCACGCCGAGCACGATGTAGACCGTGACGATCGCGGCGAGGATCAGGAACAGCTCGTTCGACAGCGCCGATTGGAACGCGAGCGCGGCGCCCTGGAAGCTCGTGATGACGCTCGCGCGGCAGGCCGATGTCCTTCTGCGCCTGTCGGATCGCCGTGACGGCCTCGCCCAGCGAAGCGTCCTGCGCTGAGGTTGAACGAGATCGTATTGGCGGGGAACTGGGCGAGGTGGTTGACCTGCAGCGGGGCCGTCGTCTCGCGCACGCGGGCGATCACCGACAGCGGCACCTGGCCGCTGCCGGTCGAGGTCGGCAGGTAGATCGAGGACAGCGAGTTCGAGCGACTGCTGCAGCTTCGGATCGGCCTGGAGGATCACCCGGTACTGGTTCGTGTTGGTGAAGATGGTCGAGACGATGCGCTGGCCGAACGCGTCATAAAGCGCGTTGTCGATCGTCGCCGGCGTGATGCCGAAGCGGCCGGCCGTGTCGCGGTCGATGTCGATATAGGCCGACAGGCCCTGCGCCGACATGTCGGACGCGACATCGTTGAGTTGCGGCAGCGTGCCGAGCTTGTCGACCAGCTTCGGCACCCACTCGGTGAGATCCGCCGGATTGGCGGCCTCGACGATGAACTGGTACTGCGTCTTGCTGATCACGTCGTCGATGGTCAGGTCCTGAACGGGCTGCATGTAGAGCGTGATGCCGGAGACCTGCGCGGCCTCGTCCGCTCATGCGGCGGATGATCGCCTTGATGTCGCCCGAGCGCTGCTCATGCGGCTTGAGATTGATCAGCATGCGCCCGCTGTTGAGCGTCGTGTTGGTGCCGTCGACGCCGATGAACGACGACAGGCTCTCGACGTCGGGATCCTTGAGGATGGCGGCGGCGAGCGCCTGCTGGCGTTCCGCCATCGCGCGATAGGAGATCGATTGCGGCGCCTCGGTGATCGCCTGGATCAGGCCGGTGTCCTGGATCGGGAAGAAGCCCTTCGGGATGACGACGTAGAGCACGGCGGTCAGCACGAAGGTACCGAGCGCGACGAACAGCGTCGCGGTCTGATGGTCGAGCACCCAGGTGAGCACGCGCCCGTAGCCGCGGATCAGCGCCTCGAACCGCTCGCGATTCCACCGCTGGAAGCGCATTCTCGCGCTCTTCCGCGGCCGGCTTGAGCAGCTTGGCGCACGCCATCGGCACGAGCGTCAGCGACACCACCGCCGAGATCAGGATCGTGACCGCGAGCGTGATGGCGAATTCGCGAAACAGCCGCCCGACGACGTCGCCCATGAACAGCAGCGGGATCAGCACCGCGATCAGCGAGATCGTCAGCGAGATGATGGTGAAGCCGACCTGCTCGGAGCCGACCAGCGCCGCCTCCAGCGGGTTGTCGCCTTCCTCGATGTAGCGTGAGATGTTCTCGATCACGACGATCGCATCGTCGACCACGAAGCCGGACGCGATCGTGAGCGCCATCAGCGACAGGTTGTCGAGGCTGAAGCCCAGCAGGTACATGGCGCCGAAGGTGCCGACGAGCGACAGCGGCACCGACAGGCTCGGAATGATGGTGGCGCGCGCGCTGCGCAGGAAGACGAAGATCACCAGCACCACCAGCACGACCGCGAGCGTGAGCTCGAACTCGACGTCGTGCACCGAGGCGCGGATCGTCACCGTGCGGTCGGTCAGACGGCGTGATCATCGATTGCCGCCGGCAGCGCCGCCTGCAGCTGCGGCAGCAGGGCCTTGATGCGGTCCGCGACCTCGATGACGTTGGCGCCGGGCTGGCGCTGGACGTTGAGGATGACCGCCGGCGTGGTGTTCATCCAGGCGGCGAGCTTGTCGTTCTGCGCGCCCTCGATCACGTTGGCGACGTCGCTCAGGTGCACCGGCGAGCCGTTCTTGTAGGCGATCACCATGTCGCTTGTATTGCGTCGGCGCTCTGCAGCTGATCGTTGGCGTTGATCGTGTAGGCGCGCGCCGGCCCGTCGAAATTGCCCTTCGGCGTATTGACGTTGGCGTTGGCGAGCGTCGTGCGCAGGTCGTCGATGTTGAGGCCGTAGGCCGCGAGCTTGCGCATGTCGGCCTGCACGCGCACCGCCGGCCGCTGCCCGCCGCTGATGCTGACCAGACCGACGCCGGGAAGCTGCGAGATCTTCTGCGCGAGCCGGGTTTCGGCGAGATCCTCGACCTGCGGCAGCGGCATCGTCTTGGAGGTGAGCGCGAGCGTGACGATCGGCGCGTCGGCCGGATTGACCTTGGCGTAGATCGGCGGCGCCGGCAGGTCGGACGGCAGCAGGTTGCCGGCCGCATTGATCGCCGCCTGCACCTCCTGCTCGGCGATGTCGAGGTTGAGATTGAGATCGAACTGCAGCGTGATGACCGAGGCGCCGGCCGAGCTGCCGAGCTCATCTGCTTCAGGCCCGGCATCTGGCCGAGCTGCACTTCGAGCGGCGCGGTCACCGACGAGGTCATCACGTCCGGGCTCGCGCCCGGATAGAAGGTCTGCACCTGGATGGTCGGATAGTCGACTTCCGGCAGCGCCGAGAGCGGCAGGAACTGGAACGCGACGATGCCCGACAGCATGATCGCGATCATCAGCAGCGTGGTCGCCACCGGCCGCAGGATGAAGATGCGTGACGGACTCATGCTGCGGCTCGGCGGTTGCCGGCGGACTGTTCAGCGCGTGTCCCGGCGAAGTGGAGGCCGGTTCGCCGATAAGGATATGCGCAAACCGACGAGTTCGCCGACCGGTACATAGGCGCCTCGATGATCAATTCTGCTGGCGATTGCGCCGTCTGGGCTGCTGACCGTTCTGATCCGCCGCCGGCGTTGCCGGCGCCGCGGTCGCGCCCGGGCCGCTGCGCACCGTGATCTTGCTGCCGTCCTTGAGCTTGTCGGCGCCGTCGACCACGATCACGTCGCCGGCCTGGAGGCCGCTCGTCACCGCCACGCGGTCGCCGTCGACCGGCCCGAGCACGACCTTGCGGACCGCGGCCGTGCTCTCCTTGGGATCGACGAGATACACGAAGGTGCCCGGCGCGCCGCGCTGGATGGCGCTCGTCGGCACCACCGGCGTGTTGTGCAGGACGTCGACCAGCAGCTGGATGTTGACGAACTGATTGGGAAACAGCCCGCCGTCCGCGTTCTCGAACTGCGCCCGCAGCTTCACGGTTCCGGTCGTGGTGTCGATCTGGTTGTCGAGCGTGGACATGGTGCCGACCGCGAGCTTGGTGGCGGCGCTGCGGTCGTAGGCGGTCACCTCGAGGGTCGCGCCCGTCTTGAGCCGCTTGAGGATCGCCGGCAGATTGTCCTCGGCGGTGGTGAACATCACGCTGATCGGCGAGAGCTGGGTGATGACGACGAGGCCATTGGCGTCGCCCGGCGTCACGTAGTTGCCCGCATCGACGAGGCGCAGCCCGAGCCGGCCGTTGACCGGCGCGACGATGTGGCAATACGCGATGTTGAGCTTGGCGGTGTCGATCTGCGCCTGGTCGGTGATGATGTTGCCCTCGTCCTGCTGGACGAGCGCGCGCTGCTGATCGAGCTGCTGGCGCGGAATGGCGTTGGTCTGCGACAGATTCGTGTAGCGCTCGAGGTCGAGCTTGGCGCTTTGCAACAGCGCCTGGTCGCGCTTGAGCGCGCCTTCGCCCTGGGCAAGGGCGAGCTGATAGGGCCGCGAGTCGATCTCGGCGAGCGCCTCGCCCTTCTTCACGATCTGGCCTTCCTGGAAATTGACCGCGACGAGCTGGCCGCTGATCTGGCTCTTGATCGTGACGGTGGCGAGCGACGTGACGGTGCCGAGCGCATTGATCGTCACGTTGATGTCGCCGCTCGCGACCTGGACGGTCGCGACGGGCGGCACCGTGGAACGACCGCCGCGCGCCCGGGTCGGCGCTGGGGCCTGGAAGTACCACCAGGCGGTGCCGGCGGCGGCGGCGATCAGCAGGAGGCCGACGAGAATCCGGCCCGTCCACCCGCTGCGGGGCGGCGAGACCTGATCGGGAGGCACCGGTGTGGGCTTCGTCTGCCCCGGCCAAGCCTCGGTCTTGGTTCGGTCATCCATCTTGCACCGTGCAGTCTAGCTGAGCCGCAAATATCCGGCCAGCCAACGAACGTTGTTTGTCGGAACGCCGGCTCTCAGGGTTCACGGGGCAGGCTTGAATTCGGCCGGCGACACGCTCTTCGACATCGTTTCATGGTCTCAGAGCCGAGATGTCGGCCACCTTTCCGGACCATTAAAAAATGCACATGCGCCGCGGCCCGTGCGCAACCCGCGACGCGGCCGGAACATGCTCTTTTTCGCTCGCCAAGGCAACGCGGGTCGCATCGGTTTAGCGCGGATTCTCCACGATTTACGGTCCCCGCGCGCCTGATGCAGCCTCGGGTGTTAACGCCTATCCGGTTCCACGGAACGTAACAGGCTCGGACTAGCGCAATCCCGGCGAAAGCCTGTCCCGGACTTGATCCGGGGCGGCCACCGGTTCGCCGACAAGGATATGCGCAAATCAAAAGAAATCAGGGCATGTCGGATTCCGCAGGAACGGGACAATGCTCTAATGCGTCGGAACGACGTCGGGCGTCGGTGCGGCCGCGGTGGGGGCGGCCGGCGGCGGGGGCGCCCAGCCGCCGCCCAGCGCCTGATAGAGCGCCACGACCGCCTGCAGGCGCGAGAGCCGTATCTGGGCAAGCTGGTCCTGCGCCGTGAACAGGGTCTGCTGGGTCTGGGTCAGCGTGACCATGTCGAGGATGCCGTTCTGCAGGCGCTGAAACGAGATATCGAACGCCCGCTTGGACGCCCGTACGACTTCGCGCTGGTAGCGCTCGTGCACCGCCTGCTGCTGCAGGCCGATCAGCGCCTGCTCGACGTCGCTAAAGCCCGACAGCACCGCCTTGCGGTAGTCCTGCAGCAGTTCCAGCTGCTTGCCTTGCGCCTGCTCGAGCGCGCCCTGCAGCGCGCCGCCGTGGAAGATCGGCTGGGTCGCGCTCGCCGCCACGGTGTAGAACCACGCGCCCGGCCCGAACAGCGAGCTGAGCGCGAGGCTCTCGAAGCCGGTCTCGCCGGTGAGCGCGATGGTCGGGAAGAACGCGGCGCGCGCCGATTCGACGTTGTAGTTCGCCGAGCGCAGGTTGGCCTCAGCCTCGCGGATGTCGGGCCGCTGGTTGATGAGCTCCGATGGCAGGCCGGGCGCGACCCGCGGAATCGCGAGCCGGAACGCGCTGCCGCCCGCCACGCCGAAATGCTCGGGCGCGCGCCCGACCAGCAGGGCGAGCACCATCTTGTTCTGCCGCAGCGTGATCTCGAGCGGCGGGATCGAGGCGCGCACGGTCGCGACCAGGCTCTCCTGCTGCGATACTTCGAGGTCGGAGGCGGTGCCGCCCTTCTTCGGATCGGCGCGCTGCCTGATCAGGTCGAGGACCTTGCTGGCCGCCGTAAGGTTCTCGCGGGCGATGCGCAGCCGGTCCTGCGAGTTGATCACGTTGAAATAGGCATTGGCGACGCTCACCAGCGCGGTGAGCGCCACCACGTCCTTGTCGAAGCGGCTGGCGATCGCGGTCTGGTCGGCGGCGAGCAGCGTGGCGCGGTTGCGGCCCCAGAAGTCGAGCGTGTAGCTCGCCGTCAGGTTGACGTTGTAGAGCGAGTGGGCCGAGCCGCCGGCGCCGCCCCCGCCGCCCGCGCTCGACGTGCGCTCGCGCGTGGCGCTGCTGTTGAAGTCGATGGTCGGGAGCAGCGCCGCATTGGCGATACGCGCCGCCGCGTCGGCTTGCTGGATGCGGGCGACCGCCGCCGCGATGTCGAGGTTCGCGGTCTGCGCCTCTTCCATCAGCAGCGTGAGCTCGTGCGAGCGGAAGCCGCGCCACCAGTCGAGCGGCGGCAATGCGGCGTCCGGGCCCTTGCGGGCCGTGACATAGGAATCCGGGACGTCGAGCTTGAGGTCGGGCTTTTCCGTGTCGAGGAAGCATCCCGACAAGGCTTGCGCGACGCAGATAATGGCGACGACGCGCACGCCGTGGCGGACGCGAACTCGCGCAGTCTCGGTGACGGAGAACCGGCTCCGACGCATACGATGATCTCTCGAACGCTAAGTCGCGCCCACACCGCCCGGCGGCGCGCGCAACGCCGGTGGAACTCATGCCCCGCAATGAAGCTAGCAGGCCGACAAGGCGGGACAAGCGTGCGGGCGCCGCCAGACGCATTCCGGTGCGCGATCGGTCGGACGGTGTGCTTTTTTTGTGACTACCGCGATGGGGGGCTGTGGATAGTTCCAGCTAGCTGGGCACGGCGCCAGCTCTCCCTCTCCCCGCGTGCGGCTATTGGATTCACACATCTCGAAAAGAGACTCCGGATCAATAGGTTACGTGAACCCACCCCTTGAGCCATGCGATGTTTGCGAAAACGGGCGAAATGATTCTGATGACTTCACGTTTTTCGCTTTGCAGGCGACCTCGCACGAATCAGATGTGTGCACACGACAGCCGCGTGCGGGGAGAGGGAGCGCGCGCGCATCAACATATTGATCCGCCGGGCAATTCATTCGAATAGCGCGCCGTCAGTCCTTCTCGTCCGGCTCGCCGATGTGATGCTGGGCGTAGAGCTCGAGCCCGAGCTTGGCGACCAGATCGAGCTGGGTCTCGAGGTAGTCGATGTGCTCTTCCTCGTCGTGCATCAGCTTCTCGAACAGGTCGCGCGTCACGTAGTCCCGGGCGCCGTGGCAGTAGGTGGCGGCCTCCTCGTAGAGGGTGCGCGCCGAAATCTCGGCCGCGAGGTCGCAGTCGAGCACTTCCTTGACGGTCTGCCCGATGTGGAGGGGATCGAGCACCTGCATGTTGGGGAAGCCGTCGAGGAAAATGATGCGGGCGACGAGCTTGTCGGCGTGCTCCATCTCCTCGATCGATTCCTTGCGCCACTTCTTCGCCAGCGTCTGGTAGCCCCAGTTCTCCAGCAGCCGGTAGTGCAACCAATACTGGTTGACCGCGGTGAGCTCGTGCCGCAGCGCTTTGTTGAGATATTCGACAACCTTGGCGTCGCCTTTCATGGCAGGCTCCGATCGAGGGTAACGGCGTGGCGCGCAGCCTAGCGCATATTCCGGCAAGGTGGATACCGGTTCGCCGACAAGGACATGCACAAACGCCTGAATCTTGAGCACGTTCCGATTCCATCGGAAACAGAACGGGCTCCAGGGCATTTTTCCGGCGAAATCCGGGGTGGATGCCGGCTCGCCGGATCTGATAGAGAGTTTGGCCACGGGCGCGCAAGGCGGTTGCCGGTTGCCGCCTACTTCCCTACTACATTTTCGCCAATAAGTGCGTGCAGTGCTAAGCTGGGCGGTACGCAAGCGGACGACACTGCTCGTCCGGGCACGGAGATTTGACCTGATATGCGCAAGGCTTCTTTGATCCTTCTGGGCGCCGCCACCGGGATGGCGCTGACGATCGTCGCAACGCAGTCGTATGTGGCGCTCGGCGGCACCGACGTGCGCACGGCGCCGCCGGCGACCAATTATCGGCTGCTCGACGTCTTCGGCGACGCCTACGAGCAGGTGCGCAAGCACTATGTCGAGAAGCCCAACGACAAGGACCTGATGGGCACCGCCATCAACGGCATGCTGTCGAGCCTGGAAGATTCCTACTACGTCGACGCCAGGACGTTGCAGGCCTCGCAGCCCTGCACGGCGAACTGCGATGCCGGCGACATCGGGATCGCGTTCGTGGTGGTGGACGGCTTTGCCAAGATCATCTCGTCGATCGACGATTCGCCCGCCGCCAAGGCCGGCATCCAGGCGGGCGACATCATCACCGATCTCGACGGGCTGTCGGCCCAGGGCGTGACCTACTATCAGGTGGCCGAGAAGCTGCGCGGGCCGAGCGGCACGACGCTGAAGATGACCGTCGTGCGCCCGGGCCGCGACAAGCCGCTCGACCTGTCGATCCTGCGCGCGCACACCGAGCCGCGCGCAGTCAGCTCGCGCATCGAGGGCGGCGATATCGGCTACATCCGCATCGCCCAATTCGACGCGCAGACCGTGGAGCAGGTCAAGAAAGCCATCGCCGACATCACGACGCAGGTCGGCGCCGACAAGCTCAAGGGCTACGTCATCGACCTGCGCAACGATCCGGGCGGCCGCTTCGAGGACGCCGTCTCGGTGGCGGACGGCTTCCTGGAGTCCGGCGAGATCGTCGGGATCCGCGGCCGCGGCACCGAGGACACCAAGCATATTCGCGCCACCCCGGGCGATCTCACCAACGGCAAGCCGCTGATCGTGCTGATCAATGCGGGTTCGGCCGCGGCCGCCGAGGTGGTCGCGGGCGCCCTCCAGGACGATCGGCGCGCCACCCTCGTGGGTACCCGGTCGTTCGGCCAGGGAACGGTCGGGACCTTGATCCCGCTCGGAGGGGACAACGGCGCGATCCACCTCACGACCGGGCACTACGTCACCCCGTCCGGTCACCTGATCGAGGCCAAGGGCCTCACGCCCGACGTCGAGGCGCTGCAGGACCTCCCGGACAATCTCAAGCCGCAGATCAAGGCGGAGCCGAAGGACAAGGACAAGCAGCTCCAGTCCTTTATCCCGTCCGATCCGAAGGCCGACAAGGCGCTCAACGTCGCCTACGACCTGCTGCGCAATCCCAAGGCCGACAAGGCATCGCCGCCCACGAAGGCGCCGAACTGAGCGCCCGCATCAGCGTCATGGCCGGGCTTGTCCCGGCCATCCACGTTTTTCCTTGAAAGAAGAAGCTCGAGGCGCGCCGGCTCAGCCGCCGCCGGTGTTGCCGCAGCATCCGCTCGGCGGGCAGCTGCCGAGCGTCTCGTCCATCAGACGCCGGATCGTCCGGATGCAACGTCCGCATTGCGGGCTGCATCCGAGGCAGCCATAGACCTGCGCGGGCGACCGCGGCGTCGCGTCGGCGACGGCGGTGCGGATTTGGCTGTCAGACAGCACGTTACAGGAACAGACGATCATCGGGGCAGATGGATACCGCGTTGGATACCGCTCGTAGATAAGGGACTGTGTTGCCGGAGGCAAAACAAGAAATCACTTTTTCGATGTATTCCAGAACTCCGTACTGCGCCGCGTTAACCGCGTTTCGCCAAGCATCGGGCGGCTGCGGCAAACTATAATTCCTCTAAAGACGCGTCGTTTGACTGGAAATCCAGGCCACGGCGAACCATTCGGCGCGCGCGGGCGGCTGCGCCTCGCGCGGACCTGCGGTTTCGGGCATCATCCAGGCGCGGCGTCCGCCGCGCTCTTCCCGTTCCGTGCGAAAGGCCTCTGGAATGCCGACGACTGTCATCGACTCCGCCGTTTTCCGCGACATCTTCTCCACCGAGCCGATGCGGCAGGTTTTTTCCGACGGCAACCGGATCCAGAAATATCTCGATTTCGAGGCCGGGTTGGCGCGCGCCCAGGCGCGCCTCGGCATCATCCCGCAGAATGCCTGCGACGAGATCCTCAAGCATTGCGACGTCGCGCAATACGACATCGCCAAGATCAAGACCCAGACCGAGCGCATCGGCTATCCGGTGCTGCCGGTGGTGCAGCAGCTCGTGGCGCTGTGCCGCGACGGCCTCGGCGAATGGTGCCACTGGGGCGCCACCACCCAGGACATCACCGACAGCGCCACCATCATGCAGATCCGCGAGGCGCTCGTGCTGATCGAGGCCGACCTCGACGCCATCTCCAACGCGCTCGCCGGCCTCGCCAAGAAATATCGCGACACGCCGATGGCGGGCCGCAGCAACCTGCAGCAGGCGGTGCCGATCACCTTCGGGTACAAGATGGCGACCATGCTGGCCGCCTTCGAGCGGCAGAAGCAGCGCCTCGCCGAGCTGCGCGCGCGCGTGCTCGTGTTCGAATTCGGCGGCGCCGCCGGCACGCTCTCGTCGCTCGGCAAGGACGGCCTCAAGGTGCAGGTCGAGCTCGCCAAAGAGCTCGATCTCGCCCAGCCCGAGATCGCCTGGCACACGGTGCGCGACCGCATCGCCGAGGCCGGCTGTTTCCTCGGCCTGCTCACCGGCCTGTGCGGCAAGATCGCGCTCGACGTGAAGCTGATGATGCAGACCGAGGTCGAGGAGGTGTACGAGCCGTTCCACGAGGGCCGCGGCTCGTCGAGCACCATGCCGCAGAAGCGCAACCCGATCTCCTCAGTCTACGTCACGGCGCTCACGTCTGTCGTGCGCCAGCACGTGGCGGCGCTGCTCGACGCCATGGTCGAGGACCACGAGCGCGCGACCGGCCCGTGGGAGATCGAATGGATCGTGCTGCCGGAGATCTTCTCGCTCTCCGCCGGCGCGCTGGCGCAGACGCGCTTCCTGCTCGAGGGCCTGCAGGTCGACGAGAAGCGCATGCGCGCCAATCTCGACATTACGCGCGGGCTGATCGTCTCCGAGGCCGTGATGATGGGTCTCGGCCCGCACCTCGGCCGGCAATACGCGCACGACCTTGTCTACGACATCTGCCGCAAGGTGATCGCGACCGGCCGACCGCTGCTGGATCTCCTGGCCGAGGACAAGGAGATCGCCAAGCACATGACGCGCGACGACCTCGCCAAGCTGGTCGATCCCGCGAACTATCTCGGTCAGGCCGGCGAGATGGTCGACAGGGTTTTGGCTATGCGGAAGAAATAATTGTCATTGCGAGGAGCCGAAGGCGACGAAGCAATCTCGCTCACACACGCATGCGCAAGTGAAGCGAGATTGCTTCGCTTCGCTCGCAATGACAGTGTTGTCCAAATGAAAACGGCTCTCGTTCTCGCACTCTCTCTGTTCGTGACGTCCGCTTTCGCTGACGACACCATCAAGCTCGCGGTCGGCGCCCGCGGGAATTGGGAAACGGCGGCGGCCGAGCTCGGCCAGAACGCCGGCTTCTTCAAGAAGCACGGGATTTCGCTCGAGATCCTCTACACCCAGGGAAGCGGCGACACCCAGCAGGTCGTGATCTCGGGCAGTGTCGGCATCGGCATCGGGCTCGGGACCACGGCCGTGATGGCGGCCTTCGCCAAGGGCGCCCCGGTCGTCGTGATCGGCAATGCATCGACCGGGTCGAGCGAGTTCTGGTACGTGCGCGCCGATTCGCCCGTGCACGGCTTGAAGGATGCGGCCGGCCGCACCATCGGGTTTTCGACCGCCGGCGCGTCGAGCCAGATGGAAGTGCTCGCCTTCCTCAAGCAATACGGTGTCGACGCGAAGCCGGTCTCGACCGGCGGCACCGCGGCGACCTTCACGCAGGTCATGTCCGGGCAGATCGACATCGGCTGGTCGTCGCCGCCGTTCGGCATCGCGGCGGCGCAGGACGGCAAGATCCGCATCATCGCGCGCGGCAACGAGCTGCCGCACTTCCGCGACCAGACCATCCGGCTGATCGTCGCGAACGCAGGCTGGCTCGCGGCGCACCGCGACGTGGCGGCGCGCTTCATCCAGGCCTATCGCGAGTCGCTCGCGTGGATGTACTCGGATCCGGCGGCGCTCGCCGCGTATGCGAAATTTGCCGGCGCGCCGGTCGCGATCGCGAAGCAGGTGCGCGACGAGTTCTACCCGAAGGATGGCCTGATGGTGGACAACATCTCGGGTCTCAACTCGGTCATGGCCGACGGCGTCGCGAATCGCTACCTCACGGCGCCGCTGACGAAGGACCAGCTCGATCGCCTATTCCAG
Source organism: uncultured Alphaproteobacteria bacterium (assembly GCA_963819385.1). Taxonomy (GTDB): domain Bacteria; phylum Pseudomonadota; class Alphaproteobacteria; order Rhizobiales; family Xanthobacteraceae; genus JAVDCA01. Next base: position 219,978 of record CAWFVV010000004.1, on the reverse strand, counting down.
GTCCCGCCGCCGGTGAAGTGAGCGGGTCGGCTTCGTAGGATGGGTTGAGCCCTCGGGTCTTGCCTTCGGCAAGCCCAAGGACAGGCTCCGCGAAACCCATCATCTATGAGCGGCCGTAAAGCGATGGGTTTCGCTGCGCTCAACCCATCCTACGCGCTCTTGCGCGCCGGTGGCGACTCCATCGCGCAGAACGCATCGAGCTGCGCCACCGTGTCGTCCGCCTGGCGCGGCGCCGCCTGCACGTCGGCGATGTGCTGGTAGAGCTCGCCGATCAACTCGTAGGCGGCGCGGCCGCCCGCGATGCGGTCGAGGAAGAGGCCGATCTCCTCCATTTCGGCGACCCAGCGGTAGGCCTTGGGCGGCATCTTCGGCATCTGGCGGCCGAGCCAGGCGAGCAATGGCGCCTGGCTCTCGACCAGCTCCTTGTGCAGCGTGTCGGCACAGCCCGCGCGCGTCGCGCCGAGCATCATCAGGGCGCTGATCGCCGTGAAGCCCTTGGTGATGCCCGCATACGACATCTTCAGCGCGGAGGCCGCGCCGGCCGGCCCGTCGAGCAGGCGCACGTCGAGCCCATATGAATTGAGCCGCAGCACGTCGCGCGCGCGCTCGCCCGAGACGTAGAGCCGCGCGCCCGCGGTGGTCGGCGTCGGCGGCGCGCCGATGATGCCGCCATCGACGTAGTGGGCGCCGCTGCCGGACAGGATCGCGCCGATCTCGTCGGCGGTCTGCGGCGCCACCGCGTTGCAGTCGACATAAATCGGCTTTTCGCTCGCGCGCGCGATCGCGGGCTTGAGCCGCTGCGCGAGGCCGGCCGCATCCTTGGGCGGCACCACCGACAGGATGATGCCGGCCTTGACGATCTCGTCGTCGCTCGCGACCGCCACCATGCCGGCGCGCTCGGCACGCTTGCCGCTCTCGGCGCTGCGCCCAGTGAGCGAGGTGATCACGCGCGCGCCGCGCTCGTGCAGTCGCTGGCCGATGCCGGCGCCCATCTCGCCCGGCGCAATGACGGCAATCAGATCGGACATGCGTTCGCTCCAATAAAATCCCTGTTCGGCGCGCAATGTCGCAGAAGCGGTGCGCCGGCGCTACCGGCTTGTGCGCGCGGTTCCGGCGCGTTGCGGCATCGTCGATGCCGCTCTAGCCTTACGGCAGTTCAACAAGGAATCCCCATGGCGCCTCCCAATTCCCTGACACCGGTCGACCGGCTCGACGTCCTCATCCTGGTCGACAACACGACCGATGGGCTGTCGACCACGCCAGGCAATGTCGAAAGCGAGTTCGCCTCCGTCACCCGCCGTGGCCTGCGCGCGTCGTCCGCGCGCTGCCTGTGCTGCGCGGTGCACGGCCTCTCCTGCCTGATTACGGCCGAACGCGGCGGCAAGCGCCACGCCGTGCTGTTCGACAGCGGGCCGGAGGATTACGCGTTCGAGCGCAACACGACGCGGCTCGGCGCCGATCTCGGGTCGGTCGAGAGCATCGTGCTCTCGCACGGCCACTGGGACCACAGCGGCGCCATGTTCCTTGCGCTGCACGCGATCCGCGCGCGCAATGGCGGCCGCGAGGTGCCCTACTATGCGCATCCCGGCATGTTCCATTCGCGCGCCATCCGGCTGCCGAACGGCAACGTGCGGCTGATGGACGACGTCCCCGGCGCCGACGATCTCACGGAGCATGGCGCGCGTGTCGTGTGCACGACCGAGCCGCAGCTTTTTCTCGACGACATGTTCTACGTGAGCGGCGAGATCCCGCGCGTGACGGCGTATGAGCGTGGCATCCCCGGCCAGGTGCGGCGCACCGCCGACGGCAAGGACTGGGAGCCGGACGAGCTGGTCATCGACGAGCGCTGGCTCGCCGTGAACCTTGCCGGCAAGGGGCTGGTGGTGTTCAGCGCCTGCTCGCATGCCGGCATCGTCAATGTGCTCACCCATGCGCGCGCGACTTACCCGGCGTGCCGATCCATGCGGTGTTCGGCGGCCTGCATCTGTCGGGGCCGAAGAGAAGTCATCCCGCAGACCGTCGACGACATGACAGCGTTCTCGCCCGCCATGATTGCGGCCGGCCACTGCACCGGCTGGCGCGCATTGACGGCGCTCGCAGGCGCCTTCGGCGACAAGGTGCTGGCGCCGTTGGCGGTGGGAAAGCGCTATACGTTGAGTTGAGCGCCGAGCCGGCCGCGGCCCGAGGCGAGGCCGCTGAGAGTGCATGGACCTTATCGGCTACGTCGATCTCGCCTTCCGCCAGGCGCCGCCGCCGCTCGGCGAGGGAGCGGTCGAACGGCATGCGGGCGCCGGCGCCGCCTTCGACCGGGCGGGCGGCGCGCACGGCGTCTCCGTATTGGGTCACCTGCGTCCTGAATTCCTCTTCCGAGCTGAACAGCGACGGGCTCATCGCGAGCACGAGGAAACCGAAATTCGCGAGCTCGGGCGGAATTCGTGGCGAACCCGCGAGCGTGCCGAGGAGTTGCACCACCAGCCCCAGCCCCGAGCCCTTGGCGCCGCCCCAGGCCGCGAAGGCGCCGGCGAGCGCCGCCGCCGGGTCGCGCGTGGCGCGGCCTTCGCGGTCGAACGCGACGCCGTCGGGCAGCGGTTGCCCGAGCCGCTGATGCAGCGTCACGTCGGCATGGATGATCGCGGCCGCGCCGACGTCCCAAATGACCGGGTCCGTCGTGCCCGGAAAGCCGAAGCACATCGGGTTGGTGCCGAAGCGGCCCTCGCTCGCGCCGTATGGCGCGACCCACGGCGAGGTGTTCGATGCGATCATCCAGACAAGGCCCGCGGCCGCCATCATCTCGGTATAGGAGCACAGCATCCCGGTGTACCAGGTCTCGTTGGCGCCCACGATGGCGATGCCCGAAGCCTTGGCCTTGTCGATCGCGATCAGCGTCGCGCGATGGGCAACCAGGTAGCCGATCTGGTCGCCGCCATCGATCTTCGCCGACGCCGGCGTCTCGCGCTCGATGCGCATCGGCCGGCGATGGTCGCCGATGCGGGTGAGGCGCTCGCCGATGCTGATGATGCGGGCGAGGCCGCCGTAGGAAAGGCCGCGCAGGTCGCAGTCGAGCAGATGGTCCGCGATCAGGGCGGCCTCCGCTGCGTCATTGCCGAGTGACCCCAGCGCTTGCCGCGCGAGCAATGTAGCGGCGTCGATCGTCAGACGCTTTAGTGTAACCTCGGCATTGCTCCGCCAAGCTGGAGCCGGATTGTGCGACCGCGACAGCATCGCAGGTTCGCTTGCCGCGCGCCAAGCCGCTGATATCATCCCTGTGAAATCGCGAAGCTCACACCGGCATCCGTCGCAGTTCGCACCGAGAGGACGGCGGGAGCCCTAAGTGTCTCTGGACGTGGGGGATTGCATTTGGCTCGTCACAGAATTCTTGCAGCACTTGCGGGAACCTGCCGTGCTCATCGTCGTCGCCGGCGGTTTCGTGGCGTCGCGCGCCGATTCGGCGCCGGCTGACCTGATGAGGTCGGGTCCGCTCGACGAGCAGACGCTGGGCGACGCGAAAGCGCCGACGTGGCATATCCAGTACTCACGAACGCGCGAATGGGTGCGTGCAATACCCCATCGATGTCTTTCCGGTGCTCAAGCAGCGCGGAATTGATACCGGCAAGGTGCGCTACATCTTCCGCGAATTTCCGCTGGACCCGCTCGCGTTAGCGGCGTCGATGCTCGCGCGATGCGTCTACAAGGACAAGTTCTTTCCCACCATCGAGCTCATGTTTCGCACCCAAGGCACGTGGGTGGTCGACAAGCCGCTGGGGCCGCTGCTCGCAACCGTCAAGCAGATGGGCCTCACGGAGGAGAGCGCCAAGGTGTGCCTCGCTGATCAGAAGATTCTCGAACTGGAGTCCGGTGGGTCCAAAACAACGCGGAAAAGAACTTGAAGGTTGACGCCACGCCGGCCTTCTTCGTCAATGGCAGGCTGACGATGAGGTTGTTTGGGCTCACTCTCTATGACATCGACGAGCTGCTCAAGCCTGGCGGTGCCCGCCGGTCCGGCCAAGTGACGGATCGTCACCGCGTCCGCAGCTGCTCCGCCATCCAGTCGGCACTCTGCAGCGAGGTATGCGCGAACTTTGGTGACGGCATGAAGGGATGAGGCGGCGTATCGTGGGGGTGCTTCCACGCCTCCACTTCTCCACCGAAGGAGTGATACGCCGTGACCGCAGACTAATGTTTTCCGACTTACCCAGCCAGGAACTTTTGCTGATTCGTTCACCGAGGTTTTGCGCCAAGGCGCGCGAGCGCTGCTGTCGCAGGCCGTCGAGGCCGAGGTTGGCGGCTTTGCTCGAGAGCCACGCTGATAAGCGGACCGCGGATGGCCGCCGGCGAGACTGGTGCGCCACGGTCATCTGCCCGAGCGCAGATCATGACCGGCATTGGACCGGTCGCGGTGCGCTGTCCGCGGGTGCGCGATCGCGTGGGCCAAGGCTGCGGAGTGCATTCGCTTCTCGTCGGCGATTTTGCCGCCCTATGCGCGCCGATCGAAGAGCCTCGAGGTGCTGATCCCGATCCTCTACCTTAAAGGCATCTCCACCGGTGACATTCGAGGAGGCGCTTACTGCGCTGCTCGGCAAGGACGCCGAGCGGGCTGTCGGCCTCGACCCTCTCCCGGCTCAAGGAGACCTGGTCAGAGGAGCATACGCGCTGGAGCAAGCGCGATCTCTCGGCCAATCGCTACGTCTACTTCTGGGTCGACGGCATCCACGTGCAAGCGAGGCTCGAGCACCATGCGCAGTGCCTGCTGGTTATCGTCGGTGCCACACCCCAGGGCAAAAAGGAACTTGTCGGCCTCATCGACGGCGTGCGTGAGAGCGCGCTATCCTGGTGCTAGCTTCTACTCCACCTCAAGCGTCGCGGTCTTGCGATTGCACCCGAGCTCGCAGTCGCTGATGGCGCGCTCGGCTTTTCGCAGGCCGTTCCAAGCGGTGTGGCCGAAGACACGCGGCCAGCGCTGCTGGGTGCACAAGACCGCCAATGTGCTCAACAAGCTGCCGAAGAGCCAGCACCCGAAAGCCAAGCAGAAGCTGCAGGAGATCTGGATGGCCGCGACAAAGGCAGACGCACTCGCTGCCTTCTATGCCTTCGTCGAGATCTGTTGCTCAAATACGACAAGGCGGTTGAGTGCCTCATCAAGGATCGCGATGCGCTTGCTGGCCTTCTACGATTTCCCGGCTGAGCACTGGAAACATCTGCGCACGACCAACGTCATCGAAAGCACGTTCGCAACCGTGCGCCATCGCACCGCGCGCTCCAAGGCTGCCTTTCCAACAAGACCGCGCTCGCGATGGTCTTCAAGCTCGCTGAAAATGCCGAGAACAAGCCGGCGCTGCCTCGATGGTTCAAATCAGTTGCCGAAACCGATCCTCGGCGTAACTTTGTTATACGGTATCGAGGTCGTCAGATCGCAAGCTCAAGCCGCTGCCGCCTGATCCCTCCCGTCACCCAGATTCGGCGATAGCTCCTCTCTGCAGCCGCCGGCGATAGCCGCGGATGTTGGCGACGTGGCTGCCGTCGTCGATCAGCAAGAGCTCGACTGGTCCCTTTACATCGCGGGCGAGGCGCTCGGCGTCCTGCCACTGGATCACGTCCGCTTTCGCGGTTACGATGACGGCCAGGTGGCTGAGCCGCTGACGCGGGCGACGCCGCCGTAGCAGAGGCCGCGCAGGTCGCAATCGAGCAGTTGGTCCGCGATCATTGCGGCTTCGGCCGCGTCATAGCCCAGCGCGCCCAACGCTCTGTCGCGCGAGCGATGGAGCGGCGTCGATCGTCAGACGCGTTGGCGTGACCTCGGCAGGAACTCCGCTGGATTGGAGCCGGATTGCACGACCGCAACAGCATGGCAGGTTCGCTTGCCGCACGCCAAGCCGCTGATATGGTCTCAGTGAAATCGCGAATTTGCACCGGCTTCCGTCGCAATTCGCACAGAGACGGCGGAGCCCTAAGCGTTCTCTGCACGTGGGGGATTGCACTTGGCTCGTCTAAGAATTCTTGCCACCGCTGCGGCTGCCGTGCTCCTCGTCATGGTCGGCGGCGGCTTCGTGGCATCGCGCGCCGATTCGGCGCCGGCCGACCTCATGCAGTCGTGGCCGCTCGGCGAACAGACGCTCGGCGCCAAGCGCGCCGAACGTGATCATCGAATACGCTTCGATGACCTGTCCGCATTGCGCGCGGTTCGCCAACGACGTCTTTCCGCTGCTCAAGCAGCGCGACATCGACACCGGCAAGGTGCGGTTCATCTTCCGCGAATATCCGCTGGACCCGCTCGCGGGCGCTGCCTCATCGCTCGCGCGTTGCGCCGGCAAGGACAGGTTCTTTCCGACCATCGAGCTGCTCTTTCGGACCCAGAAGACCTGGGTGGTCGACAGGCCGGAGAAGCCCCTGCTCGCGACCGTCATGCCGATGGGCTTCACGGAGGAGACCTTCAAGGCGTGCATCGCCGACCAGAAGATCTTCAACGAACTACGCCCCGAGCCGCTCTGCCATCCAGTCCGCGCTTTGCAGCCGCCAGCGATAGCCGCGGTTGTTGGCGACGTGGCTTCCGTCCTCGACCAGCAGCAGCTCGACCGGTCCCTTCACGTCGCGGGCGAGACGCTCGGCGTCCTGCCACGGGATCACGCGGTCGAGCTTGCCGGTCACGATGAACATCGGGCAGGTGATGCGGCCGGCGATGCCCTTGAGCGAGAGCGTGGCGGCATTGCGCTTGCCGTCGGCTTGCGTCGCGCAATGGCTGCGCACGCGGAACGTCTCGCGGGTGAGCTCGGGCAGGCTGTCCCAGCAATCGCCCATGTCGTAAGGGCCCGACAGCGAAATGCATGCTTTCACGCGCGGCTCGAACGCAGCCGCGCGCGGCGCGTAGTAGCCGCCGAGGCTCACGCCCCACAGGCCGATGCGCGTGGAATCGAGATCGCGGCGCGTCTCGATGAAGTCGAACACGGCTTTGACGGCGGTCTCGTAGTTGCCGCGGATCGGGAAATCGTATTCACTCTCGCCCTGGCCGGGGCCGTCGAACACGAGCGTCGCGACGCCGCGCGCCAGGAATGGCGTCTCGTAGGCGTCGGTCTCCTCCTTGCAGGAGTCGAGCCCGCAGCACATCGCCATCACGGGCGGTCGCGTACCGCCCGCCGGCTTGCGCAGGATGCCGTAGAGCGTCTTGCCCTCGAACGGGATCGCGACCCGCTCGCCGGCCGGCGCCAAATGCGGCAGCGCGAGCCGGCGGCAGTCGACCGCCTTCATGTGCGCCGCCTCCATCTGCGCCGGGTCGTGCACGAAGAGGAATTTGGCGAAGTGGTAATATACGCCCGCCCGCTGCAGGTGCTCGCCGGCGCTGAGATGCTTTCCGGCATCGAGCGCCTGCCGCCCAAGCTGCTCATGGATCGCGGCGCGCGCCGACCAGGCGCCGCACCAATCATTCCAGGAGCCGAGCGAGGCGGTAATCTCCTCGAAATCGGTGAGCACGACGCCGTTCGCGACGAGGCGCGGCGCCCAATGATGCATGGCGGATTGGACGAGGGCGTCGGTCATGGCGCGGTCATTTCTCGGGCGGGATGAACTAAGGGAAGGGGCGGGCGGTGGCGCGCGATGCGGCCACGCGCGGCGTCCTGGTTAATGCGATGTTGCGATCGCCACAAGCGCCGCGTGCACACCGCCGCTTGCACGCGCCCGTGGACGCTCGCGGCAGAGAGCTGTCGCCGCGGCGCCACAGCCGAGCACAATTTCGGGTCGCCGCATGATGAATTCCTTTCACGGTTACGCAGACGTTTATTCAACTTCGCACGGTTCGTAAACAATACGGATTCAGTCAAACTTCAGCATAGCGCCAGAACATCGTTATCGTTCACCGATTCAATACTGCCGACGTTTCTATAGTCGTCCCGACGATCCTGCGAGAGCGGGAAACAGCTTCGGGAACGTAATCGTGCGCAGCAGCACCATCATCATGATCGCCGTCGCGGCCGTGTTCGGCCTGCTCGCGGTCTATGTGGCGCAATCCTGGCTCAACTCGCAGGCGGAGGCGCGTCTGCGCAGCCTACAGGCGCAGAAGACTCAGCCGACCGCGACGATGACGCTGGTGGTGGCGAGCCGCCAGCTGCGTTTCGGCAACGAGCTTTCCGCGTCGGCGCTGCGCGAGATGCCGTGGCCGGCTGATGCGCTGCCGCAGGGCGGCTTCCGGACGATCAAGGACGTGCTCGCGCACGGCAAGCGCGTCGTACTCACCGCGATCGAGGCGAACGAGCCGGTGCTCGCGTCGAAGATCACCGGGCAGGGCGAGCGCGCGACGCTCTCGGCGATGCTCAGCGAAGGCCACAAGGCGATGACCATCCGGGTCAACGATGTCGATGGCGTCGCCGGCTTCGTGCTGCCGGGCGACCGCGTCGACGTCATGCTCAGCCGCACGATCGACAAGGGTTCGGCCACCAACGACGTGGTGCTCAAGAACGTGAAGGTGCTGGCGATCGACCAGCTCGCCGACGAGCGCGCCGACAAGCCGTCGGTCGCCAAGGCCGTGACGCTCGAGGTCGACATTGCGGGCGCGCAGAAGCTCGCGCTGGCGGGCCAGATCGGCACGCTCGCGCTCGCGCTGCGCAAGGCCGGCGATGCCGAGCCGACGCCGTCGCGGCCGATCACGGTCTCCGACCTGATGGGCGCGCGCGGTTCCGATAGCGATCGCGCAACCATCGCGATCACGCGCGCCTCGACCACGACCATCTACAGCGTGCCGAAAGACGATCGCGGCCCCCGTACGGCCGCGACGGTGGGGCAAGGGACAACGAATTGATGCAGCCGCCCGGCAAATGGGGATTTGCCGGCGGATGCGACGGATCACAGGGCGGGGAGGCCGATGTGAAGAACAACAAGCACCAATATGCCGCGGTGACGCGGCCCATGGTCAGGACCTCGGACAGGACCTCGGACCGCACGGCGCCGCGGCGCCGATGGATCGCCTGGCGATCGCTGCTGGTGTCGCTTGCGGCGGGGCTCGTCATCTCGACGGCGGCCTGCCTGCCGGGCTTCACGGGCGCCGCGATGGCGCAGCGCCTGATCCAGGTCGGCGCCACCAACCGCACCGCCTCGATCGTCGTGGCGGTCGGCAAGTCGGACGATGTGCGCACCGACCAACCCTTCGTCGACGTCATGGTGGGCAATCCGGACATCGCCGACGTCAACGCGCTGACCGACCACACGCTGTCGATCCTCGGCAAGAAGATCGGCACCACGCGCGTGTCGATCTACGGCGCCGACAAGCGGCTGATCGGCGTGTTCGACGTCGAAGTTTCCTACGACACCTCGGCGCTCGCCGCCGAGCTTGCGCGCCGCTTCCCGCACAACCATCTGCGGGTCTCGACCGTCAACGGCCGCATCCTGCTCACGGGCATGGCGACGGACGGCGTCTCGCTCGACGAGGCGATCCAGGTCGCCAAGCAGTTCGGTCCCGAGATCATCAATTCGGTCCAGGTCGCGCAGCCCCAGCAGGTGATGCTCGAGGTGCGCTTCATCGAGGCCTCGCGCGAGGCCGACCGCGAGCTGGGCGTGCAATGGAACCTCGGCGCGCAGCCCGGTCACACCAGCAACGTCAGCGCAATTCTCGGCACGGCCGGCGTGATCGGCACCGCGACCTCGCCGTTCGGCGTCATCGCCACCAACGTGCTTGCCCATGGACTGCAGATCAACACGACGCTGAACGCGCTCGAGCAGCGCGGCCTCGCGCGCCGGCTCGCCGAGCCGAACCTGGTCGCGCTTTCGGGCGAGACCGCGAACTTCCTCGCCGGCGGCGAATATCCGATTCCCGTGCCGGGCCTCGGCGCCGGGCAGATCACGGTCGACTACAAGCAATACGGCGTCAGCCTCGCGTTCACGCCGACGGTGCTCAACGGCAACCTGATCAACCTCAAGATCATCCCCGAGGTGAGCCAGCTCGATCCGAGCAACAGCGTCTCGGTCGGCAACGGCATCGTGGTGCCGGCGCTCACGGTGCGGCGCGCGACGACGACGCTCGAGCTCAAGGACGGCCAGAGCTTCGTGCTCGCCGGCCTGTTGCAGAACAACCTGTCGACCGCGCAGCAGCAGCTCCCGTGGGTCGGCGACGTGCCGGTGCTCGGCTCGCTGTTCTCCAGCAAGTCCTACCAGAAGCAGGAGACCGACCTGATCATCATCGTCACGCCGCATCTGGTTCAGCCGACGCGGCCGGGCGACGAGGTGCGCACGCCGCTCGACAACGCGCTGCCGGCGAACGACATCGACTTCTTCCTCAAGAACAAGCCCGAGGTGCTGCGCACCGAGGTGCGGGGCGGCGGCGCGAAGGTCGAGCGCGGGCCGATCGGACACATGCTCGAATTGCCGAAAGGGGGCTTCGATGCTGCGGCACGGTGACATGACGAGGATCGGCGCGGGCCTGTTGCTCGCCGCCACGCTCGCGGGCTGCTCGGACATCTATTACGACCGGCGCGACACCGTGTCGTTCGCCGCCAATGATGCGGTCGCGACCGCGCGGGCGACGCAGACCATCGATCCGTGGCCGCGCGCGAGCGCGGACCGCAACATCGCGGCGAACGGCGTCGTGGTGCAGAGCGCGGTCGAGCGTTACCGCACCTGCCAGGTGATCCAACCCAAGGGCACGAGCTCGAGCGGCACCGGCGGATACGGCAGCGCGCCGCAGGCGACGCAGCCGGGCTGCACGCCGCAGCCGGCCGCGGCCGCGACGGCGACGACATCGAACGGAGGGGTCAAGTAGCGCGCGGGCGTCCTCACGCCCGCATAGCGAGACGCGAAACCGCCATGCGCACCAGCCGCTCCAAACAATCCTCGAGCAAGACCAGCGTGCTGGTCGTGACGGCCGACGCCACTTTCGAGGAGTTGGTGCGCACGACGTTTGCGACCGCGGCGCAGATCGAGCTCGCGGTGCTCAGTGGGCCGCTCTCCGTCCACGAGGCGAAGATCACCGGCGAGGACCTGACCGTCATCGTCGTCGATCTCGATCCCGCGCAGGAGCCCGAGCTCGCCGCGCTCACCCGCATGATGGGCCGCCTCAGCGGCTGGCCGCCCGTGGTGGTCGTCACGCCGAACTTCGACAAGGAGACCGCGCGCCAGCTGCTGCAGATGCGGGTCGCCGATTTCCTGGTCAAGCCCGTGCAGCCGGTCGAGCTGGTGCGCACCTGCGCGCGCGTCGTCCAGGCGCCCGGTCCAGCCGCCGCGGAGCAGACCGAGGCGCAGATCTTCACCTATCTGCCGGCGGTCGGCGGTGCTGGCGTGACGACGCTCGCGATCCAGACCGCGCTCCTGCTGCTCGCCACCGGCCCCGGCAAGACGCGACCGGCGACCTGTCTCGTCGACCTCAATTTCCAGCACGGCGCCTGCGCCGACTATCTCGACCTCGAGCCGCGCCTCGAGCTCAAGGAGATCGAGCACCGCCCCGAGCGCCTCGATCGCCAGCTGCTCGAGGTGATGACCGCCTATCACGGCTCCGGTCTCGCCGTCATTGCGGCGCCCAACCGGCCGGCCGAGATGCGCTCGTTCGATCCCGACATGGTGACGCGGCTGCTCGACCTCGTCTCGTCGCACTTCAACTACGTCGTGATTGACATGCCGCGCACCTGGTTCTCGTGGACCGATAGCGTGCTGCTCGGCTCCAACCGGCTGTTCATCGTCAGCGAGATGACGGTGCCGGGCCTCAAGCACGCCAAGCAGCTCGTCGGCGCCATCAGCGAACGGCTGGGCGAGACCACGCGCCCGCAGGTGATCATCAACCGCTTCGAGCAGCGGCTGTTCGGCTCCGGCTTGCGCAAGAGCGACGTCGAGCAGGCGATCGGCAAGGATTTCGTCGCCGCCATCCCCAACAACTACGCGCTGGTGCGCGAGGCGATCGACCGCGGCGTTCCGCTCGACGAGGTCAAGGCCGGCAACAAGATCACGGCCGAGCTCAAGAAGCTGATCGCGCCGCCGCCCGACAAGGCGGCTGTGGCCGCGGGCGCGGCGCTGCAGAAGAAGCCGATGCTGTCGTGGGCGCGGTCGTAGCGGCGCGGCGGATCACGCAAAGGGTGAGCTGAGGCGGAGAGATGGCTACTCGATTCAGCACACGCCGCGCCGGGCCGGAGTTTCCGCCGGTCGCGTCCGCGCCGCCCATGGCCGTGGCGCCTTCCACGGCCGCGGGGCCGCCTCCGCCGCCGGTCGAGGCGGTCGCCTGGACCGTATTTCCGCAGGCCGAGCCCGAGCCCGATCCGGTCGCGCCGCTGATGCTCGCGCCGCCGCCGGTCGTGGCGCAGGTCAGCGCGCCGCAGTCCAATCCGCTGCTGACCGACAAGCTACTCGACGCCAAGGTGCGGCTGCACCGTAAGCTGATCGAGGAGATCAACCTCTCGGCGCTCGAGAAGCTGCCCGAGGAGGAGATCCGCAAGCACGTCCAGCAGCTCGTCTCGCAATACATCCTCGTTGAGCGCCTGGCGCTCAACACCCAGGAGCTCGCCGACTTCGTCAACGAGATCCTCGACGAGATGACGGGCCTCGGCCCGATCGAGCCGCTGCTCAAGGACCCGAGCATCAGCGACATTCTGATCAACGGCCACGAATGCGTCTACGTCGAGCGCGGCGGCATCCTCGAGCTGACCGCGGTGCGCTTCCAGGACAACCAGCACCTGCTGCGCATCGTCAACCACATCGTCTCGGCGGTCGGCCGCCGCGTCGACGAATCGCATCCGCTGTGCGATGCGCGCCTGCTCGACGGCTGGCGCGTCAACGTTGCGATCCGTCCGGTCGCCATCGACGGCCCGCTGGTGTCGATCCGCAAGTTCTCCAAGAAGCCGTTCAACCTCAACAAGCTGGTCGAGATCGGTGCGCTCATGCCGCAGATGGGCGAGTTCCTCGCCGCCGCCGTCAAGGCGCGCGTCTCCACCGTCATCTCCGGCGGCACCGGCTCGGGCAAGACGACGCTGCTCAATGCGCTGTCCGCCTTCATCTCCGACAAGGAGCGCCTCATCACCATCGAGGACGCGGCCGAGCTGCAGCTGCAGCAGCCGCACGTGGTGCGCATGGAGACGCGTCCGCCCAACATCGAGGGCAAGGGCGAGATCCGTCAGCGCGAGCTGGTCAAGAACGCCCTGCGCATGCGTCCCGACCGCGTGATCCTCGGCGAGTGCCGCGGCGAGGAAGCCTTCGACATGCTGCAGGCGATGAACACCGGCCACGAAGGCTCGATGGCGACCATCCACGCCAACACGCCGCGCGACGCCATCTCCCGCCTCGAGCAGATGATCGGCATGGCCGGACTGCCCATGACGGTCGCCAGCATCCGCGGGCAGATCGCGTCCGCGATCGGGGTGATCGTACAGGTCACGCGCCTGTCCGACGGCAAGCGCCGCGTGATGAGCATCGCCGAGATCACCGGCATGGAAGGCGACATCATCCAGATGCAGGAAATCTACAAGTTCACGCGCACCGCGACGCTGGAGGACGGCACCGTCCAGGGCCACTTCCAGGCCACCGGCATCCGGCCGCGCTTCCTCATCGATCTCGCCGCCAAGGGAATCAAGATCCCGGCGAACTACTTCGACCCGAGCCAGCCGTTGTAAGCGCGAGCCCCGCAGAACCATGTCGTTCAACATCGATCCGACATATGCGGTCTACGCCTTCGCGGCAGTCTCCGCCATTCTGTTCGGTGAAGGCGTCTACCTGCTGTTCTTCTCGGCGGCGTCGTATCGCAACCGCATCAATCGCCGCCTGTCGATGCTCAGCGACACGGTCAACCGTCAGGGCATCCTGGTCCAGCTTCGCCGCGAGCGCGGCCTCACCTCGGCGGGCGACTTCCGCCTGCCGGTGCTCTCGCTCAACCGGCTGATCCTGCAGTCGGGCATCTCGTTCGGCCTCTCCCGCATCGCGATCTTCGCCGCCATCGCGGCCGTCGTCACGCTGGTCGGGCTGGTCGTGCTGCGCGGCAGCATCGTCGAGGGGCTGCTCGGCGCGCTGTTCAGCGGGCTGCCGCTCCCGTATTTCGTGCTGCGTGTGCTGCGCGCCCGCCGGCAGAAGAAATTCGGCTCGCAGTTCCCCGACGCCATCGACATCATCGTGCGCAGCCTGCGCGCCGGCCACCCGGTGCCGATCGCCGTCAACATGGTGGCGCGCGAGCTCGCCGATCCGATCGGCAGCGAGTTCGGCATCGTCTGCGACGAGATCACCTACGGCGCCGACCTCGAATCCGCCATGCGCAATCTCTACTCGCGGGTCGGCCAGGACGACCTGCCGCTGTTCGTCACCGCGGTCGCGATCCAGGGATCGACCGGCGGCAATCTCGGCGAGATCCTGGAGAACCTGTCGGCGGTCATCCGCCAGCGCTTCAAGATGCGGCGCAAGGTGCGCGCGCTCGCCGCCGAGGGCCGCGCGTCGGCGCTCATTCTCTCGTCGCTGCCCATCCTGATGTTCGGCGTCGTGCAGGTCGTGGCGCCGGACTTCTACGGCAGCGTATGGCAATTCGAGCTGACCAAGATGGTCCTCGGCTGCGCCATCTGCTGGATGCTGGTCGGCAATCTCGCGATGTACAAGATGGTCAACTTTAAAATCTAGCACCCATGGAAACGCTGCTCGACCTTATCCCGACGAATGAGGGCGCCGCCAACCTGCTGGTGTTGGCGGGCGTTTTCATTCCGACCGCGCTGATCGCCTTCTTCGTCATGCGGGCGATGCGGGTGCGCGGCACCGTGAAGCGTCGCGCGGCCGGGATGGCGAGCGACGAGCTGATGTCGGCGGGCGGCGGCTCCTCGCTGCGCAATTCCGGCATGAAGGCGGCGCAGCGGCTGATCGACCGCACCACCAAGCACTACTCGTCGATGGACAACAAGAGCATGAAGATGCTGCGCCAGCGCCTGGTGCAGGCCGGCATCTTCGATGCGCGCGCGGTCGGCTTCTTTTTCTCACCCGCGGCATTCTGGCCGTGGCGCTGGGTGGCCTGGGCTTCGTGCTGGCGCCGCTGCTCTCCAACAGCAACAGCCTGCAGTGGCCGCTGGTCGGCATCGGCGGCCTGATCGGCTATCTCGGGCCGAGCATCGTGCTCGACCGCATCGTGGCGGCGCGTCGCCGGGAATACCGGGCGGGCTTTCCCGACATGATGGATCTGCTGGTGGTGTGCGCCGACGCGGGTCTCGGCATGTCGGCGGCGTTCGAGCGGGTCGGGCGCGAGCTCGGCGATTCCTATCCCAATCTCAGCGCCAACATCCACATGGCGAACCTCGAGGTTCGCGCCGGCCGCACCATGAGCGAGGCGCTCGAGCATTTCGGCGATCGTCTCGGCCTCGCCGAGGTCCGCTCGTTCGCGACCTTGATCCAGCAATCCGACGAGCTCGGCTCCAGCATCACGGACGCGCTGCGGGTCTACAGCGAGGACATGCGCCATCGCCGCCTGTCGACCGCGGAGGAAAAGGCCTACGCGCTGCCGTCCAAGCTCGCGATCCCGCTGATGGTCTGCGTCTTTCCGGTGCTGTTCGTCGTGATCCTGCTGCCGGTCTTCGTGCGCATCAAGATGGGCGCATATTGAGCTCCAGCGGACCAAAATACCGTGACCGGACGGCCGCTTAGGCTCGCCGGCGAGGAATTCTTAACCAACGTCCCCTAGGTTTTCATACGGGGCTGCCGCAGCACCACTTCGCTCGCGCGCCGGTGCGTTCGGCCGAAGATGCTTTCGGCCCAAGAGTTCTTCTCCGGCGCCCGGGGGGCGCGCAGCGTATGAGTTTTGGCGTCAAGCGTAGCGTCCTCGTCGCGATCACGGGCCTGCTTTGGCTGTCCGGCTGCGAGACCACGTCGCTCAAGGCCCCCGATTTCTTCTCCTCGAAGCCCGACCAGCCCGCCGACACGACCGGCTCGATCGGCCCGCACGACATCGGCGACAAGGGGCCGGCGGTCGAGCCGCTGCCGCCCGCGACGCCGAGCAATCCGAACGACGATCTCAGTCTCGGCCGGGAGAACTTCCGCGAGGGCAACTACGGGCTCGCGGAGCACTATTTCCGCCGCGCCGTGGAAGCGGGCCCGCGCGACGCCGAGGCCTGGCTCGGGCTCGCCGCATCTTATGACCGGCTCAAGCGCTTCGATCTCGCCGACCGCGCCTACAAGCAGCTCTTCGCCATGCTGGGACGCACGCCCGAGCTGCTCAACAATCAGGGCTATTCCTACATGCTGCGCGGCGATTTTGCGCACGCCCGCGCGACGCTGCTCGAGGCGCAAGCAAAAGCCCCGAGCAACCCCTATATTGCGAACAATATCGCTTTGCTCGCCGAGAGCATCCGGACCCATAAGGCCGTGCGTTAGCTCCCATTCGGGGCGGTGGCCATTCTGGGCCGTTCTCGCGCGGTACGCCGCAGCGATTGCCAGCGCATGTTCCGGCGAAGTGGACACCGGTTCGCCGACAAGAACATGCGCAAAATGAAAGAGGATGGACCGTATTCCGATTCCGCAGGAACGGAATACGCTCCAGGGCCCGCCATGCTGAATGACCTCAGACATTTTTTTGCCGAGCTGACCGGCGGGGAGAAGCCGCAGGACCAGTTCGCCGAGAACGACTATCGGCGCGCCGCCGCGGCGCTGCTCGTCCATATCGCGACGCTCGACGGCGAGCTCGACGACGCCAAGCGCGGCAAGCTGCATGCGATCCTCGAACGGGCATTCACGCTCGATGCGGCCGCGACCGACGACCTGATCGCGGAAGCTGCGGCCGACGACCGCGAGGCGGTCGACTTCTATCATTTCACCAGCCTGATCATGCGCACGCTCGACGAGGCCGGGCGCCTGCGCATCGTCGAGATGCTGTGGGAGATGGTCTACGCGGACGGCAAGGTCACCGAGTTCGAGGCGAACGTGATGTGGCGGGTCGCCGACCTGCTCGCGGTGTCGGCGCGCGATCGCATCACGCTGCGCGAGCGCGTCGCGGCCGCACAGGGCGCCGGCGAGGGCGGGGTCTAGGCATCGGCCGGGCGCATGGAAGGCCTGACCGGCACGGGTCTTGCAAAGTACCGGCAAGCGCGTAGGAATTCGGTCGGTCATGCATGCGCCATTGATTCCTGAGGGCCCGACGCCGGCCGGACAACGGCCGGTTTTGCTCGTCCTGCACCAGGAGCTCTCGACGCCGGGCCGGGTCGGGCACTACCTGACCAGGATGGGCGTGCCGCTCGACATCCGCCGCCCGCGCTTCGGCGATCCGCTGCCCGAGACGCTCGACGCGCACGCCGGCGCGGTCATCTTCGGCGGCCCGCAGAGCTCCAACGACACCGACGATTTCATTCGCCGCGAGATCGACTGGATCGGCGTGCCGCTCGCCGAGAAGCGGCCGTATCTCGGCATCTGCCTCGGCGCCCAGATGATGGCGCGGCACCTCGGCGCGCGCGTCGACTATCACGCCGAGGGCAAGGCCGAGGTCGGCTACTACCCGATCCGCGTCAGCGACGCGGCGCGCAAGGTGTGCGGCAACTGGCCGGACGTGGTCTACCAGTGGCACCGCGAGGGCTTCGAGCTGCCGTATGGCGCCGAGCTGCTTGCCGAGGGCGACATCTTTCCGATCCAGGCGATGCGCTACGGCACCGGCTTCGCGATCCAGTTTCACGCCGAGGTCACCCACGCCATGATGTGCCGCTGGACCACGCGCGGCCACGCCCGCATGGAAATGCCCGGCGCCAAGCAGCGCGCCGCTCACTTCGCCGAGCGCCCGGTCTACGACCTCGCGATCAGGACGTGGCTCGCGACCTTCCTCGAGGCGTGGCTGAAGCTGGATCAGAGCGCGGCGGCGCACGCTCCGGCTGCGTAGGGCGGGCAAAGGCGCGTCGCCGATGCTTCGCCGCGTGGGCAAAATCGCCGAAGCGCCTTTGCCCACGCGGACTGTACGTGCAGGCGATTTTTCCCACCCTACAGTTCACCCGCTCGCCAGCAGCGTCGCCATGATGCGCTCGCGGGTGAGCGGCAGGTCGCGGATGCGGGTGCCGAGCGCATGCGCGACCGCATTGCCGATCGCGGCTGCGGTCGGGCCGGCGGTCGCCTCGCCGGCGCCGAGCGGCACGTCGCTCGCGCTCACGATCAGCTCGACCGTGATCTCCGGCACCTCGGAGAAACGCAGGATCGGATAGCTCTCCCAGTCGCGCGACGCGACGCCCGTGGTCTCGAACCGCACCTGCTCCTTGAGCACCCAGCTCGCCGCCTGGATCATGCCGCCCTCGAGCTGATTGATGGTGCCGTCCGGATTGACCACGAGGCCGACATCGGCCGCGCACCAAAGGCGCGTGAGCCGGATCGTCTCGTCGACCTCGAGCTCGGCGACGACCGCCGCATAGGCGGCGCGGTCCTTGTAGCGCGCAAAGCCGATGCCGCGCCCACGGCCGGTGCCGGCCGGCAAGCCGGCCTGCCACGCCGACATCGCGGCGACGCGCTCGATGACGGCATGGGCGCGCGGCTCGGACATGATCGCGAGCCGGTATTGCACCGGGTCCTGGCCGGCGCGCTCGGCCAGCTCGTCGATGAAGCATTCGATCGCGAACACGTTCGGCATGGCGCCGAGGCCGCGCAGCGCCGAGGTGCGCACCGGCGTCTCGGGCACCAGATGATGGATGATGCGCTTGGCCGCAACGTCGTAGAGCGGCGCGCCGTTGCGCGTCGCGCCGCCGCCTCCGGCATCGGGCACGTCGGCGGGCGGATAGGCGGGCGGCGGATTTGGCAGCGCCTCGGCCGCAAGGAGGTTGCCGCTGCCGGGCCGCGCGCTGTGCGTGCCGCTCCAGATTTCCGCCGTCCAGTCGGCGGGCTTGCCGGCCTCGTCGAGCGCGGCGCGCACCTTGACGACCATCGCGGGGCTCACCGGCTCGAAGGCGAATTCCTCCTCGCGCCGCCAGCGCACCCGGATCGGCGTGCCGGGCTTGCGCATCGCGATGATCGCCGCATCGGCCGCCGCATCGTCGGCGCCGTTGTGGCCATAGCAGCCCGGGCCCTGCACGTGCCGGACCGAGATGTTCCCGGGCTCGAGCCCGAGCGACTGCGCAAGCTCGACGCGCAGCGGAAAGACGCCCTGCGCGTGCGTCCACACCGTCAGGTGGCCGTCGCGAAACTCGGCGAGCGCGCAGGACGGCGCGATCGAGGCATGCGCGAGGTAACCGCGCGTGTAGGTCGCCTCGTGAGACGCGGAGCGCCCCGGCGCTGCGGGCAGCGGCGCGCCGATGGTGCGGTCGATCGTCGGCTGCTGCAGCAGCGACGACGCCTGCTCCTGCAGCGGATTGATCGGCTCGACGCCGTGCCACGTCACATGCGTTTCGGCCGCGACCGCCGCCGCCTCGACGGCGGTCTCGTCGTCGCCCACGATGGCGAGGAAATTGCCGTGGCGGACGAATTCGATCGCGCCGCGCGCCGCCCGCCGGATCGCGGCTTCGTCGACGTTGCCGATCGTCGCGCCGCGGTGAGGCTGGCGCACCGCACGCGCGTGCCGCATGCCGGCGAGGATCATGTCGTGAATGAAGGCCGGCGCGCCGAACACCTTGGCGGGAAGGTCGAGCCGCGCCGTGTCGTGCCCGACGATGTTGTAGTCCGCGGCAGGCTTGCGCGGCGCGGCGCCGGTCGCCTTCGTGTCGAGCCCGGCCGCGGATGCGAGCGTCCAGTAATCCTCGCCGGTCGGCTCGCCGTGCCGCAGAAATCGGCCGTCCGCGATCGACAGATCGGCCATCGCGCAGCCCAGCCGGTCGGCGGCGCACTGCACGAACAGTGCGCGCACCTCGGCGCAAGCTTGCCGCAGCGCGACGCCGCCGAACTGCATCGACTGGCTGCCCGCCGTGAAACCTTCGTCAGGCGTCAAATCCGTGTCGCCCGACGACATCGCGATGCGGGCCGGCGCGACGTCGAGCTCCTCGGCGGCGAGCTGCAGCATGGCGGTGAGCACGCCCTGGCCGATCTCGACCTTGCCGGTGCGCACCGTGACCTGGCCTGGCGCCGGAAACGCGACCCACTGATCGAGTGCAGGATGCGCGGCGAGCGCGCCGGTCAACGCGGGTGCCGACGTCATGGCGCGGCCTCGCGTTGCAGGGCCGCGGCCTTTTCGATCGCGCGCAGGATGCGGTTGTGGCTGCCGCAGCGGCAGAGATTGTCGTCGAGCGCCTGCGCGATCTCGGCGCGCGTCGGCGCCGGATTGCGGTCGAGCAAGGCCTTCGCGGAGATGAGAATGCCGCCGAGGCAGTAGCCGCACTGTCCGGCCTGCTCGTCGAGGAAAGCCTGCTGCAGCGGATGCGGCCGCTCCGGCGTGCCCAGGCCCTCGACCGTGGTGACCGACTTGCCGGCGACGCTCCACGCCGGTTTGGCGCATGATTTCGCAGGCTCGCCGTCGATCAGCACCATGCAGCAGCCGCACTGCTCGAGCCCGCAGCCGAAGCGCGTGCCGACGAGGCCGAGCTCGTTGCGCAGCACCGCCAGCAGCGAAGCGTCCTCGTTTGCGACCGTCACCTTGACGGTGCGGCCGTTGACCGTGAGCTCGATCGGGTCCGGCATGATGTGCTGCGGCTCAGTCGAGCGTGAAGGCGTCGTGATAGGCGCCCTGGATGCTGCCGCCCGGCACCGGGCCGCCGCCCGGCACGTGCACCATGTCGCCGATCACCGCGACGGTCGCGCCGTGCAAGCCGTGGCGCGGCAGCCGCATCGGCGCCAGCGCCTCCCACTTGTCGGTCTTCGGATCATAGGCCTCGTTGGTGCCGAACACCTTGCCGGTCGCCTCGCCGCCGAACACCACGATGCGGTCGCGGTAGTAGACGGCCGAGACGCCGCTGCGCGGCGTCGGCAGCGGCGCGCGGAAGCTCCAGCCGTCGGTCTTCGGATCGTAGACGGCGTTCAGGCTGGTGTTGAAATCGTAACTGTCCATGCGGCCCGCGATGGCGTGGATCTTTCCGTCCACCACCGCGACGCCCATGTGGTCGCGCTGGCCGACGAAAGGCTGCGTGCCGGTCGAGCCGCGCATGCCGCCGAGGATCTGGTACTTGTCGGTCGCCGGATCGTAGACCTCGTGCCATTCGACCGAGCGCACGTCGCGGCCGCCGAGCAGATGGATCTTGCCGTCGAGCACGATCGCCGAGGAGGCGCCGCGCGGCCGCAGCAGGCCCGCGATCGGCGTCCATTTGTCGTCCGCCGCGTCATAGGCGAAGCATTTCGAATGCGGGCCGCGGTTCTGCTCGATGAAGCCGCCGAAGGCGTAGATCTTCGATCCGATCGTCGCCAGCGCGACGTGGTTGCACGGCACCGGAAACGGCGCCTTGAGCGTCCACGTGCCGCTCTTCGGATCGAACACCTGATGGAAGTCGCCGTCGACCCGGTGGCGCGCGTAGCCCGCCACGATGTGAATCTTGCCCATGCACTCGATCACGCCGTGCTCGCCGACCGGAATTGGCAGCCGCGGCTGCTCGACCCATTTGCCCGGATTGGCGGCGACCGGCGCGACGCTGGTCATGTAGCGCTGGCCCTGGGCGGTTGCCGGCACTTCGGTGATCTTGCGGTCGAACAGGCCGGCAAACAGCGGATCGGTCGTCGTGGTCATGGCGGTCTCCCAAAATCGTAGGGTGGGCAAAGGCGCATTGCACGTCCGAGCCGCGTGGGCAAAATCGCCATTGCGCCTTTGCCCACGCGGCGAACGGAGCGACAGGCGATTTTGCCCACCCTACGAGTTCATCCATTACGCCGCGTATTGCGGGACGGCGTCGCGCAGCAGTGCGCGCGTGAGCTCGACGCCCTCGCGCGCAACCTCGAGGGGCGGGCGCGCCCACAATTCCGGATTGGGCGCCTCGTAGCTCAGGTACCCGGCGTAGCCTTTCTCGGCGAGCAGCCCGAGCACCTCGCGCCAGCGCACCGTGCCCTTGCCGGGCGCGAGGCGATCGGTCGGCCGCGCCACGCCGGTCACCGGAGTGGCTGAGAGGTCGCTGTACTGGAAGCAGAAGATGTCCTCGCTCGGCACGTCCGCGAAGCTCGCGCCCGGCGCGCCGCTGCGCGCGAGGTGATAGGCGTCGAGCAGCAGGCCGACGTTCTTCTTGGCGGCGGCGCTCACGATCTCGCGCTGGACGCTCATGTTGTTGAGCACCGGGTGCTGCGAGTTGAACTCGATCGCCAGACGCAGCCCGAACTCGGCCGCGATGTCGCCGGCCGTGCGCAGGTTGGCGATCGCCTCCGGCACCGTGCCGACGAACGGCCCCGGCGCGCTCATCAGCATGCCGCAATCGAGCGCGACCGCGTTCTCGCACGACTCGCGAAACACGCCGAAGATGCGCTTGCTGTCTTCGCCTTTGGCAAAAAGCCAGCCGTACTCGACGCCGAGCACGCCGACCGTGATGCCGCTCCTCTTCACGAGGTCGAGCACCTGCGCGTTGCTCATGCCGGCCTCGAAGCAGCGCTTGAAATCGATGCGGCGCAGCTCGACCGCGTCGTAGCCGCCGTCGCGCGCCGCCGCGAGCGCGGTCGCGAGCGGCGTCGTGTCGATGGTCCACATATGCAGGGTCAGGCGCCCGAACCGATTTGCCATCCGCTCCTCACTTGCTTAATCGTCGGCACCGCGTCCACATTGTGGCGTCGGCGAAAACGGGCCGGATAGTTGCACCACGGCGGGACCTCTGTCGAGCGCACCGCGAACCCCGAGGAGACGTCATGACGAAAGCCGTGGCCGCGCGCAACATCAGCTTCATCAGCCATTGCGACCAGGGCGGCCGCGGCGACGGCGTGCAGGTGATGGTGCATCGCGGCTACGCCTATGTGGGCCACGGCTTCAGCAACGGGATCACGGTCATCGATGTTCGCGACCCGAAAAATCCCAAGACCGTCAACTTCATCGCCGCGCCGCCCAATACGCGCGCGCTGCATTTGCAGACGCACGGGGATCTGCTCGTTTGCGTGAATGCGCCGAGCATGTGGACCATGCAGGTCGACTCGAAAGCATATTTCTCGGGCTCGCCGGCCGACCTGCTGAAAGGACAGGCCTTCACGTCGGGTTTGCGCGTCTACGACATTTCGCGCCCTGAAACGCCGCGCGAGATCGGCTTCATGCCGGTCGAGGGCGTGGGTCCGCATCGCATCTGGTACGTGGGTGGGCGCTACGCCTATGTGTCGATTTATTTCGCCGACTTTGCCGACCACGTGCTGGCGGTCGTCGACATGTCGGACCCGACGAAGCCGCACGTTGTCGGCAAATGGTGGCTCCCCGGCCTGTGGTCGGGCGGTGGCGAGACGCCGACCTGGCCGAAGGGCAGGCGTTATGCGCTGCATCACGGGCTCGTCGCCGGCAATCTGTTCTACGGCGCGTGGCGCGATGGCGGCATGACCATCCTCGACGTCGCCAATCCGGAAAAGCCGCAGCTCGTCTGCCATCGCAACTGGGATCCGCCGTTCGGCGGCGGCACGCATTCGCCGCTGCCGCTGCCCGACCGCAACCTGCTGGTGATGGCCGACGAGGCCAACTTCGCCAATTGCAGCCTCGGCCTGCGCTACATCTGGGTGTTCGACGTGCGGGTTCCGTCCAATCCGATCAGCATCTCGACCATGCCGATCCCCGACGAGGCCGATTACTGCGCCAAGGGCGGCAACTTCGGCCCGCACAATCTCTGGGAAAACCGGCCGGGCGGCCTGGAGAGCTCGCGCTACGTGTTCGCCACGCTGCACAACGCCGGCGTGCGGGTCTACGACATCGAGAACGCGTTCCATCCGCGCGAGGTCGGCTATTTCGTGCCGCCAAATCCGGAGCGAATGTTCGATCCGCGTCCCAACCGGCCGCAGGTCATCCAGTCGGCGGATTGTTACGTCGATCCGCAAGGCGTGATGTACCTGACCGACTCCAACGCGGGACTTTACATTCTCCAGTTCGAGGGCGGGTGAACAACGCTTTCCCGATGTGAAAGCATGCGCCTTGTCGTTTCGGCGCGGATTTTGACGCGGAACGATTGACAGCCGGTGGGGCGAATTCCAGACTGCGAATGCAAAATAAGAACCGCGTACCAGCGCGGTCAGCCTGGGGAGGAACAACAATGGCTCAGACCATCGAGGGATTCGTCGGAAACGCGTTGGATGAGGCGAAGATATCGCCGCTCCACGTCAAGATCGTCGGACTGATCGCGGCCGGCTATTTCTTCGACGTCATCGACTTCACGGTGCTCGGCGCACTCAATCCGTTTCTCACCAAATCCTTCGCTTCGCCCGCGGAGTTCGCCTTCATCGGCAGCGCGGCCATCTTCGGCATGGCGATCGGCACCGCCGGGCAGGGCGAGCTGAGCGACCGCTTCGGCCGCCGCTTCATCTACCAGTTCAACCTGCTGCTGTTCGGCATCTTCACGGTGCTGGGCGCGTTCGCGCCGAGCGTCCCGCTCCTGATCCTCTGCCGGTTCATCGCCGGCATCGGCCTGGGCGCCGAGCAGCCGCTCGCCTTCGCCTACGCGGGCGAGTACGCACCCAAGCGCATTCGCGGACGCATCCTCGCGATCGTGCACTTCATCGGCGGCGCCTGCGTGTGGCCGATCGGCACCGCGCTCGTGCTCCTGTTCGGCAGCACGCTCGCAACGCCCGATCATGTTTGGCGCGGCCTCTGGCTGCTGATCGGCATCGGCGCGCTGGTCGTGTGGGTCTTCCGCTTCACCCTGCCGGAATTGCCGCGCTATCTCGCGACGCACGGCCGAGGCGACGACGCGATCAAGGTGCTCAAGCGCCTCGGTATCGAGGGTCCGACCGAACCGCTCAGCGCCGACGTCGCCAGCAACAACAAGAGCGATCCGTTCGCCGTCGTGTTCAAGATGTTCCCGCGGCGCGTGGTTGCCGGGATGATCTGCTTTACGGCGTTCTTCGGCTTCGCCATCGGGCTCGGCGCGTGGCTGCCCAACATCATGTTCGACAAGGGCTTCACCGTCACCAAGTCGCTGCAATACACGTTCCTCATGAACTTTGCGGTGCCGTGCGCGAGCCTCTGCATGATGTATGCGCTCGACAACATCGGGCGGAAGATCACCTCGGTCTGCGCCTTCGTGGCGGCCGGCGTGATGGCCATCGTGTTCGCCAATGTCGGGCAAGGCGAAGTTGTCCTGCTCGTGGTCGCCGGCTTCTTCATGACCCTGTTCGTGCAGATCGCCGGCAACTCGATGCAGATCTTCGCCTCCGAGGTGTTCCCCACCAACGCCCGCGCGTCCGGCTTCGGCTGGGCCTCGGGCGTCGGCCGCATCGCCACAGCGTTCATCATTCCGGGCATCCTGCTGATCCGCGGCACCTACGGGATCGATACGGTGTTCGTGTGCCTCGCGGTGCTGCTGGCGATCGCGGCCTTCATGGTCACGCAGATGGGTCCCGAGGCGAAGCGCATCGGCCTCGATCAGGTCGCGCCGCCGACCAACAAGTTGGTGGAAGCCGGCCAGGCGTTCTGGCTCAAGTTCATCGGCTTCGGCTTGGTCGGCCTCTCGATCGTCTGGTGGATCGACTTCTACCTCGCCGCGAAGGAGATGAAGACCGGCATTCCGTGCTTCGTCTACACGACGGCGGACTGCTCCGCGATCATCGACAAGACCAAGCTGGTCGGCCATCTGGCCTATCAGCCCTACCTGCTCTGGATCGGCGTTGTCGTGCTCGTGGTCGCCTTCGTGCTGAGCTCGAAGCGATCCGCCGCGGCGAACCAAGCCGCGGCCGGCTGACGGCGACATGGTCTGAAGGCGCGGCGCGCTTCGGCGCGCCGCAGCTTTTTGGGGAGGTCGTAGCTTGGCGTGCCAGGCCGGTCTTCGCTCTTCGAGCTACGACGGGCAGCCTTCGCCCCCAACTTTTCCCTTGAGATGTTTGCGTGCTCGTAAGTTGGTCTGCCAGCCGTAGCCCCGAGGGGGGCGAAGGCTGGTGGAGCCGAGGGGGATCGAACCCCTGACCTCCTCATTGCGAACGAGGCGCTCTCCCAGCTGAGCTACGGCCCCTTGCCGCCCAGCGGCGCAATGCGCCGAAGGCCCTGGGAAACGGTGCCATTTAGGGCCGGGGTAGGACCCTGTCAAGGATCGCGGGCGGCCGTGCTTGTTTGCGGTGGGGCGACCCGTTAAATGTCTGCGGCGCCCCGGTCCGGATGAATTGACATGAAGCCACTGATTGAAGTCTTCAGCTATCTGTTGTGGGCCTACTGGTATATTGTCATCGCGGCAGTGATCCTGTCCTGGCTGATCGCCTTCAACGTGGTCAACACGCGCAACCATGTCGTGGCGATGATTGCCGATTTTCTCTATCGCGCGACCGAGCCCGCATTTCGTCCGATCCGGCGGCTGATGCCGAACCTCGGCGGTCTCGATCTCTCCCCGCTCATCGTGCTGCTGATCATTTACGTCATCCAGCGCTCGATCGAGCTTTACGTCTATCCCAACGTCTTCTGAGCCATGGCGCAGGGACTTCCCTGGCAGATTGTCGGGGATGGTGCGGTGCTCGCGGTGCGCCTCACGCCGAAAGGCGGCCGCGATGCGATCGACGGTATCGAGCAGATGGCGGATGGCCGATCGGTGCTGAAAGCCCGCGTGCGCGCGGCGGCAAGTGACGGCGCCGCGAATGCCGCGCTGATCCGGCTGGTGGCTGAATCATTGGCCGTCGCGCCGCGTCATGTGAGCCTGATCGCAGGCGCAACGGCGCGCCTCAAACGGCTCAAAATCGCAGGTCAAGGTGCGGCGCTGGCGGCAACCCTGGCCGCCATCGTCGGGGCGCCAAAACCATGACTGCGACCATCATCGACGGCAAGGCGATCGCCGAGAAACTGCGCACGCGCGTCGCCGCCGAAGCCGCGCGCCTCGCGTCCGCGCACGACGTCGCGCCAGGCATTGCGGTCGTGCAGGTCGGGCACAATCCGGCGAGCGAGGTCTATGTGCGCAGCAAGACCCGCGAGGTCGCGGCGGCCGGCATGCGCTCGTTCGATCACCGGCTGCCGGAAGGCGCGAGCGAAGCGGAGCTGCTGGCGCTGCTCGGCCGCCTCAACGCCGATCGGGCCGTGCACGGCATCCTGGTGCAGCTTCCGCTGCCGGCGCACATCGACGCGCAGAACGTGATCAACGCGATCGATCCCGCCAAGGACGTCGACGGATTCCATCCGCTCAATGTCGGTCGGCTCGCCATCGGCCTGCCCGTCATGGTGCCGTGCACGCCGATGGGCTGCATCATTCTCGCCAGGACCGTGCATGCGTCGTTCGCCGGCCTCGACGCCGTGGTGATCGGCCGCTCGAACGTGGTCGGCCGGCCGCTGGTCCATATGCTGATCGCCGAAAGCGCGACCGTCACCATCGCGCACTCCAAGACGCGCGACCTGCCGGCGCTCTGCCGCGACAAGGATCTGGTGTTCACCGCGATCGGGCAGGCCGAGCTGGTGAAGGCCGACTGGATCAAGCCGGGCGCGACCGTCATCGACATCGGCATCAACCGGGTCGCGGCCGCGGACGGCAAATCGCGGATCGTGGGCGACGTCGCGTTCGAGGAGGTGCGGGCGGTCGCGGGCGCCATCACGCCGGTGCCGGGCGGCGTCGGCCCGATGACGATCGCGTGCCTCCTGGTGAATACGTTGCGGGCGGCCTGCGCGGCCAATGACCTGCCGGCGCCCGCGCTCTGAGCCGAGCCAGGCGTGTGCGTGGCGCGACCAATAGGTTGGATGAAGCAGGCTCAGTTCCAGCCGTACGCGACCTTGTCGAGGGTCTTGTCGCCGAACTTCTCCGACGATCGCGCCATGGCCTTGCCGCCGAGTGCCCGATAGAACTCGACGGCGGGCTCGTTGTCGGACAGGGCCCACACCACCAGGCTCTTCAGGCCGCTCTGGACGAGGTCGCGCCGCGCCGCCATGAACAGCCGCCGGCCGAAACCCAGGCCCTGGAACTCGGGGCGCAGATAAAGCTCGTAGATCTCGCCCTCATATTGCAGGCTGCGGGCGCGGTTGCGGCCGTAATTGGCATAGCCCGCCACCGTGTCGCCGAAGGCGAGCAGCGAGATGCGGCTGCCTTTGCGTATAGCGCCGTCCCACCAGCCGACGCCGCGCTTCGCGATCAGCCGCTCGAGCTCGAGGCCCGGAATGATACCCTGGTAGGCGGTGCGCCAAGCTTCGTCATGCGTGTCGGCCACCGCTTTCGCATCGGCCGCCCGCGCACGTCGAATCTCGATGAGGACTGTGCTCATGACTGGAATAGATCAATGTGCGAGTCCGGCATCAAGAGGGGCGTTGATCGCGTCGTTCGGTGTGGATATTTTGGCACAGCATTGGTGAATCCATTGTCGCGCTTGAGGAATTCGTGCGCAGCCGGGCCTGGGTGAGCGCTTTCTCGCGCGCCGGATGTGGCGCGACGGCCTGCGCACTTATCATTTTCTTGTCATGTGTGCCCGCCGTGCCACGCGTCGAGCGGTCGGCCGGGCCTCAGGGCGCCGAGCAGGACGTGTTCCGCCGCCAGCTCTGGTTGCTGCCGTCGGCGCAACCGGGCGTGCTCATGCGCGCGACCGTGTTTCGTCCGCCCGGTCCCGGTCCGTTTCCGCTGATGGTGATGAACCACGGCACGACCCAGAACGCCGAGCGCCGGCGCCTGCTGCCGTTGCCCCAATTCGAGACGCTGTCCCATTGGTTCGTGCAGCATGGGTTTGCGGTCGTGGTGCCGGAGCGGCCCGGCCATGGTGCGACCGGGGGTGTCTATCGCGAGGACCAGGGCGGCTGTGACGATGCGGATTTCGCGCGCGCCGGCCTCGGCGCGGCCGACAGCATCGCGGCCGCGCTCGCCTATATGCGGGCGCAGCCGTTCGTGCGCCGCGATGGCGCGATCGTGGTCGGCCAGTCGGCCGGCGGCTGGGCGGCGCTGGCATTCGCAAGCCGCGCGCCCAAGGGCGTGCGTGCCGTCATCAACTTTGCCGGGGGCCTCGGCGGGCGGTCCTACGATCAACCCGACAACAACTGTGCGCCGGACCGCCTGATCGCGACCGCCAGCGCGTTCGGCCGCACGTCGCGCGTCCCGACGTTATGGGTCTACACCGAGAACGACACCTATTTCACGCCGCGCCTGTCGGGCGCCATGGCGACCGCGTTCCGCGCATCGGGCGGCACGGTCGATTACCGGTTGCTGCCGCCGTTCGGGGCGGACGGGCACTATCTGGCGGAAACCCCGGGTTCCCAATCGACTTGGGGTCCGGTAGTAGAACACTTCTTGGCGACGCTGCCCCGAGACAGGAGATAAGCGGCGTCGCTTCATAAGAGGGGAGACACAATCGTGAAGATCTTGAAGCTTGCAACCTTGGCCGCGGCGGCGCTCGCCGCGTCCGTCGCGACCGCGTCGGCGCAAGAGATCGGTGGCAAGTATCGCGTGAACGGAACCAACCTCGACGGTTCGCACTATGCGGGGACGGCCGAGATCGTCGTCACCAGTCCCACCACGTGCCGCATCGTCTGGGTGACCGGAGGCACCACGTCGACCGGCATCTGCATGCGCCGCTCCAATGTCTTCACGGCGGCCTACAAACTGGGCTCGGCCATCGGTCTCGTCATCTACGAGGTCAAGAGCGACGGCGTGCTCGACGGCATCTGGACGATCGCCGACCAGCGTGGCTCCGGCACGGACGTGCTGACGCCGGTGCGCTAACGTTGAGCAACCCGTCATGGCCGGGCTTGTCCCGGCCATCCACGTCTTTGTTCTGAATCTCGTGCGAAGGAAGACGTGGATGCCCGGCATGAAGCCGGGCATGAGAGTGAGTGACTACACCGCCTCGGCTTCCTTGCGCCGCTCTTCCTTCTTGCGATCATTCGGATCGAGGATCTTCTTGCGCAGGCGGATCGACTTCGGCGTCACCTCGACCAGCTCGTCATCCTCGATATAGGCGAGCGCCTTCTCCAGCGTCATGCGGATCGGCGGCGTGAGGCGCACGGCCTCGTCCTTCGAGGTGGTGCGGATGTTGGTGAGCTTCTTGCCCTTGAGCACGTTGACTTCGAGGTCGTTGCCGCGGGTGTGCTCGCCGACGATCATGCCGCGATAGACCTTCCAGCCCGGCTCGATCATCATCGGGCCGCGGTCCTCGAGATTCCACAGCGCATAGGCCACCGACTCGCCCGCATCGGTCGAGATCAGCACGCCGTTGCGGCGGCCCTGCAATTCGCCCTTGTAGGGCGCGTAGGCGTGAAACAGCCGGTTCATCACCGCGGTGCCGCGGCTGTCGGTCAAGAGCTCGCCCTGGTAGCCGATCAGGCCGCGCGTCGGCGCGTAGAACACGAGCCGAACGCGGCCGCCGCCCGACGGGCGCATCTCGATCATCTCGGCTTTGCGCTCGGCCATCTTCTGCACCACGATGCCCGAGAACCCGTCGTCGACGTCGATCACGACTTCCTCGATCGGCTCCTCGATGCCGCCCGCCTCGTCGCGCCGCATCAGCACCTTAGGGCGCGAGACCGAAAGCTCGTAGCCCTCGCGCCGCATGGTCTCGATGAGAATCCCGAGCTGCAATTCGCCGCGGCCCGCCACCTCGACGGCGTCGCGCTCGTTCGATTCGCTGACGCGCAGCGCCACGTTGCCTTCGGCTTCGCGAAATAGCCGGTCGCGGATCATGCGGCTCGTGACCTTGTCGCCCTCGGTGCCGGCGAGCGGCGAGTCGTTGACGCGGAACGTCATCGCGAGCGTCGGCGGATCGATCGGCTGCGCCGGCAGCGGCTCGTCGACTTCCGGCGCGCAGATCGTGTGCGACACGGTCGCTTCGGGCAGGCCCGCGATCGCCACGATGTCGCCCGCGAAAGCTTCCTCGATCGGCTGGCGCTCCAGCCCGCGAAAGGCGAGCACCTTCGAGACGCGGCCCTGCTCGATCAGCTTGCCGTTGCGGTCGAGCACTTTTGCGGCTTGGTTCGGCTTGACCGAGCCCGACGTGATGCGGCCCGTGACGACACGGCCCAGATAAGGATTGGCCTCCAGGATGGTGCCGATCATGCGGAACGGCCCGTCCTCGACGGTGGGCTCGGCGACGTGGCGCAGCACGAGGTCGAACAGCGGCGTCATGCCCTGGTCGTTTGGGCCCTCCGGGCTCGTCGCCATCCAGCCTTGCTTGGCCGAGCCGTACAGGATCGGGAAGTCGAGCTGCTCCTCGGTCGCGTCGAGCGCCGCGAAGAGATCGAACACCTCGCTCGCGACCTGCTCGGGCCGTGCGTCGCCACGGTCGACCTTGTTGATGACGACGATCGGCTTGAGGCCGATCTTGAGCGCCTTGGAGACCACGAACTTGGTCTGCGGCAGCGGGCCCTCGGCGGCGTCGACCAGCACCAGCGCGCCGTCCACCATGCCGAGGATGCGCTCGACCTCGCCGCCGAAATCGGCGTGGCCGGGCGTGTCGACGATGTTGACGCGCACGTCCTTCCACTGGATCGAGGTCGCCTTGGCGAGGATCGTGATGCCGCGCTCGCGCTCGAGGTCGTTCGAATCCATGGCCCGCTCGGCCACTCGCTCGTTGGCGCGGAAGGTGCCGGCTTGCTGCAGGAGACGGTCGACCAGGGTGGTCTTGCCATGGTCGACGTGGGCGATGATCGCCACGTTGCGGAGCGACATGAATGGTTCCGGTTGGGAATTACGAATCGGGGCCGCCAACGGCCCTATTTCGCACTGCAATATAGGAAATGAAGGGGTTCGCGCAACCCTGAAAGATGATGGGGTTAATACGCAGTCCTGCGGTCCCGCCAGAATCCGGCGTTTGCTCGCCGGCGGCCGCTCACCGCGGCCGCCGCACCGCCGCCCAGATCAGCGCGATCCCGCAGCCCGAGATGAGGAGAAACGCAAGGCAGGCCACCAGCGTCGCGGGATCGCTCAGCACCTGCCGGGGCCCGTTACCGATCATCAGCACCGCACAGAGCCCGGGCAACAGCAGGACAATCCCGACTAAGATCATCAAGGCAGTCGCGCAGCCAGCATTCTCGGGCGGCGGTTCGTATCGTGGAGGATCGGTCCATTGACTCACGGCGCAGTGCCAGCAGCTCCTCGCGTGGAATCACGGACAGCCCTGATGGAGACGGCCGCCCAGGCGCCGGGGGGCAGCAGGACGACGCCTACTCCGATCGCCAGCATGCTGAGACATCCGGACGGACCGGGAGGTGGCGATAGTTGAAGTCTTGCGCATGACGCTCACCGCGGCCGCCGCACCGCCGCCCAGATCAGCGCGATCCCGCCGGCCGCGACGGCAAAAAGGCCAATGCAGGCCAGCAGGGTGGTCTGGTCGCCGAGCGCGTGCTGCGGATCGAAGGTAACGATCAGCACCCCGCAGACGCCGGGCAGCAGCATCACGATGCCGGCGCCGATCATCAGCGCCGTCAGGCAGCCGCTGCGCGCCGGCGGAGGCGAGGGCGGCGGAGGCGGGGGAGTGGAGAGCTGCGACATGGGATCACCCAATGGGGCTCATGGTGAGTGCTTCGCTTTCTCGCTTTTCACCGCCGCGGCCGTACGGCGAGCCAGATCGTCACGACGCCGCAGGCGCCGAGCGCCAGCAAGCCCACGGTAATGAGCAGCGCGCCCTGGTCCTTCGCCAGCTCGCGCATGTCGTAGCTCACGAGGATGACCCCGCAGACGCCGGGCACCAGCAGGATCAGCCCGACCACAATGAGAAGCGCCGTCAGGCAGCCGTTGCGCGCCGGCGGAGGCGGAGGCGAGGGCGATGGAGCGGAAGGTTGCGGCATCGGTGGCCCGGCCGGAGTTGTAGGCTCGCTCATGCGGCGGAATTCCCGTGCAATGTCTGATCAGCGGCAGCGCGTTTGAGGCGAACAACGCCCCAGATTGTGAGCCCGCAGATCAGCCAGCCGATGCCGGAGCCGACCAGCATGACCATGCCGACCGACTGCTCGATCGCATCGGCGTTGTGGGCGATCGATATCAACCCCAATGGCGTGAGGGCGAGCGAAGCCAGTCCCGTCGGCAGCGCCACCACAATGAGCAAAATCATGGCCAGGGTCTTCTTCCCGCGCCGGCTCATGCTGTTGCTTCCGCGCGCATGCGTGCGCGGATCTCGTCGATGCGGCCGTTGCGGTAGAACAGGTTGTAGGTGTCGAACGGAATGATCTGGCCGTTCGGCGTGACGAAGTGGATGCACGAGCGCTTCACGCCGCCGAGGCAGAAGTTGAAGCGGTCCATGAACTGCACGATCACGACGCGGAAGATATTCTCGTAGCTCAAGCCCATCGGCGCCTCGAATTTCGGCAGGCAGCAGAGGAATTCGGCGAGCCGCTCCGACGCATTGCACGGGCCGGACGAGAGCGAAAAGAGGTCGATGAATTTTTCCCGCAGCGCCGGATATTTCTCGAAGCTGATGGCGTTCGGCACCAGCGCCAGCAATTCCTCGCGCGGGATCGCGGACAGGATCGGGACGACCGTTTTTCCGTTGCGCAGCCCGTAAGCGATCGAGATCGTTTCGGGATTGCACGGCAGCGGGATCACGTCGTCCTCGCCGAAGACGCCGGAGTCCTCGACGACGCGCCGGCGGATATCGGAGAGCACGAGCCGGTCGGTGCGCTTGTCGAAGTTCTCGTTGCGGCCGGCGTCCTGCACGGGCTGGAACGTGACGCCGCGCACGCAGCGCCATTCGAGCGCATGGCGCACGATCGCGCCGATCTCGGCATCGTTGACGCCGCGCTTGACGGTGACGACCAGCGTGGTCGAGATGCCGTGCCGCTCGAGATTCTCCAGCGCGTCCTGGCGCACGCGGCGCAGATCCGCGCCGCGCAGGTTCATCAGTGCGTCGCGCTCGAGCGAGTCGAACTGCAGGTAGACCTCGAGGCCGCGCCGATGCTCGGCGAGCCGCGCCGCGAAATCCGGCTCGCGCGCGATGCGTAGCCCATTGGTGTTGATCATCACGTGACGGATCGGCCGCGCCCGCGCGGCGTCGAGGATCGCGAAGAACTCCGGATGGATGGTCGGCTCGCCGCCGGAAATCTGCACCAGGTCCGGCTCGCCTTCGCTTGCCACCAGCGCGTCGAGCATCCTCTCGACGGTCGCGAGCGGCAGATGCTTGCTGCGCGCCGGCGACGAGTCCGCAAAGCAGACCGGGCAGGTGAGATTGCAGTGCTCGTTGATCTCGATCAGCGCGAGGCACGAGTGCTGCTCGTGGTCGGGGCAGAGGCCGCAGTCGTACGGGCAGCCGAACTCGGTGCGGTTCTGGAACGCGAGCGGCTTGTCGCCCGGCTTGATGTAGTCCTTGCAGCGCCGCCAATAGGCGGCATCGCTCGACACCAGCGTCGACTGCACGCCGTGCCGGTCGCAGCGCTTCTCGTACCAGACCTCGTTGTCGACGATCTCGATCTTGGTCGGCACCAGCGCCAGGCAGGTCTCGCACAGCGAGGTGGTTTGCCCCCAGAAGACGTAAGGACGCGATCTACGCAACGGCGCGGTCATGCGAAGGGTCCTTCTGCGGCGCGGACACGGTCATGAGGAACGCATAGGCGAGGATCGCGAGCGACAGGAGGTGGAAGAGGTTCAACGGGCCGATCACGGTGCCGTACGGCTTGATGAATTCCCAGCCGAAGCGCTGGACCGCGTAGAAGCCGATCGCGAGATAGAATCCGTTCTCGATCACGAACGGATCGCGCAGCCGCACCGCCGTGGCGTAGAAGACCGCGAACGCCGCCATGGCGGCGCCCTCATAGAGCTGCACCGGATGGCGCACGACGCCGTCGCCGAAGTCGTGCCCCCACGGCAGCGCGGTCGGCGTCCCGTAGGTGAAATCGTCGACGCCCGCGAAGTAGCAGCCGATGCGGCCGAGCGCGACGCCGACACAGAACGGCAGCGCGAAGCGCGCGCCGGTGCGGGTGCGGATGCCCGCCGCATGCTTGTAGAGCTCGACCGCGAGGATGCCGCCCGCGACCGCGCCTTCGACCGAGCGGCCGAGGCCCGTGACGCCCGAGAGCCACATGTTGCCGGTGCCGAACACGTACGCGCCGAGGCCCGCGCCGAGCAGCACCGCCGCGATATAGGGCGCGTTCGTGCTGACGGACGGAAATGCGACCTTCTCGACCCGCGTGAGCCATAGCCCGGAGAGCCCGGCGGCGAGCCAGGCGAGAATGTCGAAAGCGGTGTGCAGGATAACGCCGCTCATGATCGCCCCGCTGTCTCGGCAGGGTAGGCGCTCATGTGTCGACGATGCAAGCGAGGCGCACGCGTCCCCTCCCCCGCTTGCGCCCGAAATCGGGCCTGCCCGATTTCGGCACTTATAGATCGGCCGAAGTCGGATAAATCCGACTTCGGCTGGAGGGCGGGGAGGGAAAGCCGCTTGCTCCTGCGCGTGTGGCTTCCCCCTCTCCCACTCTCCCCCGCAAGCGGGGGAGAGGGCTGCAGAATTTGCCGCTATGTCTTCTTCTATCCCAACTTCGGCTCGATCTTTCCCGACCACAGCACGCGATCGTTCCAGTCCTTCAGCGTCACGGTCATCACCTGCGTCGCGCCGTCGATCGCGACCTGGCCGAATGCCTGCAAATCGTCGCCGAGCGAGCCGCCGAGGCCCTTGGGCGCCGCCTTCTGAAACACCAGCTGCGGACCAAACGTGTTGTCGAGCGTGTTCGCCGAGCCGGCACCCGCGTGGATCGGGCCGGAGACGAATTCCCAGAACGGCTCGAAATCCTGGAACTGCGCCTTGTTGGGATCGTAATAATGCGCCGCGCTGTAATGCACGTCGGCCGTGAGCCATACGGTGTTGCGCACGCGCTCGCGCCGCATGAACGCGAGCAGGTCGGCGATCTCGAGCTCGCGCCCACGCGGCGGCCCGTCGCTCTGCGCCACCGCCTCGCTGCCCCATTCGCGGTCATAGTCGTAGATGCGGATCAGGCTCAGCGGCAGATCGGCCGCGATCACCTTCCAGGTCGCGCGCGACGCCGCGAGCTCGCGCTTGAGCCAGGCGACCTGCGTGGGTCCGAGGAAATAAGCCGAGGGCCCGTAGGTGGTCTCGTCGTTCGCGCCGTTCGGCCCGCGGTAACTGCGCATATCGATCATGAACACGTCGAGCAGCGGGCCATAGCCGATCTTGCGATAGACGCGGCCGGGCTCCGCGATGCTGATGCGCATCGGCATGTATTCGTGGAACGCGCGCGAGGCGCGCACCGCGAGCGTGAGCGCATTTTTCTCCACATAGTGCTTGCGCCGATGTTCGGCGCGGGTGAGCGGCTCCTCGGGCCACCAGTTGTTGGTGACCTCGTGGTCGTCCCACTGCGCGAACATCGGGATTTCGGCGTTGAAGGCGCGCAGGTTGCGGTCGAGGAGGTTGTATTTGAAGTTGCCGCGAAACTCGTCGAGCGTCTCGGCCGGCTTCGACTTCGCCTCGGTGACGAGGTTTTTCCATATCTCGCCGTTCGGCAGCTTCTTCTCGCCCGGCAGCGGATTATCGGCGTAGATCGTGTCGCCCGAGTGGATGAAGAAATCGGGCCGGTTCTTGAGCATCGTCGCGTAGGTGCGCATGCCGCCGCGCGCCTCGTCGATGCCCCAGCCCTGGCCGGCGGTGTCGCCGGACCACACGAACGACAGCGAGCGCCGGTCGGCCGGCGCCGTGCGGAAGCGGCCGACCACCGGCTCGCCCAAGATGGTCGGCTCGGCGAGGTCCTGGAAGCGGATGCGATAAAAGATGTCCTGCCCGGCCGGCAGGTCCTCGATCAGCGCCTTGGCGGTGAGATCGCGCTCGGGCAGCGCATCGACGAACACGCCGCGCGGGTCCTTGAAGCTGTCGGTGGTCGCGACTTCGACCCGCATGCGCGATGGCCGGTCGGCGCGTGCCCAGACGACGCCCGAATCAACCGACACGTCGCCCGATTGCACGCCGTGGCCGACCTGCGGCCGGTCGGCCGCGCGGCTGAGATACGGCCGCGCCACGCCGCCGAGCGCCGTGAATGCGGCCGAGGCGGTCGTGAGTCGGAGGAGATGCCGGCGGGTCAGCCGACCGGAGGGGCGAATGATCCGCATGGCGATCTCGTCCAGGAAAGCAAGGAAGCGGCCCCACGGGGGTAATTATGCTCGGTGACGCGACTGCGACGCAACCGTGCTCACCGCACCTCCGGGAGCGGCCGGGACGGCCGGCGCCACGGACCGATGCGCGCGCCTTTCGGCATGGCGTTCTGCACCATCAGCATCTCGCTGACCGTTTCCGAGGTGATCAGCCCGACCAGTCGGCCCGCCGCGTCGACGACGCCGACCGCGGGCGCGGATTTCTCCTGCAGGATGCGGAACGCATCTTCGAGGCGGCTGCGGTTGCCGATGGTCGGCACGTCGGTCGCCATCGCCTGGGCGACGCGTGCGTCGGGCCCGAGCGTCTTCAGCGCGCGGATCATGCCGTCGCGGTCGAGCAGGCCGACCAGGCGATGGCCGTCGTCGATGACCGGAAACTCGCTCTGGCTGGTGCGCAGCAAGGTCTCGATCGCGGTATCGATGTGCTTGTCCGGCGTGAGCGTCGCGAACTCGGTCATCATCGCGGCACTGACCGGCACGTCGCGCGTCATGGCACGCACCGCGACGAGGTGCGCCTCCGACGACGCCGCCAGATAGACGAAGATCGCGATGAAGATCAGCAGCGGATTGCCGAACAGGCCGAGGAAGCCCAATCCGAACGCCACCAGCTGGCCGATCGCGGCCGCGATCTCGGTCGCACGCACATGGCCGAGCTTGATCGCGAGGAGGGCGCGCAAGACGCGTCCGCCGTCCATCGGGAAGGCCGGGATCATGTTGAACACGGCAAGGAAGATGTTCACCTCCGCGAGCCGGTCGACCAGCGAGATCTTCGCGTTCTGCATCGCAACGAGCTGCGCCAGATCGAGATGTGCGCCCGCAAAGAGGACGAGCCCCGCCGCGATGGCCACGTTGACGAGCGGGCCCGCGATCGCGATGAGGAATTCCTCGCTCGGCTTTTCCGGAATGCGGGCGAGCCGCGCGACGCCGCCGATCGGCAGTAGCGTCACGTCCGGCGTCGGCACCCCGAAGGCGCGCGCCGTGAAGATATGGCCGAATTCGTGCGCCAGCACGCAAGCGAACAGGAGCACCATGAACAGGAGCCCGCCCCACGCCGCCGCCGGGCCACCCGATGCCCAGCTGGCGACGAAGATCCAGACGAGGAAGAGCAGGAAGGTGAAATGGATACGGATCGCGGTGCCGGCGATCGAGCCGATATTCACGGACCAGAACATGTGCGGCCTCCCTGTCGGCCAGCCGAGAATAAATCGATCATTTGCATGTAAGAGGCCGCATCCGCGTCCGCCAGCGCGGACTGGGCGCTCGGTCGGACTTGCCGCAGGCCGGCGAGCGTGACGTAATGGCGGCGCAAATGCGCGGCGGGACAATACGGCGAGGTGCGGACATGGCTCAGAAACTCGGCGCCGAGGCGCGCAAGGCGGCGCTCGCAAAGCTCGCCGGCTGGAGCGACGCTAAAGGGCGCGACGCGATCACGAAGAAATTCGTGTTCGCCGATTTCAACGCGGCATTCGGCTTCATGACGCGCGCCGCGCTGGTCGCCGAGAAGCTCGACCATCATCCCGAATGGTTCAACGTCTACAAGACCGTCGACGTGACGCTCGCGACGCACGACGCGGGCGGCGTGACCGAGCTCGACATGAAGCTCGCTGAGGCAATGGACCGCATCGCGGGCGGGTGAATTGGGTACAGCGCCTGCGCTCCCTCTCCCCGCAAGAGCCGGGAGAGGGAGCGCACACGCTGTGCCAGTCGGCGATGACGGCCTCTTCTGAGGCTGACGCAAGATGATCCTACGCCCGCAGGATCACCTTCCCCATCGCCTTGCGGTCGGCGAGCGTGTGCAAGGCCTGCGCGATCTGATCGAGCGGAAAGGTCTGATGCACGTGCGCGCTCAGCTTGCCGGTCGCGCACCATTGCAGGATCTGTTCGGTGTTGGCGCGGTTGCCGGCGCGGTCGCGCTCGGTCCAGGCGCCCCAGAACACGCCGCGCACGTCGCAGCCCTTGAGCAGCACGAGGTTGAGCGGCAGCTTCGGGATGTCGCCGGCCGCAAAGCCGACCACCAGGAGACGGCCGCCCCATGCGATCGCGCGCAGCGCCGATTTGGTCGCGCGGCCGCCGACGGGATCGTAGATCACGTCCGGTCCCTGGCCGCCGGTCACGCGGCGCAGCGCATCCTTGAGGTCTTCGTCCGCGTAGTTGACGGTCGCGTCGGCGCCGTGGCGTTGCGCGAAAGCAAGCTTCTCGGCCGATGACGCGCAGGCGATCACGCGCGCGCCCAAAAGCTTGCCGATCTCGACCGCCGCGATGCCGACGCCACCGGCGGCGCCGAGCACCGCGAGCGTCTCGCCGGCGCGCAGCTGCGCGCGCTCGCGCAAGGCGTAGAGCGTGGTGCCGTAGGTCACGATGAGTCCGGCGGCGCGCTCGAGGTCGAGCCCGTCCGGCACGCGGGTCAGCCGGTCGGCCGCGACCGCGACTTTTTCCCGCGCCGCGCCGTAACCGATATTGGCGACGACGCGATCGCCCGGCCGCAGCGTCGTGACGCCGGCCCCCACGCTCTCGACCTCGCCGGCAAACTCGGCGGCGGGGGAGAACGGAAAGGCCGGCTTGGTCTGGTACTTGCCGGCGATGATCAGCGTGTCGAAGAAATTGAGCGCGGCCGCGCGCACGCGCACCACCGCCTCGCCCGGACCGGCCGCCGGATCGGGGATGTCGCGGATCTCGAGATCGTCAGGTCCGCAGAAGCGGGTGCAGAGAACGGCTTTCATCGGCGGGCTCATAGCACGCCCGCGACATGTCGACACTTACTGCGACTGGGTCACGCCTTCCTGCTCGAGCGCGCGGCGCAGCCGCGTGAAGGCGAGCCGCAGGCGCGACTTGACGGTGCCCAGCGGCAGACCCGTCTGCGCCGCGATGTCGCCGTGCGACAGCCCCTCGAAGAAGGCGAGCCGTACCAGGTCGAGTTGCTCATGTGGCAATAGCCGCAGCGCCGCGCGGATTCGTTCTTCGCGCTGGCTCATGTCGAGCGAGTCGTCAGGCGCCGGCGATGGATCTGGCGTGTCGTGCGATCGCGCATTCGGAACCGTATCCTCGCGGTCGCGCCGCAGGAGGTCGATGCGCCGGTTGCGCGCGATGCGGAATAGCCAGGTACCGACGGAGGATTTGGTGCGGTCGAACAGGTCGGCTTTTTGCCACAGGGTCGTCATGACGTCCTGGGTAAGCTCGTCCGCAACGCCTGGATCGAGCCGCAGGCGCAGCAAATACGCATAGATTCTGGGTGCAAAAAAATCAAATAGGCGCGCGAATGCATAGCGGTCGCGTTTGGTCGCGACAGCTGTGACCAAATCGGCAAAATCCTCCGGCGATGACACCCCCGCCACCACTCCCATCGACCCACCCACCGTTCGTCGCGCCCAACGACGATTTCCCACCTTCCATTCATTGGTGTCGGCAGGGTGCGAGTTGGTTCAAAACTTTTTGCGGGAAATTTCGGGCGCGGCCCGGCCGGCGCGGCCCAGGGTGATCCCACCTCACCCCAGTAACGTCGAATGCGTGAAACGAGATATGTTTTGTGCGATTCTTGCCGATCGCCTGTGTCGTCAGCGGCCGGGAATCCCCCGGGGCTACCGCCGCGGTAGCCTGTAACGCCCTCGGGTTGCCGAATTTGTTCCCTATTCGCTTGGGTTTGATTAGAATTCACGACAAATCGGGGCGATAAGACAGACCCGACTGCGAGGCCCGATGGCTAACCTGCTGCGCTCGATCTTCGCCACGCTGCTGCTTGTTGCGGCATTCGCGCCGGTATCATCATCAAGCGCGCAGGAACCTGCGCCCAAACCCAAACCGACCAAACCCAAGCCCAAACCGAAGCCCGTCCCGGCTGCGCCCACCATCGGCGGCGTGCAGCCGACCCTGCTCGGCACCTATGGCGACTGGGGCGCCTATACGGCCTCGCCGGGCGGCAAGAAGATGTGCTTTGCGCTCGCCAAGCCCGGCAAGACCGAGACGGTGCCCCCGAACCGCCCGCGCGATCCGACTTACCTGTTCGTCTCGTCGCGTCCGACCGAAAAGGTGAAGGACGAGGTCTCGATCATCATCGGCTACGGGTTCAAGCCCGATTCGGACGCGACCATCGAGCTCGGCGGCGCAAAGTACGTGATGTATACCCAGGGCGACGGCGCCTGGGTCAGGAATGCGGCGGAGGAACCGAAGCTGGTCGAGGCGATGCGCAAGGCCAGCGATCTGACCATCAAGGGCGCGTCGTCGCGCGGCACCGAGACGACCGACGTCTATCCGCTCAAGGGTCTCGCCCAGGCGCTCGACAAGGTCGATCAGGAGTGTCCGTGACCCCGGGCTTGCGTAGCCCGCATGCGCCCTCGGGTCTTGCCTTCGGCAAGCCCCGAGGGCTCGCGGGCTACGGCGCTTCCTATATAAAGCGCCATGGCGACTGACCCGCATACAGACCTGCATGCGCACGAGCACCCGACCGGCTTCGTCGAGAAGACGCCGGAGGAGCAGTACGCGGCCCCGGCCAAGCCTTCGCTGATCGGGCTCTCGCGCGCCGAGCTCGCGACCGCGCTCGGGTCCCTGGGCACAGCGGAAGGGCAGCGGCGCATGCGGGCGCAGCAGCTCTGGAACTGGCTCTACGTGCGCGGCGCCACCGATTTCGCGCAGATGACCAGCGTGTCGAAGAACCTGCGCGCGGCGCTCGCCGAACGCTTCACGGTGGCGCGGCCCGAGGTCGTGGCCGAGCAGATCTCGGTCGACGGCACCCGCAAGTGGCTGCTGCGCCTGCCGGGCGAAGACGGGCGCCGGCCGCACGAGGTCGAATGCGTCTACATCCCGGAAACCGATCGCGGCACGCTCTGTGTGTCGAGTCAGGTCGGCTGCACGCTCACGTGCTCGTTCTGCCACACCGGCACCCAGCGGCTGGTGCGCAACCTCACGGCCGGCGAGATCGTCGGCCAGGTGATGGTCGCGCGCGACCGGCTCGGCGACTGGACGCAGGAAGGCCCGCGTCTCGTCACCAACATCGTGATGATGGGCATGGGCGAGCCGCTCTACAATTTCGAAGCGGTGCGCGACGCGCTGTTGATCGTCGCCGACGACGCGGGCATCGCCATGTCCAAGCGCAAGATCACGCTGTCGACCTCCGGCGTGGTGCCGAACATCGCGCGCGCGGGCGCCGAGATCGGTGTCATGCTCGCGGTCTCGCTGCATGCGGTCCGTGACGAGCTGCGCGACGAGCTGGTGCCGCTCAACCGCAAATACCCGATCGCGGAGCTGCTCGAGGCGTGCCGCAACTATCCGGGCTTGAGCAATGCGCGGCGCATCACCTTCGAATACGTGATGCTCAAAGGGGTGAACGACTTGCTCGCCGACGCCAAGGCGCTGGTCAAGCTGCTCAAGGGCATTCCGGCGAAGATCAATCTCATTCCGTTCAACCCCTGGCCGAGCAGCCGCTACGAATGCGCCGACTGGGAGCAGATCGAGAAGTTCTCCGAATACGTATTCAATGCCGGATATTCGTCGCCGGTGCGCACCCCGCGCGGGCGGGATATTCTTGCGGCCTGCGGCCAGCTCAAGAGCGCGACCGAGAAGCTTTCGGTACGGGAGCGCATGGCGCTGCGCGCGATGGCGATGACGGATTAGCGCCGATGGAATTGTTCGTCCGCTTCCTGATGCGCCTCTTGCTGGTGCCGCTCGGCGCGGTGCTCGCGATTCTGGTCGCCTCGCTGGTGCTGACGATCGCGCATTGGGGCGATTTCATCGCGCTCGCGAAGGCGCGGCCTGACGTCGAGGGCTACTGGCTGTTCGTCGTCGCGGTCCTCGGCCCGATGCTGGCGCTGCTGCTCGCCATTGGCGTCACGTTCACGGTGGTGCCGGCGTCGGTCGGGGTGCTGATCTCCGAGGCCTTCGCGATCCGCTCGTGGATTTTTCACATCGCCAATGGCGGTCTATCGGCCTGGATCGGACGCTGGCTGCTGCTGGACGTGCCGAAGGAATATCACTTCCTGCTCGATCCCAAGATCATCATCGCGGCCGGCCTCGCGGCGGGCGGCGCTTATTGGGTGGTCGCGGGCTGGTCCGCCGGCTTCTGGAAGCCGATCTACCCGCGCATCGAGGCTCCGGTGCCGCCGCCCCTGCCCGCGCCCTGAGCGCAGGCAACGACTCGACAATGCAAATCTAGGGTTTGGCGCGACGGGTATTGGCCCGGCGGGCTTGCCGGCGGCGGTCGGGCTCGCGGATGTCACGCGTGAGGTCGAACTGCTGCCCGTCTGGGAGGACCAGCAGGCGGGAAATCACCCGCATCCGGCCGGTCTCGGCAGGCACGCCTTCCAGCACATATCTGGTTCCCACGGGAAGTCGACGGGGCAGACGACTGATGCCGGCCATGGCAGGCTCCTGATCGGGTCAGAGCACCCGTTTTGCCTCCGCGGCCGTCCGGTCGCGGGCTTCTTTGCCGGCCCACGGCCGATTGCGGCGGTCTCGCGGCTTCAATGGGGACATGGTAGGAATCCTTTTATGAAGCTTGGATGTCGGGGATGACGGCGCCGCTCAAGACCGTGGAAAACTTCGGGGATATCGCGGCCGTGCTGCGCGATATCGGCGGCCGCGCCAAGGCCGCGGCGCGCCACCTTGCGCTCGCCCCGACCGCCGACAAGGACCGCGCGCTCGCCGCCATGGCGGCCGCCGTCCGCGGCGCCCGCGCCGCGATCCTCGCCGCCAATGCCGAGGATATCGCCGAGGCAAAAGCCGGCGGCGCGACCGCGGCTTTCGTCGACCGACTCATGCTCGACGCCAAGCGCGTCGAGGCCATTGCGGACGGGATCGCGGTGGTCGCCGGCCTAGCCGATCCGGCCGGCACCGTGATGGATGCCTGGACCCGCCCGAACGGCATGCGGATCGAGCGCGTGCGCGTGCCGCTCGGCGTGGTCGGCATCATCTACGAAAGCCGGCCGAACGTCACGGCCGATGCCGGCAGCCTCTGCCTCAAGGCCGGCAACGCCGTCATCCTGCGCGGCGGCTCCGACAGCTTTCGCTCCTCGCGGGCGATCCATGCGGCGCTGGTCGCCGGCTTGCGCGCCGCGGGGTTGCCCGCGGATGCGATCCAGCTCGTGCCGACGCGCGACCGCGCGGCGGTCGGTCTCATGCTGGCGGGCCTCGACGGGTCGATCGACGTGATCGTGCCGCGCGGCGGCAAGGGGCTGGTGGCGCGCGTGCAGGCGGAGGCGCGGGTCCCCGTGTTCGCGCATCTCGACGGCAACTGTCACGTCTATGTCGACAAGGCGGCCGATCTCGACATGGCCAGGCGCATCGTGCTCAACGCCAAGATGCGCCGCACCGGCGTCTGTGGCGCCGCCGAGACGCTGCTGGTCGATCGCGCGGCCGCCAAGGCCGATCTCGGCTCCCTCGTCACCATGCTGCTCGATGCCGGCTGCGAGGTGCGCGGCGACCGTGACACGCAAGGCATCGACAAGCGCGTGAAGCCGGCGACCGAGGAGGATTGGCGGACCGAGTTTCTCGACGCCATCATCGCCGTGAAAGTCGTCGACGGGGTCGACGGCGCCATCGCGCATATCGAAGAATACGGCTCGCATCACACCGATGCGATCATCACGGCGGATCAAGCGGCCGCCGCCAAGTTCATGCGCGAGGTCGACTCGGCGATCGTGCTGCACAACGCTTCGACGCAGTTCGCCGACGGCGGCGAGTTCGGCTTCGGCGCCGAGATCGGCATCGCCACCGGCCGCCTGCATGCGCGCGGGCCGGTCGGCGTCGAGCAGCTCACCACCTTCAAATATCGCGTTCTCGGTACGGGTCAGACGCGTCCGTGATCCGCCTTCCCCCGCACGCGCCCGGCATGCGT
Organism: uncultured Alphaproteobacteria bacterium; assembly: GCA_963819385.1. Lineage (GTDB taxonomy): Bacteria > Pseudomonadota > Alphaproteobacteria > Rhizobiales > Xanthobacteraceae > JAVDCA01. The sequence goes on along the minus strand of CAWFVV010000004.1, from coordinate 175,242 downwards.
ATCGGCTTGTTCGGCGGCACCTTCGACCCGCCGCACCGGGCGCATCTCGCCGCGAGCCTGCTCGCGCTCAAGCGGCTCAAGCTCGATCGCATCTGGTGGCTGGTGACGCCCGGCAATCCGCTCAAGAATACGCGCAGCCTTGCGCCGCTCGCCGAGCGCACGGCGGCGGCGGCGACGCTCACCCGTCATCCGCGCATCGACATCACGGGCTTCGAGGCGGCGCTCGGCGTGCGTTACAGCTACGACACGATCTCCTATCTGGTCACGCACTGTCCGCGCGTGCGTTTCGTCTGGATCATGGGCGCCGACAACCTGCGCAGCTTCCATCGCTGGCAGAAGTGGCGCGAGATCGCGAGGCTGGTGCCGATCGCGGTGATCGATCGGCTCGGCCCGAGCCTCTATTCGGCGGCCGGCGTCGCCGCACAGGCATTCGCGAAAGCGCGCATTCCCGAAATCGTCGGCCGGCTTGCTCGCCGAGCGTCGGCCGCCCGCCTGGGTGTTTCTGCATGGGCTCAAGTCGCCGCTGTCCTCGACCGCGCTGCGGGCGGAGCGCGATCGCGGTCACAAAAATGCAGTCGAAGCAGGCCAAACTGAGGGTGTCGTACCGGTTCAGGCCGTTGCGTCTTGAGCCCGGCAAGTCGGCGCATATGCCGGCGAAAGCCTGCCCCGGACTTGATCCGGGGTGGCCGCCGGTTCGCCGAAAAGGATATGCGCCAAGGGTCTTGTGGGGCTGTTCCGATCGGGCCCGGAACCTGAATCTGGTTGATTCTGTTAACCGGTCGCACATATCTTGAGAGTCGGCCCCGGGCAGGGCGCCCGGGGTTCGGCGAACCGAAAGGAAGGACCCCTGTCCACACCTGCCATCTCCCGGGCCGGCGTACGTCGTAGGCCCACACCCGTCTCTCAGGTGACACTCGATGCCGAAGAGACGCTTCGCCTCGTCCTCGCGTGCCTCGACGATATGAAGGCCGAGGACGCCACCACCATCGACCTGCGTGGCAAATCCGCAATCGCTGACTTCATGGTCGTGACCTCGGGTAGGTCGAACCGCCATGTCGGCTCGGTCGCGGATCGCGTGCGCGCAGACCTGCACAAGGCGGGCAACCGCCACGTTCGGGTCGAGGGCATGCCGCTGTGCGATTGGGTCCTGATCGACGCGGGCGACGTGATCGTCCATGTCTTTCGGCCCGAGGCCCGCGCCTTCTACAATCTCGAGAAGATGTGGGCAGGCGGCAACGCCGGCGCCCGGCGCGCGAGCTGAGCATGATCCCGAAAAGTGTGTAGCGGTTTTCGGAAAAGATCATGCTCAAACAATAGGGTCGACTAGCGCGTGTTCCGGCGAAGTGGACGCCGGTTCGCCGATAAGAACATGCGCCAAAACTGACAGGCGCATTTTGGACGGCGAATTGGTATCTGTCTCGAATCGATTTTCGGGATAGGCTGTCGCCGGAAAATGTTGCGCACGAAAAGACCATGCGGCTGATCGTGGCCGCCATCGGCCGGCTCAAGGCCGGGCCCGAGCGCGAGCTCGCCGAACGTTTTCGCGACCGTGTCGCAAAGGCCGGACGCGCCGTCGGGCTGCGCGACATCGAGATCGTCGAAATCCGCGAAAGCCGCGCCCAGGAGACCGCCAGGCGCGTCCTGGAAGAATTGATCGCGCTCGCGAATATCATCCCGGAGCGCGCCGCCGTCGTGGCGCTCGACGAGAAGGGCGAGAATATCGACAGCGGCGCGTTCACGGGCGCGTTGCGCGGCTGGCGCGACGCCGGCCGGCCGGCCGCGGTGTTCTGCATCGGCGGCGCCGACGGCCTCGGTGCCGAGGTCAGGCAGCGCGCAGATCTGGCGCTCGCCTTCGGGGCCGCGACCTGGCCGCATCAGCTCGTACGGATCATGCTGCTCGAGCAGCTCTACCGCGCGGTGACGATTCTCGCCGGGCACCCGTATCATCGGGCGTGAGTGGCGGCTGGAGGTGCCCCACGTCACCCTGATGCGACGCGGCGGAGACGCGAAACCGCCCCAATCAAATCCTTTAATCAGCCGCGCAGGATTGCCGCGCCAGGAACCCATTCCCGTTTGCGCCCGATGACAGCCTTCCGCCGCCTATCCGTCCGCACGCCGACGCTCCTCGCGGCGGTTTCGGCGTTCGCGCTTGCGGTCGGCACGGCTGCCGCGCAGGCGCCGAAAGCCAGCCTCGACGACGTGCGCCAGCGCGGCCAGGAGCTCGACGCGATTCGCGCCGAGCAGCAGAAGGCGGCCGACGCTCAGCAGAAACTGCGCGGCGAGATCGCGGCGATCGGCGAGGATCGCCGCAAGCTCAATCAGGCGCTGCTCGACAGCGCGGCCAGCATCCGCGCCGATGAGGACAAGATCTCGTCCACCCAAACCCGGTTGCAGCAGCTCGCCGGCGACGAAGCCTCGATCCGCAAGTCGCTCGACAGCCAGCGCGCCGTCATCGGCGAGGTGCTGGCGGTGCTCCAGCGCATGGGCCGCCGGCCGCCTCCCGCCATGCTGGTGAAGCCCGAGGACGCGCTCGAATCGCTGCGCGCCGCGATGCTGCTCGGCGCCATGGTGCCCGAGATGCGCGACGAGGCGCAATCGCTGGCCGCGCAATTGACCGATCTCGTGCGTGTGCGCGCCGAAGCGGCGTCCGAGCGCGATGCGCTCGCGCATGATCTCGCGACCCTGTCGGATCAGCAGAACCGGATGACCTTGCTGATCGGGGAGCGCCAGAAGCGCCAGGCCGATGCCGAGCGGCAGCTCGACGCGGCGCGCCAGCATGCCGCCGATCTCGCGCGCCAGGCTGGCGATCTCAAGGATTTGATCGCCAAGCTCGAGCACGCCCTGCCGGGCAGCGACCACGCCGCGCGCTCCGACCTTTCGGCGCTCAAGGATCCGGGCCGCCTCGAGCCCGCAATTGCCTTTGTGTCAGCCAAGGGCTTGCTGCCGATCCCGGTCAACGGCGTCAAATCGCGCGATTTCGGCAGCTCGGACGGCAATGGCGGCGCCGAGAAGGGCGTTTCGATCGTCACGCGGGCGGGCGCGCAGGTCACCTCGCCCTGCGACGGCTGGGTCGTTTACGCTGCGCCCTATCGGTCCTACGGCAAACTCTTGATCCTCAATGGGGGCGGCGGATATCTTGTGGTCCTGGCGGGCATGGAGCAGATCTCGGTCGATATCGGCCAGTTCGTGTTGACCGGGGAACCGGTGGCGTCCATGGGGAATGGCCCACAAGTTGCATCCTCGGGGGTGACCAATACGGCCGGCGCGAGCCAGCCGGTCCTCTATATCGAGTTCCGTAAGGACGGGATTCCAGTCGATCCAACCCCGTGGTGGGCGGCGCCGGGCAGCGAAAAGGTTCGCGGATGATGCGGAAGGCATTCCTGGTTCTTCTCGGCGGCGTGGCGGGGGCCGCGCTGACGCTGCTGGCGATCCAGACCCCGCTGACGGCGCTCGGAGCGAGCGCCAGCGCGGCGTCGGGCGACCATTACGGCCAGGTCAACCTGTTCGGCGACATCTTCGAGCGCGTGCGCTCGCACTATGTCGACAAGCCCGATGACACCAAGCTGATCGAATCCGCGATCAACGGCATGGTGAGCGGGCTCGATCCGCATTCGAGCTACATGGACGCCAAGAGCTACCGCGACATGCAGGTGCAGACGCGCGGCGAGTTCGGTGGCCTCGGCATCGAGGTCACGCAGGAGGACGGCCTCGTCAAGGTCGTGGCCCCGATCGACGACACGCCGGCCGCCCGCGCCGGCATTCTGGCCGGCGACGTCATCACCCATCTCGACGGCGAGGCGATCCAGGGGATGAGCCTCAGCCAGGCGGTCGACAAGATGCGCGGGGCGGTCAACACCAAGATCACGCTGCGCATCGCCCGCAAGGGCGCCGACAAGCCGATCGACGTGACGCTGGTGCGCGACGTGGTCCGGGTGCACTCGGTGGTTTCGCGCCTCGAGGGCACCGACATCGGCTACATCCGTATCTCCTCGTTCAACGAGCAGACCGCCGACGGCCTCAAGAAGGCGATCGCCGACATCACGACGCAGATCCCACCCGCCAAGCTCAAGGGCTACATCATCGATCTGCGCAACAATCCGGGCGGCCTGCTCGACCAGGCGATCGCGGTCTGCGACACGTTCCTCGAGCGTGGCGAGATCGTCTCCACGCGCGGCCGCAACGACGAGGAAACCCAGCGCTTCGATGCCCACCCCGGCGATCTCATCAACGGCAAGCCGCTCATCGTGCTGATCAACGGAGGATCGGCGTCGGCGTCGGAGATCGTGGCGGGCGCCCTGCAGGACCAGAAGCGCGCGACCGTCCTGGGCACGCGCTCGTTCGGTAAGGGCTCGGTGCAAACCATCATCCCGCTCGGCTCGGGCAATGGTGCGCTGCGCCTGACCACGGCGCGCTACTACACGCCCTCCGGCCGCTCGATCCAGGCGCTGGGCATCACGCCGGACATCGAGGTCCTGCAGGACGTGCCCGATGACGTGAAGAAGAACGCCACGTCGACCGAGGTCAGGGGCGAATCCTCGCTGCGCGGCCATCTCAAGGGCGAGGGCGAGGAGAGGTCCGGTTCGCAGGCCTACGTGCCGGCCAATCCGAAGGACGACAAGGCGCTGCAGACCGCCCTGTCGCTCCTGCGCGGCATCAAGACCAACGCGGCGTTCCCGGTCAGTCCGACCGGTCCGGTGCCGAACTGACGTCCGACGATCCCGGACGGATTTTGTAGGGCGGCCTTGGCCGGCCCGTTTGTGTTTACCATTCGTTAACGGTTCACGCGCCACCACCGGTACGGCGTCGAGCCGCCCGGTAAGGGCGGACGCATGCTAGAATATGCGAATGATTTGCGAGGCTTCGGGCCGTGGCAGATGACCTGAGCGCTCCGCTCGGCCGAGACAGGAAAGAAAAATCCTCGAGGCTGTCGTCGTCCCTGCTGCCGGTGGGGATCGCGGGGTTCCTGGGCCTGTGCCTGACGGTCTTCGTCGTCTGGGCCGCGGTGGTCGACGATCCGAGCGGCGGCGAGCCCATGGTGGTGATGTCGACCGGCACGCGCGCGCCGTCGGCGAAAAAGCCAGAAGACGCCAAGGCCGACGCCGCAAAACCCGAATTGAAGACCGAGACCAGGACGGCCGACGCGAAGTCCGCGCCGACGACCCCCGATGTGCGGCCGGCGGAGACGCCCCAGGGGACGCCCGCCGGAATGCAAAGCGTCACCATTATCAACGGCTCGAGCGGCACCCGGCAGGAAGTGCTCGTTCCCGCGCCCGGCAGCGAGCATCAGGCGCTCGCCGACACGAAGCTCCTCGAGACGACGCGCCACGGCGCGATTCCGCGCGTCTCGCTCGATGGCGGGCGCGCGCTTGTCGCTTATGCGCGCGCGGCGCCGACGACGGCCGCCGACGCCAACATGCCGCGCATCGCCATCGTGATCAGCGGCCTCGGCATCGGCGCGAAGACGACCGAGGCCGCGCTCACGCTGCCCGGCCCCGTCACCCTCGCGTTCGCGCCGTATGGCAACGATATCGCGCGCGTCGCGGCCCACGCGCGCGCGCAGGGACACGAGCTTCTGCTGCAGCTGCCGATGGAGCCGTTCGACTATCCGGACAACGATCCCGGGCCGCAGACGCTCCTGACCTCGCTCGCGCCGGAGCAGAACGTCGACCGCATGCACTGGATGATGAGCCGTTTCCAGGGCTACGTCGGCGTCGCCAACTACATGGGCTCGCGCTTCACGGCGAGCGACGCCTCGTTTGCGCCGGTGCTGCGCGAGGTGGCCAAGCGCGGGCTTATGTATCTCGACGACGGCACCTCGCCGCGGAGCCTCGCGGGCCAGATCGCCGGCGCGAACAACCTGCCGTTCGCCAAGGCGAGCATCGTGATCGATGCGGTCCCGACGCCGAACGAGATCGATCGCGAGCTCGCACGGCTGGAGAACATGGCGCGCGACAACGGGATCGCGGTAGGCGTCGCGAGCGCGCTCCCGGTCTCGCTCGCGCACATCGCCAAATGGGCGAAGGCCGCCCAGGCGCGCGGCGTCGTGCTGGTGCCGATCAGCGCCACCGTGGCGCGGCCGAAGTCGGGATGAAAACTGGCGCCTAGCGCCGGCTTGACGCCGGCGGCCGATCCGTTTTCTGTCCCGACCATGACCCGTTTCGAAGATCTGCCTTACCGCCCGTGCGTCGGCACCATGGTGCTCAATCGCGCCGGCCGCGTGTTCGTCGGCCGCCGCACCAGCGGCCCCGAGCACATCGACATGGTGCATGCCTGGCAGATGCCGCAGGGTGGCATCGATCCGGGCGAGGATCCGTGGCCGGCGGCGCTGCGCGAGCTCTACGAGGAGACCAGCATCCGCTCGGTCGAGCGCCTCGGCGAGATCGCCGACTGGATCAACTACGACATCCCGCGCGGTCTGGTCGGCCAGGCGTGGCAGGGCAAGTACCGCGGCCAGACGCAGAAATGGTACGCGATGCGGTTCACGGGCGAGGATGGCGAGATCAACGTCGCGGCGCCGGGTGGCGGCGCGCACGAGCCCGAATTCGTCGAATGGCGCTGGGAGCCGATGCGCAACCTGCCCGAGCTGGTCGTGCCGTTCAAGCGCGCGGCCTACGAGCAGATCGTCAAGGAATTCGCCCGCTTCGGAGGTTAGGCCACGTCGTTCCGGTAGGTTGGGTCGAGCGTAGCGAGACCCAACATGTGCGCCAGCGAAGCGTTGGGTCTCGCCAGGGCTCGACCCAACCTACGGCCTTCGCTCGCAATGACAGAAATCAATGCGTCGCGTCGCCCTGCAGGGTGCGGTCGAGCACACGATAGTGGTCGATCTTCTGGATCGCGCGGTCGAGCAGGGCGCGCTCGCTGACGTCCTGCAGGTTCGCTTCGAGCTTGTCGCGGCTCTCCTCGAGATCCTTGAGGCGTCCCTCGATGAAGGCCGGGTCGGCCTCGTCGAACGGCCAGCCGAAGTCCGCGAGGATCGTTAGGCCCTCGGGCGTCACCTCGGCGAAACCGCCGAGCACCACATAGCGCTGCGGCTCGCCGTCGCCGAACACCGTGACGACACCGGGCTTGAGCGTCGCAACCAGCGGCGCATGGCCGGCCAGCACGCCGAAGTCGCCTTCGAGCCCCGGAACGTCGACCTGCTCGACCTCGCCCGAGAACACGAGCTTCGCCGGCGAGACGAGATCGAAACGGAATGTCGCCATGGATTGCTGCCTCAGGCCGCTTCGGCGGCGAGGCGCTTGCCGTTCTCGACCGCTTCCTCGATGGTGCCGACCATGTAGAACGCGGCTTCCGGCAGGTGGTCGTACTTGCCGTCGACCAAGCCCTTGAAGCCCTTGATGGTGTCGGCGAGGTCGACGAGCTTGCCCTTCGAGCCGGTGAACACCTCGGCGACGTGGAACGGCTGCGACAGGAATTTCTCGATCTTGCGCGCGCGCGCGACCGTGAGCTTGTCCTCTTCGGAAAGCTCGTCCATGCCGAGAATTGCGATGATGTCCTGCAGCGACTTGTAGCGCTGCAGGACCTGCTGCACCTGCCGCGCCACCTGGTAGTGCTCCTCGCCGATGATCAGCGGCGAGAGCATGCGCGAGGTCGAATCCAGCGGGTCCACGGCCGGGTAGATGCCCTTGGCGGCGATGTCGCGCGACAGCACGGTGGTCGCGTCCAAGTGGGCGAACGAGGTCGCGGGCGCCGGGTCGGTGAGGTCGTCGGCCGGCACGTAGATCGCCTGCACCGAGGTGATCGAGCCCTTGGTCGTCGTGGTGATGCGCTCCTGCAGCGCGCCCATGTCGGTCGCGAGCGTGGGCTGATAACCCACTGCCGACGGGATGCGGCCGAGCAGCGCGGAGACTTCCGAGCCGGCCTGCGTGAAGCGGAAGATGTTGTCGATGAAGAACAGCACGTCCTGGCCCTGGTCGCGGAAGTGCTCCGCGACGGTCAGGCCCGACAGCGCGACGCGCGCGCGCGCGCCCGGCGGCTCGTTCATCTGGCCGTACACCAGCGCGCATTTCGAGCCGGCCGCCGATCCGTTGTTCTCCTTCGGGTCCTTGTTGACCTTGGAGTTGATCATCTCGTGATAGAGGTCGTTGCCCTCGCGGGTGCGCTCGCCTACGCCGGCGAACACCGAATAGCCGCCGTGCGCCTTGGCGACGTTGTTGATCAGCTCCATGATCAGCACGGTCTTGCCGACGCCGGCGCCGCCGAACAGGCCGATCTTGCCGCCCTTGGCGTAGGGCGCGAGCAGGTCGACCACCTTGATGCCGGTGACCAGGATCTCGGCTTCGGTCGACTGGTCCGTGTAGGAGGGCGCCGGCTGATGGATGGCGCGCTTCTGCGCGGTCTTGACCGGCCCGGCGTCGTCGACCGGCTCGCCGATGACGTTGATGATGCGGCCGAGCGTCTCGTCGCCGACCGGCACCTCGATCGGCCGGCCGGTGTCGGTAACGGGCTGGCCGCGCACCAGCCCCTCGGTGGTGTCCATCGAGATGGTGCGGACCGTCGACTCGCCGAGATGCTGGGCGACCTCGAGCACCAGGCGGTTGCCGCCGTTGGTGGTCTCGAGCGCGTTCAGGATCGCGGGCAGGTGGCCCTCGAACTGCACGTCGACGACGGCGCCGATGACCTGGGCGATGTGTCCGGTGGGATTGGCCATGATGGTCCTCTTTACGTAATCTTTCGGCGTCAGAGCGCCTCGGCGCCGGAGATGATCTCGATCAGTTCCTTGGTGATCATCGCCTGGCGCGTGCGGTTGTAGGTCAGGGTCTGCTTGCGGATCATCTCGCCCGCGTTGCGGGTCGCATTGTCCATGGCGCTCATGCGCGCGCCCTGCTCGGACGCCGCGTTCTCGAGCAGGGCGCGGAAGATCTGGGTCGCGACGTAGCGCGGCAGCAGCTCGGCGAGGATTTCCTCTTCCTCGGGCTCGTAGTCGTAGGCGGCGCGGCCCTCGCCCTCGGCCTGCTCCGGCACCTGGGCCGGAATAATCTGTTGCGCGGTCGGGATCTGCGCGATCACCGACCTGAAGCGCGAGAAGAACAGCGTGCAGACGTCGAACTGCCCGTCGTCGAACAGCGCCAGGATCTTGTCCGCGATGCCTTCCGCGTGCTCGAAGCCGAGCTCCCGCACGCCGCGCAGCTCGATCGTCTCGATGATCTGCTTCTCGTACTGGCGCTTGAGCTGGTCGTAGCCCTTGCGGCCGACGCAGAGGAACTTGACCTCCTTGCCCTCGGCCGCGAGCGCGTTGGCGCGCTCGCGCGCCAGCCGCACGATCGCCGAGTTGAACGGCCCGCACAGGCCGCGCTCGGCCGTGCAGACGAGGAGAAGGTGGACTTGTGCCGCGCCGGTGCCGCGCAGCAGGCGGGGACCCGAGTCGCTGCCCGCCACCGCCGCCGCGATGTTGCGCAGCACCTTGTCCATGCGCTCCGCGTAGGGCCGCGCCACCTCGGCGGCCGCCTGCGCGCGGCGCAGCTTCGAGGCCGCGACCATCTGCATGGCCTTGGTGATCTTCTGCGTCGCCTTGGTGGCGGCGATGCGCACGCGCATGTCCTTGAGGGAGGCCATCTCTTCGTCGTCGCCTTCAGCCGCTGCGCTAGTTTCTCTCCGTCATGCCCGGCCCTGTGCCGGGCATCCACGTCTTCTTCCTTGCCGTCACGCCGCAAGGCGTGGATGGCCGGGACAAGCCCGGCCATGACGCGATTCGTTATGCAAACGTCTTCGCGAAGCCCTCGACCACGTTCTTGAGCTTGCCGGAGGTCGCGTCCGAGAGCGCGCGCGTGTCGCGAATGTCGTTGAGGATGTCGGCGTGCTGGTTGCGCAGCGTGCCGAGCAGGCCGTCCTCGAAGCCGCGCACACGGTTCACCGGAATCGGATCGAGATAGCCGTTGACGCCGGCGTAGATCACGCAGACCTGCTCTTCCATCTTGAGCGGCGAGAACTGCGGCTGCTTCAAGAGCTCGGTCAGCCGGGCGCCGCGCGCCAGCAGGCGCTGCGTCGTGGCGTCGAGGTCGGAGCCGAACTGCGCGAAGGCTGCCATCTCGCGATACTGCGCGAGCTCGCCCTTGATCTTGCCCGCGACCTTCTTCATCGCGCTCGTCTGCGCCGAGGAGCCGACGCGCGACACCGAGAGGCCGACGTTCACGGCCGGCCGGATGCCCTGATAGAACAGGTCGGTTTCGAGGAAGATCTGCCCGTCCGTGATCGAGATCACGTTGGTCGGGATGTAGGCCGACACGTCGTTCGCCTGCGTCTCGATCACGGGCAGCGCCGTCAGAGATCCGGCCTTGTTGTCGTCGTTCATCTTGGCGGCGCGCTCGAGCAGGCGCGAGTGCAGGTAGAACACGTCGCCCGGATAGGCCTCGCGGCCCGGCGGGCGGCGCAGCAGCAGCGACATCTGGCGATACGCGACGGCCTGCTTGGAAAGGTCGTCATAGATGATCACGGCGTGCATGCCGTTGTTGCGGAAGTACTCGCCCATGGTGCAGCCCGCGAACGGCGCGAGGAACTGCATCGGCGCCGGATCGGAGGCGGTCGCGGCGACAATGATCGAGTATTCCAGCGCGCCCTGCTCCTCGAGCACCTTGACGAACTGGGCGACCGTCGAGCGCTTCTGCCCGATCGCGACGTAGACGCAGTAGAGCTTGATCTTCTCGTCGGTCGAGGTGTTGAGCGGCTTCTGGTTGAGGATGGTGTCGAGCGCGATCGCGGTCTTGCCGGTCTGGCGGTCGCCGATGATCAGCTCGCGCTGGCCGCGGCCGATCGGGATCAGCGCGTCGATCGCCTTGAGGCCGGTCGCCATCGGCTCGTGCACCGACTTGCGCGGGATGATGCCGGGCGCCTTCACGTCGACGCGCTCGCGCTTGTCCGCCTGGATCGGGCCCTTGCCGTCGATCGGGTTGCCGAGCGCGTCGACCACGCGGCCGAGCAGCCCCTTGCCGACCGGCACGTCGACGATCGCGCGGGTGCGCTTGACGGTCTGGCCTTCCTTGATCTCGCGGTCCTCGCCGAAGATCACGATGCCGACGTTATCGGTCTCGAGGTTGAGCGCCATGCCGCGCACGCCGTTCGCGAACTCGACCATCTCGCCGGCCTGCACGTTGTCGAGGCCGTAGACGCGGGCGATGCCGTCGCCCACCGACAGCACCTGGCCGACTTCGGAGACTTCGGCCTCCTGGCCGAAGTTCTTGATCTGCTCCTTGAGGATTGCGGAAATTTCTGCGGCGCGGATATCCATCAGCCGACCTCTTTCATCGCCTGCTTGATCGAGTTGAGTTTGGTCCGGAGAGAACTGTCGACCATCCGGCTGCCGAGCTTGACCACGAGGCCGCCGATGATCGCCGGGTCGACCTTCACGTCGAGGCCCACGTCCTTGCCGGTGACCGATTTGAGCGCATCGCGGATCGCGCCACGGTGCGCGTCCGAAAGGGTCTCGGCGACCGTGACCTGCGCGGTCAGCTCGCCCTTGTGGCGCGCGACCAGCGCCCGGTAGGCCTTGATGATGTCGCCGACCGCGAACAGCCGCCGGTTCGACGTCACCAGCATGAGGAACTTGGCCGCGAGGCCGCCGATCTCCGCCTTGGCGAGCACGGCGCCGAGCGCCTTGCCCTGCTCGTCGGCGCCGAACACCGGGCTGCGCACGAGGCGCGCGAGATCCGGGCTGTCCGCGACCAGCGTGTCGAACCGGTCGAGATCGCCCTTTACGGCGTCCACGGCGTTGCTTTCGAGCGCGAGCTCGAACAGGGCGGTCGCATAACGGCCCGCCATTCCGGAGATGATCGGCTCTGCGCCTGCCACGTTGACGCCTGTTCTTGAGGGCTTTTCAGTCTCGTACGTCGAGCGCCGCGCGAGCACGGCGCCATGATATTGGAATTCTTGGAGGAATTCCGATTTCGGGGGGCGGTGCGGAGAGCCCCACGCCCCGCAAAAATCGCGTGGTTGCTAACACATAGAGGGGGGCGGTGCAACATGGCCGAAGGTCAGAGAAGCCGTTGAAAACGGCACGCCATCAGGCGGATGCGCCGGCCAGGCGTAAGCGGCCCGCGTCGGCGACTCCACCGTGGTTGTTCTGGCCGCGTAGAACCGTCGGACCGTCTCAGCCGGAAGCTTCCCGCGTCGCCTCTTTCATCAAGGCCAGCAGTGCGCAGGCGAGCGCGAAGCGATGGTCGAACCTGTCGCCGCCCGGCGAAAGATCGAGCAACTCTTCCTTGATGAAGAAACGGAATTTCTGCTTCAGGGTCGCGACGAGCTGGCCGTGGAGCTCGATCTTGTGGCTGCCGGGCAGGAACTTGATGAACCGGCGCAGCATCGCGAAGCCGGTCTCCTCGATCAGGCCGATGGGCTGGTCGTTGATGTCGAGGATGTCCCAGACGTCGCGGATGATCGACTTGAGGCCGCGCGAGCGAATGGTGCCGAGCTTCTCGCCCGTATTGGGATCGAAGATATCGTGGAGGAAGTTGAGGGCGACGATCTGGCGGGCGCGGACGACCAGGATCGGCACAGTCTCGGTCTCGTCCGTGTAGATCGTGAACTCCTCGCGCAGCTTCAGCAGCGGATGCTTGAGGAAGGCGACCGGCGAGCCGTCCGGCGCGTAGACGTGATACTTGCGGCCCAGGAACGATAGGAACGGCCGCTTGATCACATATTGCTGGTAGGCGAAGCGGTCCTTGTGAGGACCCGCGGTGCCGCGCGCGCTGGGAGCGAGTTGGGCCACGACAGCCTCCATGAACGTTCAATGATTGCGATTGCGAGGAGATTCACCGTAGGAGAAGGATACGGTACCGGGTTAAGGCTTTCCGCACAATGGCGCGCGAGGGAGAGTGAACGGACGGGGACGCGCCCATGGGAGCTGCGACAAGCAGCATCACCCCCACCGGTGACGACTTTCGCCCCGCCATGCGCGCTAATCGCGGGAGCCAAGCTTGCGCACGCTGACCTGCTCGCAGGATGAGCGCGCCATCGGGGGCTGAGCGCCGACCTCTCGAGCGGGATGTGCTTTCGAACCCCGACGGAGGCTGCCCATGCCAAGAACAGCATTCAAGGTCGATCTGTCTCGCCCGCCGGAGGTGGCCGAGATCAAAACCCACAATCGATGGCATCCCGACATTCCCATGGTCGAGATGATGAAGCCGGGGGACGAATTCAGGGTCGAATGCTTCGACTGGACCGGCGGCCAAATCGAAAACGACGATAGCGCCAATGACGTTCGTGATGTCGATCTCACGAAAGTGCACTATCTGAGCGGCCCCTTCGGCGTGGAAGGCGCCGAGCCCGGAGATCTTCTCGTCGTCGATCTGCTGGATCTCGGCTATTTGCCGGCCTCAATCTGGGGCTTCACCGGCATCTTCGCGCGCGAGAACGGCGGCGGGTTCCTGGTCGATCACTATCCTCATGCACGCAAAGCATGTTGGGACTTCCACGGCATATACACGACCTCGCGTCATGTCCCCGGTGTGCGTTGGGCCGGCATCATCCATCCAGGCCTCATCGGCTGCCTGCCGTCGCAGGAACTGCTGGATCGTTGCAACCGGCGCGAGGCCGAACTGATCGCGACCAACCCTGATCGCGTTCCTCCGCTCGCGACCGCTCCCAACGCCGAAACCGCCTTGATGGGGCAGATGACGGGCAAGAAGTCTCAAGCTGCCGGCAAGGAGGCGTGGCGCACGGTCCCGCCGCGTGAGCATGGAGGCAATTGCGACATCAAAAATCTGTCTCGCGGCTCCCGCGTCTACTTTCCGGTCTATGTGAAGGGCGCCGGCCTGTCGATGGGCGATATTCATTGGTCGCAGGGCGACGGCGAGATCACGTTCTGCGGTGCCATCGAAATGGCGGGCTTTGTCGATATCGGCGTCGACCTGATCAAAGGCGGCGTCGCAAAATACGGCATCACAAATCCGCTCTTCCAGCCGAGCCCGATCGAGCCGCGATTCTCCGAATACCTGGTGTTCGAAGGCATCTCGGTCGACGAGAAAAGCGGCAAGCAATTCTACCTCGATGCGCACATCGCCTATCGCCGTGCCTGTCTCAATGCGATCGAATACCTGAAGAAGTTCGGGTACAGCGGCGAACAGGCTTACGTGATTCTCGGCACCGCACCGGTCGAGGGACGCGTGAGCGGCATCGTCGACATTCCGAACGCGTGCTGCACCGTCGCAGTTCCGACCGAGATCTTCGACTTCGACATCAAGCCGAACAGCGGCGGTCCGAAGCCGAGCGTCCGCTCGGGCGTCGATGTCGCGACGGCGAGCTAGAGCGTGATCCCGAAAGGTGGATCCCGGCTTTCGGAAAAGATCATGCTCGAAGATGGAGTTGGAGCGCGATGGCGATTTGTCACCGCGCTCTGACGCCGCAGTCAGGGTCGAGAACGAAGTGCAGCGCGCCCGATAACCGAGGACGCGCTGCGATCTCGACGATCGGAACCATCGGGAGGATTAGACCATGCTGCTCGGCTTGGCATTGTTCTGGGTAGGTGCCGTTCTTTGCCTGAACGGCATCTGGCTGCTGGGACGGATCGGCGATCGCGAGATTGCCGTCATCGACGTCTTCGTGGGCTTCGTGACGCTGTTGGTGGCGCTCTATCTGGCGTTCGGTCCAGGCGCGAATGCCGCCACGATCAAGGCCGCGGCGCTGACCCTTCTGTTCACCTTCACCTACTTTTGGGTTGCCTGGAACCGATGGAATGGGGCGGACGGGCGCGGACTGGGGTGGTTTTGCCTGTTCGTCGCGATCACGACCGTCCCGGTCGCCATCGAGACCTTCGCCAGCGCCAACAACACATGGGACGTCTGGTTCGGCATTTCCTGGGCGTCGTGGGGCGTCCTCTGGTTCCTGTTCTTTCTCATTCTCGCGCTCGGCCGGACAAATCTCACCAAGGCAACGGGCGCGCTTTGCGCACTGCAGGGCGTCTACACCGGCTGGATCCCGGGCTACTTGCTCTTGAGTGGAACCATGCCGGGCGGGCCGCCGGGCACTTGAGGGCTTCGGAGCGCGCCATGCCGCTGTACGATTATCAATGCGATCTCTGCGGGCCGTTCAAAGAGCTCCGGCCGTTGCGCGACTGGACCAAGGATACCGCATGTCCGAGTTGCGGAAGCGCCTGCAAGCGGACGGTGGCAAGGCCGGGCCTTCAACGCATGAGTCGAAACGCTCGCATCGCGCATGAGCGGAACGAGCGCAGCGCCCATGAACCGCGCGTCATGCAGCGGGCGGATCTCGACGCGTTGCACGGCAACATCGCGAGGCACAGGCATCAGCGGGGACGCAACATGTATCGAAGCTCGGTGCTCGGACATGTCCACTAATTCGGCGCACGCCCGGTGATTGCTTCCCGGTCCGGCTGAAGAGCGTGCGCGCGCATCAATGCGGCGGCATCGCGCCGCCGACGAGCCGGATCAAATCAACCTGTCGATGCGTTTGCGTCTTGTCGTAGATCCGCTTCATGTGGGTGCGCGCGGTGTTGTTGCTGACACGAAGCGTGCGCGCCGCGGCATGCAGCGAGTAACCGCGAAGAATGAGAGCGGCGAGTTGCGTCTCCGCCGGCGTCAGGTGGTACAAATCGTGCAATTGATCGGCTGATTCCGTCATTGTGGTCATTCCGGCGAAGACGGCCACGACATGCTTTGGTCGGTCGCCTTTGCAGATCGCCGAAGGCGCGATCGACCTGATCCGCAGCAGCATGGGGGGCGCGCCCGATCCGCACGTGATTGCAATTGCGCTATTCGATCCGGTCGAGCCGTTGCCGCCGCATCCGGCCGCCGCCGCCACGAGCTGCCTGAGCTTCCCGGTCTCCGCGCCCGAAGCTGCCGCCAGCATGCCATGCGCCAACGTGAGGGGGTCATTCCCGGCCAGAAGCTGTTCGGCGGCGCGATTGAGAAAGACGGGCCGGCACTGGCCGTCGACGATCAGTATCGCCTCCGACAAGCCCTGCATGAGGTCCGAAAAGATGTCGACCATGCAACGCGCGGCCACGAACTCCGCGTCTAGTTCGCACGCACAGCGCAATTGCAACAGGAGAGAGGCGAGGTTGCGCTTGTCCTGGGCGTCGAACCCCTGCTCGTCAAGCGACCGCAGCGCCACGAGACTCCTGATTTCTTCGGGGCCGCGGAATACGGTCCCGATCAAACAGTGGAAAGCAGGCAGGGGACGCAACCAATCTCGGTAGAATTCCGTCCTGACCAGTTCCCAATTTGGCACGAGTTCGGCGCCCGTGACGACCTCTCCCGGCATCAACCGGCGCTCGGTGTTCAGCCATACATTCCTTCCGGAAAACCGGGAGCGATAGAGGGTTCGGGATCGTTCATCGATACCGGCGGCGTGGCTGATGTCACCCTGACGGGTAATGACGTTATGATTGATGAGAGCGACCCGGGGCGCCTTCAAACGCGCCGACAGCCGCCTCATCACCTCGTCCCAGAGGCTTGGATCACCAGCGGCGTGATGAGCGAGATGAGAAATCTCGCCGATCGTCGGATCAAGTTCCGACATGTTCCTCTCCTATCGCGCAAAGATAGATGGAACACGCGATCCAATTCATGGATTGGAGGTCGCCAACACCTCATCTCCGGAGCATTTGGCTTGTCTGTCGCGGAGCCGATGATGCTCGATGCCGTGCAGAGGATCCCGGTGATCGTATCATGCTGGGGCCGCAAAGGACACACGTCGCTCACGATGACACGAGGCCACCATGTGCCGATGCCTCGAAGACGAGGGCCCCAGCAACGTTCGCGTGACTATGCCCGTCCGGGATCTTTGACTGGTTGGCCGCTCATCGTCACTCGGCGCGCGTCCTCGATCTGGACTGCGCGTCGCTCATCGATGAGATAGAGTTCCATCGCCTTCCAGATGCCTTCCTGATACCGACGACTGACCTTTTGGTAGACGCTCGGATAGGTGACATCCACGGCGGATTGCCATTCACCGTTGTTGACGACCGCAACAA
Organism: uncultured Alphaproteobacteria bacterium; assembly: GCA_963819385.1. Classification (GTDB taxonomy): domain Bacteria; phylum Pseudomonadota; class Alphaproteobacteria; order Rhizobiales; family Xanthobacteraceae; genus JAVDCA01. The sequence goes on along the minus strand of CAWFVV010000004.1, from coordinate 158,318 downwards.
GCCGGCTGCCATCGGGAACTCGGGGCGGCGCCGGAACCTGGGTTCCGTCCGCCTCGTCGAGCAAGATCTTTTGTCCTTCGGCTTGAACGGCGAGAACAGAAAAATGCCGAGACACAGCGCGTCGCCTTCGATTTCACGCGTCGGAGACGGCGATCTGGATGCCGAAGATATAAGGCAAGTGCTTTCGAATATACGCTATCGCGCCGAGTTGCTTGATCTCCTGAAGGATCCACTCCGCTACCTTGTCGCGCTCTCCATACCCTTTGTCGAAGGCGAACTTTTCACCGGCGGCATTGCCGAGATAGCCAATGCAGCGGATGAGCAGCGCCCGGCCTTCGGTCTCCGAGTGGACATAGAAAGGCTCACGAGGAGACGCTTCGATTTTCGCCGTGGGTTTTTTCACGAGGGTTCCCTGCTCATCACCGGCGGGCGTTTGGTCTGCTGCGAACTCGGTGATGGGATGAAGACCCAGCTTCCGGTCCAGCCGACGGCGATCAAGAAGGCGATGCCAGACCGCAATACCTGCTTGTGTCTGAGCGATCTCGTCATCGATGTCGCGGAAGCGGCGAGCTTGCTCGTCCGTCAGGTCCACAAAGTCGGCTTCAGTGCTCACGCCAAGTCACTCCACGTCAATTGGATGGACGATCCTGCGCTATTTCGTCGGAGATCCGGCCATCAGAGAACGGATAGAACCAACACCGTGGCTCCGCCCGCCATCAATGCGGCGCCAGCCAACGTAACTGCCCATCCGAGCAAACGCCGTTCCGGCGATATGATCGTGCTCGAAGCAGCTGCCCTGCTTTTTCCGAAACCCGAAGGTTCGACATTCGTCTCTCGCACGCGCAAAAGCCCTCCTGCGGCCGTCCGCGATTCACCGAATTTTCTGGATACGGCGCAGGCCGAGGTTCTGGCTTAGCTGCGCACCCCACCCATTCGTCCTTTAACCATGACATCCGAATTGTGGCCGAACGGCGATCCTCGACGAACTGTGCGAGAAAACAAAGTTCCACACGCGGCAACGACACACGCAACAATTACGCAGGCGACGATTGCGCGGTCGGTAATTGCAACGCAGCCGCATCGCGATTTCGCCGGGACCTGCGAAGAGTGCATCGCTCGACGATCAGCGACTTTATCAATATTCGTCTGCGAGGCATCAAAGGTACGCCCATAAGCCGACGAGGCGCGACTTTCCCGCGAAGGGAGCATGATCCCAAAAAAGAGGGCGCCGGTTTCGGAAAAGCTCATGCTCGATCGAGAAAGCTGGAGCGTGATCACGCTTTGATTCCGAAATTCGCGCAGAGGTGGCTGCGAAAGGTTGTGATCTTCGGAATCGAGGCACGAGCGGCGTCGGAATGGCGACGCGCAATCGCTTTTTCTTGAGTCTCAATTCGCTCGCGAATTGAAAATCGCCCGCCCCCCAATACAGGCTTGCGTTATTCCCCCTCCTGGTGCTGACGGATCACCTCGAGAAACTCCGCCCCATAGCGCGCGAGCTTGGCGTCGCCGATGCCGTAGACCTCGGCCATCTGGGCGAGGTTGCCGGGGCGGCGGCGCGCCATGTCGATCAGGCTCTTGTCCGGCAGCACCACGTAGGCCGGGACCGTTTCGGCCTTGGCGAGCGCCGAGCGGCGCACCCGCAGGGCGCGGAAAAGGTTCTGGTCGTCCTCAGAGCTGCCGAGCGCGACGGCAGCCGCCGCCTTGCGCGCCGCCTTCTTGCCGAACGTCGTCACGTCCTGGCGCAGCTCGATCGTCGCCTGGCCACGCAGCACGGCGCGGCCCGCGTCGGTGACCTCCCAGCGGCCGTACTCCCTGATGTCGAGCGAGAGGATCCCGCAAGCGTAGAGTTGGCGAAAGATCGAGCGCCACTCGTTACGGCTCTTGTCCTTGCCGACCCCGAAGGTCGGCAGCCGTTGGTGATTGAACTTCTGGATCTGCTCGGTCTCCTCGCCGATCAGCAGGCTGACGAGGTGCTCGGTGCCGAAGCGCTCGCCGGTGCGCAGGATCGCCGACATCGCCTTTTGCGCCAGCACGGTGCCGTCGATCACCGTGACGCCGCCGTCGCACACGTCGCAATTGCCGCAGCGTTCCGTCGTCTCGCCGAAATAGCCGAGCAGCGTCTGGCGCCGGCAGCGCGGCGCCTCGCACAGCGCGACCAGCGCGTTGAGCCGAAGCCGGTCGATCCGCTTCTGCTCGTCCGACGCATTGTTGTCCTCGATCTGGCGGCGGCGCAACGCGATGTCGCTCGTCGAGTAGAGCGTGAGCGTATCGGCCGGCAGCCCGTCGCGGCCGGCGCGGCCAATCTCCTGGTAGTAGCTCTCGATGTTGTTTGGCAGGTTGGCGTGGCAGACGAAGCGCACGTCCGGCTTGTCGATCCCCATGCCGAACGCGATCGTCGCGACCATCACGACGCCGTCCTCCTGCAGGAAGACGTCCTGGTGGCGCGAGCGGTCGGCCGCCTCCATGCCGGCGTGATACGGCAATGCCTTGACGCCGGTGCCGCGCAGGAATTCGGCGATCTCCTCGGTGCGCTTGCGCGAGCCGCAGTAGACGATGCCGCTCTGGTCCGGATGGGCGGCGACGAATTGCTGGATCTGCTTCGTCCCCGTGCGCGGGCTCATGGCGAGCCGCAGGTTGGGCCGGTCGAAGCCGTGCACGAACACCTGCGGCGTCGCCGGAAAGAGCCGCGCCTCGATGTCGGAGCGCGTCGCGGCGTCGGCGGTCGCCGTGAAGGCCACGATCTGCACGCCGCCGAGCTGCTCGCGCAGCGCGCCGAGCGTCAGATACTCGGGGCGGAAGTCGTGGCCCCATTGCGAGATGCAATGCGCCTCGTCGACCGCGAGCAGCGCCACTTTGGCTCGCCGCAACAGCTCGATCGTGTCGGGCCGCGCCAGCCGCTCGGGCGAGATATAAGCGAGCCGCAGGTCGCCGCGCTCCATCCGGTCGACGATGAGCTGGTTTTCCTGGAAATGGTTCGACGAATTGAGGCTCGCAGCCGCGACGCCGTAGCCGCGCAGCTGCGCGACCTGGTTGCGCATCAGTGCGATCAGCGGCGAGACCACGACGGTCAGCCCGCCGCGCATCAGCGCGGGCAGCTGGTAGCACAGCGATTTGCCGCTGCCAGTCGGCATCACGGCGAGCACATCGCGCCCGTCGAGGATCGTGTCGATGATCTCGGCCTGCCCGGGCCGGAACGAGCCGAAGCCGAACACGCGATGCAGCAGTTCTTGCGCGGCGGCCAGGTCGGCCATGGCGGTTGGGGGTCCGTGGGTGTCCGGGTCGGCTCGTCATAGCATAGGGCGCGCTGCGAACAAATCGGGTACGGGCTGTCGCATTGGCGCCGCTATCCCGATGGAAATACGAGCCGATTGGCGGACCCACCTTCATCGACGGACACTTCGCCCGCAGAGTCACCCGCGCGCGCTCGCGCGCCGCCGCGATGACCGCGCCGCGCATGAGCGCAACGCATTTCGGGCTGTTTCAACCCGTGGCGGTTTCGCTTATGAGGCAGTTCCTTGTCACGCGAGCATGCCGGATGCCGCTGCCACCATCGTCTGACCCGCCGAAGGTCGCGGCCGGGCAATTGCTCGTCCTGCTGTGGCTCGGCGGCTTCGCGGCGCGGCTGCCGATCCTCGCGATCCCGCCGGTCATCCCGCGCATTCACGACGACCTGCACCTGTCCGAGACCGAGGTCGGGCTGCTGATCGGCTTGCCGCTCGGCATGTTCGCGCTCGCGGCCGTCCCGGGCTCGCTGCTCGTGGCGCGCCTCGGCGTGCGCCGCACGATGCTGTACGGGCTGCTGCTCACCGCGGTTGCGTCGGCGGCGCGCAGCGCCAGCATCGATGCGGTCACATTATTTGCCGCGACCGCGCTGACCGGCTTTGCGGTCGCCGTGATGCAGCCGGCCTTGCCCGCGCTGGTGCGCGCCTGGGTGCCGGCGCGTGTGCCGCTCGGTACCGCGGTCTACACCAACGGCATGGTGTCGGGCGCGACCGCCGGGCCGGCCTTCACGATCCCGTTCGTGCTCCCGTGGCTTGCCGGGAGCTGGCGGCTCGATCTGGTGGTCTGGTCGGCGCTGATCGGCGTCATCGCGCTGCTGTTCGCGGCGTTCGGGCCCCGCGCCACGGCGGCGCCGGCGAGTGCCGCGGCGTCCTCCAGCCGGTGGTGGCCGAACTGGAAAGATCCGCTGATCTGGTGGCTCGGCATCGGGTTCGGCAGCACCAACACGGTCTACTTCGGCGCCAACGCGTTTCTGCCCGATTATCTGACCTCGCTCGGGCGCACCGACCTCATCGCGGCGTCGCTCGGCTGGGTCAACGGCGCGCAGCTCATCACGTCCTTCAGCCTGCTCTGGCTCGCGGGTCGCGTGCAAGGACGGATGTGGCCGCATCTGCTGTTCGGATCGCTGTCGCTCGCCGCCTTCGCGACCATCATGCTCTCGAGCAGCGCCTGGATCGTGCTGGCGTCCGCCATCCTCGGCGTTGCGGCGGCGGTGCCGTTCGTGCTGCTCCTGGCGCTGCCGCCGACGTTGAGCGCGCCCAACGATGTCCATCGCACCGCGGCCGGCATGTTCACCATCAGCTATGCGGTCGCCGTGATCGTCCCGGTCGTCTGCGGCGCGATCTGGGATCTGTCCGGCGCCGCGTGGACGGCCTTCGTGCCGCTCGCCGGATGCGCCGTGGTCATGACCGTGTTCGGTGCTCGCCTCGCGCGCTACCGCGGCGCGCCGGCGTGAGTGGTTCCGAAAGACCCATGGCGAAGCCCGGCGCGGCATCGCCCGACAATACGGCGCGCCTCATGCTCGTGCTGCTCAGCCTCGGCTGGGGCACGAGCTGGCCGATGATGCGCATCGCGCTCGACGAGGTCCCGCCGCTCAGCATGCGGGTCGCCACCATGGTCATCGGAGCCTTGACGCTTGCGGCGCTGACGCTGCTGTGGGGGCGCAGCTTTGCGCTGCGCGGCAAGCGGGCGGCCATTCACGTCATCGTGGCCGGGTTCTTCAACGTCGTATCGTTCACCGTGCTGACGCCGTTCGCGCAGCTCCTGGCGGCGACGTCGCGCGTCAGCATCCTGGTCTACAGCATGCCGATCTGGGCGACGCTGATGGCGCGCGTGTTTCTGCACGAGCGCATCACCGGCATGCGCGCCGCCGCCTTCGTGCTGTGCATCGCCGGCCTGGTGGTGCTGCTGTCGCCGCTGGCCACCGCAGGCGTTCCGGTCGGCCTGCTGCTGGCGCTCGGCGCCGCCCTCAGCTGGGCGGCCGGCACGATCTACCTGAAATGGGCCGACCTCCACGAGGAACCGATGGCGGTGACATTCTGGCAGGTCGTCGTCGGCTTGGTCGCCATCATGATCTGCCAACCGCTGTTCGAAGGGCCGCTGCATCTGTGGCCGATCAAGATGACGACGCTCGCCGCCCTGCTGTTCGCCGGCGCCGTCGGCACCGGCATCGCCTACTTCCTCTGGTTCGAGATCGTGCGCCGGCTCTCCGCCGCGACGGCATCGCTCGGTGTGCTCAGCGTGCCGGCGGTCGGCGTCGTGAGCTCCGTCATCCTCCTCGGCGAGCGCCCGACCTTGTCCGACATCGCCGGCTTCGCGCTGATTCTCTCGGCCTCGGCGTGCGTGCTGCTCGCGCCCGGCACGCCGCCGAATGTGTCGGCCGCGAAGGAAAAGCCGTAGGATGGGCAAAGGCGCGTTGTACATTGGCGCGCGTGGGCAAAATCGCCAATGCGCCTTTGCCCACGCGGTTAGTCCCGAGCAGGCGATTTTGCCCACCCTACGAAACTAATTGTCCTTGCCGTTCGAAGGCGAAGACCCAGCACAGCTCATGGTGCTCTTATCGAGCACCGCGCGCGCCTGGTTCAACGCCGCGGTGGTCTGCGCATTGATCTGGTTCATGCAGGCCGGCTGCTTGTAGGTCCGCGCCATGGCGGCGCTGGTGCTGGCGAAGACGTTGTCCTCCGGCGACTTCTGGATCGAGTTCGTAGAGGTCGCTCAGCTGGCCCTTGTTCGTCATGAGCTCGAAGCCGGCGAGACGGAAGGCGTCCATTCCCGGTCCCTCGGTATCCAGCTTGCCGCCGATCGCGCGGCAGGCGCGCGTGAACTTGTCCAACGAGGCGGCGGTCTCGGAAATCCGCAGCTGCAGCTCGGTCAGCATGTCGTCGATGTGCTTGAGATTGCGCCTCGCGGTCAGGTCGGCGTCCTTCGCGCAGTACACAGCCTCGCATTGCGCGATCACGGCGAGGTCCTTCGCCGCCGCGCCCGGCGACGCGTTGCAGGCGGGCGGCGCGGCCACCAGGTTCACGTCCGCCTTCAGGCTGTACACAGCGAATTGGTTGGCGATGCCGGGCTCGACATTGGTCGCGCGGGCCATGTCGGCATTGCCGCCCGCGATGTCGCCGAGCTTCAGCTTGGCGAGGCCGCGCCCGTAGAACGAGAACGCTACATTGGGAAAGATGCTGAGCGCGGCATCGAAGTCGGCGCGCGCCTTGTCCCAGGCGGCGGTCCGCAGGTAGATGACGCCGCGCGCGTCATGCGCCTTCGGATACTCCGGCCATGCCTTGAGCGCCGCGTCGCAGTCCTTGGTCGCCTGATCGATCTGGCCGGCCGCGACCCGGTCGAGGCATGCCGAGACCCAGTGGATCGCGCTCGCGTTGTTGTCCCGCGCGAGATATTTCGCCGCCGTCTCGTTCGCGACAGCCGCGCCCGCATAGTCCTTGGCTTGCTCGTGCTCGTCCGCCGCATTGTCGTATGCAATGCCGACCAGCGTGCAGGCGGTGCTCGACTGCTCGGCCGAATAGGTCTTGTTCTTGTTGACGCATTGCGCGATCTCCTGCGCGCTCTGGCCGATTGCGGCACCGCTTGATGCGATCAATGCCAATCCGACGATGAATCCTGTTCGACAGCGCATGATGCCCCCCTCATCGCTTCGTCGGGCAGCATGCATGATGATCTGGGAAAACCTCCAGCCCTTTTTGGGCTCATGAATAGCTACAGTTCGTCCGGGTCGGGATCGCGGGTGAATTGCACAACTCTCTGCTCGAACGCGCCGATTGTGGCGTAGTTCGCTTGGGCCTGACGCAGGCTCAGCGACCTGTTGGGCCCTCCCCAGACCTTGTCGGCTTCATCCTCATCCTGGCCGTCGTCGTGCCAGAAGCAGACCGGACAGATCTCGTCCTGCCCGCGCCCGTAAAGCGTCTTGAACTTGCAGCACGGGCATCGATAGGTCTTCTGTTTCTCAGGTGGTTTTGAGACGTGCATTCTCACCGCTCACAAAAAGCTCTGCGGGTCGATATCGACCTCCAGCCGCACGTCGCCCTTCGGCTTCGGCGCCTCGGCGAGCCATTCGCGCAGGTAGGCCGAGAGATCGAACGCCTTCGGCGACTTCACCAGCAGGCGGAAGCGATGGCGCCCGCGCACCAGCGCGAGCGGCGCCTCGGCCGGCCCGAGCACGCGCACCGCGTCCGCATGGGGCGCCGAGGCCGCGAGGCGGCGCGCGTAACCGTCCGCCGACGGCTTGTCGCCGGCCGAGATCACCAGGCTCGCCAGCCGCCCGAACGGCGGGTAGCCGGCGCTCTCGCGCGCCGCGATCTCGCTCGCATAAAAAGCTTCGCGGTCGCCCGCGATCAGCGCCTTCATGACCGGGTGATTGGGTTGGTGCGTCTGCAAAAAGCCGTAGCCGCGGCCTTCGGTGCGGCCGGCGCGGCCCGCGACCTGGTGGAGGAGCTGGAAGGTGCGCTCGGCCGCGCGGGGGTCGCCGTTGCTGAGGCCGAGATCGGCGTCGATGATGCCGACCAGGTTGAGCTTGGGAAAATGGTGTCCCTTGGCGACGAGCTGCGTGCCGACGATGAGGTCGACGCGGCCTTCCTCGATCTCCTTGAGCTCCTCGCGCATGCGCTCGACCGTCGCGATCAGGTCGCTGGAGAGCACCAGCACGCGCGCGTTCGGGAACAGCGCCGCGACCTCCTCCTCGATGCGTTCGACGCCCGGCCCGCAGGCGGCGAAGCTGTCCGTGGCCTGGCATTTCGGGCAGGCCGGCGGATGCGAGGTCGCGAGGCCGCAGTGGTGGCAGACGAGCTGGCGGCGGAAGCGATGATCGACCAGCCAGGCGTCGCATTGCGGGCAGGAGAAGCGGAAGCCGCAGGCGCGGCACAGCGTCAGCGGCGCATAGCCGCGCCGGTTGAGAAAGAGCAGCGCCTGCTCCTTGCGCTCGAGCGCGATCTTCACGGCTTCGGCGAGCCGCGGCGCGATGAAGCGTCCGCGCGGCGGGCCCTCGCGGGTGAGATCGATCGGCTCGATCGATGGCAGATGCTGGCCGCCGAAGCGCTCCGGCAGGCTCAGCCGCCGGTAGCGCTGGCGCCGCGCGTTGACCTCGCTCTCGACCGACGGCGTCGCCGACGCGAGCACGATCGGGATCTGGCTCGCCCGCGCGCGCACCACCGCCATGTCGCGCGCGTGGTAGTGCACGCCCTCGCCCTGCTTGTAGGCGCCGTCGTGCTCCTCATCGACCACGATGAGGCCGAGATCCGCGAACGGCAGAAACAGCGCCGAGCGCGCGCCCGCGACCACACGTACCTCGTTCTCGGCGACCGCCGCCCAGGTCCGCGCGCGCCGCCGCGGCGGCACCTCGGAATGCCATTCTGCCGGCCGCACGCCGAAGCGCTGCGCGAAGCGATCGAGGAACTGGCCCGTCAGCGCGATCTCGGGCATCAGAATGAGCGACTGCTGGCCCTTGCGGATCGCGGCCGCGACCGCCTCGAAATAGACCTCGGTCTTGCCCGAGCCCGTGACGCCGTCGAGCAGGCTCACGCTGAAGCCTCCGGCCTCGACGCTCGCGCGCAACAAGTCGCCGGCGGCGCGCTGCGCATCGGTAAACTCGGGGACTTGATGCGCAGGGTCGGGCGGCCGCGCCACCGGCTCGGGCGGCAGCGGCAGCGTCTCGAGCACGCCCTCGTCGACGAGGCCGTCGATCACGCCGGGCGACACGCCGGCCTCACGCGCCGCATCGCCTTTGGCGCGCGCGAGGCCGTCGGCCAGCAGGCTCAGCACGCGCGCGCGCGCCGGCGTCATGCGGGCGGGTGATCGATCCGTGAGTCGCACGCCGATGCGGATGCGCTCGGGCCCGAGATGCTCGCCCATGCGCAGCGCCATGCGCAGCACCATGCCGCGCGACGAGAGCGTATAGCCCGCGACCCAGTCGACGAACTGGCGCAGCTCCGGCTTGAGCGGCGGCAGGTCGAGCTTCTCGACGACATCCTTGAGACGGTTATGCAGGCCCGGCCGCACCTCGACGTTTTCGGCCCACACCACGCCGGTCGCCTCGCGGTTGCCGAGCGGCACGCTGACGAGATCGCCCGGCTTGAGGTCGAGCCCGGCCGGCACGCGGTACGAATAGCTCTGGTCGAGCGCGACCGGCACCAGCACGTCGACGACGGTGGCTGACGGCAGAGGTCTTGCTGACGCGCTTGGGCGCAAAGCGGTCGGGTCTCGTTGATGGTGCGACGCGATTCGAATGCTGGGCGTGTTCATTATATCAGGCGCACGTCGACGCCGGCCCTGTCGATGTAGGTATAAATTCCTACGAAGGTGGAGTTTATTGTTGTGCCACGACGTCAACGATCGCAATTTGCGGGGTGGGACAGTTGCGAACGTCGCCGCCTTCCTCCGACCGGGAGCAAAATTCCAGAACAAAGCCAACTGGGATAACAGCAGCGATTTCAGTAAGTAACGAGGGCCCTCGGCACGCAGGGCGAAAAAATCGGAAGGAGACAAGATGCCGGCCTCGATGCTGCGTTCGCTTTTCGTGACCGTTGCCTTCGTGGGCGCGCTGGTCGGTTCGGTACGCGCGCAGGACCGCATGCCGCCAATTCCCGCCAACAAGCTCACCGATGCCCAGAAGAAGGCGTCCGAGACCTTCGCAGAAGGGCGCGGCTATGCGGTGCGCGGGCCGTTCGTGCCGCTGCTGCGCAGCCCGGAGGTGATGCTGCGCGCCAAGGCGATGGGCGACTACCTGCGCTTCAAGAGCACGCTGCCGCCACGCCTCAGCGAAATGGTGATCCTGATCACGGCGCGCGAATGGACGCAGAATTACGAATGGCAAGCGCACCATCCGCTCGCCCTCAAGGCCGGCCTGCGGCCCGAGATCGCCGACGCGATCGCGCAAGGCTATCGCCCGGTCGGCATGGCCGAGGACGAGGAGATCGCCTACGACACCGCGACCGAGATCCTGCGCGAGAAGCGCGTCAGCGACCGCACCTACGCGCGCGCGGTGGCGACATTCGGCGAGCAGGGTGTGATCGACCTGCTCGGCATCGTCGGCTACTACAATTTCCTCGCCATCGTGATGAACACAACCCGCGCCGCCATGCCGCCCAGGCGCCGCCGAGCCGCTCAAGCGCTATCCGGAGTGAGCGATCGTACGTGAGGTGAGCACAGTGTCGGCGCTCCTTCTCCCCCTTTAGGGGGAGAAGGTCGGGATGAGGGGGCGCATCCGCAAACTCAGACGTCGCGACTCGTTGAAGCGCCCCCTCACCCCGACCCTCTCCCCCTAAAGGGGGAGAGGGGGCGCAAGCACCGTGCACACCTCACAATAATCACGCAGACGCGCCGGCCTCGTCGCCTATCCCGAGATAAATCCGCTGCACTTGCGGGTCGCTCTCCAGCTTGTCGGCCGGCCCCTCCAGCACGGTACGTCCCGTTTGCAGCACATAGGCATAGTCCGCGATCGCGAGCGCCAGCGGCACCGATTGCTCGGCGAGCAGCAGCGTCAGTCCCTCGCCATGCAGGCGCTCGAGCGCGTCGTAGAGCTGGTCGACCACCGTGGGTGCGAGCCCGAGGCTCGGCTCGTCGAGCATGAGCAGCTTCGGTCGCTCATCAGCGCGCGGCCGAGCGCCAGCATCTGGCGCTCGCCGCCCGAGAGCGTGCCGGCGCGCTGGCGCCGCCGCTCGGCAAGCCGCGGAAAGAGGCCGTAGACGCGCTCCATCAGGTGAGGGATGCGCGATCGGTCGGCGATCGGCGTGGCGCCGAGGCGCAGGTTCTGCTCGACCGTCTGGCCGACGAACAGGCGCCAGCCCTCGGGCGACAGCGCGAGGCCGCGCGAGACGATCGCGTGCGAGGGCAGGCGCGTGATGGCGGCGCCGTCCCACGTGATCGCTGCCGGCGCTCGGCTCGACCAGGCCCGCGACCGCATTGAGCGTGGTCGTCTTGCCGGCGCCGTTCGAGCCGAGCAGCGCCACGACGCTGCCGGCCGCGACTTCGAGCGACACGTCCGCGACGCCGACGAGGTCGCCGTAGCGGACCTCGAGATGCTCGATGCGCAAAAGGGAGTTTGCCGGCGCGCTCATGCGCTCGCCCGCTGCCCGTGCCGGCGGCGCCCGAGATAGGCCTCGATCACCTCAGGGACACGCACGACGTCGGTCGGCTTGCCTTGCGCGATCATGTGGCCCTGGTTGAACACCAGCACGCGCTGCGCCAAGGTCATGATCACTTCCATGATGTGCTCGACGATCACGATCGTGATGCCGAGCGCATGGATGCGGCGCACCAGCGCGATGGCGCGCTGGATCTCGCCGGGGTTCAGGCCCGCGAGCGCCTCGTCGAGCAGCAAGAGCTTCGGCTCGGTCGCCAGCACGCGCGCGATCTCGAGGCGCTTGCGGCCCGGGGTGCCGAGGCTGCGGGCGCGCAGGTCGGCCTGGCCGTCGAGCTCGGTCAGGCGCAGCACCTCGGTCGCCTTGGCGATCGCGTCGGCGCGGTGCGGATGACGCAGGAAGGCGCCGACCATGACGTTCTCGAGGATCGTCATGTCCTCGAACGTCGCCGGCACCTGGAACGTGCGGCCGATGCCGAGGCGCGCATGCGCTTCCGCCGAGGACGCCGGTCACGTCGGTGCCGTCGAAGCGGATGCGGCCGCGGGTAGGCTCGAGGTCGCCCGCGATGCAGTTGAAGAACGTCGACTTGCCGGCGCCGTTCGGCCCGATCAGGCCGACGATCTCGCCGGCCTCGACCGTGAGGTTGGCGTCCTCGAGCGCCATGAAGCCGCCGAAGGCGCGGCTGACGCTTTGCGCCTCAAGCAGCATGGGAGCCCTCGGCCGCCGGTGCCGACGGCGTGACGCGCTTGCGGCCCAGTCGGCGGAGCTGCGTCCACAGCTCGATGAGGCCGCCTGGCTCGAACCGCGCGATCAGCATGATGATCCCGCCATAGACGATGTAGGTGAGCCCGCTGCCGCTGCCGCCGAACCAGGTGTTGGTCGCGCTCTGCAGCGGGATCAGGATGATCGCGCCGATGATCGGGCCGTAGAGCGTGCCGGCGCCGCCGAGCGCCGCGATGATGATCATCTGCACCGAGACGAGGATGCCGAGCCCGCTTTCGGGATTCGACGAAGCCGACCTTGAAGGCGTAGAGCGAGCCCGCGACCGAGGTAAGCGCGGCGCTCAGCACCAGTGCGGCGAGCTTGGTAGCGCCGCACCGGCACGCCGAGGCTCTGCGCGGCGCGCTCGCCGGCGCGGATCGCGCGCAGGTAATAGCCGAACCGGCTGCGCGCCATCGCGTAGGTGATCCACACCGTGAGCGCGAGCACGGCGAGGAAGATGTAGTAGTACGGAACGGCGCTGCGGAAGACGAGGTCCCACCAGCCGCGCGGCGTCGCCGGCCCCTGCAGGCCGATCGCGGCGCCGAGCAGGTCCCAGTTGCTCACCACGAGCGGATCAGCTCCGCGACCGCGATGGTCGCCATGCTGAAATAGTGGCCCTGCAGCCGGAAGGTCGGGAAGCCGATGGCGAGCGAGATCACGACCGCGACCGCGATGCCGAGCGGCAGCCCGACGAGCGGCGGCGCCTGCCACAGATTGTAGACCAGCATCGGCATGTAGGCGCCGGCGCCGAAGAAGATCGCGTGCCCGACCGACACCTGGCCCGGCATAGCCGCCGACGATGTTCCACGCGCAGGCGCTGATCGCCGCGAGCACCAGCGTCGCGCCCACGTCCTGGAGGAAGTCGCCACTGTCGAGGCCGACGACGGTGAGCGGGAAGACCAGCAGTCCGCCCCACAGCACGATCGAGCCCCAGCGCCGCGTCATTGGGGGGCCGTCATGGCCGGACTTGTTCCGGCCATCCACGTCTTGCTGTGTGAGGTTCCCCAAGAAAGACGTGGATGCCCGCGACAAGCGCGGGCATGACGGTTGGGATGGTCACGTGGATCCATGCTCACACCGTCCCGAGCAGGCCCTGCGGCCTGATCCACAGGACGCCGACGAACATCGCGTACACCACGACGTCCTTGTAGATCGGCCCGATGAGGAATCCGGCGCAGCGCCTGGACGAGTCCGACCATGAGCCCGGCGATCACCGCGCCCGGCACGCTGCCGAAGCCGCCGAGCGAGACCACCACGAAGGCGGTGAGCACGAAGGTCTCGCCCACCGACGGCGAGAACGGATAGGCGATCGCCATCAGGGCGCCCGCGATGCCGGCGCTCGCCGCCGCGAGGCCCCACGCCAGCGCCTGCATGCGGTCGGGCCGGATGCCCATCAGCATGGCGGCGCTGCGGTCCTCCGCGACCGCGAGCATCCGGCTGCCCAGCGGCGTGCGGGTGAGCAGGACGTGCATGCCGAGCGCCAGGAGCCCGGCGACCACGCCGGCGAGAAGCTGCGCCTTGCTCGACATAGATGCCGCCGAGATCGAGGGTGCTCGACAGCGAGGTGTCGGGCAGCGTGCGGAAGTCGGACTTGAAGATGTAGAACGCCGAATAGCGCAGCAGCAGCGCGAGCCCGAACGTCGAGAGGATCTGCGACAGCATCGGGCCGCGCATCACGTGGCGGATCAGGCCCGCGTAGACGATCGCGCCGAGCGCGAACAGCACGATCGCGGCCGCCGGCGCGATAGGCTTCGGGCCCGAACTGTCCCCAGGTGACGACGAGCGCCACATACATGCCGAGCATCACGAACTCGCCGTGGGCGAAGTTGATGAAGTTCATCATGCCCCAGATGAGCGTGAGCCCGGACGAGAACAGCGCGTAAACGGCCCCCAGCAGGAGGCCGCTCACGGCTGCTTGCAGCAGGATCATCACCGGGATGGACTATTTCCAGCCCGTCATCGGCCACTTGATCGGCGCGCGTGCCGACTTATCAGGCCACACCGGCACGTAGTCCTTGCCCTGCAGCTGGATCAGGTAGGTCGCCGCCAGCGTGTTCTGGCCGGTCTGGTCGAACTTCACGCCGCGGAAGCCCATCATGAGCTGGTTCGGCTGGAGATCGGTCTCCTGCAGCGCCTTCTGCACCTTCGCGGGCTCGGTCGAGCCGGCGCGGTTGATCGCGTCGGCGAGCACGAGCATCGCCTGCATGCTGCGCGCGCTGGTGTCGTCCATCTCGTTGCCGGTCTTGGCCTTGAACATCTGGTTGATCTTGTAGGTGACGCTGCCCGGCTCGCCGACCGCCCAGGTGCTGCGGTTCATCACGCCCTGTGCGAGGGCGCCGACGCTCGGCACGAAGGTCGGGTCCGAGAAGCCGGAATCGTCGCCGATCACCATGGCGGGCAGGTAGCCGAGGTTCTTGAACGTCTTCATGTAGAGGATGGCGTCGGCCGTGTAGGAGACGAAGATCACCGCGTCGGGGTTCTTCGCCTTGAGCTGGAGCACCTGCGCGGTCACGTCGGTCGCGTTGGCGCTGTAGGGAATCTGCGCCACCACGTTGAGGCCCTTGGCCTTGGCCTGCTCGAGCAGCGTGCCGGCGACGGAGGTGCCGTAGTCGGTGTTCTCGTTGACGACCGCGATCGAGTCGACCTTGCGGCCGGCCTTCTTCATGTCGTCGAGGAACTGCATGTAGTTCGCCGCGAAGTCGGACGCGATCGGCGTGGTGCGAAAGACCCACTTGAAGCCGCGGCCCGTGATGTTGGCGGCGACCGAGTCGCCGACGACGAACGGAATGCCGTAGCGCTCCGCCGTCGCGGTCGCCGTGAAGCTCACATTGGATTGATAAGCGCCGATCAGCGCCGCGACCTTCTCCTGCGTGATCAGGCGCAGCGTCTGGCTCTGGCCTTCGGCCGGGTTGCCCTGGTGGTCGGCCGAGACCAGCACGATCTTGGCGCCGCCGAGGTTGGCGAGGCCGCCGGGGCCGACGGAGGGCAGGGCGGAGAGGTCGGGATGCGGGCTGTTGATGATGTCGACCGCGAGCTGGATCGCGGCGAGCGCCGAGCGGCCCGCATTGGCGGCGTTGCCCGACAATGGATAGATGGCGCCGATCTTGACGTCGGCGGCCGATGCCGGACCGGTCGCCAGGGCTGTCGCCACGGCGGCCGCGGCGAGCAATGCTTTGCTGCGCATGATGTCCTCTCCCAATTCGCGATCAGCCGTCGGGGTTCGGCCGGCGGTGTCCCGCTAACTCTAACCCATGTCCGGCCGCGGTGAATACGGGCCGCGGTCCGCTCAGGACGATCTCAGCCGCTCGGTCGCCGCGACATCGAGCCGCCCCTGCGCATCGACCACGACCCCATAATCGCGCCGCGCCTCGTCGGCCGTGATCAAGCCGTCGAGCACGTCGTCGAGCACGCGCTGCGGATCGCGCTTGCTTCGGATCGCCGAAGCCGCCGCCGCCCGGCAGGCCGAGCTGGATCGCGTCGCGCGGCGGCACGGTCTGGCGGCCCTTCGGGCGGATCGGCCGGCCCGAGCGCAGCGTGACCGAGCCGTTGCCGCCCGATTTGCCGCCATCGCGCCCGCGCGCGGCATTCTTCACCCGCTCGAAATTGCACAAGAGCGCGACCGGTGCCGCGCCGGCGCCGCCGAGCTCGATCACCTGGCCGAGCCCGCCGCGAAATTCGCCGGCGCCGCCCGAGCTTTCGCGAAACTCGCGGCGATAGAACACCACCGGTGCGACGCTCTCGGTCGCCTCCACCGGAATGGTGCGCACCCCGGACGGAAATGCGGTCGCGCTCAGGCCGTCCTTGCCGGGCCGCGCGCCGGCGCCGCCGCAGTGGAAGATCACGGTCGAGAACGCCGCCAAAGCGTTCGCATCGGTGCCTTCCTCGACCTCGTCGACCAGCGAGCCGCCGCCGAAGATCTGCGGATTCCACAACGACGAGGCGCCCTCGGCGGGCGTGCCGCCTTTGATCACCTGGTGCAGGCAGCCCGAGACCACGTCGGGCAGCATGTGCCCGACCGTGTGGCGCGCCGCCACCGGCCACGGCCGGTTCACGTTGAGCACACAACCCTCCGGCGCACTCACGGTGATGGGCGCCAGTGATCCGGCATTGTTCGGCACCTCGGGCGCGACCAGGCATTTGACGCCGAACGCCGTGTAGGCGAGGCAGTAGTTGTAGACCACGTTGATGCCGTGGCTCGATGCCGGCGAGGTGCCGGCGAAATCGACGTGGATGCCGTCGTCCGCGATGGTCAGCGCCGCCGTCAGCGTGAGCGGCTTGTCGTAGCCGTCCATGGTCAGGCTGTTGCGAAAGGTGCCCTTCGGCAGCGCGCGGATGCGCGCGAGCGTCGCCTCGCGCGAGGCCTCGATGATGGTGTCGCCGAGCCGGTCGAGGTTGGCGATCTCGAACTCGTCCATCATCTCGACGAGCCGCCGGCTGCCCTCGTCGTTGCAGGCCGCGCAGGCGTAGATGTCGCCCTCGACCTGCAGCGGCTCGCGCACATTGGCGCGGACGAGGCGCAACAGGTCCTCGTTCATGACGCCCTCGCGCGCGAGCGGCATGATCGGGATCGCAAGGCCTTCCTCGAACACCTGCCGGCCGTCCGGGCCCATGCCGAGGCCGCCGATGTCGACCACGTGGATCGTGTTGGCGAACAAGCCGACCGGCTCGCCGCGATAGAAGCTCGGCGTCACCACCGTGATGTCGTGCAGGTGGCCGGAGGTGAGCCACGGATCATTGGTGATGTAGTGGTCGCCCGGCTTCATCTGGGCGAGCGGAAAGACTTTTAGGAAATGGATGACCGCATTAGCCATCGAGTTGACGTGGCCGGGCGTGCCGGTCACGGCCTGCGCCAGCATGCGGCCGTCGCGGTCGAACACGCCGGCCGAGAGGTCGCCGGCCTCGCGCACCGAGGTGCTGAAGGCGGTGCGGATCATGGTCTGCGCCTGCTCCTCGACCACCGCGATCAGGCGGCTCCACATGATCTGGGTGTGGATCTGCGCGAGCGCGGCGTTCGGGCGGGCGACCATGATTCAGGCCTCGCGTCGGGTCATTTCAATGTAGCCGAAACGGTCGATCCGCGCGTCGAACGACGCGCTCACCACCGTCGAGGTCTCTTCTTCGGCGATCACGGCCGGGCCGCGGATGCGCGCGCCGGGCGCGAGATCGGGCCGCCAATAGATCGGCACATCGGCGAACTCGCCGCTGTCCGGATCGAACACTGGACGGCGCTGGCGTGGCTTTGGCTCGCTCGGCTGCTCGGCGCGCTGCTCGGCGAGGCGGCCCTCGGCGGGAGCGCTGAGCGAGAGCACCCAGCTCAGGATCTCGATCTCGACGCCGGGCAGCGCACGGCTGTAGAGCGCGCCATAGGCCGCCTCGAACCGCTCGGCGATCACCTGGCGGTCGGCGGCCGTGAAGGCGCGCACCGGCAGCTCGACCGCGATCTCGTGGCCCTGGCCGCGGTAGCGCATGAAAGCCGAGCGCCGCTCGGTCAGCGCGGCGGTCGGCGCGCCCTGTCGCACGATCGCTTCCGCCTCGGCGCGCATCTCGGCGAGCAGGCCGTTCGCGGCCGCCGCATCGAAGTTGCCAAGCTGGATCAGGCGGCCGCGCACGATCTCGTAGGCAACGGGCGCGCGCAGCAGGCCCACCGCCGAGCCGACGCCCGCATTCGCCGGAACGAGCACGCGCGCGACGCCGGTCTTCTCGGCGACGCGCGCCGCATGCAGCGGCGCGGCGCCGCCGAACGCGATCAGCGTGCGGGCGCGCAGATCCTTGCCGCTCTCGATCGCGTGCACGCGCGCCGCGTTCGCCATGTTCTCGTCGACCATCTCGCTGATGCCCAGCGCCGCATGCTCGGTCGCGAGGCGCAGCGCCGTGCCGATCCGATCCGCGACCGCGCCCTTGGCGCCCGCGACATCGAGCGACATCTTTCCGCCCGAGAAGGTCGCCGGATCGATCCGGCCGAGCACCACGTCGGCGTCCGTCACGGTCGGCTCAGCTCCGCCGCGGCCGTAGCACACGGGCCCCGGCTCGGAGGAAGCGCTGTCCGGCCCGACCGCGATGCGCCCGAGCGAGTCGACGCGCGCGATCGAGCCGCCGCCGGCGCCGATCTCGACCATCTCGATCACCGGGATGCGCAGCGGCAGGCCGCTGCCCTTGAGGAAGCGGTAGATGCGCGCCACTTCGAGCGCGCGCGCCGTCTGCGGTCGCCCTTTGTCGATCAGGCAGATTTTTGCGGTGGTGCCGCCCATGTCGAACGACAGCACCTCGTCGAGCCCGTGCTGGCGCGCGATGCAGCCCGCGAAGATCGCGCCGCCCGCCGGCCCCGAATTCGACGAGCCGCACCGGATAGCGGATCGCGGTGTCGATGGTCGTGATCCCGCCGCCCGAGCTCATCAGCAGCATCGGGCACTTGAAGCCGGCGTGGGTGAGCTCGCCCTCGAGCCTGCCGAGATAACGCCCCATCAGCGGCTGGATGTAGGCGTTGGCGCAAGCGGTGGAGAAGCGCTCGTATTCGCGCATTTCCGGCGACACGTCGGACGAGAGCGTCACCGCGACGTCGGGCAGCCGCGCCCGGATGGCGTCGCCGACGCGCCGCTCGTGATCCGGATTGGTGAAGCTGTGCAGGAAGCCGACTGCGACGGCCTCGACCTTCTGCGTTGCCAGCGCCGCGATCGCGGCCGCGAGGCTCGCCGCGTCGAGCGGCACCAGCACGTTGCCATGCGCGTCGATGCGCTCGCGCACCGGAAAGCGCAGCCGGCGCGGCACCAGCGGCGGCGGCAGGTCGATGTTGACGTCGTACTGCTCGAACCGATTCTCGTGGCGGATCTCGACCACGTCGCGGAAGCCCTCGGTGGTGAGCAGCGCGGTCCGGGCGCCCTTGCGCTCGATGATGGCGTTGGTCGCGAGCGTCGTGCCGTGCACGATCAGGTTCACGTCAGGCGGCGCGACGCTGGCCTCGGCCGTGACCGAGCGCAGGGCCGCGACCACGGCTTCCTCGGGTGCGCGCGGCGTGGTGAGCGTCTTCGCCGTGAAGCGGCGGTCGCCCACTTCCAGCGCCACGTCCGTGAACGTGCCGCCGATGTCGAGGCCGAGGCGGATGCTGGGGGAGGATGTCACACTCGAGAACTCGCGTTACGGCGCAACGCTACGTCATCCGTGCAGCGGATGGTAGGGTGGGCAATCGCGCGACCTCATGCGTGGCCACGTGGGCAAAATCGCATATGCGCGGTTGCCCACGCGGATGCGCATGTGAACGCGATTTTGCCCACCCTACGAGAGAAGGTCGGAAGCGTCACCGCGCCTCAATACTTTGCGTGCCCCGGCGTGCGCGGGAACGGAATCGCGTCGCGCATGTTGGCGAGGCCGGTGACGTAGGCGAGCGTGCGCTCGAAGCCGAGGCCGAAGCCGGCGTGCGGCACGGTGCCGTAGCGGCGCAAGTCGCGGTACCAGGCGTAGTGCTCGCGGTCGATGCTAAGCTCCGTCATGCGCGCGTCGAGCACGTCGAGCCGCTCCTCGCGCTGGCTGCCGCCGATGATCTCGCCGATGCCGGGCGCCAGCACGTCCATCGCGGCGACGGTCTTTCCGTCGTCGTTCACCCGCATGTAGAACGCCTTGATGTCCGTCGGATAGTTCATCACGATCACGGGCTTCTTGGCGTGCTTCTCGGTCAGATAGCGCTCGTGCTCCGACTGCAGATCGATGCCCCAGCGCACCGGGAACTCGAATTTCTCCTTCTTCTCCTGCGCGCGTTCGAGCACGCGCGATGGCCTCGCCGTAGTCCATGCGCACGAAGTCGGAGGCGACGATGCCCTCGAGCTTCGCCACGAGGCCCTTCTCGACGCGCTCGTCGAAGAAGGCGAGGTCCTCGTGCCGCTCCTTCAGCAGCGCCGCCAGGGTGTATTTCAACAGCCGCTCGGCCAGCGTCGCGTTGTCGGACAGGTCGGCGAAGGCGATCTCCGGCTCGATCATCCAGAACTCGGCGAGATGGCGGCTGGTGTTGGAGTTCTCGGCGCGGAACGTCGGGCCGAAGGTGTAGACCTTGGTCAGCGCGAGGCAGTAGGCCTCGACGTTGAGCTGGCCCGACACGGTGAGGAACGCCTCGCGGCCGAAGAAATCCTGGCCGAAGTCGATCTTGCCCGCCGGCGTGCGCGGCAGGTTGGCGAGATCGAGGGTCGAGACGCGAAACATTGCGCCGGCGCCCTCGGCATCGGACGAGGTGATGATCGGGGTGTTGACCCAGAAGAAGCCGTTCTCGTCGAAGAAGCGATGGATCGCCTGCGCCAGTGTGTGGCGCACGCGCGTCGCCGCGCCGATCACGTTGGTGCGCGGGCGCAGGTGCGCGACCTCGCGCAGGAACTCCATGGTGTGCGGCTTGGGCTGGATCGGATAGGTGTCGGGATCATCCACCCAGCCGATCACCCGGATCGCGGTCGCCTGCATCTCGAACGGCTGGCCCTTGGCGGGCGACGGCACGATCGTCCCGGTCGCCTCGATGGCGCAGCCGGTCGTGATCTTGAGCACCTCGTCGGCGTAGTTCGGCAGCGTGTTGGGCGCGACCACCTGCACGGGATGGAACGCGGAACCGTCGGAGAGGTGGACGAACGAGATGCCCGCCTTGGAGTCGCGCCGGGTGCGCACCCAGCCCTTGACGGTCACGGCTGCGTCCTTCGGCGCTTCGCCGGCCAGGATGCTGCGCACGTTGAATTGGTTGCTGCCCATCGTCGGAGAGTGACTCGGAGGCCGCGACATTGTCCAGCGCCCCGTCGGTGAACGCGCTGCCGATGTCGATGCCGATGGGCGCAGACGCGGTTACGCGCCCGCGCCGGACGGCGTCCCCGGCAGCGCGGCGCCGACCAGGCAGTCGCGCGAGACGAGCGCGGCGAGCTGCTCCTCGTTCATGCCCTCGGTACCCGCCGGCCGCAGCGGCAGGACGATGTACCGCAGGTCGGCGTTGCTGTCGTGCACCTGCACGTCGACGGTCTCGGGGACGACCAGGCCGAACTCGCGCAGCACCTTGCGCGGCTCGCGCACGGCGCGCGAGCGGTAAGCCTTGCTCACGTACCACGCCGGCGGCTCGCCGAGCAGCGAGCGCGGATAGCAGGAGCACAGCGTGCAGACGATCAGGTTATGCTGCCGCGGCGTGTTCTCGATCACCATCAGATCGGCCTCGGTCACCTCGATGCCGAGCTCGCGCGCCGCCGCCTTGCCGTCGTGCAGCATGCGCGCCTTGAAGGCCGGGTCGACCCAGGCCTTGGCGACCATGCGGGCGCCCTGGTGCGGCGTGCCGCGATCGTTGGCCTCGTGGCGCTGGCGGATATCGTCGGCGGTCAGCAGGCCCTTCTCGATCAGGATGCTCTTGAGCGCGAGGAACTTTGCCTCGCCGGGCGTGAGCTCGACGTCATTATCCTCGCGGATCGGATGCGGCGGGTGCTTTCCGCCATGCGCGTGATCGTGCGCGTGGTCATGATCTCGTCATGGGCATGATCGTGATGATGATCGGTGTCGTCGGCGCTCATGGGTGGTCTCCGGCATCATGCAAGCGCGATCAGGCCGGCCGCAGCCAGTGATCGTAGATCTCGAGCACCAGCGTGTCGTCCTCGGCGCCCGCGTAGTCGGGCCACAAGTCGCGCTGGTTGAGGCGCACGCGATAGAGCGGGATGCGCTCGCGGCCGACGCGGCCATAGGCGCGTTCCTCGGGGTTCTCGAAGCGCCCGCAGTAGCGATCGATGACGCCGATCTTGTTGCGTACATAGACCGGCGTGCGCACGTGCCCGGGCTTGTCGAGATCGAGGATGCGCACCCGGTCGCCCGCGCGCATAGGCGGCATTTGCCTCAGGCCGGCATGGTCGCGCGTGCCCTTGCGCAGGATCTCGTCGGTGCGCGCCGCCAGCTCGGCGGTATCGAGCAGGCCCTTCTCGACCAGCAGGCTGATCATCCCGTCGAGCCGGCGCCCGTAGAAGGTCGACTTGTTGTACGCGTCAGGCGACATCTCCTCCATGGTGCGGCGGTATTCGTCGAGGTTGAGCAGGCCCTTGCTCCACAGCACGTTGAACATCGCCAGCATGTGCTTCTGCCAGAACAGCGGCGGCGCCTCCTGGCGCGGAACCTCGCCGGCCGGCAGGCCGCCGATATCGGTGATCAGTCGTTCGGCCATGGTGTGCTGTCTCCCGGGCGCGACACGTGAGGCCATCAGCGTAGCACCGTGCGCCCGCGCGCGGGAAGCCGGCGGGTTAAGGAGTGATGAACCAGGATGATGCGATAACATGGTCATGTTCCACGATCGCAAACCATGACGCGCCGCAAACCCGAAGAGCTTCCGTTCGCCGACCAGGAGGTCACGGCCGAGGTCGGCCACTGGCTTGGTCATCTCGGCGCCGAGCGGCGCATGTCGGGCAAGACGCTCGACGCTTATGGCCGCGACGTGCATCAGTTCCTCGCCTTTCTGTCCGGGCATCTCGGTCGCCGCGTCACGCTTCAGCGCTCGCGCGAGCTCGCGCCCGCGGACGTGCGCGCCTTCATGGCGGCGCGCCGCGCCGGCGGCATCGGCAGCCGCTCGCTCATGCGCGGGCTCGCCGGCGCACGCTCGTTCGCGCGTTTCCTCGAGCGCGACGGCAAGGGCAAGGTCGCCGCGCTCGCGGCCGTGCGGGCGCCGAAGGTCGCGAAGACGCTGCCCAAGCCGCTCTCGGTCGCGACCGCCAAGCGCGTCGCCGACGCAGACCTGCGCGCCGGCGAGGAACGTGCGCCCTGGGTGCTGGCGCGCGACGCCGCCGTGCTGGCGCTGCTCTACGGCTGCGGGCTGCGCATCTCCGAGGCGCTCGGCCTCAAGCCCAAGGATTTTGCCGGCGGCCGCGATGCGCTGACCGTCATCGGCAAGGGCAACAAGACCCGCATGGTGCCGCTGCTGCCGCAGGTCGGCAAGCTCGTCGCCGACTACGCGGCGCTGTGTCCGTACGATTTGCCGCCGGACGGCCCGCTGTTCGTCGGCGAAAAAGGTGGTCCGCTGTCGCCGCGCATCATCCAGCTTGCCATGGAGCGGCTGCGCGGCGCGCTCGGCCTTGCCGAGACCGCGACCCCGCACGCGCTGCGCCATTCGTTCGCGACCCATCTGCTCGCGCGGGGCGGGGATCTCCGCGCCATCCAGGAGCTGCTCGGCCACGCCTCGCTCTCGACCACGCAGATCTACACGGCGGTCGACAGCGAGCGCCTGCTCGCGGCCTATCGTGGCGCCCATCCGCGCGCGTGAATTCTCCGTGACAAGCCATGGCGCCCACTTGCGCGCGCCATGGCTTGCGGTCATCGTCGTGTGCTGGAGCACATCACGGGGAGCGGCAAGCCATGAGCGCACACGAGAATATGGAGCAAGCCGAGCACATCGAGCACGCGTCGCACTCCAACAGGGGCATCGCGCTGCTGATCTCGATCCTGGCTCTCTTCCTTGCCCTGTCCGAGACGCTCGGCAAGAGCGCCCAGACCGCGGCCATCAGCTTCAACGTTCAGGCCTCGGACGACTGGGCGTTCTACCAGGCCAAGACCATCCGCATGGGCCAGCTGCAGACCGCGGCCGACGCGATGACGCTGACGTCGGCCGCGACGACCGATGCGGCGCTCAAGGCCGCCCAGGCCAAGCAGATCGAGGTCTGGCGCAAGGATGCCGCCCGCGCCGACGACGACCCGGGGCGCACCGGCCGCAAGCAGCTCATGGAGAAGGCGCGCGAGTCCGAGGAGCGCCGCGAGACTTCGCTGGCGCGCTATCACAACTACGAGTTCGCATCCGCGGCGTTCCAGATCGGCATCGTGCTCGCATCGGCGACCATCATCACGGGCATGATCTGGCTCGCCTGGGTGGCGGGCGGCCTCGGCGTCGTCGGTATCGGCTTCACGGTGATCGGCCTGCTGGCGCCGCACGCCGTGCATCTGGGGTGATCGAGCCGAAGTTAGGATAGACGGCGGGCGGAACGGCAAACTCTGCGGGCCCTCTCCCCCGCTTGCGGGGGAGAGTGGGAGAGGGGGAAGCCACAAATTCCGAGCCTGCCGACTGGCCCCCTCCCGCGCGCTTACGCGCGTATCTCTCCCCCGCAAGCGGGGGAGGGGAAAGACGCACCGCCTTATCCCACAGCCGCCGGATGCCGCATGCGGCGTCGCACGCGCATGAAGTGCCGGTAGAAGCGGCCCGCATTGCGCGGCCGCAGCATATGCACGTACTTGCGCAGGCGCCGCTTGATGGGATCGACCATGGCGTGCGCCCACGCGAGCCCGCGCATCACGAGGTCGTAGAGCCGCGCGAACCACGCCATCTGCATCAGCTTGGGCCGCGTCACCTCGAAGATGAAGGCGGTCACGCCGAGCCCGGCCAGCTTGGCGAACACCAGCACCGCGATGCCGGCGAGCCAATGGTGATGGTGAAACAGCCAGATCGCGGAGAGCTTGATCGGCAACAGGATCGCGGCCGGGATGATGAACACGATCAGCGTCAAGGCCGGCGGCAGGCCTTCGATCGCGGCGGCGATCTTCGCCTTGACGGCGTGCAGCGGCAGCAGGGCGACGATGAACGCGACGATCGGCGCAAGCTGCGCCCACAGCCACGCCTCGAACAGGAAGATGATCGCGAGGATGACCCAAAAGACGCGGACGAGGCGGCGCAAGGCCACCCACAACGCGCTCTTCGGCTGATTGGTCTGCTCTGAGGTCATCGCCCGGACACAGGCTATCAGCAGCGGGGGCGCTTCTCAATTCCCTGTAAGCATGGCACGGCGCCCGCGCTCCCTCTCCCCGCGTGCGGGGAGAGGGGCGGGGTGAGGGGGCGTCTCCGCAAATTCAGAGCCGAGAGGTCGGGTGCCGCGCTTCGCGCCCCTCACCCCAACCCTCTCCCCGTAAGAACGGGGAGAGGGAGCGCAGGCGCCGTGCCCAAGCAATATGCAATCGCGTCACATGCTGATCGACCGCTTCTCGACCGCCATGGCGGCTTCCTTCACGGCCTCGGTCAGCGTCGGGTGCGGGTGGCAGGTGCGCGCGATGTCCTCGGACGAGGCGCCGAACTCCATCGCGACCGCGGCCTCGGCGATCATGTTGCCGGCATCAGCCCCGACGATGTGCACGCCGAGCACGCGATCGGTCTTGGCGTCGGCGAGGATCTTCACGAAGCCGTCGGTCTGCTGGTTGACCTTGGCGCGGCCGTTGGCGGTGAACGGAAACTTGCCGATGTTGTAGGCGATCCCAGCCGCCTTCAGCTCTTCCTCGCTCTTGCCGACCGACGCCACCTCCGGGAACGTGTAGATCACGTTCGGAATGACATCATAGTTCACGTGTCCGGCGTGGCCCGCGATGATCTCGGCGACCGCCACGCCCTCGTCCTCGGCCTTGTGCGCCAGCATCGGCCCCGCGATCACGTCGCCGATGGCGTAGATGCCTGGCACGTTCGTCGCGAAATGCGCATCGACCGCGACGCGCCGGCGATCGTCGAGCTTGACGCCCGCCGCCTCGAGCCCGAGCCCTTCCGTGTAGGGCACGCGCCCGACGCAGATTATGGCCACGTCGGCCTCGATGGTCTCGGCGGCGCCGCCTGCCGCCGGCTCGATGCTCGCCTTGAGCTTTGCGCCCGACGAGTCGATCGCGGCGACCTTGGACGAGAGTTTGAACGTCACGCCCTGCTTCTGCAGCATGCGCTGGAAGCTCTTCGCCACGTCGAGATCCATGCCGGGCAGGATGCGGTCGAGGAATTCGACGACGATCACCTCGCTGCCGAGCCGCCGCCACACCGAGCCGAGCTCGAGCCCGATCACGCCGGCGCCCACGACCAGGAGCTTCTTGGGGACCGACGGCAGCACCAGCGCGCCGGTCGACGATACGATGCGCTTCTCGTCGATCGTGACGCCGCGCAGGCGGGCAACGTCCGAGCCGGTCGCAATCACGATGTTCCTGGTCTCGACGATTTCCTTCTTGCCGTCCGCGGCCGTGACCTCGACCTTGCCGGGCGCCGCGACGCGGCCGACGCCCTGGAACGTGTCGATCTTGTTCTTCTTGAACAGATACGCGACGCCCTTGACGTTGCCGTCGACGCCCTCGTCCTTGAATTTCATCATCGCGGGCAGATCGAGCGCCGGCGCGCCGACCTTGATGCCCATTTTCCCGAAATCATGCCCGGCTTCCTCGAACAGCTCCGAGGCATGCAGCAGCGCTTTCGACGGAATGCAGCCGATGTTGAGACACGTGCCGCCGAAGGTCTTGTCCTTCTCGACCACCGCGGTCTTGAGCCCAAGCTGCGCGGCGCGGATCGCGCACACATAGCCGCCGGGGCCTGAGCCGATGACGATGAGATCGTAAGCCATGACGAGAATGCTCCAAACTCGTCGTCATGCCCGGACTTGTCCCGGGCATCCACGTCTTTACCGCATAGAAAGACGTGGATGGCCGGGACAAGCCCGGCCATGACGGACGAAAAATTCTACAAATCCAGCACCAGCCGCGCCGGCTCTTCCAGGCATTCCTTCACGCGCACCAGGAACGTCACCGCCTCGCGGCCGTCGACGACGCGGTGGTCGTAAGAGAGCGCAAGATACATCATCGGCCGCGCCTCGATCTTGCCGCCGGCGACCACCATCGGCCGCTCCTGGATCTTGTGCATGCCGAGGATGCCGGACTGCGGCGCATTGAGGATCGGGGTCGACATCAGCGAGCCGTACACGCCGCCGTTGGAGATCGTGAAGGTGCCGCCCTGCATGTCTTCGATCTTGAGCGTGCCCTCGCGCGCGCGGCGGCCGAAGCCGGCGATGTCCTTCTCGATCTCGGCGAGAGACTTGGCGTCGCAGTCGCGCACGACCGGCACCACCAGGCCCTTCTCGGTGCCGACCGCGACGCCGACGTGATAGTAATTCTTGTAGATCAGGTCGGCGCCGTCGATCTCGGCGTTGACGGCGGGGATTTCCTTGAGCGCCTGCACGCAGGCGCGCACGAAGAAGCCCATGAAGCCGAGCTTCACGCCGTGCTTCTTCTCGAACAGATCCTTGTACTGGTTGCGCAGCGCCATCACGTGGCCCATGTCGACCTCGTTGAAGGTCGTGAGCATGGCGGCAGTGTTCT
Source organism: uncultured Alphaproteobacteria bacterium (assembly GCA_963819385.1). GTDB lineage: Bacteria > Pseudomonadota > Alphaproteobacteria > Rhizobiales > Xanthobacteraceae > JAVDCA01. Next base: position 131,115 of record CAWFVV010000004.1, on the reverse strand, counting down.
GCGCTTCCTTGAGCCGGCGCGCGATCGTCTGGCGCAGCCGCGTCATCTTCACGCGCTCCTCGCGCGCCGCGTCGTCGGCGGGCGAGGGCGCGCGCACCTGCATGGCGGCGGCGGACTGGGGCACCGGCGTCGGCTGAGCGGCCGCGCGCTCGATCGCGGCCAGCATGTCGCCTTTGGTGATGCGGCCGTCCTTGCCTGAGCCCGGCACCGTCGAGGCATCGACGCCGCTCTCGGTCGAGAGCCGGCGCACCGATGGCGCGAGCGTCGCGTCGGGCGCTGCGGGCTTGGCGGGAGCCGGAGCCGGGGTTGCCGCCGGCGCGGGCTTCGCGGCAGGCGGCGCCGAAGGAGCCGCCGCGGCCTTCGGCGCGGCAGCAGCGCCGGCGCCGTCCTTGATCTGGCCGAGCAGCGCGCCGACCGCGACCGTGTCGCCGTCTTTCGCGGCGATCTCGGAGAGCACGCCGGCTGCCGGGGCCGGCACCTCGATCGTGACCTTGTCGGTCTCGAGCTCGACCAGCGGCTCGTCGACCGCGACCGCATCGCCCGCTTTCTTGAACCACTTGCCGATGGTGGCCTCGGTGACGGATTCGCCGAGCGTCGGAACGCGAATATCGGTCATGGCTCTAATCCCTTGCTCCACCAAATTCCGTCACTTCGTAGGATGGGTTGAGCGGAGCGAAACCCATCACTTCTTATGCCGCTTTGACACCGCCGATGGGTTTCGGCCTGCGGCCTCTACCCATCCTACGCAAGACGTGGATGGCCGAGATAATTACCCCAGCGCCTCTTCGAGGAACTGCTTCAGCTGCGCGAGATGCTTCGGCATCAGGCCGCTCGCGGTCGCGGCGGAGGCCGGGCGGCCGGCGTAGCGGGCGAACCGGTTCTTGGCGCCGATCTGGTTGAGCACCCAGCCGATGAAGGTGTCGACGAAGAACCACGCGCCCATGTTGCGCGGCTCCTCCTGGCACCAGACGATCTCGGCCTGCTTGAAGCGGGAGAGCTCCGTCATCAGCGCCTTGGTCGGGAACGGATAGAGCTGCTCGACCCGCAACAGGTAGATGTCGTCGATGCCGCGCTTCTCGCGCTCCTCGTAGAGGTCGTAATAGACCTTGCCGGTGCACATCACGACGCGGCGGATCTTCGCGTCCTCGACCAGCTTGATCTTCTCGTCCGGCAGCATCTGCGCGTCGTCCCACAGCAGGCGGTGGAACGTGGTGCCGGCGTCCATCTCGGCGAGGCGCGACACCGCGCGCTTGTGGCGCAGCAGGCTCTTCGGCGTCATCAGGATCAGCGGCTTACGGATTTCGCGCTTGAGCTGGCGGCGCAGGATGTGAAACAGGTTCGCGGGCGTCGTGCAGTTGGCGACCTGCATGTTGTCCTCGGCGCACATCTGCAGGAAGCGCTCGAGCCGCGCCGAGGAATGCTCCGGCCCCTGGCCCTCGTAGCCGTGCGGCAGCATGCAGACGAGGCCGGACATGCGCAGCCACTTGCGCTCGCCCGAGGAGACGAACTGGTCGAAGATCACCTGGGCGCCGTTGGCGAAGTCGCCGAACTGGGCTTCCCACATGGTCAGCGCGTTGGGCTCCGCCAGCGAATAGCCGTACTCGAAGCCGAGCACCGCCTCCTCCGAGAGCATCGAGTTGATGACCTCGTAGCGCGCCTGGTTGATGCCGAGGTGGTTGAACGGCGTGTGGCGCTCCTCGTTCTCCTGGTCGATCAGCACCGAATGGCGCTGCGAGAAGGTGCCGCGCTCGGAATCCTGTCCCGACAGCCGCACCGGGTGGCCTTCGATCAGCAGCGAGCAGAGCGCCAGCGCCTCACCGGTCGCCCAGTCGATGCCTTCGCCGGTCTCGATCGCCTTGGCACGGGTCGCGAGAAACCGCTGGATCGTGCGGTGGACGTGGAAGGTCTGCGGCACCGTCGTGATCTTGCGGCCGATCTCCCGCAGCTTCTCGATCGCGAAGCCGGTGTTGCCGCGGCGCGGATCGTCGGAGACTTCCGCGACCTTGAAGCCGGCCCAGCGGCCGTCGAGCCAATCGGCCTTGTTCGATTTGTAGCCCTGGCTCGCTTCCTGCTCGACGTCGAGGCGGGTGCGCCAGTCGGCCCGCATCTTCTCGATCTCGCCCTCGGTGACGACGTTCTCGGCGACGAGCTTCTTGCCGTAGATCTCGAGCGTGGTCGGGTGCGTCGCAATCTTCTTGTACATCAGCGGCTGGGTGAACGAGGGCTCGTCGCCCTCGTTATGGCCATGCCGGCGATAGCAGAACATGTCGATGACGACCGGCTTCTGGAATTTCTGCCGGAACTCGGTCGCGATCTTGGCCGCGAACACCACGGCCTCGGGGTCGTCGCCGTTGGCGTGGAAGATCGGCGCCTCGATCATCTTGGCGACGTCGGACGGGTAGGGCGACGAGCGCGAGTAGCGCGGATACGTCGTGAAGCCGATCTGGTTGTTGACGATGAAGTGCACCGAGCCGCCGGTGCGGTGGCCGCGCAGGCCCGACAGGCCGAAGCATTCCGCGATCACGCCCTGGCCCGCGAACGAGGCATCGCCCGAGATCAAGAGCGGCATCACCATGGTGCGGTCTTCCGGCGTCGCGCCGCGCTGGTCTTGCTTGGCGCGCACCTTGCCGAGCACCACCGGATTGACGATCTCGAGATGCGACGGGTTGGCGGTGAGCGAGAGATGCACCTTGTTGCCGTCGAACTCGCGGTCCGACGAGGCGCCGAGGTGATACTTCACGTCGCCCGAGCCGTCGACGTCGTCGGGGCTCGACGAGCCGCCCTTGAACTCGTGGAAGATCGCGCGGTGCGGCTTGCCCATCACCTGCGACAGCACGTTGAGGCGGCCGCGATGCGCCATGCCGATCGCGATGTCCTTCACGCCGAGCGCGCCGCCGCGCTTGATGATCTGCTCCAGCGCCGGGATCATCGACTCGCCGCCGTCGAGGCCGAAGCGCTTGGTGCCGGTGAACTTGACGTCGCAGAACTTCTCGAAGCCCTCGGCCTCGACCAGCTTGTTGAGGATCGCGCGCTTGCCCTCGCGGGTGAAGCTGATCTCCTTGTGCGGTCCCTCGATGCGCTCCTGGATCCAGGCCTTCTGCGCCGGATCGGAGATGTGCATGAACTCGACGCCGAGCGTCTGGCAGTAGGTGCGCCGCAGGATCGTGACGATCTCGCGGATGGTGCCGAAGTCGAGGCCGAGCACGTTGTCGAGGAAGATGGGCCGATCGAGGTCGCCGTCGCCGAAGCCGTAGCTGCGCGGATCGAGCTCCTCGTGGTCGCGCGGCGGCTCGAGGCCGAGCGGATCGAGGTTGGCGTGCAGATGGCCGCGCATGCGGAAGGCGCGGATCAGCATCAGGGCGCGGATCGAATCGCGCGTCGCCTGCTGCACCTCGACGGCCGAGACCTCGTGGCCGGTCGCCTGCGCCTTGGCCTTGATCTTGTCGCCGACGGCCTTCTCGACCTCCGCCCAGTCGCCGTCGAGCGCCGAGACGAGCTCGCTGCGCTCCGGCTGCGGCCAGTTGCGGCGCTGCCAGGAGGGCCCACGCGCCTCGCGGTTCACGTCGGCGGCGTTGTCCTTGAGGCTCGCGAAGAAATCCCGCCACTCGGCGTCGACCGCGGTCGGCTCGGCCTCGTAGCGCGCATGGAGATCCTCGATATAGGAGGCGTTGCCGCCGTACAGGAATGATGTGAGAGCAAAGGCCGCGTTGGCGTCTTGGCGGGACATTGATTCGATCCTGATTCGATCCTGAAGGGCAGAGTGCCCCGATTGACCGGCGAAGCAGCCGCGATAGGCCCGGCCCGGGCGGGCGAATCGGTTCGCCCTTCATTTAAGGTGCCCGAAGACCCCGAACAATCGGCTAAATGTCTTGTGTGACCTGAAAATAACGAAATGATTGAATTTGCGTTCAGATTATCGGGCACCGTAGCCCGGATGAGCAAAGCGACATCCGGACTACGTCCCTCTCAACCCTTGAGCACCTCAACCAGCGTCTTGCCGAGCCGCGCCGGCGACGGCGACACCTTGATCCCGGCCGACTCCATCGCGGCGATCTTCGACTCGGCGTCGCCCTTGCCGCCCGCGATGATCGCGCCGGCGTGGCCCATGCGGCGGCCCGGCGGGGCGGTGCGGCCCGCGATGAAGCCGACCATCGGCTTCTTGCGCCCGCGCTTGGCCTCGTCCTTGAGGAACTGTGATGCGTCCTCCTCGGCGGCGCCGCCGATCTCGCCGATCATGACGATCGATTTCGTCTCCGGATCGGCGAGGAACATCTCCAGCACGTCGATGAACTCGGTGCCCTTGACCGGGATCGCCGCCGATGCCGACCGCGGTGGTCTGGCCGAGGTCCTCGCGCGTCGTCTGGAACACGGCCTCGTAGGTGAGCGTGCCGGAGCGCGACACGATGCCGACCGAGCCGCGCTTGAAGATGTTGCCCGGCATGATGCCGATCTTGCATTCGCCCGCCGTCATCACGCCCGGGCAGTTCGGCCCGATCAGGCGCGACTTCGAGCCCGAGAGCGCGCGCTTGACCTTCACCATGTCGGCGACCGGGATGCCCTCGGTGATGCAGACGATCAGCGGGATCTCGGCCTGGATCGCCTCGCAGATCGCGTCGCCGGCGCCGGCCGGCGGCACGTAGATCACGCTGGCGTCGCAGCCGGTCTTGTCGCTGCGCCTCCGCGACCGTGTCGAACACCGGCAGGTCGAGATGGGTCGCGCCGCCTTTGCCCGGCGACGTGCCGCCGACCATCTTGGTGCCGTACGCGATCGCGGCCTCCGAATGGAACGTGCCGTTCTTGCCGGTGAAACCCTGGCAGATGACCTTGGTGTTCTTGTCGATGAGAACGGACATCACGCGGTCCCTTTGACGGCTTTCACGATCTTCTGCGCGGCATCGTCGAGATCGTCGGCCGACGTGACGTTGAGCTTGGAGTCGGCGATGATCTGCTTGCCGAGGTCGACATTGGTGCCTTCGAGGCGCACCACCAGCGGCACCTTGAGGCCGTCTCCTTCACGGCCGCGACCACGCCTTCGGCGATCACGTCGCATTTCATGATGCCGCCGAAGATGTTGACCAGGATGCCCTTCACGTTGTGGTCCGACGTGATGATCTTGAACGCGGCCGCGACCTTGTCCTTGGTGGCGCTGCCGCCGACGTCGAGGAAGTTCGCCGGCGCCTCGCCGTAGAGCTTGATGATGTCCATCGTCGCCATCGCGAGGCCGGCGCCGTTGACCATGCAGCCGATGGTGCCGTCGAGCGCGACATAGTTGAGGTCGTATTTCGACGCCTCGACTTCCTTGGCGTCTTCCTCGGTGAGGTCGCGCAGCGCGACGATGTCCGAGTGGCGAAACAGCGCGTTGTCGTCGAAGCCGACCTTGGCGTCGAGGCAGATGAGCTGGCCCGCCTTGGTGACGACCAGCGGGTTGATCTCGAGCAGCGCCATGTCCTTGGCGACGAAGGCGGCGTAGAGCTTGGCCACCACGGCGTCGGCCTGCTTGGCGAGATCGCCGGTTAGTCCCAGGACCTTGGCGACGCGGCGGCCATGATGCGGCATGACGCCGGTCGCGGGATCGATCGAGAAGGTGATGATCTTCTCCGGCGTCTTGTGCGCGACTTCCTCGATGTCCATGCCGCCTTCGGTCGAGACCACGAAGGCGACCCGCGAGGTCGCGCGGTCGACCAGCGCCGAGAGGTAGAACTCCTTGTCGATCGCCGAGCCTTCCTCGACATAGAGCCGGTTGACCTGCTTGCCCTTCGGCCCGGTCTGGTGCGTGACGAGGGTCGAGCCGATGAGCCGCGTCGCCTCGCGCTGCACGTCGTCGACCGATTTGACCACCTTGACGCCGCCCGCCTTGCCGCGGCCGCCGGCGTGGATCTGCGCCTTGACGACCCAGACGGGCCCGCCGAGCTGGCGCGCCGCCGCCACCGCGTCCTCGGCCGTGAAGGCCGGCACGCCGCGCGGCACCGGCACGCCGAAGTCGCGCAGCACCGCTTTCGCCTGATACTCGTGAATGTTCATGCGATCGTTCTCAGCCGGGGTGGTGCCGGCATGGCGGAAAGCCTGCCGGCCGCGAAGGGAGGGTTACTTGCCGAGGTTCGGCGCGATCTTCATGCAGGCGTCGACGAGGCCGCGCACCGCGCCGGCCGACTTCTCGAACATCGCCTTCTCGGCGCCGTTGAGCTCGACCTCGACGATACGCTCGACACCCTTGGCGCCGAGCACCACCGGCACGCCGACATAGAGGTCCTTCACGCCGTACTCGCCGTTGAGATAGGCCGCGCAGGGCAGCACGCGCTTCTTGTCCTTGAGGTAGCTCTCGGTCATCGCGATCGCGGACGCCGCCGGCGCGTAGAAGGCCGAGCCGGTCTTGAGCAGGTTGACGATCTCGCCGCCGCCCTTGCGGGTGCGGTCGACGATCGCGTCGATGCGCTCCTGCGTAGTCCAGCCCATCTTGATCAGGTCGGGCAGCGGGATGCCGGCGACCGTCGAATAGCGCATCAGCGGCACCATGTCGTCGCCGTGGCCGCCGAGCGTCATCGCCGAGACGTCCTTGACCGAGACGTTGAACTCGTCGGCGAGGAAATAGCGGAAGCGCGAGCTATCGAGCACGCCCGCCATGCCGACCACCTTCGGCTTGGGCAGGCCGCAGGCCTTCTGCAGCGCCCACACCATGGCGTCGAGCGGGTTGGTGATGCAGATCACGAAGGTGTTCGGCGCGTATTTCTTGATGCCGCTGCCGACGATGTCCATCACCTTGAGATTGATGCTGAGGAGATCATCGCGGCTCATGCCCGGCTTGCGCGGAACGCCCGCCGTGACGATGCAGACCGCGGCGCCCTCGATCGCCTCGTAGGCGTTCACGCCGGTGAAATTCGCGTCATAGCCGTCGACTGGCGAAGACTCGGCGATGTCCAGCGACTTGCCCTGGGGGATGCCCTCGGCGATGTCGAACATCACCACATCGCCCAGCTCCTTGATGCCGATCAGGTGCGCGAGCGTGCCGCCGATCTGGCCGGCGCCGATGAGGGCGATCTTTGGACGTGCCATGGGAGGGAAATCCTTCGAATGAATGCCGCGCCGCCGCGCGGTGGTTAAACCCTTCAACAGGCCCGTTCAAGTCGCCGCCGGACGTATCGCCCCCGCGGCGCAGCCCATGACCGCATTCAGGTGTATGTTATACATTATGCCAGAGATCGGCTCGCCGCCAAGCCCCCGTCGCGGCGATTTGCCTGGAGTTGTCGCTGGGCTCGCGTCAGCACGCGCCGTCACGTCTCCACGATACCCTCGGTCGAGCCCGTGACGGTGGCGCGGCGGCCGTGTGGCAGCGCCAGATAATCCTGCGAGCCCATCTCGATCAGGCGCGAGGCGGTGCGGTGGAATTCCTGCGCCTCGTAGCCGTCGTGCGCGCGATAGAGTTCGGCCGGCTCGGCTGCCGCGGAGGCGACGATCTTCACGGCGTTGTCGTACAGCGTGTCGATCAGCGCGATGAAGCGCTTGGCCTCGTTGCGCTGCGCGAAATCCATGACCGGCACGTGATCGATCACGATGGCGTGGAATTCGCGCGCGAGCCGCAGGTAGTCGATCGCGCCGAGCGGGCGCTCGCATAACTCCGCGAACCTGAAACGCGCCGCGCCCATGGCGGCGCGCGGCACGTGCACGACGTGGCCCTTGACCATGAGGTCGAGCGGCATGCCGGGGTGGCCGAGCGCGATCCGCCGCCACGCCTCATCGAGCGCCCGATCCGCATTGGCGTCGGCCGGCACGTGCCAGACCTTGACGCTGGTGAGCTTCTCGAGCCGGAAATCCGCCCGCGCCGCGAGCCGCACCACGTCCATGTAGCGATGCAGCAGCGCGATGAAGGGCAGAAACAGCGAGCGGTTGAGGCCGTCCCGGTAGAGCTCGTCCGGCTCGACGTTCGAGGTCGCCACCACCACGACGCCGTGCTCGAACAGCCGCGTGAACAGCCGCCCGAGGATCATCGCGTCGGCGATGTCGGTGACGTGAAACTCGTCGAAGCACAGCACCCAGGATTCTTCCGCGATGTCGGCCGCGGCGTGCGTGATCGGATCGCCGTCGGGCACCTCGCCCGCTTTGATCTTCTGCCGATAGGCGTGCACGCGATCGTGCACGTCGGCCATGAATTCGTGGAAATGGGCGCGCCGCTTGCGCCGCGCCGTGCAGGCCGCGAAGAACAAGTCCATCAGCATGGTCTTGCCGCGGCCGACGTCGCCGTGGACGTAGAGGCCCTTGAGCGGCGGCTGCTCCTTCTCGCGCCGGGCGAACAGCCAGCCGAGCGGCGAGGACTTGCGCGCCAGCCGATGCGTCTCGAGCCGCTCGTTGAGCCGGTCGAGGCGCGCCGTCAACGCTTCCTGGGCGGCGTCGCGCTCGATGTCGCCGGCCGCGACCAGGGCGGCATATCGGGCGCTGATGGAGGCTGGCATGTGCGGGCGGAGGGGTGCGGCTGCGGCGCATCGCCATAGCCGCTTTTGGGCCGCTCCGACAAGGCGGGCGCATGTCCCGGCGAAAGACGGATCACGGCGCGCTCACGCGCAAGTGAATCGTTTGGAGCAAAACGGACGAGCCCTTGTGATTGGCAAGTGAAACCCCGGCCCGATAGACCCGTATCATCGAACGCTGGACGATGAACGTAATCGAAAGGCGACGCTCTCCGAGAGAAATACTTTCGGACTACTTCAATCGCGCCTCTGAGCGCTCAAATTTAAAGGGACTGAACATGAACACGAAGATCAAGCTCGCGCTCGCCGCCGCTCTCTTCTCGGCCATTGCTTCCCCGGCTTTCGCGGGCGACCAGGGCAGCGAGCAGATGGTCACGGTCCCGGCGAACGCCTACGCGTCCGCAACCTGGTCGGCGCATCGCCATGCGCCGGCGCACTGGTCGGCCGCAATGTCGCAGGTCGACTTCCAGGCGCAGGGTTCGCGCTAGTTCAAACCCGCCGAAGCCCCCCCGGGTTCTGGCGCAAGTGGCCGGTCGCAAGATCAGCCACTTTTATTTTGCGGCCGCCCTCGGCGCGAAAATCCGAAACCTTCGAGCCATCGAAGCGTCATCCCCCTAAGGACGAGCAAGTCCGACCGTAACAGGAGGAATCCGATGAAACTTATCGCGAAGATCGCGATCACAGCCGTGTCGGTAGCGGCCATCGCTGCGCCCGCGGTGGCGGGCGAGTGGGTCTACCACGGCGGCCCGAAGGCACCCGGCTCGACGTCGTGGTATGAACCCGACGGCTACTACGGCCGTGGCAACTACTACGGCAGTAACTACTACGGCAATGGCAACTACATGCCTTACGCAGGGCCGGGCCGCTACTACGGCGCACCGCAGTATGCAGAACCGGACAACGGCTACTGAAGCCTTGCCCGCCAGGATCAGGCGAAGAGGCCTCTGCAACGGCCGGTCGAATGACCGGCCGTTGCCGTTTCAGGCCGCCAACGGATAAGCGGCTTCGACCACATAGGGGCCGCCGCCGATCGAGGCGCGCGAGGAGTACAGCACGAAGCGCGAGACGCGGAACGGCGGCGGGCGAAACGGGTGACGTGTCGCGAGATAGTCCGCGACGTCGTGGCTCGACGCATCGCGCAGTCGCGCGAGCGTCACATGCGGCGTGTACTTGCGCCCTTCGGGCTCGAGGCCGACGCGCCGCATCAGCCGCTCGTGCTCGGCCTGCAGCTCGTAGAGCTGCTGGGTCGGCGCGATGGTGGCGACCACCGCCCGCGGCCGGCGTCCGCCGAACGAGGTCAAGCCGTCGAGCCGCAGCTCGAAGCTCAGCCGCCGCACATTACCGAGCATGAATGCGATCTCGCGCGCCATCACGTCGTCGATGTCGCCGATGAATCGCAACGTGAGGTGATAGTGCTCGGGGTCGATCCAGCGGGCGCCCGGCAGGCCGCCGCGCAGCATCGAGAGCGATTGCGCGGTCGTGGCCGGGATCTCGAGCGCGGTGAACAGCCGAGGCATGGGGCGGGCGTTCCACGGGCAGTCGCAGGCGCATACGACACGAAGACCATGCGCCGGTCCGGTTAGCACTTCTTAAATGTGGAGATTCGCGCGCGCGACGCAACACTCTTTGCGGCCGCCGCCATTCGTCGCGGCACGCTTGTCACCGTCCGTTGTCATCATCCTGTCTTCGATTCAGTGCTGCGCTTTCACGCGTGCGATCAGCTCCTCGACCTTGGGAAGGATCCTCGCGACGATGACGTCGACGCCGGCGGCGGTCGGATGCAATCCGTCGTGCTGGTTGAGCTTCGGATCGGCCGCGACGCCGTCGAGGAAGAACGGGTAGAAGACGACGCCGTAGGTCTTGGCGAGATCGGGAAAGATTGCGTCGAACGTGTGCGCATAATCGGTGCCGAGATTGGGCGGCGACAGCATGCCGCACAGAAGCACCGGAATGTTGCGCTTGGCGAGCCCGCGCAAAATATTGTCGAGCGCGCGCCGCGTCACCGCCGGATCGATGCCGCGCAACGCGTCGTTGGCGCCGAGCTCGAGGATCACGGCGTCGGTCCCGGGCGGCACCGACCAGTCGAGGCGCGCGAGCCCGCCCGACATCGTATCGCCCGAAACACCCGCATTGCTGATCGCGGTAACGATGCCCTTGGCGGCGAGCGCCTGCTGCAGCTTGGCCGGAAACGCGTCCTGGCTCTCGAGCCCGAGGCCGGCCGTGAGCGAGTCGCCGAGCGCCACGATCTGCAGCGGCTTGTCGGCCGCGGCAGCCGGTAATCCGAGCGCAACCATGTACCCGATAACGAGCGCGATCAGCCGCAGAAGCATCTGGACCCGCATGGCGTCATTCCCATATGAGCGAGGCATGCCGATACGGCCGCCGTCGCGCGCCGCAGGGGATTCACCAGCCGCATGAATGACGCCTCGGTCAAGCCCGCTCTCGCGCCCGCCATTGCGCTTGCGGGGGTTAATCTGTCGCTCGGCAGCGGTGCCGCGCGGGTGCATATCCTCAAGGATGTGACGCTCGACATCGCGCGCGGCGAGGCGGTCGGTCTCGTCGGCCCGTCGGGCTCGGGCAAGTCGACGCTGCTGATGGTGATGGCCGGGCTGGAGCGGGCCGACGCCGGGTCCGTCACGGTGGCGGGCGAGGATATCGGCCGGCTCGACGAGGATGCGCTCGCGCGCTTTCGCGGCCGCGAGGTCGGCATCGTGTTCCAGTCCTTCCACCTCATCCCGACCATGACGGCGCTGGAGAACGTCGCGGTGCCGCTCGAGCTCGCCGGAGCGCGCGATGCGTTCGCGCGCGCCGAGCGCGAGCTCGCGGCGGTCGGCCTCGGCGACCGGCTGGCGCATTATCCGACGCAGCTCTCCGGCGGCGAGCAGCAGCGCGTTGCGCTCGCGCGCGCGCTCGCGCCGGCTCCCGCGATCCTGGTCGCCGACGAGCCCACCGGCAATCTCGACGAGGCGACCGGGCGCGAGATCGTCGATCTCATGTTCGCGGGCCACGCCGAACGCGCCACGACCCTGGTGCTCGTCACCCACGATGCCGCCCTCGCGGCGCGCTGCGACCGCGTGGTGCGGCTGCGCTCGGGTCGGGTCGAGCCGGCAGCCGCCAAGGTGGGCGCATGAGGGCGATCGCATGACATCCATCGTGGCCGGCACGCCGGCGGTTCGCGACCGTACGCTCGCGCTGCGGCTCGCCTTGCGCGAGCTGCGCGGCGGCGTGCGCGGCTTCGGCGTGTTCATCGCCTGCATCGCGCTCGGCGTCGCCGCCATCGCGGGCGTCGGCTCGTTCGCGCAGAGCCTGGTGGATGGGCTCGCGCGCGAGGGCCGCGCGATCCTGGGCGGCGATCTTGCGTTCATGCTGATCCAGCGCGAGGCGACGCCGCCCGAGCGCGCGTTCCTCGCCGCCCAGGGGCAGGTCTCGGTCGCCGCCACGCTGCGCGCCATGGCGCGCACCGCCGACGGCGGCGCGGCCCTCGTCGAGGTCAAGGCCGTCGACGACGCTTACCCGCTCTACGGCGCCGTCGTGACCGTGCCGGCGGCGCCACTCGCCGATCTCCTGGCGCAGCGCGGCGATGCCTTCGGCGCCGCCGTCGATCCGGCCTTGCTCGCCCGCCTCGACCTCAAGCCGGGCGCGCGCATCACGGTCGGCCATGCGACGATCGAGCTGCGCGCCACGCTCGAGAGCGAGCCCGACAAGCTCGCGGGCGGCATCGGCTTCGGTCCGCGCCTGATCCTGAGCGAGGCCGCGCTGCGCGCCACCGGCCTGCTGCAGCCCGGCAGCCTCGTGCGCTGGCGCTATCACGTTCGTCTCGCGCCCGATGCCGACGAGAGCGCCGTGAAGCGCGTCGTCGACGCCGCGGCGGCGCAGTTGCCCGACGCCGGCTGGGACATCCGCACCCGCACCAACGCGACGCCGCAGATCGCGCGCAATGTCGAGCGCTTCACCCAGTACCTGACGCTCGTGGGCCTCACGGCGCTGCTGGTCGGCGGCGTCGGCGTCGCCAATTCGGCGCGATATTTCCTCGACCGCAAGCGCGACGTGATCGCCACCATGAAGGCGCTCGGCGCGACCGGCACGCGGGTCTTCGCCATTTATTTCACCCAGGTGATGCTGCTCGCCCTGATCGGCGTCGCCATCGGGCTCGTGGTCGGCGCCTGCCTCCCGTTCGCGGTCGCGGCCGCGTTGAACAGTCTCCTGCCGCTGCCGCTCGCCCCGGCCGTGCATGCCGGCGAGCTTCTTGCCGCGCTCGCCTACGGCCTGCTCACCGCGGCGGCGTTCTCGCTGTGGCCGCTCGGGCGCGCTCATGACGTGCCGGTCTCGGCGCTGTTTCGCGACGAGATCGCGCCGCAGCGGCGTCTTCCGCGCCTGCGCTATGCGGCCGCGGCCGGGCTCGCGGCGCTCGCGCTGACGGCGCTCGCCGTGACGGCGGCATACGATCGCAAGATGGCGCTGATCTTCGTCGCCGCGGCGGCCGCCGTCTTCGTCGTGCTGCGGCTCGTCGCCGCCGCCCTCATGGGCTTCGCGCGCCGCGTACCGCGCGTGCGCTCGACCATCTGGCGGCTCGCCATCGCCAACATCCATCGCCCGGGCGCGCTCACGCCGACCGTCGTGCTCTCGCTCGGGCTCGGCCTCGCGCTGCTCGTCACCGTGCTCGAGATCGACGCCAACCTGCGGCGCGAGTTCATGCAGGCGCTGCCCGAGAAGGCGCCGTCGTTCTTCTTCCTCGACATCCCGGCCGCGGATGCCGACCGCTTCGATGCCTTCGTGCACGCGCAGGCGCCGCGCGCGGGCGTCGACCGCGTGCCCATGCTGCGCGGCCGCATCGTGGCGGCGCGCCGCGTCAAGGCGGAGGAGCTCAAGCCCAACACCGACGCCCAGTGGGTGCTGCACGGCGATCGCGGCATCACGTTCACGGGCGACGTTCCGCAAGGCTCGCGGGTGGTCGCGGGCCAGTGGTGGGGCCGGGACTACAGCGGCCCGCCGCTGCTCTCGTTCGAGAAGAAGCTCGCCGACGGCCTCGGCCTCAAGATCGGCGACGACGTGACCGTCAACGTGCTCGGGCGCAACATCACGGCGAAGATTGCCAATCTGCGGGCGGTCGATTGGGAATCGCTCGGCATCAACTTCGTGCTCGTGTTCTCGCCCGGCGCGTTCGCGGGCGCGCCCGTGACCGATATCGCAACCGTCACCTATCCGGGCGGCGGCACCCCGGCCGAGGAGGCGGCGCTGCTCAAGGCGGTGGGCAACGCGTTTCCGGCCGTCACGGCAGTGCCGGTGCGGGACGCGCTCGATGCGGTCGGGCAGATCGTCACCAACCTCGTGCTGGCGATCCGCGTCGCGAGCGGCATCACGCTCGTCGCCGCCGTGCTGGTGCTCGGCGGCGCGCTCGCGGCCGGTCACCGCCATCGCGTCTACGACGCGGTCATTCTCAAGACGCTCGGCGCGACGCGGCGCCAGCTCATCACGGCCTATGCGCTCGAGTATCTGCTGCTCGGGCTCGCGACCGTGCTGTTCGGCGTCGCGGCCGGTTCGATCGCGGCCTGGCGCGTGGTTGCCGACATCATGACGCTGCATTTCGCCTGGGAGGGCGGGCCGGCGGTTGCGGCCTCGCTTACGGCGCTTGTGATCACGCTGGCGTTCGGGCTGATCGGCACCTTTGCGGCGCTTGGTCGCAAGCCTGCCGCGGTGCTGCGGAATCTATAGGCAAATCAAGTGACTCGGCTTGCGCCATCGCGACTTTTTGACGCCGTTACAACCACTTATCGGGGAGGCACGGCCTTGTCGCCGCCGCGATTCAGGGCATGATGCAAAGCGTCGTATGATGGCTTTGCTGCCCTTTCACCCGCGCCCGTTGGCATTCGACATGTCGCACATCGATCATCAGGTCACCGGCTTCCCGGCCGCGATGACGCCGTCCGAGACGGCCGTGATCGATGCCGGCCTGCGCGCCCATATGCAGCGCATCTATAACTACATGAGCATCGGCCTCGCGCTGACCGGGCTCTCGGCGATCGGCATCTACCTTCTGGCGGTGAGCAACAATGTCGCGGATGCGTCCTATCTGGTGCGTGCCGGACGCGTGATTCCGATTCCGGCGGGTGTTGCGGTGCAGAACTCCGACATCCTGCTCACCAGTCTCGGTTACGCGGTGTTCGTGAGCCCGCTGAAATGGGCGATCATCCTGGCGCCGCTCGCGCTCGTGTTCGCCCTGAGCTTCACGGTCGGGCGCATGCGGCCTGCGACCGCGCAGCTCCTGTTCTGGCTCTATGCCGTGCTGGTCGGGCTTTCGCTCGGATCGATCTTCCTGCTCTACACCCACACCTCGATCGCCCGGGTGTTCTTCATCACGGCGGCCGCGTTCGGCGCGCTGTCGCTGTGGGGCTATACGACGCGGCGCGACCTCGGCGGCCTCGGCGCCCTCGCGGTCATGGGCCTGTTCGGCGTGGTGATCGCAAGCCTGATCAATCTGGCGTTCGCGAGCTCCGCGCTGCAATGGGCGGTGTCGATCGTCGGCGTTGGGGTCTTTTCCGGCCTGACCGCCTGGGACACCCAGCGGCTCAAGAGCGAGTACCTCTACGGCGCCATGAACGGCGAGGTCGCGGAACGCTGTGCGATCCTCGGCGCGCTTTCGCTCTATCTCGACTTCATCAACCTGTTCACGCTGCTGCTGCAATTGTTCGGGCAGCGGGACGAATGAGGCCGGAGCTGCCGGGACGCCGTCCCGGCCTGATCTTAGGCTTGGTAACCTTTGGTTTGGTAACCTTTGGCTCCCGGCGGCCTGAGGGGCCAAGGAGAGACCAAGGAGGACCAGGAGGGCGCGAAGAAAGCGTCGCAGGTGTCTTCCACTTGCCTTGGACAATCACTAGATTCGCGCCAAGTGGCATTTGGAGGCCGTAAACCCCCCGGTGCCTGTAAGTCCCCGCCCTTCGCTGGGCGACAGAAAGGAAGCTTCGATGTCGGACTTCGACCGTAATTACGCGGCGACGGGCGGCCGGTTCGGCGCCGACGCCGTTGCGATCGATGCGGGCCTGCGCGCCCACATGATCCGCGTCTACAACTACATGGCGGGCGGCGTCGCGCTGACCGGCATAGTGGCGTGGCTGGCCTATCAGGCCGCCGGCGGCGATGCGATCCGCATCGTTGGCCGTACCCTGACCGGGGCGACCCCGTTCGGGCAAGCCATCTTGAGCGGCCCGTTGATGTGGGTGCTTCTGTTCGCACCGCTCGGCCTGGTGTTCTTCCTGAGCTATCGCATCGCGAAGCTGCAGGCGTCGACCGCACGCCTCTTATTCTTCGTCTATGCCGGCGTGGTAGGTCTGGGACTTACTCCCATCTTCATCGTCTACACGAACGGCTCCCTCGCGCGCGTGTTCTTCTTGACGGCGGCCTCGTTCGGCGCGCTGTCGCTCTGGGGCTACACGACCAAGCGTAACCTCGACGCGATGGGGTCGTTTCTGATGATGGGCTTGTTCGGGCTCATGCTCGCCATCGTGGTGAGCTTCTTCTTCCCGAGCGGAGCGCTGCAATTCGCCATCTCGGTGTTGGGCGTTCTGATCTTCGCCGGGCTCACCGCCTGGGACACCCAGAAGATCAAGGAAATGTACAGCCCGATGGACGACGGCACGGTCGCGGGCCGCAAGGGCGTGATGGGAGCGTTGATGCTCTACCTCGACTTCCTCAACATGTTCCTGTTCCTGCTCCGCCTGTTCGGCGACCGTCGCTGATCGCACGCAGGTCCCAAACGTTCGAGCGCCCCGGCCCTGCCGGGGCGCTTTTTTTATGTGGCGGCAAGGGCGCGGCGGCGCTATTCGCATTAGCGCATGTTCCGGCGAAAGCCTGCCCCGGACGTGATCCGGGGGGACACCGGTTCGCCGATAAGAACATGCGCAGACAAAAGAGCATGTTCCGGCGAAGTGGGCGCCGGTTCGCCGATAAGAACATGCGCAGACAAAAGAGCCATGCGCCTCTCGATCCGGGCCGCGACCGCGGCCGACATCCCGGCCATCACGGCGATCTACGACCACGCGGTGCGGCACGGCACGGCGTCCTTCGAGCTCGAGCCGCCCGAGGCGGCCGAGATGGCGCGGCGGCAGAAGGCGCTGCTCGACGGCGGCTATCCGTATCTCGTGGCCGAGGCCGACGGTGCGGTCGCGGGCTACGCCTATGCGGGCGCCTACCGGCCGCGCCCGGCCTACCGCTGGAGTGTCGAGGATTCGGTCTATGTGGCGCCGAGCATGCACCGGCGCGGCATCGGCGCCGCGCTGCTCGCTCGCCTTATCGCCGAGGCGGAGGCGCGCGGTTTTCGCCAGATGATCGCGGTGATCGGGGATTCGGCGCAGACGGCGTCGATCGAGCTGCACGCCGCGCTGGGCTTCCGACGGATCGGCGCGGTCGAGAATGTCGGCTTCAAGTTCGGGCGCTGGCTCGACACGGTGCTGATGCAGCGCCCGCTCGGGCCGGGGGCGACGGCACCGCCCGGATGAGCGAATGGCGAATGGGGAATAGCGAATAGGGAAACGCGGGCGCGCCTCCGCGCGCTATTCGCTACTCGCCATTCCCTATTCGCCTCTGCTCAATTCACCACCAGCCGGATCTGCTTTTCGGGCTTGTCGAGCACGCGCAACACGCGGTCGAGCTCATGCCCGCGCCGCATGATCAGGCCGGTCGCCGTGATCACGCTGTAGGCGCCCTGGCGGCGCGCCAGCTTGGGATTTTTTTCGATGCGGTAGATCGGCACTTCGGCGGCATGGCGGAACACCGAGAACACCGCGCGGTCGCGCAGGAAGTCGATGGCGTAGTCGCGCCACTCGCCCGCCGCCACCATGCGTCCGTAGAGCGCGAGGATGCGATCGAGCTCGCGCCGGTCGAAGGTAACGCAGGCTGATTGCGGGGCGGCGGCCGCCATGCCGTCGCCCCGGAGATTCTGGCTTGGGTCAGTTTCGCCGAACGTCATGCGGCGCCTCCATTGTCATGGGTCTTTCATGATCGCGCCGAACGCGTGCGGCGGCAAGGGCTTCGCTCGTGGCGCCATCGCCGCAGCCATCCTGCGGCGTATTCCAGTTCTGCGGGACCGGAGCATGCTCTGCCGTCGCGGTGATCACGCGTTCGTTAAACAATTCATAATGCTGCCCGAATTCGGCCCCGTGGGGGTCAACGTAACCTGGGATAAGAGGCACCATAGGGTTCGGTTCGGTGCGGGCTCCGGATTCCTCAGCCCCCCAGCCCCCCGGAGCTTGTACCGGCCGAACTCTTGGTTTTTTGTTCCGTGTAAGGTTCAATCCCCCTACGCTTTGGGCCGGCGCAAGTCGGCCCATTTTTTTTGGATCGATTTCTTATGTCGATTCGGCTCGCCGGTGCGGGCGCAATCATCCGCTTCCTATCCGTCCACGGCCGGGATCGAGTGATGCTCATGCGTGACGCACCAGTCGCCGTCGATCTTTCGCAGTCCGATCGTGAGCCGGAACGGGAAGCCGCCTGGCTCAGGGCCGGCGCCGCACCGCATGATGCCGAAGACGAACGCGACGTCATCGCGGGCCGTGATGGTGAGCTCCTCGACGTCGAACGCCTGTGACGGCTTGTGGTATTCGAAGAACAAATCCCACGTCTTCCCGTACGCCTCGATTCCTTTCGATTGCAGCGGCGGCGGGAGGTCGAACATCACGATGTCCTGCGCGTGATGCGCCAGGATGCCGGGGATATCGTGCCGCCGGACCGCGGCCGCCCACGCCTCGACAAGCGCCCTGATTTGCCGTTCAGCCGTTTCGATTTGCTGCGTCATTGCGCTCGAACCTCGCTATCTGCCAACGCACGCCTCTAGGACGGTTGCCGGCGCCGACAACCGACACCCAGGATTGTTTATTTGACGAGAGGACGTTGAACGCGGTGCGCGCCTGCGCCCTTACGGGTGGGCGGCGGTTGCGGACGCCTCGTGCGGCGTGCCGAGCGGAGTGTCGAGCGGCGTCAACACGGCGCCCAGCATGACGCCCGGCGCCGATGCGGCGCCGCTCTGCAGCACCACCGCGACGGCGTCGACGTCGCCCGACCTGAGACTCGCTACCGGGATGCTCCAGCTCGCGGCCTGGCCGTTCCAGTCGCCGAGCTTGACCCAGCGTCGCACCACGTTGTGATACGTGAACGTGTGTCCGCCGTTCTCGCCGCGGCCGATCGCGACCTCGACCGATTTGGCCAGCGGGCAGAGCCACACCTCGGCCGGGGCGGCGTCCCCTTTGGGGGCCGTGACTGTGAGCCGGCCATCCGCGATCGTCACCGTCAGCGGCAGCGACAGCGTCGCGGTGTTCGTCCGGCTCTTCGCGATTGCCTGCTCGATGGCGGTGTGGTCGCTGCCGAGCGCCTGTACGGCGCCGTTGACGACCGCCTGCGGCGTGTAGACCCCGTTATAGCCGAGCGCGCGCGAATAGGCGCGCTGCCGGTTGGCGTGTCCGGCGAGCGCGAGCGTGTCCTTCCAGCCGAGATAATCCCAGTAATCGATCGGCAGGCTGAGCGCGATGAGCGTCGGGTCCTTGGCCATCTCGGCGAGCAGCCGGTCGGCGGGAGGACAGGACGAGCAGCCCTGGCTGGTGAAGAGCTCGATGACGGCGCGCGGTTGCTCCGCGGAGGCCCATTGGCCAACGGTCACTGCCGTCGCGACGACGGCCAAAGCCAGGTAGCGGCGGCCCCTCATGCCGATCTCCCTTGCACGCCCACGCACCCCGTTTCGCAGTCTGTCATAGGCGCCGGCAAGATCACTGGCCACTCACTTCGAGGTGAGGTTAACCCGAAGTTCGCAACCGCGCTCGCCGAGAAATCGTGCGAACTTCGGGTTCGCGGCACCAGTCGGGCCCGGGCGCCAAAGAAAAAGACCGCCGGGTGACCGGCGGTCTTCGCGTAGGCGGGTCGTGCTTGCGGAACCCGGCTCACGCCGCGAGATGGCGCAGCACGTATTGCAGGATGCCGCCATTCTTGAAGTACTCGAGCTCGTCGAGCGTATCGATGCGCGAGATCAGCGGCACGCGCTTGAGCCCGCCGTCGGCCGCGACGATCTCGGCGATCAGCCGCTGGCGGGGTTTCAGCTCGCCATGCAGCCCGCGGATCGTCACCTGCTCGGAGCCCTTGAGCCCGAGCATCTGCCAGGAGGTGCCTTCCTCGAAGCACAGCGGCACGACGCCCATGCCGATCAGGTTGGAGCGGTGGATGCGCTCGAACGACTGGCAGATCACGGCGCGGATGCCGAGCAGGGCCGCGCCCTTGGCGGCCCAGTCGCGCGAGGAGCCGGTGCCGTATTCCTTGCCGGCGAACACCACCAGCGGCACGTGGTCGGCCTTGTAGCGCATCGCGGCGTCGTAGATCGTCATCTTCTGGCGCGACGGATAGTGGATCGTGACGCCGCCCTCGACGCCCGGCACCATCTGGTTCTTGATGCGGATGTTGGCGAAGGTGCCGCGCATCATCACCTGGTGGTTGCCGCGCCGCGTGCCGTATTGGTTGAAATCGCGCGGCCGCACCTGATGGTCGCGCAAGTATTCGCCGGCGGGGCTCTCTTCTTTGATCGAGCCGGCCGGCGAGATGTGGTCGGTCGTGATCGAGTTCGAGGAAGAGGCCGAGGACGCGCGCGTCGACGATGTCCTCGATCGGCTGCGAGCGCTTCTGCATGCCTTCGAAATAGGGCGGGTTCTGCACGTAGGTCGAGCGATCGTCCCACTTGTAGGTGAGGCCGCCCTTGACCGCGATCTTGCGCCAGTTGGCGTCGCCCTTGAACACGTCGCCGTATTTGCGCGTGAACATCTGCTTGCTGATGCTCTTGTTGATCACCGTCGCGATCTCGCGGCTGGTCGGCCAGAGGTCGCGCAGGTAGACCTTGCTTGCCCTTCTGATCGACGCCGAGCGGCGCCTTGGCGACGTCGATCTGCATCGAGCCCGCGATCGCGTAGGCGACGACCAGCGGCGGCGACGCGAGATAGTTCGCGCGCACGTCGGCGTTGACGCGTCCCTCGAAGTTGCGGTTGCCGGACAGCACCGCGGCGGCGACGAGGTCGTTCTTGTTGATCGCCTCGGAGATCTCCTCCGGCAGCGGGCCGGAGTTGCCGATGCAGGTGGTGCAGCCGAAGCCGACCAGGTTGAAGCCGAGCGCGTCGAGCGACTTCTGCAGCCCGGACTTCTCGTAATACTCGGCGACCACCTGCGAGCCGGGCGCGAGCGAGGTCTTCACCCACGGCTTGACCTTGAGGCCCTTCTCGACCGCCTTCTTGGCGACGAGGCCGGCCGCGATCATCACGCTCGGGTTCGACGTGTTGGTGCACGACGTGATCGCCGCGATCACCACGTCGCCGTTGCCGAGCGTGAAGTCGCGTCCCTCGACGGGCACGCGCTTGTCCATCTCGCCGGCCTTGTTGAACTCCTTGTCCATCGACTGCGTGAAGCCGACCTTGACCTCCTTGAGCGCGATGCGGTCCTGCGGGCGCTTGGGGCCGGCGAGCGACGGCTCGATCGAGCCGAGCTCGAGCTTGAGCACGTCGGTGAACATCGGATCCGGCGTGCTCTTGGTGCGATACATGCCCTGCGCCTTGGCATAGGCCGCGACCAGCGCGATGCGCGCCTCGGCGCGGCCGGTCTCGCGCAGGTACTTGAGCGTGTCGTCGTCGATCGGGAAGTAGCCGCAGGTCGCGCCGTATTCGGGCGACATGTTGCCGAGCGTGGCGCGGTCCGCGATCGACAGGCTGCCGAGGCCGGGGCCGAAATACTCGACGAACTTGCCGACCACGCCGCGCTTGCGCAGCATCTGCGTGACCGTGAGCACGAGGTCGGTCGCCGTCATGCCCTCCTTGAGCTTGCCGGAGAGCTTCACGCCGATCACCTCGGGCAGCACCATCGAGTAGGGCTGGCCGAGCATCGCGGCCTCCGCCTCGATGCCGCCGACGCCCCAGCCGAGCACCGAGAGGCCGTTGACCATGGTGGTGTGCGAGTCGGTGCCCACCACCGTGTCCGGATAGGCCATCTCGCCGGTGACGTCCTTGCCCTCGATCTTCACGGTGCCCTTGCCGGTCCACACCGTCTGCGACAGGTATTCGAGGTTCACCTGGTGGCAGATGCCGGTGCCGGGCGGCACCACGC
Organism: uncultured Alphaproteobacteria bacterium; assembly: GCA_963819385.1. Taxonomy (GTDB): domain Bacteria; phylum Pseudomonadota; class Alphaproteobacteria; order Rhizobiales; family Xanthobacteraceae; genus JAVDCA01. Next base: position 109,540 of record CAWFVV010000004.1, on the reverse strand, counting down.
GGAAGTTCTCGAACGAGCGCTGCGCCCACTTCAGGAACTTGTAGCGCTCCTGGTTCTGCTTGTACTCGTCCTCGACGTTCTTCTTGAACGAGTCGGCGTGGCCGAAATAATTCACCGCCACCGAGTGATCGATGACGAGGTCGACCGGCACCAGCGGATTGATCTTCTTGGCGTCGCCGTCGAGATGCTCCATCGCGTCGCGCATGGCGGCGAGGTCGACGACTGCCGGCACGCCGGTGAAGTCCTGCATCAGCACCCGCGCCGGGCGGAACGCGATCTCGCGCTCGGAGGTCTTGGTCTTGAGCCACTGCGCGAATGCGAGCAGATCGTCCTTGGTGACCGAGCGTCCATCCTCGTTGCGCAGCAGGTTCTCGAGCAGCACCTTCATCGAGAAGGGAAGTCGCGAAATACCCTTGAGGCCGTTCTTCTCAGCCACCAGAAGACTGTAATACGAGTAGGTCTTCGAGCCGACCTTGAGTTGCCGGGCGCATTTGAAGCTGTCGAGCGAGGTCATGACCTTGGGTTCCATGCCGGCGGGGCGACGACGCCGGCTGCTTTTGGTACGGAGTTACCGATACTAAACTCATTCCCCCCGCGCGTCGGCTGCGCGCGTCCGCCAAGTCAGTTAATACGCGCGCTTATAAGGGCTTTTCCCGGATTCTGCCACATGAACATGCGCCGAACCCGATTTGTGAACAGGGCGAGAACAAAGCCCTGCCGTACCGCCTGCGCGCCGCCCGTTTCGGCCAGTCCGGGGTCGGTTTGATGCAGCTTGTGGGGCGCGACCTTGGCTGCACCCGTGGCGGACGTGAAGTCCTTGCCGGCGTGAGCTTTTCCGTGGCCGCCGGCGAGGCGTTGGCGGTAACGGGCCGTAATGGCGCGGGAAAAACCACCCTGCTGCGGCTGATCGCCGGTCTGCTCGATCTGGCGGCGGGGCACCTGGAACTCACCGGCGGGACCGCCGACGCGACCCTGGCGGAGCAGGCGCATTATCTCGGCCATCGCGACGGCCTGAAGCCCGCCCTGTCGGTCCGGGAGAATCTCGAATTCTGGTATGCGTTTCTGGGCGGTGGCGATGCGTCCACCGCATCGACCGCTGCGGCCCTGGACAGCGTCGGCCTCGGCGCGCTCGCGGCCCTGCCGGCCGCCTACCTGTCGGCCGGCCAGCGCCGCCGGCTCGCCATCGCGCGTCTGCTGGCGGCGCCGCGGCCGGTCTGGCTGCTCGACGAGCCGACCGCCGCGCTCGATGCGGCGAGCCAGCAGCGCCTCGCCGAGCTGATGCGCGCCCACCTCGCGCGCGGCGGCATCATCGTCGCCGCGACCCACGGGCCGCTCGGCCTCGACGCACGAGAGTTACAATTGAACTCTCCGCCCCGGTCCCAAGCACAGCGGGCTCCCTCCCCCCCTGTGGGGGAGGGTGGGGGGTCGAAGTTGGCGGACTCCGGCCATCTAACTGCTACCCCCACCCCCGACCCCTCCCCACAAGGGGGAGGGGAGAAGGAAGCACCATGACGGCGCTGCGTGCGATCCTCCTGCGCGACATGCGCCTCGCGGTGCGCATCGGCGGCGGCGCGCTGATCGGCGTCCTGTTCTTTCTCGTCGTCGTGGCGCTCATCCCGCTCGCGGTCGGGCCCAATCTGGTGCTGCTCAAGCGACTGGGCCCGGCCATCCTGTGGCTCGGCGCGCTGCTCGCCTCGCTGCTCGCGCTCGACCGCCTGTTCGCAGCCGATCACGAGGACGGCTCGCTCGATCTCATCCTGATGGGCACCGCGCCGCTCGAGCTCACGGTCGCCGCCAAGGGCCTCGCGCACTGGATCACCACCGGCCTGCCGCTGGTCGTCGCCGTGCCGATCCTCGGCCTTCTGCTCGACCTCGATCCGGTCGCCATCGGCACCGTTGCGCTCACGCTGCTGGTCGGCACGCCGGCGCTCACCTTCATCGGCCTGATCGGCGCCGCGATCGCGGTCGTGCTGCGTCGCGGCGGCCTGCTGCTGCCCGTGCTGGTGCTGCCGCTCACCGTGCCGGTGCTGATCTTCGGCGTCTCCGCCGCCGAAGCCGTCATCGTCGGGCCGGGGTCGTTCACGACGCCGTTCTTGATCCTGTGCGCATTCACGCTCGCGTGCCTCGTGATCGGCCCGGTCGCCGCGGCCGCGACGCTGCGCCACGGCTTGGATTGAGACGCGTGCATATTCTCCCGTATTGGCGCCGCATTCCGCGCCTAGCTGCGGTCTGCTAAGAGACGAACATGGCTCTCATCGACCTCGCCAACCCGACGCGCTTTCTCAATTTCGCCGAGCGCGCCATGCCCTGGCTGATCGGCGCGACCGTGATCGCGTTCGCGATCGGGCTGCGGGAGGCGTTCATCGCGCCCGACGACTACCAGCAGGGCGCGACCGTGAAGATCATGTTCCTGCATGTGCCGTCGGCCTGGCTCAGCATGTTCTGCTGGGGGCTGATGGCGATTGCGGCGCTCGGCACGCTGGTGTGGCGCCATCCGCTCGCCGACGTTGCGGCGAAAGCCGCCGCCCCGATCGGCGCGGCCTTCACGTTTCTCTGCCTGTTCACCGGCTCGATGTGGGGCCGTCCGATGTGGGGCACCTACTGGGTGTGGGACGCGCGGCTCACCTCCGAGCTGGTCCTGCTCATCATGTATTTCGGCGTGATCGCGCTCTGGCGCACGGTCGAGAACCCGAGCGATGCCGGACGCGTGGTCGCGATCGTGACGCTGGTCGGCGCGCTCGACCTGCCGATCATCAAGTTCTCGGTCGACTGGTGGAATACGCTGCATCAGCCGGCGTCGGTCATCCGGCTCGGCGGCTCGACCATCGACAAGAGCATCCTGGTGCCGCTGCTCGCCATGGTGATCGCCTTCACGCTGCTGTTCGTGACGCTCCACGTCGCCGCCATGCGCAACGAGATCCTGCGCCGGCGCGTGCGCAGCATGCTGATGCTGCAGGCGCGCGCGCAGGAAGGGTGAGGGAAGGCTGAGATGGATCTCGGGCCGCACGCCGCTTTCATCCTCGTGTCCTACGCAGCCACGATCGCGGTGGTGGCCGGGCTGATCGCGTGGGTGATCGCCGATTTCCGCGCCCAGCGGCGCGCGCTCGGCGATCTCGAGGCGCACGGCGTCACGCGGCGCTCGGCCGAGATCAAGGAGCCCGCATGAGCGCCCTGCCGCAAGACAACGCACCCGATGCGCCGCCGCGCCGGTTTCGCCCGGCCGTCCTGGTGCCGCTCGCCGTCTTCCTTGCCATCGCGGGGCTGTTCTTCGTGCGCCTCTTCAACGGCAAGGATCCCTCGCTGCTGCCGTCCGTCCTGATCGACCATCCGTCGCCGCAGACCGTCCTTCCGCCGGTGGCGGGCCTCGTGCGCGACGGCCGGCCGGTGCCGGGGCTCGTGCCGGCGGACTTCCTCGGCGCCGTGACGGTGTTGAACGTGTGGGCGTCCTGGTGCGTGCCCTGCCACGACGAGGCGCCGCTCCTCATGCGGCTCGCCGACGACAAGCGCATCCGCGTCGTCGGCGTGAACCAGAAGGACGAGCCGGACAACGCGCGCCGCTTCCTCGGCCGCTACGGCAACCCGTACGCCGCCGTCGGCGCCGACAAGAACGGACGCGCGTCGATCGAATGGGGCGTCTACGGCGTGCCCGAGAACTTCATCATCGGCCGCGACGGCAAGATCGCCTACAAGCTGGTCGGGCCGCTCACGCCGGACAATCTCGACCGCGAGTTCAGGCCGCAAATCGAGAAGGCGCTCGCCGCCAACACGACGGCTGCGAAATAAATCTCGGCGTCATGCCCGGCCGTGTGCCGGGCATCCACGTCTTTGCCGCGCATCAAGACGTGGATGGCCGGGACATAGGCGAGCGAAGCGACGCCGTTCTTCGAACGGCGATGCCCGGCCATGACGATGAGGTTACACTTCCTCGCGCTCCGCCTCGGCTTCCGGATTGGGCTGCTCCGACGCGTATTTCGTCAGCAGCCGGTACTGCAGCGCCGCGAACACGAAGGTCAGGGCCGGAAACCCGAACCCCTTGAAGCCGAACCAGAACGCCGTCGTCTGCGTCCGCCAGACGATCTCGTTGACCACCGCCATCACGAGGAAGAACCCGGCCCAGCGCAGCGTGAGCTTGCGCCAGCCTTCCTCGCTGAGGTGGAACATGGTGTCGAACACGATCGCGAGCAGCGGCTTGTCGAAGAGGTAGCCGCCGATCAGCGTCGCGCCGAACAGGACGTAGATGATGGTCGGCTTGAGCTTGATGAAGCTCTCGTCGTGCAGGATCAGCGTAAGCGAGCCGAACACCAGCACGACGATCGCGGTGACGACCAGCATGACGGCGATGTGGCGGGTGAGCACGTAGGACACGGCGAGCGCCGCGACGATGGCCACCATGAACACCGCGGTCGCGACGAAAATGCCGAACAGCGCATAACCGGCCACGAAGACGACCAGCGGGCCGAGATCGAGCGCGAGCTTGATCCAAGGGTTGAGCTTGGGTTTGTCGGTCATCGCTGTTTTACCCGCTCCTCCGTCATCGCCCGCGAAAGCGGGCGATCCAGTAACCACAAGCATTCGCCATCGCGTACTGGATGCCCCGCTTGCGCGGGGCATGACCGCCTATGTTGGAGAGACACATCAATTCGCGATCCCCGCGATCGCGGCGGCGAAATCCTTCGCCGCGAACGGGCTCAGATCCTCGACACTCTCGCCGACGCCGATGAAATGCACCGGGATGCGGTGCTTGGCGGCGATCGCCACCAGAATCCCGCCGCGCGCCGTGCCGTCGAGCTTGGTCATCACGAGGCCGGTGACGCCGGCCGTCTTGGCGAATACCTCGACCTGCGACAGCGCGTTCTGCCCGACGGTCGCGTCGAGCACGAGCAGCACCGCGTGCGGGGCGCTCGCGTCGAGCTTCTTCATCACGCGCACGACCTTCTCGAGCTCGCCCATCAGCGCGGCCTTGTTCTGCAGCCGCCCCGCCGTATCGACGATCAGCACGTCGGCGGCCTGCGCGCGCGCCTTCTCCAGCGCCTCATACGCGAGCGCGGCCGAGTCGGCGCCTTGCGGCTGCGCGATCACCTCGGCGCCGGTGCGCTGGCCCCAGATCCGAGCTGCTCGATCGCGGCGGCGCGGAAGGTGTCGCCCGCCGCCAGCACGACCTTGCGGCCCTCGTCGCGCAAGCCGCGCCGCGAGCTTGCCGATGGTCGTGGTCTTGCCCGAGCCGTTGACGCCGACCACCAGGATGACGAACGGCCGCGCGCTCGCGTCGATCGCGAGCGGCGCCGCCACCGGCGTCATGATCTTCTCGACCTCGGCGGCGAGGATCGCCTTCACCTCGTCGGCCGACACGCTCTTGTCGTAGCGGCCTTCCGCCACCGCGGCGGCGATCTTCGCCGGCCGTCGCGACGCCGAGATCGGCGCGGATCAGCACCTCCTCGAGCTCCTCGATCGTGTCGGCATCGAGCTTGCGCTTGGTGACGAGTTCCGCGATCGCGCCGCCGATCGACGCGGAGGTGCGCTTGAGGCCGGAGGCGAGCCGTTGCCACCAGCTCGCCTTCGGCGCGCCGTCCTGTTTCGCACTGTCATTCATGTCGCCGGTTTGATAGCGGTTTCACGATGACGCTGAAAGAGACCCAAAAAGAGACGCAAGGCCAGGGCCACGACCGGCCGATGGCGGCGAAATCGCACGCCTCGCGCGGCGTTCGCGGCCGACGAGATGCTCGCGCGCGTGCTCTATCGCGACGGCCTGATGCTGATCATCGACAAGCCCGCCGGCCTGTCGGTCCATCGCGGCCCCAAGGGCGGCCCGAGCCTGGAGGACTACCTCGACGGCGCTGCGCTACGGCCTGCCGCGCCGCCCCGAGCTCGCCCATCGGCTCGACAAGGACACCTCCGGCTGCCTCGTGCTCGGCCGCCACCGCAAGGCGCTCGCCCATCTCGGCCTGCTCTTCAAGCACCGCAAGATCGGCAAGACCTACTGGGCCGTGGTCGAAGGCGGCCCCGCCGAGGACGCCGGAACCATCGACCTGCCGCTCGGCCGCCTCGACGACCGCATCGGCTGGTGGATGAAGCCCGACCCGAACGGCGTGCCCGCGGTGACGAAGTGGAGAGTGTTGGGCAGGGCAAACGTTATTGCGACCGACCTCAGCCTATCGTCCCCCTCCCCCGCTTCGGCGTCAATGATGCGCAGACGGGCAGGCCCGCTCTGCGGGGAGGCGGGACGGGCCGCAGGCCCGACGGGTGCAAGCGGCTTCGCCCCTCTCCGGCGCCTCGCGTGCAGCGGGGGAGAGGGAAGAAAGAGCGGAGGAGAGGGCGCGGGCGCGCGTCCTCACGTGGCTCGAACTCGAACCTCTCACCGGCCGCACCCACCAACTTCGCGTCCACTGCGCGGCGCAGAACTGGCCGATCGTCGGCGACGACATCTACGGCACGGCGCCGCGCTTCCGCGGCCCGATGCTGCATCTGCATGCGCGCGAGATCGTGGTGCCGATCAGCAAGAACAAGCCGCCGGTGCGCGTCGTCGCGCCCGTGTCGGCGCACATGCGCGAGCGGCTGACGGCGTGCGGCTGGAGCGAGCGAGCCCGTGCAGACGACAGGCGCGCTCTAAGCCACCGGCCGGTGCGACCGCATGAACGAGCGGATGTGCCGCACCGCCAGCGGAATGCGCTCCTTCGGATCCTTCCACGGATACATGCTCACCTCGGCGTTCGGCGAGAGCATCGCGGCTTCCATCGCGATGGCGTAGGGATGCGGCGGGATGTCGTCCGGCAGGATCAGCACCGGCGTCTTGCAGGTGCGCACGAAGTCGCGCGTCACCGTGAACACGAAGTCGGCGTCGGTGCGGTACATCTTGGTCAGGAACTTGTCGACCTGATCCATCGTGATCTCGGGCCGGCGCTTCACCAGCTCCGGGCCCCAGCCCTTCATGTTGCCTTCGTAGAAGTAGTCGCGATGCTCCGGCCGCGATCCGCTCGGCTGCGCCAGCACGCCGGCGACCACCCGGTTGGGCGCCCGCTTGATCAGGTTCCAGATGAACGGGCCGCCGATGCAGAAGCCCAGCACCATGAACTTGTCGATGCCGAGATGATCCATCAGGCCGATATGGTCGTCCGTGTAGGCGTCCCACGGCCGGTCGGCTTCGAGCGGGCCGGTGAACTCGCCGCCGGTCGCGTTGCGCAGGTCGGACGTGATGCAGCGGTACTCGTCCTTGAGCTCGACCATCGGGTTGAACGGCGCGCCGTGCGACAGGTTCGCCATCGTCGAGTTCAGCCCGCCGCCCGGAATGATCAGCAGCGGATAGCCGGAGCCCGCCTCCTCGTAGCGGATGCGAACGGCGCCTCTTTCGTAGAACGACATGACAGTACCCCCGGGTCCAGTTTGTTGTTGCGCGAACGCGAGCGGCGCGGCCGCAACCGCGCTCGCCGCCGTGCCGGCTATCAGTATGTTGCGTCGGCTCTGATCCATGATCGGCGCCCCTGATTGATCATCTCATTTTTTCTGAACATGATCCTTTCCGAAAACCGGTATCCGTTTTTCGGGATCATGCTCTAGTAAATCGTCGCCTTGAGCCGCTCCGGATAGCCGCGCGGTCGTGCTCGGGCCCGCCGATCTTGCCGCCGCTGATGCCGGCCAGGATCGTGCCCGAGCTCGGCAGGCTGGCGCGGTCGATCCGCGTGGCCGGGTCCCACAGCTTCGAGCGCACGATCGCCTTGGAGCACTGGAAATAGGCGCGCTCGACCGTCACGACGATCACGCAGCGCGGCAGCTTGCCCTCCATGACGAAGCTCTTGCCCAGCTCCGGATCGACCGAGATCTGCGCGCGCCCGTTGACCCGGATGGTCTCGCCGCAGCCCGGAATGAGGAACAGAAGCGAGATGCGCGGATCGTCGATCAGGTTGCGCAGCGTATCGATGCGGTTGTTGCCGCGCCGGTCCGGGATCATCAGCGTCTTCTCGTCATGCACCCGCACGAAGCCGGCCGGATCGCCGCGCGGCGAGCAGTCGAGCCCGCCGGGTCCCGAGGTCGCCAGCGCGACGAACGGCGCCTTCTCGATGAAGGCGCGATAGGCGGCGTTGACGTGGTCGATCTCCTTCACCCGCGCCGGCGGATAGACCTCGCCGTACATCGACTCGAGCTGGTCCATCGTGGTGACGAGGTGATCGGTCAACGCCATGGCGTCCTCCCGCTGGGTCGCGCCTTATAGCACAACCGCGCCCTTGTAGGATGGGTTGAGCGCAGCGAAACCCATCATCCTGTCTCGCCGCTGTGTGATGGGTTTCGCTTCGCTCTACCCATCCTACGCGGGCTGCTTACGGCGCCTTGCTCATCACGACGCTGCGGTAACGCTTCCCGCGCCATTGCGCATACTCGATGAACCGGTAGCCGCGCTGCGTATACCATTCGATCAGATGCACAGCTGGCTCGGCGGTATCGAGCGCGATCTCGTGGGCGCCGTCTGCGCGCGCGAGATCTTCGACCGCCACCATCAGCCCTGCACCGATCCCGTCGCGCTGCCGCAATGGCTCGACTCCGAATTGACCAAGATGCGCCACATCGGGCCGGCACAGCCAGGGCGAGCCGTCGTACGAGACCGGCACCGGATTATACATGACGGTCCCGACGATGCGGCCATCACGATCGACCGCCACGAGGCACGTTCCCTCTGCGAGACGCTTGCGCGTCACGTCGACCGTCTGATCGACCGCGGTGTAATTCAATCCCTTCGCGCCGAGCCCGGCGTAAGCGCGGTGCAACAGCGCGGTTAAAATCTCGACGCTGTCATCCGGGCCGAACTGGCGGATCGATATCGCGTCTGCGCTCGTCGTCGGCATGGCGCCGCCCGGATCATGCCGCGATCAACTGCCGTCCATCATGACCGATGATGGCCGTCTCGACGATCACGCCCGGCTCGATCGGCGCGGTGAGGCGCACCGGCGTGAAATGCTCGGTGCGGCCGCTCTCGTGGCTTTCGGCGAGCACGCGTTGCCGCGTGCCGACCTGGCTCGCAAGGTGCCGCGCGAGCGCCGCCTCGCCTGTCTGCCGCAGCCGCCGCGCCCGCTCCTTGACGATCGTCGCGGCGGACCTGCGGCATGCGCGCCGCCGGCGTGCCGGGCCGTGGCGAGAACGGAAACACGTGCAGGAACGTGAGCCCGCAGTCGTCGACGAGGTCGAGCGAGCGCGCGAACATCGCCTCGTCCTCGGTCGGGAAGCCCGCGATGATGTCGCCGCCGAAGGCGACGTCCGGGCGCAGGCGGCGCACTTCGTCGCAGAACGCCACGGCGTCACCGCGCGAATGGCGGCGCTTCATGCGCTTGAGGATGAGGTCGTCGCCGTGCTGCAGCGACAGGTGCAGGTGCGGCATCAGCCGGGCCTCGCTCGCAAGCGCATCGAGCAGGTCGCGGTCGGCCTCGACCGAGTCGATCGAGGAGAGCCGCAGCCGCTCGAGGTCGGGCACGTGCTTCAGGATCTGCTTCACCAGCGTGCCGAGGCGCGGCGCGCCGGGCAGGTTGCCGCCGTAGCTCGTGAGGTCGACGCCGGTGAGCACCACCTCGCGGTAGCCGTTCTCGACCAGGCGGCGGATCTGCGTCACCACCTCGCCCATCGGCACCGAGCGCGAATTGCCGCGGCCATACGGGATGATGCAGAACGTGCAGCGGTGGTCGCACCCGTTCTGCACCTGCACGACCGCGCGGGCGCGGCCTTCGATGCCATCGATGAGATGGGGCGCAGTCTCTTTGACGCGCATGATGTCGTTGACGGCGATCTTCTCCTCGTCGCCGATGCCGAAGGCGCCGCGCGCGAGGTAGTCGCGCGTCGCCGCCCAGGCGTCCGGCCGCATCTTCTCGTCATTGCCGATGACGCGGTCGACCTCGCCCATCTGCGCAAAGGTCTCGGGCTCGGTCTGCGCCGCGCATCCGGTGACGAGGATGCGCGTGTCCGGCCGCTCGCGCTTGAGGCGGCGGATCGCCTGGCGCGCCTGGCGCACCGCCTCGCCGGTCACCGCGCAGGTGTTGACCACGACGGCGTCGCCGGATCCGGCACCAAGCCCGGCGCCCTCGGCATTGCGGCGGATCACTTCCGACTCGTAGGCGTTGAGTCGGCAGCCGAAGGTCACGACCTCGACGCTCATGCGGCGCCCGCCTTGGCGGCATCGGCGAACAGCGCCGGGTCGAACCGCCCCTCGAACTCGTAGGCGACCGGGCCGGTCATCAGCACATGGTCGTCGGGCTCGCGCCATTCGATGCGCAGGTCGCCGCCCGGCAGCGTCACCGTGACGATGCGGCCGGTCAGCCGCTTGCGCGCCGCGCACACGGCGGCCGCGCAGGCCGCCGAGCCGCAGGCCTTGGTGAGGCCCGCGCCGCGCTCCCAGGTGCGGATGACGAGATGCTCGCGCGACGTGACGGCCGCGAGCGTGATGTTGGCGCGCTCGGGAAAGATCGGATGGTTCTCCAGCATCGGTCCGCACTTCGCGAGGTCGTAAGCGTTCACGTCGTCGACCCAGAACACCGCGTGCGGATTGCCCATGCTCACCGCCGAGGGCGAGTGCAGGATCGGCGCGTCGATCGGCCCGATCTGCAGCTCGATTGCGCGGGTGTCGCGGAATTCTTCCGCCAGCGGGATGTCACGCCAGCCGAACTTCGGCGCGCCCATGTCGACCGTCGAGGTGAGCGGGGTCGCGCCCTGCCAGCAATTGAGCAGGCCGGCCGCGGTCTCGAAGGTCAGCGCGTTCTTGCCGGTCTCCTTGAACACGATGTCGGCGATGCAGCGGGTGCCGTTGCCGCAGGCGCCCGACTCCGAGCCGTCATTATTGAAGATGCGCACGAAAGCGTCGGTGCCCGACGTGCGCGGCGGGTAGAGCGCCATGAGCTGGTCGTAGGGCGCGCCCGCCGGCGCCGCCACGGCCCGCGCGTCAGCGGGCGTGATCGCGGCCAGGCCGGCGCGCATGTCCACCACCACGATCTCGTTGCCGAGACCGTTCATCTTGACGAAGGGGTGGTTGGCGAGCGCGCTCATCGTCCTGTCCGGCAGGGTAACGGGGTCGCCCCCTGGCCGCAATTTGCGGGATAGACCTTAGATTCCTGGCAGATAGGGCAATGAGCCCTGATGCGGCCCGGATCGGCGGTTTATGCGAAGTTTAGCCGGTTCCGGCTGTTCGAGCGGGTCACGGCCTTATATCGTGCTAAATAGCGGGTCATCCAAGCCTCGTGAAGGGACGGACGCGCCGGTGTCGGGCTGGCGCATGTTCCGGCGAAAGCTTGCCCCGGACCTGATCCGGGGTGGACGCCGGTTCGCCGACAAGAACATGCGCAAAATGACGACGCGTCGAACGGAGGGTTTCCATGACAGGCTTTATGGCGCGCTTGCGCACCGCCTTGGTGCCGGCGTCGATCGTGCTGCTGTTGGCCGCGGGCGCGGTCGGACCGGCTGCGGGCCAGGCGCCGGCAGCACCTAAAGCGCCGCCAGCAACTCAGGCTCCGCCGGCATCACCAGCGCCGCAGGCGTCGCCGCCCGCATCCCAAGCGCCCCAGCCGCCGTCCGACAATGTGCAGCGCCCCGACACGCTGCAGCCGGGCGATGCCTTCGGCGAGCAGGTGACGCTGCCGGAGCAGAACATCGTCTACACGGCCGGCTCGGGCCAATGGGACCACGCGTTCGAGACGATCGTGGACGCCTTCAAGGCGGTTAATGCCTATTTGCAGAAGCAGGGCATCAAGCCGGCCGGCCCGCCGATGACGATCTACACCTCGACCAACGATACGAGCTTTCAGTTCTGGGCCGCGGTGCCGGTCGCCGAGCCGCCGAGGGACAAGCCCGCCGGCAACATCCAGGTCGGCAAGACCACACCCGGCACGGCCTACAAGTTCATCCACCGCGGCTCCTACGACGAGATGGACACCACCTACGACGCGATCACCAATTTTCTCGACGAAAAGCAGCTCGACGCCAAGGGCCTCTTCGTCGAGCAATACGACACCGACCCGATCACGACGCCGCCCGACAAGCTCGTCGTCGAGGTCTTCGTGCCGGTGAAGTGATGGCGGCCGAATTGGGCTTTCGATTCAATGGGTTGAGGGCAAGTTGACTTGAAGCGGGCCCTGCCGTAAGCCTCTGGCGCTCTCTAAGAGCCTGAAACTGCCGATCCGCCGACCGGTCCCTGAGGCCGGAGGTCCCCGCCCGACAGCGCGATGCGCCCTCGGGCGCCATCGGTGTTTGCAGGCACGACCTCGTAGGATGGGTAGAGGCCGAAGGCCGAAACCCATCAGCCGAGGCGCGGCATGGAACGGCCGCACAGGAAGACGATGGGTTTCGGCCTTCGGGCTCAACCCATCCTACAAGGATCGACGGCACGCATGTTCGAAGGCCTGTCCGACAAGCTTTCCGGCATCCTCGACCGGCTGACCCGGCGCGGTGCGCTGTCGGCGGCCGACGTCGACGCGGCCTCGCGCGAGGTGCGTCGCGCGCTGCTCGAGGCGGACGTGGCGCTCGACGTGGTGCGCGAGTTCGTCGACAAGCTGCGCGAGCGCGCGGTCGGCGTCGAGGTGCTCAAGTCGGTCACGCCCGGCCAGATGGTCGTCAAGATCGTGCACGACCAGCTCGTCGAGACGCTGGGCTCGAGCGCCGACCCGATCGACCTCAATGCGCCCGCGCCGGTCGCGATCATGATGGTCGGGCTGCAGGGCTCGGGCAAAACCACCACCACGGCCAAGATCGCGCGCCGCCTCGCCGAGCAGGGCAAGCGCAAGGTGCTGATGGCCTCGCTCGACGTCTATCGCCCGGCCGCACAAGATCAGCTCGCCGTGCTGGGGACACAGGTCGGCGTCGAGACGCTGCCGATCGTCGCCGGCCAGACGCCGGTGCAGATCGCGGCGCGCGCGCTGCAGGCCGCCCGCCTCGGCGGCCACGACGTGGTGCTGCTCGACACCGCGGGCCGCACCACGCTCGACGAAGCCATGATGACGGAAGCCGCCGACGTGAAGCGCGCCGCGCAGCCGCACGAGGTGCTGCTCGTCGCCGACAGCCTCACGGGCCAGGACGCCGTCAATCTCGCGCGCGCGTTCGACCAGCGCGTCGGCCTCACCGGCATCGTGCTCACCCGCGTCGACGGCGACGGCCGCGGCGGCGCTGCGCTCTCCATGCGCGCCGTCACCGGCAAGCCGATCAAGTTGCTCGGCACCGGCGAGAAGCTCGACGCGCTGGAGGATTTCCATCCCAGCCGCATCGCCGACCGCATCCTCGGCATGGGCGACATCGTCTCGCTGGTCGAGAAGGCCGCGCAGACGATCGACATGGAAAAGGCCGCGCGCACCGCCGAGCGGATGCGCAAGGGCGCGTTCGATTTGAACGACCTGCGCGAGCAGCTTCAGCAGATGCAGACGATGGGCGGGCTCGGCGGCCTCATGGGCATGCTGCCGGGCGTCGCCAAGATGAAGAACCAGATGGCGGCCGCCAATCTCGACGACGGGCTGCTCAAGCGTCAGGTCGCGATCATCGGGTCGATGACGCCGCAGGAGCGCCGTCACCCCGACGTGCTCAAGGCGAGCCGCAAGAAGCGCATCGCGTCCGGCTCCGGCACCAAGGTCGAGGAGATCAACAAGCTCCTCAAGATGCACCGGACCATGGCGGACCTGATGAAGGCCATGGGCGGCGGCGCCAAGCGCGGCCCGCTCGCCGGCCTCGCCAGCATGATGGGTTTCGGCGGCGGCGGTGCCACGCCGAGCCCCGAGCAGATGGCGCAGCTTGCGCAGAAGATGCCAGGCGGCATGCCGCCCGGTGCGCCGGGTCTGCCCCCGACCATGCCGAACCTGCCGCCGAAATTCCCCGGCGCGCCCGGTGGGCTACCGGGGTTGGGTGGCAAATCGTTGCCCGGTCTCGGCGGCTTTCCGGGATTGGGGAAGAAGAAATGAACCATAGGGTGGGCAAAGGCGCGTCATTCGGCCTGTCCGCGTGGGCAAAATCGCCTACGCGCCGTGCCCACCGGGCGGACTCCTACCGGGCGATTTTGCCCACCCTACAGCTCTGAATTCGAGGAAAGGAAAATCCAAATGCCAGTTGTTCTTCGCATGGCGCGCGCCGGCACCAAGAAGCGGCCCGTCTATCACATCGTGGCGGCCGACAGCCGCTTCCCGCGCGACGGCCGCTTCATCGAGCGGCTCGGCTTTTTCAATCCGCTGCTGCCCAAGGACCATAAGGATCGCCTCAGGCTCGACCTCGAGAAGGTCAAGACCTGGATCGCCAAGGGCGCGCAGCCGTCCGACCGCATCATGCGCTTCCTCGATGCTGCCGGCATCGCCAAGCGCGAGGCGCGCAACAATCCCGAGAAGGCCGTGCCGCGCAAGGAGCGCAAGGCGCGTGCCGAGGCCGCCAAGGCCGGTGGTGCGGCGCCCGCGCCGGCCGCAAGCTGACACCTGAGCCGTGGCGGCGCACGCGGAGCAGCGCATCTGCGTCGCCCGGCTCGGCGCCGCCCACGGCGTGCGTGGCGAGGTGAGGCTGTGGTCGTTCACGGCCGAGCCGGCGGCCGTCGTCGACTATGGGCCGTTCGAGACCGCCGACGGGCGCGTGATCGAGATCGAGACGCTGCGTCCCGCCAAGGATTTCTTCGTCGTGCGGCTCAAGGGCGTGGCAGACCGCAATGCCGCCGAGGTGCTGCGCAACGTCGAGCTGTTCGTCCCGCGCGCGCGCCTGCCGGCGCCCGCGGACGGCGACGAGTTCTATCACGCGGATCTGATCGGCCTCGCGGTCGTCGATGCATCGGGTGCCGCGCTCGGCACCGTCGTCGCGCTGCATAATTTCGGCGCCGGCGACCTCATCGAGGTGCGCCGCGCCGACGCGAACGACACCGTGATGCTGCCGTTCACCCAAGATGCCGTGCCGCAGATCGACGTGGCGGGTGGACGGATCGTGGTGGCGACCGAGGCTTTCGAGTCTGCAACAAATTCAGAGACGCCGTGATGAGGCAAAATCGCGCGCACAGCGGCCGCTCTCCCTCTCCCCGCTTGCGGGGAGAGGGAGCGCAACCGCTGTGCCGGCGGCAGGCGCGGAGCTAGCCGCCCATGTGGCGCGCCAGCGTCATCACCATCTTCCCCGAGATGTTCCCGGGCCCGCTCGGCGTCAGCCTCGCCGGCAAGGCGAGGAGTAAGGGCATCTGGGTGCTCGACACCGTCGACCTGCGCGACTACGCGTCCGACAAGCACCGCACTGTCGACGACACGCCGGCCGGCGGCGGGCCCGGCATGGTGATGAAGGCAGACGTGATCGCGCGTGCGATCGACGCCGTCGCGACGGATGATCGGCCGCGCCTTCTGATGAGCCCGCGCGGCGCGCCGCTGACGCAGGCGCGTGTCGCGACACTCGCGCAAAGGCAGGGTGCGGTCCTGCTGTGCGGCCGCTTCGAGGGCGTGGACGAGCGCGTCATCGCGGGCCGCAACCTCGAGGAGGTCTCGGTCGGCGACTACGTGCTCTCCGGCGGCGAGATCGCCGCCATGGCGCTGATCGACGCCTGCGTGCGCCTGCTGCCGGGCGTCATGGGCGCGGAGGGCTCGGCCGCCGAGGAGAGCTTCGCGGACGGCCTGCTCGAGTATCCGCAATACACCCGGCCACAAGTCTGGGAAGGGCACGCGATCCCGGAGGTATTAGTGTCGGGCGACCACGCCAAGGTCGCGGCCTGGCGGCGGGCCGAGGCGGAGCGGTTAACGGCGGCGCGCCGGCCCGACCTGTGGGCCGGCCGCCCGGGCCAAAAGCCCGGGAAATGACCGGATTCACAACTATTTCGCGGGCACGTGACAACGGCGAAACTTTCGCGTAGAAGCACCGGCGAAACGCGCGGCGGGACGCCCGAGACCGGGCGCAGCCGACGGAGATAAATCCCATGAACGTGATCCAAGAGCTCGAAAAAGAGCAGGTGGCGAAGCTTTCCGCCGGCAAGGACATCCCCGAGTTCGGCCCGGGCGACACCGTGATCGTCAACGTCAAGGTGGTCGAGGGCGAGCGCTCGCGCGTGCAGGCCTACGAGGGCGTGTGCATCGGCCGCGCCGGCCAGGGCCTCAACGAGAACTTCACGGTGCGCAAGATCTCGTACGGCGAGGGCGTCGAGCGTGTCTTCCCGCTCCATTCGCCGATGATCAACTCGATCAAGGTCGTGCGTCGCGGCAAGGTGCGTCGCGCCAAGCTCTATTACCTGCGCGGGCGCCGCGGCAAGTCGGCCCGTATCGGCGAGCGCCAGGAGCACGGTGCGCATGGCGCGCACGGCGCTGGGCAGACGGCCGCGGAATAGTCCGTCAGTCGTTCGGGCAGCCGGACGGCGCCGGCGGGCCGGCATTGTCGCCGGTGACCTGGAAGCCCTCGTCGACCGTCATGATCGTCGGCTGATTCAAGTCGTAGAGGCTGGCGCGGACATCGCTGCAGGTGGTGGGCGCCACCGCGACCACGTCGTCGTCGGGCGCCCCGAGGTCGATGCGGTGGCTGTTCTCGGCCAGCATCCAACTGCCGGCGGCCGCAACGGCCATGATCAGCAGGTCCCACTTGGCGTGCATGCGCAAATCATCCGCTGCTGCGACGCAGCATGATTGCTTGCTAATTGTTGCAATGCAATAAACGCGACTGCTCATTCTTTCGGCAAAGGCGCGGGATCGGATGCCGCCCCCCGAGGGGCAGCCCATGTGCGATCGGAAGGGCAGGCGGATCGATCATCGCCTTGACGCCACGCGCACGAGGTCCCAAACACTTTCCGCTCTTTCTGGAGCGCATATATCCCGGCGAAAGCCTGCCCCGGACTTGATCCGGGGTGGATCCCGGTTCGCCGACAAGGATATGCGCAAAATAGACAACGCCCGACAGGACCATCCGCAATGGCAAAGCCGCGTACCCTCTACGACAAGATCTGGGCCGACCATCTGGTCGACGAGCAGCCGGATGGAACCTGCCTGATCTACATCGATCGCCATCTCGTGCATGAGGTGACGAGCCCGCAGGCGTTCGAGGGACTGCGCCTCGCCGGCCGCAAGGTGCACGCGCCCGACAAGACGCTGTGCGTGGTCGATCACAACGTGCCGACCACCAACCGCAACCTGCCCAATCCGGATCCCGAGAGCGAGGCGCAGATCGCGTATCTGGCCGAGAACGCCAAGTATTTCGATCTCGAATATTACGACGAGTTCGATCGCCGCCAGGGCATCGTGCACATCATCGGCCCCGAGCAGGGCTTCACGCTGCCCGGCACCACGGTGGTGTGCGGCGACAGCCACACCGCGACGCACGGCGCGTTCGGCGCGCTCGCGTACGGCATCGGCACGTCCGAGGTCGAGCACGTGCTCGCGACGCAGACGCTGATCCAATCGAAGTCGAAGAACATGCGCGCCGTCGTCGACGGCAAGCTGCCCGATGGCGTGACCGCCAAGGACATCATCCTCGCCATCATCGGCGAGATCGGCACCGCGGGCGGCACCGGCTACGCGCTCGAATATGCCGGCGAAGCGATCCGCGCGCTGTCGATCGAAGGCCGCATGACGGTGTGCAACATGTCGGTCGAAGGCGGCGCCAAGGCCGGCTTCATCGCGCCCGACGAGAAGGTCTACGAATATCTCAAGGGTCGCCCGAAGTCGCCGATGGGCGCCGACTGGGACAAGGCGCTGCGCTACTGGGACACGCTGCGCTCGGACGAGGGCGCGGCGTTCGATCGCGAGGTGAAGCTCGATGCCGCCAACCTGCCGCCGCTCGTCACCTGGGGCACCAGCCCCGAGCAGGTGATCTCGATCACGGGCCGCGTGCCGGTGCCGTCCGAGCTCACCGACGACAAGAAGCGCCAGGCCGCCGAGACGTCGCTCAAGTACATGGGCCTCAACGGCGGCGAGAAGATCACCGACATCGCGATCGACCGCGTGTTCATCGGCTCGTGCACCAACGGCCGGCTTGAGGACCTGCGCGCCGCCGCCAAGATGATCGAGGGCAAGACCAAGAACGCCAACGTCAACGCCATGGTGGTCCCGGGCTCCGGCATCGTGAAGGAGCAGGCCGAGGCCGAAGGCCTCGACAAGATCTTCGTCGCGGCCGGCTTCGAGTGGCGCGAGCCGGGCTGCTCCATGTGTCTCGCCATGAACCCGGACAAGCTCGCGCCGGGCGAGCGCTGCGCGTCGACCTCGAACCGCAATTTCGAGGGCCGCCAGGGCTACAAGGGCCGCACCCACCTGGTGTCGCCCGCGATGGCGGCGGCGGCGGCGATTGCCGGCAAGTTCGTCGACGTGCGGACGTGGAAGTAAGCCGCCGACCTCGCGTAAATCGTAGGATGGGTTGAGCGAAGCGAAACCCATCGCTTCAACGGCGTGCTCATAGAGGATGGGTTTCGGCCTTCGGTCTCAACCCATCCTACGCGTCCGCTTGCGCGAACGATGACGGCGTTCCTTTTTCGCTACCGCAGCGCCCACACGCATTTCTGCTGCGGCGTGATCACGTCGCCGCTCGGGCGGTGCTCGACCGCGAGCCAGAAGTCGCACTTCCGGTAATAGTGGCTCAGCGGATAGACCTTGATGTGCGGCCGCGCGCGCGGCGGCGGTGCGGTGTCCTGCGCCGCCACCGTCGCTGCATCCGCCACGATCGCGGCAAGGGCGATGCCCGCCGCTGCCAGCAATCCCGCTCCGCCACGCCAACGCATCTTATGCCTCTCGTCTGCATCGCCATGGTATCGGCCTTGGCTCTCGCCTACAACACGCCGATGGCGTCGCAACCGTCCGACGATACCGATCCGCTTGCCTGGCGTCCGCGCAAGGCACCCTCGCTCGACGAGCTGGAGCTGCTCGCTGGCGACGTCTTCGCACGCCTGCCGGATCAGTTCCGCGTCCTGTGCAAGGATCTCGTCATCCGCGTCGAGGATTTTCCGACCGACGAGGTGCTCGACCACCTGGGCGCCGAAAGCGAGTTCGACCTGCTCGGCCTCTTCCAGGGCGTCGGCCTGCCGTTCCGCCATGACAGCGCGCCCGTGCAGATGCCGAACATGATCTGGCTCTACCGCCGGCCGATCCTCGACTACTGGGCCGAGCACGACGAGACGCTGGGCGCGATCGTCGCCCACGTGCTGGTGCACGAGATCGGCCACCACTTCGGCCTGTCCGACGACGACATGCACGACATCGAGCGCGCGGCGGGCTGAGGAGTACAAAAAGCACCCGTCTTTCAGGGACTTGACCCCGGATACAACGACGCTATCAACGTGTCCGGAACGTCTGGAGCATGATCCCGAAAAGTGGACACCGGATTTCGGAAAAGATCATGCTCTAACAAGAGCGCGAGGGATCGCAGGCCATGGACAAGTTCACCGTGCTCGAAGGCGTGGCGGCGCCGATCAAGCAGATCAACGTCGATACCGACGCGATCATCCCCAAGCAGTACCTCAAGACGATCAAGCGCACCGGCCTCGGCAAGGGCCTGTTCTCGGAGAAGCGCTTCCGCGACGATGGCAGCGAGAATCCGGATTTCGTCCTCAACAAGCCGGCCTATCGCAACGCCAAGATCATCGTTGCGGGCGACAATTTCGGCTGCGGCTCCTCGCGCGAGCATGCGCCGTGGGCGCTGCTCGACTTCGGCGTCCGCGCCGTCATCTCGACCTCGTTCGGCGACATCTTCTACAACAACTGCTTCAAGAACGGCGTGCTGCCCATCAAGGTGAGCCCCGAGGATCTCGAGAAGCTGTTCGACGACGCCGACCGCGGCGCCAACGCGACGCTCTCGATCGATCTCGCGAAGCAGGAGATCCGCGGCCCCGATGGCGGCGTGGTCAAGTTCGAGATCGATGCGCACCGCAAGCACTGCCTGCTCAACGGCCTCGACGACATCGGCCTCACCAAGGTCAAGCAGGGCCAGATCGACGGCTACGAGTCGAAGGTCAAGGCCGAGCGGCCGTGGGTGTGACGCTTCACGCCGCGATCAATCGTTGCCTTTGACTCCGTCATGCCCGGGCCAAGCCCGGCCATGACGTAAATTTGTTCTTTGACCTCACCACCATTAGCGCAATCGTAGCCCGGATGGAGCGAAGCGTAATCCGGGGAAGCGGCGTGCCAGGCCATGCTTTTCGCGCATGACGTACTACATCAACCCACGTCGTCACCGAAACTGCAGAACAAAGCCATTCGGCGAAATCTGAACAGAATCAACGGCGCCGCTCTCCGATGATCAGTCGGTCGGAGGCAAGTTGGCAGAACGAACCTAGAAGACTCAATTAATTCAACGGATGCCCACTGTGCGCTGTCGCGAACTTTCCGCATGGCTCACCTTCTCGCAATCGCCTCCGCGATCGCCACCGTCCGCCGCGCCATCTCGGCATGCATGCGCTCGACCATGCGGCCGTCGATCTGCACGACGCCTTTGCCGGCGTTCTCGGGCCGGTCGAACGCCGCGATCATCTTGCGTGCCTGCGCCACTTCATCGGGCGCGGGCGAGAATGCGGCGTTGCACGGCTCGATCTGGCTCGGGTGAATGAGCGTCTTGCCGTCGAAGCCCATGTCGCGCGCCTGCGCGCACTCGGCTGCAAAGCCGGCCGTGTCGGCGATGTCGTTGTAGACGCTGTCGAGCACGTCGATGCCGTAGGCGTGCGCGGCGAGCACGCAGCTTGCCAGCCACGACACCATCGGCGCGCGGCCCGGCACGATGCGGGCGCGCGTCTCCTTGGCGAGATCGTTGGTGCCGATCACGAAGCCGGCGAGCCGGCTCTCCAAATCCCGCGCCTCGGCCGCGAGCTCGCGGATGTTGAAGATCGCGGCCGGCGTCTCGATCATCGCCCACAGCCGCACGTGATGGTCCGCGTGGGTGTCGAGCAGCCGCTGGCCGATCATCTCGATCTGGTCGCGCGTCGAGATCTTCGGCACCAGCACGCCGTCGGGCCGCGCCGCGGTCGCGGCCTCGAAGTCGGCCGCGAACCACGGCGTGTCGAGCGCGTTGGTGCGGATCAGCACCTCGCGGTGGCCGAACCCGCCGGCGCGCACGGCCTGCGTCACCTGCGCGCGCGCCGCCTCCTTGGCGTCCGGCGCGACCGCGTCCTCGAGGTCGAGGATCACGCCGTCGACCGCCAGCGTCCTCGCCTTCTCGAGCGCGCGCGCGTTGGAACCCGGCATGTAGAGCATGCTGCGGCGCGGACGGACGGTCATGGCGAGCCCCCTTTAGCGCATATCCCGGCGAAGTGGATGCCGGTTCGCCGACAGGATATGCGCCAATACGTGAATCGAAACCCTAGCCATCCCGCCATCGCGTTGCCAGCCCGACGAGTTGCCAATCGCCGTCGAGGTGCTATTGGGTGAATCCGCCGGCATCCGGAATATGTGAGGCGTCGTGCCGTTTCCCCGCCAGTTGATTGAGGGCTATCGCTCGTTCCGCACGAGCCGTTTGCCGCGCGAGCAGGATCGCTATCGCGAGCTCGCCGAAAGCGGCCAGTCGCCCGCCGTGATGGTGATCGGCTGCATCGATTTGCGCGTCTCCCCCGAAGTGATCTTCGACGCGCGCCCGGGCGAGCTGCTGGTGGTGCGCAATGTCGCCAACATCGTGCCGCCGTACGCGCCGGACGCGCACGCGCATGGCGTGTCGGCCGCGATAGAGTTCGGCGTGGTGGCGCTTGCCGTCAAGCACGTCGTGGTGCTGGGCCACGGCCAGTGTGGCGGCGTGCGCGCGTTCGCGGACGAGGGCGAGCCGCTCACCCCGGGCGATTTCATCGGCAAGTGGATGCGCTTGATGGCGCCCGCCGCCGACAAGGTCGGGCCGCGCGGAAAGTTGTCGCATGCCGAATACCTCACGCGCCTCGAGCAGGCGAATGTCGCCAACAGCCTCGAGAACCTCATGACCTTTCCGCGCCTGCGCGAAGGTGTGGAGCGCGGCCGCATCGCGATGCACGGCGCCTATTTCGCGGTGGCGACCGGCGAGCTCCTGGTCCGCGACGAGGCCACCGGCGCGTTTGCGTCCGCCGCGAACGACGAGGCGCCATTTTCGCGATGAGCCTGGACGGGCCAGCCCGTGCAGCCTGGCTCGCCGGTCTCGACGGCTGCCGCGCGGGCTGGGTAGCGGCCTTCGTGCGCCCGGA
Source organism: uncultured Alphaproteobacteria bacterium (assembly GCA_963819385.1). Classification (GTDB taxonomy): domain Bacteria; phylum Pseudomonadota; class Alphaproteobacteria; order Rhizobiales; family Xanthobacteraceae; genus JAVDCA01. The sequence continues at coordinate 87,489 of CAWFVV010000004.1, read as the reverse complement.
CGGCGACGGCGCGCATGTCCGCATCGTGCCGCGCTTCGCCGATGCGCTGACGGCGCCGGAAGCGCCCGCGATCGTCGCGGTCGATATGCCGATCGGCCTGCCCGACCGCATCGGTCCGGATGGCCGCGGCCCGGAGCGCGCCATCCGTCCGCTGCTCGGCGCGCGCCAGTCCTCGGTCTTTGCGGTGCCGCCGCGCGCCGCGATCTACGCCGCCGACTTCGGCGCCGCCTGCGCGGCCGCGCTCGCGGCCTCGGAGCCGCCGCGCAAGGTATCGAAGCAGCTTTTCATGATCGCGCCGAAGATCCGCGAGGTCGACGAATTCCTGCGCGCCAATCCGGCGCGCGCGGCCTGCGTCTACGAGGTGCATCCGGAGCTCGCCTTCTGGCGCCTCAACGGCGAGCGCGCGCTCGACGAGCCCAAGAAAGTGAAGGGCGTCTGTCACGCGCCCGGCCTTGCGTTGCGCCGGCGCTTATTGATCGCGGCCGGCTTGCCGGAGGCAGTGGTTACGGCTGCGCCGCCGAAAGGCGCGGGCGCCGATGACCTGCTCGATGCGCTGGCGTGTGCCGCGATTGCTCGCCGCTTAAATTCGGGAACGGCGAGATCGTTTCCCGCGGCACCGGCACGCGATGCATTCGGATTGCCGGTCGCGATTTGGTCGTAGCGCGCATGGAGCGCAGCGTAATGCGGGGAAAGAAGCCGTAGGTTGGGTCGAGCTCTTGCGAGACCCAACGGCCGCGGAAACGTTGGGTCTCGCGAAGACGCTCGACCCAACCTACGTCTCTATTTCAAGAAAACATAATTCGCCGTATAGGGCACGCTCAGCTTCTGGCCGGCATGGGCTTCGTCGCAGCCCTGCGCCGGCGCGACGCCGCCCTGCGTGTTGATGCGCAGAATTCCCTTGGCGTCGCTGAATATGCCCGATCCCTCGCGCGACGTGACGTCGAGCAGGAGCCACGGGATATTGCCCGCGCCGCCGGGCGCGCTCGCCTTGACGGCGCCGACGACCGAGCCGGTGGGCTTGCCGCCGTCGAGCGCCGTCCAGGTCGGCCCGGCGCCGTGCCGGCCGACGCGCCGTTGCTGCATGTCGAACAGGGAGGCCTGCGGCTCCTTGAAGGTCCAGGTCGCGGCGCCCGCATTCACCTCGCACGTGTACCGCTGCACGCCCTGTGCGGACACTTGCAGATAGGGCGAGAGCCCGGTCGGCTTGAGCGCGGCCGGAAGGTCCGTCGGAAGCGCGGGCGTCTGTGCGTGCACGTTCGAGCCCAGAAGGCCACCAGCCATGACACCGGCGATCGCGGCCGTGCGCATCGCCTTCGCCCCGATGCCGGACGGCATCAGGCCGCCTTCTTTTTCGCGCTGATCAGCTTGCGATTGATCAGGCACTCGGCGATCTGCACCGCGTTGAGCGCCGCGCCCTTGCGCAGGTTGTCGGACACGCACCAGAACGCGAGGCCGTTCTCGACGGTCGTGTCCTCGCGCACGCGGCTGATATAGGTCGCGTCCTCGCCGACGCACTCGTGCGGCGTGATGTAGCCGCCGGGCTCGTGCTTGTCGATCACGAGGCAGCCTGGCGCCTTGCGCAGGATCTCGTGCGCCTCGTCGACCGTGATCGGCTCCTCGAACTCGACGTTGACGGCTTCCGAGTGACCGACGAACACCGGCACGCGCACGCAGGTCGCGGTGAGCTTGATCTTGGGGTCGAGGATCTTCTTGGTCTCGACCATCATCTTCCACTCTTCCTTGGTGTAGCCGTCCTCCATGAAGACGTCGATCTGCGGAATGAGGTTGAAGGCGATGCGCTTGGGAAACGTCTTGTTCTCGATTTCCTTGACGGTGAACACCGCCTTGGTCTGCTCGAACAGCTCGTCCATCGCGTCCTTGCCGGCGCCCGACACCGACTGGTAGGTCGCGACCACGACACGCTTGATCTTGGCCTTGTCGTGCAGCGGCTTGAGCGCCACCACGAGCTGCGCGGTCGAGCAGTTCGGATTGGCGATGATGCCGCGCTTGCGGAAGCCCGCGATCGCATCGGCGTTGACCTCGGGGACGATCAGCGGCACGTCGGAGTCGTAGCGCCAGCACGACGAGTTATCGATCACCACCGCACCTTGCGCCGCGATCTTCGGCGACCACTCCTTCGACACGGCCGAGCCCGCCGACATGAGGCAGATGTCGGTGTCCGAGAAGTCGTAGTGCTCGAGCGCCTTCACCTTGAGCGTCTTGTCGCCGTAGGAGACCTCGACGCCCATGCTGCGGCGCGACGCGAGCGCCACCACCTCGTCCGCCGGAAACGTGCGCTCCGCCAGGATGTTCATCATCTCCCGGCCCACATTGCCGGTGGCGCCGACGACCGCGACCTTGAAACCCATGATTTTTCTCCGAAATCGGATCGGCGGCCCGCAGCCTGCCGTTTCGGCCCGCTTCTAGGCCGGAAAGGTTGAGAATTCAACGCTCGGGGGAGGGCGGCGAAGTCATGAATTTATCGAGCGGATGCCGATCATCTAGCCGAATGGACACAGCCGTCTCGTCCCCCTCCCCCGCTTGCGGGGGAGGGCGGGGAGGGGGCGCCGCTTGCTCATGCGCCTGTTGACTTGCCCCCTCCGCGCGCACCGATCTCGGGTTTACCCGAGATCGGCAGGATTGTTGTGCGCAAGTCGGGCAAGCCCGACTTGCGTGCGCGCATCCCTCCCCCGCAAGCGGGGGAGGGGAATGAAGAAAGCAGCAACGGAGGCTCTACCCCCCATAATTCTTGATCAAATACTCCTTGATCGCCTTCGCGTCGGCGTCGCTGATCGGCGCGCCGAAGGCCTTGATCATCTTGGTCACCTCGGCATCCCAGGTCGCGGCGCTCATGAACGGCGAGTTCATCTGGATGTAGTCGAGGCTGTGGCAGGCCGCGCAGTTGCCTTCGACCTTGTCGCGGCCGGGGGCGTCCTTGAGCTGGATCTGCGTCTCGTCGGCGAGCGCCGGCAGCGCCAGAACCAACATGAAGAGGGCAATGGTGAATGTGCGCATGAATGTCCTCCTCACATCACGTCGAGCGTCACGCTGTGCATGACGTTGTGGTGGTAGCCGGCCGGGTTGAAGATCAGCGCTGCGGTCTGGGTCTGGCCGATCGCGTTGCTGGCGCGCGCCGTCACGGTGAGCTTGCCGCGCTTCGCCGGCAGCGCGAGGCTGAACGGGCGGAACGCGAAGCGGCCGAGATCCTGGCCGAGCGCCGCCTGCATCCAGGTCTTGCCGCCGTCGGTCGACATGTCGACGCCGCGGATGCCGTAGCCCGCATCCCACGCGATGCCGCCGACCGTCACGCTGCCCGCTTTCACGCGCGCGCCGTCGGCGTGGCTGGTGATGAGCGAGTTGATCACCATCTCGGTGATCGGCGTCGTCGTCGCGTTCTCCTGCGTGGCGAAATGCGCCACCACCGGGAATTTGCCGACCGGAATGCGGTAGGCCGCGCTCATCCAGAAGTTCGGTTCAGGCTTGGTCACCGCCTTGATCGAGACGATGTGCTTCATCCAGTAGGTTCCGGTCCAGCCCGGCACGATGATGCGCGCCGGCGCCCCGTTGAGATGCGGAATCGGCGCGCCGTTCATCTCGTAGGCGATCAGCGTCGTGTCCTCGATCGCCTTCCACACCGGAATGCTCTTGATGAAGTCGGGCGTCTTGTCGAAGGCCGGGCCTTCGGCGCCGTTGAACACGATCTCGATCGCCTCCTTCTTGAGGCCGGCCTTGTCGAGCACGTCCTTGAGCCGGGCGCCCTTCCACTTGGCGCAGCCCATCGCGCCGTAGCCCCATTCGACGCCGGGCACGTGCGGCGAGAACAGGCCACGCCGGTTGCCCGAGCATTGGTTGACGGCGACGATCTCGGCCGCCGGCAGCGCCTTGAGGTCGTCGAGGCTGAGCGTGAGCTGACCGTTCGCGCCCTCGCCGCCGACCTCGACCTTCCAGGTCTTCGGATCGATCGACTTGTCATTGGCGTCCGGGATGTTCGAGAGATGATAGCGCACGAAGAACGCGTCGTTCGGCGTGATGGGCGTGCGGAAATACTCGATCGGCGTCTCGTAGTTGGGCGCCCGGTAGGCGAGCTTGATGAGCGGCTTCTTGCCGGGCAGCGCCTCGAGCGTGGCCTCGCCGCGCATGCCCGCCGGCAGGGCGTCGGGCAGCCCCGGTACGGCGGCCTCCGCGAGAGGCACGCCCATGGTTGCTAGCGCCACCCCGGCGCTCGCGCTTTCAAGCAGTCGACGTCGCGTGATCATCGGTTTCCTCCCGGCGCACTGTCCGTCTGTGGGCCCCTCCGGGCCCGGCGCAAGCTCAACACATCCGAAAGCAGTGATCTATAAAAAATGCTGCGTCATATGGGCTACCCACGGAACATCGTTTTATGCGGCTGGCTCCTGGCAGCATGAAGTTGCCGTGGGCGGCGGTGCGGGGCCCGCGCTACCCGTGGCCGGCCGGCCACAGGGCGGCAGGAACCGATGGGTCGTCTCGGATGTTCCTTGTGACGGAGGCAGGGCGCCTGTAAAGTGGCAGGCGAGACGCGAAAATTGTGAGGAATCATGCGCCTGATCACGGTTGCGGCCCTGTCGGCGGCCTCGCTTGTGGCCCTGTCGGCGCTCACCCCGGCCTCGGCGCAGGCGCCGCGGCGCGGCGAGACCGAATCGATCACCGTGATCGACCAGTATGGCCACCGCACCACCCGCATCACGGTGCGGCCGCGCTCCTTCCTCGATCCCGGCAACAACGTCGAGCCGTACTCGCAGCACTACGCGGATTACGCGTTCCCGCTCGACCACCGCGGGACCGAGTATCTCTACGATCGCAATGACCCGAAGAGCAGCTGGTCGCGCCTGCCGTTGCCGACCTGCTTCGACCTGCCGGGCTACTGCCGCTAGGTTTTCACGAGCTTCTTGCGCGTCAGCCGCGCAGCAGCGCCCGCAGGCTCTGCGCCAGATCGGCATGATCGGCCGAGGCACGACCCGGCTCCGCGCCGATGCCGAGATAGCGCTCCGCCACTTCCTTTGATTGCAGCAGCTCGGCGCCTGCACCCGTGAGCGCGACCCGGCCGTTCTCGATCACATAGCCGCGGTCGGCGATCGCCAGGCTCATCTGCGCGTTCTGCTCCGACAGCAGGATCGCGATTCCCTGCTCGCGCAGGCCGCGCACGAGATCGAACATCTCGCCGACGAGGCGCGGCGCAAGGCCGAGCGAGGGCTCGTCGAGAATCAAGAGCTTCGGGTCGGCCATCAGCCCGCGGCCGATCGCGAGCATCTGCTGCTGGCCGCCCGACAGGTTGCCGGCGAGTCCCGTGAGCCGGTCGCGCAGCGCCGGAAAGCGTGCGGTCACGGCGGCGAGCCGCGCGCCCGCGTCCTCCGCACGGCCGCGGTGCACGTAGCCGCCCAAGGCGAGATTTTCGCCGACCGTGAGGCCGGCAAAAATCTGCCGCCCTTCCGGGACATGCACGATCCCGCGCCGCATGCGGGCCGCGACCGCAAGGCGCTCGATCCGTTGCCCCGCGAACGCGATCGTCCCGGCGCGTGCCGGAACGACGCCCGAGATGGTCTTCACCAGCGTCGACTTGCCGGCGCCGTTCGCGCCGACCAGCGTCACGATCTCGCCGGCGCGCACCGTGAGGTCGATGCCGTGGACCACGTCGACGCCGCCGTACCCGGCCGAGACCTGATGCAGTTCGAGCGTCATGGCGGGTTTCCTGGCGGCGGCTCCGCGTGCCCCGCGCCACGGCCCAGATAAGCCTCGATCACGGTCGGGTCGTCCTGGATCTCGCGCGGAGTGCCTTGTGCGATCATCCGGCCGGCGTCGAGGACGAACACCCGGTCGGCGACGCCCATGACGAGCGACATGTTGTGCTCGACCACCATGATGGTCGTGCCGGCATCGCCGATCGCGCGCAGCAGCGCGGCGAGTTCGGCGGTCTCGCGGTCGTTGAGACCCGCGGCCGGTTCGTCGAGCAGCAGCAGGCGCGGCGCCGCCATCAGGGCACGCGCGATCTCGACGAGCTTCTGCGCGCCGATCGGCAGATCGGTGGTCGGCCGGTCGCTTGTGTCGCGCAAATGCACCAGGTCGAGCAGCGCCGCGGCCTTGGCGGCGACGCGGCGTTCCTCGCCGCGCGCCGCCGGCGTCCACAGCATCTGGGCGAGGCCGCCGCGATGGATGTGCAGGTGCGCGCCCGCCATCACGTTCTCCAGCGTCGTCATGCCGGGAAACACGCGCGCGGTCTGGAACGTGCGGATGATCCCGTCGGCCGCGATCCGGTGCGGGCTCCGCCCGGCCGCGCTCTTGCCGAAGAACAGCACCTCGCCGGAGGAAGGCGGAAACAGATTGGTCGCGGCGTTGAACAGGGTCGTCTTCCCGGCGCCGTTCGGGCCGATCAGCGCCGTCAGGCTGCCCTCCGGCACCGCGAAGCTCACCGCCTCGATGGCGCGCACGCCGCCGAAGGTCTTCGAGACCGCACGGCATTCGAGGGCGGGGGCCGTCATGGCGTTGCCCTCGCGGGCAGCGGCGCCTTGCGCGTCGCGCTGCGCCCGAGCCAAAGCGCGAGCCGTCCGAACAGCCCTTCGGGCAGCAGCAGGAAGATCACCACCAGCACGGCGCCCTCGACCGCCGTCTTGAACACTGCGAAGTCCTGCAACGCCGTCGGCAGCAGCGTGAGCACGAGCGAGCCGAAGAAGCCGCCGATCAGCGTGCCTTCGCCGCCCAGCACCAGCATGGCGATCATCTCGAACGAACGGCCGGTCGAGACCATCTCGGGCGAGAGAAAGTGGAAGTCGAACGCGTAGAGGCTGCCCGACAGCGAGGCGAGCGCCGCCGAGATGCACAGCGCGATGACCTTGTGGCGCGCCGACATCGACGCCGAGCGCCGCCGCCGCAAGCTGGTCGGAGCGCACCGCTTTCAGCGCGCGGCCGAATCCGCGCCGCATGCCGCCTTCGAGCAGCACCACCAGCACGACGCCGAGCGCGAGCACGAGGTAGTACATGCGCAGCGGCGTATCGAACGCGAAGCCCGGCACCGCAAACGATGGAATGCCGACGAGCCCCGACGGCCCGCCGGTGAGGTCGACGAGGCCGACCGCGAGCGAGTTGACCAGCAAGCCGAACGCGAGCGTCGCCAGCGCGAGGTAGTGCCCGCGCAGCCGCCGGGTCGCGAGCGAGAGCACGAGCGCGCACGCGACGCTCAGCACCAGCGCGACCAGCGTCGCGGCGAGCGGCGGCCAGTCGTAGGTGGTGGCGAGGATCGCGGCCGTGTAGCCGCCGACCGCCATGAAGCCCGCATGGCCGAGGCTGACCTGGCCCGCGTAGCCCATCAGCACGTCGAGCCCGAGCACCGCGATGAACAGGATCAGCGCGATGACCAGCGAGGCGAGGAGCCCGCCCGGCAGCGGCAGCGCCGGCAGCAGCGCCAGCACGGCGACCAGCGCGACGGCGAAGCCGATGGTCGCGCGGCCTTGCAGCCGCACGACCGCGCGATGCACGCGCGCCTCGTCGCGCACGTCGGTCCGGCGCGCCGGCCCACCCGCGAACAGGCCGGCCGGCCGCAGGATGAGGACGACCAGGAGCAGCAGCAGGGCGAGCGTATTGGCGAACAGCGAGGATACGTAGAACGCTGCGAACTGTTCGGAGACGCCGAGCAGGATGCCGCCGACGATCGATCCCGCAAAGCTCGCCATGCCGCCGATCGCGACCGCGATGAAGCCCGAGATGGTGAAGAACTGCCCGGAGTTCGAACTGCAGCGACATGATCGGCGCGACCAGCACGCCGCCGGTCGAGCCGATCAGCGCCGCAAGGCCGAAGCTCAACAGCGTCATGCGCTTGAGGTCGATGCCCATCAGCCGCGCGGCGAGCGGATTCTCGGCGCAGGCGCGCAGCGCGCGGCCGAGCGTCGTCTTCTGCAACAGGAGCCACAGGCCGAGGATCATCGCGGCCGACACCCCGGCGAGCCACACGCCCTGGGTCGGTACGCGCAAGCCGCCGATGACGAACGGCGCTTCGCCCGAGAACGGCGGCAGCGAGTAGGGCTGGTTGCCCCACACGACCAGCGTGATGCCGATGAAGAAGGTGAGCAGCCCGGCGGTCAGCACCAGCGCGCTGCTCGCCGGCAGCCGCGCCACCGCGGGCACGAAGGTCGCCGCCCCGACGAGCAGCCCGAACGCTGTCGCGCACGCGACGGCCGCGACTGCTGCCGGCAGGATCGGCCAGCCGAACTCGACCTCGAAATAGTACATGCCCATGGCGCCGAGCACGCAGAACGCGCCCTGCGCCAGGTTCACCACATTGGTGACGCGATAGACGAGCGAGAAGCCGAGCGCGACGATCGCGAACACGCCGCCCTGCAGCAGCCCGCCGATGATGATCTGGACGACGCCCGACACGATGATCCGCCCCGTGCGCCCCTAGTGCGGCGAGCCCGAAGTAGCTGCCCGCGCTACTTGGCGAGCGGCGTCCCGGTTGGCTGGCTCACCACCGTCCAGGTATCTGCGGCCGGATCCCAGCGGCTGACCAGCGCGTTCTTGACCGTGAGGCCGCGCTGCGGGACGGACTTGAAATCGTAGATGCCGTTGATGCCCGGCGCGCTGGTCTGGCCGTCGAGGTAGTCCTTGACCTGCTGCGCGGTCGCCGTGACGCCGAGCTTGCGCAGGGCGCCGATCACGAGGTTGGCGGGATCCCAGGCGAGCGCCGACATGTTGTCGGGCTTGACGTTCGCGGCCTTGAACGCGGCGTAGAACTTCTGCTGCGCGTCTTCGACCTGCGCGTCGAGCCGGAACATGCCGTCATGCGGCAGGAACACCGAGGTCGGGATGAAAAGCTGCTTGGGCAGGAAGTCCTTGTACTGGCGCATCTGCGCGTAGGTCTGGTTGCCGTTGGTGGTGGCGAACGGCACGTCGAGCCCGCCCTGCAGCATGCCCTTGAACACGGTCGCGATCGGCGCGCCGGTCGACCAGGCGATGAAAGCTTGCGGGTTGGCCGCCTTGATCCGCTCGATCTGCGCCGTGACGCTGACGTCGGTCGGGTTGAAGCGCTGGCGCTCGACCACCTTGATGTCCGCGTTCTCGGGCAGCCGGAGCACCTCATCGAAGCCGCGCTCGGCGTCCTGGCCGGAGGCGTCCGTGCTCGACATGAATGCGATCCGGGTCAGCCCGCGCAGGCGGAAATAGCGCACCAGCGCCTCGATCAGCGCGTGCGTGTCGGTGCTGGTCGAGTACTGGAAGCTGCCGGGCGCCGGATGCGCGCCGGGCGAGAGGCAATAGTCGAACGGCCCCTGCTTGAGCAGCGGCGCCATCGCGTTGCACATCGCCACGATGCTGGAGCCGAGCATCACGGCCGGCTTCTCGGGCAGGATGCCGTTGGCGATCTGCACGGTGGTCTGCGGATTGGTCTGGTCGTCATGGAAGACGAACGAGATCGGCTGGCCGTTGATGCCGTTCTCCTGGTTGACCAGCTTCTCGAACAGCTGCAGCGCCTGCTGCTCGCCCTTGCCGAGGAAAGCTGCGCCGCCGGTCAGCGGCAGGACCACATGGATCTTGTAGGGCTCCGCGCCGCGCGCACCGAACGTGCCGAGCGCCAGCGTGCAGGCCGCAAGCGCGACCGCGCGATTGATCCATTTCGAGACCGACATGATTCCTCCCCGATATTCTTTGGCCGTGCCGCGGCAGGCTGCGCGAAATCTAGGGCATATCGCGCGGCTCGGCCATGCGGCACGGCGCCTGCGCCCCTTCTCCCCCTTTAGGGGGAGAAGGTCGGGATGAGGGGGTGCTTCCGCACACTGGGACGTAGTGATTCGTTGAGGCGCCCCCTCACCCCGACCCTCTCCCCCTAAAGGGGGAGAGGGAGCGCGGGCGCTCTGCTCACCTCACGCTGCCAGCTTCTCCAGTTCGGCGATGATCGCGTCGCCCATCTCGGTGGTGCCGACGAGCTTGCAGCCTTCCGACTTGATATCGGCGGTGCGCAACCCCTTGGCGAGCGTCGCCGCGATCGCCTGGTCGATCAGGTCGGCCTGCTTGCCGAGATCGAACGAGTAGCGCAGCGCCATGCCGAACGAGGCGATCATCGCGGTCGGGTTGGCCATTCCCTTGCCGGCGATATCGGGCGCCGAGCCGTGCACCGGCTCGTACAGCGCGCGGCGCTTGCGCGTCTTCGGGTCGGTCTCGCCGAGCGAGGCGGAGGGCAGCATGCCGAGCGAGCCGGTGAGCATGGCGGCGACGTCGGACAGCACGTCGCCGAAGAGGTTGTCGGTGACGATCACGTCGAACTGCTTGGGCGCGCGCACGAGCTGCATGGCGCCCGAGTCGGCGAGCTGATGCTCGAGCTGCACGTCCTTGAACTCGCGCGCATGCACCTGCGTCACCACCTCGTTCCACAGCACGCCCGTCTTCATCACGTTGCGCTTTTCCATCGACGTGACCTTGTTGCGCCGCTTGCGCGCGAGCTCGAAGGCGACGCGCGCGATGCGCTCGATCTCGTAGGTGTCGTAGACCTGGGTGTCGACCGCGCGCTTCTGGCCGTTGCCGAGATCCGTGATGGTCTTCGGCTCGCCGAAATAGACGCCGCCGGTGAGCTCGCGCACGATCACGATGTCGAGGCCGTCGACGATGTCGCGTTTGAGGCTCGACGAGTCGGCGAGCGCCGGATAGCAGATCGCCGGCCGCAGGTTGCCGAACAGCGCGAGGTCCTTGCGCAGCCGCAGCAGCCCGGCCTCCGGGCGCACGTCATAGGGCACCTTGTCCCATGTCGGCCCGCCGACCGCGCCGAAGATCACCGCGTCCGCGGCCTTCGCCTTGGCGACCGTCTCGTCGGTGACGGAGAGGCCGTGCGCGTCGTAGCAGGCGCCGCCGACCAGGCCTTCCTCGAATTTGAACGTGCCCATGCGGTGCGCGTTCATCCACGCGATGAGCTTCTTCACCTCGGCCATGACCTCGGGGCCGATGCCGTCGCCGGCAAGGAGCAGGAGATTGTAGGTCGCCATGATTTCGGTCTCGGATGCTTGCTCCGTCGTCATGCCCGGCCTCGTGCCGGGCATCCACGTCTTTGAGTGCAGCAAGGCGTGGATGGCCGGGACAAGCCCGGCCATGACGGAAGAGACGGTAAAGACGCGGGATTGCTAGTGCGCGAGGCCGCACTTGGCAAGGCACGCCGACCCGGCTGGACTAGGCGGCGGCACCCGGCGACACTTGGCCAACAGTCGGCGAACACGCCGGCACAAGCCAGGGGAAGCGCCATGACCATCATTACCAGACGTGAGGCCGCGATTGCGATCGGCGCGGCCTTCAGTGCGCGCATGCTTGCGGGCGGATCCGCCAGCGCGGCCGAGCTCGATCCGAAGGCGGTGATCTACAAGCTGCCCGACCAGATCGAGCTGAAGGCCAGCGGCAACGGCAATGCCAGCACAACGCTGGCCGGCGATCCCAACAAGACTGGCCTCTATATCGTCATGAACAAATGGCTCAAGGGCAACCACTTCAGCAAGCCGCATTTCCATCCCAACGACCGCTTCATCACGGTGCTGCAGGGCACCTGGTGGGTCGGCAGCGGACGCAAGTGGGATCCGAACAACTCGGTGCCGATGCGGCCCGGCACCTTCGTGACCCATTTCGGCAAGCAGGTGCACTGGGACGGCGCCAAGGACGAGGATGCGGTTATTCTCATCGTCGGCGAAGCCCCGGCGACCTCCACGCGCGTCGAAGAAGAAAAATGAACGTCATTGCGAGGCGCGTGTAACGCGCCGAAGCAATCTCGACCCGCCGACGCATGATTTTGCCGTACGCGATTGCTTCGTCGCTTCGCTCCTCGCAATGACAGAGGTCCCTCGCATGCCCCAACCGCGTCCCAAGGTCGTCATCATCGGCGCCGGCTTCGGTGGCATCGAGGCGGCGCGGGCGCTCGCGAAATCGCCGGTCGACGTCACTATCGTCGACCGGCAGAACCATCATTGCTTCCAGCCGCTGCTCTATCAGGTCGCGACGGCGGCGCTCTCGCCGGCCGACGTGGCCTGGCCGATCCGGCACATCTTCCGCCACCAGGCCAACGCGACCGTGCTGATGGCGGAGGTCCGCGGCGTCGATACCGGCCGCCGGATCGTGCAAACCGACGCGCCCGATATCCCTTACGATTTCCTGGTGCTCGCGACCGGCGCGGCGCATTCCTATTTCGGCCATGACGAATGGGCCGAGGCCGCGCCCGGCCTCAAGCGCATCGAGGATGCGACGCGCATCCGCCGCCGCATCCTGCTCGCCTTCGAGCGTGCCGAGCTTGCGCGCGAGGAGAGCGAGCGCCGCCGCCTGCTGACCTTCGTGATCATCGGCGCCGGCGCGACCGGTGTCGAGATGGCCGGCGCCATCGCGGAGGTGGCGCGCAAGACGCTGGCGATGGATTTCCGCCGCATCGATCCGCGCACCGCCCGCATCCTGCTGATCGAGGCGGGGCCGCGCGCGATGCCGACCCTGCCGGAGAATCTGTCCGACTACGTGCGTGCGACGCTTACCGCCATGGGCGTCGAGGTCATGACGGCGACGCGCGTCACCGGCTGCGATCTGCGCGGCGTCGACACCGATCATGGCCGCATCGACGCCGGCACGGTCATCTGGGCAGCCGGCGTCATGGCGTCGGCCGCCGCGCAATGGATCGGCGCGGAGCATGACCGCGCCGGCCGCATCAACGTCGCGGCCGATCTGTCGGTGCCGAGCCATGCCGAGATCTTCGCGGTCGGCGATACCGCGGCGGCGGACGGTCCCGACGGCCGGCCGGTGCCCGGCATCGCGCCGGCCGCGAAGCAGATGGGCGGCTATGTGGGCCGCCTGATCGCGGCGCGCGTTGCGGGTTCAGCGGCGCCGCCGCCGTTCCGCTACCGCCACCAAGGCGACCTCGCCGCGATCGGCCGCCGCGCCGCCGTGGTGAAGCTCGGGCGCATGGAGCTCAAGGGCTTTCTCGGCTGGCTGTTCTGGGGCCTGGTGCACATCTATTTCCTGGTGGAGGTGCGCGGCCGCTTCATCGTCGCCTTCACGTGGTTCTGGGAGTACCTCACGTATCAGCGCGGCGCGCGATTGATCACCGAGGTGCGGCGCGACGATCCGCGGTGACCGCCGCGGTCCTGCTCACGCCGCCGACGCGACCGGCCTCGGCAGCCTGTCGCGGCCTTCCGCGAAGGCCGGAGCGATGCGATCGATCGCGGCTCGCAGCTCGGCGTTGCCGATGCGGGGCGCGTCCCGCTCGAGCGCGGCGGCGAGCCGCGAGATGCGCATGAGGCCGAGCGCCGCGGCGTCGCTCTTGAGCGAATGCGCTTCGCGTCCGATCAGCCCGCGGTCGAGGTCGCCCGTGAGCTTTTGCAGCAGCGCCAGGCGCCGTTCGGTCTCGGCGATAAAAATGCTCACCAGCTCTTGCACCGCGTCGTCGCCGAGCTCGGTCGCCATCACGTCGTAGCAGGCACGGTTGAAGACCGGCGGCTCGGGTGCGTCGCCATTTTGCGTCTGCCCGCCGGCGTCGGCCGTGGCCGCGGCCTCGCCGGTCGCGGCGGTCGGCAGCGCGCGCACGATCGCGGCGACCATTTCGCGCTTGCGGACCGGCTTGGAGACGAAGCCGTTCATCCCGGCCTCGTGACAGGCGTGGACGTCGTCGGCGAACGCGTTGGCCGTGAACGCAATGATCGGAAGCGCGGCCAGCCGGCCGCCGCGCGCCCGGATCGCGCGCGTCGCCTGCAGCCCGTCCATCTCGGGCATGCGCACGTCCATCAGGATCACGTCATAGTCGAACTGGGTCGCGGCCGCGACCGCTTCGGCGCCGTCGCACGCCATGGTGGCCTGCACCGAGAATTCCTTGAGCATCTTGGACGCGACCAGGCGATTGGTCGCGTTGTCGTCGGCGATGAGCACGCGCAACGGCCGGCCGAGCTTCGCGACATGGCGTTGCAGCTCGGCGAACAGCGGTTCCTGGTCGTCCCGCCCGATCAACGCGGATTCGGTCGCGATCGGCAGCGTGAGGCTGAAGCGGAAGGTCGAGCCCTTGCCGGGTGCCGAGGTCACGCCGATCTCGCCGCCCATCTGCTCGACGATCCGCTTGCAGATCGAGAGCCCGAGGCCCGAGCCGCCGAAGCGCCGGCTGATCGAGTTGTCGGCCTGGACGAAATCCTTGAACAGGTCCTGGAGCCGGTCGGGCGCGATGCCGATGCCGGTGTCGCTCACGCTCCATTCGATCGTCGCCTGCTTGTCGCCGCGCGCGAGGCAGCGGATCGACAGCGTGACCTCGCCGGCCTCGGTGAACTTGATCGCGTTGGAGACGAGGTTGAGCAGCACCTGGCGGATGCGGCCGACGTCGCCGGTCAGCGCCGGCGGCAGGGCCAACTCTTTCGTCGTCTTCAGCGCCAGGTCCTTGGCGGCGGCGCGCGGGCCCATCACGCTCAGCGTGTTGTCGGCGAGCGAATCGGGCGCAAAGGCGATCGCCTCGAACGACAGCCGGCCGGATTCGAGCCGCGAGAAATCGAGGATGTCGTTGAGCAGCTCGAGCAGGTTGTCGCCGGCGTTGTGGATCGCGACGACGGACTGCCGCTGGTCGTTGGTGAGCTGGGAGGTGAGCAGGGTCGCCGAGAGCCCGAGCACGGCGTTCATCGGCGTGCGGATCTCGTGGCTCATCATCGCGAGGAACGACGACTTGGCGTTGCTTGCCGCGAGCGCGGCGCGGGCGGCCCGCTCGCGCGCGCGCCACCAGCGGGCGATGCCGCACGCGGCCAGCACGATGAGCAGGCAGCAGCCGAGCGAGGTGACGGCGAGCAGCATCGCCATGTGGCGCCATTCGGCGAGCGCGCTCGCCTCGGTCTGGCTGACCGTGATGGCGATCGGATAGTTGGGCAGCATGCGCGCCGATACGATGCGCTCGTCATGCTCGCCGGGCGGCGTCTCGCGGATGATCCCGCCGGCCCTGAGGGCGCGCCGCGCCGACGTGTTGGCTCGGCCGCCGACCTGGTCGGTGTTCGGGAAGCGCGCGAGCAGCGTTCCGTCGTCGCGCACCATCGATACCTGGCCGCCCGCGCTCATCACGGTCGACCCGAAGAAGTTCTCGAAGTAGCGCAGCGAGATGGCGCCGACCAGAATCCCCATGAAGGCGCCGTTCCGATCGTTGAGCCGGCGCGAGACGTAGATGTTCCACGTGCCGGTCACCCGGTTGCGCGTCGGTACGCTGATGAACGACGCGAGCTTGGGATCTTTCTTGAGCGATACGAAATAGTCGCGATCCGACACGTTGACGTCGGGGATCGGCCAGGTGCGCGAGGAATTGATGAGCTTGCCGTCCGCGTCGATCAGCGCGATCGCCTCGACGTGCGGCAGCCCGCTGATCTTCTCCCTGAGCAGCAGGAACGTATCGGAGCTCGACATCAGCCAATCGTACGAGGAGCTGTCGGTCACGCCCTGGCGGCCGACATAGTCGCCGACGCTCGAGAGCATGAGGTCGACCGACTTGAACGACCGATCGGTCTGCTCGGCGAGCAGCAGGCTGTAGCGGGCGAGGCCGGACTCGGCGTTGAGCAGCAGGCTGTCGCGCAGGTTGTTGATGAAGAAGAGGTTGCCGCCCACGATGGCGGCGATGAGCGCGATCGTCGCGACGACGAGGGCCGCGGTGGATCGCCGCTCGTCGCGTTTTTGCTGGTCAGGCATGGGTCCGATGGTGGGGCGCAAGGGGCGCGCTGGCGCGAGCGCGCGAGGTCGGGTCAGGCACTCGCGACGCGGTATACGCCGGAGCAGGCGCGGATCTGCTCGAGCATGTCGCGCAGCAGCCCGAGATCGATCGGCTTGTGCAGCGGCTTCCACAGGTTGAGATCGTACGTGCGGCCGATCCGGCTGGTCTCCGCGACGACCCCGGCGTCCGATCCGCTGATGATGATGATCGGCGTCTGGCATTTGCGATCCGCCAGCAGCCGCAGGATCTCGACGCCGACGCCTCCCTCGCCGAGCGAAAGGTCGAGCGTGATGCAGTCGAAATCGCGCGAGCGCAGCCGTTCGGCGGCAGCCTCGACCGAGCTCGCCGCCACGGTCGTGAAGCCGGCTTTGTCGGCGACGCGCGAGATGATGGTGCGATGGATCAGCGCGTCCTCGACGACGAGCAGCGCGAGCTGGCCGCCCTCGAACGCCTGGCGGTTGGACTTGGCGAACGCATCGATCATCTGGGAATCCACGTGGAGGACCGCGAGAGGCTGCGCGGATACTGGAAGTGAACCCGTTAAAAAATCCGGCCCCATGACGTTAGGTGAAGCTACGTAGCCGGGCCAACACAACGCATGTGCATGCTCAATGACGAGCTTCGTCCATGATGACGATTTGAATAAAAATCATCGCGCTGCAGGCGGCGAGAGATGGCCGCCGCGTGCATCACTACGGCACCGGTAATTACAGGCCGCTGAACCAGTTGTAACCGCGGTCTTCCCAGTAGCCGCCGAGATCCTTGTTGGTCACGTTCATCGCGACCACGTGCTTCGGGTTCTTGAAGCCGAGCTTGGTCGGGATGCGGATCTTCATCGGGAAGCCGAACTTGCGCGGCAGGATCTCGTCCGCGAACTTGAACGTCATCTGCGTCTGCGGGTGCAGCGCGGTCGGCATGTCGATGGTGGTCGAATAGGTGTCGGCGCACTGGAACCAGACATACTTGGCGCTCGTGTCGGCGCCGACGCGCTTGAGGAAGTCGGAGAGCCGCGCGCCCGTCCATGAGCCGATGAGGCTCCAGCCCTCGACGCAGACGTGGCGGGTGATCTGCTTTTCCTGCGGCAGCGCGTAGAGCTCGGGCAGCGTCCACGATTTCTTCTCTTTGACTAATCCGCCCACGTCGAGCTTGTAGGTCGCGGGATCGACCTCGGGCGCTTCCTCCTCGTCGTAGAAGCCGTTGAAGCGGAACGTGCGGTCGACCATGCTTTCCGGATAGGTCGGCGCGAGCTTGTCCGGGTTGAACAGCAGCGCCTGCACCCGGTCGTTGAAGCGCGAGATCCTGGCGAGCGCATGCTCGGCCGTGTCGCCGTCGACGATGTCGCAGCCGGTCAGCATGGTGATCGCGCCGAGGCTGGCCGCGCTGCGCAGAAAAAGCCGCCGGGACGGGTCGGGTATGAGCTTCGCGGCGTCGCGGACGAGCAGCTTCTCATCGACGCCGGGAATGCGGATGCGGGGCATGGAAACCTCTCAGCGTCCCGTGATCATGGCGCGCAGGCTCTTCGGCACGATCAGCGCGAGCGCGATATGCACGGCAAGGAAGCCGACGAACGTGCTCATCGCGAAGAAGTGGACGTAGCGCGCGCGGTCATAGCCGCCGAACAGCGCGGTCAGCTCCTGGAACTGGACCGGCTTCCAGATCGAGAGGCCCGACAGCACGATGACGACGCCGGTGCAGATCACGGCGAGGTAAAGCAGCTTCTGCACCGCGTTGTAGGCGGACAGATCGTCATGCGCGAGCCGGCCGCGCAGCGCCGCGAACAGGTCGCGCACGATCTCGCGCGGGCGGATGGGAAACAGCTTGGCGCGGAAGCGCCCGGTCGCCAGCCCGAGCGTCACGTAGACGATGCCGTTGATGACGAAGACCCACATGCCGGCGAGGTGCCACGCGATGCCGGCTGCGAGCCAGCTGCCGAGCGTGATGGTCGTCGGGAACACGAAATTGAACAGCGGCAGCGGCGAGGCGTTGTAGATCTGCCAGCCCGACCCGATCATGACGAGGATCGCGACCGCATTGATCCAATGGGTCACGCGCACCCACGCGGGATGGATTGTCGCAGGGCGCGGCCTGACGGGGTTCTGCCTGATGGGTACGGCCTCGGCGGTCATGGTTCCTCAAAAAATTCGGCGTCGGGCGCTACCTATCAAATGGCCCGCCCACTGTCGTCTCACAATCGCGTCACGCCGTCGCGAGGCAAAGTCACTTGTTCATGCGCCTGATCCCCGTCCCCCGCTTGCGGGGGAGGGTGGGGAGGGGGAAGCCACAAGCACTGAGCAAGCGGCGCCCCCTCTCTGTCTCTCCAGCCGAAGTCGGATTTATCCGACTTCGGCCCACCGATAGTGCCGAAATCGGGCAAGCCCGATTTCAGATGCAAGCGGGGGAGAGGACCCTCAAACTACGTCTACGCGATGGATCATCGACGCGTCGCCGTGACATCGGGCCCTACCGCGCGCGATGCGCCGTGACCTCGATCTCGACCTTCATCTCGGGCTTGATCAGTCCGGCGACGATCAGGATGGTCGCGGCAGGGCGGATGTCGGCGAGGAACTCGCCGCAGATCGTCAGCACGCGATCCCCGTCGGCGCGGCCGGTGACGTAGTAGGTCGCGCGCACCACGTCCGCGAGCGCGAAGCCGGCCTCGTCGAGCGCGCGCGCGATCGTTCCGAAGCAGTTGCGCGTTTGCGCCTCGATCGCGTCCGGCATCGTCATGGTCGTATAGTCATAGCCGGTCGTGCCGGCGACGAAGCAGAAGTCGCCGTCGACCACCGCGCGGCTGTAGCCGGCGGTCTTCTCGAAGGGTGAACCGGTGGAGATCAGTCGGCGCTGCATGGCGGATCGCTGCGGGCTATGCGCCGAAAGTCGGGCGGACTCGACGCGAGGGTGCATGATAGCGTAAGCCGCCGGGCTGAACGCATCCTCCATTCATGAAATTAGTTGATCGCATGAACAAAGCTAATCCCGGCAATTTCTTCGAAGACTTCCGTCTCGGCCAGGTGATCCAGCACGCGACGCCGCGCACGATCACGGCCGGCGACGTCGCGTTCTATAACGCGCTCTACGGCCCGCGCTTCGCGGTGCAGTCCTCCGACGAGTTCGCGCGCGCGCTCGGCTTTCCGCGCGCTCCGGTCGACGATCTCCTCGTCTTCCACATTGTGTTCGGCAAGACCGTACCGGACATCTCGCTCAACGCGGTCGCCAACCTCGGCTATGCGGATTTCCGCTTCCTGAAGCCGGTTTATCCCGGCGACACGCTCACGGCGACCTCCGAGGTCATCGGCCTCAAGGAAAATTCGAGCCACAAGACCGGCGTCGTCTATGTGCGCTCGCGCGGCCGCAACCAGCATCTCCAGGACGTCATCGAGTACGTGCGCTGGGTGATGGTGCGCAAGCGCGACGAAGGCGCGCCCGCGCCGGGCGACCAGGTGCCGGAGCTGCCCGACGCGGTCGAGGCCGGGGCGCTCGGCGGCGCCTGCCCGGTGCTCCGCGCGGAGACTTACGATTTCGCGCTCGCCGGCAGCACCGCGCGGCTCGCCGACTACAAGCCGGGCGAGCGCATCGATCACGTGGACGGCATCACGGTCGAGGAGGCCGAGCATCAGCTTGCCACCAGACTCTATCAGAACAATGCGCGCATCCACTTCGATCTGTTCAACGCCGCGCAGAGCCGCTTCGGCAAGCGGCTGATCTATGGCGGCGTCGTCATCTCACTGGCGCGTGCGCTGTCGTTCAACGGGCTTGCCAATGCGTTCCAGGTCGCGGCCATCAATGGCGGGCGCCACGTGGCGCCGCTGTTTGCCGGCGGGACGGTGTTCGCGTGGTCGCAGGTGCTGGCGCGTTCCGAATTGCCCGGCCGCACCGACGTCGGCGCTATGCGGCTGCGCACGGTCGCGACCAAGGACAGGCCGTGCGCCGATTTCCCCGACAAGTCGGGCAAGGACTACGACCCGGCCGTGATCCTCGACCTCGACTACTGGGTGCTGATGCCGCGCTGAGGCGCGCGGGCTAGGCGGCCGCCTGCGGACGCGTTCTCTTCACTGCGAAAATGCCGAGCACGACGAAGATCGCCAGCAGCGCGATCTGCGCGATCTTGAACGGAAGCTCCGCCTGCGTCGGGGCGAGCGCATGCAGGGCGGGGATTTTCTCGAACGACTGCACGACGGCGACGAAGCAGTTGAAGAACAGCGCGATCAGCGCGGTCACGATGTAGATCCAGCGCCAGGCACCGGTGGCGTGAAAGACGTAGTAAGCGAGCAGCGCGATCGCGAGCACGACCAGCGAGATCGTCCCCACGATGCGCGGCGGGTCCCACCCGAACGGCGGCAGCGGATAGCCCGTGACGCTGGTGAGCACCGTGGTGGCCAGAAACAGCGAGGTCCAGCCGCTGTGCAGCCGCCCGCCGACCAAGGCGACCAGCACCAAAAGCCCCGACGCGATACCGACGAGGCTGAGAGCGATGTGGATATTGAGAAAGAGATCGGTCGAGATTCCCCAGGTCATGGTTCAATCTCCGTCGGTCGCGGCCGAGGGATGGATTGTACATGATCCTGCGGGCTTCAGCACCCGATCTCGATGGTATCGCTCGGGTAGCGCCTATGAGGCGGCTAGGCGTTCGCCGCGCGCCGTGGTCCGACCAGCGCGAACATCGCGCCTTGCGGGTCGCTGCATTGGAGGATCCAGCTTCCGCCCGGCACCTCCATCGGGCCGTGCAGGATGCGTCCACCGCCCTTGGTCACGCGCGCACCGGCGGCGTCGATGTCGTCGGCGTTGAAATAGTACAGCCAGAACGGCCACGGCATCTCCGCCGGCTTGGTCATCATGCCGCCCGCCGGCGCGCCCTTGATGTCGAAGAGCTGGTAGGTGCCCATCGGCCCCATGTCGAAGGCTTCCGCCTTGGTCCAGCCGAACAGTCCGGAATAGAACGCGAAGGCAGGCTCCCAATCGCCGGCGTAGAGCTCGCGCCAGCCCGGATGCCCGGGCGCGCTCGGCGGCGGCCATTGCGGTGTCGCCTCCGAGAAGCCCTTGATCAGCATGAAGGCCGCGCCCTGCGGATCGGCCACCACGGCAAAGCGGGCGATTCCCGGAATGTCGGCAGGCTCGCGGTGCACCGTGCCGCCCGCCTGCTTCACCCGCGCCGCGTAGTCGTCGACGTCGTCGACCGCCACGTAGCCGTTCCACGCCGGGTGTTCGCCCGCTGCCGTGGCATCCGGCGGCAACGCCATCAGGCCGCCGACCGGCGTCTCGCCGACCGACATGATCGTGTAGGTGCCGTGTGCGCCGGTCGACTCCTGCGCGTGCCAGCCGAGCACATCGCGGTAGAACGCCCCCGCGGCCTTGGCATCGCTTGTCATCAGGTCGTACCAGCAGAATATCCCGTGTGAATTCGACATGGCCTGCTCCCAAGGTTGCGCGGTGCGGAAGATGCGACGCGTGCGCCTATCGTCGGTCCGTCGCCGTCGCCTCGTACTCGTCGTGGCGGCGCACGAAATCCATGGTCGTCGTCTCGCTGCGGCCTTTCGGCGCGCGATCGAGGATCATCAGCGTGCCGATCAGTTCCTCGGGTCCGCGCGCGTAGCTCGAATAGGTGTGAAAGATGTCGCCCGCCGCGTCCTTGTAGAACGCGCTCAGGCCCGGCAGCTCGGCGGCCGCGTGCGCCGCATCGGTCTCGGCGAAATTGTAGAAGACCTTGCCGTCGGCGAGATCCTCCGGCGTGAACGAGACGTTGAAATCGTAGTTGAAGTCGCTCCCGTGCGACGACGCCCACGGGAAACGCCAGCCCATGCGCGCCCGATAGGCCTCGATCTCGGCGAGCGGCGCCCGCGACACCGCGACGAGCGTCACGTCGTGATGCTCGAGATGCGCCAGCGCGCCGTCGAGATGGTCGGCGAGGAACGAGCAGCCCGGGCACCCTGCCTTCCAGCCCGGCCCCAGCATGAAGTGATAGACCATGAGCTGGTTGCGCGGCCCGAACAGGCCGGCCAGCGTCTTGCGCCCGTCCGGCGCCTCGAACGCGTAGGGCTTCTCGACCTTCACCCAGGGCAGGGCGAGGCGCTCGGCATTGACCTCGTCGCGCAGGCGCGTCGCCGCCTTCTCCCTGGCCAGCAGCGCGCGGCGCGCCGCGAGCCACGCTTCGCGCGAGACCACGGGGCGGGGAAGGGTTGGACGATTGAGCATGCGGCCTCCATCAAATTTCAACAGCGCCGATGTGCAAACGATCCATCGTGCCTTGACATAATAGGTTGATATCAACATAAATATGGCATGTCAAAGGCCGCGGACATTCCCCATGCGACGATATTGCTCGTGCGCGACACCTGCTTGTGCCTGCACGTGCAGCGCGCCGCGCGCGCGCTCGCGCGCCGATTCGACGAGGCGCTGCGGCCGCTCGGTCTCACCAACGGCCAGTTTTCGCTGCTGATATCGCTCAATCGGCCGGCGCCGCCCGGCATGGGCGCGGTCGCGGAGCTGCTCGCCATGGATCGCACGACGCTCACGGCCGCGCTCAAGCCGCTCGAACGGCGCAAGCTGGTCGAGGTGATCGTCGATCCGGACGACAAGCGCGGCCGCCTGATGACGCTCACGCCGGAAGGGCGAAGCCTGCTCGCACGCGCCGTGCCGATCTGGAAGCGGATCCACGCGGAGATCGATGCGCGCCTCGCGGAGGGCGGCGGCGACTTGCTGCGCGGAAAGCTGCGCGCGCTGGCGTGACGTCACGGCTGGCATTCGACGTTGTCCGTGAATTGGTCGAATTGGGCGAGGCCGCCGCTATCCGGCCCGCGCCCGCATGTGCTCGACCAGCTGGCGCGCATAGGGCGGCAGCGCTTCGACATCGCGCACGCAGATCGTGAGCTCGCGCACCGCCCACGGGTCGGTGAGATCGACGGTCTTGATCGCCATGGTCTTGGCGGCCCAGCGCGCCGTCGTCTCCGGCACGATGCCGACGCCGACATTGCTCTCCACCAGCCGGCACACCGCGTCGAAGCTGCGCAATTGCACCCGCAGCCGCAGCGGCCGGCCGATGCGTGCCGCCTTGTCGGCGAGGAAGCGCTGCAGCGCGCTCGCCCGGTCGAGGCCTATGAAGTCGTGCTCCAGCACCTCCGCGAACGGAATGCGGGCGCGGCGGCCGAGCGCATGCTCGCGCGCCACCACCAGCACGAAGCGGTCGCTGCGGAACGGGAAGGTCACGAGGTCGCCCGCATCGACGGTGCCGGCCACGATGCCGATGTCGCCGACGCCTTCGGCGATCAGCCCGACGATCTCGTCCGACAGGCGCTCCTCGAGGTCGACGCTGACGTTCGGGTGGCCGGCGAGGAACGAGCTCAGCGTCTCGGGCAAGAACTCGGTGATCGCGTTGGTGTTCGACAGCACCTTGACCTGGCCCGCGAGCCCGCCCGCATAGGCGCCGAGGTCCTCGCGCAACCGCTCGGCCTGCCGCAGGATCGTGCGCGCGTGCTGCAGCAGGGTGCGGCCGGCAGGAGTGGGCGTCACGCCCTGGCGCCGGCGCAGCAGCAGCGGCGCGCCGAGCGCGTCTTCCATGTTGCGGATGCGCGTCGAGGCGGCGGCGAGCGCCAGATGCGCGCGCTCGGCGCCGTGCGTGATGCTGCCCGCTTCGACCACATGGCGAAACAGGCTGAGATCGGCAAGATCGAAGCGCATCGCGGATATCCCTCCTTCGGATTCGGCGAAGGAAAGCTATGCATCTTACCGATTGCGAAGCCAAATATCGAGGGCGATATTTCGTTTATGACGAAATGTCGAGGTGCAGCGCGTCGCCGGTGCGAAACCCGCTGGCATACCAGCCCGACGCATTGTCGCGCGCGGCGACTTTCGCTAGGAACCGTCATCGCGGCACGTCGCGCGCAATCTTGTCGGAGGATGTGAATGGCCGAGACCCCGGCTCCCGTTCAGCGGCCTGTGTCGCCGCACCTCCAGATCTACCGCCTGACCTTGTCGATGGTGATGTCCGGCGTGCACCGCATCACCGGGCTGGCGCTGTGTGCCGGCATGGTTATGCTGACGTGGTGGCTGCTTGCCGCCGCCGCCGGACAGAACGCCTACGGCACCTTCGAGGCGTTCGCGACGAGCTGGATCGGCCGCTTCATCTTGTTCGGTTTCAGCTGGGCGATGCTGCACCACCTGCTCGGCGGGCTGCGCTATCTCGTCTGGGATCTCGGCTACGGCCTCGAGCCGGCCGAGCGCGAATGGCTGGTGCGCGCGAATATCATCGGCTCGATCGTCGCGACCGTGCTGTTGTGGCTGATCCTGGCGATGTTCGGAATGCGATGAGGAGCAACTGACATGAGCATGCGCACGCCGCTCGGCCGCGTCCGCGGCCTCGGCTCGGCAAAATCCGGCACCGAGGAGTTCTGGCGCCAGCGCGTGACCGCGATCGCCAACGTCCCGCTCACGCTCGCGGGCCTCTTCCTGGTGATCTCGCTCACCGGCCGCAGCTATCCGGCGGTCAAGCAGATCCTCGGCTCGCCGCTCGTCGCCGTGCTGATGATGCTGTTCGTGATCTCCAATGCGCTGCACATGAAGATCGGCGTGCAAATCGTCATCGAGGACTACGTCCACGACAAGATGCAGAAGCTCACGCTGATCACGATCAACAATTTCTTCGCCTGGGCGGTGGGGCTCGCCTGTATCTTCGCGGTTCTCAAGATTTCGTTCGGGGTGTGACGCCATGGCAGATAACGGTTCGCGCGACGGCGCCCCCAAGGTGAACGGCCGCGCTTATCCGATCGAGGATCACACCTACGACGTCGTGGTGGTCGGCGCCGGCGGCTCCGGCCTGCGCGCGGTCGTCGGTTGCAGCGAGGCCGGGCTGCGCACCGCCTGCATCAGCAAGGTATTTCCCACGCGCTCGCATACGGTGGCGGCGCAGGGAGGCATCTCGGCCGCGCTCGGCAACATGGGCGAGGACGACTGGCGCTGGCACATGTACGACACCGTCAAGGGGTCGGACTGGCTCGGCGACCAGGATTCGATCGAGTATCTCTGCCGGCAGGCGCCCGCCGCCGTCTACGAGCTCGAGCACTGGGGCGTGCCGTTCTCGCGCACCGAGGAAGGCAAGATCTACCAGCGCCCGTTCGGCGGCATGACGACCCATTACGGCAAGGGCACCGCGCAACGCACCTGCGCGGCGGCCGATCGCACCGGCCACGCCATCCTGCACACGCTCTACGGCGCGGCGCTCAAGCATTCGGCCGAGTTCTTCATCGAGTATTTCGTCATCGACCTGATCATGGACGACGAGGGCGCCTGCCGCGGCGTCGTCGCGCTCAAGCTCGACGACGGCACCATCCACCGCTTCCGCGCCCGCATGACGATCCTCGCCACCGGCGGCTACGGGCGCGCCTATTTCTCCTGCACGTCCGCGCACATCTGCACGGGCGACGGCAACGCCATGGTGCTGCGCGCCGGCTTGCCGCTGCAGGACATGGAGTTCGTCCAGTTCCACCCGACCGGCGTCTACGGCGCGGGGGTTCTGATCACCGAAGGCTCGCGCGGCGAGGGCGGCTATCTCACCAACGCCAACGGCGAGCGCTTCATGGAGCGCTACGCGCCCTCCGCCAAGGATCTCGCCTCGCGCGACGTGGTTTCGCGCGCGATGACGGTCGAGATCCGCGAGGGCCGCGGCGTCGGGCCGAAGAAGGACCACATCCTCCTGCACCTCGACCACCTCGACCCGAAGGTGCTGCACGAGCGGCTGCCCGGCATCTCCGAGTCGGCGCGCATCTTCGCCGGCGTCGACGTGACGCGCGAGCCGATCCCGGTGCTGCCGACCGTGCACTACAACATGGGCGGCATCCCGACCAATTATCACGGCGAGGTGCTGACCAAGAAGAACGGCAACGACGACACGATCGTGCGCGGCCTGATGGCGCTCGGCGAGGCCGGCTGCGTGTCGGTGCACGGCGCCAACCGGCTCGGCTCGAACTCGCTGATTGACCTCGTGGTGTTCGGCCGCGCCGCGGGCCTGCGCTGCGCCGAGCTGATGACGCCCGGCGAGGAGCAGCCGTCGCTGCCGAAGGATTCGGCCGACCGGTCGCTCGCCCGCCTCGACCGGCTGCGCAACGCCGCAGGCGGCACCTCGACCGCGGCGCTGCGCGATAGGATGCAGGGCGTGATGCAGACCAACTGCGCGGTCTTCCGCACCGGCGAGGTGCTGAGCGAGGGCTCCAAGCTCATCCACGACGTGATGTCCGGGTCGGACGACGTGAAGGTGTCCGACCGCTCGCTCGTGTGGAACAGCGACCTGATCGAGACCCTCGAGTTCGACAACCTGATCTCCCAGGCGGTCGTCACCATGGATTCGGCGCTCAATCGCAAGGAAAGCCGCGGCGCCCACGCGCGCGAGGATTTTCCCGATCGCGACGACAAGAACTGGATGAAGCACACGCTGGCCTGGTTCGACGAGGCGACCCGCAAGGTCACCATCGATTACCGGCCGGTGCACACCTACACGATGACCAACGACGTGCAGTACATCGAGCCCAAGGCGAGGGTGTATTAGATATCAACGTCGTCATACGCGGGCATAGGCGAACGAAGTGAGCCGTTCTTCGAATGTCTAAGTCCCGCGCATCCACGTCCCGCGGCAAGGCAGGCGTGGATGGCCGGGACAAGCCCGGCCATGACGAAGAAGGAAGACAGAGGCGCGACGCACCATGACTGAATTCACGCTGCCGAAGAACTCCCGCGTCACCGACGGCAAGGCCTGGCCATCGCCGCCGAAGAAGTCGGCCGACAAGCCGAAGGGCACGCGCGAGTACCACGTCTATCGCTGGAATCCCGACGACGGCAACAATCCGCGCATGGACAGCTACACGGTCGATCTCGACGATTGCGGACCGATGGTGCTCGACGCGCTGATCTGGATCAAGAACAAGGTCGACCCGACGCTCACGTTCCGCCGCTCCTGCCGTGAGGGCGTGTGCGGCTCGTGCGCGATGAACATCGACGGCACCAACACGCTCGCCTGCACCAAGCACATGGACGACGTGAAGGGCGAGGTGAAGATCTATCCGCTGCCGCACATGCCGGTCGTGAAGGACCTCGTGCCCGATCTCACCAACTTCTACGCCCAGCACGCCTCGATCAAGCCGTGGCTGCAGACCACGACGGTCGCGCCCGAGAAGGAATGGAAGCAGAGCCACGAGGACCGCCAGAAGCTCGACGGCCTCTACGAATGCATCCTCTGCGCCTGCTGCTCGACCGCGTGCCCGAGCTACTGGTGGAACCCGGAGCGCTATCTCGGTCCCGCGGTGCTGCTGCAATCGTACCGCTGGGTCATCAACTCGCGCGACGAGGCGACCGGCGAGCGGCTCGACGATCTCGAGGACCCGTTCCGCCTTTATCGCTGCCACCAGATCATGAACTGCTCGAAGGCCTGCCCGAAGAGCCTCAATCCCGCCAAGGCGATCGCGGCGCTCAAGCAGCTGATGGTCGAGCGGCAGGTGTGACCTCGGTCCGCGCGCTCGGTCCGGGCTTCGACCCGGCCGTCGTCGCGGCCATTGACGGCAAGCTGTCCGCGATCGCCGAGAGCGAACGGGTCGATCTTCTGTTCGCGGTCGAAAGCGGAAGCCGTGCCTGGGGCTTCCCGTCGCCCGACAGCGACTACGACTGCCGCTTTATCTTTGTCCGCCGGCGCGACGACTATCTGGCGCTGTTTGCGCCGCGCGACGTGATCGAGCTTCCCGCCGATGCGGTCTTCGACATCAACGGCTGGGACCTCGCCAAGGCTCTGCGCCTGCTGATCAAGGGCAACGCGGTCGTCATCGAGTGGCTCACCTCGCCGTTCGTCTACGCCGGCAATGCCGCCTTTCGCGACGAGATGCTGGCATTGGCGCGTCGCGTGGTTCGCCCGCCCGCCGTCGCACGGCATTATCTTCATCTCGGCGAGCGGCAGCGGCGGACGTATTTCGCCGATGCGCACGCGATCCCGCTCAAGAAGGTCTTCTATGCCTTGCGTCCCGCAATCGCGCTGCGCTGGCTGCGTCTGCATCCCGGCGAGCCGGTCGCGCCCATGCATTTCCCGACCTTGATCGCGCAAAGCGACATGCCGCCGGACGTCGCGGCGCTCGTCGACGGTCTGCTCGCGCGCAAGGCACTCACGTCGGAACTTGGCGTGGGCCCGCTGCCGATTGCGATCGGACGTCTCGTCGACGAGGAGTTCGCCCTCGCGCGCGACATGTGGTTGGATGAGGCGTGGCGCCCTGGATCCGCGACGCTCGCGGCCGCGGACGATCTTTTCCGCCGCTGGGTGACCCGCTGACGGCTTGCGGCTGATCCGCCGCTGCCGCCCCAACTTTGCAAGCCGGGAGCTGCACATGCTCGACCACATCGGATTCGGCGTCTCCGACTACGCCCGCGCCAAGGCCTTCTACGAGAAAGCCCTCGCCCCGCTCGGCATCGGCGTCGTCATGGAGGTGACGCCGGAGCAGACCGGCGATCACTCCGCCGCCGGCTTCGGCAAGGACCGCAAGCCGTTCTTCTGGATTGGGCCCGGCGATGTGGCGCGGATGCATGTCGCCTTCGCGGCGCAGACGCGGGCCGAGGTCGATGCCTTCTATCGCGCCGCGATCGCGGCCGGCGGCACGGACAATGGCGCGCCCGGCCTGCGCCCGCATTATCATCCGAACTACTACGGCGCTTTCGTGCTCGACCCGGACGGCCACAACGTCGAGGCCGTGTGCCACACCTGACGGCGCGGTGATTGCGGAGCGCGCTGCGCGCTCCCCGCAATGAAGCTCACAGCCCGAGCTTCTTCTTCCTCTGCCCGAGCGTGCGCAGTCGCAGCGCGTTGAGCCGGATGAATCCCTCCGCGTCGCGGTGATCGTACGCGACCGCGCCCTCTTCGAACGTCACCAGATCCTGGTCGTAGAGCGAGTACTTGCTCTCGCGTCCGACGACGCCGACGCTGCCCTTGTAGAGCTTGAGCTTCACCCGCCCGCTGACGAACTCCTGCGACCTGTCGATCGCGGCCTGCAGCATCTCGCGCTCGGGCGAGAACCAGAAGCCGTAATAGACGAGCTCGGCGTATTTCGGCATCAGCTCGTCCTTGAGGTGCCCGGCGCCGCGGTCGAGCGTGATCTGCTCGATGCCGCGGTGGGCGGCGAGCAGGATCGTGCCGCCCGGCGTCTCGTACATGCCGCGCGACTTCATGCCGACGAAGCGGTTCTCGACCAGGTCGAGCCGGCCGATGCCGTTGGCGCGGCCGAGCTCGTTGAGCCTTGTGAGCAGCGTGGCCGGCGAGAGCTCGTTGCCGTCGATCGCGACCGCGTCGCCGCGCTCGAAATCGACCGTGATGTAGGTCGCCTTGTCGGGCGCATCTTCCGGATTGATGGTGCGCGAATAGACGTAGTCCGGCACTTCTTGCGCCGGATCCTCCAGCACCTTTCCTTCCGACGATGCGTGCAGGAGATTGGCGTCGACCGAGAACGGCGCATCGCCGCGCTTGTCCTTGGCGATCGGAATCTGGTGCTTCTCGGCGAATTCGATGAGTTTTGTGCGCGAGACCAGATCCCACTCGCGCCACGGCGCGATCACCTTCACGTCGGGCTTGAGCGCATAATAGGTGAGCTCGAAGCGCACCTGGTCGTTGCCCTTGCCGGTGGCGCCGTGCGCCACCGCGTCGGCGCCGACTTTTTCCGCGATCTCGATCTGCTTCTTGGCGATCAGCGGCCGCGCGATCGAGGTGCCGAGCAGGTACTGCCCCTCGTACACCGCGTTCGCCCGGAACATGGGAAACACATAGTCGCGCACGAACTCTTCGCGCAGGTCCTCGATGAAGATGTTCTCCGGCTTGATGCCGAGCAGTTGCGCCTTCTTGCGCGCCGGCTCGAGCTCCTCGCCCTGGCCGAGGTCGGCCGTGAAGGTCACGACCTCGCAGCCATAGGTCGTCTGCAGCCACTTGAGGATGATCGAGGTGTCGAGCCCGCCCGAATAGGCCAGCACTACTTTCTTGACGTCGCCTTTCGCCACGCGGCTCTCCTTGGGAATAGCTTGCCGCCACGCTCCGTCGCGCCTGCCGCCAGCGGGGCGTCCCGACGCATCGAGGCCTGTGGCGACCCGAAATCGGCGCGGACTATAGGCGTAACCGGGGTCGGCGCAAGCAGCGCGGCGCGCAGGTTCGCGCGTCTTCCGCTGGACGTGTGGCGCCTCGTGCAGCCTTGCGAGGGTCGCAATCGTTGCCGCGACGTCCGGCACCGGCGGGCGATGGGCGCTCTCCCGACCTGCACGCCTGGGTCGCAATTTTCCACTTGTGTTCTTGTTTTGTTCTGGCATAGTGACGCCCGTCAACACCTCAAGGAGGGCGTTATGAAGTCTGTGATCAGTGCGACCATTCTGTGTTTTGCGATCGGTACCGGCGCGGCGTTCGCGCAGGCGGCGGAAGCGCCGACGGCCCCGGCCACGCCACCAGCCGCCACCGAGGCGCCGCCCGCGCCGGCCAAGACCGCAAAGCCCAAGCTCAATCCCGACGAAAAGAAGAAAATCTCGCAGGAATGCTCGACGCAGGCGAACGACAAGAGCCTGCACGGCAAGGACCGCCGGACGTTCCGCGCGACCTGCATCAAGCACGGCGGCGCGTCGGCATAAGTCCCGAGACGTCTCTGCGACCATGCTCGCAACAGCATGCGTCGGATTATTCCGCCGGCGAGATTGTCCTCGCCGGCGCCTCAACCATTCAGTGATTGGCTTACGCGGCCCGGAGTGCGCGCTCGGCGACGATCAGCATGTCCAGCGGTCGCCACGGGCACGCGAGCTGGTGGACATTGTCGGGCAACTCATTGGTGCGATCGCTCGGCTCCGCCGACATCACGATCACCGGCACCTCGGGATGCTGCGCTTCGAGATTCTGCGCGAGCGTGACGCCGTCGATCCGCCCGGCCAGCTCGACATCGGTGACCACCATCGCCATGTGGTCGCCCTTCAAATCAACCACCGCGAGCGCGGCCTCCGCACTATCGCATTCGATGACCTGCAGATCGCTTTCCTCGAGCAGCGTGGCGATAAGCGCACGCCGTTCCCGATCGGGCTCGACAACCAGCGCAATAGAGCGTTCCCGGAGGGCCTGATGCATGGTTTCTCCTGTAATCGCTGTCGAAAATTTGCGCATATCTGGGCGAACGCTTGGCGGCGCGGATTGGTTTCAGCGAAGCGCGCACTAAGATTGCGCCGACCGTGGTAAAATCATCCTTAACGATCGGTTTTCGCCGATACGGACACGGCGCAAAGCCGCGCACCACATCGCACCACACGACAATGCATTTGATTCCGCGATGAAGTGCAAGAGACGCGGCCGCGCCATCGGCTAGATCGGCTTGAACCCCGCCGCCTTCAGCAGCTTCTCGCTCCGCGTGAAATCCGCCGCGATGTAGCGTGCGAAATCCTCTGCTGAACCGGTCGCCGGCTCCTGGCCGAGCTTGGCGAGGCGGCCGGCCTTCTCGAGCTCGCCGGTCGCCTCGTTCACGGCGCCGTTGAGCCACGCGACGATCTCCGTTGGCAGCCCCTTCGGCCCCCAGAAGCCGTACCATGAGGCATAGTCGAGGTTCGCCATGCCGCTCTCGGCCGCGGTCGGGATCTCGGGCGCGAGCGTGCTGCGCTTCGCGGTCGTGGTCGCGAGCCCTTTGACGGCGCCGGCGCGCGCCTGCGGCAGCAGCACCAGCAACGGGTCGATCATGAGCTGCACGTGGCCGCCCTCGACATCGGTCAGCGCCGGCGCGGTGCCGCGGTAGGACGTGATCGTGAGGTTGACGCCCGCGTTCTGGATGAACGCGACCGTCGCGAGATAGCCCATCGAGCCGAGCGAGGAGGCCGCGAACACCCACTGCGCCGCATCCTTCTTCGCCGCCGCCACCACCTCGGCGATGGTCTTCTGCGGCCGGTCCTTCGCCATGATCAGCAGCATCGGCGCCTCGCCGACGCGCGCGATCGGCGAAAAATCGACGAGCGGATCGTACGGCACCTCGCGCATCACGAGGCGCGCGGTCGTGTGCGTCGAGGAGGAGAACAGCAACGTGTAGCCGTCCGGCGCCGCCTGGCGCACCACCTGCCCGCCGATCGTACCGCTCGCCCCACCGCGGTTCTCCACCACGACGGTGAGCCCATGCTTCTGCTTCAGCGCCTCGGCGTAGAGCCGCGCCAGCACGTCGACGCCGCCGCCCGCCGCGAACGGCACGATCAGCCGGATGGTGCGGCTTTTGTCCGGATAGGCGGCAGCGCGCGCCTGCGTTCCTGTCAGGCCCGTGCCCGCGGCCAGTGCGCCGGCGATGAAATGGCGTCGATCCATGGGTCTCCCCGCGTTGCTGCCGTGACCATCGCACGAGGCCCGGGGCCGGCGCGAGCGCGTCATGGCGTCGCCGCCGCGATTGCGGCCTCCAGAACGATCCCGGGGAACTGTTTTGGAGCCATGCGTCGATTGGATACCTCGATCGGGTCGGATTCCGACTCGCCCTGCCTCCCGGGATGTGGAAAATAGCGGTGGTCCGGTATTTCCGCGGCCAAAAAACCGACAACCCGGCGATAAGGCGAGGAAGCGTTCATGGCGTCGGTTGCGATCCGGGATGTCCGCAAGGCATTCGGCGCCGTCCAGGTCATCCACGGCGTCGACATCGCGATCGATGACGGCCAGTTCGTCGTGCTGGTCGGCCCGTCCGGCTGCGGCAAGTCCACCTTGCTGCGCATGATCGCGGGCCTGGAGAACATCACGGGCGGCGAGATCCGCATCGGCGAGCGCGTGGTCAACAACGTGCCGCCGAAAGAGCGCGACATCGCGATGGTGTTCCAGAACTACGCGCTCTACCCGCACATGACGGTCGCCGACAACATGAGCTTCTCGATGCGCCTGCGCGGCGCGCCGAAGGCCGAGATCGACGAGCGCGTGAAGCGCGCCGCAGACATCCTCGGGCTCGACGCGCTGCTCGGGCGCTTTCCCCGCCAGCTCTCCGGCGGCCAGCGCCAGCGCGTCGCCATGGGCCGCGCCATCGTGCGCGACCCGCAGGTGTTTCTCTTCGATGAGCCGCTCTCCAATCTCGACGCCAAGCTGCGCGTGCAGATGCGCACCGAGATCAAGGAGCTGCACCAGCGGCTCAAGACCACGACCGTCTACGTCACGCACGACCAGATCGAGGCGATGACCATGGCGGACAAGATCGTCGTCATGCATGCGGGCCTGGTCGAGCAGATCGGCGCGCCGCTCGATCTCTACGACCGGCCCGACAACCTGTTCGTCGCCGGCTTCATCGGCTCGCCCGCCATGAACTTCCTGCGCGGCACCGTGCGCGCGAACGGCAGCCCGGCGTTCGAGGGGCCGGGCGGCGTGCACCTGCCGCTCGCCGCCCCCGCCGATTGGAATGGCCGCGCCGTCACCTGCGGGGTGCGCCCCGAGCACCTCGTGATCGCGGACGACGGCGCCGAGGGCGTCATCCAGGTGATCGAGCCGACCGGCGCCGAAATCCAGGTCGTCGCCAAGCTCGGCGGCGAGGACATCATCGCGGTGTTCCGCGAGCGCCACCAGTTCAAGCCGGGCGACAAGATCCGGCTCAAGCCCGATCCGCGGCTCGTGCATCTGTTCGATGCCGAGACCGGGAAGCGACTGAACGCCTGAGCCAACACCATACGGAGGAAACACATGACCATGATCACCCGCCGCACCCTGGTCGGAGGCGGCACCGCGCTCGCCACCGCCGGCGCGCTCACGGGCCCGTCGCTGCTCGGCTGGGCCAAGGCCTGGGCGCAGACCGCGCCGTGGAAGCCCGAGCCCGGCGCCCAGCTCTCGATGCTGCGCTGGAAATACTTCGTGCAGTCGGAGGATGACGCCTTCGTCAAGCTGATCGAGGCCTTCACCCAGGCAACCGGCGTCAAGGTCTCGATCGCACGCGAGTCCTACGAGGACGTGCAGCCGAAAGCATCCGTTGCGGCCAACACGGGCGCGGGCCCGGACCTCTTCTGGGGCCTCTATTCGCTGCCCCATCTCTTTCCGCAGAAGTGCGTCGATGTATCCGACGTCGCCGACTACCTCGGCAAGAAATACGGCGGCTGGGTGCCGAGCGCCGTGACCTATGGCCAGGAGAACGGCAAGTGGATCGCGATCCCGGTCTGCTACAGCGGCAACATGATCAACTATCGCATCGACGCGATGAAGAAGGCCGGCTTCCAGAAATTCCCGGCCACCACCGCCGAGTTCCTCGAATACGCCAAGGCGACCAAGAAGAACAACACGCCGGGCGGCTTCGCGCTCGGCCACGCGTCGGGCGACGGCAATGCCTGGGCCTACTGGTGCCTGTGGGCGCACGGCGGCAACCTGGTCGACAAGGACGACAAGGTGATCCTCAACTCGCCCGAGACCGCGAAGGCGCTCGAATTCGCCAAGCAGCTCTACGAGGCGATGATCCCCGGCACCGCCTCGTGGAACGACGCCTCCAACAACAAGGCGTTCCTCGCCGGCGAGATCTACTGGACCGACAACGGCATCTCGATCTACGCGGCGGCGCAGAAGGATCCGAAGCTCAAGCCGATCGCCGACGACATGGATCACTCGTTCTGGCCGGTCGGCCCGATCGGTCATCCGACCGAGTTCCACCTGCTCTATCCGCTGCTCGCGATGAACTACACCAAGTATCCGCAGGCCTGTAAGGCGCTGATGGCGTTCATGCTCGAGGCGGACCAGTTCAACAAATGGCTGGAGGCCTCGGTCGGCTATCTGACGCACTGCCTCAATGCCTATGACGCCAACCCGGTGTGGACCGCGGACCCGAAGCGCACGATCTTCCGCGAAGCCGGCAAGCGCACGCTGACGGCGGGCGGCCTGGGTTCGGTCGGCGAGAAGGCCGGAACCGCGATCGCCAACTTCCTCTTGCTCGACATGTTCGCCAACTACTGTACCGGCCGCGAGGACGTGAAGAGCTCGATCGCGTCCGCCGAACGCCAAGCGAAGCGGATCTACCGCTAGGCCGCTCGCGCCGACCTCTCGTCTCCCTCCCCCGCTTGCGGGGGAGGGCGGGGAGGGGGAAGCCACAAGCGCCGAGCAAGCGGCGCCCCTCCCGGCCTCCCCCGCAAGCGGGGGAGGGGAAGAAGCGGAGAGCCAACAATGGCTGATCTCGCGATCAGGACACCGACCACCAAGCCCGCCCCGCGCCAGATCACCGCGTGGGACCGGCTCAAGGTCGACCGCAACTGGCTCGCCTTCTGGTTCATGCTGCCGACGGCGGCGTTCCTGATCCTGTTTCTCGCCTATCCGCTGGGGCTCGGCGTGTGGCTCTCGTTCACCGACGCGCATGTCGGAGCGTCCGGCACGTTCGTCGGGCTCGACAATTACGAATGGCTCCTGGGGTCGCCCGCCGAGTGGGCCGCGTGGGTCAGCAAGCGCATCGCCGGCGACGCCGGCGACATGCCGGGCGACTCGGTGTTCTGGCTCTCGGTGTTCAACACGCTGCTCTATACGGGCGTCGCCTCGATCATCAAGTTCGCGGTCGGCCTCTATCTCGCGATCCTGCTCAACCAGAACCTGCCATTCAAGGCGATCATCCGCTCGATCGTGCTCATCCCGTTCATCGTGCCGACCGTGCTGTCCGCGATCGCGTTCTGGTGGCTGTTCGACGCCCAGTTCTCGATCATCTCGTGGTCGCTGCGCCACGCGCACCTGATCTCGACCAACATCGATTTCCTCGGCAGCCCGTGGAATGCGCGCTGGTCGGTGATCTTCGTCAACATCTGGCGCGGCGTGCCGTTCGTCGCGATCACGCTGCTCGCCGGCCTGCAGACCGTGTCGCCCTCGCTCTACGAGGCCGCGATCATCGACGGCGCGACCCGCTGGCAGATGTTCCGCCATATCACCTATCCGCTGCTCACGCCGATCATCGCCGTCGTGATGACGTTCTCGGTGCTCTTCACCTTTACGGACTTCCAGCTCATCTGGGCGATCACGCGCGGCGGCCCCGTCAACGCGACCCACCTGATGGCAACGCTGAGCTACCAGCGCGCGATCCTCTCCGGCTCTCTCGGCGAGGGCGCCGCCATCTCGACCGCGATGATCCCGTTTCTGCTCGCCGCCATCCTGATCTCCTGGTTCGGCCTGCAACGCCGCAAATGGCAGCAGGGAGAGAGCGATGAGTGAGCTCACCGCAAAAGTCGCCGACCCGCACACGGTCCTCACCGGCGTCACCGCCGATCACAGCGAGGGCATGAGCTACCTCGAGTCGCTGCCGCGCCGGCTGCTCACGCTCTACCTGCCGCTCGGCGTCATCATGCTGGTGCTGCTGTTCCCGTTCTACTGGATGGCGCTGACGGCGGTGAAGCCGGACGACCAGCTGCTCGACATGGACCACGTGAGCCCGTTCTGGACCTGGTCGCCGACCTTCAAGCACATCCACAAGCTCCTGTTCGAGAGCAACTATCCGCACTGGCTGTGGAACACGATGATGGTCGCGGTCGCGGCCACGATCATCTCGATCGTCGCGAGCGTGCTCGCCGCCTATGCGATCGTGCGCCTGCGCTACAAGGGCGCGCAGCTCATCGGCGGCCTGATCTTCCTCGCCTACCTGGTGCCGCCCTCGATCCTGTTCATTCCGCTCTCGACCGTCGTGTTCCGTTACGGCCTGTTCGACACGCCGTTCGCGCTCATCCTCACCTATCCGACCATCCTCATCCCGTTCTCGACCTGGCTGATGATGGGCTACTTCAAGACCATCCCGTTCGAGCTCGAGGAATGCGCCCTGATGGATGGCGCCAGCCGCTGGCAGATCCTGACCAAGATCGTGCTGCCGCTGTCGATCCCCGGCCTGATCTCCGCCTTTATCTTCTGCTTCACGTTGTGCTGGAACGAGTTCATCTACGCGCTCACCTTCATCTCCTCGACTCCGAACAAGACCGTGCCGGTCGCGATCCTCAACGAGTTCGTCGATGGCGATATCTATCGGTGGGGCTCGCTGATGGCGGGTGCGCTCGTCGGCTCGCTGCCGCTGGTCATTCTCTATGCATTCTTCGTCGAGCATTATGTGTCGGCGATGACCGGGGCCGTGAAAGAGTAGCGAAAGGGTAGGGTGGGCAAAGGCGCGGAACGCGCCGTGCCCACGCGGGACTTGAGATGGTGCGCACGCTTCGCTTTGCGCACCCTACGAACGAGGCGTTCTGCGATGACGAAGCTCTTCGTTGCCTGCATCGCTTTGATCATCTTCGCCGCTCCCGCGATCGCGGCGCCCTGCGGCGGCGATTTTTCCGGGTGGCTTTCCGCCTTCCGCCGCGAGGCGGCGGCGCAAGGCATCTCGCAGCGCGCGCTTGCGGCGCTCGACGGCGTTGCCTCGCCCGACCCGCAGGTGATCTCGCTCGATCACCGCCAGGGCGTGTTTCGCCAGAGTTTTGCGCAGTTCTCCGGCCACCGCATCGCGGAGCGGCTCGCAAAAGGTCGACGCATGATGCAGACGCACGCCGCGCTGCTCCGGCGCATCGAGGCGCGCTTCGGCGTGCCGGGCTCGGTCGTGATCGCGATCTGGGGCCTGGAGACCGATTTCGGCGTCGACATCGGCAAGACGCCGGCGCTGCGCGCGCTGGCGACGCTCGCGCATGACTGCCGCCGCAGCGAGATGTTCCAGGGCGAGCTGCTCGCCGCCCTGCAGATCATCTCGCGCGGCGACCTCTCGCCGGCGGAGATGCGCGGCGCCTGGGCGGGCGAGCTCGGCCAGGCCCAGTTCCTGCCGTCGAACTACGTCAAGTTCGCGGTCGATTTCGACGGCGATGGCCGGCGCGATCTCATCCGCAGCGTGCCCGACACGCTGGCTTC
Organism: uncultured Alphaproteobacteria bacterium; assembly: GCA_963819385.1. Taxonomy (GTDB): domain Bacteria; phylum Pseudomonadota; class Alphaproteobacteria; order Rhizobiales; family Xanthobacteraceae; genus JAVDCA01. Next base: position 50,020 of record CAWFVV010000004.1, on the reverse strand, counting down.
CATCGCCAACCTGCTGCACAGCTTCGGCTGGCAGCCCGGCGGCGGCTATCGCGAGGGCTCGGCCAATTTCGCCGTGCTCGTCGCCTGGAACAAGTCGACGGTCTATCAGCAGACGATCGCGGCGTTCGCGGAAAAACTGGATGAGCGGTAGGGTGGGCAAAGCGAAGCGTGCCCACCATTGAGTTGCGCGTGGGCACGGCGCGCGTTGCGCGCCTTTGCCCACCCTACGGGTATCGCGTGACGACTACCCCGGCAAAAACAGCGCGAACGGCTCCTCGACGGTGCGCTTGAGATGCTGCCGGTACATCGCAAAGCACGAGTCGCCCGCGCTGACCCGGCCGAAATGCACTTCCTTCAGTCCGCCGAGCGGAATGAGCGCGATCGGCGCCGCGACCGGCGTGAGCTGCGCGCCGCGGCCGACCTGCAGCGTCGTGAGGATGCCGTACATCTCGCCCGAGATGGTCGGGCGCGTGACGATGATCAGCCGATACTGCCCGTGCACGTTGGTGACGAGATAGATGTGGCCGGACGGCGCCGGCACCGACACGAGGCCGTGCTGCGTGAAGGCGGCGTCGAGCCGCTCGGACTCCTTGAACGTGAGCCGTGATGCCGCCTCGTCCCAGGCGATCTCGGTGCGATAGGCGTAGATCGCGTCCTTGTCGCCGAACGACGGCCGCAGCGTGAGATAGGCGCCCTCGATCCATTGCACGGCGCGGCGCGAGTAGAAGCCGAGCTCGTCCGGTGCGACGCCGTTCGGCGTCGGCGCGGCTGCGTGATTGTTGCGCAGCACGACGCCAAGCGCCTGCTCGAGCCGGATCGTGGTCGCGAGCGTGAACGGCCGCCGGCCCGACAGCGCCTTCTCGAGCGTCGAGATGCTGATCTTCGCCTGATCGGCCAGAAGCTGGCGCGAGATGCGGCGGCGCGCCAGTTCCTCGCGGATCTGCGTCGCGACCAGCCGGCTCTGCTCGTCCGTCAGCTTGGTCTCTGGATTGACCTGCATCGGGCCCCCTCGGCTCCGTCCTTGAACATCGGGTCCGTACAAGTCCTCACATATCCGTACCGGCGCGGATTCGGCAAGGCGCAACGCGACGGGACCGTGCCGAACAAGCCGAAACTAGACGCTCGTCCGCCGGCGCGTTTGCGCCGACAACACGGGCCGGGCGCTGTGGGTGGGCATGTGGAGGAGGGCAAACTCATGGCCTATTCGATAAGGCAGTCTGCCGTGCCGGCGCGGCGCGCATTGATCGGTCCCCTGATCCCGGCGCGCCCGTTGGCCGCCGCGATCCAGATCGTTCTCACAATAGTCGTGGCAATTGCGGCATTTTTGGCCGTCACGCCGCACGCCCGCGGCGAGAGCGCGCCGCCGGCCCCCGCGCCCGTGCAGCACACATCGCCCGCCGAGGTGCATTCCGGCGCGCTGCTGCTGCGCGACAGCGAGGCCACCTATTCCGAGGCGCCGCTGGTCGAGACCGACGTCGACGTCACGGTCAGCGGCCCGACCTCGCGCGGCCGCGTCACCCAGCTGTTTCGCAACCCGACCGACCACTGGGTCGAGGCCGTCTACGTCTATCCGCTGTCCGAGGGCAGCGCGGTCGACACCCTCAAGATCGTGGTCGGCGAGCGCATCATCGTCGGCGACGTGATGGAGCGAAAGAGCGCGCAGAAGATCTACGAGGACGCCAAGGCGGCCGGCCACAAGGCGGCGCTTGATGACGCAGGAGCGGCCGAACATCTTCACCAACTCGGTCGCCAATATCGGCCCGGGCGAAAGCGTGCTGGTGCAGATCGAGTACCAGGAGCCGGTGCATCAGTCGGGCAACCAATTCTCATTGCGCATCCCGCTCGTCGTCGCGCCGCGCTACAACCCGGCCCCGGTGGTGCAGACCGCCGCGCTCGACGAGCGCGGCCAGGGCTGGGGCGAGATCAAGGACCCGGTGCCGGATCGCGCCCGCATCGAGCCGCCGGTGCTCGATCCGCGCAACGATGCGCCGATCAATCCGGTTGCCATCACGGTGCGCCTCCAGGCCGGCTTCCCGCTCGGCGAGGTGAAGAGCGCGCACCACAAGGTCGCGATCGAGCAGCCGAACGCTGATACGCGCATCATCAAGCTTGCCGATAACGTCGTGCCCGCCGATCGCGACTTCGAGCTGACTTGGGCGCCGGCCGCGACCAGCGCGCCGTCGGTCGGGCTCTTTCGCGAGCACGTCGCCGACGCAGACTATCTGCTCGCCTTGGTGACGCCGCCCGCGCTCGGCGATGCCGTGCAGCAGCCGCGTCCGCGCGAGATGGTGTTCGTCATCGACAATTCCGGCTCGATGGGCGGCACCTCGATCACCCAGGCCAAGGCGAGCCTGCTGTACGCGCTCGCCCATCTCAAGCCGGGCGACCGCTTCAACGTCATCCGCTTCGACCACACCATGGACGTGCTGTTTCCCGACACCGTGCCGGCCGATACGGCCAACCTCGATCGCGCCAAGTCGTTCGTCTCGGCGCTCGAGGCGCGCGGCGGCACCGAGATGGTGCCCGCCATGAAAGCGGCGCTCACCGACGCGCGCGGCGCCGACGGCGCCTATCTGCGCCAGGTCGTGTTCCTCACCGACGGCGAGATCGGCAACGAGCAGCAGCTGTTCGACACCATCGCGGCCATGCGCGGACGCTCGCGCGTCTACATGGTCGGCATCGGCTCGTCGCCGAACAGCTTCCTGATGACGCGCGCCTCCGAGATCGGCCGCGGCACCTACACCCATATCGGCTCGGTCGACCAGGTCGAGGCGCGCATGCGCGAGTTGTTCGACAAGCTGGAGAACCCGGTCGTCACCGGCCTGACCGCGGCCTATTCGGGCGAGGCCGATATCACGCCGGCCGTGCTGCCCGATCTCTATCGCGGCGAGCCGGTGGTTCTCGCCGCCAAGGTTGCGTCGCTCACCGGCACGCTCGAGATCAAAGGCAATATCGGCGATCGGCCCTGGGTCGTGCGCCTGCCGGTCGCCAATGCGGCGCAAGGGCAGGGCATCTCCAAGCTGTGGGCGCGCCGCAAGATCACCGACGCTGAGGTCGCCCGCACGCTCAACCAGATCTCCCAGGACGAGGCCGACCACCGCGTGCTCGCGCTTGCGCTGGCGCACCATCTGGTGAGCCGCCTCACCAGCCTCATCGCCCTCGACACCACGCCGAGCCGGCCTGCCGGCGCGCACCTCACCCGCGCCGAGCTGCCGCTCAACCTTCCGGCCGGCTGGGATTTCGACAAGGTGTTCGGCCCAACCGGCGAGCGGCCGGACGCACCGGCGCCGCGCCAGGACGACCACGCCGATGCGGGCCACGCGCAGTTTGCCGCTGCCGCGCCGCCGGCCGGCGCGCGCGCGGTCGTCGCGCCCGCGGCCTTCCAGAACGGCGGCGTCGTGCTGCCGAAGACCGCGACCGATGCGGAGCTTCGCATGATCGGCGGGGCCATCCTGATGTTTGCCGGTTTCCTTCTCCTCACCCTGCGCCGCATGGGTATCGGACAGGCGCGGTGAGGAAACGATGTCGACGCTTCCCCTTCCCCCCGCGTCGACATTGCGGCGGCCGCCGCGCCTCCCCGTCGCGGCGGCCGCCATGTTTTGCGTCCTCGGCCTCGTGCTGTTCGGCCAGGGCCTGTGGATCCACGCCAAGGCGGTGCTCGCGCAGGCGCTGCTCGAGAACGCCTTCGGAGCGACGCTCGCGAGCGGGCATCCGGTCAAGCCGTGGAGCTGGGCGGACACCTGGCCGGTCGCCCGCATCGAGGTGCCGCGGCTCCATCGCGAGGCGATCGTGCTCGCCGGCGCGAGCGGTCAGGCGCTCGCCTTCGGCCCTGGCCACGTCGAGCGCACGCCCGACGCGGGCGAGGAGGGCACGGCCGTGTTCGCGGCACATCGCGATACGAGCTTTGCGTTCCTCGGCGAGATGCGCATCGGCGATGAGATCCGCGTCACCCGCCGCGACGGCCAAACGTTTCGCTTCCGCGTCACCGCCACGTCGGTCGTGCCCTGGGATGCATCCGGCATCGATCCGCATGCTGACGGCCGCAACCTCGTGCTCGCGACCTGCTGGCCGCTCGACGCCACGTTCTCCGGCCCGCTGCGCTACCTCGTCCATGCCGAGATCGTCGATCGCGCCGCCGCTGCGGCCCGCGACGACCAGCGGGCCACGCCATGACGCGGTTGTCGCGTGAAGAATTGATGTCGGCGTTTCCCCATCCACCCGCGCCGACATTTCGGCGGCCGCCGCGCTCCCCCTCGCGGCGGCCGCTTTCCCTGTGACCTGCGAATGATCCGAGTGAGGACGCTGATGCGGCTTTCGGCCCGACCATGGCGCCTGCGCACGCGGCTTGCCGCCGCGGGCCTGCTTCTTGTCACGCTGCTGTTCGCGGGGGTTTACGCCTACGGCGGGACTTTCGGCATCAGCGTCGTCGTCAATCGCAACATCATGGTGTGGCGGACGGTGACGCCGGACGACCCGCGCCTGTCGTCGGCGATGCGCCTCGCGTTGCGCGATCGCTCCATCAGCGCGGCCGCTGGCCCATTCGCGTGGCGGACCCTCGCGCCGGGCTTCGACGTCGCCGAGCTGCCGGTCATCGCCGGGGGCGCCGAGGTCGACCGCATCTCGCTCGCCCGCGTCGCGCCCGGCCGCTTCCGCTTCGTCGTCCGCAACGAGCCCGCCAAAAATCGGACCGTGGACGACTGGATGGGTGCGCTCGGCGCCGTGCTCGTCGTCAACGGCAGCTATTTCTCGCGTCATGGGACGCCCGACACCCCGACGGTGAGTGCTGGCACGCGGCTCGGGCCTCGTCACTACGTCGCCAACCATGGCGCTTTTGTTGCGACAAACGGCGCCGTGCGCATCCACGATCTCGCCGGCACCGATTGGCACGTCGCGCTGCAAGGCGCCGACGACGCGATGGTGTCCTTTCCGCTGTTGGTGGGAGCGAACGCCGAAGACCGCGTTCACGCCGACTCGCGCTGGCTCGCCAATCGCAACTTCGTCGGCCAGGACAGCGCCGGCCGCGTCATCTTCGGCACGACGAAGGACGCCTTCTTCTCGCTCGATCGTCTCGCCGCGTTCCTGCGCGCCGCGCCGCTCGATCTCACGGTCGCGCTCAATCTCGATGGCGGCCCGGTTGCCTCGCAGGGCATCGCGCTCGGCGACTTCCAGCGCCACACCTGCGGCCAGTGGGAGCTCGCCGTGCATGACGGCGCGCTGCGGCTGCTCACGCCGCTGCTGCGGCCGCGGGCGCGCTGCTGGGAGATGCCGATCGTGCTCGCGGTCCTGCCAAAATAGCCGCGCATGCGCATCCTGCTCATCAATCCGCCGCATCCCGCGATCGGCAGCCGCATTCCGCGCGAGCAGTTGCCGCCGCTCGGCCTGTTGTCGATCGGCGGCCCGCTGATCGATGCGGGCCACCATGTCGAGCTGATCGATGCCGAGTTCGGGCCGATGCGCATCGCCGATATCGTCGCGCAGGCGGTCGCGCGGGCGCCCGACGCGGTGCTGCTCGGCCATTCGGGCTCGACCTCGGGCCATCCGGTCGTCTGTGCGCTGACCTGCGCGCTGCGCGAAGCGCTGCCCGACGTCTGGATCATCTATGGCGGCGTGTTTCCGACCTATCACTGGCGCGACATCCTCAACGAGGAGCCGCAGATCGACATCATCGTGCGCGGCGAGGGCGAGGAGACGGCCTCAAGGTTGATCGCGGCGCTCGAACGCCAGCAGGCGCTGCTCGCGGTGCGCGGCATCGCGTTTCGCGACAAGGGCGTCGTCATCGGCACGCCGCCGGCGCCGATGATCGCGGATCTCGATGCAGCCCGAGTCGGCTGGGAGCTGATCGATCATGCGCGCTACAGCTACTGGGGCGGCAAGCGCGCCGTCGTGGTGCAGTTCTCGCGCGGCTGTCCGCATCCCTGCACCTACTGCGGCCAGCGCGGCTTCTGGACCCGCTTCCGCCACCGCGATCCGCAGAAGTTCGCGGCCGAGATCGCCCGGCTGCACCGCCAGCATGGCGTCGAGGTGATCAACTTCGCCGACGAGAACCCGAGCGCCTCGCGCAAGGCCTGGCGCGCCTTCCTCGAGGCGCTGATCGCCGAAGACCTCAAGCTGATCCTGGTCGGCTCGACCCGCGCCGACGACATCGTGCGCGACGCCGACATCCTGCATCTCTACAAGCAGGCCGGCTTCGAGCGCTTCCTCATGGGCATGGAGAATACCGACGAGGCGACGCTGCGGCTCATCCGCAAGGGCGGCGGGACCGCCAAGGATCGCGAGGCCATCCGCCTGCTGCGCCGGCACGATATTCTCTCGATGGCGACCTGGGTGGTCGGCTTCGAGGAGGAGACCGACCGCGATCTGTGGCGCGGCCTGCGCCAGCTTCTCTCCTACGATCCCGACCAGATCCAGACGCTCTACGTCACGCCGCACCGCTGGACGCCGTACTTCCGTGTCGCTGCCGGCCGCCAGGTCATCCAGCCCGATCAGCGGCGCTGGGACTACAAGCACCAGGTGCTGGCGACGCGCCACCTGCCGCCGTGGCGGCTGATCGCGTGGGTGAAGTTCATCGAGGCGGTCGTGCAACTGCGTCCGCGCGCGCTCAAGCGCTACCTTGCGCATCGCGACCGCAAGCTTCGCCACGGCATCCGCTGGTATTACCGCATGGGCCGCCGCGTCTGGTTTCACGAAATCTGGAACTACCTGTTTCGCGATCGGCGCCTGCGCCACGGCCCGAGCCTCGCCGCCTTCTGGGGCGCGCCGCAGGATGCCGAGGAAGAGGCGCTGCAGGTTCCGGCACGGGAGCGGCGTCTCGCCAAGCTGTCCGCGCGACGGATCTCGGCCTGATTTTCCGTCCGGATTCCAATTTCGTCTTAGATTTTGCCCGGAGCGCGTGTATGTAACGGGAGGGAGCCACACCACCATGCCGATCGATATCCGCCGCTACCGGCCCGGCGATCTTGCCGGCCTGATCGCGCTCTTTCGCGACACCGTGCGCCGGATCAACGGCCGCGACTACTCGCAGCAGCAGGTCATGGCGTGGGCGCCGGACCAGATCGACGCGCGCCAATGGACGCATCGTTTCGACAACAAGGCCGTGTGGGTGGCTGACCTCGACGGCGCGCCGGTCGGCTTCGTCGACGTGGCGCGTGATGGCCTGATCGACATGCTTTACGTTCACGCCGATCACCAGGGGCGAGGGGTCGCGAGCCTGCTGTTGCGCACCGTCGAGGCGAGCGCGCGCACGCACGGCCTGCTGCGCCTCTTCACCGAAGCGAGCATCACGGCGCGGCCGTTCTTCGAGCACCGCGGTTTCCGCGTCATCGCGCCGCAGCGGGTGATGCGCTGGGCGCAGGAATTTCTCAATTACCGCATGGACAAGGCGCTGGGCTGACCGCGGCCGCCGCGAGCCTGCGGCGCGGCGCGGGATTGCCTCGCTTCGCCCGCAATGACATGTAGGGCGCCCCACGGGCGCGCTTTCCGGCGCGCCTCACATGCTAGTCTCGAAGGAATTTCGCATGTCGTTCTTGTCCAAGCTCGGCCTTGCCGTGACGGCGGCGGCGAGCCTCGTGCTGCCGGCGTCCGCGCAAGATTATCCCAGCCATACGGTGCGCATCATCGTGCCGTTCGCGGCCGGCGGGCCGGCCGACGTCTACACGCGCCAGCTCGCGCAATATCTGTCGCAGGCGCTCAAGCAGCCGTTCGTGGTCGAGGACCAGCCCGGCGCCGGCTCGATCATCGGCACCAACGCGGTCGCGCACGCGGCACCCGACGGCTACACGCTGCTCTCGATGTCGAACACCCACACGGTCAACGAGACGCTGGTGCCCAACCGGCCGTTCGTGCTGATGCGCGACTTCGTGCCGGTGGCGCCGATCAATTATTCCGATCTCGTGATGGTGGTGAATCCGTCCGTGCAGGCGAAGACGCTCAAGGAATTCATCGCGCTCGCCAAGGCGCAGCCCGGCAAGCTCAACTATGCGTCGTCGGGCACCGGCACGCCGTATCACATGGCCGGCGAGCTGTTCAAATCGATGACCTCGACCGACATCCAGCACGTGCCCTATCGCGGCTCGTCCGGCGCGCGCAACGACGTGCTCGGCGGCCAGGTGCAGATGATGTTCGACGCCATCACCACCATGGCGCCGAACGTGCAGGCCGGGCAGGTGCGCGCGCTCGCCACCACCGGCGCCAAGCGCTCGTCCGTGCTGCCCGACGTGCCGACCGTCGCCGAAGCCGGCGTGCCCGGCTACGAGGCGACGATCTGGCTCGGCATCATGGCGCCGAAGGGCACGCCGCAGGCCGTGGTCGACAAGCTCAACGCCGAGATCGAGAAGGTGATCCAGCAAAAAGCGATCGTCGACGCGTGGGCGAAACAGGGCGCCGCGCCGCTGCTCATGACGCCGACGGAGTTCGGCGCCTATCTCGAGAAGGACATCGCCAAGTGGGCGAACGTCGTGAAGACCGCCCACATCGAGGTCGATACGAAGTGAGGTGATGTAAGCAGTGCCTCCGCGCTCCCTCTCCCCGCTTTAGGGGGAGAGGGTCGGGGTGAGGGGGCGTCTCAACAAACTCGGACGTAACGGTTCGCCGAGACGCCCCCTCATCCCGACCTTCTCCCCGCACGCGGGGAGAAGGAGCGCGGGCACTGTGCTCACCTTACTGCGGTTGCAACGAGGGGCCCACATGAAACTCACGCTTCTCTCCGGCGGCGCCGCGCACGGGCTCGTCACGGCGCTGGCGCCGCAATTCAAGGCGGAGACCGGCGCCGACATCGACGGCACCTTCAGCGCCGTCGGCGCGATGCGCGACAAGTTCATCGCCGGCGCCGATGCCGACGTGGTGATCCTCACCTCGGCGTTGATCGGCGACTTGGCCAAATCCGGCCACGTCGCGGCGGGATCGGCGGCGGACATCGGCGCCGTCGCGACCGGCGTCGCGGTGCGCAGCGGCGATCCCGCGCCCGCGATCGGCGATGCAGACGCCTTGCGCGCCGCGCTGCGCGGCGCCGACGGCATCTATTTTCCCGATCCGCGGCTCGCGACCGCCGGCATCCATTTCGCCAAGGTGCTGGAACGGCTCGGCATCGCCGCGGAGGTGGCGCCGCGGCTGCGGCCGCACCCGAACGGCACCGCCGCCATGGCGGCGCTCGCCGCCGTCCAGGGCGGCCGGCCGATCGGCTGCACGCAGGTCACCGAGATCCTCAACACCAAAGGCATCGTGCTCGTCGGCAACCTGCCCGAGGGCTTTGCGCTCGCGACCGTCTATACGCTCGGCATCGCGAGCCAGGCGCGCTTGCCCGAGCTTGCGCGCAAGCTCGCCGCCCTGCTGACCGGCGCGGCCTCGCGCGATCTGCGACGTCGCCTCGGCTTCACGTGAACCCACACCGTCATGGCCGGGCTTGTCCAGGCCATCCACGCCTTTCTTCATATCACCAAGACGTGGATGCCCGGCACAAGGCCGGGCATGACGAACGCAATTACACGTGCTGCACCATCGCGGGCTTGAGATCCTTGATCGTCGGCGCGCCGACCTGCTGCATCATGGTGCGCAGCTCGATGCGCAACAGCTCGAGCACGCGCTCGACGCCGGGCTGCCCGAACGCGCCGAGGCCCCAGATATAGGGACGGCCGACGCCGACCGCGGTCGCGCCCATGCACAGCGCCTTGACGATGTCGGTGCCGCGGCGGAAGCCGGAGTTGACCAGGATCGGCATGCGGCCCTTTACGGCCGCGACGACGTCGGGCAGCGCCGCGATCGCCGACATCCCCGAATCGTCGGCGCGGCCGCCGTGATTGGAGACGATGATCGCGTCGATGCCGTTGTCGGCCGCGAGCACGGCGTCCTCGTAGGCGAGGATGCCCTTGATCACGATCTTCATCTTGGTGGTGTCGCGCAGCCGCTTGAAGAAGTCCCAGGTCATCGCCGAGGACTGGGTGTTCTTCAGGCCGGTGAAGTCGAGGTTCGCGAGCATGGCCGCGTACGGTAGCTCGCCGCGATGCTGCTGCGGTCATGGCAGGCGTTGCACTCGCGCGTATCGGTGCGGCGCAGGCGGGAGAGGGTCTCCTGGTTGCGGCCGCCCGAGCGGTCGACCGTGACGGCGACCGCGTGGCAGCCCGCCGCTTCGGCGCGCTGCACGATCGCCTTGGCGACCTCCCACTTGTTGGTGGCGTAGAGCTGCTGCCAGATCGGTTGGCCGCGCGCCGCCGTCACGTCCTCGACCGAGGTCGAGCTCACGGTCGAGAGGATCTGCAGGTGGTTGCCGGCCTTCGCGGCCTTGGCGACCGCGATCTCGCCGTCCGGGTGGAACGCGCGCTGGCCGCCGATCGGGCAGACCATGATCGGCGTGTCGTACTTCACGCCGAGGATCTCGGTGCTCATGTCGACCTTGCTCACGTCGACGACCCGGCGCGGGCGCAGGCGAAACTTCAGCATGTCCTCGCGGTTCGCGCGCAGCGTCGCCTCGTCGTCGATGCCGGCCGCCATGTAGCCGAAATGGGCGGGCGGCACGTTCTGCCGGCACACCGGCTCGAAATCGAAGACGTTGATCGCCTGCTTCGGATTCGCGATGAGGTTGTTCGGATCGAACGGGCCCCACGCCAGCGGATCGGGTTGCCGCGGCTTGGGCAGCAGGGTTTCGGCGAGGGCCGAGCCGGCACCGCCGGCGAGCAGCGGGCTCGCGGCGAGGAATTGCAGAAAACGACGACGATTGGCGTCTCGATCGGTCGACATGGAGGCCCTCCCTCAAGTTCTTTTATGGGGAGGACTTTCCGCGCTCCGTCACGCCGGCGCAAGTGGCAAGCGCGCATGCCAACTAATCCGTCATGGCCGGGCATAGCCGTTTGAAGACGGCGTCGCTTCGCTCGCCATAGCCGTTCGAAGAACGGCGTCGCTTCGCTCGCCATAGCCGTTCGAAGAACGGCGTCGCTTCGCTCGCCTATGCCCCGGCCACCCCGCTTAGGTGGCCGCTGCCTTTCAGTCATCGGTAGGTTGGGTCGAGCGCAAGCGAGACCCAACAACATCGCGGGTACGTGGAGCGTTGGGTCTCGCGAGGGCTCGACCCAACCTACGTTGCTCGATCAGGGACGCATTGCCTTTATGATCGGGATGCCCGGCACAAGGCCGGGCATGACGCATCAACCAAATCGCGAAGGACGACGCCTCAGACCGGCGGCGATTTCTTCTGCGGATTGCGGCGATGCGCGCCGCGCTGGACGGCCTTGCGCCGCCGCGTCGCTCCGTTCGAGCGGCGGTGTCTCTCGATCATGGCGGGCTGTGCGATGCCCGTCACGGCGGCCGCCGTCATCGCGCCGCGCACCAGGGTCTTGAGGCCCAGCACACGGCCGAGGATCGCCCCGCCCGCGAAGGCCAACAGCGGGACGGCAAACTTACGCGCTTCCATGACAAGCCTCCGTGGGTCGGCAACCGACCTGATAGGGAACGCCTGTGGGCCGTTGCGGGTTCCCGCGTTAATCTGCCTTGCCGTTGCGGCCTGACGGCGCGCCCGCCGGGAGACGATCGATGAGCCGCCCTCCGCTCGATTTCTACCTCGAGTTCGCCTCGACCTATTCGTATCCGGCCGCCATGCGCATCGGCGCATTGGCCGATGCGGCCGGCGTCGCGGTGCGCTGGCGGCCGTTCCTGCTCGGGCCGATCTTCAAGGCGCAAGGCTGGGACAACTCGCCGTTCAACATCTATCCGGCGAAGGGCCGCTACATGTGGCGCGACCTCGAGCGCGTCTGCGGCCGGCTCGGCCTGCCGTTCCGCCGGCCCGATCCGTTTCCGCAGCCGAGCCTGCTGGCGGCGCGCATCGCGCACGCGGGCCTCGACGCGGGATGGGGCGAAGCGTTCTGCCGCGCCGTCTACGCGGCCGAGTTCGGCGAGCGGCCGGCCGATCGGCGACGAAGGCGTCCTGCGCGACCTGTTGCAAAGCCTCGGCGTTCCTGCCGAACCCGCGCTGGCGCGCGCCCGCTCCGACGAGATCAAGGCGCGGCTACGCGCCGCGACCGCCGAAGCCGAGCAACGCGGTGTGTTCGGCGCGCCCACTTTCATCTGCGCCGACGGCGAGCTCTTCTGGGGCCACGACCGCATGGCCGAAGCGCTCGCCTGGGCGGTGCGGCCTTCGTAGTCATTGCGAGCGCGCAGCGCGAAGCAATCTCGATCCGCAGACGCATGCATTCGTGGCTCGCGATTGCTTCGTCGCTGCGCTCCTCGCAATGACGATTATTCCCCGCCCAGCACCATGTCGTCGCGGTGCACCATCTCGATGCGGCCCGAGAATCCGAGAATGCCGAGAATGTCCGCCGACGAATGGCCCCTGATCTTCGCGGCGTCCTCCGCGTCGTAGGCGACGAGGCCGCGGCCGATCTCGGCCGTATCGGGGCCGCGGATCACCACGGCGTCGCCGCGGCTGAAGTGGCCGTCGACGCGCGTCACGCCCGCCGGCAGCAGGCTCTTGCCGCGCCGCAGTGCCGCGACCGCGCCGGCGTCGATGGTCAGCGTGCCCTTCGGCTCCAGCGAGCCCGCGATCCACTTCTTGCGCGATGTCACCGGATTGGCCGGCGTCAGGAACCAGGTGCAGCGCGCCCCCTGCGCGATCGCGGCGAGCGGATGGTCGACGCGGCCGGACGCGATCACGAGGTGCGTGCCTGCCGTGGTCGCGATCTTCGCGGCCTCGATCTTGGTCACCATGCCGCCGCGCGACAGCTCGGAGGCGGCGTCGCCCGCGGCCGCCTCGATCTGCGGCGTGATGCGCTCGACCAGCGGAATGAGCTTGGCGTCGGCGCTGCGGCCGGGCGGCGCGTCGTAGAGCCCGTCGATGTCGGAGAGCAGCACCAAGAGGTCGGCGCTCGCCATGGTGGCGACACGCGCCGCCAGCCGGTCGTTGTCGCCGTAGCGGATCTCGCTCGTCGCCACCGTGTCGTTCTCGTTGATCACCGGCACGGCGCGCCAGTCGAGCAGGCGCGCGATGGTGTTGCGTGCGTTGAGGTAGCGCCGCCGCTCCTCGGTGTCGGTGAGCGTCACCAGCACCTGGCCGGCGCCGATGCCGTGGCGCCCGAGCGCCTCCGACCAGGTGCGCGCCAGCGCGATCTGGCCGACCGCGGCCGCCGCCTGGCTGTCCTCGAGCTTGAGCGCGCCCTTGGGCAGCTTGAGCACCGCCCGGCCGAGCGCGATCGCGCCCGACGACACCACCAGGATGTCGCGCCCCTCGCCGTGCAGCTTGGCGATGTCCTCGGCGAGCGAGGCGAGCCACGCCTCCTTCACGCGCCCCGCAGTGGAATCGACAAGCAGCGACGAGCCGACCTTCACGACGATGCGGCGGAAGTCCGTGAGCGATGGGATTTTGCGCGACATGTGCCCGGCCCGAACAGGCGGCACCTGTCCCACAGGGAAGGTGCGATTGCAACGGGCGAAAGCCAAGCCCGTCATTGCGAGGAGCGTAGCGACGAAGCAATCTCGTGCCGCAAACGCATGAGCAAGTGAAGATGGATTGCTTCGCTGCGCTCGCAATGACGCAGGATTTATATCCCCTGCGCCTGCAGCCAGCCTTCGAGCAGCGCCACCTGCCACAGCTTGGAGTGCCGTTTCGGCGTCAGCTCGCCCTCCGGGTCGGCGAGCAGGCGGTCGACATACTCGCGCCGGAAGAGCTCGCGCTCGCGGGCGGCGGGCGCATTCAAGATGTCGCGCACGAATTCGAGGAACGGCCCGCGCAGGTACTTCAGCGCCGGCACCGGGAAATAGCCCTTCGGCCGGTCGATCACCTCGGCGGGCACGACCGCGCGCGCCGCCTCCTTGAGGATCCACTTGCCGCCGTCGCGCACCTTGAGGTCGGCCGGAATGCGCGCCGCGAGCTCGACGAGGTCGTGGTCGAGGAACGGCACGCGCGCCTCCAGGCCCCACGCCATGGTCATGTTGTCGACGCGCTTGACCGGATCGTCGACCAGCATGATCTGCGTGTCGAGCGCGAGCACGTTGTCGATCGCCCGCGCGCCGCCGGCTTGCGCGAAGAAATTCTCGACGAATTCGCGGCTGTAGTCGCCGTTCATGAAGCGCGGCGCCAACGCCTCGCCCATCTCGGCGTGGTCGCGATCGAAATAGACGCGGGCATATTCCTCGACCGCGTCATTGGTGCGCATCATCGGCGGATACCAGTGATATCCGCCGAAGATCTCGTCGGCGCCCTGGCCGCTCTGCACCACCCTCACGTGGCGCGACACCTCCTCGGACAGGAGATAGAACGCGACCGCATCGTGGCTCATCATCGGCTCCGACATGGCCGCGATCGCGCCCGGCAGCGCCGACAACGCGCGGTTGGGGTCAATGTGGATGCGATGGTGGTCGGTGGCGAATTTCTTGGCAATCAGGTCCGAATAGCGGAACTCGTCGCCCTGCACGTCGCCGACCGTGTCGAAGCCGATCGAGAAGGTCTTGAGGTTGCCGGCGCCGGCCTGCGCGAGCAACGCCACGACCACCGAGCTGTCGAGCCCGCCCGACAGCAGAACGCCCACCGGCACGTCGGCGATGCGGCGGCGCTCGACGGCGGTTTTGAGCGTATCGAGCACAGCCTCGCGCCATTCCGGCGTCGTCACGGCGCGATCCTCGCGGCGCGCGCCGACGGTCAGCGTCCAATAGGTCTCCTCGCGTCGCGTACCGTTCGGCTCGATCGTCAGGATGGTCGCGGCCGGCAGCTTGCGCACGCCTTTGAGGATGGTGAGCGGCTCCGGCACCACGGCGTGGAACGACATGTAGTGATGCAGCGCCTGCTTATCGATCGTGGTGTCGACGTCGCCCGCCGCCAGCAGCGCCGGCAGCGTCGAGGCGAAGCGCAGGCCGCCCTTGGTCTCGGCGAGATAGATCGGCTTGATGCCGAGCCGGTCGCGCGCCAGCACCACGCGGCCGCTGTCGCGCTCCCAGATCGCGAACGCGAACATGCCGTAAAAGCGCTCGACGCAGCGCGCGCCCCACGCGTGATAGGCCTTGAGGATGACCTCGGTGTCGCAGGTCGAGAAGAAGCGATAGCCCTTCGCTTCGAGCGCGCCGCGCAGCTCGCGGAAGTTATAGATGCAGCCGTTGAACACGACCGCGAGGCCGAGCGCCGGGTCGAACATCGGCTGCTGGCCGGTCGCGTTGAGATCGAGGATGCTCAGCCGGCGATGGCCGAGCGCGACGCGGCCTTGCGCCAGAAACCCGCCCGCGTCCGGACCGCGCGGCGCGAGCGTCGCTGCCATCTTCTGGATTGTCGTTAAATCTGTCGCACGATCATCAAGCCGAATTTCACCACATATTCCACACATGCCTGTCCCGCCCCGCGCCCTTCCGGGACGGGCCGACCTCTCTGATTCCCTCCGCCGTGCATGAACGGCTTCGAAGCCGTCATGGTTTCATATAGGGAGTGCGAGGCCACGGAACCGCCGCAGTTCCACTGAGCGACGGTGGTGTAGGATGGGTTGAGCGCAGCGAAACCCATCACCAGCATCGGCAAGAGGCGATTCAGCCGATGGGTTTCGCTGCGCTCAACCCATCCTACGACGGCGGCTACGGCTGCCAAGCCGCCTCGACCGGCCGCTCGTCCACGCTGCTCGCGTCGATCACCTTCACGAGCGCACGCAATGCATCGGTGACGCCCTGGTGTGTCGCGCCGGAGATCACCAGCGGGGTCTTCTTCGCGGCGCGCTTGAGCCGCGCGGTCTGCTGCTTGAGCTGCTCGGGCGTGAGCGCATCCGCCTTGTTGAGCGCGACGATCTCGGGCTTGTCGATGAGCTCGTGGCCGTAGGCCGCGAGCTCGGCGCGCACCGTCTTGTAGGCCTCGCCCGCATGCTCGACGGTGCCGTCGATGAGATGCAGCAGCACGCGGCAGCGCTCGACGTGGCCGAGGAAGCGGTCGCCGAGGCCGATACCTTCGTGCGCGCCCTCGATCAGGCCCGGGATGTCGGCGAGCACGAATTCGCGCTGGTTCACCGACACCACGCCGAGCTGCGGATGCAGCGTCGTGAACGGATAGTCGGCGATCTTCGGCTTGGCGGCGCTCACCGCCGCCAGGAACGTCGACTTGCCCGCATTGGGCAGGCCGACGAGGCCCGCGTCGGCGATCAGCTTGAGACGCAGCCAGATGGTGCGCTCCTCGCCGGCCAGGCCCGGGTTGGCGTGGCGCGGCGCCCGGTTGGTCGACGACTTGAAGTGCGCATTGCCGAAGCCGCCATTGCCGCCCTTGGCGAGCACGGCGCTCTGGCCGACCGCGGTGAAATCGGCGAGCAGCGTCTCGTTGTCCTCGTCGAAGACTTGGGTGCCGACAGGCACGCGCAGCACCACGTCGGGCGAGGAGGCACCCGAGCGGTTGGCGCCCATGCCGTGGCCGCCGGTCTTCGCCTTGAAGTGCTGCTGGTAGCGGTAGTCGATCAGCGTGTTGAGGCCATCGACGCATTCGGCGACCACGTCGCCGCCGCGCCCGCCGTCGCCGCCGTTCGGCCCGCCGAACTCGATGAACTTCTCGCGCCGGAACGAGACGCAGCCCGCGCCGCCGTCGCCGGAGCGGATGAAAACCTTGGCCTGGTCGAGAAACTTCATCGAATCAATGGTTAACGCTGGTGCTGATGGGTTCCGGCCATACATAGGGCCGTCCCGCACGCGCGTCACCCCGGAAAGTCATCCGGCCGGGGAATAAATCGCGCCTGCCGCCGGTCTCCGCCTCAGTAGCCCCTTGAAGCAGGAGACGACCATGAGCGCACACGACCAAGATCACCGCGACGGCGTCAGCCGGCGCAAAGTCCTGGAATGCATGACCTGGGCCGGCACCGGCGTCCTGTGGACGGTCGCGGGCGGCATCCCGACCTCGCTCGGCCTCATGGGCGAGGCGATGGCCGAGACCACCGGCATGACCTTCCTCCAGATCAGCGACAGCCATGTCGGCTTCGACAAGCCCGCCAACCCGAACGCGCTCGGCACGCTCGAGGAGGCGATCAACAAGGTGAAGGCGCTGAAGGTCAAGCCGTCCTTCATGATCCACACCGGCGACATCACGCACCTGTCGAAGGAGAAGGAATTCGACGACGCCCAGGGCATCATCTCGCAGGCCGGGCTCCAGACGCACTACGTCCCGGGCGAGCACGACATCATCGATGCGGAGCCCGGCGCGCTCTACAAGGCGCGCTACGGCCAGAACGCCAAGGGCAGCGGCTACTACAGCTTCGATCAGAACGGCGTTCACTTCATCGGCCTCGTCAACGTCGCCAACCTCAAGGGCGGCGGCCTCGGCAGCCTCGGCGCCGATCAGCTCGCCTGGCTCGCCGACGACCTCAAGGCCAAGTCGGCGTCGACCCCGATCGTGGTGTTCGCCCACATCCCGCTGTGGACCGTCTACGAGAAGTGGGGCTGGGGCACCGACGACAGCGCGCAGGCGCTCGGCCTGCTCAAGCGCTTCGGATCCGTGACGGTGCTCAACGGCCACATCCACCAGATCGTGCAGAAGGTCGAGGGCAACGTCACGTTCCACACCGCGCGCTCGACCGCCTTCCCGCAGCCGGCGCCCGGCACGGCGCCGTCGCCCGGCCCCATGAAGGTGCCGGACGACAAGCTGCGCGGCGTGCTCGGCATCGCCGAGGTCAACTACCAGGTCGGCAATTCCCGCCTCGCCATCATCGATCAGCCGCTGCAAGGCTGACGCCAGTAAATCGAGACGGAAAGCAGCCACATGAAAGTCCGAACTGTCGTGCGCGGCGGATCCGCCGCCGCGCTCCTCCTTGCGCTCGCGCTCGTTTGGCCGGGCGCCGCGCAAGCCGCGGACACCGCCGTGAAGATCGACAACTTCACGTTCGGGCCGCAGAAGCTGACCGTGAAGGTCGGCGATACCGTCACCTGGACCAACGAGGACGATATCCCGCACACGATCGTCTCGATCGGTCGCTATCGCTCGGCGGCGCTCGACACCGGCGATAAGTTCTCCTTCACGTTCACCAAGGCCGGCACGTTCGAATATTTCTGCGGCCTGCACCCGCAGATGCAGGGAACGATCACGGTCGAAGCCACGACGGGAAGCGCCACGCCGAAATAGCGGGTAGGATGGGTTGAGCGCAGCGAAACCCATCATCTATGCGCCTGCCGTCGAAGTGATGGGTTTCGCTCCGCTCAACCCATCCTACGCATCTCACCGATTCCCCAACTTGATCGCGCCCGCCGATCGTGCAGGATTGCCGTCGCAATCAGGCGGGACAATCGATGCAGGCACAGGCTCGCGGTCCGGTGCGGACCGTCTTCATCGGCTGGGGCGCGATCGGCTCGCGCGTCGGCGATCTGCTGGCGCAGCGATCCGCGCCGGTCGAGATCATTGGCATTGCCACAATCGACACGCCGGAAGCGCGCGCGGCTTTGCCGCGTGGCGTTCCATTCCTCGGTGATCCTGCGCAACTCGCCGAGCTCGCGCCGGACCTCGTGGTGGAAGCGGCCGGCCGGCGCGCGATCGATCAGTGGGCGCCGGCTGCCCTGCAGCATGCCGACGCGATGATCATCGCGTCAACCAGCGCCTTCTGCGACGACGCCCTGCTGCCGCGCCTGCAGGCGATCGCCGAGCGCTACGGCAGCCGCATCCTCATTCCGTCCGGCGCGATCGGCGCGATCGACGCCATCGCGAGCGCGGCGGTGCTCGGCCTCGACGAGGCCGTCCACCAGATCGTGAAGCCGCCGGCGGCATGGAAGGGGACGCCGGCCGAGAAGCTGTTCGATGCCGCGACGCTCACCAAGGCGCACGTCTTCTACGAGGGCTCGGCGCGCCAGGCCGCGGGCGACTATCCGCAGAACGCCAACGCCACCGTCGTCACCTCGCTCGCCGGCATCGGCATCGACCGCACGCGCGTGCAGCTCGTCGTCGATCCGGCCGCGCGCATCAACGAGCACCGCATCAAGGTGCGCGGCGCCTTCGGCGAGCTCGAGATCGTGCTGCGCAACAATCCGCTCGCCACCAATCCGAAATCGTCCGAGCTGACCGCGCTCAGCCTGGTGCGCCTGATCGAGCAACAGGCCAAGACCGTAGTGATTTAACGAGCGCACTGCGCCCGCGCTCCCTCTCCCCGCTTGCGGGGAGAGGGTCGGGGTGAGGGGGCGTCTCCGCGAGCCGTTACCAACGACGTGTTTCGCGGCAACTCAGCGCCCCTCACCCCAACACTCTCCCCGCGAAGAGCGGGGAGAGGGAGCGCGAGCGCCGTGCCTTACCCCACCTCCGCCGTCAGCTTCCCGAAATCGCGCTCCTTGATGAACTGATCGAGGCCCCAGCGCTTCACCTGCGCCATGGTGTCGTCGAACTCGGACTGCGGGATCGCCTTGAACACGAACCGCTCGCCGCGGCCGAATCTCATGAAATCCCACGCATGCGCGCTCTCGAACTCGGCCGGCACCGCGTGCTTCCACAGCGGTAGATATTTCGCGAGGTCGCGGTCGAGCGCCTCCTCGGCGCGCCGCAACGCGTTGAGATAGGCGCGTACGGTCTCGGGCGCCGCGCCCTCCGGTGTCCACCACAGCGTATGGAAGGTGTCCTCGATCACCTTGCGCAGGCCGAGCTGCTCGGCCATCGCGATCTGTGGCGGCAGCAGGCTCGCGGCCTCGACCTCGCCGTCGAGCACCGCCTTGAGCCGCGCGCCGAAGCCGCCGGTGTTGACCGTCTTGATGTTGGCGAGCGGCAGGTACTTCTCGAGCCGGTACGGCACGTTGAAATGGCTGCCGGCCCGCATGCCGACCGCGATCTCGACGTCCTTGAGATCCTCCGGCCTGTGGATCGCCGAATCCGGCCGCACGAAGATCGCCCAGGGCGAGTCGCCATACGCCTCGGCCACCACCTTGCCCATGCCGGCGCTGGCGTTGCAGATCGTGCCCCACACGCAGGCGCCCTGGATCACGTCCTCCTTGGCTTGCGTATAGGGCTGGTCCTGCGGGCGCTCGAAATAGTCGAGGCCCTTCCAGCTCGACTGCGTGCCGCGGAACGTCTTCCAGTCGAACTCGACGTCGAGACCCTCGGCCGCGAAGAAGCCCTCCTGCATGGCGACGAAATCGTTGAGGCCCATGCCCTTCGGGGCGATCTTCACGCGGGTGAGCGCGGCTGCCATGACGTATCCTCCGACTGATGTTTGCAACTGACGTTGCAGCTCATGTTTGCTTGCGGCTTCGCGGCCGCATTCCGCCGCAGCATAGCGCACGCGCCAGGCTCGCTCCACGAGCGATGCGACGGCTCGCGTTGCGTTGTGCGGGATGCGACAATTGGCGTGAGGGTCGTGGCTGCGATGTTGGGATCATTCCCACTATCATCCCGGCGGTCAGTTCCCTATGGCGCGGATACGCGGAAGCAGGATTGGTGACGATGAAACGACAGGTCTGGGCGATCGTGTTGGGCTGTCTCTTGGTTGCCGGCGTCGGCCACGCGCAGACATATCCGTCGCGTCCGGTCACCATCTTCGTGACCGCGGCGGCCGGCGGCGTGACCGACGTGGTGGCGCGCGCGATCGGGCAGAAGCTCTCGGAAATGTGGGGCCGTCCGGTCATCATCGAGAACAAAGGTGGCGCCGCCCATCTGATTGGCGCGCAGGCGGTGGCGCGGGCGACGCCGGACGGCTACACGCTGCTCGCCGCCGAGAGCGGGGCTTTCGTGCTCAACTCGACGCTCTATACGCGCGAGAAGCTCGGCTACGATCCCAAGGAGCTTGCGCCGATCACCGGCCTCGTGCGGGTCCCTCAGGCCATCGTCGCCAGGAATGATCTGCCGGCCTCCAACATCGCCGAGCTGATCGCGCTTGCGCGCCAGAAGCCGGGGCAGCTCACCTACGGCACCGCCAGCATCGCGTCGGCGCCGCACATGAACATGCTCAAGTTCTCGAGCCTGACCGGCGTGAAGCTGCAGGCCGTGCACTACCGCGGCGCCGCGCCGGCGCTCAACGACGTGATGGCAGGCCATATCGATCTGATGTCGATCAGCATCAGCCTGGTGGCGCAGCCGGCCAGCGCGCATCGCCTGAAGATCCTCGGCATCGGCAGCCTGAAGCGCCTGCCGCAGCTTGCCGATGTGCCGACGGTCGCCGAGACCGTGCCCGGCTACGAGGGCCTGACCTGGTTCGGCCTCGCGACGACCGGCGGCACGCCGCCCGACATCGTCCGCAAGATCGACGCCGACGTGCAGCGGGTGCTGAGCGACCCCGCGTTCCAGGCGAAGTTCATGACGCCGCAGATGTTCGAGTCGATGGCGGCGACGCCCGAGCAATTCGGCCGATACGTCGATACCGAAACCAAGAACTGGGCAAGGATCATTAGCGACGAGCACCTCGTGATCGAGTGACCTAGGTCATTGCGAGGAGCGAAGCGACGAAGCAATCTCGATCGGCATACGAATGCGGTGCGAGATTGCTTCGTCGCTTCGCTCCTCGCAATGACAAACAAAAACCGCGACAAGCGCGGGCATGACGGACAATGCACTCCTGCAAACAACCAAAGCCTGCCGAGAGCGGCCAGGGTGGGCCTTGCCTCACTGATGCGGCCCGAGGGGCCGCTCTCGGACGTGCCGTTCGTGGAGCGCCGCTACGCCGTGGCCCGAACGGAGCCACAGCGGTCATCGCGGCGGTGCTGGCCCGGTGGCGTCATGTCCTCTCCTTGGTTGTTCCATCGCGCAAGCGCGATCCGGAGAACGCGTGAAGCGTCTCTCTCCGGACCAACACTGTCAATCCCTACCGGGTTGCGGTGCCGCGACAATTCGCAACGAATGCTGCGTCGCGACCGCCGCGCTCATTTCACCCGCCGCATCTTTCCCCAGCTTTTGAGCGAGGCCCAGATGCCGCGCTCGAGCCGGAAGCGATCGACCGGCGCCGAGGAATGGATTGCGCGGATGCGGCACAGGCCGACGCCCGTCCACTGGAAGCCGCATTTCTCGATCACGTGGCGCGATGCCGGATTGGTGACGCGCGCGCTCGCGTGCAGCTCCTCGTGCTCGAGATCGCCGAACGCATGGTCGATCAGCGCGCGCACCGCCTCGGTCGCGTAGCCCTTGCGCCAGAACGGCTGGCCGAGCCAGTAGCCGATCGACGGCATGCCGTCGGGCTGCTCGAGGCCGCACGCGCCGATCAGCGTGCCCTCGCTGAGCGTGATCACGTACTGCGCTTCGTCCGAATTCTTGTTCGCCCCGCCGATCCAGTCCTTCGCGTCCGTGAGCTTGTACGGATGCGGAATGCGCGCGGTGTTTTCGGCGATGTGGCGGTCATTGGCGAGCGCCGCAATCGCTTTAGCGTCCCCGAGGCGCGGCGCACGCAGAATCAGACGCGCGGTCCCGAGGACGGGGATACAGCTTTCTCGGAAAGTCTCCGAGGGGACATGCTCCAGGCCGGTCATCGCAGGCTCCTTGCTTCGAAAAGCACCGTGAAAACGGAAGAAGGGGAGCCGGCATCCGTCTCCCCCTCTTGGAACCTGTAGGTCCCCGCCGGTTTGGACTGGATGCCGGCGGACCTATTATGGTTGTCCCCGGTTTACTCGGCCGCAGCCTCCGTCATCGGAACGACAGAGACGAAGGTGCGGTTTTTGGCTTTGGTACGGTACTCAACGCGGCCGTCGATCAGCGCAAACAGCGTATGGTCCACACCTACGCCGACGTTCGGGCCCGGATGCCATTGCGTGCCGCGCTGACGCACGATGATGTTGCCGGCGAGACAACGCTCGCCGCCAAAGAGCTTCACGCCCAAGCGCTTGCCGGCCGAGTCACGGCCGTTGCGCGAAGATCCGCCTGCTTTTTTGTGTGCCATCGTGAGAATCCGTTCGAACTCTGTATAACCTGTTTCGGTGACAAAATCATCACCGGATTTCGTCATTTTTACTCAGCGGCAGCGCCGGCTTCCGGCGTGGCTTCCGCCTTGGGCTTTTTTTCCCGCTTGGGGCGCGGCGGGGGCGTCTGCGAGGGCTTCTTGCCCTCGGTCAGGATCTCGGTGATCCGCACCACGGTGTATTCCTGGCGATGGCCGCGCTTGCGCCGCGAGTTCTTGCGCCGGCGCTTCTTGAACGAGATCACCTTCGGGCCGCGGGTCTGATCGAGCACCTCGCCCGCGACGGTGGCGCCCGCGACCGTCGGGGTGCCGAGCAGCGGCGTGTCGCCGCCCACCACCAGCACCTCGGCGAATTCGATCACGTCGCCGGGATTGCCGGCCAGCTTCTCGACTCTCAGCACGTCTTCGGGGGCGACGCGGTACTGCTTGCCCCCCGTCTTGATGACCGCGAACATCGTTTTCATCCTCGTGTTCGATCCCGGTGCTCGGAGGATTCCGGACCGGCTTCTTGGCAGTCGGGTTGTGGTCAGGTTTCGGCCGCCAAGATGGGCAACATCCCGGGCAGCCAAATGCGTGCGCGGGCCCAGAGGCCCGCGCCGCCGCAGCTTATGGCGCCTCCGGGGGGAGGCTGTCAAGGAAGCGGGAAGATGAAGCAATTCCAACAGTTTATGGCACTCGTCCTGCCCCTGATCCTGGCCGCGCTCGATCGCTCCGCCATGGCGCGGGCCTACCCGGAGCGCACCGTCACCCTATGTGGCGCCATCCGCGCCCGGCGGGCTCTAGTGGGATTTTCACCCACTGGAAAGCGCCGCCTTTGCACGGCGCACACCCGGCGCGGACATCGCCAAACAAGAGCGCTTGGAGCGCTTCCGATGGTCCCGACTCTGACGGGTCCTATGGCCTCCAGCACCAGTGGTAGCCCTCCGTCGATATCGTGCACTGCCTGCCCGTCGCTGGGTCGGTGACGGTGGCGCTCAAGCCAGGTTCAACGGGCACAGCTTCGTTCACGAAAGACGGTGCATCCGTGGGATGACTTGACGCGCCGGTCGCGACGGCGCCAGCAGCGACGGCTCCAGCAGCGACGGCTCCAGCGGCCGCAACCCCGTAGCCGGTGTATCGTCCGCCGTATCCTCCTAGGTATCGTCCGCCGTATCGTCCGGCGTATCGTCCGCCATATCCTACGCCGTATCGTCCGCCGTATCGTCCGCCGACTCCTACGCCTCTCCGCGCAACGCCTCTTCGCGCAACGCCGGCCTCAGCCGTGTCTACAGAGAGTAAGGAGGAGAGTGACGTCACGTTTGCTGGCGACAAATTGATTGAAGCCGGTGTCGCCGCCAATGCCAGACCCGTGCCAAGGGAAACTGCTAATAGGCCGATCCTGATCATTGCTTCTCTCCTGTCACCCAAGGAAGACGCTCTTCCTTTTCGGGCGCTGGCATTAACCCATTGCGCACCTCGGCAATCATTGATCCAGATCAACGGACAAGCGCGACAACCAGTTGCCTCGGTTTTCCACGTTTGGGACACCCTTGAGACGTCGGCGCCGACCCGAAAGAATAATATATTGAAAATACTAGAGAAAAATGCCGAAAGGCGTCCCGAACCCGCGCTCCACAAGGGCCCGCTGCCGGCGCTCAACGACGTGGTCGGCGGCCACGTCACCATGATGTTCACGCCGATCGCGAACGCACTGTCGATGATCCAGGCCGGTAAGGTGCGCGCCATCGGCCTGGCGACGCGCGAGCGCGTTGCGCGCTGCCCGACATCGCCCCGCTAGCCGACATCGGCCTGCCCGGCCGCGAGGCCGGCGGCTGGTTCATGCTGGTTGCGCCTGCCGCGACGCCGGCGCCGATCGTCGGGCGACGGCACGACGAGACGCGCGCGATCCTCGCCGACCCCAAGCTGCGCGCGCAGTTCGTCCGGCAGGGCCCGGTCCCGGTCGAGACGCCGTCGGCCGATGAGCTGAAGGTCTTCGTGCGCAAGCAGATCGCGTATTGGGACCGCACGCTGCACAAGATCGGCTTGGCCGGGATGGAGTAGCCGCCGTTGAAAGTTCCCTGTATGTGGCACTCGCGCACTAAACATGCCGAGCGAATGACGCTAATTTCGCTTCCGGTATGGGCAGCGGACGAATGCCAAGCATCTACATCATCAATCCGGCGCACGATGCGGCGAGCTATCACTCGGCCGAGTCCTACGTGCCGGGCGATGGCCCCGGCTGGGCGCTGATCGGCGATCTCGCCATCGTCACGGTGGCCGCGCTGGTGCCGGCCGGCTGGGACATCCGCGTCGTCGACGAGATCATCGAGCCGGTCGACCTCGACGCCGACGTCGATTTCGTCGCCATCACGGGCAAGATCTCCCAGCGCTCGCGCATGTACTGGCTGGCGGACGAATTCCGCCGGCGCGGCCGCGCCGTGCTGATCGGCGGCTGCTTCGCCAGCCTCAACGCCGAGGATGCGCGGCCGCACGCCGATATCCTGGTGACCGGCGAGCTCGAGGACCTGGCGCCGCGGCTGTTCGCCGATCTTGCGGCCGGCACCTGGGCCGATCGTTACGAGGGCGGCCGCCCCGACCTGCGGGCGAGTCCGCTGCCGCGCTGGGACCTCTATCCGCTCGAGCGCGTATCGTGCGGCGCCGTGCAGACCTCGCGCGGCTGCCCCTTCGAATGCGAGTTCTGCGACGTGATCCAGTACCAGGGCCGCAAGCAGCGCCACAAGGACACGGCGCAAATCCTCGCCGAGCTCGACGTGCAGTACGCGCGCGGCTGCCGGCGCATTTTCCTCGTCGACGACAACTTCACGGTCTATCGCCGCCGCGCCTACGCCTTGCTCGCCGACCTGGCGACATGGAATGCGGCGCGCGCCGACGATCCGGTGAAATTCTGGACCCAGGCGTCGATCGACGCCGCGCGCGATCCGGAGCTGCTCGCCGCCTGCGCGGCCGCCGGCCTCACCACCATGTTCGTCGGCATCGAGACCGTGAACACCGACAGCCTGCGTGAGACCGGCAAGCGGCAGAATCTGCTGCAGCCGATCCAGGCCGCGCTCGAGACCATCGTGCGGCACGGCCTTGGCATCCAGGGCGGCATCGTGGTCGGCTTCGACCACGATGCGCCGGATATCTTCGAGCATCTGTTCGAGGCCGTGCAGAAGTTCCCGGTTCCCGAGCTCACCATCGGTTGCCTCGTCGCCTACCGCAGCACGCCGCTCCATGCCCGGCTCAAGCAGGAAGGCCGGCTGCTCGGCGACGTCTGGGACGGCGGCATGCGCGCGCCGTTCTGGACCAACTTCCGCCCCGCCCGCATGACCCGCGATGAGCTCATCGACGGCACCCTCTGGCTCGCTCGCAAGGCCTATGCGCCGGAGCATTTCCGCCAGCGCATGCTCAACTTCATCGATGCGTTCGGCGACGATATTCCGGCGCCGCGCCGTACCGTGCGCGTCGCCGACGGGCGGCTGCCGTCGTTCCAGAAATCGCTGCGCACCGCGGCCGCGCGCGGCCCGGCCGAAGCCGAGATGGTGATGGACGTCCTGCGCGCCGCGAGCCGCAAGCCCGCCTGCCTGCAGTCGGTCGCGACCTTCGTCGGCCGCTACGAGCAATTCCGCCTGGTGCTCGACGACGTTCCCGCCGCCGGATGCCTGCCGCAGCCCGGTACGCAAGTCGTTGAAAAGTTGCCCTTGTCGGATGACGCCTCGACGCGCGCCGCCGTCGTTGCCCTATAGTCCTCGGATGAACCAGGAACTTTGGCGGGCCGCCAAATCCGTGACGTTCGGCGACTGCCTCGCGCAGTGGGCGCGTCTGCAGCCCGATGCGCCCGCGCTCGTCTGGCTCGACGACGGCGAGCGCGAAGGCGCGCGGTGGACCTACGCGAAGCTCGACCACGAGGTCCGCAAGGTCGCCGCGGCCTTGCGCGCGCGCGAGGTCGCCGGGCGGCCCGTGCTGCTGGTGTTTCCGCCGGGCCTCGCATTCGTCGCTGCGTTCTGCGGCTGCCTCGCGGCCGGCGCGATCGCGGTCCCGGTCCCGTTTCTCGCCGGGCGGCGCGGCGCCGCGCGACTTGCCGTGATCGCCGCCGATGCGCAACCCGCTGCCGTCTTGACCGCGCGGGCCGCCGCCGAGGGGATGGACCTTAAGGCCGCCGCACCGGCACTGCCCGGCGTTCCCTCGATCGCGATCGATGACCTTGCCGACCCGGGCGAGACCGAGCGCGCCGTGCTCGATCCCGCCGCGCCGGCGCTCCTGCAATACACCTCCGGGTCCATCAGCGAGCCGAAAGGCATCGCCATCACCCATGCGGCGCTGATGGCGAACCTCGAGATGATGCGCCTTGCCGGCAAGGTCGACCGTGCGAGCGTCTATGTGAGCTGGCTGCCGCTCTTCCACGACATGGGGCTGATCGGGGTCGTGCTCGAGGCGCTCTACGCGGGCGCCCAAGCCGTGCTGATGTCGCCGCTCGCCTTCCTGCAGCGCCCGACGCGCTGGCTGCAGGCGATCAGTGCCTACCGGGCGACGATCAGCGGCGCGCCGAATTTCGCCTTCGATCTCTGTTGCCGCCGCTTCAACCCGCAGGCGCAACCTGCCTTCGATCTGTCCGGCTGGCGGATGGCCTTCTGCGGCGCGGAGCCGGTGCGCGCCGGGACGCTGCAGCGTTTCGCCGACGTCTTCGCGCCATATGGCTTTCGATCCTCCGCGCTCTATTCGACCTATGGCCTCGCCGAGGCGACTGTCTTCGTCAGCGGTGGCGAGCTCGGCGCCGGGTTGCGCACGCTCGCTTCGACCGGCGCCGTGAACTGCGGCCGCGGCTGGCACGACCAGGCGATCGCGATCGTCGATCCCGAAACGCTGCGCGAGCTGCCCGAAGGCACGAGCGGCGAGATATGGATCGCCGGTGACAACGTGGCGGCCGGCTATTGGCGCAACGAAGCGGCGACGCGCGCGGCCTTCGGCGCCCGGCTCGCCGGGCGGCCCGGCTGCGCCTTCCTGCGCACCGGCGACCTCGGCGTCATGTCGGGCGGCGACCTGCATGTGGTCGGCCGCATCAAGGAATTGCTGATCGTGAACGGCGCGGTGCTGCACCCGCAGGACATCGAGGCGGCCGTGGTGGCGAGCCATCCCTCGTTCGCGCCGACCGGCGCGGCCTTCGACATCGACACCGATGCGGGCCCGCAGGTCGTCGCCGTGCACGAGGTCGCGCTCGCCGCGATGGATGCGGCCGATCACTCCGACGCCGTCGCGGCCGCATTTACGGCGGTCGGCCGCGCGACCGGCGTGCGCCTGTGGGACCTCGTGCCGGTGCGCCAAGGCGCGATCCCGCTCACCACCAGCGGCAAGGTCCGTCGCGCCGCATGCGGCGAGCTCTATCGGCAGGGCGCCTTCGTGCGGATGCGCGGCGATCATCGCTGGCTGGGGAAGCACCGGCCGTGACGCAGGACCCGCGCGCCCAGCCGCGCTCCGATGCGCACCGTCGTGGGACGCCGGTCGCGGCCGACCTCAAGGACCGCGTCCGCGCCATCCTGACCACCAAGCTCGCGGACTTTCTGCGCGCCGGGGACGCCACGATCGATCCCGCCCGGCCGCTGGCCGAATACGGCATCGACTCCACCGACCTGCTCACCCTCGTGTTCGAGATCGAGGAGCAGTTCGGCTGCCGCTTCCAGCCCGAGACCTTCTTCGATATCGAGACCCTGGACGATCTCGCCGAGCGCATCGGCGCCGCGCTGCTCGAGCAGGGGAGGGCGTCGCCCGAGTCGCTGCGGGCCGGGCCGCCATGAGATTCGATTTCTGGCCGATCGGTCCGCTGGTCCGGCTGCTGAGCACGCTCGCGGCCGAGCGCAGCGAGATCGCAACCGAGCGCGCCGCGATCGCGGCCGAGCGCCGGCAGCTCGTCGACGAGCGCGCGCGGCTGGCGGCCGAACGCGCGAGCCTCGCCGACCGCATCGAGGCGATCCGCCGCGAGGCCGAAGGCGAGCGCGACGCGCAACCAGGACGCCAGGGAATATGCCGAGGCGAGGCTCGACGACACGCTCAACCTCCTGCAATACGAGCGCGACGTGCTCGCCGTGCATCGCGACGGCCTCGCGGCCGTCCTCACCGACTTGAGCCTGTCGCAGGAGCGCCGCCTCGCGATGTGCGAGCTTGCGATCACGCAAGGGCGCCTCGCCGAGGCGATGGCTGTGTTCGAAAGCGTGCGTGCCGATCCGGCCCATCGTCCGACTGCCGCGCGCGCCATCGCGATGGGCACGCAGCTTCTCAAATCGGGCCTGTTGCGCGACCTCGGCTGGGAGCCGCCGGCGAGCGGCGCGGTCGCCGGCGCGCTCGCGCAGCCGTTGCGCTACTCGCCGCCGTCCGCGCGCGACGTGGTGCTGGTCTTTCTCGGCGTCGGCAGCCGCTTCTTCATGCAGATCGCCTCGCTGCATCCGTTCCTCAAGCCGTTCGGCCACCACGTGCTCTACCTGCGCGACATGCAGTGGTCGGTCTTCCTGCGCGGCATCGACGGCCTCGGCGCGAGCTACGAGGAGTCGGTCGCGCGCCTGCGCGACGTCTGCCGTGGCCTCGGCGACGGCCATGCGCGCATCTACTGCTACGGCGCCTCGATGGGCGGGTTCGGCGCCCTGCGCTACGGCCTCGACCTGGGCGCCCGCCGCGTGCTCGCGATCGAGACGATGACGAGCACCAAGGGCGGGCTCTGCCGCGCCCAGGACGAGGGCTGGCTCGCCGACAAGCTCGGCCCGCTCGCGGTCGATCTGCGAACGCTCTACCGGCAGCACCCGACCCCGCCGCCGGCGACCCTCTACTACGGCGCCGACAACCGCCGCGACGCCATCCACGCCGAGCGCTTCGCCGACGTGCCCGGTGCCCGCGTCGTCCCGGTCCCCGGCAGCGCCGACCACGACTGCCTTGGCAAGCTGATCGCCGACGCCCGCTTCCCCGAAATCCTCACTGAATTTCTCGCGGACGATTGAACGACGATCGTTCCGCATCCGCGAATTTCGCCGCACCAATGACCGAGGGACCTGTCATGACCGACACCGCTGATTCCGACCCACAACCCGTCCTGCCGTTCCTCGCCCCGTTCTACCGCGCGGTCGAGCCGCTCGCATGGCCCCTCATCCGCATCGCGGTCGGCTGGGACCTCATCGTGCACGGCTGGGGCAAGGTCCTGCGCGGGCCCGTGCAGCAGGCCGCGCTGCTCGCCAAGGACGGCACCGACTTCGGCGTCAGCTTCGCGCTCTTCCTCACCATCATCGAGCTCGGCGGCGGCATCGCCATCGCGCTCGGCCTGTTCACCCGCTTCTTCGCCGCCGCGATCGCGATCGAGATGGGCTACCTCGCGTTCTTTCACTATTGGGCGCACGGCTTCTCGTGGCTCAACCGCGGCTACGAATATGTGCTGCTGTGGGGCCTCGTCTCGCTCGCCATCGCGCTGCGCGGCGGCGGCCCGTGGTCGCTCGACCGGCGGATCGGGCGGGAGCTGTGAGGCGAACGGCAACCACATCGTCATGGCCGGGCTCGTCCCGGCCATCCACGTCCTTGTTCCGCCACCCGCAATCAAGGAGCCGCTCGCTGGACGTGCCGCTTGTCTCCCTCGTGCCCCTTGGGTAGATAAACGCCACGACCCGAGGGCTTTGCGGCCCTTCGCCCGACGGAGAGGTGGCAGAGTGGTCGATCGCACCGCACTCGAAATGCGGCATACGGGCAACCGTATCGGGGGTTCGAATCCCTCCCTCTCCGCCACCGAATTTCGACGGCCAAGAAGTCCTTCAAAATCAAGCGTTTCTCGAACCGCCGGGGTTTGACGGTGTGGCACCGCAGCAGCTCACCCCGCCATTTTTTGGACCGCTTCTGCGACGGAGGAGTTCAGTCGCTTG
Organism: uncultured Alphaproteobacteria bacterium; assembly: GCA_963819385.1. Taxonomy (GTDB): domain Bacteria; phylum Pseudomonadota; class Alphaproteobacteria; order Rhizobiales; family Xanthobacteraceae; genus JAVDCA01. The sequence goes on along the minus strand of CAWFVV010000004.1, from coordinate 19,380 downwards.
AGGCACGACCGGATTGCTGTCTCGATGGCCTGGGTGGCCAATCGCTGCGGTCGTGGATCAAGCCGGAAAGGCAAATTCTATCCTCGCGGTGCTTGCGATCAGCATCTGACCACGACACTCGATGTCCACACTAAAAAGTCAAATGGCGTCCGATGGCTCGCGCATTGCACGAATCTTGTACATAGTGGGCGCGTCCCGTAATCTGTCCAACGCCTCATGAATTTTCGGTCCGAATCCGCGCAGCGTACCGCCGAAACGCGGCCCGCCATCTACCTGGATCACCACGCCACGACGCCAGTCGACCGTGGGGTCGCCCAGGTAATGATGCGCGTGATGACCGAGCAGTTCGGGAACCCGAACGACCGCGGTCATATGTACGGCGATGAGGCACGGCGGATCGTCGACGAGTCGCGTGTTGCGATCGGCGAACTATTCAACGTATCGTCGGACTGCGTATTCTTTGCCGGCAGTGCAACTACAGCGTTCGATGCGGTCCTTCGCCGTCTCGTTGCGTCCATCGAGACGCGACCGGTGACGGTCGTTTCGACGACCATCGAGCATCACGGCTTATTGGACTCGCTCGCACGGCAGGCGAAGTCCGGCACATGTCGCATCCGTTGGCTCGAAGTAGACGGGCAGGCGCGCTTAAGTCTGTCGAATATCGAAGCTCAGCTGGCCGGCGGATGTGACCTGCTCTGCATCATGGCGGCGAACAACGAGGTCGGCACCATAAATCCGATCCGGGAGATCGCGGGCTTGGCCGCTCTTCGCAACGTTCCGTTGTTCGTCGATGCGTCGCAGGCCGCGGCTCACGTGCCAATCGACGTCTCCCGCTGGGGAATCGACTACTTGCTGGTGTCAGCTCACAAGATGTACGGCCCGAAAGGTATCGCGGCCGTCTTGACCGGCACCGAGGGTCAAGCCGTATTGAGAGGAATGGAGCGCGATCAGGGTACCCCCAACGTGCCAGCGATAGCGGGTTTCGCGGAGGCATGCAGGCTGTGCCGACATGAAATGATTTCGGAAAGCGCGCGGATCAGTTCGCTTCGCGATAAACTCGAGCATCGCCTCAGGCAAACCGTCGACGGTATGATCGTCAACGGCGATACGGCCAACAGACTTCCCCATAATCTCCATATATCCATCCCCGACGTGCCGAACGATGCGGTCGCCGCAAGGCTCTCCCGCTCGGTGGCGCTGTCAACCGGATCCGCCTGTCGTTGGGGGACGGATGAGCCGTCGCACGTCCTCCAGTCGATGCGACTTCCGCCAAGCGCCATCGAAGGTGCGCTCAGAAATTGGACTCGGGCGGGGTACCACCGAACAGGAGGTTGACGAGGCGGCGGTGCTCATTTCCGCCGCTATTTCCGATGTTCGGCGCACGATGCGAGGGAAGGGAGCGGGATGATGCGATCTCTCGGCGGGGCTGCTGGCCGAACGAAATCTGCAGTAGATGCACCTCAATTCCGCTTTTCCGGGCACGAGACGTTCGCCTGCAGGTTCGCTTGGCTGCCCAAAGCCTGTAAGATGTTGAGGGAAGAACCAAACCACTGGTCCAGTGACGAAGGCGCAATGGTGAGCCTCGGGCTGGGCAAGAACATGGTCCGCTCATTGAGGTTCTGGGCTGCGGCCATGGGCGTCGTAACGCCGGGTTCGGGACGCTTGCCTGCGATCAGCGACTTCGGCTCCAAAATCTTCGGTTCGCACGGATACGATCCGTTCGTCGAACACAATGCAACTCCGTGGTTGCTCCACTGGGCATTGGCCTCGAATACAGTTATGCCCCTATTCTCATGGCATACCCTGTTCAATCGATGGCCATATCCTGAGTTCACCAGAAGCGAAGTCCTGGCCTCGCTTGTCCGGGAAAGCCGGATTCTCGGCTACGACCATTCCGATATAACTCTCTCGCAACACCTCGATGTCCTACTTCACACCTATCTACCGTCCCGTGCCAACGTGAACTTGGAAGATTCTCTTGATGGTCCTTTGACTGATCTGCGTCTATTGGAACACATAGGTGATCGCAAAGGAGAAGGGGGGCGGCGTGAACCCATCTATTCGTTCAGGAGGGGCCGTAAACCGGAAATATCCGACGCGGTTTTCGATTTCGCTCTGCATGACTTCTGGCAGCGCCGTCACGGCGAGGAGACCACGTTGTCCTTGCGCGACATCTGCACAGGCGACGGCAGTCCAGGACGCATCTTTCTTCTCAGCGAAGCCGACGTTCGTCAGCGTCTAGAGCAAAACCTTGGCGGCACGTTCGAATATCTTCCCTCTGCGATTAGCGGCAAAATCGTATTGTCGTCCGGTCGTCCCGATCTCCTGAGCCGGGTCTACTCGAAAGGACGTCCGTAATGCCGCGCGAAGACACCAAGATCCGAGAAATCTTTAGAACCCCGAGACGATTCCTGCGATCGACGAACCTCGAGCGCGACTTCAACGATCCGCGCGCATTAGAGTCTTATGCTCTGACGCCGTTCGTGGTCGATGCCTTTGACCGCATTGCAACTGGTGCTTCCGAGGGGTCCGGCCGTCGGGCCTGGCGTATCACGGGCGACTATGGCGTTGGGAAATCCTCTTTCGCGCTTTTTTTGGCACGCTATCTCTCGGATCCGAAATCACGAGCTATCGCAAACATCCTTAAGCGGTCCGGAGCCTCTAAGTCGAAAGGGCTGCGCTCTTTCATACCGATCCTGGTGACGGGAGACAGGGAAGGCCTGGCCGGATCGATAGCTCGAGGAGTTCGTACCGCGTTTTCGACCTTAGGCCGCGGCAGGCCGTCGAAAGCGCTCGGAAATCTTCTGTCCACGAGCGAAAAGGCTTCCAAGTCGGGGACCCTTGCTTCGTTGGCATCCGTCTTAGACATGGCAATCGCGATCGCCGATCAGCGCGGAAGCGGCATCCTGCTGATCCTCGATGAGATGGGAAAATTTCTCGAGCACGCAGCAAATCATCCCGAAACTGAGGATGTTTTCCTGCTGCAGGTTCTGGCTGAGCGCGCCGTTAGGAGCGGCGCATCGCCTTTCATGATCATGGGGTTGTTACACCAGAGCTTTCAAGCTTATGCGGAACGTTTACCCTTCGCTCAAAAGCACGAATGGGAGAAAATAGCCGGAAGGTTCGAAGAAGTCGTATTCGATCAGCCGCTGGTTCACACCGCCACACTTGTTGCACATGCTCTCGGAATTGACGTCCCAGCACTCCCGCGGTCCGTGATGCGCGCGGCGAGGCATGCGCTTAGCGCATCCAAGGACGCCGGTTGGCTCGGGCGCACCTTCGTCGATGACGGCGTCTCACTCTACCCGTTGCATCCCATGGTGCTTCCCGTTCTTGTTCGATTCTTTGCGCGCTTCGGTCAGCATGAAAGATCGCTATTCAGCTTCCTGCTTTCAAACGAGCCGTTTGGGCTGCAAGCGGTTGCTGACATGCCGCTGTCGCCCGACAATTGGTACCGATTGCACCACTTCTTCGACTACGTACGGGCAGTGTTCGGGCATCGCCTCAGCGGCGAGAGTTATCGAAGTTCGTGGCTTCGGCTCATCGAGATAGTCAACCGGGTGCACGATCTGCCGGCTCAGGAAATGGCGGCGGTAAAGACGATCGCTGTCCTAAATCTCTTGGACACCGAAGACCTCGCCGCCTCCAACGAGGCCGTGGCGGCCTCGTTGGGTCTAGACCGGAGGCACTCTTCCTCCATGCTCAAGGGCCTGGTAGATCGCGGTCTTCTGTTTCAACGGGGGCAGAGTGGCGAGTATCGATTGTGGGGCGCTTCAAGCGTGAATCTTCGCGCCGCTTTCCAAGAAGCTATCGCTTCGATCGGAGAACGAGGTGAATTCGCTGCGGCCGTCGCGCCGTACCTCGACAAACGACCGATTGCAGCGCGAAGACATTATCTAACGACCGGAACGCTCCGATATTTCGATGTTCGCTATACGGGCGCCGCCTCGGTTGAAGCTGTGTCTGCACAAAGGCCGGATGCTGACGGCTCGATCGTCGTCGTTCTCGCGGAGAACGAAGGGGAGCGTTCATTGGCAAACATAGCCGCGCAACGCTCCTCGCGTCCTGACGTAATAGTCTTGGTTTCAGACGTTTTGTCGGGGTTGATTCGGATCTTCGCGATGCGCAGGCGTGGCAGCACGTAATCGCGAACACACCAGAACTCGCTGAAGATCCCTATTCGCTTGCCGAAGCGGACAGGCAGTTCAAACGATGCGCCGCCAAGCTCTCGATCGGACTGGAAGAGGCTATCGGGCTGAGGTCAAGCCTCGCCCGGGCGTCTACGATCCACCGCTGCGGAAAGAAGCCAGCATTGGGTTCTGACCGGCGTCTGGCTCCCCTGTTATCCAATGTTTGCGATGAATTGTACTCGCAGGCACCCATCGTCCTGAATGAACTTTTGAACCGCAACTCCCTAAGCTCCGCCGCGGCCGCGGCACGCATGAGAACTCATCGAGGGCATCTTCGTATCCCCGCAACTACCGATGCTCGGGATCGACCGGTGCGCGCCCCTCCGGAAAAATCAATGTACTTGTCGGTCTTGGCGGCCGGGCGCGTGCACAGGAATGGAGGAGGGCGCTCGTTCATCGAGGATCCGCCAAAGGACGACGACCCGCTCCGGCTGCGATCTGCACTAGGGCGACTGATGGAGCGGTTGGAAGACTTGAAGGGCGCTCGCGTCCCGGTACCAACGCTGCTCGCGGAACTTCGCGCCGCTCCATTCGGCATCCGTGATGGCGTCATTCCACTATTGCTGGCTATCGTCGTGAGTACGCACGCCCATGAAATTGCGTCTTATGAGAATGGTACCTTCCTGCACAATTTCGTACCGGCCGATTTCCTGCGTCTCATCAAGCAACCGGAAAGCTTCGCTCTCCAACTGTGCAGAGTAGCTGGCGTTCGTGCCGAGGTATTCCGTCTACTTCTCGAATGTTTCGCGACCGAAGCTCCGGCGGACAGACAGACCGAACTGCTGGACGTAGTCGCCCCACTTTGCAAATTCGCGGCAACTCTTCCCGAGTATACTCGGCGGTCCACGTCGTTGGATGCGGAAGCCGGTCAGGTGCGCGATGCGCTTCTCAACAGCACCGATCCATCGAGGCCGCTCCTTCACGAACTACCAGAAGCCTGCGGCATCCGCCCGTTCGATATCGACGGTCGACGAGATCAGGTCAGGACTGAAAGGTTCGTCGCCGCTCTGCATGGTGCCACTCTAAGGCTTAGAGACGCTTATCCAACGTTGCTGACAGAAATCGTCGCCGACGTCGGACGCGCGGTCGATGCCGGTGGCGGCACCGTGGACCGCGCTAAACTGGCAGCGAGAGGTTCACGAGTAACTCTGGCGGCGAAGGAGCCTCGACTTCGAGCGCTCGCGCAGAAATTCCGCGATCCGGGCTTGTCGGAAGACGGCTGGATCGAATCGATCGCGAGCTTTGTGGCTTCAAAGCCGCCCGCAAGGTGGACGAACCAGGATATCGAAAGTTGGCGGACGGACATCGGATCTCTCGGCCGAACATTTCTCGGCGTCGAGGCCGCCGCGTTTGCTGCAGGCTCCGAGCCTCTGCCTAGCGCCGTGAGGCTCGGTCTCACGCGGGCGGACGGAGCGGAGCGAGCGCGGGTAGTGGATGTCGCGGTCGCCGAAAGTCCGGAAGCGGAGCCTCTCATCACTGCAATAGACGCGATTCTCGCGAAGTCAAATAATGCACGCGTTGCAATTCTTTATCGTCTCTTATGGGAGGCGTTGGGCGGAAGCAACGAGGTCGGAGCAGACGGCCGCAGCGAAGACGAGCGAGGCAAGATCGGCGGATAAATAAATGGTGAAGGCGAACGCGATGCCATTCAGCCCGGTCACTCACCGGCCAAGACCAGCCATGGGGGGTGGGCTCACAAGAGCGTTGAAAAGTTGCCTGAAAGCAATCTAGAGTCGAGGCCGAAACAGTTCTAGAGTTCTTCCCATAAGACGTGGAAAAACATTTGTCCTTTAGAGTTGCAGCTAGAACGATTTTGGAGTTGGGAGCGGAGCTCATCAGCTCGGACTCTGGTCGCGATCTATGAGATCGTCAAGAACGCAATCGACGCCCAGTCACCCGACGGTGTTTCGCTGGACCTTTGCGTGACGCTGCCCCACAATCATTACATTGATATTCTTGCCGACCTCGATGCGGCTATCGCCAAGAAGGCCGAAAGCGAGGCGGCCGATATCGTGGCATCAATAGACGCGGCGATCCTGAATTCCGCTCCGCCCGATAGGAGGCAATCATTCCTCGGAGCGCTTCAAGGAGCGACTACACTTCAACAGATCAAAGACGGACTTCGTAGGGGATACGAAAGCAATAATTGGATCGAGTTTCGCGACACTGGGCATGGCATGTCCAGAAAGGATCTTCTCGAAGCTTATATGCTGATCGGCACGCCGGCACGGCGCAGGCAGGTTGCGGCTGCGCTGAGTGCCGGCCAGAAATCGCCCTACCTCGGAGAGAAGGGTGTCGGACGTCTGTCCGCCATGCGCTTGGGGTCCAAGCTGAAGGTTACGACGGCGCGCGCTGAAGACGCCAACTTGAACATTCTCGAGATCGACTGGACGCAATTCGAAGACGACAGCAAATTATTGGAGGAAATTCCCGTCGCTCCTCGCGCCGGTCCAAAAAAGCCGAATCCTGCGTACCAAGGAACCATGATTTGCGTATCGAACCTGCAGGCCGGTTGGTCCCCGAGGCGAATTCAAGAGATCGCGAAGCTTGAGTTGTCGCGTCTGTGGGACCCATTCACGGCGCGCAAGCGCCGTTTCCGGGTCGCCATCTTTTTCAACGGCGAGCGCGTCGACATACCGAGGCTCGACCGAGCGATACTCGAACTGGCGCATGCCACACTCAAAGGAAAATACAAAGTCCATAATGGCTCCGCCGCGCTTGAGCTAGAGATGTGGTGCGGAGATTTAGGAAAAGGGAATAAGCCCGAAACCCGCATCGACGAGCTCGAGAATATCGACCTCAGATCAATCACGCGGGACGATGTCGAAGTCTCCAAGAGTGCGCTTGCCTCCGTCGGGTCTTTCGACTTCGAGCTCTATTGGTTCAATCGTCAGAGGCTCAAGAAGGTCGATAGCATCGGAGACCGCAATCATGTCCTGGCTCTCCAGAAACAATGGTCCGGGATCATGTTGTTCCGGGACGGCTATCGTGTCTTTCCGTACGGCGACGATCAAGATGACTGGCTCGGGCTTGACCGACGTGCGCTTGCATCTCCGGGCTACAAGTTGAACAAGGCCCAATTCATCGGCAAGGTCGCGATATCTAGAAGCGGCAATCCGATGCTCATCGACCAGACCAACCGCGAGGGTCTGAAGGACTGCGACGAAAAAGCTGTCCTCATCGAAACTCTTTACTTCGCGATCAACGACAGACTCCGCAAGTTTCTCGATGAGATCGTCGAGCGACAGAAGAAAGTCGAAATAGATTTCGAACAAGCCGAGAAGCGCGTCGATCGGTTGGAGGAGCGGGCTTCCAAATCCCTGAAGGAGATGCAGAGGCGGTTCGGCTCCGAAAAACCAAAGCTCGAGGAGTTGAGGGAAAATCTTCGAGGAGATGCAACGGTATTTCCTCGACGCGAAAGCGCGAGCCGAACAGATCGAAGACGAGCGAGACCGAATGATCCAGCTGGCCGGGATCGGTCTGATGCTAGAGTTGATCGCTCACGAGTTGGCGCGTTCGACCGAGTTCACGCTGAAGATACTTGAGGATGCCGAACTCCAAGAAGCTGCCAGCGGACATCCATTCCGTGTTCAACACGCTTCGGTCTGAAATGAAGACGATGAATCGTCGCCTTCGTGTGTTGGATCCGCTCAGCATATCGGGCCGTCAGCGGAAGGAAAGCTTCGACTTCGTGGCGCTCGTCAAGGACGTCCTGAACGGCCATGCTCGCCAGTTCGAGCGTCACAAGATCGAGGCGACTGTCTCCAGCAAGCTGAAGTCGGTCGTAGTGCACGGCGTGAAAGGGATGTTCGTTCAGATCGTCGAGAACCTGATCAACAATTCCGTATATTGGATGGATTCGCGAGCAGAGGCAGAACCGAAGTATCAGGCGACGATCGAAATCAAGATCGGCAGCCCGGAAAGTCTGATGGAATACACCGACAACGGGCCCGGCATTCCACCGGGCATGAGAGAGGAAGTGTTCAAGGCATTCGTCTCGACGAAGGGCAAGAGCCGTCGGCAGGGCCTCGGCCTCTACATCGCAAGAGACTGCGCCTTGCACCATGGGGGATCGCTCTATCTCTCCGAAGAGAGGTCGGTCCATCGCGGCAGGCTCAACACTTTCGTTCTGGAATTGCCGCCGGAGAAGAAATGATTGAAGAGGTCAAAACGCTGCTCGAGGGCCTCAAGTTTTCGAAGGCTGCTATTGTCGATGACGCGTACGACGAATTTCCCGAAGTCGGAAACCTGAATGAAGGCGCTTGGGCCCGCTTTTTCGACGACATCAGCGATCAGGAAGAGTTGCTGCTTCGAACAGCGTTCGGCGAGGCAGCATACGATCGGACCGATCCTGACGCATTGCGCCGCGACCCGCGCTTCGTAACGACCACGTGGCAGCAACGTGGCCAGCTTGGGAAGGTCGCCGACGAGCTCTTTCAGGAGTTCGATAGAGCGCGCTCATCCAAGCGAAGCGTCCTTCAACCGCTCGAAAGTCTCATCAGCAACGACCTCAAACTCTCCTGTACCACGCTGGGATCGAAGCAAGATGCGGCCATCGGCGATGCTGAGATCGTATTTCTCGATCTTTTTCTCGGTGCCACGGAGGACGAAGGCGCCGTCGATCGGGGCATTCGAAGGGTGCGAGAGGTCATTGAGAAGCGAAGAACGAGGCCACCCCTCGTATTTCTGATGTCGGCGAGTTCGCGCTTAGACGAGTTTGCGCCGAAGGTGCGGGACGAAGCCGAGTTGCTCGGATGTCAGTTCCGCACCATCCGGAAGTCCGAACTGGCAAACGGTAGCACCACGCTCGAACGGCTTTACGACTTGGCCGTCTGCTATCCAGATTCTCAGCGGCTCAATCTCTTCGTATCCGAATGGGAGGCCGCGCTTAAGAGATCGCAGGTGAGCTTTCTGAAAACCATTCGCGCGCTCGATCTTTCGGACTACGCGAACACGCAGGCGCTAACGTTAGAGGCGGCAGGAGAGCCGTCGGTGACTACGTCATCGACCTATACGATTTATTCTTGCATAAGGTCATCGAAGGGCAGTCGGGCTTAATCAAAGCGGCGAAAGGTCTGAACGACATAAATTGGGACGAATATCCACCAGCGCAGTTCATGCCGAGCGAAAGTCTGATGGATATGATGGACGGCGCCTTGTTCTACGACGAGGAACGCACGCGGATCGAAGCCGAGATCGCTAATGATCCGCAGTTCGTCCGCTTCGGAGATGTCTTCCTTTCGACGGCGCCTCCGCCTATACCGTCTGCTGCTACTCAGGCCGCATCAGCCTCCAGGGCTCAAGCCGGCGGCCCCGACGCCGCCGCTCCGACGCAAACCGGCGCTCAACCGGACGCCGTGCAAGGGCCGCCGAGTCTCGGCTCGCTATGTCTACATGGTCATTTCGCAATCTTGCGACCTGGTAAGGGGAGGGGCGGACAGGATCCTTCTCCTTAGGGGCATTGCTAATCCGCTGAGTTGGCGTCAGCACAGCGTTGCCTTCTCGAAGCCGAGGACTCCGGTCATGAGCGTCGGCGACGAGCGTTTTGTAATCGATTGGGACATCCTTTCCCCGGAGACGTGGTTGCTCAACGATCTGGCAAGCAAATTGGAGACAGAGGTCAACTTGGTCCGTCGGTTCAGGCAACCCTTCGCGTCCCAGTTGCAGCAGGTGTTCCTCGGCAATCTGGGCCGAGTTGGCACGCTCACGGCCGTTCCATCGCGATATCCGGCTGCTCTGTCGATCTTTCTCAAATCCAGTGACGGCAAAGCCAAGCTTGTCCATCAGTGTGGATTGCATAGCGGCGAGGCCGTATGTCTCGTGGGACGATCCAAGAGAGACCTCAAGGAGTGGCTCCTCTTGTCGGCTCAGGCTCGCAAGAACCTGCGCGACATATTTGCCGAATCCAAGAAGTCGAACCCCCCGAAAAACGGGCAGAAGTTTCTCGACGCCGTTGACGATCCGGCCTTCTATCGAGCGCTGACCGCAGGGCTCGCGATGCGGAGAAACGGCGTCGAGCGGCCTTTCAAGGACAAGCCGTTCGATTTCATCAAGGTGTCTACCAAAGGAGAAACAAGAGAGGACGACGCCATGTCGAACGACGTCGTGGTCATGATCGAGGTGGAACTTGAGTAGCGAGCCTTAAACCTTGATGATGCTCGCGCTAGACGAGCGAATCATTCAAGTCTCGAAACAGCCGGCCTCGCTTAAAACCGGCTCTCGGCCACCTACAATAGGGCCTGAATGGCGGCAGCGGACAAAACTCAGATGACCAATCAGCGGCACATCCTCAGTCTATCCGGCGGTAAAGATAGCGCAGCTTTGGCTGTCTACATGCGCGATCGCGTCCCTCAAATGGAATATATATTCCACGATACCGAAAAGGAATTACCCGAGACTTACGAGTATCTAGGCCGGCTCGAAGCAATCCTCGGGAAACCGATCGTTAGAACCTCGCCTACCGATAGTTTCGACCATTGGCTATCCGTATACGGCGGAATGCTTCCGTCCAATCACCGTCGTTGGTGCACGCGAATGCTCAAGCTCAAGCCATTCGAGAACTACGTAGGCGACGACCCCGTCTTGAACTACGTGGGCTTGCGCGCGGACGAGGCGCGCACCGGCTACATCTCCACCAAACCCAACATAACGCCCATCTATCCGTTCCGCGACGATGGACTCGTTCTGGCTGACATCCATCGCATTCTCGAGGATTTGGGACTTGGAATGCCGACTTATACCGCTTGGGGGAGGAGCCGATCGGGATGTTATTTCTGCTTCTATCAGCAAAAGATCGAATGGGTCAGATTGAAAGAGAAGTATCCGGACCTTTACGAGCGCGCCAAGGAATACGAAGCCGCCAGTCTCAAGCAAGGCGTCGACTTTACTTGGGGTTCATCAGAATCATTGGCGGAGCTTGAGCGACCAGAACGTATGGCTGCCATCAAAGCAAACAGAGCGGCCTACGAGGAAAGGCAACGCAAAAGGCGAGGTAACAGGAGCCTCGTGGAAACCATCGGCGGTCTGGCGCCTGAAGACGCGCAGGACCAGGAAGGCGGTTGCTTGATCTGTTCTCTGTAGGTTCGCCAAAACGAACGAAACAGCGTTGGGCCGATAGAACAAAGCCGAATTTCGCCGCCGGCGACATTCGGCAACACTGCGCTCGAGAACGGTCTCATCACGAGAGAGATGATAGACCGCCAGGCTGATCAACTCATGCGAGAGGGCTATGAAGGGCCAGACGGACGAGAATAGTAAGCGTGACAGCAGAGTGCTTGAGCCGCCGGCGCCACAAAGACAACGGGCAGCAACTGCACACAGGCGCGGTCAACACTGCGGCTACTGCGTCCCCGCCAAGTCCGCCTCCTTGATGACCCTCGCCCAGCGCTCGGTCTCCGCCCTCACATACTCGTCGAATTGCTCCAGCGACTTGTCGCCGAGCCCGGTCATGCCGAGTTGGTCCAGCGGCGCCTTCATCTCCGGCGACTGGACAGCCGCATTCACGTCCTTGTTCAGCTTTTCGAGGATCGGCTTCGGCGTGCCGCCGGGCGCGAGCAGGGCCTGCCAGGCAACGGTGTTTGGCCAAGACGGCAGGCCGACCTCGGCGAGTGGCTTGATCTCCGGCGCTGTCGGGAACGGCTTGTCGCCGGTGATGCCGAGGGCGCGGGCCTTGCCGGCCCTGATCTGCGGCAACATCGGCCCGAAATCGACGAACAGCACGTCGATCTGGCCTGAGATCAGCGCCATCGTCGCGGGCACGCTGCCCCGGTAGGGAACATGGGTCATCTTGATGCCGGTCAGGCTGCTGAACAGCGCGGCGCAGAGATGATGAAACGCGCCGACGCCGCCCGAACCGTAGGTCAGCGGCTTGCCCTCGGCGGCTCTCTTCTTGGCGAGCGCCACCAGGTCCGCGACGCTGTGCACCGGCAGTGACGGATTGACCGTCAGCACGAACGGCGTGCCGGCGATCAGCGAGACCGGCACCAGCGTCTTCAACGGCTCGTAGGACAGATGCTTGAAGATGGTGGGGTTCATCGCCATGGTGCCGCTGGTGCCCTGCATCAGCGTGTAGCCGTCCGGCGTCGCATTGGCCGTGGTCGCATCTCGTGCCGCCGCCGGGCCGGTTCTCGACGACGAATGTCTTGCCGTACTTCTTCTCGAGGACCTGCGCCCAAGCGCGCGCCAGCAGATCCGTGCCGCCGCCCGGCGTGAACGGGACCAGGACGGTTATGTTGTGCGTTGGATAATCTTCCGCGCGCGCCTCGAGCAGCAACGCCATCGACGCTGTCAGCGCCACGACGATCACCGGCCATCGGCTCATGACCATCTCTCCCGGTTGCACGCCGGCGGTTCTGTTGCCGTCCTGGCAAGGACAAGCTTAGCGCAGGAACGGGCAGGTACCAGACGCCATAGGACCGCAGGCGGTGCGCCGCGCAGCGGCGTCCTCTTCCCTCATCCGGGCCTCGCCGTGATCAGGCGCCGGACGGACGACGGGAAATACTGGACGCCGTTCGTGTATCATCCGAGCGGAGACCCCCGTGAAACAACGAGGAGCTGTTCAATGCAGATCGCGACGAGCATCCGCGTGCGCCGCCTGTTCACGCTCGCAGCCTTGGCCCTGACATTCGCCGGCGAAGCGCCCGCTTTGGCGCAATCGAGCCTGCCGCCGCCACCTCCGTCGCCGCCGCCGCTGACTCTCCCGCTCATCGCTCCGCAGTTGCCGACATCCGCGCCACAAGCGCAGACGCCGGAGGCGGCCAAGCCAGCCGTTCCGGCACAAGCGGCAACGCCTGCACATGGACCATCGCGATAGGCAGGCCGGCATCCGCCTTCGTCGCGGGGACGAAAAGGCTCAGGGCTTCTTGCCTGCAACCTTTACTTTGCCATACCTTTATCGATGCAAATGTCGACACAATGAAGCGTTGTCGATCCAATCTCCTTGGCAACTGCTAAATGTTGCACGGCTTGCTGCTGCACCGATCGGCAATGTTGCTGGATGTATTCGTTGAGACCGAAACCCGGAACGTCTCCGGACAGCAAGGGAGGGTGCCGATGATCAAACGATCCTTGCGTGTGCTCCTGTGCTTGGCGTCGCTATCGGCGGTCGGCGTCGCTCCCGCAATCGCGGAGTTGGCTAGCCCGATCAGGGCGGCGTCTTCGGATTCCGCGTCATTCTGCGCGCGGACGCCCAGCGCCACTGCCTCGCAAAAATCAGGCACATCGATGAAGATGAGCCAGATTCATTGCTACTGCTGTGGGTGGGTCACCACTGCCAACGGCCATAAGATGTGCAACCATCAGTGCTGCAACTGACCAGCATCGGCATCGAGAGCACGTGCGTTTCCACCTCGGTGATTTTCATGTGAGGCGCTGCGATTGGTTCTTGCGCAACGTCGGCAATTGTCAGAATGGTGCGATGGCATATGACGAATTGCGCCTTGCCGGCGCCCGCGGATCCGAGGTGTCAATCATGGATTCAAGCAATGTCCGCCATTGTTTCCCATTGTTTTTTCCATTGTTTCCCATTGTTCTCGCGCCATCCAAATTTCGCCTGTGATCGCAAGGCGTTCTATTGTATTTCGGGTCATTTCCGCATTGCAGATCGCCTGTATTTTTTTCGCGGCGTCGATCAGCGCAACGAAGACGACGTTATGCCGGCAGGCCGAACGCATGTTATCGCGGCATCGCGCGGAGACAACCGCCGCTCGCGTGCCGCCGATATTCAGCTTCTCGCCGCCGCCGTGACCGATCTGCTCACCAATATCCTCGAGCGCCTGGCAGCCGTCGCTGCCGTACGGGGGCGCCGCCGACGCCAGCGGACGGCTTTTTTGCGCGGTTTGCCGGCGCGAAGGCCGACCCCCGCCCGTAAACCCCTGGGCAACCACGCCTTTGAACCGGCTTGATTTTTTCCCGTAAACGCCCCATGTGATGCGCCGAGATTGCGGACTGCGCCGCGCTCGGCGGCGCCCGCGACGCGCCCCCGTTCAATTTGCGAGTTCCAGCCGGTTCCGGCGGCGGTCTCAAGTCTTTGGCGGACCTTGGGTTTTTCGGCGTCGCGTGCTGCCGGGCGCCCCGCTTCGAGTTCCTCGAGTTAACGTGATGACGGATATGACCGAAATGTCTCTTGAGTATCGGATCCGTGAGGAGGCCGATAATCGTGAACGCCCCGGCCGCGCCGCCGAGGGCGCGCCGGCGGATATTGCCGCCCTGAATGCGGACGAGGCGCCCGAATTGGCGGATGCCGACGCGGTCGATGTCGTGGTCACGACCGCCGTGCGAGCCCCCGTGCGCGCCCGCCGCGAGGAGCCGCGCTCCCCCGATCTCATCGCCACCTATTTTCGCCAGATGGGCCGCGCCGAGATGATCACGCGCGAGCAGGAGGTCGAGCTCGCCAAGCGCATCGAGGCCGCGCAGGAGGCGCTGGTCGCGGGCCTCTGCCGCGTTCCGATGCTGATCGCGCGCATCGACGGGTGGGGGGCGGAACTGCGCGAGAGCCGGGCGCGCCTGCGCGATCTTGTCGACCTGCCGGTGAGCGGCAACGACGCGATACCCGTCGCGGGCGCCTTCGTGGCGCCGCGTCCGCCCGTGCCGGCCGCCACGGTCGGCGAGGATGGCGAAGAGACGCAAGCGTCGACCGACGATCACGGCGACTTCGCGGCGCGCGAGCTGGCGCTGCTGCCCGGCGCGCTCGCGCGTTTCGGTGCCATGTCGAAGCTCGCCCACGAGATCGCGACGCTCAGCGGCAAGCGCGTCGCCGCCGTGACGCGCGGCAGCGACATCCTCAAGTCCCGCCGGGCGCGGTTGACGCAGCTTGTCGCGAAGTTCGGCGGCGAGGCCGCGCAACTGCGGCTGCGCGCCGATCGGGTGGCCGATCTCGTCGCCGACCTGGAGCAGGAGCAGCGCGCGCTCGCGCTGGCCGAGCGTGAGTTGCTGCGGCTCGCCGAGCAGTGCCGCGTGGCGCGCAAGGAATTCCTGCTTCGCCACACCGGTCATGAGCTCGACGCCGGCTGGCTCGACGCCGTCGCGACCATGCTGCCCTGGCGGACCTTCATGCGCCGGCACGGCGACCGCGTCGCCGAGCTGCGCGGCGAGATCGCGGCGCTCGCGCAGCGCGTCGGCCTGCCGATCGCGGAATTCCGCGCGCTCGTGGCCGAGATCGGCAGGGCGCGCCGCGAGGTCATGCGCGGCCGCGAGGAGATGGTGCGGGCGCATCTGCCGCTCGTCGTCGCCATCGCCAAGCGCTATCGCCGCAACGGCTCGATGGACCTCCTGGACCTGATCCAGGAAGGCAACATGGGCCTGATGCACGCGATCGAGAAGTTCGACTATCGCCGCGGCGTCAAGGTGTCGACCTACGCGGTGTGGTGGATCCGCCAGTCGATCGCGCGCGCCATCGCGGACCAGAGCCGCACCATCCGCATCCCGGTGCACATGACCGAGGTCGCGGCGCGGGTGCTGCGCGACCGGCGCAAGCTCTACCAGGAGAAGGGTCACGAGCCCGGCGCCGACGAGATCGCGCTGCGCACCGGCGTGCCGATCGCGCGCATCGAGCAGGTGCTCTCCCTGGTGCAGCAGCCGGCCTCGCTCAACTCGCCGGTCGGCGAGGATGGCGATGCGACGCTCGGCGACCTGATCGCGGCGCCCAACACGGTCGATCCGCATTCGGCCGCCGAGGCCAGCATCCTGCGCGACGTCGTGAGCGCGGCGATCGGCTGCCTGACGCCGCGCGAGGAGCGTATCCTGCGCATGCGCTTCGGCATCGGCGGCATGGCCGAGCATACGCTCGAGGAAGTGGGCCAGATCTTCGGCGTGACGCGCGAGCGCATCCGCCAGATCGAGGCGCGCGCGCTGATGAAGCTGCGCGATCCGAGCCAGGGCCGGCTCGCGTCCCTTGTTCTTGGCTTCTGCGATCACCTCATCGATGCGCGCGATGATTGCCAACTGCATACCGCTAAGGGCTTGTTTGGATGGCAGCAGAGCCACAGCGGCAGTACCGCGGGCTGCCTCTTTCTTGATGTCGTTGGACGAGCCAAGTCCGAGACAATTAGCTCGATGACGGTACGCTCCATTTGGTCAGGTCATAGGCGCGCGCGACCTGCGCCACCGGCTCGCCGCTGGCAAGCCGACGGTCGATCTCAGGGCGCTTGAGATGCTGACAACTCGTACACTTTCTACTCATAATATTGAGATAAACATGGGAATATTAATTAAGCGTAAAGTAAATTGTGGATCGGGGAATGACCATCCCAAGGTGATTCGCGATCGACAAAATTCCATTGTTTTTCGGAACGCGCTTCGCGCTCCGGTCGGCTTCATCGAACCACGGTCAGGTGGGCGTAACGGCGAAAAACAAAAGCTGTTCTTCCGGCAGAGTTTTTTGATTCCGCTTTCTTCCCGAAAAATCCCGTTATTCGGCAGTCTGTCGCGACACTTTCCCGATTGTGGCACCGCCATCCGTGCGAAGTAATGGCCGTTTCAGTAAACAACTGGGGTTGAAGCGGTTTTGATGGGTCCCATATCGGCAACCCGGAAAATTCCGATTCAATCAATTCCTTAAGTCTTCTTCTCTGAGGCCCCGGCAGACAGCCTTCTGGTAGTGTTGTTGCAGACGACTTATAGATGAGGCTAACCGTTGAGTGCACAATCCGGAAGAACATGGCGAAAATTTCCCGGAAATCCGTCCATCGGCAGCGATCCCGACTCTGGTTCGACAACCCTGCCAACCCCGGCATGACGGCGCTCTATCTTGAGCGCTATCTGAATTTTGGACTCACATCTTCGGAGTTGCGATCAGGTAAGCCGATTATCGGGATCGCGCAGACCGGCTCGACCTCTCCCGGCGCAATCGTCATCATCTAGAGCTTGCCAAGCGGGTGCGTGAGGGCATTCGCACGGCGGGCGGAGTCGCCTTCGAATTTCCCTGCCACCCTATTCAGGAAACCGGAAAGCGCCCAACCGCTGCGCTGGATCGCAATCTCGCCTATCTCAGCCTCGTCGAGGTGCTGTTCGGTTATCCGCTTGACGGCGTCGTGTTGTTGACCGGCTGCGACAAGACCACGCCGGCGTGCCTGATGGCCGCAGCGACCGTGAACTCGCCTGCAATCGTGCTGTCGGGCGGCCCGATGCTGAACGGCTGGTGGAAAGGTGAGCGCGCAGGATCCGGTACGGTCATCTGGAAGGCGCGCGAGGAGCTGGCTGCCGGGCGCATCGACAATCGTGAGTTCCTGGAAATCGCTGCGGCGTCGGCTCCCTCCATTGGACACTGCAACACCATGGGCACTGCCTCGACCATGAACGCTCTTGCGGAGGCGCTTGGCATGTCGTTGCCCGGTTGCGCGGCGATTCCGGCGCCCTACCGCGAGCGTGGACAGATCGCCTATGATACCGGGGTGCGCGCGGTCGAGATCGTCGAGCAGAACCTTAGACCGTCCGACATCCTCACTCGCAAGGCGTTCGAGAATGCCATCGTTGCCAATTCGGCAATCGGCGGCTCGACCAACGCGCCGATTTACATCAATGCCATTGCACGCCATATCGGCGTAAAACTTGCAATCGGAGACTGGGAAAAGATCGGCTATGACGTGCCGCTGCTGGTCAACATGCAGCCGGCCGGAAAATATCTTGGCGAAGAATATTACCGCGCCGGCGGCTTGCCCGCGGTGATGCATGAATTGCTGAAAGCCGGGCGTATCCATGCCGACGCGCTGACGATCAACGGCAGGACGATGGGCGAGAATGTCCGAAACGCCCGGAGCAAGGATCCCGACATCATCAAGCCGTATAACGAGCCGATGAAAAAGCATGCCGGCTTCAAGGTCCTGAAAGGCAATCTGTTCGATTCCGCAATCATGAAGACCAGCGTGATCTCGGAGGAATTCCGCAAGCGCTACCTCTCCAATCCGAAAGACAAAAACGCATTCGAGGGCCGTGCGGTGGTGTTTGAGGGACCGGAGGATTACCACCACCGCATCGACGATCCGTCTCTGAAGATCGACGAACACACCTTATTGTTCATGCGCGGCGCAGGCCCGATCGGTTACCCGGGTTCAGCCGAGGTTGTGACACAGGCCCCGACCGCGCTGATAAAGAAAGGCATAACCTCCCTGCCCTGTATCGGCGATGGACGGCAATCCGGCACATCCGGCTCGCCATCCATTCTCAATGCATCTCCGGAAGCGGCAGCAAACGGCGGTCTCGCACTGCTCAAAACCGGGGACCGCGTACGTATCGATCTCCGCAAGGGGACCGCCGACATCCTGATCTCGAAAGCCGAGCTCTCACGCCGCCGCGCAGCGTTGCTCAGGCGTGGTGGATTTCAATACCCGGCGAGTCAAACGCCGTGGCAGGAAATCCAGCGCGGCATGGTCGATCAGCTCGCTGGCGGCATGGTGTTGAAACCGCAGTAAAATATCAACGCGTCGCGCAAAAGAGTGTGCCGCGCGACAACCATTAGACATGTGGTGAATATCCCGGCGCACACTCCGCTTATTCCCTGCATAAGCGAGCGGAAAGCGAAACGGTGCCACACAACACGTTAGGTGAGGTCAACCATGACTGATCGACGGAAGAACGAGGTGGCGCTCGTGACAGCGGCTGGCCAGGGCATCGGCCGGGCCATTGCCGAGGCATTTATCGCCGAGGGCGCCAGGGTCATCGCCACCGATGCTGCGGCTGACAAGCTCAAGGGGCTGAAGGCCGCGAAGAGCGCCAAACTCGACGTGCTCTCAACGAAAGCGGTCGATGCTTTCGCCAGATCCGTCGCGAAGGATTTCGGCGCATTGAATGTGCTCGTCAATGTTGCGGGCTATGTTCACCAGGGCACGGTGCTCGAATGCTCGGAGAAAGACTGGGATTTTTCGTTCGACCTCAACGTCAAATCGATGCACCGGACGATCAGGGCATTTCTGCCTGCCATGCTGAAGAATGGCGGCGGCTCGATCGTCAATATTTCGTCCGGTGTTTCCTCCATCAAAGGCCTGCCAAACCGCTATGCCTAGTGTGCAACCAAGGCTGCCGTGATCGGCCTCACCAAAGCCGTCGCCGCCGATTTCATCACCAAGGGCATTCGCTGCAATGCCATTTACCCCGGCACCATTGTCTCGCCGTCGTTCGAAGAACGCGTCAAGGCGGTGTCCCAAACGACGGGCAAATCCGTCAAACAGGTGCGCGACAACTTCATCGCACGTCAGCC